>OY970274.1:0-3195523 GCA_963715775.1 uncultured Solirubrobacterales bacterium | reverse complement strand
ACGCCCGGCGGCAAGGGATTGTTCAGCGCGGTTAGCGAAAACAATATATGTGAAAAATCTGGAGTTCCTCCTACGAACAAAACTCCTGAAGTTGCACCTTGCGGTCCGCCACCGGTCGGGGTTGCGGGCACCGCAGAGCGGGGAAGCATTGGGCCGACCAATACGAACTTACCTTCGGCGTTGTGGATGTACAGGTCTCGTTCGTAGACCGAACGAGTTACGGGATGCAGCTGAAGCAACGCTTCTCCCGCGTCGTTAGCCGCGATCGGGGTACAGGCGTGCGTTGCGTACGCGAATTCGCCGAGAGAGGCATCATTCAGCGCGGTAGTTTTCCAGCCTTCAGGTGTGCGTGCTGACTCATACTGGTTTTCTCCGCAGTTGGCAGCGACCGTGGCCCCAGCTAGTGCGGAGAAGGATTCCCACCGCACGCGTTCGCCGCCTGCCAACAAGGTCTGGTACGCGGGCTTGAAGCTGTTCTTAAAAACGGGCGTGACCTGCTCGTACGCCCGACAGTCCGGCAGCGCGCTGGAAAACCCCGTATTGCCTTCGTTCGGACACGAGACCTCGTTGGCATCCCCTGAGGCGAGCGCAGCCGAGGGCGCGAAGGCGAGCGCGAGCAGCACGACCGCGGCCGCCAACGACAGCGGTGCAAAGAACCACAGCGTGTCGAACTCTGCCCCGCGGATGCTCCCGGCGCGCAGGCGTGTACGGATCTGGCCGGTGTTCAACACAGCGTCTCCCCTTGTTTTGTGGGTCTGGTGGGGGCCTGGGGCCCTGTCGTCGGTGGGTCAGCGGCCGAGAGGGAAGTTATTTCCCCGGGCCTTGAATCTTTAAGTTTGGGACTGTTGTGCTCCGCGAGAAGATGTGCTACGCTGCCAAGCGTCTCATTTGGTGCCGGCGCGCCGTCCTTGCGGGGGGTGCGCCGGCACTGGTCTTTAAGGGACCCGGGTTGGGCGGTTGCTTGCCGGCGTGTGCGTGCCTGAATTGCGTTGTTGCTATTCCGCGTAAACGTTTCCACCGCTGTTGACGGTCCCTGGACGGGGCCGATCGATGGGCTATGGGCCCGGTCGTTGGCGAGGGCCACGACCTGGCCCTCACGCTGCTGTTCGAGATGATCGCGGCAGGCATCCTGATCCTGGGCGGCCCCCTGTGGACGTTCCCGGTCATCTGCCTGACCGTCGGCATCATCGTGATGTACCGCCACTTCCCACTCCCCCCACGCAGAATCAAACACAACTGACCCATCCGCCTCTTCACACGATTTAGCTCGAGAGCCCGCCATCACGCCGCCTGCTTCTGGTGCTCGCGGATGCCCCGCTCTAGCTCTTGACCGGCGGGGGTGAGGCGCCATTCGTTGGGGGCGCCCTGGGTCTGGCCGCGGCCGGTGTTCTGGGCGAGGCCGTGGCGCTGCAGGCGCGCGAGGAGCTTTGAGACCTGGCCCTGGTCGTTGATCCGGGCGTGGCGGGCGACGTCGAGATTCGAGATTCCCGGCGCCTGCGCGATCGCTTCCAGCACGAGCGCGGTGCGGTAGGTGAGGCGCAGCCCCGGGACGCGCGGCTGCTGCGGGTCGAGCGCGAGGCGCTTGCCACCTCGTTTGGCACCCGGCGCGGGGAGCGGCAGGGGCAGCGGCGCGGGGTCGGTCGGGGCGGGGCGGTCGCGTTCCAGCATCGCGAGGCCGGCCCCGAGATACGGCAGGACCACCAAACCCATCAGCTCCCCGAGTAGATCGGTGAGAGGACCAGCGGCGGCGGCGGCGGCGGATTTGGCGTTTGATCCGATTGCCGCTCGCCGCCCTGCACCAGATGACGCAGAGAGGCGTGTGGCGAGGATCGAGACGACGCCGCCCGCGATGCCCTCCGCCACGACCGGCGAGAAACCCAGCAGACCCTGCTCGCCACCTTCGGCGATCACCGCCGCGAACCGCGCGAGCAACTGCCCTCGATACGCGGCCATACGGTCATCACCACGCGCGGACTCAACGACGCAGAATCGCGCGAGCACCGGGTCACGGTCGAAGAAGCGCAGGACCGTCCACAGGCCCATCCGCACACGTTCGCGCCACGACAAACGACCCAAGTCCGCGCTCTGCAGCTCGCGGGTGAGCTGCGCGTCGATGTCTTCCATCACCGCGAGCAGGCACTGCTCGCGGTCCTCGAACAGCTCGTAGAACGTGCGGCGCGAGACCTTCGCGCGGGCGGCGATGTGCGCGACCGTGACCGCGCCGTAGCCGTGCTGATCGACGACCGTGACGGCAGCCCGCAGCAGCCGCCGGTACCCGGCCGCATCCGTACGCGGCGCCGGCGCGAGCGGCGCGCCGGCTCGCAACGCGTGTGCCCCCCGGCGTCCGGCGCGCGGCGGACGCCCGCGCCGCGCGGGGCGCGTCAGCGCCAGCACCGTGGGATCCTCCAAGCCCGCCCGCAAAAACCGCTCGCCCGCCGCCGTCAACCACCACTGCTTCGCGACACCGACGCGGCGGCCACCCGTGTTCTCGACCAGACCCACCCCCTCCAGGCGCGCCAGCAGCTTGGAGATCTGGCCCTGGTCGCGCAGCTGGGCGCCCTCGCCGACCTGACGGTTGTTCATACCCCCACGCTCCGCGATCGCGGCCAGGGCCATGTACGTGCGTTTCGTCGGCCGGACCCGCGGGAGATCGAGCGGCGGCAGCGGCGCATCGGAAGCGAGAACCTCGCCGCCGGCCCCGGGAGAATCCGCGGGCTCGGGGAGCGCGGGCACGGGCCGATCCACCGGCTCGGGGAGCACGGGCAGCGCGGGCACGGTCCGTTGCAGCTCCCGCGCGCTGGCCTCGCGGCCGCGGTAGGGCAGCACGATCGTGGACATCACGGGGTTGACCAGATCCATCAACGACCCCAGGGCGGCGATGGGCGGCGCTGGCCGATCTCCGATCGGAGCCCCAGAATCAGACTGGGAAGCCCCAGAATCAGACCGGGGATCCCCCGAATCAAACTGGGGAGCCCCAGAATCAGACCGTTCGACCGGGAAAGACGCCATCAGCGCCCATCCCCGATCGACAGACGCGCGCAGATGGAACGATTGCGGCCCCGTGAATTACCGCTGCGGGAACGACTGAACCCGCGCCAGAAGACGCGGGCGGAACCCTCTAAATCATCAGTCTCAGCGCCGTTTTCGGCGCTAGAACGCCAGTTGGCGAGAGAGAGAGAGAGAGAGAGAGATGTGGCAGCGCTGCTGCCGCATCTAGTTACGACCCCATCACGGAGCGCAACGACCCTCATCACACCTGTCCCCAACGGACTCATGCAAGAACGACCCCTATTCACAACGATCCGGCCCTCTCCCTCTACATCCCCTACAAGCGCTTGACATCGATCCAGAAGACCGACCCAAACCCGACCTTATTTTCCGGCGCCCCTCCTCAGGAGCGCCACTGCCAACAAACTAAATCAGAAACACATACAGATTGCAAGCAGCAACCGCTCCCCCTCAAAAAATGGCTTTCCAGAGCCAAAAAAGCCCGAATCATCGCGCCGTTCATCTGACTGACGGGGTACGGACTGGTTTATGACGGAGGGGTCAGGCGGGTCGAGATGCGGGCGGCCAAGGCCGCGCCCTCTCCCCCGTTCGCCGCTCGCCGGTGTCGCTCGCGACTCGGCGCAGAGCGCTTATCCCGCTCCAAGCCGCGAAGACGATCCTCGCCCGCAAGGTCGTTCAGCACGCCGGTGAGATACGCAGCGACATGCTGTGGCAGCGCGAACATGCTCTCAGCCTTCGCGATCTTGACAGTCCGCAGCTCACCGGCCCACGGATACAGATCCCCGAAGATCTTGCGATGAACGGCCTGCAGGTGAGCGATGTCGTAGTCGCCGGGGATGAACCGCCGTTCGAGCTGGGCGATACGGCCGGCGCTGATCGCTGCCTCGAGCTCAGCCAGCTCGGCGGCGTCGCGAATCCCGAAGCGGTTCCGCAGCACGCTGGTGCCGGGGTAGACGTATGGATCGTCGTCCGCCATCGCCCCACCCACATCGAGCTCGTGCCGCCGGAATAGCTCTTACTACGCCGGAACTGGCCCGAGCAGGTCGGCCAGCGACTCGCGGGCCGCGATCCGCAGGATCCCCTCGTCGAGCTGCGCATCGGTGATCTCCTCGCGCGCCCACCGGCCCAGCAGCGGCTCAGCGACATGAGGATCAAGCCCCTCAGCGCGAACCGATGCCAGCGCGTTCGCCGCCGCCCGCTCGCGGGAAACCTTCGACCGGGCAGGTCGACCGCCATTTGCGGCCGAACGCCCGTTGGACCCCGATGCAGGCTTCGCTTTGGCTTTGACCTTCCTGTTCGTAGCCATAAAGCGAGGATACCAGCGATCATCGTGCCCTCGGCGGGTCGAGATACGGGCGGCCAAGGCCGCGCCCACCTCCCCCATTTCGCGCCCAACGCAAACGCCAAGCCGGCCGCACGGAGCACGATCCCAACGAGGGCCCACCACCAGCGCCCAGACCCCCACCCCCAACCACCACTCATGCGATGCCCCCGGTGTGATTCGAACACACGACCATGCGAACAGCTTGGGGGGCAGGCTCCCCCCAAGAGCCCCCCACGACTTGGTTGATGCCCCGGCTGGACTCGAACCAGCGACCATGCGGATTAGAAGTTGCTCCAGCGATCCCGTTATTGGCTCTGTAGAGCCATATCAGGGCACAGAATATGTCCCGAAATCACCTCAGATTTGCGGAGTTCGGGACACGCTTCGGGACACGGTCTGCTCGACTATGCGCTGAGGAGCGCGGGAGCCACGGTGTCGGAGTCGACATGGACGATCTCCGGGAGCGTGATCGTGATCTCGCCCTCCCGGTCGATCAGCGACTTTGCGCCGACGATCGTCACGCCCACCAGTCCTCCACCCCCGTCGAAGCGCAGCGCGTGACCCTCCGGCGACTCGTCGAAGTCCACCGCCGTCGCGGGATCGCCCACGTGTAGGTAGAGCACGTCGACATCGGCGTCGTAGAAGACGTTGTCGAAAGTGGATGAGCCGATCGTGATCGTCATGGCATCGATCTCCTTGCGTAGGACGTCACGATATGCCCACGTCCTTCGGCATATGCTACGACGACCTTCAGCCAGTTGCTGGGCGTGTCCGTCTTGACGTAGTACCACTCCTCGTTGGCGAGCTGGCCTGGCATGTGGTGATCCGGAGCTTGGACGGCTTGCAGCACGGTCTGATCGAGCGCCCGAATCTCGGGGTGGCGCTCAACGATGTGGCCCATCGCTCGTCGGTCAACTCGACCGTTCTCCCGTTGGGATCGTCAGCTGCGGCGCGGGTCGTCACGATGATTCAGACGGCTACAGCTCGACGACGATGCCCGGTCTGCCCGATGCGCAGGAGCCCGGCGACGTAGAAGACATCCATGTCCCCGAGGTCGAGCTCGCCGGCCGCGAAAGCCCGCTTGAACTCCGCGACCGACATGCCCATTTCGCGCTGAACCTGACGCTCGAGATACGCCGCGTACTCCTCCGCAGTCCGGTCGATAATAGGCGTACCGGCTGCTGTATGGGTGATGTTCATGGCCCCCACGATGATAACGGCCCGCTGAGCTTTGCCAGACCCCACCCCCAACCACCACTCATGCGATGCCCCCGGCTGGACTCGAACCAGCGACCCTCGGATTAGAAGTTGCTCCAGCGATCCCGTTATTGGCTCTAGCAAGCCATTTCAGGAGAGCTCAACGTGTCCGAGCTACCTCAGGTCTGCCGAGCGCGGGACATGCTTCGAGACACGCTTTGGAGTAGTACCGATGCGGCGCAAATTCCAAGCGTCCAGCCTGTCGGCGCTGGGTGTCAGACGACGGCGCGCCATGCGTATACACGCCCGGGGTCGATGACGTGACGGCCATCGAGGATCTCGGTCTTCGCGAAGACCTCCTCGACATCGTCGTATGGGACGCCAACGAAAGCGGTGTCGGCGAGGGCGTAAGCGATGTCCTCATCCACGGGCTGGCTGTCGGTGTCCAGGCGGCCGATGATGACCCACCGCTCGGCGTACTCCTCCATGACCGTGACTGAGACCCCGAAGTCCTGGGCCACGGACGCAGAGACCTTGTCGATGTCGACGGCGATCAACTCCCCGCGGCGTGCCTGTGCTTCCTGAACCGCGAGCGCCACGGCGTCGCGGGCACGCTCGATCCATCGCCTGTCGGTCTCGGCCATCAGGTAGGCGTAGTCATCCCCATCCGGCAGCCAGGTGTCGTGAGGGTCGTGGAGGATGTCGGCGTGCGAAACCTGAAGGTCGGTGCGGTCCCCCTGGCGGCGCGGACCCTCGGCGATCATCCAGTCGATCTTCAGCAGGCCGGCGGCCGGGTCCAGCTCGCCGGTATCGCGCCACAGCCAGGCCCGCCGCGCCGCGGGCGCCTTGATGTGGAAGTTCCCGATCACGTGAGGGCCAGCGCCCGGCGCCCCCCGCGGCCGGTCGCGAGCGCGGTCCAGCAGATTGGAGCCCGCGTAGCAGTAGTCCAAGCCGTCGTCCGTCAAGAACCGCCGCAGAAGGTGGTTGGAGCCGTGGCGGGCGAGGGCCTCGTCGTGCGTGCTCGCATTCCAGTCGCGCTGCGCGCAGGCGCGCGTTATACGGCGGTACTCCTGCACCGCAGCCCGAATGCCGCTTACGGTTTTGTACGACGCCGAACGAAGGCCACTTTTTGCTCGGCGCTCATCGCCTTATACAGCGGGATCGCCGGATCTTCGCCCCGCGCTTTCGCGGCGCGCAGCTCTTTACCCAGCGCCCGCTGCTTGGGGCTGAGCGGCCTGGTCGTGCGCTTCTTCGTTGCGGCCATAACCTAAGCGTAGCAACGGCATGCCGACTGAGCGAGCGCCAGCCTCCCCGATCGGATACCGCCGAATCCCGGAACCGATCGTGATCGTCAAGCGAATCCTCGACAGCTTCGTCACCCCCGCGAGCAGCCCCACGATCTCCCAGCGCGCGCGCAGGACTTCCAGACCCGCACCGGCCGCACCCCCGCGGACTTCGCCCGCGCCTGGCGCGAAGGCAAGATCGAAGACACACCCCAGAACGCCAGCAACGCAATCGAAGCGCTCGCGCTGCGCGAGGCGCTGCAACCCAGCACCGCCGCCGCGTAAACACCGCACGAGCGGAGGGCCGCGAAATACCGCTCGCGTGATGCCCCGGAATTGTCCCCGATTCAGCTCCCGAGCTTCATCCTGGGCAGGAGCGTGAGCCGGGCGGGCGCCGCGCTGCCCTCCCATGCGACAGCGCCAGCGAGAGGAGTCCGGTCGCAGCCGATAACGTTTGGTCGTGGCGTCAGAGTTCGATCCAGCGATTGCCGCGCACTACCGGCACGATCCCGAGCGGGACCGCCTGGAGACCTGGGCTCGGCTGGAGGGGATCAGGACCCGCGAACTGCTCAGCCGCTTCCTGCCAGCACCACCGGCCGTCGTGCTTGACATCGGAGGCGCAAGAGGCGCCTACGCCCTCCCCTTGGCGCAAGAGGGGTACGAGATCCATCTGATCGACCCCTATATGCCGCACGTCGAGGCGGCAATGGCGGCGTCGGCCGCGCAACCTGACGCGCCGCTCGCCTCGGTTGCCGTAGGCGATGCCCGCGAGCTGCCGTTCGCGGACGCGAGCGCGGATGCGGCGTTGCTGTTCGGACCGCTCTACCACCTGCCCGCAGCCCATGATCGCGCACACGCACTCGCCGAAGCGCACCGTGTGCTCCGTAGCGGAGGCGTGCTGCTCGCCGCCAGTATCTCCCGCTTCGCGTCGACGTTCGACGGTGTGCGCTTGGGACTGATCGCAGATCCCACATTCGAAGGGATCGTCGAAGGAGACCTGCGGGACGGGGTGCACCGGAATCCAGATCCGGATGGACGCCCTGAGTGGTTCACGCTCGCTTATTTTCACCGGCCAGAGGAACTACGCGACGAGTTTTCCACGGCCGGACTCCTGGACGTACAGATCTTGGCCATCGAGGGGCCGGGCTCGTTTCAGAACCTCGGGACTCTGCTCGACGACCCGACATCGCGAACCTCCGTGCTGAGAGCGATCCAACGCGTCGAGACCGAGCCCACACTGCTCGGCGCCAGCGCCCACCTCATGGCTATCGGCCACGTTCCCTGATGGTCCACCCCAAGAGCCCCCTCGGAAGAGAAGTCCTTGGACGGGCGTCTACAGCTCGACGACGATGCCCGGCCTGCCCTTGGACTTCTTGGCTGGTACCAGGTGATACTCGATGCTGTAACCGAGGGCGCCGGCGAAGCGCTCGACGGTTGAGAGCTTGGTGTCGGCGGCCGTCGTCTCCAGGCGCGCGAGCGTGGGTTGGGAGGTGCTCATGGCAGCGGCGACACGAGTTTGGGAGAGCTTGCGGCCCTTGCGCTGCTCGGCGAGCGTGCGAAGCAGGGCACGGCGGCGCTCGGCCGCCAGCAGCAGATGTGGGAAGTCCGGGTTGGCGTCGGTGAACTCGGCGATCATCTCGTCGAGCGCGTCGGGCTCCTCCCGGCTATTTCGAGGACCATCAGCCATGGACAAGATCCTATCATGTGTTCTTTGATATATCAAGCAGGCTATCTCCGATATCGCTCGTGACTGCCATGCTTCGGGCTCGAGTCACCAGCCCGGGATCGCCAGTCGCGGAGTCTCCGTGCGGCGAGGTTGATCTGCCCTGGTGGTGTCTTCTGGGTCTTCTTGTTGAACGCGACCAGCGACAGCAGAATCCGCCCTCCCTCGCCCTCTCTGGCGAACAGCACGCGATAGATCACGCGATCGCCGTCGGCTCGGACCTCGAACAGGTCGCCACGCAGGCGGTGATTTTGATTCCGTCGGCCCGACCCCACCGGCGATGAGCGCAGCCGCCACCCCACCCACCCCCCGGTGATGCAGTAGACGCGGAGCGCCCAGCTCGGGCTCCGGAACAACACTGCAGCCGCAGTTCAAATCACGCTCCCGCAGCACCTCGTGTCGGGCGTGACCCGCCGTGCGAGACGCCCGCACCACACCATGCCACGCTTTGAACGACACCCGGCGCAGATGGGCTCTCACGGCTTTCTCCGTCATAGCTTCCTTTCCAAGTCGAAGGGGTCCATCCCCCTTCTCCGACGGCCAGCCACAAACGGGACACCGCCACCCGCAAAGATTCTTCGCCGGACTTTCCAAGCTCAAACGCCGGCCAACCGAAGACGAGATCGTCGGAGCCGGCCCAGCGCTTGCGGGTCCCAAGGCGAGCGAGGGCCTGCGCGACCTCGTCGACGAGCGGCACCGCCCGGCCGAGTCCCGACTTGGGGGTGCCGAGCTTGCCGTTTGTGTAGCTGGCGGTGACGCGCAGCGTCTGCGCGGGAAAGTCGATATCGCGCCAGCGCAGCGCGAGCAACTCCCCCATACGCAGGCCGGTGAGCGCGCCGGTCAGAAACAGAGCGGCGTCCTGCTCGTCGGCGGCGGCCCGCACGAGCGCGTGGACCTCCTCGGGCGAGTAGAACTCGATATCGGTGCGCTTCGGCACCGTCAGGCGCTCGACGTCGACCATTGGGTCGTGCGTCAGCTTCCACACCTTGCGCGCGCGCTTGAAGATGCCGTTCAGCAGCACGACGATCTTCTGCAAGCTGCGCCGCGACAGCTTCCCCTCCTGCAGGCGCGCTGAGAGCCAGCCTTCGATCATCTCCGCGTCGATCTTCTCCAGCGGCTCCTGCCCGAACGCGGGCAGCAGGTGGACGTTCACGACCGAGTTGTAGTCCCTGATCGTCGAGGCCTTCCGCCCCCGCTCCTGCTCGATGTAGCGCAGCCACTCCGCCGCCGCGTCGGCGAACGTCGCGCCGGTGCGGACCATCCCCGGCAGCGTTCCGCGGCGCGCTTCGTCGAGCACGTCGCGCAGCCATGCCTCGGCCGTGCGCTTGGTGTAGTAGCCGGCGGGCGGGCGCCCGCGCTCGGTCCAGGCCGGCCCCAGCTTGCGCTGAACCTGGGTTTTTTGATGCCCCCGGCTGGATTCGAACCAGCGACCTGCGGATTAGAAGTCCGCTGCTCTATCCAGCTGAGCTACGGGGGCGAGCCCGTCAGGATAGAGCCGCAGAGCGAAGCCCAGAGCCGCGATCAGCCACCTCGGCCAAGCCTGAGCTACAGGGCGCGATGCCTGAATCCTCGCATGCCGGGGACGGCGAGAGGGCGCGCGGAAGCGGGACTTAGACGGGCTTGAGCAAAAACGTGTAGAAAGTGGGCCTATGAGTCCGGGTCCGGGAGTGGAGGATGACGAGGGGGATCTCACGCGCAAGCAGCGCCGTGAGCAGGCGCGCGAGCAGCGCAGGGCGCTCGAGCAGGCCGAGGCGGACAGTGCGAAACGGCGCGCGCGGCTGACGCAGCTCGGGATCGTCGTCGCGATCGTCGTCGTCGTGATCGTCGGGATCGCGATCGCCACCGGTGGTGGCGGTAGCAAAAAGCCCCCATCAGTCGGCTCGCACGAATCGAACGCGACCGTCGCGGAAATCAAGACGCTGATCGACGGGATCCCCCAGAGCGGCAACACGCTCGGCGACCCGCACGCGCCGGTGACGTTGCGCTACTACGGCGATCTCGAGTGCCCGATCTGCAAGGAGTTCACGCTGCAGGTGCTGCCGACGCTGATCCCGAAGTACGTGCGCACGGGCAAGCTGCGAATCGAATACCACTCGCTCGAGACCGCCACGCGCGAACCGGAAGTCTTCAAAGACCAGCAGGTCGCGGCCTACGCCGCCGGCAAGCAGAACCTCGGCTGGTACTTCATCGAGACCTTCTATCACGAGCAGGGCGAAGAGGACTCGGGCTACGTCAACGAAAAATACCTCCAGGGGATCGCCTCGCAGGTGCCCGGCCTGAACCTCGCCGACTGGAGCTCCGCGCGCAGCGAACCGACGTACTCGAGCGAGGTCGAACACGACGCGCAGGCCGCTAACCAGGCGGGCTTCACCGGCACGCCCTCCTTCGAACTGGGCAAAACCGGGGGGACGCTCGAAAAGTTCGAACCGGGCACGTTCACCGAAGCCGGGCCGTACGAAGCGGCGATCGAAAAACAGCTCAAAAGCTAGCCTGGCCCGTTCATGACCTCGAGCGTGCTGCGCAAGGCGATGATCGTGCTCACGGCCCTCGGCCTCTGCCTCGCCGCCTACCTCACCTACGTCCACTACTCCGGCACCCCGCCGCTGTGCAGCACGACGCACAACACGTGTCTAAAAGTGCAGACCTCGCAGTACGCAACGCTGGCCGGCGTGCCCGTCGCGCTGATCGGGCTGCTCGGCTACATCGCGATCCTCTGCTCGCTGCTCGTGCCCGACGGCGAACGCGCGCGCTTGCTCACGGTGGTGCTCGTGCTCGGCGGCTTCGGCTTCAGCCTCTATCTGACCTACCGCGAGCTGTTCACGCTGCACGAGGTCTGCGAGGAGTGCGTCACGAGCGCCGTGATCATGACCGTGCTCGCGTGCCTCTCGGTGTGGCGCTTCCTGCGCGGGGAGGATCCCCTCGTGGGGAGCGAGACCTCGCCGGACCTGGACGGCGCATCCGGCGAGCGAATACCCGCTCCGATGCGGGCAAACCCGTAGTAGATCCGTCCAGCCACGGATAGGCCGCCCGAGCAAGGGCCGAGCCGCGCCGAGTGATGAGCAGGATCATGCGCGCGCACCCCACGACGACCGAGCTCACGGCCCCCACCGAGGCGGTGGAGGAGGTCCACGGCGCGACCGTCACCTACCCCCCACTGCCCGACGTTGCGCAGATCGGACGCCTGTTCGAGATGACCAGCGACCTGCTCGCGGCGATCTCGCTCGACGGACACTTCACGCTGCTGAACCCCGCCTGGGAGCAGCTGCTCGGCTGGTCGATCGAGGAGCTGAAAGCGCACCCGATGCAGGAGCTCGTGCACCCCGACGACCTCGAGCAGACGCTCGCGCTGACGCTCACCGGCCAGCACCGCCCCGCGCAGTTCGTCAACTTCACCAACCGCTACCGCCACCGCGACGGCTCCTGGCGCTGGCTGCTCTGGAGCGCGCGCTGCGACGGCGAGGCCTGGTACGCGGCCGCGAAGGACGTCACCGACCGCATGTGGCTCGAGCGCCAGGCGCTGCACGATCCGCTCACGAAGCTGCCCAACCGCCTGCTGCTGATGGACCGCGCGCGCCAGGCGGTCGCGCGCCTGCGCCGCTCGAAGGGGCCGATCGCGCTGCTGTTCATCGACCTCGACCGCTTCAAGGCGATCAACGACAACCTCGGCCACGCCGTCGGCGACCACCTTTTGATCTCCGTCTCCGAGCGCCTCGCGGAGATGCTGCGCGACTCCGACACGGTCGCGCGCCTCGGCGGCGACGAGTTCGTGATCCTCGCCGAGGACCTCGAGTCCGACGCGGAGGCGCTCGCGGTCGCCGAGCGCGTGCTGCACGCGCTGGAGGAGCCGTTCCTCGTCGGCTCCGCGGAGGTCTCGATGCTCGCCTCCGTCGGCGTCTCGATCACGCACGACCCCGAGGCCGAGCCCGAGGACCTGCTGCGCGAGGCCGACGTCGCGATGTACCGCGCGAAGGGCTCCGGCGGGCACAACCTCGAGCTGTTCAACGAGGACCTGCGCCGCGAGGCCAGCGCGCGGCTGGAGCTCGAGCACCGCCTCGAGCACGCGCTCCCCCGCCACGAGCTTTTGCTCGAGTACCAACCTCTGCTGCCGCTCGGCGGCGGGCGCCCGGTCGGCTGCGAGGCGCTCGTGCGCTGGCACCCCCACGGCGCCGAGCCCGGCGAGCCTTTGGCGCCCGCGAGCTTCCTCTCGCTGGCCGAGGAAGGCGAGCTGATCGTGCAGATCGGCGACTGGGTGCTGCACGCCGCCTGCGCCCAGGCGGCGGCCTGGCGGCGCGACGGGATCGAGATCCCGGTCTCGATCAACATCTCCGCGCGCGAGCTGTTCGGCTCCGACCTCGCCGAACGTGTGCAGGAGGCGCTGCTCTACTGCCGCCTGCCCGGCGGCGCGCTGTGCCTCGACGTCAGCGAGGAGGTCGTCCTGCGCGACCCCGCCCGCGCGCGCGCCGCCCTGAACGACGTCCGCCGCCTCGGCGTCGCGGTCGCGCTCGATAACTTCGGCGCGCGCCGCTCGACGCTCAGCCTCCCCGGCAGCCTGCCGCTGAGCATGCTCAAGCTCGACCGCTCGCTGGTCCAGGGCTTCGAGCACGACCAGGACCGCCGCGCGATGGTCGTCGCGGCGCTCGCTTTGGCCCGCGAGAGCGGCCTGACCGCCGTCGCCGTCGGGATCGAGACCAACCGCCAGCTCGCGCTCGCGCGCGAGCTCAGCTGCTCGGTCGGCCAGGGCTTCCTGCTGCACCGGCCGGGCGCGCCCGAGGGGCTGCGCCTCAGAGAGCCGGCCGGGGCGATACGGTTGCCCCCACCATGGCGCCCGATCGTGCGACTGCGCGGCACCACCCGCCACTAGGCGGCGAGGCGGGCCCAACCGATGGAGGCGCCACCGAGGGAGGCGCCGGCGACGAGGTCGCAATCGATGCGGCCACGGCCGCGCCGGGCCCGACCGAGGACTTCAAGCGCGCGGCCGCCGCGGCCGCGGCCGCGATCGTGCAGGACGGGATGCGTCTCGGGCTGGGCACGGGCTCGACGGTCGCCCACCTGCTGCCGGCGCTCGCCGAACGGGGACTTCGCGACCTGCGTTGCGCCGCCACCTCGCCGGCGACCGAACGGGCGGCGCGGGCGCTCGGGCTGATCGTGGAAGACCTCGACGCGCTCGGCGAGCTCGACCTCGCGATCGACGGCGCCGACCAGGTCGACCCCGCCGGCTGGCTCGTCAAGGGCGGCGGCGCGGCCCAGACGCGCGAGAAGATCGTCGCCGCGGCGGCGCGCCGCTTCGTCGTGATCGTCTCGGCTGAGAAGTCTGTCGCCGCGCTGCACCCGCCGGTGCCGTTGGAGGTCTTGCGCTTCGGCGTCGGGCGCACGCTCACCGCGGTCGGCGACGCGCGGCTGCGCGGCTCCCGGCAACGCCCCGCCGCGGATCCGCCAGGCGCATCGGACACCTCTGGCGCCAGCGGGCCGGTGAGCGCGCTCGATCTGACCGACGCGCTCGAGAGCCCCGACGGCAACCTGATCGCCGACTACTACGGCCCGATCGACGGCGACCCGGCCGAGCTCGCGGCGCGTTTGAGCGCGACCCCGGGCGTCGTCGAGCACGGGCTGTTCGCGCCGTCGATGGTCAGCTGCGTGTTGATCGCGGGTGCCGGTGGCATCGAGCAGCGCCCGGGCGCGAAGCGGGATCCTGGCTCATAGGAAACCGCGGGGGGGCTAGGGCACCGCGGGGACTAGGGCATCGCGGCGGACACGGACAGCGGCCGCAGCTCCTCCTCGGGCATGACCGTGTGGCGCTCGAGCACGCCGTCCTCGCCGACCACGTAGGCGCCCATCCGCTGCAGCGGCGGCGAGTAGACGTGCAGCGTGACCGCCGGATCGACGCCCGCATGGCGCACGCGGTGGATGTCGGCCGCGGAGAAGTGAAAGCTCTCCCCCGCGTCGAGCTCGCGATCACGGGTCGGCCCCTCGATCGTCAGGCGCTCCTCGCGCACGCGCCCACCGACGACGGCGACGGCGCCGGCGGAGACGTCGTGGTCGTGAAAACCGGTGTCGTGGTCGTCCATCCAGCAGATCAGCCACGCCGTCAGATGCTCGTCGGAGTGCAGCTCCTCGTAGACGCGCTGGGTGTGATCGTGGTGGACGCGTCCGATCCACAGCTCCGGGCGATCGGCGAGCTCGGCGACGAGCTCCTGCAGCTCGGGGGCGGTCAGGTCCCGGTCGCGCGGGCGGGGTACGGAGGCGAGGGGGGTTCTCATCGGAGAGCCTCCTCCCGCGCGACCGGGACGTTTGTGGGGATTTGCCTGGTGGCGATGGCCGCTTCGCGTGCCTGGCCGCGACCTCCAAGCGTTCGCGCGCGCGCATCGGGCACGCGCCCGGCGGCCGGCTCTGAGCCGAAGACCCGCGCGGTCGCGTCGGCGAGCAGCTCCCAGTCGAGCGCGCCCGGCTCATCGAGCAGCGCCGGCTCGACGACGGGGCGATCGGAGCCGTACAGCAGCTGGCCCGGGCCGCCGATCGCATCCGCGAGCGCGCCGATCGCAAGCGGGCCGTAGGAGGAGGTGTCGTAGAAGACGAGCGGGTCCGGCTGGGACCGGTGACGGCCGCGGTCGGGACCGCCGCGCGCGGCCAGGCGCTCTGCGTGCAGCGGCGCGAGGCCGGCGAGCATCGAGAAGACGACCGGGAGCTCGGGGTGCTCGGCCCGCCCGGCGGCGAGGAACGCGAGGTAGGCCGCGTGCATGTCGGCGACGTAGTGCGTCAGCGCGGGCCACCAGAGCGGGTCCCCGAGCGAAGGCGAGCCGGCGCCGGGCGTGGCGCCATGACCCGCGCCGTGGCCGCTGCCGAAGCCGGAACCGAAACCGCGGAATCCGAGACCGCCGAAGCCGGACCCAGGACCCGGGTGCACGAACAGCGGCGCGCCACGGCGCTGCAGGCGGGCGAGCACCGCGCGCAGGCGCGCCAGCCGATCGACGCCCGCAAGCGCGCCGGCGGGCAGCGAGATGCCGACGCAGCCGCGGTCGAGCACGCGGTCGACATCGTCGGGGTCGGGGTCCTCGAGCGAGAGCGCGCCCCACACGCCGAAGGGCTCGCCCAGCGCGAGCGCGCCCTCGTGGTAGGCCTCGAGCAGTCCCAGCGCCTGCGCGCGCGGCAGCGACTCGATCCCGAGCGGGCTCGAGAGGCACACGAGCGCGCGGTCGAGGCGATCGCGTCGCACGAGCTCGGCGCGCCGCGCGGGCGCCTCGGAGGCGAGGTCGATCACGTAGGGCCGCTCCCCCGCGAGATACAGCACGGTCAGCCCGTGCTCGTCGCGCACGAACGGGAATTCACGGCGCTGGGCGAGCGCTTGCACGAGCGGCTCGGTCCAGAGATGTTGGTGTATATCGGTCTTCATCGTCGTTCTTGCTCGCTTATCGACGTATTCTACAGATTCTTGATTGGTTTTGTGGACTTTAGCATGTCGTTCATTTGTCGAAATACGTACACAGCCCGGATAGGCATCCGTAGTTACGCCCGATCAGGTTCCCCCGGGTTTTCAAAAAGCGACGAGACATAAAAGCGACGAACATGTCAGACGACCAGACCACCCCACCCTCTCCCGAGCAGGAGCCCGCGCCGGCCGAGAACGCGCCGGCCGCTGTCGCCGAGCATCGACCGACCGGCGAGGAGGCCGCCGACGCGCCCGCCGCCGAGAGCGCGCCTGCCAGCAGCACACGCGGCCGGGGCGCGTGGGCGTTCGTGGCGGCGCTCTGCGTCCTGCTCGGCGCCCTCGCATCGGTGCTCGGCGCGCGGGCCGTGGCGCGGAACGACACGAGCACGACGCGCGCGACGTTCGCGCAGAGCTCGCGGGCGATCGCGACGACCGTGAAGCTCGCGACCCAGCGCCAGGAAGAGCTGACGGTCGCCGCCGCGACCTATTTCGCCGCCAACCCGAAGGCCACGCCCGCGGAATTCGGGCGATGGGTCACGTGGGCGCGCACGCAGCGCCGCTATCCCGAGCTCGACGCGCTCGGCCTGCTGCCGGCGCCACCGCCGCCCGCGAAGGCCCCCGCGACAGACAAGACCTCCGCCGCGTCAGGCGTTGCCCCGGCGACGCCCGCGAAAGCCTCCACCCCACCCGTCCACGTCTCCCCCGCGCAGCTGCTGAGCCGCGACACCGGGCTGAGCATCTACCGGCAGATCTCGGCCGGGCACAGGCAGGCGCTGGCGATCCAGACGCCCGTGTACAGGGGGAACGTGACCCCGCACACCGTCTACGGCCGCACGGCCGCGTCGGTCGGGTGGCTGCGCACGGTGCTCGTGCCCGGCGCGATGCTGGGGCAGGTGCTGACGGGCCACCCGGGCTACGCGCTGAGCTTGACCTACCGGAACGGCACCTCGAACCTCGTGTTCTCCAGCGGCGCCCCACGCACGGGCGCGCAGAGCGCGACGAGCAACCTGCACAACGGCTGGAGCGTCACGAGCTTCGGTCCGGCAGCCGACACGAGCGTGTTCGACAACGCCAACGCGCTCGCGGTGCTCGTCGGGGGGATCCTGCTGAGCGTGCTGCTCGGCATGATCGTGGACGTGCTCGGCGCCGGCCGCCCGCCGGCGCCTGCCTCTGTGGGAGCCCAGAGTCAATCAGAGGCCGAGACCGCCGGGACCGAGACGGATACGCCGGCCGGCGCGATAGGACCGCACGACCGGTATCTGTACGAGCCGGTGACGGGGCTGCCCAACCGCGAGCTGACGCTCGACCGCGCCGAGCGCATGGTCGCCCGCGCCGGGCGCGACTCGGGGATGCTCGCGGGGGCGCTGTTCGTCGACATCGACCAGCTCAGAGAGGTCAACGAGAAGCTCGGCCAGGACGCCGGCAACCAGCTGCTGAAGATCGTCGGGGAACGCCTGCTCGACGTGGTGCGCGCAGGCGATACGGTCGGGCGCCTCGACGGCGATGAATTCGTCGTGCTGGTCGAATCGGCCGCCCGCGGCGTGCGCCTGGACTCGCTCGCGCAAAGGATGATCGAGGCGCTGCACAAACCGATCGAGCTCGACGACTTCGGCCCGAGCTTCGTGCTGACCGCGAGCATCGGCGTCGCCTTCGGGCGCTACGCGACCCCGGACGATCTGCTGCGCGACGCGCACGTCGCGCTCGCTTCGGCGAAGGCCGCGGGCAAGGACCGCTACACGCTGTTCAACGCGAACATGCGCACCGTGATCGAGGGCCGCGCGGTGCTCGAGGCGGAGCTCAACACGGCGCTCGCAGAGCGCCAGTTCTTCCTGCTCTACCAGCCGATCTACGACCTGCGCACGCGCCGCGTGGCCGGCCTGGAGGCGCAGATCCGCTGGCAGCACCCGACGCAGGGCGTGCTCGCCCCCGACGCCTTCATCCCGCTGGCCGAGGAAACCGGCTTGATCGTCCCGATCGGCCGCTTCATGCTCGAATCGGCCTGCACGCGCGCCGCCGCCTGGGACGTGGCCGGCCACCGCATCGGCGTGTCGGTGAAGGTCTCCGCGCACCAGCTGAACCGGGACGGCTTCGCCACGGACGTGCTCCGCGCGCTGCAGCAATCCGGGATCGAGCCGTCGCTGCTGACGCTCGAGATCGGCGAGGCCGCGGTGATGCGCGACCTGCCCGCCGCGGCCGCGCGCCTGGGAGAGCTGAAGGCGCTGGGCGTGCGCATCGCGATCGACGACTTCGGCGGCAGCGGCTACGCCCACCAGGCCGACCTGCGCCAGCTCGGCCTCGACACACTGCGCGTCGACCGCAGCTCACTGGCGGCCTCCGAGGACGAGAGCTACCGCACATGGCTGCTCGAGGCGATCATGCTCGTCGGGCGCGACCTGCAGCTGACGGTCGTCGCGACCGGGATCGAGACGCACGAGCAGATGGCGACGCTGCAGAGCATCGGCTGCACGATGGCCCAGGGGGCGCTGCTCGGCAGTGCCGTCCCGGTCGACGGGGTCGGAGGGTTGTTCGACGCGGAGCTGCCGGTGGCGACCGCCGCGGCCGGGGCCGGCGTGATCGACCCGAGCATGCCTCGGGATTTGGCTCTGTAGAGCCTGACGGGGGACCGAGGAGTCGAACCTCGCGTTGCGGTTTTGGAGACCGCCGTGTTACCGATACACCGGTCCCCCAAAGGTGTCGATTGCAGGTATTTCTTGGGGTTGCGGCAGCGCGTCTGGTTCGAAAAGTGAAAGAGTTGTCAGACGAGATGTCAGGGCAACTCATGCCGCAAGAACGCGATAGGCCGCACGGGCTGCGCGGAGGCGGCTGGCCTCGAAGCTCTCCTGAAATGCAGGATCATCGATCGCGAGGCGGTCGGAGATCGACCGCACCCAGCCGATCTCCTTGGTCGTGATCTCGGCGCGTGCCGCACGCGGATCGTCGAGGAGACCCAGAAGCGTGACGAGGTCGTGGCGCTGATCGTCGGGCCGTGAGTGGACGCGCAGCGAGCGTGCCTTGAGGAGAATTGCAGCGATCAGCGTCGGCCGCCGGAGCGTCTCGGTCTTGCCGTCGAGGAGAATCTCCACGACCTCGATGCGGTTCAGCGCCTGGGTGCCCCCTGGGATCTGGATCGTCTGAAGCTTGCCGATCGTACTTGCCCCTGAAGGACCGAGCCCGTCTGGGGCGAGCACGTCGACGATCTGGCCGTCCAATTCGAAGCGAAAGCCGTGATCTGGATCAAAGGCCTGGGGTTCATGCAGAGTGGCACCGAGGTCCGCGAGATGGCCGGCTGCCCACGTCGTGCCGCTCGGACGCGCGCGAGCGTCGGCGAGCACGTCGATGTCGGTCGTCGCGCGTTGGTTCTGCTGCGCCTCGATCGCAAAGAGGGCGACCATCAGACCACCGACGAGACACCAGCGACGATCACGACCGAGAGCCGCGGCGACCTTCGCAACCGTCCGCCACAGCTCCATCGCGTCCGGATCGATCAGCTCGATACGGATCGACGCAACAGGTGAATGCTCGTCGGTAGGCGACACTGTCACACAGCTTTCATCTCGCCATCGATACTCGCGAGGACCTCCGCTCCGATGCGTGCCGCGCGCGGATCGGCATAGTTGGAGAGATCGATGGCGACCGCCGCGAGAGGAGCGAACCTTCGGCCACCGAGAAGCCACGCATCGTCAGGAACGGCACGCAACACGACATTCGATTCCGGACCGGACATGCTCTCCAGAGCGTGTCCGCGTTGCAACGGGGCGACGAGGCTCGCGGGTACGTAGGCGTCGAGAGCATCAGAGCCTACGAGGCCGAGATCATGCTTGGCTGCTGCCGACGGACCGCTGAGCGCCAAATCTGTCCGATCGCGCAAGGCTCGTAACTCCCCAGGCAGTGCCCAATAGGAAGAGGGCTCAGCCCGTCGCGCAAGCCGGGGGCGCAAGGTCTCCAGACCGTAGTTCTTCAAGGCCTGGCGAATCCGCCAACGCGCCGCTGCCTCCAGCCCTGCCGGCAGATCCTCGCCGGATGCGGCAAGCAACAACGCCCAGGCGTTGCCCGGTGAGAGCGGGCGCCCCGCCGAGGACTGCTGGCGACTACGGCCCGCAATGCTGGCGCGATCGACCAGCCACACGCCCCCGACCTTCTCAGCCGACAGGACACCCGAGGCGATCAGCGCTCGCACCCGAGATGGATGCACGCTTAGTTCCTCGGCAGCGGCGGAAACAGGAAGTAGATCGAACATCCCTTATTTATAGCAGCTCAGCTTGTATTTTGCTAACAAAAGCTTCTTCGCTACTATTTTGCGGCCGCATAAAGCTCGCCCGCATTCGTCAAGTGCTTTGCTCCGACCGATCAGGGGCGCTTATTGGCGTCTGTTGCCATTCGTAACATATGCCACGATACCTCAAAATCTGGCTCATACACAGGGATTTGGCTCTGTAGAGCCTGACGGGGGACCGAGGAGTCGAACCTCGCGTTGCGGTTTTGGAGACCGCCGTGTTACCGATACACCAGTCCCCCGGGGCGCTTCCGGGTGCAGCCTATTTTATGGCGTCCCGGCGGGGGCTCGCGAGCGTCAGCGCTTGGGCAGCGTCAGCCACGCGCGCAGACCGTTGCGGGGCGCTAGAATCGAATCCATGAAACGTCGTGACCGCACGCCGCTGCTGTCGGTGGGGCACGAGGCCGAGTGGGCGGTGCTCAACGAGGAAAAGCGCCGGGCGCTGACGCCGCCAGCCGACACTCCGATCGAGGAGCTGCTCAGGCGCGGACAGCATCTCTCAGCGCAGGCCGCGTGGTTGCTGCGAGCCGTCGAGCAGGCCAATGGCCACGCTCGAACCGCAGCTCGATGACAGCGCTCGACCCTGAGCTCGACGTCGCCGTCGCCGCAATGATCGCCGAGGATGCCCGGTTTGTCATTATCGGCGGGTTCGCGGTGATCGCCAACCGCTTCGTTCGTGCGACCGAGGACATCGACTTCCTGGCTCCCGACGACGTCGACAACGACCGGCGTGTGCTGGCTGCCCTCGTGAAGCTCGATGCTGTGCGCTTTCGCGATGACGCGCCGCTCGTAGACGAGCACCTGGTCGGTCAGACACATCTGCGAACGAAGACGCGCGCGGGAGTGATAGACATTCTGCGTGGCGGCCTGCCCCCGCTCGACTACGACACCGTCGAGGAACGCGCGATGCGCGCCGGGGGTGACGCAGCCGAGTTCCTGGTTGCCGGTTTGAGCAGCATCGTCGGCTTCAAGCGCCTCGCCGGCCGGCCCCGCGATCACAACGACCTGCTCGGCTTGGCAGAAGTTCACGGCGAGCTGCCGGTCGAGCCGATCCCCGGACTCGACGACACCGACACCTAGACGAGCCGGGGCCCCACCCAGCCGCACAGCTGAATCCGGTCGCGGCAACATACGCTCGAGCCCCGGGGGAACATACGGTCGCGCGCGGGGGGCGGGTCGGTCGAGAAGAGACACAGACCGGCTGTGCGCTCAGAGACATCCATCCTCCCCGCCAAGAAGCGCCACGCGCCTCGCGAGGATGGCTTCACGCTGATCGAACTGGTCGTCGTGATGGCGCTCACGACCGTCGTGCTCGGGGCGATGCTGACGCTGCTCTACAACAGCCAGCAGGTCCAGGCCGGGGACGCCGAATGGGCTCAGGTGATGCAGGAAGGCCGCGCGGGCCTGTCGCGGATGACGCGCGAGCTGCGTCAGGCATCGCGGATCGAAAAGGCGGAAGCCAACGCAGTCCTCTTCCACGCGACGATCGGCGGCAAGCCCCTGGAAATCAAGTACGAATGCGCCGTCGCGCAGACGGCGAGCCTCACGACCTGCGCGCGCTACGCGGCCGAAGAAGGGAAGGGCCTGCCGAGCCAGGGCGTGACGATCGTCCGCGACGTCGTCAAAGGGACGGAAGTCTTCTGCTACGCGCAGGGCGCCCACGAATGCGTCCGTTCGCCGACCGCGGCCGAACTGGCGAAAGTCACCGCCGTGACGCTGCGGATCGCGCTGCCCGCCGCGGGGACGCTGAAACAGGCCGACTACCGGGCCGACGAACACAAGACGGTCGTGCTCGAAAACGCCGCGTACATGCGCAACTGCAACCTCGAAGAAGCCGGCAAAGCGAGGGTCTGCTGATGCGCGCGCGCCTGCGCGACGAGGATGGCATGACGCTGATCGAGCTGCTCGTCACGATCCTCGTGCTCACGGTCGGCATCGTCGGGCTGCTCGGCGCATTCACCAGCGCGCGCAAGCTCACGTTCCTGTCCGAACGCCGCACCTCGGCGGCGCACCGCGCGCAGCTCGAGATCGAGCGGCTGCAGACGCTCACCTATGGGGAACTGGCGATGTCTTCGGAACCTTTGCACGAAGAACCGAAATCCTCAGAAACAGCGGCGGAAAAAGAAAAGTTCCGGGCCGAACATCCCGACTTTTATGTCAAAACAGGAATCCCACCCGAATATCAATACGGGACCGGCGGCTCCGAAACAGAGAAGCTCGCAATTGAAACCATCGGCGGCAAGATCTCCAGAGAACCGGCCGGAAGAAAATGCTCAGAAAAAATCGGCTCCTGCGAATGGGGCGAAGGGAACCTCACGGGCAACGTCTACGACTTCATCACCTGGCACCACGACACAAACACCACGTGCGCGAAAACGGAAAACTACAAGCGGCTGACGGTCGTCGTCACCGTCAAAGTCCCGAGCTCGAGCCGGGCCGTCGCCCCCACGCGCGTCTCCACTTTGGTCGTCAATCCCAAAGAGACCAAGACCGAATTCGGTGGCTGCTGATGCGCGCGCGCCGCCTCGCCGACGACGGTGGGTTCGCGCTGATCGTCGCGATGTTCGTGCTGCTGATCGTCAGCGTGCTCGTCGGCGCGGCGATCGCCGTCGCGTCGCAGACCTCGAGCTCGACGACGCGCGACACGAACAGCAAGGCCGCGCTCGAGGCCGCCGAAGCGGGACTGCAGGTGGCGGCATTCCGGCTGGGGAAGTTCGAACCTGTGGAAGCAGCGTGCATAACCGGAACGATCACGGCCTTCCCGACGCTGCCGGCGACGGGCGAACACAATTACTGCGCGGGCTCCGACCCCGAACCCCTCGGCAACGGCGCGACGTTCCAGTACTGGACCTCGAAGAAGCTCACCTCGGGAACCTGCGCCGGCAAGACGATCCCGACGGAACCGGCCGGCGTGACCCAGCGCTGCATCACCGCCGAAGGGATCGCGGGCGCGGTCAAACCGGGGACCCGCCTGCAGACGCTCGTCAAGTCCACGGGCGGTGAACCCCTGTTCACCGTCAAAGGCATCCTCGGCCTGGAAGAAGTTCTGCTGGAAGGGAATGTAACGGCCACCGGAATCGTCGCGAGCAATGGAAAAATTGTCGGCAAGGGCAGCGCGACGTTTGAAAAGGGCTTTGAAATCTGTCCCCCCAACGGAACTTTCACCCCAAAAGTCGGCTCCGAACGCAACTCCTCGGGGGTCGCGGTCGGCAATGTCCGCGGGGGCACCGTCGGAGATCCGCCGCTGGAAAAAGAACGGAGCCTGTCCGAATGCCAGTTCACGGCGAAGCTTCCTGCGGCGCATGCGACGCCCACGAGCAACGAAAACAGCCGCATCATCACCGGCGAAGATCCAAATTCGGGCGAAGCGAAAGGCCTGACGTACAACCCGGCGAGATACGAACTGGAAGTCGGAGCCAACGCGAATCTGACGCTGAATGGCTCTAAATACTACTTCTGCAAGCTCACCGTCACGAGCAACGGCAAGCTCAAAATCGCCCCCGGCGCGAAAGTCGAAATCTTCATGGGTTCCCACACCGAAAACTTGATCTGTCCAAAGGAACCGAAAGAATTCAAAAAGGCCAAGGAAGCCAGCCCAACCTTTGAAATCGCAGGCTCCGCCGCGCTCGAAAATCCCAACAGTTCGGCGAACCTGCTGATCGAGATGGCCGGCGAAGGCCCACTCGAAATCGGCGCCGGCGGGGCGCTGAAGGCCAGCATCCTTGCTCCGGAAGGCGAAGTCGTCACGAGCGGGGCGGGCACGTTCACGGGCGCGATCGCCGCCCGGCGGGTGCATCTGACCGCTGGGTCGTTCATCTACAGCTCCGAATCCGAAAGCGTCGTGGCCGGCGGGACGAGCGGGGGGGCCTACCCGCGGCAGGGCTGGGAGCAGTGTTCGGTGGGGGCTGGGGCGAGCGAAGGGTGCTGAGGGGGCGGCTGCCGAGGGCCGGCGTGGCGATCTGAGGGGCGGTTCGGGCCTCGACCGGTCTTCCGTGGGCGCGCCCGAGATGCCGGGGCAGACCCTGGGCGGCCTCTCAGCAAACCTGGGCAGGATCTTTGGGCCCACCCCCCGGGGCACAAGTACGTAGTAGACGGCGCGCGAAACCCTCAAGTCCAGCGGGTGGTTTGCCGAAGCCTTGGGTGGATCCACCACCTGTGTACTTGTGATGATTGATACTTTCTTGCTAAGAACCAAGGCCAGGATCGCCTCCCAGGCCGGGGACACGATCATCGAGGTGCTGGTTAGTGCGCTGCTGCTGGGACTGGTCGTCGTCGGGACGCTCACGGGCCTAAACAGCGCCAACCGCGCAACCTCGGTCGACCGACAGCGCTCCCAAGCCGACGCGCTGGCGCAACAGGATGAGGAGCGGCTGCGTAGCGAACCGGTCTCCAAACTCTCTGAACTGAGCTCCACGCACGAAGCCGTCGTGCACGAAGTGAGCGCGGGCGGCACCAAATACACAATCACCTCGACCGCCAGGTACATAGCGGATACGACCGCCACATCGAGCTGCAAGTCGACCACGGCGGAAGCCGACTACATCCAGACTGCCTCCACGGTGACCTGGAGCGAGCTAGGCACGGGCAGACCGGTTGTGGAGACGAGCATCGTCAGCCCACCCCCGGCCTCCGCGTTGATCGTGCAGGTCGTCAACCAGAAAAGCGAAGCGGTCCCGAACATGAGCGTGGTCGCCACCGGACCCACGCCCGTCTCGACCGTGACATCCGCCAACGGCTGCGCCGTTCTGGCGGTATTGCCAGGCGAATACAAACTCGAAGTCAGCAAACCTGGTTATGTTGATCAAAATGGATACGCAAAGTCCTCCGAAGATTCCGTCACCAACAGTCCCTTTTATGTCGTTGCTGAGACAAGCGTCAAAAAGGAATACGTATTTGCCGAAGCGGGGGCCCTCGAAGTCAAATTCGAAAATCCCGTCACCAAAAGTACTTCAACCGAAACTGGTGACTCTTTCGTTGTCGCGAATGCAAACACAAAGCCCACCTATAGAACATTTCCGTCTCCAGAAACCATTGGTTCGTATCACAAAGAAATCGCGTCCTCTGCAAGCCTATTCCCATTTATCAACGCCAAATACTCCGTATACGCTGGCACCTGCGAAGAAGACAACCCGCATGTCGTCAACCCCGAAAATCCCGAACCTACCGCGGTGATCGTAGCCCCCGGCCCTGCGGGAATAGTTACGGTGCCCCAGCCACCGATCAATGTCAGGGTGATGAGCGGGAAAAGCAGTGGAGAACCGGGCAAAACTATCGAAAACGCGACCGTGACGCTAACAGATAATGGCTGCCACACAAAACGTGAATCGAAAACCATTGCTAACGGCGGCCTATCACACCCTGGAGCCCCCTTCGGCGAATATTCATTGTGCGTAACCGGCGGCAAAGAAGGCGGGAACAACGGCTCGACCAAAGGCCTCGCCAAAGACAAAAAGTACACAGCCAACTTCGAAAATAACACGCCAACTGGTCCGAGCACCACTGAACTAAAAAAACTTGGCACTGTAGTTGAAGAATCCAAAATCAATTACGCTGCCATCTACATGGGAGAAGGTGCTGTAAATCCCGGGGAACTGAAAACAGGGGAATCATGCCCCTAAGATCCTATTCTCCGGCACTCTCCCGCCTCCGCGACGAGCATGGCTTTACGCTGATCGAACTGCTGGTCTCGATGCTGGTGATGATCGTCGTAACCATGGCGGCTTTCTCCTTTCTCCAATTCACGACGGAAGACGTCTCGCACATCACCGCGCGCGTAAACGTAGATCAAGAGGGACGCACGGCGCTGGAGAACATCATGCTGCGACTGCACTCCGCCTGCATCGCCCAAGAAGTCAACCCAGTCCTGCCAGCAAGCAGTCCCACCGCCCTTAAGTTCACCAGTCAAGCCGGTAGTGAACCGGCATTCGCGACTGTCTATGCGCATGAAATTATTTATAATGAATCCGAAGGCACTCTCATCGAAAAGACTTATCCGAGCACCGGTCCAGAGACGGAAGGAAACTACCCCTTCTCGACAACGGCATCCAGCACAAAAAGGCTGCTCACCGGCGTTCGACAGACCACCTATGAAGGAAAAAAGACGCCTATTTTTCAGTATTACCGATATTATCGAAAAGGCGACAAAGGGCCTAAAGGCGAATCAGAACCTCCTTACGGCGAACTCGATCCCGAAGCACTAACAGGAAATAGCGAAAAAAAGCTTACACAAGTAGAATCCGAAAACGTTGTCAAGGTGACCGTCAGCTTCACGCTGGCGCCCGAAGGCAAAGAAAGTATATCGTTTAACCATGATCGTCCTGTCGAGCTCGAAGACTCGGCAACCTTCCGTTTGGCCCCGTCCTCCCAAGCATCCAGCAATCCCAACGCACCCTGCTCAGAAACAGCATGAAACTAGCCTCCTCACATTTATTTTATCGCCTCCGGGCCGCGCTCCGCCGCCAAGAGGGAGTCTCGATGATCATCATGCTCGGCGTGATGCTCGTCACCTCGCTACTCGTGGTCGCAGCGTTTACATCGGCCAATGGCGAGGTTCATTTGACGAACACTGACAGAGCGGAGAAGAAGGCCTACTACGCGGCCGAGGCCGGGCTCGAGGACTATGAGTACCATCTCACCCAGGACGGTAACTACCTAGCCTACTGCACAACGCCGACGCCGGAAAACAAAGCGCTGAATCAGTACCTCAATAGCACCGAAACCGCGCCTCTCACGACGTCCGAATTGGAAAGTCATTCCGCCGAACTTCCGGAAATCGAAGAAACCAATGGAAAAGGCGAAAAAGTAAAAAACAAAAGTGAAGAGAAATATGCGATTCAGCTGATTCCTGCGGAAAGCGACGAAGCAGAAAATAAAAAAGACAAAAAATGCGACAAGAACCATCTCGTCGAAACGATGATCGAAGAGAAAGGTGGGGCCGCCGGAACTTTCCGCATCGCGTCAACCGGCTTCTCCGGCAAAGAAAAGCGCACGCTCATCGCCACGTTCAGAAACGCCAACTTTGTCAGCTACGTCTGGTACACGATGTATGAAGTCGGCGACCCCGTCGTGGACGGTAGTGTTCCTGAAGGTAGGCCAAGCACGTGGTGGACCGAATGTGGCCGCTTCTATCAAGAACGAGAAGAATTGGCGGAAAACCACTGTAGGCCGCTCAATAACTATTTTGGAGAAGGAGAATCGATCAACGGCCCGTTGCACGTCGAAGACCATGCGCTGGTTTGTGGCAAGCCCGTCTTTGGCCGAACTTCAATCGATCGGATCGAATTTGGCAACGGAAATAAAAAAGAAGCAGGCCAGGAAGGCTATTCCCAAACCTGTGGTGGAAGCCCTACCTTTAAGGGTACCCATATCCTGCCAAAATTTGTCCCCCCCCTCCAACCGCCACCCGGCGACGAAGAACTCATCCACGTCGTCGAAGAAAAATATCATTTCTTTGGCAAGACCGAAATAGATCTGACGGGCAAGACGATGACAATCGTCGAACACAAGGGTGCCGGCGCACCAACCGAAAAAACGACGACTGGCGTCGCATTCCCACCCAATGGGGTGATTTACGTATCCTCAGGAGGGGGCAGCTGCAAGGCCTACTCGCCGTTTGGCCCCGTCCCTAGCTACACTGAAGACACCGAATGCGCCAACGTGTACGTGCACGGAAAATACGAAGAATCGCTGACAATCGCTGCTGAAAACGACGTCGTTATCAACGAAAGCATCACCACCCCGAGAGAACCGTCAACCTCGGTTGAAGGCACACCCACGACCAACGACCTGCTGGGCTTGATCGCGAACAACTTCGTGCGCATCTACCATCCACTGTCGGGCACACGCGGCAAAAAGTATAAAGAATGCGGCGGTGCGACCAACGCTTCAGAAGACCTCAAAGAACCGGTTGTCTATGCGGCTATGCTTGCTGTCAAACATGCCATCATCGTCGATAACTTCGACTGTGGCACGCCGACGCTAGGACACGTCAATGTCTACGGCGCGCTCGCCGGGCTCTTCAGCAATGGACTGACGGGCATCATCAACGGCACCACGCTCGAACACGGATACTCATACAACGCCCACTACGACAACCGCCTGCAAGTCGAGGAGCCGCCGCACTTCCTCAACCCGATCGAGGCCGCCTGGTACATCCAGCGCCAGACTCTCGCCAGCGAACCGTAAGATCAAACGCAACCCAACCCAATCAGCCGAGCGGAAAATCGACTGCCGGTGCCTACGGCAGCAGTTCGAACGCCTCGCGATGGCGAGGGCGGACCGCCGCGAGATGGCGACGGTCGAGCGTTACGATCGCGGGAGCTCGCAGGCGCTCGGCGAGGGCGATGATTGAGGCGTCGGTTCCTCCGAGCGGCCAGTCCCGATACTGCTCGACCAGCTCGGCCATGCGCGCGAAATCCTCGCCGCTGGGCCCTTCGACGTCGAGGTCTCGCAGGCCCTCCAGGAACGCCCGCTCCGCCGTCGCTCCCAGGCGCGTGCCGACGAAGTAGGTCGCCTCCGCGACGGCCATCGCCGCCAGCACGAATCGCAGGTCCGGACGCGCGAGCGTGGTCAGACAGGCCGCGTGATTCTCGTCGTCGGCGTCGGCAGCCGCGTACAGCGGTCCGGCATCGACGATCGCGAGGGCGCTCATCGCGACATCCGGGGGCTCAGGCCACTCAGGCCGCTCGGCCCGAGTCAGGATCGCTCCACTCGCGCGCGAGCAGCTCCTCCATGTCCCCGGCGACATTGCGCTGACCGCTGCGCCCCACGGCGGCGAACGGCACCGGACGCGACTGCTCCGGGAGCAGGTTCAGATGCGCGGCGATCGCATCGCGTGCCACCGCGGAGGCCGAGGTATGACGCCGGTGGGCCTCTCTTCTCAACGCATCAGCCACATCGTCCGGCAGCGACAGGGTGGTTCTGTGCATACATGCATACTAGCATACCGATTCAGTGCGGGCGAAGGGACTCGAATCGGCGCTGCTGCTGCTGCTGCTGAGTATTACTTGCTAGTCTTACCGTGTGCGGGTAACCCAAAAGGGGCAGGTCACGATTCCACTCGGTGTCCGTCGAGCGCTCGGCATCCATCCCGGCAGCGACGTCGAGTTCGAGCTCGACGACCGCGGCGCTCGTCTGCTCGTCGACCGCGAACGGGCCGCCGGCGAGATCGACCGCATGCGCGGCGCCGGCGCGGGCGAGCTGAGCACGGATGAGATCCTCGCCCTGACCCGCCGGTGAGCGCCGCGGCGGGGACGCTCGTCGACAGCAGCGTCCTGCTCGACGTCTTCACCGAGGATCCCCGCTGGGGCGACTGGTCGCAAGGGCAACTCACGCAGGCCGCACAGCGCGGCTCGATCGTCCTGAACGCCGTGGTGCTCGCCGAGATCGCCCCACGGTTCTCGGGCATAGAGACGCTCCGCTCGGCGCTGCCTTCGATGGCGATCGTCGAGGAGATCCCCGCGGCGGCGGCGTTCCTCGCCGGTCACGCGCACGCCGACTACCGCCGCGCTGGAGGCCGGCGCGAGGCGGTCCTCCCCGACTTCCTGATCGGTGCGCACGCCGCGGTCACCGCCCGCCCCCTCCTGACGCGAGACCCACGTCGCGTCGCCACCCACATTCCCGGCGCCACGCTCCTTGCACCGCAGGAGGGTGTCTAGCCAGCCCCGACCGGCTCCGTGCGCCAGGGACGACGAGACCCTCTGACCAAAAGCTCGCGACATGGCGATGCGGGCGAAGGCGCGGGCGAAGGTGTGTGGTTGCGGGACATAGTGGACTGATGTCTCGGGACAAGATGCGGGCGAAGGGACTCGAACCCCCACGGACCTCACGGCCCACTGGCTCCTAAGGCCAGCGTGTCTACCAATTCCACCACGCCCGCTTGGGTCATCCGTGTCGGTGGCGCATATCTGAACCGCGCCACGCACACGAGGACCGCTCCAGATTGTATGGTTTCCCGTGGTGGCTTCTGCGATTCGGGAACGGGAGGAGGCGGACCGTCGCGCGCGCGGCGTCGTCGTCACGCATCCCAACCGCGATCGGGCGGTCGTTCGCTCCACGCGCGTGGTCGTGATCCTGCTGCTGCTCGCCACGCTCGCGCTGCTTTTGATCAACACGATCGGCGGCTGGTCGGTGCTGCAGGGGGCCCTTCCCGTCCAGCTCGGCTTCATCGTCGCCTACATCCTGATGGTCTACAGCGCGGCGCGCTGGAGCCGGGGGGTGCTGCCGCTCGCCGCCGCGCTCGGGGTGCTGCTGATCATCTTCGCGCTCGTCGCCGCGCCCTCCTGGTTCGAACGCAACGAATCGGGCTTCGCGCAGCCGCTGCTCAACCCCGGGCTGATCGGGGTCGTCACCCTGCTGATCATTCCCGTGCAGATGCTCTTGGTCGCGTTCGCCCTGCGCGGGTTCAACCAGGGGTGGAACGTCGAGGTCGAGCGGCGCGATCCGGCTGCGGGTGGCGGTCCCGCGGGCTCCGGGCCCGGTGCCGGTGCCGGTCTCGGCGCCGATGCCGGCGACTACCGCGACGCGCCGCCGTTCCCGGCCTGAGCCGTCTTCAGATGATCAATGCGGCGGGTGGGAGTCGAACCCACACGCCCTTTCGGACAGAGGCTTTTGAGACCTCGGCGTCTACCGTTCCGCCACCGCCGCATGTGGGATACCAATATATGCGAGGGAGGGGGAGATCCTATGATTGGCCTTTGCCCGGCACCGGTAGGTAGATCAAGCAGTCGGTGAGCTCTTGACCTGCGATAGCGAGAATCGCCTGGACGAACGAGGGGATGCCGGCCGGGCGGCGCGAGAATCGGGATGAGAGCGCGATCAACACGCCGGAGTGACGCCGGCCGGCGCTGAGATGCTCGGCTGAGATGCGCGTGAAGTCCGCGACGTTCTCCGTGAGCAGCGCACGCCCCTGCGCCACCGCCGCCGCAAAGACATCCGGGTCAGAGCTTCCGGCCAATCCAAGCTCGATCACGGTCGAGGTATCGACATCGACCGCTCGCAGCGCCTCCGCATGGACGCTCGCGTACATCTCGTCGAGCAGCAACCTCAACGTACGCCGGCTACGTCAGCGGCCGCTGTTTCGCGCCTATGCAAGTCGATACGAGCCACGATCTCATCCGGGTACGCCGCGCGATAGCGCATCGCCGCGTCCACCTGAGACCGGGAGATGGCGGAATCCTCGACGAGCGCCGCGACTGAGTCGGGCTCCGCCGCCAGATCTTCGACCCACATCACGACCTCCCAGACGTCCGGGCCGCCCAGCAGTCCGGCGCGCCGGCCGGTCGGACCATCGCGAAACACGATCAGCGGGTGCTCCTCACGACGGGTGCCTTCCTCGGCGTAACGACGCAACCGATCTGAGAGCGTCTCGCCGGCGGCACGCGCACGTAGACGAAGACGTTCGGCCAAGCTGTCATCAAGGCGCACCGACACATTCACCGACATGTATGCAGCGTAGCACGACGTCCGCATCCTATTGTTGATCGGCTCTACGCCGGGCCTCCGACCAACTCCAGCAATTGCCCAGCGATCGCCTCCGGCGCGGCCAGGATCCCGTACGGCAGGTCCTCGTGCTCGGGCAGGTCGAGCACTTCCAGCCCCGCGCGCTCGCAGATCAGCTGACCGGCGGCGATGTCCCAGGGCTTGACCGTGCGCTCGAAGTAGGCGTCGAACCTGCCCGCCGCGGTCCATGCGAGGTCGAGCGCGGCGCTGCCGAAGCGGCGTAAGTCGCGCACCTGCGGGATCGCGCGGGCCAGCACCTTTGCCTGCGCCTCGCGCACTTTCGCGTCGTACGCCAGGCCGGTGGCAACCATCGCCGTCGCTAGATCCCCACGCCGTGTGCCGCGCAGCACCTGCGCGCCCTGCTCCGCCGATCGCGCTCGCGAGACCGATCCCTCCGTGCCCGCCACGGGCGCGCCTAAATCATCATCAACGGCTCCCCCATCCAGTCTCGCATCCCCGTCGCGCGTGGCCGTGAACAGCTCGGCACTGTTCGGGTCGTACACCGCGCCCGCCAGCGTCGTTCCCGCGCCGTCGCGGACCGCCACGCTCACGCACCACTGCGGGATCCCGAACAGGAAGTTCACGGTCCCGTCGAGCGGGTCCACCACCCAGTCGAGTCCGCTCGTGCCGTCTTGCGAGCCGCCCTCCTCCCCCACGAAGCCGTCGCCGGGACGCCGGTCCGCCAGCAGCACCTTGATCGCGCGCTCCGACGCGAGGTCGGCCTCGCTCACGAGGTCCGTCGGCGTGCTCTTGCTGCTCACCTCGCGCTCGTGTCCCGCGCGCACGCGCTCCAGCAGCAGGCCCCCCGCCATCCTTGCGGCCTCGACCGCGACCTCCAACAGTTCTGCCTGCGTCTCCTCCGCCCGGCGCTCGCCCCCTCCGTCTCCGCTCACGAGAACGCGGGCGGGCGGTCCTGCGTCCAGGGGCGCGCCTGCTCGATCTGGGCCGCGAGCGCGACGAGCGTCGCCTCGTCGTTCGGCTTCGCGACGAACTGCACCGCGCGGGGCAGGCCTTCTGAGTCGAAGCCCGCGGGGACCGAGCACGCGGGCTGGCCGGAGTAGTTCCAGCACGATGCATACGCGACCATCGCCGACGCGTTCAGCGTCGTGCGCAGCCAGCCGAGGCCCTCGTTCGCGCCGATCTTCGGCGGGGGCGCCGGGGTCACCGGGGTCAGCAGCACATCGTGGTCGGCGAGCGGCTCGTTCAAGCGCGCGGCGTACGCCTCCTTGCGCCCGAGCGCCCAGTCGAGCGCACCCTTCGGCAACATGCCCCCGATCCTCGCCAGCGCGCGGATCCGCCGTTCCAGGCGCTCCGGATGCGGGAACGTCTGGGCCTCCTCGTTGATGCTCCACAGGTAGAGCGCCGTGAACTCCGGCGAGGTCGCGAGTGGGCCGTGGTCGACCACGCGCTCGTTGACCTCGTGGCCGAGGCTCCGCAGCAGCTCCGCGGTTTCCTCCAGCGCTGCGCGGTTCTCCGCGTGCAGCTTCGTCAGCGGCGAGGGCGGCAGCTTCGTCGCGAGCGCGATCTTCAGGGGGCGCGCCTGGCCCAGCGCCTCCAGGAACGAGCTCGGCGGGACCTCAGGCGCGCCGGGGTCGGGCGGACCGTCCGCGATCGCGTCGTAGAACAGCGCCGTATCGCGCACCGAGCGCGCGAGCACTCCGTTCACGACCGCGCCGTGCCAGGCATCGAGGTGTGGCGCCAGCGGCACACGGCCGTGTTGCGTCTTCAGACCGAACAGTCCGCAGTAGGCGGCCGGAAAGCGGATCGAGCCGCCCCCGTCGCCCGCGAACGCGGCGCCGATCAGGCCCGCGGCGATCGCCGCGGCGCTGCCTCCGCTCGAGCCGCCCGGGCTGTGGCCCAGCTCCCACGGGTTGCGCGTCACGCCCCACGTCGGCGACTCCGTCCACGGGAACGCGCCCAGCTCGGGCATGTGCGTCTTGCCGATCACGATCGCGCCCGCCGCGCGCGCGCGTCTGACAATCTCCGAGTCCGCCTGTGCGGGCGCTCCGTAGGCGTTCGTGCCGAACGTGCTCACCTCGCCGGCGACGTCGAATTCGTCCTTCACCGCGATCGGCACGCCCAGCAATGGACGTTCCGCGGTCGAGCTGCCGGCCGCGCGCCGGGCATCCGCCTGGTCGGCTTCCATCCGCGCTCGTTCGGTGAACACGACCCGGAAGGCGTTGAGGGCCGGGTCGAAGCGCTCGATCCGCTCCAAGTAGATGTCGACAAGCTCACGGGAGCTCACCTCGCCCGCGGCGATCAGCTCGGCCTGCTTGGCGATCCCGGCGTAGGCGAGGTCGGTTGCGTCCATGCGCGGAATCTAGACGATCCCGCCGGCGGTCATCGGATGCAGGCGACGCGGCGATCCGGATTCGAGAAATCAACACATCCGTCCGGGCGCGCATTAGGATGAATCGCGGGTCCAGTCACGTCCAGCTGCTGCGACGCACAACACGATCAAGGGGGAGCTCATGTCCTATCCCGTCACCTTCACGGCCGACTACGTCGAGCGTCGCAACCGGCTGACGGCGTTCTTCCGCCTGATCCTCGCGATTCCGCTGTTCATCTGGGCCTTCTTCTACGCGCTCGTGGCCTGGTTCGCGATCCTCTTCGCCTGGTTCGCGATCGTGATCACCGGCAGCTACCCGCGCGGCCTGTACGACTTCGTCGCCGGGTACACGCGCTTTGCCACGAGAATTCTCGCCTACACGTACCTGTTGAGCGATCCCTACCCCCCGTTTGGAGGCGCCGACGATCGCGCCTACCCCGTGCGGATGGAGTTCGAGCGGCTCGATCACTACAGCCGCCTGAAGACGTTCTTCCGGATCATCCTCGCGATCCCGATCGTGATCGTGCGCTACGTGATCGGCATCCTGCTCGAGATCGGCGCGGTCGCCGCCTGGTTCGTGATCCTCTTCACCGGCAAGATGCCGCGCGGCCTGTACGACCTGATGGTCTTCGCCAACTCCTACACCGCGCGCTCAGACGCCTACCTCTACCTGCTGACTGAGACATACCCGCCGTTCGAGGACGAACAGACCCGCGCGGCGGGCATTCCCACCTGATCTCAGGCCGCGCTGGCCGTCAACGACTCGCGCACGAGCTGCTCGGCTTCTGGGATCCGTACCCGCTCGCCCGATGGCAGGACGACCGTGATCGCGCCTTCGGTCTCCAACTGCTCACGCGGGCTGAACAGCTCGATGCCAACCGGCTCGCTCTCATCATCAGCGTAGAAGAAGACGTGCCGAGCGTCGGTGGAATCGCCGATCTGCCCACCCCCCGCCCGCAGATGATCGATCTCCGGGAAGTAGGTCGTCGGCTCGAAGTTGTAGGGACCAACTTTCATAAGCGTCTCCATGCTTTCGGTACGCGCCGTATTGCAAACGCAGTGATCACGGCTGTTGTGAATCGATCTAGACCGGTGTAACGGGATTGTGCTTCGCCGGCCACGTGCGTTGCTTGCCGGCCGCGTGCGCAAAACGGCGGATCAGCTCCCCGCGCAGGTCCTCGGGCTCGATCACCGCGTCGATCACGAGTTCTGAGGCGAGGTGCAGGATGTCGATGTCCGCGGCGTACTCCGCGCGTAGCTCCTCGGTCTTCGCGGCGCGCTCGGTCTCGTCCTCGATCGCTTGCAGCTGGTTGTAGAACACCGCGTTGATCGCCGCCTGCGGCCCCATCACGGCGATCGAGGCGCTCGGGAGGGCCAGGCAGCAGTCGGGGTCGAAGGCGGGGCCGGCCATCGCGTACAGACCGGCGCCGTAGGCCTTGCGCAGGACCACGGAGATCTTCGGGACCGTCGCTTCGCTGACGGCGCTGATCATCTTCGCGCCGTGCCTGATGATGCCCTCGCGCTCGACCTGCGTGCCGATCATGAAACCGGGCACGTCAGCCAGGAACAGCAAGGGGACGTTGAACGCGTTGCACGTCTGGATGAAGCGCGCGGCCTTGTCGGCGGAATCGCCGAACAGCACGCCGCCCTTGTGCTTCGGCTGGTTGGCGACGATCCCGACCGCGTTCCCGTCCAGGCGCGCGTAGCCGACGACAAGCTCCTTCGCCCAGCGGGGGTGGATCTCCAGGAACGAGTCCCCGTCCACCAGTGTCCCAATCAGGGCCTTGATGTCGAACGGCTTGTTCTCGTCCTCCGGGATCATGTCCGCGATCGGGGTCTTTGACGCGGGCTCGGCCGATCTCGTAGCCGGTGGGGCCGCCTGCCAATTGGTGGGCAAGTACCCCAAATACCGCTTTGCAAGCGCGATCCCGTCCTCATCGCTCTTCACCAGCTGGTGCCCGCACCCGGACACCCCCGTGTGCATCCGCGCCCCGCCCATCTCCTCGAGCGTGACCCGCTCGCCGATCACCATCTCCGCCATCCGCGGCGAGCCCAGATACATCGAGGCGTTGCCCTCGCGCATGATGACCACGTCGCAGAACGCGGGGATGTAGGCGCCGCCGGCGGCGCTCGGGCCGAACAGCACGCACACCTGCGGGACCAACCCCGACAGCTTGACCTGGTTGTGGAAGATCCTGCCCGCCCCGCGGCGACCGGGGAACATCTGCACCTGCTCGGTGATCCGCGCGCCGGCGGAATCGACGAGATAGACCATCGGGATCCGCAGGCTCAGCGCGCGCTCCTGGATGCGGAGGATCTTCTCGACCGTCTTCGGCCCCCACGAGCCGGCCTTGACCGTCGGGTCGTTCGCCATCAGCGCGACCGGCCGGCCGTCGATCTCCCCCACGCCCGTCACGACCCCGTCGGCGCCGAGGCCGTCCCCGTCCCAGCTCGCGAGCAGCGCCTCCTCGGCGAACGCAGGCTCGCCCGTGTCCTGATCCGTGTCGAGCAGCAGCGCGACCCGCTCGCGCACGGGGAGCTTGCCCTGCTCGCGCGCCTTCTCGCGGTGGCGCTCGGGACCGCCGGCGAGCGCGCGCCTGTTCGCCGCGTCCAGGTCGGCCAAGTCGAGTCCTCAGATCCCCGGGTTCTCGGCCGGCGCGTCGCCCGAGTAGTCGTAGAAGCCGATCCCCGACTTGCGCCCGAACCAGCCCGCGGCGAGCATCTTGCGCAGCATCGGCGGCTGGGCGAAGCGGCGCTCGCGGAACTCGTCGAACAGCACGTCGCAGATCGAGCCGAGCGTGTCCAGCCCGACGAAGTCCGCCAGCGTCAGCGGGCCCATCGGGTGTCCGGCGCCGGCCTTCATCGCCTCGTCGATCTCCGCGACCGAGCCGACCCCTTCTTCGCGGGCGCGCATCGCATCGAGCATGTACGGCACGAGCAGGCGGTTGACGATGAAGCCCGCGCGATCCTTGGTCGGGATCGCGAGCTTGCCCTCGGACTTCGCGAACTCCAGCGCGGTCTCGAACGCCGCGTCGGTGCTCGTCACGCAGCGCACAACCTCGACGAGCTTCATCACCTGCGCGGGGTTGAAGTAGTGCAGCCCGACGAACTGCCCGGGCCGGCCGGTCGCGGCGGCCTGGTCGATCACCGACAGCGAGGACGTGTTCGTCGCGAACACCGCATCAGCCTTGACGATCCCGTCGAGCTCGCGCCACATCTCGAGCTTCAGCGGCAGGCTCTCCGTGATCGCCTCGATCACGAGGTCGCAGTCGGCCAGCGCGCCGTAGTCGGTCGTGCCCTCGATCCGCCCGCGCACCGCGTCGGCATCCTCCTGGCTCGACTTCCCCTTCTCGACCGCGCGCGCGAGCTGCTTCTCGATCTTGCCGACGCCCTTCGCCAGCGTCGCCGCGTCGACCTCGCGCAGCACGACCTCATAGCCCGCCTGCGCGGCCACCTGCGCGATCCCGTGCCCCATCAGCCCGGCCCCGAGCACACCCACTTTTTTGATAGTCGCCATCGCTCCCTTTGTGGTCGAAGATTTGCTTGGGAGGCCGCCACGCACAGCCACCGTAGGAGGGTCCGCATCGCCGGCCAACCCGCAAGTTGGTCGAGCCGCAGCCTATTACGCGAGGAGCACCCGCCGCAGGATCGTAGCGCCGGCTCCGTACCCCTACGGTCGCCCGGCCCCGCTCCACCCGCGATAGCCTGCAACCCATGCCGTCAGACGAGACCTTCGATCTCTCCGCGGCGGGCCTGCGCGCCGACGGCGCCGACCTGCGGATCTCGGTCGAGGTGCTCGCCGCCAAGCTCGAGACAACGTTACCCGCGCGCACGCGCGTAGAGCGTGGTGGCGGGGGCCTGCTGGGCCGGGGCCCCAAGCACGTGCGCCGCGTGCAGGTCGAGCTCGGCGGCTGCGCGTATGAGCTGAGCGTCAACGGCGACCGCGTCGAGGGCTTCCGCGAGCGCAAATCGGGAGGGATCGCGATCAAGCGCGAGGCCCTGAACCCCGACGCGTGGATCGCGGCGCTGACCGCGGAGCTGCAGTCGGAGGCCGAGCGCAGCGCCGAGGCGCGCGCGGCGCTGGAAGGGCTCGTGCGCTGAGATGGCCCGGTCGGCGACCGCAGGCAGCGCCTCGCGAGCGGATCGACGAACGAGCACGACCGGCATCGGCCGCGGCGCGAGATGAGCGAACAGGTCGACGAACCGGTCGAGGACGCCGCCCAGGAGCGCGAGGAGGCGCAGTCGCTCGCGCGGATCGAGGCGGGCGGCATCCCGATCGCGGCCGAACGGCGCCTGCGCGAGCTGCGCGGGACACAGGGCGAGGACGGCGGGCGTGGCGGTCGCGGCGTGTCGTTCACGTCCGACCTGTCCGTCAGCGGCTTCGCGCTCTGCCATCAGCTCGGGCTCACGCCGCTCTCGCAGGTGATGGGCAGCTCGATCTACCAGATGGGCTACCAGTCCGCCTGGGGTCAGATGCAGGGCGGCTACAACCTCGGCGGCGGCGCGATGATCGAGCTCGACACGCTCTCGCAGGCTTTGAACGAGGTGCGCGAACGGGCGCTGCACCGGCTCGCCGAGGAGGCGCGCCAGATCGGCGCCGACGCGGTCGTCGGCGTGGAAACGCGCGCGGGCGAATCGGAGCTCGGCGGGGGCGGCGGCCAGCTCGCGCTCGAGCACATGGTGCTCGGCACCGCGGTGCGGCGCAAGGACGCCCGCAGCGAGCAACCGGTGATGACGGAGCTGTCGGTCGCCGACTACGCGCTGCTGTTGCGGGCCGAGATCGAGCCGGCCGGGATCGTCGCCTGGAGCTCGGTGTTCTTCTCGAGCTACGCCTACCGCGGGATGCTCGGCGGCCCGGGCGGCGGGGCGGGCATGCTGGGCTCGATGCAGCCCTACGAGCTGAGCGAATTCACGCAGGCGCTCTACAACGCGCGCGAGCGCACGATGAGCCAGATCAACCGCCAGGCCGCCGCGCTCGGGGCCTCCGGCGTCGTCGGCGTGCGGATCGGCCACACGATCCGTCCGCACACGCTCAGCAGCGGCATGGGCGGCGGCTTCGGCGCGAGCGAGCTGCGCGGGATGATGGTCACGTTCAACGCCGTCGGCACCGCGATCCGCCAGCACGCCGGCGCCGAGATCCAAGCCCCCAAACCAGTCGTCGACCTCTTTGCCTAACCGACCCTCCTGACCCGCACCGACCCATTTGACCAAGCATCCCCCTTCCCCTCCCCTCATCAAACCCTCTCACCCAACCCTCCATCAAAACCTTCCACCAACCCCTCCAACAGACCCTTCCCCCCAACCCCTTCACCCAAGCGGATCACATGACAAGGAGCACCACCAAATGACCGAGGAGCGCGAGACCGCATACGACCCATCCTCCCTCGAGGGCGTCCCCGAGGCCGGCCGCGCGCGCCTGCAGCAGAACCGCGCCGGGCTGTTTACGTCAGACCTGTCGGTGAACGAGTTCCTGCTCGTCAAGCAGGCCGGGTTCGAGCCCCTCGGCCTGGTCGTCGGCAGCTCGATCTACCACATCGGGATCCAGATGGCCGGCTGGAAGAAATCGCAGGAGATGACCGTCCTCTCCGAAGCCATGTACGGCGCACGCCAGCTCGCGATGACGCGGATGGAGGAGGAGGCCGACCAGCTCGGCGCCGACGGCGTCGTCGGCGTGCGTCTGGACATCGGCCGCTACGAGTGGGGCCAGGACATGGCCGAGTTCATCGCGATCGGGACTGCCGTCAAGCACCGCGACGGCGTGCTGCACCGCGCGCCCTCGGGGCGTCCGTTCACCAGTGACTTGTCGGGCCAGGACTTCTGGACGCTCTTGAGCACCGGGCACCGCCCCGTGGGGATGGTGATGGGCAGCTGCGTCTACCACGTCGCCCATCGCGGGATGCTGCAGTCGATGGCCCAGACCGGGCGCAACGTCGAGCTCTCGAACTTCACCCAGGCTCTGTATGACGCGCGTGAGCTCGCGATGGAGCGGATGCAGTCCGAGGCCCAGGAAATCGGGGCCGAGGGGATCGTCGGCGTCGCCCTTGAGGAGAAGTCCCACGGCTGGGGCTCACACACGATCGAGTTCTTCGCCGTCGGCACCGCGATCGTCCCGCGCGAGGGGCACGACGAGGAGATCCAGGCGCCCACCACGGTGCTCGACCTGAGCTGATTCGAGACCACGAGCGGAAGGACACCCCACATGACCCTCGTCACCACCGAAGACCGCGGCGCCGTCCGCCATGTCGTGCTCAACCGCCCCGACAAGCGCAACGCGATGAACCAAGCCCTGCTCGTCGAGCTCGGCGAGGCACTGCGCGCGGCCGCCGGGGACGCCGACGTGCACTGCGTCGTGCTGCGCGGTGAGGGCGCCGTCTTCTCCGCGGGCGTCGACCTCGGCGAGCTGATGTCGTTCGCCGGCGACCCCTCCGTGCTGCGGCCGTTCCGCAACGTGTTCCTCGACTGCGCGAACCTCTGCGAAACGATGCCCAAGCCCGTCGTCTGCCAGATCCATCGCGCGTGCTTCGGCGGCGCGCTCGAGGTCGCGCTCGGCTGCGACCTGCGGATCGCCTCCGACGATGCCCAGCTCGGGCTGCCCGAGGTCAAGTTCGGGATCATCCCCGACGTCGGCGGCTCCTCGCGCCTGCCCGCGGTCGTCGGGCTCGGCCGCGCGAAGGAGTTGATCATGACCGCCGCCACGATCGATGCCGCCGAGGCGCATCGCACCGGGCTCGTCAACCGGGTCGTTCCGGCGGGCGAGCTGGAGGCGGCCACGCAGGCGCTCGTCGGCGAGCTGCTCGCGAACTCGCCTATCGCAGTCGGCCGCGCCAAGCGCGTGCTCGACGCCTCCGCTCGCCCGGCGCTCGCGACTACGCTCGAGATGGAGGTCGCGGTTCAGGAGTACTGCGTCGCGGCTATGCGCGAGGCGGCGCACGAGACCGAGGTAGCTGCCGCGGGTTAGAGGAGTCGGCGCAGCTGCTCGGGATCGAGTCCGGCATCATTGAGAATGCCAGAGAGGGTGCCGCGCTTGAGTTCTCGATGCAGGGGCACGGTGATGGGAGGTTCGGTGGCCGGGATGCTTCATCCGGACGTGGCTGCCACGTTGGCGTGCCAGCTGCCACCCCTCCCGTTCCAGCGCCTTGACGAGGCGTTGACCAGAGAGGACCGGGAGCCCCTCACTCATGCGGGAATGGGGAACCTGCGACGGATCACACCCGTGTCGAGCGAGCCGCCGTCTTCACGCAGTCCTTCGACGTAGAGCTCCAGAGCCTCCTGGGCGTTGGCAGTCGCCTCGTCAAGCGTGTCCCCTTGGGTATGCAAGCCAGGAAGATCAGGCGCGTACACGTGATAGCCACCCTCGTCCTGCGGAGCGAAGACAAGCTCGATCTCGAGATCCTCATCCATACTCTCAGGATAGGGGGAGGCAGGAATCGACGCAAGGACCTTTCAGTCCCACTTCACCGGCCCCGCCACAAGCGTATAGCTACCCAACGGACGGCCGAGGATCTCACGCACGCGCGCCGCGCAGGCGAGCAGCGCGTCCAGGTCGATCCCAGTCGCGATCCCCATCTCCTCGAGCATCGACACGAGATCCTCTGTGGCGATGTTCCCGGTCGCGCCGGCCGGCACGGGGCAGCCGCCGAGCTCGCCGAAGCTCGACTCGAAGCTGTCGATTCCCGCCTGCAGCGCCGCGAGCACGTTCGCGAGACCCTGCCCGCGGGTGTTGTGGAAGTGCGCGGTCAGCTGCGCCTCCTGCAGGTCGTCACGCCACAGCGCGAACAGCTCTCCCACCTGGCGCGGGTTGGCCATCCCCGTCGTATCGCCGAAGCCGATCTCCTGCGCTCCGGCCGCGTGCAGGCGCCGTGCGATCTCGAGCACGCGCTCGGGCGCGACGTGGCCCTCGTAGGGGCAGCCGAACGAGGTCGAGATCACGCCCTCGCAGCGCAGGCCTGCCTCGCGCGCGCGCGTCAATACGATCTCGAGCCCGGCGAGCGACTCCTCGACCGAGCGGTTCACGTTCTTGCGGTTGTGCGTCTCCGAGGCCGACAGGAACACGTTGATCTCGTCGAACGCCTGCCTGCCGCCGCTGTCCCCACCGCCACCGCCACCGCGGCTGGATTCGAGCAGCGCGAGCGCGTTATCCAGGCCGCGCTCGTTCGGCACGAGCACGCTCACGGCCACATCCTCGGGCACGTCGATCCGCGCGAGCACGTCGGCGGCGTCGGCGAGCTGCGGGATCACGTCCGGTCGCACGAAGCTCGTCACCTCCAGCCGTTTGCAGCCCGTGCGCGCGAGCGCGTCGATCAGCTCGACCTTCTGGGTCGTCGCGATCGTCTCCGGCTCGTTCTGAAAGCCGTCGCGGGGGCCGACCTCGCGAATGCTGACGGAGTTAGGAAGCCCACCAACCGGGCCGCCCGCCGACTCACTCATCGACCCGGTCACCACATCGAGAGGCCGCCGCTGACGTTCAGCGTCTGGCCGGTGACGTAGGAGGCGTCCTCGCTCGCGAGGAACGCGATCGCTGCGGCGACCTCCTCGGGCTCGCCGGCGCGGCCCATCACGGTCGCGTTGACCATCCCCTTTTGCAGGCGCTCGCCGATCTCGCCCAGCACCTGCGGCGCGGAGTCGAACAGCGGCGTCTCGATCGGCCCCGGCGCGACCGCGTTGCAGCGCACGCGGTAGCGCGCCGACTCGCGGGCAATCGCCTTCGTGAAGCCGATCACACCGGCCTTCGCGGCCGAGTAGACGACCGAGCCCTGCGAGCCGACGCGGCCGGCCTCGCTGGCGACGTTCACGATCGCGCCCGCGCGGCGCTCCTGCATCTGCGGCAGGACCACGTGCGTGACGGCGAGCACGCCGCGGAGGTTGACGGCGAGCACGAAGTCCCACAGCTGCTCGTCGGAATTGACGAAGAACGAGAAGCGGTCGGTGCCGGCGTTGTTCACGAGCACGTCGATCGCACCGAGCGCGTCTCCTATCGCCGTGACCCCAGCGCGCACCGAGGCGGTGTCGGTGACGTCGAGCGCGCACGCAAACCCGTCCAGCTCACCGGCGATCTTGCGGGCACCGTCCTCGTCGATGTCGCCGATCGCCACCCGTGCGCCCTCGGCCGCCAGGCGACGGGCGGTCGCCGCGCCGATCCCCGATGCGCCGCCGGTGACGAGCGCGGTCTTTCCCTCCAATCTCATCATCTTCTCGACAGCCTAGCCGTCTTCACCGGCGGCGCTCGCGGACTCATATACTCAGCCGCCGTGTCCCCCGCTGCGAACGATCCGGTCGCCATCGTCGGAGCCTCGGGCGCGCTCGGGTTCGGACTGGCCGTACGCCTCGGCCGCGCCGGAGTGTCGATCGCGATCGGCTCGCGTGACGCCGGCCGCGCCGAGGAAGCCGTCGAGCGCGCGCTGGCGATCGTGCCGGGCGGCTCCTTCTCCGGCCACGACAACGCCAACGCCGTGCGCACCGCGCAGACCGTGATCCTGTCCGTGCCGTTCCGCAACCAGTCCGAGACGCTCGCCAACCTGCGCGACGCGCTCTCCCCCGGCCAGCTACTGATCGACGCGACCGTCCCGCTCGCGGCCGCCGTCAGCGGCAAGGCCACGCGGATGCTCGGCGTATGGCAGGGCTCCGCCGCCCAGCAGGCCGCCGAGATGGCGCCCGACGGCGTGCGCGTGGTCTCGGCCCTGCATACCGTCAGCGCCGCCTCGCTCGCCGACCTCGAGCACCCGCTCGAGCAGGACGTGCTCCTGTGCGGCGACGCGCGCGCGGACAAGCGCGACGCGGCAGGCTTGATCGAGCGGATCGACGGCCTGCGCTGCGTCGACTGCGGCAAGCTCGAGATGGCGCGCATCACCGAGTCGTTGACGGCGCTGCTGATCGCAGTCAACTCGCGCTACAAGGCCCACGCCGGGATTCGCCTCGCGGGACTGCCTGACGTACCCTGGGAGTGATGAGCGCAGATATCGTCGTCCTCGCCGGCGGCACCGGCGGCGCGAAGCTCGCACGGGGCATGCTCGACGTCGTCGACGATCCGGCCCGGCTCGCGGTGATCGCGAACACCGGCGACGACATCGAGATCTACGGCGCCCACGTCTCGCCCGACCCGGACCTCGTCTCCTTCTGGCTGGCCGATGAGATCGACGCGCGTGGCTGGGGTCTGCGCGATGACTCCTTCGCGGTGATGGATGCGCTGCGCGAGCTCGGCCACGACGTGTGGTTCAACCTCGGCGACCGCGATCTGGCGTGGTGCCTCGAGCGAGTGCGGCTGCGCGTCGAGGATGGCCTGCGGCCGACGGCGGCGCTCGCGCGCCTGAACGGGGCGATCGGCCTGCGCGCGCGGGTGCTGCCGATGAGCGACGACCCCGTGCGCACCTGGATTCGCACGCCCGCCGGCTGGCAGGCGTTTCAGGAGTACATGATCCGCGGGCGGGCCGCGGGCATCGTCGAGGGTCTCGAGTTCCGCGGTGCCGAGCAGGCGCAGCCCAGCGCGGAGGCGCTCGCCGCGATCGAGAGCGCCCGCGCGATCGTGATCGGGCCCTCCAACCCGCTCGCCTCGATCGCCCCGATCCTCGCCGTCCCCGGGATCCGCGAGGCGCTCCACGCCGCGCCCGCGCCGGTCGTCGCGGTCAGCCCGATCGTCGGCGGGGAGGTCCTGAAGGGACCGACGGCCGCATTCATGGCGTTCGCCGCGCTGGAGTGCAATGCCGACGGCATCGCCGACTTCTACGGCGAGCTACTCGACGGGATCGTCGCGGACGAGAACGTCGCCCGCCTGCCGGTGCTGCAGGTCGATACGCGCATGGACGACGCCGCGGCCCGTGCGCGTGTGGCTGCGCAGGTCCTCGACTTCGCTGCGGCGCTCGCGGGGTAGCCGGTGGCGCGACCCAGCGCGGGCGTTAGACGGGGTGGCCCGGCCGGCCGGCGTCGTGTCACGCCGCCGGCGGCGGCTGGCTCTCGCGCCAGGCGTTGAGCGCGGTGAGCGCTCCGTCGATCACGCGCCCGACGAACGTCTCGCGGTCGTTGGCGTGCGGCAGCGGCTCGCTGGGCACGGGGACTTCCAGGAACTCACACAGCGGCTCCCAGCCTTCTGAGACTTCCCACACGAGCAGGCGCTCGGGCGGGACCGCGCGCTTCACGCTCTCGTTGTAGGCGAGCATCTGCTGCTTCATTTCCTGCTCTCCCCAGCCGTTGGCGAATGGCGAGAGCTCGTCCCAGAGCATGCGGTCGACCAGTTCCAGGTAGCGCTTCCAGTGGGGGTCGATTTCCCGTCGCGCCTTCGAGAGGTGACCGAGCAGCGTGTCTCCATGACAGAAGCTGCCGATCGTGTCACGGTAGCTCGGCTCCCAGGTATCGGGGTCGCGGACGCTGAGCAGCACCTTGGCGTCCGGGTGGCGCTCGGCGAGCTGGCGATATACGAAGCCGCCGGGCCAGTCCACGGTCGACTGGAAGCCGTCGAAGATCTCCCCCAGCAGATCCTCCCCATCCAGTGCGCGGTGCCACAGCCCGACCTGATCGAGGTCCATGATGATGTTCACCCAGTGGTAGCAGGGCCCCAGGCCGAGTTGCTCCAGCGCCACCTTCTGCGTCAGCGTGCCCGTGCGCGGCAGACCGGCTCCTATTACCCTCATGCTCGTCGCTCCTTCGTGGTCTGGGTTTTCGGGGATGCTAGCCGGGTTCCGGACGGCGCCGCAAACGCGGCAGATCACCGGCGCGTCACGTGAAAAAGTGCGTAAGGACGCCGCACCTTTGCCGGTCCTGACGGTCTTTCCAGCTAGGGTCGGGCTAGACTTTATGGTTTACATGGGTCAGGCCAAGCTATGGATCGCAGCGCCGACGGACCAGCTCGACTCGCTTCAATGCCCACCCCGACAGCCAGGGAGTTTCGACCGTGCCCAATACGCTAGCCGACCGGAGCTCGACCGCGGAGCTGCGGGGTAAGCACACCCCGTCCCGCCACACCGGGCCACGGATCGCCGGGCTCGCCGTCTCCGACTCCGATAGCACCCACTCGCAGGAGCAGGTGCTCGAGCGGCTGGGACTGAAGGGGGACGAGTTCGCCGAGCGCATCTTCGCGCGCAGCGGGGTCAAGCGCCGCCACCTGGACCTCAGCGAGGACTTCCTGGGAAAGACGTTGCAGGGACGTGCCCAACAGATCGAGCAGGACCTGCTGCGTCACTCGATCGATGCCGTCGACGCGCTCGAGCTCGACCCCCTGCAGGTCGGCACGGTCGTCAGCTCGAGCCTGTACTCGCTCGGCTGTCCCACGCTCGCCCAGCGCATCGTCGACCACTACGGGATGGATCCGGCGACCGACAAGTACCACATCAGCGGCGTGGGCTGCGCGAGCGGCGTGCCGCTCATGCGCCTGGCAACCCAGACGATGCGCGAGCAGCCCGGCGAGCGGGTGCTGGTCGTGACGGCCGAGAGCATGAGCGGCATCCTCACGCCCGCCACACCTGAGGACTCGCGGGCCAAGACGGTGGGCACGGCGCTGTTCGGCGACGGCTGCGCCGCGGCCGTGCTCTGCAGCGACCCCGGCGTGGATGGCCCCGTCATCCTCGACTCCCAGGTCCATCAGATCGCGGGCACGCTCGACGCCGTCCGCCTGGATCTGACCGCCGATGACAGCCACCTGCACCTCGCCCGCGACCTTCCGGACATCGGCGGGGCGGCCCTGCCGGAGGTCCTCGCCGGATTCCTGCGTCGCAATCAGCTCGAGCATTCGGACATCGACCACTGGATGGCTCATCCCGGCGGCAGGCGCATCGTCGAGAATGTGCAGAGCGCGCTGGGGCTCTCGGAAGACGACCTCGCCACGAGCTGGGGCGCGCTGGCCGAGCACGGCAACGTGGGCACGCCCTCGATCTTCTACGTGCTCAGGGACACAATCGCACGCTACGAGCCCGAGCCGGGCGAGCGCGGACTGATGGTCACGATCGGCCCCGGGGTGACCCTGGGGTTGATGCTGCTCGGCTGGTAGGGGTCCTCGCGCCACTATCGTCTGCGGCAGATGCGCACCGCCGGGATCCTGCCCGTGAAGAGCTTCTCCAGAGCCAAGCAGCGCTTGGGCGCGAGTGTCGCCGATCCGTTGCGCGAGGAGCTGGCGCGGGCGATGGTCGGTGATGTGCTCGCCAGCCTCGGCGAAACCGGTCCGATCTCGCGCACGATCGTCGTTACCCGCGAGGAGTCCATCGCAGCCGCCGCGCGCGAGATCGGCGCCCTGACCGTCGCCGACACCGCCGAGGCGAGCCAGAGTGCGGCTGTCGCGCTCGGCGTCGCGAGCGCGCTCGCGGATGGGTTCGAGCGCGTGCTCTGCGTTCCCGGTGACTGCCCCGCGCTCGACCCGATTGAGCTCGACGGGTTGCTGATGCGGTCCGGCGCGCTCGCCACACCCACCGTCGTGATCGTCCCCGACCGGCATGGGACCGGCACCAACGGGCTGCTGCTCGCACCGCCGGACGCGATCTCCCCCAGCTTCGGCCCGGGCAGTCGCGAGCGCCACACCGCGCTCGCCTTCGCCGCTGGTATCGAGGCGCGCATTGAGCAACCTCCTTCTCTGCTCTTGGACATCGACACGGGCGACGATCTCGCCGTTCTGCGCGACCGCCTTTCCGGGGAGCGCATCCGCGCCTCCCGCACCCGCGCCGTGCTCGGCCTGCCCGCAAGCCCGCCCCACATTCCGCCGAGCACGTCCGGGCTGTCCGCGAGTCCGGTCGCCGGCTCGGCCACGACCACGATCTGACCCGGGCACCCACACGCGATGTCGAGCCTTTCCGCCCAGGCCCTTCCCGGTCTCCCTGAGATCCGCGCCGGGGACGACCTCGCGGCGATGATCGCCCTGGCGCTTCACACCGAGCACCCGCTCGCCGCGCCGCTGCACGACAGCCAGATCGTCGCGATCGCCCACAAGGCAGTCTCGAAGGCCGAGGGCGCTGTGGTCCAGCTGGCGAGGGTGACGCCAGGGGAGCGCGCTCTGGCGCTCGCGGCGGAGCAGGGCAAGGACGCGCGCGCGGTGCAGGTCGTGCTCGACCAGTCCGCGGAGATCCTGCGCGCCGCGAATGGCGTGCTGATCTGCCGCACGCACCACGGCTTCGTCTGCGCCAACGCCGGCGTCGATGCCTCGAACGCGGCGGCCGAGGACGGGGCCGACGCCAACGCCAGTGCCGGGACCGGGACCAGCGCCGGGAGTAATACCAGGGACGGGAGCGGGGCCTGGGCCCGTGCCGGGGCCGGGGCAGGGGCCGGGGCAGGGGCAGGGGAGACGCTGATCGTACTGCCGCGCGACCCCGACGCCTCGGCGCGGGCGTTGCGCACACGCCTGCGCGAGCTGACGGGCGCCTCGCCTGCGGTGCTGATCACGGACAGCTTCGGCCGCGCCTGGCGCCACGGGCAGTGCGACGTCGCGCTCGGCTGCGCGGGGATCGCGCCGCTGGACGATTGGCGCGGGCGCACGGACTCGGTCGGCCTGCAACTGCGCGCAACCTGGATCGCCGTCGCCGACGCCGTCGCCTCGCTCGCGGATCTCGCTCGCGCAAAGGACTCGCGCGAGCCGGTCGTGCTGATCGAGGGCCTCGGGCGGTTCGTCACGGCCGAGGACGGGCCAGGCGCGGCGGCGCTGCTGCGGCCGTTGGAGGAGGACCTGTTCCGGTGATCTCGGTACTGCCGGGTGACTGTGTTCTCGCTGTTCTCGTGTTCTCTTTTCGCTCAGAACGCGCGCGTGTGTGCGCGCGCCTACGCGTGCGCGCGTTCTGAGCGTTTTTGATGCGAGGCTGCGCCGCGCGACGTCTCAGCCCGCGACGGCGACCGGCAGCTCGTAGCGGCGGCGGATCGCGTACAGCGTGGTGCGCTCGGCCGCGGGCCGGCCGGCCTCATGGGCCGCGGCGACGAGCTGGTCGGGATCGAGGCGGGTGCCGTGGTAGGAGCCCGCGAGGCGGCTGATCGACTCCTCCATCAGCGTCCCGCCAAGGTCGTTCACGCCCCAGCGCAGCGACTCGGTCGCGGCCTCGAGGCCCATCTTGACCCAGCTCGCCTGCAGGCTCGACACGGTGCGACCGAGCGCGAGGCGGAAGACGGCGGTGTGCTTGAGGTTCTCCTCGCGGCCGATCTCCTCGACACCGTGCGTGCGCCCGAGCAAAGTCTGAAATGGGATGAACGACAGCGGCACGAACTCGGTGATGCCACCAGTCCGTTCCTGCAACTCGCGCACGACGCGCATGTGCTTCGCCAGCTCCCAGGGCTCCTCGATGTGGCCGAACATCACGGTCGCGGTCGAGCGCAGTCCCGCCGCATGTGAGGCTTCGATGATCTCCACCCAGCGCGCCACCGGCAGCTTGTTCGGCGAGATCCGCTCGCGCACCCCGTCGTGCAGCACCTCCGCCGCGGTGCCCGGCGTCGAGCCGAGGCCCGCGTCGCGCAGGCGGGCGAAGACCTCCGACGGGGGCAGGCCGGAGATGTCGCACATGTGCGCGATCTCCATCGGGCTGTACGCATGCAGGTGGATCGAATCCCGACCCGCCCCGCCGGCCTGGCGCGCGGTGTCCTTCGCGAACCGCAGCCAGCCGAGGTAGTCCTCCAGCCGCCAATCGGGGTGGATGCCGGACTGGATGCACAGCTCGGTGGCGCCGTACTCGATCGCCTCGTGCACCCGCCGCGCGAACTCCTCGCGGTCGTGCTCGTAGGCGTCGGGCGAGCGCTTGCCCTGGCCGAAGCCGCAGAACGCGCAGCCGACCGTGCAGACGTTCGAGACGTTGATGTTGCGGTTCACGACGAACGTGACCGTGTCCCCCGCGAGCTCCTCGCGCAGCTCATCCGCGGCCTCGCGCAGCTCCTCGATCGCCTCCGGCCTGGTCTCGGCGAACAGCGCCGTCAGCTCGTCGGGGGTGAGCGCCACCCCGTCGCGGCCCTTCGCGATCGCGCCCGCCACCAGGTCGGGACGGATCGGCGCGGGTGGGTCGGTACGGCCGGAGCCACGCCGCGGGATGAAGCTCCAGTACTTCAGCTTGATCGTGTCCATCACGCCCTGCGCGACCCACTCCTGATCGATGTACTGCGGGTACACGCACAGGCGCTCGGTCAGCGCCACGCCGTCCTTCTGCAGCTGCTTGCGCACCTGGTGCGGCGAGGGGAACGGGTGCTCGGGGGAGATGTGATCGCCGTTCGCGCTCAGGCCGCCGAGGTCGGTCGCGCCGGCCTGGACGAGCTCGCCCCACCAGTCCGCGAGGTTCGGCGGGATCTGGATCCCTACATCGGGCATCAGACGGCGCGTCTCCGCGATTAGGCGCTTCATGTCCTCGATGCTCACCGCGCAGGCCCACGCGGGCAGCGGCAATTCCGGCCGCTCGCGCACGGCGGCCAGGCCGCCGCCGGAGTCCTCGTCGACGCCGGTGCGCCAGTACTCGCGCGCGGCCGCGTCGGCGATCTCGGCCGGCTCTTCCCCGTAGTAGCTCTGGTGGGGGACGAAGTTCTGGAGGATCACCTCCTGGATGTGGCCGTACTCGGCGTGAACCGCGGCGAGCGCCTCCAGGGATTCGAGTCGCTCGTCCTCGGTCTCGCCGATCCCGACGAGGATCCCGCTCGTGAACGGGATCCTCAGCTCCCCGGCAATGTGAATCGTCTCCAGGCGGCGCGCCGGATGCTTCGTTGGCGAGCTCGCGTGGACCGTGTCCATCAGCCGCTCCGACACCGACTCGAGCATCAGCCCCTGCGAGGCCGTCACCTCGCGCAGGCGCGCGAGATCCTCGCGGGAGAGCACGCCGAGGTTCGTGTGCGGCAACAGGCCCCGCTCGAGCGCCCGTTCGCACGTCCAGACGACGTACGCGGTGAAGTTCTCGTGCCCGTACTCCGTCAGTTTCGCCGCCACCTCGGCGTTGACCTCGGGGCGCTCGCCGGTCAGCACGAGCAGCTCCTTGACCTGGCGCTTGACCGCGCCGTCGAGGATGCCGAGCACCTCTCCGGGCGCGTACAGGTGCGCCTTGTGCGTCGCGAACGCGCAGTACTTGCAGTAGCACTGGCACGTACGCGACAACGAGAGCGTCAGGTTGCGCGAAAAGGTGACACGGCGACGCATTGCCGTGAGTCTAGGACGTGGCAGCCGGCCTTCGCTACCCTCGTGGCTCGCCGGCGTTCTGAGAGCGCCGCCTTTGACCAGAACAGGACAGGAGCAACATGACCGAGAGCACAAGCGAGAGCGAGAATCCGGCGATCCCGAGCCCGACTCCCGAGGTGCCCAATCCGAGGACAAACCGCGATTGGTGGCCCAAGCAGCTCGACCTGAGCGTGCTGCACCGGCACTCCCCCCTGTCCGACCCGCTGGACGCGGGTTTTGACTACGCGAAGGAGTTCGCAACCCTCGACCTCGACGCACTCAAGCGCGACCTGGTTGAGCTGATGACGAGCTCCCAGGAGTGGTGGCCGGCCGACTACGGCAACTACGGCCCGCTGTTCATCCGCATGAGCTGGCATGCCGCCGGCACCTATCGCATCGCCGACGGGCGCGGCGGCGGCGGCCAGGGCGCGCAGCGCTTTGCGCCGCTGAACAGCTGGCCCGACAACGCGAGCCTCGACAAGGCGCGCCGGCTGCTGTGGCCGATCAAGCAGAAGTACGGGCGCAAGATCTCCTGGGCCGACCTGCTCGTCTACACCGGCAACGTCGCGATGGAATCGATGGGCTTTCAGACCTTCGGCTTCGGGTTCGGGCGCGAGGACGTCTGGGAGGCCGAGGAGATCTTCTGGGGCTCCGAGGACACGTGGCTGGGAGACGAGCGCTACGGCGACGGGCGCAAGCTGAAGGGGCCGCTCGGCGCCGTGCAGATGGGCCTGATCTACGTCAACCCGGAGGGCCCGAACGGCGACCCCGACCCGCTGGCGGCGGCCCACGACATCCGCGAGACGTTCGCGCGCATGGCGATGAACGACGAGGAGACGGTCGCGCTGATCGTTGGCGGCCACACGTTCGGCAAGACCCACGGCGCCGTCGATCCGAGCAACATCGGCCCCGAGCCCGAGGCCGCCCCCCTCGAGGAGCAGGGGCTCGGCTGGAAGAACAGCGCCGGCAGCGGCGTTGGCGTCGACGCGATCACCAGCGGCCTGGAGGGCGCCTGGACGAAGGAGCCGACCAAGTGGGACAACGGCTTCCTCGAGAACCTCTTCGAGTACGACTGGGAGCTGACCGAGAGCCCGGCCGGCGCGAAGCAGTGGACGCCGAAGAACGCCGGGGCCCAGGGCACCGTGCCGGACGCCCACGACCCGTCCAAGCGACACGCGCCGATGATGCTGACGACCGACCTCGCGCTGCGGTTCGACCCCGCCTACGAGCCGATCTCCAGGCGCTTCTATGAGAACCCCGACCAGCTCGCGGAGGCGTTCGCGAAGGCCTGGTACAAGCTGCTGCACCGCGACATGGGGCCGGTCTCGCGCTACCTCGGCCCGTGGATCCCCGCTGAGCAGCTGTGGCAGGACCCCGTGCCGGCGGCCGATCAAGAGCTGATCGGCGATGACGAGATCGCTGTGCTCAAGGAGAGCATTCTCGCCTCGGGCCTGTCGATCTCGCGGCTCGTCGCGACCGCCTGGGCTGCGGCTGCCTCATTTCGCGGCACCGACAAGCGCGGCGGCGCCAACGGCGCGCGGATTCGCCTCGCGCCGCAGAAGGACTGGGAGGTCAACGAGCCGGCCGAGCTCGCGACCGCGCTCGCGACGCTGGAGCGGGTCCAGAGGGACTTCAACGGGTCGGGTGGCAAGCACGTCTCACTGGCCGACGTGATCGTCCTCGGCGGCTGCGCGGCCGTCGAGGAGGCAGCCAAGAACGCCGGCTACGACGTCACGGTCCCCTTCGCCCCAGGTCGCACCGATGCCTCCCAGGAGCAGACCGACGCGGAGTCTTTCGCCGTGCTCGAGCCGACTGTCGATGGGTTCCGCAACTACTTGCCTGCGGGAGAGCCTCTGCCGCTGGAGCACGGGCTGCTTGAGCGCGCTTACATGCTGAGGCTGACCGCTCCCGAGATGACCGTGTTGATCGGCGGTCTGCGCGTGCTCGGTGCGAACTTCGCGCAGTCCGAGCGAGGCGTCTTCACCGACAGCCGCGAGAGCCTCACCAACGACTTCTTCGTCAACCTGCTCGACATGGGCACCGTCTGGAAGCCGGCGGGCGAGAATGTCTACGAGGGACGCAATCGGGAGACCGGCGAGGTCAAGTGGACGGCCACTTCGGTCGACCTCGTGTTCGGCTCGCACTCGGAGCTTCGAGCCCTATCAGAGGTCTACGCGAGCGATGACGCCGGCGAGAAGCTCGTGCGTGACTTCGCCGCCGCCTGGGCCAAGGTCATGAACCTCGACCGCTTCGATCTTCGCTAGCGCGGGTCCTCGGCGAGCTTGTCGATCGGACGCTCGCCGGGCTCCTTCTGGGGGTCGAGCACGAGCAGCTTGTAGCCGACCGCGGCCACCAGACCGCCGATCGCCGGCGCGAGCAGGTAGACGACGAAGAACGCGCCAAAGCCTTTGTCGAAGTGCCCGGCGACGATCGCGGGGCCGAGCGCGCGCGCCGGGTTCAAGCTGCCGCCCGTCAAGGGAGCCGTCACGAGCACGCCGAAGCCGAGCGTCGTCCCGATCACGAACGCCGCCCAGTCGCGCGTCGCGCGCTCGTTCACGGCGACGCCCATCACCGCCCACACGAGCGCGAACGCGCCCGCCAGCTCGGCCAGGCCACCGAGCAGGGTCTTGCCGCCGAGCAGCGGGCTGACCGAGGGGTTGCCGAGGCTCGGGGTCTGCCCGAGTTCGCTCAGGATCACTTTGCACAGCGCGGCGGCGGCGATCGCGCCGATCACCTGCATCACCACGTAGATCCCCGCGTCGCTTGGCTTGATCTTCCGCACCGCCAGCAGGCCGGCGGTGACGGCGGGGTTGAAGTGCCCGCCGGAGGTCCCCCCGAGTGTCTGGATCAGCATCATCAGCACGAACGCGTGCAGCAGTCCAATCGTCACGAATTCGGGCGTGCCGATGCCTTTTCTCGCGTACACGCTCGCGATCAGCGCGATGAACAGCACGAGCATGAAAGTCCCCACCAGCTCGGCTATGTAGGCGGGCAGACCACGCTCCTCCATGCGATCCCTATTCTGCGAACCGATGGCTTCTCCTGCCCGCGTCTTCCTCGCCCGCCACGGCCAGACCGCCTACAACCACGAGGGCCGCTTCCAGGGCCAGCAGGCTGTGCCGCTCGACGACACCGGCCGGGCGCAGGCCGGCGAGCTCGCCGAGCGCGCCGCCGGCTACGAGTTCGCCGCGCTGTGGTGCAGCCCGCTGCTGCGCGCCCGCGAAACGGCGGAGATCGTCTCCGCGCGGATCGGGCTGGCTCCACGCGAGGACCCGCGACTGATGGAGACCGACGCCGGCGACTGGACCGACCGCACCTTCGCCGACGTCCAGTCAGAAGCGCCCGAGCTGTTCGAGCTGTTCTTCACCGGCGACCCCTCCTTCGCGTTCCCCGGCGGCGAGTCGTTCGCCGCGCAGGAGGTCCGCGTGGCCGCGGCTTTGCGCGACGTAGAAGCGGCCGCGCTGCCGGCGCTCGTCGTCTGCCACGGAATGGTCATCCGTGCGGCGCTCTCCGCGCGCGGCGGCGAATGGCTGCCCAACGGGCAGCGCGTTCAGAACGGCGCGATCGTGCCGCTCGACCCGGTGGCGGCTGAGGAGCAGCGCGCCGACCTCGGGGACGAGGACGCGACGGTGGCGAGCTAGCCCGAGATCAAGCTTGCGACGAGCGCCGCGCCTTCGCGGGCCATGCGCGAACGGGGTACAACCCGATCAAATTTGGCCTGTTCGGCGCGTAGGCGTGTCTGCTCATCCACATGTGAATGCACTCCGAGAATGCGCGTGCCAACAAGAGCGGCGCCATCTTCGAGTCCCTGCACGAACGCCAGCCCATCGAAATCTGGGTTAGCCAGGTCGACGACCATAACTGCCGGCACGGGAATCTTCGCCAAGCTTTTTACGGCCTTGTCAGTTTCGCCTACCAGCTCTGTCTCGTAGCCAGCCGCGCTGAGAGCACCCTGCACCTGCGACCCGAACAGCAGGTCCGGTATCAAGACCAGCACGCGCGCCATAGAAAACGCCTACTGCGCGCGCAGGCGGCGGAAGTCTTCGCGCACCGACTGCGGGCGGCCCCACATCTGCGTGACCTCGGCCCGACCGGCTCGCACCTCGCGCACGACCAGCTCGCCCTCGATCCCGGCGTCGTCGAGCAGGCCGAGCGTGCCGTGGACCGTCGGCGCCGAGGCGGCGTGGCCGAAGCGGTGGGCGACGAGCAGCCGCCAGTGCCAGTCGTGGTGGGAGTAAGGCTGCGCGTTGCACGTCGTCAGGTAGACGGCGGCGTCGACGTAGCGCGACTCGTCCGCCAGGCGCAGGTCGAGCTGCAGGTCGGTCCAGTCGTCGGGGAGCGAGTCGACGACCGTCTGGAATGTGTCCGCGAGGGGCATCTCGACCGAAGCCTAGCGTGGCTATCCTCGAATTTGTGGCCGCTACCGACACATCTCGTCTCGAGGCCGAATATCGGGCGCTGACAGAGGGCTGTGGTCTGCTCGACCGCTCCGAGCGCGGCAAGCTCGCCCTGACTGGCGCAGGCGCGAAGGAGTTCCTCGCCGGGCAGGTCACGAACGACACGTTGGCGCTCACCCCCGGGAGCGGGTGCTACGCGGCGTTCCTCACGCCGAAGGGCAAGATGCTCGGCGACCTGCGCATCCTCGACCTCGGCGAGGAGCTGTTCCTGGACACCGAGCGTCCGGCGCTGCAAGCCCTGTTCGACATGATCCGCCGCTTCAAGATCGGGTACGACGTGCAACTGCACAAGCGCACCGTCGAGCGGGGTCTGCTGTCACTGATCGGACCCGACGCGACCCGCATCGCGGGCGCCGAGCAACTGCCGGCGAGCGAGGACGCCAACGCGGCCGTCGAGATCGAGGGCCTCACAGCGGTCCTCGTGCGCACCGATACCGGCGTCGATCTCATCTGCGATGCGGCCGACACAGAGCATCTGGCCAAGACGTTGCGCGAGCGCGGTGCCACGCCGGTTTCGGAAGACACCACGGAGATCCTCCGCGTCGAGCACGGCCGGCCCCGCTACGGAATCGACCTCGACGACACGGTCATCCCCCAGGAGGCCGGCCTGAACGAGCGCGCCGTGAGCTTCACGAAGGGTTGCTACGTCGGCCAGGAGACCGTCGCTCGGCTTTACTACAAGGGCAAGCCCAACCGCTGGCTGTGCGGCCTGCGCCTGTCAGCGCCCGCCGAGCCGGGAGCGGAGCTGCGCCTGGGCGAGCGCTCCGTCGGCCGGCTGACGAGCGCAGTGCTCTCCCCCGCCCACGGCCCGATCGGCCTGGCGCTCGTGCGCCGCGAGGCCGAGTCGGGAGCGAGCGTCTCCGTCGGCGAGCATGGCGGCGAGGCCGAGGTGGTCGAGCTGCCGTTCGCGGCCCGATAAGCCTCCGAGCGCCCGCCCCGGATAGGATTAGCGGCGTTTCCCCGGGTGGGGTGGGTAATTCAATCTCCGGAGGTCTAAATCACCGTGGCAATCGATCTGCAACAAGTCTCCGAGGTTCTCGTCGAACCCGGCGAGCTACCCAAGACGATGGCCGCCTGGGTGATCCGCGAGGAGCGCTTCGGCGAACCGAAGGATGCCTTCCAGCTTGAGGAGATCGAGGTGCCCGAGCCGGGCGCGTTCGAGGTGATCGTGCGCGTGATGGCCGCCGGCGTCAACTACAACAACGTGTGGGCGGCGCTCGGCGAGCCCGTCTCGGTGATGCGCTACGGCGACCATCCCGAGTTCGGCCACCACATCGGCGGCTCCGACGCGTCGGGGATCGTGTGGAAGGTCGGCGCGGGCGTGACGCGCTGGAAGGTCGGCGACGAGGTCGTCGTGCACTGCAACATGGCCTCCTACGAGGACCCCGAGGTCCACGGCCTCGACCCGATGGCCGCGCCCTCGCAGCGGATCTGGGGCTACGAGACGACCTGGGGCTCGTTCGCCCAGTTCACGAAGGTCCAGGCCCAGCAACTGCTGCCCAAGCCGAAGGCGCTCAACTGGGAGGAGTCCGCTTCCTATGGCCTCGTCTACTTCACCGCCTACCGCATGCTGCTCACCCGCTGTCAGATGCAGGCGGGCGCGAACGTCCTGATCTGGGGCGCGGCCGGCGGCCTCGGCGTGTTCGCCACCCAGCTGTGCGCCGCCGCGGGCGCCAACTGCGTCGGCGTCGTCTCCTCGGAGGAGAAGGGCGAGCTGGTCAAGCGCCTCGGCGCCGTCGACTACATCAACCGCGACGAGTTCGCGGGGATGATGCGCAAGGGCGGCGAGTCGGCGGACGAGGAGGCCGCGCGCTTCAAGGTCTCGCGCGCGTTTGGTAAGCGCGTCAAGGAGCTGCTCGGCGACGCCCCAGACATCGTCTTCGAGCACGTCGGCAAAGCGACGTTCCCAACGTCGGTGTTCGTCGCCAAGACGTTCGGCAAAGTCGTGATCTGCGCCGGCACCACGGGCATCGACCTCGACTTCAACGTCGCCTACCTATGGATGCGCCAGAAGGAGATCCTCGGCTCGCACTTCGCCAACGCGTATGAGTGCACGAAGGCCAACGAGCTGATCGAGTCCGGCCAGATCCGCCCGGTGCTGTGGCGCACGCTCGGCTTCGAGGGCGTCGCCGAAGCCCACCAGCTGATGCTCGAAAACAAGCACCTCGGCAAGATCTCGATCCTCGTCGGCGCAACCGAGGAGGGTCAGGGGAAGACCGCCGACGGACCCGGGGCGATTCATGCGGAGGTGGGCGCCTGATGATGATGTCATTCCCGCGGCGAATCCGGGTGGGTGCCTGAGATGGCCGGCACGGTGATCATCCCCTGGTACGCGACGGGCTTCCGCCACAACGACTTTGAGGTCGCCGTCAACGACCTCGCCGCCACCGCGCTGCGCTATGGCGCGAGCTCCTACGCGGTCTACCGCGCGCGCGACGATCGCTACAAGTTCCAGCAATTTGCAGCCTTCGAGGACAAACTCGACTGGGAGCGCTACTGGGCCGGCCCGGAGATGACCGACTTCCGCGTCGTTCACTCCAGCTGGTATCAGATCCCGGTGCTCTACGGCTGGTGGGACCTGACCGCCGGCGGTGCGCTCGTGACGGCGCCGGCGACCAACGGGCACGGCAACGGGGCGGGCAACGGGTCTCGACACCCGGTCGAGGGCGAGAACGCTTAACCCGCCTGCCGTTCGGCGAAGAACACCGCGTCTGAGACGGCGGGGTTCAGCCCTGCTCGAGCGGCGCCATTGTCAGCCCCGCCCCCTTCAGTTGCTCCCAGTAGTGCTCCGCGGTCTCCTGCTGACCGCTGAACACGATCGCCTGACCGCTGCTGTGAATCACCTGCGCGAGCTCGTGCCCGCGCGCAAGGGTCGTCGCGGGGATGTAGCGCGCGAGCGTGCGGGCGACGTGGTCGAAGGTGTTGTGGTCATCGTTGCGGACGATCACCCGCCAGGACTCGCCCAGACCGCTTCCCGGCGATCCGATCCGCGGCAGCTCTGTCGTTTGGCCCGTCATCACGCCCCAGAATAATGCCCCGGCCGTACAATTGGGATCATGAGCGACGACCAAGCAGCCGACCCGCCCCCCCCGTCCCCCCGGCTGGAGCGGCCCGACCGGCCCTGGATGATGCGCACCTACGCCGGGCACTCGACGGCGAAGGCCTCGAACGAGCTCTACCGGGGCAACCTCGCGAAGGGACAGACGGGACTGTCGGTCGCCTTCGACCTGCCGACTCAGACCGGCTACGACCCAGACGACGAGCTCGCCCGCGGCGAGGTCGGCAAGGTCGGCGTGCCTGTTTCTCACCGCGGCGACATGGCGACCCTGATGGACGGGATCCCGCTCGGGGAGATGAACACCTCGATGACGATCAACGCCACCGCCGCATGGCTGCTCGCGCTGTACATCGTCGCCGCTGAGGAGCAGGACGTCGCCCAGGAGCGGCTCCAGGGCACGACGCAGAACGACATCATCAAGGAGTTCCTTGCGCGCGGCACCTACGCCTTCCCGCCCGCGCCCTCGATGCGGCTGATCGCCGACATGATCGCCTACACGGTCGCGCACGTCCCCAAGTGGAACCCGATCAACATCTGCTCCTACCACCTACAGGAGGCCGGCGCCACGCCCGTGCAGGAGATCGCCTACGCGATGTCCAACGCGATCGCCGTGCTGGACGCGGCGCGCGAGCGCGTCCAGGCCGCTCATGCCGAGGACGAGGCGGCCGCAGGAGAACTGATGGGCCAGGTGTTCGGGCGAATCTCCTTCTTCGTCAACGCCGGCGTGCGCTTCATCGAGGAGCACGCGAAGCTGCGTGCGATGTCGATCCTCTGGGAGGAGCTCGGCCGCGAGCGCTACGGCGTCACCGACCCCCGGCACCTGCGCTTCCGCTACGGCGTCCAGGTCAACTCGCTCGGCCTCACGGAGGCCCAGCCGGAGAACAACATCCAGCGGATCGTGCTCGAGACGCTCGCCGTCACGCTCGGACGCGACGCCCGCGCACGCGCGATTCAACTCCCCGCCTGGAACGAGGCGCTCGGCCTGCCCCGCCCCTGGGATCAACAGTGGTCACTGCGGATCCAGCAGGTGATGGCCTACGAGACCGATCTCTTGGAGTACCCCGATATCTTCGCGGGTTCGCACGTGATGGACGGCCTTGTCGCCGAGCTGCTCGACGGCGCCCGCGCGGAGATCGCCGTCGTCGCCGAGCACGGGGGCGCCGTCGAGGCGGTCCCCTACATGAAGGGCGCGCTGGTCGATTCCCACCGGCGTCGGATCCACCGGATCGAGACCGGCGAGCAGACCGTTGTCGGGCAGAACCGCTTCGCCGAGACCGCCGTCTCGCCGCTGACCGACGATGCCGAGGGCGGCATCCTCGTTGTCGACCCCGCCGTCGAGGCCGAGCAGATCGAGGCCGTGCGGCGCTGGCGCTCGGAGCGCGACCAGGGTGCAGTCGACGTGGCCTTGGCTGAGCTCGCGCGGGTCGCCGCCGATGAGGACTCTCGCGAGAACCTGATGATCCCGACGATCGCCGCCGCGCGCGCGGGCGCCACGACCGGCGAGTGGGCCCAGACCTTGCGCGAGGTGTTCGGCTCCTACCGCGCCCCCACCGGCGTCGGCGAGGCCAGCGGGCACGAAACACCCGACGCGGAGCTCGCCGAACTACGCGAGCAGGTCGCGCAGCTGCAGGAGCGCCTCGGCCGCCGCCCGAAGATCCTCGTCGGCAAGCCCGGCCTGGACGGGCATTCCAACGGCGCCGAGCAGATCGCGGTGCGCGCGCGCGACGCCGGCATGGACGTCGTCTACGAAGGGATCCGCCTGACCCCGACCCAGATCGCCGCCTCGGCGCTGCAGGAGGGCGTGCACGTGATCGGCCTCTCGATCCTCTCCGGCTCCCATCGCGAGCTGATCCCCGCGGTGATCGACGCGCTGCGCGAGGCGGGCGTCACGGCGCCCGTGGTCGTCGGTGGGATCATCCCCGACCAGGACGTCGCGCCGCTGAAGGACGCCGGTGTGGCCAGCGTCTACACGCCCAAGGACTTCGACCTGACGCAGATCATGCGCGACATCGTCGAGCTCGTCGGTGAGCGCAACAGCCAGCCCGCGCCCGCTTAGGTGAACGGCGCAGAGCTCGGAACGCGGCTGCGCGAACGCGACCTGAGCGCCGCGCCCGCGGCGCTCAACCTGCTGGAGAGCTCCACCGCCGAGGACCGCGCACAGTCGGCGGCGCTGCTGCGCGAGGTCTCACCGCGCGCGCTCGGCGGCGAGGCACAGGGCCACGTAATCGGGATCACCGGACCGCCGGGCGCGGGCAAGTCGACGCTGCTCTCAGCGTTGCTTCAAGCTTGGCGCGAACAGCAACAAACTGTCGCGATGCTCGCCGTGGATCCCAGCTCACGCCAGTCCGGTGGCGCACTGCTGGGCGACCGCGCGCGGATCGAGTTCGACCCCGCGGATCGGGGGGTATTCATCCGCTCGACCGCAGCCGGCGAGCGGCTGGGAGGCCTGTCCTGGGCGACCCGCTCCGCTGCGCAGGCACTGGCTGCAGCCTTTGACGTCGTCGTGATCGAGACAGTCGGCGTCGGCCAGGCCGAGACCGAGATCGCAAGCGTGGCGGACACGATCGCCGTCGTCGTCCAACCCGGCAGCGGAGACGTGCTGCAGTTCCTGAAGTCCGGGATCATGGAGATCCCCGACGTGCTCGTCGTGACCAAGGCCGACCTAGGTCAAGTCGCGACGAGCGCCCTGCGTGACGTGAGCGCGTCGCTTCGCTCGGTCGGTAGACGCTCAACCTGGGTGGTCGCGGTCTCCTCGCTGCCGCCGCCCGTTGGAATCGATGAGCTGATGCAGGGATTCGCTCAGCATTGGCGCGAGCTGACCGACGAAGACGGCCGCGAGCTCTCTACGCGGCGTCTGCGCTCGCGTCGTACGGCGGCCGTCACCGACTTCACGATCGAGTACGGCGAGCATGGCCTGCGATCGCTTGGTGGGCGGCGCAAGGCCGAAGAGATCCTGAGCGAGGAGAGCCCCAATCTGGATACAGCCGCGCTCTTCGCGGTCCTCGAGCGGAGCAGCGATGCCTAGGGTGGCACGCGACCTGTTGACGATCCTCGGCGCATTCATCGCCGCGAGCCTGCTCGCGGAGGCGCTCGGCGCGCGCAATCTCGGCACGGCGCTCGCGTTCGGGCAGATGGCGCTGGCGGCGACGACCGTTTACGTACTCCTCCGGCGCTGAGACCCGACTGCGCTCGCGCCGGCCCCAGGCGGGTCTTCAACCCTCGTCCTCGCCGATACTCGGCGATGAGTCACGCGCTGGCGGGAAGGTATGACGTCCCCCAGACGTCATAGGGCTTGAGCAACCATGTTGATCCTGATCCTCTTTGCCATCCTCGCCGGCGCGGGCACCGCGCTGTCGCCGTGCGTGCTGCCGGTGCTGCCCGCGCTGCTGGCCTCCGGCGGCGTCGGCGGGCGGCGGAGGCCACTCGGGGTGGTGCTCGGGCTGACCGTCACGTTCACCGTCACGATCGTCGGGATCGCGAAGGTCGTCGGCGGCGTCGGGCTCGGCTCCGACCCGCTGCGCGATCTCGCCGTGGTCGTGCTGCTGGCCTCCGGGATCGTGCTGCTCGTGCCGGCGGTCGGCGACCGGCTGGAGGCGCGGCTCTCGCGCGTGGCGGCCCTCGGAGTACGTGGGGCTCGCAAGGGTAGCGCCGGTGGTGCCGGGACAGGCGAGGCGGCCCCGATCGACGGCGACGGCTTTCGCTCGGGACTGCTCGTCGGCGCCGCGCTCGGCTTCGTCTACACACCCTGCGCCGGGCCGATACTCGCGGCCGTGATCTCCGTGAGCGCCGCCAGCGGGCGCACCGTCGCGGTCGCGATCGCCTACGCGCTGGGCTCGGCGGCGGTGCTGCTGGGGTTGACGCTCGGCGGCCGAGCGCTGTTCGACCGCGTGCGCCGCGCCGGTCGCGGGCCGGCACTACAGCGCACGCTCGGCGCGATCATGATTCTGACGGCGCTCGCGATCGTCACGGAACTCGACGTGCGCTTCGACCAGCAGGTCGCGGAACGGATCCCCGACGTCAACCTCACCGCGAGCCTCGAGAAATCGCATGCGGTCGAAAGCCGCCTGCACGAGATCAGCGGGCACGAAGCCAAGTTCAAGCCGAGCGCCACCGCCACGCCGACCGCCGCGCACGACGCCAGCCGCGCGAGCCTGCTCGCGATCGCGGCCGGCCTGAAGGACGTCGGCACCGCGCCCGAATTCACCGATACCGAGGACTGGTTCAACACGCCGGGCAATGCCCCGTTGACGCTCGCCGGGCTGCGCGGGCGCGTCGTGCTCGTCGACTTCTGGACCTACACGTGCATCAACTGCATCCGCACGCTGCCCTACCTGAAGGCCTGGGACGCGACCTATCGCGGCCAGGGCCTGACGGTCGTCGGCGTCGAGACGCCGGAGTTCTCCTTCGAGCGCGACTCCTCGAACGTCGCCAGCGCGATTTCGCAGTTCGGGATCAAGTACCCCGTCGTCCAGGACAACGAAATGGGCACCTGGAACGCCTACGGCAACGAGTACTGGCCGGCCGACTACCTGATCGACGCGCGCGGGCAGGTTCGCTACGCGGCCTTCGGCGAGGGCGACTACTCGCGGACCGAAACCGCGATCCGCGCGCTGCTCGCCGAAGCCGGCCACGAAGTCACCGCCGGGCATGCTCACCCGACGAACGTGATCGTGCCCTCCCAGGAAGCCACGCCGGAGACCTACCTCGGCACCGCGCGCGGGCAGGGCTGGGTCACCGGACCCGTCGCCGGTGTGCACGACTACGGCGCCGGGCATCCGGGACCGCTGGAAGTCAACGACTTCGCCTTCTCCGGGACCTGGAACACCGCCGCCCAGCCGGTCACCGCGATCGCAAACGCCGGGATCGACGTCGAGTTCGAGGCCAAGCACGTCTACCTCGTATTGAGCTCAGCCGGGAACATCCCCCGTCATGTGCAGGTGCTGCTCGACGGGCGGCCGATCTCCGCCGCAGACGCGGGCTCCGATGTCCACAACGGCGTCGTCACCGTGCAGGGCGAGCGCCTCTACACGCTCGTCTCGCTCCCCCACGACGAACAGCGCCGCCTGTCGCTGCGCTTCGCACCGGGGGTTACGGGTTACGCGTTCACGTTCGGGTAAGCCGACCCTCCCGTCGCACACGCCTACAATGACCCCCATGGATGGTCCGATGGCTGAGACGAGCGCGCGTAGCTGGCTGCGCTGCTACCGCTGCTGGTCACAGGACCTGGAGGTTCAGGTCCACTACGAGGGGATCCACAAGATCGATCCCGACACCGGCGAGCGCTCGGATGTGGTCGATGAGCTCCAGGAGGCGGTCGTGCAGTGCCTTGACTGCATGCACGATCAGCCCCACCTCGGCTTCGCAAACGGGCGCGTGGAGCCGATCGAGGATCGCTGGGAACGGATGATCGCGGGGACTCCCTGGGTCGCCTCCTGCACGGTCGCCGTCGATGCCGAAGACGTCGAGACCTGCTCCGGCCCGGAGGCCGGCGACTCGCTCTCCTACGCGGCCTTCGGCGACCACGGCGTGCGCGAGTTCTTCACGCACGTGCGCTTCCACAAGCACGAGGACGACAGCTCGATCATCGTCCACCTGCTCGTCGAGCTCTACGCGCGCTCGCTCGAGGAGGCCACCGAGGTGCTCGAGTCCTCCGCGCGCGGCCTGCTCACGATCACCTCGCTCGCCGAGGAGTCACGGCCCCCAGCCGCAGCGGGCGAGTCGCACGGCCTGCACGACTAGGATCGTCCTTCCCACGACACCCGGTCGGGTGCAGTTCAGTTCAGCTGAGGCGCTGCTCTAGGGCGTCGAGCTGCTGGTGCAGCTCCGGCGGCAGGTTCTCGAACTGCGCCAGATGGGCTCTGAACTGCGGGAGCTGGGCCTTCCACTCCTCCACGTCGACCCTCAACAGCTCGGCCATGTCCTCGGCCGATACGTCGAGGCCGTTCGTGTCGATGCCCTCGCCGTCGACCGGCGGGATCAGACCGATCGGGGTCTCATTCGCCGCGCCATGGCCCGCGCAGCGCGCGAAGACCCAGGAGAGCACGCGCGAGTTCTCGCCGAAGCCCGGCCACAGAAAGCGCCCGCCCTCGTCCTTGCGGAACCAGTTGACGTAGAAGATCTTCGGCAGCTTGCCCGCGTCGGCTTTGCGGCCGATCTCGAGCCAGTGCGCGAAGTAGTCGGCCATGTTGTAGCCGCAGAACGGCAGCATCGCGAACGGGTCGAAGCGCAGTTCGCCGACCGTGCCGGCCGCGGCGGCGGTCTTCTCGGAGGACATCGTCGCGCCGAGAAACACGCCGTGCTCCCAGTCAAGCGCCTCGGTCACGAGCGGCACGACCGTCGAGCGCCGCCCGCCGAACAGCATCGCGTCGATCGGCACGCCCCTCGGGTCCTCCCACTCGGGCGCGATCGCCGGGTCCTGCGACGCCGGGGTCGTGAAGCGCGCGTTCGGGTGCGCCGAGGGGGTGCTCGACTCGGGCGTCCAGTCGTTGCCATGCCAGTCGATCAGGTGCGCGGGCGGCTGCTTGGTCAGGCCCTCCCACCAGACGTCGCCGTCGTCGGTCTTCGCGCAGTTCGTGAAGATCGAGCTCTTCTCGATCGTGCGGATCGCGTTCGGGTTGGTCTCCTCGCCCGTGCCCGGCGCGACGCCGAAGAAGCCGTACTCGGGGTTGATCGCGTACAGCCGGCCGTCCTCGCCGAACTTCATCCAGGCGATGTCATCGCCGATCGTCTCGACCGTCCAGCCCTCGAGCGTCGGGATCAGCATCGCGAGGTTCGTCTTCCCGCACGCTGACGGGAACGCGCCGGTGATGTACTTGACCTCGCCCTCGGGGGACGTGAGCTTGAGGATCAGCATGTGCTCGGCCATCCAGCCCTCGTCGCGCGCCATCACCGAGGCGATCCTCAGCGCGAAGCACTTCTTGCCGAGCAGCGCGTTGCCGCCGTAGCCGGAGCCGTAGGAGGTGATCTCGCGCGTGTCGGGGAAGTGGACGATGTACTTGTTGTCCGCGTTACACGGCCATGGAACGTCCTCCACACCGTCATCCAGCGGCATGCCCACAGAGTGCAGACACGGCACGAACTCCCCGTCGTCGCCGAGCGCGTCGAGCGCCTTCTGGCCCATCCTGGTCATGATCCGCATGCTCACCGCCACGTAGGCCGAGTCGGTCAACTGCACACCGATGTGGCTCTTGTCGGAGCCCAGCGGGCCCATCGAGAAGGGCACGACGTACATCGTGCGGCCGTGCATCGAGCCCGCGAACAGCTCGTTCAGCTGCTCCTTCATCTCAGCCGGGTCGCGCCAGTTGTTCGTCGGACCGGCCTCCTCCTCGGTCGCCGAGCAGATGAAAGTACGGTCTTCGACGCGCGCGACATCGCCGGGGTCCGACAGCGCCAGGTAAGAGTTCGGGCGCTTCGCCTCTGACAGCTTCTCGAACGTCCCGGCCTCCACGAGCTCGCCGCAGAGGCGGTCGTACTCCCCCGCCGACCCGTCGCACCAGACGATCTTCTCGGGCTCGGTCAGGGCGGCGACCTCGTCGACCCAGGCCAGCAGACGCTCGTTCTTTGTCGGGGCGGGAACGGTTGTGCTCATGGCGTCGCAGCTACTCCTTCGGGTCGCGGTCGCGGGGACCTTCGTGTTCTTCGGCGCGCCTCTTGCGCGGCGCTTCCCAGGCCAAGTTTGGCTCCGGAAATGGAAAAGCGCCCATCCGGGGCGAGATCGAAAGCGTATCGCACGCGCCCAACACGGGCCTGCGGGCGGATTCCGCTCGCTCCGGCGGTCTTCTACGGAGGCGCGCCGGGACGCGTCCTGCTAGCGCTACTACTCGACGTTGCCCTCAGCCGTCTCGATCGCGCCGGGGTTCTTGCGGGGGACCAGCACGAGGCGCTTGAACTCGGCGACGAGCACGCCATCCTGATTGAAGACGCGCGTATGCACCTTCACGGTGCCCCTGTCCGGCTTCGACTTCGACTCCTTCTTCTCTAAGACCTCGCTCTCGACGAACAGCGTGTCGCCGTGGAACACGGGCGCGGGGTGCTTCAGCTCTTCGGTCGCGAGGTTCGCGATCGCCTTGCCGCTCACGTCGCTGACCGACATGCCCAGCGCCAGCGAATACACGAGCGGGCCGACGACGACGTTCCGGCCCTGCTGAGATTTCGCCGCGTAGACGTCGTTCAGGTGCAGCGGATGGTGGTTCATCGTGATCAGGCAGAACAGGTGGTCGTCGGACTCCGTCACGGTCTTCGCGGGCCAGTGCTTGTACACCGCGCCGACCTCGAACTCCTCGAGATAGCGGCCGTACGGGTGGGCGCCGCTCGCCTCGCGGGCGGCCTGCTCGGTCTCGACGGTCTGTGTTGTGCTCATGGGTCTCCTTAGACGATTGCCGGCGCAACTCTAGACGCTTGCCGCTCCGTTCCCCCCTCAGCGCCGGTTCGCGTCCTGACCGGCGATACGAACCCATCTCAGCGGATCTTCGCGCGACAGTCTCCCAAAAGGGTCGTCCCTCCCCCACGTGGTTCGACGTGTACCGTTTGGCCCCCCGCAACCCCCAGGAGACACGCCTTGCGCAACCCCCGAGACTTCTTCAAGCCCCTCGCGATCGACGCCCCCGAGCCCGCGCGGGAGATCCCGTTCAAGCCCTCCCGGATGATCCACTTCCTCGACTTCTCCAACGAGAAGATGGTCGCGAAGGTGCCCGACATCGCGCCGACGGTCGACATCCTGCTCGGCAACCTCGAGGACGCCGTCCCGCTCGACCGCAAGCTCGCCGCGCGCGCCGGGCTGATCAAGGTCGGCAGGGAGATGGACCTCGGCGACACCGCCCTGTGGACGCGCGTCAACGAGCTCGCCTCGCCCTATGTGCTCGACGACCTCACGCAGATCGTCGGCGAGATCGGGGACAAGATCGAGGTGATCATGGTCCCCAAGGTCGAGGGCGCCCAGGACATCCACTACGTCGATCGTCTGCTCGCCCAGCTCGAGGCCAAAGCGGGCCTCACGCGCCCGATCCTCGTGCACGCGATCCTCGAGACCGCCCAGGGCGTCGCCAACCTCGAGGAGATCGCCTGCGCCTCCCCGCGCATCCAGGGCATGTCCTTCGGCCCCGCCGACCTCGCCGCCTCGCGGCGCATGAAGACCACGCGCGTCGGCGGCGGGCACCCCGGCTACCGCACGATCGCCGACCCCGACCCCAGCGATCCGGACGCCCCCCGCGCCTCCTACCAGCAGGACCCCTGGCACTACTCGATCGCGCGCATGGTCGATGCCTGCACGTCCGTCGGCGCTTTGCCCTTCTACGGCCCCTACGGCGACATCCGCGACCTCGAGGGCTGCGAGACGCAGTTCCGCGCCTCCTTCCTGCTCGGCTGCGTCGGCGCCTGGTCGCTGCACCCCGCCCAGATCGCGATCGCGAAGCGGGTCTACTCGCCCGATCCCGACGAGGTCGCGTTCGCGAAAAAGGTGATCGAGGCGATCCCCGACGGACGCGGTGTGCACATGATCGACGGCAAGATGCAGGACGACGCCACCTGGAAGCAGTGCAAGGTGATGGTCAACCTCGCGGAGATGCTTGCGCGCAAGGATCCGGAGCTCGCGGAGGCCTACGGGCTCGTCCCGGCGGCGGCGTAGTTCCCAGGCTCCGTGTAGGGTTCCCGACCGCATGAGATTCTTCGAGTTCGAGGCGCGCGAGATCGTCAAGCGCGCCGGCATCCCCGTCACCGACTACGGCTTCACGACCGACCCGGCCGAGGCGGCGACGATCGCCGCGCGGATCGACGGGCCGACCGTGATCAAGTCGCAGGTGCTCTCCGGCGGGCGGATGAAGGCCGGCGGCGTCAAGTTCGCCGACACGCCCGCGGAGGCCGAGTCCTACGCGCGGGACATCCTCCAGTTGGAGATCGGCGGCCACATGCCGCGGGGGGTTCTGGTCGACCCGAAGGCCGAGGTCGCGCAGGAGTACTACGCGGGCGTCGTCTGGGACGGCACGGCAAAGAAGCCCCTGATGCTGTTCAGCGACATGGGCGGCATCGACATCGAGCAGGTCGCCGAGGAGCACCCCGACCACGTCGGCCGCGGCCACTTCTCCACGCTCGAGCCGTTCTCCGACTTCCAGGCCAAGCAGGTGATCGCCGCCGCCGGCGTCACCGGCAAGGCCCTGCAGCGCGCCACTCCGGTGCTCGCGCGCCTGGCGCGGCTGTTCCTCGAGAACGACATGACGCTCGCCGAGATCAACCCCCTCGCAGAGCTCGAGGACGGCTCGTTCGTCGCGCTCGACGCGCACATGGAGATGGAGAACGAGGGCATGCCACGCCAGAAGGCGCTGCTGGCGGCGCTCGGCATCGGCGCGGACGAGGGCACCCGCGAGGATCACACGCCGACCGCGTTCGAAGAGGCCGTGCGGGCGATCGACGCCGCCGATCACCGCGGCGTGATCCAGGGCAAGGACACCGGCTTCGTCGGCAACATCGGCCTCGTGATCGGCGCGGGCGGGGGCTCGCTGACGCTGACCGACGCCGTGCGCCAGCAGGGCGGGCGGCCCGCGAACTACTCGGAGATCGGCGGCAACCCCTCCGTCGCCAAGGCCTGCGGGCTGGCCAAGCAGGTCCTGGAGAAAGACGGCGTCGAGAAGATCGCCGTGATGATGTCGATCGTCTCGAACACGCGCGTCGACATCGTCGCGCGCGGCGTGATCAAGGCCTGCCTGGAGCTCGGCCGCGATCCCGGCGAGACGATCGCGATCTTCCGGATCCCCGGCGCCTGGGAGGAGGAGGGTTTCAAGATCCTCGACCGCTACGGGATCGAGTACTGCGACCGCTCGGTTTCCCTGTGGGAGGCCGCCGGTCACGCGGTCGCGAAGATTCAAGAGGCTGGGGCCTAGTCATGTCGATCCTCATCAACGAGAACACGACCTTCATCATCCAGGGCATCACCGGGCGCGAGGCCGTCAACCTCACGCGCGAGTGCCTCGACTACGGCTCGAAGATCGTCGGCGGCGTGACCCCCGGCCGCAAGGGCCGCGAAGTCCACGGCGTGCCGGTGTTCGACACGGTGCAGCAGGTCGTCGAGCACAACGGCGGCGTCGTGCCCGACGGCTCGGTCGTCACCGTCCCCCCCGCGGGCACGCGCGACGCCGTGTTCGAGGCGCTGCACGCCGGCATCGAGACGATCGTGATCGTCACCGAGCGGATCCCACGCCGCGACGTCGCGATGATGGTCGAGCTGGCGGACGCGAAGGGCGCGCGGATCATCGGCCCCAACTGTCTCGGCGTGATCGTCCCCGGCGTCGCCAAGATGGGCGGCATCGGCGGCCCGGCGCGCAACGCCGCCGTCGCCTACCAGCCCGGCGCGGTCGGCGTGATGAGCCGCTCCGGCGGGATGACCACCGAGATCTCCTCCACGCTGACGGCGGCGGGACTCGGCGTCTCCACGGCGGTCTCGATCGGCGGTGACGCGATCATCGGCTCGACCTACGCCGAGCTGATGCCCTACTTCGAGGCCGACGAGCAGACCCAGGCGATCGTGATCTACACCGAGCCCGGCGGTCGCATGGAGGCCCAGCTCGCGCAGTGGGTCAAGGACAACGACTCCCGCCTGCCGATCGTCGCCTTCATGGCCGGCAAGTTCATGGACGACGAGGAGATGCAGGGCATGTCCTTCGGGCACGCCGGCACGATCGTCGAGGGCAAGGAGGACTCGGCGACCGAGAAGATCGCGCGCCTGGAGGCGGCCGGCATCCCCGTCGTGCAGCGGATCGACGAGATCCCCGATCTGGTCAAGGCCAAGCTCGCCGAGCGGAGCGCGGCCTGATGCGCGCGGATGGAATCTTCATCGCGGTCGAGGTCGACGACCAGGCCGCCGCCGACACCGACCTCGCGCGCCGCCTGACCGAGGCCTGCCCGGTTGACATCTTCGCCCAGCGGGCCGACGGCAGCCTGGAGATCGTCGAGGGGAACCTCGACGAGTGCGTGCTCTGCCGGCTGTGCTTGGATGCCGCGCCAGCCGACGCCGTCAAGATCGTGAAGCTCTACGACAACGACGCCGTTCTCGCCTGAGCCTCGGTCCCAAACCCGTCCGCACCGCCCGAGCCCGCGGCACATCGCCCGCCCGGTGGACTAAAGTAGCCCCAGCGCCATGAACGAAAATTTCTCGCTGATCGTGATGTGCCTGTTCCTGCTGGCGTCTTTGGCGTTTCTCGCCCAGCAGCTCAGCGCCTACCACTGAGGGGACGGCTACTCCTCGTGCTTGCGCGCGGGGCGTAGGTTCTGGCGTTCCTGCTGGCGTTCGACGACGTTGCGGATCAGCTTCAGGATCTGATCGGGGCCCGATGCCTTCGCCTGGCCGTACGTGAACGCCTCGATCCAGTCGGGCACCTTCGCCTCATGGGCCATCACGTTGAAGAACGGGCGCTGCATTTCCACTCTGACGCGGGCGTCGTCGGGGGGAGTCTTCGTGACCTTCACACCGGGCATCTCCAGACGGAAGTGCTGCACGTCGCCGCGCCCACGCAACTCGACCGCGACGACCAGCTTCATCGGTTCGAGCGCGGGCACCTCCTCGAGGAAGCGCTTGACCGCGAGCTCAATCAGAGTCTTTGCATCCTCGCTCATCGGATCGACGCCCGATCCCGGGTCGAGATTGGGCCTTGGGGCGACATCGACATCAGATCTTGTGGCGCTGCAAGAGCTTCTTGCCGATCACCATGCGCTGGATCTCCGAGGTGCCCTCTCCGATCAGCAGCAGCGGCGCGTCGCGGTAGAGGCGCTCGATCTCGTACTCCTTCGAATACCCGTAGCCGCCGTGGATGCGGAACGACTCCTCGACGCAGAAGCGCCCAGCCTCGGAGGCGAACAGCTTGGCCATCCCCGCCTCCAGGTCCGAGCGCTCGCCGGCATCCTTCAGGCGCGCGGCCCTGATCGTCAAAAGGCGTGCCGCGTCGACCTGCGTGGCCATGTCGGCAAGCTTGAACTGGATCGCCTGGTGCTCGGCGATCGGCTTGCCGAAGGTCCTGCGCTCCTGCGAGTAGCGCAGCGCGAGCTCGAGCGCCCGCTGGGCGATGCCGACGCCGCGCGCGGCCACGTTCACGCGACCGACCTCGAGCGCGTCCATCATCTGTGCGAAGCCCCTGTTCAGGCCCGCCTGCTCGCCGCCGAGGATGTTCTCGGCGGGACAGCGGTAGCCGTCGAACACGAGCTCGGTCGACTCGACGCCCTTGTAGCCCATCTTCTTCAGCTGCTCCGGGACGATCAGGCCGGCGTAGTCGCCCGTGTTCTCGTGGACGCCGCCCTGCTTCTCGGCGATGAAGCAGGTCATGCCCCTGTGCGCCTTCTCGGCGTCCGGGTCGGTCTTCACGAGCACGAACACGAGGTCCGAGCGCAGCCCGTTCGTGACCCACATCTTCTGGCCGTTGATCTCGTACTTACCGTCCTCGCCCTTCGACGCCCGCGTTTTGATCGCCTGCACGTCCGATCCCAGCTCGGGCTCCGACAGCGAGAAGGCGGCCCTGATCTCGCCCGTGGCCATCCGCGGCAGGTACTTCTGCTTCTGCTCCTCGTTGCCGAAGTTCATCAGCAGATACGCCCCGATGAAGTGCGTGTTGATCACGCCGCTGATCGAGATCCAGCCGCGCGAGAGCTCCTCGACGATCATCGCGTACGTCGTCAGATCCAGCCCCATGCCGCCATACTCCTCGGGGATCGTCACCCCGAACAGGCCGAGCTCCTTCATCTGCTCGACGATCGCCTGCGGGAACTCATCCTCGTGGTCGAAGTGCTCAGCGTTCGGCAGGATCTGCTCGTCGGCGAACTGGCGCACCATCTCGGTGATCGCCTGCTGCTCGTCTGTCTTCTCGGTGTACGGCGTCGTCGCTACGGCCATGCTTGAGCGCTCCGTTGGTCGTTTTCGGGCTTTCCTAGAGAGAATACCGGCATGAACTTCGCGCGCGACGTAGTGGACCGGCGCCCGACGGGCGATCTGGCGCTCCTGGAGCTTGCCCGTGACGGCTCGCGGCGCGAGTGGTCGTTCGGCGAGGTGTCCGATCGCTCGGCCCGCCTGGCGGGAACCCTACGCGCGCGCGGGATACGTAAGAAGGGAGACGTCGTGATGACGTTGATCGGCAATCGCCCCGAGTGGGTGATGACGATGTGCGCCTGTTTTCGGATCGGCGCGGTCGTGCTGCCCTGCACCGAGCAGTTACGGGCGAAAGATCTCTCCCTGCGGCTGGCCGTGGCGCAGCCCACGCTGATCGTCGCGGATGATCGCAACCGCAGCGAGCTAACGGCCGCGGGACCAGACTGTCCAGTGCTGTTCGTGCCCGACGAGGCGCTGTTCGAGGCCGAGCCTGCCCCGGCAGTCGAGCTTGCGCCGCAGGACCCCTGCCTGATCACGTTCACGAGCGGCACCTCGGGCGAGCCGAAGGCGGTGCTGCACGGACAGCGCTACCTCGACGGCCAGCGCCTGCAGGCGACTCACTGGCTGGGCGCGCGGGCCGGCGAGCTCGTGTGGTGTACGGCCGCCTCGGGCTGGTCGAAGTCCGCGCGCAACGTGTTCATCGCGCCCTGGATCACGGGCGCGAGCGCGCTCCTGCACGACGCGCGCTTCGACCCGGCCGAACGCTTGGACCTGCTCGCGCGCGAGCGCGTGAACGTGCTCTGCATGGCGCCGACCGAGTACCGCGTGATCGCGGCCCGCGCGACGCTGCGGGCGCTGCCGGACCTGCGCGCGATGGTCGCCGCGGGCGAGGCGCTGAACCCAGAGGTTCTTCACGCCTGGCGGGCAGCGACCGGCCTGGAGATCCGCGACGGCTACGGTCAGACCGAGACAGGCCAGCTCACGGGGATGCCCCTGGACGAGCCTGCCCGCCCCGGCTCGATGGGGCGCGCGCTGCCGGGGGTGCGGCTGTCGGTGAGCGACGGCGAGCTGGTCGCCGATCCGGCGAGCGTGCCGACCTTCTTCCTCGGCTATCTCGGCGAGGGCGTCGAGCGCGGCGAGGACGGGACGTGGCGCATCGAGGACCGTGCCGCACGCGGCACGAACGAGCCCTGGCACACCGGCGACCGCGTCAGCGAAGACGAGGACGGCTTCCTCTGGTTCGAGGGCCGCTCCGACGACGTGATCGTCTCCGCCGGCTACCGGATCGGCCCGTTCGAGGTCGAGTCCGCGCTCGTCGCGCACCCGGCCGTGGCCGAGGCCGCCGCGGTGGCCGCGCCCGACGCCGAGCGCGGCGCGGTCGTGCGCGCTGTGGTCGTGCTGCGCGACGGCTTCTCCCCTGGGTCTGGGCTCGCGAAGGAACTGCAGGAGCACGTCAAGCGCGAGACTGCCCCCTACAAGTACCCGCGGATCGTCGACTTCGCGAGCGAGCTGCCGAAGACTTCGAGCGGCAAGGTCAAGCGCGCCGAGCTCCGGGAGCGGTGAGCCCGGCACGCTTGCTCGCGCTCGCTCCTCGCGTCGCGGTGCAGCGAGCGAGCCATCTCGCTCACCACACCGGCCTGCGCGTGACGCATCCGCACCGCGGTTCGCATGTTGGAAGCACCTCGGGCGCCGCTCATGCCTCGCGCGCCGCTCATGCCGGCTGCCCGACCGGCTCGAGCGCCCCGACGAGCTCGGAGCTCATGCGCTCCGCTTCGAGATCGTCGACCTCCTGCGCCACGGTCCCCGCCGGCGGGCGCAGGATCAGCAGCGCGGCGAGGATCCCGAGGCCGACGCAGCTCGCGGCGACGATGTAGGCGAGGTGGTAGCCCCCGGTTAGCGCGCTCGGCAGCGTGTGACCGGCGGCAGACAGCGCTTTCGTGTGGTCGGTCGCGATCGTCCCGAGCGTCGCCAGGCCGATCGCGCCGAACAGCTGCACGGAGACGTTGATGATCCCCGAGGCCAGCCCTGCGTCCTGCGGCGGCGCGTCGGCCATCCCCATCGTCAGCAGCGGCAGGAACGAGGCGCCGGCGCCGATCCCGATCAGCAGGAACGCGCCGAACAGGCCCGGGAAGTAGCCGGCGTGGACGCCCTGGGTCGCGAGCAGCAGTAGACCCGCGGCGATCGAAGCGAGCCCGGCCGCGAGCGTGTGCAGCGGGCCGAAGCGGTTGACCGCCTTGACCGCGAGTCCCATCGACAGCGCGGCGATCGCGATCGTCAGCGGCATGAAGGCCAGCCCAGTGTCGATCGCGTCGTAGCCGAGTACGCGCTCGAGGTAGAGCGCCCCGAGGAAGAAGGCCGAGAACATCCCCGTCACGAGCAGGCCGCGCACGAGGCTCGAACCCATCAGCATCCGCAGCCGCAGGATCCGCAGCGGCATGATCGGGTTGGCGATCCGCGACTCCAGCCAAAAGAAGGCGCCGAGCAGCACCAGCGCGGCCCCGCCGACGCCGAGCGTGCGCGCCGAGAGCAGGCCGTATTCGGTCGACTTCACGATCGCGAACGCGCCGAGCATCGTCGCGAGCGTGATCAGCACCGACCCGGCGACGTCGACGCCGCCGGCGAGGCCGATGCCGCGGTTCTCGACGATCAGCACGGAGCCGAGCACGAACGCGATCACGCCGATCGGCACATTGACGAAGAAGATCCAGTGCCAGCTCAGCGACTGCGTCAGCGCGCCCCCGGCGAGCAGCCCGATCGAGCCGCCGCCGGCGGAGACGAACGCGTACATGCCCATCGCCTTCGCCTGCTCGGCTTTTTCGGGGAACTCCGTGACGATGATCGCGAGGATCACCGCGGAGGCGACGGCGCCGCCGATCCCCTGCACGAAGCGCCCGGCGATCAGCATCCCCTGGCTCGTCGAGGCGCCGCAGAAGATCGAGGCGGCGGTGAACAGGACGAGCCCGGCGAGGAAGACTTTCTTGCGCCCGACGAGGTCACCCATCCGGCCGGCGAGCAGCAGGAAGCCGCCGAACGTGATCAGGTAGGCGTCGATCACCCACGTGAGGTTGCCCTGAGAGAAGTGCAGGTCGCGCTGAATCGAGGGCAGCGCGACGTTCACGATCGTCGCGTCGAGCACCATCATCAGCTGGCCGAGGCACAGCACCGCGAGCGCGATCCAGCGGCGGCGTTCTTGAGTGGTGGCGGTGTTGCTCATGTGACTCCTTTTGAAGTGGCGATGCAGCACACCATAGCAAGGATCATCCCTGTCGCAAGGATGATCAACATAAAATTTATAATCGTTGCTAGAATGAAAACAAATGCGGGATCATGTAAAATCAGGCGCGATGGGTGCTGAGAGGGCATGTGCTCCGGGCTCGATGGTGCTGCTCACCCGGCTGGCCAAGCAGGTCTACCGCCGCAGCAGCGACGAGCTGCTGGGGATGCAGCTGCGTCACCTCGTCGCGCTCAGCTACGTGCGCGACCACGACGCCTGCCCGCAGCACGAGCTGGCCGAGGCGTTCTGCATGGACGCCAACAACGTCGTGCTGCTGCTCAACGAGCTCGAGCAGCAGGGCTACGCCACACGCCTGCGCGACCCCGAGGACCGACGCCGCCACGTTGTCCAGCTCACCCCCGCGGGCGCCGAGGCGCTCAGCCGCGCCGAGCATGCCCAGGAAGCGATCGAGGACGACGTGCTGAAGGCGCTCGATGCGGAGGAACGCGCAACCCTCTGGAGGCTCTTAACCCGCGCGCTCTCAGGCGCCGAGCAAGACCAGCACGAGGCCTACAGCGCCACGACCGCGTCGATCTCGACCTGAGCGCCCTTCGGCAGCGCCGCCACGCCGACCGTCACGCGCGCTGGGGGATCATCGTCCGCGAAGAAGCTCGCGTACACCTCGTTGACCTCCGCGAAGGCCGCTAGGTCGGTCATGTAGATCGTCAGTCTCACGGCGCTCTGCAGCGTCGTTCCTGCCGCCTCGCAGACAGCGCCGAGGTTCTCCAGGCAGCGGCGCGCCTGTGCGGCGGGCGTCTCCCCCGCGAGCTCGCCAGTCGCCGGATCGAGCGGGATCTGTCCCGAGCAGAACAGCAGGCCGGCGGTCGCTACCGCGTGGCTGTAGGGGCCAATCGCGGCGGGAGCGCCGGGAGCCTGCACGATCTCGCGGGAGCCTGACATCGAGAGGGCGAGCCTAGCGCGCGCGTGGGGATGGCGCGTTTGCCGACCCCAGCGGATAGATTCCCGGAAATGCGACTCTTTCGACTCGCCGCCCCACTCCTCGCGATCTGCGTCTGCGCGCTGGTGGCGACCACCGGGGCCCAGGCCCAGATCGCGTTCGCCCCGTGCGGCGACAGCAACGATTTCGCCTGCGGCCACCTGACCGTCCCACTCGACCCGAGCGGGCAGACGCCGGGGACGATCACGCTCGCGATCCGCCGCCACCGCGCCCCCGTCGGCGAAGCGAAGACCGCGATCGTCGCGCTCGCGGGCGGACCGGGGCAGGCGGCCCTCCCGTTCGCCGAAGAATTCGCGCGGCTGCTCGGCCCGATCGCCTCGACGCGCGATCTGATCGTGTTCGACCAGCGCGGCATCGGCCTCTCGGGGCCGCTTTCCTGCCATCGCTTCGAACTGGGCACCAACGCGCCTCCGGGACCAACGATCGCCGAATGCGCCGCGCAGCTCGGGCCGACACGCGGCTTCTACGCCACGGCCGACACCGTCGCCGACATCGAGGCGCTGCGCGTCGCGGGCGGCTACGAAAAGCTCGTCCTCTACGGCACCTCCTACGGCACGAAGGTCGCCGAGGAGTACGCGCGGGCCTATCCGAGCCACGTCGAAGCGCTGGTGCTCGACTCCGTCGTGCCGCCGAACGGCCCCGAACCGCTCAACCGCGCGACGTTCGCGGCAGTCCCCCGGATCCTGCGCCAGCTGTGCGCCGCGCGCGCCTGCGCGCGCATCACCGCCAACCCCGTCGCCGACCTCACTCAGCTCGTGCGACGACTGGCGCGCGGGTCGTTGAGTGGCCGTGTGATCGACGGCCACGGCATCGCTCACACGGTGCGGATCTCCTCCGACGGCCTGCTCGGAACGCTCGTCGAGGGGGACCTGGCGCCGGCCCTGCGCGGCGAATTCCCCGCGGCCGTGCACTCGGCCGTGAATGGCGACACGGCGCCGCTGGCGCGTCTCCAGGCCCATGCGGAAAGCGGCGAAGACAGCGAAACGGGAAGCCCGAGCGAGAGCTTCGACAACCCGCTCTACTACGCGACGAGCTGCGAAGACGAGCCGTTCCCATGGAATCGATCCTCCTCCCCGGCGACACGCCTCGCCGAAGCAAAAGCCCAAATCAGAGCGCTGCCCGCGAGCCAGATCGCGCCCTTCACCGCGGCGAACGTGCTCGACCTGAGCGACATCCCGGCGTGCGCCTTCTGGCCATACGCAACGCCCGCACCGGCTCTCGACGACGCTCCCTTCCCGGGCGTCCCGACGCTGATCCTGAGCGGCGCCGACGATCTGCGCACGCCGACCGCAAACGCCCGCGAAGTCGCAGCGCAGATCCCCGGGTCCCACCTGCTCGTGGTGCCGAACACCGGACACTCGGTGCTTGGCTCCGACCCCACCCACTGCGCGAGCAATGCCCTCCAGGCGCTGTTCGCGGGCAAGCCGATCGCGCCCTGCAAGGCGACGCCGCCGCCCCCGCTGCTGCGCCTGACGCCGCTGGCGCCGATGCGCCTCACAAGCATTCCCCCGGCGCGGGGCAGTCGTGGGCTGCCCGGACGCACGCTCGCGGCGATACTGCTGACGCTCGACGACTTCGACCGCCAGCTCGAGCTGCAGCTGATCGGCCAGCAGGGCGAAGCTGCTGGCTCCCTGTCGCTGCGCAGCGGCGGCCTGCGCGCGGGCTGGGCGGGGATCACCGGCGGCGCGTTGACGTTCAGCGGGTACTCCTACGTGCCGGGCGTGACGATCTCCGGACGGCTCTCCTCGGGGGCTGACACACTGCACATCGGCGGTGCAGCGGCCGCACACGGCACGCTGCGCGTTGGCCCGCAGATGCAGCTCTCCGGGATGCTGGGCGGCAAACGCGTCAAGATCGCGAGCGCCGGCCCGCAGGCGGTCGGCGCACAAATGGCGCTGCTCGCCCGCCCCGCCCGCTAACGTGACCTGATGCCACGGGTCCACGTCTTCCAGCGCGTTCGGATCCGCACCCCCCGGCGCGCCGAGATCCATGGCCCACGACACGTCCCTCGTGCCACCCGCGCGCCGGCACTGCTCTTGGCAGCGGCGCTCAGCCTGTGCCTCTCCGCACTCTGCGGCGCCGCCTCGGCCGGCGCGGCGCTGAGCTTCGTTCCGTGCGCCGGCGCGGGGACCACCGGGTTCACTTGCACGACGGTGCCAGTTCCGGTCAGCCGCACCGGCCTCGCGGCGGGCGCGCTCGGGCTGAGCGTCGAGCGCAAACAGGCTGGCCCCGGGTCGAGCAGAAGCGCGGCGATCGCGCTGGCTGGCGGCCCCGGTCAGGCGGCGCTGCCGCTCGGAGAATTCATCGCCAAGGCGCTCGCCCCGGCGCTCGCCACGCGCGACCTGCTCGTCTTCGACCAGCGCGGCACCGGCACCTCCGACCCGCTCGGCTGCGGCGCGCTGAGCAGCTTCAGCGGCGGCAGCGCAAGCCAGGCGTTCGAACGCTGCGCGCTAGAAATCGGGCCGGCTCGCGGCGGCTACACGACCCAGGAATCGGTCGAAGACATCGAGGCGATCCGTCAGGCCGCGGGCTACGAAAAGCTCGTCCTGTACGGCACCTCCTACGGCACGAAGGTCGCCGAGGAGTACGCCGAACGCTACCCGCAACACGTCGAAGCGCTCGTGCTCGATTCGGTCGTGCCGCCGAACGGGCCGGAACCGTTCTCGATCTCCACCTTCCAGGCGATCTCCTCGGTACTCGGCGAGCTGTGCTCGCAAAACGCCTGCGCGGGGATAACAACCAACCCCGTGGCCGATATCGCGGCCCTTACGGCACGGCTGCGCGAGCGTCCGCTCAGCGGCTCCGTCTACGACGGCTCGGGCCATCGCCACAACCTCACGCTCGGTGAGTCCGGCCTGCTCGGGATCCTCGAGGCCGGCGACCTGAACCCCGCCCTGCGCGCGCTGCTGCCGGCGGCCGTGCGTTCGGCGCTGAGCAACTATCCCGACCCGCTGTTGCGCTTGGAGGCGCTCGCGGAGGGCTTGATCCCGAACCTGCCGGGCGGCCACCCGGTCGAAGAATCGGAGGGGGTCGACGAAGCGCTGAACGTGACGACCACCTGCGAAGAGCTGCCATTTCCCTGGCAGCGCTCGGCGTCGGCGGCGACACGACTCGCGGAAGCAACCGGCGCGCTGAAGGCGCTGCCGAGCGCCGACTTCTATCCGTTCGACGCCGCCACGGCGCTCAACAACAGCCTGATCGGAGCATGCGTCGGCTGGCCGGACGCCTCGACGCCGAGCGCCCAGACGGGGGTGCTTCCGAACGTGCCAGCGCTGATCCTCTCCGGCGCGCAGGATCTGCGCACACCGACCTCGAACGCACAGCAGGTTGCGGCCAGAATTCCCGACGCGCAGCTGCTGGTCGTCCCCTACACGGGCCATTCGGTGATCGGCAGCGACTTCGGGGACTGCGCAACGCTTGCGGTGAGCGCGTTCTTCTCCGCAGGGGCGGCCGGGGGTCAAATCCAGCCGTGCGCGCCGAGCGCCAACCCGTTCGCGCCGACGCCGCTGACGCCGACCAAGCTCGCCTATGTGCACCCGGTCCCGGGGCTGAGCGGCAGGCCGAGCCTGACGCTGACCGCCGTGCTCGACACGATCGTCGACCTCAATCGCCAGGTGGTCGGCGCGACGCTGCAGGCTGACGCGCAGCTCCCCAGCGGCTCGAGCTTCGGTGGGCTGCGCGGTGGCTACGCGAAGCTGAGCACCTCGAAGCTTCAGCTGACACGCTTCACGTTCATCCCCGGCATCGAACTGAGCGGCACGTTCCCGGTCAGCAAAGGCCAGCTGCAGGCCACGACGCTGCGGATCACAGGGGCGAGCGCGGCCGGCGGCACGGTGCGCGTCGGCTCGGGCAAGATCGTGACGGGCATCCTCGGCGGCAAGCGCTTCGACGTCAACATCACCAAGGTGAAGCTCTCGCGCGCTGGGACGGGTGCCGGTACGGGGACGGGGGCGCGGCGGACCGAAACGGGAACGGGAGCGAGCGAAGCCGAAGCATGGTCCTCGACGCCATTCGCCTACCCGCTGCCGCGCCTGGCGCGGCTACGCTGAGCGCGTGCCCAACGCGCTGGCGCTCGAGAGCTCCCCCTACCTGCGCCAGCACGCGCACAACCCCGTCGACTGGCTGCCCTGGGGGTCGGTCGCGCTGGCGCGCGCACGCGAGCGGGAGATGCCGCTGCTCGTCTCGATCGGCTACTCCTCCTGCCACTGGTGCCACGTGATGGAGCGCGAGTCCTTCGAGGATCAGCGCACGGCCGCGCTGATGAACGAGCTGTTTGTGTGCGTGAAGGTCGACCGCGAGGAGCGCCCGGATGTCGACGCGCTGTACATGGAGGCCGTCCAGTCGATGACCGGCCACGGCGGCTGGCCGCTGAACGTGTTCCTCACGCCCGAGCAGCTGCCGTTTTACGGCGGCACCTACTTCCCGCCCGAGCCCCGCCACGGAATGCCGGCCTGGACGCAGGTGCTGCAGGCGATTGGGGAGACGTGGGCGGAGCGACGCGAGGAGATCCGCGCGGGCGGCGAGCGGCTGCGCGAGCGGCTGTCGGGGGGCGCCGGGCTGAAGCCCTCGGCCGAGCCGCTCGATGAAGGCGCGCTCGATGGGGCCGTCGCGAACCTTCGAGCGTTGTTCGATCCGGTCGACGGAGGGTTCGGAGGGCCGCCGAAGTTCCCCCAGGCGTCGGTCATCGAGCTCTTGCTCGTGCGGGCCGCCGGACATGCTGAGCTCGCGGTCGGCGCCGATGCCGGATCCCCGCCGGCGAGCGATTCCACCGCGAACGAGAGCCCGACGGAGGCCGACATGGCGTTGCGGACGCTGCGCGCGATGGCCGGCGGCGGCATCCACGACCTCCTCGGCGGCGGATTCGCACGCTACAGCGTCGACGCGACCTGGACGGTGCCGCACTTCGAGAAGATGCTCTACGACAACGCGCTGCTCGCGCGCGCGTACCTGCACGGGTTCCAGCTCTCCGGCGATCATCGGCTCGAAGAGATCTGCCGCCACACGCTCGACTGGGCGCTGCGCGAGATGCGCGGCCCGGAGGGCGGCTTCTACTCGGCGCTCGACGCCGACTCAGAGGGCGTCGAGGGGCGCTTCTACGTGTGGACCCTCGCCGAACTGAGCGATGCGCTCGGCGAGGACGCAGACGTCGCGATCGTGTGGTTCGGCGCGACCGAGCAGGGCAACTTCGTTGATCCTCACCATCCGGCTCCTGGACTGAACGTCTTGGAGGATCGTGGCCAACGTCCGGACGAGGCCACGCAAGCCCGGATTCGCGCCCGGCTGCTCGAGGTTCGCGCACGCCGCACCCGCCCCGGGCTGGACGACAAGCGCCTGACGTCGTGGAACGCACTGATGATCGCCGCCCTCGCCGACGCGGGAGCGGCACTTGATGAGGCACGCTACACCGCCGCCGCAATCGCCTGCGCGGAGTTCGTCCTGCGCGACCTGCGCGAGGGGTGGGCGGGATCGGAAAAAAGGTTGCTGCGCACCTACAACGACGGCCGAGCCAAGATCGACGCCTACCTCGAGGACCACGCATACCTGCTGGAGGCGTTGCTCGTGCTGTTCGAAACCACCTGCGATGAGCGCTGGTTCACAGAGGCGACGACGCTCGCAGACACGTTGATCGCCCGCTTCGCCGATCCCGAGCACGGCGGCTTCTACTCGACCGCCGCGGACGCCGCCGAACCGTTGATCGCACGGCGCAAGGATCTGGAGGACTCGCCGATCCCCTCCGGCCAGTCGAGCGCCGCGATGGGTCTGCTGCGCCTGTCCCAGCTCACCGGCAACGCCGAGTATGAGCGTCAGGCGCTCGGTGTACTCGCATTACTGCGCGACATCGCCCCGCGCCACCCGACCTCGTTCGGCCACCTGCTCCAGGCGCTCCACTGGAGCCTCTCCCCCGCGCGCCCGATCGCGTGCGCGGTGCCCGCTACAAGATCGACAGGTAGCGGTCCAGCTCCCACTGCGTCACGTGCACGCGGTAGTCGTCCCACTCCTGGCGCTTGATCTCGACGTAGCGGTTGAACATGTGCTCGCCGAGCGTCCTCAAGACCAACTCCGACTCCGCCGTCAGCTCGATCGCTTCGCCGAGGCTCTCCGGCAGCTGCTCGACGCCGAGGCGCCGGCGCTCCTCGCCGGAGAGGTGGTAGAGGTTCTTCTCCATCGGCTCCGGCAGCTCATAGCCCTTCTCGATCCCCTCCAAGCCGGCCTGCAACAGGACCGCGAACGTCAAGTAGGGGTTGCAGGCGGGATCGGGGCAGCGCAGCTCCATCCGCGTCGCCTTCTCGCGCCCCGGGTGATACAGCGGCACGCGCACCAGCGCCGATCTGTTGCGCCGCGACCAGGCCACGTAGACCGGCGCCTCAAAACCGGGAACGAGGCGCTTGTAGGAGTTGACCCACTGCGCGAAGATCGAGCAGATCTCGCGAGCGTGCTTGAGCTGGCCGGCGATGAAGGCCTTGCCGACATCGGACAGGAAGTACTGGTCGTCGGGGTCGTAGAACGCGTTCTTGCCCTCGGCGAACAGCGACTGATGGGTATGCATGCCCGATCCGTTCTCGCCGAACAGCGGCTTCGGCATGAAGGTCGCGTGCCAGCCGTACTTCATCGCGTACTCCTTGACCGTGATCCGGTAGGTCATGCAGTCGTCGGCCATCTTCATCACGTCGGCGTAGCGCATGTCGATCTCGTGCTGTGACGGGCCGACCTCGTGGTGGGTGTACTCGACGTGAATGCCGAGCTGCTCCATCGCCAGCACCGTCTCGCGGCGCACGTCCGAGCCGGCGTCGAGCGTCGTCAGGTCGAAGTAGCCGCCTTTGTCGAGCACCTCGGTCGACTGCGAGTCCTTGAACAGAAAGTACTCGAGCTCGGGCCCGACGTTGAAGGTGTCGAAGCCCATCCCCTTCGCGCGCTCCATCGCGCGGCGCAGCACGTGCCTGGGGTCGCCCTCATACGGCGTTTTCTCGGGCGTGACGACATCGCAGAACATCCTGCCCACGCCCTGCTCTTCCGGGCGCCAGGGCAGCACCGCGAACGTCGACGGGTCGGGCATCGCGATCATGTCGGACTCCTCGATCGCGTTGAAGCCCGTGATCGAGCTGCCGTCGAAGCCCATCCCCGCCTCGAACGCGTCGTCGAGCTCGGCCGCGTTGATCGAGAACGACTTCAGCTGGCCGAGAATGTCCGTGAACCAGAAGCGGATGAAGCGGATCTCGTGCTCGGCGACGATCGCCTTCACGTCATCCGCGGTCTGCGCCCGCTCCGGTTTCTTCGGCTGCGTCGCCATCGTCGCTGACCTTAGTCGATGGTTCCGCGGACCGGTATCGACGGTTGGCTAAACCTTGGGTGGCTTAGTGACCTGCAACAGCTGCCACGAACGCAGCGACGTCTTCGGCTTCCTTGCCCTGGTACAGGTCGGCCGGCATGTTGCCGCGACCTCGCGCGGGACCTTCGAGGATCGTGGCCAGGACGAACGCCTTGCGCGCCGCTTCGGTCGAGATTTCATCGCCGACGCGCACGTCGAGGTTCGGGCCGATCCGGCCGACCGACTTGACCGCCGCGAGCGTGTGGCAAACCGTGCAGGTGTGGGCGAACAGTTCGCGGCCCTTCACCTCCGCGGCGTTCAGGTGCACCCCGCCGGGTGCCTCGCTGGCCTTGTCGTTGGCGTTGTGCGCGAGCACGTACGCGGGCACTGCCAGGCCGAAGGCGAACGCCACCACGACGGCGAGCGTGATCAGGCGCTGGCTGGCCTTCGATTCGTTCGGCGGCGGGGGCTGCGAATGGCTGGCGGAGCTCATCTAGGCGGGGACAATATCGTCTGCCGCGGCCCGACGTTCCCAAGATGGACCTCCCGATTGCTTCTCCCGGGGCGCGCACCGCTCCCGGGGCGCTTGATGAGAGCCTTCTCACCTTTAGGCTGGCGCAAGGTGCAGCGCTACTGTGGGTATGGGAGTGTCCATGGCCTATCTTCTTCGCAGACTTCCCCTCTCGCGCCTGTTGCTCCTCTGCGGGCTGGTCGTCGCGATCGGCGTTTCGTTGACGGCGATCGCGTTCGCGCTCGGCACGGGGCCGACGCCGCCGCCGAAGCCCCTGGCGAACGCGGTTCACGACGCGCTGACCGGGGCGGGTGCGAACCCGAACCAAATCCAAGGCGTCAGCGCGAACGTCCAGCTGACCGACCACCTGCTCGAAGGCGCCAACCTCGCGAGCGGCGGCGACAGCAGCGGTAGCGGCAGCGCCACCGGACAGCTCCTGTCGAGCCCGCTGATCACGGGCGCGTCTGGGCGCATGTGGGTGTCGAAGGAAGGCCGCGTGCGCCTCGAACTGCAGTCCGAAAAGGGCGACACGCAAGTGCTCTACGACGGGCACACCGTCTCGATCTACGACGCTTCGTCGAACACTCTCTATCGCTTCACGCCATCCGCCCACGAAAACGGCCCCAGCGATTCGGGCAGCGCCAGCGGCGGTTCGGACACGAGCGATCACGAACCCCCGACCGTCGCGAAGATCGAAGAAGCGATCTCCCGCCTCAGCCAGCATGCGAACGTGTCCGGCGCGACACCGACCGACATCGCCGGTCAGCCCGCTTACACGGTGCGCGTCTCGCCGAAGGAACCCGGCAGCCTGATCGGTGGCGGCGAGCTCTCCTGGGACGCCACCAACGGCGTCCCCCTGCGCGCGGCGATCTACTCCTCGACGAGCTCCTCGCCGACGCTCGAACTGGCCGCCACTTCGATCTCCTACGGACCCGTCGCGGCGCCTGTGTTCGAATTCACGCCGCCCTCGAACGCGAAGGTCGAAGAAATCGTGCTGCCCAAGGAACACACCAAGACCACCGGTTCCTCATCAACGCAACAGCACAGCGGCGACCATCCCCACGTGACGACCGTGGGCCACGGCATCACGTCGATCGCGGTGCTCGAAAGCAAGTCCAAGGAAGGCGCCGCCGAAGCCAAGCAGGCTTCCTCGACCGCCGAAGAAGGCCTGCAGAAGGTCAAGATCAACGGCATCGAAGCCTCGGAGCTGCCCACCGAGCTCGGCACGTTGCTCAGCTTCGAGCGCTCCGGCGTGCGCTACTTCCTCGCCGGCGCGATCAGCCCCGCGGCGGTCGAAGCGGTCGCCAAGGGCCTCTAGAAACGTGGCCGGGGAGGCGCCTCCCCGGGAGGCCCAGCCAGCCGAGGCCCAGCCAGTCAGAGCGCGAGGTCTGGTCAAGCGTTACAAGGAGGTGCTCGCGGTCGACCACATCGACCTGAACGTGCGCGCCGGCGACGTCTATGGCTTCCTCGGCCCGAACGGCGCGGGCAAGACGACGACGCTGCGGATGGCGCTCGGACTGATCATGCCGACCGAGGGGACGGTCGAACTGTTCGGGCGCGATCCCATACGCGAGGGCGCACGCGCACTGGATGGCGTCGCCGGGTTCGTGGAGGCGCCACGCTTCTACCCCTACCTCCCCGCGCGCAAGAACCTCGAGCTGCTCGCTGCGCTCGACGGCGGCGGCGCGCGGGGGCGCATCGACGAGGTGCTCGATATCGTCGAGCTGAGCCCACGCGCCGCCCACCGCGTCGGCGGCTACTCACACGGGATGCGCCAGCGACTCGGGATCGCCGCGGCGCTGCTGCGCCGTCCGCGCCTGTTGATGCTCGATGAGCCGGCGACCGGTCTCGACCCGGCGGGCATGCGCGACATGCGCGCGCTGATCCGCCGGCTGGCAGACGAAGGGATCACGGTGCTGCTCTCCAGCCACCATCTGCCGGAGGTTCAGGAACTGTGCGACCGCGTGGCGATCGTCGACCACGGGCGGGTCGTCTATGAGGGCGCACTCTCGGATCTCCGCCGCCAGGGCGGAGCCGGCTACAGGCTGCGCAGCACCGACGACACGCGTGCGCTGCAGATCGTTCGTCGCCAAACGGGCATCGAGCATGCGGCAAACGGCGAGCACGGACTGGTCTTTCAGGCCGAGGAGCAGACCGTCGGTGCGCTGTCGCTGGCTCTCGGGCAGGCGGGCATCGGCATCCTTGCGCTCACGCCGGAGCTGGCGACGCTCGAGGATCTGTTCTTCCGATTGACGGAGTCCGGCGAGGCGCCGCAGAACGGCGACGTACCCGGCACGAACACGCAGGCGGCCGGTGTGGGAGCAGGGGTATGAGCAGCGTCGCGACCGCCTCCCCCACTCCCGCCCCGGCTGCAGGTACAGACGCACCCGACAGAACCCATGCTCGGCGCCCCTCGACGCTGACCGCATACCGCTGGGAGCTGCGCAAGCTCGTCTCCCAGAAGCGCACCTATCTCGGCCTGTTCCTGGCGGCGATCCTGCCGTTGATCTTCGTGATCGTCCAGAACCTGCACCAGCACGAAGGCCACCGCGGCGAGAACATCTTCACCTCCCACATCACCCAGTCGGGCCTCGCCACCCCGGTGCTGATGCTGCTGTTCCTGGCGGCGTTCATGCTGCCGCTGATCGCGGCGCTGGTCGCCGGGGACATCGTCGCCGCCGAGGACGGCAACGGCACGCTGAAGACGATCCTCACGCGCTCGGTCGACCGCGGCCAGGTATTCGCCGCGAAGGCGCTCGCGGCGATGACCTACGGCGCGCTCGCGGTATTCCTCTCGGCCGCCGTGGCGACGATCGCGGGCATCGCCTCGTGGGGCTTCAACCACGTCGTCACCTTCTCGGGCTCGGTCGTCTCCGCACCCGAAGGCCTGCTGCTCGTGTTCGCCGCCAACGCCTGCTACCTGATCCCGCTGCTGACGATCGTGGCGATCGGCGTGCTGCTGTCGACGGCGACCCGCAACAGCGCCGCCTCCGTGGTCGGAACCGTCGGCTTCGTGATCATGCTCTACATCGTCGCCCAGATCCCCGGCATCGAAGGAATCAAGCCCTACTTGCTCACCGAACAGTTTCAGAACTGGCAGGGCCTCCTACGTACCCCGACCGACTGGACCCCGATCGCCCACTCGGCCTGGGTCTGCGCGCTGTACGCGGTGCCGGCTTTGGTGGCGGGGTATCTCGTGTTTCTGCGACGGGATGTGGCGGGGGGCTGAATGTCGTTGGTTTCAGTCAGGGACGCTCATACGTCGCGACCGTCAGGCCCCGTGCCAGCGTCGCGTCTCTGAGGTCGGTGCGTACTTTGAGGCGGGTGCGCACGGTGGCGAGGTCGAAGCCCCTTTTCAACCCGAGTCGGCGGCTGAGCGCGTAGAGCAGGAACGCGACGTGGTGCACCCCGCTTGCGTCACAGATACCGCCCCAACGGGTCTCGCCGGCGCTGTTGCGTCCGACCACGGCTCCCGGTTGTAGCCGGCCGGCACGAATCCCCGGCACGCGCGGCGATAGGCCGGCCACGGCCCACTGGACCGCATCGGTCCGGCCGCCGTTGAGATCGATCGCGAGCAGCAGCAGTTCCACGCTCTCCGCCGGCAAGTTCCGCCAGCGCAGCGGCGGCGAGAGGTCGGTCCCGTCGCAGGTGTAGCGCACCGGCATCGCGCCGCCCGGCCGGAAGGCGGGGCTGCTCAGGGCAATCGTCCCGAGCGTCGAGCGGGGCGCAGGAACGAGCGGCTTGGTCGATGTCGTCGTGTTACCGGAGCTCCCGCAGCCGGCGCCTGCCAGCGCCACGGCCAGGCCCACAGCGAGCAGCGATCCGTGGGACCCGCAGATTTGTTGCTTGGTGCTTCTTCGCCAGGCGATCATCGTGCCCTCGGTGGTCGGGATGCATGCGGCCAAGGCCGCGCCCTCCCCTCGCCGTCCGCGCCCTCAGACCGCGCCCAGCCGGCCGCATGGAGCACGATCCCGACGAGGGCCTGCCACCCACATCCAGGCCCAAGCGAGCTCACCTCGACGCCGAGCTTCCCTCCGGCGCTCAGCCAACCTCGGCGGGCAGCTCGATCGCGGAAAGCTCGACCTCGCCCATCAACCGCCGCGCCTCGCGCGGATCGACCAGGCCGGCTCCCAGCCTGACCGTCGACTCCGCCCCGCACGCCACCCCGAAGCGCAGGCACTGGTCGGGCGGGCGGCCCTCGTAGCGGGCAGCGATGTAGCCGGCCAGGAAGGCGTCGCCGGAGCCGCGTTTGGCAATTGAGTCGCGCGGTTGCACGCTCACGCGCCGCAAGGACGGCTGGCCGTCGACGAGCACCTGGGCGAAGCAGCCGTCGGGGAGCGTCATGATCGCCTCGTGGGGGCCGAGCGCGGCGATCTCGCGCACCCCCAGCGAGCGTTCCTCCTCGCTTGAGAACTCATGGCCGACGAGCTCCTCGGCCTCGGCGATGTTCGGCGAGACGACGTCGGGCTCGGCCCGGACCGCCTGGCGCAGGGGATCGCCGTCGGTGTCGATCACGGTCGTCACGCCGGTCCGCTGCAGCTCGCGGATCAGCACCGCGTAGATGTCGGCCTCCAGGCCGCGCGGCAGCGAGCCGGCGAATACGACGATCGCAGCTCCGCGCGCGAGATAGAGCAGCTTGTCCCGGAACAGCTCGACCTCGTGTTGGGAGACCGCCGGACCGCGTTCGTTGATCTCCGTCTGCTCCCCGGTCGTCGGGTCGAGCACCGAGGTGTTCGTACGCGACTCCTCGCGGATCCGCACGAAGTCGTTGAGGATCGCCTCCTCGGTGAGCTGCTCGACGATGTGCGTCCCCGTGATGCCGCCCGCGAAGCCGGTCGCGATCACCGGCTGGCCGAGCGTCTTCAGCGTACGGGCGATGTTCACGCCCTTGCCGCCGGCCATCGTGCGCTGCTCGACGGTGCGATGACGGCGCCCCAGGCGGAAGTTCGGCACCGAGAGCGACTTGTCGATCGCCGCGTTCAGCGTGACCGTGATGATCATCGCGGTTCAGACTACCCCAAACCAACAATGTGAACTCGACAAGGCCCAAATGGCAAGAGACCGTCTGGGCAGTCGAGGACCAAGCATCGGAAGGACGCAGAGAGCGTGGCGTGCGTCGGTATCAGCATGCGAGCTGGCCGATCCGACGATTGGTGAGGACGCAGGCGCCGGTCATCGGCCCCCCAGGGCCCAGGCGGTCTCGCGCAGGCGCTCAGCCTCGGCCCGGGCCGCAGCGGCCGGGTCCCCGCCGGTGGCCAGATACGCGCCCGCGATGCTGCGCGAGGCCGTCACCAGACCGCCGGCCCGACCCGGCGCGAATGCGGGCGCCAGATCCTCGACGCGGCCACCCTGCGCGCCGACCCCGGGCAGCAAGAACGTCGCGTGTGGCATCAGCTCGCGGGCCCGCGCTAGATGCTCAGGGACGGTAGCCCCGACGACGGCGCCCACGTCGCTCAAGCCAGACTCGCCGACGCGGGGCGCGCCGAGCCGATCGACGATCGCGGCCAGGCGCTCCCAGACCGTCCCGCCGCCCGCCAGCTCGAGGTCCTCGACATCCGCGGCGCCGGGGTTCGACGTGCGCACCAGCGCCAGTACCCCGGTCCCCGCGGCGCGTGCCGCCGCCACGAACGGCGCGAGCGTGTCGGCGCCCATCAGCGGATTGATCGTCGCCATGTCCGCGCCGAGCCCTGCAACCGTGCCGAAGGGCGTCTCGGCGCCGGCGAACAACGCTTCGCCGTACGCCCGCGCTGTCACGTCGATATCGCCGCGCTTGCCATCGGCGATCACCAGCAGGCCTTTTGCGTGCGCGTGCTCGACCACCGCCGCGAGCGCGCTCCTCCCGGGAGCGCCGAGGCGCTCGAAGCAGGCCAGCTGTGGCTTCGTCGCCACGCACGCCTGCGCGGTCGCGTCGATCAGCGCCCTGCAATGAGCCAGCACCGCGCTCGCGGCGCACTCGGCCGCGGAATCCCCCGCGGAGGGACCGCCGGGGGATGCGGTGTCACCGGCGGACGCACCCGGCTCCGGCTCGCCCGCGACCGGCCACAGCGCGTTCGGATCGGGATCGAGGCCGAGCACGATCTGCGATCGGCGCGCTTGCACCCGCGCCGCAAGGGTGTCGCCGAAGCTGGCCGGCAGTGTCAGCGGCCCTTCACCGCGCTCTTCAGTCCGCTGCCAGCGGTGAAACGCGGCACGCGGGAGGCGGCGATCTGGATGCGCTCACCCGTGCGCGGGTTGACCCCCTGGCGCGCGCCACGCTCACCGACGTGGAACTTGCCGAACCCCGACACCGTCACCTCGCTGCCCCTGCGCAGCGCGTCCTCCACGGTGGCCAGCACCGCGTCCACCGCCCGCGCCGCATCCTGCTTGGTCAGATCGGCGCGATCCGCCACCTGGTCGACCAACTCGGACTTCGTCACTTCGTCCTCCTCGCTCGTAAGACAGTTCCACTGAAGCTAACACCGCGCGCGGACATCGCCTCCGCCAACGCATCCGACACAATGGCAAGATGACCTTCGAACGCGTCGCCTGGAGCCTGACCGTGCTCGTCGCGCTGATCACGGCGCTGCTGTTGCTGCTGTCCGGCTACAACGGCTACGCGGGCCTCGGCCTCGCGGTCGCGATCGCGGCGGCGGTCAACCTGTTCTGAGCCACCTGAGCAGCGCGCGCGCCGCGCGGCCACGATGGCTGATTGCGTCCTTCTGCTCATCGCTCAGCTCGGCCATCGTCAGACCTTCGGGCTCGTCGTCGGGCAGAAACGCGGGGTCGTAGCCGAACCCGCCCGTCCCCCGCGGCACATCCCCGAGCGTGCCCGTGCAACGAGCCTCGAACACACGCTCGATGCCGGCCTGCGGATCGACATAGACGAGCGCACACACATACGCAAGCCCGCTGCCGGCCGGCGCCTCGCGCAGCAGCTTCGCCAGGTTCTCCTCGTCGGTCGCATGCTCGCCCGCGTAGCGGGCCGAGCGCACTCCCGGCGCGCCACCGAGGGCTGCCGCCTCGATGCCGGAGTCGTCGGCGATCGTGACCGCACCTGTGGCACGCGCCGCCGCGCGGGCCTTGCCGAGCGCGTTCTCCGCAAACGTCGCGCCGCCCTCCGGGGGCAGCTTGAGCTCGGACGGCAGGACGTCGACCTCGAAGCCGTCGAGCAGGCGCGCGAGCTCGCGGCGCTTGTGCTCGTTGTGGGTGGCCAGCAGAAGCTTTTTCACGACGCCGCGATCGCCTGCTCCTGGGCCGTCCGCAGCCGCTCGATCCCGTCGCCCGCGAGCGCCAGCAACTCGTCCAGGTGCGCGCGCGAGAGCGGCGTGCGCTCAGCCGTCGCCTGCACCTCGATCAGACCGCCCTCGCCCGTCATCACGACGTTCGCGTCGACCTCCGCGGTCGAGTCCTCGGAGTAGTCGAGATCCAGCAGCGCGACCCCCTCGACCATCCCGCACGAGACCGCCGCGACCGAGCCGGTCAGGGGCGAGCTCTCGAGCTTGCCCTCGGCCCGCAGCCGCGCACAGGCGAGCGCCAGCGCGACGTAGGCGCCGGTGATCGAGGCGCAGCGCGTGCCGCCGTCGGCCTGCAGCACGTCGCAGTCGAGGTAGATCGTGCGTTCGCCGAGCTGGGTCAGGTCGATCACGCCGCGCAGCGAACGTCCGATCAGGCGCTGGATCTCGACTATGCGCCCATCCTGGCGCCCGCGCGTGGCGTCGCGCTGCTTGCGCTCGCCTGTGGAGGCCGGCAGCATCCCGTACTCGGCCGTCAGCCAGCCGCGACCCTTGCCCGCCATCCAGCGGGGCACGCTCTCCTGCGCGGAGGCCGTGCAGATCACGCGCGTCTCCCCGGCCGAGATCAGCGCCGAGCCGGTGGCCGTGCGCATGAAGCCCGGCTTGATCTCGATCGGGCGCAAGTCGCCCGGCCCGCGTCCGTAGCTGCGCTCGACTTCGCTCATAGGACAACCTTTCTTCGTATGTGTCGAGCGGCGCCGTTCACGCCCTCACCTGGACCGCCGCGAGCTCGACGCGCTCAACTGGGCCGAGCGGCATCTGCAGGAAGCGTGTTCCGGCCTGCTCGAAGGCATCCGTATCGCCGGTGCACAGGAAGCGGTACTCGCCTTCCCCCGCCTGCGGGTTCCGTAGCTCGCGCGTGCTCAGCGCGTGCTCGACCTGGCGCGCGAGCGCCGCCCCGGAGCTCACGAGCGCGACACCCGGTCCGAGCATCCGCTGAAGCATCGGCTGAATCAGGGGATAGTGAGTGCATCCGAGGATCACCGTGTCGACATCGGCCCGCTTCAGTGGCGCACAGACCTCGCGCACCGTCTGCACGGCGCGCTCGTCGAACTGCTCGCCGGCCTGGATGATCGAGGCCAGCGTCGGACACGGCACAGCGTGCAGCGTCACGTGCGGATCGATCGCCTCGACCGCCTCCTCGTAGGCACGGCTCGAGACCGTCGTCGGCGTTGCCAGCAACCCGATTCGGCCGCTGCGCGTCGCGGCGACCGCGCGGAACGCCTCCGGTCGCACGACCCCGAGCACATCGATGCCGAGCGTCGTCTCCATCATCCGCCGGCGCAGCGTGGGCAGCGCGGCCGCCGTTGCGGAGTTGCAGGCGACGACCAGCAGCTTCGCGCCGCGCCCGGCGAGCTCCTCGGTCACCTCCGCGGAGAACCGTGTCAGCTCCTCGGGAGTGCGTTCGCCGTAGGGGAAGCGCGCCGTGTCGCCCAGATAGAGGAAGTCCTCGCGCGGGAGCCGCACGAGCAGCTCGTGCAGCACCGTCAGCCCGCCGACGCCGGAGTCGAACACGCCGATCGGCCGCGTGCACGGGTCGCGTCTGGATCGCTCGGCATCGGTCGCGGGCGCGCTCGTCATGCGGCCCATCATCCCAGAGCCCGGAGCCCTACGGTCGGGAGGAAGCCGATCATCCCAAAGCCCGGAGCGCTACGGTCGCAGGATCGTGCGCGCGCTCGTGCTCTCCAACATGCAGCCCGACGCCGTGCACCCCGAGCGCGGCACGTTCGTCCGTGACCAGGTCGCCGACCTGCGGGGCCTGCGCCAGCCCGACCTCGAGATCGAGCTCTACGAGTTTCCCCCCGGCGCCCGCGCGCTGGTGGAAGCCGCCCGCCACCTGCACCGACGCTACGGCGGCCCTTCGACGCTCAGCCGCCGCCCCGCGCGCGAGCCGTTCGACATCGTGCATGCGCACTACGGGCTGACTGCCTGGCCCGCGTTCGCGGTACCCACACGCGTGCGCGCGCTGACCGTCCACGGCAACGACATGCGCCATCCCCGCACGCGGATGATCACCGGCGCCGCGCTCGGGCGGATCGACCTGCTGGCGGCCGTCTCGAGCTCGCTCGCCCAAGAACTGCCGAGCGCCCGCGCGCGCGCCCGGGCGCAGGTACTGCCCTGCGGCGTCGACCTCGTACGCTTCCACCCGATCCCCCGCATGCAGGCGCGCGCGGAGCTGGGCCTGGATCTCGACAAGCCCTATCTGCTGTTCGCGGCCGACCCGGCCCGCGCGATCAAGCGCTACGACCTCGCGCTCTCGCTGGCGCGCGCGGTCGACGTCGAGCTGCTCATCCTCGGAGGCGTCGATCCAAAGCGCGCACCCCTGTGGTTCAACGCCGCAAACGCAGTCCTGATGCCCTCCGGGCATGAGGGCTTCGGCCTGGCGGTGCTCGAGGCGCTCGCCTGCGACGTGCCCGTGCTCAGTACACCCGTCGGGATCCATCCCGAGGCGCTACGCGGGGTCGCGGGAACGCTGTGCGCGCCGTTCGCGCTCGAGACCTGGCGCGCGGCGCTCGAGCCCCACCTGGATGCGAGCGAGTCACGGATCGAGGGGCGCGCCCATGCCGAGCCGTTCTCCGGCCCGCGCCTGGCCGAGCACGTAGCCGCCGCCTGGCGCGCTGCCCTCCGCGACGCCGGATAGCATTGGTGGGTCGATGGAGGATGTTCAAGCCACCAATCCGGAGACGGAGGTGCAGACGCCCGCGAGCGAGGACGCACCCAGCGGCTCGCCCGGGTTCAGCGAGCGCGGGCGCATGCGCCGCCGCAGCCGCTTCCTGCGCAAGGCGCGCGAGCTCGCCTACCGCGACCTCGGCGGCCTGGTCTACAACCTCCATCGCTTCGGCCAGCGCAACGACGCGCTCGTGCTCGCCAAGCTGACGACGCTCGGCCAGATCGACGCCGAGCTGCGCACGCTCGAAGGCGCGCTCGCCGAGCACCAGCCGGTGACCGTCCTGCGCGACGCCGGCATCGCCGCCTGCCCGCGCTGCGCCGCGATCCACGGCAGCGAGGACCACTTCTGCCCCAACTGCGGGCTCGCGATGGACCGCCGCGCCGAGCGCCCGGTCGCCGGTCCGCCTGCCGGCGCCAGCGCCGCGTCCGCGCCCACTCCCGCAACCGCGGCCCAGCCCGCATCCGTCACGGCCCCGGCCCCTGCGACCCCATCCGCGCCCTCGCCCACGCACGCGCCGGTCCCGTCGCCCGCTCGAGCCGGGGCACCGATCCCCGAGTCCGCCAAGCCGGGCGATCCCTCGCCGCCCGCCACGACGCCGGCCACGACGAGCTCCCCGCCGACACCTACCACAACCGGCGACTACACGACGATCGATCGGCCCGCGCCCGCGCGCTCGCCGCAGACGCCCGCCTCCACCTCGCCGGCCGCTCCCGCCCCGGACTCCCCGGCGACTCCGGATGCACCAGAGGCGCAGCCCACCGACCAGGACCAGCCCACCGTGATCGTCCGTCCTCCCGGCGCCGGCGCGTGAGCGTCGCCACCCCCCCCTCCGCCCCAGTCCCCACCGCAGCGCCGCCGCCCGCGGATCAAGCGTGTCCGTTGTGCGGCGCCTCGCTGGCGCCCGAGCAGGAGTGGTGCCTGCGCTGCGGCGCCGCCGCACGCACCCGCCTGGCGGCATCGCCCGCGTGGAAGACGCCCGTGATCGCGCTCGCGATCGTCATCGCGCTCGCGATCGGAGTGCTCGCAGCAGCGCTCATCAAGCTCGCGGGCTCCACCGCGCACTCCACCACGACGGCGCCGAGGACGATCACCGTCACGACCCCCGCGACGACGCCGACCGCGACCGTCCCGACCGCAACGCTGCCCACAACGACTACGCCGGCCACCCCCGGGACGAGCACGCCGAGCACCGGCCTCTCGACCACGCCCGCCGCCCCCGGCACAAAATCGAGCACGGGTGCATCCGGCCTGTCAACCCCGACGACCACGGCAACGACGGCACCCGGCCTCGCCACCCCCACAACCGCGACGAGCGGAACCGTCCCAAAAGCCACGACCACCACTCCCACTCCCGCCAAATCGAGCGAAGCCCCACCGAGCTCGAATCCCCTGGTCGCCCCGGAATCGCCGAAAAAGTGAGCTCCGCTCCGGGCGGTCCGGTAGTCGAGACCGACGTCGTGGTGGTCGGCGCCGGCGCCGCCGGGCTCTACGCGGCGCTCTGCGCTGCGCGCGAGGGCGCGCGGGTCGTGCTGATCTCGGCCACTCCCCTCGCCCAGACGGCCTCCTACTGGGCACAGGGCGGTCTCGCCGCGGCGCTCGCCGACGACGACAGCTTCGCACTGCATCTCGCCGACACCGAACGCGCCGGGCGGGCGCTCGTACGGCGCTCGGCGGCCGAGATCCTCGTGCGCGAGGCGCCCGCGCGGGTGGAGGACCTGCAGGCGCTCGGCGTCCGCTTCGACGGCGAGCGCTCGGGAGCGCTCGCGCTCGGCTTAGAGGGAGGGCATTCGGTCAGGCGCGTCGTCCACGCCGGCGGCTCGGCGACCGGCCGGCGCGTGGTGCGCCAGCTCTCGGCGCTCGTCGCCGCGGAGCCTGCGATCACCGTGTTCGAGGGTGCGCGGGCGCGGGCGCTGTGGACGGCAGAAAATGCGAGCCCCACCCACCCCGCGGCGGGCAGCCCTCGCGAGGATGGCCCTGCCGACTCACGCGATCGAGGCCCCGGCGGCCCACGCGGTCATAGCCCCCCCGGCCCCGGCGATAGAGACCACGCCGCCCCCCGCTGCCGCGGCCTGATCTGCGACGACGGCAGGATCGTGTCCGCGCGCGCGGTCGTGCTCGGCACCGGTGGCGCCGCGGCGCTGTGGGCGCGCACGACCAATCCGCCCGGCTCGCAGGGGTTCGGCCTGCTACTCGCTCACGCCGCCGGCGCGGCGCTGGCCGACCTCGAGCTGCTCCAGTTCCATCCCACCGCCGTGCTCGGGCTGCCCGGGCGCGAGGGCTTTCTGATCACGGAGGCGATCCGTGGTGAGGGCGCGACCCTGCACGACGCGACCGGCGAGCGCTTCGTCGACGAGCTCGCCCCCCGCGACGAGGTCGCGCGCGCGATCGCGCTGCGCCTGCGGGAGTCCGGCGAGCGTGCGGTCGGCCTGGACATGCGCGCGATCGACCCCGCCCACTTCCCGAACGTCGTCGCCGCGCTGCGCGAGGCGGGTCTGGATCCGACGCGCGAGCTCGTCCCGGTCGCTCCCGCGGCGCATTACATGATGGGCGGGATAGTCGCCGATCTCGATTCGCGCTCCACGCTTCCCGGCCTGTATGCCGTCGGCGAGTCCTCCTGCACCGGCCTGCACGGCGCCAACCGCCTCGCCTCGAACTCGCTCAGCGAGTGCTTCGTGTTCGCGCGCCGCGCCGTGCTGCACGCGCTCTCCACGCCGGCCCCCCCGACGGGGGCGTGCGGGACCTCCGTTTCCCCGGCGGAGCTCGAGGCGCTCGGGGAGCTCCCTTCGCCGCCGCTCGCCGGCCCTGGGACCCGCGAGGCGCTGTGGCGAGACGCCGGCATCGTGCGCTCCGACGCGGGGCTGGAGCGCCTGCTCGATGACCCCCATCCATTGGCCCGGCTGCTCGCGCGCGGCGCGCTTGCGCGGACGGAGAGCCGCGGCGCGCACCAGCGCTCGGATCGCCCGGAGCTCGATCCGACGCTCGACCGGCATCACTTCGTGCTCGCCGGGAACGGGAACGGGAACTGGCAGACCTGGGATTAGGCCTTTCCTAAAGGTATTTAAATCTTCGCTTCCCGCGCATCAAATCTCGATCCTTTCTTCCCGATCGTGTGTTTTTGATCGTGAACGTCTTTTCACGGCCGGCGGCGAGACGCCAGACAAGCCGGCCCATCGAGAAAGAGGGTGAGGGGTCGCCATGTATCAATTCAGCCGGGCCATCTATCGGGAGCTCTCGCCCCATCTTCTGTCCCCCAAGCCGGATGTCGCGGCGAACTCCAACCAGGAGCACCTGCTGGCGGCCTGCGAGGCGGTCGTCGAGCGGATGGCCGTCGAACGCCTCTACTTCGCGCGGCCTGAGCGCACGCTGTTCTGCGACATCCGCTCGATGTTCCCGATGAGCGAGCAAGGCCACGTTCACCGCGTCGTCGCCCGCTACATCGCGCTCGCCCAGCAGTTCCTGATCGAGAATCCGCTCGCGGGCTACGCCTCGATCAGCGGGGAACCGCCGCAGTGCCGCGCGACGACCCGCAAAGGCGCCGCCTGCCAGCGCGTGCCGCTGCCGCACAACGGCTACTGCCCATCGCATCAGCACCTAGCGGACACCGAGGACCGGGAGCTCGCGGCGGCCTGATCGAGCGTCGCGAGGTCGTATGCTCGGGTGATGCCTGAGCGGATTGGCTTTCTCGGCCTCGGGATCATGGGCTCGCGGATGGCCGCACGGATCGCTGAGGCCGGCTTTCCGCTGACGGTCTGGACGCACACTCCCGGTAAGGCCGCCGCGTGGACGGCGGAACACGCCTCGGGGTCGGTCGTCGTGGCCGACACGCCCGCCGAGATCGCGCGCGCGAGCGACGTCGTCGTGAGCATGGTCGTCGACGGCGCGCAGGTCGAGTCGGTGCTGCTCGGCGAGGACGGCGTGGTCAAGGCCGCTCACGAGGGACTGCTGTGCGTCGACATGTCGACGATCGCGCCGGCGGACAGCCGCCGGATCGGGGCGAGGCTGGCCGAGCGGGGCGTGCGAATGCTCGACGCGCCCGTCACAGGGTCATCGCCACGCGCGGAGGCGGGCACGCTGACGATCATGGCCGGCGGCGCGGCCGCTGACTTCGCCCGCGCGCGACCGCTGCTGGAGGCGATGGGCGAGGTGATCGTGCGCGTCGGCGAGCTCGGGCAGGGCGAGATGCTGAAGCTGATCAACAACTCGCTCGGAGCCGCCAACGCAGCGGCACTGGCGGAGGCGCTGCTGCTCGCCCGAGCGACAGGCGTCGATCTCGACGCCTTCGTGCAGGTCACCTCGGCGGGCTCGGGCGCGTCGGCGCAGCTGACGCTCAAGTCGACGCCGATGCGCGAGCACGACTACAGAACGCTGTTCAAGACCGAGCACATGCTCAAGGACGTGCGCCTGTGCCTCGAGGAAGCCCAGGCGGCCGGCATTCCCTTCCCCTCGGCCGCGCACGCGCGCGACCTGCTCACCGCAACGCTCGGCCGCGGCCACGGCGCGGACGACTACGCCGCGATCATCGAGGCCGCGGAGGGGTTGGCGGGACGGCGCCTGTAGGTAGCCGGCGTCGCTCCGCGGCGTCGCTCCGGGTCGCACGACTCCCGGCAGCCTGATCAGACCCCGATTACCGGCCTGCTCACCGTCGGCAGCACCTAAGATCTGTGATTCCGTCCGAAAAACCCCTGCATTTGCAGGGGATTTGGGATTTCCGCCAGGGTTTCGTATCTTTAAGGGGTCGGGCTCGTCGTTCGGTCGCTACGGACGGGTTCAGAGTCCGAGGTTCACCGAGATTTTTCTTACTTCTTTCTGCCTCTTTCGTTCCACTTATGCCAATTGCTTTCAAAGAATGGGCGGTCACCGTCCGTGCCCTCGCCGAAGGCGAGCAGCTCATAACCCTGCGCAAGGGCGGCATCCGCGAGCCCGGCAGGCCGTTCCGGCTCGCTCACGAGCGCTTCTTCCTGTACCCAACCTTCGACCACCAGCCGGGCGAGTTCGTGCGCGAATCCCACCAGCCCGAGCTGCGCCGCGCGCTCGAGGAGGGCGTCTGGAGCGACGGCGAGCCCCCGCTGCACGCCTTCGCGACCGGCGGCATCCAGCAGCCTGACCGCGTCCGCATCCGCGCCTGGGCCGAAGTCGCGGGACACTTCACGATCGCCGACCCGCGCTGCGTCGACGCGCTCTCGCCCTTCTACGTGTGGACGACCGACTATGCCGAGAAGCGCCTCGGCTGGCGTCGCCACCAGCCGCTGCACGTCCTGTTGCTGCGCACCTACCGCATCCCGCGGCCGGTCACGGTGAAGGTCAAGGACGAGTACTCCGCCGCCCAAGCATGGGTCGAGCTGCAGCGCGAACTTCCCTTCGAGGGCACCCCCGTGCTCTCCGACGCCGAGTTCGAGCGCGCCTCAGAAGAGATCGCCGAGATCACGCGCAGCGCCGGCCAGCCCGTTCTGGCCTAGATCACGCCCTGCGCGGCCCCGCCGCCTGTTCTCCTTCCACCCGCTGCTGACGACCCTGCGCATCTCTCGGCGGGCAAGGCTTTGTTTAGGGCTGCTCCCAGGCAAGCGCTTCCCTGGCCGCTTCGGCTCCGGACTCGGGGACGAGGATGTCGCGGCGGCCGGCGACGAGGAAGTCAGGGACATCGGCGCCCGCGGCCCGGCGCTGCATGCTGGGGATTCCCTCCTCGATCAACAGTCCCTGGATCATCTCCGCCTCGGCGCCGTTCTGCGCGCCGGCGATCTTAACGAGCTTGCCTTCGCTGTACTGCGGCTTGATCTTGCGCGCCTGGCGCTGACGCTCGTTCAAGTCCGCCTCGGCGTCGCCGGCAACGTGCACGAGCGGCATCCCACAGGTCTCGCAGAAGCGCTCGTCCGGCGGATGTTCCCGTCCACACGATGGGCAGAGCAGACGATCGGCATCCATCAAACCACCTCCAGCGCTACCTCCCGCACCCGGCCGCCGTCGATCAGGTAGGAGCGCACCTCCGGCGCCTTGCCGTCGGACAGGCCCACGATGATCCACTCCACCCCGGGCCAGTTCGCGGCGAAGCTGATGTCGGTCTGCGATGGATAGGGGGCGCTGCGCACGTGCGAGTGATAGATCGCGCCGAGCTCGAGGTCGCGCTCGTCGATCGCGTTGTAGAGCGCGAGCAGTTCGGCGGGATCAATCTCGAACTTCAAGGGGCTCGCGTGCAGGTTGACCGCGCGGTGCACGTCGACCGCGCTCCTCATCCGGCCCGGGGCCGTTGTTCGTTCGGCGACCGTTCCTTCAGCGTCGACCGCGACCGCGACGACCCCGCAGACCTCGTTCTTCGGGTCCTCCAGCGCGTGCTCGACAACCGCGTCGAGCAGATCGGGAGCGATCTTCATGTCCGCCGCTCCTGGGCGCGGGTGAACGGATCGAGGCCTACCACCAGACGGTGTTGGCCTACCACCAGACGGTGGAGTCGAGGTTCTCGACCTCGTCGACCGGCAGCGTGTAGATCCCGCTCGAGAGGTACTTCCAGCCGTCGTCGCAGACGACGAACACGACGTTTCCCTCGTCGAGCTCGCCCGCGATCCTGACCGCGATGCTGGCGATCGCGCCGCTGGAGACGCCCGCGAACAGGCCCTCCTCGTCGAGCAGCCTGCGCGTCCAGACGATCGCGTCGTGGTTGGTCACGAAGATCTTGCGGTCGAGCAGCGAGATGTCGATGATCGGCGGGATGAAGCCGTCGTCGAGCGAGCGCAGGCCCTGGACGGGCTCGCCCTGCATCGGCTCGGCGGCGACGATCTTCACAGCGTCGCCGAAGGTCTCCTTCAGCCGCCGCCCGTTGCCCATCAGCGTGCCGCCGGTGCCGAGGCCCGCGACGAACGCGGTGACCTCGTCGAGCTCCTCGAGGATCTCCAGCGCCGTGCCGTTGTAGTGGGCGTTCGGGTTGGCGGGGTTGCCGTACTGGTAGGGCATGTAGACCGAGGAGTCTTCCGCGGCCATCTGCAGGGACTTTTCGACCGCACCGTTGGAGCCGAGCGAGCCCTCGGAGTAGACGATCTCCGCGCCGTACATCTTCAGCAGCTGCGTGCGCTCGGGCGTGACGTTCTCCGGCATCACGACCTTCAGCTTGTAGCCCTTCAGCCGGCAGATCATCGCGAGCGAGATCCCGGTGTTGCCGGAGGTCGGTTCGAGGATCGTCTGCCCGGGCGCGATCGCGCCTTTCTCCTCGGCGTCCTCGATCAGCGCCTTCGCGACGCGGTCCTTGACCGACCCGGTCGGGTTGCGCGACTCGAGCTTCGCCCAGATCCTGACGCCGGGCTTCGGGGAGAGACGCGGCAGCTCGACCAGCGGCGTGTTGCCGATCGACTGCACGATGTCCCCGTAGCGACCCCCGCAGGGCTTGTTCTTCAGCGGCTGTACGGCCATTACTTCACGGAATATAGCGACCCTCGGGACCGAGCCGGCCTTCTACCCGCCGGATGCACTGCGAGCCCGCGCACCAATCGCCCGAGGAGCTCGCCTCCGCGCGCCGCGAACGCCGAGCAGGACCACCGGCGAGGTGTAGGATGACCGTGGGACATGGAGGGCGACTTCGACTTCGACTGGCTCGTGATCGGCTCCGGCTTCGGCGGCAGCGTCTCGGCGCTGCGTCTCTCCGAGAAGGGCCATCGCGTGGGCGTGCTCGAGTGCGGACGGCGCTTCGCCGACCACGAGCTGCCGAGCTCGACCGCCGACCTGAAGCGCTACTTCTGGCGGCCGTTCCTCGGGATGAAGGGGATCTTCCGGCTGACGACGTTCCGGGATGTCTCGGTCGTCTCCGGCTGCGGCGTCGGCGGCGGCAGCCTCGGCTACGCGAACACGCTCTACGTGCCCCCGAAGCAGTTCTTCGAGGACCGCCAGTGGGCGGAGATGAACGACTGGGAGTCGGCGCTCGCGCCCCACTACGAGGAAGCGCAGCGGATGCTCGGCGTCGTGCAGACCCCGACCGAGGACCCCGCCGACCAGCTGCTGCGCGAGCTCGGCGAGGAGCTCGGCGTCGGCGACACGTATAAAAAAACACCCGTCGGCGTCTACTTCGGCGAACCGGGCGTGACCGTTCCCGACCCGTTCTTCGGCGGCGAGGGGCCTGCGCGGACCGGCTGCCGGGAATGCGGGCGCTGCATGGTCGGCTGCCCGCACGGGTCGAAGAACACGCTCGTCAAGAACTACCTCTACCTCGCCGAGAAGCGCGGCGCGCGCGTGATGCCCGAGCGCACCGTCATCGACGTCCGCCCGCTCGGGGACGGTTCCGGCAAAGATGGCTACGAGGTCGAATCGGTCCGCTCCGGCGCCTGGCTGCGCAAGGAACGCCGCGTCCAGCGCGCTCGCGGCGTCGTCGTCTCCGCGGGGCCCCTGGGGACGAACAAGCTGCTGCAGCGCTGCCGCCTGAATGGATCCCTGGGCAGGATCTCTGCACGCCTCGGTGAGCTCGTGCGGACCAACTCGGAGTCAATCCTGATGGTCACCGTCCCCGAGGACTACCCGGAGGATCTGATCAAACGCGTCGCGATCACCTCCTCGATCTATCCCGACCCGAACACCCACATCGAGACCGTCACCTACGGCGACGACGGCGACTCGATGCACCGCCTCTATACCTTGCTCGTCGGCGACGGCACGCGCGTGACGCGTCCCCTGAAGTGGCTCCTGCAGGTGCTCCTGCACCCGCGGCGGTTCGTGCAGGTGCTGTTCCCGAAACACTATTCGCGGCGCACGATCATCATCCTCGTGATGCAGACGCTCGACAACGCGATCGCTTTGCGCCCGCGCAAGGGTCCCTTCGGCTCGCTGTCGCTGAAGACCGAACAGGACCCCGAGAAGCCGATCCCGACGTTCATCCCGGTCGCCAACCAGGCCGCGGAATGGTTCGCGAGGCGCACCGGTGGGATCGCCCAGAGCTCCACAACCGAGGCGCTCTTCAACATCCCCACGACCGCCCACATCCTCGGCGGCGCGGTGATCGCCCCCGACCCCTCGCGCGGCGTCGTCGATGCGCGCCAGCGCGTCTACGGCTACGAGAACCTGCTCGTCTGCGACGGTTCCGCGATCCCCGCGAACGTCGGCGTCAACCCGTCCTTGACGATCACCGCCCTGGCCGAGCACGCGATGAGCCACATCCCGGCAGCGGGCGTGCCCGATACCTCACGCCCGGCCGCGGTGGACAGCGAGCCCGCCCCGGCGGCCCTGTAGCGACGTCGCGACTGCGCGGCCCACAGCTGCGCGCGCATGTAGCGACTCGGCGCCCGGGTTGGGTCAATGGCTGAGCTGGGGTCGACCCTACGCCCTGTAGGGATCGATCACTTTGTGATCGCAGCCGACGAGCTTCCACGGCCGGTTCTGCGGTAGATAGCGCATCACAAGCGTCTTCAGACCGGGTCCGTTGCAGTAGACGGTGCCGTGGCCGTAGACGAGCGCGACGTGGTCGTCGCCGGCGCCGGTCCAGATCGTGTTTTCGCCGTGGCTCGCGTAGATCCAGTCTTCGCCTTCGCCGCCGTGCAGGAAGTCGTGCTGGCTCGTCGGCTGTTCGCCCGGGTGCGAGTCGCCCCAGATCACATCGCCTTCGTTGCCGGCGTAGATCGTGTCGTTGCCGCCGCCGCCGAGCAGCATGTTGTGGACGCCGTCGAGTCCGCGCATCACGCCGCTTTCGTTGTTCGGGTGCCCCTCGTGGTGGCCGATCTGCGGCCAGCCTTCGTGGTTGGCCTCGGCAAGCGCGGTCCCGGCGCAGGCGAGCAGGGCACAGGCGAAGATTGCGAGCAGCCGGGCGGGCCTTCGTGTCTGGCGTAACGATCTCATCTGCCGAATAACCCTATCGGCAGGTCGTCCCGGAATCGACATCCGTGCCCCGCGTCAGTGGACGATCGACGCGTGCCGGGCTTGCAGTCTCAGTTGTGCAGTCAGGCCCCGCCGGCCATTGCGGGCAGGATCACCAGCGTATCCGTCTCGCCGACCGCCGTGTCCAACCCATCCAAAACGCGCACGTCCTCGTCGTTGAGGTAGACATTCACGTAGCGGTTGAGCGCGCCATCGGCCCCGAACAACTGATCCTGGGTGGCCGGGTGGTTGGACGCGAGGTCGCGGAGGACCTCGCCGATGTTCGCGCCCTCGGCCTGCACCTGCTTCTCGTTGCCGACGCTCGCACGGAGCACCGGCGGGATCTTGATCGTCGCCATGGTCGGCAGGCTACCCGGCCGCGGCGCAGAACGCCTCGTAGTCGGGGAACACGCCCAGCTCCTCGTCTGAGATCTCCTCCGGTGGGCGCGAGCAGATCGGGCACTCGGGGTCTTTGTGGACCTTCACCTCGGTCAAGGTCGCCCCCAGCGCGTCGTACAGGAGCAGACGCCCGATCGCGGGCTCGCCGATCTCGAGGATCAGCTTGATCACCTCGGTCGCCTGCAGCAACCCCATCGTCCCCGGCAGCACGCCGAGCACGCCGTTGGCGCCGCAGGAGGGCGCGAGCTCGGCGGGCGGCGGCTCGCGGAACAGGCAGCGGTAGCAGGGACCGTCGTACGGTTTGAAGACCGACAACTGGCCGTCGAAGCCGAGGATCGAGGCGGACACCACGGGGATCTTCAACCGCACCGTCGCGTCGTTCAGCAGATACCTCGTCGGGAAGTTGTCGACTCCGTCGACGATCACGTCGTAGCCCTCGATGATCTCGACGATGTTCGACGCGTCGATCCGGACCGGGTACTTGACGACGTTCACATCTGGATTCAGCGCCCTGATCGACTCCTCCGCCGAGTCGACCTTCGGCACGCCGACGCGGTCGGTCGTGTGGATCACCTGACGCTGCAGGTTGGACAGGTCGACCACATCGTCGTCGACGATCCCGAGCGTGCCCACACCGGCCGCCGCCAGATAGAGGGCGGTCGGGGAACCGAGCCCACCGGCGCCCAGCAGCAGCACCTTCGCGTCGAGCAGCTTCTGCTGCCCCTCGGCGCCGATCTCGGGAATCAGCGTATGGCGCGAGTAGCGCTCGCGCTGCTCCTGCGTGAGCGTGCGCGGAACCTGGACCTCATAGCCGCGGTCCTTCCACAGCGTGATCCCGCCGGTCATCGAGGACACATTCGTATAGCCGAGGTCCTCCTTCAGCGTCCGCGCAGCGTAGGCGGAGCGGTTGCCGGAGGCGCAGTAGAGGATCACGTGCGCGTCGCGGTCGGGCACGACGCCCTCGATCCGCGACTCGAGATACCCGCGCGGGATGTGCTTGGCGCCCGGAAGATGGCCGGCGGCGACCTCGTCGGTCTCGCGCACGTCGATCACCGCGACGCCCTCGTCGATCAGCTCGTTGACCTCGGCGGGGTCGACCTCGTCGATCTGACTCTTGACTTCGCGCAGTAGCTCGGCGCTGCTCTTGCTCATCTCGAAACTCCTAAATCAGGGGCGGGATTCGGGGGAACTTCACAAAGTATAGCGCCCCTGGGCTCCTCTGACTCAGGAAACCAGCAGATACGAAAACCCAACGGCGCTCGGGCTCGACGTTCGGGAGCCCTTGTACGTCGCCTTCGCGCGCCACTGTCCGACTGCGGGCGGCGTGAACGGGATGCTCGCCGCTCCTTCGCTGACGTAGGCGGTGCTCTGGCGGTAGAACTGCCAGCCGAAGACGGGGTCGAAGCGTTCGATCTCGACGACGACGGGGCCAGAGGCGGCGGGCGAAACCTTGATGTCGATGCCCAGCCCTTCGCCCGGGGCGGCCTTCGAGGAGGAGAACGAGAGCGAGGTCGAGGTGATCGTGCGCGACTCGCGCACGAGCGTGAAGTTACCGGCGGTGCCGTTGCGCACGGACACGACCGCGTAGTAGGTGCCCGGCTGCAACTGGTGCTGCAACGTCTGCGATCCCGAGCCTTCGCACTGGCATTCGATCACGTCGCCGCTGCGATTGCGCAGCTGCAGCTTGAATTCGGCGGAGCCGGGGGCGGTCAGCTTCAGCGTCAGGTTGGAGTGGCTCGTGACTTCCAGGCGATACAGGCGCAGCACGCGCGCGCTGCGCCCACTGAGATATCCGCGCGCGCGTGCGTAGTTGCCGAGCGCCAGACCCGGCGCCGTTTCGGCGGCGCCCGCTGGGGCGATCTGCAGATGGAAGCGCTGGCTGCCGCGGTAAGAGTGGCGCGGGGTGATGTCGATGCTGTAGCGCCCGCCCTGGCCGGGGCCGGGCGTGAACAGCTTGTAGCCGCCGCAGTTGATCTGCAGCAGCGCGGAGCCAGAGCCCGATTCTTCTTCTTCACCGCCGAAAGAGCTCGTCCCGGGCGCGTACAGCGCGCCGCTGACGCACGCGTGTTTGGTCTCGTTGGCGAGGCTGATCAGATAGCTGACGCCCGCGTGCATCGTGTACGAATAGGCCGCGTTGATGTTCTGGATGCGATCGACGCGCCCGTTGACCCCGCCTGATGGCAATGGCGCGCCCGGCGGCCCGATCGCGGGCGTCGGCAAGAAGACTTCGAGCGAGAAATTGGCCAGCTGCGAGCTCGCAAGCGCGGCTACGCGGATCAAGTAGAGGCCGTTCTTCGAGGCCTTGAATGAGAGCGAGGCCTTGCCGTGACCTTCGGTCTGCTCGCAGCCGACCGAATCGAGCTGCGAGCGCACCGCGTGGTAGACGTCGATCGTGGCGTCGAGCTCCCCGCCGGCCGCCAGGTCGAGCGCGACCCGCTCGGCGTTGGATGCGCGCAAGCTGTACCAGACGGAGCCGGCCGTCGGCACGCCGCACGAGGACTGGCTCTCCCCCGGTTCGATCGTCGCGCCAACCGTCGTGCCGTTGATCGACGCGGGCAAGCTGTGGATGACCTGCGCGTTGGCCCGTTCGTCGTTCGCCGGCGCGGGGACGACCGGGGCGATCGCCGCCGCCAGCGCGGGCGTCGACGGGGATGGAGCGATCGCCGCGGAGCTGCTCGCCGCCGCGAACGCGAACCCCGCGATTGCAGTGATTGCGAGCGCGATGGTGGCGGTTGAGATGAAAGCCATCGCTCTCCTGCACTTTGCTCTCCTGGGCGTTCGATCGATTCGGATCCGCATGGCTGCTAGGTACGCCGCCGGACGTGCGATCTCCTGCCTCGACATTCCGCAGAAGCCCCGTCTTCCCAGCCCTACCCTCCGGTCATCCTGCGGATGTGAGTCGACCCAGCTTCCAGCGGGTTTACCATGAGCGACATGGAGCCACCCTCATTCCTGAGCGCCGCCCCGGCGCGGGTCGCAGGGATCGTCGAAGCGGCTGAGCGCGCCGCCAGGGAGCTGCGCGAGCAGGCCGAGCAGCGCGGGCGCGAGCGCATCGCCGAGGCCGACCGCGCGGCAGAGCACCGCGTCCAGGCGGCCGAGGACGAGGCCGGGGAGATCCTCCAGGCCGCCCGCGCCCAGGCCGAGGCCGCGCGCAACGAGGCCCTGGCCACCGTGGGGGCCTTGCACGGCGAGGCCGATGAGCGCGTGCGGGAGGCACATGCCGAAGCCGAGCGGCTACTCGAGGACGGTCGCGCCGCGGCAGCTCAACTCCTCGCGCAGACGCGCGAGCAGGCGGAGAGCACGCTCGGCGCCGCCCAACAGGAGGCCGGCCAGGTGCTCGCCACGGCACGGGAGGAGGCGAACCGGCTCACGACCGAGGGCCGCGAGCAGACCCAGCGGCTGATCGCCGCCGGCGGCGAGGATCTCATCCAGCTGCGCGTCACCGCCGAGGAGCAGGCCAAGGAGGTTCGCACGAAGGCCCGCGCCGATGCCCGCGAGATCGTCTCCGAGGCCCACGTCGCCGCGCGCGAGGTCCTGCGCGAGGGGACCGACCTCTCCCGCAACCTGCGCGAGCTCTCCGTCTCCTTGCACAACAACGCCGAGCGCCTGATCCGCGACGTGCGCCTCGCCCATGGCGGCCTGACCGCGCGCCTCGACCAGGCCGGCCCGGGCGCCGCCCCGCGTCGCGACGATGACCTCCCGCTCCTCGGGCGCCGTGGACGCGACGACGACCAAGGCGACGATCTCGACGTGCCGGAGTTCATCCCGCCGGGGTGAGGCTGGGCTTCGCTCGCGGGCCGAGGACTACAAGCAAGGCGGTACGATTACCCACCTCGGGGCTATAGCTCAGCTGGGAGAGCGCCGCCATGGCATGGCGGAGGTCGAGGGTTCGAGCCCCTCTAGCTCCATCGCCGCGCAGGACGCGATGACTCGTGGCCGTTCAGCTAAAGCAGGTCGGAAACTTCGGCCGGCCATAAGGCCGCGCAGTCGGCCGGCCGGACGAAGCTCCGATCCTGCGCCGGTTCGAGCCCCTCTAGCTCCATCGCCCTCCGGCGAAGGCCGCAACCGCAACCTCGCCAGTGCGACCTTCGCCCGTCCCGACCCGCCCCGCCCCGCTCAGGCCACCGCCAGCTCCCGGACCTGCGTGATCCGGATGCTGTTGCCCGAGGGATCGCGGAAGCCCGAGTCGATGCCGTAGGGGCGCTCCTCGGGCGGTTCGGTGAACTCGACGCCGCGGCCCTTCAGCTCCTCGTAGGCGGCATTGCAATCGTCGGTGGTCAGGAACACAGTTCCCGCGAAGCCCTTCGCCATCAGCGTCCGCACCTGCTCGGCCGTCTCGGGATCCATCACCGGCGGTCCCGGAATCGCCATCAGCACGATCGACACGTCGGGCTGGCCGACCGGGCCAACCGTCAGCCAGCGGAAGTTGCCCATCTCGGGCATCCTCGCGTCGATGCGCACCTCCATGCCGAGCTTCTTCGTATAGAACGCGAGCGCCTCATCCTGGTCGTTCACCCACATGTGCGCGTTAGCGATCTTGATCATTGTGTCCTCCTTCTCTCTGTGTCGATGAAAACAATCTCGCCGATCACACTAATCCCGCGCTGAAGCGGTGTCTTCTCGAAACGTGCGGTGTTGTGGTCGCCCGTAGACGCGCAGGACGCAGGCCGGGATCAGCGCCTGCCGGACCGCAGGCGGGAAGGTTGCGCGGTAAGCGGTCGGCGAGGAGCCGTAGGTGCGGGTGAAGCTCGTCGTGAACGAGCCGACGCTCTGCAGCCCCACGGCCAAACAGATCTCGATCACCGAACGATCCGTATTGCGCAGCAGCGTGGCGGCGCGCTCGAGACGCCTGGTCAGCAGATAGGCATGCGGGGACTCCCCGAAGGCCCGACGAAACTCACGGCTGAAGTAGGCTCGCGAGAGACCGGCGGCTCGCGCCAGGTCATCCACTCCGAGCGGCTCGAAGTACCTCGCGTCGGCGAGGTCCCTGGCGCGCAGCAGGTGGCGGGCTGGTGGAGCGAAGGCGACGGCCACGGACTCATTATCGAACAGGCGGCTCGCAGGGTCCAGCGCGCAAAGACAGCCATCGAATGGCCGGCGACGCGCGCGTCAGATCGCGTCGAGGTCGTCGAGGCGCGCGCCGGCCAGATCAACCCGTCCTCCGCGGAATGGGACGCCCTCAGCTTCGAGCAGCTGTCTCTGGCGATCCCCCTTCGCGAGCGAGCCGTCGGCGCGGACGACGCGATGCCATGGCACGTCCTCCGCCTTGACGCGGCTCAGAACGTGACCCGCCAGGCGCGGCGCCCCGGGCGAAACGTCGCCGTAGGTACGGACATAGCCCGGGGGAATCGCGTGCACCCGCCGCAGGATCGCGGCTCGCGCGTCAGTGCCCCTCACTCGTCCTCGTCAATGTCGGGCTCGTGCTGATCGCCGGCGAGCCTGTAGATGAACGAGATCACGCAAGCGGCGGCGACGGTCTCCAGTGACAGGCCGATCACCGACAGGGCCGTACCGTCGGGCAGCGACACCAGCGGCACACCGACAATGAAGCAGAGCAGGCCGATGATCAGCAGCTGGCGGTTGCCTCGTCTGATTCGCTCGGCCTCGGCCGCCTGTTTCTCCTCTGGCTCTCCTGGCATCGGACCGGACCTCATCAGAGCAGGTGTCGCAGCCGCCAGCCGAGCGACGGGCCCCCGACGGCGTGCGTCGATACGGCGCCGGTCGCACCGGCGCTCCCGCTGTGGATGGCCACGCTCGCCATCGTCTCGCCGGCGTGCAGACTAGTCATCTCCGGGCGTGCGAACACATCGACCGGCAGCTCCAGGCCGCCCCAGCCGAGCTCCCGCAGTGGGCCCGCGGTCACGGCCATCGTCGCCCGGCCGTCCACCGAGCGGGCGCTCAGCACTGTGGTCCCGGCGGGCAGCGCCGTCTCCACGCGCAGCGCCTTCGCGGCCGAGTCGCCGAGCCGCTGGGCGCTCGCGAGCGCCGATTCGATCAACGCGCCTTCCCTTTGCCCAAGCACGACGCCGAGCACCGTCAGCCGCCGGCCCCCGACCACGACCCGCTTGGCGAACACCAGGCAACCACCGGCCGCGTGATCCGATCCGGTCTTCACACCGACGTATCCGTCCGTGCCCGCGAGGCCGTTGTAGTTGGCGACCCGCCCCACCCCGGGCAGTGCGACCGCGGGCTCGGCGACGATCGCGGCGAACGTCGGAATCCGCATCGCGGCGCGGGCGAGCTTCAGTTGGTCGGCCGCGGTCGAGACCGTTTCGTCGTTATAGCCGCTCGGGTCTGTGTACGTGGTCGCGCGCATCCCCAACGCTTTCGCCGTCGCGTTCATACGCGCCACGAACGCCGCGGTCCCGCCCGCGTCATACCGCGCCAGCAGCGCAGCGATGTTGTTCGCCGAGGGCAGCAGCAGCGCCTCCAGCGCCTGGCGCTCGGTCAGCCGCTCTCCCGCCCGCACGCTCAGGGTCGACTCGTCGAGCGCGACCCGCTCGCCCTCTTCGGCCGCCTCCGCCGGCGTGATCGTCACCACGAACCCTTGCCCGCCGGACGTGAGCGGGTGCTCGAGCAGAGTCAGGTACGCCGTCATCACCTTCGCCACGCTCGCGATTGGTACGGGAGTCGAGGGACCGGAGGTCCCAAAGCTGCCGACACCCTCCACCTCGACGGCCGCCTGGCCTTCGCGCGGCCACCCGATCGCGGGCGCGCTCCCGGGAAGGCGGATGTATGCCGGCAACGTCCGGTGCACGATGAGCGGCGGCGCGGCCTCGGTGGCGACCCTCCAGGCGATTGCAACCACCAGCAGGACGATCAGCAGCGCGCCGCATGCCCACGCGCGTGTGCGCGTGCGTGAGCGTCGACCGGACGGGTGAGGATCGGATTGGTGTCTCAGCCTCGACCGGGTCGTGCTCGCCACAGTCGCGAGACGCTAGCGCAGGCACAGGCGCCCAGGAGCCGGATCTCGGACGCCGGGCATCGGGCGCCGGGCATCGGCGCCAGCTACCCGGTCCAGGCGCGTCCGGAGGTCGAGCATCTGGATCCAGAGCATCGGGCCACCGCCGACAGGGGCGCCGCGCGGCTTGACAGCCGCGGGCGGGCAAGCGAGGATGCGCGCTCAGTGGACGTGCGATTCGAGAGGGGGATGGACGGGCGATGACCGGCGTGCTCTACGGGATCGCGCGGTTCTGCGTTGCGCGCCGCTTTGTCGTGCTCGGCGTCTGGCTCGTGGCGGCGATCGCGCTGATCGCGGTATCCCATCGTCTGGGCGAAAACACCAGCGAAAACCTCTCGCTGCCGGGTACCGACTCCCAGCGCGCGACCGACACGCTCCAAAAGTCCTTCCCCGACCAGGCCAACGGGACGAGCCCGATCGTCCTGCATGCCCCCAGCGGCAAGCTGACCGAAGCGAAGTACTCAAAGGCGATCGACGAAGCCGCCGCAGACGTCGCGAAGGCCCCCCATGTCGCCTCGGTCGTCAGCCCGCTCACGCCCGCGGGGGCCTCCGCCCTGAGCAAGGATCAGAGCACCGGCTACCTGTCGGTCACGCTCGCGGTCAGCCCCGGGGAACTGTCGGTGTCAGAAGCGCAGAAGATCATCGACGCAGCCGAGCCCGCCAAGGCCGCCGGCCTCGAGGTGCAGACCGGCGGGCAGCTCGGTCAGAAGGTGTCCAAGCCCTCGACCGAGATCAGCGAGCTGATCGGGATCATCGCGGCGATGGTGATCCTGACGTTCGCGTTCGGCACGGTCGTCTCGATGCTGCTGCCGATCCTCAACGCGATCCTCGCATTGCTCACCTCGCTGGCGATCATCCGTCTGCTCGGCCACGCGCTGACGGTCCCCTCCGTCGCGCCGACGCTGGCCACGATGATCGGGCTGGGCGTCGGCATCGACTACGCGCTGTTCATCGTCACTCGCCACTTCCGCGGGCTCTCCGAGGGCCTGGAGATCGACGAGTCGATCGCGCGCGCGGCCTCGACCTCGGGCGGGGCGGTGTTCTTCGCCGGCGGGACCGTCACGATCGCGCTCGTCTCGCTCGCGGTCGCCAACATTCCGCTGGTCACGACGATGGGCCTGATGGCGGCGATCGCAGTCGTCGTCGCCGTATTCGCGGCGCTCACGCTGCTGCCGGCCGTGCTCGCGATCACCGGCCCGCGCATCAACTCGCTGCGCGTGCGCCCGCCCCATCGCGACCTGCGCCCCGAGACCGGCACCCAGCAGGGCCTGTGGGCGAAATGGGCGAACGACATCGCCAAGCATCCTTTGATCGCCGGCCTCGCGGCGCTCGCGATCCTGCTGCCGCTCACCATTCCGCTGCTGTCGCTCAACCTCGGCCAGCAGGACACCGCCGCGCTGTCCACCTCCACCACCGCGCGCAAAGCCTACGACCTGTTGACCGAGCACTTCGGGGCGGGCGTCAACGGGCCTTTGCTCGTCGCGGTCTCGCTCGGATCGCCGGCGCAGGCGCCGTCATCGAGCAGTGCCCAGAAGTCTTCGGGGTCGAGCACGTCGGCCAGCTCGACGAGCTCGGGGTCGGACCCGCGCGCCGGCGATCCACGCCTGCAGACCCTCCAGAAAGATGTCGCTTCCACCTCCGGGGTCGCGGCGGTCACCCCGATCCAGATCGACAAGGCGGGCACGACCGCCTACTTCAACGCGATCGCCACGACCGGACCCGCCGAGAAAGACACCGAAGAACTGGTCGAACGGCTGCGCTCGAACACGATCCCGAAGGCCGAGGCGAGCACCGACATGCAAGCCGATGTCGGCGGCTCGACCGCCGGGTACGTCGATCTCGCCTCGCGCATCTCCGAAAAGCTGCCGCTGCAGATCCTCGTCGTGATCGCGCTCAGCTTCCTGCTTTTGATCCTCGCCTTCCGCACGGTTGTGATCCCAGCGCAGGCGGCGGTCATGAACCTGCTCTCGATCGGCGCCTCCTACGGCGTGCTCACCGCGATCTTCCAGTACGGCTGGCTCAGCGGGCTGATCGGGCTCGACGGACCGGTGCCGGTCGTTTCCTACGTGCCGCTGTTCATGTTCGCGGTCCTGTTCGGGCTCTCGATGGACTACGAGGTGTTCCTCGTCAGTCAGATCGAGGAGCACGTCCACGCCGGCGAGGACAACCAGACCTCGGTCGTCTCGGGCCTGGTCACGAGCGCACGCGTGATCACCTCCGCCGCCTTCATCATGGTGTTCGTGTTCGGCAGCTTCGTCCTCAACGGCGACCCGACGATCAAGCAGTTCGGCGTCGGGCTCGCGGTCGCCGTGATCCTCGACGCGACCGTCGTGCGCTGCCTGCTCGTACCCGCGCTGATGCTTTTGATGGGCAAGGTCAACTGGTGGATGCCGCGCTGGCTCGACCGGATCGTGCCCCACATGAGCATCGAGGGCGCCGAGTTCTTCCTCGCGCGCGACCAGCTGTCCGCGACGACACCGGCGGCGAGCGAGGCCCCCGGGCCGGCGGCGACCGGCGCGAGCTCCTCGGAGCTGTAGGTAAGGTGGAGGGCGTCATCTTCGGGAGGGAGGAAGCAAACGTGTTGCGCTCAGCCAGATTCGCCGGCCACCGTTCCGTGCTCGTCCTACTGCTTGCTTCGCTCGGGGCCGGGCTCGGCCTCGCGAGCGAGGCGGCGAGTGGCGACACCTCGCACGGCGCGATGGAGCCATCAACGCTGCTCTCGAGCCCCACCCTCGAAGCCGCCACCAACCCCTTCGGCCTGCCGCGCGTGGTGAGCTTCAAGGTAAAACCGGCCACGGGCGTCACGGTCACGCTGGGGTGCACCGGCACCAGTACGCAGCCCTGCACGGGCACGATCTTCGCGACCACGGCCGAGACGCTCCAGGGCAAGCGGGTCGTGGGCCTGCTCTCCTCCACCGCCAAGCGCGCCAAGCGCAAGCATCGTGCGATCAGGATCGCCCAGGCGCCCTTCTCGCTGGCCGGTGGCCAGACGGCGACGATTCAGCTGAAGCTCAACTCGACGGGACTGAGGCTGCTGCGCCGCTTCCACGCGATCACTGCTTACGTGCTCGCCGGCGAGGCCCTGCCCCAGGGCAAATTCATCTTCCTCGTTCGCGAAGTCCTGTTCAAAACGCCCGTCGCCAAGCGCAAGTAACGCGGCCGCTCGGGCTATTGATCGATCCACGCCCCGGCAACGCGCCGCGCCGGGTCTGATCGCAGCGGACCTACTCGGAGGCTTCGGCGATCGGCTCGCGCGCGAGCTGGTGGCGGACCCGGTCGCGCACATCGGCGTAGCGCAGCGCCTCATACGCGATCAACGCCGCCAGCACCGCGGCGAGGATCGCGAGCGTCGCCAGCGCCGGCAACATCGCGCCGGCGGGCAGCAGCGCCAGCAGCACGAGCGCGCACACCAGCCGCCGCACGCTGAGGCTGTGCATGTTCCGCAGCCGGAACGCGACCTGCCCGAGCAGGTACAGCGCCGCGCCGCCGAGCAGCGCACTCGCCGCGACCAGCTTCAGCGGATCGCCGACGTGCTCGATCGTCAGCCTGATCCCGACCGCGATCAGGGCGATCCCGGCGACCATCGGGAAGTGCAGGTAGGAGTAGGAGTCGCGCGCGATCTCGTTGCGCTCGCGCCCCTCCGCCGCTTTCGCCAGACGCCTGCCGGAGACGATCGCGCCGACGTCGAAGTACGCCCACCACAGCGCCGCCGCAACCACAACCCCGAGCACGGCCGCGACGACGACGCCCACCCCGAGCACGGCTTTCGCGCCGACGCCGATCGCGACGATCGACTCGCCCAGCGCGATGATCACGATCGCGCCGTGACGCTCGGCGAAGTGGCCGGGGACGAGCTTCCAGCCGTCGGCACCGAACAGAAGCGGGCCGCCGGCGTCAAGCACGAGCGCGAGGCCCCACAGCCCGAGCTGCACGGCGCCCGAGGTGAACGCCGCGACGAACAGCAGGCTCACGGCGATCGCCGTGCTGGCGGCCAGGCCGAGCACCGAGCTGCGCAGTTCCGGATCCTCCCGGCTGGCGAGCATGAACAGCACGATGTGCGCCGCCCGCACGGCACCGTAGGCGAACGCGAACAGCAGCGCCTCGGCCCCGAACGCGCCCGGCACGCACAGCGCTGCGACGAGGAACGCGGCCATCGCCGCGAACATCACGAGCCGCACCGAGCCCTCCTCTGGGTCGACGACGCTCGTCAGCCACGCGTACCCGACCCACGACCACCACAGCATGCCGAGCACGAGCAGACCCTTCAGCATCCCCTCCCACGTCGGCGTGCGCACGATCAGCGTCGTGCACTGCGTCAGCGCGAGCACGAACACGAGGTCGAAGAACAGCTCCAGCGGCGTCACCTGCTCGCCGTCGCGCATCACCGCCCGCAGGCGCGGTTGGTGGCTCGAGTCGGACGAACTGCTCACCCGGCCATCTTCGCAGCAGCCGCCGCGCCTGCCCTCAGGGTCGCGCGCGGCGGCGCCACTCGGATCCCGCTAGCGGTGGTGGTGGGACCTTCCGCGCCGGCGATGGATGCTCCGGCGCGGGCACGGCGCCTTATACGAGGCTTCGGCGCTCGCGCCACCGAGGAACGACACCACCGACCTCACCGGGAAGCCTCCCTTCGGGCACCGCTTGGGAACCGTGCCGTAGTAGACCGTCTTCCCTCCCCTCCTGTAAGCGGCGCCGACCTCGACGTCGATCGACAGGGCAGACGCATCGAGCGCGCCGGGGACCGATTCGATCAAGGGCACCTCGGTGGTCAGCTTCGGGCCGAAGGGCGGCGAGGAGTTGACGATTTGCCCCTTCGAGAGAATTTCAATCGAAACGGGTGTCACCCCGTCGACATAGAACTCCAAGCCCCCACCGGGAGCAAAGAAAGGCAGCACCGCCACTTTCTCGTTCACGCGTTCCGTACCAAAGCTCACGATGCCGTCAGCCGAGCCCTTCGGGCCCGCGCTCGATCTCCTCGGGCAGGCGCCGGGGCCTCGCGCTTCGATCGCGCTCGGCGCGCACGTCGCAAACCCTCGAGGGTGCAGCTTCACGCCCCTGGGCAGATAGAATGTGATCCCGGTCACCGGCGGCGGGAAGCCACCGTATTCGGTTCCGGAGATCTTGTATTCGGCTTGAATCGCAGCGCCCGCCCCAAGGATGTTGCCGGTATGCGGGTAGCCCGGGATCGGCACGGCCTTCGCTTTGAGAAAGACCGCCGGCGCCGCCGACGCTGTCGCCGCCGACAGGCCAAGGACGGCGAGGCCGAGCACGGCCAGGCAGGTTGTCGTCTTGCGCAGCTGATTGGCGCACCTGATTTGGCGCATGGAAAATGCCTCCCCTGTTTATCTGAACCGCTCGGCTAGCCGGAAGCTCTTGCAACGCGGCTAGATGGGATCGCCCTCGCCTGACGCCAACAAAGGCCGGCGCTCGATCGTTTTCCTCTAATTCACCTAACCCTCCGCGAGCATCAGAGTCGCGGTTGGCGTCGGCTGCCGGGCTACCCCTGCTCGCCGACCGCGACCCGCGCGGGGACCTCGCCCCAGAGCTGCTCGAGACGGTAGAACGCGCGCGTCTGCGGCGTGAAGATGTGCACGACGACGTCGAGGTAGTCCATCAATATCCAATCCCGCTTGCTCAGTCCCTCGACGCGGCGCGGCTGGAGCCCGTGATCGTGCTTGCAGCCCTCGAGGATGCCGTCGTGGATCGCCTTCGTCTGGCGCTCGGTGTTGCCCGTGCAGACGACGAAGTAGTCGGTGTATCCGAGCACGCCGCGCAGGTCGAGCTCGACGATCTCGCCGGCCTTCTTGTCCGCGGCGTACCTCGCGATCTCGCCGAGCAACGCCTCTGGCTGCAATGGCTCGGGCTTCATCTCGCCGCCACCGTCGCCCCATACAGACCGTGCTCGGCAATGTACTCAACCACCTCCGGCGTGACGAGATCCTCGATCTGTTCGCCGGCCATCACTCGCGCGCGCACCTGCGAAGAGGAGACCTCGATCCTCGGCATGCCCAAGAACCTCACCCTCGCCCCCAGCGGGTCGAGCGCCCGCAGCACCTCTCCGCGGTCGGCGTCCTCGCGTTCGGCGATCGCCAGCCGCACGAGCTCGACCAGCGCCCGCGGTTCGCGCCACGCCGGCAGCGTGCGTGCCATGTCGGCGCCGACGATGAACGTCAGCTCTGCCTCCGGTCGGCTTGCATGTATCGCCCTCAAGGTATCCACCGTATAGGACGGGCCGCCGCGCTCGATCTCCAGGCCGCAGGCTTCGAGCCCCGCTTGCTCCTCCACGCCCACCGCCAGCCGGCACATCTCCAGGCGCCGCTGGGGACCGGGGTCTTCGTTCTCGCCCTTGTGCGGGGCGCTGTGCGCGGGCATCAGCAGCACCCGCTCCAAGCCCAGCTCGGCCTGCGCATGCCTGGCCAGGGCGAGGTGCCCGCGGTGGGGCGGGTTGAACGTCCCTCCGAGGATTCCGATCGTGGGGGAATTCAAAGCACCCTCGGGCACCGGCGCAACCGACTCCTCGCTCACCGCCGGCTCATCGCGCACGGGGCGCTCCTCAGGCGCGGACGTGTCCGTCACCTTCGATCAGGTACTTGAACGTGCACAGCTCCCTCAACCCGATCGGGCCCCTCACGTGCAGCTTCTGCGTTGAGTTGCCGATCTCCGCGCCCATCCCAAACTCGCCCCCGTCCGTAAACCGCGTCGAGGCGTTCACGTACACGCAGGCCGCGTCCACGCCCAGCTGAAAGGCCCGCGCGCTCTCGGTGTCCCTCGTCACGATCGCCTCCGAATGCCCGCTCCCGTAGCGGCCGATGTGCTCGATCGCCTCCTCCGTCGACGCGACAACCTTCACGGCCAGCTTCAGCGCGAGGTACTCGGTGGCCCAGTCCTCCTCACTCGCCGCCGCGATCGGTCCTCCGGCCAGTGCCTTCGTGCGCTCGTCGCCGCGCAGCTCCACCCCCGCCTCCCCGAGCACCCGTGCTATCCGCGGCACGAACTCCGCCGCCGCGCGCTCGTGTACGAGCAGCGTCTCAGCAGCGTTGCACACGCCCGGGCGCTGCGTCTTCGCGTTCAACACGATTGCCTCGGCCTCGTCGAGATCCGCGTCGGCGTCCACATACACGTGGCAGTTGCCCGACGCGGCGTAGATCACGGGCACCGTCGCCACCTCCTCGAGCGCCGCCTTCAGCCCCTCGCCACCGCGCGGGATGATCAGGTCGACCGTCCCCTTCTGCGTCGCCAGCTCCGCGAGCTCGTCCCGGCCACCGCCCGCCACGAGGCTCACGCAGCCCTCGGGCAGCCCGCCCGCGACCGCCGCCTCGCCCGCGATCCGCGCGAGCGCCGCGTTCGAATGCAGCGCCGAGGATGACCCCCGCAGCACGATCGCGTTACCCGACTTCAGGCACAGCGCGGCGGCGTCGATCGTCACGTTCGGGCGCGCCTCGTACACGACCGCCACAACCCCCAGCGGGACCCTCACCTTGCGCACGTCCAAGCCATTCGGCAGGCGCTGCCCGTCGATCACCTCGCCGACCGGGTCGCCCAGCGCCACGATCTGCCTGACGGCCTTCGCGATGCCTTCGATCCGTCCCTCGTCGAGCTTCAGCCTGTCGAGCAGCGCGGTGCTGAGCTCCGCCTCCCTCCCCGCCTGCATGTCGCGCGCATTCGCCTCGAGGATCTCGTCCTTGTGCTGTACCAGCGCCGCCGCGATCCGCTCGAGCGCCGCGTTCTTCGTCGCAGTGTCCGCCCGCGCGAGCGTTTTCGCCGCGCGCTTTGCGTCCGTGCAGATATCCGCGACTGTGCTCTCAACCGTTGCCATCGTCTTTGAAGGGTAGGCGCTCAGCCGACCACGAGGTAGTCGCGGTGCACGGCCTCGTCGGTCGCATGCGGCAGGATTTCCCGCACCGCCTCCGTTTTCATCCCGATCGCGCGTCGCAGCTCCTGCGCTGAGTAGTTGCAGACGCCCTTTGCGATCGTCTCCATCCCAGCCGGGGTCTCACCGACGATCTCGACCGCGTCCCCCGCGTCGAATTCGCCCTCCACGCTCACCACGCCGACGGGGAGCAGGCTCGCGTTGCCCTCGCGCAGCGCCCGCGCGGCGCCCGCGTCGATCACGAGCCTGCCGTGCGCGGGCTTTGCGTACTTCAGCCACAGCTTGAACGAGCTGTGCCCGCTCGCGCGCGGCGCGAACCGCGTCCCCTCGCGTCCTCCCTCGAGCACCGTCTGCAGCGCCCCCTCGCGCAGGCCGTTGCAGATCACCGTCATCACGCCCGCCGCGGTCGCCATGTCGGCAGCGACGACCTTCGAGCGCATCCCCCCCGAACCCAGCACCGAGGTCGTATGTCCGATCTCGAGCTCTTCCAGGGCGCCGAAGTCGCTCACCTCCTCGATCAGCGTCGCGGCCGGGTCGATCCGTGGGTCGGCGCTGTAGAGGCCATCCGTGTTCGTCAGCAGCACGAGCAGATCGGCGCCCACGAGCATCGCCACCTGCGCCGCCAGGAAGTCGTTGTCGCCGAAGGAGATCTCGTCGGTCGCGGTCGTGTCGTTCTCGTTCACCACCGCCACCGCGCGCCAGTCGAGCAGCTTCCTCAGTGTCTGCCGCGCGTTCAGGTAGTGCGTGCGCGCGCTCAGGTCGCCGATCGTCAGCAGCACCTGCGCGCTCGTCAGCCCCCGCTCGCGCAGCAGCTCGTCGTAGACCCTGTACAGCCCGCCCTGCCCCACGGCGCTGGCGGCCTGCAGCTCGTCGATCTCCGCCGGGCGCTCGCTCAGGCCGAGCACGCGCATCCCCCGCGCGATTGCGCCGCTGGAGACGACCACGACCTCCTCGCCGGCCGCGTGCAGGGCGGCGACCGCATCGCAGATCCGCGCGAGCACCTCCCCGCGCAGCTCGCCGTCGTCCTCGGCGACGATGCTCGAGCCAAGCTTGATTACCGTGCGTCGCATTCGTGGGAGCTTATGCGGGTCAGCTCACGCCGGCGCGTCCGGATCGAGCTCGAACGTGACGCCGCCCACCTCGAGCTCGTCTCCGGGCTGAAACCCCTCCGCCTCCAACGCCCCGAGCACGCCGATCCTTCGCAGCCGTTCCTCGAGGTAGGCCATCGCGTCCTCGTTCTCGACGTCGTATCGCTGCAGCAGACGTTCGATCCCCTTGCCCCTGACCGCGAACGCTCCTTCCCCGGTTCGCTCGACCTCGAAGCCCCTCCCCGCGTTCGGGCGGAACACCATGTGCTCGGCCAGATCCTCTAAGCCCCCGTCCACGCCTCCGATCCCTGCCTGGCCGCCGGCCGGTGCATGCGCAGCCGGCGCTAGCTCACTCCCACCCCTTTCTGCTGGCGTAATCTCGCGCGGTTTCACGCGCCGCGAAAGCTCGCCCGCCAGCTCCTCCAACCCCGCGCCAGTGGCGCTCGAGGTGACGATCACCGGGACCTCGCCTCCGAGCCGGTCTTCCCACTCCGCTTTCGCCGCCGCCGCGCGGGTCGCGGTCACCAGGTCTCCCTTCGACAGCGCCAACACGCGCCCCAGACGTGCCAGCCGTTCGTCGTGCGCGGCCAGCTCGCGCTCGATCGTCGCGTGGTTCTGTGCCGCGTCGTCGGCTTCCGCGCCACCGGAGATCTCGGGCGCGATGTCCAGCACGTGCACGAGCAGGCGCGTGCGCTCGACGTGCGCGAGGAAGTCGTGCCCGAGGCCGGCGCCAACGCTTGCGCCCTCGATCAGGCCCGGGATGTCGGCCACGACGAGCTGGCGCTCGCCGTCGTCGAGCACGCCCAGCACCGGGCTGAGCGTCGTGAACGGGTAGTTGGCGATCTTCGGGGCGGCCCGCGTCAACCGCGCCAGCAGCGAAGACTTGCCCGCGTTCGGCAGCCCCACCAGGCCGACGTCCGCCAGCAGCTTCAGCTTCAGCTCCAGCCAGCCCTCCTCGCCCGGCAGGCCGCGCTCGGCAAAGCGCGGCGCCTGGCGCGTGGCCGTCGCGAAGCGCTTATTGCCCCGGCCTCCGCCTCCACCCTTCGCGACCACCGCGCGCTGGCCGTCCTTCATCAGCTCCCAGCGGCGCCCCTCGAGATCTCCCTCCTCGCCGGCCGGCCCGTCGCAGCCGATCGCCTCGGTTCCCGGCGGCACTCTGATGCTCAGCGTCTCGCCGTCAGCGCCGTGACGCTGCGAGCCTTCCCCGTGGCCGCCCTGCCCGGCCCGGTAGACCGCCTTGCGCCGGAAGCTCTGCAGGTCGCGCAGCGAGTCGTCGCAGAGCAGCACCACGTCTCCCCCGCGGCCTCCGTCGCCGCCGTCGGGACCGCCGCGCGGCACGTGCGCCTCGCGCCTGAAGCTCGTCGAGCCGTTCCCGCCGGCGCCGGCCTGCAGGTGGATTCTCGCGTGGTCGTGCAGCATCGGGTCATCCTGACAGCCCTCACAAAGCCACGCTCCCGCTCGTAGGCAGCTGCGTTTCTCAGCTCTGCTTCAACGCACGCGCGAAGTAGAAACCCGCTGCCGCCGCGCCACCGGCCACCGCCGCAGTCCCCGCGACGCCTGCCGCCGGCAGATCCTTGCGCGCCGCGCCCGTCGCGAGCAAGTCGACCGTATCGACAACCGCGCAGGTGGCCTGCCAGCGCGGACCGACTTCGGGGTGATCGAGCGTGTGCAGCGCGATCATGCCGAGCACCAGATCGCGGACGCCGATCGAGCGGATCAACGCCTGCACCGCCGGGCGCTCGGCGTACTCGCCCAGCCAGCCGTTCCCAACCCTTTCTGGCGCGAGCAGCAGCGCGGCGCCAAACGTGGCCCGGCCGAGCGCCAGCGCGCGGGCCCCGCTGCGCGGGCTCATCGGCGGTGGCTCACTCGCCGGAGAGGACGCTGACGACGCGCCCGCGACGGCTGGTCGAGAACTGCACGGTTCCGGCGGCGCGCGCGTAGAGCGTGTCGTCCTTGCCGATGCCGACGCCCTCGCCCGGCTTGAATTTGGTGCCGCGCTGGCGCACGATGATCTCGCCGCCGCTGACCGTCTCGCCGGCGAACGTCTTCACGCCGAGACGCTGCGCGTTGGATTCACGCCCGTTGCGGCTGGAGCCGAGCCCCTTCTTATGAGCCATTCTTGATCTCCGTTATCTCGATCCTGGTCAGCTCCTGGCGATGGCCGTTGCGACGTTTGTAGCCGCGCTTGGGCTTGAACTTGAAGACCCTGAGCTTCTCGCCGCGCTCGTGGGCGAGCACCTTCGCCGTGACCTTCACCTGCTTCAGGCCGTCCGCGTCGAATACCGCATCCTCGGAGCGATACAGGATCGGCTCGAGCGCGACGTCGCCGCCCGCGTCGACCGCGAGACGCTCGACGAGCAGGGTCTGACCACGCTCGACGCGGTACTGCTTGCCACCTGTCTTCACGATTGCGTACATGGCTTCCCTGGTCTGTGGTCTGACCGATCCCGATCGATCCACCTAGTCGGTTCCCGACTGCGCCTTGGCAGCCGAACGGCGCCGCCCGCCCCTGCGGCCACGACGCCGAGGCTTGGATTGTAGGTCATCCTCGGATCCCTCGGCTTGCCCCTCGCCGCCGTCGGCTTGCCCCGGGGGCTGTTCGAGGTTCTGCTTGTGCTCTTGCGAGGCCTGCTGCGGAGCGTCCTCGGCGACGCTCACGGCAGGCGCAATTGCGGCGGGTTTGGGGGCTGGTCGCCTCGGCCTCGGTTTAGCGGTCGGCGGCGGGACCCGTGGCCGCGGACGGACCACCTCGCCGGACTCATCCAGCAGCAGCGCGCTCGCCGCCGTGCGTCCGACCTGGTCGATTCGCACCATCCGCTTCTCCCCTACGCACGGCGCCGCGCCCGCGATCGAGATGATGTAGCCGTCGATTTTCGCGACCGCGTCGTCGACGTCGTACATGTGCGGCTCGACGATCTCGACCAGCACCTCGTCGCCCTGGCGGAACGGCAGTGCCCGCTCCTCGACCTCCGCGCGGGTGCCCTGGAAGGTGATCGCGAAATGTTCGAGCGTGAGCCCTTCCGAGCCCTCGAACAGGAACGACTTGCCCGTCTCGGCCTCGAGCGCGTGCAGCACGCGCGAGCCGTGCCCGGTGAACTCGGCGGTGACGCGCGGGTTGATCTGCACGAGGAAGGCCTCGACGTCGGGGTTTTCGGCGGCGACGTCGCGCAGGCGGCGCTCGAACTCGATCGCGTAGGTTTCCTCGGAGCGGATCACGCCCTCGCCCTCGCAGGTCGGGCACGGCCGGCTCATGATCTCGCGCACGCCCTCGGTCACGTTCTGTCTGGTCATCTCGACCAGGCCGAGCTTTGAGATCTCCGCTGTGAACGTCTTCGTGCGGTCCTCGTCGAGCGTCTTTCTGAGCGTCTTCATCACGGCGTCGCGGTTGCGCGCGCGCGCCATGTCGATGAAGTCGATCACGATGATCCCGCCGATGTCGCGCAGGCGCAGCTGGTTGACGACCTCCTCGGCCGCCTCCAGGTTCGTCTTCGTGATCGTGTCCTCCAGCGCCGCGCCCTTGCCGCGGCCGATGAACGAGCCTGAGTTGACGTCGATCACGGTCAGCGCCTCGGCGTAGTCGATCACGAGGTAGCCGCCGCTGGGCAGATCGACGCGCCGTGAGAGCACGCCGTCGATCGCCTTCTCGACGCCGTAGGACTCGAACAGCGGCTGCTTCTGCTCCCACAGCTCGACGCGCTCGACCAGCTCGGGGGCGGTGCGCGTGAAGAACGAGACCAGGCGCTGGTACTGCTGCTCGTCATCGACGATCGCGCGCTCGAAGTGCGCGGAGAAGATGTCGCGCACGACCCGCACCGACAGGTCGGCCTCCTGGAAGACGAGATCCGGGGCGAGGGTATCCTCGACGCGTTTGCCGAGCACCTCGTGCAGCTTGTGCAGGTACTTCAGCTCGCGTTCGAAGTCCTCGCGCTTGGCGCCGTGCGCGGCGGTCCTGACGATCACCCCGCCCTCGCCGAGATCCAGGCCCGCGGTCTGCTTGCGCAGGCGGTCGCGCTCGCGATCCTCAAGGCGGCGCGACACGCCGATCCCCTCGCCGGTGGGGGCGTAGACCATGTAGCGCCCGGCGATCGTCAGCTCCATCGACAGCCGTGCGCCCTTCGTCTTCAGGGGATCCTTGACGACCTGCACGACAATCTCCTGCCCGGGCGAGAGCAGGTCTGAGATCTTGCGTCCGCTGCCGCCGTTCCCCCGCCCCCGCTTGGGCGCCTCGACGCCCGGCAGCACGATCTCATCGACGTGCAGGAACCCGTTCTTCTCCAGGCCGATATCGACAAACGCGGCCTCCAGGCCGGGCAGCACGTTGTCGACCTTGCCCTTGTAGATGTTGCCGACGATCGAGCGTCCGCCGCGACGCTCGAGGTACAGCTCAGCTATGCGATAGCCGGCCTCCGGGGCGCCGCTCGAGCGTTTGCGCGATTTGGAGGCGGCCGCAGAACGTGAGGCGCCGGGCGTTCCGGAGGCCTCCAGGAGCGCCACGCGCGTCTCCGCGCGGTCGACGCTGACAAGCACTTGCTTTTTCAATGTGATCCAGTCTTTCGGTATCGATGCCGCCGTCCGGATCCCGCGCGGGCGATGGCCGCAGGAGAATCCTCGGCGGCGCATCCACAGCTGGCGATCGGGAGTGATTGGCGGACATGGTGTCTGTGTCTAGTAGATCGGCACGCGACCCTTCAGCGAAGCTGAAGCGCGCGCCTGAACATAAATTGATTGCAGCAGGCCCACCGCCAACAGGGTGGTGATCACCGACGAGCCGCCATAGCTGATGAGCGGCAGCGTGACGCCGGTAATGGGCATGATCCCAATGGTCATCCCCACGTTGACGAACACCTGAAACATCAGCATAGCCGCTACGCCCCCCGCAATCAGCGAGCCGAACAGATCCTTGGACATCGTCAGGATCCGCAACGTTCTCCAGATCAGCAGTCCGTACAGGCACAGCACGAGCCCGGCCCCGAGGAAGCCGTACTGCTCGCCGACGGCCGCGAACACGAAGTCGGTGTCGTCCTCGGGAAGATAGTCGCCCGTGAGCTGTGTGGAGCCGGCGGAACCCCGGCCGGTCTTCTGGCCCGACCCGATCGCGATCTTCGACTGGGCGAGCTGATAGCGGGGATCGGGTTCGCCGGTCTTCGATTCCTTTTCCTTGATTTCCGTGAAGTTCGAAGAGGGGTGCAGGAAGGCGGTCAGCCGTTCGGCCTGGTAGGGCTTGAGCACATGCACGCCAAGGGCTGGCGCCGCCACCAGCACGATCGCGATCGACACGCACACCACGGCCACCAGGCCGCCCAGTTGCTGCCACGGTGTCCCAGCCACCAGCAGCATCACGAACGCGATCGCCATGTACACCATCCCCGAGCCAAGATCCGGCTGGGCGATCACGAGCATCGCCGGCACCAGCGCTGCGAGCATCACGCGGGCGGTCGTGTCGCGCTCGCGCAACCGTCTGGCGCGGTCGACGATCAACGACGCCAGCGCCAGAGTCAACAGCACCTTGCCGAGCTCGCTCGCCTGGAATGAGAAGAACGGCAGGCTGATCGCGCGAGTCGAGCCTTTCGTTTCGTGGCCGAGACCGAGGACGGCGAGGATGCCGAGGATCAGCAGTGCGTAGATGCCGTATTTCAGCCGGCGCAGGCGCGCGTAATCGACCCGCGCGAGCACGACCATCAGGACGAGGCCGATCACCAGGTAGACGATCTGGCGGTTGACGTAGTAGCCCGGATCGCCGGGGATCGCTTCGCGCGTGGCCGCGCCCAGCGTCAGCGCCGAGGCGATCCCAAGACCCACCACAGCGAGCGTCAGCAGTGGATCGAGCGGGAGCGCGAACCGCCTGCCGGAGCCTTGAGTGCCCCCGCGCGTCGCGGTCTGCTCGATGCGCTCGGGCGCTTTGATCGGGCTGGTCAGGGGTGTGGACATGACTATGTGCAGGTCAACCGATGGGGATCGATCGGGCTCAGAACGTTTTCGAGGTTCCGACGACAAACTTCTCCGGCTTGCCGAACCACTTCGAGGCGATCAGGCGCGCGATCGGGGCGGCCGTTTCCGCGCCGAAGCCGCCTTCTTCGACGGTCACCGCGATCACGATCGGACGAGTCGGGTCGTTGATGAAGCACATGTACCAGGACTGTTCCACATGTCCCTGCCGTTCTGCCGTGCCCGTCTTGCCGTAGACAGGGTGCTGTGACTGATTCCAGCCCGCCCACACGTCCGCGGAGGTGCCACCCGGCTGGCTGGCGGCCTCGTGAATTCCTTCCATCACATCGCTCAGGTCGGAGTCGTTCAGGTGCACGTGGCGTTTCGGTGGGAAGTTCTGGCTGAGGCTCTGCACGAGCCCGCCGTTGGCTTCATCGATCTGGCGGCCGAGATGGGGCGTCACGACCTCCCCTTCGCCCCCGTGCAGATAGGCGTTGGCGAGCGTCGAATAGGCGACGGCCATCTGCAGCGGGTCGGTCTGCAGGCTGCCCTGGCCGACGGCGAGATCCATGTTGTAGCCCACCGTCCACGGCTCCCCCGGTTCGGCGACGATGTGGCAGGCGTGGCCGTGGTGTTCGCGCGTGCATTGCGATTCGGCTTCGTTCTGCTTGACCAACCACTGGCGGCTCGGGATCGTCCCCGTGAGCTCGCTCGGCAGGTCGATCCCGGTCTGCTCGCCGATCCCCAGTTCGCGGGCCTTGTTCTGGATCACGTCGCCGTGGCTGTTCGCATACTCGCCGACCGTGAAGAAGTAGGTGTCCGAGGAGACCTTCAGCGCTTCGACGAGCCCGACCGCGCCGTAGTCGGTGTGGCCGGAGTTGCAGAACAGCTCGCCCCCGCCTCCGGCCGCTTCGATGCACGAGCCTCCTCCGAGCGCCTCGTTCGGGTTGATCACACCCCCTTCGAGCGCCGCCATCGCGGTGATCGGCTTGAACGTCGAGCCCGTCGGATAGGCGCCGTTGACCGCCCTGTTGACCAGGCGCGAGGGCGTTTCTTCGCCGCCGCCCTTGCCCTCGAGCGCGTCCAGTTCGGCTTCTGTCAGTGGCTTGGCGAACTTGTCCGGATCGAAGCTCGGATACGAGCCGATCGCGAGCACTTCCCCGTTGAGCGGGTCGAGCGCGGTGAACGCCCCCGCGATCGCCGGTTTGCCGCCGGCGCGGGCGTTTTCGATGCCCTGCAGCAGCGCCTTTTCGCCCTCGCGCTGCAGGCCGAGGTCGAGCGTCGTGCCGAGGCTGTAGCCGGCCTTGGGGGGTTGCGGCTGCAAGCGGGTGGGCTCGGGATAACCGGACGAGTTGACCTGCACGCGCTGCACGCCCTCGCGCCCGCGCAGATAGCGATCGTAGAAGTACTCGAGTCCTTCCTGCCCAACCACGGTCCCTTGCTGGACGCCCCGGAAAGCCGGCTTCTTGAGCTCTTCTTTGTTGACCTCGCCAACGTAGCCGAGCACCTGCGCGGCCATCTCCCCGTACGGATAGGAGCGGATCGAGACGGGCTGCTGGGTGACGCCGGGGAATTCGCTCTGGCGCTCGGCGAGCTCGGTCAGCACCCCCCGGCCGGCGGCCGTCTTGATCGTCACCGGCGCGTACGGCAGCGCCGTGCGTCCCTTGATCACGAGCGCCTCGATGTGCGCCGCGCTCATCCCCAACAACGCCCCCAGCCGGTGGTAGAGCACGAGCCGGGGACGGCCGGCCGGCGGCAGCGCCGAGGGCACGATCTGCACCGCGTTGGTCACCATGCTGGCGGCGATCGGCTGGCCTTCGCGGTCGAGGATCTGCCCGCGCGGGGCGGCGATCGGCAGGTTGCGCACGCTATTCGCGGCCGCTTCCTGAACGTACTGTTCGCCGGTCAGTACCTGCAGATACCAGAGCCTGAAGAAGATCACCCCGAACATCACGAGCGCGATCCCGCCGAGAATCGCCACACGCAGGGCCATCTGCGGCGAAACCGGGGCGCGCGAACCGCTGGAGGAGGACCCGCCGTCGGTGGCATCGCCCCCCGGGCGAAAGGGCTCGATCGCGCTCATGCGTTTCTCATGTGTTTCTCATGGCCTCGACAGCGGGCTGAGACCGCCGGTCGTGTACGCACGGCGCCGGCGCCGGCGGGGATCGTGCGGCAGGCTGCCGATCAGCGAGCGTCGCACGAGGATCCACATCGGCAGCGCCACGATCGTGTCGACGAGCACCCCGAGGACGATCTGCCGCAGCAACTCGAGGCTGACCGGCGCGTCCACGCCGAGCATGAACTCCATCAGCGAGTAACCGATGAGCGCCGCGGCCGTGGCGCCGGCCCCGACGAGCAACGGCGTCAGCGCCGCCTGCGGGTCGCGCAGCTCGCGCAGGCGCCCGCACCAGTAGCCGACGAGCGTGAACACGAGCGAGGTCAGCCCGAGCGTCTGCACGAGCGCGAGGTCGACGAGCAGACCGACGGCGAAGCCGGTGGCAGCGCCGATCGTCGAACCGCACAGCAGGCCGACGAAGGCGACGAGCAGCGGTGACAGGTCGATCGCGACGCCGAACACCGGGACCTCGGAGACGACGCCGATCTGGAAGAACACGACGACGATCACGAGCATCGCGATCCGCGTGAGCAGTGAGGGGGATGGCGTCATCCGCCGAGACCGGTCGAGGCGGAGGTCAGCTGGCTGCCTTCGCCGCCCCCGCCGGTGGTCGAGGTCGTGGTGCTCGTCCCGGCGCCGGCGCTCTGTCCGGCCCCTGGCAGGCTCGACTGCAGGCCTGCTAGACGCGCCGGCTTGCTGTTCTGGGCGTAGGTGAGCACCTGCACGACATTGAGGTTGTGTAGGTCGGCCAGCGGATGCACGTTGACGGACTTGAACCCGCTTTCTTCGCCTTCTGAGCTCACCTGTCCGATCGGGATACCCGGTGGATACAGCGAGTCGTCGGGGCTTTCGACCGTGCCCGAGGTGACGACGTTTTCACCGCGGCTGGTCTGGGTTCCGCCCGGCAGGTATTGCAGCACCAGATCGTTCGGTTCGCCGACCTTCGGCTGCAGCACGCCGGTCGCGTTCGTGCCGTTGATCCGCGCGGAGACGCCGACTTCGCTGTCGGTGATCAGATCGACGACGGCGCCGTCGGGGGCGGCTTGGGCGACCTTGCCGACGAGCCCTTCTTCGTTGACGACCGGGTCGTTTTTCTGCACCCCCGAGGAGGTCCCCTTGTCGATCACGACCGTCGAGTACCAGAGGTTCGGGGACTTGCCGACGACCGTCGCGGTCACCGGTCGGTAGCTGTTCAGGCTGAGCTGATCGAGGTGATAGAGCGCGAGCAGTTCGTGGTAGCCGTGCTGGTCGGCGCGCTCGGCGATCACTTCCTTGAGCAGTTTGTCCTTCTGCTTGCGCACTTCCGCGAGCTGTTCTTTGGCGTGGAGCGTGTCGCCGAACCAGCTGAACAGGTCGCGCACGGGCTTCAGCGCCTTGTTGGCGCCCTCCTGGATTGGCGAGACGACCGTCAAGAAGCCGCGCTGCACCGAATGCAGACCGCCGTCGGGGGCCTCACCGAAATAGGCGGTGAGCAGTATCAGGGAGAGCACGACGAGCAGCGCAAGCACCGCACGTCGACGCCGGACCGTCTTGTCGTACACGAATCAGGACCTTCCGAAGGCTTCATGGGAAAGGACCCATCCCGTCAGGAACCTGCGCTGCGAGCCTGGCGGGACAGATCGTTAAGAGTACCCGGCGATGGGCACCTCGCGACGCGCTCCGCACCAGATAGGCCCTCAACGTCGACGCCGGTTGCCGTTGCGTGAGCGGCGGTTGGAACGATGGATCGCCTCGAACTCCTCGAGCGACCGTCCCGAGCCGACGGCCACGCAGGTCAACGGCGACTCGGCCAGGTGCGCAGGCATCTGCGTCTCGTCGCGCAGACGCTCGTCCAGGCGCTGCAGCAGCGCGCCGCCGCCGGCGAGCATGATCCCGCGGTCCATGATGTCCGAGGCGAGCTCCGGCGGGGTGCGGTCGAGCGTCTCCTTGACCGCTTCGACGATCTGGTTGAGCGGCTCTTCGAGCGCCTGACGGATCTCCTCGCTGGTCAGCACGACCGTCTTCGGCAAGCCAGAGACCATGTCGCGGCCGCGGATCTCCGCCTGCAGCTCCTCCTCCATCGGACAGGCCGAGCCGATCTCGAGCTTCAGCTCCTCCGCGGTCTGCTGGCCGATCAAGAGCTTGTACTCGCGCTTGGCGTAGTTGATGATCGCCTCGTCCATCTCATCGCCGCCGACCCGGATCGACTGCGAGACGACGATCCCACCGAGCGAGATCACCGCGACCTCGGAGGTGCCGCCGCCGATGTCGACGACCATCGAACCGGTCGGCTCGCCGACCGGCAGGCCGGCGCCGATCGCGGCCGCCATCGGCTCCTCGATCAGATACGCAGTGCGCGCGCCCGCCGACAGGCAGGCCTCCTCGACGGCGCGCTTCTCCACGCCGGTCACACCCGAGGGCACGCACACGACCACGCGGGGGTGTGCCCAGCGGTTCTGGTGGACCTTCTGGATGAAGTGCCTGAGCATCTCCTCGGTCACGTCGAAGTCGGCGATCACGCCATCCTTGAGCGGACGGATCGCCTGAATCGTGCCGGGCGTGCGGCCGAGCATGCGCTTAGCCTCGATTCCGACCGCGTGAACTTCGCCGGTGCGCGAGTCGATCGCGACGACGCTCGGCTCAGACAGCACGATCCCGCGTCCGCGCACGTACACGAGCGTGTTCGCGGTGCCGAGGTCGACCGCCATGTCGCGGCCGCCGAATCCAGTCAAGTAGCTGAAGATGCCCATATTTAGAGATTGGACACGCTTGGATTCGAGGTCACACCGCCGTCCGGCGCCGCACCTCGCGGGCGGCGCGCATCCCGGCCGTACCCGCTGGGCAGTGTAGCGAACGCCGTCGGAGCGCCGAAAGGCTTGCCAGCTTATTTGCAGGCGAAAAGAAGCTCGGGGCAGATATCCAGCAGCGCCGCCAGCGGCAGGCCGACGACGTTCTCGTAGTCGCCCTCCACTTTCCTGACGAGCGCCGCACCGGCGCCCTGGATCGCGTAGCCGCCCGCGCGCCCGCGCCACTCGCCCCGCGCCAGGTACCAGTCGAGCATCCCCTCCCCGAGCTCGCGAAAGGTGACCGCCGTGCGCACGACCGCCGTGCGCTCGGGCGCATCGCCCTCGGACGCACCGCCGCCGCCCAACAGCGCCAAGCCGCTGAGCACATCATGCGTGGCGCCACCGAGCGCCCGCAACGTCGCCCGCGCATCGCGCTCGTCGCGGGGCTTGCCATAGATCGTGCCGTCCAGCGCGACCAGCGTGTCGCAGCCGAGCACCAGCTCCGCGCCACCGGCCTGCTGCGCCGCACGAGCCTTGCGCAGCGCGTTCTCGAGCGCCACCTTCGCGGGATCGCCATCGCCCAGCTCCTCCACGCCGGTGGGGCGCACCGTGAACGCCACTCCCAGACGCTCCAGGATCGCCCGCCGCTGCGGTGAGCTCGAGGCCAGGACCAGCGCAGGCGTAACTACAGCTCCGGAAAAAACAGCGCCGCCTCGCGCGCGGCGGACTCCGGGGAGTCCGAGCCGTGCACCATGTTCCGTCCCATCTCGACCGCGAAGTCGCCGCGGATCGAGCCGGTCGCGGCCTCCAGCGGATCGGTCGCGCCGATCACCTGCCGCGCGGCCTTCACCGCACCGTCGCCCTCCAGCACGATCGCGACGATCGGTCCGGAAGTGATGAACTCGACGAGCTCGCCGAAGAACGGGCGCTCGGCGTGCTCGGCGTAGTGCTGCTCGGCCAGCTCCCTGGTAACTGTCAGCCCGCGCAGGGCAACGATCCGAAGCCCCTTGCGCTCGAATCTGGCGAGGATCTCGCCGGTCAGTCCCCGGGCGAAGGCGTCGGGCTTTACGAGGATCAGCGTGCGGTCCATGTCGTCCTTTTCGGATCGGTGGTTGTCTTGGGAAAGAGCGCGTGCGGCGATTCGGAGGAAGCGAGACGCAGAGCAGCTCGAGCAGATCGGGGCGAAGCGTTCAGGAGGTGGGACGCGGACGACCGCTAGGGCGGCCAGCCCGTCCGCTCGAGCGCGGTTTGGCGACCGGCTCAACGGCGGGAGCGACGGAGGAGGCACTCGCGCGGATCGCCTCGGCCTCTTCCGCCAGCGACGTCGACGGCGCGCCGGTGTCCTCGGTCATAGCCGCAGTAGCCGTACCGCCGGACAGCGATCGCTCGCTCTCGGTCGCCGCGACCGTCTCGCCCTCGGCCGTGGCGGTGCGCCGGCGGCGCGTGCGGCGCGGGGGGACTGCGCCGGGGACCTCTGTCTCGCAGTAGGGGCAGATCGTCCACGCCTGGTCGAGCGGGCGCGAGCAATTGACGCAGCGCTCCTTGAGCTTGCGTAGACAGCTCGGGCAGCGGATGAAGTCGCGCTCGATCCGGTAGTCGCAGTGCGGGCACAGTCCATGGTCGAGGTCGTGCAGGCGCGCCTCCGCCGCCTGCATCTCCAGCTCGCGCTCGCGCACATCCTCGAGATACTCGGGCGGGCGCAGGATCATGTAGATGACGGTGCCGACGAACGGGAACAGCGAGGCCGCCGTCGCGCAGCCGACGAGCATCGGGTCATAGATGCGCCGGCGGGCATCGGCGTAGGTCCAGTAGATCAGCGCGAAGTACAGGACGACCACGAACAGGATCAGCAAGTCGATCGCCAGGTTCAGGCCGCTGCTTTCGATCCCGAAGTATGCAAATGTGACCATGGCCGGCTGAGTTTAGAGAAACAAGCGGCCGAATCCATAGCCAGCAGCGAAGAACACGAGGATCACGAGCGCGACGATCAGCGCAACCGCGCCGATCATCTTTAGTACTGACGGCCCGTCGTCGTTCATCTCACTGGTTTCCATCGTCCAGCAGACCCCCGACGAGGTAGACCGAGCCCGTCGCGAGCACCGCCGCGCCCGCCCCGCGCTCGCGTGCCCAGCGCTGCGCATCGGCCAGTGCACGGGCAGGCTCGGGCTCACAAACCACTGCGTCAAAGCCAAGCTGGCGCGCGAGTGATTGCAATGCGGCCGGCGACAGGGCGCGGCTACTGGGAGGCGCGGTGAACCACGCGCGCTCGCAGCGGCCAAGCAGCGCGCGCAGCATGCTTGCGGCATCCTTGTCCTCGAGCACGCCGAGCACGAGGCCCAGCGGACGGGGTGGGTGGGCGTCCAATAGTTCCGGCAGCGCCTCGAGGAGCGCGCGTGTGGCGTCGGGGTTGTGCGCGCCGTCGAGTACCGTCAGCGGGTCCTCTGCGACGACCTGCAAGCGCCCTTGCACGACCGTCTCGGCCGCCGCTCGGCGCACCGCGTCCTCGCGCGGCGCGATCTCGAGCTCGCGCAGATAGGTCTCCGCGGCCGTGCGCGCAAGCGAGAAGTTGCGGCGCTGGAAGGGGCCACTTGCGGCCAGCCGGATCTCGCCCGACGTGCCATCGGCCGGCACGATCCGCGCGTTCTGCTCCCCCGCCACCCGCTCGGCCACCGCGAGCGCCTCCGGCTCCAGGGCGCCACCCAACACAAGCGCCGTGTCGGGCCGCAGCACCGCGAGCTTCTCCTCGGCGATGTCGCGAACGGTCGGCCCCAGCCAGCGGGTGTGCTCGAGGCCGACATTCGTGAGCACGGTCACACGCGAGTCGATCACGCTGGTCGCGTCGTAGCGTCCGCCGAGGCCGGCCTCGACCACGGCGACCTGGACCTGCTGCTCGGCCATCGCCCACAGCGCGGCGGCGGTCAGCAGCTCGAACTGGGTCACGTGGTCGTCGCCTGAGAGCGTGTGGTTGACCTGCTCGGCGGCGTGCGCGGCGCGCATGATCGCGGCGGCGAGCTCATCCTCGTCGAGATCGCGCTCGCCGATCTGCACACGCTCGGTGTAGGAGATCAGGTGCGGGGAGGTGTAGGCGCCGGTGCGCAGCCCGTGGCGCTCGAGGATCGCCGCGATCATCCGCGTGGTCGAGGACTTGCCGTTCGTGCCGACGACGTGGATGCTCTCGAAGCGACGCTCCGGTGAGCCGAGCGCCGTCATCATGCGCCGCATCCGGTCGAGGCCGAAGCGCATCCCGAACAGCTCGAGCGAGCGCAGGTGCCGCTCGGCCTCCTCGCTGCCCCACGCGGGCTTCGTCGGGTGGCTGCTGCTCTGGGGAGGTTTCATGCCTTGGACGGACGTGTGCGCCCGGGCCGGCCTACGCGTTGGAGTGCTTGCGCAGGTAGTCGATGAACACGGGCCGTAGCGCCTCGCCGAGCGCGCCGTCGCCGCTGTGGATCGCATCGGAGATCAGGCCTTTGGAGGACTCGATGTCGTAGTCGGCCTCGCCCGCGTCTCCGCTCACCGTCTCGGCGGCGGGGATCATCTCGAGCAGCGACCACAGGAATTTCACGTCGAGGTGCTTCTCGGCGCGATGCATCGCGCGGTCGTGCAGCTCGTGCGTGGAGAGCTGGTCGAGGTCGTCGGCCATCTGCCGCTCAGCGCCGCTTGCGCCGGCGCCGCGCACGGGTCAGCAGCACCAGATCGCGGGCGGTGCGCCGAGGATGGAGCTTGCCGACGAGCTTCTTCAGCTCCCGGCGCTCCTTCGCCGAGAGATTGCTCAAGCGGCCCCGGGACTCGCGCGTCAACGTTGCCAGGCGCGCGCGGTCCTTATCCGACAGCGAGCGCCAGCGCCTGCCGAGCACGAGGCCCATCTGCAGGAGCAGCGCCCACGGCAGCGCTTTGACGCGCTCCAGCTTCGACTTGTCCTGCTCGGCCTGCTTCTTGCTCGATTTGCGCACAGCGCGATGGTAGCGGTCGTGGCGCTCTCGGCGCGGCTACGCCGACTCCGCGCTACGCCGACTCCTCGTGCAGTTGCTCGTCCGCCTCTTCATCCTCGGGGGCGGCTTCGGTCACGAGCGTCGGCGTGAGCCCCTTCTCGACGGTCTCCTTCGTGACGACGCACTTCTTCACATCGCGCCGCGAGGGCAGCTCGAACTGGACCTCGAGCAGGATTTCCTCGATGATCGAGCGCAGCCCGCGCGCGCCGGTTTCCCGTTCCAGGCCCCGCTCGGCGACCGCCGTCAGCGAGTCCTCGGAGAACACCAGCTCGATCCCGTCGAAGGAGAAGAAGCGCTGGAACTGCTTGACGAGCGCGTTGCGCGGCTCGGTGAGAATCGAGACGAGATCCTCGCGCGTGAGCTGATGCACGGCCGAGACGACCGGCAGGCGGCCGATGAACTCGGGGATCAGCCCGTACTCGATCAGGTCCTCGGGCAGGCAGTGCTCGAACACTTCGCCCGTGTCGCGCTCGGCCTTAGCCTCAATCGCGGCCCCGAAGCCGACGCCTTTGTTACCGATCCGGTGCTCGATCACCTTGTCGAGGTTCGCGAACGCGCCGCCGCAGATGAACAGCACGTTGGTCGTGTCGATCGTCAGGAACTCCTGATGCGGGTGCTTGCGCCCGCCCTGCGGCGGCACCGAGGCCTGCGTGCCCTCGAGGATCTTCAAGAGCGCCTGCTGGACGCCCTCGCCGGAGACGTCGCGCGTGATCGACGGGTTGTCGGCCTTGCGCGCGATCTTGTCGACCTCGTCGATGTAGATGATCCCCGTCTCGGCCTTCTTGACGTCGTAATCGGCGGCCTGGATCAGCTTCAGCAGGATGTTCTCGACGTCCTCGCCGACATACCCGGCCTCGGTCAGAGCGGTCGCGTCGGCGATCGCGAACGGCACGTTGAGGATCCGCGCGAGCGTCTGCGCGAGCAGCGTCTTGCCGCAGCCGGTCGGCCCAAGCAGCAGGATGTTCGACTTCTGCAGCTCGATCTCCTCGGCTTCGGTCGACATCATCATCTGCACGCGCTTGTAGTGGTTGTAGACGGCGACCGAGAGCGTGCGCTTGGAGGGATCCTGCCCGACGACGTACTCGTCGAGCACGTCGTAGATCTCGCGCGGCTTGGGCAGGTGTTCGAGGTCGAACGCGGGCGGGACGGCGAGCTCCTCGTCGATGATCTCGTTGCAGAGGTCGATGCACTCGTCGCAGATGTACACGCCCGGCCCGGCGATCAGCTTCTTGACCTGCCGCTGGGACTTACCGCAGAAGCTGCACAGGAGCTGCTCGTTCGAATCTGTCGGTCTGGCCATTGTTCTCCTCCCCAGCGTGGCGTCGTGCCACCAGATGCTTCCTTGGATCTAGTGCTAGTGCTCCGAGTGCTAGTGCTCCGAGATCACGCGATCGATGATCCCGTACTCCTTCGCCTCCTCCGAGCTCATGAAGTAGTCGCGCTCGGTGTCTTTACTAACGTCTGCGAGCTTCTTTTTCGTGTGCTTCGCGATGATCTCGTCCAAGCGTTCGCGCACGTCGATGATCTCCTTGGCGTGGATCTCGATGTCCGTCGCCTGACCCTGAAAGCTGGATGAGACCTGGTGGATCAGGATCTTCGCGTTCGGCAGCGCCATCCGCTTGCCGGCGGCTCCGCCCGCGAGCAGCAGCGCGCCCATCGACATCGCGATCCCGACGCAGATCGTCTGCACGTCCGGCTTGATGAACTGCATCGTGTCGTAGATCGCGAGGCCCGCATATACCGATCCCCCGGGCGAGTTGATGTACAGCGAAACGTCCTTGTCGGGATCCTCGGACTCCAGATGCAGCAGCTGCGCGACGATCAGGTTGGCGATCTGGTCGTCGACGGGCGTGCCGAGGAAGATGATCCGCTCGTTCAGCAGCCGGCTGTAGATGTCGAAAGCGCGCTCGCCTCGCGAGGTCTGCTCGACAACCATCGGGACCAGTGGGCTCATCGTCCTCGCTCTTGATCGATACGAAGGGTGGTCGGGAGGGGGGCCTGACCCTCTCCCGTTAGCACTAGTGGGCTCATGGTCCTCGCTTTGTTTCGCTTGCCTTGCTCGATTCCTTCTGCAAAGAACCCTAGCGTCTAACGATCGGGTGTCCAGAGGGCCGCCGGCTCAGCAGCGCCGGCGGCCGGCTCCCCGGCCTGCTTCTGCTCTGGCGTCCACAGCTGCTCGCGCGCGGCAGCCTGCTCGACTGAGATCGGCTTCGCCCGCTCGGCCACCCACTCGACCGCCTTGCGCGCGGCGAGATCCTCGCGCACATCCTCCAGGCGCCCGGCGCGACGCAGGTCCTCGAGCAGCTTCTCCGGCTCGATGCCCTCGCGCTCGGCGGTCGGGCCCAGCGCGACGAGCACCTCCTCGTCGGAGGGCGAGATCGCCTCCGCGGCGACAATTGCCGTCACGACCGCCTCGCGGCGCAGCCCCTGCTCGGCGTCGGGCTGCATCTCGGCCAGGATCGCGGACTCCTCGCGGCCGGTGATCTGCAGGTAGGCCTCGCGCGAGATGCCGTTGTGAGAGAGCGAGTGCAGCATCCGCTCCCACATCTCCTTCGCCCGCGCCTCGACAAGCGCCGGGGTGATCGGCACCGTCGCCCTGGTCACCGCGGCGTCGAGCGCGGCCTGGCGGAACTCGTCCTCAATCTTCTGTTCCTCGGCCTCGAGCAGGCGACTTTCGATGTCGGCGCGCAACTCCGCGACGCTGTCGAAGCCCGCGTCGATCGCGAAGTCCTCGTCGAGCTCGGGCAGGCGCTTGAGCTTGACCTCCTTGACGGCGATCTCAAACGACGCGTCGCGCCCGGCGAGGTGCTCGGCCCCGTAGTCGGCTGGGAACTTCAGCTCGATCGTGCGCGTCTCGCCCGCGCCGGCGCCGAGCAGACCCTCCTCGAAACCTGGGATCAGGTTGCCGCCACCGAGCTCGATCAGCTGGTCGCGACCCTCGCCGCCCTCGAATGGCTCACCTCGATCCGATTGGATCCCGCCGGGCCCGGCGGGATCTGGATCTTCCTCGGGCGCGAGGTAGCCGACGTAGTCGACGACGACGAAATCTCCCTCCGCGGCCTGGCGCTCGACCGTCTCCAGGCGGGCGAGGCGCTCGCGCATCTCCTCGATCTGCTGCGAAACCTGCTCCTCGGCGGCGGCCGGCTCGCGGCGCACGACCTCCAGGCCCTCGTAGTCGCCGAGCTCGGCCTTCGGCAGCACACCGATCTCGATCGAGAACTCGAGCCCCTGCCCCTGCGGCGGCAGATCGCCGAGATCGACCTTCGGGTCACCGACCGGGACGATGCCGGCGGTCTCGATCGCATCTGAATACCAGCTCGAGAGCGTGTCCCGGACGGCTTCCTCGAGCACCGCCTCGCGCCCGACGCGCTGCAACACCAGCGGCGCGGGCACCTTGCCCTTGCGAAAGCCGGGCAGTTTCAGCTCGCGCCCCAACTTCCGCGCACGCTGCTCGACGCGGCCCTCGACCTCATCCGGCGGCACCTGCACCTGCACGCGCACGCGCGACTCGGGGAGCTCGGTGACGGTCGTCTTCAGGGCGGCGGGCACGTCCGCCACGATACCGTGCCGCCCGTGATCGACTCACCACGCTCGCGCCCACGCGTGAAGCACCCCGACAAGGCGCGGTGGAGCGACCGGGGCGCTCACCGATGACCCATCCGCGCTCCGGTCCGCGCTCCCCCTCCTTGGCCAAACGCCTGGAGACGTGGCTGTGGACCGGCCCCGCCGGCCACTTCGCCGGGGGTGCGCTGGACTTCGCCCAGGCGCTCGCGCGGTACCTGCTGGCACGAGCGCGTGGGCGAACGATTCGGTGAATCGAGCGGCGACTTGGGGACTACGGTTACGCGCTCAGCGCGACTGGCCGGCCGAAAGAGAGCACCGTGCCGCGGGGCGTGACGAGCACCGGGCAGGTGGCGATCTCGACCAGATGCGCCGCCGAGGAACTGAGCGAGACACGGCCGGGCGTGGCGTCCTTGCGCGAGTCGATCACAAGCAGGTCGGTGCGCTCGTCGGCGACCGGCACGACCTCCGCGCCGAGCGCGCCGGCTAGGGCCTGAGCGGTCGCCTGCGCGCTGTCGCCGCCGCCGGCCTCGCCGACCGCCACGATCCGCTGCACGCCCGGCTTGCCGCCGTTGGCCTCGGCCAACCCGACCGGCGCGATCGCTACCGCGACCGGACCACCCTCGAGCAGGCGCTGCGCGGAGTTGCCGATCGAGATGTGGCCGCGAGCGGTGTGGGAGTCCGAGCAGAACACGACCACCTCGGCGCCGATCTGCTGAGCCAGCCCAGCCAAACCCTCGGGGGTCGAGCGGTTGGTCACGGTGTGGGCGCCGGCGAGCGCCACATCGAACAGCGCGGTACCGCGGGCGAGCAGCTCGTTGGCCTCCTCGTCGCCGACGAGCTCCCGGCTGTGGCGAACGTAGCCAAGGTGGACCTCGGCGCCGGCACGAGCGAGCAGCGAGCCGTAGGCGATCGCGTCGTTCTCGTTGGCGGTCCCGTCGTAGGAAACGATGATGCTGGTCATGACGTTGCTCCTCTGTCTCTCTTGCGTTTTGAAGGGTTTGTCCTGCGTTTCTTGCGTTTGAAGTTCTTGTCCTGCGTTTTTGTTGGTCTGTCCTGTGGGTCTGTCCTGCGTCAGAAGCTCTGCCCTGCCAAGTGCTTTCGTCCCATCCTGACACCCTCTTGTCATCAGCTCCAATGATTGTTGTAATCTTTGCTATAAGACTTTCTTATGCTTAATGTCGCCAGGCTGAAGGTCCTCGATGAGGTTGCCCGACGTGGCTCGCTCTCGGCCGCGGCCGACGCGCTCGACTACACCCAGTCAGCCGTCTCCCAGCAGATCGCCGCGCTCGAGGCGGAAGCCGGGATGACGCTCCTGCAGCGCCACCCGCGCGGGGTCAGCCTGACCGCGGCGGGGCAGACCCTCGTGGGGCACGCCGAGGGGATTCTCGCGCGGCTGGAGTCCGCCGAGGCGGCGCTCGGGGCGATCGCCGGCCTGCGCGGGGGTCGTCTGCGGATGGCCTCGTTCCCGACCGCGGGGGCGACGCTGATGCCGCTCGCGATCGCGAGCTTCCGCGCGCGCCACCCCGACGTCGAGCTGACGCTCGCCGAGGGCGAGCCCGAGCAGATCGAGCCGCGCCTGCGCGCCGGCGAGCTAGACCTCGCGCTGTTGTTCGAGTTCGGCGAGGCCTCTCCGGGGGACGAGCTCGCGCGCGCGGCGCTGCTCGAGGACCCCCTTTACCTCGCGTTGCCCCGCGAGCACGCGCTGGCACAGAAGCGCAGGCTGCGCCTGCAGGATCTGCGCGGCGAAGCCTGGGTGCAGACCGCGAGCGCGAGCTCCTGTGCGCGCGAGGTTGTGCGCAGCTGCCACGCGGCCGGATTCGAGCCGAACGTCGCGTTCGAAAGCGACGACTACCAGACCGTCCAGGGCCTGGTCGCCGCGGGGGTCGGCGTCGCGCTGATCCCCGAGCTGGCGCTGAATCCAGTCGCGCGTGAGGACATCGCGATCCGCGCCCTCTCCCCCCGGCCGCCGGTACGCCAGGTGGTCGCGGCGACGCCCGCGGGAGCGCGGTTGCTGCCGGCCGCGCCGGCGATGCTGGCCGAGCTCGAAGCCGCGGCCGCGCGGTACGAGGCGCTTACCCCGCCCCGCGCGACCTGAGTCGATCGGTCGACCTGCCGGTCAGTGCGCCGGGTTGGCCAGGTAGGCCTGGTTGACGAGCCGGCCGAGCACTTCGTAGCCGAGCGGCGAGGGGTGGATGTCGCCGTCGTCGGAGCTGCCGCCGGGGTCGACGGGGTTGCACATTTCCGTGAACGTGCAGATCGACTGCTGCTCCTGCGCGGGCGTCTTGCCGTGGTTGAACACTCCGAACGGATTCGCGAACGTGACGTTCGGGAAGTGCGGCAGGATGTCCGCTTCGATCGCCGCGTTGAGGCCCTCCTGCAGCGCGTCGCTGCCGGGGAGCACCAAAGCGTCCGGGTTGTAGAAGCCGAGCAGCACGATCGGCCCGGTGTAGTGGCCCCCGCCCGGCGCGGTCGAGTCGAGCACGCCGAGGATGTCGGCGATGTTCGCGACGATGTGCGGAGCGGTCACTTTTTCGGAGCTCACCGTGATGCAGGCTGCGCCCGCGGCCGCCGGCGAGGCGCCGTACTTGCTCTTGCCGGTCGTCGTGAATTCTTCGGTGACTTCGTCTTCGCACTGCTTGATCGCGGCGAGCTCGTCGTTGGAGCCGATGTTCAGCGTGATCGCCTTGACCGGGTGCGCCGGGTGGCCTTCTTTGAGGATGCTGAGCGCGTCTTCGAGCTGCGAGATCGACTGTCCGCCGACGCTGAGTGAGTTGTGCAGCGGCAGACCGTCGACGTTGTTGTACGCGCACGGGTGCCAGTCGCCGAGCCCCTGCGGGTCGTGGCCGGCCGGTTCGGTCGAGGCCTTCCCGCCGAGCGCCGGGTTTTCGCCGATCAACCCGTTCGAGGTCTCCCCCGGGCAGGCGTCGTTGACGAGCGTCAGGCCGCGGCCGGCCTCCCAAGGGCGCGCGAGATCCTGGGCGAAGTCGTTCGTGAACCCTTCTTCGAAGTACGAGGGCGACTCGTTCGGCGCGTTTTCGTTGAAGACCTGCTCCGAGTAGCCGAAGCTGATCGAGTCCCCGAGCGCCAGATAGGTGCTGACGGTGCGGTTGTTGCCGGGGTTCGGGCCGCCGGAGCCCGGACCGCCACCACCGCCGTAGCCGCTGCCACCGCCATACCCGCTGCCTGAACCTGAACCGGAGCCTGAGCCTGAGCCGGTGCTGCGCCCGCCTGCGTGACGGCCGCTGGAGCGATGCCCGCGGCCGGCCGTGCGCGTGCCGTGGCGATGCCCCTTACCGGGATGCCCCTTGCTGGCGCCGGCGGCCGGCGCGAACGCGAGTGCGATTGCGCCCAGCGCGACGAGCGCGAGAACCGGCATGAGCTCATGGAAAGCCCTGCGTGGTGAAGCGATCATCCTTGCCTCCTCCTGCGCGCCTGACCCGGCGGCATCGATCACATTCGGGCCCATCCAAAGCAGGACGGGCACGCATGAAGCTACTACCCGAATGGTTTTATGTCAAATCGGGTTCTTTTAATCTGCGAGCCACACCTGAGACCCCTCCCTCAAACCCCGCACTGCTCCCGTCCGAGGCCCGTGTCATTTTTGCTGGCCGTGCTCGTCCAACCCGACAACTGCCAAGAAAGGCGATGAGATCGTGCTGCTGCTGCTCCTCGGACTCCTGATCGGAGTGCTCTTCGGCGCCGCTGGCGCGGCGCTCGCGATCAGGCCCAACCGCGAGCGCCAGCGCGACGAACTGAAGTCGATCTCGGCCGACGTGCTCGCCCAGACCGGCGATTCGCTCGCGCAGCGCCTGGCCGAGGCGCGACGCGTCGAGGAGGAGCGCGCCGCCGGGGAGATGGCGCTGCGCTCGGAGGAGCTCAAGCGGATGGTTGGGCCGGTGCACGAGAAGCTGACGAAGGTCGAGAGCGAGCTCTCCCGGCTGGAGCGCGAGCGCCGCGACGGGCAGGTCCAGCTGTCGGAGATGGTGCGCGCGCTGACGCTCGGCACAGACACCCTGCGCAAGGAGACCGGCGAGCTCGTCTCCGCGCTGAAGCGCCCGGAGACGCGCGGCTCGTGGGGCGAGATCCAGCTGCGCCGGGTGGTCGAGCTGGCGGGCATGGTCGCACACTGCGATTTCGTCGAGCAGGCGACGATCCACACCGAAGACGGACGGTTGCGGCCGGACATGCTCGTGCGGCTGCCGGGCGGGAAGCTGATCGTCGTCGACTCGAAGGTGCCGCTCGACGCCTATCTGGCGGCGCTCGAGTCCTCCGCGGAGAACGCCGCCGAACTGCAGGCCCGCCATGCCAAGCAGACGCGCGAGCACATCACGAAGCTCGCCTCGAAGGGCTACCAGGAGCAGTTCGACTCCACGCCGGAACTGGTCGTGATGTTCGTGCCTTCCGACGGTATCTACCAGGCCGCGCTCGCGGCCGATCCGGCACTGATCGAGTACGGCGTCGCCCAGCAGGTGCTGATGGCCACGCCGACGACGCTGATCGGCCTGCTGCGGGCCGTGCACTACGGCTGGGGCCAGGAGCAGATCGCCGAGTCGGCTCGCGAGATCGCGGGTTCGGCGCGCGAGCTGCATCGCCGGATGGGCAAGTTCGCCGAGCACCTCGCGAAGGTCGGCCGCCAGCTCGGCTCGGCCGTGAACGCCTACAACGACACCGTCGGCTCCTTCGACCATCGCGTGATTCCGCAGCTGCGCGGGATCGAAGCAGCGGGTATCTCCTCCGAACGCGAGATCGCCACGCCGGGCGCGATCGAGCCGACCCCGCGCCCGGTCACCGCGCGGCAGGAGATCGCGCCCGACGAGGCGCCCATCCCGACGCTCACCGAGACCGCCCCTGCCCCAGCGCCAACCGCGGCGGTGGCACTGGCCACTTCGATCGCGGCCCGGCGGTTGAGCCACGAGACGGAGGCGAACGAGCCTGCAAAGGGCGCGCCGGCGGTCGTCTCAGGGGCTCGACGATAGGGCTCCGCGCGCTCGCCGCGCGTCCCCACCCGCCCGCTGGTCGCTCGCCCGACTCGTTCGGCGCATGAGCACGACGGCGACGAGCGCGAGCGCGATCGGCACTGTCGCTGGCAGCTCGTCGAGGAAGAAGAACAGCAGGTCGAAGGTCACCGCGAGCAGTGCCGCGAGCGCCGCACCGCGCAGCTGCCAGCGCCTGCCGGCGGCCACCGCGAGCAGCGCTCCGAGCAGCGCCGCGACAAACAGGTCGCCGTAGCCCATCACCGCCGTCCCGAACACGGCGCTCTGCAGCTGTGGAAGTCCCGCTGCCGGACGCGCGGCATTGAGCGCGTTGTTAGGCCGCTGCAGCAGGTCGGAGACGACAAGCGTCGTGTCCGCGACCGCCATCGCGACGATCCCCCCGGCCAGCCAGCGCGGGGGCGTGACGGCCGCGAGCAACACGCCGAGCGAGACGCAGCTGAGCACCGACAGCGCGAGCGCCGCAGCCTCCCCCGCCAGGCCCGTACGGTCCGCCCAGGCCAGCGCGAACAGAGGCAGGACCAGCAGCGCTCGCGCGGGGCGCGGTGGGTGCGCGTTCCAAGCCAGCCAGCCGAGCGCGAGCGCCGCCAGCAGCGGCACCGCGACCAGCGCGAGGTAGGTGAGGCCCTGGGCGCTTGCCTGTTCGGCCGCGCGCGCGACGAACACGAAGCCAACGATCGAGAGCGGCGGGATCAGCGCCCAGCGGCGCCCGCGCAGCCGCCTCAGCGCACCGAGCCCACCCGTGCCCGGGATCGCGACCGACGCGCCCTGGACGAGCGATAGCACGGCGATCGAGATCCAGAAGGGAAGCACTGCCGCCAACATAGATCCTCGCCCGTATGCGAGATAAGCTGCGCGGCCCTTACGGGATCTTTACGGATGATGATCGAGGACCCCCAGCGACCCCAGGACCACCGTCGGTTTCGCCGCCGTCGCGCCGTCGCGGGCGTCGCCTTGCTGGCGATCGTCGCGCTACTGATCACCCTGCTCAGCTCCGGTGGCGGTGCCGGTGGGCATGAGCACGACGCGACCTCCACCTCCGACCCCGCCTCGCACCGCGCGGCGGCCACGGGCCTGACTCCCGCCGAGCGCGAAGCGCAGACGAAGGCAGCCGAAGAAAAGGCGGTCGACAACGTGCTCTCCTACACGCCGGCGGTGACGAGCGGCGGCAAGAAGGGCCACGAGCTCGCGCTCACGTTCGACGACGGCCCCGGCCCCTACACCCAGCAGCTCGTCGGCGTACTCAACCGCCTGCACGTGCACGCGACGTTCTTCGCGATCGGCGAGGAGGAGCGCTACTTCTCAGAAGGCACGAAGCTCGAGCTGCGCTCGGGCGATGCCGTCGGCGACCACACCGAGACGCATCCGATGATGGCCTCGCTGTCAGCGCACGACCAGCGCGAAGAGCTGGTCGAACAGATCGCCCGCATCGAACTGCTCGGCGGGCCGCGGCCGCGCCTGTTTCGCCCTCCTTATGGATCGTTCAACGCAACCACCTTCCATCTCCTCCATCAGCTGCACCTGCTGATGGTGCTGTGGTCGACCGACACGAGCGACTACACGCTGCCGGGCGTCCCCGCGATCGTGCAGAGCGCGCTTGCGGGCGCACATCCGGGCGCGATCATCCTGATGCACGACGCTGGCGGCGACCGCTCGGAGACGATCGCGGCGCTGCCGGCGATCGTCAAGGGGCTGCGCAGGAAAGGACTCGAACCGGTGACCGTTCCCCGTCTGATGCTCGACGACCCGCCCCCGCGGGGCCAGCCGCTGCCGACGAGCCTCGCGGGCGATTAGCGCAGAACCGGCGCAGGACCGGCGCAGGGTCTTCTTGTCTCGCCCGGCCCGACTTCGCGGGCTGATCGGTCGAGACAAGACAAGACTGACTGGCTGATGTGGTGCTAATGCCCGAGCTGCACGGTCTTCACGACCAGCAGCAGCACCGCCACGACGAGATAGCCGCGCAGCAGGAGCATCCCCGCCTTGCGCCCCGGCGACCACACCGGGCGCTCGAGCAGCGCGAGCGGTGGCATCGTCCACGTGTGGCGCTTGTCCTTCGGGATCTCCGCGACCGCGTCGATCCCCGCGCCGGCCGGGGAGCGGCGGCTCGCATACAGGGCGTAGATCCCGGCTGCGACGAGCGTTACGAGGAGCACGACCGTCAGCTCGAGGAACAGGTTCGTGACGTTGACCTGGGGGAACATAGTGCTCGCCATCAGGATCAACGAGAGCTCCACGAGCGCGCCCACGATCAGGGCCGCGACCGCGTTCAGCCAGGGCGCGTTCACCCACGGGCCGAGCACCTCGCGATCGTTGCAGAGCAGCAGCAGGAACACGGTCGCGCTCGGCAAGAGCACGCCGGCCAGCGCCTGCACCGAGGTCGTGATCAGGCCGAGCGGCGCGCCCGGGATCAGCACGATCCCCGCGGCGGCCATCACCATCAGGGTGAAGCTTGCGTAGAAGAGCTTTGCGTCGAGCGGCCCGCGGTTGAGCGAGTGGCTGGCGCCGAACACGTCGCCGAAGGCGTAGGAGGTAGCCAACGTCACAGCCGCCGCGCCGATCAGCGAGGCGTTCAGGAGCACGATCGCGAAGATCGTGCCCGCAGCCGAGCCGAGCTGCTGGCCCAGCTGCGTCGCGACCGTACCCGCGTTGAGAAAGTGCCCGAAGTCCGGCGTGCCGCCGAAGGCGAACGCGGTCACGCAGATCAGCGCACCCGCGCCGATCACGACGACGAACGCGCCGATCACGGTGTCGGCACGCTCGTAGTTGATCCAGCGCGGCGTGATTCGCTTGTCGATGATGTTCGACTGCTGGAAGAACAGCTGCCAGGGCGCGACGGTCGTGCCGACGATTGCGATGATCAGCAGCACCGCAGTCGAGCTCGCCCCGCCCTCGATGTCGGGGACGACGACGTGCCGAGCTACTTCGACGACATGCGGGTGCGCGAGCACGAGCAGCGGGATCACGAGGAAGTTCGCGACGACGAACACGTACATGAAGCGCTCCCAGCTGCGGAAGCTGCCGGTCGAGGTGATCGCGATCAGCGCCACCGCCGCGAGCGGCACCGCCACGTACTTGCTCACACCGAAGTAGCCGAGCGCAAGGCTCACGCCGATGAACTCCGTGACGATCGTCAGGAAGTTCAGGATGAACAGGTCGCCGACTGAGAACCAGCCCCAGAAGCGGCCGAAGCGCTCGTTGATCAGGCGCGCGTGGCCGACTCCCGTCACCGCGCCCAGGCGGATCACCATCTCCTGGTTGACGACCAGCACCGGGATCAGCAGCAGCAGCACCCACAAGAGGCTCGTGCCGTAGTTCTGCCCCGCCTGCGCGTATGTCGAGACACCACCCGCGTCGTTGTCGCCGACCATCACGATCAGTCCCGGCCCCATGATCGCGAGCAGCGCCATTGCCCGCGAGCGCCAGCCGTGACGCTCGCCGGAGTCGTGCATCCTGATCGTCCCGAGCGCCCCGCGGATGTCGCCGATGTGAGCCTCGTCGAGGACGGGAGGCACGCCCTCCGGCCGCGGCGGTGGTGCGTCGGTCAGCGTCGTAGGTTCATCGTCGGCCATCTCAGGTCACCTCCTCTACTCATTCGGGCTACGTCTCGGGGCTACGCGCGTCAAATCTCGGCGCGCGCCGGTGCGGACGAGGTCCCTGAGCTACGACTAGGCCAGGAGGGACGGGCCCGACGGGCGTGCGACCGGCTGGGTACTTCGTGGCTGTTCTCGGTCCATGCCTGTCTGCTTTCTAACGCCGCCGTCGGAAGCCCAGCCTACCAATCACCGCTCGCCCATGGCCAGCCGCGCGACCGCGCGCGAGCGATCGCAGAAGCGCGTCCGCTCAGTCGCGCACGAGCCCGAAGCGTCGCCGCCAGCCGCTCGGCAGCGTCAGCTCGAGCACGTCGTCGACGGTCACGACGCCGACCACGCGCTCCTGCTCGTCGACCACCGCGAGCATCACGAGGTTGTAGTCGGTCATCGTGCGCGCGACCTCGGGCAGGTCGGCATCCGTGCTCACCGACACCGGCTCGTGCTCGGCGAGGCTTGCCAGGGGCGCCTGCGCGTCGGCGCGCAGCACCGTCACGACCGCCAGCGAGCCCGACAGCTTACCCTCGGCGTCGCTCAGCAGGATCGTCGTCAACGTTTCCGGCGCGATCTCGCTCGTGCGCACTCGCGCCAGTGCCGTCGCCGCGGTCTCGCCCTCGGCGAGGCTGATGAACTCGGGACTCATCAGGCCGCCGGCGGTCGAGGGGTTGTAGCCGAGCAGCCCTTCGATCTGCAGCCGCTGCGCCGGCGGCAGCAGCGCGAGGATCCGTGCGCGGCGCTCCTGCTCGATCTCGACAATCAGATCGGCGGCATCGTCGGCGGCCATCCGCGCGATCACCGCCGCGACCTGCGCGTCCGGGCGCTCGCGGATGAACTCCAGCTGGTGATGCTCATCGAGCTCCTCGAAGACGTCTGCCTCGAGCTCGCGATCCTGCCCGACGGCCTCGATCAGCTCCTCGCCCTCGTCATGGGATGCAGCCTCCACCAGGTCGGCGATCTCCGCCGGATGCAGGTTCGCGAGCTTGCGGTGGGAAAAGCGCAGGCGCGCGGTCGGGACATGACCGACGAACGGCTCCAGGTCGGTCCAGTCGAGAAACGGCCGGTCGGCGACCTTGCCCTTCAGCGCCCGCGGCAGCAGCCGCCGTAGTTGCGCGCGCGTGTTCGGATCGACGCCAACCACCCGCCACCAGCCGTCGATGCATGCGAGCTCGATCTCGTGCGCGGTGACGAGGCTCGGCGGGTCGGCCTCGACGTTGACGAGCTTGCGTCCGAGCACATCCTGACCGAGCAGCACCTCGCCGGCGCGGCGCTCGAAGCGGCCGAGGCTGAGCTTCTCCCCCGACAGCCGCACCGCACCGGGCTCGAGCGTCGCGATCCGGTCGGTCGGCACGAACAGGTCGCGTCCGCCGATCCGCGCCTTCAGACCGGTGACCGGCGGGTAGCCGCCGTCGGCCAGGCGCACGATCAGATCCTCAACCCGGCCCAGCCGCTCCCCCGCTCGATCGAGCAGCGGGCTGCGCAAGATCGTCGATAGGTGCACCATCGGCTCCGTTGGCAAAGCGCTCACAACGTTACGCCTCCGAGCGGAGGATCGTGTCGGCGCCTCTTCCGCAGAGGGTCAGGACTCCGAGCGCAGTGTCGTATCTGCGCCTCTTCCCCGCAGAGGATCACGACCCCGGGCGCAGCAGCAGCGAGGCGCCGATCGCGCCACCGAGATCGCCGAGCGCCGCGACGTGCACGTGCGGAGGCTGGGCGTCGTTGAACAGGTGCGGCTGCATCGCCTCGGCGATCCGCTCGGCGTAGGGATGGCCGAGTCGCACCCCCAGCCCGCCGCCGATGATCACGCCCTCGACGTCGAGCACGTTCACGACCGAGGCGATGCCGACGCCGAGCGCCCGCACGGCGCGGTCGAGGGTGTGGATCGCGAGCTTGTCGCCGTGCTCGAGCGCCCGCGCCCAGATGCCGCTCGTCAGGCGGGTGCGGTCGCGCTCCTTCATCAGCTTGAACAGATCGGTCTTGCGGCCCTTCTCGACGAGCTTTGCGACGTGCTCTTCCATCGCCTTGCGGCCCGCGTAGGCCTCCATGCAGCCGATCCGCCCGCAGGTACAGCGCGCCCCGTCGAGCTCGACGACCACGTGGCCGATCTCACCGGCGCCCCCACGCCCGGTCCAGGGTTTGCCGTCGAGGATCAGCCCACCCCCAACACCGGTGCCCCAGAAGACCCCGAGCAGCGAGTCGTAGAGGCGCCCGGCGCCGAGCTGGAACTCGGCGTCGGTCGCGACCTGCACGTCGTTGCCGACTTGCACCTCACAGCCGAACGACTTCTCAAGCGTCTTCGCCAGCGGGAAGCTGCCTTCCCAGCCGGGCAGGTTGCGCGCGCTGGTGACGTTGCCCTGCTCGTCGATCACGCCGGGCGAGCCGATCCCCACGCCGGCGAGGTCCCCCGTCTCCATCTCGGCGGCCTTTGCGGCGTCGCGCATCGCCGCCTCGATCTCGCGCGCAACGTCGGCCGGGCCGCCGCTGGTCGGGGTGGGACGGCGCGCGGAGCCGAGCACGCTGTGATCCTCGTCGAGGACCGCCGTCTGAATCTTCGTGCCGCCGAGGTCGATACCGCCGTATGCCGCCATGGCGGCGGATCATCGCAGACGGCGCTTTCGGTCGTTATGGGGGTTCGCAGGCGATCGAGATGAGCGAACCCACGATCACAGGATTTAGGTGGGTTTAGGCGAATTTAGGCTTCCTTGCAGGGTTTCTTCGCCCCCTCTTACGGGCTCGGCGGAAGATCGACGAAGACAAATGACCGATCGCACCAGCGCATCCTGGCTCGTCTACGTACTGGGAGCTCTCTGCGCCGGTGCGATCGTTGCCGCCTTCCTCGTCGTCGGACCCGCCTCCGGCAGCGAGACGACCGTGACTCGCACCGCCAAAGCCGCGCGGGGGGTGGTCCAGTCGACGGTCTCGGGCAGCGGCAACCTCGCGGCCGCCAGCCAGCTGAACCTCGGCTTCAAGACGAGCGGCACGGTCACGAATATCTACGTCAAACAGGGCCAACAGGTCGCCGAGGGACAACTGCTCGCGACGCTCAATCCCGAAAGCGCCGAAGTCACGCTCGAACAGTCGCGGGCAAACCTCCAGTCGGCGATCGCCGGCCTCTCCCAAGAGGAAGAAAACAACGGGGAAGCCTCGACCAGCGGGAGCACCGGCGGCTCCGGCGCCAGCGCAACTGCAAGCGCAGCTTCGATCTCGAGCGGTTCCAGCACACCCCAATCCACCTCCCCCACAAACGGCAGCACAACAAAAAAGACCACACCGCAAGCAACTGAAGCGGGCGGCTCGTCCTCTGACTCCTCGACGACCTCAAACCCGAAGGAGAGCGCCGCCACGCGCGAAGCGAACATCGCCTCTGCGCGCGCGAACGTCAGCAGCGACAGGCTGACGGTGCGCAGCGACGAACAGGCCCTGCAGAACACCAAGCTCTACGCGCCCGAGGACGGCACGATCGTCTCGCTCCCCGGCCAGATCGGGGAAACCGTCTCCGATGCAGGAACGACCAAAGCATCGACCAGCTCCTCCTCGAGCGGCACGGGGTCGAGCACGGGCGCCAGTGCGGCGGGCGGCGCCTCCGCGCTGGGCGGCGCCGGCGGCTCGTCGAGCGCCTCCAAATCTTCTTCTCCTCAGTCCTCATCCTCGTCCAGCTCATCCAGCTCAACGGCGTTCGCGGTCCTCAGCGACCTCTCCTCGATGCAGCTCGTCGTGCCGCTGAGCGAATCGGAAATCGGCAACGTCAGGGCCGGCCAGCCGGCGACGGTCACCGTCGAAGCGCTCAGCGGAGCCAAACTGGCGGCGCACGTCAGCGAAGTCGCACTGCTTTCCACGGGCAGTGGCGGCGCGGTCAGCTACGACGTCACATTCCAGCTCGATCAGATGGAAGCGGGCTTGAAGCTAGGCATGAGCGCGACCGCCGAAGTCGTCGTCGAGCAAGCCGAAGGCGTGAACGTCCCGACCAGCGCGATCACCGCCGATTCGGTGACCGTCGAGCACGACGGCAAGCAGGAACGCCGGCGCGTCACCACCGGTCTGGCCGGCAATACCTCGACGATCGTCCTCAGCGGCCTGCGGGCCGGAGAAACGGTCGTCCTACCCGCGGCGAGCGCCACCAGCTCGAGCACTGGCCTTGCCTCCAAGCTTGGCGCGCGCACGGGCGCCGGGCTCGGCGGCGCGATCGGCGCTGGTGGCGGCGGCCTCGGCGGTGGAGGCGGACCCGCGTTCTTCAGAGGCGGCGGATGAGCCCCGCGGCCCGTCCAAAGCATGTCATCGACCTGCGAGAGGTCAGTAAGACATTCACGATGGGCGAGATCGCGGTGCACGCGCTGCGCGGGGTGACGCTCCAGATCGAGCGCGGCGACTTCGTCGCGATCATGGGCAGCTCGGGTAGCGGCAAGAGCACGCTGATGAACATCCTCGGCTGCCTCGACATACCCTCGAACGGGCGCTATCTGCTCGACGGCACGGATGTCAGCCGGCTGGACGACGACGACCTGTCCGACCTGCGCAACCGCAAGCTCGGCTTCGTCTTTCAGAGCTTCAACCTCGTCCCCCGCACGAGCGCGCTCGCCAACGTCGAACTGCCGCTGGCCTACGCGGGGCTCGGCCGTGCCGAGCGTCGTCGCCGGGCGGAGCGCGCGCTCGGTTCGATGGGCATGCTCGACCGGCTGCGTCATCTGCCCTCCGAGCTCTCCGGCGGCCAGCAGCAGCGGGTTGCGGTCGCCCGCGCGATCGTCACGAACCCGTCGCTGATCCTTGCGGACGAGCCGACCGGGAACCTCGACTCGCGCTCCACCGCGGATGTCCTCGAGATCTTCGCGCGGCTGAACGAAGAAGGCCGCACCGTGGTGCTGATCACCCACGAGCCCGACGTAGCAGGTGAAGCCGAGCGCGTGATCACGCTGAGCGACGGCCGGATCGCGCGCGACGAGGAGCGGATGGCGGCATGATCGGCGTCGAGATGCTGCGCATCGCCTGGAGCGGGATCGCCGCGAACAAGCTCCGCTCTGGCCTGACGATCCTCGGGATGACGATCGGGGTCGCCTCGGTGATCGTCCTGATCGCCGTCGGCAACGGCTCCTCGAAGGCCGTCCAGTCGACGATCCAGAGCCTCGGCACCAACGTCCTGGTCGTGCAGTCCAGCGGCGGCTTTCGCGGCGGCGCGCGGGCGAGCACCGCGGGCACGATCTCATTGACGAAGGCCGACGCCGAAGCGCTCCAGAACCCGAGCCTCGCGCCCGACGTCCGGAGCGCCTCCCCCGTCGTCGACGCCGGCGACGTGTCGCTCGTCTATGGCGGCACGAGCTTCGAACCCTCCTCGTTCGTCGGCACCACCCCCGCCTACCTGACGGCCCACTCCTACAAGCTCGCCGCGGGCGCCGCGTTCACCGCCGAAGACGTCAGCAAGCACCGCCGCGTCGCGGTGATCGGACAGGAAGTCGTGCAGGAACTGTTCGCCGGCGCCAATGCCGTCGGCCAGAACATGAAGGTCAACGGGTCGAACTACGAAGTCGTCGGCGTGCTCGCCAAAAAGGGCACCAACGGCACGACCAACGAGGACGATGTCGTGATGGCCCCGATCACGACCGTCCAGAACCAGCTCACCGGCATCGGCCCGATCGACTCGATCACCGTCCAGGCCACCTCCGAATCCTCACTCGACGCCGCAGAAGCCCAGGTCACGACGATCCTCGAGGAACGCCACAAGGTCAAAGACACCGCCGAACCGGGCTTCAACGTGCTCAACCAGGGGTCGCTCTTGGAAACCTCGAGCTCGACCTCGAACGTCTTCACGACGCTGCTCGGCGAGGTCGCCGCGATCTCACTGCTCGTCGGCGGGATCGGCGTGATGAACATCATGCTCGTCTCCGTCACCGAGCGCACGCGCGAGATCGGCATCCGCAAGGCGATCGGCGCGCGCCGCTCGGACATCCTCGCCCAGTTCCTGACCGAGGCGGTGCTCGTCTCGCTGTTCGGCGGCCTCACCGGGGTGCTCCTCGGCGTGATCGGCAGCCAGTTCGAAATCGCCGGCGTACACCCGGAGATCGCCACCTACTCGATCTTCCTCGCCTTCGGCGCGGCGGCGCTCTCAGGCCTGTTCTTCGGCACCTACCCCGCTGCGCGCGCTGCCGCCCTGCGACCGATCGAGGCGCTGCGCTTCGAGTAGCGCGCCATATTTACCCAACCAGGAGCCCGCGATGCCAGAGCGCCACGACGACGACACAGACATCCACGACCCAGCCACGCCGGACCCCGACGGATGGGACGGGCCGGTCGAGGAGCTCCCTCGCCGCCCACGACGCCGCCTGTTCGGAAAGGGCGGCGGGGCGGGCGGGAATCCCATCTTCCTTTCGCTGCTCGGCGTGCTGCTGATCGCCTGCGGATTCATCGGCGGCGTGCTCGTCGAGAAGGGCCAGAGCAACTCCAGCTCCTCGCCCGGGGGCGGCGCGGGCGGCCTGGCCGCACGCTTCGCGGCCCTGCGCGGCGCGGCAGGTGCGGGCTCGGGCTCGGGCTCGGCGGCGAACGGCTCCTCGACCGGCAGCAGCTCCCCGGCCGGCGGCGGCTCCTCGACCGGCGGCACGGCGGCTGGCGGTGCCTCCTCGGCAGCCAGCACAACCGCCGCAGACGGGGGCTTCCTCGCCCGCTCGGCCGGCGGCGCGAACGCCGGCGCGACCGTCGGCCAGGTGGCCTTCGTGTCGGGTAGCACGCTCTACGTGACCAATGCCGAAGGCAACACCGTCAAGGTCACGACAGCGCCGGGCGCGACCGTCACGAAGACCGTGCAAGCCGACGTCAAGGGCATCCACCCCGGCGAAACCGTGCTCGTCTCGGGTACCGCCGGCAAGAGCGGGGCGATCAGCGCCGAATCGATCCGCGTCGCCGGCGCCGGCGGCGGCGGTCTTGGTGGTCTGTTCGGCGGCGCCGGTGCGAGCGGCGGCAGTCGCGGGGACTCCGCAGGCGGCCGCGGCGGCGGCAGCAGCAGCAGCAGTAGCAGCAGCGAGAGCGGCAGCGGCAGCGAACCGGCGCTGTTTGGCGAGGGCTGACCGGTGCCGAGCCGACCCGATGTCCTTACCGATTCCCTTAAGCGGCGGTTAGGCCGGCATGGTTAGCTTGCCTTCGGCCATCTCGTCCAGCCCCGGTCCCACCAGATATCCGATCACCGAAAAAGGAGCTCCATGCCTCACACCCACGCCAACAGACGCAAACACGCGACGGTGGCGGCAACCCTGCTGGTTCTGCTGCTCGTAGCGCTGGGGCTCGCGGCCTGCGGGAGCTCGTCGAGCGGATCCTCCTCGACCTCGGCGGCCGCGGCGAGTGCGAGCGGGAGTACGGGGACAGGCGCCAAGGGGTCAGGCGCCAAGGGGCCAGGCGCCAAGGGGCCAAACGCCGGCCGTTTCGCCGCGATCCGCGAATGCCTGCAGAAAAACGGCATCACCCTGCCGAAACGGACCCCCGGACAGCCACGCCCTCCTTACGGTGGAGCCGGTGGCTTTCTCGGCGGCGCCCCCGGAGCGGGCGGGCCGCAACTACCAAAGGGCGTGACGCGCGCGCAGTATGAAGCGGCGATCAAAAAGTGCGGCGGTGGCAACTTCACCGCCGGACGTGGCGCCCGCTTCAAAAGCCCCGCCTTCAAGGCGGCGCTCATGAAGTTCGCGACCTGCATGCGCCAGAACGGCGTCAACGTGCCCGCCCCGAACACCTCCGGCAGCGGCCCGGTGTTCGACACGAAGGGCATCGACACAGCCAGCGCCCAGTTCAAGACGGCCGAGGTGAAGTGCCAGAGCGACCTGCGCGGGGCATTCCAGCGCGGACCCGGCGCCGGTGGGGCTCCCGGCGTCAACGGCGCCCCCGCCGGAGCCGCGCCTCCCAGCAGTGGCGAAGCCCCCGGCGGCGCGGCCGGACCGCCGCCGTCCGGTTAGCGACCCGGGTAGCGGCCGGTTCACCCGGCGGGATTACCTACCCGCCGGCGACGGGATGACTTGCTGCTCCCAAGCCGCGGTTGCTCGGCGCGGCCTGGGGGTCACGGATCGCCGCGGAGGTAGGCTTGGCCGCCAGTTTCGGCGCCGGGATCGCGCCGACGCGGGTCAGAAGCTCGTTCCACTGCGTCAAGGTCAGGCTGCCGCCGCTTGCCACGAGCGAGGACGCCGCGACCCTGGCCGCAGCGGCGCGCGCCGCCTTGGACCGCTGCTTGGACGCGGCCCGCGGAGTGGGCGCGAGAGTCACAGCAGCAGCGGGCCGGAAGTAGATCTGAATCGCGTCCGGATCGGCTGTCGTGGCGAACGTGTTGGCGGCGTCGGGGTACTTCATCAGGCTGACGATCCGGTGGGGGACGAATTCTCCCTGGAGCGTCATCAGCGTGCGGATCGTGCTGTCCGTGATCGAGCCGGCGCCCTCGTGGCGTGCGATCGGGATGCCGTTGACAGCGGAGATATCGACCGCACCGCCCGCTTCGGCGTCGAGCCCGCGACCGGCGGCACCGGACAGCCTGGGTCCCCGATGCACGGCCTGCACCGTCGGCCTCAGGCCGCTGCGCGAGAGGAATGCCAGCACCGCCAGTACGCGCCTGTCGATCGCCCCCGAGGAGACCTCGTGGCGTGCGCGTGCGTCGAGATCGATCCCCGGGTCGGACAGCACCGCCAGCTCGAGCTGGCTCTTGGAGAGCAGGAACACGTCGCTCGCGGTCGCTCCGAGCAGCGCGCTCTGGGCCTTCGCGCCCTGCGGGTGCAGCGCTTGGTCGAGCTCCTTCCAGTTCGCGAGCACAGGCCGGGGATCGATCGAGCCCGAATCGCCCGCGGGCTGCACCGAGAAGCGCAGATGGCCGTCTTTCGCGCCCTTCGGCACGAGCACGTGGCCGAGCACCGTGCCCTCGGCGACGAGCGAACCGCGCCGCAGCTCAAGGCCCTTCCCGGATCCCTTGGCCGGCGTCGTCGTGGTCACGCGGGCGGCGGCCGCGAGCGCGTCGGGGTTGCCGGGGTGGGCGAACAGCCGCACCTTGCCCGTCGCGGCGGGCACCGATTCCGCCGAGCCCGCCGGGGAGGAGTCCTGGGAGCTCGCCGTCTGGGCGTGCGAGCTCTTGACGTGCAGCGTGAGGGGCGCGTCGCCTGACCCCCCTCCGGCCTTCGCGCCAGTGGTGGCAGTCGCGCCGGCGGCAGTCGTGGCGGCCGCCCGCTGCTTCGCCGCCGCGAGGAGCGCCGCGGAGGGCACCTTCGGCAGGCGGTAGCTGGGCGCGATGCTGCCGAGCCCCGCGTAGGTGAACACGTCGCCGTAGATGTCGCGCAAGATCACGTACTTGCCGAGCCTGTGCGAGTGCCCGAGCCCGAGCACGCGACCGTCCTGCACGGCCACCACGGAGGCGTTCGACGCGCTCAGCAGTTCCACGAACTTCGGCGCCGCGGCTGCAGTTTCGGCGGCGTTTCCCGTCGCAGCGGTAGCCCCACCGGCCGCGTCCGCCGCCACGGTGGGCGCGGGAGCCGGCACCGAGCCGGGCGTGGCTTCGGCGGACCTCGAATCGCCGGCGCCGGCCTGCGCGGCGGAGCCCGTCCTCGCCGGTGCACTCGATCCGGCGGTCTTGGCCGCGCCCGCAACGGCCTTCGCGTTCGCGGTCGCGCTCGAGGGGGAGGGCGAAGGCGTCGAGGGGAGCAGCGGGCCCCAGGAAACCTGCTTACCCGTCACCGGCAGGCGCGCATCGACGAGACCCGTCAGCGTCGCAATCACGGACTTTGGATAGCTGGAGATCAGTTTGGCCCGCAGCAGCACCGATTCGGCGTAGGCGTCGGAGTGGTTGTAGGCGAGGATCGCACCGCGCAGGTTGGTCGAGGCGCCGGCGGCGTGCAGATAGCGCGCGGCGGCGAATACCGCGTCAACGGGGTTGTATGGATCAGCGTAACCGGCATCGAGGGCGTCCACCCCGTATTGCAGCCAAGTGGAGGGCTCGAACTGCATCCAGCCCTCCGCGCCGGCGCTCGAAACCGAGAGATCTGAGCCGTAATCGGTCTCGACTTCATTGATCGCGGCGAGGATCTGCCACGGCACTCCGTACTGGATCGCGGCCGCCTGGTAGATCGGCAGCAGGAACAGCGGGATCCGGTAGAAGCCGAGCGCCTGCACCGACGCGGCCGAGCTGGCGAGCTCCGCCGCGAGCGCCCCGGCCTGCGCGGCCACGACCTGCGGTGAAGGAGCGACGCCGTTGGGGCCCGAAGCCGTCGTCGGACCCTTGGCGCCACCGTTGGCGCCCTTCCCCGCCGGCTGGCTGCCGGTCGTCGGCTGGGTCTGCGTGGCCGTGGTCGTGAGATTGCGGTTCTTGCTCTTGCTCGGGGTCGTTTTCTGCCGGCGCTGCACGACGACCGTCGGCGCTTCGGCGACCGGCGGCGCCGCCGGGGTCGTAGTAGCCGGCTGTGTGGTGGTCGGCTCCGTGGTAGCCGGCTGCGTGGTGGGCGCCGGCGGCGTGGCGCTGGGTACGGACGTAGTGGTCGTCGACGTGTTCGCCGGCGCGCCAGCGGCTTCGGGGGCGCCTGCCGCGGGGTTAGAAGGCGCCGGGGTTGTGGTGACCGCCGGGCTCGTGGTGGTCGCGCCATCGCCGGACGACGCCGAGCCCACGGGCGTATCGGCCGCCAGCGCCCCACCGGCGAGGGGACCGCCCAGCCCGGCGGCGGTCAGCCCGCTCCCGGCGAGCGCGGACAGCATCGCCCGCCACGCCCAGCCACGTGCATGCGTCATCGGCTAGCTGCCTCGAAGTTGGTCATTGTGCGTTCCCATATCCGTGCTCGGCGCAGCTAGCCCACGCTCGGGAGGCACGCCCGCTGAGATTCATATCGGCAGGCAAGCAGAAACCCGTAAAGGATTCGTAATCATGCCGCCAAATAGCCCAAGAATCAGCATTCGCTGCCTTTTCGTGGGCCTGGACGATCCTCCTGCTCCTCATCGACGATAACCTGTGGCACGTGGAAACGATCCTATCTGTGCTCCAGGTCGCGATTGCGATCGTCGTGATCTTCCTCGTGCTGATGCACTCCGGCAAGGACTCCGGCCTATCCGGGGCCTTCGGCGTGGGCAGCGGCCAAGGCCCGCTCGGCGGCGGCTCGATGGTCGAGCGCAACCTCAACCGCTGGACGGTCTTCTTCTGCGTGCTGTTCCTCCTCAACGCCATAGTTTTGCTCAAGCGCCCCTGGGCGTAGGACGCCGCTGGCACGGCGCGAGGCTGTGTCCTCGATCGCTCGTGTGCAGAGCACATATCGCTCACTGCTGGCCGATCTTTGATCGGTGTCTCGCTTGGCCAGCGACGCCCTACGAGGCATTGTTCGTAAGAAGCATTGGCTAGGAATTGCTCCCGTCCTCCTCCTCGTCGAGCGCCTCGAGCCAGTCGAGGATCTCGACGGCCTCCGCGCGCAGAGCGCCGTCGGTGGCGGCGTAGTCCTCCTGCGAGAGCTTCCCCGTGCGGTAGTCGAGCTCGGTGTCGCGGATCTCGCGGTACTTCGCCTCGCGCGCCGCCTCCAGCTCAGCGCGCCGTTCCGCCGGTGAGATCGCGTCCCGGTCGCCCCTGTCGAGCTCGACCCCATCTCCGTGCTCGGTTTCGTGCTCGCTGCGACCCGCTCCCGCCGGCCCATTCTCCGTGTCCTGAGCCGACTCCTCCCGCGAAGCCCCTGAACCGGAGCGCAGCGGCGCGCTGATGAGGAGGATAACCACCATCAGCAGTGCCAGGGCAATGACCGCGACCAGGAATTCCACGAGTGTTGTCGCCGTTAGGAGCGCACAGGGCTCAAGCGCGGGCCAGACCGCGCTCGGCGCGATCGCGCGAGCGGGCGGTGACGCGGCGGCGGACAACGCTCGGCGCCGGCCAGATCGCGATCAGGGCCCCACCGACGACGATCAGGCCGCCGATCCAGATCCACATCACCAGCGGCGAGGCGATCAGGTGGAACTGGGCCTGCGGCGGGCTCTTCATGTAAGCCGCGGCCAGCGCTGCGATCGCCACCATCCCCTCGCCGGGGTGGATGTAGGGGAGCGTCTTGTTGCCGAGCGTGACGATCCGCTTCAGCTGCGGGGTTTCGATGTTCGGGGCGATCGCCGTCCAGACGTCGCGCGTGATGCCGGCGTCGAGGGCGACGTGGCTGACCGGCTGGCCGCCGATCAGATGACCGACCGAGCCCTGAGTCGGTTCTTCGGAGGCATAGAAGCCCTCGCTCGGGTAGAGCGTCGTCACGTGATGGCCGTGCTTGCTCACGTCGAGCACCGCGCCGAGGCTGAGAGTCGCGCCGGTGCGCGCCGTGTCGGGACCGAGGGTCACGCCCGGCTCGGCGCGGATGATCGCGCTCAGTTCGCGTCCTGACTGCGTGCTCGAGGAGTCGTAGTCGGGGGTCACGCTCGCGGTCGGGCGCACATATTTGATCGTGTAGGCGCCCACGCGCGAGGACTGTCCGGGCGAGAGGCCAAGCTCGGACTCGTGCTGGAAGGAGGTGGAGGCGGCGACCCCGACGAACAGGATCGCGATCCCGATGTGCACGATGTAGCCGCCGTAGCGCCTGCGGTTGCGGCGGACGAGCGCGACTAGCGCCACCGGGGGGACCTCGCCGGCCATCGCCGAGCGCGCGCGCATTCCGCGGAAGAACTCCTGGCCGATGCTCCCGAAGACGAATGTCGCGCAGCAGAACATCGCGAGCGCGAACGGCTTCACCGGCACTGCCGCCACGAGCAGCACGACGAGCGTCGCCAGCGCTAGGCCGATCGGCACAAGAAAGTTGCGGCGCGCGTTGGCGAGCGTCGCGCGGCGCCAGGCGATCACCGGGCCGATCCCGCTGAGCAGCACCAGGATCAGCGCCAGCGGCACCGTGTAGCGGTCGAACCAGGGCGGCCCGACCGACGCTTCCTGGCCGGTCAGCGCCTCGGAGATCAAGGGGAAGTAGGTGCCCCAGAGGATCACGAAGACGAGCGCCACGAGCACCACGTTGTTGGCGAGAAACGCCGCCTCGCGCGAGAGCAGCGAGTCGATCCGATGCTCTGTGCGCAGCATCTCGCGACGTGTGACGACGAGATAGATCGAGCCGGCGATCAGGACCGCGATCAGCACCACGAACGGCACGCCCAGCGTCTGCCCGCCGAATGCGTGGATCGAGTTCAGAACCCCGCTGCGCACGAGGAACGTGCCCATGATCGCGAGCGTGCCCGTGGCCAGCACGAGCGAGACATTCCACACCTTCAGCATCCCCCGCTTCTCCTGGATCATCAGCGAGTGCAGGAACGCCGTGCCCGTCAGCCACGGCAAGAGCGCGGCGTTCTCGACCGCGTCCCAGCCCCAGTAGCCACCCCAGCCGAGCTCCGAGTAAGACCAGCGCGCGCCCAGCAGGATGCCGATCCCGAGGAAGAACCAGGCGCCGAAGGCGAAGCGGCGGATCACCCTGATCCACTCGGCGTCGACCCGCCGCGCCAGCAGCGCCCCCATCCCGAAGGCCAGCGGGATCGTGCAGAGCGTGTAGCCCGAGTAGAGCATCGGAGGGTGGATCATCATCGTCGGGAAGCGCAGCAAGGGGTCAAGGCCGACGCCTTCGCTCGGAGCGGGGCTGGTGGTGGCGAAGGGCTGCGCGTAGAACACCATCAGCGCGATGAAGAACGCGCCGAAGCCGAGCATGATCGCGGTGGCGTAGGCGGCCACGTCGCGGATGCGACGGCGCGTGAGGAACAGCGCGAGGCTCGACCACAGCGACATCAGCCACGCCCACAACAGCAGCGAGCCTTCCTGCGAGGACCACACCGCGGCCGCCTTGTAGAAGGTCGGCGTCGTGCGGCTGGAGGTGTCGGCGACCGCGTTGAAGGCGAAGTCATCGCGCAGGAACGCGATCTCGAGGATCAGGAAGCCGATCGTGAGGATGCCCGCCAGCGCGTACACCGAGCGCCGGCCGGACGCGGCCCACTCCCACCGTCCCGTGCGCACGCCGTAGATCGAGGCGCCGATCCCGTAGACGCAGACTACAAGCGCGAGCAGCAGGCAGACGCGGCCGAGCAGCGCCATCAGCGCGCGCCCTCGCTAGGCGTGAACCGCTGTCGCGCCCGGGCGCCGGGCACTCAGGAGCTCTGCTTCTCGGAGGCCGGCGTTTCTTTGTACTTCGACGGGCACTTCGTGATCAGAGAGTTGCGTTCGCCGACATACTCGGAGCCCTGCTTCTCGACGGTCACGATCACCTCGCGCCCTTCCTTGAACGGGTCGGGGACAGTGCCCGTGTAGGAGACCGGCACCGCGGCGCCCGCGGCTCCGCCCGCCCGGTCGGCGACGCTGAAGCTCAGCACGTCTCCATCGCGGGAGACCGAATGGGCGAGCACCGTGCCCGTCAGCTCGTAGCTACGGCCCGGCTGGGCGTCGTGCACGAGCTGGCTCGGGCTGAGGGCCGGGGAGGCTGCGCTGAAGCTGGTGTAGATCAGCGCGCTCGCCAGCACCACGGCCGCGCTCAATGCGACCACCAGCCGCGCCGTTCGCTTGCGGGCGGGGTTCATCGCCCCCAGTATCTCAAACCTGATAGCGGGCCGCGTGGGTCGGGACGGGCTCGCGACAATCCGCACGCTCTTCGGCTCGGAGGCTCCGGCAGCAGAGCGCGCATCCCTCTACCACGGCGCCGAGGCCGCCCCAACTCGAGGCGGTTGGCCACCCCAATCCGCGGACCGAGGCGACCCCGAGGCGACCCAATACCGGTCATTCGGCCAGGAAAACTTGCTCGGGGAGCGAAACATTCACCCGTGCGCCGAGTTCCTATTGATACAAGTCCATGAGCCCGCGCGTTCTCCTTCACCCCCTCGCCGACCGGCACTCGCGCCGGCGCCGGCCCACACGCCGGGGCGGCATGTCGCTTCACAAGCGCCAGGTCGAGCCGGCTTTCACGGCAGAGCCCCGCGACGTCGCCGTCGAGCGCGTGCGCGCGGCCGGAGGCCCGCTCGACGAGGCCTCCTACACCTGCCAGTGCGGCTACCTGTTCGCGGCGCCCGTCACAACGACCGTCGCCTGCCCGCATTGCGGCACTTCGCAGGCCTGGTAGCACTGGCAAAGAGCAGCAGCGGCTCTCCACAGCTCTACCCGAACCCCCCGTTTCTGGTAAGCACACACGTCGTGAACCCCCGGTTTTTGGTAAGCAGTTGAGCTTACGCGGCCCTGGCAGCCTCTACAAATCCCCTCCGGGAACGAGCGTCAAGCCGCGTCGGGCGAAGTGGCGATCGAACGCGAACGCCTCCGCGACGCCTTCGCGCTCCATCAACGCGAACGAGGTCGCGTCGACGTAACTCCACCGCTTGTCGGCGTGGGCTTCGAGGATCGACCACGCCTCCGCCTCTACAGGCTCGTCGACACGGATCAACTCGATCGCCTCGCCGGCATGAAAATGTCGCCCCCACGCGATCGCCTCCTCCCGGCCCGTCCGAACGAGCAGCGCGGTGTACGTCTCGGCGAAGACGTAGTTGGATGTGATCAGCGGCACGCGTTCTGAGACCAGCGCGGACAGCGCCGCACGAGCCGCCTCGTGCTCACGCTCGGCGCGGTTGCGCAGCGCGACGAACGCCCCGGTATCGACGAAGACCCTTCGCAACCGCTCAGCCGTAGATATCTTGGTCGAGCGTCTGCACGCTGGTGCCGCCAGCTCCCTCCACCTCTGCTGCGGCGGGCTCCTCGAGCAGGTGGCGAATCAGCGGATCGCGGACCTGGCTAGGCCTGCGCGAACGCGCAGCGTCGATCAGCTCCCGCACAATCTCCGCAATGCTCCTACCCTGACTCGCCTGCTGCTTGAGCCAGCGGTACTGACTGTCATCGAGATAGAGCTGGGTACGGTGCCGCATGACGGTATACAGCATACAGCACCCAACCCGTCCACATCGAGCAAGCGCCCGTCATGCCCTCGGCGGATCGGGATTCATGCGGCCAAGGCCGCGCCCTACCCAGCGCTCCGAGCCCTCCAGGAGCGCCAAGCCGGCCGCAGGGAGCACGAGCCCGACGAGGGCCCGCCAACAGGGCCCACCTCTCGGGGCTGCGTATAGAAAACGAGGCCCCGAGAGGATCGAACTTCTAACCGCCGCTTCGCACGACGGTCCCCAGAAGAATTACTTGATGTGCATCCCCGAGATCGCCCGCGAGATCACCAGCTGCTGGATCTCGGCGGTCCCCTCGAAGATGTCGTAGATCTTCGCGTCGCGGTGCCAGCGCTCGACCGGGAACTCGCGTGTGTAGCCATTCCCGCCGAGGATCTGGATCGCGCGCTCGGTCACCCAGACGGCGACCTCGCCGGCCTTGAGCTTCGACATCGAGCCCTCGGCGTTCTCGAACGGGACCTGGTTGCGGCCCATCCACGAGGCGCGCCAGACGAGCAGGCGGGCGGCGTCGATCTCTAGCTTCATCCGCGCGAGCGTGAAGGCGATCGACTGGTTCTCGATGATCTTGCGCCCGAACTGCTCGCGCTCCTTCGCGTACTCGAGCGCATACTCATACGCCGCCCGGGCGATCCCGAGCGCCTGCGCGCCGACGGTCGGGCGCGATGCCTCGAAGGTCTGCATCGCGGCCTGCGACTTGGCTTTCTTGCCCTCGCGAACGCGGGCGATGCGCTCGTCGAGCTTCTCCTTGCCGCCGAGCACGTAGCCGGCCGGGACGCGGCAGTCGTCGAGAAACACGTCGGCCGTGTGCGAGGCGCGCAGGCCGTGCTTTGAGACCTTCGAGCCCTGCGAGATGCCCTTCGCTTCGGACATCGGCACGACGAACGCGGCGTGACCTTTGGAGCCGAGCTCGCGGTCGACCGAGGCGATCACGACGTGGACATCGGAGATGCCGCCATTGGTCGCCCAGGCCTTCTGGCCGTTGAGCACCCACTCATTCGAGGCCTCGTCGAACTTCGCGACGGTGCGCACGCCGGAGACGTCGGAGCCGGCGTTCGGCTCCGAGGCGCAGAAGGCCGCGACCTTGACGTCGTCGACCGTGCCGAAGCAGCGCGGGATCCACTCGCCGATCTGCTCACCGGAGCCCTGGCCGAAGATCGCAGCGACGGCCAGCGAGGTGCCCATGATCGACATGCCGATCCCGGCGTCGCCCCAGAACAGCTCCTCGTTGACGATCGGCAGGCCGAGGCCGGTCGGGTCGGCGAAAAACTGGGCGATCCCTTCGAAGCCGTACAGGCCGATCTTCGCGGCCTCCTGAATGATCGGCCACGGCGTCTGCTCCTTCTCGTCCCATTCGTGCGCGGCGGGACGCATGACGTCGGCGGCGAAGCCGTGGACCCAGTCGCGGATGTCCTTCTGATCCTGGCTCAGCGCGAGCGAGAAGGTCACGTCCTGACCGGCGGCGCCGGTGATCGCCTCGACGGCGGCCTCGGCCGCGTCGGTGTTGGCCTCGGGGGTGGCGACGGGTGGGGCTGACATCTAGGTGGATCTCCTTTTGGGCGGTCGTCGGCGCGGCGCTGCTGGAGTACGGACGCCGGAGTTGGGTGCCCAAAGGGTACCCCACCGACGCATTCGTGTGGCGGCGCTTGGGGATTCCCGCCGATTTCCCCCTATTGCAAACCGATTCCCCCCTATTGCAGGAATCCCGACCGGGTTTCTGATATTAGTCTAGACTTGCACATTCCCATGTTCTCGATGCAGAAAGTGGTCATGCCAACACGCACCCCCTCCGTTCCCTGCTCCTGCTCCCGCTCCCATGCCCGCGCACACGTCCGCCGCCCCCGCGCCGCCGCGGTCTCCCTGCTGGCTCTGCTCGCGGCCGCGCTCGGGCTGACCGCCTGCGGCTCCTCCTCGTCCGGCTCGGGCAGCAAGAGCCTCGCGCTCGTCGCCTACTCGACTCCGCAGGGGGCCTACGAAAAGCTGATCCCCGCGTTCCAGGCGACCGGGGAAGGCAAAGGCGTGAAGTTCAGCCAGTCCTACGGCCCCTCCGGGGAACAGAGCCGCGCGGTCGTGAACGGCCTGCACGCCGACGTCGTCAACTTCTCGCTGCAACCTGACGTCGAAAAGCTCGTCAAGGCCGGCCTCGTCTCGCCGAGCTGGAATCAGAACGCGACGCATGGCTTCGTGACCAATTCGGTCGCGGTGATCATCGTGAGGAAGGGCAACCCGAAGCACATCACCGGCTGGAGTGACCTGACCAAGCCGGGCGTCGGCGTGATCACGCCGAACCCCTTCACCTCCGGGAGCGCGCGCTGGAACATCATGGCCGCGTACGGCGCGCAGCTGAAGGAAGGCAAGACCCCGGCGCAGGCGCAGGAATACCTGAAGGCGCTGTTCAAGAACGTCGTCAGCCAGGACAGCTCGGCACGCAACGCGCTGCAGACGTTCCTCGCGGGCCGCGGCGACGCCCTGATCGACTACGAGGACGAGGCGATCGCCGACGAGAAGAAGGGCGCGGCGATCGAATACATCGTCCCCGCGGCGACGATCCTGATCCAGAACCCGATCGCGATTCTCAGCGCCGGCAACACGACCGAGGCGCAGAAGTTCGTCAACTACCTGCTGTCCCCCGCCGGCCAGCAGATCTGGGTCGAAAAGGGCTACCGCCCCGTGATCTCGGGGGTGCCGGGCGCCGACAAGTTCCCGACGCCGAAGAGCCTCTTCACGATCACGAGCCTCGGCGGCTGGAAAGCGGTGAGCAAGCAGTTCTTCGAACCGGAAACGGGCATCGTCACGAAGATCGAGCAGTCGCTTGGCGTCTCCACTTCCAAATAACCCCTCCACCGGGTCCCTGGCGCTGCCGCGCCAGGCGGGCCGTCGGTGGTTTTCCCCTCCTCGCCGGCGGCCCTCCGGCGTCGGGGGCAGGGGTCGGGGCCGGGGCTGGACGGCGAGCGGCGGCGGCCTCGGCGCGCGCTCCGCGGGCGTGCTCGGGCGGGGGCTGCTCGGGCTGTACCTGTCGGTGCTCGTGCTGCTGCCGGTCGCGGCGCTGCTGACCCAGGCGGCGCATGGCGGCACGGCGGCCTTCTGGCGCGAGGTCTCAAACCCACAGGCGCTCGCCGCGATCAAGCTGACGCTCGCGATCTCGGCGATCGTCGTCGCGATCAACGCGATCTTCGGCACGTTGATCGCGTGGGTCTTGGTCCGCGACGAATTCCCCGGCAAGAAGGTGGTCAACGCCCTGATCGACCTGCCGTTCGCGCTGCCGACGATCGTGATCGGGCTCGTGCTGCTGGCGCTGTACGGCCACGGCAGCCCGCTCGGGATCGATGTCGCGTTCACGCGCGCCTCGATCGCGCTGGCGCTGCTGTTCGTGACGCTGCCGTTCGTCGTGCGCTCGGTCCAGCCCGTGCTGATCGAGCTCGACCGCTCGATGGAGGAAGCCGCCGCCTCGCTCGGCGCCGGACCGGTGACCGTGCTGCGCCGGATCGTGCTGCCGGCGCTGACCCCGGCGATCGTCTCGGGGGTCGCGCTCAGCTTCGCACGGGCGGTCGGCGAGTTCGGCTCGCTCGTGCTGATCACGGGCAACCTGCCGTTCAAGACCGAAGTCGGCTCCGTCTACATCTTCGGCCAGATCCAGGACGAAAACCTGCCGGCGGCCGCCGCTGTGTCGGTCGTGCTGCTGGCCGCCGCGCTGATCGTGCTGGGCTCGCTAGCACTCGTATCGAAACGGAGGTCGAAGCATGTCCTCTAGCGAGGCGCGACTCCCCGGATCGAGGTCAAGCCGCGTCTCCGCCGGCAAGCTCGCGGCGCGCGTCGTCGCGCTCGGATACCTGGCATTGCTGCTCGCGGCCCCGGTCGTGATGATCTTCTATAGAACCTTCGAACACGGTCTCGAGCCGGTGTGGAAGGCGATCAACGAACCGAACGCCGTGCACGCGTTCTGGTTGTCGATCGAGATCGTCGCGATCGCGGTGCCGCTGAACACGGTGTTCGGCGTCGGCATGGCGCTGCTGCTCGAGCGCGGCCGGTTCAAAGGCAAGGTGCTGCTCGGGATGCTGATCGATCTGCCGTTCGCGATCTCCCCGGTCGTCGTCGGCCTGGCGCTCGTGCTCGTGTACGGAAAAACGGGCTGGTTCGGCGACTGGCTGATCGGGCACGGCATCCAGATCATCTTCTCGGTGCCGGGCATGGTGATCGCGACCGCGATCGTGTCGCTGCCGTTCGTCGCGCGCGAGACCACGCCGGTGCTGCGCGAGCTGGGCACCGACGCCGAGCAGGCGGCGTCGACGCTCGGCGCGAACGGCTGGCAGACGTTCTGGCGGATCACGCTGCCCGCGATCCGCTGGGGCGTCGTCTACGGCGTCGTGCTGACGACCGCAAGGGCGCTCGGCGAGTTCGGCGCGGTCAGCGTGGTTTCCGGGCGGATCGAGGGCCAGACGCAGACACTGCCGCTGTACGTGCAGGACCAGTTCGAGAACTTCAACACGACCGGCGCGTACACCGCCGCGGTCGTGCTCGCGCTGCTGGCGCTGGCTACCCTCGTGTTGATGAACCTGTTGACGCGGCGCACCCGCCGCAGGACGGCCGTGTGACAGCGATGGCGATCGAGGCCCTCAACGTCAACAAGCGCTTCGGCGGCTTCACCGCGCTCGACGACGTGTGCATCCGCGTCGACGACGGCTCGCTGACGGCGCTGCTGGGACCGAGCGGCAGCGGCAAGTCGACGCTGCTGCGCGTGATCGCCGGCCTCGAGGTCCCCGACAGCGGCCGCGTCGTGATCGACGAGCGCGAGGTCACGAACACCCCCGCGCGCGAGCGCGGCGTCGGCTTCGTCTTCCAGCACTACGCGCCCTTCAAGCACATGACCGTGCACGACAACGTCGCCTTCGGGCTGAGCGTGCGCAAGCGGCCCAAGGCGGAGATCCGCCCGCGCGTGCAGGAGCTGCTCGGGCTCGTCCGCCTCGACGGCCTCGCCGACCGCTACCCATCGCAGCTGTCGGGCGGCCAGCTCCAGCGAATGGCGCTCGCGCGAGCGCTGGCGGTCCAGCCGAAGGTGCTGTTGCTCGATGAGCCCTTCGGCGCGCTCGACGCCCAGGTCAGGGCCGAGCTGCGCGAGTGGCTGCGCCGGCTGCACGAGGAAATCCATGTGACGACGATCTTCGTCACGCACGACCAGGAGGAGGCGATGGAGGTCGCCGAGCAGATCGTCGTGATGAACAAAGGCCGGATCGAGCAGGCGGGCACGCCGCACGAGCTGTACGAGAGCCCGAGAAACGAGTTCGTGATGTCGTTCATCGGCCCCGTCAACCGCCTCGGCGATTCGTTCCTGCGCCCCCACGACATCCAGATCATCGCGGAGTCCGACGGCAGCGGCATCGAGGCGCTCGTCCGCCGCGTCGTCCATCTCGGCTTCGAGGTGCGCGTCGAGCTCACGCTGCCCGACGGCCGCGACATCTGGGCCCAGGTCACCCGCGAGACCGCCGAGCAGCTGGAGCTCAAAGAGGGCCAGATCCTCGCGGTGCGGCTGCCTCCGCCGCGCGTGTTCGCGGCCTAACTTCTAGGGCGTCGTGGACCAAGCGAGGGAAGACGCAGTGAGCGAAGTGCGCTCTCTTGCACACGAGCGATCGAGGACACAGCCTCGCGCCGTGTCCACGGCGTCCTAGCGCGTTTCCCAGGCTTCCTCTTGCTTGGTCAGGGCGACGACATCCTTTGGGAGCTTCCCCGAGGCCACGTCGGCGACCGTCACGTGCTCCAACACTTTGCGCAGGTTCGCGCGTAGCGCCACCCAGACCTGCTGCAAAGACTCCGCGGAGTCGTGGTACTCGATCTCCTCCGGGCGCTGCCCGCGGATGCCGACGAGCGGGCCCTCGACCGCGCGGATGATCTGCGCGAGGTTGATCTCGGCGGCCGGGTGCGCAAGCCAGTAGCCGCCCTCGGGACCGCGCTGCGAGCGCACGATCCCGGCCGAGCGCAGCTGTGTGAGGATGTTCTCGAGGAAAGACACCGGGATGTCCTGCGCCTGCGCGAGCTGATCGACCTTGCGCGGCGATTCCTGACTGCCGGCGGCCAGCTCGATCGCGGCCCTGACGGCATAGTCGGCCTTCGCGGTTACGTGCATCCGATCATTCTCGCGGAAACGGCGGCGGAGGGGACTCAGTCAGCCACGAACGTCTGGACCGGATACTCGGCGAGCTTTGTGTCTGCGGTCAGGATCGCCAGATCGAGCAGTCCCGCTTGGGCGGCGAGCAGGCGGTCGAATGGATCTCCGGGCAGGGATGGGAGGGCCGCGACGGCGAGCGCGTGGGCGTGCTCGACCGGCAACCCTCGCGCGTCGATGACGCGCATCCGCTCCGGGACGTAACGCTCCGGGGACTCCGGCAACGGCAGCCTGCCCAGCGCGTACTTGATGGCGATCTCCCAGGAGCTCACGGCCGACAGGAGCAGCTCGTTGCGTTGATCTTCTACGAGTGGGAGGTGCTCGCCGAGGCGCTCTGGCTCGGTGTGCAGCCACAGGAAGATATGCGTGTCGAGAAGGAGCCTCATTGCTCGAACGCCGCGAGCAGCGCCTTCGGCAGCGCGGAGTCGAAATCCTCAGGAACGACGAAGCGTCCACGATCGATTCCCAAGCGCCGGGGCTCCCGGCGCCGCACGGGCACCAGGCTCGCAACCTGCTCACCGCGTCGTGTGATCACGACCTCCTCCCCTGCCGCGACATCCTCGAGTAGCCGCGACAGATGCGTCTTGGCCTCATGCACTCCGACAGACTTAGTCATTGACTTAGTCTATCATTCACTCTAGGGATGCCCTACGCCGGCGAGAGCCGCACGGGAAGCGTCTTCAGCTGGTTGATGAACAGCGACTGCACGAATGCAGGCCTGCCCGCGAGCTCGATCCGCGGATAGCGCTTGAGCGTCTCCTCGAACAGGACTCTCAGCTCCAGCCGCGCGAGCGCCGTGCCCAGGCAGAAATGCCGCCCGCCGGCGCCGAAGGCCTGATGCTCCTCTTCGCGGCGCAGGTCGAAGCGTTCTGAGTCGACGTGGCGGGTCTCGTCGCGGTTGGAGGAGGCGTACCACATCACGACCTTCTCGCCCTCTCTGATCTGCTGGCCGTGCAGCTCGGTGTCGCAGGTCGCGGTGCGGCGAAAGTGCGCGAAGGCGGGGAACATCCGCAGCGACTCCTCGACCGCATTCGGGATCAACGACGGGTCGTCGAGCAGCAGCTGCATCTGCTCGGGGTCTTCCATCAGCGCTCGCATGCCGCTGCAGTAGGTCGCCTTCGTCGAGTCGTTGCCGGCGGCCATCAGCAGGAAGAAGCCCATCACGATCTCGTGTTCCTCGAGCTTCTCCCCGTCGATCTCGGCGTGCACGAGCACGCTCGTCAGATCGTCGGTCGGGTGCTCCTGGCGAGCGGCGATCAGCTTGCGGCAACGCTCGAAGATCTCCGGCACGTCTTTCTCGACGGCTCCCTCGAAGCCGTTTGGGTTGAGATCGGGGTCGGCGGCGCCGAGCGTCGAGTTCATCAGTTTCGCCCACACCGCGTCGTCGGCCTCGTCGATCCCCATGAAGCTCCCGATCACCCGCGCGACCACCGGCTGGGCAACGTCGCTGACCAGATCGCACGTCTCGCGGGCGGGCGGCCCTTCCAATCTGTCGAGCACCCTCACGGCGATCGCCCTGATCGCATCCTCATGGGCGGCGATCCGCTTCGGCGTGAAGCCCGCCTGGAACAGCGCCTTCAGGCGGTCGTGCTTGGGCGGGTCCATGCCGATGAACATCGCCTGCGCAAGCTCCAGCGGAAAGCCCGCGGCGGCGACCAGCACGCCGCCGCGTTCGGAGGAGTAGGTCTGCCAGTCGCGGCTGACCGTGTGCACGTCCTCGGCGGTCGTCACCGACCAGAACCCCGGCTCCTCGGGAAACAGTTCGAAGCTCTCGGTCCAGTGGATCGGGCACTTCTCGCGCATCTCCTTGAACGCCGCTTGCGGCGGGCCGTCCACCCAGAGCCCTTCCTCAGTCAGTTCAACGTCTTTGATGTCGCGCTCAACCGTCGCCATTCGCCTGACCTCCGTCCGGTTCGCCGTCGCGGTGGGTGTTGTTGTGATGCCCGTGTCTGAGCGGATGCTACCGGTCGACGAGATGACTGGCTGGCTGGCCAGGATGCGGTGCGCGACGAACGGCTTCAGTCAGCGCTGCGCTGATCGATCGTCAGCGCTTCCTCCTGACCGCTGCTGTCACTCACGTCGGGGTCGACCGAGCGGGCCTGTTCGTGCTGGGCCCGTGCGGACTCGGTCAAGTGCTCGGCCTCGACCGCGCGCCGCTCGGCGGCCGCTTGACCCTGCCGGGCCTGGGCCGCGCGTTCCTCGGCTTCGGCCTGCGCGCGCTTGGCTTCGGCTGCCTGTTCGGCCGCGGAAGCGCGCGCGCTTTCCGCCTGGATCGAGCGGCTTCGCGCCTGTTCGCGCAGCTCCCCTGCCTGCTCGCGACGCCGCTCGTTGCGCCGATGACCGGCCACGCGCGCGACGAGGGCGATTAGCACAACGACAACGACGACTACAACGACGATTGCGATGATCGTTCCGGTGCTCACATTTCCTCCCAGAGTGACTTCAGTTACGGGTTAGCTCTCTACCCCGTTCTCGTTCTTTTTGGCTACGGATGAACCATCTACCCGTTCTCTAGGGTGGGCAATCTTGAAAAGCGGCGGACGGGGGTCGAACCCGCGACCTTCGGCTTGGGAAGCCGACGCTCTACCAACTGAGCTACCACCGCATGCTCGCGCAGATATTACGCGCCCCGCGCCGCGGCTCGCCGCGCATGGCTTGGCTCTACCCTTGGGGGTCGTGCGCCGACGCCTGCTGCCGATCCTCATCTCGATCCTCGGCGCTTGCCTGGTCGCGCTGCTGATCTACGGCATCTCCCACCAGGCGGCGAGCCGCACGCTCGACGAAGCGGTCCACAAGGGCAAGTATCCCCTCGCACCCGACGCCGGTCATTCGCTGCCGGGACTCGCCGGTACGCCGGGCGCCTCGTTGGCGTCATTTGACGGCAAGGTGGTCGTCCTCAACTTCTGGGCCTCCTGGTGCGAACCCTGCCAGGAAGAGGCGCCGTTGCTCGAGCGCGCCCAGGCTCAGTTGCAGCGCCACGACGCGACGGTCCTCGGCGTGACCTATCTCGACGCCTCGCCCGACTCCGAACGCTTCGTCCGCCAGTACCACCTCACCTACCCCAACCTGCGCGACACGACCGGCGACTTCGCCCACTCCTACGGCACCGACCAGCTACCGGAGAGCTTCGTGATCGACCGCCAGGGCCGCGTCGTCGCGATCAGTCGCGGCGAGATCGACCAGGCTTTCCTCAACCGCGCGATCGCGCTGGCAAAAACCACATGAGACACCGACCCTGGATCCTCGGTGTCCTGCTGCTCTGCCTGCTGCCGTCGGCTGCGCTCGGCATGGGCGCCCCCGACGCCGAAGGGGCGGGCACCCACACCTCGCTGCCGGTGATCGAGCGCCAGGTGATGTGCGTCACCTGCAAAATCCCGCTCCAGGTCGCCGAGTCGCCACAGGCAGACCGCGAGCGCGAATTCATCCAGGGCCTGATCGACGAAGGCCAGGACGAAGCACAGGTCAAGCGCTCGCTCGTCGCCCAGTACGGCCCGACGGTGCTCGCGCTGCCGAGCGCGCACGGCTTCGACCTGACGGTCTACCTCGTCCCGCTCATGGTGTTCCTCGCGCTGCTCGCCACGCTCGCGGTGCTGCTGCCCCGCTGGCGCCGCCACGCCCGTGCCCAGGCCGGTAGCGTGCTCGAGGCGCCACCGCTCGAGCCCGCCGCGGCTGCCCGCCTGGACGCCGACCTGGCGCGGTTCGACTAGCACACCGCCCGGAGGGCCCGCAGGGGAGCTGTGCCCGCTCTACATCTCCGCCGGCGCGCTCACCCCGAGCAGATCCAGGCAGCGGGCGATCGTGCGCTGCGTCGCCACCGACAGCGAGATCCGCAGCGACTCGACCGCCTCGGGCTCGGCGCCGAGCACGCGGCAGTCACGGTAGAAGGCTGTGAAGTCCTGGGCTAGCTGCAACGCATAGGCTGCGATCCGATGCGGGGCGCGGCGCTCGACCGCCTCGGCGACCTCGCCGGGGAAGGCAAGCAACTGCTCAATCAGCGCACGCTCGGACGCGTGCAAGGAGGGTAGGCCGCCCTCCTCGTCCTTCGCGATGCTCGCGAGCGCTCCCTGGACGCGCTCCACTCCTGCCTTTGCTAGCACGGCGGCGATCCGGGCGTGCGCGTACTGGACGTAGTAGACGGGATTCTCGTTCGACTGCTCGCGGGCGAGGTCGAGGTCGAGGTCGACGGTCGTCTCGTGCGAGCGTGCGAGCAGGTACCAGCGCGCGGCGTCGACGCCGATCTCGGTCAGGAGATCGTCGAGCGTGACGAATTCTCCGGCCCGCTTTGACATCTGCGCGCGCTCTCCTCCGCGCATCAGATGGACGAGCTGCATGATCAACAGGTCCAGATGGTCGGGATCGCCGCCGAGCGCCGTGTAGGCGGCCTTCATCCGCCCCACATAGCCGTGGTGGTCCGCCCCCCACACGTCGATCTGGCGCTCGAAGCCGCGCTCGCGCTTGTCCTGGTGGTAGGCGATGTCGGAGGCGAAGTAGGTGTGCTCGCCGTTTGAGCGCACGAGCACGCGGTCCTTGTCATCCCCGTAGTCGGTCGTGCGCAGCCACAGCGCGCCCTCGTCGCGATAGGTGTGCCCCGCCCGATCGAGGATCGCCAGGGTGTGAGCCACCGGGCTGGGATCGCCTTCGTGCAGCCGGCTCTCGTAGGTCCACAGATCGAAGCTCACGCGGAACTCGCTCAACGAGGCGGCGATCTGGCCGATCATCACGGCCACGGCGGCACGTCCCAGCTCGGCCGGCTCGCTCGTCGAGGCATCCGCCAGACGCGCGACGAGCTGCTCGACGTATGCTCCCTGGTAGCCGTCCGCGGGGACCTCCTCGCCCCGCGCCAGCGAGCGGATCGACTCTCCGAGCTTGCGTACTTGAGAACCGGCGTCGTTCACGTAGAACTCGCGCGTGACCTCGTGACCGTGCAAGACCAGGAGACGTGCTAGCGCGTCGCCGTAGGCGGCGTTGCGCGCGTGGCCGACGTGCATCGGGCCGGTGGGGTTGGCGGAGACGAACTCAACCACGATCCGCTCGGCCGGATCCGTCCCCCCCGCCCCGAATGCGTCTCCGGCGGCAAGCACCGCGGCGAGCGACTCGGCCAGCCACCGGTCGGCGAGAAACAGGTTGAGGAAGCCCGGCCCCGCCACCTCGAAGCGCTCGAGGCTCTCGCCGAGGCGCCGCCGCAACTCCTCGCCGAGACGCTTCGCGACCTCCCGCGGGGGAGCGCCCACGCTCGGCGCCAGCAGCAGCGCTGCGTTCGTCGAGTAATCGCCGAAGTCCGCGCGCGGCGGACGCTCCAGCACGATCCCGCCGCGCGCGCCGAGCTTGCCGGGCGGCTCGCCCGCCAGCTCACCGGCGGCCGACAGCACGGCCTCGCGCAGGCCGTCCAGCGGCGTCGAGGCGCTGCTCATATGGCGTTCCTCAGCGACTCGCTCATCGATCCGTGCTCACCGGTTGCGATACTAGCTGCGTGAACGATCGAGACCCAGGCGCGGAGCGCCACACAAACAAGCGCCATATAAACATCAACCTCTCAGCGGGAGGGAAGCCTGTCCCCTTCCCGACCTCCCGCCCTTGCACGCCAAGGAGGGCCAATCCGTGAACGATCAGGATTCAGGCGCAGAGCGCCACATAAACATCCATCTGTCCCCCGAGATCATGGGGGGCGTATACGCGAACTTCGCCAACGTCAGCCACTCCGACTACGAGTTCACCGTCACCTTCGCGCGCGTCGACCACGAGGTTGAGTCCGAGGAGGTTCCGGGCGTGGTCGTCTCGCGCGTCAACATCTCCCCGCGCTTCATGCGCGAGCTGATCGACGCGATGGAGGACAACTACTCCAAGTGGCGCACCCGCGAGGGCATCAAGAACCTGCCCGAGTACGGCGGCGCGGAGGCCGGCTCAGAGGAGGAGTAGGGCGACGCGGCCACGAACAGCGCAGTGATGAAGGTCGCGGTGATTTCAGACATCCATGGCAATCGGCAGGCCTTCGAGGCGGTGCTAGAGGCGGTCGCCGCAAGCGATGCGTCGGAGCTGTGGTGTCTCGGCGACCTCGTCGGCTATGGCGCGGATCCCGACATCTGCGTGGAGCTCGCGCGCGAGCACGTCGCGGTGTGCCTCGCCGGCAACCACGACCTCGCCGTGGCCGGGGAGATCCCGCTCGACGAGTTCTCTCGCGGGGCAAGCCTCGCCGCGCAGTGGACGCAGGAGGTGATCGCGCCGGAGAACCTCGCCTTCCTCGCCGAGCTGCGACCCGAGGGGCACGAGGAGGAGATCGGCCTCTATCACGCAAGCCCGCGCGATCCCGTGTGGGAGTACGTGCTCTCGGCGCTACTGGCCGAGCTCTGCCTCGATCGCCAGCCCGACCGGGTTTGTCTGATCGGCCACTCGCACGTGGCGCTCTCGTTCGTGCGCCGCGAGGGGGAGCTCGCCACCGGCGAGCCCAGGCGCGAGGGCGCGCAGCTCGATCTCTCCGGCGGCGAATGGCTGCTGAACCCCGGCAGCGTCGGCCAACCCCGCGACGGGGATCCGCGCGCGTCCTGGCTGCTGCTCGACCTCGACGGGGAACGCGCCTCCTTCCGGCGCACCGGTTACGACGTCGCCGGTGCCGCGGGCGCGATCCGCGCGGCACGCCTCCCGGACTCGCTCGCCGAGCGGCTGGAGTACGGTCAATGACCGTGAATCGAGCCAACCGAGACAACGGACGACCCTCCTCCGGCAGGAGTGAAACCGGCGGGACCGCTCGCGGCCCGAACATCCCCGGCCGCAGGACTCCCCGCCGGCACAGCCCCGGGAATCTTCACCTGCGCGTGCTGCTCGCCGGCCTGCTCGGCGTGAGCGCCGCCCTGCTCGTCGCCTGCGGCAGCTCCGGCAAGGGCCTGATCCCGACCGCCAACGCCGGGCCGTTGCAGAGCGACTTCGAAGCCGTCGCCCAGGCCGCGGAGAGCGGCGAAGGGAGCTGCACCGCCACCGAAGCCGCAATCCAGAAAACCGAATCGGACTTCGCGGCGCTGCCCGCGACGGTCGACGCGGGCCTGCGCAAGACACTCGACGCCGGGATCGCGAACCTGAAGCGCCGCGCGCTCGCGCTGTGCACGCAGCCGCTGTCGCAGACGACCTCGACCTCGACGACGAAGACGAGCACCGCCCCCCCGACCACGACGAGCACCCAGACGACGCCTGCACCGACCACGACCCACACCGAAACGACCACCACGCCGACGACGCCCACGGTGACGACCCCGACCGCCACAACCCCGGGCGGCGGCACGCCGGCGCCCGGGAACGAAAGCGAACCGGGCGTGTCCAACGGACCGGGAGGCGGCACGGGCATCGGCGGTGAAAGCGGCGCCGGCGCCCCGGGCGCGGGCGCGGCACAGGAAGGCGTGAAATGAGCGAGACGGGAATCGCCGGGCGCTACCGCCTCGAGGGCCGGCTCGGCTTCGGCGGGATGTCGACCGTGCACCTCGCGCTCGACCTGCGCCTGGAGCGCCAGGTGGCGGTCAAGCTGCTCGCCGAGCACCTCGCCGACGACCCCACCTTCGTGTCCCGCTTTCAGCGCGAGGCGCAGGCCGCCGCGCGTCTGGTGCACCCGAACATCGTGCAGATCTTCGACTCCGGTCTCGACGAGGCCTCCGGCCGGCACTTCATCGTGATGGAGTACATCGAGGGTCAGTCCTGCGCGGAGATCCTGCGCGACAACGGCTGGGTCGAGGTCGACGAGGCGGTCTCGATCATCGAGCAGGCCTGCGAGGGCCTGGACTACGCGCACCGTCACGGCGTCGTGCATCGCGACGTCAAGCCCGGCAACCTGCTGCGCGCGCGCGAGGGCGAGGTCAAGCTCGCCGACTTCGGCATCGCCAAGGCGACCGAGCAGTCCTCGATCACGCAGGTCGGCTCCGTGCTCGGCACCGCCGCCTACCTCGCGCCCGAGCAGGCGCGCGGCGAGGAGGCCGGCCCACCCGCCGACCTGTACGCGCTCGGGGTCGTCGCCTATCAGCTGATCTCCGGGCGCCTGCCCTACGAGGCCACCTCGCTGACCGAGCTCGCGCTCAAGCAGCAGCGCGAGGAGCCGCCGATGCTCGACACGCTCGTCGCCGCCGTCGGGCCCGAGCTGGCCGACGCAATCGCGATCTCGCTTGCGCTCGACCCCCGCGACCGCTACCAGACGGCCCGCGAGATGGGGCGCGCGATCGAGGGGGGCGCCCGCGGCATCTCCCCTGGCGAACCGGTCGATGGCGCTGCGCGCGGCGGCGGGCCAGCGACCGCGGCGACGAGCCTTTTGGCGACGGCCGGGGCGCGCGGGGCCGAGAGCGGGGGCCGTGGTGGCACCGCGAGCGCCGCGGGCGCCGTCACCCCGCGGCGACCCCGACAGGGGCCGCCGCGACACCAGGCCCCGATCATTGCGCCGAGCGGCGCGGGCGCGAGCTCGCCCGCCGGGCGCCGGCGCGGGCGTCTGCTGCCGGCGATCCTCGTGCTGCTCGCGATCGTCGTCGTGATCGTCGCCGTCGTCGTCGCGACCGCCCCGGCGCCGACGAAGGTCGTGCTGCGCAACGTCGTCTACTCAGACGTCCAGCAGGCCTCTTCGGCGCTCAAACAGCTGGTCTCGGAAAACACCAAATAAGAAGGCGAAAGGCCCTGCTTTTGCAGGGCCCTCGCTGGACAACCGTCAATTGTTGACTCAGAGTAGCCCGTTTAAAGACGAAAGGCCCGCTTACGCGAACCGATCGCCTGGACACCCGTCACTCACCTCAAGGTAGCAATCTTCGCAAGGCATCCTCCAACGCATCCATGACCGGCTTTGTTAAAGGCGAAAGGCCCGCTTGCGCGGGCCCCTCGGCAACACTACCGCCCTTTCGGACGGGGCGACCGTCACTCGTCCCCGCAGGCTAGCAGTCTCAACCGTCGCCTTCAATACAAGGCTCCGGCGGCCGGACTCGAACCGGCATCTCGCGAGTGACGGTCGCGCATGTTGCCCTTACACCACGCCGAAAAGCCACCGAAGAAGCTACTCAGCGCCTGGAACGGAATCCCTGAGCGCGCCATTCCCGGGCCACTTTTTCCAAGTCCCCATCAAGGATTCCGGCGCGCAAGTCTTTCATCAGCCGCGCCAGAAAAGCGAGGTTGTGCATCGTCAACAGCCGCGCCCCCGTAAGCTCGCCGGCGCGCACCAGGTAACTGAGATAGGCACGCGACAGCCCGTCGGCGCAGGCCTGGCACTCACAACCCTCCAGCAGCGGCTGCTCGGACTCGCGCCAGCGGGCCTTCTTCAGGTCCACCCGCCAGCGGTTCGCCGGGTCGGGGACGAGCGCCGTGCCGTGCCGCCCGAGACGGGTCGGCATCGCGCAGTCGAACGTGTCGATACCCAGCTCGACGCCCCTGATCAGATCGTCGACCTCGCCGATCCCCAGCAAGTGCCGCGGCTTGCCCTCGTGCTCGCCTCCGAGCTCGCGCGTGGCGTAGCCGACGACCTCGTACATCTGCGCCTTCTCCGCTCCGAGCGAGCCGCCGATCGCGATCCCGTCGCACGCGCTCGCGGCGACCGTCTGCGTCGACTCGCGGCGCAGGTCCTCGTAGACTCCGCCCTGGACGATCCCGTAGACGAGTTGCTCGGGCGGCCCGTGCTCGGCGTGCCAGCCCAGGCAGCGCTCGAGCCAGCGGTGCGTGCGCTCGGTCGAGCGTGCTGTGTAGTCGCGGTCGACGTTGTAGGGCGTGCACTCGTCGAACACGAGCGCCAAGTCAGAGCCGAGCGCCGCCTGCGTCGCCATCGAGCCCTCGGGCGAGAGGAAGCGCTCGCGGCCGTCGACGTAGGAGCGAAAGCGCACACCCCCCTCCTCAATCGCGAGGATCGCGCCCTCGCGCGATCCCGCGCCCCGACGGGACGCCTTGATCTCCTCGGCGACCGTCCCGTGTCCCATCGAGAACACCTGGAAGCCCCCGGAATCGGTCACGATCGGTCCATCCCAGCCCATGAACTTGCCCATCCCACCAAAGCGCTCAATCAGCTTCGGGCCGGGGTTGAGCAACAGATGAAAGGTGTTCCCAAGCACCATCTCGTAGCCCAGCGTCGCGACCTCCGCCGGCAGCAGACCCTTCACCGTCGCCTTCGTCGCGAGCGGCACGAACGCCGGTGTGCGAACATCGCCATGCGCAGTCGCGAGCACTCCCGCGCGGGCATCTGAGTCCCCGTCGCGCGCCTGGATCGTGAAAGCAGCCATCGCTGCGGCATCCTAGGGGTCTTCCCCTCGCCTCCTGAGATCACCCCAAAATGCTCGCGGCCATCGTCAACGTCACCCACCTCGTCGAAGTCTCCGGCTACCCACTGCTGTTCGTGCTCGTGATGGCCGAGTCCTCCGGAGTGCCGATCCCCGGCGAGACCGCCCTGATCACCGCCGCCGTGCTCGCCTCCGGAGGAAAGCTAAAAATCGAGCTCGTGATCCCGCTCGCCGCCCTCGCCGCGATCGTCGGCGACAACATCGGCTACCTGATCGGTCGCAAGGGCGGGCGCTGGCTGCTCGAACGCCCCGGCCGCTTCCAGGCCCAGCGCCGGGAGGTGCTCGAGACCGGCGAGCCGTTCTTCGAACGCCACGGCCCCAAGGCCGTGTTCTTCGGCCGTTTCATCCTCGGCCTGCGCGTCTGGGCCTCGTGGCTGGCCGGCGCTACGCACATGCGCTGGCGCTCGTTCTTCTTCTGGAACGCGCTCGGCGGGATCTGCTGGGCCACGGCGATCGGCCTGCTCGCCTACCTGCTCGGTCACTCCGCGGGCAAAGCGATCGAGGCGTTCGGCATCTACGGGCTCGTAGCGGTCGTGCTCGCGATCGTAAGCACCTACTTCCTGCACCGCCGTCACCGCCGCCGTGTTGGAAAGCAGCAGGACACCGACGGCGCCTGAGATATAGAACCCCTACCGCGACTCAGCAGCTGCTGCCGCAGGGCGCGATCCGGTCCCACAGATCGGCCAGCGCGCCGAGCTCGCTCTCGGAGAAGCGCGAGAAGAAGTGCTCTCTAACGACCGCCAGGTGCGTGCCGCGCGCTTCCGCGAGACGCTCCCGTCCCAGCTCGGTCAGGCAGGCGTATGAGCCACGCGCGTCGTGGTCACACGAGCAGCGTTCCAGCAGCTCATCGCGCTCCAGCCGATCGACCAGCCGCGTCAACCCGCTACGCGACAGCTGCGCGCGTTCGGCCAGGTCGCACATCCGCATCCGCCCGCCGCTTGCGTCCTGCAGATGCTGCAGCACCTCGTAGGAGGTCATCGGCAGCCCGTGCGCCTGCTCGAGCTCGGCGTCGAGGCGCTTGGCCAGGCACGCATGAGCGCGCAGCAGACCGCGCCAGGCGCGTACCTCTCCCTCGCTTAGAGACTCCTCCCCGGAGGGGATCTGGACGGCGGTCGCGGTCGACATGATGGCAGTTGTTACAAGGGATCCTGCTACCCCGAAGATAGCAGCGTCGAAGCCACTTCCGGCCCTACGAAGCCCGTGTCGCCCGCCAGGCCCACCACATCATCAGCGGCTGCAGCGGCAGCCGCGCGTACAGCGCCCAGGCCGGGATCTTCTCGAATTTCTCCGGGTTGCGTGCCATGTGGAGGTTCGCCGGGAACACCGCCGCAAGCAACGCGATCAGGCCGAGGCCCGCTGGCCTGCGCGTCTGGGGTAGGAGCACCCCCACGCCGCCTGCGACCTCGGCGACGCCGCTGATCCGCACGAGCGTCTCCGGATCCCCCAGGCCGGGCGGCACGATCGTCTTGTAGACGCCAGGGATTACGAAGTGGTTCACCCCCGCGCCGATGAAGAACGCCGCCAGCGCTCTCCGCGCTCCCCGCCGCTCTCCACGCCCGTCTCGATTGTCCATCACGTCCCCTTTCCCTGGCCGCATGCGCAGGACGGCCGGTGGGCCATCCCATTATTAAAAGTCTTCTACCGCTCCTCGATCAACGTGCGCCCGGTCATCTCCTGCGGCTGGGTCATGCCCAGCAGATCCAGCACCGTCGGAGCGACATCCGCGAGGATCCCATCCTCGGCTCTCAACGTCAGCCCCGGCGCCGTCACAATCAACGGCACCGGATTCAGCGAATGTGCCGTGTTCGGGCTGCCGTCGGGCTCGAGCATGTGATCGGCGTTGCCATGATCGGCCGTCACGACGCACGCACCACCGCACTCGTGTACCGCCGCCACCACCTCGCCGAGACACGCGTCGACCGTCTCGATTGCCGTTACTGCAGCCTCGATCACGCCCGTGTGACCGACCATATCGGCGTTCGCGAAGTTGATGATCCCGAAGCGATACGCGTCGTCCGCGCCGTCCCCGCCGCCAAGCCCGTCTCCGAACCGATCTCTATCCGCGGCCTCGTCTGCGCCCCCGACCCCAACATCGGCCTGCCGCCAGGCCTCCGTGAATGCCGCCGCCGCCGCACGCGCGCTCATCTGCGGCTTGTGGTCATAGGTGGGCACGTCGCGCGGCGAATCGACCAGCGCCCGCCGCTCGCCCTGTAGCGGCGTCTCCTCGCCGCCGTTGAAAAAGTACGTCACGTGCGGGTACTTCTCGGTCTCGGCCACGTGCAGCTGCCGCGCGCCGGCGGCCGCGAGCGCGATCCCGAGCGTCATCCGCGGTCGCTCCGGCGGGAACGCGACCGGGTAGGGCCAGCCCTCCTCGTACTCGGTCAGCGTCGCGTATCGCCGCAGCGGCTCGCCGCCATCGCGATCGAACTCCGCGAACTCCGGCTCGGCGAGAGCCCGGGTCAGCTCGCGCATGCGGTCGGGACGGAAGTTGAACGCGATCACGCTGTCCCCCGGCCGGATCCGGGCATCGTCCCCACCGACCAGTGTCGGCTCGACGAACTCGTCGGTTTCCCCCCGCTCGTAGGCGGCCACGACGGCCTCCTCGCCGCTTGCCGCGGGAATCGACCCCGCCCGCCCGCGACCGTGGACGAGCAGCTCGTAGGCGCGCTGCACGCGGTCCCAGCGCCGGTCGCGGTCCATCGCCCAATAGCGGCCGACGACCGAGCCGACGCGCGCGCCCTCGGTCGCATCCAGCTCGGCCAGGAAGCCTGCGCCCGCGTGCGGCAGCGTGTCGCGACCGTCGGTGAAGGCGTGCACGATCACGTCTTTGCGCCCGGCCTCCCCGGCACTTGCCTCACCCTGGTCACGAGCGCTCGCGATCAGCGCGAGCAGATGGTCGAACGAGGAGTGCACGCCGCCGTCGGAGACGAGCCCGATCAGGTGCACCCGTTCGGCGTCCTGGAGCGCAGCTCGCAACACGGGGTTGGCGGCAAAAGTCCCATCCGCGATCGCATCGTTGATCCGCACGAGATCCTGGCGCACGACCGACCCGGCGCCGAGGTTCAGGTGCCCGACCTCGCTGTTGCCCATCTGCCCATCTGGTAGCCCCACCGCTCGCCCGCAGGCAGTGAGCGTCGTGTGCGGGTAGGCCTCCCACAGCTCGTCGAACACGGGGGTACGCGCGAGCGAGACGGCGTTGCCCGGCCCCGGCTTGGCCAGCCCCCAGCCGTCGAGCACGATCAGGCAGACACTCTGCGCCGGCAGGGTCTCTGGGCCGGCGGGCAGGGTCATCGATCCAGGTGCCTCGTGCGCCAGGTCATGCCGAGGCGACGATCTGAGCGAACGACTCGGCCGCGAGCGACGCCCCACCGACAAGCGCGCCGTCGACGTCCGGAAGCGCGAGCAGCTCGGCCGCGTTCTCGGGCTTGACCGAGCCGCCGTAGAGGATCCGCACACGCTCCGCCGCCTGCGTGTCGCGGTCGCCGACGAGCGCACGCACGAACGCGACCGCCTCCTGCGCCTGCTCGGCTGTTGCCACGCGACCGGTGCCGATCGCCCAGATCGGCTCATAGGCGATCGTCACGTCGGCCAAGCGCTCATCCGCGATTCCGGCGAGCCCCTCGCGCACCTGCTGGCGCAGCTTACGCTGCGTTTCGTCTCCGTCGCGCTCCTCCTCGGTCTCACCCACGCACAGGATCGGCCTCAGACCGGCCGCGAGCGCCGCCGGGACCTTCAGGGCGAGCGCCCGGTCGGTCTCGCCAAAGCAGGCCCGCCGCTCGGAGTGCCCGAGCACGACGCCCTGCACACCCACATCGCCGAGCATCACCGGCGAGATCTCGCCCGTGTAGGCGCCCTCGGGCTCGTGGTGCATGTTCTGCGCGTAGACCTCCACGCGCGAGCCCCTGGCGCTGTCGACCATCGCCCGCAGATCCGTGTAGGGCACGCAGATCGCGACCTCGACGCTCTCCACCGCGGAGACCCGTGGCAGCAGCGCCTGGATGTAGTCCTCGGCCTGCGTCTCCGTCTTGTACATCTTCCAGTTGCCGGCGACGAGCGGCGTGCGGGCCGCGGACATCAGACGACCACCCCTGCGCCTTCCAGCGCCTGCACGCCCGGCAGCGTGGCGCCCTCCACCAGCTCGAGCGTCGCGCCCCCGCCTGTGGAGAGATGGTCGACCGCGTGCTCCAGCCCGAATTGCGCCAGCGCCGCTGCCGAGTCTCCGCCGCCGACGACCGTCAGGCCCGGCGCGCTGGCCACCGCTTCCGCCACGGCACGGGTGCCCATCGCGAACGGCTCGAGCTCAAACGCGCCCATCGGGCCGTTCCAGAACACCGTCCCCGCGCTCGCGATCACGCTCGCATAGCGCTCCACCGTCTTGGGACCGATGTCCAGGCCCATCCAGCTCTCCGGCACCTCCACCCCGTCGAGCACGCGATGCTCCGCATCCGCCGCGAGACGCTTGCCGATCACGAGGTCGTTCGGCACCAGCAGACGCGCCCGGCCGAGCTGCGGGTCGTGCGTATCGCTGGCTCGCATGAGCGCGCTGCGGGCATGCTCGACGTCCTCCTCGCCACACAGTGACGTTCCTACCGCGTGGCCCTGCGCGCACAGAAACGGGAAGCACATCGCGCCGCCGATCATCACAACGTCGGCCACCGCCAGGAAGCGCTCGATCACCTTGATCTTGTCGGCCACCTTCGCGCCGCCGACGATCGCCACGAAAGGGTGCTCGGGATGCTCGAGGATCCCGGTGAGCGTCTTGACCTCCCGTTCGAGCAGCCGCCCGGCCGCGCTCGGCAACAGGTGCGTGATGCCCTCATTGCTCGCATGCGCACGGTGGGCCACACCGAACGCATCGTCGACGTAGAGATCTGCCAACGCCGCCAGCGCCCGTGCAAGCTCGGGATCGTTGCGCGTCTCACCCGGCTCGAAGCGCACGTTCTCCAGCACCAGGATCTCCCCCTCGCTGAGCTCCTCGGCCAGGACCGTCACCTCATTCCCCACCACCGCCGGCGCCAGCGTCACCTTCGCGCCCGTCAGCTCACGCAGGCGATCGGCCACCGGCGCCAGCGACAACTCCGGCACGGGCTTGCCTTCCGGCCGACCGAGATGCGAGACCAACACCAGCCTGGCGCCGCCCGCGCGCAGCTCTTCGATCGTCGCCAGCGCCGCCGCGATCCGCGTATCGTCGCTCACGAGCGGCACGCCGCCGGCCTGGGCCTGATCGTCTCCTCCGACTGCCAGTGGGACGTTGAAATCGACCCTGACGAGCACCCGCTTGCCGTGCACGTCGAGGTCGTCGAGGCTCCTCATCGGCTAGAGCACCCGCTGCACTAGATCCACGAGCCTGTTCGAGTAGCCCCACTCGTTGTCGTACCAAGCGACGACCTTCAGCATCGTGCCGTCGATCACAGCCGTCAGCTGTGAGTCGACGATCGAAGAGAATGGCGAGGAGACGATGTCGCTGGAGACGATCGGGTCCTCGGTGTAGTCCATGATGCCCTGCAGCGACCCGCTCTCAGAGGCCGCTTGCAGCGCGCCGTTGACCTCCTCGACGGATGTCTCGCGCGCGCACTCGACCGTCAAATCGACGACCGATCCGGTCGGCACTGGGGCGCGCACGGCGAAGCCGTTTAGCTTGCCCTGCAGCGCCGGAATCACCAGCCCGATCGCCTTGGCCGCCCCGGTCGAGGCGGGGATCAGGTTGATCGCCGCCGCGCGCGCGCGGCGCAGGTCTTTATGGGGCAGGTCCTGCAGGCGCTGGTCGGCCGTATACGCGTGGATCGTCGTCATCAGGCCGTGCTCAATACCGACCGTGTCGTTTACGACCTTCGCAACCGGACCGAGGCAGTTGGTCGTACAGGAGGCGTTCGAGATCACGTCGTGCTTGTCGCGGTCATAAACCTCCTCGAAGTTGACCCCGAGCACAACCGTCGCGTCGGGATCGCTCGCCGGCGCGGAGATCACCACCTTCTTCGCGCCGCCCGCAAGGTGCTTGGCGGCGCTCGCGCGATCCGTGAACAGGCCGGTCGACTCGATCACCACGTCGACCCCCAGCTCTGCCCACGGCAGCGCGCCCGGATCGCGCTCGGCGAACACCTTCAGCTCGCGCCCGTCGACCTCCAGCGCACCCTCGCGGACGCTCACCGTGCCCGGGTAAGGCCCGAGGACCGAGTCGTACTTGAGTAGATGCGCAAGCGTCTTCGCGTCGGTCAGGTCGTTGACCGCCACCCACTCAATCGCGTCCCCCCCGCTGCCCTCCATCACCCGCGCCTGAGCGGCGCGAAATGCGTTCCGGCCGATCCGACCGAATCCGTTGATTCCCACCCGTACCGACATTCTCCACGGCCTCCGTGAGCGAAAAATGAACAATGCCGGGCCCCAGGAGTCGCGCTCCACGGCCCGGCGTACCTGGCGAAGGCTATCAGCGAGCTCCGTTTTCGAGCTCAGGACTCGCGCGAGCGCTTATCGATGTCGCGATGCGCAACCGCCACGTCGAGGTCCTCGTAGTCGCGGTAGCGCTCGGCCAGATGCCGCGCGATCGCGACCGAGCGGTGACGCCCGCCGGTGCAGCCGATCGCGATCACGAGGTGCGCCTTACCCTCCGCGACGTACTGCGGCAGAAGAAAGTCGAGCAGCGGATACAGACGTTCGTACAGCTCATCCAGACGGCCGTCGCGGGCGACGTACTCGACGACGCGCTCGTCGTTGCCGGTCAGCTCGCGCAGCTCGGGCACGTAGTGCGGGTTCGGCAAAAAGCGCACGTCGAGCGCGATGTCCTCCTCGCGCGGGGGCCCGTGCTTGAAGCCGAAGCTCATGAACGTCACCGCCAGCCTGCCGCCGCGCTGGCGGGGCAGGAACTCGTCGGCGATCTTCCCGCGCAGCATCGACGCCGACATCCCCGTCGTGTCGATCACGAGGTCGGCGCGACTGCGTAACGGCTCCAGCAGCGCGCGCTCGGCGGCAACGCCGGCCGAGACGCTGCCCTCGGGCGCCAGCGGATGGCGGCGACGGGTCTCCTTGTAGCGCGTCACGAGCGTCTGCTCGGCCGCTTCGAGGAACAGCACGTGATGGTCGACGCCGAGCGCGTCGAGGTCGTCCACAACCGCGCGCAGCGCCTCGAAGTAGACGCCCCCGCGGACATCGGAGACGACCGCCGCGCGCTCGACCTTCGAACCCTCGTGCATGAACAGCTCCACCAGCGAGCGGATCATCTCCGGGGGAAGGTTGTCGACGCAGAAGTAGCCCGCGTCCTCGAACACGTTCATCGCGGTCGACTTGCCCGCGCCCGAAAAGCCCGTGATCACGACAACGTCCTTCAGGCGTGACTCGTTCGTGGCCATCGTTGTCATTGTGCCCGAAGACCCGGTGGTAGGAGCCACGCCTCTGAGTTGTGGTTGGTGGTCGCTATCCGGCCCTGTGTAAATGCCCGTGCAACTCCCGCGCGACCTTCGCGGGCACGCCGGGCACAGCCTGGAGCTCCTCGCGCGAGGCCGCGACGACGGCGTCGGGCGAGCCGAAGTGCGCGAGCAAAGCGCGCTTGCGCGCGGGGCCGACCCCGGGCAGCTCGTCGAGCAGCGAGCTCGTCATCGCGCGGTCGCGCCGCGAGCGGTGGTGTGTGATCGCGAAGCGGTGCGCCTCGTCGCGCACGCGCTGCAGGAGCTGCAGCTCGGGGGTCGAGTGGTCGAGCACCAGCGGCGCCGCGCGACCGGGAATGAACACCTCCTCGATCCGCTTCGCCAGCGAGACGACGGCGACGCCGCGCTCGCGAAAGCCACGCAACGGGCCGAGGCCGGCCGCGAGCTGCCCCTTACCACCGTCGATCACGACGAGGTTGGGGAGCGAGGCGAAGCTCGCGTTGTACTCGGGGTCGTGCGGGGAGATATCGGCCTGGCGCTCCCATTGGGTGAAGCGCCGCTCGAGCACCTCGGCGATCGCGGCGAAGTCGTCCGACTCACCCTCCGCGAGCGTGCGGATCTTGAAACGGCGGTAGTCGGATTTCTTCGGCGCGCCGCCCTCGAACACGACCATCGAGGCGACCGTCTGCGTGCCGCCAAGGTGGGAGATGTCGAAGCACTCGATCCTGATCGGCGGCACGTCGAGCCCCAACGCGAGCTGCAGCCCCTCGAGCGCCTCGACGCGGCTCGAGCGGCGGCGCTCGGCGCGCAGGCGCTCCTCGTCGAGCGCCAGCCGAGCGTTGCGCTCGGCCAGTTCGAGGATCCTGCGCTTCTCGCCGCGCTCGGCCGCGCGCAGCTCGACCGGCCCGCCACGGCGCTGAGCGAGCGCCTCGGCGAGCGCTCCGGCGGCGCCATCTGCGACGAGCTCGCGCTGCACGATCAGTAGCTGCGGGATCGAGATGTGCGAGGCGTAGAACTGAAGCATGAACTCCTCCGCCACCTCCGTCACGTCCCGTTCTGTCTCATTAGACAGATAGAAGGACTGGCGGTCGGAGAGCACCCCGTCGCGCACCTGGAAGACCTGCGCGTTGGCCTCGCGCCCGTCGACCGCGATCGCCACGGCGTCGAGCGTGCCGACCGACTCGTTCGCGACACGGCGGCGCTCCAGCAGGGCATGGACCGCGCGCAGGCGGTTGCGCTCGAGCGTCGCCTGCTCGAACTCCTCGGCCGCGGCGGCGGCGCGCATGCGCTGCTCGAGATCGCGCTCGATCGTGCGATAGCGGCCGGACAGGAAATCGATCACGCCGTCGATGCTCTGGCGGTAGTCCTCCTTGGAGACATATCCCACGCAGGGCGCCTCGCAACGCTTGATGTAGTAGTCCAGGCACGGGCTGCCGCTGCGCCGACCCGGCGCGGGGCCGGTGCAGGAGCGGAACATGAAGACCTTCGCGAGCACCTCCAGCGTGCCACGCACGCGCTTCGCGCTCGAATACGGCCCGAAGTACGCCCGGCCCGGGCGATGGCGCTCGCGCGTGAAATAGACCCGCGGGTAGTCCTCGTCGAGCGAGATCGCGATGAACGGATAGGACTTGTCGTCGCGCAGCCTGATGTTGAAGCGCGGCCGGTACTGCTTGATGAAGCCCTGCTCCGCGAGCAGCGCCTCCGCCTCGCTGCCGACGACCACGCACTCGATCCGCTCCGTGCTCGCCACCATCTCCTCATGACCTGGGCTGCTTGGAAGGAGCGCCTTAGAGAAGTGCGACGCTACCCGCTTGCGGATCGACTTCGCCTTGCCGACGTAGATCACGCGGCCCTTCCCGTCGCGAAACAGATACACGCCGGGCTGGTCTGGCAGGTTGCGCCGCTGTTCGGCGATGCTCGTCTTCCTGTCCGTGGTCCCGTTCTCATCGGGCGCGCCCCACCCGTCCTGAGCGCCGGTCGTCGATGCCTTCGTGGCCATCAAACCGAGGATACGAGGCGGCCGCCGCCCCGGCCCCGCGCCCTGCTCAATACGCGCGCCAGTGGCGGTAGACCTCAAGCAGCGTGTAGAGGATGAAGCCTGCCAGCGCGAACCAGACAAGCTCGCCGATACCCGTCTGCCACATACGCGCACGAGCCATCCACGCGAACACCGCACCCGCGATCCCGCCGTACAGCAGCCCGCGATGACGGTCGCCGAGGCTGTGCATGGCGACCCGGTATTCCCGGTAGCCGCGCAGGCCGAGATAGCCGATCCCGATCCCGAAGGCGACCCAGAGCAGCCCTTCGAAAGTGTTCGCCGCGCGGCCGCCACCCGGTAGGAAGTAGACCGCGGCGGCGATCAGCGCGATGATCGCGATGTTGCGGGCGGTCTTCAGACTGTCCATGAGAGAACCAGTCTAGGTCAGTCAACGAGCGCCTCCAACCGCGTGTAGGCCTCCTCGACCGCGCGCCGCGCGGCGGTGTGACGGGCCTCGGACTTGGCCGACTCGTACTGCGTCGCCCACGCTGCGGGATCAGCCAGCTCATCCTCCAGCGCGCGCATCGCGGCCTCGGCCTGCTCGACCACACGCTCGGCCTGCTCCTGCGCGGTGAGGCGGTTCTTCGACGGGCCCTTGGGCTTGGGCTTCCCTATGGATTTGGCCGGCGCCTTTGATTTGGCCAGCGTCTCGATGGGCGGCTTCGCGCGGGGCAGCGCCGTGTCCGGGAGTTGGGCAGCGGCGCCGTTGGACGGACCCACGATCGTCCCACTTGCGCTCGCTGTCCTGTTCGGACTTCCCGCCCCCGCATCCGCCCGCCGCTCTTCGCGCACCCGCACGTACTCCGGCCAGCCGCCCTCGTAGCTGCGCAGCGCCCGATCCTCGACCGCGACGGTGCGCGTGCCGACCGCGTCCAGCAAGGCCCGGTCGTGGGAGACCAACAGGATCGCCCCCGGAAAGGCGCGCAGCGCGTCCTCCAGAGCCTCGCGCGACTCGATGTCGAGGTGGTTCGTGGGCTCGTCCAGGATCAGCACGTTCGGCGTCTTCGCTGCGCCCACGAGCACGGCCAGCGACAGCCGCCGGCGCTCGCCGCCGGAGAGACCGTCGAGCGGTTTCTCCGCTTCCTCGCCGGAGAACAGGAAGCGCCCGAGCAGCGCCCGCGCCTTGTTCGGAGCGAGGCCCGTCGCGCGCGCGGCGGCCTCCAAAACGCTCTGGCCTGGGTGCCCCCCCGCGCCGAGCTCCTCGGCGTGCTGGGAGAGGTAGCCGAGCGTGACGTTGTGCCCGGTGCTGAGCCTGCCGGCAGCGAGCGGCCGGCGTCCGGCGAGCGTCTCGATCAGCGTCGTCTTGCCGGTTCCGTTGGGACCGACTAGCGAGACGTGCTCGCCACGCTCGAGCCACAGCTCGGCATGCTCCAAGAGAGTTATCGAAGGATCGCCGACCTCGATGCACCCGTCGAGCAGCTCGAAGATCACGCGCCCCGAGCGCTCCGGCGCGGAGAACTCGAACTCCAGGCCCTTTTCTGATCGGGGATCCCTTTGTATCCGCTCGATCTTCGACAGCCGCTTCACGCGCGACTGCGCCTGGCGGGCCTTCGTGGCCTTCGCGCGGAAGCGCTCGATGAAGCGCTCCATCCGCTCGATCTCGGCCTGCTGCTTGTCGATCGCCTTGCCGAGCGCGAGCTCGCGGGCGGCCTGCTCGCGACGCCACTGGTGCCAGGTCCCCGAGAAGAAGCGGGAGCGGCCGGCCTCGATCTCCAGGACGGCGGTGCCGACGGCCTCCAGGAACCAGCGGTCGTGCGCGACCAGCACGATCGCCGAGTCGAGCCCGACGAGCGTCTGCTCCAACCACTCCAGCGACTCGATGTCCAGATGATTCGTCGGCTCGTCGAGCAGCAGCACGTCCGCGGAGGTGGCGAGCGCGCGGGCGAGCGAGGCGCGCGTGAGCTGACCGCCGGAGAACGTGTCGAGGCCGCGGTCGAGGTCGTCCTCGCGGAAGCCGAGCCCACGCGCCATCGCGGTCGCGCGGTCGCGCCACAGGTAGCCGCCGCGTGCCTCCAGCCGGGCCTGCGCGCGCGAGTAGCGGGCGAGCAGCGCGTCGTCCATCTCCCCCTCGCCCATCCGCCGCTCTAGCTCGGCCAGCTCTGCCTCGATCGCGAGCTCCTCGACACAGCCGGAGAGCACGTACTCGCGCAGCGGCCGGCCCCGGTCACGCGGGGGACGCTGGTCGTGGAGCATGATCCGCGCGCCCTTCGCGAGGCTGAGCTCGCCGCGATCGATCGACTCCTCGCCGGCGAGCATCCGCAGGAGCGTCGTCTTGCCGGCGCCGTTGCGCCCGGCGATCGTCATGCGCGTGCGGGGCTCGAGCTTGAACGAGACGCCGCGCAGCAAGGGCTGGCCAGCCATGTCCTTGTGCAGGTCGGATGCGATCAGTACCGCCATCGGCTGCTGATGGTAGGCGCCCGGCCACGGAACACCGAAGCATCCGCGGCAGCGGTCCGGCGGCCGTCCGGCAAAGCGCCCGCGGCCTTCGGTAGCATCCGCTGCGCTATGAGCCGTCGCCTGCTGACCACCTTCACCTCCGCGGTCCTGCTGCTGCTCGTGCTCGCGCCGGTGGCGCTGGCCGAAACCGAAAACGACGGTCGCGGCTTCTACGGCGCGACGAACGACAAAGTCGTGACCAACACGGGCTTCATCGTGATCATCTTCTTCGTGGCGTTCGTGTTTGTGATGAGCATGCTGCAGAAACGTCTGGACAAGCGCAAGGAAGCAAGAAAAGCCGCCCAGAAGGCGCACGCAGGCAACGCCCAGTGGCGCGGCGGCTGGTAGTACCCGCGGGTCCCGGCCGAGGGCGATGAGCGAATCCGCCCCCGACCCCGTCCGCTACGAGCGTACGGGCGCGGCGGCGCTCGTCACGATCGACCGCCAGGAGCGCAGAAACGCCGTCGACGGACCGACGGCCGAGGCACTGCATGAGGCGTACGAGCGTTTCGAGGCCGACGAGGAGGCGCGCGTGATGGTGCTGACCGGCGCTGGGGACAGAGCATTCTGCGCCGGCGCCGATCTGAAGGCGACCGAGACGTTCGCCGGGCGCCTGATGGCAGCGGAGGGCCCGATGGGCTTCACCCGCGTGACGCCGTGCAAGCCGACGATCGCCGCGATCTCCGGCTACTGCCTGGCGGGCGGGCTGGAGCTCGCGCTGTGGTGCGATCTGCGGATCGCGACCGCGAGCTCGACGCTTGGTTACCCCGAGCGCCGCTGGGGCGTGCCGTTGATCGACGGCGGCACCCAGCGGCTGCCGCGGATCGTCGGGCTGGGACGCGCGCTCGACCTGATCCTCACAGGCCGCATGATCGACGCCGAGGAGGCACGCACGATCGGCCTGCTGACCGAGATCGTCCCCGAGGGCGAGCACCTGACACGCGCGCTCGAGCTGGCGGAGGGATTAGCGCGGTTCCCGCAGGAGACGATGCTCGCCGATCGCCGCGCCGCGATCGAGGGGTCGGGGATGACGCTCGCGGAGGGCCTCGCGCTGGAGGCCAAGGCCGGCCCGGAGGTATTCGCGGCGGGTCAACGTGGCGCGCAGCGCTTTGCGGCCGGCGAGGGCCGTGGAGGCACCGGCGCGGGGGCGTAGCCCCGAACGGCGCGAGCCGCACAGATAAACCCACCCGCCGGCCTGCAACGCCAGCACCTCCTAGAAACACCAGCACCTATATCCTCGACTTCTAGATGGCCTATTTCGTCACAGGAGCGACCGGCTTCATCGGACGCCGCTTCGTCGAGCTGCTGCTCGAGAAGCGACAGGGCAAGGTGTATGTGCTCGTGCGCGCGGGCTCGACCGGCAGGCTCGACGATCTGATCGAGCGCTGGGGCGCGCTGATCGGGGTCGCGGCCGCGAAGCGCATACAACCGGTGATCGGCGATCTGCGCCGGCCGCTGCTGGGTGTGGAGGCCGAGCAGGCGGTTGAGCTGCGGGGCAAGATCCAGCACTTCTTCCACCTCGCCGCGATCTACGACATGACCGCGCCGGCCGAGCAGAACACGGCGACGAACGTCGGCGGCACGACGCACGCGGTAGAGCTCGCTCGGGCGCTGGAGGTCAAGCACCTGCACCACGTCTCCTCGATCGCGGTCGCGGGCGAGTACCGGGGCCGCTTCGGCGAGGAGATGTTCGACGAGGGGCAACGGCTGCCCTCGCCCTATCACCGTACGAAGTTCGAGTCCGAGCGGATCGTGCGCGAGCAGCCCTACGTGCCCTGGCGCGTGTACCGGCCGGGGGTCGTCGTCGGGGATTCGCGGACCGGCGAGATGGACAAGGTCGACGGGCCGTACTACTTCTTCAAGGCGATCCAGCGCACGCGCGGGCTGATCCCCGAGTGGATGCCGCTCGTGGGACTCGACCTCGGCAAGACGAACGTCGTGCCGGTCGACTGGGTCGCGGGCGCGCTCGACCACATCGCGCACGAGCCCGACCTCGACGGCCGCGCCTTTCACCTGACCGACCCGCGGGGGCAGAAAGTCGATGAGCTGTATAACGAGCTCGCGTCCGCCGCGCACGCGCCGCGGGTCGCGGTGAGCGTCGACAAACGGCTGACGGACATCGTCCCGCGCTGGCCGCTGAAGCTGGCGTTGGCGCTACCGCCGCTGCACCAGGCGCAGAGCATCACGCTGCGCGAGCTTGGCATTCCCGGGGAGGTGATCGAGCACATGGAGCTGAAGCCGACGTTCGACACGCGCGAGGCGGGCCGGGCGCTGCAGGGCTCGACGCTGGAGAGCCCACCGCCACTGCACGACTACGCACCGAGGCTGTGGGACTACTGGGAGCGCGAGATGGACACCGGCGTCACGCACGGGCGCTCGCTGCAGGAGGAGCTGACCGGCAAGCACGTGCTGATCACGGGCGCCTCCTCGGGTATCGGCTGGGCGGCGGCGCTGAAAGTCGCGGCCGCGGGCGGGGTGCCGCTGCTGGTTGCGCGCAACGTGGAGAAGCTCGAGGAGCTGCGCGCGGAGATCGTCGCGGGCGGCGGCACCGCGTACGTCTACGCGGCGGATCTCGCGGACATGGAGTCGGTCGAACGGCTGCTCGAGCGCGTGCTGGCCGATCACCGCAACGTCGACATGCTCGTGAACAACGCGGGGCGCTCGATCAGGCGCTCGATCGCGCTCAGCTACGACCGCTTTCACGACTTCGAACGGACGATGCAGCTGAACTACTTCGGCGCAGTCAAGCTGATCATCGGGCTGATGGGTCACATGCGCGAGCGCGGACGGGGCCACATCGTGAACATCTCCTCGATCGGCGTGCAGACCAACCCACCGCGCTTCTCCGCCTACGTCGCCTCAAAGGCGGCGCTCGACGCGTTCACCCGAGTCGTCTCCAGCGAGGTGATCGGCGACGGCGTGACCTTCACGACGATCCACATGCCGCTCGTACGCACGCCGATGATCGCGCCGACGAAGATGTACGACGCGTTCCCCGCGATCACCCCTGAGGAGGCGGGCGACATGATCTGCGAGGCGCTGCGCACGCGCCCCAAGCACATGGGCACGCGGCTGGGCACGTTCGGCGAGGTCGCCTACACGCTCGCCCCGCGCGCGGTCGACCAGCTGCTGCACCTCGCCTACCGCGTGTTCCCCGACTCGGCCGCCTCGAAGGGCCACAAAGACACCGAGGAGCGAGCCTCGTTCGAGCAGATCGCGATGGCGACTCTGACGAGGGGCGTTCACTGGTAGCCGACGCGAGCCTCGCGATCGAGGTGCGGGGCCTGGAGAAGCGCTACGGCGAGCACGAGGCCGTACGCGGGATCGACATCGCGGTCAAGCGCGGCGAGGTCTTCGGGCTGCTCGGCCCAAACGGCGCGGGCAAGACGACGACTGTCGAGATCCTCGAGGGGTACCGCACGCGCACGGGCGGCGAGGTCTCCGTGCTCGGGTACGACCCGGCGAAGCGGCAGATCGAGCTGCGCCGCCGGATCGGAATCGTGCTGCAGAGCGGCGGGATCTACAGCCACGTGACCCCGCGCGAGGCGCTCGAGCATTGGGCGAGCTTCTACCCACACCCGCGCTCCGTCGAGGAGGTGCTGAGGTTGTCTGGGTTGGAGGAGAAGGCCGACGCCCGCGCACGGACCCTCTCCGGTGGGCAGTTGCGCCGGCTCGACTTCGCGCTCGCGCTCGTCGGCGACCCGGAGCTGATCTTCCTCGACGAGCCGACGACGGGTTTTGACCCCGCCGCGCGACGCGATGCCTGGGAGACGGTGCGAAATCTGCGCGAAGGCGGGAAGACGATCCTGCTGACGACGCACTACCTCGACGAGGCGCAAGCGCTCGCGGATCGGGTGGCGATCGTCAAGGACGGCCGCGTGCTCGCGGTCGGGCCGCCCCGGGAGCTCAGTGTGGGTGCGGCTCAGTACACGATCGCGTACATAGGTGCGAACGGGAACAGGATCGAGCACCAGACCGAGGACCCGACAAGCCTGCTGAACGAGCTCACGAGCGCGGCGCTGGAGCGTGGCGAGCGCCTGGAGGAGCTGAGCGTCGGGCGCCCGACGCTCGAGGACGTGTACCTGGAGCTGACCGCGGATGAGTGAGGGACACCCCACCTCTCTTTCGGTTGACTCGACGTGGAAGGCGCGCGGATGAGCGACGCAGTGGCCCTAGCCTGGCGCCAGTACCGCCTGGAGAGGAGGATGTTCTGGCGCAACCCGAGCGCGGCGTTCTTCAACTTCGTTCTCCCGCTGCTGTTCCTCGTCGGCGGCGGGGCGATCTTGAGCGGCAACCAACACGATCTGAACAAGCTCGTGCCGGCGATCGCGGGGATGAGCGTGATGTCGACGACGTTCACCGCGCTCGCCTACAACATCGTCTTCCTGCGCGAGCGCGGCGTCCTGAAGCGGATCCGCGGCACGCCGCTGCCGACCGGCTCCTACTTCGGCGGGGTCGCCGCGAACGCGGCCACGAACACGGCGCTGCAGATCGCGATCGTCGTGCTCGCGGGGCGGATCTTCTTCGGGATCGGCTGGCCCGTGCACTGGGGCGAGCTGGTCGTGTTCGTGCTCGTCGGCGTCGTCTGCTTCGCCGCGCTCGGCGTAGCGTTCGCGCACGCGATCCCGAACTTCGAGTCGACCGCCGCCTACGTCAACGCGGTGTTCCTGCCGGTCGTGTTCGTCTCCTTCTACGCGTTCGACACCGCCGGCGCCCCGGCGTTCGTGCGCGGAGCCGCCGACGCGCTGCCGCTGAAGCCCTTGATCGAAGGGCTCAGCGGAGCGATCGTGACCGGCTCGAGCCTGGCAAGCAACCTCGGCGCGCTCGCGGTGATCGCGGGTTGGGGGGTCGTCGGGGTATGGCTGGCCGTGCGAGGGTTCTCCTGGGAGGGGCGCCGCGCATAGGCCATGTTGTTCGGCGTCTCCCGGAAGCACCGCCGCGGATAGGCTGTGCCGAAGGAACGCGAGCGGTGCCGTCGGGCGCAGATCGACGGATGCAGGAGCGACGAGAGGACGGGCGCAGATGCAGCAGCTTGCCGAGGACGTCTATCAACTGAAGGGCTGGCCGCGAAACGCGATCAACGTCTACCTGCTCGGCGACGTGCTCGTCGACGCGGCGACGCGGCAGGCGGAGAAGCGGATCATGCGCCAGATCGCGGGACGAACCGTGAGCGCGCACGCGCTGACCCACGTCCACCCCGACCACCAGGGCTCGAGCCACGCAGTCTGCGAGCGGCTCGGGATTCCGCTGTGGTGCGGACAGGGAGACGTCCCCGCGATGGAGGTCCCCGGCAGCGTGATCGCGCGCGGCGCACCGCGCCTGGTCAGACGCCTGCAGGAACGCTTCTGGGTCGGCCCTCCCCACCCGGTCGCCCGCATGCTCACCGAGGGCGACGAGGTCGCCGGCTTCACCGTGCTGGAGACGCCGGGACACACGCCCGGTCACCTCTCCTACTGGCGCGAGCGCGACCGCGTGCTGATCGCCGGCGACGTGCTCGTGAACATGAACTTCAACACCGGCGTCACCGGCCTGCACGAACCGCCCGCGTTCGCCACCCCGGACCCGGCGCGCAACCGCGCCTCGGCGCGCAGGCTGGCCGAGCTGCGACCGGCACTCGCGTGCTTTGGGCATGGGCCGCCGCTGCGCGACCCCGGCAAGCTGGCGGAGCTCGTCGCAGACTTGCCGACCGACTGATCTCGCGCCGCGCTTGGGGGACAACCGCGAATAGCATCCCGCACACGATGGCCGACAGCATCTTCATCCCCGCCGGTGATGGTCGGTACAAGCCCACAGAGCACGCACGCGGACCGTGGGATCCGAGGGCGCTGCACGGCGGCGCGCCGGCGGCATTGATCACACGGGCGTTCGAGCGGATGGAGCCGGGCGCGAAGCTGCCGATCGCGCGACTGGTGTTCGAGTTCCTGCGGCCGGTCCCGCTCGCGCCGCTGAAGTTGACGACGCGGATCGTGCGCAAGGGCCGGCGCGTGCAGGAGCTCGCGGCCGAGCTGAGCGCAGCCTCCGGCCACGGTGGCTCCGATCGGGCCACGGCCAGCGGTGAGCTCGTCTGCCGCGCGAGTGCATTGCGACTGCAGCCCGTGCCCGACGGACTACCCGGAAGCGGCCAGGCGCCGCCCTCGGCGATGCCCGGCCACGAGCACGGCAGGGCAGTCGACTACGCCCTGAACAGGGCCGCCGGTACGAGCCTCGCGACGAGCGGCATGGAGATGCGCTGGCTCAACGACCCCTGGGGCCAGGGTCCCGGCGAGGTATGGATGCGCCTGCGACATCCCCTGCTCCCAGACGAGCAGACGACGCCATTGGTGCGGGCGGTCGCGACGGCGGACTTCGGTAACGGCGTCAGCGCCGAGCTGCCGTTCGAGGACTACCTGTTCATCAACGCCGACCTCACGATCCACCTCTGGCGCCAGCCGCGAGGCGAGTGGATCGGGCTCGACGCGCAGACCCTGCTGCAGGGCGGCGGAACGGGCGTCGCGGAGAGCGTGCTCCACGACGAGCACGGCGCGGTCGGCCGGGCCTTTCAGACGCTGGTCGTGCAGCCGCGCTGAGATCAAGGGCGGCGTGGCGGTGCTGCCACTCTCCGGTGCGACCGCGCTCTACGGCCAGTCGATTTTGCCGGCAAGCTCAGCCGGGCCGAGGTCGATCAGGGCGCTGTGCTCGATCGGATGATACTCGCCGTCGCTGAGGCCGAGCCAGTGCACGGCGCGCTCTTCGGGCTCGAGAATCAGTACCTCGTCGACCTCATGGGCGGCGTAGAACGAGAGCTTCTGCCATGTCTCATCTCCTGGCGAGACGATCTCGACCACGAGCGCAGCGGTATGCAGCCAGACGCCATCGGTTCCGGAGCGATGCAGACCGCCGTCGGGGACGCGGAAGTCATCGATCGAGTCGCCGAGGTTGAACTCGCCCATCGCCGCCTCCAGGCCAGCGTCGCGTGCGGGCTCGTCGAGCACCACCGCCAGCTGCTGTGTCAATCGTGCGTGCCCGTAGTTTGGAGCTGGAACCATGTGCAACACCCCCTCCCACACCTCATCGAGACGACCCAGACCGGAGACCCGCCTACGCTCCTTGAGCGCTTCCAGCTCTTCAACGTGGTCAAGCACCACCGTGGCCATCGCAAAAGCGTACCGCGCCCGCGCGAAGGCCCAGTTACTCGGTCCAGCCGGCGATGTCCGGGAACGGCACGGTCAGATCGCCCAACGCGTGGTCGGGTTTCGCCGCGCGCATTTCGTCGAGGTCGTATTTGCCGGTCGCCACGCCGATCGAGACGACACCGGCGCCCTGCGCGGCGTAGATGTCGAGCGGGGTGTCCCCCACGACCGCGACCCGGCGCGGATCGAGCGAGTGGCCGAGCAGGCGCTCGCCGCGCGCGATCGCGGCCTGGGTGAGCTCGACGCGGTCCTCGGAATCGGAGCCGTAGCCGCCGACGAGGAAGAAATGGTTCAATCGCGCGCGACCGAGCTTCGCATGCGCGCCGGCCTCGAGCGCGCCTGTTGTAACGCCGAGCAGCACGCCCGCGTCGTGCAGGCGTGGCAGCAGCTGCTCGACCCCCGGCAGCACGCGATAGCGATCGGAGGAGGTGACGTAGTCGGGCAGCACCGACAGGTAGGCGGCCATCAGCCGCGCCAGCTCATCGCCCGAGGGCTCATGCCCCATCGCCTCCGTGAACGTCTTGCGCGCGACCACGGGATCGGTCATGCCGGCGCTCGAATACTTGCCGATGTCGACATCCGGCTTGGCGAACGCGTGCTCGAAGGCCCAAGTCCAGCTGCGCGCACCGGCGCCGCCGGTGTCGATCAGCGTGCCGTCGATGTCGAACAGGATCAGCTTCAGCGATGCCATCGCGTCATTCTCGCGCGCGGCGCGCTCGCGTGCCTGTTCCCAGTTTGTTGAGTGGCTGTTCTGACTGCATCCCTGTTGTGCTGACTTATCGCTGCCCGAGATAGTTGCATGCACAAACAACTGCTAGGGTAGGGGTCGATGTCTACGCGCGTGCCTCCGGTACGTCCCATTTCGATTCTGAAAGGCCTTCCCTATGCCCACTCAGTCCGCCACACCCACCGTCACAGCCCTGCCGACCGGCACTTGGCAGGTCGACAAAGTGCACTCGAGCGTCGAGTTCCAGGTCAAACACCTCGGGATCGCGACCGTCAAGGGTCTCTTCAAAGAGTTCGAGGGCACCCTCGAGGTCGGCCCCGACGGCGCCGTCGCCTACGGCACCGTCAAGACCGCGAGCGTCGACACGCGTGAGCCCCAGCGCGATGAGCACCTACGCTCGGCGGACTTCTTCGAGGTCGACAAGTATCCCGAGATCGGATTCCGCTCGACCGCGATCAACACCACCGGCGAGGACGAGCTCGAGATCGTCGGCGACCTCTCGATCCACGGCGTCACGCGCTCGGTCACGCTGCAGGCCACGCTCGAGGGCATCGAGCCCGAGGATCACCAGGGCAACACGCGGGTCGGCATTTCCGCCGCCGCCCAGATCAATCGCTCGGACTTCGAGATGCGCTTCAACGCCGCGCTCGGCTCCGGCAACGTCGTCGTCAGCGACAAGGTCAAGATCCTCGTCGAGGTGTCGGCCGTCAAGGCCTGATCGGTCGGTCCGCGGCTCCGCAACGGGTCCGCGGCTCGGCTCGAGCGAGGCCGCTGGGTGACTTCAGACCGCCGCCAGGAGGTCGCCCAGCGCCTCGTCCACCGCCGCTAGCGTGTCGGCGCTGAGCACGATCCCGGCGGCCGATGCGTTGGCGTGCACCTGCTCGGGTCTGCTGGCGCCGACGATCGCCGAGGAAACGTTCGGCTCGCGCAGCACCCAGGCGAGCGCCAGCTGCGCCATCGTCAGGCCCGCCCCCTCTGCGACCGGGCGCAGGCGCTCGACCGCTTCGAGCACACGCGGCTCGGTCAGCCAGCCGATGAAGTCGCTCATGCTCTCGCTCGCCGCGCGCGAATCCTTCGGCAGCGGCTTGCCCGGGCTGTACTTGCCCGTGAGCACGCCCTGCGCGAGCGGGGACCAGACGATCTGCGAGATCCCCTCCCGTGCGCACAGCGGGATCACCTCCGCCTCGGGGCCGCGCCACAGGATCGAGTACTGCGGCTGGCTGGATACCCACCTGGATACGTCCGGCAACGCGAGCGAGGCTTCGATCTTCTCTACAGGCCATTCACTGAAGCCGATGTGGCGAGCCTTGCCTGCCTGGACGACTTCCGTAAGCGCCGTCATCGTCTCCTCCAAGGGTGTGTCCTCGTCGTAACGGTGGCACTGATAGAGGTCGACGTAGTCCGTTTTCAGGCGTTCGAGCGAGGCGTCGATCTGCTTGTGGATCTGGGCCGCCGAGAGCCCACGGTCGGTCGGCGACATTTCGAAGTAGACCTTCGTCGCGAGTACGTAGTCGGAGCGCTCGTAGCCGGCCAGCACCTCGCCCAGCAACGTCTCCGACGCGCCCTTCCCATACACGTTCGCGGTGTCGATGAAGTTGATCCCCGCGTCGAACGCCGCCCGCACGCACGCCTCTGACTGCTCCCGCGCGACCCCGCCCGAGTACGTCAACCAGGAGCCGAGGCTGATCTCGGAGACCTCGATCCCGCTGGAGCCGAGCTGGCGGAAGTTCATACAGCCCGAGCTTAGCCGCTGCGCCGCCAGTACCGCGACGCCGATTGCTCACCACGGTGCCGACGGGCGGCTGCGGGACCACGTAGTAGCCTCGAAGTCGAAGATGCCGACGAGCCTACCCCCGATCGATCCGGCGCTGCGCATCGGCTCCGTGGAGCTCGCCGTGAGCGACCTGTCGCGCAGCGCCGACTTCTACGAGCGGGTGCTCGGGCTGCCTCTGATCTCACGCGAGGAGGACGGCGCGCTGCTCGGTCCAGATCGCGAGCATCCGCTGCTAGCCCTCAACGCCCTCGCCGCCGACCCTACCCCTGTCCCACCGGGGAGCACCGGCCTGTTCCACGTCGCCTGGCTGCACCCCTCACGCGCGGCGCTCGCGGAGACCGTGCGGCGTGTCGCAGGCGCGCGCTGGCCGCTCGATGGCGCCTCCGATCATGGAGTCTCCGAGGCGCTCTACCTGAGCGACCCCGACGGGCTCGGCATCGAGATCTACGTCGACCGCCCGCGCGAGCTGTGGGAGCGGCCGGCGGACGGGCACGGCGTGAAGATGGTCACGCTGCCGCTAGACCTCGACAGCCTGCTGGCCGAAAGCGCCGAGGCGAGCACCGCGCTGGGAACGGGCACAGCGATCGGGCACGTGCATCTGAAGGTGGCAGACGTGCCCCGTGCGGTCGCCTTCTACCGCGACGCGCTCGGCCTCGACGAGCAGGCGCGACTGCCCTCCGCCGGTTTTCTCTCCGCCGGCGGCTATCACCACCACATCGGTGTCAACTCCTGGCAGAGCCAGGGCGGCCGGCCGGGCCCCGACAGCGCCCCAGGATTGCGCCGAATCGATCTCGAGCTGAGCAACGCCGAGGCGCTCGATGCGCTGGAGCGCAGGTCAGCTGAAGTTGGGAGCGAGGCCGGTGGAGGAAATCCCGCCCCTGCGCGCGAGGACCAGGGCCGTCTCGCCCTGCACGACCGGGACGGAAACGCGCTCGTGTTCAGCGCAGCCTCGGCTCGCACCTAATCCATCGTCAGCGGCCCCTCCGCCGCCCCACTCAGGAACTGCCGCACGAACGCGTTCTCGGAGGAGAACATGCGCTCGGCGTCGCCCGCCTCGACGATCCGCCCGCGCCAGAGCAGCGCGATGTACTCGCCGATCTGCCGCGCGGAGGCGATGTTGTGGGTGACGACGATGTAGGTGCCGCCGTAGATCTTGTGCATCTCCTGGATCAGGTCGCAGAGCAGCGCGGTGCGCACGGGGTCGAGGCCCGAGTCGGGCTCGTCGAAGATCACGATGTCGGGCTCCATCACGAGCGCGCGCGCAAAGCCGGCGCGCTTGCGCATCCCGCCGGAGAGCTGGTTGGGCATGTCGTCGAGCGCGTCGGTGAGGCCAACGTCCTGCAGGCGTTGACGAACGATCTCGGAGATCTTCGCCTCGGAATAGTCGGTGTGCTGGCGCAGGGGAAAAGCGACGTTGTCGAACACCGACATCGACCCGAACAGCGCGCCGTCCTGGAACAGCACACCAACTTTGCGACGCAGGGTGAGCAGATCGGGCATCGTCAGGTTCGGCACCGACTGCCCGCGCACGATGATGTCGCCGGAGTCGGGAAACATCAACCCGATCAGGTGCTTGATCAGCACGCTCTTGCCCGTGCCCGAGGGGCCGAGCACGACGGTGATCGTCTCGTCTGGGATCGCGACGTTCAGCCCGTTGAGCACGGGTATCCCCCCGAGACGCTTGTGCACGTCCAGGCAGCGAATCGACCAGTTGCCGTCGTCGGGATCGCCGGTGAGGTCGAGCTCGTTGGAGTGGTACTCGAACTCCTCTGCCTCCGCCGCCGCAAGCGTGGCCTGGTCCTCCCCATCCAAATGTCCCTCGCCCTCGGGCATGCCGCCGACAGTCTCCATGCCGCCCATACTAATCGGCGAGGCGACACCAATCAATGCGCCCTCCAGCATGGCTTTTCACTCCCGCTTGACATTCGCCCCCCGAGCCGTCACGATGTCTGCGTCAGAATCAGTTTATAGCAAGGGAGCGGGAGCAGGAGAGGGGCGAAACCGACGAGCCAAGGCTCGGTCAGGGACGTTGTGGGCCTCCTCCACAGGGAAAGGGAGGCAGGACAGGATGTTCGACCACAGGCAGCTCGCCGCAGCACTGGAGTCTGTCTCAAGCGTGCCGGCCGAGCCGATCGCACTGACCGCAGAAGAAGACGTGCTTGCCCACCAGAAAGGTGGGATCGCTCGCTACGGCGACCCGCGGCGGCGGATCTTCGACGCGATGATCGAGACGGTCGCGCAGCGCGGCTATGACCGCACGACGATCGAGCGCGTGACGGGCGCCGCGCAGGTGCCGGCGCCGGTCTTCGACGAGCACTTTGAGGACAAGCAGGACTGCTTCCTGTGCTCGCTCGACAAGTTGTTCGGCCGCGTCGAGCAGATCCTGCTGGCGCGCGTGCGCTGGCCGGTTCCGTGGCCCGAGCGGATCGCGCTGGGCCTGCGCGCGCTGCTCGTCGAGCTCGCCGAGCATCCCGACAGCGCGCGCGTGGCGCTGGTCGAGTGCCTCAGCGCCGGCGAGGAATCGGTCGCGCGCCTGCGCTCGGCGCTGACGCGACTCGTCGCAGTCCTCGACGAAGGCCGCGCGTACGCCGCCGAACAGGGTTCGCCCGGGATCGAGTACCTGCCCCCGCAGATCTCCACGGCGATCGTCGGCGGCATCGCCGCGATCGTGCACCGCCAGGTGCTGGAAGAACGCACCGCCGAACTGCCGCTGCTACTCGGCGACCTGCTCTATTTCGCGCTGCTGCCCTACCTCGGGCACGACGGCGCGCTGTGCGCCTCCGGCCTGGACACAGCCGCCGCCTGAGCGCCTATTTCCCGTTGTAGACGACGCGCGGGAACTGGCTCGTCTGCCCGTTGAACGTGAACGGGCTCTGCTGCAGGCAGGGCGGCGCGGGGACCGAGTTGGCGGCGCTTTCGGGCGCGTTGGCGACGTGCAGTTCGATCAGCTGTTCGATGATGCCCTGCGTGACGGTCGCGTTGGGCGGGCCGCTCACCGACGGGGCGGAGTTCGCGCACGTGCTCGAGCTGAACACGGGCAGCCCGCTCGCAAGCGTGCTGAGCGTGCCGGGCTTGAAGTAGGGGTTGCCGCGGTCGGTGCCGATCCGCTGGGCGTAGGTCGCGAGGCCCTGCAGGGTGACGACCTGCACCGAGCGTAGGTAGTGCTGCGCCGGGCCCGCCCCGCCCGTGTTGGAGTTGGAGGTGTGGGCCTCGCTGGCGGCGGTGACGTTGGCGAACAGCGCCTGTAGCTCGGGCACGTATTCACCGACGTACTGCAGGAACGGGTCGAAGTTGTGCAGGACGGGGCTGGTGTTTTCGAGGATCGGGACGGTCAGGTTGAGCTCCTTGGCGACGTCGGGCAGGCCGAGCTTCGCGGCCTTTGTCAACGGTCCCAGCGCGGTCAGGAAGGTGTTGAAGGCGGGCGCGAAGCTGATCGTCTGCTGCGACAGTTTGTTGAGCTGGCGCTGCGACGCTTGGAACTGGACGAGGAACGGGCTGGAGGCGGCGGCGAACTTGTCGAGTTCTTTGAAGGCGACGGTCGAGTTGTGCTCGAATGCCGGCAGTTCGCGGAAGGCCTGGGCGAAGCTCTGGCTGCCCGCGGCCGCCGCGTGGAAGGTGTGTTCGCTGTTGACGATCAGTTCTTCGAGCTCGTGATCGCGCCCGGCGAGCGCGTTGAAGACGACGCCGGTGTTGTGCACGAGCGCGGTCACCGCCCCTTCCTGGGAGGCGAGCAGCGTGAGGAGCTTGTTGGCGTTTTCGACGAACGGTTCGAGCTCGGCGAAGCCGGAGTTGACCTGTTCGCCCTGCCCGGTGATCCCCAACGCGACGGACTGCTGCCATTCCTGGAAGGCGCGGCGCGTCTTCGGGTCGAGCGCGGAGAGGATGTCGTCGAGCGTCACCGACGGTTCGACCTGGCTCTGGGCGAGCCGGCCGCCGTCGGCCAGGTAGGGGGCGTCGTTGCCCTCGGGAATCAGCTGCACGTAGGTCTCCCCCAGCAGCGTCTTCTGGCGCAGGATCGCGTGCATGTTTGAGCGCAGCGGCGCGTAGCGGCTTTCGATTTCGATCGTCGCGTCGGTCAGGCCTTCCTTGCCGAGCTTGACCGAGACCACGTGGCCGACGTCGACGCCGGAGATCCGCACGTCGGACTGTTCTGCGAGCGCGAGCGCGCGCGGGAAGGCGACGACCATGCGGTAGCCCTTCGCCTTCAGGGGCAGCGGGCCCCCGAACGCCTCCCAGAGGAACAGCAGCAGGCCAAAGCAGCTCAACACGAACAGCACGATCACGAGGATGTTGCCCAGTGTGGGGGCGCGCTTCTGCATCGCTCAGCGACCTCCCCCGGCGCCGGCGGCCGAGGACCGCTTGGCGCTGTCGTGGGTCTGGCCGAACGCGCTGCCCGTGAAACCTCCGAACAGGCCGGTCGCGCTCGTGGCGCCCGCGTGTCCGCCGCGCGCGGCGCTCGCCGCTTTCGTGCTCGACCCCGCGCAGGCGGCGCCGGAGGGCGGGTTGAGCAGGCCGAGCAGCAGTCGCGCCGTCGGGTTGACTTCGGAGACCCCTTTCAGGATCGGCACGACTTCGCAGTTGAAGTAGGCGAGCGTCTGACCGAGCGGGCCGTGCGCGTCGGCGGAGCTGACCGCGCTGTTGAAGTTGTGGTTGGCCCAGTTGATGTAGAACAGGAACCCACCGCGATTGACACCCGGGTTGTAGGCGAACTCGTTGAAGAGTTCGTTGACCACCGCGAAGCCGCTCGCGAGCTTCGGGAACGCTTCGCTCAGTTCCTTCGTCGCCGGCCCGATCTCGTTGACGACGGGCAGGATCTGGCGCGCGAACGGGCGGATCTGGTTCTTGAAGATCGGCGTCGTCTTGATCGCGAGCTCCCGCGTGGCGATCTCCGCGGGAGCGGTCGCCTTCGCGAACGGCTCCAGCTCCTTGACCGTGGGGCCGAGGATCGTCGCGGCCGTCGCCAGCTTGCCGAGACCCTCCCTGGTCTTCTGCAGCGTGCTGGGCAGCAGCCCGATCGTGCTTTCGACGCTGCGATCCTCTTCGGCGAAGGTCTTGAAGACCGCATTGGAGGAGTCGACCAGCTCCGCGATCTGCTTGTCCTTGCCGCCGACCGCTTCCAGCAGCAGCCGGAAGTTGTGGATCGCAGTGGCGATCTCTTCGTGGCGGACGACGAGCTGCGAGGAGATCTCCTGGAAGTCGCGGGCGGTCGGGTCGAAGCGCTTGAGCGCCGCCGACAGCGGCTGGCCGTTGTCCTTCAGGCCTTCGCCGGCGCCGGCCAGCAGCTCCTGCAGGTAGGCGCGCGATTCCGCGTCGAGCGCCCCGAGGAATTCGTCGAAGTTGCCGTCGGGCGCGGTCTGCGACAGGGGAACCGTCGCGCCGCTCTCGAGCACACCGGTCGAAGCCGTCCCCGGATTGACCTCGACGGTCTCATCCTTCAGCTGGGTCTTCGGGCGCAGAAGCATCGTCGCGTTCTTGTAGATGCGGTCATTGGCGTATTTCGGGGTCAGGTGCATCGTCACCACCGCGACCCCGTTGTTGAGGTCGACGCTCGCGATTTCCCCGATCTTCGCGCCGGCGATCGTGACCGCCTGGCCCTGACCCGGCGCGACTGCCTGCGCCGTCTGGAATTCCCCCTTCAGCGTGAAGTAGCTTTTCCCGAGCACGGGAACCCAGGGAGGCAGCTTGAGGTTCTGGTGGGAGAGGATGTAGCCCCCGACGAACGCCGCGAACACGATCATCGCGACCACCGCGAGGAACGCCGAGCGGTAGCGGCGGATCTGATCGCGGACGTCGAGCCCGCCCTCGTGGGCCTGTTTGGCTGAATCTTTGGGGCTCATCCGCCTGCTCCGTCGGCGGGGCCCGAGGACAGCGGCCCGTTGAAGTTCGGCACCGCCTGGGTGTAGCAGGGCACCATTGGCTTGTACGCCGGCTCTTCGGCCGGGAAGGCGGGGCGGGTACCTTCGGGGGCCAGCGGCGCGCGGGCGATCAGCGACTTGCCTTTGACGGAGCTGCCGACGATCCCTGTCGCGCCCGAGCGGAACGTGTCGCCGCCGCCGCCGACGAGGAAGCGCGTCATCGCGCCGTTGCCGTCGAAGGTCTGCCCGAGCCCCGCGAGCCCAGTCAGCGTGGAAAAGAACTCTTTGTAGGATTCGACGCCCGACGTGTTCGACCCGTCCTGCAGCTTCGTGTTCACGGCCGGGAAGAAGACTTTCGTCAGACACTTGCTGAACGCTTCGGTCTGCTTGAAGAAGGGGGGCTGTTCGCTGAACAGCTTCGCGAGCGCCGGCGTGGCCGTGACCAAGCCCTTGGCGACGCCGCCGAGCTCATTCGGCCCAAGCGAGGCCTGCACCTGCGAGATCCACGGCAGCGTCGCGGCGATCGTCGAGGGCAACAGCTTGACGCCGGGAATCAAATCCAGCGCGAACGTGCGCAGCGAGGGCAGCGCCGCGTCGAGCGCCGTCAGCGCGCGGTCGGTGGAGCGCAGCGAGCTCGGCAGCACCGCGACCGTCGCGGCGAGGTTCGTCGACTGGTTCGCGAAAGAGCGGAAGAAGATGTTGAAGTTGCCGACCAGTTCGCTCAGGTCCTGCTCGTGTACGTTCAGCGCCGCGCTCACTTTGCCGATGCTCGCGACCAGCTGCGAGAGGTCGTCGGCGGCGCTGCCGCTGGTCGCCTGGCCGACGATCGCCGAGCCGCGCAGGGCCGAGGGCGAGCGATGGTAGGTCTTGTTGAGCGCCTGTGCCGCATTCAACCCATACACGTCGGGGTCCTGTTCGGCGTTTTCGGCGGCGGTCGGCTTGCGTGTCAGCGCATCGCCGTAGCCGGCGAGGAAGTTCTGTAGGTTCGCGCGGGTATCAGTGTTGAGGGCATCGAGCACCTGGTCGAGCTGGACCGGGTTGGAGGTCTGCGTGATCGGGATCGTCGCCCCCGAGGAGAGCGTCGGCGCGGAGGGGCTGCCTGGCTGCAGTTCGACGAACCAGTTGCCTTCGAGGAAGATCCGCGGGCGGATCTTCATGGTGGCGTCGGAGTGGATCGGCAGGCCCCGGTTTTCGATTTCCATGCTCACCAGGCCGGCGTTGCCCTCGCGCCTCAGGCCCGTGACCTTGCCGACGTCCACCCCCGCGATCCGCACGGGCGCCTTGGTTTTGATGTTGAGGGCCGTCGCGAAAACCGCGTTCAGGCGGTAGCCGTGTTTGAACGGGATGTGCTTGGTGAAGCCAAAGTACACGCCGATGACGAGGATCACGAGGAAGATCACCCCGACGCGCAGCGGGTTGTAGCGCTGCATCTCGACGACCGACAGTTCGTCGCGGCGGCGCCTCAGGCGCGGGCGTCTCATGTCCGCGTCCCCTTCTTCGTCTGCTGCTTCTTCGCCTGCTTCTGCTTCTTTGCCTTTTGCTTGGCCGCCTTTTCCTTCGCCGCCTTTTCCTGCGCGGTTTCCAGCCCCAGCGCCTTCAGCGTGGCCGCCGGGTACGGTTCCCCATAGAGGTTCTGTTCGCGCGTCGTCGCTTCGTGGGTCGTGCCGGTGTTGCCGGGCACGTGGCCGATCACGGTCTGGCCGATCGCGTAGGTCTCGTTGCCCGCTTCGCACTCCTTCTGCTGGCCGGGCCCGGCGACGTTCGGGTAGGGGTTGTAGTGCAGATGGTTGTCGTTGATCGGCGGACCGACTTCACCGGCTTTACCGAAGACCCCGGGGGCACGATCGATCGAGGGGCCGTTGGCCGGCGCCGAGGCGGGGAAGCCCTCGGCGTTCGGTCCGCCCGGAGACAGGATCGGCAGCACGCGTGCCAGCGTGCCGACGCCGATGTTCTCGGAGAACAGGCTCGCGACGTTGCGGAACGCCAGCGTCAGGTAGTTGCAGGTGACCTGCTCGGGGGCGAGGCCCGCGAGGATCGGGTTGCCGAGCTTCGTCGTCTGCGTCAGGTCTTCGAGGCCAAGCGTCACGACGGGGTTCTGCGCGAACGCCTGGAACGCTTTCGCGGCTTCGTTCAGCGCGGCGTTCAGCGCGGTGGCGGCGCGCAGGTTGACCGCGCCGACCTCGATCGCGTTGCCGAGCGGCGCCGCGGAGACGCGCAGCGCGGCCGCGGTCGGGCGCAGCAGGCGCATGAACTCGGTCGTCAATTCCACCCACGGCGCCTCATAGGCGAGCGAGTAGGTCGCCTGCCGCAACGCTTCTGGACCGCCCACGATCGCCTGTTCGAGCGAGGGGGCGACGCCCGCGAAGGCCGTGAAGAACGTGTCGAGATAGACGAAGTTGTTCGCGTTGGCCTGCGCCACCGGCGCGGTCTGCGAAGCCACGCGATCGAGCGCTACGAACAGCTCGCCCAGACCCGTCTTCGGCGCGGCGAGGTTGTGCAGCACCGGGGTCGCGTTCATGACGAGCGGACGCAGCGTCGAGATCGTGTTGTTCAGCCCGAGGCCGCGCTCGGCGAGGCCGTCGCCGAAGTTGATCGTGTTCTGCTGGATCGCGGTCCGCGTCTTCTGGTCGAACATGTTGAAGAGCTCGTTGATGTCGACCGGTTCGCGCGTCTGCGAGACGGGGATCGTCGATTCCGCCTTCAGCGTTCGCGACGAGCTGCCCTTTTCCAGTTCCAGGTACTTCAGCCCGACCGCGGAGACCGACTGCACGATCGCCTTCGTATCGACCGGCAGTGGCTGCACTTTCTTTTCGAGCTTCAGATCGGCGATCGCGGTCACGCGCCCGGTCCTCGGATCCTCGTGAGGGCTGAGCGAGCTAATGATCCCCACGCGCGTGCCCGCGATCCGCACCTGGTTGGTCGCCTGCAGCCCCGACGTTTCGGGCAGCGCGACTTTGATGTCGTACGTCGGCACGAACGGCAACCCGTTGTTGGCGTTGTAGGAGAGGAACACCGCGACCACGATGATCAGCGTCGTGATCGCCCCGATCAACAGCGGGCTGCCCGCCAGGGAGTTGCTGCGGCGCGGGTTCATCTAGGGCGTCTCCGAGGGGTCGCAGCCGAACAGCGCGCTGTCGATGAAGGGCGACGAGCCGTCGGCCGCCGGCTGCGTCCCCGCGCCCGGGCAGCGGCGCAGCTGACGTGAGAGCAGGCCCTGCAGACCCTGCTGGGGCGTGACCGGCGTGAGCGTGTTGTTGGCGCCGAGCGAGAAGTCGTTGAACAGCGGCGCGACGCGCGCGTAGTGGCCGTTGGCGTCGTAGTAGCCGCTGTCGGCGCCGAAGTCGCGGACGAAGCCGATCAGATCGGGGCTGTAAGGGCCGAGCGGGGCGCTGATCGGCACCGATTCCTTCAGCGCGGTGACGTTCGCCGGGGAGCTCGTCTCGAGCACCTTCGCGAGCTCCGGCAGGACGTTGATCGCGTCGGTCAGGTCGTTGTTCGGCCCGGGCTTGTCGATCGCCTGGCTGAAGTTGTGAACGACCGGCGTGGCCGTCTTCAGCAGCGCGTCCAGCCGCGCGAAGAACAGCGGCAGTTCCTTCGTGTTCGGCTTCGATATTTCGACCAGCTGCGTGAGCGCTTTGAACGTGGCCGGCTCCTGCGCGAACGCCTTGTTGCCCGCCTGCAGCGTGAGCGGCAGCTGGTGCAGCGCCGCGGTCAGGTTCGCCTGCTGGGAGCCGACCGCCTGGAAGGTTTTGTTCGCGTGCCCGACGAGTTCGCTCAGCTGTTCCCCGTGATCACCGATCGTCGTCAGCGCCTTGGCCGATTCGACGACGAAGTCCGTGAACGTCTTCTGGTCCTGCGTGAGCTCGCCGAAGAGGTGGGACCCCGCCGCCAGCGCGGGGGGGAAGTACTTGACCGCAAGCCTGAAGTCGGGGTTCGTCCCGGCGTACTGTTCGGCCGAGCCCTGCAGCACCTCCTGCAGCGCCCTGCGCGTCTGCGGGTTGAAGGTGTTGAAGAGCTGGTCGAGGTCGACGACGCCCTGAGTGGCGCTCGTCGGCAGCGTCGCCCCCGCCGGCAAGGCGGGCTTGTTGTTGGGTCCGGGGCTGAGCGCGATGTAGCGGTTGGCGACGCTCGTCAGCGACGGCACCCGCACCTGAGCGGTCGTGCCTTCGTGCAGCGGCGTCAGCGACGATTCGACCTCGATCGTGATCAGCGCCTTCTCTTCCTTCGTCAGGACGATGTTCTTGATGCTGCCGACGGGCACGCCGCCGACCTGCACCTGATCGCCGCGCACGAGCTGGTTGGCTTCGGCGAACAGCAGCTTGTATTCGGTCCCGCCGCCGCCGGCAAGCAGCAGGTAGAGGATCACCAGGATGACCAGCACGAGCGCGCCCGCGGCCAGCGGCCGCGCGCGGCTAGGCGCGGCCACGCGCGGAGCCCGGGGACCCGGAGATGGATCCTGCGGCGCGGGCGGCGGCGGAGAGGCCGGCGGCCGTGGAGGCGTGGCAGTCGCCATCTCAGCCTTCCCCGCCTGCCGGGGCGCCGCTGGAGCCCTTCGCGGGTGTGGTGGGAGCGCCGCTTGAGGGAGCGCCGGTCGCCGCGCCCGGGTTGGTCGTCTCGCCCGGGTTGTCGGGGATCGCCGCCGCGGAGGGGCCGCTCGCGACCTTCGGATCGGGGATCTCGCCGAGGCGCGCGACCAGCTGGACCCACTGGCTCGGCGCGAGGCCCGAGTCGAAGGCGCCCGCCGCGCGCGCCTTCCCGGGAGCTGCACCGCCGCCCTGCAGTGGCGCGAACTCGACGCGGATCGCGTTGCCGCGCAGGCCCGGCGAGGCGACCGTGTTGGCGATGTCCGGATAGCTCGTCCGGCTCGAGATCTCGCTCGGCTTCATCGTGCCCTGCAGCATCGACAGCTTGTGGATCGCGATCTCGGCGATGGATCCAGGTCCCTGACCGCCGGCGATCGGGATTCCGTTGACGGCCGTGATCGCGACCGTATCGCCGGCCGCGGTCTCGGCGGCGTTGGCGGCGTCGGCGGGGGCCACGTGGCTGCAGCGCAGCGAGGACACGGTCGGATGCAGCCCCGAGACCGAGAGGAACTCGAGCGTCGCGAGCACGCGGCGGTCGACCTGCCCGGTCTGGACGTCCTGGCGCCCGCAGGTGGGGAGATGGATACCTGGGTCGCTGAGCACCTGCTGCTCGAGCTGCTCCTTGGTCTCCAGCAGCACCTGCCCGACCGTCGGCGAGCTCCCGAGGAACGGGTTCTCCCCCTTGGCGCGGAAGACCGAGGTGTTTTCGAGCTGCACCCAGCCGTCGAGCACGGGCTTTGGGTCGATCAGCGGCGCGCCCACGCCGGCGGGGCGGATCTGGAAGAGCATGTGAGATTCGCCTGCGCCTGCCGCGCCGGTTTCCGGCGAGCCCGCGGCGCTCGTGCCGGGCCCGATGTGTCCGAGGACGGTCCCGGCGAGCACCTGCACGCCGGCGCTCAGCGGGTGCAGATAGACCTCGTCGGCGCCCGCGCGGAATTTGCGAGGGGCCTTTGCCGGCTTGGCCGGGACAGCCGCGGCCGGAGCCGCCGGCGCGGTGGGTCGGGGGGCCAGAGGCGCTTCCAGCGTCGCCGCCGCGCCCAGCGCCAGCAGGGAGACGGTGCCGCCTTCGGACAGCGGCGAGCGCGGCTGCGCGCCCGCGCTGGCGGGGCCGCTCGGAGCCGGTTCGCGCGAGGCGGCCGATGCGGCGATCCGCGCGCTGACCGCGCTGTGCTCGTGCGGCTCGAGCACCGGGTAGAGCGTCGCCACGCTGCCCAGCTCGGCGTACGTGTAGGTGTTGCCGTAGGCGTCGCGCAGGGTCACGTAGCGCCCGAGTGAGGGGGTTTCGCCCGAGCCCGTGATTTCGCCGTCCTGCACGGCGATCACGGGCGCCCCGGGCTGGGAGTAGATCGTCGTCCCGACGAGCGTCTTCGGGGCGCCGGCCGGCGCGGACGCACCGGCGCTCGCGGGCACGGGCGCGAAGCCATCGCTGTAGTGCGAGGGCGCGTGAACGGGGAAGCGGGCTTCGGTCAGCCCGGTGACCGCGCCGAGCAGCTGTGCCGGGGTGCCGCCGAGCAGTTGCGCGCGCAGCATCACCGATTCGACGTAGGCCTGCGAGTGGTTGTAGGAGAAGACCGCACCGCGGATGTCGCTGTCGCCACCGGCCGCCTTCAGGTAGCGCGCGGCGGTGAAGATCGCGTCGGCCGGGTTGTAGGGATCCTTGAAGCCGTCGCCGTTGGCGTCGACCCCGTACTGCGCCCACTCCGCCGGCAGGAACTGCATCCAGCCCTCGGCGCCGGCGCTGGAGACGCTGAGGTCGCGGCCGTAGTCGGTCTCGACCTCGTTGATCGCGGCGAGCACCTGCCACGGGATCCCATAGGCGGTCCCGGCGGCCTGGTAGATCGGCAGCAGGAACGGCGGCACCTGGAAGCTTTCGATGAAGAAGCCCGACACTCCCGAGATCGGCGATCCGAGCGTCAGCGGCAGCGGCGGGGTCAATGCGGACGGCGCGGGCGCCCTGTGCTTACCCGGCGCCACCGTCGTGGAGGAGGAGCCGCCGTTCGTTTCGGTCTGCTTGTTCGTCGCGTTGGCGCCGCCGGTCGTGCCTTTTGATGACTTCGCGTGCGCGTGAGCGGTTGTGGAACCGCCGGCCGTGCTCCCCTGCGCGTGCTGGGTCCGCACCTGCGGCGCCGAAGCTTCGCCCGAAGCACCTGAAGGCGACGTGGGCGCGGGAGCCGGGGCGGTTTCCGTCGTGGTCGTCGCCGGGGTCGTTGCCGGCGTGCTCGCGGGAGCTTCGGGAGCTGGGGTGCTCGCGGTCGTCTGGCTCGGGGGCGTCGTTTCGGCCGCGGTCGTCGTCGTGGCGATCGAGGCCGGCGTCGAAATCGTCTGTTCGCTGGCGCCCGCAACCGCCGGTGAGAGCATCAGCGCGAGCGCAGCCGGCACCACGAGCAGCGTGCCGAGCAGCGGGCGCAGGAGACGCGTCGCGACCAGGTCGCCGTGACGGGCGGTGTACCGGTCGGCGGTCTCGGAGCTGTGGATGGGAGTGGTCGGTCGTGTGGTCATCGTCTGCGAATCGGATCGATCAGTTGCCGAGCAGGTAGTTGAGCAGCATCCCGTTTGCGCTCGAGCTTTCGGCCGAGGGCGAGTAATAGGTCGTGCCCGCGGCGGCGCCGCCGACCGGCGCGACGGTCGAGCTGGTCCCGGCTTCGGAGCTCAGAGCCGCGAGTGCGCTGCCATCCGACCCCAGCGAGGGGACCGAGCCAGGGTATTTCGCGATCGCCGCGGCCGGGGTCGCGCCGTTCAGGACCGCGAGCGTACGGTCCATCACGAGGCTGGTCGAGGAGGCGGTGGCGGAGCTCGTGGAGGCTGCCGAGCCTTCGCCCTTCACGAAGTTCGCGCTACAGCCCTGCTGGGGCGTGACTTTGTAGCCGACGCAGTTCTTCGCGATGATCTCTGCGCGCAGGAAGTGCCCGAGCGAGTCGTACCCGTTGAGGCTGCCGCCGCCGAGGAACACGAAGTCGAGGAAGCGCTCGAGCCCACCGGTGTCGCGCAGGCTCGTGAGCAGTTCGGAGAGGTTGCCGGCGAACGGGTTGGCCGCGCTGCCGAGCGCCTTCGCCTGGCCGAGCAGCGGCTGCGTGGAGGCGATCGCCGGGCCGGAGGTCTGGGCGGTGCGGCCGAGGCTCGTGAAGAATGCGGTTGAGCTGTTCGCGAAAGCAGGCAGGTTCGTGAAGGCCTTGTTGAGCCCGGGCGCCGCGACCGCTAGGTCGGTGAACGCCGGTGTCGTCTGGTCGGCGAGCCTGCCGAGCCGTTCGGCCGCCGGGCCGAGCTGGCGCAGGAACGCGGGGAAATCGGCGAGGTTCTGGGCGAGCGCGCCGCGGTGCTCGGCGGTCGCGCGCTGGACCGTGTTGGTCTGCACGATGAAGTCGGCGACATGTTCGCGCACGGCGGCGAACGGGACCAGCGCCTTGGCGGAGTCGACCGCGAGCTTCGCGAGGGTCTTGTTCTCGCCCGCGAAGATCGCGAGCACCTTGTCGAGTTCGCGCAGCGCCGGGTCCGCGCGTTTGACGACCACGTTGAGGTCGCTGCCGCGGCCCGCGAGCCCGGCGCCGAGCTCGTTGATGATGATCGTGAAGCGTTCGGCCTCGGGCCGGCGCGTGATGTCGTTGAGCAGGTCGACGTCGACGGGGCTCGAGGTGTTCTTGACGGGAAGCAAGTACTCGCCCGCGCCTTCTTGCCCGCTCGGGATCTGCTTCAACGGCGGCGGCAGCGGGGCGCCCGCCGCGCGGGGCTGCGTCGGCAGGCAGTTGACGAACTTCTCGCCGAGCAGCGCCTCCGGTTCGATCGTGCAGCTGGCGTCCGAGCGAAAGCTCTGGAAGCCGGGGTTTTCGATCTTCAGCACGACCGCCGCCTGCGCCTGAGGCGTCGGCGTGACCGAGCCGACGGTGCCGACCTTGACGCCGTCGATCTTCACGTTCTCGCCGGGGATCGCGTTGCCGGCGTCGTCGAAGATCGCGCGCACGTTGTATTCGCCCCCGGAGCCCCCCGCCGAGGTGGCGAGCAGCACGATCGTCACCAGCGCGGCCACGCCAAGCACACCGGCGAAACCGGCCGCGCCTCTCCTCCACCCTGCGGTCTGCGTCCTCAACCCGATCCTCTTCCTTGCAGTTGCACTACGCGAAAGGGCGGCCCATCGTATCGATGGGCCGCCCGTCTCGCTTACGCTCCGGCCGAGCTCATGTCCCCTTCGACATCAGCTCGCCGCTGTCCTCTCGATTACTTCTTCGGGCACGGCGCCTTGTACGTGGCTTCCGCGGTCGCCCCGCCGAGGAACGACATTTCCGCCTTCAGCGGGAAGCCGCCCTTCGGGCACTTCTTCGGCACGGTGATGTAGTAGGTCGTGTTCTTGCCCTTCTTGTAAGCCGCCCCGACCTCCACGTTGATCGATTTCTCCGATGCGTCAAGCGCTCCAGGCACCGATTCGATCAGCGGCACTTCGGCAACGACAGTCGGGCCGAAGGGCGGGGAGGAATTGATGACCTTACCTGTCGACAGGATTTCGATCGAGACCGGGGAAACGCCGTCCGCGAAGAACTCCAGACCTCCGCCGGGCGCGAAGAACGGTTGCACTGAGGCCGTCTCCTCCACGCGTTCGGTACCGAAGCTCACGATGCCGCTGGCAGAGCCCTTCGGACCGGCCGTCGATTGCTTCGGACAGGCCGAAGGTCCACGTTCCTTGATCACGCTAGGCGCACAGGTGACGAAACCCTGGGAGTGCAGCTTCGCACTTGCCGGCCCGTAGAACTTGACTCCGATAAGTGGGGGCGGATAGCCACCGTATTCGGTCCCGGAAATCGTGAATTCAGACTTCAAGGCGGCACCCGCGCCGAGGATGTTGCCGGTGTGGGGGAAGCCGGGAATCGGAACGGCCTCCGCTTTCAACGTGATCGTCGGCGCGGCCGAAGCCGATGCCGACAGGCCCAGTGCAGCCAGGCCGAGCACGGCCAGACAGGTGGAAATTCTGCGCATCATCTCTCTCCTCATATTCGATGGACAGATCCGCCTCGATCCGGGTAGCTCCGGAGCCATCTCGGTCCGGCGTTTCGAGATCCCCGGCCCGCTTCGACCGGAGAACAGTGGCGATCTCTAAGAGAACCTTATCCGGCTCGGCCAACGGCTTCAAGCCCGAACCGTCGAGCGGGCCTCCGCTTGCAGCGCTGCGACCCGCTCTGCTTGGCCGAAGCGGCAGACGGTCGGGGGGCGCCCGGAGAGCGCGCGATTCGCATCCGGAGCGTCGTTGGGAGCGCCGTCAGCATCTTCGAGCAACATTCGGACGCCACCGTTCATTGCCATATCTAACCCTCACCCAGAGGTTGAGATTTATGCCAGCTTCAGCTCTTCGCCCGCAAAATGCACGCCGATCGGCTCGAGGATCACCTGTCTCGGCCCCTCCTCTACATGGCCCGCCACGAGCGCGTCCAGGCCGAGACCCTCGGCGATCGCCACGATCGCCTCCCCGGTCCCGGGCGCGCAGTAGAACGCGTAGCCCGAGCCCATGTTGAACGTCGAGTACGCTGCGTGCGCGTCCAGCCGCGCCTGCTCGACGAGGAAGCTCAGCACGGCGGGCACGGGGGGCAGACGCTCGATCCGGTAGGTCAACGCGCGCGACGGGCGCATCAGCTTCAACAGACCGTGCCCGGTGATATGGCTGATGTAGCGCAGGGGCAGCTCCTCCGCCAACAGCGCCGCGACCAGCCCGACGTACATCACCGACGGCTCCAGCAAGGCCTCGCCCAGGGTTGTGGTGCCGGCGCCGGCGGTACTCGTGGATGCGGGGGTCGTGGCGGCGACACTTGTGCTTGTGCTGTTGTTGCCGGGGCCGGACGCAGGACGATCGGCCGTCAGCTGCGTTGCGTAGCCGTCCGGCAGCCGCGCCGCCAGCAGGCGCGCCAGCGATGCGCCATTGGCATGCAGCCCGCTCGAGGCCACCAGCACGATCTCATCGCCCGGCGCGAGCTCCTCGCCGAGCAGCGCCTGCCGCCCCTCCGGCACGGCACCGACGGCGGCCCCCGCGAGCTCGATCTCGCGCTCGTCCAGCAGCCCCGGCAGCGACGGCGACTCCCCCCCGCCCCAGGCGCAGCCCGCGTCAACACACGCCTGACGCCAGCCCTCGATCAGCGCCGCGCCGCGCTCGCCCTCGCGATACCACTCCGAGGCTCCGGTCGCGAAGTACGCGTTCACGACCAGCGGCAGCGCACCGACACAGCAGAGGTCGTTGAGGATCGCCGCGACCGTGTCGTAGGCGACGTCGCCGAAGCGGTTGACCCCCTGCGCTTCTAGCACCTGGCGCGCGATCACCGACTTCGTGCCCAGCCCCTCGACGACGAACGCGAGCGTGCGCCCGTCGAGCTCAAACACGAACGCGGGCTCGCCCCTGGAGGCGTCGAGCGCGCGGCCGCCCCGCGCGGTCAGCAGCGACGAGGTCGACAGCGCCCCGGCGATCGCCAGCCGCTTACCGGCGTCGAGCGTCTCGTAGTCGACACCCGCCGCGCGATAGCCGGTGGCGCCTCGCGGAGGCTCGGACCCAGTCATAACCGGACCCTACCTACTACCGGAGAGCCCCCGCCTCCAGCATGAACGCCCGGCTCAACCATCATTCGTCTCAGCCAAGCATGTCCGGATCCCGGCCCGATCCTCGAGTAGCTCCAATCCCTTTACTACGAGGTGACCCTTTATGGGATCGGGCCGGGACTTCCGGATCCTGCGCTTATTTGCGATGCTTCGTGAGCGATCTCGTCGGGCACGGAACCTTGACTTCGGTGACGATGTTCTGGCCGCCTTCCAAGGTCACTTCGCCCTTGCCGGGGAAGCCGCCCTTCGGGCACTTCGTCGGCACGCGACCGTAGTAGTAGGTCTTGCCGCCCTTTCTGATCGCGGCGCCGGCCTTCTCGTGCAGCGAGGTACCGGACACCGCCAGCGCGCCGGGGACCGATTCGACGAGCGGGATTTCGAACGTCAGCTTCGGGCCGTACGGAGGCGGCGCCGTTTCCCAGTGCGCCGCGATCACGATCTGCGCGGAGATCGGCGCGGCCGCGTTCGCGTAGGCCACCACTCCGTCGCCGGGGGTCGCATAGACTTCCAGCGCGCCCGTCTCGCGCGTCGCTTCGCCCTGACCGATCTGGTCGGCCACGCCGACCGTCCCGTCGGCGATCCGCGACTGCTTCGGACAGCCTTCCGGGCCCTTGATTTCGAGCTTTTCCTTCGTGCACGTCGGGAAGCCCGCCGGATCGATCTTCGTCCCCGCGGGGAAGTACAGAGCCAGCCTGCGCGTTTGCAGCGGCAGGCCACCGGGCAGTTCGTCGCCTTCGAGCTTGCCTTCGATTTCGACATCCGCCCCCGCGCCGAGGATCGCGCCCGTTTCGGGAAAGCCCGGGATCGGCACGATCGCCGCTTTCACGCCGGTGATCGTCGCCGCCTGAGCGGCCGCCGGCAGAGCGAGCACAGCCAGCCCCGTCAAGATCATGTAGACACGTACTTTACGCATTCAACTCTCCCCGTCTCCCGTTGTGTTGCCCTTCCGACCCTGACATAGAGCCTACCCCCAATTCCCTCGCCGTCAAAGGAGAACAGATGGATTTCCAGCCAAGTGAGCGCTGTGTCGAGCTCAAGGAGCGCCTGACAGCCTTCATGGACGAGCAGATCTATCCGGCGGAGGCGGTCTACGAGCGCCAGCTGCGCGAGTCCGGCGACCCGCATCATCAGCCTCAGGTCATGGAGGATCTGAAGACGCGCGCGCGTGAGCTCGGCCTGTGGAACATGTTCCACCCCGATCCCGAGTACGGCGCCGGGCTCTCCAACAGCGACTACGCCCCGCTCGCCGAGCTGCTCGGGCGCTCGCACATCGCCTCGGAGGCCTGCAACTGCTCGGCGCCCGACACGGGGAACATGGAGGTGCTCTCGCAGTTCGCCTCCCCGGCCCAGAAAGAGCGCTGGCTGCGGCCGCTGCTCGACGGCGAGATCCGCTCCGGCTTCGCGATGACCGAGCCCGACGTCGCCTCCTCCGACGCGACCAACATCTGCCTGCGGATCGACCGCGACGGGGACGAGTACGTGCTGAACGGGCGCAAGTGGTGGTGCTCGGGGACTTTGCACCCCCACTGCCGGATCCTGATCGTGATGGGCAAGACGTCTTTCGACGGTCCGCGCCATGCGCAGCAGAGCCAGATCCTCGTGCCGCTGGACACGCCCGGCGTCTCGATCCTGCGCGGGCTGCCCGTGTTCGGCTACCAGGACCAGGAGGGCCATGCCGAAATCGACTTCCTGGACGTGCGCGTTCCCGCGGAGAACCTGATCGCCGGCGAGGGCGAGGGCTTCATGATCGCGCAGGCGCGTCTCGGGCCGGGGCGGATCCACCACTGCATGCGCGCTCTGGGAGCCGCCGAGCGGGCGCTCGAGGCGATGTGCAAGCGCGCGGCCGCGCGCGTCACGTTCGGTCAGCCGCTCGCCGCGCGCGCGAACATCCAGGACTGGATCGCCGAGTCGCGGATCGAGATCGAGATGGCGCGTTTGCTGACGCTGAAGGCCGCCTGGCTGATGGACACCGTCGGCAACCGCCACGCCCGCACCGAGATCGCGGCGATCAAGGTCGCGGCGCCGAGCATCGCGCTGAAGGTGATCGACCGCGCGATCCAGGTCCACGGCGGCGGCGGCGTCTCCGACGACTTCACGCTCGCCTGGGCCTACGCGCACCTGCGCACGCTGCGCCTGGCCGACGGGCCCGACGAGGTGCACAAGATGTCGATCGCCCGCCGCGAGCTCGCGCCGCACATCTCGCGGGAGTCCCAAGGCGCGGCCGGCTAGAGCGCGGTCGGCAGCGCGCGGGTCGGCACGGGGACAATCCGCCACCAGACCACCCACCGCTCCCGACCCGCCCGACCGCCCACCTGCCTGCCTGAGGCCGATGCCGATGTTCGTGCTCGCGACGCTCCTCTACCCGTGCATGCTCGCGCTGCTCTGCGCCGGCGCCGGACTGCTCGTCGACCGTGCGAGCGGCTCGTTCCTGCCGGGCGCGCTGCTGCCGGTCATCGGCGCGGCGGCGCTGATCGGGCTCTCCCAGCTCACGACCTACATCGTCTTGCTCGCGCCGGCGACGCCCTATCTGCTGGCGCTGCTCGCGCTCGCCGGCTTCGCGCTTGGGCGGAGGCGGGTGGCGGTGATGTTCGGACGGGCGCCGGAGGAGGCGCCCGGGTCAGTGCCGGCCGCAGCGGCTGGGTCGGGGAGCCCGGCGGCAACGCCTGGGCGGGGGCCTGCGAAGCGACGGACCGGGGGCCTGCGACGCTTTGGCTGGCAACTGGCCGTGCCGGTCATCGCCTACATCGCCGCGCTGGCGCCAGTCCTGTTCGCGGGGCGTCCCTCGTTCTCGTCCTACGGCGTCCTCACCGACTCGGCCTTCCACATGCTCGGCGCCGACTTCCTGATCCACCATGGCCAGGACTACTCGCACCTGGACCTGCGCAACTCGCCCGGCCGGTATCTGAATGACTACTACAACACCTACTACCCCTCAGGAGCGGACACCTTCTTCGGCGGCAGCGCATTGCTCGCGCGCGTGCCCCTGATCTGGGCCTTCCAGCCGTTCAACGCGTTCATGCTCGCGCTCTGCACCGGGCCCGCCTGGGTGCTCGTGCGTAGGCTCGGCCTCGACGGCTGGCTCGCCGCTCTGGCTACGTTGAGCGTGACGCTGCCGGCGCTCGTCTATGGCTACGAGCTGATCGCCTCCGTCAAGGAGATCACCTCGCTGTCCTTGATCCTCGCGCTCGGCGCGCTCGTCGTGCTGCACCCGCACTGGCTACGCGGCCCGCCCCGCGGGGTCGTGCCGTTCGCGCTCGTCGCCGCCGCGGGGATCTCGGCGCTCGGGATCGCGTTCGGCGCCTGGGTGCTGACGGCGGTGGTGGTGCTCGTCGCGATCGCCGTCCGGGACATGGCCTCGGGAGACGGCGCGTCCGATCGATCGAGCGCACGCGGCCTGCTACTGCTCACGGGAGTCGGCCTGCTCGTCGCGTTCGTCGCCGCGCTCGGCACCTGGCTCGAGCTGTCGGGGTCGCTGCAGATCGCCCGCAACATCGCATCGACGAGCAACCCGGGCAACCTCCAGAACCCGCTCCGCACCGTCCAGATCCTCGGCACCTGGCTGGTCGCCAGCTACAAGCACGTCCCCGCCGGTGGCGATCTCACCACCTCCTATGCGCTGTCGCTGCTCGCGCTCGCGGCCGCCGTGCTCGGCGCCGCGTACGTGGTCTACCGGCGCGAGTATGCGCTGGCCGCATGGATCGGGCTGACGCTCGCGGTCTGGCTAGGGTTGACCGCCTACGGCACGACCTGGGCCGACGGCAAGGCTCTGATGCTGAGCTCGCCGGTCGTCGTGCTGCTGGCTTGGGCCGGCGTGGCCGCGCTGCGCGATTGGGGCCGCGCGCGCCCGGCGCTCCAGCAGAGATCCCCGGCGATCTCCCCTGGCCCGACGGCACAGCGATCGGCACGACCGGCGGCGCGATCTGCGCTCAGGATCGCGTGCAATTGGGCAGCGCTGTTGCTGGCTTTAGTGCTCACCGGCGGCGTCGCCGCCTCCGACGCGCTCCAGTACCACGCCTCGAACCTCGCGCCGACCGCCCGCTACGAAGAGCTCGCGTCGCTGAATTCGCGCTTCGCCGGCAAGGGCCCGGCGCTGTTCACCGACTACGATGAATACGCGCTCTACGTGCTCCGCGACCTCGACGTCGGCGGCCCCGGCTTCATGTATCCCCCGCCCGCAATCGCGCAGACCGAGGGGCAGCCGGCGAACCTCGACCTGGTCGCACCGGCGGCGCTGCGCGCCTATCCACTGATCGTCACTCGCCGCGACCCGGCCGCCCCGCGGCCGCCGGCCGCCTATCGCTTGCTCTACCAGGGCGCCTACTACGACGTTTGGGGACGGCGCCCCGGCGCGCCGGCGGCGCTCGCGCATGTGGCGCCCGCGGGCAGAGAGACGATGGGAACGACGGCGGCGGTGAGGTCGATGGGCGCGTCTGCCGCTCCGGCCCCGGGCACGCGCTCGCGCGCTGACGAACAGACGGGCGGAGGGGTGGTCGAGCGCTCGATCGCGTGCCCGCGCGTCGCCGGCCTCGCACAGCTCGCCAAGGCCCACGGCGCGCAGCTTCTCAGCGCGCGTCCGCCGGAGATCGTCTCGATCGGCGTGGCACGCGCGCCGCACCCCGCGTGGGCCGAGTCACGAGACGGGCTGCTGATGTCGCGACCCGGCCGGCTGACGGCCACGTTCGCGGTTCCCCACGCGGGCACATGGGACCTGTGGCTGCAGGGCGAGATCATGCCGGCGGTCGAGGTCAGCATCGACGGCCGTCCCCTCCCCTCGATCGGCGGTCAGCTCAACGGCGTCGCCTCCGACCCCGACACGACGACACCCCTGCGCGTGCGCCTCAGCGCCGGTCTTCATCGTCTGACGATCGCGCGTGGGTCCTCCAACCTGCTCGCCCCGGGTTCCGGCGGCTCGGCGATCCTCGACGCGATCTTCCTCACCCCGGTCGGCGCCGGTGGCCAGGCGACCTTGCACGTGACGCCTGCCGTAGAGTGGAGCTCGCTGTGCGGACAAGCGTTGGAGTGGATCGAGGTGGTACCGGGGTAGCGTGTCCGATACTTCAGCGAGATCGTGCTCGCTGCAGAACGAGACAACCCCCGGGGGCTCCGCTGTCGATGCGCAACACGAGCTCCTCTATCCAGGATATATTGAGAGTGGAATGGTTGGGGATGGGATGCTCAAGCGTGTAGGGGCCTTAACCGCCGTGCTCTCCGTCACCGTCGCGATCGTGCCCGCCACGGCGGGGGCCACCACCTCGCGGGATGTCGCCTCGACCCGCACTTACCTCACGGCCAGCTACACGGCCCTGCATACCGTCGTGAGCACGTGGTCCACAGTCGAAGCGAGCATCCACAGGCTCAACCTTCGCTTCCGCGCCGAATGCCCGGATGCGGGGGCAGGCTCGCCGGAGAACGAAGAAGAGGAGAAGCTCAGCTATGAGGTGACCGGGGCCCTCTGGGCCACCGGCTACCACACCGACGCTGCGATCATCCAGACCTATGTCCGGACCGTGAACCGTCTGAGGTGGAGCAACCCGCAGATCACGCGCGACGCCCACCGGCTGACACGCGGCCTGCAGGAAATGGTCGGCCTGCAGGTGCCCAACCTCTGCGCGGACATCCGCGCGTGGCACGCCGCCGACTTCGGGCCGATGCCGTCCGACGTCGAGCCCTACGACCAGCACGTCGAAGCCATCGACATCCATGAAATCCCGTGGAACCTGATCACCCCCTACGTGCCGCCGGCGGAGAAGCCGCTGCTCGAGCGGACCAAACAGGTGGCGACCCGGTTCGAAGAACTTGAATTCATGCGCGGGCAGAGCGACTGGATCTCGACGTTGGAAGTCGTCGGGCTCAACGAGTAGGGGTTGCGGCCGGTGGCGGCCGTGGTGGGAGTGGTGGGAGTGGTGGTGGCCGCGACGGCGGTGAGATAGCGGCGAGGCGACCAGGCGGATGCGCGTCGGCGAGCTCAGCCCGCCGGCAGCGTCAGGCGGTGCGAGCGTGCGATCTGCTCGGCGATCCGCCCATCGACCCCGACCTGCTCGGCGATCTCTCGCCAGCCCGCGACAACCTCGACGACCTCCGCGAGGATCGTCTCGCCTCGGCCGCGCGGCAGGCCGGCCACCGTGGCGATTGCGCGTAGATCGGCGACGGTGAAGCGATCGCGCTTGCCGTTGATCGACATCTGGTGGCTGTCGAGCCAGGGATTGCCGGGCCTCCAGGCCCAGATCACGTCGTAGGCGGGGGCCAAAGACCACGCGCCCTGGCGATCCATCAGGAAGGCGACGTTCTTGACGTGGTCGTCCTGGTTGCGGGCAACGACATTGAAGACCATCCGCCGGAACTGCTGCTCGACGACGGGCGCGCCGAGACCCAACCGGCGGATCAGCAACATCAGCTGCTCGTAGCTGTAGGCGCCCGGCTCGTTGTAGCTCGCGTGCTCGAGCGCACCGATGGTCTGCATGTGCAGCTTGCCGCCCCCATCGGGTCGGTCGAAACGGCGGGTCATGAAGTGCCGGCGGCCATGCTCCTCCAAGAGCCGGCACTCGGTCATCTCGATGCCGGCTGCGCGCGCCATCTTCGAGTAGGCATACTCGACCGCGCCCCAGCCCTCCGGGTCGGTGAGACCGTGGTCGCCGGAACGGGAGACGCCGTCGAACTTCAGCAGCCAGTGCCGAAATCCCTCGCCGACCTCCACCTGCCCGGAGCGGATCTGGCCGGTGGACTCGTTGTAGGCGATGAACGCCTTCGGGCGCGCGCCACCAGCGGAGCTGCCGACGGCGAGGATCGCCTTGATCGCCTCCTCGTCAGGGTTCTCGCTCAGCTCGGCCACGAACTCGGCGCGCTGCGCGAGCACCTCGCTCGCGAGCCGCACGAGCGCCTCTACCTGCAGGTCCGCGCCGGCCGGGGTCGATGGCTCATGGGCCGGCTGGAACTCCAACGCGCCGACCCCGCGGGTGCCGATGTAGCAGAGCCGTTGCACGACATCGAAGCTCGACTGCGCGCGCCCCTGCGAGGCCAGCCAGGCGTTCACGAGCGCCGTCCCCCAACGATCGGGCAAGGAGTCGGCGAGCAATCCGGGTAGACCGTCGAACGCATCCTCGGGCAGGCCGGGGAAGCTGTAGGGCTGCTCGCGCAGCGGCATCCGCATGGGCGCGAGCTCGATGCCGCTGCGCGCGAACGCCGGGTCGTACTGGAACGTGGCGTACGGCGCCCCCGCATCGATCGAGACCGCCGCGATCCGAGCCCCCCAGAGCGTCACCGCCGCGACGGTCATCCGGCGACGCCCGTCGCGTCCGACTCGTCGCCCCACCTCCAGGGCCGCTCGGCGGACTCGGCGGGCTTGGCGGGCTTGGCGGGCTTGGGAATCTCGCCGGCCTCGCCGACTGGACGCGCTCGACCGCGTCCCGGAGCGCGCCCACGCTCCCGTCCCCGACCGCTGGCGCGCCGGCGGAGCTTGCGCTGCTCGCGTTCCAGCCGGGCGATCGGGAGGGCGATCGACTCGGGTACGGCGAGATCGAGGCCGCCGAGCAGCTCGAGCGTGCGCAGCAGCTTGATCATCGAGGTCATCTGGACCGACTCGCCCCGCTCCGCACGCTGTACGGTCGCCTGGCCGACCCCCGCCTCGGCGGCCAGCTCGGCCTGCGTCCAGTTACGCTCGAGTCGGTGGCGCGTCAGCCTATGACCGAGCTCGGCGAGCACTGCATAATCGGTCGTCAGCTCATCTAGATGCATCGATTTTGATGTTTTAGGCGGTGTTATGGCTGGTATAAATCCAATCTGATGTGAATCATAATAAGTATGTCATTGGATGTCAAATCATTTGTGATTTCCTACAGGATCATACAGGTTTAGTACATCAATACTGATGCCAATGTAGGGACCGGGGGCGGCAACGGCCCCGATGGCGGGACCACCCGTCGGCGCCCACCTACAGCTCAACCCGCGAGCAGCGTCTCGAGCTTGTCGAGCTGGCTGTTCCAGCCGGCCTGGGCCATCGGGATCAGCTCCTGCGCGCAGATCATGCGGGACGTGATCACGAGCTTCGTGCGTCCCTCGCCGAGGTCGATGAGCTCAACGGTCGTCTCGCCCGACTCGATCATCGGGTTGTCGGTCGTCTCCTGCGCGAACGACAACCGCGCGGGCGGCTCGACGACGCCGAAGTGACCATCGTTTGCATACTCGACCCCGTCCGGTCCGACCATCGTCATCCGGCAGACGCCACCCGTGCGCAGGTCGAACTCAATTTTCTCGCGCGGCGTCGTAAAGTGCTCGGGCCCCCACCACTTGGTCACCTCGTCGGGCTCCGTCCACACCCGCCACACCAGCTCGCGGGGCGCGTCGAGCTCGCGCTCGATCACGATCGTGCGCTCTGCCATCTCGAACTGCTGTTGATCACTCATCGTCATCTGCCTTTCCTTGTATGTCCTGTAAGTGACGCGCGAGGCGATCCAAACGGCCCTCCCAGGCCTCGCGATACTGCTCCAGCCAGTCGTCCACGTCGCGCAGCGGAGCGCTCTGCAGCCGCGACGGACGCTGTTGCGCCGCACGCCCGCGTGCGATCAACCCGGCCCGCTCGAGCACCTTCAGGTGCTTGGAGACGGCCTGCACGCTGAGTGGAAACGGCTGCGCCAGCTCGTTGACCGTGACTTCGCCGTCCTCCGCCAAGCGCGCGAGGATCGCGCGGCGGGTCGGGTCAGCGAGGGCGGCGAATGTCTTGCTGAGCTGGTCAGTCGGCATTTGTCCTCATCCAGAGAGTTTATCAACTATCTAGTTGAATAATAGGGCCAGTGAATAGGGACGTCAAGGGCCCAGAGAATGAGCTGCGGTCAATCGTTCCCGGCGCCCACCACAAAATCCCTGCAAATGGACACTTTATGGAGACGGCGGGAATCGAACCCGCGTCCGTGATCGCGTGGGAATGGCTTCTACGAGCGTAGCCGGCGCTCTGATCTCATCCCCCACGCGCCTCGCCGGCGGGGTTGCGGGGGACCAGCCTCCTTAGATGTTCCCGGTTCGGCGAAGGCGAACCTCGCCGGGTGAGCCTGCTTTCTGATCCCGGCCTTCCCCGCCGCAGGCAAGCGGGGCCCGAGACCTCACTCGCCTAGTGTTTGCTAGGCAGCGAGGGCGTACTCGTGAGAGTCCGCACTTATGGTTTTCCCGGGTGTTTTACGAGGCCGCCCGGGACCTCGACTCGCCACCATCCCCGCGAGCCGACCACGTCGAAGCCTGTCGTCCCCGAGGATGTACTGCTGCGATCCAGTGTAGCCGTGTGCGCAACGCGCGCGCATACAGCACTCCTACCGACCTGATCGCCCCGCCCCGCCCCGATCGCTGAAGCCAGCGGACTCTTCGCTGAATCCTTTTCGCGACCGCGGGCCTCTTATCTGCATCGTCGACGTCCGATCGACCGCAACGGGGAGGCCTCATCGTCATGACCATCGCCAGCCTGCGCAGAACGCTCAACATCACCTTGCCGGCCTTGCCGGCCGTGCTCGGCCTCACCGCGCTCACCGCGGGTGCCCTGGCGGCCACGGGCACGACCTCGGCTGGGGCGGCGCCGACACTCACATTCAAAACCAAGGCCCTCCCGATCCCGGGCTTCCCTCACACCGGCGACATCCTCGGCGCCGGCGCCGTGATCCAGGTCGAAGGCACGCTCTCAGGGACCGAATACGGAGGCTTCCCGCCCCCGCTCACCGGGGTCAAGTACTACGCCCCGGCCGGCGCGAAGTTGCACCCGCAAGGGTTCGCCACCTGCTCGCCGACGGTGATCGAGGAAAGCGGGCCCGCACCATGCCCGAAGACGTCGGTCGCCGGCCCGAAGGGCTCGTTCGGAGGTGTCGTCAGCTTCGGCACCGAACGCGTGCGCGAGACCGCAACGGTACAGCCGTTTTTCGCCCCGGGTGGCAATCTGGAGTTTTTCGCGGACGGCGTCACTCCGGTCTCGATCGAAATCCTCGCGACCGGCCATGTCGTCAGCTCCGCTCCGCCCTTCGGCCTGGAGGTGGTCGGCGAAGTGCCGCTGATCGAAACGGTGCCGGGAGCGCTCGACGCGTCGGTGCAGGAAGGCACGATCACCGTCGGCGCCGCATACAGACGGGGCAAGCGGACGATCGCCTACGTGACGCTGCCGCAGCGGTGCCCGCAGGGCAGCTGGCCGGTGAAGGTTGAACTGAGCTTCCTCGGCGGGGCGACCGCGGAAGCCTCCTACAAGATGCCGTGCCCCAAGCACTAGCGAGCGCAGGCCGTCCGGGCGCGGAATCGCCGGCGCAGGAGGGCCGGACTCAGGACAGCCGGGCTCAGGACAGCCGGGCGCAAGACAGCCGGGCGCAAGACACGAATCTCAATCGAAGGAGACCACCTCATCATGACCGCCATCTATCTCATCGCAGCAGCGCTCGTCGTCTGCGCTTGCCTCTTCTTCATCATGAGAGTCCGTTCTCGTGATTGAGACAGAACCCACCCCTGGCAGAGAGTCCCTTCCTCATGATTGACAGACGCAACCCCACATGGCCGACCGAACAGGTCGTGAGCGCCGCCCAGCAGGGCGACCCCCGTGCGATCGCGGTGCTCGTCTCCGGTTCGCACGCGCACGTGCAACGCTTCGCGCGCACGCTCTGCTCAACGCCCGAGGATGCAGAGGACGCGGCGCAGGAGGCGCTGATCGTCCTCTACCGCAAGATCGGCACGCTGCGCGCCGCCGCGGCGCTCGCATCGTGGATGTTCCGGATCGTGCGTCACGAGTGCATCCGCAGGACACGGTTCACGCTGCGCAAGCCGCCATCCGCCGCGATGGTCGAGCCCTCGGCCGAAGACGCCGCGCTCGCCCGCCTGGAGGTCGAGCGGATCGTCGCCTCGATCGCGTCACTGCCCGTCGAGCAACGCGCGGTGCTCGTGCTCCGCGACATCCAGGGCCTCTCGGGAGCGGCGACCGCCGAGGCGCTCGGACTCAGCCGTGCCGCGATGAAGTCGCGCCTGCACCGTGGACGCGAGGCGCTTCACGCACAGCTCGGCTCCTCAGGCGACACGACCGGTCGCGAGGACGCGACCACCTGCGCAGACACGACCGGCCAGGTAGACTCCGAGCAAGCGGAGTCCGAGACGGAGTCCGAGAATGTGGCCATCAAAGATGCGGGTCTCGAAGCTATACGCCTCCAGACACGAGCGGGTGCCGAGGATGTCTGAACGCCGCCGCGACCGCGACTCCTCACGCTCGGCACTCGCCAGCACCTCGCTCCCCGCCCATCTCGCACGCGGAGCGCTCGGCTTCGGGCTGCTCGGCGCAGCAATCGCGCTGACCTCCAGCCACGGTCCGGCAGCGCTGCTGCTCGCCCCGCCAGGGATGGTCGCGCTGCGCGGCTGCCCGACATGCTGGATCGCAGGCCTGGTCGAGACGATCTCCGCCGGGCGGCTGCAGCGCACCTGCACCGAGGACGGCTGCACGCTGGGGCCGGTCGCCGCGGCGGGTGAAATACGCGGGGCGCGAGTGGACACCGCAGCGGTGCGAAAGGACGGGCGGATGAGCACGGACACGGTAGCCGTGGGAAGGCGAACAGACCGGGCGCGAAGGACGCCATACCTCAAGGAAGAACGAAATCGACGCGGTCCCGGGCCGCTTGAGGAACCCGCCCTGTCCGGCCCGAAGGCCTTCTAGCTTGGGTGGCGCGGCCTCACACCTCGGTGGCCTCGCTCTTTGCGGCTCGGTTCCGCGTCTGGATTCAAAGTAGCTCTGGCCCTGGGCGATTGCAACCCCTCTCAAGCGAAGATCCCGCACGTTCCGAAAAAAGTCTCGGACGGTGATCGGACCGCCGTCGGCCGACGCTCACTTTGGGGTGCTGTCGCCTGAACCCCCGACCGTTAGGAAACGCTTATCGCTGCTGCCACAATGGATGCATGGACAGTGGCGATCTATCTCTGCCGGTCCCCCCTGTTTCGGATCCGCACACCGGAGCGGCCTCCCTGCCGTTCGCAAAGTCCTACCCGTCGCAGGCACCTCCTCCCGCGATCGTTCCTGGAACCCCGGGGGCGATCCCGGCAAGCGCGCACACGTCTACCGGCGGGACCACATTCGGTGAGGGCAGTAACCCATTCGGCGAGCGACGCGGCGGCGGGCGTGACGGCTCCGGCGGGCCCGGGCGCAACCTGCGCAAGCGGATCGGCAGCGCGTTCGCGGGGCTGGTCGCGCTGATCGCGAAGTTCGGCGTGGCCCTGAAAGCGCTGCTGCTGGGGCTGCCTAACCTGAAGCTGCTCGTGACCGCCGGCACCGCGCTGGTGTCGGTCGCCGCCTACAGCCTCTTCTTCGGCTGGTGGTTCGCGGCCGGCTTCGTCGTGCTGCTGTTCGTGCATGAGATGGGCCACGTGATCGCGTTGCGCCGCGAGGGGATCAAAGCGAGCGCGCCGATGTTCATCCCCTTCATGGGCGCGGTGATCACCGCCCGCTCGCTCGGGGACAATGCGCTCGCGGAGGCGCGCGTCGGTCTCGCGGGCCCGATCCTCGGCAGCCTCGGCGCCGCCGCCGTCGCGCTCGTCGGCGAGCTCACCGGCAGCTCGCTGCTGATCGCGCTGGCCTACTTCGGCTTCTTCATCAACCTCTTCAACCTGCTCCCGGTCGTGCCGCTCGACGGCGGGCGCGCTGCCGCCGCGATGACCCCGTGGATGTGGTTCCTCGGCTTCGGCGTGCTCGTCGCGCTCGCGTTCCTGAACCCCGGCAACCCGATCCTGCTGATCATCGTCGTCTTCGCCGGCTTCCAGACCTACCACCGCTGGCAGCAGCGCAAATCGCACTCGCTCGCGCAGGCCGCCTACTATCGCGTCGCGCCCCGGCACCGGCTGATCGTCGGGACGGTCTACGTCGGCCTGATCGCGCTGCTCGTGCTCGGGATGTCGCAGACGCACATCCTCAGCTCGGGCGGGCATTCGTTCGGGTCGCTCTGATTGACTCGGCCGCTATCAACCCTCCGCCGCGCCGGGCCTCGCGCCAGACGCCTCGAGCAATCGCCGGCAACGCTTGGCGCGTTCGGTGACCAGCTCGACCAGCCTGCTGGGAAGATCTCGCTCGAGACTCTGGACCTCCTGCGTGCTCGCGGCCTCCGCGAAGGCGTCCGGCGCGCGATCGGCGAGCTCGATGACGCGGTCGACGAGCGCATCTGCGTCGAGGCCGAGATCTCGGGCAGCGCTGGGCCAGCGGTTCTCGTATGGCAACAGGCGATAGTCGCCGCCGATCTTCATCGCCAACCGTAGCTTGCGCTCATGCATGCCGTATGGCAGCGCGGAGGCGATGTCGTAGAGCGGCGCGAGACGAACTTGGTTGCCCGCCAGCAGCAGCGAGTAGTTCTTGGCGTGGGCATCGGTGCCGGCGATCAGCCAGTTCCAGGCCAGGGCATCGGCGAACGCCCAGGTGGCGGCCTGCGCGATCCGCGGCGCCATCGCACGACGTAGCAGCGCGGCTATCTCCTTGACCCCGGGGCCGCCTTCGTTCTGGTACTTGCGGGCCGGCGGGACGGCAAGCGCCTGGCACAGATCCTCCTGATGCACGCGGGTGATGCTCTCCGCCGCGAGGTGCCGGTCATAGCGGGTGACCACCACCGCCGTCTGCCCGGCGAAGCTCGCGATCTGAGTGCGCGCCGCGGTCAGTCCAGCGCGACGCGCCGCGTCCAGACATAGATGCTCGTTCAGGTCGTGGTCGTCGAATCCCGTGACGGCGGGCTTGAGGATGTGGGTCGTCGCGGCGGCGCCCGAGGGGACCCCCCATTTGCCGTCGCGCTGGAGCAGCGCGGTCTTGGCCTGCGCGCCGGCAAGGCTGAACTGTCCGGTAAAAGACTCGCCCAGCCACGCGGTCGAATCCCGGCGCAGCTCGCGCAGCCGCTCCGTGACCTGTTCGTCGGTCAGCCAGCTGACATCGCCGGTGCGTGCAAGCGCGCGCTCAACGTGCTCGGGCTTGGAGAACCGGACGGCGCCGGGACAATCCTCCCCCACCGGGCTTCCCAGCAACGAGAACGGCGAGCTCGCCGACACTTGAAACCCTCGTGCCCAACGGCGCAGTACGGCGTCGTTGTCTGGCAGCAGCCCCCAGAGCCAGGTCGTGACCACGCGATCTGGGTGGGATAGGACCTGAGTCGGCATCGACAGTGACAGTGGTGTCGCGCCCTCGCGTTCGCGGTACTCCTCGCCGTAGGTGAACGTCAGCCGTCCATCGCCGCCTCGCATCAGCGTGCCCGCAACCCGATCCTCCAAGATCACCGCAAGCGAGTCGGTCATTCAGCTTCCCTCGTGGCCGCGATACTTCTCCAGCATTCCGTCGAGATCGACTGAGGCTGTCGGCCGTCCGGCGCCCCCTCGATCCTCGAGCTCGATGTTCAGCTCGAGCGCATCCAGCAGGCCCAGCACCAGACCGAGCTCGGCCGTCGGCTTGCCTCGCTCCAGTTCGCCGACCCATTGCCGGGACACGCCCGCGCGAGCCGCGACCTGCTCCTGGCTGAGGCCCGCACGTAGACGACCACCACGGATGGCGGCCGCAAGATCGTTGATCGAATGGACGAGCATACTATCTCCCTGTTGTCAGCGTACGCTAACAAATATAGCATGTCATCGTACGCCTACAAAATAAAAATGTAAGCGAACGCTGACAAAAGTATCTGCCTAACAAACTCTCGCTTCACGCCGGCTCTCGCCCCAGCGCTAACGGCTGGCTTCCCGCACTGCCCGTTCCATATCCCGCTTGGACTCCCTGTCGCGGATCGTGTTGCGTTTGTCGTACAGGTCCTTGCCGCGCGCGAGCGCGATCTCGACCTTCGCGTGCGAACCCTTGAAGTAGATCCTCGTCGGCACGAGCGTCAGCCCCCGTTCGGCGACTTTCGCCGCGAGACGATCGAGCTCGCGGCGGTGCGCCAGCAGCTTGCGCGCGCGCTCGGGCTCGTGGTTTTCGCGCGAGGCCGGCCCGTACGGGGGGATGTGCACCGAGTGCAGCCACAGCTCGCCGCCGGCGATCGCGGCGTAGCCGTCCTTCAGCTGGGCGCCTGACTCGCGCAGCGCCTTGACCTCGGTGCCCTCGAGCACGATCCCGCACTCGACGCGTTCGATCAGCTCGTAGCGATAGGACGCGTACCTGTTCGAGGCGACGTCGCCCGCGCCGATCTTGCGCTTCTGCTGCTTGCTCTTGGCCATCGTTTCGAGCCTAGACGTTTGGGATCAGGTCCACCCGGCCGCGCGCCACCTCGACGCGCGCCACCCGCACCTCGATCCGGTCACCGAGACGGAGCGTCGATCCGGGGCTTTCGCCGTGGAGGATCGTGCCCTGCTCGTTCAGCTCCCACCACTCGCGCTCGCCGCCCGCGCCGCGCATGCGTCTGACCGGCAGCATGCCGCGGTAATCCTGCGACACGGGCACAGCCTCCCGCTCTGCTGCCCCCTGCGCCCGTGCGCCCCTCTCTGCCTGAGCATCCGCTCGCTCCGATGGCCGGCCGAAGGAGATGAACGCCCCGGCCGAGATCAGCCCAACCACCTCTCCCGAGAACACCTGCTCCCAGCCGTCCTCGTAGAGCACACGCTGCAGGGCGAAACAGCGAGCCACGTCGTCCGCGTCGCGCTCGATCGTCATCGCGGCGCGCTCGCGGTCGGAGGTCCACTCGGCCAATTCCCCCATACCGGCGGCCCGCGGCGCATGCTGGCCACCGCCGACGGCAGACAGCAGCGCGCGGTGACAGACGAGGTCGGGATAGCGGCGGATCGGTGAGGTGAAATGGCAGTAGTAGGCCGTGCCGAGACCGGCGTGGCCGCTGTTCTTCGGCGAGTAGGCGGCCTGCTGCAGCGTGCGCAGGAGCAGCGAGGTCAGCGCCGCACGCCCGCCGTTACGGCGCACGTGGGTCTCGACGCGCCGGGAGATCTCCCCCATCAGCTCCGCCGCCTGCGACGGCGAGAGGTTCTTCGGCAGCGGCGGCGTCGGCACCTCGAGCGTCGCGAGCTGCTCGACGAGGCGCTTCACGCGCTCGGGCTCGGGACGTTCGTGGACGCGATACAGGCACGGCGCGCCACGCTCGGACAGCAGCCGCGCGACCGCTTCGTTGGCGGCGATCATCAGGTGCTCGATCAGGCGATGGGACTCGGTCTGTTCGCGCACGAGCACCTGCTCGACGTGTCCGTCCTCGTCGAACGCGAACTCCGGCTCGGTGGAGTCGAGCGTCAGCGCGCCGCTGTGGCCTTTACGGCGTTGCTCCTCGAGCGCTGCCGCCGCTGCGCGTGCGGCCGCCAGCGGCTCCGCCCACGGCTCGCGTGCGCGCCGGCGACCGGCAAAGATCTCATCGACCTGCTCGTAGCTCAAGCGCTCGTCCGAACGGATCAGCGAGCGGTAGAAGGCAGCCTTCGTGACCGTCGCCCCGTGCAGCTCGAGCTCGACCGTGACCGCCGCTCGCTCCTTCCCCGGCACCAGCGAGCAGGCGTCGTTCGAGAGCGCCTGCGGCAGCATCGGCTCGACCGCGCCAGGCACGTACACGCTCGTGCCGCGACGCCGCGCCTCCAGATCGACGGTCGAGCCTTCGGGCACATAGGCGCTGACGTCCGCGATGTGAACCCACACGCGCATCTTCGAATCGTCGTCGAGGCGTTCGGCGGAGATCGCGTCGTCGAAGTCGCGTGCGCTCGCCGGATCGATCGTGAACGTCGGCAGGCTCCTCAGATCGCGGCGGCCGTCCGTCGCATTGATCTTCCGTGCGGCCGCCGCACGCGCCTCACGCTCCACCGCCGGATCGAATTCACGGGCGAGACCGCGATCCAGCAGCAGCCCCTCGATCAGGTCGCGTGCCACATCCGGACGCCCCAGCACCCGCGTGATCTGGGCCCGGCCTCCCGGTCGATCACGCCCGCCTCTTGCGTGACCTCCCTGCGCCACCAACACCAGATCCCCTGAGCGCGCCGCGCCCCCACCGGGACCGGACACACGATTGGAGCCAAGCATGAGACGCCGTGACCCAGGTGTGGGCCTACCTCTGTCCTCCGAACGCGGTGGCGGGAACAGCGGCTCTGCCGACCAGAACCGTCCTCGTTTCCCGAGCACCGCTACGACGGCGTCGCTCACTTGACTTTCGCGGCGAGCGTGTCCAGCGCCGCGTCGAGGCCCTGCGGGGTGTCGACGACGCTGTTGGCGAGCGACACTTCGGGGGTGATGCCGGCGCCCTGCTTGACGCCGCCGCCGCCGAGGTTGCGCCCGTTGGGGGTGAAGTACTCACCGACCGTGATGTCGAGTGCGCCGCCGTTTGACAGCGGCTCCTCCTCCTGGAAGACGCCCTTGCCGAAGGTGTGGGTGCCGACGACGGTCGCGCGGCGGTGATCCTGCAGCGCGGCGGTGACGATCTCCGAAGAGGAGGCGGTGTTGTGGTCGACGAGCACGACCATCGGGATCGTCGGCGCGAGCGGGTGGCCGGTCGCTGTGATCGTCTCGCTCGGCTGCGTGCGCCCGCGCGTGGAGACGATCGTGCCGTGGGCGATGAACAGGCTCGCGATCAGCCGTGCTTCCTCGACGAGGCCGCCGCCGTTGGCGCGCAGGTCGAAGATGATGCCCCGGGCTCCTTCGTGCAGCACTTTTTCGACCGCCGTCTGGACTTCGGCGTGCGATTCGGGGCTGAACGAGGCGAGCTCGACGACGCCTAGCTTCACCCCGTGGACGGTCCGCGTCTCGGAGGCGACGACCGGCTCGGAGATCACCGCGCGCGTGATCCGCACGGTGCGGGTCGTCGCGTGGTCTGTCGGTGCCGCATGGGCGGGCGGCGCCGCGTGGGACGTCGAGGAGGAGGAGGAGGAAGAAGAAGAAGAAGAAGAAGAAGCCGTGTGGGCAGAGCCGGCCACGACCGCGGGCCGCAGGATCCCGAGCGCGACTTCGGTGCCCGGCGGCCCCTTGATCAGCGATGTGGAAGTGTCGGCGGAGAGGCCCGCGAGCTTGCGTCCGTTGACCGCGACGATCACTTCGCCGGCTTTCAATCCCGCGCGCTGCGCGGGGGACGTGTCGAACACCCGCGCGATCGCGAGACCCCTGTGTTCCGGTGAGACGACGACGCCGATGCCGGTAAAGCTCGGCGGCGCGTTGAATTCATGGAATTCCTTCGGCGTCAGGTAATGAGAGAAGCGATCGCCGAGGCTCGCGACCGCGCCGGCGATCGAGGAGTTCGCCAGCTGGCTCTTCGTGATCGGCCGGTAGTAGTCGCTGGAGATCCGCGCGAGCGCTTCGTCGACGACCTGCGTCTGATGGTTCTTCTCAAATGTGCTCGTCCGCGCGAACCCCGGCAGATCTTCGGGATGGCCGCCGAGCCAGACGCCCACGACGAGGAAGACCGGGAGCAGCACGCCCAGGATCACGATCAGGGGCTGTCGCCGGGAAGTCATGACGCAGGCAAGCCTAGTCGAGGCGCTCCTTGGTTCGGGGCGGTACTCGACTATCGTGAGCGCCGATGACCGAGATCGAGACCTCCACCGTCGCCGCGAACGGGCTGCCGATCTACACGGTCGGCCTGCCGGGCACGCGCGCGCTGACCGTGCTCGTCGCGTTCGACGCGGGCGCGCGCAACGAGCGGCCCGAGGAGAACGGGATGGCCCACTTCCTCGAGCACCTCGTGTTCAAGGGGGGCGAGAAGTACCCGACCTACAAGGACGTCAACGAGACCGCCGAGCGGCTCGGGGGCGTGCTGAACGCCTACACGAGCCACGATCTCGTCGCCTTCCACCTGACGGTTCGGGCAGAGTCCGCCCCGCAGGCGATCGACCTGCTGAGCGATTTCGCCGGCCGGCCGCGGCTCGACGCCGAGGAGCTCGACCGGGAGCGCGGCGTCGTGATCCAGGAGATCAACCGCGCCTACGACCAGCCCTCTACGGTCGCCGAGTACCTGATCGACCGCGCGGCGTTCGGCGATCACCCGCTCGGACGCACGGTGCTCGGCCCGGAGGAGAACCTGCGCAGCTTCACGCGCGCGGGGATCGTCGCCTTCCGCGAGCGCCGCTGGGCGGGAACGCACGGAGGAGCGTTCCTGGTGGGCAACACCGACCACCTCCCCTCCGATCGGGAGCTGGAAGAGTGCTTCGGGCGCTTTCCCGCGCTGTCAGACCCCGATCCGTACGTACCGGCGCCCGCATTCTCACCGGAGACGCTCGTCGAGGAGCGCGACACCAACCAGTCGCACCTGCGCATGATCTACCGCCCGGAGATCGCCGTCTCCGACGAGCGCGAGCGCGCGGCGCTGACGATCTATTCGACGCTGCTCGGCGGCTCGATGGGCTCGCGCCTGTTCGAGGAGATCCGCGAGAAGCGCGGCCTCTGCTACTCCGTCTACGCGCTCGACCACGCCTTCGCCGACGTGCCGATCCTGCAGCTCGGCTCGGGCCTCGAGTCAGGAAAGTGCGTCGAGGCCTACACGCGCATGCGCGAGATCGTCGACGAGCTCCGCGACGACGGCCCGACCGAGGAGGAGGTCCACCGCGCGCGCGCCTACGCCGCCGGCCGCCGGGTTTTGGCGTTCGAGAACACGAACGCCGTCGCCCGCTACGCCGCCAACCAACGGATCGTGTTCGGCGAGGACATCGACCCCGACGCCGCGATCGCGGCGCTCGACGCCGTCACGTACGACGAGGTCCGCGAGGTCGCCGCAGGAGTGGCGGACAACCTCGCCGTCGCCTGCGTCGGCCCTCACACAGCCAACGAGTTTTAGCCCAGCGCGACCATCCGGTCGATCGGGATCCTCGCCTTCACGGCGATCTCCTCGGGCACTCGCACCTCGTACTTCATCTCCCGCAGCGCGTCCCTCAGCTTTGGGAGCGTGATCATCTTCATGTACTTGCAGCTCGCCTTCGGGTTCGCGGGGATGAAGCTCACGTCGGGGGCCGCCATACGCAGGGGGTGGAGCATCCCGATCTCGGTCGCAACGACGGCCTCGCGGGGCCGGGCCTGAGGAGCGCCGTTGCCAGGGGAGCTAGCCGGGGCGCCCACGCTCTCCGCCGCCCCACCCGCGACGCGCTCGAGCGCCTCGGCGTATTTGAGCATCCCCCCGGTCGAGAGCATGTGCACGCCATCCGCTGAGACGTCCCCGCTGGCGACGTACTCCATGACGCTCGTCGTACACCCGCACTCGGGGTGGATCAGGAAGTCGGCGCCCGGGTGCGCGGCGCGGGTGGCCTCGATGTCCGCCGGGCGGATTCCCGCATGCACGTGGCACTCGCCGTCCCACACGTGCATCCTTCTTCCGAGCTCCTTCTCCACGTAGGCGCCCAGCCACATGTCCGGGCCAAACAGGATCTCGGTGTCCTCGCCGTGCGTCTCATAGATGTGGCGGACGACATCGACCGCGTTAGCCGACGTGCAGCAGTAGTCGGTCAGCGCCTTCACCTCTGCGGTCGTGTTCACGTACATCACGACCACTCCTTGCGGATACTGCGCCTTCCAGTCCGCGAGTTGACCCGCATCGATTGAGTCGGCGAGCGAGCACCCCGCGTCGAGATCGGGGATCAGCACGGTCTTCTCCGGGCACAGGATCGAGGCGGTCTCGGCCATGAAGTGCACGCCGCAGAACACGATCACCTCGCCGTCGGCCGCCGCGGCCTGGCGCGAGAGACCGAGCGAGTCGCCGACGTAGTCGGCGACGTCCTGCACCTCGGGCACCTGGTAGTTGTGCGCGAGGATCACCGCGCCGCGCTCGGCCGCGAGCGCGCGCACCTCCGCTTGCATCCTCGCGATCTCCTCGCTCGACAGAGCCGGCGTCGACCCCGTCGTGGGAGCCATCGGCAAGGTGGTGGCCATCGGCAGGTTCATGGCGCCACGCTCCCAGGAGCATCGGTAGATCCGCCGGCGGGGAGATACTTCATGGCAGGGCCTCCAAGATCAGCGATAAATCTAAGGCGGGCGCCGAATGAGTCAAGGCGCCCATCGACACCCATTCTACCCCGGTCTCCGCCGTCGCCCTGAGCGTCTGGAGGGTCACACCGCCGCTGGCCTCGAGCTCCGCACGGCCGGCAACCTGGGCCACGGCGGCGCGCAGCTGCGCATCGTCCATGTTGTCCAACAGCAGCCTCGGCGCTCTGGCGGCGAGGGCTTCGTCGATCTCCTGCAGGTTGCGCACCTCGACCTCCAACGTTCCCGCCAGCTCCGGGGCCGCCGCACGCGCGCGGTCGATCGCCTGCGCGATGCCGCCGGCGGCGGCGATGTGGTTCTCCTTGATCAACACCGCGTCGTACAGGCCGACGCGGTGGTTGCTCGCCCCCCCGGCCGCAACCGCCGCCTTCTCCAGCGCGCGCATACCCGGGGTCGTCTTGCGCGTGTCGAGCACCTTCGCGCCCGTTCCCTGCACCGCGCGCGTGGCGCGCGCGGACATCGTCGCCACGCCCGACAGGTGCGCGAGGAAGTTCAGCGCCGCGCGCTCCCCTGTCAACAGCGCACGAGCACTCCCTTCCACCCTCAGCACCGGGCCGCCCTCGCGCCACACGCCCTCTTGCACCAAGCGCTCGCAGCGCGCGTCTGGATCCAGCTGCGTGAAGACCGCCTCGGCCGCGTCGAGGCCGTAAATCGTCCCCGGCTCCTTCTGCACGATTCCCGCCCGCGCGTGCGCATCCTCGGCAACGGTCGCGTCTGTCGTGACGTCGCCCGTGCCCAGGTCCTCGGCCAGCGCCTGTTCCACGAGCGGCCCCAGATCAGAAATGGTCATTCTGCCAGCTCCGTTCGTGAGCCGAGACATGGTTCCAACGAGGTTTCATCGACCTCCATTGAACCGTCCACTGTCAATCGCCCAGCGACGCATTTGAAAGTAGATAAGCACGCACGAAATCATCTAAATCTCCATCCAAGACCCTCTGAACATCGCCCATTTCATAGCTGGTCCTGTGGTCTTTGACGATCGTGTACGGGTGCAGCACATACGATCTGATCTGCGAGCCAAAGTTCACGTCCTGCGCCTCGCCCTTCTCCTTCGCGATCTCCTCCTGGCGTTCGCGCTCCTTGCGCTCCAGCAGCTTCGCGCGCAGCACGACCATCGCGGTCGCCCTGTTCGAGGACTGCGAGCGCTCGTTCTGGCACTGCACGACGATCCCCGTCGGACGGTGCGTGATCCGCACCGCCGAGTCGGTCTTGTTCACGTGCTGGCCGCCCGCGCCGCTCGCACGATACGTGTCGACCTGCAGGTCGTCCTCGTTGATCTCGATCTCGCCCGTGTCTTTCACGACCGGCGCGACCTCCACGCCCGCGAAGCTCGTCTGGCGGCGATGCGCGGAGTCGAACGGGCTCAGCCTGACCAGCCGGTGCACGCCGCGCTCGGCACCGAACAGGCCGTACGCGTTCTCGCCCTTCACCTGGAACGTCGCCGACTTGATCCCCGCTTCCTCGCCCGCGCTCGCCTCCAGCAGCTCGACCTCGAAACCACGCCGCTCCGCCCAGCGCATCTCCATCCGCAGCACCATCTCGGCCCAGTCCTGCGCGTCGGTCCCCCCCGCGCCCGCGTTCACGCTCACGAGCGCATCGCCCTGGTCGTAGCGGCCGGAGAACAAGCGTTGCTCCTCGAGCGCAGCCAGGCGCTCCTCGACCGAGGCGAACTGCTCGTCGATTTCGCCCTGCAACGAGGCGTCCTCGTCGGCCATCTCGATCAGGTCGTCGAGATCCTCGACGTCGTTCTGCAGCGTCGTGAACTCCTCCAGGCGTCTCGTCGCCCGCGCGTGCTCGGCGCCAACCTGTCCGGCCGCCTCGGCGTCCTCCCAGAATCCGGGCGCGCCCATCTGCGCTTCGAGCGCCTCCGCGCGGTCCTTCAGCTCTTGCGGGTCAAAGATAGTCCGCGAGCAGCTTCAGCTGCTCGCGTATCGCTGCCAGGCGCTGGGGGGTCGATTCCGTGGGGGTGTTGGTAGGCATTGCCCCACGCTATCAGCGCCGAGCGCTCCTCAAGACCCGTGGCACTTCTTGAACTTCTTGCCGCTGCCGCACCAGCACGGGTCGTTGCGGCCGACTTCGTGCTCGTGGTCGACCACCCGCTGCTCGACGACGGGCGCCATCTCCAGCTCGCCGGCTTCGCCGTTCCCAGCGTAGGCCTCGCCGCCCTGCTGGATCCCACCCGCCGCGGCTGCCGCCGCGATCGCGCCCGCGCCCATCGCGCTCTGCCCGCCGGAGTAGGAGACCCGACCGGCGCGCGTCGAGCTGCCGCCCGGCGCGAACGCGGGGATCGGAGGCTGCGCGCCGGCCTGCCCGCCACCACCGTTGGGGTCTTCGACGTTCACCTGGACGTTGAAGATCATCCGCGTATAGTCGGCCCAGACGCTGCTCATCAAATCGCCGAACAGCGTGAACGCCTCGTTCTTGTAGGCCACGAGCGGGTCGAGCTGGGCGAAGCCGCGCAGGTGGATGCCCTCACGCAAATAGTCCATGTCGAACAGGTGCTCGCGCCAGCGCTCGTCGATGATCTGCAGCAGCAGGAACCGCTCGAGCGCGCCCATCAGCTCCTCGCCGAGCTCCTGCTCGCGCGCGTTGTAGTGCTCGATCGCCAGCTCCGTCACACGATCGGTCAACGAGATCCGATCGACCTTCTCGGGGTCGAGATCCTCGTCGCCGAGGTCGATCGGGAAGAACTGCCCGAGCGCCGTGAACAGGCCGTCGAGATCCCAGTCCTCCATGAAGTCGCCGGGCGTGTACTGCTCGATCGTGCGCTCGATCGTGTTGACGACCTCGCGGCGCGCCTCCTCGCCGATCGGCTTGCCCTCGAGCACCTCATCGCGGTAGGCGTAGATCACGCGGCGCTGCTCGTTGGCGACGTCGTCGTACTCGAGCACGTGTTTGCGCTGCAGGAAGTTCTGCTCCTCGACCTTCTTCTGGGCTTTCTCGATCTGCTTCGACAGCATCCCGGCCTCGATCGGTTCCTCGTTGCCGTGCTCGTCGACGCCGCCGAGTTTGTCGAGGATCCGGTAGATCCGATCGCCCGCGAACAGCCTCACCAGGTCGTCCTCGGCGGATAGAAAGAACCGCGACTCGCCGGGATCGCCCTGACGCCCCGCACGGCCGCGCAGCTGGTTGTCGATCCGCCGCGACTCGTGGCGCTCAGTGCCGCAGATGAACAGGCCGCCGGCCGCCATCACGCGCTCACGGTCCTCCTCCACGCGCCGCTCGAGCTCCGGCACCAGCTCGGCCATGCGCCGCTCGTACTCCTCGGCGTGCTCCTCGTCTCCTGGCACGAGCCCCTCCTTGGCGAGCGCTTGACGGGCGAGGTGCTCGGCGTTTCCGCCGAGCTTGATGTCGACGCCGCGACCGGCCATGTTCGTCGCGATCGTCACCGCGCCCGGCTGCCCGGCCTCGGCCACCGTCTCCGCCTCGCGCGCGGCGTGCTCGGGCTTGGCGTTCAGCACCGCGTGCTCGATCCCGCGCTTTTTCAGCTGCTCGGACAGGAGCTCTGAGACCTCGACCGAGATCGTCCCGACGAGCACCGGCTGGCCGCTCTCGTGGCGCGCGGCGATCTCGTTCACGACCGCGTTCCACTTGCCGTCTCGGGTCTTGTAGACCTGATCGTTGCGGTCCTCGCGGACCATCGGCCTGTTCGTCGGCACCTGCACGACCGGCAGCTCGTAGATCTTCATGAACTCGGTGGCCTCCGTCAGCGCGGTGCCCGTCATCCCCGCAAGCTTGTCGTAGAGCCGGAAGTAGTTCTGGTATGTGATCGTCGCGAGCGTCTGGTTCTCCTCCTGGATGCGCACGCCCTCCTTCGCCTCGATCGCCTGGTGCAAGCCCTCCGACCAGCGGCGGCCGTCGAGGATCCGGCCCGTGAACTCGTCGATGATCTTCACCTCGCCGTCGACGACCGCGTAGTCGACGTCGCGCTTGTACAGCGCCTGCGCGCGCAGCGACTGGATCAGGTGGTTGACGAGGTGCCCGTTCTCGGCGCGGTACAGGTGGTCGATGCCGAGGAATTTCTCGGCCTTCGCGACGCCCTGCTCGGTGATCGAGACGCTCTTGTGCTTCTCGTCGATCTCGAAGTCGAAGTCCGCCATGAAGCCCTTCTTCGTGCGCGGGTCCATGCCTTCGGGGGTCTTGCCCACGCTCATCCGCGGCGCCAGGCGCGCAAACTTCACGTACAGGTCGGCCGCCTGTTCGGGCGCCCCGGAGATGATCAGCGGCGTGCGCGCCTCGTCGATCAGGATGTTGTCGACCTCGTCCACGACCGCGAACCAGTGCCCGCGCTGGACCTTTTCCGAGAGGTCCTTCGCCATGTTGTCGCGCAGGTAGTCGAAGCCCAGCTCTGAGTTCGTCCCATAGATCACGTCGCAGGCGTACGCGGCCTGCTTCTCGTCGTAGGGCTGCATGTTCTGCAGCACTCCCACGCTCACGCCGAGCGCGTCGTAGATCGGTTTCATCCATTCCGCGTCGCGCCTTGCCAGGTAGTCGTTGACGGTCACGACGTGCACGCCGCGGCGGTTGAGCGCCCCAGGAGCCCCGCCGGTGCCGGCGGCGTCACGTGAAGAACCGGAGCCGCCGTCGGCGGATCCGTTCGCGGCGGCGTTCACAGCGGAGGAGGCGGCATCCCCGGCCGGTACCTGGTCGGCGGCGATCAACTCGTCGTCGAGCTCCTCTTCGACCGCCTCCGGGTCGATCGCGGCGTCCGGATCGACGAGGTCGGGGTAGTCGGCGAGAGCGGGGTCCGGGTCGAGATGGCCGTTGCCGTTGGCGCTTCCCTTGCCACCGGAGCCGGGCCGGTGCACCGCGAGCGAGTTCAGCACGACCGCGAGCGTCGCCGTCAGCGTCTTGCCCTCGCCCGTCTTCATCTCCGCGATCTGGCCGTCGTGCAGGACCATCCCGCCGATCAACTGAACATCGAAGTGGCGCATGCCCATCTTGCGCTTGCCGGTCTCGCGTACGATCGCAAAGCACTCCGGCAAGAGCGCGTCGAGTGACTCCCCCTCAGCCGCGCGTGCGCGCAGCGCGTCCATCCGCTCGCGCAGCTCGGCGTCGGTGTCGTGTTCGAGCTCGCCCTCGAACGCGTTGATCAGCGCGACGCGCTTCTGATAGGCCTTGAACTTCTTCGCCTCGCCGACGTTCAGCGCGCGATCGAGAATCGATGGGGACACAGCTCCAGATTAGCGTCTGTAGCGTGCCGCGCGCTGCGTCTAGGACACGCGGCGCGGCACGACTGCAGTGCGGGGCGCGACGCGGCTACAGTGCCGCGCGAGCAGACTTCAGCTGGCTCGCCATCGCGTGCGCCTCGCGGCGCTTGCGGCGCTTGTCGCGGTGGCGCTTGACCTGGCGCGCGAGCTCGTCGACGACGAGGTTCAGCGAGTGGGCCATCTCGCGCGAGGCGTCGTGCGCGCGCAGAGTCACGCCCTTCAGATACAGCGTCGCCTCCACGACCTCGCGCTCGGCGATCGAGGGGTTTCGCTCCTCGAAGATCTCGATCTCCAGGCGGGCCAGGTCCGAGACCTGACGCGCGACCTTGTCCAGACGGCGCTCCGCGTGCTCGCGGATCTCGTCGGTGACCGGAACGTTGCGACCCTTGATGTCAATCTGCATCACGGCTCCCTCGTCGGCTGGTTTTTGGAGATGGGCACCGATGCTACGCCTCGCGGGGGCGGATGTCCATCCTTCTTCGTAAGATGGCAGTTGTTAGAGCGCTGCGATGGGCGTATCTGCTGAGTAGGAGGGGTCCGCTTCGGCGGCCCCTCCTTATTTCTGGCGGGGGCGAAGGCTCTGCAGGATCCCCGCGTGCCCAGCGATCGCGCCGATCAGAATCGACTCTCGCGCGACCTCGGTGCCCGGGAACACGATGCTCTCGCGCAGTTGCGTGCGCTCCCCGACCCGCGCGCCGTCGCCGAGCACGACCGGCCCCATCAGGCGCACGCCCGCGCCGATCGTGATGTCGTGGCCGATCCACACGGGGCCTTCCACCTCGACGTCCCGGGGCAACGGCCCCTCGCCGGCGAGGATCACGCCGGGCGAGAGCTCCTCCCCCGCCATCTCCAGGTGGAGCTTGCCCTCCAGCGCGTCGAACGTGCCCTGGCGCAACTCGCCCAAGGACCCGACGTCGTTCCAATACTCGCCGACCTCGTGGATGTGGAAAGGGACGTCGTGCTCGAGCAGCGCCGGGAACACGTCCTGGGCCCAGTCGACGAACGGCCGGTCGGGGAAGTAGTCGAAGATCTTCGGGTCGAAGATGTAGATCCCGCAGTTGCCGAGGTCCGAAAGCGCCTCCTCGGGCGCCGGCTTCTCCTGAAAGCCCGTGATCCGCCCCTCGGCGTCGTGCAGCACGACGCCGAACTCGCGCGTGTCGTCCACCCGCTTGACCGCCAGCGTCGCGATCCCCCCGCTCGCTTCGTGCCGGGCGACGAACGCGCCGAGGTCGATGTCGGTGAGCGCATCGCCGGAGATCACGAGGAACGGCTCCTCGCCGAAGAACTCCGCGCACGCGCGCACGCCCCCCGCGGTGCCGAGCAGCTCGGGCTCGAAGCGGTATTGCAGGCGATCGCCGAAGTGCTCACGGATCGTCTCCGGGAAATAGTGCAGGTTCGCGATCACATCCTCGAACCCATACCGGTCGAGCAGGTCGATGATGTGCGCCATCACCGGCCGGTCGAGCACCGGCACCATCGGCTTGGTGATCTCATACGTCAGCGGGCGCAGCCTGGTTCCCAGGCCCGCCGCGAGGACCATCGCTCTCATTCGACCATCTTTCCAGTTTGTCTGTGAACCGAGTTACCAAATGGCCGCTGGGCGGACCGCCGGCTAGTAGCGGTAGTGATCCGGCTTGTACGGCCCGTCGACGGGAACCCCGATGTAGGCGGCCTGCTCGTCGCTGAGCTTCGTCAGCTTCACACCGAGCGCGTCGAGGTGCAGGCGGGCGACCTTCTCGTCGAGGTGCTTCGGCAGCACGTAGACCTGCTTGGAGTACTCGTCGTTCTTCGTGAACAGCTCGATCTGGGCGATCGTCTGGTTCGTGAACGAGTTTGACATCACGAAGCTCGGGTGCCCGGTCGCGTTGCCGAGGTTCAGCAGGCGCCCCTCGGAGAGCATGATGATCGCGTGGCCGTCGGGGAAGACCCACTTGTCGACCTGCGGCTTGATGTTCACGCGCTCGATCCCCTCGATCTGCGTGAGGCCGGCGATGTCGATCTCGTTGTCGAAGTGCCCGATGTTGCCGACGATCGCCTGGTGCTTCATCTTGGCCATGTCGGCGGCGGTGATGATGTCCTTGTTGCCGGTCGTCGTCACGAAGATGTCGGCGCTGCCGATCACTTCCGCGAGCGTCTTGACCTCATAGCCCTGCATCGCCGCCTGCAGCGCGCAGATCGGATCGATCTCGGTGATCACCACGCGCGCGCCCTGGCCGCGCAGCGATTCCGCGCAGCCCTTGCCGACGTCGCCGAAGCCGCAGATCACGGCGACCTTGCCGCCGATCATCACGTCGGTCGCGCGGTTGATGCCGTCGATCAGCGAGTGCCGGCAGCCGTAGAGGTTGTCGAACTTCGACTTCGTCACCGAGTCGTTCACGTTGATCGCGGGGAACAGCAGCTCGCCCGACTCGACCATCTGGTAGAGCCGGTGCACGCCCGTCGTCGTCTCCTCGGTCACGCCTTTCACGCCCTCCCCGAGCTTCGTCCAGCGCTGCGGGTCCTCCGTCAGCGAGCGGGTCAGCAGCGAGAGGATCACGCCGAGCTCCTCTGAATCCGCACTCGCCGGATCGGGGACCGCGCCGGCGGCCTCGTACTTCGTCCCGTTGTGCACGAGCAAGGTCGCGTCACCGCCGTCGTCCAAGATCATGTTGGGGCCGCTCTCGCCAGGCCAGAGAATTGCCTGTTCTGTGCACCACCAGTACTCCTCCAAGGTCTCGCCCTTCCAGGCGAAGACCGGTACACCCTGGGGATCCTCCGGGGTGCCCTCGGGACCGACGGCGACCGCGGCGGCGGCGTGGTCCTGGGTGGAGAAGATGTTGCAGCTGCACCAGCGCACCTCGGCGCCGAGCGCCGTGAGCGTCTCGATCAGGACGGCCGTCTGGATCGTCATGTGCAGCGAGCCCATGATCCGCGCACCCTTCAGCGGCTGCTCGGCGGCGAACTCGCGGCGGATCGCCATCAGGCCGGGCATCTCGTGCTCGGCGAGCGTGATCTCCTTGCGCCCGAAAGCGGCGAGACTCAGATCGGCGACCTTGAAGTCATCCGTGGTCGTACCAGCGGGTGCGGCGGGGGTCATTACTGACATGACGAATCTCCTGTCGGTCAGACGAGCGCCCTTGCTGCAAGTGGGAGGCCGAGCGTGGCGGAAGCTGCCCATCGCAGGGAAGGCAGCCCGTCGCAGCGCTCCTCGGCCGCCGGAGACGCTAGCACACGGCGCCGCTGCGGCCAGGCGTGCTTTCAGAACACGGCGCCGCTGTGACGAGCGTGCTTTCAGCCCGCCGCAAGCTCGGCCTTGAGCTGCTCGATAAGGCGCACCGGGCCCGGATCGACGCCACGGAGCGTGGCGAGATAGATCGAGACGAGGTCCCCAAGCAGCACAAGCGAGATCACGCGCTCGATCGTCGTCTCCCCACGCGTCTCCAGATGGAAGCTCGCCGCGGCGTTGGGCGCGATCAGACGCTCGGTCAGCGCCATTCGCTCCTTCACGCGCGGATGCGCGTCGGAATCATCGAGGAACACAGCTGAAAACCGGGCGGGTGGGTTCAAATCTCCCGCGCCCTCCCAGCCGACGAGCTCGTTGTGGTCGAGCTCCGGCAGCTCGTGCGAGAAGCACGGCTGCTTGGCGTTCTCGTTGATCTGCGTCTTCCAGCGATAGGCGATCGGCGTTGTCAGACCGGCGCCGGCGATGACCGGGATCGTGCCGAGCAGGCCGCGCGCGAGCGTCTTCGCGAGCGAGTCCTCGTCCGCGTCCGGCCCCCACTCGGCGACGAGCTGCTCTGTGTGCGAGGCGGCGACGTCGATCTCCGAGGTCAGCCGCGGACCGGCGCCGCACAGCGCCGCCACCTCGAGCGCCGCGACCGTCATGTAGGCGACCGCCGCGCGCGGCTGGAAACCGCCGGGCAGCGGGATCACGGGCACGCCGTCCTCGCGAGCCATCTCGGCCAGGCGCCCGCCCGTGGTGACAACCATCCGCCGCGCGCCGAGCGCACCCGCTGACTCATAGCAGGCGAGCGTCTCCTCGGTCTCGCCCGAGTAGCTCGCGCACAGCACCATCGTGTCCGGCGTCGTCCATGGCGGCAGGCCGTAGGCGCGGGTCACGAAGATCGGACGCGAGGCGTGATCGCCGAGCGCGGCGCGGGCGAGGGCGCCTCCGATCGCCGAGCCGCCCATTCCCGCCACGACCAGGCCGGCGGAGGTGTCCCAGTCCTGCATGATCGCCGACTCCACGCGCCACAGCGCGTCGCGCAGGTGCTCCGGCAGCCCGAGCACGTCATCGAGCTGGCCGGTGGTGTCGACCTCGGCGATCGCCGCGCGCGAGAGCGCGCCCTGGGCGGGGGGAGGGGGTTGGGTTTGGGTGCTCTCGCTACTCATCGAATCAAAACCTGAGCGCTCCGTCGGGCAGGGTCACGCCCGGGAAGATACGCGCACCGTGGGCGATCACGTTGTCCGCCCCCACCGTCACGCCCTCGCCGAGCACCGCGCCGCCCTCGATCCGGGTGCCGTCGCCGACGCGGCAGCCGGCGGCGACGATGCAGTCACGCAGCGTGCAGTTGGCGCCGATCTCCGCCCCGCTGAGGATCACCGAGCGCTCGACCGTCGAACCGGGACCGACGCGCACGTTCTCGCCGAGCACGACGAGGCTGCCGACATGCGCTCCCGGCGCCACGTGCGTGCCGCGCTCGATCACCGCGGGCGGGATCACGCGGCCGTGGACCTCCGTGTCGGCGGCGACCGCCAGCCAGCTCTCGCCGAGCCGCGCGCGCACCGGCGTATCGACGTTGCCCTCGATGATGTCGAACGTGCCCTGCAGGTAGCGCTCGGGCGTGCCGATGTCCAGCCAGTAGGCGTCCGCGGGGAAGCCGTAGAGCCCAGCGCCGATCAGCGCCGGCCAGACTTCGCGCTCGATCGAGACGTTGCGATTCGGCGGGACGAGCTCGAGGATCTCGCGCTCGAGCACGTACGCGCCCGCTGAGATCAGGTTCGTGTCGATCCTGTCCGAGCTCGGCTTCTCGACGAAGTCCTTGACCGAGCGGTCCTCGTTGAGGTGCACCAGTCCGTACGCGCTCGGGTCGGTGACGGGCGCGAGCGCGAGCGTCGCCTTCGCGCCGGTGCGCTCGTGCTGGGCGATCTGGCCGGTCAGGTCGATGTCGGTGAGCACGTCGCCGTTGAGCATCAGAAAGCGCTCATCGAGCAGCGACTCGGCGAACTTGAGCGCGCCCGCGGTGCCGCGCGGGTCGGGCTCCTCGACGAAGCGCAGTTTGATGCCGAGCGCGGAGCCGTCGCCGAGCACGTTGCGCACGCTCGTCGCGAGAAAGCCGCAGGACATGATCACGTCGTCGATCCCGTGCCCCTTCAGCCACTCGAGCATGAACGCGATGAACGGGCGGTCGACGAGCGGCACGACCGGCTTGGGCACGGTCGAGGTCAGCGGGCGCAGGCGCGTGCCCTCCCCGCCGACGAGGATCACGGCCTGCATCAGCCTCTACCGATCCCCTCGTACACGAGTCCCGCGCCGCGCACGGCCTGGGCGTCCAGTGCATTACGCCCGTCGATCACGAGCGTCCCCCGCATCCCCTGCGCCACAGCACTCCAGTCCAAATCGATGAATTCGGGCCACTCGGTCACCAAGACTACGGCGTCGGCGTCGGCGACGGCCTGAAGCGGCGAATCGGCGAAGGCGATGCCGCTGACGAGCTTGCGCGCCTGCTCCTCGGCGACGGGGTCGCAGGCGGTGACGGTGGCGCCATCGGCGTTCAAGCGAGCTGAGAGCACCAGCGAGGAGGCCTCGCGCATGTCGTCGGTGTTGGGCTTGAACGCCAGCCCGAGCAACGCAATCCGCTTACCGACGAGACCGCCGAGGTGCTTGTGCAGCTTGCCGATCACACGGCGCTTCTGCAGCTCGTTGACCTCGATCACGGCCGTCAGCAGCTGGAAGTGATAGCCGGAGTTGCCGGCCAGTTGCTTGAGCGCGTCTACGTCCTTGGGAAAGCAGCTGCCGCCGAAGCCGATCCCGGCCTGCAGGAACTTCGGCCCGATCCGGTCGTCGAGGCCCATCCCCCGCGCGACCTCGACCACGTCAGCGCCGGTCTCCTCGCAGACGTTCGCGATCTCGTTGATGAACGAGATCTTCGTCGCGAGAAAGGCGTTGGAGGCGAGCTTGACCATCTCGGCGCTCGCGATGTCGGTGCGCACGAGCGGAGCCTGCAGCGGCGCGTAAAGCTCGACGACCGCATCCCCCGCCCAGTCGCCCTCATCGCCGACGACCACGCGATCGGGGTGCAGGAAGTCCTCGACTGCGGAGCCCTCCTTGAGGAACTCGGGACAGGAGACGTAGCGCAGGCCGTCCTTGCCGCGCTCGCGAAAGCCGCGCCGGATCGCCGCGCCGGTGCCGCAGGGCACGGTCGACTTCATCACGAGCGCGTGGCGATCGGACGCGGGGATCGCATCGACGACCGCGTGCACGGCGGAGAGGTCGGCGTCGCCGGAGTAGGTCGGCGGCGTGCCGACGGCCACGAACAGCAGTCGCGCGTGCTCGAGCGCCTCACCGAGGTCGGTGGAGAAGTGCAGCCGCTCGCGGTTGTTCTCGAGCAGCCGCTCGAGCCCGGGCTCGTAGATCGGCACCTCGCCACGACGCAGCCGCTCGATCTTCTCGGCGTCGATGTCCACGCAGTACACCTCGCTGCCGAGCTCGGCAAACCCGGCGGCGGTCACCAGCCCGACATAGCCGGTGCCGATCACCCCGATCGGTGCGCGCTCTGAGCTCAGCTCTGGACTCATCAGGCCGGGAAGGCTAACCGCTGGGAGCAAGCGGCGGTGTGTCTAACACGTGCATTGGTATGCCGCACCTTACGGCCACCCCGCCCCTCGCCACGAGGTTCCCGCCAAACCGGCGGCCCGACACCAGTCACGGGTCCTACGCCTCGACCGCGAGAAACGCCTCGTAGCGCCTCACATCGCGCAGCGCGCGGCCCTGCTCCTCGCTGTCCTGCTCGGCGTTCTCCGCGGCCTTGCGCGCGTCCGACAGCTTCGCCTCGAAGGCCTGACGGTCGATCTGCCCCGGCGCGATCGCCTCCTCGACGAGCACCAGCGCGCGGTTATCGGCGAACTGCAGATACCCCTCGGCCTGCGCGAAGCGCACGATCTCCTCCTCGGAGCGGTACAGCCGCAGCTCGGTCGGCTCCAAGCGGGCCAGCAGCGGCTCGTGGTTGGCGAGGATGCCGATCGAGCCGACGGTCGTGAACGTCGAGAGCATTTCGATCTCCTCGTTGAAGACCTCGCCCTCGGGCGTGAGCACTTCGGCTGGGAACTTCGCGTGGGCCATGCTTATTTCTTGGCCGCCTCGACGACCTCGTCGATCGTGCCCTTCAAGAAGAACGCGCTCTCCGGGACCTCGTCATGCTTGCCGTCGATGATCTCCTCGAAGCCCCTGATCGTCTCCGCGATCGGCACATACGCGCCCGGGGTGCCGGTGAACTCTTCGGCGACGAAGAACGGCTGGCTGAGGAAGCGCTCGATCCGGCGCGCGCGCTGGACCGTGAGCTTGTCCTCGTCGGAGAGCTCGTCGATGCCGAGGATCGCGATGATGTCCTGCAGCTCCTTGTAGCGCTGCAGGATCTCCTTGACGCGGTTGGCGACCCGGAAGTGGTCCTCGCCGAGGATGTCAGCCTTGAGGATCGTCGAGGTCGAGTCGAGCGGGTCGACGGCCGGGTAGATGCCTTTTTCGGAGATCGACCGCGACAGCGCGGTGGTCGCGTTCAGATGCGCGAAAACCGACGCCGGCGCCGGGTCGGTGTAGTCGTCGGCCGGCACGTAGATCGCCTGGATCGAGGTCACCGAGCCGTTCTTCGTGGAGGTGATCCGCTCCTGCAGCTGACCCATCTCGGTCTCGAGCGTCGGCTGGTAGCCGACCTGGGAAGGCATCCGCCCGAGCAGCGCCGAGACCTCGGAGCCGGCCTGGACGAAGCGGAAGATGTTGTCGATGAACAGCAGCACGTCCTGGCCCTTGTCGCGGAAGTATTCGGCCATCGTCAGACCCGACAGCGCGACGCGCATGCGGGCTCCCGGGGGCTCGTTCATCTGCCCGAAGACGAGCATCGTCTTGTCTAAGACCCCCGACTCCTTCATCTCCAGCCACAGGTCGTTGCCCTCGCGCGAGCGCTCGCCGACGCCGCAGAATGCGGAAAGCCCGCCGTGCTCCTTGGCGAGGTTGTGGATCAGCTCTTGGATCAGCACGGTCTTGCCGACGCCGGCGCCGCCGAACAGCCCGACCTTGCCGCCCTTCGCGTACGGGGCGAGCAGGTCGATCACCTTGATGCCGGTCTCGAACATTTCGGTCGTCGGCGTCAGGTCCTCGGCGCGCGGGGCGTCCTGGTGGATCCCGCGGCGCTCTACGTCGGCGGGCAGATCCTCGCCGAGGTCGATCGGCTCGCCGAGCAGGTTGAAGATCCGCCCCAGCGTGGCCTCCCCCACCGGGACCGTAATCGGCGCACCGGTGTCGATCACCTCTGCGCCGCGCGCCAGCCCGTCGGTGATGTCCATCGCCACGGCGCGCACGCGGTCGTCGCCGAGGTGCTGCTGGACCTCGCACACGAGCACGCTCTCCTCGGCGCCGGCGCTGATGCCGGGGGCCTCCTCCTTGTTCGCGGCGGGGCGCGCGATCGTGATCGCGTGGTTGATCTCGGGCAGGCGGTCGGGGAACACAGCCTCGATCACGACGCCCTGAACCTCCTCGATACGCCCGACGTTGCGCTCGGCGGCGGCGCCGTTCGCGGTGCCCGGATCGGTGACGGTGGTGGCTGGCATTGGGTTTCGATTCTCCTCTTTATCTCTATTGAAGTCTTTGTGGTCGTGTGCGGGTCTTGGTCACGCGCCTCAGTTGAGGCCCTCAGCCCCTGCCACGACCTCCATGATCTCCTGCGTGATCTCCGCCTGACGGGCGCGGTTCATCTGCAGCGTGTAGTCGGTGATGATTTCCCCGGCGTTCTCCGAGGCGCTGCGCATCGCGGTCATCTGCGCTCCGAAGAAACCGGCCGCGGACTCGACGAGCGCGCGGTAGATCGAGATCTCGATGTAGTCGGGGACCAGACGCCGCAGGATCTTCTCGGGATCCGGCTCGTAGTCGACGGGGCTGAGCTTCTTGGCCTCGCCCGCCTTGTCGTCCTCGCCGCCGGAGATCTCCGCGTGGGTCAGCGGGAGCAGAGTCTGACGCGTGACGTACTGGGTGAGCGGCGAGACGTAGGAGTTGTAGATCATCTCGACGCGATCGACCTCGCCGCTGACATAGGCCTGGATCACGTCGTCGGCGATCGTGCGCGCGTCGGCGTAGGCGGGTCGATCGGCGAAGCCCATGTAGCTGCCGCTGAGCTCGTGCCCGCGGAAGCTCAGCGAGGAGACGCCGCGACGCCCGGTCGCGTACCAGGTGCTGTTCAACCCCTGCTCGGAGATCTCGGCGGATAAACGTGTGCCGGCGCGGATGATCTGCGAGTTGAAGCCGCCCGCGAGACCGCGGTCGCCGGTGACGAGCAGCAGGCCGACGTTCGTCTCCGAGTCATGCTCGCGCAACAGCGGCACGTTCGCGGCCTCGCCGCCGGCGGCCTGCGCGGCTTGGCGGGTCATCCGCCCAATCGCATCCGCGTAGGGGCGCAGCGCGGCGATCCGCTGCTCGGCGCGGCGCAGCCTGGCCGCGGCGACCATCTCCATCGCACGGGTGATCTTCTGGATGTTCTTGACCGATGCGATCTTGTTCTTGACGTCGCGCTGACTGGCCATGACAGTTACCTCGAGCCGGCGCTAGGCCGCCGCGGGCTCCTTCGCCGACTCATCCTGAGTCTCGCCGGTCGCTTGATCGGGGCCCTCGTCGCCCGACCCGCCCTGAGCATCCGAGCGACTCGCCAGCGGCGCATCGTCGTCGAGCGGCTGACCCTCCTCGTCGAGGTCGTAGCCGAAGTCCTTGGCGAAGGCATCGACGGCCTCGTGCACCTCCTGCTGGGTCTCCTTCGACCAGTCGCCGCCGGCGATCTTCTCGCGCAGCGGAGCGTGCTCGGCGTGCATCCGTTCGGTCAGCTCGAGCAGGAACTCGGTCACGCGCTCGACGTTCAGGCGGTCGAGGAAGCCGTTCGTGGCGGCGTAGATCTGCACCGTCTGGTCCTGCACCGGCAGCGGCGCGCGCTCGTGCTGGTTGAGCGTCATCACCAGGCGCTCGCCGCGGGCGAGCGTGCGTTGGGTGTCGGCGTCCAGGTCCGAGCCGAACTGCGCGAAGGCCTCGAGGTCGCGGTACTGGGAGAGCTCGAGCTTGATCCGCCCGGCGACTTTCTTCATCGGCCCGATCTGGGCGTTGCCGCCGACGCGCGAGACCGAGATCCCGACGTTGATCGCCGGGCGCACGCCGGAGTTGAAGAGTTTCGACTCGAGGAAAATCTGCCCGTCGGTGATCGAGATCACGTTCGTCGGGATGTACGCGGAGACGTCGCCGGCCTGCGTCTCGATCACCGGCAGCGCCGTCAGCGAGCCGCCGCCGAGGTCGTCGTTGAGCTTGACCGCGCGCTCCAAGAGGCGCGAGTGCAGGTAGAAGACGTCGCCCGGGTAGGCCTCGCGACCCGGCGGGCGTCGCAGCAAGAGCGACATCTGCCGATAGGCGTAGGCGTGCTTGGTCAGGTCGTCGTAGACGCACAGCGCGTGCCCGCCGTTGTAGAGGAAGTGCTCGGCCATCGCGCAGCCGGCGTAGGGCGCCATGAACTTGATCGGCGCCGCCTCGTCGGCGGGCGCGGCAACGATGATCGTGCTCTCCAGCGCGCCGTACTCCTCGAGTGTCTGCGCGAGCGCGACGACGGTCGACATGCGCTGGCCGATCGCGACGTACACGGAGACCACGCCGGTGTCCTTGTTGTTGATGATCGTGTCGATCGCGATCGCCGTCTTGCCGGTCTGGCGGTCGCCGATGATCAGCTCGCGCTGGCCGCGGCCGATCGGGATCATCGCGTCGATCGCCTTCAACCCGGTCTGCATCGGCTGCTTGACCGGCTGGCGCTGGACGACGCCGGGGGCCTTGAACTCGGCCGGACGCGTCTGCGTCGTTGCGACCTCGCCCTTGCCGTCGAGCGGGCGCCCGAGCGGGTCGACGATCCGCCCGAGCAGGCCCTCGCCGACGGGGATCTCCAGAAGCGCGCCCGTCCGCTTGACGGTGTCGCCCTCGGAGATGTGCTCCCACTCGCCGAACAGCACCGCGCCGACGTTGTCGGACTCGAGGTTCAGCGCGAGGCCGGTGACACCGTGGGGAAGCTCGAGCATCTCAAACGACATGCAGTTCTCCAGGCCGTGCAGCCGCGCGATGCCGTCGGCCACCGACAGCACGGTGCCGACCTCAGTCAGCTCGGCGGTGCCGCTGTCTAGTCCCTCGATACGACTCTTGAGGATGCTTGTGATCTCATCTGGGTTGATCTGCATGTCTTCTCCTGATTGAAAAAATGGGGGCTGACCCTCTATTTGAAAAAAAAGCGGGCCGGGGACTAAGTGCGCCGGTGTCTCTAAGAAGCTCCTTGGGCAACGTGCCTGCGCAGCTGCTCCAGTCGGTTGCGTATAGAGGCGTCGAGGATCGAATTGCCGACTCTGATGATGATCCCGCCGAGAATGTCCGGGTCCACGCGCGCCGCGAGCGTGACCTTGCGTTCGGCCCGCTCGCCGATCGTCTTGCCGAGGCTCTCAGTCGTCGCCGCGTCGAGCTCGATCGCGCTCGTGATCTCCACCGGCAGAGTCTTGTTCTCCTCATCCCACAGCCGCTCGTACTCGTGACGGGCGCGAAAGATCACGGGCATGCGGTGGTTCTCGATCAGCAGGCTCAGGAAGTTCAGCAGCGCTTCGTCCGCCCCGTCGAGCAGACCGCCGAGCGCGTCGATCTTCTCGGCCGTCGAGAAGTAGGGCGAGAAGAAGAACACGGCGAGCTCGCGGTTCTGATCGAGCGCGTCCGCGAACTGCGCGAGCTGCTCGCGCAGCTCGTCGAGCTTGCCCTGCTCGAGGGCGACCTCGAACAGCGCGCGGGCGTATACTTGGGCTAGCTCGTCCATCAGTTGTTGTCCGGTCCCGAGTCGTCCATCAGTTGTGCTCAGCTCCCGCGGAGATGCTCGAGAAGTCCAGTTCGCCCAGAGCCTCCTCGACTAGACGGCGCTGGTCCGCGTCGTTGAGCGTCTTGCGCGTGACCTTCTCCGTCGCCATCACCGTGAGGTCGGCGACCTCACGGCGGATGTCATCGAGCGCCCGCTTTGAGGCGGCCTCGATGTCGCGCTCGGCGCGCTTGGCGGCCTCCTCGAGAATCTGCTTGCCACGCTCGCGGCCCTCGACCTCGTGCGACTCGGCCGTCTGGCGCGCGCGCTGAACGATCTCCTCGGACTGCACACGGGCTTCCTTCAGCCGCTCGCGGTACTCCTCGAGCACCTTGTCGGCTTCCTTGCGCAGATCCGCGGCGGCGTCGATCTCGCCCTCGATCGTCTTCGCGCGCTTGTCCAGCGCTTCACCGATCAGCGGGAACACCCACTTGCTGAGGATGAACAGCGAGATCGCGAAGACGACGATCGTCCAGATCATGATCCCCACATTGGGGGAGATCAGGAACGAGCCGCTCGAGGATGCGAGTGGGATGCTTGGAGTGGTGAGCATTTGGCTTACAGAAAGAAGGCGATGAAGCCGCCGACGAGGCCGTAGAAGAAGCACGCCTCGGTGAGCGCGAAGCCGAGCCACTGGTCGCGCTCGACCTCAGCACGCAGCTCGGGCTGGCGGGTCTTGGCCTGGATCGAAGCGTTGAACACCGCTCCGATGCCCGCCCCGGCACCTGCTGCGCCACCACCGGCTCCGACGCCGAGCGCGATCGCGCGACCGGCATCCTGGCTCTGCTTGATGATCGGTTCCGCGACACCCAACAGCGGGTGGATCGCACTCAATAGATGTAGAAACTGCATCGCTCGATAGCTCCTTGGTTGTTAGTGACTTTCGACCGCTCCGCCGATATAGATGGCGGTCAAGATGGAAAAGATGAATGCCTGCAGACCGGCAATCAGGACGGCCTCGAAGATGAAGATCGCTACTCCTGCCGGCAGCAGGAACCAGGACACCAACTGCAGCCCAACGAGCACGCCCAGCTCGCCTCCCATGAACGCGATCAGCATGTGACCGGCCAGCAGGTTCGCCCACAGCCGCACCGTCAGCGAAATCAGGCGCAGGAAGTTGGAGAGGATCTCGATCGGGAAGATCAGCAGCACGATCGGGCCTTTGACACCTCCGGGCATCAGGCTTTTGAGGTATCCGATCGGACCGTGGTGCTTGACCCCCTCGTAGGTGAACAGGCAGAACACGCCGAGCGCGAGGATCAGCGGGAAGGCGACGTTCGTGTCCGCCGCGTAGATCTGAAACGACGGTATATTCGCGCCGAGGAGCCTGAACGACTCACCCGAGTTGACAGGCAGCGGGATGTAGCCGATCAGGTTGCTGACGAGGATGAACACGAAGATCGTTGCGATCAGGGGGAAGTATTTGCGCTCCATGTCCTCGCTGAGATTTTCTCTGGACATGCCGAGGGTGAAGTTGTAAAACATCTCCACCGCAACCTGGAGGCGACCGGGGCGCCGCTGCTTAAGGCGCCTTGAGATGTAGAACATGACGCCGAGGGTGATCCCGGCCGTCATCAGCAGGTACAGCACGCCCTTGTTGAATGCGACCGGGCCGAGCTTGAACCAAGAGTCAAGTTTGAACTCGTCGGTCGGGGAGAAGACGCTGCTGGCGACCGTCGGGGCCTTGTGCGCGGTGACGCCGAACAGAATCACGAACAGCGCGATCCCGCCGAGCCATACGCCCAGGAACCAGTAGAGGACCTTCCGTCCCTGGCTCATCCCCTGCTTCTCTGAGCCGCTCGGCGACGGGGTTCCCCTCCCTGGTGCGATCGGCGTAGCGCCTGCGACTGCGCTCATGGCCGCGACCCTCCCGGGCGCCCTTCGACCACACGCATCGCGAATGCGATCGAGTAGACGCAGAAGATCACGAGCGCCGCGGTCAGGCCGGCAGCACGTCCGCCGATCACGGCGGCGAGCACGATCGCGCCGGCGAGCAGCCAGATGCGCCCGAACCCATCGACGAGGTTGAGGCCGAAGCGGGCGTCGCCCCCCCGGCCGGCGATCCAGCGTCGATCGAGCTGCTGCAGGACGCGCTGGAGCACCCAGGCGCCGGCGGCGATCAGGTAGCCGAGCGGGGACGCTCCCAACGCGATCGCCACGGGTGCGGCGAGCACGACGAGCACGACGTCGAGGTAGGCGAGCACCGACGCCGCGTGCGCGCCGATCGACGTACCCTCGTTGGCTGCTTGGAGATCTGACATGTATGAGTCACCCTATAGACGGGAAAATCCGCGCGCGTGCTCGCGGCGGATCCGTCGCGCGACGCTCCTCAACGCCGACGACGACGAGCGTAGTCTATCCGATCACGGACTTCGTAACAAGTTTGTGACACTCGCTACGCGGGCGAGTCGGCGATTCGCCGCGGCCCGGTGGGCGGCTTACGCGGTCGCTGGGCGCGTGGGATCACGGCCTGCACTCCGGCGCGATCGAAGCCACCACACCGTCGCGGCCCACACAATCAGCACCGCGACCGCCAGCGTGAGCAGCCCCGTGAGGATGTCGAACAGGAAGTGGTTGCCGGTGGCCAGCACGGCCAGCGCGGTCAGGCAAGGGTAGATGAGCGCGATCGCGCGCAGCCAGCGTCGCGAGGTCATCCGCCACACAGCCAGCGTGCACCAGCCCGCCCACGCCATGTGCAGCGAGGGCACCGCCGCCAGCTGATTGGCCTGCGACGCGAGCGCCCCGGTGTGCCATGAGCCGAATGCGCCGGAGGCCGCGACGACGTCGGTGAAGCCGGGGAGCATCCGCGGCGGCGCGACCGGGTAGCGCCAGAACACGACGAACGCGAGCACGTTCGTCAGCACCAGCACGTTGCGCAGCGGCCGGTAGATGTCGGCGCGCCGCCACCACAGATAGCCCAGCAGGCCGAGCGTGACGACGAAGTGAGCGTTGTCGTAGTAGTCGGACAGGACCAGCCCGAGCGTGTGGTGCCCCGCGAGCCAGCGATCGAGGCTCAGCTCGGGGTCCAGATGCAGCGTGCGCTCGAGGTCGAGGATGCTCCGGGCATGGGCCAGCGCGAGGTCCAGGCGCAGCGGGGCGAGGTTCGTGATCGCGTCGTAGACCCAGCACAGCCACACGATCACGCCGAGCTCGACCCACCAGGGCGAGCGGGTCGCCTGGGACCGGGCGGTGGGCTGGGCGAGGTCGGCGCCGGGAATCGCCGCGGTCGCGGTGGGGGGCGCAGCTGAGCCACCGCTGCCCGCCTCGATCGGAACCCCGCCGGGCGTGAGAACGCTGCTGGACAAGCTTCCGATGTTATCCGGCTCCCCAGCGGGTCGGGTCAGGGCGCAACCGGTTCCAGGCCACGCTCGGCCAACACATCGAGGACCCGTGGCAGCGCCGCGACGGTGCGCCGCCAAGACCCCGGTGCAGAGTAGTCGTCGGCGTCGTGCAGCAGCAGCACCGAACCGGGCCCGACGCCGTCGGTGACGCGCGCGGCGATCGACGCGGGCGTGGCGCGCGCCTCCCAATCGCGGCCCCAATGGCTCCATAGCAGCGTGCGCCAGCCACGGCCGCGGGCCAGGCGCAGCGCGGCGGTGTTGAGCATCCCGTAGGGCGGCCGGTAGAGCGTTGGGGAGCGGCCGGTGATGTCCTCGATGCTCGCGAGCGCCCGCGCGATGTCCTCGCGCACTTGCCACGGAGCGAGACGCAGAAGGTTGCGGTGGCGGTCGCAGTGCAGACCGATCTCGTGGCCGGCAGCCACGATCTCGCGGCCCAGGGCCGGATTACGCCGCAACTGCTCCCCGACGAGGAAGAACGTCGCCCACACACCCGCGCCGGCGAGGATCTCGAGCACCGCCGAGGTGCCGTCGGGGTGCGGGCCATCGTCGAAGGTCAGCGCATAGCCGCGACCGCTCGCGGTGCGATCCTCGATGCCAAGACGCTCGCACAGCGCCGTGCCGACCGGTCCGTCGAGCGCCCACGCCCGGGAGCGGTCGCTGAGAAAGCGCGCGCGCACACCCGCAAGCGCCGGCAGCGCGTATGTAGCGTACGTGCAGGCGCCAGCGGCAATCGCGCCGAACAGAGGGGCATGAAGGCTGCGATCATCGGAGGCTTGCATGGCTGAACTGATTCTCGGCATCCTGGCAGCGATCGGCGCGTCCGTCTTCTACAGCCTAGGGATCGCGCTGCAGGCGATGGACGCCAAGGAAGCGCCCCGCGAGGAGCATCTGCGCCTGGCGCTGGTCTGGGGGCTGGTCAGACGCGGGCGCTGGATGCTCGGCACGGGCCTGTCGATCCTCGGTTGGCCGCTGCAGGTGATCGCGCTGCTGCTCGCGCCGCTGGTCGTCGTGCAGCCCGCGCTCGCCGCGGGCCTGCTCGTGCTTGTGTTCGTGGGGCAGCGGATGCTCGGCGAGCACGCGGGCAAACACGAGCACGTCGCGATGGCGGCGATCGTGATCGGCGTGATCGGAGCTGGACTGTGCGCGCCGCCGCGCAGCACCGGTCACACCTCCGAGCGTCTGACGATCCTGATCGTGCTCGTGCTGCTCGGCGCCGCGAGCCTGCTGCCCTACCTGCTGCGCGCCCTGCGCCGTTCGCCCGCCTCGGTGACGATCGTCTGCGCCGGGCTGGCCTTCGGCTGGAGCGGCGTCGCTACCAAGCTCGCCTCCGACGATCTCTCGCATAGCTACTTCGCCGTGGCGATCGCCTGGGGACTGGCGACCGCGGCGGCCTCCGCCGTGGGCGTGCTCAGCGAGTCGAGCTCCCTGCAGGCGCGCCCGGCGATCCAGGTCGCACCCGTCGTGTTCGTGACTCAGACGATCGTGCCCGTGGCGCTCGCGCCGGTGCTGTTCGGCGAGCGCTTCTCCGACACGCCGCTCGGGGGCCTACCGCTCGCGCTCTCGTTGCTGCTGCTCGTCGCCGGCGCCGCGGTGCTCGTGCGCTCGCCGCTGCTGCTCGCGCTGATGGGAGGCGAGCCGATCAGCCACGACAGCGGCTCCACACCCAGTCCCTCGCCGCCCAGCGAGGAGGCGAGCCGCTCGATCCCGGCCACCGCCGAGGCGGCCGATCCCTCGGCCGTGACCACCAGCACATCGCCCGCACGCGTACGCCCTTGAGGCAGCGCGCCCAGGGCGTTCAGGCGCAACGATCCTTTGACCGGCACAGCGTCGGCGGTGCGCGCCAGCAGCAGCTGACCGACGGTCAGCCCACCGGCGGGCTGCAGGAAATAGAACTTGTGGTGCAGCCCCAGCGCATGGGCCTGCGAGCGCAGCGTGTGGCGGGTCCGCAGCCAGCGGAAGAAGGAAGTGCCTGGCACGACTTCCGGCAGCATCTGATCGCCGAGCGAGTGCAGCTCGAGAATCGTCGTGCGCGTGGGGATCACGCCGTCGTCGGTGAACGTCGCGTGGATGTCGCGGGCGGCGAGCTCGCTCGCAACGAGCGTGATCTCGCCCGCCGGCGCGTGCACGATGAAACCGACGTCCGCCTGGTCGGTGTTGACGTGGACGATCGGGTGCACGCGCAGCAGCACGTTGGCGACGGCGGCCACCTCGTCGGTCGAAAGCGTCCAGGTGCCGATGCTCAGCAACAGCAGGAACGGGATGGCGAACGCGACCAGCCGCAGCCGCCACAGGGGGATCGAGCGCACGCGCCGGGGGGCGTCGAGGACGAAATCCACCGCGGCGGGCTGCTCGTGTCCGTGTTGGGCCTCCGCGGCGGCGGGCTTGCCCGCGAACCCCGCGTGCTCGGCGCGAGCAGCCGACTCGGTGTGGCCGATCCCTGCGCGCTCCGCACGCGCGACCGGCTCTGTATGGCTGACGACCGTCGTCAAGCCCATCGCGGTCTCGCCTTCGGGGTGCGGGCGGGGGCTGCGACCGTCGCTGACGAGTAGCTCCTCGAGCATGCTCTCTGCCGCGTCGGGCGCGCGCGTGGCGCCGACCTCGGCGAAGCTCGCCCGGACATGTTCGCGCAGCTCGTCGGTGTTGTTGGCCAGCCGCAGCAGGTCGAGCGTCGCCATTGCGCGCGTGTTCAGGCGGGCATGGCCGACGGGCAGCCCGTAGGAGACGACCGGCGTGCCGGCAGCCTTCGCCTCCAGACAGGTGACGCCGCCGGTGGAGTGCACGAGCACGTCTGCGGCGGCGAGCAGTTGGGGCATCTTGTCGGTGAACCCGTAGACGTGCACGCGGGGCTCGCGCGCGAAATCTTTGCTCAACTTGTCCCCGAGCTCCTCGTCGCGTCCCGCGAGGCAGACGATGCTTGAGACCTCGGTCAGCTTGCTGAGCTCGCGCACGGCGCCCTCGATGTCCCCCACCCCCCATCCGCCGCCGGAGACGACGACCATGCGGCCCTGCTCGGGCAGCCCGAGCGCCTGCCGAGCCTGCAGCGGACAGCGCGGCCCGAGGAAATCGGAGGAGATCAACGGGCGCACGAGGCGCACGCTGCCCTCCCCGGCGATCCGCTCGACCGAGGACATCGACTCGCCGTACATCACCAGGTGCATATCGATCCCGGGCTGGGCCCAGAAGAACAGACCCGTCAGGTCGGTGATCGTCGCCACCGTCGGGCACACGACCACTTTCGTGCGCCGCAATCTCGCGAGCACGACCGTCACGGCCGGGTAGGTGGACACGATCACGTCGGGGTCGTGCTCGGCGATGCACCGGGCCAGCGGACGCGAGCCCAGCAGCCACAGCAGCCGGCGCGCAAACCAGCGGATCGGCGCGACATGCTCGAGCAGCCAGTACACGAGCGTGTATGTCCAAGGCATCAGGCGCAGTTGCACGCGATAGCCGTCCTCCACCACGGGCCGCAGCACCCGTCCCATCGCCGCGAGACCGTCGATGATCGTGACCTCGGCCTGCTCGGGCGAGTTATCGATCTGATCGGCCAGCGCCCGGGCGGCGGCGGCATGACCCTCGCCGACGTCGGCGGACAGGATCAGGACACGGCGAGGGCGGCCGGTATCCGAAACCGGATCTGTGGGTTTGCGGTATCGACGACGTCGCATAGGTCAAATCTCGTCCTGTGAGCCGGCCGGGCGACGTAGATGCACGTTCACAAACGAAAGCCCCCGGCGAACAGGGCAGCGCTTATAGGGTACTCGGCACACGAAAGCCTCGCAGATCTTCTAGACGTAACAATGAGCGCGTGCAGGCGACCACTCCCCTGACGGGTCTCCGGCGAACCGCACGCGAATCCGCCGGCGGCCGGAGCAGCGCCGGCTCGGGAGAATCGCCGGCCTGCACGCGCGCGCTGCGCTGGCTCGGCGCGCTCGGCCTGCTCGGCGTGTTCACAAGCATCCTGCTCGTCGCCGCGGGCGCCGCGAGCGGTCCGTCGCAGTACGTCCCCGCGCGCAGCGGGGGCTGGCCGAGCTGGCTGGCGGGGCCTTTCGCGGGCCTCGGCGTGAGCCTCGGCGCGGGCCGCTTCCAGACGCTCACGCTGATCATGGCCGCGAGCTACGCGGCGGTGCTGCTCGCGGTGCGCACGCTGTCAGGACGGATGCTCTGGGTGACGATCCTCGCCGCGCACGTGGCGCTGCTGCTCGGCCCCCCGCTGCTCTCCCAGGATGTCTTCGGCTACCTCGACTTCGCCCGCCTGGGCGCGCTGCACGGGCTGGATCCGTACACGCACGTCGCCGCCCAGGCGCCCACCGATCCCGTCTACCTGTTTGTGGGCTGGCCCTTCCAGAGCTCGCCCTACGGTCCCCTGTTCACGCTCTCGAGCTACGCGATCGCGCCGCTCGGGGTCGCCGGCGGGCTGTGGGCGTTGAAGACCCTTGCCGTCGCCACGAGCCTCGCTGCGATCGCACTCGTCAGTCGCGCATCCGGAAAGGAAGGCCACTCGCGACGCTTCGCCGCCGCCTTCGTCGGCCTGAATCCGGTGCTGCTCGAGCTGGCCGTCGGTGGCGATCACAACGACACGCTGCTGCTGCTGGCGCTCGCCGCCGCGCTGCTGTTCACCGCGGGCGCGAACCCACGCTTTCGCGCCGGAGCGGCCGCGCTGGTGGCGGGAATCGCGGTCAAGGTCACCGCCGGCCTGGCGCTGCCGTTCCTGCTGCTCGGGGCAGGAGGAGACGGGTCCAGGTCCGGATCCATCGCGCGCGCGCTACTGCGCGCGACAGGCGCCGCCGCGCTCAGCCTGGTGCTGGTCGCGGCGATCGGGCTGATCGGCTTCGGCTCGCACGCGTTCGGCTTCGCCGGAGCGGTCAGCGAGCAGCAGCAGCTGGTGGCCACGCACAGCCTGCCCGCGGAGACCGCGCGCCTGGTGGGGGTTGGGAGCCCCACCCACCCGCCGAGCTGGTGGCGCCACTGCTTCATCGCGGGGTTCATCGTGGTTTTCGTATACGCCCTGTGGCGCACGCTGCGCGGGGCCGACTGGCGCGTCGCGGCGGGATGGACGACGCTTGCGCTACTGCTCGCCACCGCGTGGTTGTTGCCGTGGTATGCGATCTGGCCACTGCCGCTAGCGGCGGTCAGTGGCGATCGGCGCCTGCGCGCTGCCACGCTCGTCTTCTGCGCCTACGCGCTGCTGATCCACCTGCCGCTGGCGAACGGCCTGCTCAGCCCGCCCCACGTCACCTGCCACACGTTGAAAGACTGCGTTCGGGGCGGTGGGTTCCACCTCGGCGGACACCGCGTCCATCTCACCGGTCTCAAAGTCATGGGCGACGTCACGCTCGATCTCCGCGGCTGAGGCGTCGGGGCGCAGCCGCCGCAGGCGCGAGGCGTCCAGGCGCCGGAACTTGAGGATCTCGAGCACGTAGACGAGGTAGACGCTGGCGGCGACGACGAGCAGACCGAGCGCGATCATCACGAGCGCCCAGCCGGTGTGCAGATGGCCGTGATGGTCGGAGTAGGGAACGAAGCGCAGGGCCAGCGCCAGACCCGCGAGCATCAGCGTCCAGGCATACAGGTAGGCGATCGTGCGCCGGTTGGAGAAGCCGATGCGCGCCATCCTGTGGTGAAAGTGCTCGCTGTCGGACTGGTAGATCGGCTGGCGGTACTTGAGGCGCTTGAGCACGACGAAGGTCGTATCCAGAAAGGGGATCGCGAGCAGGATCAGGGGGAGCACGAAGGACACGACCGCGGTCGTCTTGACCGCCGCCTCGACCGTGATCACGCCCATCAAGAGGCCGAGCAGGTTCGCGCCGCAGTCGCCCATGAAGCTCGAGGCAGGCGGGAAGTTGTAGAACAGGAAGCCGAGCGCGGCACCGGCCGTCAGCGCCGCGAGCACGCCCGGCTGGGCGCGGTCGAGGTCGAAGGCGATCACCGCCAGCGCCAGCGCGATGATCACGCACACCCCCGCCGCCAGGCCATCGACGCCGTCGGAGAAGTTGACGACGTTCATCATCGCGACCAGGCCGATCACCGTAAGCACCGGTCCCGCGTTCGTGACGCCGGCGTTGGGGAAGTGCAGTTTGCCGGCGAACGGCAGCGTGATCGCCTTCACCGCCACACCGAAGTGCACGGCGATCACCGCCGCCGCCACCTGTCCGAGGAGCTTGACGATCGGGGGCAGATCGAAGCGGTCGTCGAGCGCGCCGACGAGCGTGATCAGCGCGGCCGCGAGCAGCACGCCGTGCCACAGCTGATGAGCTTCGCTGTAGCCGGCCGGCAGCCAGATCAGCGCGGCGACGAGCACGCCGGCAAAGATCGCGAGACCGCCGAGCAGCGGCGTCGGGCGCTCGGACAGGCCGCGCTCGCGGGGTTCGTCGATCGCGCCGACGGCCCGTGCGATCCGCATCGTGAGCGGCGTCAGCAGCGCGGTCACCGCGGCGGCCACCAGGAAGGCGAAGAACGCGTCGAGCACGGTCGGGTTGGGCATCGACGCCGACAGCATCGCAGGGTCGGGGGTCGTACGCGAGGCGGAACCGTGCCGGCGGCGCTATGCGGGCAGCGACTCGTACAGCGGATAGCGCTCGACGATCGCCTGCACTCGCCCGGACAGCTCGCCGGCGTCCCGGGCGAAATCGGGCGTGAGCAGTGTGGCGGCGATGATCTGGCCGACCTCGGCGAAGTCCTCGCGCTGCAGGCCGCGCGTGGCGAGCGCCGGGGTGCCGATGCGCAGGCCCGAGGCCTCCATCGGCGGGCGCGGATCGAAGGGGACGGCGTTGCGGTTCACGGTGATCCCGATCTCGTGCAGCCGATCCTCGGCTTGCTTGCCGCTCAGCTCGGGCCGCAGCCCGCGCAGGTCGACGAGCGCGAGGTGCACGTCGGTGCCGCCGGTGAGCACGTCGATGCCCTGCGCGGCCGGACCGCCGTTTGCGCGGGTCGTTGCCTCCCCATCCGTGCCCTCCCCCGCGTCGGCGCGCGCCGCGCCTGCCCCCCTCGCCGGAAGCGGGTTCATGAGCGCCTCGGCGACCGCCTGCGCGCCCGCCACCGTGCGGCGCTGGCGCTCGGCGAACAGCTCCGATTTGGCGATCTGCAGCGCGACCGCCTTGGCGGCGATCACGTGCTCCAAGGGGCCGCCCTGCTGACCGGGGAAGACGGCGGAGTCGATCTTTTTCGCGAGCTCCTGCTTGCAGAGGATGATTCCCGCACGGGGGCCACCGAGCGTCTTGTGGGTCGTGGTCGTGGCGACATCGGCGCCAAGCTCGAGCGGGTTGGGATGCAGCCCGGTCGCGACGAGTCCGGCGAAGTGCGCCATGTCGACCATCAAGAGCGCCCCGACCTCGTCGGCGATCTCGCGGAAGCGGGCGAAGTCGAGCTGTCGCGGATAGGCCGACCAGCCGGCGATCAGAAGCTTGGGGCGGCGCTCGCGCGCGATCCGGGCGACCTCGTCCATCTCGATCAGGCTGGTCTCACGCGAGACCTCGTAGGCGGCGATCTCATACAGCCGCCCGGAGACGTTGATCTTCATGCCGTGCGAGAGGTGTCCGCCGTGGGCGAGCGAGAGCCCCATGATCGTGTCGCCGGGCTGTAGCAGCGCGTGGTAGACGGCGGTGTTGGCCTGCGCGCCGGAGTGCGGCTGGACGTTCGCGTGCTCGGCGCCGAACAGCGACTTCGCACGGTCGATCGCGAGCTGCTCGGAGACATCGACCCACTCGCAGCCACCGTAGTAGCGCCTTCCCGGGTAGCCCTCGGCGTACTTGTTCGTGAGCACCGAGCCCTGGCATTCGAGCACCGCGCGCGGGACGAAGTTCTCCGAGGCGATCATCTCCAGCGTGTCGCGCTGGCGCGAGAGCTCGCCGCGCAGCGCGGCCGCGACCTCGGGGTCGACCTCGGCGAGCGGCCGGTTGAAGTAGTCGGGGGAAAGCTCGGGCTCGGGCATGACACGCTCCTCGGCAGGGGACAGCGATCGAATGCCCAGGCGCGCGGCGGGTTCGCTAGCCGCTTCCCGGTGGTCGATTCCACCTCTGGCGCCAGTCGCGGTAGCTTGAGACGAGGCTACCAGGAGATGAGGATCCGCTCCACGTCCGCGCGCCCCAGCGGCCCCTCGCGCACGATCTGCCACTCTCCGCGCCGCTCGTACTCGCGCAGGTCGAGCACCGTCGAGGGAGCTCCCGGCAGCTCACCACCATCGAGCACGACGTCGGCCCCGGCGCGAATCGACTCCGGCACATCCTCCAGGCGCCGCGCGTCGGGCTCACCGGAGCGGTTCGCGCTCGACTGGAGCACTGGGATGCTCACCGTACCGAGGGTGGCAAGCGAGGGACTCCAAGCGGGCACGCGCACTCCAAGCGTGTCGGTGTCGCCCTCCCCGGGACCACCCGCGAGGGGAAAACGGTGAGAAGGGTTCGAAAGCACTAGCGTGACCGGGCCGGGCAGGAGCGCCTGCAGCGCGGCCCGCTCTCGGTCGCCAAGATCCGGCAACGTCACGAACAGAGACGCAGGCGCAAAGAACATGACCGCCGCCGGACGCTCGGCGGGACGGCCCTTGAGCTCGTAGAGCCGTCGTACGGCCGACTCGTTCAGCGGATCACAGCAGAGCCCGTAGACGGTGTCGGCCGGGAACACCGCCACGCCACCAGCCGCGACGCACTTCTCCAGGCTAAGGGCGTCGCCGGCGCCGATCACCGCTCCCCCACGACCACGCGCTCGATCCCCGCCAGATCGCGCTCGGCGCGCACGGTGGCGAAGCCCGCTGCTCGCACCAGCTCCTGCACCGCGCCGGCCTGTCCGGCGCCGAGCTCCAGCGCCACAGTTCGCACCCGGCCGCGCTCCGCCACCTGGGCGATCAATGCCCGGATCGCATCGAGCCCGTCCGGTCCCGAGAACAGCGCCCCGGGAGGCTCGTGGCGAAGGATCTCGGGAGCCAGCGACGCGCGCGCGGATTCGGCGACGTAGGGCGGGTTGGTGAGGATCGCGTCGAGCTCGTCGGGCACGCCCGCGAGCAGATCCGCGCACAGCCACGAGATAGCCAGGCCGAGCCGCTCGCCGTTGGCGCGCGCGAGCGCAAGCGCGTCCTTGCTGAGGTCGCTGCCGGTCAAGTGCAGGTCCGGGCGCTCGTCCTTCAAAGCAAGCGCGACGGCGCCGCTGCCCGTACCCACGTCGAGCACGCGCGCGTCGCGCGGCAGGGAAAGCCCCACTTCGACGAGCAGCTCCGTCTCCGGACGCGGGATCAGCGCGCGCGGATCGACGGCCAGATCGAGCCGGCGAAAGCCCCGGCGCCCGAGGATGTAGGCGACCGGCTCGCGTTCGACGGTGCGGCGGCGGACGGCGTTCTGAAAGGCCCTGACGGCCGGTCCTTCGACGAGCAGATCTGAGTCGACGAGCAACCGCTCGCGCGAGACCCCGAGCGCGTCGGCGAGCAGCAGCTCGGCATCGAGACGCGGCGTTTCGCACCCGGCGGCCGCGATCGCGGTGATCGCGCCCTCGAGCGCATCCCGCGTGGAGGTCCCCCTCACGCCGCCGCCTGCGCCTCCAGGCCGCGGCGCTTCTCGTCGGCCTGCAGCGACGCGGTCAGCTCGTCGAGCTCGCCTTCGAGCACCTGGTCGAGGTTGTGCACGGTGAGCTTCGTACGGTGGTCGGTGACGCGCCGCTCGCCGTAGTTGTAGGTGCGGATCTTCTCCGCGCGATCGCCCGTGCCGACCTGCGAGCGGCGGTCGGCGGCGAGCTCGGCCTGCTGTTCGGCCAGCGCCTGCTCGTAGAGCCGCGCGCGGAGCACGCGCATCGCGCGCTCGCGGTTCTGCAGCTGGGACTTCTCATCCTGCATCGAGACGACGATTCCTGTGGGCTTGTGCGTGATCCGCACGGCCGAGTCGGTGGTGTTGACCGACTGCCCCCCGGGGCCCGAGGAGCGATAGACGTCGATCTGCAGGTCGCTCTGGTTGATCTCCACGTCGACGTCCTCCGCCTCCGGCAGTACCGCGACGGTCGCGGTCGAGGTGTGGATCCTGCCCTGGGACTCGGTCTCGGGGATGCGCTGCACGCGGTGGGTGCCGCCCTCGAACTTGAAGACCGAATAGGCGCCCGACGCGCGCGAGGATCCCTGCGGCTGCGGGCCGGACGGGCGGGACTTTATTCCGAACGTGTACTTGCCCTCGCCGATGTCGAGCGCCTCGGTCTGAAAGCCCAGCCGCTCGGCGTACTTCGTCAGCATCCGGTAGAGGTCGCGCGCCCACAGCCCGGCCTCGTCGCCGCCGGCGCCGCCCTGGATTTCGACGATCACGTTCTTCTCGTCGTTCGGGTCGCGCTCGACCATCGCCAGTCGGATCTCCTCTTCGAGCTGCTCGATCCGTTCCCGAGCGCCGTTCAGTTCCTCGCGCATATCGGCGTCCTCGCCACCCTCGGCCAGGAGTTCTTCGGCCCCGGCGGCGTCGTCCTGCGCGCGACGCCACTGCACCGCCAGCTTGGCGGCGGGCTCGAGCTGGCTGTAGGCGCGGCCGACCTCCGCGTAGCGCTCGCGGTCGGAGATCACCTCGGGGTCGGTCAGCTGCTCGCCGAGCCCGGCGAAGCGGCTCTCGATCTGCACGACGAGGTCTTCGATCATGCAAGGCAGTCTAGGTGCGAGCCCCTTGCTAGGCCACGACCTCGACGCCCATCAGGTCAGCCGCCGAGAGATCGCCGGGGGTCTCGAGCGCGAGCACCGCCTCGAGCGCCGCGATCGCGACCGCGAGCTGGTCGAGGTCGGGCTCGCGCGTGGTCAGCAGCTGCAACTTCAGGCCGGGCCACATCACGGCCTGCACCCAGCGGCGACGGCGGTTGCGACCGGCGAACTTGATCAGCTCGAAGGAGATGCCGGCGATCAGCGGCACGCCGAGGATGCGCGTCGCGACCAGCCAGTACCAGGGGGGCAGGCCGATCGGGGCGAAGACGAAGATCGCGACGATCATCACGACGAGCAGGAAGCTCGTGCCACAACGCGGGTGCAGCCGCGAGAAGCGCTTCGCGTTCTCCGGGGTGAGCGGCAGGCCGGCCTCGAAGCAGGAGATCGTCTTGTGCTCGGCGCCGTGGTACTCAAACACGCGTCGCAGGTCGCGCAGCCGCGAGAGCAGCAGCATGTAGCCGAGGAAGATCGCCGTCCTGACGATTCCCTCGACGACCCAGAACAGCACGGAGGAGTGCAACTGGCCCTTGATCAGGCTCGTCAGCGCAACCGGGATCACGAAGAACAGGCCGATCGCGAACACGAGCGCCACGACGATCGTCCCAGCCCACACGCCGCCGGAGATCTCCTGGCCCTGCGCTCGCCCGTCCTTGACCTCCCCGTCGTCCACGCCGCCCTCGCTCCCATCCTCCTCGACCTCGCCTGGCGGCAGCTGCGCGTTGGCTGAGATCCCGAGCGCGCGGAACCCGATCGCCATCGACTCGCCCAGCGCCACTACGCCGCGCACGATCGGCAGGCGCAGCGCGCGGTGGCGCTGCAGCGAAGATGTCAGGGGAAACGTCGAAACCTCGATCTCCCCTTCCGCCGCCTCCTCGACCGGACGCTCGTCCTCTTCGAGCTGCTCGGTCGTCGGCTTGCGGACCGCGACCGCCCAGTGGGCGACGCCGCGCATCATCACGCCCTCGAGCACCGCCTGCCCGCCGACGGGAGCGTCGCGCTGGGCGTTCAGCATGCCGTCGCCGTTGCGATCGGCTTCCACCTCGACCGGCCTCAGCTGGGCGACATCGGCCCCCGTGGCGTTGCCGTTTCTGTCCGCCACAGACGAGCCGGCGGCCAGCGACGCGGGCATCGTCCCGCTAGGACGCCTTGGCCTGGGCCGAGCGCTGACGGCCTTTGGCCATCCTGCGCTGGAAGCGCTCGACGCGCCCGCCGGTGTCCATCAGCTTCTGTTTGCCCGTGTAGAACGGGTGGCAGTTGGAGCACACCTCGACGTGCAGCTCGTCGCGCGTGGCGCGCGTGGTGAACTCGTTGCCGCAGGTGCAGCGCACGTGGGCCTCGACGTAGCTGGGATGGATATCGGTCTTCATCGTTCGTTCATTCTAGCGATCGAGCAGTCTCGACCAAACCACCGGCATACACCGGCTCATCAGGGCTCCGCGCGTTCCTCCTCCCGTGCGGCGGGCAGGCAGCCCATCCCCGAGCAACAACATACGATCGGCCGATGAGCTTCGGCGAGATCGTCGCGATCGCATGCGCCGGGCTCGCGGCGGGGACGATCAACACGGTCGTCGGCAGCGGCACGCTGATCACCTTCCCGGTCCTGCTCGCGTTCGGTTATGCCCCGGTGACAGCGAACGTGTCGAACACGATCGGCCTGGTCCCGGGGTCGGTCTCCGGCGCGATCGGCTACCGCAGCGAGCTCTCGGGCCAGCGTGGCCGCGCGATCAGGCTGGGGACGATGTCGGTGCTCGGCGGCATCACCGGGGCAGTGCTGCTGCTGGTGCTGCCGGCGTCAGCGTTCAAGGCGATCGTGCCGGTCTTCATCGCGCTCGCTCTGGTCCTCGTCGTGTTGCAACCGCGGATCAGAGACCACCTGGCCAGGCGCAGGATCGACGCGATCCACGAGCGCGGCCTCGTCGTGGCGCTCGCGATCTACCTGACGGGCGTCTACGGCGGCTACTTCGGCGCCGCCCAAGGGATCCTGCTGCTGGGGATCCTCGGCGTGACGCTCGCCCAGGACCTGCACCGTACGAACGCGCTCAAGAACGTGCTCGCAGGCCTCACGAACGGCGTCGCGGGCGTCTACTTCATTTTCGCCGCGCACGTCGACTGGGCGCCCGCGGTGATCATCGCCGTCACCTCGATCGTCGGCGCCCAGTTCGGAGCGCGCTACGGACGGCGCCTGCCGCCGGCCGCACTGCGAGCGCTGATCGTCGTGGTCGGGGTCACCGCGATCGTGCGGCTGCTCGCCACGTGATGCGGAGCGGGAACTACGGCAAGCGGCTCAGCCGGTGGCGGTCGTGCCGGTGGCGGTCGTGGTGCTCGCCGGCGTGTTGCTCCCCGTGGTCGAGGCACCGGGCGTGACGGGAGGTGTAGGGGTGACCGGCGGTGCGGCGGGCACGAAGGCCGGCTGCGAGCACTGGAGCGTGTGCCGTTCAGCGCGCCTGATCACATAGCCCTTGCCGTTCAACCAGTGAAAGCGCACGAGCGCGCGGTAGTCCGCCGGGAACGACAGGTTCGTGACCTGCTTGACGTACTGGTAGATCTTCACTCCGGGAGCCGAACCGCGCCACACGCCGAGCCCGGGGGCGGAGACGGTGTGGAAGAGCCCTTCGCCGGGCATCCGCTCCTGTACTTCGATCCGCATCGCCATCCGTGCGGTCCCGGTGACCGCCGTCATTTCGGCTGAGAACGTGGCGGAACGATCCGTCTGTTCACCCGTGGTGACGCACTGTTCGACCGTCGCGGCAGCGCCTCCGGCGGCGTCCGTTTGCGCGGCCAGCGGTGTCCAGGCGACCTGGGCGGTGGAGGCGGCGCCCGCCGGGGCGACATACGCTGACGCCAGCGCGCCGCAGACGAGCATTGAGCGCAACAGGCGTGTGGTCCGTCGACGCACGAACGACGATCCGTCGTGAAGCATCTTCATAGCCTCCCCCTAACACGCCCGACCCGCACAATGTTGCGGGTCGAGGCCTCAGAGGATCTGGTAGAGGGGGCCGTCGCCACCCTCAGGCACAGTGAGCCGCCCGCCCTTGGCGGTGATCGCGCCGCACTGCACGCAGTTGGTGTAGTTGACGATCACGTCCACAGGTCCAGTCTCCGGCGCATCCTCAGGGATCTCGTAGACCCCGGCCGGGCACATCCAGCGCCAGGTCTCGGCGATCTCGCGCGGGACGTGCTTCTGGATGCGGATGTGGTTGGGGGCGTCGTCACGGGTGGCGTTGCCGGTGATGAACACGCTGGAGAGCTTGTCGAAGGTGTATTTGCCGTCGGGCTTGGGGTAGCGGTCCTTGGTGTCGCCGACGAACATCGGCTCGGCGTCGTCGCGGTGCCACTGCTGGCGGCCCGGCGGAACCTTGCCCTTGGACATGATCGACGGGCCCGCGAGCAGGCTGCCGACGAGGAAGCCCTTCTGGAACGCCTGGCGCGTGTTGCGCACCTGGTATAGCTCTTTGCCGATCGTCGACTGCTCGACTGCCTCCTCGTAGTCGGACAGATCGCTGCTGCCACGCTTGAGCGCCGCGTAGATCGACTCGGCCGCGAGCATGCCCGACTTGATGCAGTGGTGGACGCCCTTCAGCGCTGCGGTGTCGACCATCCCACCGGCGTCACCGACGAGCACCGCGCCCGGCATCGACAGCTTCGGCATCGACCAATATCCCCCACCCGGGAGCGCCTTCGCGCCCCAGGCGACGCGCTCGCCGCCCTCGAGGATGTCCTTGACGAGCGGATGTGTCTTGAACGTCTGCAGCAGGTCGTGCGCCGAGGTCGTCGCGTCGCGGTAGTTGAGATCGACGACAAACCCGATCGAGACCATGTCCTCGCCCGTCTTCTCGTCCTTCATCGGGTACATCCAGGTGCCGCCGAGCTGTCCGTACTTGGCCGCGACCTTCAGCGGCCACGGCTGCACGAACGTGTGGATCACGCGGTCGAGCGGCTTCTTTACCTTCCACACCTCCTTGACGCCGAGCTCCCAGACCTGCGGCTCGCGGCCCTCCGCGAGGTCGAACTCTTTGATCGCGGCGCCGGTCAGATGGCCCCAGCAGCCCTCCGCGAGCACGGTCGCCTTGGCCTTGATGTCGGTCCCCGGCTCGAAGTTGCCGAGCGGCTCTGAGTCCTTGCCGCGGCCCTTGTCGCCCGAGCGCACGCCGACGACCTTGCCGTTCTCGACGATCAACTGAGTCGCCGAGGTCTCGGTGAGGACGTAGGCGCCGGCCTCCTCCGCCACGCGCTGCTGGTAGCGGGCGAGCGCGGAGACGGAGACCACCTCGTTGCCGTGGTTCTTGAAGTTCGGCACCGCCGGGATCGGCACGGGCAGCTTGGATTTCGGGCCGGTGAGCATGTACACCGACTCCTTCTCGACCTCGCCGAACGCGAAGCCCTCTTCGCGCCACTGCTCGCGGGTCATCTCGGGGAACAGCTCCTGCAGCGGGCCGGGGCGCATCACCGCGCCGGACAGGTTGTGCCCGCCACAGGTCTTCGCCTTCTCGATCACGGCCACCGGCACTTCGCCGAGGCGCTCCAGCATCTCCGGGTCGTCGGCCAGCAGCTGCAGCAGACGGTTCGCGCAGGCCAGCCCGGCGGTGCCGCCGCCGACGATCGCGACGCCGACCTCGATCAGCTCGTCCTCGCCGTCGAGCCCGCGCTTGACGAACTCCTTCTGCGAGTCGACCGGCGGGGGGAAGGCCGAGGGCGCGACCTTCCCGTTGAGGGAACCGCTGTGTCCGCTCATCTCCTCAGGCCTCCTTCTGCGGACCAAAATAGTCCCGCATCGGTTCCCACTGCCAGCGGTCGCGCACCGTGCCGGTCATCGTTCTCAGCCGGCCTTCTTGGCTTTCACGGCCTCCGTGAGCTTCGGCAGGATCTTGTTCAGATCGCCGACGATCCCGAGGTCGGAGAATTCGAAGATCGGCGCGTTCGCGTCCTTGTTGATCGCGACGATGTTCTCCGAGGCCTGCATTCCGACCTTGTGCTGGATCGCGCCGGAGATGCCCGCCGCGAGGTACAGCTTCGGCGCGACCGTCTTGCCGGTCTGGCCGATCTGCGCGGCGTAGGGGTACCAGCCCGCGTCGACGACCGCGCGGGTCGCGGCGACGGCGGAGTTGCCGCCGAACGCCTTCGCCAGATCTTCCGCGAGCTCGAATCCCTCGGCCTTGCCGAGGCCGCGGCCGCCGGCGACGAGAATGTCCGCGCCCTCGATGTCGACGTCGGCGCCACGCTGTTCGCCGCGCGTGACCATCGTCGCCTGCTGGGCCTGCGGGCTCAGCTCAAACGACAACTGCTCGACGGCTGCGTCAGCGCCACCGGACTCGACGATCTCGAAGGCGTTTAGCCGCCCGATGATGATGCCGACGTCGGAGCGGTATTTGATCTCGGAGATCGCCGAGTCGCCCAGGATCGGACGCTCCGCGACGAGCTCGCCACCCTCGGCGCGCACGTTCGTGACCTCCATCGCGACACCCGCGCCGAGCCGAGCGGCCAGGCCGGCGCCGATCTCGAAGCCGAGCAGACCGCCGCCAAACAGCGCGTACTTGTAGTCGCCGTTCTGGATCGCCGCGGCCATCGCGTCGACGAGCGGCTGTGCGAGACCCTCGGGGCCCTCCGCGACGAGCACCTTCTTCGCGCCGTACTTCCCGAGCGACGCCGCCAGCTCCTGCGGGACGTTCTCGCCGAGCAGGATCGCGTGCGCCTCGCCGCCGAGCTCCGCGGCGAGCTTCGCGCCCTCGGAGACCGCGCCGAGCGAGTTCTTGTTGATCGCGCCGTCGTAGTGCAGCGCGTAAACCAGGATGTTTGCCATGTCAGATCAGCTGCTCCTTCAAAAAATGGGAGGGGGTCATGGGGGAGGGCCTGCCCTCCCCCATCACAGAAGCTTCCTCTCGTCGAGCCAAGCCACGATTTTTTCGACGGTTTCGCCGGTGTCCTCGTCCTCGATGATCTCCCCGGCGGACTTCGCGGGGGGCGCCTTCGCGGCGACCCACTGGGCGGCCGAGTTATCGCCGCCGACTTTCGAGGCGTCGATCTCGACGTCGCCGGTTGTGACGGTGTCGAGCGGCTTCTTCTTCGCGCCCATGATCGCCTTCAGCGAGGGGTAGCGGGGCTCGTTGATCGCGTCGCCGACGGAGATCACCGCGGGCAGCTTGATCTGCACGGTGTCGTAGCCGTACTCGGCCTGGCGCTCGCACTTCAGAGCCTCGGCGTCGACGTCCATCTTGATCACCTGCGTCAGCGAGGGCATGCTCAGGTGCTCGGCCACGACCGCGCCGATCGTGTAGCACTCGCCGTCGTCTGACTGCTGACCGAGCAGGACCAGGTCGGGGCTCTCGCGCTGCAGCGTCTTGGCCAGCGCATAGCCGGTGGCGGCCACATCCGAGCCGGCGACGGCCGGGTCTGACAGATGGACCGAGCGGTCGGCGCCGAGCGAGACGGCCTTGTGTAGGGCGCGCACGGCGCTGTCGGGGCCCATCGTCACGGCGACGATCTCCTCGACGGGGACGGCGCCGCCCTCCTTGATCTGCATCGCGGCCTCGATCGCGTGCGTGTCGTACGGGTTGAGGTTCTTCTCTCCGCTGCGGTCCATACGCCCCGTCGAGGGGTCAATCCGCTTCTCGACGGCGGCGTCCGGGACCTCCTTCACCAGGACGCATATCTTCATTTCTTCGGCTGCTCCTTCGGGGGTCTGCCCGGGGGTGGGCTTTAGTTCAAGTCGGAAAAGCTGCCTGCAATCCTACCTGGTCCGGCGGTTGACTGACGAGTCAATCGGTCATTCATTCCCGCTCGGACGGGCGGGCGTCGACCGCACCGCGGATGAAATCGACGATCGCCTGCGTCGGCGCGCCCGGCGTGAAGACCTCGGCCACCCCCAGCTGCTTGAGCTCGGGGATGTCCTCCGCGGGGATCGTCCCACCGACGGTCACGACCACATCGTCGATCCCCTGCTCGTTCAACAACGCGACCACGCGCGGCACGAGCGTCATGTGCGCGCCGGAGAGGATCGACAGTCCGACGGCGTCGGCGTCCTCCTGGATCACGGTCTCGACGATCTGCTCGGGCGTCTGGTGCAGGCCCGTGTAGATCACCTCCATTCCCGCATCGCGCAGCGCCCGTGCGATGATCTTCGCGCCGCGGTCGTGCCCGTCGAGGCCGGGCTTGGCCACGACGACGCGGATCTTGCTCTTGGGCTGGGCGGTGGCGGAGGACATTGGGGTCTGGCGGGTCGGGTCGGGCGGCGGCTAGCGACGCGCGCGGCGACGTGTCCCCACACGGCGAGCTGGCTCCCGGCGGGGACCGGCCGCGCGGAATTGTAGAGCCCGCGGCTCGGCCCGCGCCCCGACGTGCTCGGAGACGACCCGGCCGAGGCCGCCGAGCGCGGTGACCGCCCCGACCGCGGCGAGCACCTTCAGGCGGCGGCCCAGCCGGTCGAGGTGGAGCACCTCCCAGCCCTCCTCGACGGCGATCCGCCGCAGCTCGGCATCGGGGTTGACGACCACCGCGTGGCGCACCGCGCGCAGCATCGGCAGGTCGGACTCGGAGTCGGAGTAGGCGTAGGAGTCCTCGAGGTCGATTCCGGTCCGCTCGGCCAGCTCGCGCATCGAGAGCACCTTCCCCTCGCGATAATTGAACGGACCGGCCGGGCGGCCGGTGTAGCGGCCGTCGACGATCTCCGAACGCGAGCCGAGCCCGCCGTCGAAGGCGAGCACGTGGGCGAGCAGGTCGGCCATCTCCTGGGAGGCCGCGGTGAGGATGTAGACGGGCACGCCCGCGTCCTGGTGCGCGTAGGCGCGCTGCAACATCTGCGGATACAGCCGCGGCAGCACCCCGGCGAGCACCCGCGGGGACAGACGCTGCAGGTCCTTCACGCGCACGCCCGCGATCATCTCGCCGACGCGCTTTCTCACCTCGTCGGCGCGATCGTCGGTCGATCCCCTCAGGCGGAAGCGCAGGTTCTCGTAGACGTCCTTCGCCAGACGGCGCCGCGAGATCATGCCGGTCTCGTATGCGGCACGGGCGAAGAAGACGCCCGAAGACCCCGCCATCAGCGTCTTGTCGAGGTCGAAGAACGCCGCCGCACGCGGTTGAGTGCCGTTTCCGGCCGGCCGGCGCCCCGTTGGGTCCTCTCCGGCCGGCGCGCTCATTTCAATCCCGGGGCGAGACTCAGACTTTGAGGATCAACGCGTCGCCTTGCCCCCCGCCGGAGCAGATCGCCGCGCAGCCGAGTCCACCGCCGCGGCGGCGCAGCTCGTAGACGAGCGAACCGATGATCCGCGCGCCGGAGGCGCCGATCGGGTGGCCGAGGGCGATCGCGCCGCCGTTGACGTTCACGCGATCCTCGTCGATCCCCAGCGTCCTGATCGAGTTCAGGGCGACCGAGGCGAAAGCCTCGTTGATCTCCCACAGATCGATGTCCTCGGCCTTCAGGCCCGCCTTCTCCAGAGCCTTCTGCGCGGCCGACGCGGGTGTCGTCGCGAGGTAGGCGTAGTCGTTCGCGGACTGCGCGTGGGCGACGATCTCGGCGAGCGCCTCCTTGCCGTTGGCGGTCGCCCACTCATCGGAGGACAGCACCAGCGCGCCGGCGGCGTCGTTCACGCCGGGGGAGTTGCCCGCGGTGTGCGAGCCCTCCTTGCCGACCAGGCCGGGAAGCTTCGCGAGCGCCTCGAGCGAACTTCCGCGGCGCGGGGCCTCGTCGAGCTCGACGGTTGTGTCGCCCTTCCGGTTCTTCACGGTCACCGAGACGATCTCGTCGGCCAGCTTGCCCTCGTCGGTCGCCTTCAGCGCCAGCTCGTGCGAGCGCAACGCCCAGCGGTCGAGGTCGGGGCGGGTCATCTCCAGCTCATCGGAGACCTCGGTCGCCTCTACGAACATCTGCTTGCCGGAGAACGGGTTCGTGAGCCCGTCGTGGACCATCGCGTCGAGTGCCTTGACGTCGCCCATCCGAAACCCGAAGCGCGCGCCCGGGAGCAGGTAGGGCGCCTGCGACATCGACTCCATGCCACCGCCGACGCCAACCTGCATGTCGCCCGCGCGGATCGCCTGATCGATGATCACCGAGGCGCGCAGACCGGAGGCGCAGACCTTGTTGATCGTCTCCGAGGAGACCTCCTTGGGGATCCCACCCTTGATCTGCGCCTGGCGCGAGGGGATCTGCCCCTGGCCGGCCTGTAGCACCTGGCCCATCACGACGTGCTCGACCTGCTCGGGCTCGACCCCAGAGCGCTCGAGCGCGGCCTCGATCGCGACGCCGCCGAGCTCGGTTGCGTCGAGCGTGGACAGGCTTCCGCCCATCTTGCCGATGGGGGTGCGGGCGGCGCCGAGGATCACGGTCTTGGGCATTGTCTGCTTGGGCTCCTAGGTCGGGGAGAAATGGGTGCGAGACCGGCAATGCTAGTAGACGCCTTCCTCGCGGGCTGGATATTGTGCGCTGATCGTGAACGTTTCCTGGACAGCCGACCGGCCCGAGGCAACCGAGGCAGATACCGTCGTCGTCGGCCTGTTCGAGGATGGGGAGGCCCGCGCGGGCTCAGGTGGGCAGGTGCCCGATCCCCTAGCCGAGCTGGTGGCAAGCGGCGAGGCGCAGCGCTCGTTCAAGGCGCTCGCGCTGACCCACGCCGAGGGCAAGCGCTGGATGACCGTCGGCCTCGGGACGCGCAAGGACTTCACGCCCGAGCGCGCGCGCGTGGCCGCGGCAATCGCCCGTGAGCGCGCGCGCGAGCTCTCGGCGCGGGTTCTCTGCTGGGAGGCGCCGGTGGCCGGTCCGGGCGAGAGCGGCGGGAGCGATGGTGACAACGCAGGCAGCGGCCCAGGCGGCGCCAATGCAAGCGAGGCGGTCGCCGAAGCGCTCGTGGAGGGAACGATCCTCGCCGACTACAGCTTCGACCTGCACAAGTCCACGCCGGCGGGCGGCCAGAACGGGGACGCCAAGCCCCCAAAGCACCTCGACGCCCTGATCGTCTCCGGCGGCGGCGCGATCGAGTCGGCGGTCGCCGACGCCGCGATCGTAGCCGCGGCGGTCAACGCGGCGCGCGACCTGCAGAACCGTCCCGGCAACGACCTCACGCCGACGGCGCTGGCCGACTACGCGCGGGCGCTCGGCGAGGAGATCGAGGGGTTGCAGGTCGAGGTGCAGGGCCGCGCGGGTATCGAGGGGCTGGGCATGGGCGCCTTCGCTGCGGTCGCCCGGGGCTCCGAGCAGGATCCAGCGCTGATCGTCCTGAAATACGAGGGCGGGGGCGCGGATGGCGGCGAGGGCAACGGAGTGGGTGGGCCTCTCCTCGCCTTCGTCGGCAAGGCCGTGACGTTCGACAGTGGCGGCATCTCGCTGAAGCCCGGCGCGAAAATGGCGGAGATGAAGTTCGACATGTCCGGCGGCGCCGCCGTCGTCGAGGCGGTCGCGGCGATCGCGCGCCTGCGCCTGCCCGTGAGGCTGCTTGCCGTCGTCGGCGCGACCGAGAACCTGCCGGACGGCCGCGCCGTCAAGCCCGGGGACATCGTCACGGCGAAGAACGGAAAGACGATCGAGATCAACAACACCGATGCCGAGGGCCGGCTCGTGCTCGCCGACTGCCTCTGCCACGCGGTCGCGCTCGGCGCCGAGCGGATCGTCGACCTGGCGACGCTCACCGGCGCGGTGATCATCGCGCTCGGCTCGACCTACGCCGGGATCATGTCCAACGACGACGAGCTCACCGAGCAGCTGACTGCCGCCGGCGAGCGCACGGGAGAGATCCTCTGGCGACTGCCGCTGCACCCCGAGTACGACGAGCTCGTCGCGGGCAAGTACGCCGACCTCGACAACGCGCCCGAAGCGCGCAAGGCGGGCACGATCATGGGCGCCTCGTTCCTGCAGAACTTCGTCGGCGAGACGCCGTGGGCGCACCTGGACATCGCCGGCTCGGCCTGGGATCTCGGGCGGGCGTATGTCGGCAAGGGCGCCTCGGGTTACGGCGTGCGACTGCTGGTCGAGCTCGCCCGGTCCTACTCCGCCGCCTAGTCCAGGGACGTAGCTCACTTGCCTTCTAGCATTGAGCCCAAGTGGCTCCCGCACGCCTGATCCTCGACTTCCTCGCGCGCGGACGCCCCCATCGCTACGGCTCTCACCCCTCCCAGCGCGCCGATCTCTACGTGCCTCCCGGCCACGGGCCGCATCCGGTGGTCGTCCTGATCCACGGCGGCTCCTGGCAGAAGCGCTACGGCAAGATCTTCACGCGCGGACTGGCCGGTGACCTGCTGCGTCGCGGATACGCGGTGTGGAACATCGAGTACCGCCGTGTCGGCGCCGGCGGGGGCTGGCCGCAGACGTTCGCGGACGTGGCCGCGGCGATCGACCATCTCGCCATGCTCGAGGACCCGCGCCTGGATCTCGGCCGGATCACGCTCATCGGCCACTCCGCCGGGGGGCACCTCGCGCTGTGGGCGGCGGGCCGGACAAACCTGCCGCCGGGCGCGCCCGGCGCGCTCGAGGGACCGCCGCCGGTGCGCGCACGACGGGTCGTCTCCCTGGCCGGCGTCGCCGATCTCACAGGCGCCTACATCCGCTGGCGCGGAAGCGTCGTGCGGGATCTGATGGGCGGCTCGCCTGAGGAGGTTCCCGAGCGCTACGCCGCCGGCGATCCAATCCGCCTGCTGCCGCTCCCGATACCGACGCTGATCGTCCACGGGGTGCGCGACCCGACAGTCTCGATCGAGCTCAGCCGCAACTACGCCGAGGCCGCGCGCGCGGCCGGAGGCGAGGTCGAGCTCGTGGAGATCGATGGACCCGAGGGCAATCACCGCGCGCACCTCGACCCACGCAGCGAGGCCTGGGTGGCGGTCATTGCGCGCCTGGGCGATCCAGCCGTGCCCGGACCCGCACCGGCGAGAGCCGCCGCGGGCCATCTGTGAGAATGCCCCCGTGGACTTCGACCTCTCACCCGATCACGAGCTGATCCGCCGCACCGTCCGCGAGTTCGCCGAGGGCGAGGTCGCGCCGGTCGCCGAGAAGCTCGACCGCACGAAGTCGTTCCCGTACGAGATCGTCCGCCAGCTCGGCGCGCTGAACCTGATGGGAATCCCCTTCCCCGAGGAGTACGGCGGCGGCGGCGCGGACACGCTCGCCTACGCGCTCGCGGTCGAGGAGCTCACGCGCGTTGACTCGTCGGTCGCGATCACACTCTGCGCGCACACCTCGCTGGGAACGCAGCCGATCTACCTGTTCGGCTCGGAGGCGCAGAAGCGCGAGTGGCTGCCACGGCTGTGCTCCGGCGAGCGGCTCGGCGCGTTCGGGCTGACCGAGCCCGAGGCCGGTTCGGACGCGGGCAACGTGCGCACGCGCGCGACGCTCGACGGCGGCGAGTGGACCGTGAACGGCGCCAAGCAGTTCATCACGAACGCCGGCACGGAGATCTCCGGCGTGGTCTGCATCACGGCGCGCACCGGCGAGGAGGAGATCTCGAACCTGATCGTCCCCAACGGCACGCCCGGCTACGAGCAGGGCGAGCCGTATCGAAAGATGGGCTGGAACGCATCGGACACGCGCCCGCTCACGTTCTCCGACTGCCGCGTCCCCGAGGAAAACCTGCTCGGCCCCCGCGGCCAGGGCTTCAAGCAGTTCCTGCACATCCTCGACATCGGCCGGATCGGCGTCGCCGCGATGGGCGTGGGGCTCGCGCAGGGCGCGCTCGACGAGGCGCTGAAATACGCGAAAGAGCGCAAGGCGTTCGGCAAGTCGATCTCGAAGTTCCAGGCGATCCAGGCGAAGCTCGCCGACATGTCGACCGAGATCGAGGCCGGCCGGCTGCTCGTCTACAAGGCTGCGCGCGAGAAGGACGCCGGGCGCAACTTCACGCTGACCGCCGCCCAGGCGAAGCTGAAGACCGGTCGCCTGGCGGTGCGCTGCGCCGAGGAGGCCGTCCAGATCCACGGCGGCTACGGCTTCATCGAGGAGTACCCCGTCTGCCGCTTCTACCGCGACGCGAAGATCCTCACGATCGGCGAGGGCACCGACGAGGTCCAGCAGATGGTGATCGCGCGGGCGCTCGGGGCGTAGAGGCGTAGGACGGCGACCTTGATACGACGGCGTCGCGGGACAGGCGTAAGCTGAGAGCACGATGACCAGCGCGACAGTCGAGGACGAGGACACCGCGCCGGATCGCTACACCGCCCCTGCGCAGGACGTGCCCAGCCGCAGCGGAACCGTCTCGTTGATGGACTGCTTCAGAGCGTTCTGGCGCCAGCCGTCGCCTCCCTACCTGTTCGGCGCGGTCGTACTGCTGCTCGGCCTGCGCATCGCCCAGGGCGCCTGGAGCTGGCGCGACGCGGTGATGCTCGCCGGCCTGATCGCGGTGACGCCGTTCGTCGAGTGGGCGATCCACGTCTACGTGCTGCACTCGCCCGCACTGCGGCTGGGCGGCCGTCGGATCGAGATCCCGAGCGCGCGCGAGCATCGCGCTCACCACGAGGCCCCGGCCGTGCTCGGCGGCGTGCTCATTCCGGTGTACGGGGTGCTCGTGTTCCTGCCGATGATCGCGCTCGTCAACTGGGTGCTGTCGTTCCCGATCGCGTTCGTGCTCGGCGGTCCGCGCCTGGCCTACGCCACCACCGGCGTGCTCGTCAGCTTCGCGATCCTCGCCTCCTACGAGTGGACGCACTTCCTGATCCACACTCCCTACCGCGCGCGGCGACGCTACTTCAAGGCGATCTGGCGCAACCACCGCCTGCACCACTTCAAGAACGAGCGCTACTGGTTCGGCGTCACCTCGACCGTCGGCGACCGCGTGATCGGCACCTCGCCCGACCAGCGCTCAGTCGAGCGCTCGCCGACTGCCCGCTCGCTGCGCGCCGAGCGCTGAGACCACACCGCGGGGCCGGCTCACCCGCTAATGCCTTCGCGGTAACCCGACCGAGGGTGACGCTTCAGCGCGGCTCGAGGATCACGAGCGGGATCTGACGCTCCGCGCGCCTCTGGTAGTCGGCGTAGCCACCGTAGACCTTCAACGCCTTCGGCCACAGCCGGTCGTGCTCCTCGGCGTCGGCCACGCGTGCGTGCACGCGCCTGCGCTCGGAGCCGATCTGCACTTCCGTGTCGGTATGCGCCTTCAGATTGTGAAACCAGGCAGGGTGCTTCGGATAGCCGCCCTTCGAGGCGACGAGCACGAGATCCTCGCCGTCGCGCACGTACACGAGCGGACTCGTCCGCTTCCTTGCGCTCTTCGCGCCGACGTGGTCGAGCAGCAACATCGGCGGCAGGCCGGGCACGCGATGACCGATCCGCCCGCCGGTCAGGCGATACGCGGCCATGTGGCCCTGCGCCACGCGATCCAGAATCCCCCAGTTGCGCTCGACCCAGTTCAGATAATCCATCGCCGGCCGACCCTACACCCCGCGCTTCCTACACGCCGTGCTCCACATACACACACACCGCCGCGCTCCCACACACCGTACTGCCCTACACCCCGCGCTGCAGCAGAGTCGTCGCCGCGCTCGCGGGGTCGAGCCTTCGCTCGACGACCTGCTCGAGCAGGCGCTTGAACTCCTCGTCCTCGCTCAGCTCCTCCTCCAAGCGGCGACGCATACGCGCCGTTGCGATCGCGAGCACCTCGTTGTGCAGGTTGCGCCGGCGGCGCTCCTCCAGTTGCCCGGCGGCGAGGATGTGCTCGCGGTGCTCGTCCAGACGCGTTACGAGCTCGTCGAGGCCGACGCCGCGATTTGCCTCGGTCTTCACGATCGGCACCCGCCAGCGCGGGGGGGCGGGGCTCCCATCCTTCTGCTCGCCGCGGTCGTCCAGGTTGGCCAGCGAAAGCACGCCTCTGATCTCGCGCACCATCGTGTCCGTCAGGGGATGATCGGCCTTGTTGATCACGATCACGTCCGGGATCTCCATCACACCCGCCTTCAGCGCCTGAATCGAGTCGCCCGAGCCTGGCATCAGCACGAGCACGATCGTGTCCGCGTGGTCGATGATGTCGATCTCCGCCTGTCCGACGCCGACCGTCTCCACGAACACGTCCTCCCGTCCGGCGGCGTCGAGCAGCAGCGCCGCCTGCAGCGCGGCCTCGGAAAGACCACCCAGCGCGCCGCGGTTGGCCATCGAGCGGATGAACACACCCTGGTCGAGGAAGTGCTCCGTCAGCCGGATCCGGTCGCCGAGCAGCGCCCCCTGCGTGAACGGCGAGGAGGGATCGACCGACAGCACGCCGACCGTGCGACCGGCCTCGCGCTTGGCCTTCGTCAGCGCGCCGATCAGCGTCGACTTGCCGACGCCGGGCGGCCCGGTGAAGCCGACGACCGAGGCTTTCCCCGTGTGCGGATAGACCTCTTTGACGAGCTCCCAGCCCTCGGGCCGGTCGTCCTCGACAAGCGTGATCGCGCGCGCCAGCGCGCGGCGGTCGCCGTCGAGCAGTCTCTGGGCCAGGGTCTTCTCGCTCATCGCGGGCGCAATCATCGCAGGGCAATACGATTCGGCGGCGATGGCGCCCACGATCGTCGATCCTCCCGCCCCGACCGCCCCCGCGCGAATCCTCGAGACGGTGCGCCGCGCGCCCGAGCCGCTGCACGGCGGCCCGTTGGCGCTGCTGCGCTTCATGCGCGCCAACCACATGCTCAGCCGCTCCTACCTGCACCTGCTCGCGCGCTTCGTCTATCTGAAGCTGCGCCACGGCAAGCGCCTGCAGACCGACGGCATCTGCTTCATCTGCCCGGGCGTGCAGCTGGAGATCGGTCGCGAGGCGACGCTGCGCATCGGCCGCTGGGCATGGCTCGGCCACGGCACGAAGATCCGCGTGCACGAGGGCGAAGTCTCGATCGGCGCGAAGACCGTGATGGGCCAGGAGTGCACGATCTCGGCCTTCCAGCACGTCTCGATCGGGCGCGAGTGCATCGTCGCCGACCGTGTGATGCTGATCGACTTCGACCACGGCGTCGTCGAGGTCGAGCGCCCGATCCGCCTGCAGGGCATCTACAAGCGCGACGTCCGCGTCGGGCACAACGTCTGGCTCGGCTACGGGGCGTGCATCCTGCGCGGGGTTGCTGTGGGGGACAACGCGATCATCGGGACCTCCACGGTCGTGACCAAGAAGGTCCCCGCCAACGCCGTCGTCGCCGGGGTCCCCGCGCAGGTGATTCGCATGCGCGAGGCGCCGCGGGCGATGCGGTGGGAGTGAATCTCGGGATCCGGGGGTGAGCTTCAGGGCAATCGGCAGCGCAGCCCACCTGCCATGACCGGCACCGATGCTACGGCGCCAGCAACGCAACGGCGTCGGCGTGGATCGCCAGGTTTCGCACCCCATCCTCGCTAGCCGCCGGCCCCGCGCTCAGCGCACGCTCGAGCGCCCGGCGGTGTCCCTCAAACCGCTCGCGCGCGTAGGGCACCGCAAGACCGCGAGAGAGCATGAAGGGCCAGTCGCTTGCCTGTAGCGCGAGCAGCTCGCGCACTGCCGCCGGCCCGGCCGCTGAGCCCGCGGCCACGACCTCCAGCTCGCAGGCGCGCGTCGCGAAGGCCAGCTCGGCCACCTGTGGCCCTGACCAGGTCGAGAGGTCCCCGTCCTTGCCCCAGCTACTCGCCTCGCCTCCACCGTCGTCCTCGATCGGTAGAGCGCTCCTGAGTGGCAGATCCGCCCTTCGCGGCAACTCGCCCCGCATTCGCAGATCGTCCTCCCGCGCCACCACCTCATCCAGCGAAGCGGGCTCGAGACCTTCCAGCGCATCGTCCAACCGCACGAGCTCCAACTCCTGACGCGCGCACTCCTGCACGACCGCCTCCAGCCACGCGATCCCCTCGTACCACCAGTGCCCGAGCAGCTCGGTGTCGAGCGCGCAGACGGCCAGGCCGCCGCCGGGCAGGCCGGCGCCATCCCGAAGTAGGCGCTCGCGCGTGCGGGCGACGAAGTCCGCGGCATGCTCTCGGGCGAGCGCGAGCGCGCACCCGTGGTCGTAGGCCTCGCCGTCGTTGCCCCAGGGGGTGTGATGGTGGACGGTGTGGTGGTGGTAGTCGCGGTAGACGCCGGCCGCGGGGTAGCCGTCGTCGCTCCAGACGAGCGCCATCGTCGCGCGGTCGATCGGCACGAGCGTCACGCCGTCATCGCCGAGGAGCGGGCGCAGATGCCCGCGCGCGCCGAGCCCGAGGCGGTTGGTCAGCTCAACGCAGGTGGCGTGCACTCCAGCGTCGGCGAGCGCCGGGGTCAGCCAGGGGACATAGGAGCACTCCGGCAGCCAGAAACCGCCGCGCCAAGCCTCGCCACGCCCCGCCCCGCCCCGCCCGGACTCACCCGGCACCTGCCCGCTCCAACCTGCCCTCACCAGGTCGCCACCGCCCGCGAAGCGCGCGCGGTGGGACTCGATGCCCGTCTGGACCTGCGCGCGCACGCCGGCGTCGGTCGCGAGCAGTGGCAGCACCGCGTGCGTGGCCGAGGAGGTCCATTGCGCGTACGGCGCGAGCGCCCCCAGCAGGTCTCCACCGCAGCTGTCGAAGCGTTCGAGCGCGCGCGCGTAGTCGCCCCACGAGCGTTCGACCTCGCGCGCGAGGCCCTCATGTCCGCCGGCGCGCAGTCCGTGGGCGTCCTCCTCGTGCGTGTAACGGCGCACCTCCCCGACGAACGTCCGGAAGCGCTCCGCGATCTCTGGAGCTTCGAGCTGATCGCACAGCACCGGCGTCAGCGACAGCGTCAACGGAGCTCCCCCATCGAGCAGATCCAGCAGCGGCAGGTAGCAGCCGGCCATCGCCTCCCACAGCCACTCCTCGCCGAACGGCCACGTGCCGAAGCCCTCGACGTAGGGCATGTGCGTGTGCAGCACGATCGCGAGCGCGCCGCGATCGCCGGTTGATCTTCGATCGGTCGGGCGGGCTGCCAATCGCTCTACCGGCACACCGCGATGAAGTCCAGCGCCCGGTTCAGGTCTGCCTGTCCGCGCGGACGCAGGACGAAGTCCGAGGCGGCGATCGCCGGCGTGAACCAGTCGTAGAAGCGCTTGGTGAGCCCCAAGCGTGCGTGCAGCCCATCCCAGCCGGCCCGCAACGCCAGCTCGTGGGCACGCAGCTTGCGGGTGTGGAACAGGCCGAAGAGCGCCACCGAACCGAAGTGGGAGCGGCACAGGCGCTCGAGCTCATCGGCGCGGTACTCGTGGACATGCCAAGGATTGTCCGAGCGCGCAGCGCCCTTCGGCGCAAGCGTGAGCACGTTGGGCGTCGACAGGTACACCGTTCCTGACCCCGACTCTGCACGATCCACCTCCCCGGGCGGAACCCCCCCAGCCCCGAATCCCCCCGACACCAGCGAGCGAAAGTGCTCGAGCACCGCGTCGGGGTCTTGGAGGTGCTCGATCGTCTGCAGGAACACAACCGCGTCGGCCGGCGCGGCGAAGCTCTCGACCAGATCGCGCTCAAAGCGGAGGTTGGGGCGGCGGTAGCGCAGCCGCGCGTGCTCGTGCGCCTCGGGGTTGGCGTCGACGCCCACGACCGAAGCGGCGCTCGCGGCGAGCACATCCGCGCCGTAGCCCTCGCCGCAGGCCATGTCGATCACGCGCTCGCCGGCGACGCGCGCGGCGATCCATTCGTAGACGGCCTGGTGGCGGCGGAACCAATAGTTCTCCTCCGGCACGTCAGGCAGCGTGCGCTCGCCCGTCAGCGCCAGCGGGGGAACGCCCTCCGGCTGGTCGAGCTGCTCGTAGACGGTGCGCGACACGGCGCGCGAGTATATGGTGCCGAGGAGTGCCACCGACTCTCAGCGCAGACGAAATCCGCGAAGTCAACACCCGCTACCACGACGTGGCGGCCGATCACTACGACCACAAGTGGGGGATCGACTTCGGCGAGCTCGGCCAAGACCAGGTGCTCGCGAAGGTCCGCAAGGCGTTGCACGTGCGGGCGGGCGGGCTTCCGATCTACGACCGGTCGCTCGAGATCGGCTCCGGGACGGGCTATTTCACGCTGAACATGATGCGCGCCGGCCTGATTGACGAGGCCACCTGCAGCGACATCTCGCCGGGCATGCTCGCGAGCCTCGCCGCTAACGCCGAGCGGTTGGGCCTGCAGGTGCAAACCGTGCCCGCCGATGCCGAGCAATTGCCGTTCGCGGATGAGAGCTTCGACCTCGTGCTCGGCCACGCGATCCTCCATCACATCCCCGACTTGCCGCAGGCGTTCAGGGAGTTCGAGCGTGTGCTCGCCCCCGGGGGCACGCTGCTGTTCGCCGGCGAGCCATCTCGCTATGGCGACCGCCTCGCGAACGTGCCAAAGCGCGCCGCCGGAAAGGTCGCGCCACTGTGGCGCCGCGCGATCGGCGCTCGCCCTGCCCCGCCGGCCGACGGCGGCGCACCCGACTCGGCGCTGGAGGGCGTCGTCGACGTCCACGCCTTCGCGCCGGGTGAGCTGTCGGGCTTCGCCAAGGGCGCCGGCTTCGCCGAGGTGCGCGTCACCGGCGAGGAGCTGCTCGCCAACTGGTTCGGCTGGACCAACCGCACGCTCGAGGCCACGGCTGACCCCTTCGACGTCCCCTGGGCCTGGCGTCAGTACGCCTACCGCGGCTACCTGCTCTTCCAGGAGCTCGACCGCCGGCTGCTGGAGTCGCGGCTGCCGCCGGCGATCTTCTACAACCTGCTGATCGCCGCGCGCAAGCCGGCGACCTGAGACCCACGCGTACCGCGCCCCGCGAGCGACGGTCCATGTCCCCGGCGGATCGGGGGCCGCTCGGGCAAGGCCGGGCTCTCCGCCAGACCGGCGCCCAAACCCACGCCCAGCCGGCCGAGCGGAGCACGATCGTGACGGGGACCGGCCACCAGCGTCAGGCCCGCACGGCCACACCCCCACGCCGGGGATCCCCGGCCCCCTCGATCGCACCACCACCGCCCCGGCGGAGCACCGCCTGGACGCCGCCGAAGAACAGGTTGAGGTCGTGGAACTCGACGATCGGGCCCGCGAGCCTCGCGAGGTCGATCCCGGGCTCGGCATAGAGCGTGCCGTCCTCAGGGTGCACGCGCGGCGCATCGACCGCCGCGCGCGCGGAGAGCCCGCGGTCGACGACGCCGACGATCGTCTGGAGCAAAGCCGAGCGGATGCGGTTGGAGCCGGCGCTGCCGAGCACGAGCTCGACCTCCCCACCACCGATCGGCGATCGATGGGACCCCCGATCGGCCAGCATCACCACCGTGGGAGCCATCATGCTCGGCATTCGCCGCCCGGCGGGGTGGCGGTGGAAGCCGAGCGGGTTGAGATCCTGCTCGCCCATCACGTTGTTCAGGTGGATCCCGGTGCCGGGGACGATGACGCCCGAGCCCTCGCCGTTGCTGCAGGTCACCGAGCACGCGCGGCCCGCCGAATCGAGCACCGAGATGTGCGTGGTCGAGCCGAGGTTGCGCGCGAGGAAGCGCTCGAGAAAGCCATCGTCATCGAGCCCTTCGACGAACTCCGGCGTGCGCTCGCCTTGGGCGGCGCCCATCGCCGCCACGACATCCCCCAGGCCCGGCGGCGCCGGCCCGCGGTCGAGCAGCGCGAGCGCGTAGGCCAGCAGCGTGCCCCCGGCCGAGGGCGGCGGGTTCGTGAGCACCTCGCGGTCGCGGTAGCGCACGCGCGCGGGCTCGCGCGCGACGGCTCGGTAGGCGGCGAGGTTCTCACGGGAGAGCGCCGCGCCGCGCGCGGCCATCCAGTCGCAGACCGCCGCTGCGACCTCACCACGGTAGAAGGGCTCCGCACCTTCCTCGCCGAGCAGCAAAAGCGCGTCGCCGAGCTCGGGGTTGCGCAGCAGCTCGCCCTCCCGGAGCACGTGGCCGGAGGGCGCCCACAGCGCCGCGCACTCCGGCGTCGAGGTGAGCAGATCGGTGAGGATCTTCGCGATGTACGCCTGGCCTGCGTTCAGCTGCACGCCGTCGCGTGCGAGCCGAGCGGCCGGGGCGGCCAGCTCGGCCAGCGGCACGGTGCCCCAGCGCTCGATCGCGGCGCAGACGCCTGCGGGGGTTCCGTAGACGCCGCAGGAGGCCGGCCCGATGTGGAAGACCTGGGCGGCGTCGCCGAAGGAGACGTCGACCGCGCGCAGCTCGGCCGGTGGCGGGCCTGTCTCGATGTCCTCGTTTGCCCCCTCGGCCCCAACGCTCCCCTCGACCCCATCAGCCGGCCTGACTCCCCCGGCCGCACCGGCCGCCAACGGCCGCCGATGCGAGGGCGCCTCGACGAAGAAGTCGAGCAGCACCGGCGCCTCATCGCCACCGGCGACGAGCATGTACCCACCCGCGCCGAGGCCAGTCAGCAGTTGCTCGGCGGCGAACGAGGCGAGCATCGCCGCGATCGCCGCGTCGACCGCGTTGCCGCCTTCGCGCAGCACGCGCGCGCCGGCCTCCGCCGTGAGCGGGTGCCCGGCCGCGACAACGCCCTTATCACCCGTGCTCATGAAGAGCAAATATCACAAGCAACCCGGCGACCGCGGAACGCCAGGTGCAAGCGCGATGCTCCTGACGCGCGTCAGCGAGCGGGAATGAACTCGGGCACTTCCAGCTCGTCCAGCCCGCCACGTCGCGAGGACGCGGGCGCCGGCGGCCGCGACCCCACCCCAGAAGACCCAGCACCAGTGCGCCGCACCCGCGGCTCGCCCGCGGGCTCGTTCAGACGCTTGACCGAGTTGCGCCGCCCCTGCTCGCCATAGCCGGTCGCGACGACCGTGACCCAGACCTGGTCGTCGAGCTTCTCGTCGACCATCGCGCCGAAGATGATGTTCGCGTCGGGGTGCGCGGCCTCGGAGACGGCCTTCGCGGCCTCGTTGACCTCCCAGAGGGACAAATCACGACCGCCCGTGATCGACAGGAGAATCGAGCGCGCGCCCTCCATCGAGGTTTCGAGCAAAGGCGAGGCGACCGCCTGCATCGCCGCATCGACGGCGCGCTGCTCGCCCCCGGCGCCCATCCCGATCCCGAGAAGAGCGTTGCCGGCGGAGGACATGATCGTGCGCACGTCGGCGAAGTCCAGGTTGATCAGACCCGGCAGGGTCACGAGGTCGGAGATCCCCTGGACGCCCTGACGGAGGACGTCGTCGGCGACGCGGAAGGCCTCGACCATCGCGGTCTGCTTGTCGAGCACGGCCAGCAGGCGGTTGTTGGGCACGACGATCAGCGTGTCGACCTCCTGGGCCAGGGCCTCGACCCCGCGCTCGGCCTGCTCGCCGCGACGCGAGCCCTCGAAGCCGAACGGCTTGGTCACGATCGCGACCGTCAGCGCGCCGAGTTCGCGCGAGATGCGAGCGACAATCGGCGCCGCGCCCGTGCCCGTGCCGCCGCCGGCGCCCGCCGTGATGAAGATCATGTCCGAGCCCTTCAACAAAGCCTTGACGCGGTCGTAGTCCTCCATCGCCGCGGCGCGGCCGACTTCCGCGTCGGAGCCTGAGCCGAGGCCGCGCGTGAGCTCGGCGCCGATGTGCAGAGTGACGTCGGCGGTCGACTGTTGCAATGACTGCAGGTCTGTGTTGACGGCGAGGAACTCGACGCCCTCGACCTCCGCCTCGACCATCCGGTTGACCGCGTTGACGCCTGCCCCGCCGACGCCGACGACGCGGATCACGGGCTGACCGGTCGGGCCGGCCGAGCCGACGCCACCGACGCCGACACCAGCGCTCGCGGACGCGGCGGGATGCTCGCGCGCGTAGTCGTCCATCACCGGGCGCGCGGCGGGACGGTCCATCACGTTCGCAGGAATCTCCGAGGAGAAGGCGTGGCGCAGGCGCTCGCGCGGCGTCGGTACGCGATCCTCGTCCGAGTCCGACTTGAGGTCACGATCGGTCTGGGTCGACCCCTTTAGCCCGGGGTGCGGCAGCCCGCTCTCGCGCGGATGGGGAGTCGCGGCGGCCGCGGGAGTGGCCGCCTCAGGCGCCGGGGGAGCGGGCGTGGCCTCACTCGCGCCGGCCGCCCCCTCGCCGTCCTCCCCTTCGGTCTTGCGAAACAGCGCCGCCAGCGGCCCTTCGCGCATCGAGGCCCGTTTAGGATTGGCCATGGGTCAAAACCTCCTGGGCGAGCTGTCGGTAGGACTGGGCGGCGACGCCGTCCGGCTCGTACTTGAGGACGGACATGCCCTTGACGGGCGCCTCGGCGAAGCGGACAGTCTTGCGGATGCGCGAGGCGAACACGCGGTCGCCGAAGTTCTCCTCGAGGATCTCGATCGCCTCCTTGGCGTGGATCGTCCGCGAATCCACCAGCGTCGGCAGGATCCCCTCGATATCGACGCCGGGATTGAGGTTCTCGCGGATCATCGCGAGCGTGTTCTGCAGTTGGATGAGCCCACGCATCGATAGATACTCGCACTGCACGGGGACGATCACCTTGTCGGCGGCCGTCAGAGCGTTGATCGTCAGCAGACCGAGGCTCGGGGGAGTGTCGATGCAGATGAAGTCGTAGTCCTCCAAGATCGGCTCAAACGCCTTCTGCAAAGAGCGCTCGCGGCCGATCATCGTCGACATCGCGATCTCCGCGCCGGCGAGGTCGATCGAGGCGCAGGCGATGTCGATCTCGCGCTTGCGGATCACCTCGCGGATCGAGACCCGATGGACGAGCACGTCGTACATCGATTTCTCGAGCGTGTCCGGATCGATGCCCTGCGACATCGTGAGGTTGCCCTGCGGATCCATGTCGACGCACAGCACACGATGCCCCTCCTCCGCGAACGCGGCGGCGAGGTTCAGCGTGGTGGTCGTCTTGGCCACCCCGCCCTTCTGGTTGGCGAACGCGATGACCCTGGCCTTGCCGTTCACAGCGGGCTCCTACTCGATTGGAAAGCCGATCTCGGGGTTATTCGCACAGGGATGCGCGATTCCTGCATGCTCATCTGCCCGGAGATACGAGATTTTGGGAGACTGTCGCGCGCAGCGCCTTCGAGACGGGCCCGTATCGCCGGTCAACGCGATCTCCGGCATGGTCGATCTAGGATCAACCCATGCCCAAGCGCTCCCCCCATCTGGCGAAGCGCCTGAAAGGAAAGCGCACGATCGTGTGCCTCGGCGCCGGCGGCGTCGGCAAGACGACGACGTCGGCCGCGCTCGGTTTCGGATTGGCAGCACGAGGGGCGAAGGTCGCGGTCGTGACGATCGATCCCGCGCGCAGGCTGGCGGCCGCGCTGGGATTGGGCGAGCTGTCGGGCGAGCCACGCCGGATCGACCCCGCGCTGCTGGCGGAGCAGGGGGTCTCCGAACCGGGCGAGCTGTGGGCGATGGCGCTGGACGCAAAACGGACGTTCGACGACGTGATCGCGCGCCTTGCTCCCGACGAGGCGACGCGCGAGGAGATCCTCGAGAACCCCGTCTACAGGGAGCTGTCCTCGGCCGTGTCGGGCGTGCAGGAGCTGGGCGCGGTGACGAAGCTGTACGAGCTCGACAGAGAACACGACTTCGACGTGATCGTGCTCGACACGCCGCCCTCGCGCAACGCGCTCGACTTCCTGAGAGCCCCCGAGAACATGCTCCGCTTCCTGGAAGGCCGCGCCCTGAAGGTGTTCCTCGCCCCCGGGGGGGTCGCCGCCCGTTTCCTCGGCCGCGGCACGGGCCTCGTGTTCGCGATCTTCGCAAGGGTGACGGGCGTGGACATGCTCGGCGAGCTGTCGACGTTCTTCAAGTCGCTCACAAGCGTGATCGACGGCTTCGGCGAGCGCGTGCGGGGCGTCGCCGAGCTGCTGCGCGAGGAGACGACGGCCTTCTTGATCGTGACCTCCCCCGAGCAGGAGCCCGCGCGCGAGGCAATGTTCCTGGCCGAGCAACTGCGCGACGAGCGGCTGCGATGCGACGCGACGATCGTCAACCGCGTCCACCGATACGGCCTCGACGGCCACTCCGCGGAGGAGGTCGAGGCATTCCTCGCACCCGACCTCGGCGAGTCGCTCGCACGGCGCGCGGCGCACAACCTGGCCGATTTCGACGTCCTCGCGCGCCGCGACCGCGAGACGATTGCCCACCTGGGCCAAGAGCTCGAAGAGCAAAACCCCGTGATCGTCCCGCACTTAGACGAGGAGATCCAGGACCTCGCCGGCCTGGCGAGGATCGCGGGCTATCTCTTCGCCTGACGGCGCACGGCCCTACTCATCCAGGGCGGAACCGACGATCCCAATGAGCTCGCGCAAACGGGTCGATGCTTGCGTGAACAGGTCGGGAGTGTCTGCCTCCTCGATCGCCACGGTCACGAGCAGCGACGCGATGTCAATCTCATACAGGGCTAGAAGCGATGCGTTCCTACTCGACCAGGCTGCTGGATCTTCGATTCCATAGCCCCGTAGGAAGTCATTCGAGAGCAAGCCCGAGTAGCGGATGCGGGCAAGCTCAAAGAGGGGATCGCCACGAATGACGTTCGCGAAGTCGATCAAACCCCCTATGTGCTGATCGGTTACGCAAATATTGGGTCTGCGGATGTCCATATGCTGCTAGACAGCTCAGCGCTGAGCTCACTGTGGCGAACCTCAACTGAATCTTGCGTGCGAGTCACGAGCGAGCCAAAGTTAGGGATGGCAGATCAATACTCCGTCCTTTTTCTCTCTCTGCTCCGGGTCCAGAGCCTGATTTGGGGTGCCTTGCGTGGTGCCTGCCACCATCTTTAGTCTGTTTCTGCCGCGTCCTCGCGCGCAGCATTTGGCGTTTCCGGGGTTGCGCCGTCTTGGTTCAGTCGTTGGTGAGCGATCTCATAGACGGTCGGCGCGTGGGAGTCCTTGGGGTGATGGCGCGCGCCGAACGCGAGGTATTTAAGGCGTGGTCCGGTCTCGTGGATCACCCACTTGAACACCATGCCGAAGTGGCCGGCCGGCTGGGGTATATAGATCTTGACGCAACCCGGCAGCCTGGTTCCGTCGCGTCCTTCGGTTTCACAGGGGGCCAGTTGGGAGCGGGGGACGCCGTTGCGTTCGTAGTTTCTTCGGGCGGTCTCGGCGGCCGTGCGGCCGCCAGGGGTGGAGCTCTTGAGATCCGCGCCGAACGCGTCGGGATCAAAGCGCGCGGGGAAGCGCAGTTCAGATGTCGGCATGGTCTACCCCTCGCCGTCGGGGGGCAGCATGTGCGGTCCGTGCTCGGCGAGGAAGTCCTGCCACTCCTGCTCGGTCGCGTCACGCTCGCCGTTGCGGGCGAGGATCGCTTTCCAAGAGGTGTCGGGCACGAGCGTCAGCTCGCCGTCAGGGCCCTTGTCCTTGACGATGTATTCGCCGACGATGTCGCCGCTGAGCGTCACGTGCGGTTGCGTTGCCACGGCATTCATGATGCCAGGTACTCCTTTGGTCGCGAAATGGGTCGTGGGAGATTCATGCCGAGCACGCTACGTCGCGCTGGGGATGGGAGACGTGATCGGAGCCCCGCGCGGGTGCTCGAACCCCGGTTTTACGGGGCTTGGAGTCGCAAAGCTGGCGCGCAAACGCTCGTCTGCCGCTCGCCGTTCGACTTGCCGTGGAGACCCTCTTGACAACCCCGCTGGGGCGTCTCAGGTAGCGCGCTCGACGTATTCACGCAAAGCGGTACGAGCAATCTCGCTCACCGAACGATGCTCCTCTTTGGCACGAGCCTTCGGTGCGTCGGTCAGACCGGCAGCGCGCTCTGCGTGAGCTGATCCAGGGGGTGCCCCGCAGGGATCGGGGCGGGCTCGGGGTCAGCGCTCGCGCCGGTCTCCTCGACGGCGTCCTCGGCCGGCTCGACAGCTTCGGGCGTCGCCAGCAGCTCGTCCGCGAGCGCGACGAGGTTCGGATCAAGGTGGCCGCAGATCACGTCCCGCAACAACGCGCGCAGGTGGTCGGCGACTTCGCGAGCGAGGTTGAGCCCGGCGGCGTGCTCCTCCGCGCTGCCGGCGACGACGGCGCGCTCGAGCGTCTGTGCCTTGAGCATCCGCTTCGTCAGTTTCGCGCGCTCCGCAGGCGTCGCGCACAGCGCCGCGATCCGCCCGGCCAGAAGACCGCTCGAAGGCCCCTCGGGCTCGAGCAGCGCGCGCAGCGCGAGCAGGTGGTCGCTCAACGCCTCGTAGGCCAGCGAACGCTCGCAGCCGAGCTCGAACCGCCGCAGCGCCCAGGAGAGCTCGTTGTCGTGCGGGGCGCGGCGCGAGACGAGGTTGCAGAATCCGCGCAGCTCGTCCTCCTGCTCGGCGCTCACGACGAGCATCCCATGGGGCCGTCCACCCGCGCCGAGCGCGAGCGGGTTCCAGCCGCCGGCCCCGACCCGCGTCCAGCAGAGCGCACCGAGCGTGACGCGGCCGTCGCCGAACAGGCGCAGCGCGCGCAGCAGATCCTTCAGCACCCCGCGCCCGCGCACGAGCGCCTCGTCGACGTCGCAGTCGTCGGCGCTGAACACGACCAGCAGGCCATCGGACGGCGCACCGTCGGGCACGCCGCGCAGCGCGTCGCGCTGGGCGATCGCGAGGCCGCGCGTCAAAGCGAGCTCCTCGGAGGCGATCGTCAGCCCGTGGAGCGTGCCCAGCAGCGTCACCTCGCTCGTGCTCGCCTGTGTCGATTGGTCGAGCCGCGCGAGCGCCGCCTCAAGACGCTCGCCGTGCTGGGCCGCGTCGGAGCGGTGGTCGAAGTCGGTCCGTTCGTCGTAGACGTCCGCCAGCAGCAGCCTCAATGCCGCGCCGGCGCGCGCGTGGGCCTTCATCCGCGTCAGATCGCCGGCGGCGCCGGCGCCGCTCGCCGCGAGGTAGCGGTCGAGGCCGTCGAAGTCAACGAGCAGGCTCACGGCCTCGGCGTGCGTGGACAGGCTCGCGAGCTGCGTCGCGTGCCGCTCGATGAACGCGCCCGTCAGCGCGCGGTAGCTGTACAGCCGCGCGGCGCCCCCGCCGCGACGAGCCGATTTCTCGGCGAGCTCGAAGCCGACCTCGGCGCCGCCGTCGATCTCCGCCTGCAGCCGGTCAGCCGCCTGCGCGACGAACTCCGTGAGCGCTGTCTCCAGCTGACGTGAACGCATCCTCTGCACACTTCGGCCCCGCGTTCTTCGCTCCTGCTCGGCTGCGCCGAGCGCAGCCGGTCTTGCAGTACTCTCGTGCCCCTGCCAAACAAGTCGCCGCTCAGGTAACCGGTGAGCCTGCGGCGACTGTCACCTCGGTCGGCCGTGCTCGTTCCGTGCAGCAGAGTGGCGTGTGGACCGAACGCTTTATGCCAGCGTGCCATCTGGTAGAAGCCAATGGTGCTCGACCTTGCAGACCTTGGCGAGGCGTTCGTAGTCGCGGTCGTAGTGCACGAGAGGCACGCCCGCGGCCTCCGCGGCGCCGGCGATCAGTAGGTCCACGGGTGGTACACGGCGATGATCTCCGGAGGCCGTTAGCAGTAGTTGCAGCTCACGAGCGCGCGGCCAGAGACTCGCAGGCATCGGTATGGATTGGAAGGCATCGAGTCGCCCCGCAACCTGCCGCGCTCGTGCCTCGTTGGGGCTCAGACGGATGAGCTCGAGGATCACGATGTCGCAGACGAGCACATGCCCGGCCGCTACTTGAGCGTTGAACCAGGTGGCGAGCTTTGGAAAGCGGCGGTCGCGCGCCCAGGTCCACACGCCCGTATCGAGCAGGGCGGGGCCGTCGAGGCTCGGGGGCTCGGCATCAACTGCTGGGCTCAGCGATGCGCTCCTGGCGGTTGGCCTGGACCTCTAGCGGCGTGCCGTCGACATCGCGGACGACGTCAAAGCCGGCAAGCAGGCGCCGGCGTCCGATCTCGCGCAAGGCGGCGTTGATCGTGGCGCTCAGACCTTTCGTACCCAGCTCCGCTCGCGCCATAGCAACAGCATCTTGGTCGATATCAACGGTGGTGCGTGTCATGCGCATCACGATACCGCATCATCGGATATGCACAGGCCTTCAGATCGCGCAGCGACGCCGAAGTACGATCCCTACGCGACCGCGACCGCGAGTGGATCCGCGGTAGCGGAGCTTCCTCGCTGCGCTTCGCCGAGCCACTCTTCGCCGTAGGCGCGCATCCCCTCGACGATCGGCAGCAGCGCGCGGCCCTTCTCCGTCAGCGCGTACTCCACGCGCGGGGGCACCTCTCCGAAGGTGTGGCGCTCGACGATCCCCTCCTCCTCCAGCGCCCGCAGCCGCAAAGACAGAGTCCGCGGGCTGATCCCCTGAAGCGAGCGCTCGAGCTCACAGAAGCGCGAGCAGCCGTCGGCGAGGTCGCGGACGAGCAACAGCGTCCACTTGCCGCACACGACTTCGGCGGTGCGGCATACGGGGCATGTTTCGTCAACGGCCATTTCAACTGTTACTTTACCAACTGAAGTAGGCTGAGCCGAGCCCTGAGGTGGGAGAAGCTGAACCCTGAGGCCGAGCGAGCTACGCGACGGTGAGCGGCGGGCTCGAAGCGGGACGCGGGTCGTTCGCCGGATCGGAGTTCGTGTCGCGACGCTCCTGGGCGGCGGCGACGTCCTCCATCGTCGTGCCCCGGCGTCCGTCGGCCTGCATCAAAAGCTTGAAGTCAGACGGGTTCGAGGCGACCTTCATCGCGTCCTCGAACGTCACCCTGCCGGCCTTCACGTGCCCGAACAGCGCCTGGTCGAAGGTCTGCATCCCGTAGTAGCTGCCGGAGGCGATCACTTCCATCAGCTTGCCCGTCTGCGAGGGATCGACGATCATGTCCCGCACCCTGCCGGTCATCCGCAGGATCTCGCAGACCGCCACGCGGCCGCCGTCGGCGCCCGGTACCAGCCGCTGGCTGATCACGCCCTTGATCGTGCCCGCGATCATGCTGCGCGCCTGGCCGTGCTGGTGGGGCGGAAAGAAGTCGAGCATGCGGTTGATCGACTCGGGGGCGTCGACGGTGTGGATCGTCGAGAGCACGAGATGCCCGGTCTCAGCGGCTGAGAGCGCCGTCTGCACGGTCTCCTCGTCGCGCATCTCCCCGATCAGGATCACGTCGGGGTCCTGGCGCAGGACCCTGCGCAGGGCGCGCTTGAACGAGGCCGTGTCCATCCCGACCTCGCGCTGGTTGATCACTGATTTCTTGTCGGAGTGCACGAACTCGATCGGATCCTCGATCGTGACCACGTGCTTGCTCGTCGTTTCGTTCATGTGATCGATCATCGCCGCGAGCGTCGTCGACTTGCCGGAGCCGGTCGTGCCCGTCAGCAGCACGATCCCGCGCTCTTCGTCGGCGAGCTCCTTCACGACCGGCGGCAGCGACAGCTCGTCGATCGTCGAGATCTTGTGCGGGATCGCGCGGCAGGCCAGCGAGATCACGCCGCGCTGGCGGAAGGCGTTGATGCGGTAGCGCGCGATGCCCTCGATTTCGAACGAGAAGTCGACCTCGTGCTCGGCGGTGAATTCGTGCAGCTTCGTTTCGTCGTGCAGCAGCTCGTGCAGCGTCCGCTCGGTGTCCTCCGCGCTCAGCACGTTCCCGTGCGGCTCGGGCGCCAGATGGCCGTGCACGCGGAACAGCGGCGTGCTGCCCACCTTCAGGTGCAGATCGGAGCCGTCTCGCCTGACGAGCTCTCGCAGCGCCTCTTGCACGTCGAACATAGGTCCCAGATCGGCAAACCCGACCCGGGGCTTGAATGCCGGGCCACGCGATGGACACAGACCCCCATGGGCTTGGAGAGGTCTGCCCCATTAGGCCGGTGAGCTGCCAGGGGCGCCGCCGAGGCGCCGCTACGCCACGTCGCGAAGCTTCTGGGCCTCCGCGAGCGACTGGAGCTTCTTCAAAGACTGGTTCTCGATCTGACGGATCCGCTCGCGCGTGACGTTGAACGTGCGCCCGACCTCGTCGAGCGTCCGCGGGTGCTCGCCGCCGAGGCCGTAGCGCAGCTCGAGCACGCGCCGTTCGCGATAGCTGAGGTTCTCGAGCGCCTCGCGCAGCGCCTCCTTCGTGAGGATCTCCGCCGCGCGCTCGTACGGGGACTCGGCGCGCTCGTCGGCGATGAACTGGCCGAACTCCGACTCCTCCTCGTCGCCGACCGGCTTCTCGAGCGAGACCGGCGCCTGCGCGGAGCGCTTGATCGAGTCGACCTCCTCGGGGTCGATCCCCGTCACCTCCGCGATCTCCGCCGCGGTCGGCTCGCGCCCGAGCTCGGTCACGAGCTTACGCTCGGCGCGACCGATCTTGTTGAGCTTCTCGACAACATGGACGGGGATCCTGATCGTGCGCGCCTTGTCCGCCAGCGCCCGCGCGATCGCCTGGCGGATCCACCAGGTCGCGTATGTGGAGAACTTGAAGCCCTTGCGGTAGTCGAACTTCTCCGCCGCGCGGACGAGCCCGAGCGTGCCCTCCTGGATCAGGTCGAGGAACGGCAGCCCCTGGTTGCGGTAGTTCTTCGCGATCGAGACGACCAGGCGCAGGTTCGACTCGACCATCTTCTGCTTCGCGTCGAGGTCGCCACGCTCGATCCGCTTCGCGAGATCGACCTCCTCCTGGGCGGTCAGCAGGCGGACCTTGCCGATGTCCTTCAGGAACAGCTGCAGCGAGTCGGTCGTCATGTCCGGCTTCAGGTCCAGCGCCGTTTTCGCTTTCCGCCGGCCGCGTTTGTCCGGCGCACGCTCGACCTGCGAGGCGGCCGCCGTCGCCGGGTCGATCTCCTCGACGAGCTCGATCTCCGATTTCTCCAGGAAGCCGTGCAGCTCCTCGACGTCGGACTCGTCCAAGTCGAGCTCGGACATCGCCGTCGTGATCTCCGCGTAGGTGAGCACGCCCACCTGCTGCCCTTTGGCCAGCAGGCCCTTGACCTCGTCGAGCTCCTGCATTTCTAGCACTGACATCGATTTCCGTTTCTTTCAGTCACTGGGCAACCCGGGGGCGTCTGCTCGACCCACGTCGGATTCTGGCTGAGGACGACAACTTCATCGGACACTACGGCTGAAGCCCGCCCGACGTTACAGCGCATGCGCGTCTTTCTGGACCCCTATGCTAACGCGCCATGAGCGATACATCCAGCGGTTCTCCGCGATCGAGGATCGAATCGAACGCCAAGCCCGGCGCCAAAGCGGGCCGGGCGGGCGCCAAAAAAAAGAACGCCGGGCGCCGGGACGTACTTGCGTGCGACGGAGTGCTCGCCAACCTGCCCCGCACCCGCCCCCAGCGCTCCAGCGCGCGACGCGATGCGGCACGCAAGCAGACAGCGGTTCAGAAACGACCAGCGAAAGCGAAGGTCGCGCCCAAGCGCGTGGAGGACCCGGTACCAAGGCAGGGCTTCGAGACCGAGGGCGACCCCGTCAGCGGACCCGTACAGCCGCCAGGCGGCGTCGAGTTGCTGAGCTCCGCGGCCGAGCTCGCCGGCGAGCTCGCGAAGTCGGGGCTCTCCTCCGGCGGACGCCTGCTGAAAGACTTCCTCACGCGGCTACCGCTCAACTGAGCCGTTCCTGACCTGCCCGGGGCCTCCCCAAGTCCGCCCCGGTCCTCTCTGGGTCTCTCTTCTTCGGACTCCGTCTGAGCCGTCTGTATACTGCCGGCCACGCCGAGCTTCCGCGACTCAGGTCGCAGAAGACGGGGGACCCAATTGCGGATCGACGTTTGATTCGTTGGGGCGAATCGGCCTCGTTTGGCCGTAGCGCCGTCGCTTTTTGACCGCGCGAGCCCGTCAGCTCACCCCGTAGGCGTCGATCACAACGATGCGAATTCGATTCACAACGACCCTGCTCGCGCTGCTCGCCGCGCTCTGGAGCGCCGGCGCGCTCGCCGACGGCGCCTCTGCCAGCACCGGCGGCGCCGCCAGCCCCAGCGCCGCGACGGTCCCGAGCTCCACCCCCACCCCCACTTCGCCGACCCCCAAGGTCCCCAAGACCGCGCTCGCGACCTGGTTCGGCCCCGGCTTCTACGGCCAGCACACCGCCTGCGGGCAGACCCTCACCCCCGCGACCGTCGGCGTCGCCAACCGCAAGCTGCCCTGCGGCACGCTCGTGAAAGTCGCCTATCGCGGCCAAGCGCTGACCGTCCCGGTCGTCGATCGCGGCCCCTACGCCAACGGCGCCGACTGGGATCTGACGGCGGCCGCCGCCCAATCGCTCGGGATCGAAGAGACGGTGCGCATCGCCACGACCGTCGTCGGCGCCGTGCCGAACACTCCGACGCTCGGCCAGCCCGCGATCTCGCCCGAAGCCGCCCTCGCCGGTGGCGCCGCGGCCGCAAGCTGAACCTCAGCTGAGCCTCGCGGCAGGCTGCCGCAACTTGCCGGGGTACGTTCCGGCGCCGGCTGCCGGCAAGAGTCCGTGCGCGCCTGGGGTCGCGAGCCCCCTACCCGCGCACCGTGCGGGCGCTACCAGATCGACGACGGCCGGCCGGCGGCGCGCGCGGCGTACAGGCCGACGTCGGCGTGTGCGGCCAGTTCGGAGGCGCGCCGTCCGTCCTCGGGACACACTGCGACGCCGACCGCCACCTCCAGCGGTGTCCCGCGATGGCTCGCCGCGGATCGCACCGCGCGCGCGATCCGCTCGATCAGCGCCTGCGCACCCGGTCCGTCGGTCTGCGGCGCCAGTAGCCAGTAGCGACCAGCTCGCTCGCGCGTTAGCGAGTCGGCCGGGCGCAGGACGTGCGCGAGCGCATCCTCCACCTGACCGGCCAGCCTCGACATCTCCTCCACGGGTTCGGCGTGACGCAGGCGCTCGAGGTCGACGAGCTCGACGAGCAGCACCGCAAACGGCGCCCGGTCCTGCTCGTGGCGCTCCAGCCGGCGCCCGATCGAGTCGATCCACGCGGCCGGCCCCTCGGCGGAACGTTCGTCTCTGATCTCGATCTGCGGCCTTGCCTGAGTGCGCGCGTGGGACTCGGCCGCCGCGGGAGCAAGTTCGTCGATCAGCACGGCCGGAGATGGCACAACGGAGGCAGCCGGCGGCTCCGCCGGCGGTACGGGCTCCTCCCGCAGGGCGGGATCGCCGTATGTCGTCGCTCGGGTGCCGCCTGCCGTCGGCTCCGCCGATGCAGCGGAGATCTCCGCGCCTGAGGTCTTCCGCGCAAACGTGTCCACCGCGCGCGAGTGGGAGGACTCGCCGGCGGACTCGTCAGGCCTCTCCCGCGAGCGCGGATCCACGCGCGCCAGCGAGGCGAGAACGGCGACCACCTCGCCGAGCTTCGCGGACAGCTCGGCGACGTGCTCCGGACGGGGGTCGGCGAGCTCCTCCTGCAGCGTCTCCCACAGCGTCTCGCTCAGTGCCTGGGCGGCACGCCCCGCGCGGGTGAGACGCTCGGCCAGGCGCGGGTCCAGAATCTCATCGCTCACGGACCTCTTGAATATCAGCAACCGCGGATGCGAGCCTTGCGATTGCCGCATCTACCGACGGATACCCGCCCGCTGCCCATCCACGTGACCCAAGCCGGTACGGGGATAGCCTGCAAGGGGTGAAGGTCGCGACGATCGCCAACCTGCAGGACGACACCTCCGAAGACGTGAGCACCGGCGCCGTGCGCTCCGTACAGGCCGCCGACGTCTACATGAGCGAGGACACTCTCCGGCAGATCTGGACACCGCCGCATCTGGAGCGGCTCGCGCGCACCTACTGGCGCTTTCTCTCGCGTGTCACGCTCGGCCTGATCCGCGTGCGCTACACCGAGCGCGAGCGCTTCGTCGTGCTGCTGCTGCCGGCGCTGAAGCTGCTGACCTTCCGCGCGCCCGAATACGAGATGGACGCGCAGCGCGGGGTCGTGCGCTGGCGCATCGCGCGCGGGCTGCTCGTCGCCCGTGCGGGACGCGGCAAGGACGGATATCTGCAGATCGACGTGCGCCGCTGCGGCGATGATGATCGGGCTCACCCCGGCGAGAGCCCCGCCCACCCTGGCGGAGACCCTACCCACCCACCCCGCGCGCACCTGCACATCGAGGTCGAGGTCGCAAACTTCTACCCGTCGATCGCCTCTGGGATCGGGCGCTGGCTCTACCGTGAGACCCAGTCTCGTATCCACGTGATCGTCACCCACGGCTTCCTGCGCTCGCTCGCCCGGCTGGACCTGGCCGAGTCACGGGTCGGGCGCTTCGCGCGCGTCGAGGACGTGCCCGACCCGACGCCGCCGAGCGAGGAGGAGCTGACGATCGGCCGCTGATGGGCTCGGCTCAGTCGAAGCGGGCGCTATCGCCGCCGACCGCGCGCAGCTTTGCGCGGTCGTGCTGCGCTCTGATCCGCCGCACGGTGCCGGAACGCGTGCGCATCACCAGCGACTCGGTCGTAGCGCCACCGGCGCTCGGGTAGCGCACGCCCTGCAGCACGTCGCCGTCGGTGATCCCGGTCGCCGAGAAGAACACGTCCTCGCCCGCCACCAGGTCATCGCGGTCGAGCACCCGTGTGAGGTCGTACCCGGCCTCCAGGGCGGCCGTGCGCTCCTGCTCGTCGCGTGGCCACACGCGGCCCAGCAACTGCCCGCCCAGGCACTTGATCGCCGCGGCGGAGATCACGCCCTCGGGGGTGCCGCCGATGCCCCACAGCAGATCGACCGGGGAGCGCTCGGTCACCGCCAACAGCGACGCCGACACGTCCCCGTGGGCGATCAATCGGACGCGCGCGCCCGCCTCGCGAATCGCCTTCACCGTCTCCTCGTGACGCGGGCGGTCGAGCACAACGACCATGACGTCGCGAACCTGCGTGCCCTTGCGCTCGGCGATCAGCTTCACCGTCTCGGTCACCGGACGGTCGAGGTCGAGCAGGTCGGCGATCTCGGGGGAGCCCGCCATCTTCTCCATATATACGCAGGGCCCCGGGTCGAACATCGTGCCGCGGGCGGACAGAGCGATCACCGCGAGCGCGCTCGGCATCCCGTGCGCCGCGAGCGTCGTGCCCTCCAGCGGGTCGACGGCGATGTCGACCTGCGGCGGGGAGCCGTCGCCGATCTGCTCGCCGTTGTAGAGCATCGGCGCCTCGTCCTTCTCGCCCTCGCCGATCACCACGAGGCCGTCCATCGAGACCGACCGCAGCGCGTAGCGCATGCCGTCGACCGCGGCCTGGTCGGCCGCCAGCTTGTCGCCCATCCCCACCAGCGGCGCGGCCGCCAGCGCGGCCGCCTCGGTCACGCGCACGAGCTCCAGGGCGAGGTTGCGATCGGGTAGTTGCTGAGGTCGATCGAGGGTCATATCTCGGCGAAACCTACACGAGCGCCCAAGCCGACTACGATCCTGGCGTGAGCGATCCCAACCTCACCGTCGAGGCCCGCATTCCCGACGCGCTCCTCCCCGCCGTCGCGGAACAGCTCACGCGGGCCTCCGAGGAGGACGTCGCCGGCCGGCTCGCGCGCAAAGACGCCACGCTCTGGGGTGGCGGCCCGGGATCCCAACCCGTTCCTGAGGTGGCCAATCGCCTCGGCTGGCTGACGATTGCGCAGCGCATGCTCGGCGAGCTCGGCGAGCTGGAGTTGTTCGCCGCGGAGACGCACGACGAGGAATTCGAGGATGTCGTCCTGCTGGGCATGGGTGGCTCCTCGCTCGCTCCTGAGGTCCTGCGCCGCTCCTTCGCCGACTCCCCCGGCCCTGCGGATCCGGCAGCCCGCCCGCCCCGCCGCGCGCGGCTGCACGTGCTGGACTCGACGGACGCCGCCAGGATCCGCGCAATCGAGGACGCGGTGGACCTGCGGCGCACGCTGTTCGTCGTCTCCTCCAAGTCCGGTGGCACGATCGAGCCACTGTCGCTGTTCGCGCACTTCTTCTCGCTCGTCCAGGAGGAGGGCAACCGGTTCGTCGCGATCACGGACCCCGGCTCGGGCCTGGAAGAGCTCGCCGCCAAGCACGCCTTCCGGCGGACGTTCGCCGGAGACCCGAACATCGGCGGGCGCTACAGCGCGCTGTCGGCCTTCGGCGTCGTGCCGGGCGCGCTCACAGGGGTTCCCGCGCTGACGCTCTTGGAGGGAGCGCCGAACGCCTGGGAGACCGGGCTTGCACAAGAGAGCGAGCTGCCTGCGGCGATCTGGCTCGGGGCGGCCCTCAGCGCCCTCGCGCGCGCCGGTCGCGACAAGCTCACGTTCGTCATCTCCGAAACCCTCCCCGGTCTCGGCCTGTGGCTCGAGCAGCTCGTCGCCGAGTCCACCGGCAAGCACGGCACGGGCGTCCTGCCCGTCGCCGACGAGCCGCTCGGCGAGCCCGACGTCTACGGCGATGACCGCGTGTTCGCCTTCCTGCCCGATGTAAACAGGCCCGACGCCGAGCTCGAGCGGAAGGTTCAGGCGCTCGCCGCGGCCGGCCACCCCGTATTCACGATCCCGACCGCTGGACCCGCCGACCTCGGACGCATGTTTCTGCTCGCCGAGCTCGCGGTCGCGGTCGTCGGCTGGGGTCTACAGATCAACCCCTTCGACCAGCCCAACGTGCAACAGGCTAAGGATGCCACCAGCCGCGTGCTCGCCGGATACGAGGACAGGCACGAGCTGCCCGAGATCCCCGACGCCGACGATGCGGCGTTGCGCGCGTTGCTCTGGGACGCAGCCCCGCCCAGCTACGTCGCCATCATGGGTTATGTAAATCCCTCCCCCGAGCTCGACGCGGCCGCCGCGGAGCTGCGGGAGACGATCCGGGCTCAGGCGCGGGCGACGACGACGTTCGGCTACGGACCGCGCTTCCTGCACTCGACCGGTCAGTTCCACAAGGGCGGGCCGAAGACCGGGCGCTTTCTGCAGTTGATCCACGACGGACCCGAGGATGTTGAGATCCCGGGCAGGTCGTTCACGTTCACGACGCTCAAGAACGCCCAGGCGATCGGCGACTTGGAAACGCTGCGCTCGCTCGATCTGCCTGCCGAGCGCGTGCGCCTGCGGGGCGAGGATCCCGCCCAGGCGCTGCGCGCACTGACCGCGAAGATCAAGGAGATGCTGTGAGCCCCAAAGACGTGACCAAAGTCACCAAAGATACGGAGGACGCCCCCACCCAGATCGGCTTCGTCGGGCTGGGAAAGATGGGCGGCAACATGGTGCATCGCATTCGCCGCGACTCCACCCATGAGGTCGTCGCCTTCGACTTCGATGAGAAGGCCGTCAAGGGGGCCGTCAAGCACGGCGCCTCCGGCGCCTCCTCGCTGAAGGATCTCGTCAAGCAGCTGCGCGCTCCGCGCCTGGTGTGGATCATGGTGCCCGCGGGAGATCCAACCCAGGAGACTGTCGACAAGCTCTCCAAGCTGCTCGACGGGGGCGACACGATCGTCGACGGCGGCAACTCGAAGTGGACCGACGACAAGCGCCGCGCCAGGGAATTGAAAAAGCTCGGCATCGACTACGTCGACGTCGGCACCTCCGGCGGCGTCTGGGGCCTGGAGGTCGGCTACTGCATGATGGTCGGCGGCCCTCCGAAAGCCGTCAAGCAGCTCGCGCCGATCCTCGACGTGCTCGCGCCGGAGACCAACGAGCAGAGCGTCGCCGCGATCGGCCCGCGCGGGTGGCTGCGCTTCGGCGGATCGGGCGCGGGCCACTACGTGAAGATGGTCCACAACGGCGTCGAGTACGGGCTGATGCAGGCCTACGCGGAGGGCTTCGATCTGTTCGACAAGTGCGAGTTCGAGCTCGACAACGCGAAGATCGCGCACCTCTGGGGGCAGGGCTCGGTCGTGCGCTCGTGGCTATGCGAACTGGCCGCGCGCGCGTTCGAAGCCGACGGCAACGACCTCTCCGCGCTCGAGGGCTACACCGCGGATTCGGGCGAGGGGCGCTGGACGATCGCCGACGCGACCGTGCACGACGTCCCCACGCCGGTGATCACCGCCTCGCTCTACGCGCGCCTGCGCTCGCGCGGCAACGGCGACTACGCCGACCGCGTGCTCGCGGCGCTGCGCAACCAGTTCGGCGGACACGCGGTGAAGTCAAGCGGCAAATGAGCGCGACGGTCCTCGGCGAGGAGGAGAACCCGCTCGTAGAAGGGCTCGAGCGCCTGCCCGTCGCGCCGACGGCGCTCGTGATCTTCGGCGCGACCGGCGATCTCGCCAAGCGCAAACTGCTGCCCGCGCTCTACAACCTCGCGCACGAGGGCGCGCTGCCCGAGCGCTTCCACCTCGTCGGGGTCTCGAGGAAAGAAAAAGCGGACGAGGACTATCGCGCGGAGTGCGAGCAGGCGATCCGCCGCTTCTCCCGCCGCAAGCCCTCCGATGACGTGCTGGAGGGCTTACTCGAGAATGTCAGGTACGTGCCCGGCGAATTCGACGAGGACGCCCCCTACGCGGAGCTCGAGCGGGTGCTCGACGAGCTCGACCGGGAGGCCGGGGAAACGCTCAACCGCGCCTTCTACCTGTCGACCGCCCCCAACTTCTTCCCGCTGATCGTCGCGCGACTCGGCAAGCGCGGGCTCTGCACCCACGAAGACGCGGAAGTGCGGGTGATCATCGAGAAGCCGTTCGGCACCTCCCTGGAGGAGGCGCTCGAGCTCAATCGTCAGGTGCTCGACGTCTTCGATGAGACGCAGATCTTCCGCATCGACCACTACCTGGGCAAGGAGACGGTCCAGAACATGATGGCGTTCCGCTTCGCCAACGGCATGTTCGAGCCGCTCTGGAACCGCAACTACATCGACTCCGTGCAGATCACCGCCGCCGAGGACATCGGGATCGGCACGCGCGCCGGCTTCTACGACCAGACCGGAGCGCTGCGCGACCTGATCCAGAACCACATGCTGCAACTGCTCTGCCACGTCGCGATGGAGCCACCGGTGAGCTTCACCGCCGAGGAAGTGCGTAACGAGAAGGTCAAGGTGCTGCACGCGATCCAAGCGCCGCAGCCCGAGGAGATTCCCGAGATCGCCGTGCATGCGCAGTACGCCGCCGGGCACTCCGGCGGCGAGGACGTGCCGGGCTATCTCGAAGAGGAGGGGGTGCGCGAGGGCTCGAGGACCGAGACGTTCGCGGCATTGCGCCTGGAAGTCGACAACTGGCGCTGGGCCGGCGTCCCCTTCTACCTGCGCGCAGGCAAGCGCCTGGCGCGCAAGATCACCGAGATCGCCGTAACGCTAAAGCCCGTCCCCCATCTCGCCTTCTCCCAGGATGGGTCGCTCGGCGTCAAACCGAATCAGCTCGTGCTCACGCTCCAACCCAACGAGGGCGTCACGCTGCAGCTCGGCGCGAAGATCCCCGGCTCGCGCATGCGGATCCGCTCGGTCAACATGGAGTTCCTCTACGGCACCTCTTTCATGTCCCAGTCCCCGGAGGCTTACGAGCGCCTGATCATGGACGCGATGCGCGGCGACCCGACGCTGTTTACCCGTAACGACGAGGTCGAGGCCCAGTGGCGCATCTGCGATCCCGTCCTGCAGGCGTGGGAGAGCGCGCAGGGATCGGCCGTTCCCCTGCCTCAATACCAAGCGGGCTCGCAGGGGCCCGAGGTCGCGAACGACCTCTTGCTCGACGGCCACCACTGGCGCGCGATCTAGCGGGACATCCAAGCCGCATGCCCCGCCTCCTAGCCACCCCCGCCAAGCCCCGCCTTGCCAAGCCCGATCCGGGGGCGATGATCGCCGGCCTGAGGACCTAGCCCGTGCCCGCCGTCAGCGACGCGGTCTGGAGCGAGCAGGGAACCACGCCCGATGCGATCGAAGCCGCGCTCCGCGGCCTGCTCGCCGAGCGCCACTCCGAGAACGGTGGCTTTCTGCCCGCGCGCGTGCTCAACATGGTTGCGTTCGTGGAGAGCGAGTACAGCGGGGAGATCGCCAACCGCCTGCGCGGCGTCGGCCGCTACCACGCCTCGCGCCTTCTCGTGCTCTCCTACGAACCATCTCGCACGCGCCTGGACGCGCACGCGAGCATCGCCGCCGAGGGCGAGGCCACGCATCCGGGCGACATCGTGCTGCTGCACGAGACCGTGATCGTCGAGCTCGGCGACCGCCACCTCGACGACCTGCTCACGATCGCCGACCCGCTCGTCGTCAGCGACCTGCCGACGCTGCTCTGGTCGCCCCACGGCCACCCCGAGGCGGTGCAGGCGCTCTTGCCGCTCGCGCAGGCGACCCTGCTGGACTCGGTCGACGAGCCTGTCTGGCACGAGGCGATCGACCGCGCCAACACGCTCTCGGAGCGCGTATACGTCGTCGACCTCGCGTGGCTGCGCTCGACCCCGTGGCGCGAGCGGATCGCCGCCACCTTCGACCCGCCGGCGCTGCGCGGAGAGCTCGATCGGATCTCCTCGATCGCGATCCGCCACCACCCCGACTCGACGGTCGCGGGGTTGCTCCTGATCGGCTGGCTGGCCTCGCGGCTTGGCTGGCGGCTGAGCCCGCTGCAGCAAGCCGAGGGCGATGTGCTGAGCGGCGCCGCGCAGGCCGCTGCGCGGCGGGACGAGTCCGCGCGGACCACGGCGCCGCAGGACGGCTCCGCGCGGGCCGCGGCGCGGGAGGACGATGAGATCGCCCTGCGCCTCGAGGCCGCGCCCGAACAGCTCGTGCGCGGCCTGGCCGGGCTGAGCATCGAGACCGCATCCGGCATCCACTTGCGCCTGGATCGCGGCACGGGCGGCCTGCGCGCTTACCGGCGCGACGGGGAGGGTAGAGAGCACGAATGGACGATTCTCGGCGCCTCGCGCGGGGAGGCCGGCATCCTCGGCGAGGGGATCCGCCAGGCCCTCTTGCGCGATCCTACCTACAGGCCCGCGCTACAGGCCGCCCAGCAGATGCTGCCATGAGGCCCGCGCGAAGGCATGAACCGACGAGACCGGGCGACACCCCACCCGAGCCCGAGACCGACAACACCCCCAGTCCCCGGAGGCAAGCAAACCAATGACACGCATTACCACCTTTGCCGACCCCGAGGCCACGGCCGAGCGCGCCGCCGTGGAGATCGCCCGCGGGCTGGAGAGCGCGCGTGAGCAGCGCGGGGTCGCGCATCTTGCGCTGTCCGGGGGCTCGACCCCGGCTCGCACCTACGAACTGCTCGCCTCCGCGCTCGACAGCTGGGAGGGTGTGGAGATCTGGTTCGCCGACGAGCGCTGCGTCCCACCAGAGGACTCCGAAAGCAACTACCGACTCGCCGCCGAGACGTTGCTGCGAGGAGCCGCGATCGACCCCACACGGATCCACCGCATGGAGGGCGAGCTCGGTCCGGACGAGGGCGCGCAACGCTATGCCGAGACGCTGCGGACAACCTTCGCGCTCGCCACGCCGGGTTCGTCGGGGGAGTCGGGTACGCCGTCGAGCCCCCCGAGCTACCGGCGCTCGACCTGATCGCGCTGGGCATCGGCCCCGACGGCCACGTCGCCTCGCTGTTCCCTGGCGCGCCGACGCTCGACGCCGGCGATGAGACGCTCTGCCTGGGCGTCCACGACTCCCCCAAGCCGCCGCCCGAGCGGATCACGCTGAGCCTCCCGGTGCTGCGTGCCGCGCGGCGTTGCCTGCTGCTGGCGACCGGCGCGGGCAAGGCCGACGCGATCGCCGCGGCGCTGGGCGAGCCGACCAAACACGTTCCCGCGAGCCTGCTCGTGCGCGAGCGGCTGACCGTAATCGTCGACGACGCCGCCTCCCCGCCTCCGGGCCTTGGCTAGCGAGTCCCGGACCGAAGCGAGACGAGATGGCGGGAGGATTCATAAAGCGATCCGAGATATGCAGGACTTATGAACTATGCGAACTTATCCAGGCTCGATACCTTTTACCGCCTACAGTAGACAGGCTGATCGCGTGAGCCCCCAAGACGCCATGTCGAGAACAACCGTACTCGAGGACGCAGCGCCTCCCGCCGACCGCGCGCCGGCGCCGGCGTCAGCGGACGCACCATCGAACACCGCCCGGGCGATCTCCGACCTGGAAGAGGCGCGCGAGCTCACGCTCACGCTCGTGGCCGGAATCGACGACGCTGACCTCGAGCACGTGCACTCGCCGATCATGAGCCCGCTCGTCTGGGATCTCGGCCACATCGCCGCCTACGAGGACCTGTGGCTCGGTCAGCGCCACGCGGGGTTGGAGCTGCTGCGGCCCGATCTCGCAGAGCTGTACGACGCGTTCGAGACTCCGCGCGCGGTACGCGGGGAAATCGAGGCGCTCGGGCCGGCCGCGGCGCGCGACTACCTCGCGGCCGTCCGCGCCCGCACGAGCGAGGCGCTCGCGCGCAAGGGGCTCGGCGACGGAACGATCTGCGAGATGGTGCTCCGCCACGAGCTCCAGCACGGAGAGACGATGCGTCAGACGATGGCGATCGCAGGGCTGCTGCCGGCCGGCGAGCCTAACTTGGAGCCGCTCACGGGCCCGGACGAATGGATCGAAGTGCCGGCGGGTCCTTTTGAGATGGGCGCGGATACGAACGGGTTTTCCTACGACAACGAGCGGCCACGTCACACAGTCGAGTTGCCCGCGTTTCAAATCGCCCGGCGCCCTGTGACGAATGCAGACTGGACACGCCCCGGCGGAGGCGAGACCGCGAACCGGGGGGCGGCCCCGGGCGACGGGCTCCAATCTGCCGTCTGCCACGTGAGCTGGTTCGAGGCGGCGGAGTACGCCACCGTGTCGGGAGCGCGATTGCCGAGCGAGGCCGAGTGGGAGAAGGCCGCGAGAAGCGGGCTCCTTGAAGGTGTGGGACAGGTGTGGGAATGGACCGCCTCGCATTTCTGCGGTTATCCCGGTTTCGTCGCCCATCCATACAAGGAGTACTCCGAGGTGTTCTTCGGCGAGGATTACCGCGTGCTGCGCGGCGGCTCGTGGGCGACGCACCCCCGCGTGAGGAGCGCGACCTTCCGCAACTGGGACCTGCCGATTCGCCGGCAGATCTTCGCCGGCGTGCGCCTCGCGAGGGATATCTGATGGAGCCGATCATCACCCCCGAGGAGACGATCAAGATCGACTCGCACCTCGATGGCGGCCAGGAGCGCTCGCTGGCGGAGGACGTGCTCGACGGCCTGACGCGGCCATTCAAGGAACTGCCCCCGAAGCACTTCTACGACGCGCGCGGCGCCGAGCTGTTCGACCGGATCTGCGAGCTGCCCGAGTACTACCCGACGCGCGCCGAGCGCGCGATCCTCGAGCAGACCGCGACCGAGCTGGCTGCATTGACGGGCGCGGTCGAGCTCGTCGAGCTCGGCTCGGGCACGGCCGCGAAGACGCGCGTGCTGCTGGACGCGCTACAGACCGCCGGGACGCTGCAGCGCTACGTGCCGGTCGACGTGACCGAGAGCATGGTGCGCGACTGCGCGGAGACGCTCACCGAGGAGTATCCCGGCCTGCGCGTGCACGGTGTGATCGGCGACTTCGAGCGCCACCTCGACGGCGTGCCCGACGCGATCGGGCCGCGAATCGTCGCGTTCCTCGGCGGTACCGTCGGCAACTTCCAGCCCGGCAGCCGCCGGCGCTTCCTGCGCTCGATCGGGCGCCTGCTCGGACCCGACGATCACCTGCTGATGGGGACAGACCTCGTCAAGGATCCGGGCGTGCTGGAGGCCGCCTACGACGACGAGCAGGGCGTCACCGCGGAATTCAACCTCAACGTGCTGCGCGTGCTGAACCGCGAGCTCGACGCCGACTTCGACCCCGAGGACTTCGACCACATCGCGCTGTTCGACTCCGAGCACGAGTGGATCGAGATGCGCCTGCGCTCACGCCGCGAGCACACGACCTTGGTGCGCGCGCTGGATTTGCCCGTGCACTTCGACGCGGGCGAGGAAGTGCGCACGGAGATCAGCGCGAAGTTCACGCCCGAGCGACTGCAGGGCGACCTCGCGGCGGCGGGGCTCGAGCTCGTGCGCTGGTTCACCGACCCGGACGAGCTGTTCGCGCTGACGCTCTCCCGGGTCGCCGCCGCCGCGGCGTAGATCCGCCGAGCGACTTCTCACCGCGCTTCTCTTGCCCGCACCTCCGTACTCGTCGCTCCTCAGTGCTCGCCGCACCTCAGTACTCGTCGCACCTCAGTGCTCGCCGCACCTCAGTACTCGTCGCACCTCTGTAGGCTCACGCGCGATGCAGATCGAGCACAGCCAAGCGATCGTCGTCGGCGGGGCCTCCGGGCTCGGCGAGGCGACCGTGCGCGCGCTGCACGAGCGCGGCGCGGTCGTGACGATCGCCGACGTGAACGCCGACAAGGGTCAGGCGCTTGCCGCCGAGCTCGGGTTGCAATTCGTCAGCTGCGACGTGCGCGAGGAGAGCCAGGTCGAGGCGGCCGTCCAGCAGGCTGCGGGCGCCGGTGAGGGCGAGGGCGAGGGCGGGCTGCGGATCGCCGTCTGCTGCGCAGGGACCGGCTGGGCACAGAAGCTCGCGGGCTCCAAGGGCCCGCACCCGCTGATGCCGTTCGAGACGATCCTCCAGATCAACCTGATCGGGACCTTCAACGTGCTCCGCTACGCCGCCACCGCGATGATCGCGAACGAGCCCGCCGAGGACGGCGAGCGCGGCATCCTCGTGACCACCGCCTCGATCGCCGCCTACGACGGTCAGGTCGGGCAGATCGCCTACTCCGCCTCCAAGGGCGGCGTCGTCGGCATGACCCTGCCCGCGGCGCGCGACCTCTCGCAGTACGGGATCCGCGTCAACACGATCGCCCCCGGCCTGTTCGACACTCCTCTGCTGGCGGCACTCCCCGAGGAGGCCCGCCAGAAGCTCGGCGCCGGCGTCCCCTTCCCGCAACGCCTTGGCCAGCCGCCCGAGTACGCGCATCTGGCGTGTCAGATCGTCGAGAACCGGATGCTCAACGGCGAGACGATCCGGCTGGACGGCGCGCTGCGAATGCCGCCACGGTAAGCACGGGGCAGGCTCCCTTTGGAACCCCCACAAAAGGACATCGGATCACCGGGACCTCGGTCACTGTTGAACGCAGACAATAAGTTTCCCAATTGACGCTGTGCAGTAGAATGGAGGCTATGAATCCTCCCCCCGACACTCCTTTGCTCTCTTCCGGTCATGAGGCCGAGTGGGCCGCCATCAATCGAGAAGAGGCCGAGCAGATGCGTGCCATCAATATGGCCTTGACCCCTGTCCAGCGGCTTGAGCAGGGCCAAAAGCTCTCCCAGCAGGGAGTCTCTTTGCTAGCCGCATCGATACGTGCCGGCCATGCCCCTGCGCGAACCTTCTGGTCCTAACCTCGACGGCGTCATCGCCGACGCCAACACGGTTGGGCTGGACTATGTCGTGATTGGCGGATTCAGCGTGATCTATCACGGCTATCTGCGCGCGACAAAGGACAGCCACCTGCTCGTACCCGACGGCCCTGACGCCGACGCCGCAGTGCTGCGCTTCCTGCAGCGCGTCGAGGGCACACGCCTACGCGACGACAAGGTCCTCACCCAAGAAGACATCGCCGAAGCGTCCAGCTTGCGGATCAACAGTCGTCATGGCATCGTCGACATCATGCGTGGTGGACTTCCACCGCTTGACTACGACACTGTCGCCGCGCGTGCCGAAGCGACTGACTGGGGCGGACAAACAGTTCACATGGCGGCACTGCCCAGCCTTGTCGGCTTCAAGCGTCTCGCAGGTCGGCCGCAAGACCAATTGGATCTCAGCGAGCTCCAAGCAATCTACGGCGAGCTCCCCACCGAGCCTATCCCCGGGCTGGATATCGACGTGTAGTCGAACTAAGGCTCATGGGGCCGCCGACTCCCATGGGCCGCACAAAGACTCGGACAGTTTCATCCCAGGCGTCTCCCGCCCAGGATGAAACCATCGCATCTTTTCCCTACTTGAGCCGTTCCACAAGCATCGCCATCCCCATCCCCCCCGCGACACACATCGACTCGATGCCGTAGGTCCCGTCGAGCGTCTCGAGGTCGTTCAGCAGCGTCGTCATGATCCGCGCGCCGGTCATCCCGAACGGGTGACCCAGGGCGATCGCGCCGCCGAACGGGTTGAGCTTCTCGTCGGGGATCCCAAGCGTCTCTTTGCAGGGAACGATCTGGGCGGCGAACGCCTCGTTGATCTCGACGACGTCGATGTCGGAGATCGACATGCCGGTGTTCTTCAAGAGAGCCTCGATCGCGGGGATCGGGCCGAGGCCCATGACCTCCGGGCGGATCGCGGCGACCGTCGAGGCGACGATCCGCGCGCGGGGGGTGAAGCCCGCAGACGAAGCCTTCTCGTCGCTCATCACCAGCAGCGCCGCGGCGCCGTCGTTCAGCGGACAGGCGTTCCCCGCGGTGACCGAGCCGTCCTCCTTGAAGACCGGGCGCAGCGAGGCGAGCTTCTCGAGCGTCGTGCCGGCGCGGGGGCCGTCGTCCTTGGTGACGACCGTCTCGGGCACATCGATCTCGTTGCCCTCCTTGTCGAGGTCTTTGTGCGCGGGGACGGTGACGGGGACGATCTCCTTGTCGAAGTGCCCCGATTCCTGCGCGGCGACCGCGCGCGTCTGGGAGACGAGCGCCCATTCGTCCTGGGACTCGCGGCTGACTTTGCGCTCATCCGCGACGTTCTCCGCCGTCATGCCCATCGAGATGTAGGCGTTGTACAGGGAGCCCTCGGAGCCGTCGAGCTTCGGATGGAACTCGAACGGGGCGCCCTGCCCGGCGCGCGAGACGGCCTCGACGCCGGCGGCGATGTACGTGTCGCCCTCGCCGGTCTTGATCGCGTGGAAGGCCATCCGCGTGGTCTGCAGCGAGGAGGCGCAGAAGCGGTTGACGGTGCAGCCCGGCACGTGGTAGTCGATGCCCGCGAGCAGGGAGGCGAGGCGGCCGATGTTGTAGCCGGCCTCGCCCTCGCCGTAACCGCAGCCCATCATCACGTCGCCGATCGTGCTCTGGTCGAGTTGCGGGTTGCGCTCGATCAGCGCCCGCAGCGGGATCGCCGCCAGGTCGTCGGCGCGGACGGACTTCAGCGAGCCCTTCACCGCCCTGCCGATGGGCGTGCGGATGGCGTCGACGATCACTGCCTCTGGCATTTGGTGCTCTCCTGGGTCGAAGTTCGTTGCGGGACCGGCATCCTATGCGACGCGCCGCGATTGAGTGTGTGGCAATGCGCACACAATCCGGGCACCCCACCTGGACGCCACGACGCCGATTCGGCGTTCGTGAACCAGGCGAGGCAACCAAACAAAATGGACCCACCCACCCGCGTGGCGTGCCAGGTACTTGGACCCCAGGACATCGCAGCCCGTGTCCCACGACACCAATCAAAGATCGAGGCGCGAGACGCCCAGCTCGTCAAACCCGACATGGTGGGCGAGCTCGTGGCGGACCGTGCGCACGACCTGGTCGCGCAGGAGCTCAGCGTCGTGGCCGAAGTCTCGCCGCAGGGTGTCGCGGAAGATCACGATCCGGTCGTGCGTGTCGTCGCGGCGGGTCTGGCCGCCCTGGTAGAGGCCGTAGGCGCCGCGGCGACGGCCGCCGTCGGAGATCACGACGGCGACATGTGTAAGCGCGTTGCGCAGCAGATCGGGCAAATCGTCCAATGCATCCCGGACGAGCTCCTCGAAGTCATCGTCGTTGAGCGGATCGAGCTCGAGGAAGTCGTTTTCGTCGGGATCCACGACGAGCCCTTCGCGCGCGAGCGTCTCTGAGCGCCGTACGAGCGCTTCGAACTCGGCCTCTGATTCCGGTTCTCTCCAATCCGCCATCCGCACCGCGATGAACGCAACGGCGCCCATCAGCGCAGCGACGACGAGCACGCCGAGCGCGACGTCCTCGACCGCGCGGACTGCGCCGATCGAAGAGAAACCTTGGCCGACGACGATCACGACGAGACCGAGCGACATCGCGATCAGCGAGGCGACACCGACGCGACGTAGATGGGCGGAGGCGCCTCGTGGTGCTGGCGGCCTCGGTGTGCGCATCGCTGGCCGGGCCGGTCCTATTTCAGCGTGCGGGCGACGACGAGGCGCTGAATCTCGTTCGTGCCCTCGTAGATCTGGGTGATCTTCGCGTCGCGCATCATCCGCTCGACCGGGTACTCCTTGACGTAGCCGTAGCCGCCGAGCACCTGCACGGCCTCGACGGTGACGGCCATCGCGGTGTCGGAGGCGAAGACCTTCGCCATCGAGGAGTACTTGCCGCTCTCGGGGTGGCCCTGGTCGGCCATCGCGCAGGCCTTGTAGAGCAGCTCGCGCGCGGCCGCGGTGCGGATTTCCATGTCGGCGAGCTTGAACTGGATCCCCTGGAACTCGTTGATCGCCTGCCCGAACTGGCGGCGCTCGCGCGCGTAGGCGACGGCGTAGTCGGTCGCGCCCTGAGCGATCCCGACGGCCTGCGCGGCGGCGCCGAGCCGCGTGCGCTCGAGCGTGCCGAGCGCGACGCGCAGCCCGCGGCCGACCTCGCCGATCACGTTCTCCTTGGGAACCCGCACATCCTCGAAGATCGGCTGGCCGGTCGGCGAGGCGCGGATCCCGAGCTTGTGCTCGAGCTTGCCGACGCTGAAGCCGGGCCGGTCGGCCTCGACCACGAACGCGGTGATCCGCTTGGACTCGCGGTCGGTGACGGCGAAGGTGATGTAGAAGTCGGCGATCCCGAGGTTGGAGATCCAGTTCTTGGTGCCGTTGATGACCCATTCCTCGCCGTCGAGCACCGCGGTCGTCTTCATCCCGGCGGGGTCCGAGCCGGCCTCGGGCTCGGAGAGAGCGAACGCGGGCGACCACTCGCCGGAGGCGCACTTCGGCAGGAAGCGCTCCTTCAGGTCATCTGAGCCGAACAGCTGAATCGGCAAAGTGCCGAGCTCCTGCACCATCAGGATCAGCGCGCAGGCGGCGTCGACCTTGGCGATCTCCTCGACCGCCATGTTCAGCATCAGCGTGCCCGTACCGACGCCCCCGTGCTCGCTGCCGAACGGCAGTCCAAGGATGTCCTGCTCGGCGAGGATCCGGCGGATGTCCCACGGATACTCGGCCTGCTCGTCGATCTCGGCCGAGCGCGGCGCGATCTTCTCGCGCGCGATCTGGCCGATCGTGGCGCAGAAGTCGAGGTTCTCCTGGGGAATCGTGTAGACGTCGCTGACGGCCTCCATTGCCCTTGATCCTAGCTACGCTCATCTCGCGATGCCGCGCCCGAACGACAACCCAGACCAGCTCGACGTCGATCCGGGGCGTGTCGAGGAGTGGCTGGCGGAGGATCCCGCCCCGCAGGTGATCGACGTGCGCGAGCTCTACGAGCGCGAGGCCGGCCACATCGCGGGCACGCGGCACATCGAGCTGAACAACCTCACGGCCGCAGCGTCGACGGTCGATCAAGAGCGCCCCGTGATCTTCTACTGCCGCGTCGGTGCGCGCTCGACGATGGCCGCCCAGGCGTTTCGCGCGTCGGGCTATGAGGCCTACTCGATGAGCGGCGGCCTGCGACGATGGGCGGACGAGGGTCGAACGCTCGCGCCCGAGGGCGGCAGCGTGGCCGACCACTGAGGGGCGATCGACAGAGACCGAGCCCGGGCCGGGGCCCTCGAGGCAACGCAGCATCGAGTAGATGACCGAAACAACCACAGGACTACCGAGGAGATGACCCCAGATGGAGGCTTCCGAGTACCCAGGCGTGACGCGCGGCGAGGGCTATGCCGTCGGTGACCTCGACACGCTGGGCGACGGCCCCGGCTTCAGGAAGGTCCGCAAGGGCCTCGGCGTGGAGGCGTTCGGCGTGAACGCGATCGTGATGCCACCGGGAATCGAAAGCGGCTTTCACTTCCACGACGAGCAGGAGGAGCTGTACTTCGTGCACCGCGGCGCGATCGAGATCGAGTTCGGCGACGGCACCATCCACCGGCTCGATGAGGGCGGCCTCGCGCGCGTTGACGCTCCGACCCTACGCAAGGTCAGAAACGCCGGCGAGAGCGACGCGATCTACCTGATCACCGGCGGCAAGGGCGGCTACATCGGCCGCGACGGCCACGCGCCCGAGGGCGAGACCCGCCTCAGTCCGATCACGAAGAACGCGGGCTGAGCGGGCGGGCGGCTCCGGGTGTCCGTCGCCTGCGGCGTCGTGCGTCTCGGAGCGTCTCTCGCCCCAACCGACTGAGCCGGCCGACAGACCGACAGACCCGACAGACCGACCGAGACACGATGCCCGCCGCGCCGATACCGCCAAGCGAGCCAGACGGCGCGGCGGAGAAGCGACTCCGCGTCAACCGTGAGCTCGCGATCCCGATCGCGGAGATCGTGCTGCGCGCGAGCCGCTCATCGGGCCCCGGCGGCCAGCACGCGAACGTGACCGCCTCGCGCGTGGAAGCGAGCTTCGACGTGCTCGACTCGAAATCCCTGAGCGAGTCCCAGCGCGCCCGCGTGCTCGCCCGCGCCGGAGAGCGGGTTGTCGCGGTCGCCCAGGACGAGCGCTCGCAGACCCGCAACCGCGAGCTCGCCCTCAAACGCCTAGCCGAGCGCCTCGCGCGTGCCCTGGCCGTCCCCCGCAAACGCCGTCCGACGCGACCGACGGCGGCCTCCCGCGAGCGCCGCCTGCAGGCCAAGCGCCGCGCCACGGAGCGCAAGCGCGGGCGCCGTCCGCCCGCGGCGGAAGATTGAGTCCTATGCACGTGCCGGGGCTCGAATCGAGCTCTCGGCACTGGTAGTCAAGAAGAGCCGGCGCGCTTCAGCAGCGCCGCAAGGCGCATGTACTGCTCGGAGTCGCGGCCGAGGATCTGCTCGACCCAGCCGAGCGTTTCGTCCGGGTCGATCGCCGTGCCCCAGGCGATCATCTCTGCGATGTCGAGCCAGTCCTTCGGCCGGTCGAACACGACCTTGCAAACGATCAGATGCTCGGGACTGAGAATCGGGATCCACACGGGACCGAAGCTGACCTGCCGGGCGCGCTCGGCCATCTGGAGGTGCAGATCGAGCGTGGCAAAGAAGACATCGAGATATGCCCCGTCCCAGTCGAGCCGGGCCTGACCGTCGCGACCGATCAGAGCCCGATCTGCCGGGGAGACGGTCACGCCGAGATGGGTGAGCGCCCCCAGCACGGGGCTCGCATCCTCGGGCGCGACGGTCACGTTCAGATCGACGTCAGTCGTGGCGCGCGGGTTGCGATACCAAGCCAGCGCCACCGCCCCGCCGAACTGGTGGGGGACGGCCATCGAGTCGAGCAGCTCGTGCACCGCCACGATCCTCCCGGCAAGACCGCCCAGGCTGCCCGCCGCGACCACCGTCAAGCTGCGCGCGTGGACGCGCGGCGATCCTCGACGAGGCGTGCCAGCACTGGAAACTCGAGTGGCGCAAACGGCCGGACAGGCCGGCTGGGAACGACAGCATCGACGAAGCCCAGCAGATCGATCAGCGCCGTGCCCGGATCCGCCAACTTGGCGGCCGGCGGCGGACGCTCCAAAGTCCGCGCCATGCGGCGAGAGGCCTCGACGAATCGCCTCCGCGAGCGCTCGCGCTCGCGCCCACCGGCGCCGAACATCACCGGCGCGCCTGCGCGCCGCCCCGAAGCGAGCACCGCTTCCACGTCGAAAGGACGTCGCGCCCGCCGCGCAGCCTTGGCGAGAACCTCGTCGCTCAAGACACCGAACCCCGCCAGGCTACGGGCCCGCGGGCCATCCGCCGTATGTAGTGACTCACGAATCTCAAATCGCCCTTTCGGGCGCGCCACGACAAAGGCCATACCCACTAGAATACCACTAGACCCACTAGTAGTAATCGACCCATATTTCAACCGATTATGCGTGCGACGAAGCGAGTAAGCGCCCTCTGGCCCTACCTCCTCAGCCAAGCGGGGGCGAATGTTTCATCCGGCCACCCATATCGCACCCCCCCCCTGAAAAACTCAGCCCCTTGCGGGGTGGGATGAAACATTCGCCCCCGCGCTAGTTCAAGAGCTCCTTCACATACCTCTGGTGCAACCGCCCCAGCGAGGTCTTTTCGGGGTGGAAGTGCAGCTTGCCCCAGAGGATCCCCGAGGCCGGCGACCAGGCGACGATCAGGTAGACGCCGAGCACGAGCGCGGTCGTGCGCAGCCTGCGCGAGCCAGACAGCGCCGCCAGCGGCAGCAGCCACAGCACGTACCACGGCAGCACCCAGCCGAGCGTCAACAGCAGCGCGACCGTCACCCAGCCGCTGGCCGTGATCGCGTCCCGGCGCCGCCAGGCGAGCACGCAACTGCAAACCACCACGAGGACCAGGACCCCGCTCAGCAGCGTGCGCAGTCCTTCGGTCTCGCCGCCTGAGCCGAGCGCGAGGCCAAGCAGGTTCGGCGCGCTCAGGTTCGTCACGAGCTTGCCCTGCGTGCTCAGGTCGGGGACGTGCAGGCCGAAGGCGATCAGGCTCGCCGCAGCGACAATCACACCGGCGAGGGCCATCCCGAGCACGATCTGCACCACCCGCCGCGGCGAGCGCAGCAGCGCCGCCAGCACGACCGGAATCAGGATCGCCCCCGAGGCCTTGATCGCCGCCGCGGTCACGAGCGCCATCCCCGCGCCCATCTCAAGCGGTGCCAGCGGCCACAGCCAGCCGAGCACGCTTCCGCGCCACCCACCGAGATCCGTCGCCGCGGCCTGCTGCTGCTGGTCCCCCGCCACCCATGCCCCCGCGCGCAGCAACAGATAGAAGCAGAGCACGATGCAGAAGACCATCAGGAAGTCGTTGTGATCGCCCCCCAGCCCCCACACGAGCACGATCGGGTTCAGCCCCACGAGCACGATCGCCGCGATCGGGTCGCGGCCGAGGATCCGCGCGCACTTCCAGACCAGCAAGATCGTGCCGAGGCTGACGGCCGCGAGGATCGCCTTGATCGCCCAGAACGAGCCCGCCACGCCGAGCGGGACCAGCGCGAAGGTCATCAGCGTGAACAGCGGGCCGTACGGGCTCAGCAGCTGATGCCAATTGGACAGGTAGTAGCTCGGGTCGCCGTGCGGCTCGAGGATCGGGATCGTCGTATACGGGTTCAGGCCATGCACCACCTCCATGCGCCCGTAGTTGACGTAGTTGAACACATCGGTCAGCGCCAGCGGCGGCGCCAGCAACAGGCACGCGTGCGCCGCCAGCACGGCGCCGATCGCCCAGCGCGCGCGCAGCAGCGGCACGTACCTGAGCGCCAGCAGGTAGGCCAGGTACATCACGACGATCGCCCCCGTGAAGATGTACTTCAGCGCCGTCGGGCTGCGCGTCAGCCCCGGCAGCAGGCCGCCCAGCGGGCCGGCCATCCAGTGCGGGAAGAAGCCCGTGTGCGTGGTCGCGCTGAACAGGCTCGGGCGGTCAGCCGCGAACACCACGATCATCGCCGCGCACGCCACGATCGCCGCCAGCGCGCCGATCGCGAGCGCACGCTCGCGGGCCTCCGCACGCTCGCCCATCTGCGCTTCCACGCCCGCGCGTCGACGTGTGCGGACCTCGGCGCGCCGGTCCTTCTTAACTGCGAGAGCCCGCATCACAGCGGGCCCTCGGAAAGTCGCGTTCATCTGCGCGAGGTCCAAACCCCGCTAGCAGCGATCAGATCGACTGGACGTTGACGGCCTTCGGCCCCTTGTCGCCCTGCTCCGGGTCATAGGAGACCTTCGAGCCCTCCTGCAGCGAGCGGTAACCCTCGCCGTTGATGCCGGTGTGATGGACGAACAGGTCCTTGTCGCCGTCATCGGGGGTGATGAAACCAAACCCCTTGTCGTCGCTGAACCACTTTACTGTGCCAGTAGGCATGTGGGTACTCCTCCACGTTGTTCGTGCTGCGACGCGGAGGATGCTGTTGAGCTTCGACCTGCGAGCGCTTGCACTGCTTTCGCCGGTCTCATGTGCCGGCCAGACGAGACGACCGTAGCAGGTCCCCAGCCACCTGTGTTGTCGACTTGTTGCAGCCTGGACCTTCGATCGAGCGCCCACGCGGCGAGCGCCCACGTGGCGGCAGGCCCTATCTTGAGCCCATGGACGACCCCACCGCGCAGAATCCCCATCCCCGTGGGTCGCAGCCGCTGCAGCTGAGACGCCTGCTCCCCCCCGGCGCGCCGGGCTCGGTCGAGGAGATCGTCGCGGGCTTTGGGCTGGACGCACACGACGCCGACGCGGGTAGCAGGGACGGATCGGCCGACACGGACCCGGCGGGCCCGGCGGACCGCCCCCATGTAATCCTCAACATGGTCAGCACCGCCGACGGCCACGCCACGCTCGACGGGCGCTCCGGGCCCCTCAGCGGCCCCGCCGATCGTGCACTGTTCCACGCGCTGCGCCTGACCGTCGACGCGGTCATGGCCGGCGCGGCGACCGTGCGCGTCGAGCGCTACGGACGGATCGTTCCCGACGCCGCCCGCCGGCGGGCGCGCGTCGCGCGGGGCCACAGCGAGGAGCCGCTCGCGTGCATCGTCTCCGGGCGTCTGCAGCTGGAGGGGGACATTCCGCTGCTCGCCGACCCGGCCGCGCGGGTCGTCATCCTGACGCCATCCTCCGCGAACCTACCCGCCGGCGTCGCGGCCGCCGAGGTCGACTACATCCGTGCCGCGCGTGACGGGCAGCTCGATCTGGCCGCGGCGCTCGCCGAGCTACGGACGCGCTTCGATGTCCGCACTCTCCTCTGCGAGGGCGGGCCGCACCTGAACGCGCAGCTACTCGGCGCCGGGCTCGTCGACGAGCTGTTTCTCTCGCTCTCTCCTCTGCTCGCCGGTGGCGACCCCGATCGGAACCCCGCCCACCCGGAGGCGCTGCGGATCCTCGCGGGACCCGAGCTCTCGCCGCCGGTCGCGCTGCAGCTGCGCGGTGTGCTCGAGCACGACTCCGGGCTGTTCCTGCGCTACGGCGTGCGCAGCTCCGCGCCGGGCGAGCGCGTCTCACGCGAGACGATGCCGAGCAGCTCGCTCGCCAGATGACGCCCTTCTGAGGCGACCTTCGGGGTCGCCGAGATCCGCACGACCACCTCGTCGCCGTCGAGCTCCTCCAGCGTGATTCGCGGCGCGTCGCGCAACGGCGTCTCCAACGACTTCTCGAGGATCTCCTGCAGGTCACCGGGCGTCATCCCGGCGCGCAGGCGGGCGCGCAGGTTCACGGCCTCGGGCTCGCGCAGCGGCAGTATCGCCACGTTCAGCACGACGCTGTTCGGCACCATGATCGAATCGTCCCCAGTCGCGAACGTCGTGTACAGCAGCCCCAGCGAGCTGACCGTCCCCTCGAGCTGCCCGGCGAGCGGGCCGCCCTGCAGGCGCACGCGCTCGCCGACGCGGAACGGTCGCGCGCTCAACAGGACGGTGCCCGCAATCAGGTTGCCCAGCGTCTGCTGCGCCGCCAGACCGAAGATCACGGCGGTGAAGGCGGTGCCGAGCGCCAGTGTTTTCGCTTCGATCCCCGCCACTCGCAGCGCCACGAACAGCGCCACGACGACGGTGCCCAGGCGAATCACGAAGCCGACCGTCCCCGCCGTCGCCGGGTCCAGGCGCCGGAACAGCGGCGGCCCGAGACCCCGGCCGATGTCGCGCGCGATCGCCCAGCCGAGGATCATCAGCGCGAGCACCGTCAGCACACGCACGGTCGCTTCCAGCGGTTCTTCAAGCGTAGTCGCCGCATGGCCGTGCGGTCCCGGGGTGCCCAGCAGGGCGAAGCGATTGTCGTACAGGACCACGATGCCGACGAACAGCGGCAGCAGCACGAGCGCCTCCACGCGCGCGCGTCTGACTACTTTCGGGCTGATCTGGCGCAGCAGGCCGACCTCCTGCCATGCCTGGCTGCGGGTCTCGAACATCTTCTGGGGGATCTTCTTCGGGGCTGCCATCAACACCCCATGGTGGCAGGAGCGGACTACGCCAGCGTGTAGACGAGCATGAACGCGCCGAACGCGAGGCAGTAGATCGCGAACGGGATCAGCGTTTTCGTTTTGAAGTAGTTGACGAGGAAGCGCACCGTAAAGACCGCCGTCACCGCCGCCGCCACGCAGCCGACGAGCGCCTGGCCGCGCACGCCGTTACCGAGGTGCCCGAGCAGGTCGGGCAGCTTCACGAGGCCGGCGGCGAGGATGATCGGCGTGGCAAGCAGGAACGCGAAGCGCGCCGAATCGCTGTGGTCGAGGCCGCGCGCGAGGCCCGCCCCCATCGTCACGCCGTCACGGCTGATCCCCGCGATCAGCGCGGTCGACTGCGCCGCGCCGATCACGAACGCCTCGCGGTACTCCATCGTGTCCAGCTCGCGCCCCCCATCGGGCTTCGCGCCCTCCTTCACGGCCAGTTCGCGCACTTGCGCACGGCGACGAAAGCGCTCGGCCGCGAACAGCACGAGCCCATTCACCATCAGAAACGCCGCCGCCACTTCCGGCTTCGCGGTCAGCGTCCGCAGCTGGTGCTCGAGCGCGAGGCCGATCACGCCCGCGGGGATGCTCGCGACGACGATCAGCCATGCCAGGCGCTCGTTCGCGGTCTCGGCGCGGCGCGTCTTCAGCGTGTGGAAGAACGCGCCGACGATTTCGACCCAGTCGCGCCGGTAGAAGAACAGCAGCCCGAGCGCGCTGCCCACGTGGAGCATCACGATGAACGCCAGCCAGAACGACTCCGATTCGGACTGCGCCTTGACGAGCTCGTTCCAGCCGAACAGCGTCGGGAACAGCACCGTGTGCCCGAGGCTCGAGATCGGGAACAGCTCCGTCACCCCCTGCAGGACGCCGAGCACGATCGCCTGGAAGTAGGTGATCGCCGAAGCCAGTGGTGGGATCGCCGCGAGAGCCGACATCGACGCGACAGCTTACGGATCTCCCGTTTTCGGAGCGCAAACCGTGAGCGGATTCTCATCGCGCGAGTGCGTGACGCGGCATTTCGTCCCCAAAGCGCGCCGCGGCATTCATCCCAAGACGTGCCGCGACATTGAACCCCAAGCCGATCTTCACAGGCACTTCACACGATCGTCTCCGTCTCGTCACAAAAAGCCGCAGTTTGCGGGGGAATCTGTAGGCACAACAAACAGATCAATCAGAGGAGCAACGATGACTCTCGATACGACCGCAACGGCCACCCGGGTCGACATGCACTGCCACTCCACCGCCTCGCAGGTCTCCAAGCTCGGCGTCCAGCGTGCGCTCGGCCTGCCGGAGTGCGCGACCCCGCCCGAGGAGGTCTACGCGCTGGCCAAGCGCCGCGGCATGGACTTCGTCACGATCACCGACCACGACACGATCGACGGTGTTCTGTCGATCGCCGACCGCCCCGACGTGTTCGTCTCCGAGGAGCTCACCGCCCACTTTCGCGGCGAGCCCCAGGCGGTACACGTCCTTTGCTACGGGATCGCGCCCGAGGATCACGAGTGGCTGCAGGCCCATTCCGGCGACGTCGAGCTGTGCGCCGCCTACCTCCACGAGCGGGAGATCGCATGCGCGCTGGCCCATCCCTACTACAACGTCTCGGCGCCGCTGACCGCGCGCCATCGCCGCCGCCTGGCGGAGCTGTTCGTCATCTGGGAGACGCGCAACGGCGCGCGCGCCCGCGAGCTCAACCTGCCCGCCGCGACCTACGTCGCCACCCGCGACTGCATCGGCATCGGCGGCTCCGACGATCACGCCGGCGTTGACATCGGGCGCACCTTCACCGCCGCGCCCGCGGCGGCGAGCCCCGCCGAGTTCCTCGCGCACCTGCGCGCCGGCCGCGTCTCCGCGCACGGCAAGCAGGGCTCAGCGGCGAAGTGGGCGCACGCGGCGATCGCTTTGGCGGCGCGCTCGCTCGGGCCGGCGGAGCAGAACGATGGCAAGGGTACCGGCGCGGATGGCAACGTGGACTCAGGGGGGAACCCGATCGCGAGCTGGAACACGGCTGCGGATGGGACCACCACTGCGGGTGGGGACACGACCGCAGGCGAGGACGTGACCACAGGCAGAGATGCGACTGCAGGCGAGGACGTGACCAAACGCCCGGACCCGCGCACGGTGATGCGGATGGTCCAGCGGCTCATGCGCGAGGGCGACGCCCGCCACGGCGCCACCGGGGCCGACCTGTCTCCCGCCGACGCGCGCTGCCTGCTACGCGCGTGGCTGGCAGCGGTCGAGCTCGACCACCTCGACGAGCGCGGTCTGATCGAGCTGATGCAGGCCGAGGACTTCAGTCACTCGGGCCTTTTCCGCCGCGCCTGCCGCCTGCACGAGCGCAAGCTGCGCGCGGCGGTCGATGTCGCGGTGCGCGCGGCCACCGGCGAGGCCGAGGTGCTCGCCGCCGCTGAGGGCCTGTTCGAGAGCTGCATCGCGGCGATCCCCTACGCGCCCGCCGTCGCCTTCCTCGCCAGCGAGCGTGCGAAGCTCGACGGACGCTCGATCGACGGCGAGGATGGCGAGATCCCGCGCGTGGCGATCCTTGCCGACGGGATAGGTTCGACGCACGGCGTCACGCGCACGATCGAGGAGATCCGCCAGCGCGGTGTGCCCGGCTACGAGATCGAGGTCGTCGGTACCGACCCCGAGGTCGACCTGCGCCTGCCCGCCGTCACCGAGATCGACGTGCCCTACTACCCCGGCCTCTCGATCGGCGTGCCCAGCCTCCCTGCCGCCGTGCAGCTGCTCGCCGACGGCGGCTTCGACGCGATCCACGTCTGCTCGCCCGGCCCCGCCGGGATCGCGGGTGTGCTCGTCGCCCGCGCGCTCGGGCTGCCGCTGGTGGGCAGCTACCACACCGAGCTGACCGCCTACGCCGGCCTGCGCTCAGAACGGCAGCACGTGGCCGACGCGATGGCGCTCGCCGTCGGCGCCTTCTACAACGCCTGCGACGTCGTCCTCTCGCCCAGCGTCGCGTCCGACGCCGCGCTCGCCGGGACCGGCATGGGAGCGGAGAAGATCATGCGCTGGGATCGCGGCGTCGACACCGCGCGCTTCGACCCCGCGCTGCGCGGGACTCGCCTGCTGGCGCCGCGCCGGCTCGAGGTCCTCTACGCGGGACGGATCACGCGCGAGAAGGGCGCCGAGCTGCTCGCCGAGGCGTTCCTGCTGGCGCGTGCGCAGGACCCCCGCCTGCATCTCGTGCTCGCCGGCGGTGGCCCCGAGCAGGAGCAGCTGGCCGAGCGCCTCGGCGCGCACGCGACGTTCCTCGGCTGGCTCTCTGGTGCCGAGCTCGCACGCGTCTATGCGAACGCCGACCTGTTCCTGTTCCCCTCCGCGACCGACACCTTCGGCCAGGTGATCCTCGAGGCCCAGGCCTCGGGCCTGCCCGTGCTCGCCGTCGCCGAGGGCGGGCCGCTGTCGCTGATCGAGGACCGCGTCACGGGGCTGCTCTGCGAAGCATCGGCGCCGGCGCTGGCCGAGGCGGTGCTGGAGCTCGCGACCTCGCCGCTGCTGCGCGAGAGCCTCTCGCGGGCGGCGCTTGCGGGGGTGCGCGAGCGCACTTGGGAGCGCGCCTCGGCGCGGTTGGGCGATGGGTATCAGCGGGCGCTCTGCGACGAAGCCGAGAACAACGAGGGGCTGAACGAGTTGATTGCCCTGCCCGCAGCGTAGCCCAGGTGCGAGAGCCCGAACAGGTCCTCGATCGTGCGCAGCAGCGAGAAGTGGTTGTACGGTTCCTGGCTGACGCCGGCCTTGGCGATGTATGGGGAGAGCAGCAACGCGCCCACCTGGCCGCCGCCTTCGGGGCCGAGGGCCGAGGTCGAGGCCGGCATGTTCGGGAATGTCGGCTGGCCGCAACAGGAGCTCGAGTCGGCGTATTCGCCGCTCGAGGGCGCCTCGTCGACGGTGATCGCGAGCAGGCCGTTTTCCTTGTAGGCCTTCGAGCCGAGGATCTCCGGGACGACCCGCTTCAGGAAGCCTTCGGCCGCCGCCATGCCGGCGGGCGCGCCGCTCGCGCAGGGCGTCGGGCTGCCGTCGTGGCACGGGTCGGGAGCGATGTAGGCGAAGCTGGGCGTGCGGCTGGGAGTCGCGAGGTCCGCGGAGAGCTGATTCAAGCCGACATCGTGGGCTTCACACGACGGCGCACCGGTCAGCGAGCTGAAGTAGACGAACGGGTTGCGCCAGGTCGCGTATGTCTGGCCCGCCGGAGGGGTCGCCGCCGCGCTCGGATCGGCCGTCCCGAGCGCCGGATGACCGCAGTCGCCGGTCGGAGTGGGCGGGCCTCCGGTTTCACCACCCGCGCGTTCGCCCATTCCTTCCACGTAGGCCCGCCAGGGCATGTGCTTGGCGGCGAGCTGGCCGGGGAGGGTCTGCGTCGAGCTCGGATACACACAGCCGCTGCCGATCACCTGTTCGTCCGCGCCGACCGTCGCGGACGCGATCGGACCGTAGTTGGGGCAGTTTGCCGCCGTTTCCACGGTCGGGCCCTGACCGCTGACCAGCGCGATCCCGTCGGCCAGTTGCTGGTGTGCCACCGCGTAGTAGCGCACCAGCAGCTCGCCTTTGTGCTCGAGCGTCTTGGACAGGTACGGAGCGGCCGCGGTCGGCCCAAACGCCGAGGCGTAGGGCTGATCGGAGAGCATGATCACGAACACGTGCTCGAGGGGCGGCAGCTTCGAGCTCGAGCCGCCCGATGCCGGCTTGGTGGATCCGCCTTCGCCGCCTCCGCCGCCCTTTCCTGCACCCGCGTTGCCGCTGGAACCAGACGGCGAGGGAGATTTGCTCGCGGCCGGTTCTGTCCCAGTCGAGGGCGTCGTCGCGGGCGCCGCCGCGGAGGGGGTCGGTTCGGAGCTCGCGGTCGGGGGTTCGCCGGCAGCCGGCGAAGCGGCTTCGGGGGTGGTAGCCGTCGCCGCGGCAGCCGGCGCTGCGGGCGGCAGGATCAGCTTCACGTGCCGGCCGGCGTCCGCGGCCAGCGTGTCCTGCACGGGCGCGCCGACCACGCCGCCGACGATCACACCGAACGCGAGGAACATCAACACGAGCACCGCCGATACCCGCGAAGAGGGAAGCCTCAATCCCTGCCAGCGAGATTGCTGCATGTCCGCCCCCGCGCTGCCCGGTGCCGCGATCGCGGCCCCGCTCCCAGCGTCTGCGGGCGCGGCAGCGGTGACGAGCTTGGGACGGTCAGCGTCACAGCGCGCCCTCACGCGCCGCAGCAGTTCCTCGAGCTGGGGGTCGCGCAAGCCGGCGCGCGCGCCGCACTCGAGGCAGTAGCGCTGTCCACGCGCTCGCGGCGCACTGCAGTTCTCGCACGAACCGGCACGATCGACGCTCGTCGCCATCTCGCCCGCCTACTCGCGGGTCTCGGGCGCGAGCAGCGCCTCCAACACCGCCGTCGGGCGGTCTTCCTCCTCACGGCCCGCTCCCGCCTGCGTCACGGCTGCGGGACGGCTCTCCCCGCCCCCCTGCGGGGGGGTCGTCGCCGTGCTCTGGGCAGCCGTGCTCGTCGAGCGCTCCATCAGCGCCGCCCCACACTGCCAGCAGAACAGGGCCCCACGACTGTGCGGAGCGGTGCAATGCGGGCAGCTGCCGGCGCTGGCGCTCTCCTCCAGGCGCAGCAGCCGCTCGATCTCGGCCAGCTCGGCGTCGCGCTCCTGCAGCAAGGCCGCGCGCCGCACGAGCACGTCGAGGCGAAAGTGGTCGCGGATCGCCATCTCGTAGGCAAGGCCGCCGAGGTCCCAGCGCAGCTCGGTCACCTGCTCGGCCAGCGCGTCGCGCTTGCGGCGCAGTTCCGAGCGACCGGCCTCCGGCGGCGCTGATGTGGTCGGCGCGGTCGAGCTCATCCGGTGGAGATCACGTTGGGGAGGTTCTTCGATTCCTGCTCGTAGTTCTTGCCTTTCTTGGTGGCCTCGTTTTTGAGGACGGTCGGCGGCGCCGGATGGCTCTCGCTGGCGCCGGCGGCCGATTTGGATTCGGTCGCGCCCGCGGCGCCTTTCTTGGCGGCGCCTTTGGACGAGGAGGCTCCGGCTTTCGTGGATGCTTCGGGCGTCGTCGGAGTGCTCGTCGCGGCAGCCCCTGCTCCGGCCGCGGCCGCGGGCTGGGTGACGCTGATCGTCTGCGCCGGAGCGGCGCTCTGCTTGGGCGCGCTCGAGCGGCCGATCAGCACGCCCACGCCCATCGCCAGCAGCAGTACCCCCACGCCGGCGATCACCGTGACCGCGTTGCCGCGCCCCGCGCCGCTTGCGGCCGTGGACGCCGGTGGAGGAGGCGCCGTCGGGGACGCCGGGGACTGGGAGAGCTCGCCGGAGGAAGGCGGTCCACCCGAAAGGACGCTGCTCATCGGTGCGCGACGCTCGCCGCACTCCAGACAGTAGCGCTGGTCCTCGGCCAGCGGCGCTCCGCAGGCCGCGCACGGCTCGACGACACCGGCGGAGGACGATGGGCTCACGATCGATTCGGTGGACAGAAGCTTATGGTCGTTGCGCGCAGCCTTCGAGACGTGACGATTTGGTGAAGGCTAGAGTCTGTGGCGACCGAGGACGTACGCGCTCAATTCAGCCGGTGTCGCCGAGCACAAGACGATCTATGACGCCGCCCTGGAGTGGACCCGTGAGGGGAACGAGCGGGTCGCGAACAGCGTTTGTGGCCAACGGTCCGGGGCGCGTACGGATGTTTTCAGCGATGTCAGGCGACTAGCGTACCGAGGATCGAGTGGCGTATGAGATGGCAGCCCGCGCCCTCCTGGCGCGGGACCCCCCGGTCGCGCGCGCGATATCAGGATTGCTCAGCCGCGCGATCTCGTGCAGGTAAACGGCCTCCCGTATCAGAGGCTGCGGTGCTAAAGCCGACCAGCGGCAAGCCTAACAATTGGAAGCCGACGAGCGCGCCGACCTCCGCCCGGGCGACCGTGCCAAACAGACGCACGAACCCACGACGGCGCGCACGACGCACGTGGAAGGAGACGCGCGCACCGCGACGTTCTCGAGCACCACCGGACTGGAAACCACCGGCCTGCCGACCGTCACCACACGCAGCTACGCGTTTTTTCCAGCAAGCCCAAGGAAGGGAACGAGAAACCCCCGGCGCTGTTCGTGACCTCGGGTTTACCCACCGTCTTGAAACCCCGGTGTACGGGGAACGCGCGTTGGCCTGCAACACGACCTCATGCGTGGCTGTGGGAGAACGAGACCGCGAAGGGCATGGTCGACCGTGGCCTGCACCAGGCGCGCGAGGGCGAGCTCGGCGATGGTCCGGATCTCGACGGCGCGTTTGCATTTGCCGACGGTCTGGTGTTCCCCGCCGCCGGTCCAGCCTGACCTACGGGATCAGTGGTAGGCCCCGGACTCGGATCCGGTCGGGCTCAATGACGACCATGCTGCCCTCGGCCAGGTCGCGCTCGATCGTCGCGAGGTTTGCGAGGAGCATCGCCGATTGCTGCTCGGGTCGTCGTTGCTGCGTGCCGTGGCGCAACAACACGACCGATGGTGAGCGCTCTCGGCGCAACGCGAGCAACGTCCCGAAGTCCGTGTCCGCGGACATGAGCACGCGCTGCTCTTGCTGAACACGAGCGAGAGATCTCATCGTCACTGGCCGCCTGCATTCCGTAGTCACGAACGTGCACTGCATCGTGTCCGGCATCCTGGAGACGCTCGGCAACCACTGGCGAGAGCGCGTTGTCGATCAGGAACCTCACGCGGCGGCGATGAGCGGCAACTCGCGCTCACGGACGGCCTCCGCGGCGTAGCGCACAGCCTCGCGAATGTCCTCCCCCTCGAGATCCGGGTAGGCCGCGAGAATCTCAGAATCGCTCATACCCTCGGCGACCACACCAACCACCGTGGCTACCGGAATCCGCAGACCGCGTATACATGGAACGCCGCCCATCTGGTCTGCTCGCACCGTGATCCTCGTGAAGCTCATCGATCACAGCTTACCGCCTCGCTCACCGGATCAGGATCGGCTCGCTGTAGTTCGAAACGTGACCACCATCGTCCGTGACCTTGATCAACGCGCGGTACAGGCCACGGTGGCGCAGACGCACGACGGCGCCGAAACGCGAGACGGTCGCGGTGCCGGCCGTGACGGACGTACCGCCCTCGTTGACCGACCGGCCCGGCCGCAGCAGCTGGAAGCCGACGAGGGCACCGACCTCCGCTGGAGCGACCGTGCCGTACAAGCGCACGAACCCACGACGGCGAGCACGACGCACGTGGAAGCTCACGCGCACCGCGACATTCTCCACCACCACCGGGCTCACGACCACCGGCTTACCGACCGTCACAACACGCAACTGCGCGTTTTCCAGCAATCCCAGAAACGGGAGCGAGAAGCCCCCCGCGCTGTTCGTGACGTCGGGATTACCGACCGTCTTGAAGCCCCCGAGATACGGGAACGGGTTGGCCTGCAACACGACCTCGTGGCTCGCCCACCGTGCCGCTGTGCTCGCCCAATTCAGGGCTGTCGCTCACAATAATCCATGTGTAGCCCGGTTGCCGAGGTTCAGCAAGCCGATCAAGAGCGCGCTGAGCAGCAGTAAGCCACCCGACGCACTTGAGACGCTCCGGATCTGCCTGGCGTTGAGTCCGTATCTGCCGCACTGAAGTTCCGGATCTGCCCATTCGGGTTGTAGGATGCCGAGCGTGATCGAACGTAGGATCCGGCCGCTCGTCCTCGAGGCGCTCGGGGATACCCGTGTCGTGATGGTGATGGGCGCGCGCCAGGTTGGCAAGAGCACATTGTGCGAGGCGATCGCGGCCGAAGATCATCGTGCGATGGTGAGCCTCGACGATGATGGCGCCCGCGAGACCGCGCGCGCCGATCCGGAGGGCTTTCTCGCCGGGTTCGATGGCCCGATGTTCATCGATGAGGTTCAGCGCGCACCCGAGTTGATCCTGGCCATCAAGCGGGCGGTTGATCGCGAGCAGCGGCCTGGACAGTTTCTGCTCACCGGTTCGGCGAACATCTTGAGCTCGCGCAAGGTGCAGGAGGCGCTCACCGGGCGGATCGAGCTCATCCGGCTGTGGCCGTTTGCGCAAGCCGAGCTGGAAGACGGCGCCGAGAACCTGGTGGACGCGCTGTTCGCCGCGTCCCCGCCACGTATCGTGAACGCTCCGATCGGCAGGCGCGCGTTTGCCTCCCAGGTCGCCGCGGGCGGCTATCCCGAGGCGCGTGGGCGCACCGGCCGCCGTCGAGACCACTGGTTTCAGAACTACCTAACCACCACACTCGAGCGGGACCTACGTGCGATCGCCGACCTGCAGAAGGAGCACGAGATGCTGCGGCTGCTCTCGGTGCTGGCGACCCGCTCGAGCAACCTTCTTCGCTACGCGAACATCGCCGACGCACTCGACCTCGACGAGAAGACGGTCAAGAGCTACGTCGGCCTGCTCGAGGCGATCTTCCTCGTCCGGACCATCCCCGCGTGGAGACCGGGCTTTCTCGCGCGGGTGCTGCACGCCCCAAAGGTCTACATCACCGACAGCGGGCTGCTCGCGCATCTGCTCGGCGCCGACGAGCAGCGCATCGCCAAAGACGACCGTATCACCGGGATCGCACTCGAGACGTTCGTCGCTATGGAGGTCATGAAGCTCGCGAGCTGGAGCGACGCCGAACCACGGACCTACCACTTCCGTGACCGCCGCGGAGCGGAGGTCGACCTCGTTCTCGAGGATCGCGCGGGTCGCGTTGTCGCGATCGAGATCAAGGCCAAGGCCTCCCCCACCCAAAACGACACCAAAAGCCTCGTCAAGCTCAGAGACGCCCTCGGCAGCCAATTCATCAGCGGAGCCATCCTCCACACAGGCGAGCAAACCATCCCCCTCGGCGACCGCCTATGGGCCATACCAATCAGCGGCCTCTGGTAGAACCCACACACACATAGACCGGAGCCGACGCGACGCCCGCCCCGCGGCGAAGCTCAGGCTCGACACGTCGACGCCGGTCTACTGCGGCTGCGCGGGGTCTGATCGCGCGTCTTTGGGCGACTCCTTCAGCTGGATCTGCCGGCTCGCCCCACCGTGCCGCTGTGCTTGCCCAATTCAGGGCTGTCTCCCGGCCTACGCCCTCACCGCCAGGTCAACACCACGGTGACCTGGTAGTCCTCCCGCCGCCCGCCCTCGCCCGTGGCTTCGACCACGATCGCCGCCTTCACCGACCGATGCCTCTCCAGCGCGCGGTGCACAGCGCTGAGGTTCCTGTGCGAGAGCGACAGCGCGATCCGCACCGCCCGACCCGCCACGAGCGTCCTGCGCACACCACGCAACCCCAGATGACGGCGGCCACGCCGCAGGTTCAGATGCCCATGCGCGTAAATCGAACACGCTTCATTGCAAGCGACCGTCAGATAGACCCGACCGCCGTGCAAACGCACGTCCTGACGCCGGGCGACCGACGCCGTGAGCTGCAGAACCGGCGCAGGCGCAAGCCGCGCTGGCGGCGCGGCCTGACCCAGACACGGCGACCCCAATGTAGACGGCACCGACCCGGGCGGACACGACGCCGGCCCCGGCGCCGGACGCGTCGGCAGCAACAACGGCGGACGCGGCGCCTGATTGAAGTCAAAATCTTCCACGAGGTTCCCAAGCCCGAGGGCTTCTTCACGGACATCCGGACGCAAGTCCGGGCGCCCATCGGTCCTGGGATTCAAACGCTGCCCACCCAGGAAATCGTCCTCGATGAACTTCAAATATGCATCATGGCTCAGCTGCTGATGATCGACATAGCCGGCCTTCGCATACGGGCTTATGACAAGCCCGGGGACGCGTAAACCGTAGCCGTTCTGATCGATGTGCGGCGGTACAACGTGATCGTAGAAACCACCCCAATCATCCCACGACAGGAAGATCGCGGTGCTGCCCCAGCAGGGGCTGCGCATGATCGAATTGACCAACGTCGTCACATACGCCTGACCATTCGAGACCAACGCAGGCGGATGTTCAGAGACCTTGCTGTTCGGAACGATCCAGGAGACATTGGCCAGGCCACATTCACTTGTCTCCTTCACGGCTGAATAGAAGTTCGTCAGCGACTGCACGTTCCCCATCTGACCATCTTCTTTGACGTCGAGGAAGTCCACCAGCGGATTCCAGATCCCCTGCGTCTTTGGGCCCTGTTTCACCGGGGCGCACGTCATCGCTTCATCATCCTCGCAATCCGGCTCGTTTCCTTCGAACACGAAGTAGCGCCAACTCACCCCCGCCTTGTGCAGCAGATAAGTAATATCGGTTACAGCTTGGATCGGTACCCGTGCATTTCTGGACTTTCTCGACCTGCCCCACGAATCCGTCCATCTTGCCGGCGTCAATATCTCCCACAGCGGCTTCTGTGCCGTGCGGACCACCGTAATTCTCGTTGTTGGGGTCACCTACCCCCGGAAGCTCGACCAGGGGAACCTGGAGAACCGTGTCTCCCGCTCATGGATCTCGAAGCCCGCCTGCTCAATTGCCGCCAGGACAAGATCCACTGCGCCGGTGGACGTTGGCGCGAACCCGTACGAGCTGCCGTCGCCGCGCAGGATGAAGCCCGTCCTCCACCATGGCGGGGCGAAACGCGCCCGGATCACGATGACCGAGCCCCGCTCATGGACGATCAGGCGCCGCGCGATCGGCCAGCCTTCGAGCTCGATCGCTCCGGGCAGGACGATAAGCCGTCCGAAGCCACCGAGCCCTGGGCGGTGCGTGCTGACAAAGAACGTCACCGGAGAGCGAAGCCGAGACATCGTGTCATCCGCGATACCCGGCGCGGCTATGCCTCTCCCGCGGGCCCGGCCGCTTCTCGCTCTGCCAACGCGTCGCGCATGTCCGCGAGCCTGTCGAGGTCTCGCCGCGGACTCAAAGCGGCCTCAGCTCACGGCTGGCCTATACGCCAGCGGGGCGTGGCGCACCGCTGACCAGCGATGAATCCCCGTCGGCGGCGGCCACCGTCGACGACCGCGCTTCACGAAGCACCGCTGCGATATCCCCGTTGGAGACCTTCGCGATCGTGCCGTCCTTCAGCGCGATTTGGGCGCTGCGGGGGCGGACTGACAGCCAGCTGCGCTTGACGCCGATCACGACACCGGTCGATCCGTCCTTGAGCCTGACCTCGGCGCCGGGCTCGACCGTGCCGACCGTCAACACGTCCAAGCCGCTGAGCGTCCCGATGTTCATGAAGACATCCGGGGTATCCGATGGAGGAGGCAGCTTGTTCATGACTTCATTCTACACCCAGAAGCTCACGGGGTCAGGGCCAAGCCGAGCGCGAGCGCGCCGCGTGCCAAGCAGCGCCACGATGCTCGTGACGGCGAGCCCAGGGATCGGTACCCACCAGTCGTGACCGAGCGGGCCCTGTATGGCAGCAACGATCCCGATGACCGCGATGCCAAGCGCCGCCAGAGCCAGCGCGTAGGTGTTCTGGTCGCGGACCTCGGCCCAGGCCTCCGCCAGCTGCACCTGCGCGAGCGCGATCAACGCCGTGAGGATGGGGATCGGAGGATTTGGTTCGGTCATCGCGCACAAATCACAATCTTCCGCCCATAACCACTCCCGAACCCACCCGAGACCCAACAGCACAAAACCCGGCGCTGAGCGCCGACGAACCGGGGACGACCTGGAGGCTTCGAGAAAGCCACACGAACATGTGTTCCCAGTCGATTCGGATGGATATGTCTGGTGGGGTGGGTACGGTTGTTTGTGTGGAGATCCCGGTGTGTTCTGTTGAGGGGCATGGTGGTGGGGTTGTTGTGCGGGCGGGTTGGTATGGCAAGGCGCCGCATCGGCGGCAGCGGTGGTTATGCCGGCCGGGTAATGGTGGGAGGCCTCACCGTTTCACGCCGGTTCTGACGCGTCAGGGGGAGCCTGAGCCGGTCTGTGTGGAGTGCTCCACGAAGCTGGAGGAGTGGGAGGGCCAGGCGGGTGCGCGGGACTACCGGTTCGCGGCGCGCGAGATCGGCGATGCGCTGGCCGCGGTCGCGAGGGGCACGAGCTATAAGTCGGCGGCCGAGATGGCGCGGCTGGCAGCCGATCGGATGCCGCCGTCGGCGTCCGAGAACCGGGGCTGGCGGTATCGCGATCCGGCGAGGGACGGGCAACTGGTCGCTAACTGGGTCGATGTGTATAGCGACCTTGTGTGCGCGGGTGAGTTGCCCGAGCGCTGGCCCGCGATCCTGCTCGTCGACTGCCGCGGGTTTCGCGTCACGACCGGCGAGCGCGCGGGTCGCAGCTTCTACGTATTCGCCGCCGTCGGCATCGAGATCGACGAGGAGGGCGAGGCGCAGCCAAGCCGGCTGTGGCGCTTGGAGCCCTTCGCGCGCAAGGACCAGACGGCGTGGGAAGCGTTCTTTCGCGCGCTAGGCGGGGTCCCCAAAGTGATCGTCAGCGACGCCGATCACGCCCTGGCATGCGCGGTGGAGGGTGTTTTCGGCGGGGCGGCGCAAGCGCCCGAGCATCGCCTCTGCGAGTGGCATCTGTCTCACAAGCTGCGCCAGCATCTCCCGGACGAGGTCCTCCAGGACCCCACGCATCCGATCACCACGGCGTTGCCCCCTGCCTTTCACACGCCACAGGCCTGGCGCGAGCTCATGGACGCGATCACGGCCGAGAACGACAGCGACGACGACTATTCGCTCACGCTCACGCTTCGCTGGCTGGAGACCTACGGCGCGCGCATCGAGGTGCAGATCGCCACCAGGGGCCCCGAAGGCTCGTATTCCACGGGCGCGGTCGAGGCGGTCCTGCGCGAGCTCGATCGCCGGCTACACCACCGCGCCGGGTCGTTCACCAACCGCGCCCGCATGAACAAGCTACTCGCGCTCATGACACTCGAGCTCACAGGCCGAGCCGACCCCCGAGCCTGGGCCGACCGCATCCGCGAACGCCTCTACCTAACCGCCGGACACCCCACCAACCAACGCCCCCACGACGACCCCAAGCACAGCTACTCCCTGATCTCCTAAACCCCACCCAGCCCAAACCCAGACATATCCATCCGAATCGACTGGGAACACACGTTCCCAAATGCTCCGGACGGCAGCACGATGTCTGCGGCCCACGGCAAAGCTCAGGTCTGACTCGTCGGCACGGGCGCGTCCCCCGCTCCGAGCAAGTGGCCCCTCACCGCCAGCTCAGCACCACGGTGACCTGGTACACCTCCCGGCGCCCGCCAGCGCCCGTGGCTTCGACCGCGATCGCCGCCTTCACCGACCGATGCCGGCTCAGCGCGCGGTGCACAGCGCTGAGGTTCCTGTGCGAGAGCGACAGCGCGATCCGCACCGCCCGACCCGCCACGAGCTTCGCGCGCACGCCGCGCAACCCGAGATGACGGCGGCCACGCCGCAGATTCAGATGCCCATGCGCGTAGTCGAACACGCTTCATTGCAACCGACCGTCAAATAGATCCGGCCGCCGTCCAAACGCATGTCCTGACGCCGGGCGACCGACGCCGTGAGCTGCAGAACCGGCACCGGCGCGAGCCGAGCTGGCCCCTCCGTGAAGTCATCCTCGATGAACTTCAAATACGCGTCGTGGCTCAATTGCTGACGATCGACGAAACCCGCCTTCGAATACGGGCTGATCACCAAACCTGGAACACGAAAGCTATACCCATTCCCATCGATCGCCGGCGGAACGACGTGATCGTAGAACCGCTCTCTCTACGGCGGTCGGTGGTACCCTGGGTGCATGGCGAAAGTCCAGACAAAAGGCTCGGTGCGACGTGTGCGGTCTCTGTTCACTTCGCTGGATGAGTGGGACAAGTCGGTGAACGCCCACTGCGCTGCGGCCCGCGAGGACGACACTCCTGTGTTGATGAGTCAGATTGGCGGCTCGCGCAAACGCGCCACCCACGAGCAGTTGATGGCTCTCATCGAAGACCAGCGCGCCCGGTACGCCGAGCACGCGTGAGTGATCCGGATGCGCCACCGCTGAACCTCGCTCGCTACGCTGGAAATCGGCGAGTCGACCGTCCTTGTCGCGGCGCTCCAGGACATCGTGCGCTCCAAGGAGATAGCGGATCGTCCCCCGGATCACGAGGCGCTGCCCGAACTGCGCCGATTGCGCGATGACACCATCGACAGCGACGCTGACCGGCAGGGCTTTCGTGGCGTCTTCCCCGGGTTTATATCCAAATTCCCAGAGAGAGAACTCCGAGAAGTCACGGACCGCGCCCGCACTTTCGCTCTTTCGCTACTCGCATTCTGTCTTCTGCTTACCACCGAAGTCGGTAGCTGGCTTTCGAGCAACTTACCTTCAGTATTAACTACCGCGATATCCACGACTTTGCCGTGTTTGCCGTTGACGCTTTCTACGATTTCGGGTTCCGCTCGTGCTGAGCCTGGCGCAAAGATCGCCCGGTCAGCCAGAATGGCCGCCGTCGCGGCAGCGGTCGCCCCGAGCGCAGTTCGCCGTGTGCTTGGCGTCTCGGTTAGAGACGCCCCAGAGGATTCACGTCTGAGACGGCATCGTGCTCGATACCCGGCTTCGACTCTAAATCATCGCTCATGCCGATCCCCTGAGACTGTGCTGTGAACAATAATCTGCCGTAATCTGCCAATCGATTGATCGGATTTTATCGACCAATCGCATGCGTCGCTGCAAATACTTCTCGCAAATTGCGGACTTGTCGGAGGAGAACGATGGCCCCGCTCAGCAGGATCAGCATGTAGCCACCACGAGCCGGCGACCGACACACGCCGCACACGAAACGCCACCCCCGGGAAACCTACGAGAACGAAGCCTCTTCGAGCGTCGAGACCAGCTCGGCGACACGCAGGTACTCGCCACCGGCGATGACGTCGATCGGCTTACGCTCCCCAAGCGCAGGGACCGGCTTACGCAACCACACCGCGATGTAGAACGGCTGCATCACACGCGCCAACCGCTCCACCAGCGCCGAGAGCTCGATCAGCCGTTCCGCCCGCTCACCCGTTGCCGGGCCCAATTGGCGAAGTCGTCAACCTGAGTTGGCATAATGGACAACATGGCTCGCCTGCGGTCCCGTGATCTGTTTCCCTCCGAGGAGCCCGTCCGTCCGCCTGGGAAGCTGATCGGCCGCCAGAGCGATGTCGAGGAGCTTGCTTCCCAGCTCACGGATGGGCTCCACCGCATCCTCGCGGCGCCACGCCGCACCGGGAAGAGCACGGTCTGCGAAGCGACGATCGCGACACTTCGACGCAAACGGCTCTACACGGTCAACGTCAGCCTGTTCAAGTACACCAATGCCGCTTCCCTTGCCGAGGCGCTCGCTCAGGAGACGCTCGCCAACCGCTCGGCGGTCAAGCGGCTAATCGAGCGTACGCGCAATCTCGGCTCGGGTGCGCTCGGTGGACGTTCGCTGACCGCCGTGCTGCGCGTGAAGTCCGAACTGGGGGAGGCGGTGGAGATCGCGCTCGAGCCGACGCGCAGACGCCGCGATCCATTGCAAGAGCTGAGCGCCGCGCTCGCATTGCCCCAACGGATCGCCGAGCGCGACGACCGGCAGCTGATTCTGTTCATCGACGAGCTTCAGCAACTGAACAGCGGCGCCTACGGCGACCCCGAGCAGATCACCCAGCAGCTGCGCGAGATACTCCATGCCTCTCCGCGCGTGACCTGCCTGTTCGCCGGCAGCGTCGAGCATCTGATGCGCGATCTGTTCAGCAACCAACACCGCGCCCTCTACCAATTCGGCGGCTTCCACGAGCTCTCACAGATCACCGAGGACGAGTGGCACGAGGGGCTCGGCGAGCGCTTCGCCCAGGACGAATGCACCGTCGACGATGAGGCCCTGGAGCGCATCATTTCCTCAGGCGAGGGACACCCGCGGTCGACGATGCTGATCGCCCAGCAGACACACCACGCCTCGGTCGAGGAGGGCACCCGCCACATCGACGGCACGCTCGCCGAGCGTGGCTACCGCGGCGCGATGGCAGACGACGCGGGCCGACACAGCGACCTGATGGACCGCATCCGGGCGATCGGCAACACCGCCGTCGATGTCACGATCCGCCTCGCCCACCACCGCTCCCCATACACGGACCTGGAGAAAAAGGCAGTCAATCGCGCACTCAACACACTCGCCGACACCTCAATCGTGATCAGACCAAGCGGACGAGGCTCATGGACGCTCGCCGACCCCCTCTTCGCAGCATACGTTCGCCGCGAGATCAGCGACGGCTGACGACGATGATCGCACCACCTCGCCACTGCACTGGCGGCCTTCGTGGAGATCGTCACCTGGATCGAGAGCTGGGTCAGGCCCCAGCGAAAGCAGGTAACTGACCGAGTCACCGAGATCGGGGTGTGTTGCCTGGGTGGCCATGTAGGGTCGGCGGGAGGCGTCAGTAGGTCACGCGGTTTTGGCCGACTGCCCCATGGCGCCTCCCGCCACCGTGCGGTTCTCCCGCACACGGCTCTCCGACATCCTTCATCGCGAGGCATGCGCACCCCCGTAGCGGACCGATCCGCCCAGTCGGGCGAGCCCAGCGCATCCATGACGGCCGTCAGATGTGGCTCGAGCTCGTCGTGGCCATCCTGTGGATCCAGGATGTGCAGCAGCCAGGTGTCCTCAAAGAGCACCACCCGCACACCGTCCGGCGTGGTCGATTCCGTCAGGATCGCGCGATCCTCGCTCATAGGGCATCGTCTACCGGCTCATTCCACGCCAAACAGCACAAAACCCGGCGCTGAGCGCCGACGAACCGCAGACGACGCAAGTCAGGGCGCCCATCGGTCCTGGGGTTCAAACGCTGCCCGCCCAGGAAGTCGTCCTCGATGAACTTCAGGTAGGCGTCGCGGCTCAGCTGCTGATCTGTTCGGCGGCGAGCCAGCCCAAAAAGAAGGGACCTCGTGAGATCCGAGGCCCCAATACCGCAGGCGCTTCGATTGCATTCGGCTCGCGCCTACTAATCGAAACCTGCGACAGCGCAAGCATAGCGCATCTGCGGGATCGCGTGTTAGAACACGGTGATCCAATTCGTGTAGGGCCTTCCCTTCGAGGTCTGGCCGACTTCCGCTTCGGGTCGAGCGGTGGACAGGTTCAGATCGAATCCCACCATCATGTTCGACTTCAGGATCGTGGCAGCGTATGCAGTTCCGCCCATTGCCTTGACCAGTCGCTCGACCTCTTGGCAGAAGCGGCGGTTCTTTGAGCGTTTCCAGGGGTTTGGCTTGATTACTTGCGCGGACTTGATCTCCCAGGCCTGCGGCAGACCCCTGCTGGGATAGAACGCCTTCTTCGGAAGCACCGACAACAGCTTTTCCTTGTCTTCCGCCGTCAGGCCCGCGAACGTACCTTCTTTCCTTCTTTGCCTTCTTTGCCTTCCGCGCCGAGTTCGGTCAGCGTAAAGCCCGAATTGCAAGCCCCCGACGTCGGTGTCACGACCGCCGTGTTTCCCGCGGTGGGCATGCCCAGCTTCGTCCCACCCGCGGCCATCGCGTTACCCATTATCGCAAGCAGCAAGCCAACCGCCACGGGAGCCGCAACAAGATCGCCAGCCGCCATCAGCGCGACCTCCGTCCCCGCTCACAAGCGAGACCACCACGCCCCCTCCGCATCCTCGACGGCGCGCACTGGCCGAGCGACGCACTCGCCGGCTACGCGCTCGGGCTCGCCTGGACGATCGCGATGCTCGCGATCGGGCTACCCTGGGCCGCGGGACTCAGGCAGACAGAAGTCCACCTGTGACGAGCGCCCGATTGCGGTCTCACGGAAACTTATGGAGGCTGTCACAGCTCCCACAGGGCGGTAATCGGGACGGCCATGAGGCGGTCGCCAAACGGGAGCACGTGTTGGCCGCCATACAGAACGACACCGGCGATGAAGCCGTCCCCGAGGGTGTCGCGCATGTGCTCCAGCCAGCGGAACCACTCTCGCTTGGGGGTCTGGCCGGCCTTGACCTCCAATGCGGCGACGCGGCCATCGGCGGACTCGAGCACGAAATCGATCTCGCCACCAGAGCGGTCCTGCCAATGAAACAGGGTGGCTTCCGTCGTGGCCCACGTCAGCTGGCGGCGCAGCTCGGCGAACACGAATGTCTCGACGAGCCTGCCCGTCGCCGGGTCGGTGGGACTCTCGAGCGCAGCCGGAGTCTTGCCGATCAGCCATGCCGCCAAGCCGGGGTCGGTGAGGAACACCTTGGGGCGCCGCTTGACCCTCCGAGTGAGATTGCGCGACCAGGCCGGCAACGTTGTGACGAGGTGAATCGTTTCCAGCCAGCCGCGATGGTCGTAGACCGCCTGGCGCTCCAGCGCCGAGTCCTCGATCAGACTCTGCATCACCAGCTCGCAACCGGACCGTGCCGCCAGCAGACGCAGCAGTTGCCCCATCTCCGCGACCTTTCGGATGCCCGACATCTCGACCACGTCACGCTCGATCGTCGTGCGCACATAGTCCCGAAACCAGCCCGGGCGCTGTCCCGCAGAGAGCTCGTGAACCTCCGGGTAGCCGCCGGCGCAAACCCGCTCCAGCAACTCGTGGCGAGACATTCCGCTGGGCCGGTACTCCGCCAGCCCCGCCATCCCGGTGAAGATCTCCTCGACGAAGCGATCGGTCACCCCCGCCAGCTCGCCCTGGGTGAACGGCCACACCTCCACAAACCCCGCCCTGCCCGCAAGCGACTCCGCGATCGTCGGAACGGTCAGGAAGTTCGACGAGCCGGTCAGGACAAACTGCCCGGGGGTCGAGTCTCGGTCAACCCGGGCCTTGATCGCACGCACCAACGGCTCGCCGCCGCGCTGAACCTCATCGATGACCAGCGGCCGACCACCGAGAGCGACGAACCCAGCCGGATCCTCCAGCGCCGCATCGAGCACACCCTGCTCATCCAGGCTGCGCATCGTCGCAGCATCGGAAAGCTGGCCGCGCACCAGTGTCGTCTTGCCCGCCTGCCGGGGGCCGGTCACGATCGTGACGCGCCGCGCCGCGACCGTGTCTCGATAACGCTCCTCGATACCTCGCCTCAGCAACACCAACCCATCATACAGAACGCCAGCAGCCTGTCATACAGTTCGCCGCCAGCCTACCGGACAGTGGGCGTCTCACCGGATCAGGATCGGCTCCCTGTAGTTCGGAGGTTGTCCGGGATCTCGTAGAACTTTGAGTGGCGGTCCTCCCGCCTCGTCCGCTGCTGTTGGCAGCGTTCCGGGCGAGTGAAGTCCATCCGAGACAGGAGGAAACCGCCATGAAGAAGGTATCTGGTCCGCAGGTCGTCACGGCCTCAGCGGCTGCTGAGAATCCGCTCCCACCGCGAATCCAGGAGGCGCTGGGTGAGCTCGTCGGGGCGGCGAGGGAGGGGCTGCTCGCGTTGAGCGTCGGTGTCGGGCTCGGCGTCGTGCATGAGTTGATGGAGGCCGAGGTGACCGAGGTCGTCGGAGAGAAGGGGAAGTGGAAGGCCGATCGCACTGCGAAGCGTCATGGCCACGAGGACGGGTCGATGACGCTCGGCGGGCGGCGGGTGCAGGTAAGCCGCCCGAGGATCCGCACGGCCGACGATGAGCACGAGTTGCCGGTCGCGACGTATGGGTATTTCGCTGATCGTGACCCGCTCACCAGGGTGGTGATGGATCGGATGCTCGCCGGCGTCTCCACGCGCCGGTTTCAGAGCGTGGGCGAGCCTGTCGGTGAGAAGGTCGAGCAGTCCAGCAGCTCGACGGGCAAGAGTTCGGTCTCGGAGCGGTTCGTCGAGCGGACACGAACTGCGCTGGGAGAGTTGATGGGCCGCCGGCTGGACGATGTGCGCTTGGCGGTGATGATGCTCGACGGGCTTCAGATCGCCGATCGCACCCATGTCGTCGCGCTCGGGATCTCAACTGAGGGCGTGAAGATCCCGCTCGGATTGTGGGAGGGCTCGACCGAGAACGCCACGCTCGCGAGGACGCTGCTCGCCGATCTCGTTGACCGGGGCCTTGATCCGGAGCAGGCGATCCTGTTCGTCATCGATGGCGGGAAGGCGTTGCATCGCGCGATCAAGGACGTGTTCGGCGAGCGAGCGCTGGTGCATCGTTGTCACAGGCACAAGGAGAGAAATGTGTGCGATCTGCTCCCCGAACGCGACCGCCCCCAGATCCTCGCCAGGATCCGCGGCGCGTGGGCGCTGAAGGATCCCGACCTCGCCGAGCAGCGCCTGCAGCTCCTAGCCTTAGAGCTCGACCGCACCTGGCCCGATGCGTCCGCCTCGCTGCGGGAGGGAATGCCCGAGACGTTGACGTTGATGCGGCTCGAGGTCGGCGGCCAGCTCTCAAAGACGCTGTGCTCGACGAACCCCTGCGAGAGCATGATCGAGATCGTTCGGCATACCCAGCGAAACGTCAAGCGCTGGCAAGACGGCGACATGCGCAAGCGCTGGACCGCCGCCGGAATGCTCGTAGCGGAGCAGCAATTCCGACGAATCATCGGCTACCGCGACCTCGCCAAACTCATCATCGCGATCGAACGACACACCACGCTCGACACCAACAAGAACATCGACCACCAAGAGCAAACCGAACCCGTTACCGTTTAACCATCAACCCGTGAGGACCGCCACCGAAGTTCCACGACGATTCGGACATCCTCGTAGTTCGAGACGTGCCCACCATCGTCCGAGACCTTGACGAGTGCGCGATACAGGCCGCGGTGGCGCAGGCGCACAACGGCGCTGAAGCGCGAGACCGATGCGGTGCCGGCCGTGACGGAGGTGCCGCCCTCGTTGACCGACCGGCCCGGCCGCAGCAGCTGGAAGCCGACGAGCGCACCGACCTCCGCCGGCGCGACCGTGCCATACAGGCGCACGAACCCACGACGGCGGGCGCGACGCACATGGAAGCTCACGCGCACCGCGACGTTCTCGAGCACCACAGGGCTTGAGACCACCGGCTTGCCGACCGTCACGACACGCAACTGGGCGTTTTCCAGCAGGCCCAGGAACGGGAACGAGAAGCCCCCGGCGCTGTTCGTGACCTCAGGATTACCGACCGTCTTGAAACCACCGAGGTACGGGAACGGGTTGGCCTGCAACACGACCTCGTGGCTCGCTGCGCCCGTCCCCGACAACGTTCCCTCGACGAGGAACGGGCTGCCGAACACGACCGGGTTAGGCGTCCCGACGATCTGGACCGACAGCGGGACCTTCGGCGTGGTGAAGGTGCGATCCACTCCGGTCGTCTTCCCCGTGGGGCTGACCGCCACTGCCCGGAAGTGGTAGAGGGTGCCTGGCTGCAGGCCGGTCACGGCCTGGCTCACCTGAATTGTGATCGTCCCATTGCCCGCCGGAGCCAGCGGCGTCTGCGCGCCATAGCCGCTGGTCGTGCCGTACTGAAAGACGTAGTTGGTGACCTGACCGTGCGGGTTGACAAGGCCATGGAGGATCGCCGAGGAGTAGGTCACGTTGGAAACGCGCCCGCTGTAGGCGAATGGCGGAGACGACGTGGCAGCCTGCCCGGAGGCGGCGGACAGCACGATTGCGCCCACGGCCAGAACAGGCACGAAGAGCAGACGCGACCTAAAGCGAGCGCGTCGAGTTTTCGTGGTAGTACGTCCCCTCATCCGACCAACCCTAACCCGATCATCGATCCAAGGTCGCGGTGGCCATCATGGCCGGGCCTTCAGCCCTTGATCGTCGGCACAGGTGCGTCCGACACGTTCGCGCCGTTCGGAGACGCTTGGCCGGCCGGCGGATCGCCATCGGCCAAAGCACCCTTGACCCAGCATCGCACACGCGCACCCAGCACACTTCGTCGAGACGCCGCACTACTCTGGCTGCGCCGTATCCGATCCCTCTTCTTTGTGCGGTTCCTTCAGCTCGATCTGCTGGCGCGCCCACTGGACCGCCGCAGTCGCCCACATCGACGCTGTCTCGCGCTCAACCGCCTGCACCATGTCGTCGTCGTAGCGAAGTTCCGCCGCGTACGGCGAGAGCAGATCGACATCAACGAGCTCCTCTGGCAGTCGCAGGTCCACGGTTTCGCACTGACCGATGAGAACACGCAGGTCGTGCCGATGGGCGAACACAACCCCACGCGCGGCGAGCACCGCCTTCAGCGCCTTCTCGACAGCCTGCTGGGCATGAAAGCAGACAAGCACATCAGCGACTTCGCCGATCGGCAACATCGCCCTGGCTCCGGCCGCGTCCTCGTCCGCGCGACGCAGCAGTTGCTCCGCGAGATCCTGCTCGCTTGCCATCAGGCCGCAAGCTCACGGCCGCCGGCTAACGCCGCGTGAATGAGACTGCCGCGCACATCCCGCCACTCCCGCACACGATGCTCGCTCGCGACAACGATGTCCATCGGGATCAACACATCACCCAACACCCTGCGCAACCGCACCGACTCCAGCGCAGGATTCTCGACCTCCGGCTCGATCACCAGAAAATCCAGGTCGCTATGCTCGCCAGCCTCGCCACGGGCATGCGACCCGAACAGGATCACCTGCGTGCCAGGCGGGGCGGCCGCCAGCAGCCGCCGACCAGCCTCCTCGATCGCCGCATCGTCAAACATGCGATCACGGTAGCGCTACGCCGCAGAAGCGGCAAGCTCAACCCGCCCACACCAGCCGCACAGACCGGCTCAGGCCTGGCTCGTCGGCACCGGCGCGTCGGCCGCGACCATCAACGCCCGCAACTCCCTATCGACGTCGAAGTACCACAGATGCCGAAGGACGCTACTGGCTGCCGAGGCCGATGAGGGCTGGCGCCCCGGACTCCTTGAGGGTGCGCTGCAACCCCTCCAAGAGACATAGGGCAAGCCATATTCGCCCGTGTTCTTCACGGCTGAGTAGAAGTGGGTCAGCGACTGCACGTTGCGCATCTGGCCGTCTTCCTTGACGTCGAGGAAGCCCGACCTACGGGATCAGTGGTAGAACGTGCGCAGCATCGTGTCCGGCATCCTGGAGGCGCTCGGCGACCACTGGCGAGAGCGCGTTGTCGATCAGAAACTCACGCGGCGGCGATGAGCGGCAACTCGCGCTCACGGACGGCCTCCGCGGCGTAGCGCACAGCCTCGCGAATGCCTCGACCTCGAGATCCGGGTAGGCCGCGAGAATCTCAGAATCGCTCATACCCTCGGCGACAATCCCGACCACCGTGGCTACCGGGATCCGCAGACCACGGATACATGGAACGCCGCCCATCTGGTCTGCTCGCACCGTGATCCTCGTGAAGCTCATCGATCACAGCTTACCGCGAGCGATCACAAACATTGGAGCGTGACGGGCACGGGTAATCTCCTGCGCCAAGTATACCCGCAGATCATTCGAGGCCAGACCGGCGGCAGATCGCCGTTCCCCGCGAGATGCCCCACGAGCGGGGGCGCCGCCCACGCCGTCGGCAGGCCCCGCCTCTCGCCGCCCACGACAGCCGGCGCGATGAAACGCAACGTATGTACGAACAGCTCCTCGCAGGCCCCAACATGCACGCGGCGCCGGCCAGATGACAAGCCAGCCCCTACCCCCCGCCCCCCGTTTCCCCACCACCCGCTTCCCCGCCCTGCGCCGGCGCCGCTCGCGGGCTCGGGGGCGCCGGCGGCTTGACCGCGGCGGGCGGCTTGGGGGGCGCGCCGGCCGAGCTGGGCCCGCAGGCCGCGAACGCCGCCTTGACCGATGTCACGCTGGTCTTGCCCGACCCGCTCGTTTCGATCGCCGGACCCTTACCCGAAGTGTTCACGGTCACGCCGTGTTCGCGCATGCACGTCACGAATTTCGCGGGATACGCCGGGCCGGCCGCGTGCGTGCCGCCACCGGCGGCGCCTTTGGAGCCGGCCGGCTTCGAACCGGCCGCGCTCGAGCCGCTTTTACTCGAGCCACCCGTCTGTGCCCGCGCGTGCGACTCCGACGCGGCCGCCTTCGTTTTGGCGGCAGAGCCCGTCGCATCGTGCGCCGAGCCGGGCGTGTGCCGGGCTTGGCCGGTCGCGTGAGCGCCACCCCCCGCGCCGCCGGCGCCCTGAGCGGCTTTCGCGACGCCGGCCCTCTTCAATGCCAACGCCCTCGCCGCCGCGGTCGACGAGGAGCTACTCGTCGAAGACCCCCCTCCGCACGCAGCCAGCGCCAGACCGGCGAACACGGCCGCGAGCACCGCCACCGCCCCGAAGCCGCTTCTCCTGTCGATGATCTCGATCATTGTTCTCCTCAGCCCCACGCAACTCGACTTGGACGGGAAACACCGCAGCGGCGGCCCGCACCCTCAGGCACGGACCGCCACCCGGTCACCTCACTACTTCGCGCTCCTACCGATCACGGGTAGAAGCCGAATTCTTCGCTGTCGGTGATTTCTTTGCCACCCAGGATCGCGGAGTAGTTCCCGCTCGTCAGGTTTTTGAACCCACCGCTGACCCCGGAGAAGTCCGCGCTCGCCAGGTTCGCCCACCCGCCGGTAACCGACGCGTTTTCGCCTTCGGCGGTGCTTGCATAACCACCGCTGATCGCTGCTTCTTTACCAGTGGCTTTGTTGGCGCCACCGCCGCTGACCGAGGCCTGCAGACCGCTCGCGGCGCTGTAGTAGCCGCCGCTGACGGAGGCCTGTTCGCCACTGGCGACGTTGCCCTCGCCGCCGCTCACGGACGCCTCGGTGAAGCTGGCGGTGTTTTTGAGGCCGCCGGTCGCCGCGGAGAACTCTCCCGTGGCGCCGTTTTCCAGGCCGCCCGTCACCGAGGACAGATCGCCTTCGGCGTTACCGAGCTCACCGCCGCTGACCGAGGAATAGAAGCCCGCGGCTTTGCCCTCAGCACCCCCGCTCACCGAGGAATAGTCGGCGTTGGCTTCGTTGAGATAACCGCCGCTCACCGAGGAATCGAGTTCTTTGGCTTTATTCGCATAACCGCCCGACGCCGAGCCGAGCTCGCCGCTGGATTCGTTGAGCTCACCGCCGCTGGTCGAAGCATACGCGCCGCTGGCTTTGTTCTCGTAGCCACCGCTCGCCCAGGCATACGTGCTCTTGGCTTCGTTGCCGTAACCGCCGCTGACCGAGGTATCTTCGGCTTCGGCGATGTTTTTATAGCCGCCGCTGATCGAGGTCGCGAAGGAACCCTCGGCGAGGTTGCCGTCGCCACCGGACACGGCAGCGCTGTTGGTCTCGGCCTGATTACCAGTTCCGCCGGTGACGGAAGCAAAGCCGTGAGGGTAGCTGCCGTTTGTGCAAGTCGCGTTTACGGTAGTGGTGCCTGCTCCAGCGAGGTTCGAGCAGCCGCCGCTTACGGTGGTATAGCTCGTGCTCGTCTTGTTGGCGTAGCCACCCGTGATCGTGCTTGTGTATCCCGAGGCGGTATTTGATGCTCCGCCAAGAACCGAAGCATATGAGTTTGAAATCGCGTTGCTGAGACCCCCGACGATCCCGCCATAGCTCGTGTAGGAATTGCCCGTCCCACCAAACAGGAAATTGTGCGAGCCGGTCTGCGACCCGGGGCTCGAGTCATACCCCAGGACCAGGTTCCCCGTACCGTTGAGGGTACTCTCGGACCCCGATCCGTTGATCACCTGCAAATTGGCCCCGGAAATCTGAACAGTCGGCTTTTTGTCGACACCTTCTTTAACGAACTTGACATACGGAAGCACCGCCAGCAGCGTTTCCTTGTCTTCCGTCGTCAGCCCCGCGAACGTGCCTTCTTTTCCTTCTTTACCTTCTTTCCCGGCTTTTCCTTCTTTGCCTTCTTTGCCTTCCGCGCCAAGTTCATTCAGCGTAAAGCCCGTTTTCAGGAGGTGCGGGATCGTAACGACCGCCGATCGCGTTCAGCTTGTCGGCCTCACTTATACGTGTAGTCGTCGCCCGTGGTGGCGGGGCTGGTTCCCCCCGAATCGATCACGAACAGGTTCCAGGAACCTGCTTTCGCCCCGCCACCAGTTGTGGCGGTGATTTCGGTCGCAGAGACCACGACCACGTTCGAGGCTGGGATCGCCGTCGGCCCCGTGCCACTGCCCTGCCCGATCTCCACAGTCGCGCCGGCGACGAAACCGGTGCCGGTGATCTTGATCTTGGTACCCCCGTTGACCGTACCCGACGCGGGGCTCACCGAAGTGACCGTTGGGGGATTCGGGAGCGGCTTGAACGCGGCGATCCCGTCGGGCGTCCCGACCCCCGTGGGCCCGTCATAACCCGTCCCGGCCAGACAGATCCCCTTGGTAGCGCAACTCGCGGCCTCTTCGGCGGGCGTGCAACCCGACAGGCCCGTTTCGGTAAAGGGTTCCGAGCACTCCCCGTTCGACCCGGCCGTCACGTCGTGCAGCGAACCGGGGGACCTCAGCTCGTTTTCATACAACGTCCTGGCGGGATATTCCACACCGCTCGCCCCACCCGCGAGCGCGAACGTCGACGCGATCAACGGCGAGGAAACGCTCGTGCCGCCGATCGTGCACCAGTAGAGCACGTGTTTCACTTTTGATTCTTCATAACGGTATTCACATTCCGGGCTCGTATCGCGGACGGCAACCCCTGTGTAGGGATCCGCGTCCGCCGAAACATCGACGACGGCGCGTTTGGCGCCGCAGCCGACACCCGACCAGTCGGACACGCTCTGCTGCCAGGGCTGCGCGGCGAACACGACACTGCAGCCACCACCGGTGGCGCCGTCTCCGTTCCAGACCGTCTCGCCCGCCCACGCGCCGCGGCAGTCCGCGGCACCAACTGCAACGCCAAGCACCCGGCGCGCCCCTGAGCGGCCGCCGCACACACCGCACGGACCGTGTAATCCGAACGCGGCAACGGCGAAACACTCCCAGCGGCCACACCCGGGACGCAAAGCAGAACAAGCACCCCCGCGATCACCACCGAGCGAAGGCAACCCATCCGGGGCACCCCCGGGCGAAGAACGCTCACAACCGCTGTCCGTGCCGTCATCAGATCCCCCGTGTGTTCAAACCCATACCCACCAGTGACTCCGGGCCAAGACTACCGGTCGGGATCGGCTCGCCGTAGCTCGAGACGCGCGCACCTTCGACCCGGACCGACAAGGCCACTATGGGCCATCGGAATTATGGGCCGCCGGAATTTATCGGCCATACCGGCCCGCCTGATCGGCCACACTATGCTAAGGTATCGGCCATACCATGGACTCGTTGCGCGGCCTTGCCGTAGAACTGTCGATACCTGAGCGCACCTTACGTCGCGCGGCCGGAGAGGGCCTGATCCGCGGCCAGCGCGTGAGTCCGCGTCGCTTTCGTACATCCCTGCGCGAGGAGATGTATCTGCATTCCCACTGGAAGCTGCTGCAAAGCCTGCGCGAGGCGCTGCGCACCGAGCCGAACGTCAAGCTGGCCGTCCTGTTTGGCTCCACCGCCGTCGGCGCCGATCGCGAGGGTTCAGACCTGGACATCCTCGTCGCTCTCACAGACCCCGCGATTGGACGGCTGGCCGATCTGGCAGAACGCCTGACACGACGACTCGACCGCGAAGTTCAACTCGTTCGCCTGCAAGACGCCGAACGCTCACCCGTCCTGATGAGCGCCATCCTCAATGAGGGAAGAACGCTCATCGACCGCGAGCAACGCTGGAGCGCCCTGCTGGCCGACACACCAAAATGGCATCGTCACGCCCGTCGCGCAGAACACCCCCTGGCAGAGACTACAGAGAGCCTCCACCCCCACGGGGGCGCATCCCGATGACAGCATCCCCCTCGCCACCACCAGCGCCGCTCGAGGCCGACAACCCCGACCGAGCGCAAACCCTGAAGGCGAAGATCCGCGATCGAATCAGCGACGTGCGCCGCCACCTACTCGCCCTACGCGCCGCGATGGCCGAGTTCGGCGAGGACTTCGACCTGGCAACATTCCGCGCCGCCTACACCTCAGCGGACCCCCACGAACTCAACCATGTCAAGGCAGTCGAGCGCGGCGTCGACCAACTCTACAACTACATCGCCGAGCTGAGCGCGTTCGGCCTGGAGCTCGCCAAGCTCCGCCAACGCAGAGACGACACCAACGCCCGACGCGACCTCGACGCGCTCCAACGCCATGGGGTCCTATCTGGAGAGCTCACCTCTCGCCTACAGCGCCTGCGCGAACTGCGCCGCCTGCTCGTCCACGAATACGCCACCGCCACAGCAGAGGAGATCCACGAGTCCGCGCAGCTCGTGCTCACCAACTTCACGGCCTTCTACAACGCCTACCGAGAATGGATCAAACAAGGATTCAACCAGCCGCCCGCAACCCAGCCAAGAAGTAACCAATCACGCCCAACCCCCAGATGAGAGATCGCCGCCCTGGGCAGCTGCTCGCCTTCTTCGCCCACGAGCGACGTGCTCGCCGGCTACGCGCTCGGGTTCGCCTGAACGATCGCGTGCTCATCATTGGGCTGCCCTGGGCCGCCGAGCAATCGGCCCCAGAGCTCAGCGGATCAGGATCGGCTCGCTGTAGTTCGAGACGTGCGCGCCATCGTCCGTGACCTTGATCAGCGCGCGGTACAAGCCGCGATGGCGCAGACGCACGACGGCGCCGAAACGCGAGACGGACGCGGTGCCCGTCGTGACGGCCGTGCCGCCCTCGTTGACCGACTTGCCCGGCCGCAGCAGCTGGAAGCCGACGAGCGCGCCGATCTCCGCCGGAGCGACCGTGCCATACAGGCGCACGAACCCACGACGGCGGGCGCGACGCACATGGAAGCTCACGCGCACCGCGACGTTCTCGAGCACCACAGGGCTTGAGACCACCGGCCTGCCGACCGTCACCACACGCAGCTGCGCATTTTCCAGCAAACCCAACGAAGGGAACGAGAAACCCCCGGCGCTGTTCGTGACCTCAGGGTTGCCCACTGTCTTGAAGCCCCCCGTATACGGGAACGGGTTGGCCTGCAACACGACCTCATGCGTCGACGCTCCCGTACCCGACAACGTGCCCTCCACGAAGAACGGATCACCGAACACCACCGGGTTGGGCACCCCGGCGATCTGCACCGACAACGGGACCTTCGGCGTCCTGAACGTGCGATCCGCGCCCCTGACCGCACCCCCCGGGCCGTACGCGACGATCCGGTAGTGGTAGACGATCCCCGGCTGTAGGCCGGCAACGGCCTGGCTCACCTTGATCGAGGTCGTCCCGTTACCCGCCGGAGCGAGCGGCGACTGCGCACCATACGCGCCCGTCGCGCCGTACTGAAAGACATAGCTGGTGACCTCGCCCCGCGCACCGACATAGCCGTAGAGGATCACCGAGGAATACGTCACGTTCGAAACCCCGCCGGTGGTAACGACCGGCGGTCTCGCGGGCGCAGACCACGCAGACCCAGCGAGCAACGCCACGGCGCCGACGGTCAGCACCAGCACGCCGAGCAGGCGCAATCTACCGGGAACAAATCGAGTCCTCATGCGCAAGCCACCTCCCTCCACACCAATCCAAGTACCCATCGATCCAACAACCCAAACAGCGCCCAACGGCACTCGCCGGAGCACCCATGTGCGGCTCAGACCTGAGAGGTAGGCACGGGCGCGTCGGAAGTCGTTGCGCCGTTCGGCGACACCGGCGGACCGCCCTCCGCGGAGGTCCCCTTGACCCCGGACGCGTAGTCGTAGGAATACCCATACCCATAGCCCCCAAGGCGGCCCGACTTGAAACCGTTCGCGACGACCCCTAGCAACGGGGCGCCCGCGCCCGTCAAGGTCTCGTGCAGGCGCTGGGCGACGTCGCGGCGGTTGCGGCCCACGCGGCCGACGATGATCACGCCATCAACCTTAGACAGAAGGGGGAACGCATCGGAGACCGCCGTCAACGGCGGGGTGTCAACCACGATCAGGTCGTACCTCGTCTTCGCCTGCTGCAACAGCGACTCCATCGCGTGGCTCTCGATCAACTCCCCCGGGTTCGGCGGAAGCGACGAACCCGCGACCAACACGTCGAAACCCCGGCCCCCGGGACTACCGATACCGGCGCCCGGGAGATCCAGGTCAACCGTCTGCGTCGCCTCGCTGAGCGATACCGCGCCGATCAACACGTCCGCGACCCCAGGCCCTGAGGAGATGTCGAGCTGCAGGGCGATCGTCGGACGCCGCAGATCGGCCTCCACGAGCAGCACCCGCGAACCCATTCTCGCGGCGGCGCCCGCCAGATGACGAGCGACCGTTGTCTTCCCGTCGCCAGGAGCCGCTGAAGCAACCATCAACGTCCGTAACTCCTTATCGACATTGAAGTACCGCAGGTGCGCGCGGATCAGATGGAAAGCCTCCGCCTCGCTCGCCGGCAATGCCTCTTTGGCGCCTTTCTTGCTCTTTGCGGAGCGAGAAAGCGCGGAGCTCTCGGGAACAACCCCGAGCAGGGGCAGGCCGTAGACTGTCTCCAAATCTTTTGGCTCCCTGAGCCGGCGATCCATACGCTCCAGCAGGAAGGCGATTCCGAGCCCTAGTAGGAGGCCTAGGAAGGCACCGAGGAGCGTGTTCCTTGATGTCTTTGGCGACGAGGGCGAGGTTGGAATCGCTGCAGCCTGCGCGACTTCGACGTTGCCGTTGCGGAGTTCGGCGAGCACTCCCAAAGACTGAGCGCGACCCTCTAGGGCAAGTCCGGAAGTGCTGACCTTCTGCTTCGGCGATAGCGCCGCCAACTGCCTGTTCACGAGCTTAAGGGCCGCGGCGTAGTAAGAGTGATTGGCGTTCTGCTGCTCCTTGACGAACACGGCTGTATATGTGTTTGCAATGTCGGCCGAGAGGGTCGGTGAGGTGGTCGTGGCCGTGACGTCGACGATGTTCGATTCCCCCTGCCCGCTCACGCTCAAGCTTGCGCTGACCTTTTCCTTGGTCAGCCCCTGCGCGAGCAGAGTCGCTGTCTTCGCCCCCGCAAGCAGGCTCGCGGTCTTTTCCGCCATGTCGCCGAGCTGGACGAGCCTGAGGTTGGTGTTCTGCTGGGCCTGCTGGCTACTACCGGCACTCAGGGCCTGCAAGCCCGCTGCCTGCTGATTGGTCTGGCTGTTATTGAAGACGAGCGAGGCTGTGGCCGTGTACTTCTTTGCCTGATGCTTGGAGTAGCCAAAGGCCGCGCCTGCGGCGAGAACCAAGCAGATCAAAATCCAGGGCGCACGACGACGAAGAACGCCCAGCACATTCTCAAAGTTCGGCCCTTCGGAATCTTGCTCCATCTACGTAGCATTCCTTTCGAGTTGTCGCACTCCCTTGGGCCACAAGCCTACCAATGATGGCGCATTCCGGCGTGCGCCATTGTAGACTAACGAGCTTTGTGCATGCTGAATGACGAGCGACTCGCTTCCCGGCATAGTCGGTGACGAGGCCTCAGACGGCACCTTCACAAGATCCCTGGCTCATCTGCCGCCTGTTCTCATCAGCAGGATCTGACTATGTTGCATGCTCATCCCCATCCGATGCATTCTTATTTGCGATCATTGCTGGGCCTAGAATCAAGGCAAAAATCGTCGCTGCCAACCAGTCAAACAGGGTGGCTTCCCCGAGGGAGTCAATCAAAATCGCTGCCATGGCACAGAGCGCCGATAATGGTACCCACTTCCACTCTGCCGCAGTCTTCCGCAACCGGCCTATTATAGCGCCAATTAAAAGTACTATGCCAACTAGATATACAAGAAAACCCGCTAATCCGGTCTCCCCTATCACAGCTGGCCAAGATGTATCATCAATGAAGTTCGGGAACTTCCGCGACAAGCCAAAAACAGAATTCAATTCATACTGATAGTAGACTGGGCTATAGTATATACGCGACGCATAACTAGCGAATCGTCCAAATCCGGCTCCTAGTGGGAAATTGTCTATAGCGATCTGCTCGCCGGTAGTGTAGAGTCTCGCTCTAGCAGATGTTTCGGACGAGGCATAGGTGGATATCTGCTTATCGATCACATTGCCCTCCACACTGTATGCACCCACGAGCAGCAACGATCCAATCAGCAAAACGACCACAGCACCCCGATTATGCATTAACCCTTGGACCAGGGCGATTATCAGCGCCACGGCAACAAGCGATAGGAAGCCCTTTAGACGTAACGAAAGCATTACCGATCCAGCAAACAGTAATGCTAACATTAAATCTGCCTTGTTGCGACTTACTGCGAAACGCGAAAATGAAAGCGCAAAAAGCAGGCTCATAAACAAGCTGAATTCGCCGGGATGGGGAAGGAATGAGTGGACTGCTTCACCGCGAGCGGTTTCCGACGTGAAAGTATAGATTGACGTCCCGAGCGCTTTGGATAGGGCAGCATGTGTCGCGTAATCCACGAGCCCAAACGCCGCCACAAACAGACCAATCCCGGTAAGGATTGTGTATATGCGTGTAGCATCGCTGAGCTTCCAAGGGAGCAAAAGAGTGAAGACAACCATGAGCCAGAGCTTGAGTCCGAGCCAGGCACCAGTAATGGTTATGGTCAGGGGCACGTGATGAAAGCCAGCCCCAATTACACCGAAAAGTGCTACACCAATTCCAGGAAGTATAAAGCGTAAAGGAGGTAAGCGAGTGTTGGTTTGTACAGTTCGCCAGAACGTCAGAAAGACAAACAGCAATACGAAGAACTCTACTGCTTGGCGGATGATTTCTCCCGTGGATGAAAAATACCCAAATGTCGCCGATAGAGGGGCATCAAACACCTCTATAATCCATAGCCAAATTAATGCACCAACAGGATCACGGGAGTAGACAGCAATCGCAATTCCGCAGAAAGCCAAGCCGAGCACAACACCCGCGACCAGTACGCCTTGATCGGTGGCCGCAGCCACACCAATGACCACCGCCAGCAAACATCCGAGAATTCCGACGCCGACGAGCCGAGCGTTTGACTTATCACGTATTGTTATTGCTAGCGCCTGCATGTGACGTACCGGCATTCCATGGTAGGGTCAAGCTGATGGGCATTAGCACGCCCCGTTGCTCTGTAGCCCATGAAGTATAGGGGCTAGACCTACAGAGTGTCGACTGGTGGACGTCTGACGAAGCATTGGTCGATACCGCAAGTTGCATGTGTAGCAAGCTGCGCGGGAAGGGAGACTCTCACCGTCCGGTACGAGTTGCGTACGAGACAGGCCGACAGGGTTGGCCTGTACGAAAGGCCCAGTAGTGCGTGCCGGATGTCCGGACTATGTGCTGGGATCGGTCACGAGAGCTTCGGACGACCCGGCACGATGCCAAGCAGCCGATACGGCTGTTTCCGCGGCGTGTCAGCCTGGTTTCACGCACATGCCGAACGAAGCCGGACCCGCTGGCCTCGTAACTCAACGTCCCCACCCGCGCAACGTTCAACGATCACCCGCACACTGACCCTACATCCTGTAGACTGTCGTGCCACAATGCTAAAACGTCCTTCGGCCCAAGCTTTGATAACGCGAAACATAAGAGCTTACGCAAAACGCGCAGCAATCTATGATGCGATTCACGGTGAGATTTTTAATGATATTGAGCAACAGCGCTTGCAATATGCCCTTTCCACCGCCTTGGATGCCGTCAATTCGGGTGGTCGCGAAGCCTTAGATTTTGGAGCCGGCACGGGCAATTTGACACGCCATATGATCAGCCTGGGCTGCCAGGTGACTGCAGCAGATGTTTCTCCAGCCTTCCTCCAAATGATCAAGACGCGCTACAAAGCGCCGACGATCGAGCTCGTCGACGGATCGCTCGACTACCTTCCCGACTCGTCCTACGATCTCATTGGGGTGTACTCCGTCATGCACCATATTCCTGATTATCTTGCAGCTGCAGCCGGATTAGTTAGGAAGCTTAAGCCTGGCGGCGTACTACTGATCGACCACGAGCGTAACGACGATTATTGGTCTCCTCCACCTGAGCTTGTTAAATTTCGCCGCGAGAACGCCCATGCCAGAACGGGTCAGTTCTGGGATCCGGAGCACAAGCGTTGGCAGTATCTAGTACGGGCGATTGTCACACCTTCACGCCATATCGCTCGCCTTCGAAGAAAGTTGCGTTTATCAGACGAGGGTGACATCCACGTCTATCCGGACGACCACATCGAGTGGGACCGGATCATTGAAGTACTCGAGAGCGTAGATGCACAGATTGTCAGACGGATCGACTATCTGCCTTTCCAGCGCGGATACGATCCAGAAATCTGGGAAGAGTATCGTGATCGATGCTCAGAGCTTACTTGCGTCATTGCTCGTCGCTCATTGACACCATAGCTGCGTACGAATGATTCGACGTCGCCAACCACGGAACCTCTCTGCCTAGCATAGTACTTAGAGCTTGACCGTCGGGCCGAAAATAAGCAGCCAGCTTCTCCCGCACGAGAGGCGGGATATCGTTGTTATTATTTTTGCCACCACGTCGATTCCATAGTCCAAGACGATAACCGAGGACGTTGTAAACGCGATCAATCCCCCTGCGTCCATTTTGAGGTATCCTATGCCAGAGATTTCGCGCTGGCCCAATACGTGCAAGGCTTGTCTGCCACGCAAATAGGTTTAGTCCAGGTACACGCTGTTTTACCGACGCCGTTCGATAGCGAGTATCGAGATTGTCAGGCACAAAGTCAGCATTAACACCAATGAACTGGAATACTTTGGCAAGTGTCTTATGCGGCTCTAGCGCGAGTTCATCTAAAAATATTACCAGAAGCTGATCGCGCGCAAAAACTCGCAAATAACCGGTGAGCAGACGAGCGTACTCTCCGTTTACGATATATCCATTTGTCTCGGTATACATCAAACGGGCTTGCTCTATGGCCTCGGGCTCCATGAGCTGACTGATCGCCTGATCAAATGATCGGGACTCGGCTCGATTCAATATAGCCATTTGATAATGCGAGTGAGCTCGCTCTACAGGATCGCGGAGCACGCAGATGAGCTTAAGATCGGGCAAAAACTTCCTGATGCGACTGGGTATAACCTCCTCTCCTGGGCCGTCTGTTACGGTTGCATCGTTCCGCCCGTCAATAAAAACATCATGATGAGTGGTACCCATGTACTCGGCTGTAGCCTCTCCGCATATCGTTCCTGACGGAGCCTCTTTCAACATTTCTGCCAGATACCGATCCCATCCGTTTTGATAGCTGCGATCTACGTTGAAAAAATAAAGCTCCTTCTCGGGCGGCATGTGTACTTGCGGATGACGCCGCACGTACTCAAACAGCGAGGTTGAGCCCGCCTTTTGTGCACCAATTATCATAAATCCAATGTGTGACACCAATACCCTCTTATTGTTCGTGGACGACGGCTTTACCCTGCTGCGCCGATACGGTTTTGCAGTGACAGACGACGGAAGGCGGTAACGTTGACACCGATGAGGCGACGGGCGAGTACGACGAGCGCAGTATTCCAGAGCGCTAGGCTGAACGCAAACGCAATCGCGCCCCCGGTGACGCCGAGCGGAGGAACCAGCACGACCGCGAGCACGACATTGGCAACCAGGCCGGCGGCCACCCCACGCACCGCTATACGCTCCTGACCTGTCATCAGCAGAACGTTCCCTGATGGGCCCGCCGCCGCATTGATGAGCTGGCCGAGCGCGAGGATGATGAGCGCGGTCGCACCCATCTGAAAGCTAGCGCCGAAGAGATCCAAATAGATGTGGGGAAAGACCATAAACGCTACCGCCACCGGTGCTGAGACCAAGAGGGTTGCGCGGGCCATGCGTTCGGTCGTATGCTCAAGACCCTGCCGGTCGCCGCTCGCGTATAGACGGGCTACTGCCGGCGCAAGCGGCATATTGGTTGCGTATAGCAGTATCACAATCACTTCCGCGCCCTTCTGGACGACACTGTATACACCTGCCGCACGAGACCCGTCCAGCGCCCCCACGATCAGCGTGGTGATGTTGTTGTTGGCCAGCCACACTCCGGCGATCAACATCATCGGCAGCGAGGCGCGCAGCCACTCGCGCGTCGCGAACTCCGGGCGCACCGTGCGCAGAGCGGCCGGGAGCGCTCGCCGGAGCAGCACGGCGCCGACAGCAAAGGCCACCGCCACCCCGGCCACATTTGCCCCCAGCGCAGTCGTGGGTGTGAGCCTCCCCACGAGCTCCAACGCCACGACGCCTACGATGATAAGCAACGGCCTGATCAGATACTCCGGGAGCTGCCCTCTCACGACGCGGCCAAATGCCTGCATTGCCCCCTGACGCAACAGCGTCAGCGCCGTCAACGGAACGAGCAGCATCGCCACACAGAACGGGCCGCGAAATGACGGCGACAACCACGTGACCGCTAGGATCACACCACACACGGCGATCGTCGTCGAGGTGAACAAGACCAGCTGGCTGGTACGGAACAGCAAGCCCTTCATCAGCGACCACTGTTCTTTTACCTCATAAATCGCGATGCCCCGCACAAGGAAAACATTGAGGCCCAGGATCGCTGGAACCGTTAGGAGGGTGGACCATGCGAACCCCAGTGCGTAAAGCCCATAGCCTTCACTACCGAGAAAGCGTGCCAATAGCACTGCTAATATAAAGGTCATCGCGCCAGATCCTCCCTGCAGGATCGCGGTGGCGGACGCACTCACAAGCATGCGCTTGATTACAGGTCGTGATTGCTCAGTAGAGGCCTCTATACCGTCTTGCTGAACCCGTAAATCCGCAGACTCAGACTGACTTTGCGCTTGAATCTCAACCATGACGGGTGGTTGTGACAGGCTATCGGAGTGCGACTTCGATCCCATAGAGGCGACCCAGCCCTTCAAGCTGACCATGTGCATATGATATCTCTAATACCTGCTTTATGCTTAAGTTTCATGCTTGTCCCCACATCGCAGCTTCCCACCGCTCTAACACGACATCCCAACCAAAATTTCCCTCAGCATATTCTTGACATCTATCTCGAAAAGATGCATCGATACGCGCCATTGTCCGTTCAATGGCAGACACAAGTGAAATCGCGTCAGTTCCTTGAGCCAAGAGGCCCTCGTCTAATGGTGCAAGAACCTCCCTGGTCGCCCCAACCAACGTACCTACAACTGGTGTGCCACACGCCAAGGCCTCTGCAGTAACCATGCCAAACCCCTCGTAAGCTACGGTCGGCAGGACAAAGATATCTGCAGCGCGATACAGGTCGAGAAGTTCAGAATCAGAGATGCGCCCAAGAAAATTGACTGAGTCCGTAAGACCCAATTTGCCACTTTGAACTTCAAGCGATGTTCGCATCTCACCATCACCAGCGATCACGAGTCTAACGTCGTTACGCTTTTCACAAAGATTGCTGACTGCATCTAGCAGCACATCAACCCCCATACGGCTTATCAATCTACGGGCGGTCATCAGCAGCTTTTCGTCGGTGCCCACGCCCAACTGCTGGCGCAGAGAATCCCTGTCCGGCACCGGATTAAACACCTTGAGGTCCACACCGCCTCCAACGACATGTACTCGAGATCCTGCGTCGGGTTCAAAATCTAAGACAAGCCGGCGACTAAAATTACTGAGCACTAGGATCCGGGCTGCATAGCGGAGCGCGAGACGCTCCGATGCATACAAAAATGGCTCAACGCCAAGTGAGCGAATATGCTCGAGACGGCTTACTCCACCAAGCGAGCGCCGATGTTTAGCCTCACGATACGACGATGCGTGAAAGACATACACCAAAGGCCTCTTAGGCCGCGCTGATAGAGCAGCAACCGCAGATGCTTCACCGTGAGCAAGGATGAGGTCATACCGATCTAACGGCACCGCTTGGATCGCGCGGCGCATCTCATATATATCGGTGATCGTCAGCGGAAGAAGGCTGCGACGGACGACCCTGCGTACTTCGACTCCGTTTTCGTTTGAAATTGCAGACTCACCAGATACTTGGGGCGTAATTGCAATCACATCGTGTCCCCGCTGCGCCAATCCTTCTGCAGTCGTCCGCACCACACGCGCCGTCCCACCGGTGAAATCCGGAAACCACTGGCCCGCAACGACTAGAATCCTCATAACGCTCGGTAGAACTTCCTCAACTCGACATCGATGACCTCCGGGCCTCTTGTATCCCTGCAGAACTGCTGACAGCGATCACCGACACGCTGCGCGGAATCCGGGTCGGTCAAGAAACGCTCCATGGCATCTGCGAGCGCACTGGCGTTATCCACCGGAACGAGCATCTCAGCACATGGAGCCAACTCGCCCGTGCCTCCTACCGGCGTCGCAATGAATGGCCTGCCCGCCGCAAGTGCCTCAGTCAAGATCATTGGCATTCCCTCGGCTCTAGAGGGAAGCATGACAACCCTTGAAGAACGGATCAATGGCCTGATGTTCCTAGGATCCACAGGGTCCTCAATCGACATCCGGTTCAGGGGAGGCGGCTGATAGTCGTCGATCGGCCCGACAAGCCGGCATCGACCTTCCGTCCCCCTATCGAGCAGCATCCGCCAGGCCTCGACGAGCACGTCGACGCCCTTACGCTTGCCGATCGTGCCGGCAAAGAGTGCAACCGGTTTGGTGTCGCGCACTGGCGGGGAATCTTCGTCAATGGCGACAGGATTCGCCAGTCTTTTGACGTGGGCGCTGATGCCAAGCCGGCCGATGGCGTCTTTCGCCTCATCGGATAGGCAGAGGATGCCATGCGCCTTCGATAGAATTGCCCGGACGAGCATTGAGTGAGCATCAGAAAATTCGGGGAAGTCGAAGCCATGTATTGAAACTGCGACCCGCAACCCGCGGGCACGAGCGAGCGCAATGAGTGGTCCGTCGCGTACATAGGCACCGCCGTTTGACATGTGCACGTGGATGATCGTGTCAGAGCTGGCGCGCAGTATCGTCCCAGCTGCACGGCGAACCAGTTGAGAGTTCGCGAACAGCCGTGATTCGTTCCACGTCGGTTTGATCGAGATCTCGTCCGCACCGATGCCAAAGTCGGCGATCGTCCGTATGACCGACTGAGTGCCACCCACCGTCAACGGATGAGGCCCAATATGAATAACCTTTACATTGTTAATAACCTGCATCGTCCCTGTCTGCTTCCGCTATTCGTCCTTGATCTCAGAGCCCACCAGCGAGCAAGATAGAGTATCGGCCGAACATCGGCCTAGCTCTGGCGTCGGAGCGGCGGGCCCGACGAGACTCTGTGATTGGGCCTGATCTATGCAGCCCCGGCCTCCGACTACGAGGTTCTTGTACGCATCTGGGACCCCCGGCTACCATGTTTGCAATGAAGATAACGCTACCGTAAGGTCGATGACTTGGCAAAAGGCAGCTCGTACTATACCGACCGTACCCATCCTAGGAGTCGACGTCTGCAAGCTGACGGGGGATCAGGCCCTTCAAGAGATCAAACGTTTGGCGGCGGAAGGCTCGCGCCAGATGTTGGCGTACGTAAACGCCCACACGCTCAACCTCGTTGTGCGCGACCAGGAGTTGCGGGCGGCTCTCGGCCGCAGCGCTCTCGTCATGAACGACGGCCTTGGCGTAAGCCTGGCGGCGAGGATGCGGGGAGAGCGTTTCCCCGAGAATCTCAACGGTAGCGATTTCACTGTCCAGTTACTCGAACTTGCAGCGGCGAATAGCTGGAGTGTCTTCCTGCTCGGCGGTGAACCGGGCGTAGCCGAGACAGCTGCCGATCGCCTCGGCGAGCGTATCGAAGGGCTGCGCATCGTGGGTACCTGCCACGGCTTCACCGGCGAGAGCGACGACCTGCTGGCCCAGCGCGTCAGAGATACCCGCGCCGAGATGCTGATCGTCGCCTTTGGCAGTCCGCGCCAAGAGACGTGGATTGACCACAACCTCGAGGCAACCGGGGCGCTCATCGGCGTCGGCGTCGGCGCCTTTCTGGACTTCAACGCGGGGAAGGTCGTGCGCGCGCCGCGCTGGATGAACATCCTCGGCATCGAGTGGTGCTTCCGGTTGCTCCAAGAGCCGCGGCGCCTATGGCGTCGCTACATCGTTGGCAACCCCATCTTCCTGCTCCGGGCCTGGCGCGATCGCCACCGACCCGGGTAGACTTCCTGCTCGCATGGAAAGCACCGCGCTGGCCCCGGACGTCACGAGCACGCGGATCGGCTTCGGCTGCGCGGGTCTGATGCGCGAGCCCTCGGCGCGCAAGCGCCAGATTTTGCTCGCCGAGGCGTTCGACCGGGGCATCACGCACTTCGATGTGGCGCGCATGTATGGATTGGGAGCCGCCGAGGGGGAGCTGGGACGTTTCGCACGGGGGCACCGTGACAGCGTGGTGATTGCCACAAAGTTCGGGATCGAGCCCGCATCGGCCCCGGGCCGGCTCGCGCGCCTGCAGGGGCCTGCCCGCTGGCTGCTCGCGCGTTACCCGGCGTTGCGACGATACGTAAAGCGACGTTCAGACACCTTCCACCAACCCCGCCACTACGATGCCGCCACGGCACGCGCAAGCCTGCACACGAGCCTGCGCGAATTGCAGACCGACTATGTGGATGTGCTGCTCGTGCACGATCCAGCACCCACGGACCAAGTGGATCTACCGGACATCTGCGCCTTCCTCGAAGATGCACGCCAGGCTGGCCATCTGCGCGCATGGGGCGTGGCCGGGGAGGGCGATCCCTGCGCTCAGATCAAGCGGTCGCTGCCCGCGACGGCGATTCTGCAGGTGCGCGACGACATCCTCTCCCGGACCCAACCATTCCCGAGGAACCTGGGGCCGCTCGTCACCTTCGGCGTCCTGGGCGAAGCGCTCGATCGGATCTCCCGATACCTCAATGGCTCCTCCGAGCTTCGCTCACGATGGTCTGATGAGCTGGGTGTGGACTGCTCCTCCTCGCAAGTTCTCGCCACTCTGCTACTGCGCGACGCGCTAGACATCAACCCCCGAGGTGTGGTGCTGTACAGCACCACACGACCCGAGCGCCTGCGGGGGCTCGACGCAATCGTATCCGCCATGCACGACCAGGACGACCCAGTACTCGCCGCGTTCAGACGTCGTGTGAGCGACGAGCTCTGTCGATCGGCTGATCCGAGGTAGACGATGCTCATGGATGCATCTGAGATCTCCCCGGACTCGTGTCTGGAGGCGGATGTAGCGGTGATTGGCGCTGGGCCAGCCGGCATCGTCGTGGCGCTGGAGCTGGCCAGGGCGGGGCGCCGCGTGCTGCTGATCGACAGCGGAGGGGACTATCGCCAACCTGAGACCCAGGAGCTGGGTGAGCTCGTGGGGGAAGACCCTGCGCACGTCTCGATGTCGCTTGCCACCAGCCGTCAGATCGGCGGCGCCTCGAACCTCTGGGGTGGGCGCTGCGTGCCGTTCGATCCGGTCGACTTCGAGCCCCGGGCGATCGTGGGCGAATCGATCTGGCCGGTCTCCTACGACGAGCTTGCACCCTACTTCCAACGTGCCTGTGATTGGTGCGTCTGCGGCAAAGCCGCCTTCGATGCCCACGACGTGCCGGGCCTTACGGACCGTTCGCTCGTCCCCGGGTTTCCCGACGGTCGCGTGCGAGCCTCCGCGCTGGAGCGCTGGTCGCTGCCGACCAACTTCGGCCGCGAGTACCGCTCCGCCCTGAAGGACACGCCGGGGCTGACGCTCGTTACGAATCTGACCTGCACCGAGATCGTCTGCGATCCCGAGCAGCCGCGCATAGAGCATCTCCGTGCGCAGAGCCTCGACGGCCGCTCGGTGAAGATCTCAGCCTCTCGCTACGTGCTTGCATGTGGCGGGCTCGAGGTCACACGGTTGCTCTTCGCCTCCGATCGCAGTCATCCGGGGGGTCTAGGTAACCATTCGGGACATTTGGGGCGCTGGTACATGGCTCACGTTGAGAGCCGCATCGCCCGCGTCCACTTCACGACACCGCCCGCAGAGACGATCTACGGTCACGAGCGCGACCCCGAGGGCGTGTACGTCCGTCGGCGATTGACCTTCTCAGCCGACTGCCAGGCTGGCGAGAAGTTGCCGAACGTCGCCATGTGGCTGGTCAACCCCGACGTCGCCGATCCTGACCACGGGAACGGCATCCTATCGTTTGTCTACCTGATGCTCGTATCGCCGCTGGGCCGGTTCTTCGTCGCCGAGGGGATCCGCCAGGCGCACATCAAGACCGCGCAGCCAGTATCCAAGCGCCGGCATCTCGCGAATGTCCTACGCAACCTTCCCTCGGCTATGCGCTTTGCCATCGAGTTCGGCTACCAGCGCTTCCTCAAGCGCGGGCGCAAGGTCCCGGGGTTCTTCGTGCCGAGCGCGGCCAATGTCTACCCGCTGCTGTACCACGGCGAGCATCTACCGCACCGCGAGAGCCACGCTGAGCCGACATCCGAGCGCGATGCCCTCGGGATGCCGCGCCTGCGGACACATCTATGGTTTGGGGAGGAAGACATCGCCGGAGTCATGCGAGCCCACCACTGCCTCGACGTATACCTGCGCGAGCATGGACTCGGCCACCTCGAGTATCTCCACGAGGACAGCAAGGCGGCGATCCGCGAGCAGATCTTCGGCGGCTACCACCAGGCAGGTACCACCCGCATGTCGGCCCTTCCGGAAGACGGAGTCGTCGATCGCGATCTGGCGGTGCACGGGTTCAACGACCTCTATGTCGCGAGCAGCTCGACCTTCGTGACTTCTGGCCAGGCGAACTCAACCTTTATGATCGTCGTTTTTGCATTGCGCTTGGCCGATCATCTGGATCGAGTTCTTAACATAGATGTTCCCCAATCTCGCTGAGCTATTTGTGCAACTTAGGACAATCTGAAATCATGAGCCCAATGTTGAGTCCTTGGCAGTGCTTCCAATTAGATCGGGCGCGGTATCCTCGTCGAGCCTGGATCACGCACCGTTCCCTATGGGCAATTGCAGCCTATCGCTTCGCTCAGGCATCCACAAAACAGCCACTAGGCATTAAGTTGGCAGTCCGTCCGTTGTCGGTGGTTCTCACCCTGCTAGCCCGAATTACGACGAACATAGAGATAGCAACTTCTGCCGAGATCGGACCAGGACTTCAATTTGGCCATGCTGGGCCAATTGTCATCCACGGCGATGCAAAGATCGGCCGAGACTGCACGATGTCCACGGGCGTCGTGATAGGCGCACGGGTGGGTGACGGTGTACCGGTCATCGGGGACCGAGTAAGACTTGGGACCTATGCCGTCGTGCTCGGCAATCTGACGGTCGGAGATGATGTATATATCGGAGCTATGACTCTAGTAATCAAGGATGTCGAGTCGGGCGATCGGGTTGGTGGCGTGCCAGCCAGAGTCTTGCGATCGCATCAATCATCCGGACCATAACTTGCGCAGTATGCAAGCACCATCCATAGACCCTCGGCCCACCGTCTCTTCAACCAGCAACAACAGGCACCGCTGATTTAGCGTAGCGTGTCGGGTCCTTCACGGCCCTGATCGTCCTCTGGACCGGCAACGGTTTAGGGCAGAAATACGGAAATGCCATGATTCTAACGTCCGTGCGAGACGAGCACTACAGCCGGGCCGCTCCGTCCTTGGAGCGGCCCGGCTGATATGACTTTGTTTCTCTGCTTCAGATCTTACATTACCGTCGTATTAGCGGACAACCTAGTCCTTGATGTTTTCTGCGCCTTTCTGTGCATCCGTCAACACGGGGCCCGATGGCAGACCCAAGTAGTCGTGGTTGTTGATTAGGCTCTGCCCGCCTTCACTACCTTTGGTCGTGTTTACTCCAAGCACAAAATTCGCGAAGTTGTTCACGGCTGTCGCCTCTTGCAAGGTCGTGCCCGTGTACTTCGAGTATTCCGTGAACGCTAACATGTAGGTCAGTCCGCACAGCGTGTAGTGTTTCTCGGTTACTTTGGTGGTGACTTCATTCCATGGTTCCGTCACGCTCGGCGGAGGGAACGGGTTTTCGCCGTTAGCGTATTCCTCACCACCACAGTTGGCGTTGGCCAATGCTTCAGCGTCGTTGTTGGTCGCAGGATCCGCATACGTGACCGTGCCCGTGGTACCAACCCCATTGTTCTGGAGTTCTACCCAGAAGCGCGCCGTTTTCGGGCCTCCGCCTTCGGCTGGCTTGGTGAACTTGCCGTTGCTGCGCGCATCGGCGAGGTTCGCGTAGCCAATGCTGCCCGGCGTTTCAGCGACCTTGGCCACCAGCGCACCGCCACCAGTTGACGCCGGCCTCACAACGTTGGCCGCTTTGGGCCAGGTTGTGTTTTCGGTGCCTTCGGAGATTTCGTTCCAGTTCTTGGTTTCTGCTTTTTCGGTTTCGAAAGATCCAAAGTTGATCAGGTCAAGATACTTCTTGAATATGTGCGTGGTGCCCGACTCATCTAGACGAACCACAGGCGTGATCGCCGTTTCTGCATTGCAACCTTTACCGGATAGTTTATCTCCATCATCTTTGATTTCACTCCATTTGATGATTTCCCCGATGAAGACCTTCTGCAGCGTGACGTTGTTGAGGACTAGGCGTTGATTCCTGTTATTTGATGCCGTGCAGCCCGTCGGCAGGTTGACGATGACCGCAACCGCGCCTTGCAATACAGGAAGAGTCTCAAGCGTTTTAGCCGCTCCGTGCGCCTCAATTTGCGATATCTGGGTGCTGTTCGGCGGTTCGTCGGTCGAAACCCACGCGTTGGAGGCTTCGAAGTCGGCAGCGTGTTCATTGGCGCCCCAAGATTCAAGGCCCGCACCACTGCCGGTCGAAGTGTACGTAACTGTCGGTTTGGCTTTGTTGCCTTGTGTGCCGTTGCACGCATGAGCAGCTCCCGATACGTTGTATTCAGGGTCCCACACTTTTTCCTGCGCGAGCTTCTGCAACGAGGAGCCTTGGCCTATGATGTTCGAGCCCGAACACTGGTTACCCAGTTTCCCGGCAGCGCTCGCCGCGCCAGGCGCGACGAGGGCGGCCACCGTGGCCGCCGAGAGAATGCACGCCGGTATCAAACGGCGTGCGGAGAGAGACGTCATTGTGCGACTACCTCCTGATTAGCAGGTTCCATTGCTGATGGATGGGAGCGTCCGCCCCCAAACGCCACTATCTCGGCTCAACCGTCAGCAAGGGTTGCCAATGTGTGTCGAGGGCGTTACCACCCTGTTACCGTCAGCGCTTAGGCCGGCCCTTGGCCTTGGCTGTTCGGGTTGGGCTGGCTGTCGCTGTTTTCGGGGCTGGTCAGAACGGGTAGCGGCGGCGCATGAAGGGCGAGAAGTGCGGGACCGTGAAGTCCACCTGGCCGTAGTCCGGGCTGTAGATCAGGCCCTTCTTGATCAGTGAGTCGCGTGGAGCCGACGTGTAGGACGCTTGCCTGCCGAGACGCTTGGCGATCTCGGCGGTGCGGTATGGGCCCTCGCCGAGGTCTGCCATCGCGGCCATGTACTCCCGCTCGCGATCGGTGGCCTTCTCAAAGCGGACGTGGAAGAACTCTTCATCGAGCTCTGCATGGATGAGCGCTTCCGCGGCGAGCACGTCGGCACGGCGGATCGGGGAACCCGGCGCTTGATTCCATGCCTCCTTGCCATATGCCTGGATGAACGCGGGATAGCCCCCGGACTCGCTGACGATACGCGCAAGCGCGTCGTCCTCGAAGCTCACACCCCTGGCTTCGGCCGGCGCCACCAGCGCCTGACGCGCCGCGTCCTCGCTGAGTGGTCCGAGCTTCGGGTAGGCGAACAGCCGCTCGGCGTAGGACTTCGCCTCGACCATCAGCCCCGGCAGCTGCGGCAAGCCCGCGCCGACGATCGCGACGGGCAGCTTCGTCTGCGACATCCGGTGCATCGCCGCCGCCACGGCCTCCAGCTCCTCGCGCGCCAAGAACTGCATCTCATCGACCAGGAACACGACGCCCGTCGCGTGCTCTCGGGCTGTCTGGCCAAGCTCCTCGAACAGGTTGGTCAGATCCCGCTCGAGGTCGCCGGTGGAACCGCTCACCGCGTCGGGATCGAAAGAGAACTCCACGCTGCCATCGGATGACGCCCCAACCTTGAAGCCCCGCAACAGCCCGGTGAACGATTTCAATCGATCCCCGAGCGCCTTGCGAGCACTGAGCTGCAGCAGCGCCTGGTAGGCGGCGTCGGCGAGCTCGGCGCGGAAATCCGTGTCCGACTTGATCTCGATCGGTCGCGGCGCGGTCCATCCCGCGTCCTTCGCGATCTCCTCGAACTCCAGCAACAGAACCGTCTTGCCCGTGCCGCGCAGGCCGGACACGATCAGGCTGCGGTCGCTCAACCCTCCGCCGAGCCGGGCGAGCAGCGTCCTGAACTGCTGCTCCTGGGCTTCGCGGCCAGTCAGGGCGGGCGGAGGGTTCCCCGCGCCCATCGAATACGGGTTGACGTCGGGGTCCATCAACCAAAGATATCAGAGCTATCCATAGCTATCCGGGACTATCCGACAAGTACCGGATAACGTCGGATAAGTTCTTATAACCGATTAGACTACCGCATTTAGACAGTCCTTAGTACCCGATTTCCCCGCATTGCGGTGCCGAGTTACGTCAATGCTTACGAGCGCCCTTTGGCCTTGGCTTTGGTTTCTCGCAGCGTGACGGTCTTTTCGACCGTGCCGCGGCCACCCGCCTGCTCGCGCGTGAGCAGGCCCCGTGCTTTGGCCGGGCGCCGGCGCGCGACCCTTTGGACTTGCCCACAGAGTCGGGGGCGGGCGGCGCTGCCTGCGTCTGCCCGCCGAGCACGCCGCCCCCACTCGCCGGCGAGGACCCCGCCGGCAGGGGCGAGACGAGCGGTTCTTCGGGCCAGCCCAGCGGTTCTTTGGACCCCGTGGGCGTCACGATCGGTTCGCCGGATTTTCCTTCTTTGTGTTTTTCTAATTTCGGTTCTTCTTTTTTCGGTTCTTCTTCTTTTGGTTTTTCTACTTTGTGTTCTTCTTCCTTGACGTTCAGCGTCGCCGCCGCCGTCGTCACGCTCGACACTTCGTTCGTGAACACGGCCCGATACTGATAGTCATTCTCGGAAACCGTCGTGTGTTCGACGTTCAACATGTCGGACGTGGCTCCCGGCAGATCGCTCCACCCCACGCCGCCGTTCGTGGAGAGCTGCCACTGCACCGTCGGCGTCGGCACGCCGGAGGCGGCCGCTTCGAACACCGCGTCTTCGCCCGCGAACACGCTCTCCTCGGCCGGGCTCTCGGTGACCTGGGGGGCTTTGCTCTGGATGCTGACCGTCAGCGTCGCCGCCGCGCTCGTCGCGCTCGACACTTCGTTCGTGAACACAGCGCGGTACTCGTAGCCGTTCTCGGATGTCGTCGCGCTCGGCACCTTCAACGTATCCGAAGTGGCCCCCGCTACATCGCTCCACGCACCGCCATGATCGGTCGAGAGCTGCCACTGAACCGTCGGCGCCGGCAGCCCGGAAGCGGCCGCTTCGAACACCGCGTCTTCGCCCACGAGCACCGCTCTGGCGGCCGGGTTCTCAGTGACCTGGGGAGCTTCCTTCAGCGGTTTGACCGTCAGCGTCGCCGCCGCGCTCGTCGCGTTCGACGCTTCGTTCGTGAACACCGCCCGGTACTCGTTGCCGCTCTCGGACGTCGTCGCGTGTTCGACGTTCAACGTGTCCGAGGTGGCCCCCGAAACGTTGCTCCATGTCCCGCCGTCGTTTGTCGAGATCTGCCACTGTACCGTCGGCGCCGGAAGGCCCGTGGCCGCCGCAGAGAACGTCGCCGTTTCGCCTTCCTTGACTTCCCGAGAGGTCGGCTGCGTTGTGATCGTCACAGCTTCGTCCCCCCCTGTAACCTTCAGTTTCCCCGTGACGACGATTTCCGGCGTCTGCAGGTCATCGGTGTGGATCGTCTCCGTGATCGTGTGTTCGCCGCCCAGTTTGTATTCGTGGGTCACCTTTGTCGTCCGGAGCTCATCGGTGCTCACCGTTTCGGTGTTTCCGTCCCCAAAGCTCCATTCGACGCTCAGCGCGTTGGCCTGTTTCACCATCGAGGACAGCGTGATTTTGTCGCCGGCGGGTACTTCGGTGACCGTCTGGCCTTTGAACGTCGCGCTCGGCACACTGGCGCTCGCCGTCGGACAGCCGCCACCCCCGGGCCCGAACTCGTCCACGTGGGGGTCTGCCACAGGATGCTTGGGTGTCGCGGGCTTAGGATCGAACACAAACAGGTCGTGTTCCTTGCCCGCCGCGAGCGAGGGGCTCTCGTGAACGCCGATCGTACACTTCCCGCCGCCCGTGGCTTCGCTCTGCCCGCCGGTCCACCCAAGCTCCGTGCTTTTGACTAAGCCAGCATTTTCCGTATATCCGAAAGCCAGTACTCCCGGATATTTAGACCCCAGTTCCCCTTCTCTGATATGCGCGTACGTGTAGATCGTACCTTCGCTCCTGCCTTCGGACACGAGCGACAGGCCGCCGCCCGCCGCCGCCACCGGTTCGCCCGGAAATTCCACGAGTTCTTCAACCAAGGGGTTAAACTGGACGAATAACTTTGGCAGCTGGGACGACGTGAAATCTGACGGGATTTCCCAGATCCGATCGACGCCCTCGACGTACACCCTGCCCGTCTGTGACACGGCAGGCGAGTTGGGTGTCTCGACTCCTTCGCATTCCGGGGATCCCTGGCCCCAGAAGCAGCCGGTCGTGTCGACGTAGCGGGGTCCGAGCACTCCGTTTTCTGAGACGCGCTCAAGCGCGATGCGCAGCGGATGTGCTCCCCCCTTCACCCCCTGATCTTCCTGACCCATGATGATCACATCGTGGGTCGTGGGATCGACCGCGATCCCGCTCGGTTCGAGCAGCGCATGACCCTGGACTTCCGATTCCGTTTCAAGCGTCCTGGGGTTTGCGAGCACCCCTTCTTTGTCTTCTGTGGTACCTCCGCTGACCGCCGATTCGAGCACTTCTCCCGACTGTTTGGTCTTAAACGCGTAGAGCGTCCCGGCGGCGCGTTCTGCTTGGTCGATCAAGGCCGATTCACTGCGATATGCGACCGCGAGCACGTAGATACGTTCCAGCGAGGGGTCGACCGCGATGCCCTCCAAGTTAGCTGGATTCGGGGGCTTGAACGACACGGTGGCGAGGAATTCGCCCGTGGCGCTGAACTTCTGGATGCGATATTCGCCTGCCGCAGGTTCATCGCCGACGTAGACGCTGTTGTCGGTCGGATCAACCCCGAATGCGTAAGCATGCACTTCTGGGGGTAGCTGAAACTGCCCATGACGGATGCCCGCTTCGCCGAAGTGCCCCAGTTCCCCATAGCTTTCCCCCCGCGCCACCGCGCCCGTCGCGCCGAGCCCGAGCAGCAGCATCGCGCCCGCCAGCGCCACGAGCAGGCGCCGGCGCAGAGACGGGGTTCGCGACATCGGGCTCCGTTCTTCTCGTTCGCTTGGCATCCGTGACACACGCAACTCAGTCGGCGAAACCGCGCAAGCAAAACCCACGCCACACGGCCACCCGGCGCCGGACCCCGGCGCACTGCAGAGCAGGTTGCCAAGCCCCAGGGCCGATCGTGTTGCGATGCGGTGAACTTGGGGCGGGGCCGCGGACCTACGACCGGCGACCGCCAGGATCAGCGCGGCCCTCAAGGCGGCCGGACGCCCGGCTCGGCCCCACCGAGCGCCCGCGGATCCCGGATTCCGTCCGGAGCCGATGGGAACGTCTGTTCGCATGCCCGACCCCCCGCCCATACGCCGAAGCGACGCACTGCCGGCCGGCTACCCGCGGTTCCTGGCCGAGATCAAGGCCAGGATCGGGGCTGCCCGAACCCGCGCCGTACTCGCCGTCAACAGCGCAGAGCGCCGGCACCGGAATGCCGGCTTGCGTACTTTTCTACTCAATCAGATAGGATATTGTGGCGATGGATTTGAGCCGGCCCTACACGGTGATCTGCCCGACCTTGGAGGGGCCTGTCCTGGATGTGCTCGCCCACACGACCCGTCCGCTGACAGGCCGCGAGATCGCGCGCCTTGCGAGTCGAGGTTCGGAGCGAGGCGTGCGCCTCGTCCTTCACCGACTGGCCGCCCAGGGGCTGGTGACCGCGTGGGAGGCCGGGTCGGCTTCCCTCTTCGTGCTGAACCGCGAACACATCGCGGCGGGCATCGTCGAAAATCTCCTGCGGCTGCGATCAGAGCTGATCGACCGTATACGTAGCGAGGTCGAGGGCTGGTCCAGCCCGCCCGTCCACGTCTCCATCTTCGGCTCCGCGGCGCGAGCAGACGGTCACACCGAGAGCGACATCGACCTCCTGATCGTTCGCCCCGAGGACCTCGCCGAAGACGACCCGCACTGGCGGGAGCAGCTCCACCGGCTCGCCGAGCGGATCGAGCGATGGTCGGGCAACCATGCCTCCCTGCACGAGGTCTCGCCCAAAGGACTCCGTGCTGCTCTGCGCCGAGGAGAGCCCGTCATCGCGTCGCTGCGCGACGATTCCATCATGCTCGCCGGCCCTGAGATCGACGCCCTGCTCGCCCATCGCAAAGAGAAAGCCATCGCATGACCCCTCGACACGCGGGGCGAACGCAGAGATGCGGCCGCCCTCAAGCGACCGCCCGGCTGGCCCACGCCCAGAAGTTCTTCGATGCAGCCGAGCTGATCGCGACCGATGTCTCCGACGATGAGGCGAACGCCAGCGTTGCCGCATCGCTCGCCGTCCTGGCCGGGATCGCCGCCTGCGACGCAGCCTGCTGCGGCAGGCTTGGCCGCCGATCGCGCTCGCAAGACCACCACGACGCGGAGCGCCTGCTCGCGGAAATCGTTCCCGCGGGACGCGACGCCGCCAAGGATCTGCGGCGCCTTATCGACCTCAAGGACGCCGCGCAGTACGGCGTGATTCACGTAAGCGCAACCGAGCTGCGCTCCGCCCTGCGCCGCGCACACGCACTCGTACTCTTCGCAGCCAACACCGTTACCGACCACGGCACATAGCACCTCGCGGCGACGGGGTTCGCGACATCGGGCTCCGTTCTAATCGTTCGCTTGGCATCCGTGACACGTGCAACTCGGCGAAACCGCGCGAGCACCACCACACCCCACGGCCACCCGGCGCCGGCCACCGGCGCGCTGCTGGGAGAGCGGCAAGGGGCGGAGGGGATCTTGTTGCGAAGCGGTGAACTGAGGGCGGGGAGCCGGAACCCAACACCCGCTTCGACCGGCGCTCCCGGCTCGGATCGAGCCACGCTTGGACCCGATCGCGAGAAGCATCGCAAGCGCTGGGTAGGCTGCGAATCGTGAAGACAAACTTCTACGTAGACGCCTTCAACCTCTACTACGGGTCTCTGAAGGGCACACCCGACCGTTGGCTCGATCTCGACGCGCTGTTCCGGGCAGTGTTCCCCAAGAACGAGATCAACCGCATCCGCTACTTCACCGCGATCGTCGAATCGCGTCCATCCGACCTGCGCCGACCAGCACACCAGCGGGCATACCTCCGCGCCCTACAGACCATCCCGAGCCTCTCGGTCCACTACGGCCAGTACAAGACACGCGCGGTCAGGCTTCCCTTGGCAAAACCGCCGGCGAGCAGCGTCGGCGTGCTCAACCCGCATCCCCTCAAGCGACGCAGCTTCGATCTGCAGCCCACCTTCTTCAAGCAGATGCGCCGCGGGCCGATCGCCGCCAGCCAGTTCCCGCGGGTCCTGAAAGACGCCCAGGGCAAGATCCGCAAGCCGCCGTCTTGGTAGGCGCCACTCCTTAAATCGCTGAGGCCCGCCAAAAGCGAGCCTCGCGCCCAGCCACCGAAGCGACCGGGGGGATGCCTGACAGCTTACCAGGCCCTGACGGCGCCCTAGCATTCAAGTACGTCACTTCGCCCATCTACGTTTCAGCGCACCCACCCCTTGACGCGGAGCAACTCAGTCGGCGAAACCGCGCGAGCAAAACCCACGCCCACGGCCACCCGGCGCCGGACCCCGGCGCACTGCAGAGCAGATTGCCAAGGGCCGGGGCCGATCGTGTTGCGATGCGGTGAACTTGGGGCGGGAGGCGTGGTCTGCGGCCGGCGTCCGGCGGGAACCGCGCGGCCGTGAAGGCCCCAGCGAATGCGCTGATCTCTGAATCCGGTCCCGAACCGCTGAGCCTGCAGCGCGTGGGCTTGGGTCAGATCGAGCACATGGCTTCGACACCGGGGATCGTGCGACTCATACAGATCGACGGTGTCCTCGACGACGCCACCGCCGGACGGCTCGAGGATTCCGCCATCGGCTACCTGGACAGCGCCGGGCGAGCCTGGCTGCCGGGCATGCGACGGACATCCCTCGAGCGTGACACTCGCAAGCGCGCCCGCTCGCTGCGGGGAGCCGGCTTACGCGTCGCCCAGCTGCTGGCCGACGATCCACAACGGCGCTGGACAGAGCGCGACCTGGCCGATCGAGCCAAGACGAGCACCAGCACCGCGCACAACCTCTTGGAGCGTCTCGAAGGCCAGGGACTGATGCGGCGTAGGGGCCATACTCGCAGCACGATTCGTGCCGTGCCGGACCCCGCCGCACTGCGAAGCTGGCTCGCCCGCAACGGCCGGCCTTCCCGACTGCGGCGCCTAGCCTGCTGGGTGCCAGATCTCAACCCTGAGCCAACCACGGTGGGTTTGCGGATCGTCCTCACAGGGGCAGCCGCGGCCGCCGAGCTGGGCATGCCCGTGCTCACCGGCCCACCACGTACGCTGCTGCGAGTCACAACGCCACAGGGCACAGATCTCAATGACATCCCGTCGATGCTTCACGGCGTGCGCGACGAGGCCGGCGCCAACGCCCTGCTTATCGATGACCGCGACGGCCCCGGCTGGCGCGAGGCAAAACCATCCTCCTCGGGAGCGCTCGTCGCTCCCCGGAGCCGAGTGATGCTCGACCTGTGGCTGGAGCCACGCGGCCAAGCAGCCGTCGACGCCTTCCTCGAGCTCTGGGGCCACACGGACTACGCTGCCGTGCCGTCGTGATGAACGAAGAGCGACACGTCCCCGACGCCCTGCTGATCGAGGCCGCGAGCCTGGTTCACCTGCTGGGAGGCGTCGGCTCCAAGCACCTGATCGTCATCGGCGGGCTGGTGCCTCCCACGCACGGCTCAGCGTAATCCACAACCAGCCCCTCGCCGCCTGAGCCAATCCCTTTGGTTCGTGTAACGCGCCCCTGACGCGGAGCACGGAGGCTCCGCGCCCACGACCTCGGGGGAAATCACCTACCCGCGAGGATGCGGCCAAAATACCCGCCCCTAAACAGTGCCCGCTCCTTTTCCGAAGTGCCCCAGTTCCCCATAGCTTTCCCCGCGCGCCACCGCGCCCGTCGCGCCGAACCCGAACCCGAGCAGCAGCATCGCGCCCGCGAGCGCCACCAGCAGGCGCCGGCGCAGGGACGGGGTTCACGACATCGACCGGCTTCAGAGGCGCTGGAGCCGTGTCGATAACCGTGCTGGGCGGGTACATCGCCCAGCCGATGCGACTCCTCAGAAACAGTCCCACGACGCGCGATCTCCCGACGCCCGCTCCGGCGATGCCGGCCGGCGCCCCTGCCCCGCCGCCGATGACCCGCGTCGAGCGCCGGCGCCGCCCACCCGGCGTAAAACGACGGCACGGCGTCTACATTCCGTTGAAACTGAGGATCGCGCTCACCTTCCTCGCGGGCGCGTCGTGGTTCTGCTTCTCGCTGTGGCTGTCGCGCAGCTGGATCGTGGCGCTCGGGCACGACATCACGCTGCCGCTCGCGATCCTCGTGATCACCGGCGTCGCGCTGATCCCCGGCTACCTGAACATCCAGCTGATCAGCTCGATCCTGCTCGACACCCCGCGGCCCTTGCGCTTCGACGGCGAGTTCCCGCAGATCACGCTGCTGATCGCCGCCTACAACGAGCAGGACTCGATCGCCGAGACGCTCGACTACGCGTTGCGAGCCGACTACCCCGGGCACTTCGAGCTCGTGGTCGCGGACGACGGCTCGACCGACCGCACGCGCGAGATCGTCGCCGAGTACACCGAGCGCTATCCATGCGTGCGGCTGCTCGCGGCTGAGCACGGCGGCAAGGCCAACACGCTCAACGCCGCCCTGCAGACCGTGAACACACCGCTGACCGCGACGATCGACGCCGACACGCTGCTGATGACCTACTCGCTCAAGCACGCCGTCGCGCGCCTGCTCGTCTCGCCGCCCGACACCGTCGCGGTCGCTGGGTCGGTGCTCGTGCGCAACTCACGCGAGAACATGCTGACGCGCGCGCAGGAGTGGGACTACTTCCTCGGCATCGCCTCCGTCAAGCGCGGCCAGGCGCTGCTGCAGGGGACGCTCGTCGCGCAGGGCGCCTTCAGCGTCTATGACACGACCGCGCTGAAGCTCGTCGGTGGCTGGCCGAACCGGATCGGCGAGGACATCGTGTTGACCTGGCGGATGCTGCTGGGAGGCGGGCGCAGCGTGTTCGAGCCGACCGCGGTCGCGTTCACCGACGCGCCCTCGGACTGGCGCGCGTTCGCCCGCCAGCGCCGGCGCTGGGCGCGCGGGATGATCGAGGGCCTGCGCGATCACGGCCTCGGCATGCTCGGCCAGCTCAAGTTCTATTCGCACGCGGTCGCCGTCAACTTCCTGTTCCCGTTCGTCGACCTGACATTCACGCTGGCGTTCATCCCCGGGATCGTGCTCGCCCTGTTCGGCAACTACGCGATCGTCGGTCCGATGACGCTGCTGGTGCTACCGCTCAACGTGGTGCTCGGCGGCATCATGTTCGCCTACCAGCGCCGCGTCTTTGCGGCCGTGCACCTGCGCGTGCGCAAGAACAAGCGCGGGCTGCTGTTCTACTTCTTCTGCTACCAGTTCGTAATGTCGCCGATCTCCCTCGCCGGCTACTCGCTCGAGGCCGTCCGCGCACGCCGCGCGTGGTAGACGCACCACGTCCGCACGGTGCTGCCGGGGCGCCGATGAGATGCGGATCGCGCGCGCGACGGTCGGCTCACGGCGAGACCCTTGAGAACCTCATTCGCGATCGAGATCCACCTCACCACGGCCGCCGGCGCCTGGCGTCCATCCGCCGCTGCGCGCGCATGCTCGAGAGCGTGGCCGGCGCCACGTGCAGCTCGCGCCGCCCGCGGCGGGGACGGCGCCGCGCGACCGAGGCGCCCGCGAAGGCGGCCAGCAGCACGATCCCGAGGATGTACTCGGGCGCCGGCTCGTGTTCGGGGGCGTGGTAGGCCATCGCCTGGTTGGAGACCGACTCGGTCGCGCTCTCCTCCTCCTCTTCGTGTTCGGCGACCTCGATCGGCGAGGTGACCGCCGAGGTTCCCGACGGAGGCGTCGGACGCGCGGGCGTGGGGACCGGCGGCGGCACGAACGCGAGCACGGGCGTGGCGAGGGGAGGCGGTAGGAAGAACGGCAGCGGCGGCGCCGGAGGGGACGGACGCACGGCCGCGGGCGGGATCACGGCGGCCGGCGGTGGCGGCAGCAGCGGCACGGGGGCGGGCGCAGGGGCAGGTCCAGCGGGGGCGGGCGCGGGCGCGGGAGCAGGAGGCGGCGCGGGGGCGGCGACGCTCGAGCCCGCGGCGGGCAGGTGTTTCAGCGGCACGGTGCCGCACGGCTCGCGCACGCTGCCGGCCTGCACGGTCACCGGCAGCGAGGAGGACAGCCCGCCCGCGCTGATCGTGACGATCGTCGTGCCCGCGTTATAGGCGCAGAACAGAGCCGACTGCGCGCCGTGCACGACTTCGCCGTCTTCGTTGACCTGTTCGCCCTTCCCGTTCACTTCAAACTGCCCTGTGCGGGTCAGTTCGCCTCTGGCGTTGCGAGGTTCGTCGCGGACCGGTTCGCCTTTGGCGTTCTGCAGCGGCGTGAGGTGGGGATTGGTCGCGGCGAGGTTTTCCTCGACGAAACCGCCGATGTCCGGGTTCGACGAGGTGAACGTGTATTCGGGGAAAATGCCGTTCGCGCACTCGGTCCCAATACAGCTGGAGGGGATTGGGATGTAGGGGTCGGTGGTGCGGTGGTTGGTCTCGTTGCGCGCCTGGTTGCCGGCGCGGGGCCGGCGCGCGAGCGCCGCGAACAGGGCGGTGTTGCTGCGGCGCAAGAGCGTCCCGTTCTGGGCTTCCAATGCCAGTTCGCCGACGTTGGGGATCAAGCGCGCGGTGACTTCGGCGAAGTTCGTCGTGTGGTCCCAGTTTTTGAAGTTGACCTGCCCCAGCAGGAAGCCGCTCGCGCCGAGGAAGTGACCGCTGCTCTCGGCCGTGAAGTTGACGTAGCCGAGCGTGCCCGAGCCGAACGTCGGGACCGGAGATACCCCAGCGCTCGTCGACGTGGGCGCCACGCCTGAGCCCGCGAGCGGTTCCTCGATGTTCAATTCGGGCGAGTCGTAGAAGTAGGCGGAGGCGCCGCCGGCTGTGAGTATCCGCGCAACCGCTTCCGCGCCGGGGGTGGAGCTGTTTTTTGCCGCGATCTGCGCGTTCAGGTCGGCGTTGCCGACGACGATCGCGGGCTCGGTCGCACGCTTGGCTTCTTCCAGCTGGCCGGCGAGCCACGCCTGCTGGGGCGCGCCGACTTCGGCGCTGTCGTCGAGCACGATCACGCGCACCGTGCCGGCCGGTCCGCTGGAGCTCAGCGCGTAGTAGCCGGCCTGGCATCCCGCCGTGGCCGCGCACGTCGCTCGTTCCACCGGCCCTCCCGCCGGGGCGAGATGCGCGAGCGCCGGCGCCGCGCCGAACGGTTCGGAGAAGCCGCTGAACTGTTCCTCGTAAAGTTCCTCGTTGCGCGCAATGTCGAGCTCCGACGGTGAGACGGCGGCGAACGCCGGGATCGGGCTCGCGCCCAGCAGCTGGGCGTAGCGGTTGAGCTCGCGCGCGTACGGGACCGGCTGCGTCGCCGGCCCGGCGGTCACGCCCGTGGTGACGCGCGGGCCCGTGTAGAAGAACGCCCGCACGCCGGGGATCTTGCCGGCGTGTTCGAGCGCCGCCGACAGCCACACGTCGGGGCCGATGCGGGCGCCTGAGCGATTGGCGCACGGCGCCGCGCACTGGGCGTTGCCGCCGATCGCAAACGTCGCCTCGCTCTGGCTGCTCGAGACCCGCGACGTGCCGACACCGGGGGGCGTGCCCCCTTCGGCCGGGTAGCGATCGACGTCGGCGGTGTCGAGCACGCCGCCATGGCTTTCGCCCGGCGGTTCGACGAACCCGCCGATCGCCCAGCCCTGCGAGCCGGTCGGATCGGTCAGCACCGCCGCCACCGGGTCGGGCTGGTAGACCGTGTCGTAGAAGGCGTACTTCCCCGGCGGTTCGCGGACGTTGTTCAGTTCGTGCTCCTCGTCGCTCCAGCCGCTCGCGGTCTGCCGGATCAGGCCCCGTTCGGGGTTTTCGCCGAGCGGGTAGGGTTCGAGCAGGGTCGGCGGGAACCCCAGCGCGGATTCCGGTTCGCTGTCGATCGGGTGGGTGTCGGGCGCGCTGCCGGCCGCGATCGCGCGCAGCGCGCCGCCTTCGCGAAACAGCGCCAGCGAGCCCGGTTCGCCGCCGCCGGGGAAGGGCGTCGGCGTCGGCTGCCAGGGCGCTCCCGGCCCTTCGCGCTCGTACACCGCTCCCGCGGCCGCGAACGCCGCCCCGCCGTCGGGCAGCCCGGCGACCGCCCAGGGCACGTTCGCGCCGATCGCCGCGGCCGCGCCCGCGTCGACGTGCCAGCCCGAGCCGCTGTTGACGAGCAGGCCGCCCCGGTATTCGGTTTTCTCACGGTCGGGCAGGACGCGATAGGCGACGATCGCTTCCGAGCCGGCGAACGCGACCGAAGTGAAGCTCACGTGAGCCCAGGACGAGCACCGTTCGACTTCTTCGCCGTTCCCCGCTTCTTTGGGAGCGCACGGCGGTTCGGCCGGGAAGGCTTCCTGCGTCCAGGTCTTGCCGTAGTGCAGCAGCGCGCCCGCTTCTCCGGCAAGGCTCGGCGAACCGACCGCGTATCCGCGCGCGGGGTTGCTGGGGTCGAAGGCGATCCCGAGCAGGTTGCCGCGGAAGTCGATCGGCGTCGCCGGGTCTTTTTCCCACAGGCCCGTTTCCGCCCGCCACAGCCACATTTCCCCCTTGTCGCCGACCGCGAAGACGTGATTGGGCGTCGGCCAGGCGACCGCGCGCAGCCGCGGCGTCTCGACCTTCTCACCCGGCCCGAACAGGCTTTCGGGCAGCCAGCCCTTGCCCGGCTGATAGCGCGCGACCTCGCCCTGATCGCCGACGGCGAGCGCCTCGCTGGAGAGCGCGCCGATCGGCACGCCGGGCTGCGGCGCGATCGCGACCAGCGTGTGGCGGAACGACACCGGCCAGGGCGCGAGCCGGTTCGGGGCGGGGTTGAGCGTCAGGTGGACCGGCAGCCGCGCCTGTCCCAGCCAGCCCTCGCGGGGATTGGAGAAGGCGGCGCCGTAGGTGCCGCCGACGTCGCCGGGGGCTTCCGCGCCGCCGAGCGCGAGCACCCGCTTGAATTCCTCGCCTTCCAGGCGCAGGCTGACGCCGTCGGGCAGCCCGGCGATCACGCGTTCGCCGAGACCTTCGGTGCTCGCCGGGTTGGCCCAGGCGATGCTGCGCGAGGGGCCGGTCGGCAGCGCTTCGGGCAGTTCGTGCTGGCAGGCGGGCGTGCCGGCGGGAGCGCCTTCGGGCAGCCTGCACCAGCTCGCGATCACGCTGCCGCGGTCGGCTTCGCCCGTGCCTTCGGGCTTGAAGAACATCGTGCTCGAGGCCTGCGCGTCCTCGCGCACGCCGTCGATCCACACGCCTTCGCCCGTGACCGTCAGGATCTGGTTCTGGACGCTCGGCGGCTCGCCGGTGCCGGAGACCGTGAACGGCTTGGATTCGCCGCCGCCCGCGACGGGGATCGTCAGCGGGTCGGCTTCGGTCGAGGGGGTCGCGCCCGAGCCCACGGCGACCGGCTTCCAGGTGGGGGTTTCGCCGCCCGTGCCGAGGTGGCGGCGAAAGAGCGCCACGGCGCCGGCCGGGTAGCTGGAGGAGAGCTGCGCGAGCAGCCAGGCGTTCTCGGGCGAGCTCGCGCCGATCGCCAGCACCCGGAAGTCTGACTTGCTGGCCGCCGGTATCTCGATCGGCTCGCGCGTCCACGCGCTGCCGTCCCAGTGCAGGACCCCGCTCTCGACGCCGGCGCCATGTTCGTTGACCGGAACCACGAGCGCGCCCGCTTGCGTCGGAGATTCTTCGAGCGGCGCGATCAGCGGCGCGCGCTTGGCGCCGAGCAGGCTTTCTTCGCCGCCGAGATCTTCCGCGGGCACGGCGGCCGTCTGCTGGAAGGGGTTGGCAGAGTTGCCGGGATTGCGCACGAGCACGACCTGCGACACGGCGCTCCCTTCGCCGTGCACGGCGCCGGCGATCACGCCCGCGCCGTCCGCGGTCAGCTGCCCGGCGAGCGGGCTCGGGCCCGGGGCCCCTTCGGGCCTGTCGAGCGTGAAGCCCGCGAGCGGTTGACCGGCGCTACTCAGCAGCCCCGGCCCCAGCGACCATCCCGTTTCGGTGCTGTAGTGCACGAGCACCGCCGAGACGCCGGTCCCTTCGCCGGTAACGCCTACACCCCACGTCTCCCCCGGCGCCTCCGACGGCGAGGCGCCGATCATCGTCACTTCTCGCGCCGGGACCGAGTCGTCGGTCTGCGGCGTCGGTTCGACCGAGGCCGGCTGCGCGGCCGCGCGCGAGGAGCCCGTCCCGGGCAAGCCGTTCGTCAGCACGAGCGCGAGCGCCCCGGCGAGCACCAGCATCACAGCGGCGAGCGGGGCCGGCCGCCGCAGGAGCGCCGCGCCGGTACGTGGCCGTGGCTCGCTCAAGGCAGCGATCCCGATCGCGCAAACGGGGACACTTGGGGCAGGACCGTGAGGCCGGTCGACACCGTGTTCGAGCCCGCGCCGCCGTGTTCGGGGCCGCCCACCGCTTCTTTGACGGTGCTCGTCGGCAGCGGCGCGAGCGCATGGGTCTGCAGCGACAGCTTCGTCGGCCAGTCGCGCGGGTTCAGGCGCAACAGCAGCTTACGGTTGCCGGCCGCCAGCGTGCGCATCGGGGTGCTCGCGACCAGCCGCTTGCGGCGCTTGGCCAGCAGGCGCACGCGCGCCCTGACCGCCAGGTGAAAGCGCAGTTCGAGCGTCGTCGTCCCGTGAATCAGGCGGCTGTGCAGATCCGTGAGCAGGGGCGCCTGGACCTTGCTTTCGACCTCCGGAGCCTTCGTTTCGGCGAACGTGCCGCCGTAGCCGGGAGGCGCTTCGACGAGCCCCGAATCGTCGGGGGGCGGCGCGTCGCCGACTTCCTGGGGGGTGCTTTCGTCTTTCGGCCGGTGGGTGATCAGCCCGGCGAACGCCGGGTCGGTGTCCTCGGGCAGCTCCCGTTCGGCCTGCGGCGCGAGGTGAAACAGCCACCCCTGGCTGGTCGTCATCCAGCAGTCGTGGGCGGCCGGGCAGGTGATCTTCTCCGCCGCGCCCTTCGGACCGACCCCGGCCGCCGTTTCTTCGGCCGAGGGCAGCCTCTGCAGGTCGGAGACCGCCCCATCGGCCGAGACGCGCGCGACGATCGCCGGCGCCGTCGGCGAGGAGCTCGACGCTTCGCTTTCGGGTTCGAGCGCGATCCACGCGCTTTCGCTTTCGGGCTCCGCCGCGATCGAGCTCACGACATAGCCCGCGAGCGGGTCTTCGCGCCGCGGTTCGGAGAAGCCGATGACCTGGCTCCAGATGCCGCCCGCGTCGCGCACGACCGTGACCTGGCCCGCTTCGGAGCCTTCCGGCAGTTCGTTTTCGGAAACAGGGTTGGCCGCTCCCCACAGGGCTTCGTCGTCGGCGGATAGATGCAGGGCGCCGAGCGCCTCGGGGAACTCTTCGGGGCCGTAATGGGGCACCGTCGGCGGAACCGAGAAGAACGTGGGCAGCGTGCCCTCGGGGTTGATCAGGTGCAGGACCGCCGGTTCCAGTTCTTTCGTCGTGACCCGGTCTTCGAGCGACAGCTGCACGCTCTCGTAGAGGCCGCCGTCGAACGGGCGCATGTCCTGCACGGGATACCCCTGGCCGTTGGGTTCGGCCGTCAGCGAGCTGCCGTTCCAGTGCAGCTGGAAGGCGCCGGTCTGGGGTTCGGGCAGCGAATCGCCGGCGAACCAGCAGTCCGTCGGGGCGATGCACCCGGCGCCGTGCATCGCCTGATAGGAGTCGGCCTGGAACGCGAGCTTGGCGTAGGAGGCCACGACTTCCAGTTTCTGTTCGGGCGCGGGGGCGGCGAAGTGACACAGGCTGTTGTCTTCCAGCGGCGGGGTCCGTCCCTCGGCTTCGAGCGCCTGCCCGGGCCGCCCGTCGGAGATCGTCCAGAACTCTTCCGGGGCGGCCCAGGCGATCCGCCCGTCGGTGGCGCCGCAGACGATCGAGAGCTCGTGCCAGCCGGCGCCGTTGTAGGCCCACACGCCCGGCGGGATCGTGCTGCCGCTGCCGGCGGTGATCAGCAGGCCCCGGTCCGGCGCCCAGAACTCGATGTCGCCGATTTTGCCGAGCCCGATCGGCGTCGTCGATCTCTGCCCGTCGGGCAGCTCGGGCGGGAGCGTCGGTTCGAGCGCCCACGAGGCGTTGCCGTCGTCCGCAAGGCCTTCGGCGCCGGCGGCGGAAGTCGACGCGAACGCGAGCAGGACGGCGAGCGCCAGCAGCGCGACGAGCAGCGTGGAGGCGCGCGAGCTCATGGACGCCGGGCCGCCTGCTTGGATGAGCCCTTGCCCGAACCGTTGCCCGTCCCGCGCGAGCGGGCCTTGGCGCGAGACGGCCGCGACTTGCGGCGCAGGAAGGTGACGAGAATGCGCTCGCGCAACGTGGCGTGGCCAGGGGCCGCGAACGTGACGGTGACCGTCGCCGACAGGCCACCGCGCTCGCCCGCGAGCGCGCGGTACACGGGAGCGAGCGCCAGCGTCAGTACCTCCAGGCCGGCGCCCTTGGCGTCCATCGCCCGGGTCGCGACCGTGCGCGTGGCCACGTGCCCGCGCTCGAGGGCCGGCACGGCGACGGCGTTGCGAACTGCGGCGGCATTACCGACGGCCATCGCATTGCGCGCGGTGGCGACATTACCGACGGCCATCGCATCGCGCGCGGTGGCGGCATTACCGACGACGGCAGCATGGCGCGCGGCGGAGAGGTGGCGGGCGTTGCGTCCGGGCCGCCCGGCGCTTGGCGATTGGATCACGACCGCGCTCTGCGCGCCCGCGCGCAACGTTCCCGCCCCGGGCGCCTGCACGTAGAGCAGCACGCTCCCGTTCGCGCGCGAGAGCGCCGTCACACCGAGGTTCCAGACGGGCGTCGGCGTCGTTTCGGGCGGGACCGAGACATACTGGGGCGTGGGTGTCGCGGGGAACAGGATCCGCGAGACGACGAACGCGTCGCTGCCGTCGAAGTGGCCCTCGCTCAGACCCGCTGGAGGGGTGTTGCCGTCGCCGTAGACGAGGTTCGAGGCGGTCGAGGAGAACGCCAGCTCGGTCCCATCGTCGGAGAACGACGGCGACAGCGCGCCGTCGCCGGACGTGTAGACGTCGCGGCCGGTGGCGATGGCCAGGTGCGGGTGTTCGCTCGGGCCTCCTTCATAGCCCTGGGTGACGCGCGTGAGCGTGTCGTCGGCGAGGTCGACGTCGAACAGTTCGCTCATTCCCGCTTCCGCGGCGGGGGCGCTGATGTACGCGGGCGAGCCGAGCGGGAACTGCGTGCGCTGGGTCGTGAACGCGACCTGGTCGCCGCCCGGGGAGATGTCGAAGTCGACGATCGGCCCGTCGGTGGTGACGTCTTCCTTCTTGGCGCTGGCGAGCTCGGTCAGCGGGATCAGCGCCTGATCGCGCGTGAGCCCTTCGTGCATGTTCGCCACGTACAGGTCGCTCGGGCGTCCGAACGGATCGGCGCCGAAGTCGTTGCCGAGCGCGACCAGCGGCGCCTGCGCCGTGAACGCGACCGTATAGCCGTCAGCGCTCAGCCGCGGCTGCAGCTCGCCGTAGCCGCCGGTCCAGATTCCGGACGGTATGTTTCCTTCGGGCGTGGCGAACGGTCCCTGGCAGGGATCGGCCAGCGAGGCTTCGCCGGGCAGCACCGTCTCGCCGCTGGCTTGACACGCCGGGTTGGCGGGATCGGGGCCGCCCGTGATCGGCCTGGTCGGGGTTTCCGAGCCGGGCGCGATCCGCCGCCACAGCGGCTCGGTGTAGCTCGGGGACCTGGTTTCGCCGGGGAGCAGCGCGACCTGCTGGCCGATGTCCTCGCCCATCCAGGCGACCGTCGAGCCGTCGGCGCTGAGCGAGGCGCCCAGCGGCGGCGTTGCCCCGTATTCCCCGTAGGACGGCGGCGGGTTGAAAGCCGGCGCTTTCCCTGCAAGGCCGGTGAAGACGGCGCCGTAGTCATCTTCGCCTTCCAGCGTCGAGACGGGTTCGTCGGAGGTCCCGCTGCGCACGCTGACGAGCCGGGTTTCAAGCGTTTCCAGGTTGCGAACCGCGACCTGCAGCGCGGGCGTGTGCGGACCGGCGAGGTTCGAGGCGGCGCTCGTCACGAACGCGACCTCGCGCCCGCTGGCGCTCAGCGCCGAGCGCCCGCTCGCCAGCGAGCCGTAGTGTTCTTCTTCGAACCTGGTCGAGGAGGAGCCCGTGGTGTATTCATAGGTCAGGCCAGCCGCGGAGCCGTTGACGGCCGAGACGAGCGTGAAGGCGCATTCTTCGCTTGATCTTTCCGATTCTTCCCAATGCTTCGGGCACGGTTGGTCTGGCTTCTCCATGTCGCGCACGTACACATCGGGCGCGGAGCTCGTGTCGTTTTCTTCGTCCAGCGGTTCGGTGGTGGTGAAGCTGATGTAGCGCCCGCTCGCGCTGATCGAGGGCAGCTCGGCGTCGCCGCCCGCGACCTGTTCGACCGCGCCCGTGGCAAGGTCGCGCCGCCACACGCCGGTGACGCCGCCGTAGGAGCCGTCGAAGGCGACGTACTGCCCGTTGCCGGAGATCGCCGGGTCGTGGGCGTAGTCGGCCTGCTGGTTGTACGAGGAGCCCGGGACCGCGCTCTGGGAGACGAGCGAAATCGGGCCGAAGACGTCGGCGCCCGCGGGAGCCGCGAATGCGAGCGTGAGCAACGCCGACACGGCACCAGACAGCGGGATGAGGTGCAAACGGCTCATCGCACGCTCACCAGCCGCCGCACGACGCCGGCGTTACCGAGCTTGTCGCGCACGTGGACGACGACCTGGTAGATGCCGGCGCGGGCGTAACGGTGCAGGAAGCGCTTGCGGCCCCGGGCGCTGTGACCGTCGCCGAAGCTGACGCTGATCGCGTGCACGGCGAGCGCGGTGTAGGGATCGTGGACGCGCACGCTGACGCCGTAGCCGCCGATCGCACGCGCGATCGTCACGGCCGGCAGTTCGCCGTCGATCAGCAGCTGCGAGGGCGCGGAGAGCGTGGACTGGCCGTCGATGTCGGTCGCGAGCAACTGCACGCTGTGACGGCCGGCGCCGAGACCGCGCGGATCCAGGCGCAGCTGCAGCGCGCCCGCGGGCGCGGGCAGCACGCGGCCGTCGAGCACGACGCTGTAGCGCAGCGGCCCGTCGGCGCTGACGGCCGGTTCCCAGGTGATCCGCGCCTGCGAGGGTTTGATCCAACCCTTGGGGGCGCTCACGACGACTTCGCTCGCCGGCGCCGTGGCCCGCGCGGCGACGATCGCCGCGTCACCGAGCGACCCCTGACGGAAGGCGATCAGGCCGTCGCCGAGCCCCGAGCGCCCGACCGCCAGTTCCGCAACTTCGCCGCCGGCGCCGCCGCTGACGAGCGCGGTCTGGATCGCGCCGCTGGGGAAGTCCTCGCGGACCGCCACCGCCGGAGCGCCCTGCGGGTTGGCGCTCGGCCACGCGGAGACGCCTCCCCCCTGCGGGTTCATCACGCTCACCGCGGAGGTTTCCGCGCCGGCGAACGGGGGACCCAGCGAGAGCGCGCCCGTCAGCCCCTGGTCGTCGCCCTCGATCACGCGCGGCGTGCCGTCCGAGTCATACAGCAGCCGCAGATCTTCCTTTTCGTCGATGTCGATGCTGGGCGGACCGATGTTCGCCTGATCGCCGCCGGAGACCGCGGCGTCGGCGATGCTCGCCCCGAGGAGCTCCGCGCCGCTCTTGGATTCGCCGTTGGGCAGGATGTTCAGGAAGATCCGCGGACCGGGCAGCGGCGATCCCTGCCCGGCGGCCTGCCGGTAGGCGATGTCGGCCTGCCCCAGCCACGAGACGGCGACGCTCGGCGCGTCGGCGTCCTGGCCGATCGGCGCGCCGTCGAAGGTTTCGGCGCTGACCGGCAGCACGTAGTCGAGCGTCGAGCCGAACAGGCGCCTGGCCCAGATCCGCGCGACGCCTTCGATGTTCGGCTCCTGCCAGACGACCACGCCGTTGCCGGTCGGTCCGATCGCGATCTTCGGCGCGTTGGCTTCCGTGGGCGGGCGCATCGAGACGCCCGGGTCGCGGTTGACCGCGCCCAGGTTCGACCAGCGTTGGCCGTTGAAGTGCGCGGCGCGCACTTCCTCGACGACGTCGCCGGGGCGCAGCAGCGGGACGTTGCTTTCGCCTTCGTCAACGACCCTGTAGACGACGTCGGCCTGGCCGGTCGAGCTCATCGCCAGATCCGGGCTCGTGCCGGTTCCGTAGCGGATGTCGGGATCGATGATCACCGGCGGGTCGAACGAACCCGAGCCGGGGCCCAGCACGGCGCCGAGCAGCTCGTCGACGGGCCGGCCTTTGTCGGTGGCGTACGGCGTCGCCCACACGACGATCAGCTCGCCGTCTTCGGCCGCACCGATCCGCGGCCAGCTGGCGGCATAGGGTTCTTGGCAGTGTCCGCTTTCGATTTCCTGTTGCGGGGCGCCCGGGTGGCAGGGCTCGACCCGGATCGGCGCCGACCAGTGCCCTTCGGCGAAGCGCGACACGAACACCTGCGGCACGCCATTTTCGCGCTTGAGATACACCAGCCCGCCGCTGCCGTCATTGGCCATCGCGACGCCCCCGAAGCCGACGATCTCCTCGCTCGGGCCGTCGATCGTTTCCGCGGGCAGGATCACCGCGCGCGCCTGTCCGACATGAACGGCGAGCCCGACCGCCGCGAGCGCGAGCAGGAGCGCCGTCCTTGGCCACGGACGCGCAGATGGGCGCCACCTCAGCATCAGGATTCGGATTTGTTCAGCGCGCCCGCCGTCAGGTTGAAGGCGCAGCGGAAGTTCTCGGGGTTGTTCACCGGCTCCGAGCCGGCGAAGCCGCCCTGGTTGCCGTTGTCGTAGACGGTCACGTACTGCAGCGATTCGGGCAGCGGGTTCGCCTGCAGCGGAAGCGGGTTGGCCTGACCCTGGCGAGGATTGCCGGTCGAGCCTTCGCTGACGCCCTCGGATCCGGCGGCCTGCGAACCGGCTTCGGTCGTGACGAGCGTCGAGCTCATCTCGCGCCCGTCCATCAGACCCCGGCTCGGGTCCAAGGGAATCGTGGCGGTCAGCTGCGAGTCGTGGATCGTCGACTCGAGCTTCACGCGCGCCGCCGCGCCGAGCAGTTGCGAGGCCGACGGCAGCCAGCCGCCTTCGGACTCGCACGCTTTGCTGGCCCAGATGTAGTTGTTCTTGCCGACGTCCGCGTTGGTCAGTGGATAAGGCGCCGTATCCAAACACCAGCTGCCGATGTCGACGGTGTCCGGCGGGCACGTGCCTTCCAGCTGCGCCGCGGTCTTGCCGCCGACCTTGCTCGCGTCCTTCACCGTCGGGATCGCCGACGCCGGGAATTTCCGGTTCTTGCCGAGCAAGAGGATGCCGCCCGCGCGCGGCTTGGCGCTCACGGGGTGCCCGGCGAACGCGCTGATCACGGCGTGCCGGGCGGCGTCCGCGGCTCCCGTGCTCGAGAGCACGAGCGCGATCAGCGCGACGACCATCGCCGGCGAGGGAAGATGCGGGCGGGACCGGGACTTCATGAGGCCTGCTTGGGACGGCGTGCCGGTGGGGTGCGGCGGACCTCGTGCAGGTCCTCGAGCGTCACCTCCTGGACCGTTGAGAGCACGGCGTCGAGCGCCATCCCCGACAGCGTCTCGTGCTCGAGCAGCGCCGTCGCGGTCTCCTCGACGGTGCTCCAGTTGCGGTCCAGCACCGCGGCCGCGCGCGCCTCCGCGTCGCCGACCAGGCGCTCGACCTCGTCGTCGATCACGTTCAGCGTCTCCGGCCCGACCGAGCCGAGATCCTGCAGCGAGGCGCCGAGGAAGACCTCGCCCGACTTCTCGCCGATCGTGACCAGGCCGAGCGCGTCGGACATGCCGAAGGAGGTGACCATGCTGCGCGCGAGCGCGGTCGCGGCATGCAGGTCGTCGTGGACGCTCGTCGAGGTGTGCCCGAACGCGATCCGCTCGCCCGCGAGGCCGGCGGTGATCACGATCAGCTGGCTCTGCAGGTCGGGCTTGGTCATGATCGTCTGGTCGCGGTCGGAGAGCATGTGCGCGGCCGTGCCGAGCTGGCGCCCGCGCGCGACGATCGAGAGCTTGCGCGTCGAGGCGGTGTGCCCGAGCGCGTCCGTCACGACCGCGTGCGATGACTCGTGGATCGCGATCAGCCAGCGCTCGTGCTCGGTCAGGATGTGGTGCTTGGCGGGACCGGCGACGACCCGGTCGATCGCCTCGTCGAGCGTCTTCGCGTCGATCAGCCCGCGCCCGTCGCGTACGCTCAACAGCGCCGCCTCGTTGATCACGTTCGCGAGCTCGGCGCCCGAGAAGCCCGGCGTCTGACGCGCCACCTCCTCGAGCGAGGCGTCCGGCGCGAGCGGTCGCTTGCCGCCGTGCAGGCGCAGGATCTCCAGGCGCCCGTGCACGTCGGGCACGTCGATCACGACCTGGCGGTCGAAGCGCCCCGGGCGCAGCAGCGCCGGGTCGAGGATGTCGGGCCGATTGGTGGCGCCCATCACGACGAGGCCGCCGTCGCCCCCGAAGCCGTCCATCTCGACGAGGATCTGGTTGAGCGTCTGCTCGCGCTCGTCGTTGCCCTGGCCGATGCCCGCGCCGCGCTTGCGCCCGGCGGCGTCGAGCTCGTCGATGAAGATGATCGACGGCGAGACTTTTCTGGCCTTGCGGAACAGGTCACGCACGCGCGCCGCGCCGACGCCGACGAGCGACTCGACGAAGTCCGAGCCCGAGAGGGAGAAGAAGGCCGCATCGGCTTCGCCGGCCACGGCCTTCGCCAGCAGCGTCTTGCCCGTGCCTGGAGGACCCACCAGCAGCACGCCCTTGGGCGCGGCGGCGCCGACGGCGAGGTACTTCGACGGGTCGGCGAGGTAGTCGCGGATCTCCTTCAGCTCCGCCAGGGCTTCGCCCGCGCCCGCGACGTCGGCGAAGGTCGTCCGGTCGGCCGATCCCTTGCCCTTCTTCTTGCCCTTGCCCCCGAACTGGGAGAAGCCGGCGATCCCGCCCGCCGCGCCGCCGTCGCCGCCGAGGCGCATGAACAGCGAGAACAGACAGACGAGCAGCAGGATCGGGATCAGGAACTGGACGATGATCGTCTTCGTGCCCTTGCCCGACTGCTGGTCGACCGCGACGTTCGCGCCGCTCGCGTCGAGTTCGCGCAGCAACTGTTGCGTCAGCGCGCCGGAGGCCGGATAGGAGGTCCACAGCAGGCGCGGCACCGCGATCGTGACGGTTGTGGCGGCGGAGCTCGTCGAGCCGGTCGCCGAGCTGCCGGGGACCGAGATCGTGGCGGATGGCTTGGCCGTCACCTCGACGCGGTTGTCGTGATCGAGCAGCAGCGCGTTTGCGATCTCGTGGCGTTGCGCGAGCTTCTGCACGGTGCTGAGCGGCGCCTGCGTCCCCGCGGAGCTCGGCTTGATGTCGCCGAGCAGGGTGGCGAAGGAGATCGCGAGGGCAAGCGAGGCGATCGCGAGGAACAGCGCGAGCGGATCACGCAAGGCGATGCGTCGCGCACCCTGCGCCAGCTCGCTCAGCTTCGTGAGCACGGGGTTGCGGCGGTGAGCCAACCCCGAGCGCACGGCCGGCCTGTTCGCCGGCGCCGCACCGTTGGTCGATACGGGTTCCGGGGAGCCGTGCCCGTCGGAGGGGTCGGGCTCGCCAAGGAAGTCGTCGGGTCCGTCGGGGGGGCTCAGTTCATCATCTGTCATGTGGTTGTCAGGCAGTTCTGTCGGGGTTGGCGGGCGGTTGGCAGGCGGGTCTGTTGTTGAGGCTGGCAGGCAAGTCGACCCAGCCACCGGCACGGGCAGCTATGCGTAGCTATGAGATCAGGCCGCGCCAGCCTCACACGACGGAAGCGAAAATGCAATGGCGTTCACAAAAACGACACATCGTGTCGATCGTGTACGAACCTCGTGGGCATCCTCCCAAGGTCTGTTTACAAAATATTCACAAAATGACCTACAAGGCGGCATGTCGCAACTCAGTGGAACCCAGTGGAACCGATCGTTCATCGGCGTTCACAAAAACGACACATCGTGCAAACCCTGAGTCGCCAGTCTTGCGCCTCGGGGTGAAGATTTATCGCGCGTTACGCATCGATCGACGCATCGAGCTGTTGCCACCCCTGGCGTACTCGACGCCGAAGTTGTCCTACAAGCCGAAAGTAACTAAGGAGTGAACAACGTGCGCGCACACCGAACTCTCGTCGTCTCCCTGATCCTCGCGCTGGTTCTCGCCGTACCGGCGGGCGCAGCGGCCAAGCGTCTGATCATCGGCGGCTCGACCTCAGTGCTTCCCCTGATGCAGAAACTCGCCACCGCCTACCACAAGGCCTACCCGAAGATTCCCGCGCCGCAGGTCAGCGGCGGACAGTCGGACATCGGCATCTCCGGCGCCGCCAGCGGCAGCCTCGACATCGGCGACTCCTCACGCGACCCGATCGTCGGCGTCGACCCCTCGGGGCTCGTGTTCACGAAGATCGCCCGCGACGGCGTGTGCGTGATCACCAACCAAAAGAACTCGATCTCGAACCTCTCCCAGCAGGAGGTCGAAGGGATCTTCACGGGCAAGATCCACGACTGGAGCGAAGTGCCGGGCGCGAAGGTCTCCGGCCCGATCGACCTGTTCCAGCGCGACGGCGCCTCCGGTACCGAGGACGCCTTCCAGCACATCTTCCTCGGCGAATACCTGAAGATCGCGCCGAGCGCGGTCGCCGAGGCCTCCAACGGACTGGAGCAGCTGCACGTCGAAAAGGACGAACACGGGATCGGCTTCGTCTCCTTCGCCTACACCACCGGCGTCAACCCGGTCGGCTATCAGGGCATCGCCTGCAACCTCGCCAACGCCCGCTCCGGGCAGTACGAGGGCGTGCGTAACTTCTGGATGGTCACGAAGGGCGCCCCCAAAGGCGAGGCCGCCAAGTTCATCGCCTGGGTCACGAGCGGCAACAAGACCACCAAATCGATCATCAACTCGAGCTGGATCGCCGTCCACTAGCGCGGCGAACCACTGACGACGGTGCCCGCCGGGGCTGCACATCGAACAGCGCGTGCACGCCTCGGCGGGGCCTTCGGCGGTTCCGGCGGGGGCGCCGGCGCCGATCGTCGTACCGAGCGCGTGCTCGCCGCGATCGCCGCCCTGACGCTGGTGCTGATCGCGGCGATGATCGTCACGGTCTTCATCAAGGCGTGGCCGTCGTTCCGGGCCAACGGCCTCGCCTGGTTCGGGCCCGGTGGGAATGTCGACACGCAGTTGCGGGCGATGGACGAAGGGACGGCGCTGCCCGGGCATTCGATCCTCTACCTGCGCGCCTGGCCGCTGATCTGGGGAACGATCGTCACGACCGTCCCGGCCGTGCTGATCGCGCTGGCGGTCTCGACGCTGGCCGCGATCTTCCTGACCGAGTTCGCCCCGGCGGCGGTCAGGCGTGTGCTGGAACCGGTCGTCAGGCTGCTCGCGGGCGTGCCCTCGGTCGTCTACGGGCTGGTCGGGATCCTCGCGCTCGCGCCACTGATCAGCGACAACCTGATCAGCGAAGGCCGTCGCAAGTCGGTCTCCTACGTGGTGCAGCTGGAAGGCGCCGACCTGCTGCTCGCGATCGTGATCCTGGCGATCATGATCACGCCGATCATGATCGCGCTGATCGCCGGCGCGCTGGCCTCGGTGCCGCCCTCCTGGAAGGAGGGCTCGGCGGCGCTCGGCGTCAACCGCTGGCGCACGATCGTGCGCGTCTGCCTGCGCACCGCCCGCCCGGCGATCGTGGCCGCGACCGTGCTCGCCACCGCGCGCGCGCTGGGCGAGGCGATCATGCTCTCGATGGTCTCTGGCTCGCGCGGCTTCGCCGCCAACCCGCTCGACGGCCTCACCTTCCTGTTCGAGCCCGTCCGACCGCTGGCCGCGACGATCGTGCAGGAATCGTCGGGGCTGACGATCGGGCCGATGTCGCACACGCTCTATGCGATGGCCGCCGTGTTGCTCGTATCGGCGGCGCTGCTCTCGTTCGCGGGCTGGGCGGCGAAGCAACCTTTGAAGCGCTATGGGATCAGGGCATGAGCACGCATGGCCGATGCGGGCGTGACCGTCATTTGCGAGGGCAACAACTGCGATGAACACGGCTGCCCCGGAGTTGAGATCCCCGCCCGCGGGCCTGCGTGTGGTGCGCCGCCCGCGCCAGGGCATCGCCACCTGGCCGCTGGTCGATCGGATCGGCTACCTGCTCTGCTGGGCGACCGGGATCGCGCTGTGCCTGATCGCGGTCGGGATCGTCGTGTACATGTTCGTCAAGGGGCTCTCCTACCTGCGGCCGAGCCTGCTCTTGGAATCGCCGGCCCCGTCGCTGCAGCAGAACACGGCCGGAGGATTCCTCGATCCGATCGAGGGCACGTTCCTGCTCACCGCGGTCGCGATCGCGATCGCCGCCCCGATCGGCGTGGCGCTGGCGGCGTGGCTGAGCGAGTACGGCCAGTCGAGCAGGCTGGCGCGCGCGGTGGAGTCTGCGATCGAGATCATCGCCGGCACGCCCAGCGTCGTGCTCGCGATCTTCGGGCTGCTCGTGTTCTCGCAGAGCTTCCTCGGCTTCCTCTCCCAGAACGCCGCCGACGGCGCGGTCACGGGGCAGTCGTTCCTCGCCGCCGGCGCGATCATGGCGCTGCTTGCGCTGCCGCTGATCGTCGGCGCCGCGCGCGAGGGGCTCGCCCAGATCCCCGATCGCACGCGCGAGGCCTCGCACGCGCTGGGCAAGACCCGCGCCACCACGATCCGCCACGTGCTGCTGCCCTCGATCCGTCCGAACATCGCCGAAGGCGTCGTGCTCGGCATGGGCCGGGTGATCGGCGATACCGCGATCGTGATCATCGTGCTGGGCGCCACCCTGAAGACCGAACCCGAGAGCGGCACGCCGATCGTCGGGCTGCTGCGCGGCACCGGCTCGACCTTGACGAACTACGTCTACGACAACTCGCCCGCGGGCGAGGGCAACGCGCACGAGAAGGCATACGCCGCCGCGTTCGTGCTGCTGATGATCGTGCTCGCGCTCAACTTCGCGGTGACGCGGATCAGCGGAGGGCGCGGTCGGGTCGATCGGACAGGTGGCAGCTGGTGGCGGATCGCGGGCGAGCAGGGACTCATCCGGCGGCTGCGCCCCGCACGGGAGTGGGGATCATGACCGCGACCGTGAGGCCGGGATTCTGATGGGGCGAGTAACGCCACCGCCCGTGCGGCGGATCGCGGTCGGGCGCGAGCCACGCGTCGTCGCGCCAACGACGAGCCCCAACGGCATCAGCGCCGCTCCGGCACAACAGACGCCCACACGCCCCTCGGCCTCCGCGCGTCTGCGTGCCGCGCGCCCCCCGGTCGGCGCCGTGCGCGAGCGGATGCGGATCGAATCGGTGTGGCTTGCCTACGGCGATAATTGGGTCGTGCGCGACGTCAGCCTGCCCGTGCGCCAGGGCGAGGTGCTCGCGCTGATCGGCGCATCGGGCTCGGGCAAGACGACACTTTTGCGGTCGCTGAACCGCCTCACCGAGGTCACGGCCGGCGCCGCGCGCGCCGGACAGATCACGCTCGACGGGCAGGAGATCCACGGGCTCGAGGTCAACGCCCTGCGCCGGCGCGTGTCGATGGTCTTCCAGCAACCCAACCCGTTCCCGATGTCGATCTTCGACAACGTCGCCTACTCGCTGGCCGAGCAGAGCCCCCCGCGTGGACGGCGACGGAGACGGCGCAGCGCCGAGCTCGAGCACGCCGTGCAGGACGCGCTGCGCCGGGCCGGGCTCTACGACGAGGTCGCCGGCGATCTCGAGCGCTCGGCGCTACGGCTCTCGGGCGGCCAGCAGCAGCGCCTGTGCATCGCGCGCGCGCTCGCGGCCCAGCCCGAGGTGCTGCTGCTCGACGAGCCGTGCTCGGCCCTGGATCCGATCTCGACGGCGACGATCGAGGATCTGATCGTGCAGTTGCGCGAGAGCGTCGCGATCGTGATCGTCACCCACAACCTGCAGCAGGCCTTCCGCGTGGCCGACCACGTCGCGTTCATGCATCTCGGCGAGCTCGTCGAGTACGGGCCCGCGGAGCAGGTCTTCGACCGTCCGGCCCAGCAGCGCACGCGCGAGTACATCGGCGGGGCGTTCGGGTGAGGTGGGCGGCGGCGCTCGTGCCGGCAATGCTCGCGGCGCTGGCGCTGAGCGGGTGCGAGACCACGCAGGAAGAGAGCGCGAAGCTCGAAAAGACCGCCAAGCACTTCGCGCTCGCCCATCGGGGATTGACGATCACACACGCGAGCACCGTGGCGCGGGTGCTGGACGCGACCGTCGTGCGCAGCTCCGAAGGCGCCGCGGCGGCGGTGACCGTGAGCAACTCCAGCTCACACACGCTTGGCGCGACGCCGATCGCGATCACCGTCAAGGGCGCGCACGGGCAGACCCTCTACCAGAACAACGCCCCCGGCCTGGAAGCGGGGCTCACGCAGATCTCCTCGCTGCCCGCCCACGGTTCGGTCACGTGGGTCGACGACCAGCTGCCCCGCCTGGGCGAACCGGCGAGCGTCAGCGCCGTGGTCGGCGAAGCCCCCGTCGCGAGCGGGGCGCAGCCGCGGATGATCGAAGTCGCCGGCGTGCATCTGGCCGAAGCCTCCACCGGCGAAATCTCGGGTACCGTGCGCAACCGCTCGGGCGTGACCCAGCAGCACCTGGTCGTCTACGTCCTCGCGCGCCGCGCCGGCACGATCGTCGCGGCCGGCAGGGCGGTGCTGGCCGAAGCGCCCGCCGGCGCCGCGGTTCCGTTTCAGGCGTTCCTGGTCGGGCCCCCGGCGGGGGCGCGGTTGGAAGCGAGCGCCCCGCCCAGCACGTTTGGCTAGAGAGCGGGGTACGCGCGCGCATACCTGTTTCTTCGTACACGCGCGCGTACGTATCTAGCGCTACCGCTACTTCCTCTTCTTGTGCTTGGACTGAACCGCTTTCAGGACCAGCGTGCGGCCTTTGACGCCGCTGCCGGCGAGCGTGACCCTCAGCCCGCGCCTGCCCGCCCTGCCCACCAGCGACCGGCCCTTGCCGGTCAGGCGGACATGGATCGTGGCGCTCTTGCCGACGGCGATCGAGAAGCGCGCCGTGCCGACCGTGAGGTTGGTCGTGCGCCTACCGTGCCGTACCCGCGCGACGAGCTTCAACGTGCCCGCGCACGCGGCGGCGCCGGTGCAGGTGAGCTTGAGCATCGCGACGTTGCCCTTCACGCTCGCGGTGCCGACCGCGACGGCGATTGGCTTGGGAACGGCGATCGCATTGCTGGTCGCGCTCACGGCGCCGGCGCCGTTGCCGGCCGTGACCGAGCAGGTGATCGAACTGCCGAGATCGGCGGTCTGCAACGTGTAGGTGCTCCCCGTCTGCCCCGCGATCACCGTGCCGCTGCGCAGCCACTGATACAGGAGGTACGTCGGTTCGTGCGACCAGGAGCCCTGCGAGCAGGTCAGCACGCTGCCGATCACGGCCGTCCCCGTCAGCGCCGGCGCGGCGGTGATTGCGGGCGTCGTGGGGAACGCTTCACGCAGGCTTTCGTTGATCCCGCCGGTGTTCGCGCCGGTCGTGACTGTGACCGTCGCGGCGTTTTTCAACGTTTGCTGCCCTTGGTAGTACTGGGTTATGTACACCTCGGGACATTCCAGGTGACCCTTCTTCGGGATCGAGCAGATGAAACCGTTGAATTCAAGCTTGTAAAAGGCGGTTCCCAGTCCACTGATCGTGTACTGGCCGCTGGAGCTCGTATATGCGCAGTTTCGACCACCGTATTCTTCTGGACCCGTGACCCGGGTGGCACAAACTTCGACCTTTGCCAGCCCAGGGTGAGTAATCGACGCGTTCGTCACGGTGCCGCTGACCTGACCACCAACCTGCAACGCCTCGTTGAGGATCGCTGTCTGACCCGATTTCACTTTCACCGAGCCCCGGTTGTTGATGAAGTTGGACTTGGGCTGGCAGCGGATCTTTTCTCCCTGTTCTTCTTCACATGCTTCCGCTGATGAAAAGAAGATCGTGTGGGAACCGACGGACAGGCCCGTGATGATGTATTCGCCGTTGCTGTTCGTTGGGGCGCAGTGCCCCGATTCGTCGCACGCTTCAACGCCCCCCGCACCCTGCCCGGTGGACGCGCTGGTGACCAGGCCGGTGACCGAGCCCGTACCCGCTTCATCCAAGGCGGCGTTGACGTTTTCGGTCACATTGCCGGTCGTCACAGACACCGGCGTCGCTTCGGCCAGCGAGGACACATCGTCCCAGTACTGGCTCGCGAACCCAGTGGCGTTGAAGCCAACCCAGTATTTGCCCGCCCCACCTTTGGGTTCAATCGTGTATTCGCCGGACCCGCCCGTGGTCACGATCTGGCATTCGGTGGGTTCATGGTTTTCGGGATACACGCACACGTTGACTTCAGCGATTCTGGTGCCGGTTTCGGCATCGGTGACCTTGCCGCTGAATCCAGTGCTCGCCGCGCTGGCCAGCGCCGGCAGCAGCATCGCGCCGAGCGCGATCAGGCCGGTGAGGATGAACGTGACTGGGATGTGGCGACGCATGTATGCCTCTCTCTGTCTGTGTGCTGATTGTCTCTGCGCTGATGGACGATACCGGCGGCCGGTGATGCCGCGAGTCACAGGACTTCGACCACAAGACGACAAGTCCTGCGGCAGGACTCTATCCGATTCTGCCGACTGATCGGATCAAACGAACTATGCGCAGACGCTACGCCGATGACCCGACGGCGTCCTATACCGACCGGCATCATGCTAACCATGATGATGCCACTAGCATCATCTGCGCCGCTTCAGCACGATCCCCTCCAGCAGGTGCGCGACCGTCTCGCAGGCGTCGACCGCGGCCTCGAGCGACTCGAAGATGTCCTTCCAGCGGATCACGACCATCGGGTCGGTGCCCTGCGCGAACAGCGAGGCGACGCCGTCGCGCAGCAGGCGGTCGCCCTCGTTCTCCAGGCGATGGATCTCGACCAGATACGGCGAGAGATCCTCGCCCGTGCTCAGGCCGCGCAGCGCCGCGAGGATCGGCTCGCCCGCGGCGACGAGCACGTCGGCGAACTCGACGGCCTGCTCCATCGGCGCTTCGACGCCGTACAGACCGAGCTGGGCGGCGGCCTGCTCGGTGTGGTCGACGATGTCGTCGAGCGCCGTCGCGAGCACGTAGCCGTCGCCGGAATCGAATGGGACCCCCCCACCCCGCCGTCTACCACGCCCGCCCGGTCCCCCGTTGAGACGATGGATGATGTCGTGGGTGATGCGGTCGCCCTCGCGCTCGCACGCTGCGAGCTCCTCCGCGAGCGGAGCATGCTCGGGGAGCTCTGAGAGCAGCTGCTGCAGCAGCAGGCTGGAGCGCTGGACGTTGCGCCCGGCCTCCTCGACGAGGTTCGTCAGGGTGCTGTCGAGGGGGCCGCGGAGCAAGCGCATCTGCGAAGAGTATGGAGATCGGCAGGCGAGCGAGGATCCCTTTACGACTTCTTCACGAGTCGATCACAGCTTGGCAACTCCGTTGGGGGCCGTTCGCGGCGACGCTATACGCCGGTGGAGGCATCGGTGGAAAACGCGAACACCCCGAACACCCTGTACGCGGGCGAACTGGAGATCAGGCTCGGCGAGGGCCTCGTGCTCGCCACCGGCCGCGCGCTGACGCTGTCGGTGCGCGAGTTCGAGCTGCTCGCGGCGATGGCACGGCGCGCCGGAGCGGTGCTCACGCGCGGCGAGCTCTACAGCGCGGTGTGGGGTGGCGAGCTGCGCGACGGCGACCGCTCGGTCGACGTCTACGTGAGCAAGCTGCGCGGCAAGCTCGAAACGGCGATGCCCGACCGCCGCTACATCCACACCCACCCCGGCTTCGGCTATCGCTTCCAACCGCAGCTTTCACGAGATGTTCACAACGGGGCCTCCGCCGCTTAAGAGACTTACCCGGCAATACCGGACCCGGCACGGGCGCGCATGGCCCCGCCGTCATCTAGCAATCCAGCCAGAGGAGACGTAGTGATCAAGAAGAAGATTGGCGCGCTCGCGGGCGTCGGGGTGCTCGCACTGGGCCTCGCCGCGTGCGGCTCGAGCTCCAACAACTCATCATCCAGCTCGTCCACGTCCAGCAGCGGCTCGGCGACGACGATCTCCGGCGCCGGTTCGACGTTCGCCGCCCCGGTCTACGAACAGTGGGCCTCGTCGCTCGGCAGCACCGTCAAGGTCAACTACCAGGCCGTCGGCTCGGGCGCCGGCATCACCTCGCTTGAGTCCAAAACCGTCGACTTCGGCGCCTCGGACCCGCCGCTGAAGCCCGCCGACGAAGAAGCGATCGCCAAGAACGGCAGCCCCGCGGTGCAGATCCCGATGTTCCTGGGCGCGATCACCGTCTCCTACAACCTCCCCGGCGTCAAGTCCGGCCTGAAGCTCGAAGGCAAGACGATCGCCGACATGTACCTCGGCACGATCAAGACCTGGAACGACCCGGCGATCGCCGCGCTGAACCCCGGCGTCTCGCTGCCGAGCACGCCGATCACCGTGATCCACCGCTCGGACTCCTCGGGCACGACCTCCGGCTTCACGAGCTTCCTCGCGAAGGTCGACCCCGAATTCAAGAGCAAGGTCGGCGAAGGCAAGACCGTGCAGTGGCCGACGGGCACCGGCGCCAAGGGCAACGCGGGTGTGGCCGGCGCGGTGCAGCAGACGACCGGCGCGGTCGGCTACGTCGAGCAGTCATACGCGCTCGAGCACAACTTCACCTACGCCTCGGTGAAGAACAAGTCCGGCGCTTTCGTCGCCCCGACGCTGGCCTCGACCAGCGCCGCCGCCGAAGGGGTCGTGGTGCCCGCCAACCTCGGCATCAAAATCTCAAATCCGAGCGCGCCGACGGCCTACCCGATCACCTCGCAGACGTTCGTCGTGGTCAACAAGGACCTCTGCAAAGCCGGCACCCCCGGCGGCGAAGCGGCCGCCAAGGGCGTCGTCAAGTTCCTCGACTACGGGCTCGGCGAAGGACAGCCGATCCTCGCGAAGGCCGACTACGCGGCGCTGCCGGCCGCGATCCTCGCGAAGTCCAAGGAAGCGGTCGCGGGCCTGCAGTGCAACGGCGCCTCGCTCGGCGGCTGATCGCGATGGGCCGTGTGGATCGGATCGGGGATGATGCGTCGATGATGCCGGGCGCGTCATCCCCCCACGGCCCGCGATCCCGCCTCCGCCCGCGGGAGCACTAGGACCGCGTGGAGGCAGCATCCGTACCCGGCGGTGGGCGTTCGATTCTCGAGCGCTCACCGCTCGCGCGGCTGCCCGACCGCGCGCTGAAGTACGGCCTCACGGGGCTGGCCGCGCTGATCCTCGTGCTGATCGCCTACTTCTTCGTCCGCCTGTTCGGCGAAGCGCGCCCCGTGTTCGCCAAAGAAGGCGTGCTCGGCTTCGTCTTCGGCAACGACTGGAACGTTTCGGCCGAACACTTCGGCAGCCTGCCACTGCTCGTCGGAACGCTGATCACGTCCGGGCTGGCGCTCCTGATCGGCGTGCCCGTGGCGGTCGCGACCGCCGTCTATGCCACCGAGCTGTGCCCGCTGCGCCTGCGCGGACCGCTCAACGTACTGGTCGAGCTGCTGGCCGCGGTGCCGTCGGTCGTCTACGGCCTGTGGGGGATCTTCTTCCTCGCCCCCAAGCTCCAGCCGGCCGAGCAGTGGGTGGCCGATCGCCTGTCGTTCGTCCCCTTTGTCGGCGGCGGCCTGGTGACGATCCCCAACGTCTTCATCGCCGGCCTGATCCTCGCGATCATGATCCTGCCGATCGTTTCAGCGATCTCGCGCGAGGTGATGAGCACCGTGCCCGCGGATCACAAGGAGGCGGCGCTCGGCCTCGGCGCGACGCACTGGGAGATGATCCGCATCGCTGTTTTGCCCTACTGCCGCTCGGGCATCGTCGGTGGGGCGATGCTCGGCCTTGGCCGCGCGATCGGCGAGACGATCGCGGTGGCGATCGTGATTGGCGGCGCAACCACGATGCCCCACCACCTCTTCGCGCAGGGCGGGACGCTCGCGGCGGTGATCGCCAACGAGTTCGGCGAAGCCCAGGGCCTGCACCGCTCGGCGCTGTTCGCCGCGGGCCTTGTGCTGTTCGTGTTGACCCTGCTCATCAACGGCGTCGCGCGGTTGCTCGTGCTGCGCGCCGCGAAACCCGGCGGCCCGCGCGCCGGCAAGGGCCTGACCCCCGCGGGCCGACCACTGGCCGAGGTGGCGGAGGGCGCATGATGAGCTCACAGAGCCCCACGCCCGCCGAGCAGCTCGCGCGCTTCAACGTCAGCCCCGCGCGCCGGCGCAAGGACCGGATCGCGCGCGGGCTGCTGCTCGCCGGGACCGTGCTCGCGCTGATCCCGCTGGGATTGATCGTCTACTACCTGCTGAGCAAGGGCCTCGGCTCCTGGAGCGTGAGCTTCTTCACGACCGACCCGACCGGCAACACGTTCTTCGGGGGGTCGAACATCGGCGGGATCGAAAGCGCGATCCTCGGCACGATCGAGATGGTGGCGCTCGCCTCGGCGATCTCGATCCCGATCGGAGTCGGAGTGGCGATCTGGCTCGTCGAGTACGGCCGCGCCAGCTGGTTTGCCAACACCGTGCGCTTCTTCGTCGATGTGCTCACAGGAGTCCCGTCGATCATCTTCGGGCTGTTCATCTACATCGTCCTGATCGTGGGCACCGGCTCCTCCTACGCCGGCTACAAGGGCTCGCTCGCGCTGTCGCTGCTGATGCTCCCGATCGTGATCCGCTCGGCCGAGGTCGTGCTGCTGCTGATCCCCGGCGCGCTGCGCGAGTCCGCGCTGGCGCTCGGCGCGCCACGCTGGCGTGTGATCTTCAGCATCGTGCTGCCGACCGCGCTGCCCGGGATGGTCACAGGCATGCTGCTGGCGATCGCCCGCGCCGCCGGAGAGACTGCCCCGCTGCTGTTCACCGCGGCCTACACGCACAACACGAACTTCAACCTCGGCCAGTTCATGAACTCGCTGCCCGTCCAGATCTACACCGACGTCACATCTCCGACCACAGCCGTGGTAAACCGTGCGTGGGGCGCCGCGCTCACCCTGGTCGTCATGATCCTGATCCTGAACCTCATCGCCCGCCTGATCGCCCGAAGGAGCCGCCTTGCATGACATCCGATGGATCGACCCTGAAGACCGCTGACGTGGAGCCCGACGACTTGCTAGAGCCCAGCCAAGCCCGCTCCCCCGAGCCCCGCCCACCCAGACCGCAGGCCACCAACGCGCCGGCGGCCGGGGCCGCGACGGCCACCAAGCAGGGCCTGAGCGTGCGCCTGGAGGGGCTGCGCGCGTTCTACGGCTCAAGCGAACAGGTCAAGGGCGTCGACCTCGACTTCCGCGCCAACGAGGTGACCGCGATCATCGGGCCATCGGGCTGCGGCAAGTCGACGATGGTGCGCTGCATCAACCGCATGCACGAGGAGATCCCGGGCGCCCACGCCGAGGGCCGCGTGCTGCTCGACGAGCTCGACGTCTATGACCCCTCCGTCGACGTCGTCGCCGTGCGCCGCGCGATCGGGATGGTCTTCCAGAAGCCGAACCCGTTCCCGACGATGTCGATCTTCGATAACGTCGCCTCGGGGCTGCGGCTGTCCTCGCGCGGCCGCGGCGACCTGCACGGCAAGGTGCAGGACGCGCTGCGCGGCGCCGGGCTGTGGGATGAGGTCTCCGATCGCCTGCAGGAGCCCGGCGCCGGACTCTCCGGGGGCCAGCAGCAGCGGCTGTGTATCGCCCGCTCGCTCGCGGTCGACCCCGAGGTGATCCTGATGGACGAGCCCTGCTCGGCGCTCGACCCGATCGCGACGCTGAAGATCGAGGAGCTGATCGCCGAGCTCAAGCAGCGCGTGACGATCGTGATCGTCACGCACAACATGCAACAGGCCGCGCGCGTGGCCGACCGCACCGCGTTCATGCTCTCGGGCCAGCTCGTCGAGGTCGGCCCGACGCAGGAGATCTTCACCACCCCCTCCGACTCGCGGACCGAGGAATATGTCACCGGCAAGTTCGGCTAGCGCCCCGGGCAGCGGCGCCTCACTGGGCGGTCCCAACGACGGCGCGCCGCCGGTCGGCGCGCAGCAGGGGCGCGCCCACTTCCAGCAGCAGCTGCAGGAGCTCGAGGATCACGCGCTCGGCGGCCTCGACCTGATCGTCGAGCAGCTCGACCGCGTGCTCGAGGCCTTGAACCACCAGGACGTCGAGCTCGCGCAGATGGTGATCGCCGACGACGATCGCGTCGACGGGCGCTACCTGGAGGTCCACCAGGGCATCCTCTCGCTGCTCGCCCTGCAGGCGCCCGTCGCCGGCGACCTGCGCCTGGTCGCCGCGCTGCTGCACATGATCAAGCACATCGAGCGGATGGGCGACCAGTGCGTGAACATCGCCAAGCTGATCCCGCTCTCCGGGCACGAACCGCCCGTCCGCAAGGAGGTGCTGGAGGCGCTCTCGAAGATGGGCGCCTACGCTCGCTCGGAGGTGATCCAGTCGAAGGCCGCCTTCGGCGGACGCGACGTCGGCCTGGCCGAGGATCTCGTGCGTCAGGATCGCGAGATCAACCGCCTCAACCGCGAGATCTTCCGGATGGCCCTCGACATCGGCGGCGACGACGCCGACACGCGCGAGTGGGCGATGCACATGATCCTCGTCGCCCGCGCCCTGGAGCGAATCGGCGACAACGCCGTCGACATCGGCGAGCAGGTCGCGTTCGTCGTCACGGGCCTGTTCCGCGAGTTCTCCGACTCCTCCCACCCGGCCGGGGGTCGGGTGGATGCGGCTCCGGACGCGCATCCGGAGACTTTCTGAACCGTCCGCAAACAGCGCGTTTCTCCTGTGAAGATCCTGTGACCATTTGCGCAACCCCGCGCAGGGGTCTGCATGGTCCCCTAGACTCCGGTTCGATGACGGACAGCATCAGCGCCACGGAGGAGGCGACGCCGAACGGTTCGAGCGCGTCTTCGATGCGCATCGCCGTGCTCGACCGCGACAGCGGGTTCATCCAGGTGCTGAGCAAGCGTATGGACCGCCTCGGCTGGGAGCACCGCGTGCTCGGCAGCCCGGTGCCCACCGACGCGGTCGCCTCGATGCGCCTGAGCGCGCTCGTCGTCGACCTGACGGTGCTCGGCCCGCAGGCATGGGAGTGGCTGGAGCGGCTGTGCGGAGCGCTGCCCGAGCTCGGCGTCGTCGTCTGCACCGGCCCCTCGACCGTGGCCCAGCGCGTGCGCGGACTGCGCCTCGGCGCCGACGACTGGATCACCAAGCCCTGCCACCCTGAGGAAGTCATCGCCCGCGTCCAGGGCGTCGCGCGTCGCCGGCGGCGGTCGACAGGCCGCACCGAGTCAAAGCCGGTGATGGCAGGCGAGGTCGAGATCCGCTCCGACCAGTTCCAGGCGTTTGTGGGCGGCGCCGGCCTCGACTTGACCCGGCGCGAGTTCGAGCTGATCGAGCTGCTCGCCGCCGCCGAGGGACGCGTGCTCGAGCGCGAGGAGATCTACTCGCGCCTGTGGGGCTACGCGATGGTGCGCGGCGATCGCTCTGTCGACGTGTTCGTGCGCAAGCTCCGCCAGAAGCTCGAGAAGGCCTCGCCGCAGTGGCGCTACATCCACACCCACTTCGGGATCGGCTACCGCTTCGCGGCCGAATCGCTCGAGGTGATCGACATCGAGGACGTGCCCTCCTCAATCCCGGTCGATTGGGAGCCCGCCCACCCCGCTCACCCCAGGGATCCGGCCCACCCCGTCTCCGCTGGTCCCACTGGCGATCAGGGTCAGCTCGCGGGGGCGCAGCAGGACCACGAGCTCGCCGCCGGCGGCGCTCTCTAGCCTCACGACCGCCAGGCCGCCCTTCTTCAGATCCGGCCGTCCTCCGCCGGTGAGATCCGCGACCACGCCCGACAGATCGGGCTCGTGGCCGACGAGCAGCAACCGTCCGTCCGCCGGCAGGCCGGCCAGCTCGGCGAGCGCCTGGTGCGCGTCGAAGTCGCCGGCGAGCGGCGAATGCACTGCCAGCAGCTCGCGCTGCTGCTCGCTCCAGTGCTCGGCGGCCAGCTCTGCCGTACGGCGCGCGCGCGTCTTGGGGCTGAACAGGACCGCGTCGAAGCTCGCCTGCAGTCGCTCCAGCGCGATCCCGGCGGCGTGTGCCTGGCCCTCGCCACGCTCGGTCAGACGGCGCTCGGCGTCCTCGCGTGTGCCATGGGGCTCGGCGTCCCCGTGACGTAATAACCAGAGCTGACGAGCCATTTCCTCTCGACCTTCACACTATCTGGTGCGGGCAACGTGTAGCGTGAAGATCCGATGACCGACCTGGACGATCCAGCCCTCTACCTGAACCGCGAGCTGTCCTGGCTGGACTTCAACGAGCGCGTGCTGCAGCTGGCCGAGGACGAGCGGATCCCGCTGCTGGAGCGCGTGAAGTTCTGCGCGATCTATACGACGAACCTAGACGAGTACTACATGGTGCGCGTCGCCGGCCTGCGCGACCAGATCGACGCGGGCGTCGAGAACCCGGGGGCCGACGGCCGTATCCCCTCGGAGACGATCGCGCTGATCCGCGAGCGCGTGCTCGAACTGGGCGGGCGTCTGAGCGACTGCTTCGAAGGACGTCTGCGCCCCGCGCTGGCCGAGCACGACATCCGCATGCTCGCCGTGAACGAGCTCGACGACGAGCAGCGCGCAGAGCTCGCACGGCACTTCCAGAAGGTGATCTTCCCCGCGCTCACGCCTTTGGCGGTGGCTCCGGGGCGGCCGTTCCCCTACATCTCCAACCTGTCTTTGAGCCTGGCCGTGCTCGTGCGCGACCCCGTGACCGACCAGACCGTGTTCGCGCGCGTGAAGGTTCCGACCGAGATCCTGCCGCGCTTCGTCACGCTCAAAGGGCCGGCCTCGGCCGGATCTCCGGGGTCGACGGGCTCGGGGGGGGTGGGCTCCGGATCCGTCACCCTGCTGGCGCTGGAGGACGTGATCGCCTGCCATCTCGACGCGCTGTTCCCCGGGATGGAGATCGCCGACTACGACGTCTTCCGGGTCACCCGCGACGCCGACCTGGAGGTCTCCGACGACGCCGCCGACCTGCTGCAGGCGGTCGAGGACGAGCTGCGCCGCCGGCGCTTCGGCGAGGTCGTGCGCGTCGAGGTCGGCACCGACTGCTCGGCGCGCCTGCGCGAGGAGCTGGCGGGACTCTTGGGCGTGCAGGAGGACGAGGTCTACCCGGTCGACGGCCTGCTCGACATGGGCGCCCTGTGGCAGATCGTGAAACTGCCCGGCTACACCGAGCTGCGTGAGGAGCCATTGACCGGCCACACCCACCCGCGGCTGCTGCGCCACGAGGGCGAGCGACCCGACGTGCTCGGCGCGATGCGCGAAGGCGACGTGCTCGTGCATCACCCCTACGACTCGTTCTCGACCTCGGTCGAGCGCTTCGTCGAGCAGGCCGTGGCCGACCCGAACGTGCTCGCGATCAAGCAGACCGTCTACCGCACGAGCGACGATTCGCCGCTCGTGCCCGCGCTGATCGATGCGACCGAGCGCGGCAAGCAGGCGGTCGCGCTGGTCGAGCTGCAGGCGCGCTTTGACGAGCGCATGAACATCCACTGGGCGAAGGCGCTGGAGGAGGCCGGCGTGCACGTCGTCTACGGCCAGCCGGCGCTGAAGACGCACGCCAAGTGCGTGCTCGTCGTGCGCCGCGAGGGCGACGGGGTTCGCAACTACGTGCACATCGGCACCGGCAACTACCACTCGACGACCGCGCGGCTGTACACAGACTTCGGGCTGTTCACGACCGACGAGCAGATCGGCGCGGACGTCGCCGACATGTTCAACTACCTCACCGGCTACGGGCGCCCGCTGCACTACCGCAAGGTGCTCACCGCGCCCAACCAGCTGCGCGACGGTCTGATCGAGGAGATCGAGCGGACGATCGCCTCGCACTCGCACGAGTCCCCGGGGCGGATCGCGTTCAAGATGAACGCGCTCGTCGACGGGGCCTGCATCCAGGCTCTATACAGAGCCTCGCAGGCGGGCGTCAAAGTCGATCTGAACGTGCGCGGGATCTGCTGCCTGCGGCCCGGCCTGGAGGGGATCTCCGAGAACATCCGCGTCGTCTCGATCGTTGGCCGCCTGCTCGAGCACTCGCGCGTCTACGCGTTCGAGCGCGAGGGCGAGTACACGATCTACATCTCCTCCGCCGACCTGATGCCGCGCAATCTCGACCATCGCGTCGAGCTCGCGGCGCCGATCGAGTCGCCGGAACTGCGCACCGAGCTGCTCGACACCCTGGAACGCGCGTTCGCCGATAACCAGAGCTCGTGGGAGCTCGACGGCGAGGGGGTGTGGCACAGGCAGGCTCCGGGGCCCGGTGAGCAGCCGCGCAACCTGCAGCTGGAGCTGGCCGAGCTGCACGCGCGGCGCGCGGGCGAGAGCGGACCGGACGGCGGGCGCGACCTGGGGACGCCGCTCAGCCGGTGAGGCCAGCCGGGGGAGCGCCGCGGAACTTACGCCACGGCGGGCAGCGCGTCGAGCATCGCTTTGAGCTCGTCGACCGACTGGTAGTCGAGCCCGAGCAGGTGGTCGTGACGGGCGCGGACGATGCCATGCTCGTCGATCACGATCACCGCGCGCTTGATCCCAAGACGAGGCGAAAACGCGCTGTAGTCGATCGAGACCTGCCGATCGACGTCCGACAGCAACGGCACGTTGAGGCCGTGCTTGGCGATGAAGCCCTCGTGCGAGGCGAGATCCTGGGAGGAGATCCCCACCACGGTCGCATCGAGCGCGGCGAAGTCCTCGGCGCGGTCGCGGTAGGAGCAGAACTGTTTCGTGCAGACCATCGTGTTGTCACCTGGGTAAAAAAGCAAGACGACGCGCTCGCCGCGGTGCTCGGAGAGCTTGAACGTGCCGTCGGTGCCGGGCAGCTCGAAATCCGGGGCCTGCTCGCCCACCTGTGGAGTCTTCGCCATGATTGCGATTCAGCATACCTGGGCGGGATGGAGAAGTGGATACCGTTGAGAGAGCACGATGCGCGCCGCTCATCTCATGCGCTTGACGATCGCCGTCTCGGTCTGCTCACTGCTCGCCGCCTGCGGCTCGAGCGCCCCGGCCGACGTCTCGACCCCGACCGCGGGCCCAGACGCGATTGTGGCCCCGGCGAAAACGAACGCGGCCGCCAAGCAGCTGCTCGACTGGCCCGAGTTCGGGCTGAACCCACAGCGCAGCGACGCAAGCGAAGCGGCGACCGGGATCACCGCCGCGAACGTCGCGCACCTGCACCGACTGACGGTGACGCTCCCGGGCATCGTCGACTCCTCGCCGATCTATCTGCACGACGCGCTCGTCGCAGGGGCGACACATGATGCGATCGTCGTGACGACGACGTACGGGAAGACGCTCGCGATCGACGCCAGCAGTGGCCGGGTCCTGTGGACGTTCACGCCGCCCGGCTACCAGCGGTGGGCGGGCACGGCGCAGATCACGACCGCCAGCCCGGTGGCCGATCCGGACGACCGGTTCGTCTACGCCACCTCGCCGGACGGCCTGGTCCACAAGCTCGCGCTCGACGACGGCAGCGAGGACAGCACCGGCGCCTGGCCGGTGAGCATCACGCGCGACGCCACGCGCGAGAAGCTCGGCTCGGCGTTGAACATCGACGGCCCCGACGTGATCGCCACGACCAGTGGCTACTTCGGCGACACCCCCACTTACCAGGGCCACGTCGTGCTGATCTCCCGCGCCGACGGGAGACTCGTGAGCGTCTTCAACACGCTTTGCGCCAACCGCCGCGCGATCATCCTCCCCACCAGCTGCCCGCAGAGCGACTCGGCGATCCTCTCACGCGGCGGCGCCGTGGTCGAGCCGGGCGGTCGGCGCTTGCTGATCGACACCGGCAACGGCAACTGGAACGGCAGCACCGATTTCGGCGACAGCGTGCTCGAGCTCTCCTTCCCCTCGCTGCGCCTGCGACAGGCTTTCACCCCGACCGATCAGGAAACGCTCAACACGAGCGACCTCGATCTCGGCTCGAGCGCACCGGCCCTGCTCGGCGAAGACCGCGTCGTGCTCGCCGGCAAGGACGGGATCATGCGCGTGCTCTCGCTCTCGCCGCTCGACGGCCGGGTGGGGTCGACCTCGGCGTCACCGTCACGCTCGGCATCACCGTCGCGCTCGGCATCATCGTCGGCCTCGGCCTCGGCGCACGAGCGGCTCGGGGGCGAGCTGCAGCGTCTGGAAATCCCCGGCGGTGGTCAGCTGTTCACGGCGCCCGCCGTATGGCGCCGGGACGGACACACGACGGTCTTCGTCGCCGACGAACACGCGACCGCCGCCTACGTCCTGCGCCGGGGCAGGCTGTACCTCGCGTGGGAGAACCACGCGGCGGGCACGAGCCCGCTGATGGCCGGCGGCCTGCTGTACGTGTACGAACCCGCGGGCGGCGGGATCTACGTCTACCACCCCGGCTCGCCCCGCCCGATCGCCAAGCTGCCAGGCTCACCGGGGCACTGGAACAGCCCGATCGTCGTCGACGGGCACGTGATCGAGCCGGCGGGCAACGCCAACGACCACTCGCTCAGCGGCACGCTCGAGATCTTCTCGGTGGGGTAGCCCCACCCTCCTACTGGGAGGCCCGGATGAGGATGAACAACCTCCTAGGAACCGCAGCTACAGCCCATACCCTTCGAGCAGGTACAGCCACAGCTCGCTGCGCGTCGGGAAACACGGCACCGCATGCCACAGCCGCTCGAGCGGCACCTCGCCGATCACCGCGATCGTGGCGGCGTGCAGCGACTCCGCGACGTCGACGCCGGTGAAGGTCGCGCCGACGATCACGCGACGGTCCTCGTCGACGACGATCCGCGCGGTCCCGGGCGCGCCGTGCCCGACGAAGCTCCCGCCGGCGTTGCCCTCGGTGGAGGTGTCCACGGCGCGCACGTTCAGGCCCGCCTCTTCCGCGCTCGCCAGCGTGTGGCCGACGGCCGCGACCTGGGGCTCGGTGAAGATCACGCGCGGGGACAGGCGCCCGTCGGAGCGCAGCATCGTGCGCTCGCCCTCGCGGCCGAGGATCTGGTCGGCCGCGATGCGCGCCTGGTACTTGCCCATGTGCGTCAGCAGCGCGCGGCCGTTCGCATCGCCGACGACGTACAGCCACTCGTGGCCGGGCACGCGCATCCGCTCATCGACCTCGATCGGGCGGGCGGGCGAGCCGGACTTCGTCAAGCCCAGTGTCTCCAGGCCGAGGCCATCGGTGTTCGGGACGCGTCCGGTCGCGCACAGCAGCTCCTCGCCCGTGAACATGCGGCCGTCCTCGAGCTCGAGCGTGACCGGGCCGCTGCCGCTGCTACTGCCCTCCCGTCGCCGCACCACGGTGGCCTTCGTGCCGAGCACCACTTCCACACCGGCATTCTCGAGCGCGTCCTTGACCTGGTCGGATGCGAATTCCTCCTCGCCTGAGATCAGCCGGGGGAGCGCCTCGACGACCGTCACCTTCGCGCCCAGCGAGGCGTAGGCGGAGGACATCTCCACGCCGACGACCCCGCCGCCGAGCACGAGCAGCGACGCGGGAATCGATTTCGCGGTCGTCACCTCGCGGTTCGTCCATGGATGCGCCTCGCGCAGGCCGGGGATCGGCGGGATCGCGGCGCGCGTCCCGGAGGCGAGGATCACCGCCTTGCGCGCGCGCAGGTGTCGCTCGCCGACGGCGATCTCACGCTCGCCGGTGATGGCGCCCTGCCCGCGCACGAGCGTGATCCCGCGTTCCTTGACCCACGGCAGCTGGGCGTCGTCTGAGAGGCCATGCACCACCTCGTCGCGACGAGCGAGGACGGCGCTGACGTCAAGCTCCCCGCCGATGGCCTCGGAGAATCGAATCGCACCCTCACCCACGCGGCGCGCCTCTGCCAGCGCCTGGGCCGGTCGCAGGAGCGCCTTCGAGGGCATGCAGGCATAGAACGAGCATTCGCCGCCGACCAGCTCGCGCTCGACGAGCGCGACGGAGAGGCCGTTGTCGGCCAGGCGCCCGGCGCAGACCTCGCCGGCGGGACCGGCGCCGAGGACGATCACGTCGAAGTCTTCCGCGCTCACGGGCGGCTCTCCTCGGTGCTCACTGGCGGCTCTCTTCAGTGCTCACGGGCGGCTCGGCTCTCTCATCGTCGTTGAATTCACTCCCTCATATTGCCCGATCGCCCCCGGGCGTCCCTGTTCGCCCCCGATTGCCCTTGGCGAAGGGGGATGCGAGCGGTAGCCTCTCCTAGATCATGGTGCAATCGCTCTGCGGCCAGCTACTGCTCGCCTCGCCGGCGCTGATGGACCCCAACTTCAGGCGCGCGGTGATCCTCGTCGGTGTGCACAGCGAGGAAGGCGCAATGGGCGTCGTGCTGAACCGCCCGTCGGAGGTGACGGTCAGCGAGGCGGTGCCGCAGCTCGAGCAGACCGTCGCCGAGCAGGAGCCGGTATACGTCGGCGGTCCCGTACAGCCGAGCTCGATCGTGTTCCTCGCCGAGTTCCTCGACCCAACCCCGGCCGGGTTGCTCGTGCTCGGCCGAATCGGCTTCCCTGCCCCCGATGCCGGCATCGACGAGCTGGCCGAGGCGACCGCACGCCGGCGCGTGTTCGCCGGCTATGCGGGCTGGGGCGAGGGCCAACTGGACGCCGAGCTCGACCAGGGCGACTGGATCGCGCACAGCGCCGTGCCTGACGACGTCTTCTGCGAGGAGCCGGAAGATCTCTGGGGAAGCGTGCTGACGCGCATGGGCGGCAGCTACGCGCTGATCGCACGGATGCCGGCGGACCCGAGCGTCAACTAGCCAGGAATCCTTTTGCCGCGATCACGGATACCAGCGAGCACTTGTCTTGCCGTTTTGTTGTCGTGCGATGGTTGCACGGCGAGTCGCTCCGCCTCGGCGCAGACACGCTCGACCGTCGAGGCGGTTTCGGATTGGGCGAAGCGGGCGCTGTAGTTCACTTCCCCGGCGAGCGATATCCAGATGTCGGCGCTCACCTCATCGATCCGGCGTGCACCGTCGAGGCTCATCGCCAGCCGCCTAGTCAATTCTGGGTAAACGGTCGTGCTGACGAGGTCGTACAGAGGGGCCAACGTCGGCGATCCGGCGTCATACAAAAGAGAGAAGTTCTTCGCGTGGGCGTCGCAGTTTCCGATCAGCCAGTTGAACACCATCGCGCGCCAGAGCGTCGGCAGATCCTGAGCTGGGATCGCAGAGCGTAGACGCAAGAGGCTCACGGCATCGGCTACGGTCGGCCCTCCGTCCGCCTGATACTTGCGGTCCGCGGGATATCCGAGCGCCTGACATATGTCCTCTTGGTGCAACCGGCGAATCGGGTCAGAGGTCAGATCGCGGTCATAGCGCTCGACCAGTAGATATGAGAGACCGGAGGAGCTCATTTGCTTGGTCACAGTCGCGACAGGAAGGCCTACCGCGCGCGCCAGCTCCATACAGAAGGCCTCGTTGTCCACCAAACCCGGGAAGCGAGATGGCTCGGGCTTGATGATGTGCGTGGTGGCCGCGGCGGCATTCAAGGGGAGAGCGAAATCCCCGTCCCCGAGCACGACCGGGAGCTTGGGCTGCGCGCCTGCAAGAGAGAGACGCGTTCCCTCATCCGGATTGGCGGCGAGAGGTCTCTGGGGTAATTCGCGAAGCAGCAGGTCGAGCCCCTCCTCGCTCAACTTCCTCAGCTTGGGTACGGTCGGAAGCTCTACTCCGTCCTCGATCAGGGTGATGGCGCCCGCGCAGTCGCCGCCGAGCTCTTGTAGAAGCGCATAGTCGTTGCTGGCCGAGACGCCGAGATTGCGTGCGAGCACCTCTCGTGCCTCGCCCTCGAGCAACAGTCCGCCGAACACCGCACGGCAGACGGCGTGCGGATGGGCGGCATCCTGAATCGGTAGGGCCTGCGAAATCGGCGGCCCGACATAGCCGGGGTTGTAGCGGAACTGGAGGTTGCCGTTGTCCTTTCGAATCAACCGCCCGGCCGCGCGAGCAGCGAGATAGACGATCAGTTCGCTCATCGTTCACGGGCCCGTAGCTCGAGATCCATCCCAAGCGCATGTGCGAGCTCGAGCACGAACGCGAGCGAGCCCGAGCGCTTGCCTTGCTCGAACAGGATCACAGAGGTCCGGTGGGCACCGACCAAACTGGCGAGCATCTCCTGCGTGATGCCCAGTTCTACACGCCTGGCTCGCAAGAGCTGCGCGAGATCGCCTGGGCTCTCTATCTTTGTTGTCGCCATTTGACTACAATAGCCGATTTCTGGGCAATATGACGTCAAATGACGACATTCTGGGTTGATTTTGTTTAATGTCGTCAAACGACGACAAGTCGTCCCGGATGTCTGTAAATCGTCCCGGATGTCTATACCAGCGGCGGATGCGCCCAGGCACGGACTGATCAGGGCGTAGCTCGTGCCCTATCTCTGAACGCGCGTGTCACGATCTGTGACCACACCGCCGACCGAGCGACATCGGAGCCAGCTACTCTTTGCGCAGGGCGTTCCTCTCCCAGCCACGTCCCCCGCCGCCCCGGCCCCAGTCCCCTCCCCGGAGTCACGCCATGCTCAAGCTTGCCCGCTGGTCGACAACCCACCGTCTCTATGTCGTGATCGGCTGGATAGTTTTGCTGTTCGCCGTCAACGCCTTCGCCCAGTCGGCGGGGACGAGCTACTCCAACAACTTCACGCTCCCCAACTCCGACGCGCAGCGGGCGGCCGATCTGCTCGAAAAGAGCTTCCCCGCGCAGGCGGGCGATCGCGACACGATCGTCTACAAGGTCAGCTCGGGCACCGTGACCGACCCCGTGGTGAAGGCACGGATGAGCGCGATGTTCGCCGAAGTCGCCAAGCTCCCCCACGTCGCCGCGGTGATCAGCCCCTACGCGGGCGCCGCCGCGGGCAAGTCGGTCTCCGCCGACGGCCGGATCGCGTTCGCGACGGTCGTCTTCAACGAAAAAGCGAACCTGCTGCCGAAGAGCGCCCCCGAACGCGTCGTCAAAGTCGCCCGCGCGGCGGAGAAGCCAGGCCTCCAGGTCGAGCTCGGCGGGCAGGCGATCGAGGCGACCGAGCAGGAAGGCTTCGGCCTCTCCACCGGAGTCGGACTGCTCGCGGCGATCATCGTGCTGCTGCTGACGTTCGGTTCGGTGGTCGCGATGGGCCTGCCGATCATCACCGCGCTGTTCGGCCTCGGCACCGGACTGGGCGCGATCGCGCTGTTCACGCACGTCGTCGACACGCCCAACTTCTCCTCCGAGCTCGCCGCGATGATCGGGCTCGGCGTCGGCATCGACTACGCGCTGTTCATCCTCACGCGCTTCCGCGAGGCCTACGCGACGCCCGGGCCGACGTTCGAGAACCCGCGCGAATCGGTCGTGCAGGCGCTCGACACCGCCGGGCGAGCCGTGCTGTTTGCGGGCTGTACGGTCGTGATCGCGCTGCTCGGGATGATGCTGCTCGGCGTCAGCTTCCTCTACGGCGTCGCGATCTCCGCCTCGATCGGCGTGCTGCTCGTGATGCTCGCCTCGCTCACGCTGCTGCCGGCGCTGCTCACCACCTTCGGCGCCCGCGTGGCGCGACCGAGCCGCCGCGCGCGGCGCCGCGCCGCCAAGGAAGCGGCGATCGGCGCTGGGGCCACGCCCACCGCCGCCAGCAACGGGGCGGGAGACGGCAACAGCATCGTCGAGGGCGGCATGTGGCTGCGCTGGAGCAAGTTCGTGCAGCGCAAACCGTGGCGCATCGCGATCGTCTCGGCGCTCGTCATGCTCTTGATCGCGGCTCCGGCGATGGCGCTGCGACTCGGCTCCAGCGATGCCGCGAACGATCCCGCGAGCCAGACGACACACCGCGCCTACGAGCTGCTCGCGGAAGGCTTCGGGCAGGGCTTCAACGGCCCGCTGCTGGTTGTTGCGAAGGTCCCCAATCCCAAGCACGAAGCCGCCGAAAACGGCATCCTACGTACAGAAGCTCCGTCCGCCGGGAAGAGCTCGATCGAACGACTACGTGCGAGCATCGCCGCCACCCCCGGTGTCGTGGCCGTAGCCCCGGCTAAGCTCAACCCAGCCGGCGACGTCGCGACGATCACCGTCTACCCGCACTCCTCGCCCCAGGCCTACGCGACCACGCAGCTGGTGGAACGCCTGCGTAATCAGGTCGACCCGCCCCTGGAGGCGCGCACCGGCCTGACCGTTTATGTAGGCGGCGTGACCGCCGGCGCCGTCGACTTCGCGACCACGCTCGGGCACAAGCTGCCGCTGTTCATCGGCGTCGTCGTGCTGCTCAGCGCACTGCTGCTGCTGATCGTGTTCCGCTCGCTCGTGATCCCGCTGCAGGCCGCGGTGATGAACCTGCTCTCGATCGGCGCCTCGCTCGGCGTGATCGTGGCGATCTTCCAGTGGGGCTGGTTCGGCAGCCTGTTCGGCGTCCAGCAGGGTCCAATCGAGTCGTTCATCCCGGTGATGCTGTTCGCGATCGTGTTCGGCCTGTCGATGGACTACGAGGTGTTCCTCGTCTCGCGCATCCACGAGCGCTGGGTACGCACCGGCGACGACCAGCGCGCGGTGCAGGAGGGCCTCGCGCTGACCGGGCGCGTCGTCACCGCGGCGGCGGCGATCATGGTCTGCGTGTTCCTTTCGTTCATGCTCGGGGAAGGCCGGATCATCAAAGAGTTCGGGCTGAGCCTCGCCAGCGCCGTGTTCCTCGACGCGCTCGTGATCCGCTGCCTGCTCTTGCCCGCGGTGTTGACGATCGTCGGCGCGCGCACGTGGCGGATCCCCCCTTGGCTTGGCTGGCTGCCGCGCATCAACATCGAGGGCGGCGCGATCTCCGGCACGGAGGCGCCCGAGGCGCCCGAGGGGCCCACGCCGCACGGCTCACGTCGCCCCCGAGGCGAGATCGCCACCGAGGGAGTGGACGGCTGAGCCGACTCCGCCGGGGGGCATCGGCCGCGCTCGGCGGCGCGGCGCTCCTGACGCTGCTGCTGATCTGCTCCTCCGGGCGTGCTTTCGCGGCCGGCGTTCCGGCCGGCACGACCAACCCACCGCCGGCGATCACGAACCTCGCTGCGGGGCGGCCATCGACTGCCCCCGGCGCTGCATCCGCACCAAGCACCACCGGTTTCGCACGCATTTCGACCACCCGCCCCACGGCCCTGATTCTGTTCCTGCCCGGCGCGACCAGCCAGCAGCTCGCGAGCGTGCCGTCGCTCTCGACCGGGATCATGAGCGCCGCGCAGGGCACCTACACGACCGCGCAGCTGGCGCTCGACATCACCCAGGGCTCCCGCGTCTCGACCTCGACCTACAGCCCCCAGCAGCCTCCCCCCCTCTCCTTGCGTGTGAGCGGCGCGGAAGCCGTGGTCGAAGGGTGGCAGGCTGCACTGCATCGCGCGCACGGCGCTCCGCAGGTCCTCGAACCGGGGCTGCTCGCATCGCAGATCGCCGGGGGCGCCGGCTACGCGGGGATCACCGGGGATAGCCATCTGGACGGGGTCTCGGCGGCCGATCGCGGCGGGCGGATCGCGGCGCTGTCGCTCGGCTCGGCGGCGACGCTGCCCGCGCGCATCTCCGCGCTCGAGAGGCGTAGGCAGCTGGTCGTGGCCGACCTCCCTGCAGGGTCGCTCGGGTTGAGCGACCTGCGCACCCTGAGCGCCACGAGGCCCGCCCGGCAGCTGGAGATCGTCGTTGAGCGCGCGCCCGACGCGCCCGGCAACGAACTGCTGTGGGTGTCCGTCGGCGGGCTCGGCGGCGGACGCGAGCTCACCTCGCAGAGCACGAACGAGCGCGGCCTGGTCACCTCGATCGATCTCGCGCCGACGATCCTCTGCCACCTCGGCCGGCGCGTCCCGGACGAGATGCGCGGCAAGTCGATCGAGCTCGACGACCCCTTCGACGGCTCCTATCTGCGCTCGTTCAAAGCCCGCCTGCAGGTCATCTACAACCGTCGCCTACCCGCGCTCGCCTGCCTGCTCGGCGCCTGGGCGCTGCTGATGCTCGCGGCGCTGGCCCTGCGGCGCCGCTGGGCGCGCGCGTGGGCGGCGCGCGTCGGTGGGTTGGCGTTGCTGTGGGCGCCGGCTGCGGTGCTCGTGCCGGCGGCGTTCAGCCCCAGCCATGGGATCGAATACGCGCTGCTCGTTCTGCTCTGCTTCGGTCTCGCTGCGATCTGCGACCGGCTGCTGCCATGGCCCCGCGCCCCGCTGGCACCGGCGATCGCGGCCGTCGTTGCGCTCACCGCCGACGCACTCGCCGGCACGCAGCTGCTAGCACGTGCGCTGCTCGGACCCAACCCGGAGCTCGGCGTGCGCTTCTACGGGATCGGCAACGAGCTCAAGTCGTGGCTTGCCGTGCTCGTCTTCGCCGCCGTGGCAGCCGCGCTGTATCCGGCGGTGCGGGGGCGGCGGGCGGCCGCGACGATGGCCGTGTGCGGGATCGTGCTCGCCGTGATCGAGGGCTCAGCACGGATCGGCGCGGGCGTTGGCGGCGTGATCCTCGTGTGCGCCGGCACAGCCGTCGCCACCGTGCTGCTTTTGCCGGGCCGCGTCACTCGGCGACGGGGCATGATCGTGCTGATCAGCCCCGTCGTCGGGCTGGTCGTGCTGGCGGCGGTCGACCTCGCGACCGCGCACGGCAGCGGCCACTACACCGGCAGCGTCCTGCACGCCCATTCCGCCGGCGAAATCCGCGACATCATCGTGCGCCGCTACACCGCCGCCTACGACGAGCTCAAGCACGGCGCGATGCCGGTCGTGACCGCGCTCGCGCTCGTCATCTCCGCGCTCGCCGTGCGCCGCCACCGGCGGCTGCTCGCTCCGGTCGACTGCGACCCGGGCTGGCTCGCCGCGCTCGCCGGCGGTCTCACCGCGGGGGTGATCGGCGCGCTCGCCGAGGACTCCGGGCCGGTGCTGCTCGTGGTCGCCGTCGGCGTGCTCGGGTGCGTGCTCAGCTATTTGTGGGGGCGGCCGGGGGACGCGACGGCTATGCCGCACAATCTTGACACGACCCGTGCAGCACGATCTCGTGCTCGGACACCTTCAGCGGGACGCGCTCGCTGAGCGTCTCTATGGCACTCTCCAGCGCCTTGTCGGAGAAGGGCATCACCACGCCGCACTCATCGCAGACGAGATGGTGGTGGTGCTCCTCGTGCTCGCACACGCGCTCGTAGCGGACCATCGCCTGACCGGTCTCCACGCGCTGCACGAGCCGTAGCCGCTCGAGCTCCTCGAGGATCCTGTAGACGCTCGCGCGGCTCACCCGGCGCCGCGCTCGTCGCGTCGCACCAGCACGGCCGACTCCGCCTGCGTCTGCACCCCCGGCGCCATCCGCAGCGCCCGCGCCATCCGCAACGCCATCCCCACCGTCCGCGCCTTCTCCCCGCAGCGCGTCCTCGATCTCGACCGCCGTCAGGGCGCAGCGCTGGCTGTCGAGCAGTTCGACCACCGCGCGGCGCGCACCGCCGCGCTTGTGCCCGGCCGCGGCGAGCGTCGCCTCGGCGCGCTCGCCCCAGCTGTCCGAGGTGGTGGCGCTGCTACCCATGCCGATTCCTCGGCGTAGGACGATGATGCGGGTGAGGAGTGCTCATCTCACAAGAAGAGTAGAGGCGTAGTAGATCCCGACGGCGAGCGTCACGATCGCCGTGCTCGGCGGCAGGCCCGGGATCGCGTAGCCGAGCGCCAGGCCGCCCCACATCGCGGCCACCGCCAGCAGGCCGCCGAGCGCGATGCCGGCGTAGGGGTTGCCCGCGAGCCTATGCGCGGCCGCAGCCGGGGCGGCGAGCAGACCGAGCAGCAAGAGCGCGCCCACGGCCTGGGTCGCCTCGGCCGCGACGACGCCGAGCAGCATCACGAAGCCGACGCCGAGCAGCCGCGTCGGCACGCCCCGCGCGCCGGCCACGTCCGGGGATACGGAGGCGAACAGCAGCGGGCGGGCGATCGCGAGCGTCAGCCCCACCGCGGCGAGCGCGATCGCCGCGGCCAGGCGCGCTTCGCCTGAGCCGAGGCCGAAGATCGAGCCGAACAGAGTGTGCGCGGCCTGGATACCCGAGCCGCCGCCAGAGCTCGTGCTGAACAGCGTCAGGAAGAAAACGCCGAGGCCGAGCACGAACGTGAACACCGCGCCGATCGCCGTGTCCTCGGCCGGCGCCGCGCCCGCCGTCCCACGCCCGCCGGCGAACGAGCGTCGCCCGAGCAGGCCGATGCCGGCGCCGACCGCGATCGTCGCGCCGAACAGCCCGACGCGCTCGTCCAGACCCGCGGCGGCGGCCGCGAGCGCGCCCGGGAACGCGACGTGGCTGAGCGCGTCACCGGCGAACACCTGGCCGCGCAGCACCACGAACCAACCGCTCACCCCGCAGGCGAGCGCGATGAACGTGCCGGCGAGCAGCGCGTTGCGCATGAATTCCTGGGAGAGCATCAGGCGATCACACCCTCGGGCGGCACGGGCGCCGGCTCCGGTGGCCGCAGATCCCGTCGCGCCGCGCCGCGCACCCATGCTCCAACCTGCACACCGACGTAGATCGCGAACGAGATGCTCGTCACGAAGAACCCCGCCGGATAGACCGAGAAGTAGGCGATCCCCAACCCGAGCCACACCACCACAAGGCCGATCGCGACGGTCAGCGCGAGGCTCAGGCGGGGCCGGACGGTGATCGACTGGGCGCTCGCGGCCGGCATCACGAGCAGCGCGAACACGAGCAGCACCCCCGTCACCTGGCTCGTCTCCGCCACCGCCAGGCCGAGCAGCACGAGGAACACGACCCCGAGCGCTTTGACCGGCACGCCGCGCGCACCCGCGACGTCGGCGTCGACTGAGGCGAACAGCAGCGGACGGCCGAGCGCCGCGAGCACGGCCATCGCGACAATCGCAACCGCCAGTAGCACCAGCACCTGCGAGTCGGAGATGCCGAGGAAGGTGCCGAACAGCAGGTTGTCGAGGTCGCCGAGCACGCCTCCGTAGAGGCTCACGAACAGGAAGCCCAGCCCGAGCGCCAGCGCCTGGACGGCGCCGATGCTCGCCGACTGCTCGCCCCATGTTCTCCTCCCACCCGCCGAGGAGCGCCCGATCGCCAGCCCGCCGGCGACGCAGAAGACGAAGTAGCCCCACATCGCGGGCACGCCGATCAACGCCGCACCGGCCGCGCCGGGGAAGGCCATCATCGAGAGCGTGTGCCCGGCGAAGGTCTCCTTGCGCAGAACCATCAGCCAGCCCAGCAACCCCGCCATCACCGCGACCACGCTGCCGGCGAGCAGCGCGTTGACCATGAAGTGGTATTCGAGGATCTCGCTCGCGTCGTGCGCGAGGTTCCAGCTCAGGTGCGGTTCAGTGCCCATGATCCCCATGCCCGTCGTGATCGTGGGAATGGCGATCGTGATGGTGCGCGGGCGCCTCGGGCTGTCCGACGACGACTAGACGTCCGTCACTCGCCTTCAGCACCTCGACGGGCAGTCCGTACAGCCCCGTCAGCGTCTCCCCCGTGATCACCTCATCCACGGTCCCCGCGACGGCGTGGCCGGCGGCGAGGTAGACGACCCGATCGAGGTAGGACAGCAGGGGGTTCACGTCGTGGGCGACGAGCAGCACCGCGACGCCCTCGCCTTTGCAGATCTCGTTCACGAGCGCGGCCACGACCGACTGGTTGGGCAGGTCGAGGCTGTCGAGCGGCTCGTCCAGCAACAGCAGCTTCGGGCGGCGCACGAGCGCCTGGGCTATCAACAGCCGTTGCTGCTCGCCCCCGGAGAGCTCGCCGATCGGTCGGTCGGCGTACGCGCGCGCGCCGACGAGCTCGATCACCTGCTCGATGCGCTCCTTCGCCGCCCGCCGGCGCGAGCCGGGGGCGCCCGACCCCAGGGGCAGCCCCACCCCCCAACGGTCGCCGTCGAGGCCGAGCCGCACCACGTCGCGCCCGCGCAGCCGCGTGCCGGAGTCGAACGAGCGGCGCTGGGGCAGGTAGCCGATGCTCGCGTTCGCGCGTCCCACGGGGGCTCCCAGCACGCTCACCTCGCCCGCCGTGAGCGGCAGCGCGCCGAGCAGCGTCTTCAGCAGCGTCGACTTGCCGGAGCCGTTCGCCCCGAGCACCGCGACGAACTCGCCGTCCTGCACGGCGACGTCGACCCCGCTCCAGATCGTCTTCCCGCCCAGGCGCACCGCCGCGCCGCGCAGCTCGACCGCACTCACGATTACCGTCCCGTCGCCTCGTGCAGCGCCGACAACAGCCCTTCGAGCTCGGCCACCTGCCACTGCTCGAACGTGTCGCGCGCCGGGTCGAGCGTCTCGGTGACTGTCGCGATCGGGATGCCGGCGGCCTTTGCGAGCTCGTTCACACGCTGCACGTCCGGCGTCACGTTCTGGCTGTTGAAGACCCACACCTCGATCTGACGATCGCGCGCCTGGCGGTCGACCGTTTCCTTGTCTTCGGCGGTCACGTCGGTCCCCTCGGCGATCGCCTTGGCGAAGCTGTACGGAGTCAGCAGCCTGAGGTGCAGGTCTTCGCCGAGCGGACGGAAGATGCTCTCGCTGTAGCCCACGGGGGTGCCCGCGTACCTCGCCCGGATCTCGCTGCGCAACTGGTCGTATCTGGCGAGGTCGACGGTCTCGAACGCGTGCTCGCGCTGGGCGTAGTAGGCGGCGCCGGCGGGGTCGAGGCGGTCGTAGTCGGCAACGATCTGCGCGATCACCCGCTGCACGCTCGCCGGGGAGTACCACTGGTGAGGGTTGTCCCCTTCCTTCAGTCTCAGCAGCTGCCCGACGTTCAGGACCTCTCGCCCCGCGAGCGGGCTCGCGGCCAGCAGCTTCGGCGCCCAGTTGTCGTAGCCGATGCCGTTCACGATCGCCAGCCGCGCGCCAGCGATCGTGCGCGCGTCCTGCGCCGAGGGTTCATAGCTGTGCGGATCGGTGCTCGGGTTGACGATGATGCTGCTCACGTCCGTGCGCTCGCCGCCGAGCTGCGCGGCGATGCTCCCCCAGAAGTTCTCCGCCGCCACGACCCGCAGACGTCCACCGGCGCCGGCATTGCCGGCCGGATCGCTCTTGTCGCAACCCGCGATTCCCGCCGCCCCCAACACGAGGAGCAATGTCAGCGCGATGCGTCGGCTCTTCACGCACCGCAAAGTATCATAAGACTGAGTCTTATTCTTGACTGGACGAAGGCGCGGCTCTCACCCCGACCGTGGAGGTCAAGGGCGAGGCGAGACTGACGAGGGCTACTGCGAAGGCTGGCTCTGCGCCGGCGGGGGCGCGTCGCCGCCGCCCTCTTCGTTGAGCTTCCTGCGCCTGTCCACGAGCAGCACCGCGGCGACGACCACGATCACCAGCACGAGGATCCCGGCCGCGACGTAGCGCAGGGTGTGGTGCGCCGGTTTCGCGGCGGCTTTCGGTTTCGCCACCGCGACCGTGACCGGCGTGCCGTCGGCGCGCGCGAGCGCGACGAACTTCGCTTCTTCGGCGGCCGTGTAGACGACCGTGAAGTGCCGCCCGTCGCTCATCGAGACGTGCACGTGCCCCGGCGCGGGCGTGGGGTGGAAGGTCAGCGCGTGGACTTCGTGGTGGTGCAGCTGGACCGTCAGCGCGGACGTGCTCTCGGGCTGGAAGTGGATCACGGTCGCGGCGCTCGCGTCGGCGGCGCCGAGGGCCATCGTCAGCACTGCGGTCAAGAGGGCGACCCGTGCCGTTTTCGTTGCACTACTCACGCGCGAGAGCCTATCGCTGCGAGCCGACGCAGGTAGTCTTCTTGGTGCGAGGGACAGTCGTATGCACATCGAAACCTGCTCCGGGGGGCTTCGGCGTTGAAAGCCCGGCTCACTTCCGCGCCTGGCGCGCGGTCTTCATCCGCTCGGTCTTCCCCAGCACGACCTTGCGCATCCGCACGTTCGACGGCGTGACCTCGACGCACTCGTCCTCGCGCACGAACTCGAGCGCCTCGTCGAGCGTCAGTTTGCGGTGGGCGTCCAATCGGACCAGAACGTCGGAGGTCGAGGAGCGCATGTTCGTCAGGTGCTTCTCCTTCACCGGATTCACGTCGAGGTCCTCCGAGCGGGCGTTCTCGCCGATGATCATCCCCTCGTAGACCTCCTCTCCTGGGCCGACGAACAGCGAGCCCCGCTCCTGCAACGTGAACAGCGCGAAGGTCACGGTCGCGCCGCGGCGGTCGGCCACGAGCACGCCGCTCTGGCGCGTTAACAGCTCGCCCGCCCACGGCTCCCAGCGGTCGAACACGTGGTGCATGATCCCGGTGCCGCGCGTCTCCGTGAGGAACTCGGTGCGGAAGCCGATCAGCCCGCGCGCGGGCACGAGGTACTCCAGGCGCACCCAGCCGGTGCCGTGGTTGATCATGTGCTCCATCCGGCCTTTCCTCGATGCCAGCAGTTGCGTGACGGTGCCGACGTGCTCCTCGGGGACATCCACGGAGAGGCGCTCGACGGGCTCGCTGCGCTTGCCGTCGATCGTGTGCTCGACCACGTGCGGCTGGCCGACGGTCATCTCGAAGCCCTCGCGTCGCATCATCTCCACGAGCACCGCCAGCTGCAGCTCACCCCGGCCCTGCACCTCATACGTGTCCGGCCGCTCGGTCTCGCCGACGCGCAAGGAGACGTTGCCGACGAGCTCCTGCTTCAACCGCGCCTCGATCTGACGGGCGGTTAGCTTGCTCCCGTCTTTGCCTGCCAGCGGCGAGGTGTTGGCGCCGATCGTGATCGACATCGCCGGTTCGTCGACCGTGATCACCGGCAGCGGGCGCGGATCCTCGGGATCGGCGAGCGTCTCCCCGATCGTCACCTCGGCGATCCCGGCGACGGCGATGATCTCGCCCGGGCCCGCTTCCTCGGCATCGACGCGCTGCAGCGCGTCGGTCACGTACAACTCGGCGACCTGTGCTTTCTCGATCGTCCCGTCGGCGCGGCACCAGGCGATCTGCTGGCCCTTTCTGATCGATCCGTGCCTGACGCGGCACAGCGCCAGACGACCCACATAGGGGGAGGCATCGAGGTTCGTCACAAGCGCCTGCAGGGGGTGTTCCGGATCGTAGAGCGGCGCCGGGATTCGATCCAGCAGCAGATCGAGCAGCGGCGCCAGGTCCTTCTCCTCGATCGGACTCCCCGGGTCGTACTCCAGCGAGGCCACCCCAGCCTTCGCGTTGCAGTAGACGATCGGGAAGTCGATCTGCTGCTCGTCGGCGTCGAGGTCGAGGAACAGCTCGTACACCTCGTCGACGACCTCGGCCACGCGCGCGTCGGGACGGTCGACCTTGTTGACGACGAGGATCACCGGCAGCTTCGCCTCCAGGGCCTTCCGCAGCACGAACCGCGTCTGCGGCAGCGGCCCCTCGGAGGCGTCGACCAGCAAAAGCACCCCGTCGACCATCGTCAGCCCGCGCTCGACCTCACCGCCAAAGTCGGCGTGGCCGGGGGTGTCGATTATGTTCAGCTTGACGTCCCTGTAGCGGAGCGAGGTGTTCTTCGCGAGGATCGTGATCCCCTTCTCGCGCTCGAGGTCCATTGAGTCGAGCACCCTCGTGGCGACGTCCTGCCCGGCGCGGAACGCGCCCGACTGCCACAGCATCGCATCGACCAGGGTCGTCTTGCCGTGGTCGACATGCGCGACGATCGCGACGTTTCTGATGTCATCTCTGGGGACGAGCACGGGCCGACAGGCTAGCGGCCGGACGGCCGCTGAACTTCGCGGATGCTGCGTCTCGGTCGCTCACGTGCTTTTGCACGCCACGCTCTCTGCGTCCTTACCCCGCTCATTCATCGACCGTCCGGGGGTCGGTTGCTCAACAATGCCCAGTCAAATAGCCGCCGAGCCCGCCCGCAACGGTCCCGAAATATCAGGAGGGAAGACCGCCGCAGGCATGCCGAGCTCGCCTCCCTGCCCGCCCTGGATGATCGTGTCGACGTGCAGATCCTGCACATCGATCGAGCGGAGAAAGCTCAGGGTCTCCTCGTCCTCGACCCCCTCGGCGATCACGAACGAGCCGGTCTGGCGGGCGAACGTCGCCATCGCCAGGAGCACCGCCCGGGCGCTCGGGTCGGTCGGGGCGGCGAGCACGATCGAGGGATCGAGCTTGACGAAGTCCGCGTCGAGCCGGCGCAACATCTCCAGGCCTGAGTTGCCCGTGCCGACGTTGTCGAGCGCCGTCTTGAAACCCTGCTCGCGCAGCCGTGACATGCACTTCGCGACCGCCGCGGTGCGGCCGCCAAAGCGCTCGGTCACCTCGATCACGACTCGCTCGGGCGCGAGGCCGGCCGCTTCGACCTCCGCGCGCACCCAGTCGCCGCGTGCGGCGTCGAGGTCGAGCGTCTGCGGTGAGAGGTTGATGAACAGCAGCACGCCATCCGCCAGCTCGCCGACCGCGCGCAGGGCGCTCTGCACGCAGAGCACGTCGAGCTCGTGGACGCGCCCGAGTTGCTCGGCGACGTCGAACGCCTCGGCCGCGGAGCCCAGCCCGCCGGCGGGGTCGGGGCGCATCAGCGCCTCCACCCCAAGCAGTCGCTCCGCCGTAAAGTCCCAGATCGGCTGGAACACCGTCTGCAGGCGACCATCCCGCAGGAGCGCGCGCACCGCTTCCTTCTGCTCGGTGCTCGTCACCGCGACGCGCGCGCGGATGTCCTCGAAGTGCACGCTCTGGCCGCCGCCCTGGCGCTTGGCCTCGTACAGCGCGGCGTCGGCCTCTCCGCGCAGCGTGTCGGCTCTGCCCGCTGCAGAGGATCCCCCGCCCGCTGCAGGAGATCTCCATCCTCCGGGACGCGTGGCGCTCACACCGATGCTCACCTCGATACCTGCCTCCTTGAAGCCGCGGCTCAGCCGGCGCGCGAGCGTGCGTGCGCCATCGGAGTCAGTGTGCGCGAGCAGCAGCGCGAACTCGTCTCCCCCAACCCGGTAGGGACGATCCCCGGGACGAGCCTCGCGCAGGATCCTCGCGACCGCCATCAACACCGCATCCCCATGCGGATGCCCGTGGCGGTCGTTGACGAACTTGAAGTCGTCGACGTCGAGCACGGCGAGCGCCAGCGGATCTTGATAGCGCGCGGCCGCGGCGACCGCCTCCGGGAGCTCATCCTGGAAGGCACGCTGGTTGGGCAAGTCGGTGAGCCCATCGCGGGTGGCGCGCTGCAGTGCGCGGCGATGGTCGCGCAGCAAGACACGACCGCCGACGAGGTAGAAGACCGCCCCGCCACCGAACAGCGCGAGCAGTCCGACGAGCAGGAGCACCCGGCGCACGTCGCGCAGCTGCGCCTCGTAGGTGGCGTGGCTGTAGATGACCTCATAGGCATAGCGCGCGCCACCTAGCTCGACGGGGGTGACGAATTCAAAGTTCGGCCGGCCGGCCGTCGGGTCGGTCTCGCGCCCGGCGTAGGAGCCGCCGTGTTCGAGCGCGGCTTCGATCCGGGGGTTGGCGTCGGTCCTGCCGATCGGCCGCGCGCCAACGCTCGCGCCGGTGAGACCGCCCGTCCCCCCGGCCCTGCCCACGGCCAAGTTCCCGCCAGCTGCCGCGCCAGTCCCGCCCGCGGCCACGACGACATGCCGCTGGTCGACGAGCACCGCCTCGAGCGTCCCGGGCCGCCGGGCGATCGCGTCGAGCAGCCGATCGACCTGCACGAGCGCGCCCGCCGGCGTGGCCGCCCGCCCGGCGACGTCTTCGAAGCTCCGTGCGTCGGCGCGCTGGTCGTCCGCGTAGGTCTGGATCTGGCGGTGTTCGAGGTTGCGATCGACGAGCACGTAGCCGAGCGCGCCGAGCAGCGCGAACGCGAGCGCGGCCGCCGCGAACATGCGCGCGCCGAAGGCGAAGGCCGAGTCGTTTTCGCGAGCGATTCCGAACATCCTCCTTCTTATCGGCAGCGACTCGTCGGGCGCTTACACCGGCTCAGGCATGTTCAAATTAAGCAGATCTGTTCTGATTAACGGTATGCGACCTGGACGATCGTTTGACCCGGACCAGCCGCCTAAAGCAGCCGCGCTCACGGACCGAGAGAGAACGGATGTCAGGGATGCAAGGGGGATCGTGGCTGTGTCCGACCGAGCTCGACCGCAGTCGCGTCGTCGACGCGAACGACCGTGTGCGCACGATCAGGCGGATCGGCTCGAGCGCAGTCGGCGCGGCGCTGGTGATCTGCGCGCCGTGGATCGGGTGGTGGACGCTGATCCTGTTCGCAGCCTCGACGCTGAACTTCGCAATCGTCGAGCGGCGGATCCACAAGAGCAGCCACCCCGAGCGCGTGAGCGCGCTTGCGATCGTGATCACGCTGCTGCTGATCGACGGCGGCGTGGCGCTCAGCGGCGGCCCGCACAGCCCGGCGCTGCCCTGGTTGGTGCTGCCCGCGGGGATGGTCGCGGCGCGCTTTCGCCCACAGGTCGTGATCGCAGCGCTGGCGCTGACCGTCGCGTTGATCCTGATCGCGACGCTCGGCGTGCACCCGGCCTGGACGATCGCGGACCCGACGCCGGTGATCGCAACGTTCGCGCTGCTGGCAGGTGTGATCTCGATCGTGTGGGCTTTGCAAGCGGCCGAGCTGCATCACCGCGACGAGGCGATCCTCGACCCGCTCACGGGCCTGCTGAACCGTCACGCGCTCGTGCCACGCTTCCACGAGATCTCCCTGCAGGCGCGGCTGACGGGACAGCCCGTATGCCTGGTGCTGTGCGACGTCGACGGCTTCAAGGAGATCAACGACCAGCACGGCCACGATCGCGGAGACGCGGTTCTGCGTGACATCGCGTACGAGCTGCGCAAGCGGTTGCGCTCGTTCGAGCTCGTCTACCGACTGGGCGGGGAGGAGTTCCTGACGGTGCTTCCCGGAATCGGCGCGCAGGCCGGCGCCGAAGTCGCCGAGCGCCTGCGCGAGGCCGTCGAGCAGGCGCGCCCGACCGACATCCCGATCACGATCTCTCTCGGCGTGAGCGCCGCGCGCGGCGCTCAGGTCGACTACGACACGCTCTTCAAGGCGGCCGACAAGGCCTTATACGAGGCCAAGCATGCAGGACGAAATCGCGTCGTCGCGGCGCCGGAGAAGGTGCGCGTCGAAGTCGGGGCCGAGCCTGAGACCGCGCCCGAGCCAGAAGCGATCGAGACCCCGGGACTCGCGCTGGCCCCACGGCTCGTCGTTTAGTCAGGCGCCCGCGACAACTCGTGATGGGCGAGCACGCGGCTCATGATCAAGCGACCGCGGCGGGCAGCCCGACGAGCTCGGCGCTGCGCTCCCACAGACCCTCGGCGAGGATCTCGTTGCGGGCCTGGCCACTGGGCTGCAACACCTTCTCGTCCTGCACGTACTCGCCGGTCAGTGTGGCCGCCTGATCGGAGAGCGCGAGCCACACGAGCGAGCGGGCGCCGCGGTCGGGCGCACGGAAGAAGGGCGAGCCGACGGTCGTGAGGATCTTCCAGATTCCGTTGTCGTTCTTGCCGAAGCCGGTGCGCACGACGCCGGGGTGAAAGCAGTTGGCGCGTAGCTCCGGCGCGCGCCGCGCGAGCTCGCGCGTGAAGAGGATGTTGCAGAGCTTGGAGGTGCCGTAGACGCGCATTGCCGCGTAGGAGCGTTGCTCGTACTGAAGATCGTCGAGGTCGAGCTGCCCCGTTTTGTGGGCGTCGGAGGAGGTCGTCACGACGCGACCGCCGGTGAGGCGATCGCGCAACAGGTTGGTGAGCAGAAACGGCGCGAGGTGGTTGAGCGCGAAGGTCTGCTCGAAGCCTTCGACGGTCACTTTACGCGAGGCGAACAGCGCCCCGGCATTGTTTGCGAGCACGTCAATCTGTCCGTAGCGCCCGCGCACCTCCTCGGCGAGTGCGCGCACCTCGGCCATCGAGGCGAGATCGGCGACGTGCTCGTGGACCGCTGCGCCCCCGTCGACCGCACGCGCCTCCACGGCGACCGCCTGCACACGCTCGGCGTCGCGGCCGACGAGCGCAAGCTCAGCGCCGTCGCGAGCGAGCTGGATTGCGGCGGCACGGCCAATGCCGCGGGTTGCACCGGTGATCAGGACGAACGTCACGTGCCGGACTCTACTCCCACCGCGGCGTCGGCAATGCGAGCGTAGGCCGCGGTCAACAGCGGCTCGAAATCGGTGAGGACGTCAAGATGCAACTGCGCCCACGCGATCGCGAGCCCTGGCTGCAGTCCGCCCTCGTCGCTGTCGGCGTCGGGAGCCGCACGCTCCAACGTGACCAGCCTGGCCGAAAGGTCCCGCTCTCCTGCTGTGCCCTGCGTGCTCCGCTCTCCTGCTGTGCGGTGCGTTCCACCCTGTCCGACCTTCCCTCCTGCGCTCCGCCAAGCTCCCCGCCCTGTGTCACCCGCGCTCACCACCCCGTCCGTTGCCACGATCCCCATCAGACCGTCCTGCATCATTCCCGACTCGCCATCCTCGGGCTCCGGCGCAGCCTCCACCAGGGAGATCGCCACCCCGAGCGAGCGATACCAGTCACAACGCGCCCGCCGCTGGGCCTCGAAGCCGTCGCGCGCACGGGCGAGCCGGGGCTGCTCATCGCCGATCGGCGCCAGGCGGATCAGCGCGTGGGGATCTTCGAGCAGGCGTGCGACGCGACGCACGCGGCCGGCGCCGGTGCTGAGCACGGTCAGGTCGTGCAGGCGCCCGCGCGCGGAGCTGCGGCCGGAGATGTAGTCGCGCAGGGCCGTGTCGAGCAACTGCGCGGCGTCGGAGGCGGCGCGCGCGGCCTCGCCGAGCCGAACCTCCTCGCTATCGCCGAGCAGCGCCGCGATCGCCACGTCCAGATAGCGGGCCGCCTCGACGTACGCCGCACCCAGCGCGCCGCGCAGCATCGTCGTGGCCCCGCGCGGCCAGATCAGGATGCCAACCAGCAGGCTGACGGCGGCCCCGAGCGCGATGTCCTCGACCCGCACGAGCCCGACCTTCCAGCCGGTCGGCTGGATCAGGTTGAAAAGCACGAGCACCACGACCGTGAAGGCGGCTTGGCCGGCGGCAAAAGAGATCGCGGGAGCGTACGCGGCGAGCAGCACGGCGAACGGCAGCACCGCCCAGAGTGCACCGGCATCCCCGCCGAGCGCCACCAGGATCAGGCCGCCGACGACGATCCCGGCGAGCGTGCCGAGCAGCGCCCAGACGATCGTTGCGCTGGTCGAGACCGCGTTGGAGCGCAGCACCGACATCGTGCCGAGCACAATCCAGAACCCGTGCTGCAGGTCGGTCAGCTGGGCGACGAGCACCGCGAGCGCCAGCCCGATGGCGCCGCGCACGCTGTTACGCAGCCAGACCGAGTCGCGGTTGGCATGCGTGCGCAGCTGCCGGCCGGTCACGCCGGCTCGCGCGCGTAACCGCGAGGTGGACACGGAGGCGGAGATGGAGGTCGATGTGGAGGTGAGCGTGAGCGCGGGTGTGGTCGTGAGAGCCGGGACAATGCCTGGGGTCCCACCGGCAAACGCGCCGGCGCACGCCTCGGCGCGGCCATGGCACGCCTGCACAGCATCGCGGCCGAGGAGCAGCGTTCCGTAGGAGAGCTCGCGCAGGCGGTAGGCATCATCCAGCTCGCGCGTCGCCTCGGCCTCGTCGCGACCGGGACGCATGCCTTCGAAATGTGCCAGCTGGGCGCGGCCGAATGCCTCGTGCGCGGTGCGCAGCCGCGTCATATCGAGCGTCTCCCCCGAGCGGGACGGAGCTCGATCGAGCCTGGCCGCCACCGCGCGCAACGCGGCCGGGGCCGCGGCCTCGATCTCGGCGCGCTCGGCGGCGCAGTGAGCGCTCGGGTCGCTCTCCTCGCCGAGCGCGGGGACGCGCGCGGCGACGCGACCCAGCCAACCGAGGTCCTCGATCAGGCGGGCGAGGGCCGCAGTCGAGCCGGATGTCCCACTGGGACGCTGGGCCATCGAGACGAAGCGATCGCGCAGCGCGACCGTCGCCTCGTGCGCGGCGCGGGCGGCCGTGGCCGCGCCCGCCTCCTCGCCGCGCGAGCGCGCCTGCACCAGCTCGGCGAGCGCACGCGCAGCCTGCGCGGCTTCGTGGCGGAGCCGGTCGCGAGGGCGGCCGGGCCACAAGAGAAGCACGGCCGGAACGCAGAGCGCTCCCGCGAGCCCCCAGCCGGCCAACCGCGTGGGAATCGCGGAGTCTTCGGCGGGCACCATCACGCCGAGCACGAACGTGAGGATCGCGGCCGCATGGGAGGCCGCGATGTAATCGTCCAAGACCCCCGTGAAGAGAATCACAAAGGCGACCAGGCCCATCGCGAGGGTCGCCAGCCAGCTGGAATGCGAGCAGAGCGTACCGAGAGCGATCAGCGCCGCGCCGGCCACGAGCAGCAGCAGATAGGCGCGCAGGCGCGCGCGAGCGGCGCCGCCAAAGTCGACGAACACGAGCAGCGACATCGAGCCGAAGGCCGCGAACAGCGCCATCTGCTTGGAGTCGATCGCGACGAGCGCGAGCGCGAACGCCAGCGGCACGACGATCGCCGCGCGGAGCGCGCCCTTGAGGATGAACAGACCGGGGTCCGCTGCGCCCACGCGGCCGATGATAAGGCCCGCCGGTCATCCCGCCCCAGGCTTTCATGACTTCCCTGCGTCTCTGCCCGCCCCGCCCTCATCGCCCTCCCCGTCTGCCTGGCCTACCGGCCTCCCTTCATCCCGGCCCTCCCGAGCTCACTCCCGACCGGTCCCACGCGCGGCGAGCTGCTAGTAACTCGGCAGTGGATCAGGATGGGGACAGTGGTGCCTACGCCGGACGGACGGCCTGGGCGCGCAACCTGACGGCGCCGGTGCGCGACTTCCTCGGCACCGAGACCGGCGGCGCAAGCGTGCTGCTGGCGACGACGATCGTGGCGCTGCTGTGGGCTAACTCGCCGTGGTCGCACAGCTACGAATCGCTGTGGAGCACGCGGCTCGCGATCACGATCGGCAGCGGCGGCATCGCAACCGACCTGCGTCACTGGGTGAACGAGGGGCTGATGACATTCTTCTTCCTCGTCGTCGGGCTGGAGGCCAAGCGCGAGCTCGATCTCGGCGAGCTGCGCGAGCGGCGGCGCCTGACGATCCCCGTGGTGGCCGCGCTCGGTGGAATGAGCGTCCCGGTGGCGATCTATCTGGCGCTCAACGCGGGTGGACCGGGCGCCCACGGCTGGGGCGCGGCGATGTCCACCGACACCGCCTTCGCGCTTGGCGCGCTGGCGCTGCTCACGCCGCGCGCGGCGACGCGGCTACGCGTGTTCCTGTTAACGCTCGCCGTCGTCGACGACCTCGGCGCGCTCGCAGTGATCGCGACCGTCTACACAACGCACGTATCGGTGCTCGCACTGGCGGTGGCGGTGGCGCTGTTCGTGGTGCTGCTGGCGCTGCGCTACGCACCGGAATGGCGCCGCCCGGTCTCCGCGGTCGTGGCCGTCGGGCTGTGGGTGGCGATGTTCGAGTCGGGCATCGATCCCGTGATCTCGGGTCTCGCGATCGGCCTGGCGACGAGCGCCTATCCGCCGGCGCGTGAGGACCTCGAGCGCGCGACCGTGCTGACGCGCTCGTTTCGCGAACAGCCCACCCCCGGCCTGGCGCGCTCCGCCCAGCAGAGCCTGATCTCCGCGATCTCCCCGAACGAGCGCCTGCAGTACAGCCTGCACCCCTGGACTAGCTACGTGGTCGTGCCGTTGTTCGCGCTCGCCAACGCAGGCGTCCATCTGAGCGGCGGCCTGCTCGGGGACGCCGTCAGCTCCCCGATCACGCTGGGCATCCTCGGCGGCTATGTGATCGGCAAGCCGCTGGGCATCGCCGGCGCGTCGTGGCTCGCCTCGCGACCGGCCCTGCGCGGACCGCGCTCGCCGCTGAGCCCGCCGTTACTGGCTGCCGGCGGCGCATTCGCAGGGGTCGGGTTCACGGTCTCGTTGCTGATCTCGAGCCTCGCCTTCAGCGGCGAGCATCTGGCTGAGGCGAAGCTCGGCGCGCTCGTCTCGGTGCTGTTCGCACCACTGCTCGGGTGGACCGTGCTGCGCGTGGTTCGGCGGCTGCCGACATCGGTGCGGGCGCGACAGCTGGCGGGAACGGCCGCGGACATCCTCGACCTCTCCCAGGAAGTCGATCCGCGGCGCGACCACGTTCGCGGCCCCGAAGAGGCGCTCGTCACGTTCGTCGAGTACGGGGACTTCGAGTGCCCATACTGCGGGCAGGCCGAGCCGGTGATCCGCGAGCTGCTGGCTGAGTTCGACGACGATGTTCGCTACGTATGGCGGCACCTGCCGCTCAACGACGTCCACCCGCACGCGCAGATCGCGGCGGAGGCCTCGGAGGCGGCCGCCGCCCAGGGCCGCTTCTGGGAGATGCACGATGTATTGCTCGCCCACCAGGGCGAGCTGCTGCCGGCGCACCTGCGCGCCTATGCGGCCGAGCTCGGCCTCAACGCCGATCGCGTACTCGACGAGCTGCGCCATCGCGCGCACGCGCCGCGTGTCAGCGAGGACGTCACGAGCGCGGATGAGAGCGGCGTCTCCGGCACGCCATCGTTCTTTATCAACGGGCGCCGCCACTACGGCGCCTATGACATCGCCACGCTGACCGACACCGTGCGCGCGGCGCGCGGGCGCGCGCAGCTGACAGCTGGGGCCTGAAGTTCGGCCACGACCAGCGGTCGTTGCCCAGAACCGGCTGCTCCGCCACATCGTAAGTTGCGACTATGCGCTACAGCTCGCCGATAGACGCCCAATCGTCCGGCGGCCATCGCTTTGCACGTCGATGACCGCGCGCGATGTATCGTCGCGAGGATGGCAACCACCGAGAAGCTCAACGACGACGCGCTGAGCTGGTATGCGCCCTCGCCCCGGCTGCGGGTGTTGCGGCGCTGTGAGGTGCTGGCGGGCACGCTGGCCTTGATCGTCATCGCCGCCGCCGTCACGATCGCGCTCCGCGCCGACGCCGTGGCCGCGGGAGCCGTGGTCGGCCTGGCGATCGTCGGGTCGATCGCCGATCTCGTGGCCGGCCGGCGAGTGCGGGCGTGGGGTTATGCCGAGCGGGCGGAGGATCTACTGGTCAGGCGGGGTGTGATGTTCCGGCGGACCTCTGTGATCCCGTACGGGCGCATGCAGTACGTCGAGGTAACCGCGGGGCCGTTCGAGCGTGGGTTCGGGCTTGCGACGGTGCAGATGCACACAGCGGCGGCCGCGAGCGATGCCCGCATCCCCGGTCTGCCGGCGACGGAGGCGGCGCGCCTGCGCGACCAGCTGACCTCGCTGGGTGAGACCCACGCGATGGGACTGTGAGCGACGAACCTCCCCGCTCGAGGACCAAAGGTTCTCCTACGGGCGAGCCGGACGATCATCCCGTGAGCAAGCCAGAGGATCCCGGCCGACCCGCCAGTGGGAGGCCGTCCCTGCCAGAGCGTCATGCAGCGGCCGGGCTGGGAGGAGCTTGGCAGCGGCTGCACCCGCTGTCGCCGCTGGTGAGAGCCGGACGGGGCGCGATCGCGATCGTCTTTGTCCTGCTGCTTCCGCTGCTCAGCCACCAGCGAGGGTCGCTGGGCAACGATCTCGGACATCTCGGCCTGCTCGTCGCGGTCCTCGTGGTTGGCTTGATCTCCTGGCTGGTGACCAGGTGGCGGGTGGAAGGCGGCGTGCTGAGGGTGGAGAGCGGCCTCTTCCGGCGAACCTCGGAGGGCTTTCCGCTGAGCCAGATCCAGGCGATCGACACTGTTCGCCCGGGTTTGGCCAGGATCTTTGGCCTGGCGGAGTTGCGGATCCGGCTGGCGGGCGGCGGGCGCAAGGCGGGCCGCCTGGCCTATCTGACAAGCGCCGAGGCCGAGACGCTGCGGGCCCGGCTGCTGGCCCTCAGCCACGGCGTGGCCGCGCAGACGCCGCCGGCGGCGGAGCAGGCGCTGCTGACCGTCCCGCCCGGCCGGCTGTTCGCCTCGATCCTGCTCGCCGGCAGCGGGCTCGCGCTGGAGCTGGTGATCGTGGCGCTGGCCGCACTCGCGATCCTCGCACCGGGCGCGGCGGGGGCCGTGATCAGCGTCGGGGCCGTCGCGCTGGTCGGGATCCTCCTCGGCCCGTTCCGCCGCTTCAACGGCGACTATCGCCTGACGGTATCCGACGCTCCCGATGGGCTGCACCTGCGCTCGGGCCTCGTGGAAACCTCGGCGGAGACGATCCCGCGGGGCAGGATCCAGGCGATCCGGATGATCGAGCCGCTGGCCTGGAGGCCCTTCGGATGGTGCCGCCTGGAGGTCGATGTCGCCACCCAGAAGTCCAAGGGCCGCCAGGATCGAAATCAATCCAAATCCGCGCGTGCGCTGCTCCCGGTCGGCAGTCGCGAGCAGGCCGCGTTCCTGCTCGCCAGGGTCTTCCCCGACCTGCCCGAGCAGCGACACGCGCCCCCGGCCCGCGCGCGCTGGAAGTCTCCCCTGCGCTTTCGCCTGCTCTCCTGGGGAGCCAACGAGCGCTACGCCGTGACTACCAGCGGCCGTCTACAGCGCGCGACCGACTGGGTGCCCTTGGCGAAGGTTCAGAGCATCCGCCTGCTCGAAGGTCCGATCCAGCGTCGCCTGCGCCTGTCCAGCATCCATCTCGACACCGCCGGCCGCAGGGTCCACGCCGTCTTGCGCGACCGCGACCGCACAGAGGCCGCGGCACTGATGGCGAAGCTGCCCGATGAGTGTCGCCGTGCTCGGCAGCTCGAGAAACAGGGCGGGAATAACTATGCCGCGGCGCCACATCCACATACCTCGGCGCCAGGCCCACAGGCTGCGGCGCCAGGTCCGCCGTAGCCGGAGCGTCCGTTCATGCCACCGCCTGCCACAACGCTGGTAGTTTTGAGCAACACATGATCATCTCGACGATGAACGACCTGCCGGGCTATGAGATCGAAGAGGTGCTGGGCGAGGCTTTCGGGCTGACCGTCCGCTCCCGCAACATCGGCTCGCAGCTCGGTGCTTCGTTCAAGTCGCTGGTGGGCGGCGAGCTGAAGGGCATGACGAAGATGCTCGCCGAAGGTCGCGTCCACGCGCAGGAAAGGCTCGTCGAGACGGCCGAGGCGAAAGGCGCCAACGCGATCCTCGCGTTCCGCTTCGATACCTCCGAGCTGGGCACCACCTAGACCGAGATCTGCGCCTACGGCACGGCGGTTCGGGCGCGCAAGCTCTGACCCGAGCCGGGTTGGTCTAGGTCGGTGCCGGGTTTTTTGCCGTGGTTGGGGCAGATCTGCCTTGGCTGGGGCCGGGTGGGTTGGGGTTGAATCCGGAAGGACCGAAGGGATAGCCTGGCGATACCCGTGACCGACGCGATAAGCACCGACTACTACCCCCAGCGCTGGACGGCCGTCGACGACTACATCGCCGAGCACCTCCTGCCCGCCGACGCGGCGCTCGACGCCGCCGTCGCCGACAGCGCCGCGGCGGGACTGCCGCCGATCTCGGTCACGGCGAACCAGGGCAAGTTGCTGCAGCTGCTCGCGCGCATGCAGGGCGCGCGAACGATTCTCGAGCTCGGCACGCTCGGCGGCTACAGCACGATCTGGCTCGCGCGGGCGCTGTCCGCGGACGGACGCCTGATCACGCTCGAGGCCGAGCCCCGCTACGCGGATATCGCGCGGGCGAACATCGCGCGCGCCGGTCTCGCGGAGCGCGTCGAGCTGCGGGTCGGACCGGCGCTGCAGACGCTGCCCGAGCTGCACGCCGAGGGAGCGGGCCCGTTCGATTTGATCTTCATCGATGCCGACAAGGAGAACTACCCGGGCTACTTCGAATGGGCGCTGCGGCTCTCCCGGCCCGGCACCCTGATCGTCGGCGACAACGTCGTCCGCGACGGCGCGATCATCGATCCCGGCGCCGGGGATCCCAAGTACGGCACCGGAGTCATCAAGGGCGTGCGCCGCTTCTACGAGCTGGCCGGGACCGAGGTGGATAAGGGCTCCGTCTCGGCCACCGCGATCCAGACGGTCGGCGCGAAGGGCTACGACGGGTTCGCGCTGGTGCTCGTCGAGGGCGCGGAGACGCCGTAGGACGAGTCCCGTCTCCAAGAGGGGGCTCGATCCATGTCGAGCTGCGGGATCGGGGCTTGCCACAACCGGTGAAGCGTCTGCACACGGCCCCCCGGGAAATCGTCATCGCTGCAAGGCGCCGGTCTGCCAATGAAGACTGCTAATCGGGGCGCCGAGATTCGAACTCGGGACCTCACCGACCCGAACGGTGCGCGCTACCAGGCTGCGCCACGCCCCGATGCGCTCGGCAGTATCCCACACCACCCGCTGCCTCGGCGGCCTGCTCCCGGGCCGGCGGCGACGGCGACCCGTCCGCCCCGCCCACCCGGAGGGGGCGCAAATCCTTATCCGCGCTCTGCCCCGCGCGGCCCAATCAGGACTAAGATCCTTCTGTTACTTCAGAAGCTGAGCGAGGAGGAGAGTCGTCATGGAGGCCACCGCAACGGTGTCGAGCACGGAGTCGAGCGCAGGGACGGGCACAATCGCGGATCTCATCTCTCGCTCCGCCGCAGAGCACGCAGAGAAGACCGCGGTCCGCTTCAAGCGCGACGGCGCCTGGCACGACGTCAACTACGCCGAGCTGGCGAGGATCGTGCAGGAGGTGGGGCTCGGCCTGATCGACCTCGGGATCGAGCCCGGGGAGCGCGTCTGCATCCTTGCGAACACGCGGCCCGAGTGGACCTACGCCGACCTTGGCGCGAGCTCCGCTGGGGCGGTCGTGGTGCCGATCTACCAGACGAACTCGCCCGAGGAGTGCCTGTGGGTGATCTCCGACTCGGGGGCGAGCGCGATTGTCTGCGAGGACGACGAGCAACTCGCGAAGATCGTCGCGATCCGTGACCAGCTGCCCGGCCTGCGCACCGTGATCGTGATCGACGGCGCGAGCGCGTCCGCCGCGGAGGCCTCGGCGAACAGCCGTGCGCTCGACGCGATCTCCCTCGAGGACGTCCGCGAGCGCGGTCGCTCGCGCGCGCCGGAGGAGCTCGAGGCGCGCCGCGCCGGGGTGCGCCCGGAGGACCCGTTCACGTTCATCTACACCTCCGGCACGACCGGCCCGCCGAAGGGCTGCGTGCTGAGCCACGGCAACTACCGCGCGATCATCGACATGGTCGGCGACGTCGGCGAGCTGCGCGAGGACGAGGTCGTCTACCTGTACCTCCCGCTCGCCCACTCCTTCGCGCTGCTCGTGCAGCTTGCCGTGCTCGACCTCGGCAGCACGCTCGCCTACTTCGGCGGCGACACCAAGCAGATCGTCGGCGAGCTGATGGAGATCAAACCGACCTATCTCCCCTCCGTGCCGCGCGTATTCGAGAAGGTCTACACGCTCGCCCACGGCGCGATCGAGGCGCAGGGCCCCGAGGAGAAGGCGCAATCGGAAGCGGCGATCGAGCTCGGCGTGAAGGTCCGCGACATGATGCTCGCGGGCGAGGCGATCCCGGCCGAGATGAAGCAGGCCTTCGACGAGGCCGACGAGAAGCTGTTCAAGAACGTCCGCGCGATCTTCGGCGGGCGCGTGCGCCAGGCGACCAGCGGCGCCGCGCCGATCGCGAAAGAGATCCTCGAATTCTTCTGGGCCTGCGGGGTGCCGGTGCTTGAGGGCTACGGGATGACGGAGACCGCCACCGCGGCGACCGTCTCGACGGTCGAGAAGCACCGTTTTGGCACCGTCGGGCGCGCGCTGCCGGGGGTCGAGCTGAAGATCGCCGAGGACGGCGAGATCCTGATCAAAGGCCCGAACATCTTCCAGGGCTACCACAACCGCGGCGAAGAGAGCTTCGGCGCGGTCGAGGACGGTTGGATGCACACCGGCGATCTCGGCTCGATCGACGAGGACGGCTACCTCTCGATCACGGGCCGTAAGAAGGACATCATCATCACCGCCGGCGGCAAGAACCTGACGCCCGCGAACATCGAGAACGACCTCAAGCAGTGCCGCTGGATCTCCCAGGCGGTGATGCACGGCGACCAGCGTCCCTATCCGGTTGTGCTGATCACCCTCGACGAGGAAGAGATCCCCTCCTATGCGCACGAGCACAACCTGCCCCAGGACATCCCCTCGCTCTGTAAGCGGCCGGAGATCCAGGCACTGATCCAGCAGGAGGTCGATCGCGCGAATGAGAAATACGCGCAGGTCGAGCAGGTGAAGAAGTTCGCGATCCTCGACCACGATCTCTCGCAGGCCACCGGGGAGCTGACGCCGACGCTGAAGGTCAAGCGCAACGTCGTCAACGAGCAGTACGCCGCGCTGTTCGATTCGCTCTACGCAGGGTGATCGACTCGCGCCCGCACCGTCCGGCCGCCCCCGATTTCCCGTCCAACCCGGCGCTTCCCTGCCTGACCGGCTCCCGACCCCGTAGCTGCGAACATAGGAGAGGCGATGCGCAGCGACCCCACTGAGAACGGCGGCCTGTTCGCCGGGCGGCGGCCCGGCACGGCGCCCGTGCGCTTCCGCGAGCTGCCCACACGCGGCGGCGCGCTGCGCCAGCGCATCGACGGCTCGCTCGCCGGCATCCTGCTCGGCGCGATGATCGTGCTCAGCCTGCTCTGCTGGGGCCCGATCCCGCTCGCCTGCCTGTGGCTCGGCTCGCAGGCCGACTACCTCTCGGGCAGCGTCTCCTTTGGCATCCTCGTCTCCTTCGCCGGACTGTTCGGGTTCCTGTTCGGGGCCCTCGCGCTGCTGCGTCGGCTCGATCAGGCGTGGATCCTCGTGCGCCGCGCCGCCGGCCACGATCAGCGCTCCGGGGCGCTCGGGCGGATCTTCGCGGCCACCGCGGTCGTCTGCGCGCTGAGCTTCGCCTTCTGGTTCGTCGTGATCCACGGCCCGGGCACCACCCTCGTCACCCGCGGCAACGGCTCTTAAGGGCCGGCACGGAGCTCAGTCGGCATTATTAGCGCGGCATCATCAGACCGCCCTCGACAACGCTCCAGAAAGACTCCATGGGCCTACTCGACTACTACCGCCAGTTCGAAGGGATGTCCGAGGAGGAAGTCAATCGTGGCCTGCGTGCACAGGCCGCCGAGCGCCGCCGCAAGGCGCTCACGCGCGTGGAGACGCTCGACCTCTCGCAGACCACCTGGCCCGAGCTCGCCCACCCGCACATCGTCTCGGCGATCACGTTCACAGCGCAGCGCGGTCTGCAGCGCTACCCGCACCTGCGCGGCTCCATGCTCCACGACGAGCTCGCCGCGCGCCACGGGGTCGACTCCGGCCGGCTGATCCTCGGCAACGGCGCGGCCGAGCTGCTCAGCTCCGCCACGCGCGCGCTGATCGCCCCCGGCCAGCGGCTGATCACCTCCTGGCCCTCTTACCCGCTCTACCCAATCATGGCCCGCCGCGCCCACGGCCGCGCGGTGCCCGTCACGGGCGGGGTCGACGCGCTGCTGGCCGCCGCGCAGGAAGAGGACACGCGCGTGATCGCACTCGCCAGCCCCAACGACCCGACCGGTGAGCTGCTGCCCTCCACCGAGCTCGCGCGGCTGCTCGCGGGCCTGCCCGAGGATGTCGCGGTGCTGCTCGACGAGTCGCTTGTCGAGTTCGCCGACGTCCAGCCCGTCGACAGTTCCCTGGAGCTACTCGAGCGCCACCCGCGGCTGCTCGTCTTCCGCAGCTTCTCGAAGGCCTGGGGACTCGCGGGACTGCGGATCGGCTACACGCTCGGCGCACCCGGCTCGGAGGAGTTGCTCGCCGAGCTTGCGCCCGATCTCGGCGTCTCCGAGGTCTCCCAGGCCGGCGCGCTGGAGGCGCTGCGCAGCTGCTCGGAGCTCGTCGCCGAGCGCGTACGCGTTATCTCCGCGGAGCGCATCGCGCTGACCGCCGCCCTGCGCGAGCGCCACTTCGAGGTGGCCGACAGCCAGGCCAACTTCCTGTGGGTCGCGCACCCGAACGTCGATGGCGGCGAGCTGGTCTCGCGCCTGGCCCGCGCCGGCGTGCTCGTGGCCGGCGGCGACGCGCTCGGCGAGCCGCGCCACGTGCGCATCGGTCTGCGCGACTCAGCGTGCTCGGAGCGCCTGCTCGGCGCACTCGACAAAGCCCTCCTGTGACGTCATGGCCGGCGCATCTCTGCGTCCTCGATCGCTCGTGTGCAAAGCACACTTCGCTCACTGCGTCCTTGATCTGCTTGGCCCTGACGCCACAGGGACCCCCAGCTACAAGGATCGCTAACCGGCAGACCCCGCCTGGCGCAGTAGCGCGCCGGTCGTGCCCTCGAGGATCTTGCGCCAGGCGCTCGTCTCCTCCTGCTCGATCTCGAAGTGCTCGACTACCTTCTTGACGCGCTTCTCCGAGATCTCCAGGCCGTGACGCTCGCAGATCTCACGATAGTGCTCGTATTCGCCCGCTAGATGTTGCGTCACGGACTGGAAGCCATGCCGCGCGATCTCGACGCGCGAGGTGAAGTTCATCATCGAGGTCTTGAACATCAGCTCGTCAGCGGAGTCGGGCTCGATCAGCACGATGTCGACGCCCGGGTAGCGCTGCTCCCAGCGCTGGGCCATCTCGTGCAGGCGCTGGTGGGCGAGCAGCTTGAACGTCTGATAGCCGATCTGCGCGAAGCCCATGTCCGAGACGCGCCGCGGGCGCGTGCCGCGCAGGGTCCTGACCCGCTCGGAGAAGTCGTTCACGAACGGCACGAGCGGGTTGATCACGACTACGAGCTTCGCGCCCGCCCGCACCGCGATGTCGAGGTTCGTGGTCGAAACGATCCCGCCGTCGATCAGCTCGCGGCCCTTGACCTGCACCGGCGCGTAGACCATCGGCAGCGCCCCCGAGGCGCGCACGGCGGTCGAGATCGGTATGTCCTCGAATCCATCAGCGCCGAACACGATCCGCTCGCAGGTGTCGAGGTCGGTGGCAGTCAGATACAGCTCGCGGCGCAGCTCTCCGAATTCGTCCGAGCGGCCGGGCTCGGAGAGCACGCTGTGCAGGTAGCGCTCGATCCCGGCGCCTGTGTAGGCGCCGGAGGGCAGCCCCTCGGCGAGCCCGAGCAGCACGTCCATCGCCGAGACCTGCCCGCGCTGGGCGACGATCTGGCGAGCGAGCGAGACCATCCGCAGCGGCAGCGTCGCGCCGGTGCGCGCGAACTCGAGCAGGTTCAAGTGGAGCAGATCGCCGAGGTCGACGTCGCGGAACGGCGCGCGCCCCTGGTGGGTGACGACGCGCATCATCTCCTCGGGCGTGACGCCGTTGGCGCACAGCGCGGCGATGAACGAGCCGGCCGAGGTCCCGACGTAGACGTCGAACTGGTTGACGGTGCTGTTCGTCGCCATCAGATCGAGCGCGCGCAGTGCGCCGATCTCGTAGACCCCGCCGGTGAAGCCACCGCCGCCGAGCACGAGCGCGGTCTTGCTGCTGCGCCGCCGCCGTCGCGTCGGCCGCGCGCCCGCTGTGCCGCGCTTTTTGCTCGCCGCCGAACCCCGCCGCGCCGCAACTCCCGCCTTGACCGTAGGTTCCAGCTTGACAACCTTGCCCATGCTCGACACATTTTACGGTTCCTTGCCCCGGAAACCCTTTTCCCCGCGCGCAGGCCTGCTGGCGCTGGTCGCGGGCGCCTGCCTACTCGCCCCGGCCACGGCAAGCGCCGGCGGCGGCAGCCTGCCCGGGCTGCAGGCCGACCTCAGCCACCAGCTCGCGCTCGCCGGCCCGGCGGACGGGGCTTATGTGTACGACCTCACGACCAAACAGGCGCTCTTCTCCGAGCGCGCCTCGACGCTGCGGCCGCCGGCCTCGGTCGAGAAGCTCTACACCGCGACCACCGCGCTGGAGCGCATGGGCGCGACCGCTCACCTGAGCACGACCGTCTACGGCACCGGCAAGCTCGCGCCCGGCGGCGTCTGGGAAGGCAGCCTCTACCTGCGCGGCGGCGGCGACCCGACGTTCGGCTCGAGCGCTTTCATCCACTCGCACTACGGCGGCATCGGCGCCTCGGTCTCGACGCTCGTCACCGAGCTCGTGCGTAGCGACGGCATCCATCGCGTCACCGGATCGATCTACGGCGACGAGTCATGGTTCGACTCGCTGCGCGGCGAGCCCTCGAGCAACTACGCGCCCGACCCGTTCCTCGAAGGAACGCTCTCGGGGCTCGCGTTCAACCGTGGCGAAACGGGCTCCGAGAGCCTGCTCGTCGCGCACGCGCCCGCCGCCTACGCCGCCCACGAGCTGCTGGCAGGCCTGAAGAGCGACGGCGTCAGCATCGCCGGGCACTCCGCCGCGGCCACGATGCCGACCGGAGCGAGCCAGCTCGCGCAGGTGACCTCGCCGACGGTGACCCAGCTGCTGGGCCTGATGCTGCCGCCGTCGGACAACTTCTTCGCCGAGACGCTCGTCAAGGATCTCGGCGCCCTCTACGGCGGCGCCGGGACGACCTCGGCGGGCGCGGCAGTCGTGCGCGCGACGATCGGCTCGCTACTCGGCCTCCACCCCGAGGTCGTCGACGGCTCGGGGCTCTCCGAACGGGATAAAACCTCGCCGTATGAGGTCGCCGACCTGCTCGCGGAGCTGGCCTCGACCCCGATCGGCCCGGTGCTGCGCAACAGCATGGCCGTGGCCGGGGAGACCGGCACGCTCGCCGAACGGATGCGCGACACCGGCGCGGCCGGCCGCTGCCAGGGCAAGACCGGCACGCTCACGGGCGTCTCCAACCTCGTCGGCTACTGCAACGCCGCCGACGGGCACACGCTCGTGTTCGCGTTCTTCACCGATGGGATCCCGACCCTCACCGCGCACGTCTTCCAGGACCACATGACGATTACGGTCGCGGATTACTGAGGGTCGGGCGGGCCATCGAGTAATCCGCGCAGCCCCGCTTCGTCGAGCACCGGCACGTGCAACCGCTCGGCCTTCTCGAGCTTCGATCCCGCGCTCTCCCCCGCGACGAGGTAGTCGGTCTTCTTTGACACGCTGCCCGTCACGCGCCCGCCGGCGGCCATGATCCGCTCGGTCGCCTGCTCGCGCGACCAGGTCGGCATCGTGCCCGTCAGGACCACGGTCTTGCCCGCGAGCGGGCCCTCCGAGGGGGGCGGGCCCTGCTCGGCGAAGCGCAGCCCGAGCGCGCGCAGGTCGGCGATCAGGGCGCGCATCCGCTCGTCATCGAGCTGCTCGCGGATCGCCTTCGCCATCTTCTCGCCGATTCCGTTGGTCTCGGCGATCTCCTCGGGCGTCGCGCGCAGCAGCGCGTCGACGTTGCGGAAGCGCATCGCAAGGTTGCGGCCGGTCACCTCGCCGACCTCCTCGATCCCGAGCGCGAACAGCACGCGGGCGAACGGCCGCTGCTTCGAGGCCTCGATCGCCGCTACGAGGTTGCGCGCGGAGATCTCGGCAAAGCCCTCGAGCTCGACCAGTTGCTCCTCTCCCAGGCGGTAGAAGTCGCCGGCGGTCCTCACCAGCCCGCGCTGCTGTAGCGCCGCCACCTGCTTCTCGCCGAGCCCGTCGATGTCCATCGCGCCGCGCGAGACGTAGTGCTTGAGCAGCTGCCACGCGCGCTCGGGGCAGTCGCGGTTGGGACACTTCGTGAACACCGAGTCCTTCGGCTTGACGGTCGGCGTATTGCAGAACGGGCAGCGCCCCGGCGGCCGCGGGCGCCGCGGGCGGCCCTTCCGCTCGACCACGTGCGGGGCCGGCGAGACGACCTGCGGGATCACGTCGCCCGCGCGCATCACGATCACCTCCTCGCCCTGGCGGATGTCCTTGCGAACGATGTCCTCCTCGTTGTGCAGCGTCGCGAGCTTGATCGTGACGCCGCCGACCTCGATCGGCGCGAGCATCGCGTAGGGACGCAGGTCGCCGAACTTGCCGACGTTCCACATCACTTTCTCGAGCTTTGTCGTCGCGATCGTCGGCGGGAACTTCCACGCGATCGCCCAGCGCGGGTCGCGCCCGACCGAGCCAAGGCGGCGCTGCAGCTCGAGGTCGTTGACCTTCACGACGACGCCGTCGATCTCGAAGTCGAGCTCGCCGCGGCGCTCCTGCCAGTCAAGGCACTGCTTGATCACCTCCTCCTCATCGCCCAGCAGCCTGATGTCCGGGTTCACGCGGAAGCGGTGCTCTTTCAGCCACTCCAGCGCCTCGAAGTGCGTCTCGAAGGAGAGTCCCTCGACCACTCCCAGCTGGTAGCACCACATCGACAGCGGCCGCTTCGCTGCGTCGGCCGGGTCGAGCTGGCGGATCGTGCCCGCGGCCGAGTTGCGCGGGTTCATGAACGTCGACTCGCCCGCCTCCGCGCGGCGCTCGTTCAGCGCGGCGAAGTCCTTCAGCGACATATACACCTCGCCGCGCACCTCGAGCAGCGGGGGTACATCCTCAACGCTCAGCGGGATCTGCCCGATCGTGCGCAGGTTGTGCGTGACGTCCTCGCCGACCTCGCCGTTGCCGCGGGTCGCCCCACGCTGCAGGATCCCGTCACGGTAGAGCAGACTGATCGCCAGCCCGTCGATCTTCGGCTCGACCACGAACTCGAACTTCGGGCTGTCGATTCCCTCGCGCGCGAGGTGATTGCGCATCCGCTCGACCCATGCTCTGAGCTCCTCCTCGGTACGCGCGTTCGGCAGCGACAGCATCGGCTCGAGGTGCGTGACCTTCTCGAGCTTGCCTACCGGCTCGGCCCCCACGCGCCGCGTCGGCGAGTCTGGCGTCGCGAGCTCCGGGTGCGCGAGCTCCAACCCGCGCAGCTCGTCGAGCAGCGCGTCGTACTCCGCGTCGCCGATCGTCGGGTCGTCGAGCACGTAGTAGCGATGGGCGTGCTCCCCGAGCACGTGCCTCAGCTCCTGCGCGCGGGCGCGCATCTCCGGGGTCGGGGGGGCGCCTGTTGCGGAGGGGCCGCTCACGGCACGGGTGGGCCGGCGACCGAGGGGGCGAGCAGCGCCTCCAGGTCGAAGCTTCTCAAGGCGTCCAAACCCGGTCGGTCGGTCAGGTCGAAGTGGATCGGCGTCACCGCGATCCTCCCGGCCGCGACCGCCGCCAGGTCGGTGCCCGGCTCGTCGTGGAAGCCCGGGTCCGAGCCGTAGATCCAGTAGCGCCGGCGGGCGGGCGGCCCGTCTTCGGAGTGATCGAGCTTCAGCTCGTCCCGGTAGATACGCTTGCCGAGGCTCGTCACCTCGACGCCCTCCGGCGTGCCGGCGGGAACGTTCACGTTCAGGAGCGTGCTCTTTGGCAGCGGCACGTCCTCGATCCGCTCGACGAGCGCGGCGACGAAACCCGCGGCGACCTCGAAGCCAAAGCCGCCGTCGTAGCGGAAGTCCAGCGCCCGCGCCTTCGACTGCTGGGAGACGGCGATCGCGGGGATCCCCAGCACCACACCCTCCAGCGCCGCCGCGACGGTGCCCGAGTATGTGATGTCATCGCCGAGGTTCGCGCCGTGGTTGATCCCAGCGACGACGATGTCCGCCGCGAACCCCTCGACCAGGCCGAGGCTCGCCAGGCGCACGCAGTCCACCGGCGTGCCGTCGGTCGCATACCCCGACGTCCCGTCGGCGAACGGCACCTCCTCGACCCACAGCGGCCGGCGTGTCGTGATCGAGCGCGCCATCGCCGAGCGGTTGCCGTCGGGCGCGATCACCGCTAGGCGCACGCCGTCGAGGGCGCCCAGCGCTTTGCGCAGCGCCTGCAGGCCCTCGGCCTCGATCCCGTCGTCGTTCGTCAGCAGTACGTTCAGCATCTCTTTCCCAGCATAGGGCGCGCCCCGGTTACGCATGCTCACGTGTAGGACACGCTCGCCAGCGCGAGCCCGTGCGCGGGCGCGGTCCTGCCCGACTCGGCGCGCGGGCGGCCCTCGAGCAGTCGTTCGAACTCGGCGACGCTGCGCGCGCCGCTCGCGACGTCGAGCATCGTTCCCACGAGCACACGATTCATGTGCCGCAGGAACATGTCCGCCTCGATCCACAGCTCCAGCAGCTCTCCGTGCGAGTCCTGGGCCACCCACTCCGCGCGACGCACGTCGCAGTGAAACCACGAATGCTCGGTCTCGCTCGGCGTGAACGCGGTGAAGTCGTGCCGGCCGCGCAGCGCTGTGGCGCACGCCGCGAGCGCGTCGCGGTCGATCTCGCGCGGCCACCAGAACGCGCGCCGGCGCTCGAACACGCCGCGCGTGCGCCGCACGAGCACGCGATAGCAGTAGGTCCGACTGGTCGCGTCGCGTCGCGCGTCGAACGTGTCGTGCATCGGCTCGGCGGCGAGCACCGCGACGTCCTCGCCGAGCAGCCCGTTCAGACGCAGCGGATCGACCGCCTCGTGGGCGTAGCTGGCGACCTGCCCCCACGCGTGCACGCCGCGATCGGTGCGCCCGGCGACAGTCAGCCTCAGCGGCGCGCCGTCGTGGTCGGTCTCACCGAGCACCGTGCGCAGGGCGCGCTCGAGCTCCCCCTGCACCGTCCGCTCGCCGGGCTGGCGCGCCCAGCCGGCAAAGTCGGTTCCGTCGTACTCGATCGTGAGCTTCGTAACCATCACCGCACCACCGCGTCTCCGCGCCGGGACGGCACCGACCGGCTCAGACGAGCTCGATGAAGACCATCTCGGTCGAATCGCTGCGCCGCGGGCCGAGCTTCAGGATGCGCGTGTAGCCGCCGGGTCTGTCCGCGTAGCGCGGTGCGACCTCCTCAAACAGCTTGTGCACCGCGAACTTGTCCTGCGCAAGCGTCGACAGCGCCTGCCGGCGCGCGTGCAGGCCGCCGCGCTTGGCGAGCGTGATCAGCTGCTCGATCTCCGGCTTGACCGCCTTGGCCTTCGCCTGCGTCGTTTCGATCCGCTCGTGCTCGATGATCTCCTTGCTCAGGTTCATCAACAGCGACTTGCGGTGCGCGCTCGAGCGGCTGAGCTTGTTTTTCGTCTTCTGGTGTCGCATGGTGGCGAGGAAGTCTAGCCCGACCTAGTCTTGGCGTAGGTCGAGACCGCGCGAGTGCAGCGTTTCGATGACCTCGTCGATCGACTTTTTGCCGAAGTTCGGGATCGCGTTCAGCTCGGCCTCGGACTTCGAGATCAAGTCGCCGACGGTCTGTATCCCGGCCCGCTTGAGGCAGTTGTAGGAGCGCACGCCGAGCTCGAGCTCCTCGATCAGGATGCTCCACTCCTCGCCCTGCAGCCCTGATTGGGGCCCGCCCACCCCACCGGCCGCGCCCGCTCCGCCGCCGACCGCGAGGCCGTGACCGTCGAGCGCCCCGCCCGGCACCGCGCGCAGCTCCTGGATGCGATCGGCGTCGGTGAAGATCGCGAGCTGTGAGATCAGCAGCTCGGCCGCCTCGCGCAGCGCCGCCTGCGGGTCGATCGAGCTGTCGGTCTCGATGTCCAGCGTCAGCTTGTCGAAGTCCGTCTTCTGCCCGACGCGTGCGCCCTCGACCGCGTAGGCCACTCGCCGCACCGGCGAGAAGATCGAGTCGATCGGGATCACGCCGATCGGCTGGTCGGCGGACTTGTTCTCCTCGGCGGGCCGATACCCGCGGCCGCGGCCGATCGTCATGTACAGCTCGAGCTTCGTTTTCTTCTCGAGCGTCGCGATGTGCACGCCGGGGTTGAGGATCTCGACGCCCGCGGGCAGGTCGATGTCCTTCGCGGTGATCTCGCCCGGCCCGGTCACGACCAGTGGCGCCTCGACCTCGGTCGCATCGGAGTGCATCCGGCAGACGATGCCCTTCAGGTTCAGCACGATGTCCGTCACGTCCTCCTTGACGCCTGTGATCGTCGAGAACTCGTGCGCGACTCCCTCGATGCGCACGCTGGTGACGGCCGCGCCGGCCAGGGAGGACAGCAGCACGCGGCGCAGCGAGTTGCCGAACGTGTAGCCGAAGCCGCGGTCGAGCGGCTCAATCGTGAACGTGCCGCGGTTCTCCTCCACGGACTCGCTGGTGATCCGGGGAATTTGGAAATCGAGCATCAGAGTCCTAACGTCGTTTTGGTGTCGCACCGGCGTCGCCCTGGACGCCGGCTCTGAAAGCGCCTACGCCACCCTCGGGCGGCGCCGGCGTGGGGCAAAAGCTTTTCCTTTACTTCGAGTACAGCTCGACGATGAGCTGCTCCTGCACCGGCGCGGCGACCTCGCGTCGCTCCGGCTTGCGCAGCACCTTGGCGGTGAGCGACTCGTGATCGGCCTGCAGCCAAGCGGGGATCTGTCCGGTGAGCTCGGTCGCGTCGCGCACCACCTGCGTGGCCGGGGTATCGGCCTTGATCGCGATCACCTCACCCGCGCGCACCTGATAGCTGGGGATGTTCACGCGGCGGCCGTTCACGGTCCAGTGGCCGTGACGGATCAGCTGCCGCGCCTGGCGGCGCGAGGCGGCGAAGCCGAGACGCACCAGCACGTTGTCCAGCCGGCACTCGAGCAGCGCGAGCAGGTTCTCGCCGGTGATGCCCGGCTGGCGCGAGGCCTTCTCGTAGTAGCCATGGAACTGCTTCTCGAGCACCCCGTAGTAGCGCCGCGCCTTCTGCTTCTCGCGCAGCTGCAAGCGGTACTCGCTCTGTTTCTGGCGACCGCGGCCGTGCTCACCCGGCGGATAGGAGCGGCGCTCGACGCCGCACTTGTCGGTCAGGCAGCGCTCGCCCTTGAGGAACAGCTTCTGTCCCTCACGGCGGCACTGCTTGCACTGCGGGCCGGTATCTCTTGCCATTGCTTGGTTCTCTTCTCTTCTTCTACTCGTCGCTGGATGAAGCTCTTCTTGGAGTCACTACACGCACTAGACGCGGCGGCGCTTGCGGGGACGACAACCGTTGTGGGCCTGGGGTGTTACGTCCTTGACGCCCGTCACCTCCAGGCCCGCGGCCTGCAGTGAGCGGATCGCGGTCTCGCGACCCGAGCCCGGCCCCTTGACGTAGACCTCCACCTTCTGCAATCCCTGCTCGAGGCCCTTGCGCGCGGCCGCGTCGGCCGTCACCTGGGCGGCGAACGGGGTCGACTTGCGCGAGCCCTTGAAGCCCGCGCCGCCCGCCGACTCCCAGGCGATCACGTTGCCGCCGGTGTCCGTCAGCGAGACGATCGTGTTGTTGAAAGAGGTCTTGATGTGCGCCTGCCCGATCGGGATGTTCTTCTTCGGCTTGCGCCGGCCGCGGCCGGGACGTTTCGGGGCGGGGGGCACTACTTCTTACCCGCCTTCTTCTTCCCGGCGACCTGCATCCGCTTCGGGCCCTTGCGCGTGCGCGCGTTGGTCTTCGTCTTCTGCCCGCGCACCGGCAGGCCGCGCCGGTGGCGCAGGCCGCGATAGCAGCCGATCTCCTGCAGACGCTTGATGTCCTGCGAGCGCTCGCGCCGCAGATCGCCCTCGACGGTCAACGACTGGTCGATCGCGTCGCGCAGCTTGGAGACCTCGTCCTCGGTCAGGTCGCGTACATACGTGTCCGGGCTGACTCCCGTCTCGACGAGCAGCTTGTTCGACTGCGAGCGGCCGATCCCGTAGATGTAGGTCAGGCCGATCTCCGCACGCTTGTTCAGGGGCAGGTTGACGCCAGCGATTCGTGCCATGGGCTAACCCTGCCGCTGCTTGTGGCGCTTGTTCTGGCAGATCACCAGCACCGCTCCGTGGCGGCGGATGATCTTGCACTTCTCGCACATCGGCTTGACCGACGGTCTTACCTTCATGATCCCTTTCGGCGGCTTGTTCCGGCGACTCGGCTCTGGCCGCCGTCGTGGCTGCCGCTACCGGGTCGTGGAGATGCACTCACGCGCGCAGACCGCCTCGCGTTCGAGCAGGACTCCGGATGGTAGCAACTTCGCTCAGCTCGCGCCGGCGCCCGCGCTGGTGGCGGCAGCGGCGCTTGTGGCCGCACCCGCGCTTGCCTCCTCAGCGCCCTGTGGCGCCACCGGCCTGGCTATGCGTGCCTCCGGCGCGAGGTTCCACGGAGTCAGGATCCGGGGGCCGGCGGCGGCGATCGCGACCGTGAACTCGAAGTGGGCCGTCGGCGAGGAGTCTTGCGAGAAGATCGCCCAGCCATCGCCGCCCACGCGCACCGCGGCGCGTCCCGCGGTCGTCATCGGCTCGATCGCGAGCACCATCCCCTCCTCCAGCCGAGGTCCCTTCCCGGCCTTGCCGTAGTTGGGCACCTGCGGGTCCTCGTGCATATTGCGCCCGACTCCGTGCCCGACGAGCGAGCGCACGACCGACAGCCCCGCGCCCTCGGCCACGCGCTGGATCGCGTTGGAGACGTCGCCCAGCCGGTTGCCGGCGCGGCACTGCGCGACGCCGACGTACAGCGACTCCTCGGTCGCGCTCAGCAGGTTCTTGGCCTGCGCGCTCACCTCCTCCACTGCAAATGTGCGCGCCGCGTCCGCGACCCACCCGTCGAGCGTCACGCCGACGTCGATCGAGATGATGTCGCCGGCCTTCAGCTTGTAGGGGCCGGGGATCCCGTGCACGATCATCGCGTTCGGCGAGGCGCAGATCGAGCCGGGAAAGCCGCGATAGCCCTTGAACGTTGGCGTCGCGCCGCGCGAGCGGATGTAGCGCTCGGCCGCCCGGTCGAGCTCGGCGGTGCTCACGCCCGGGCGAATCTTGCCCTCCATCAGGTCCAGCGTCGCGGCAAGGACCAGGCCCGCGCGGGCCATCTTCTCGATCTCTTCTGGGCTCTTCTTGATGATCACCCGCGGAGCTTAGCTGCGGCGAGGCTCGCGAGCGGAGCCTCGGACGCTCTATCTGACGTTCGATAAGCAAGCAAGACAAGATCGAACAAGCCCACCCACCCCGCGTGGTGTGCTGACCGACCAGGCGATCGCATTAGATCGTCGATCGGTACACGCGCGCGCTCGTCAGAGGTTTTCCTCGAGGCGCAGGGTCGCGAGGGCCGCGCGAATGTGGGCGTGCACCTCGTCGGCGCCGCGGCGCCCGTCGAAGCGGCGCAGCAGCCCGGCGCGCTCGTAGTAGTCGATCAGGGGGGCGGTCTGCTCGTGGTAGACGACGAGACGGTTGCGGATCGTCTCCTCGGCGTCGTCCTTGCGCTGCTCCAGACGCGCCCCGTCCTGGTCGCAGATGCCCTCGTGCTTGGGTGGGTCGAAGTCGACGTGGTAGATGTGGCTGGGGTTCTTCACGCACACGCGGCGTCCGGCAAGGCGGCGCACGACCTCCTCGTCCGGCGCCTCGATCAACAACGCGGCGGTCAGGCGGCGATCGAGACCCTGCAGCGCCTCGCTCAGCGCGTCGGCCTGCTCCTCGTTGCGCGGAAAGCCGTCGAGCAGGAACCCATCGCGCGCGTCCTCGCCGCCGACGCGGTCGATGATCATGCCGATGATCACCCCGTCAGGCACGAGCTCACCTGCGTCCATGTACTTCTTCGCCTCTCTGCCGAGCTCCGTACCCTCGGCCACCTGGGCGCGGAGCATGTCCCCGGCGGAGATGTGGGGCAGGGAGAAGTCCTCGCGCAGGCGCTCGGCCTGCGTGCCCTTCCCCGCCCCCGGCGGGCCCAGCAGTATTAGATTCAGCTCCGACACCTCCCACCCAGCCTACCCTTCCAAGCGGGAGGGAGACAGGTCCCCCTCCCGACCACCCCCTGCTACTTGAGGAACCCCTCGTAACTCCGCATCATCAGCTGCGCCTCCAATTGCTTCATCGTTTCTAGCGCGACGCCGATCACGATCAGGATCGAGGTGCCGCCGAGCTGGATGTTCTGGTGGGTGCGCGCGATCAGGATCGTCGGCAATGCCGCGACGGCAGCGAGGAAGAGTGCACCGGGGAAGGTCAGACGCGCGAGGATCCGGTCGAGGAATTCAGCGGTCGGGCGCCCGGGACGTACGCCGGGGATGAAGCCGCCGTACTTCTTCAGGTTGTCCGCTTGGTCGACGGGGTTGAACGTGACGGCGGTGTAGAAGTAGGTGAAGATCACGATGAAGATCGACTCGCCGACCACGTAGTGCCAGCCGTTGGGGGAGAAGAAGTCAGACAGCGACTGGCCCCAGTGGGTTTTCACGAGCTGGCCGACGGTCGGTGGGAAGGCCATGATGCTGGCGGCGAAGATCACGGGGATCACGCCGGCCATGTTCACGCGCAGCGGCAGGTAGGTTTGCCCGCCCTCGGTCATGCGCCGCCCGATCACACGCTTGGCGTACTGCACGGGAATCCGCCGCTGGCCCTCCTGCACGAACACGATCCCGGCGACGATCGCGAGCACGAGGAACGGCATCATCACCTTGAAGACCTGGTCGTTCGTGTCCCACCAGGCCTGGATGCCGGTCGGCAGGCGCGAGACGATCGAGGCGAAGATCAGCAGCGAGATGCCGTTGCCGATCCCGCGCTGGGTGATCAGCTCGCCGATCCACATCAGCATCACGCAGCCGGTCGTCAGGCAGATCACGATCAGGAAGATGTGCGGCGCGTCGAAGTGCGTGATCACCGATTCGCCCGATTTGGCCTGCAGCGAGTGAAACAGGAAGACGTAGCCGATCGACTGTGCGAAGGCGAGCCCGACGGTCAGGTAGCGGGTGTACTGCGTGATCCGCGCCTGCCCGACCTCGCCTTCCTTCGACAGCTTCTCCAGCGACGGCACCGCCACCTGCAGCAGCTGCAGGATGATCGAGGAGGTGATGTAGGGCATGATCCCCAGCGCGAACAGCGCCAAGCGCGAGAGGCTGCCGCCGGAGAACAGGTTCAGCAGACCGAGGATGTTCGATCCGCCGAAGGACTTCTGGATCGCGTTGACCGCCGTCAGGTTCACGCCCGGCACCGGGATGTGCGAGCCGAAGCGGTAGATCAGCAGCATCGCCGCCGTGAAGGCGAGCTTCTTGCGGATGTCCGCGACCTGGAAGGCGTTGAGGATCGTTGAGAGCATTGGTCTGAGACCGCTGGACGAGCGTCGTCCGCGGCGCGCCCGATTCTAGCTCTCGACGATGGTGCAGGTGCCGCCTGCCGCCTCGATGCTCTCGCGCGCACTGGCGCTGAAGGCATGGGCGTGTACGGTCAGCGGCTTGGAGATCTCGCCCTTGGCGAGAATCTTGATCGGGATGTCCTTCCGTGTGCCGAGGCCCTTCTCCTTGAGTCCCTCGATCGTGATCTCGGCACCGGAGTCGAAGCGGGCGTCCAGGTCGGCGATGTTCACGGGCTGGGTGTGCGTGCGGAACATCTCGAACGGCATCGACTTCTTCATGTGCGGGCCGCGCAGCTTTCGCATGCGCATGTGGATCGGCATCTGCCCACCCTCGAAGCGTGCGCGGCGCTTGGAGCCCGAGCGCGAGCCCGCGCCCTTCTGCCCGCGGCCGGAGGTCTTGCCGGTGCCGGAGCCTTCGCCGCGGCCGATGCGCTTGCGCGGGCGCCGGCTGCCGGGTGCGGGCTTCAGGTTGTGCAGCCCGACGATCCGCTCCTCGGTCTGCTTGTCTTTCTTGTCGGTCGCGGGGCTCATTTCTTCTTGTCCTCCTCCTCGACCTCGACAAGATGGCGCACCGCGTGCAGCATGCCGCGGGCCTGCTCGCAGTCCTTGATCTCGACGGTCTGCCCGATCCGCCGCAGCCCGAGCGAGCGCAGCGTGTCGAGCTGTTTCTTGTTCGCGCCGTTGCGCGAGCGCAGTTGAGTGACGCTCAACGAGGAGGACATCAGGCCGGTGTCTCCTCGGCGGCGGGAGCCTCGTCGGCGGCCGGCGCCTCCTTGGCGGCCGGGGACTCATCGCCGCCTGCGGCAGCCGGAGCCGGCGTCGCAGCCGGGGCATCACCGGTATCCGTCGATGTCTCATCCGCTGCGGACGAACCCCGCGCAGCCGTGTCTGTCCCGGCTGACTCCGATGCGCCATCCGCCGGAGCGGACCCCTCGAGCACCTCGGTGGCGCCCTCGGCCGGCTGGTCGGTCAGGCCGAGCACCTGGTTGATCGAGAGGCCGCGCAGGGTCGCGACCTCCTCGGGCGTGCGCAGCCCGCGCAGACCGGCGACCGTCGCCTTGACGAGATTGATCGGGTTCTGCGTGCCGAGGCTCTTGGAGAGGATGTCGTGGATGCCCGCGAGCTCGAGCACCGCGCGCACGCCGCCACCGGCGATCACGCCGGTACCTGCCGAGGCGGGCTTCAGGAACACTCGACCCGCCCCGAACACGCCGGTCGTCTGGTGGGTGATCGTCGAGCCGTGCTTGGGCACCTTGAAGAGGTCCTTCTTCGCCCGCTCGACGCCCTTCTGAATCGCGAGCGGCACCTCGTTGGCCTTGCCGTAACCGACGCCGACGACTTCGCGTTCGTCGCCGACGACGACCAGCGCGGTGAACGAGAACCGCCGGCCGCCCTTGACGACCTTGGCGACGCGGTTGATCTCGACGACGCGCTCCTGCAGGTCGAGGCCGGACTGACTGACTGAGCGATCTTGGGTTATTGCCATAGGGAAGTGGAGGGTAGCGGTAGGGAGGAGTTGGGCTGGGAAGGTGTGTGTGCTGGAGAGGGGGGCTGGCTGAGGTGAGAGGTGGGCTGGGTCGGTTGCTCAGGTGGAGAGGTGGGCTCCCAATCGGAAGTCTCTAGACGGTGAGGCCAGCCTCACGGATCGCTTCGGCGAAGGCGCGCACGTGGCCGTGATAGCGGTAGCCGCCGCGGTCGAACACAGCCTCGCTGATGCCCGCGGCTTTGGCGCGCTCGGCGAGCGCCTCACCGGCGCGCTTGACGCGCTCGTCTTTGGAGAGCTTGCCGAGATCGGGCTCGAACCAGTTGACGGCGGCGAGCGTCTTGCCCGCCGTGTCGTCGATCAGCTGCGCGGACAGGCCCCTGTTCGAGCGGAATACGGAGATCCGTGGCCGCGCGGCGGTCCCGGTGATCTTCGCGCGCACCCTGCGGCGGCGCTTCAGGCGTCGATTGCCCTTGGTGATGACAGCCATCGCTAGGCCCTCTTCCCGACCTTGCGGGCGACGTACTCGCCCTCGTAGCGGATGCCCTTGCCCTTGTAGGGCTCCGGCGGGCGCTGCTTGCGGATGATCGCGGCGGTCTCGCCGACGAGCTGCTTGGAGATGCCCTTCACGACAACGCGCGTGGGCTGGGGCACTTCGAATTCGATGCCTTCCGGCGCGGGGATCGGAACCGGGTGGGAGTAGCCGACGGCGAGCTCGAGGTTCTTGCCCTTCAGCTGCGCGCGGTAGCCGACGCCCTGGATCTCGAGGCGCTTCTCGTAGCCCGCCGTAACACCCTGCACCATGTTGGCCACGAGCGAGCGCGTCAGGCCGTGCAGCGCGCGGTGCTCGCCGCGGTCGGTCGGTCGCGAGACGAGCAGCTGCTCGCCCTCTTGGACGACCTCGATGTCGCGGGAGATACGCTCGCTGAGCTCGCCTTTGGGGCCGTTGACGCGCACCGACTCGGGCTCGATCGCGACGGTCACGCCGGCGGGCACGGGGATGGGCTGTCTTCCGATTCTCGACATCTCGTCTCGTTCCCCTTACCAGACCTGCGCCAGGACCTCGCCGCCGACGCCGGCGGCGCGCGCGTCGTGGCCGGTCATCACGCCACGCGAGGTCGACACGATCGAGGTGCCCATGCCGCCGAGCACCTTCGGGATGTGCTTCGCATCGACGTACGTGCGCTGTCCGGGGCGCGAGACGCGCCGCAGCCCGGAGATCGCCGAGCGGCGGTCCTCGGTGTACTTCAAGCGAATCTCCAAGAGCTGTCCCGCCGCGCCCTCGGGTGCGGGCACAACCGACCACGAATCGATGTAGCCCTGCTCGGCGAGGATCCGCGCCAGCTCGGCCTTCGTTTTGGACGCGGGAATCTCAACCGTCTCGTGGGCGGCGTGGATCGCGTTGCGTACGCGCGTGAGGAAGTCGGCTATCGGATCGGTCATCGACATTGGTTCAGTTCAAATCAGTTCAGTTCAATCAGGTCAGGTCAGGTCAGGTTCGTGCTGCTCGATGGTGATTTTCTGGCGGAGCCCCTACCAGGAGGACTTCGTCATCCCGGGGATCTGGCCGTTGTGGGCGAGCTCGCGCAGGCAGATGCGGCACACCCCGAACTTCTTGTAGACCGCGCGCGGACGTCCACAGCGGTTGCAGCGAGTATAGGCGCGCGTCTTGAACTTTGGCGGGCGGGCCTGCTTGACGCGCATCGAGGTCTTGGCCATCAGTCGGTGCTCTCTTTCTCGGTGGTGTCTGCGGCGTCCTCATCCGCGGGGGCGTCGTCCTGCTCGGCCTCTGTCTCCTGGACGGCCTCTGTCTCCTGCTCGGCCTCTGTCTCCTGCTCGGCCTCTGTCTCCTGGACGGCCTCAGGCGCCGCCGCCTCGGGCTCATCGGCCTCGACGGCCGTGGGGTCATCCTGCTCTGGCTCGTCCTGCGCGGGCTCTGCGACCTCAGGCTCGGCCGCAACGGCCGCGCTTGCGATCGACGGGTCGCCATCCTGCTCATCGGTGGACTTGACCCGCGCGCCGTCCTCGTCGGTCGGCTCCGACTCGACTCCGATCGCCTCGTCAAAGCCCTTGGGGCGCCATTTGGTGGAGAAGGGCATGCCGAACGCCATCAGCAGCGCGAACGCCTCGGCGTCGGTCTTTGCGCTCGTCGTGATCGTGATGTCGAGCCCGCGCACCTGATCGATCGAGTCGTAGTCGATCTCGGGGAAGATGATCTGCTCTTTGACGCCCAGTGTGTAGCTGCCGCGACCGTCGAATGAACGTGGGTTCAAGCCTCTGAAGTCCCTGATCCGGGGGATCGCGATCGAGACCAGTCGGTCGAGGAACTCGTAGCTGCGCTCGGAGCGCAGCGTCACGGCCAGACCGACCGGCATGCCCTCGCGCAGTTTGAACGCCGCGATCGACTTGCGCGCGCGGCGCACGCTCGGCTGCTGGCCGGCGATCGTCGCGAGCTGGTCCTGCGCGGCTTTGAGCATTTTCGAGTCCTGCTTGGCCAGGCCGACGCCCATGTTCAGCGTGATCTTCTCGAGCTTCGGCGCCTGCATCGGCGAGGAGTAGCCGAAGCGCTCGATCAGCGCAGGGCGGATCTCCTCCAGGTAGCGGGTCTTCAGGCGGGCTTTGGTGGCGGTCTCAGTCATCTTCGTTTCACTCAGTCTCGTGTCGGCCCCGTGTCACGCTCAGTCGATTCTCTGTCCCGTGCGCTTGGCGACACGCTGGGGTTTGCCGTGCTCGTCGCGCTCGATCCGCACGCGCGTCGGCGCGCCGCCTTTGGGGTCGATCAGCATCACGTTCGACACGTGGATCGGGCCCTCTTTGCTGATCACGCCGCCGACGGTCTGTTCGCGGCCCGTGTCGCGCACCTGCTGGGGCTTCATGTGGCGCTTGACCATGTTCAGGCCCTCGACGTACACGCGCTCCTTCGCCGGCTCGACGCGCATCACCTTGCCGGTCTTGCCGCGGTCCTTGCCCGCGATCACCTTGACCTGGTCGCCGGAGTGGATCTTCAGCGAGCGGCGCTTCGGGGCTGTGGCGGTACGAGGCATCCTCAGAGCACCTCGGGCGCGAGCGAGACGATCTTCATGAAGTTGCGCTCGCGCAGTTCGCGCGCGACCGGCCCGAACACGCGCGTGCCGCGCGGGTTGTTCTGGTCGTCGATGATCACCGCGGCGTTCTCGTCGAAGGCGATGTAGGTCCCGTCCTCGCGGCCGATCGGCTTCTTCGTGCGCACCACCACGGCGGTCACGACCTCGCCCTTCTTGACGGCGCCCTGCGGGTTGGCCTGCTTGACGGTCGCCGTGATCACGTCGCCGACGAACGCATAGCGCCGCCGCGAGCCACCCTTGACGCGGATGCAGAGGATCTCGCGCGCGCCGGTGTTGTCGGCCACGCGCAGCCTGGTCTCGTTCTGGATCATCGCGCGCGCTCCAGCACGTCGACGAGCTTCCAGCGCTTGTTCTTCGACAGCGGCCGGCTCTCGATCACGCGCACCGTATCGCCCTCGTGCGCGTCGTTTGACTCATCGTGCGCATGCAGCGTCGACGAGCTGCGCACGATCTTCTCGTAGCGGCGGTGCCGGCGGGCGAAGTCGATCCTGACGGTGATCGTCTTGTCGGCCTTGTCCGAGACGACGATCCCCTGACGCACGGTGCGCTTGCCCTCGACGGCGGCGTGCACAGGCGCGAGCTCCTGCGCCGGCGCGGCCGTGGAGCTCTCGCGCTTAGCGGCCTTTTTCGCGCGTTCCTGCAGCCGTCGCGCACGACGGCTTGCCGCCTTTGCGCTGCGTGTGGCCAGGCGCTCGGCATGGCGATCCTCGGGCGAGCGGGTCGGGCGCGCCTCGCCGGAATGTGTCGAGCGCGCCTTGCGGCGGCGCTCCTTCGCGGAGAGCTGCTCCTCAGGCTCGGCCGGGGCCGTCGCGACCGCCGGAGCCTCGTCCGCAGGAGCCTCGGGAGCCTCGTCAGCAGGAGCCTCGGGAGCCTCGGCCGCCGGGGTCTCTGTGGTCGCCGAGGCCTCCTGCGTCACCTCAGCCTCGGGTGTCTCAGGGGTCTCGGGTGTCTCGTTGTCTGTGTCGTCAGCCATTTTGTTCTTTCTCACGCGCGACGGTCAGTGCCCGTGCCAGGTCGCGCCGCGCACGGCCGATCCCGGCGGTGTTCTCGAGCTCGCCGGTTGCGTTTGCGAAGCGCAGGCCGAACAGGTCCTTGCGCAGCGTCGCAACCTGCGTGGCGAGCTCCTGGTCGGTCAGATCTCGTATCTCCTTGGCCTTCATCGCTGTAGCTCAGTCCTCACGCATCACGAACTTGGACTTCAGGGGAAGCTTGTGCGCCGCCAGGCGGATCGCGTCGCGGGCGAGCGGCTCGGGCACGCCGGCCAGCTCGAACATCACGCGGCCGGGCTTGACCACGGCGACCCAGCCTTCGGGGTTGCCCTTGCCGGAGCCCATCCGCGTCTCGGCCGGCTTCTTCGTGACCGGCTTGTCGGGGAAGACATTGATCCAGACCTTGCCGCCACGCTTGATCTTGCGCGTCATCGCGATACGAGCGGCCTCGATCTGGCGGTTGGTGAGCCAACCTTGCTCGAGCGACTTCAGCCCGTACTCGCCGAACTGGACCTTGACCTGGCCGCGCGACATTCCGCGACGACGGCCGCGGTGCTGCTTGCGGTGCTTGACACGCTTTGGAGAGAGCATCAGCGGGTCACCTCGGGGCTGCGACTGCCGCCGCCGCCAGGACCGCCGGCCCCACGGCCACCGCCACCGCCCGGCCCACCGGACCCGCGACCACCACCGCCTCCCGGCCCGCGACCGCCGCCGCCAGGACCACGTCCGCCGCCCGGCCCACCAGGACCGCGGCCGCCACCGCCACCGCCACCAGGACCACGGCCTCCGCCAGACCCGCCTCGAGCGCCCTGCCCGCCAAAGCCACCCGGCCCGCGGCCGCCGCCGCCCGGGCCACCGCCGCGTCCGCCGCGTCCTCCACCGCCACCGCCACCGCCGCGACCACCACGGTCGCGCCCATCGCGACCGCCACGGCCGTCGCGATCAGAATTGGGCCCGCCCGCCCCCGGCGCCGGCGCGGTCATGTCGGTGAGGTCGGCGCCGGTGTAGCCCTCGGGCATGATTTCGCCCTTGTTGACCCAGCACTTCACGCCGATGCGCCCGAACGTCGTGCGCGCCTCGTAGAAGCCGTAGTCGATGTCGGCGCGCATCGTGTGCAGCGGCACGCGACCGTCGGAATACGATTCCGTGCGGGCCATCTCGGCGCCGCCGAGCCGTCCGGAAACCTGGACCTTGACGCCCTTCGCGCCCGAGCGCATCGCGCTGGTGAGCGCGCGCTTCATCGCACGGCGGAAGGCGACGCGGTTCTGCAGCTGCTCGGCGATCGACTGCGCGACGAGCGAGGCATCGAGCTCGGGGCGCTTGATCTCGAGGATGTTGACCTTGATCTGCTTGCTGGTCAGCTTGTGCAGATCGCGGCGCAGCGCGTCGACTTCGGAGCCGGACTTGCCGATCACGATGCCGGGACGGGCCGTGTGGATGTTGACCTCGAGCTCCTGGGCGTCCTTGCGGATCGTGATGTTCGCGAGGCCGGCATGGGCGAGCTTGCGCGTGATGTGCTCACGCACCTTGATGTCCTCGTCGAGGTACTCCGAGAAGTTTTTCTCGTTGAACCAGTTCGACTTCCAGTCGTGGATGTAACCCACGCGCATGGCCTCTGGATGAACCTTCTGACCCATTCTCTCTTCGCTCGTCTCTCTGTCTCAGTCTTGTGTTGTTCAGTCTTGTCTTGTCTGGTGTTCCGGGCTCGCGCTCAGGCGTCCGGTGTCAGGGTGATCGTCAGGTGGCTGGTGCGCTTGCGGATCGGCGTCGCTCGTCCCATCGCGCGCGGCCGGAAGCGCTTGATCGTCGGCCCCTCGTCGGCGTAGGCCTCGCGGACGACCAGGTCGTCCTCGAGCAGCTCGTGATTGTTCTCCGCGTTGGCCACCGCCGACTCGAGCAGCTTGCTCCAGTCGCGCGCCACGTCACGAGGGGTGAAGGCGAGGATAGCGCGTGCCTCCGGAACGGACTTGCCCCGCAGGTGCCCGCACACCATCCGCGCCTTGCGGGCGGAGGTTCTGACGTAGCGCGCCTGGGCGCGAACGACGCGCCGTCGCGGTTTCGGCTCAGCGCCTTTGCCGGAGCGACGCGCGGGCTTTTTCTCAGACTTTGCGGGCTCTTTAGCGGCAGCGGGCTCTTTTGCGGCAGGCTCTTTTTTGGAGGTCGGAGCTTTTTTCTCGGCGGGCTCTTTCTCAGCGTCGGCAGTCTTTTTCGCGGCCGCAGGCGCTTTGGCCGCAGGCGCTTTGACCGCGGTAGCTTTTTTCTCGGCCGTGGCAGGCTTTTTGGCGGCAGCTTTTTTCGCCGGAGCTTTTTTCGCCGCAGCAGGAGCTTTCGCCGGCGCCTCGTCCTTGGCGTCTTTCGCCCCGTCCTTCGGGTCCTTCTCCTCGTCGGCGGCGGTCATCTGACCCTCCCCGAACCGACGTGCCCGCGATAGGTGCGCGTCGGCGCGAACTCGCCGAGCTTGTGCCCGACCATCGACTCTGAGACGAACACCGGCACGTGCTTCTTGCCGTCGTGGACGGCGATCGTGTGACCGACCATCTCCGGGAAGATCGTCGAAGCGCGCGACCAGGTGCGGATCATTTTTTTGTTGTTCTCGGCGTTCAGCGCCTCGATCCGCGCCATCAGACGCTCTTCGACCCACGGACCCTTCTTGCTGGATCTACTCATCTGCTGCGACCCTTTCCACGCCTGCGCCCGCGCACGATGTAGCGATCGGAAGCCTTGTTCTGCTTGCGCGTGCGATAGCCGAGCGTCGGTACGCCCCAGGGCGTCACCGGATGACGGCCCGCCGTGGTCGACCCCTCGCCGCCGCCGTGGGGGTGATCGACGGGGTTCATCGCGACGCCGCGCGTCTGCGGGCGCACGCCCATGTGGCGCTTGCGCCCGGCCTTGCCGACCTTCACGTTCTGGTGCTCGGCGTTGCCGATCGTGCCGACCGTCGCGCGGCACTCGGCGCGCACGAGGCGCATCTCGCCGGAGGGCAGGCGCAGCGTGGCCATCTCGCCGTCCTTGGCCATCAGCTGCACCGAAGCGCCGGCAGAGCGAGCGAGCTGACCGCCGCGGCCGGGCTGCAGCTCGACGTTGTGCACGACCGTGCCGACCGGCATCCGCGCGAGCTCCATGCAGTTGCCTGTCGCGATGTCGGCGCCGTCGCCGGAAGCTACCGTCGCGCCGACCGCGAGGCGCTGGGGGGCGAGGATGTAGCGCTTCTCGCCGTCGGCGTAGTGCAGCAGCGCGATGTAGGCGGAGCGGTTGGGGTCATACTCGATCGCCGCGACGCGCGCCGGCACACCGTCCTTGCGACGCTTGAAGTCGACGCGCCGGTAGGCGCGTTTGGCGCCGCCGCCGCGATGACGCGAGGTCTTGCGCCCGTGCGCGTTGCGACCGCCGCTCTTCTTCAGGCCTTCGATCAGGGTCTTCTCGGGCTCTGACTTCGTGATTTCGGCGAAGTCCGGGTAGGACACGAAACGCATACCGGGGCTCGTCGGCTTGGGCTTACGGATGGGCATGGGGTTTTTCTCTCTAGCTCTCTCTGTGTCTCTGGTGGCCTAGTCGAGCGCCTGCAGGCCCTGGAAGATTGGGATGCTTTCGCTGGCGCCGATCTGCACGATCGCCTTCTTCCACACGCGCGTGCGACCGGCGATCCCGCCGCGGCGCTTGGGCTTTGACTTGACGCTCAGCGTCCGCACCTCGACCACCTTGACGTCGAACAGCGCCTGCACCGCCTGGCGGATCTGCGTCTTGTGCGCGTCGGGGTGGACGCGGAAGGTGTAGCGGTTCGCCGCCGAGAGCACGTAGCTCTTCTCGGAGACGACCGGGCGGAGGATCACCTGGGAGTGGTCCATCAGGCGCTCGCCTCATCGGCCGCTTCGGACTCGTCGGCGCTCGACTCCGCGGCCTTCGTCTCATCGACCTTCGCCGCGCGAGTTTTCTTGGCGGGGACCTTCGTCTCCTCGGCCTCGGCGCCCTTGGCCGAGCCGGCAGCACGCGCGGTGAGCGCGTCGAGCGCCGGCTGGGAGACCAGGAGCGAGGCCGCCCCGAGCAGGTCGGCGACGCCGACGTTCTCGTGCGTCAGCACCGCCACGCCCGCGAGGTTGCGGAACGACAGCGCGGCGTTCGCGTCGTCGGCGTCAAGCACGACGAGCGTCGCGCCGGGCCGGCTCCAGTCGTCGAGCAGGTCGAACGCCTGCTTGGTCTTCGGCGCGCTGAACACGGAGGCGTCGAGCACCGCCAGCGAGCCGCGCTCGGCGTGCAGCGACAGCGCGCTGCGCAGCGCCGCGCGCTGCTCCTTGCGGTTGACCTTGAACGTGTAGGAACGCGGTTGGGGCCCGAACACGGTGCCGCCGCCCGTCCAGATCGGCGAGCGATTCGAGCCGGCGCGGGCACGGCCGGTGCCCTTCTGACGCCACGGCTTCGCGCCGCCGCCGGAGACCATCCCGCGGGTCTTCGTCGCGGCCGTCCCACGGCGCCGCGCGGCCTGCTCGGCGCGCACGCTCTGGTGGACGAGCGCTTCATTGAAGCGGGTCGTGAAGATCTTCTCGTCGAGCTTCACCTTCTTCCCGGAGGAGGAGGACGAGGAGGAGGAGGCTCCGAGGACGGGCGCGTCAGGCATCGCTCCGCACCTCCACGAGCGCGCCGCGGGCGCCGGGCACCGAGCCGCGCACCATCAGCAGGTTCTCCTTCGCGTCGACCGCCACGACCTCGAGACCCTTCTGCGAGGCGCGCTTGTTGCCCATCTGGCCGGGGCCGCGGATACCCTTCATCACACGCGCCGGCCATGCCGAGGCGCCGATCGAGCCGGGCGCGCGCACGTTGTGCGAGCCATGCGACTTCGGGCCTGAGGCGAAGTTGTGGCGCTTGATCGTCCCCTGAAAGCCCTTCCCCTTCGAGGTCCCCGCGACCTTCACGCGCGCGCCGACCGCGAAGGACTCGACGGTCACCGTCTCGCCGAGCTGGAGCTCGTGGGTGGGTGGGTCCCCATCCATCCTGAACTCGACGAGGTGGCGCATCGGTCCCGCGTCGGCCTTCTTCAGGTGGCCGAGCTCGGCTTTCGTCAGGTGCTTCTCCTTGGTCTGCCCGAACGCCAGCTGGACCGCCTCATAGCCATCGCGCTCGACCGTACGGATCGCGGTCACCGGACACGGGCCCGCCTCAAGCACGGTCACGCGCGCGACGCGGCCATCCTCCTGGAAGACCTGGGTCATGCCGAGCTTCTTTGCAAGGATCGCGGCCATCGGAATCAGTTCAGTCCAGTTCAGTTCAGTTCAGCGCAGGTCAGTGCGGTTCAGTTCGCGAGCCGGATCTCGATGTCGACGCCCGCCGGCAGGTGATCCAGCCGCTGCAGCGAGTCGACCGTCTTCGGCGTCGGCTGGTGGATGTCAATCAGTCGCTTGTGCGTGCGGATCTCGAAGTGCTCGCGCGAGTCCTTGTCCTTGAACGGGGAGCGAATCACGCAGTAGACGTTCTTCTCGGTCGGCAGCGGCACCGGGCCGGAGACGCTCGCGCCGGTGCGCGTCGCGGTCTCGACGATCTCCTTCGCGGCCGACTCGATCGCGGACGTGTCGTACGCCTTCAGTCGGATGCGGATCTTGTTCTGGGTTGCTGATGCCATTTGGTTTCTGCGTCTGCTCTCTGGTCTGTGCTTCGTGTGTGATTCGTGTTGTTCTTCTGGCGCTGAGGATTACCCCGGGGCGGTCAAAGAAAAGCGGACTCCGTGTCGTGGAATCCGCCTCCACCTCGCCACCGAAACTTCCGGGGACCTGCCTAGTCGTATCTGACTGTCAATCAAATGAAAACGCCGCCCCGGAGGGCGGCGCCTTGCTGCTACCTACTCGATGATCTCGCTGACCACGCCCGAGCCGACCGTGCGCCCACCCTCGCGGATCGCGAAGCGCAGGCCCTGATCCATCGCGATCGGCTGGATCAGCTCGATCTCCATCTGGACGTTGTCGCCGGGCATCACCATCTCGACGCCGTCGGGCAGCTTCGCCTGGCCGGTCACGTCGGTGGTGCGGAAATAGAACTGCGGCCTGTAGCCCGTGAAGAACGGAGTGTGGCGACCACCCTCCTCCTTCTTCAGGACGTAGACCTCGGACTTGAACTTGGTGTGGGGGGTGATCGAACCGGGCTTGCACAGCACCTGGCCGCGCTCGATCTCCTCGCGCTTGGTCCCGCGCAACAGACAGCCGACGTTGTCGCCCGCCTGACCCTGGTCGAGGATCTTGCGGAACATCTCCACGCCGGTGACGACGGTCGAGGTCGAGTCGTGGACGCCGACGATTTCGACGGTGTCGCCGGTGTTGACGATCCCCTGCTCGACGCGGCCGGTCGCGACGGTCCCGCGGCCGGTGATCGAGAAGACGTCCTCGACCGGCATCAGGAAGGGCTTGTCGAGCTCGCGGGTGGGCTCGGGGATGTAGCTATCGAGGGCTGCAGCCAGCTCGACGATCTTCTCCTTGTAGGCCTCGTCACCTTCCAGCGCCTTCAGCGCCGAGCCGGTGATGAAGGGGATGTCGTCGCCGGGGAAGTCGTACTCGCTGAGCAGCTCGCGAACCTCGACCTCGACCAGCTCCAAGAGCTCCTCGTCGTCGACCATGTCGGCCTTGTTGAGGAACACGACGATGTAGGGCACGCCGACCTGGCGCGCCAGCAGGATGTGCTCGCGCGTCTGCGGCATCGGACCGTCGGCGGCAGAGACCACGAGGATCGCGCCGTCCATCTGCGCGGCGCCCGTGATCATGTTCTTCACGTAGTCGGCGTGCCCGGGGCAGTCGACGTGCGCGTAGTGGCGGTTCTCGGTCTGGTACTCGACGTGCGAGGTGGCGATCGTGATCCCGCGCTCCTTCTCCTCCGGCGCGTTGTCGATCTCCGCGAAGGTGCGGGCTTCGCCGCCCATCTTCTCCGCCAGCACGGTCGTGATGGCAGCGGTCAGCGTCGTCTTCCCATGATCGATGTGACCGATGGTCCCGACGTTGACGTGCGGCTTGTCGCGCTCGAACTTCTCCTTCGCCACTTTGTTTCGCTCCTCAATCAGCTTGTTTAGGCTCGCCTCTGGGGACGAACCGGGGAAATCTATCTAACTGCGGTGTTTCGTGTTTGCTGGGTGCTGCGGTGACCCACTTCTGAGATGGCCGTGAGTCGAGCCAGACAAGAGGATGAGATCCCACCCGCCCGCGAAGTGTGCTCCGCACATGAGCGACCGAGGACGCAGTATGGCGAAGCGCTCACGGTCATCTCAGGCGGGTACGGGTTCGCCCGTGCGTTGTTCGACGACCTTCTCGGCGATGTTCGGGGGCACCTCTTCGTAGTTCTCAAACTGCATCGTGTAGTTGGCGCGCCCCTGCGTGTTCGAACGCAGATCGGTGGCGTAGCCGAACATCTCCGACAGGGGCACCTTGGCGGTGACCGCCAGCGCGTTGCCCTGGCGCTCCTGGCCTTCAACGCGCCCGCGCCGGCGGCTGAGATCGCCGATCACCTCGCCGAGGAAGTCCTCCGGCGTGACGACCTCGACCGCGAAGATCGGCTCCAGCAACACCGGCTTGGCGCGTTTGGCGGCCTCTTTGAAGGCGTAGGAGCCCGCAACTTTGAAGGCGATCTCCGAGGAGTCGACGTCGTGGTACTTGCCGTCGACGAGCGTCACGCGCATGTCGACCATCGGATAGCCGGCCTTGACGCCATTCTCGGTCGCCTCTTCGATGCCCTTCTGCACGGCCGGGATGTATTCGGAAGGGATGTTCCCGCCCTTGATCTTGTTGATGAACTCAAAGCCCTCGCCGGGCGCCGGCTCGAGGTTGATGAAGACGACCCCGAACTGGCCCGAGCCACCGGTCTGGCGGACGAACTTGCCTTCGACCTTCTCGACCGTCCCGCGCACAGTCTCGCGATAGGAGACCTGCGGCCGACCGACGTTCGCTTCGACGCCGAACTCGCGCTTCATGCGGTCGACGAGCACCTCGAGGTGCAGCTCGCCCATGCCCGAGATCTCGGTCTGGCCGGTCTCCTCGTTGGTCCTGACCTGGAAGGTGGGGTCCTCCTCGGCGAGGCGCCCGAGCGCGACCGACATCTTCTCCTGGTCGACCTTCGTCTTCGGCTCGACGGCGACCTTGATCACGGGCTCGGGGAAGGTGATGTTCTCGAGGTGGATCGGATGCGCGGGATCGGCGAGCGTGTCGCCGGTGACGACCTGCTTGATGCCGACGGCGGCGGCGATGTCGCCCGCGTAGACCTCCTCGACCTCCTCGCGCTCGTTCGCGTGCATCATCAGGATGCGCCCGATCCGCTCGGTACGCCCCGAGCCGACGTTCAGGACCTTGGCGCCCGCCTCGAGGCGGCCGGAGTAGACGCGGAAGTAGGTCAGCTTGCCGACGTAGGGGTCGGCCGCGATCTTGAAGGCGAGCGCCGCGAACGGCTCGCCGTCGTCGGCGTGGCGCTCGACCTCGCGCTCCTCCTCCTCGCCCTTGATCAATTCAGTGCCGAGCACCGCCGGCACGTCGAGGGGGGAAGGGAGATAGTCGATGACCGCGTCGAGCAGCGGCTGCACGCCCTTGTTCTTGAACGATGAGCCGCACAGCACCGGCGTCAATTTGGTCGACAGCGTCGCCTTGCGGATCGCGGCCTTGAGCACGTCCTCGGGCACGTCGGCCTCTTCGAGCAGCAGCTCGAGCAGCGCGTCGTCGTAGTGGGAGACCTCCTCGAGCAGGTGCTCGCGGGCGGCGGCAGCAGCTTCGGCGAGGTGCGCGGGGATCTCGACCTCGTCGACTTCCTTGCCCATCTCGTCCTTGTAGACGATCGCCTTCATCGCGACGAGATCGACGACGCCGAGAAAGTCGCCCTCCGCGCCGATCGGCAGCTGGATCGGCACCGGGTGCGCGGCGAGACGGTCGATCATCGTCTGCACGCCCTTGTCGAAGTCGGCGCCGATGCGGTCCATCTTGTTGATGTAGGCGATCCGCGGCACGTGGTACTTGTCGGCCTGGCGCCAGACGGTCTCCGACTGGGGCTCGACGCCGGCGACGGAGTCGAACAGCGCGATCGCGCCATCGAGGACCCGCAGCGAGCGCTCGACCTCGACCGTGAAGTCGACGTGCCCAGGCGTGTCGATGATGTTGATGCGGTGGCCGTCCCACTGCGCGGTGGTCGCGGCGGAGGTGATCGTGATGCCGCGCTCCTGCTCCTGCTCCATCCAGTCCATCACCGCGGCGCCCTCGTGCACCTCGCCGATCTTGTACGTGCGGCCGGTGTAGTAGAGGATGCGCTCGGTCGTCGTCGTCTTGCCGGCGTCGATGTGCGCCATGATCCCGATGTTGCGGGTCTTTTCTAGTGTGAACTTACGTGGCATGGGCTGATGATTGGAAGTTGAGTCGGGAACTGGTTTTGAGCAAAAAAATAGGCCCCTCGGGCCCACGCGCGCTACAGGTCTGATCTGCAGGTTCGCGGCGTTATCTGCTCGAGGTCTCCATCTTGGTCGGTTCGCTCCGGGGGGAATGCTCGCACGACTGCTCCACCCGCGAAGCGAGGGACGACTATAGCAGAGGAATCCGTGCGTTTCGCGGGCTCATGCGGGAGCTCCGAGACCCGGTCGCGTGTCGTGTCCGCGCGCCTAGCGATCCGCTGCGGAGGGCACGTCTGGAACCTCCCCCGAGACCTCGCAGCCCTCGACCGCGGACCTGTCCTCGAAGACCGCGCCGAGCCGCTCGAGCACCCGCGTGGCAGCGCGCAGCTCATCGGTCTCGACCCCCGCCAGGGCGGCTTCCCAGCGGCTCTGCCAGAGCTTGCGCTTGGCCGCGACCCGCCGCCGGCCCTGCGCCGTCAGCCGCGAGACGACCACCCGCCGATCGGTCTCCGAGCGGGCCCGCTCGACGTGGCCGGACTCCGCCAGGTGGTCGAGCATCTGCGTGACCGTCCCCGGCGCCAGGCGCGCGGCGAGCGCCAGCTCGCCGGCGGACAGCTCGCCGCGCTCGTCGAGCTCGAGCAGCAGCTCGAACTGGGCGTGGCTTAGCTCGGATCCGCCGAGGTGGGTGTCGCGGCCGCGGAGGCGACTGAGGGTGCGGAAGACGTGGCGGAAGGCCAGGCCGAGCGCGGTCAGCTCGTCGATCCGCCGCGGCTCCCCGGAGGCCCGCTCCCCAGATGGCGACTCCTTGACCTCGGCAGGACTCGTGGGATTTGGGACGGTGGCGCTCATCGCGGCTCCCTACGCACCCATCGGCTCGAGCGCGGCGTCGCCGCTCGGCGCCTCACGAGCGAGCTTTTCCTGCTGCGGTTTCTCGGCGCGCAGCAGCACAACGCATGGGATCAGCGACAGCGCGGCGATCCCGAGCGCCCACCAGTAGGCGGTGTCGAACGCGCTCGCCAGCTCAGCCGGGGAGTGCGCGCCGGCGCCCGCGCGCTGCAGCACGACCGCGAGCACCGCGGTGCCGATCGCGCCGCCGGTCCGCTGCAGCACGGTGAGCTGCGGGGTGGCGTCGGAGATCTGCTCGGGGCGCATCGCCGAGAAGGCGGCGCTCATCGCGGGCATGAAGCACAGGCCGATGGACAGGCCGCGCACGACGAGCACGAGCGAGATCGCGAGGATCGAGGTGTCCGCGCCGATGAACGTGAAGGGGATCGTGCTGAGACACAGCAACGAGATCCCGCCGAGCGCCACGCGCCCGCCGCTGAAACGCTGGGTGAGGCGGCTGGCGAGCGGCATCGCGATCAGCGCGCCGATCCCCTGCGGGCCGGTGAGCAGGCCGGTGTTGATGACGCTCTCCCCGCGCACCTCCTGGTAGTACAGGGGCACGAGGATCATCGCCCCGAACAGCGCCGCGCCGAGGCCGAAGTTGACGAACGCCGCGCCGGCGAACACGCGGTTGAGATACAGACGGATGTCGAGCAGGGGTCGCTCGATGCGCAGGGCGTGGAAGCAGAAGAGCACGATCAGCACGACACCCGCGAGCGTCGGCAGGATCACCTTGCCCGAGCCCAGCGCCGAGCCGGAGCCGAGCGCGCTGATGCCGTAGATGACCGCCGCGCAACCGGCGGGGAGCATCGCCAGACCGAGCACGTCCAGGCGCCCGGCGACGCCGGAGTCGGTGCGGGGCAGCAACCGCCAGCCGAGCACGAACGCGATCAGGCCGATCGGGACGTTGACAAAGAAGATCCAAGACCAGTGCAGGTTCTCGAGGATCAGGCCGCCGACGACCGGCCCGAGGATCGGGGCGATCATCGCGGGCATCGACACGAACCCCATCACCCGGCCCATGCGTTGAGGGCCGGCCACCTGGGCCATGATCATCATCGCGACCGGCATGATCATCCCGCCGCCGGCGCCCTGCAGGATGCGGAAGACGACGAGCGAGGTGACGGAGCTCGCGAGCCCGCACAGCGCTGACCCCGCGGTGAACAGCACCAGCGAGACCATGTAGACCTGCTTGGCGCCGAAGCGCCGGGCCGCCCAGCCGGTGACGGGGATCACGGCGGCGAGCGCGAGCAGGTAGCCGGTGATCACCCACTGGACCTGCGCGAGCGGGCTGTGCAGATCCTTCGAAAGCGTGTTCAGCGCGACGTTGACGATCGTCGTGTCGAGGATCGACATGATCATCCCGAGGATCACCACGCAGCAGACGACCCACACGTGGCGCTCGATGTGATCCGACGCAGCTGGGTTGAAGTCGGTTTCCGGGGCCTGGGAAGAAGACATTTGGTACCGAAAGGTTAGGTACCGAAGCTTCTTTCTTCAAGCCTTCGATCTGTGCGATGCGTCACACAGAGGCAGCGGTCTACCAGCGGTAGTGAGCAAAAGCCTTGTTGGCTTGAGCCATGCGGTAGATGTCGTCCTTGCGCTTGTATGCCCCACCCTGCTGAGACAGCGCGTCGGAGAGCTCGTTGGCCAAACGCTGGGCCATCGTCTTCTCGCGGCGGTTGCGGGCGAACTCGACCAGCCAGCGGACCGCGAGCGTACGCGCGCGGCGCGGGGCGACCTCGACGGGAACCTGGTAGGTGGCGCCGCCGACGCGCCTGGATTTGACCTCGAGCGTCGGCGTCAGCGCTTTGATCGCGGCCTCGAGCGTCTCCACCGGGTCTTTGTCGCTGCGCTCGCCGACGAGGGCGAGCGCGTCATAGACGATCCGCTCGGCGGTCGACTTCTTGCCGTCGAGCATCACCTTGTTGATCACCTGCTGCACAAGTTTTGAGCGGTGTATCGAGTCCGCCTCGACGGGGCGGATCTGGGCTGCTGCGCGGCGGGGCATCGGCTATTTCTTCTTCACGCCGTACTGCGAGCGCGCCTTCTTACGGTCGCTCACGCCGGCCGCGTCGAGCGTGCCGCGCACGACCTTGTAGCGGACGCCCGGCAGATCCTTGACGCGACCGCCGCGGACCAGCACGACGGAGTGCTCCTGCAGGTTGTGGCCCTCGCCGGGGATATAGGCGGTGACCTCGATCGAGCCGGAGATCCGCACGCGCGCGACCTTGCGCAGCGCGGAGTTAGGCTTCTTCGGAGTCGTCGTATACACGCGCGTGCAGACCCCGCGCCGTTGCGGCGCGGCCGTCTTCTTCTTGCGCCCTTTCCCGGACTTCAGGCCCGGGGTGGCGAGCTTCTTCTTGGGAGTGACGCGGCCCTTGCGCACGAGCTGTGAGGTGGTTGGCATTCGGCCGGGGATGGTAGCAGCGCCGGGGAGTCCCGCGCCCTATGCCGTCCCCGCGACGCCGGTCGACATGCCGGCGACAGCCGCCACCGCGGCGCGGACCAGCATCGCGCTAGGCCTGCGCGCCCGCGACGCCGGCCGAGCGCACGGGCGCGGGCATCAGCGCGGCGGCTACCACGACGAGCACGAACGCGGTCGCCTGCAGCACGACCCCCAGCGGGCTAGCCGCCATCGGATCGCCGAACACGATGATTCCGCCGGCGATCCCGGCGATGTTCGCGGCGGTGCCCGTCACGGCGATCACCGGGACGGCCTCGCCGTCCTGCAGGCCGCGCGCGGAGGCGTAGAAGGCGACGATCGATGCGAGCACCGCCACGAGCAACCAGGGACTCAGCATCAGCCCAATCAGCCCGTGCGCGTGGGTGATGCCCGTGAGCGCCTTGATCGCGGTGTCCGAGACGCCGAACAGGATCCCCGACGCGGCGCCCAGCATCACGCCGTGGTGCTCGGCCTTGCCACCCATCCGCGGGCCCATGATCAGCAGGCCGCCGAGCCCGAACAGGCCGGCCTCGAAGGAGATCATCGCCGCCTGGGAGAACTGCGAGTGCGCGCCGTGCATCGCCGGCAGCGTGATCCCGAGCAGCACCAGGCCGACCGCCGTGAGCGTCAACCCGATCCACTGACGCGGACCGACTTCGAAGCCGAACAGCCGGTCGGCCATCACCGCGATGAACACCATGCCGGCCGCGAGCGCGACCTGGATCACCGACATCGGCGCGAGCGCCAGCGCGAGCACGTGCAGCCCCCAGCTCGCCGTCGCGACGAGCATCCCGATCGCGAACCAGCCCGAGGAGAACAGCGCCTTGACGCTGCGCAGCGGATGACTGACCTCGACCTTCGCGACCGCGTTGGCGCCGCGGTACTTGTAGAAGAAGCCGAGGTTGGCAACGACCGCACAGGCGAGCGCGAGCAGCATTCCGAGCTCGAGCTTCATCGCTGGGCGCCTCCGTTCGGGCGGCGGGCGATGTGGGCGGCGGCGGAAGCGATCCGGATGGCTGCTGGGGAGGTGGGCTGGTTCATGGGAAGGTGGGGAAGGTAGGTAGGTCGAAGCGTCTGGTCTCGGAACTGCTTTGGTGGGCTGCGCTGCCGTCCCCCCTGCTGGTTCGAGGCTCCATCGGCGGTGGAGCCTCGATGCTTTACTTGCCGCGGTCGATCCAGGCAGATTACCCTGCCCAACCTGTATGCGAGCTAAAGAGCCGACCTTGTGCGCTTCCTCACCCGCCGGCCCGGAGGGAGCGAGACCACTGTTGATGGTCGACATCGACGGCGTGATCTCGCTGTTCTGGGGTAAAGATGGCGCAGGGAACGGAACTGGAGACCCCGCCTACGCCCGTCCCGACGGGCTCTTCCGCGCGATCGACGGTATCCCCCACTTCCTCTCCACGACCGCCGCGGCGCACCTGCTGAGCCTCGCCGAGAACTACGACCTGGTCTGGTGTAGCGGCTGGGAGGAGAAGGCCGAGGAGTACCTGCCGCACCTGCTCGGCCTGCCCGCCGGCCTGCCGTTCCTGCGCTTCGAGCGAATGGCCGGGTCCCCACCCGCCCGCGCGGGGCGCTCGATCGAGGGCCACTGGAAGCTTGACGCGATCGACGCCTACGCCGGCGCACGCGCGCTGGCCTGGATCGACGATGCCTTCGACGAGTCCTGCCACGCCTGGGCCAAGCAGCGCCCGGCGTCGACGCTGCTCGTGCAGACGAATCCGGCCGATGGCCTCACCGCGCAGGAGGCCTCGCTGCTGGAGACATGGGCGCGGGAGCGTACAACGGCGAGCACCTGACGGAAAGAAACGAACGCGCGAGAGACGCTGCGCGCGCTCGACCGACTGGGGCGCTTCATCGCGCAAGCGCCGCTGCCACACGACGCTCCAAGTTAGCCCGCACGGCGGGCCACTCGTCGTCGATCACGCTGTAGTAGGCGGAGTCGCGCACGCCGACCCCTGGCATCAACATGTGCTTGCGAAAGACCCCCTCGAACTGCGCCGGCAGGGCCGCCATCGCAGCCCGCGAGCGCTCGTTGCGGGCGTCGGTCTTCAGCTCCACGCGCATGCACCCGAGGCGCTCGAAGGCGTGCCCGAGCATCAACAGCTTCGCCTCGACGTTCGCCCCCGTCCGCCACATCGATGGCTCGAGCCACGTCCACCCGATCTCCAGGCCACGATGCTCCTCGCGCAGGTTCAGATAGCGCGTGCTGCCGATCGGGCGCCCGCTCGCGCGGTCGATCGTCGCGAACACCCCCTCCCTGCGCGCCCGCGACTCAGCGAGGCTCGCCGCAAACCACGCCGAGAAGTACTCGCGGCTCTCTCCGACCGGCGCCAGCCACTCCCAGATCTCCGGGTGCTGCGCGGCAGCGAACAGGCCGTCCTCGTGATCGGCCCGCAACGGCTCCAGCACGACGACCTGGCCCTCCAGGCGCGTCGTTAGCTCGTCGTCCCACATGCGCGACGCAAGCCTCAGAGCGCGAGCACGGAGAGACCTGGGACACGTTCGAACTCGCGCGCATTGGTCGTCGCGACTCGGAGACCGTGGGCGAGCGCGGCTGCCGCGATCCACAGGTCGTGCGGTCCGATGATTTCGCCGGCCACCTGTAGGTGTGCTCGAACCTCCGCGTGAACACGAGCAACCTCGAGATCGATGGGGATCAGCTCGAATCTGGCCAGAGCCCGCTGCACGAATGCTCGACGCCGCGTGCGCACATCGTCATCGATGGCGCGATGGATACCGTGCAGCAACTCGCTTGCGGTGATCACGCTGATCAGCTGATCTTCGTCGTCGGGAATTCTTTCGAGCGCCTGCCCTCCCCGTTCGGCGTCGATCAGCACCGACGTATCTACGAGGCAGGCCATCAATCCAGTGGAGGCCAGATCTCTTTTTGGGCCTCTTCCACATCACGAGCGAAGTCCTCGTCGACTGGAGGCAGGCTGGCCATCAGCTCCTTGAACTCCCGTCCGGTGATCCCCCGTGGCCGTGACGGCCGGCGCAACTCAATGACGGGTGTGCCATTGCGGATGACCTCGATCTCCTCACCAGCAATGACCCGGTTGACGACGGCCGAGAAGTTCCTGGCCACCTCGGTTGCGCTCATACGGACCATGAACCGATTATATCAGATAAATCAGACTCTAAACAGGTGTAACCGCCGACCGCGCGGCGGTTATGGCCAGTCGATCTGCTCGGCCAGCTCACCCGGGCCGAGGTCGATCAAGCCGCTGCGCGCGATCGGCCCGTACTCACCATCTGTCAGCGCGAGCCAATCGACGCTGCGCTTATCAGGATCAAGAATCAAGACCTCTTCCACGTCGTGGGCCGCGTAGAAGGGAAGCTTGTTCCACGTCTCGTCACCCGGTGAGACGATCTCGATGACGAGCGCCGCAGTGGGCTGATACACGCCCCGAGGCAGCGCGCGGTGCAGGCCACCGTCCGGCACCCTGTAGTTGTCCTTGCCCTCCCGCCCGAGCCCGAACTCGTTGATCAGCGGTACGAGACCCGCATCACGCGCCAGCGAGCTGAGCAACTCGGCGAGTTGCTGCAACACATACTGGTGCTCGCCCGTGGCCGGCGGATTCATGTGCAGCACACCCTCCCACACCTCGTCGCGGTGATCCAGCCCCAGACGACGTCGATGCTCGAGCAGCTCATCGAACTCGATCGGAGGAGGATCCATGACGAGCGTAGGCACAAATCCAAGGATAACCCCTTGCGGGCTCGACATAGTCCCCATCGCCCGTCCACCTCAGCTCATTTGGCCTGACCCACCAAGGTCCCCGGAGGGGTCGGCATCCGAACGGCCGGGTGCGCCCTGCACCACGTCCGCGCCCTCCACGGCAAATCTCCCGGTCGGGCGGACGACGATCCCCGCAGGGTGTGCCACGACGGGCGGCGCTGCCGCCTGACTGACGTTTCCGCAAGGGGGTGCCAGGGCGGGGGCGCTGCCGCCTGAAAGAAACGTGCGGCCGGGATCTCATAAGAACCCGGCCGCGCGGAAAGAAGAACTGCTGTTGTACCCCCCAGAGAAGGGCTGCGAAGACCTACTCCCCGGAGGAGGACCCCTCCGGCACCTCGATGTCAGCGAGCTCCTCGACAAACCCCGGATCGGTCCCGCCCGCGCCGATCTTCTCGAGCGAAGCCAGGTCGGCGTCGAACTCCTGTCCGTAGCCGCCGCCCAGGGCGCCGGCGCCGGAGAGTCCCAGCTCGGCCGCGATCTCATCCTCGTCGAGCAGGCCGACGTCGTCGATCGCACGCGGCAGCGGTTCGCTCGGCTCGATCTCGATCCGCCGGTAGCGCTTCAGCCCGGTCGCCGCCGGGATCAGCTTGCCGATGATCACGTTCTCCTTCAGGCCGTTCAGTCGATCGGTCTTGCCCTCGAGCGCCGCGTCGGTCAGCACCTTCGTGGTCTCCTGGAAGGAGGCCGCCGAGAGGAACGAGTCGGTGTTCAGCGACGCCTTCGTGATGCCGAGGATGATGTCCTCGAACTGGGCCGCTTCGCCGTCTTTCGCGATCACCTCGTCGTTGATCTTCGCGAAGTCGAAGCGGTCCACGAACTGGCCCGGCAGGTAGTCGGTGTCGCCCTTCTGGTCGACCCGCACCTTCTTCAGCATCTGGCGCACGATCAACTCGATGTGCTTGTCGTTGATGTCGACGCCCTGGGACTTGTAGACCTCCTGGACCTCCTTGACCAGGTACTGCTCGGTCTCTGTCCGTCCCCGGATCGCGAGCAGCTCGTGCGGGTAGACCGACCCCTCGTTGAGCTGCTTACCGGCGGTGATCTTCTCGCCCTGGGCGACGAACAGCCGCGTGCGCCGCGGGAAGGCGTGTTTGTGCTCCTCGCCGGCCTCGTCGGTGATCGTCACGGTCAACGCCTTCTCGGTCTCCTCGATCGAGACGACGCCGTCCTGCTCGGCGATCTTCGCGAGGCCCTTCGGCTTGCGCGCCTCGAACAGCTCGACCACGCGCGGCAGGCCGTGCGTGATGTCCGCGCCGGCGACGCCGCCGGTGTGGAACGTGCGCATCGTCAGCTGCGTGCCGGGCTCGCCGATCGACTGGGCGGCGACGATCCCGACCGCGTCGCCGATCTGCGCGAGCGCGCCGGTCGCCATCGCCCGGCCGTAGCAGGCCTGGCACACGCCGCTGGGCGCGCGGCACTTGAGCACCGAGCGTACCGGCACGACGACGTTGGAGCCCTTCTCGTGGTCGTCCTTGAACGCCTCGACGATTTCGGCGAACTCCGCGCGGCCGATCTCGGCACCCTGCTCGGCGAGCATCCGCCCGCGCTTGGTCGTGACCGGCAGCGCCGCGATCCGCCCGACGAGGTCGTCGTTGGGGTCGCCGCCCGCCTTGAACGCGGCCATCTCGATGTACTCGTCGGTGCCGCAGTCGTCTTCGCGGATGATCACATCCTGGGCCACGTCGACCAGGCGCCTCGTCAGGTAGCCCGAGTCGGCGGTCCGCAGGGCGGTGTCGGCGAGGCCCTTTCGCGCGCCGTGCGTGGAGATGAAGTACTCGAGCACCGACAGGCCCTCCATGAAGTTGGCCTTGATCGGACGCTCGATGATTTCGCCCTTCGGGTTGGCCATCAGCCCGCGCATCCCCGCCAGCTGGCGGATCTGCTTGAACGAACCACGCGCGCCCGAGTTGGCCATCATGAAGATCGGGTTGAGCGTCTCGAGGTTCTCGATCATCGCCTCCGCGACCTCGTCGGTCGCCGCGTTCCACTTCTCAACGACCGCCTCGTGGCGCTCCTCCTGGGTGATCAGACCGTCGTCGTACTGATCGGTGATCGCCCCCACGAGCTTGTCGTACTTGTCGAGGATCTCCTGCTTGGAGGGCGGGACGACGACATCGTTCTTGGAGATCGTGATCCCGGCCTGGGTCGCGTACTTGAAGCCGAGGTCCTTGAACGCGTCGAGCACCAGCGAGATCGTCGTCGCGCCGTAGGTCTGCACGAGCGCGTCGATCAGCCGGGTGGTGTCGCGCTTCTTCATCGACTGGTTGACGAACACGTACTTGGTCGCGTCGAACTCGTCGCCGAGCGCCTCCGCGAGCGCGCGCTCGATGCGGTCGTTGTAGATGATCCGCCCGATCGTCGTGAGCTCGTGACCGCCCTCGCGGCCGAACGGGCGGAACTCGGCGATGTCGTGCAGCTTCACGACCCCGCCCTCGTAGGAGAGCTCGGCCTCCTGCGCGGTGCGGAACACGTGCGGGCGCGGCTCATATGTCGATCTGTCGATCTTCGCGAGCTCCTCGGCCTCGGGACCGTATGTGAGGTAGTAGGCGCCGAGGATCATGTCCTGCGTCGGGGTCGCCAGCGGCGCCCCATGCGCTGGGGACAGGATGTTGTTGGCCGACAGCATCAGGATCCGCGCCTCCGCCTGCGCCTCCGCGGAGAGCGGCAGATGGACGGCCATCTGGTCGCCGTCGAAGTCGGCGTTGAAGGCGTGGCAGACCAGCGGATGCACCTGAATCGCCTTGCCCTCGACGAGCAGCGGCTCGAACGCCTGGATGCCGAGACGGTGCAGAGTCGGCGCGCGGTTCAGCAGCACGGGATGCTCGTGGATGACCTCCTCGAGCACGTCCCAGACCTCGCCGATGCCGGAGTCGACCATCTTCTTGGCGGCCTTGATGTTCTGCGCGGACTTGCGCTCGACCAGGCGCGCCATGATGAACGGCTTGAACAGCTCGAGCGCCATGATCTTCGGCAGGCCGCACTGGTGCAGCTTCAGGTACGGGCCGGCGACGATCACCGAGCGCCCGGAGTAATCGACGCGCTTGCCGAGCAGGTTCTGGCGGAAGCGACCCTGCTTGCCCTTGAGCATGTCGGAGAGGCTCTTCAGCGGACGGTTGCCGGGGCCCGTGACGGGGCGCCCGCGGCGGCCGTTGTCGAACAGCGCGTCGACGGCCTCCTGCAGCATCCGCTTCTCGTTGTTGACGATGATCTCCGGCGCGCCGAGGTCGAGCAGGCGCTTGAGGCGGTTGTTGCGGTTGATCACCCTGCGATAGAGGTCGTTGAGGTCCGAGGTCGCAAAGCGCCCGCCGTCGAGCTGCACCATCGGGCGCAGCTCCGGCGGGATCACGGGCACCGCGTCGAGCACCATCTGCTCGGGCTTGTTCCCGGACTGCAGGAACGCTGAGACGACCTTCAGGCGCTTGACCGCGCGGGCCTGCTTCTGGCCTTTGCCGGTCTTGACCTGGTCCTCGAGCTCGACCCGTTCGGCCTCGAGATCGACCTGCTGGAGCAGGTCCCTGATCGCCTCGGCGCCCATGCCGCCACGGAAGTACTCGCCGAAGCCATAGCTCGAGCCGAAGCGCTCCTTCAGCTCGCGGAAGGTCGTCTCGTCGTGCTCGATCTGCTTTGACTCCATGTTCTTGAACAGCTCCCAGACGTTGCGCATCCGCTCGGCGCCGTCCTCGATGTAGGCCTCGGTGTCGGCGATGTCGGCGTCGAAGGACTTGCGCAGCTCTTTGACGAGCTTCTCGCGCTCCTCCTCGGAGATCTTCGCGAGGTTGATGTCGAGCGAATCCGCCCACAGGTGGTCTTCGTCGGAGAAATGGGTCTGTTTGCCGCTGGTCAGGTACTTCTCGCGGCGCTTGAGCGACTCGCGCAGCTCGAGCACCCGCTCCTCGCGTTCGGCCGCGTAGGAGTCGAGGACCTTGTTGACCTCCTTCTCGAGCGAGTCGAGGTCCTTCGTGCGCGCCTCGTCGTCGACCCACGTGATGATCGAAGCGGCGAAGTACAGCACCTTCTCCAGTTCCTTCGGCGCCATGTCGAGCAGGTAGCCGATCCGTGAGGGCACGCCCTTGAAGAACCAGATGTGGCTGACGGGGGCAGCGAGGTCGACGTGGCCCATGCGCTCGCGTCTGACCTTCGAGCGCGTGACCTCAACGCCGCAGCGCTCGCAGACGATGCCCTTGTAGCGGACGCGCTTGTACTTGCCGCAGTAGCACTCCCAGTCCTTCGTCGGACCGAAGATGCGCTCGCAGAAGAGACCGTCCTTCTCGGGCTTGAGCGTGCGGTAGTTGATCGTCTCGGGCTTGATCACCTCGCCCGAGCTCCAGCTGCGGATCTGCTTGGAGGAGGCGAGCGAGATCTCGATTGCGTCGAAGTTGTTTATGTCGATCATTGCTGCTCCTTCTTGACGAGCTGGCTGTGCGCGGTGCGGAGGTTCGGGGGGAGGCTCGGGAGGGGGGCCTGCCCCCCTCCCGTCCGAGTGTTGATGTCGATCATTGCTGCTCCTCCGTCATCTCGTCAGTTGCAAGTGCGGCGTCCACTACCGCCGCGGCCTCTCCAATCAGCTCCTCCGCGACAAGCTCCTCCGCGGGGTCCTCCTCGTCGTCGACCTCAACCTGGAGCGCCTCGTCGGCACCGCCCTCGGTCTCCTCGACGGCCTCCGCCGAGGCCTCGTCCTCACCCTCCGGCGCGGGCGCATCGGGCGCCGGGGCACGCACGCCTGAGAGATCGATGCCGAGCTCCTCCGCCGCGCGCAGCAGGTCGTCGTCTTCGTCGCGCATCTCGGTGCGCTGGCCCTCCTCGGAGACGACGTTCACGTCGAGCGCCAGCGACTGCATCTCCTTGAGCAGCACCTTGAACGACTCCGGGATCGAGGGCTCGGCGATGTTCTCGCCCTTGACGATCGCCTCGTAGGCCTTCACGCGGCCGACCGTGTCGTCGGACTTGATCGTCAGCATCTCCTGCAGCGTGTAGGCGGCGCCGAAGGCCTCCAGCGCCCACACCTCCATCTCACCGAAGCGCTGGCCGCCGAACTGCGCCTTGCCGCCCAGCGGCTGCTGGGTGACGAGCGAGTAGGGGCCGGTCGAGCGCGCGTGGATCTTGTCGTCGACGAGGTGCAGCAGCTTGAGGATGTACATGTAGCCGACCGTCACCTGTTCGGCGAACGGCTCGCCGGTGCGGCCGTTGAACAGCGTCATCTTGCCCGAGGCCTGCTCGCCGGGACGGCGGGACTTGTCGACGTCCATGCGGATCCGGCCCTTGTGCTCGTCCTGCCAGCGCACGAGCGCCTCGTCGACGTCGGCGACGGTGGCGCCGTCGAACACGGGCGTGGAGACGTACACGCGATCGGCGGGCGGATGGGTGAGCACGCCGCCGTTGCCGTTGTTTTCGTGGGCCTCCTTGTAGGCGTCGGAGCCGTCGTCATACCAGCCCTGCGCGGCGGCCCAGCCGAGGTGCGTCTCGAGGATCTGCCCGACGTTCATGCGGCTCGGCACGCCGAGCGGGTTGAGGATCACGTCGACCGGCGTGCCGTCCTCGAGGAACGGCATGTCCTGCTCGTCGACGATCTTCGAGATCACGCCCTTGTTGCCGTGGCGGCCCGCGAGCTTGTCGCCCTCGGAGATCTTGCGCTTCTTGGCGACGAACACGCGCACGAGGTCGTTGACGCCCGGCGGCAAGTCGTCGCCGGCGTCGCGGCTGAAGGTCATCACGTCGATCACCACGCCGCCCTCGCCGTGGGGAACCTTCAGCGAGGTGTCCCTGACCTCGCGCGCCTTCTCCTTGAAGATCGCGCGGATCAGCTTCTCCTCGGCGGTCAGCTCGGTCTCGCCCTTCGGCGTGACCTTGCCGACGAGCAGGTCGCCGGAGGCCACCTCGGCGCCGACGCGCACGATCCCGCGGTCATCGAGGTTGCGCAGCGACTCCTCCGAGCGGTTGGGGATGTCGCGCGTGACCTCCTCCTCGCCGAGCTTCGTCGTGCGGGCGTCGATCTCGTACTCCTCGATGTGGATCGAGGTCAGCTCGTCATCCTTGACCAGGCGCTTGGAGAGGATGATCGCGTCCTCGAAGTTGTAGCCCTCCCAGGACATGAAGGCGACCATCAGGTTCTTGCCGAGCGCCATTTCGCCCTTGTCGGTCGAGGAGCCGTCGGCGAGCACGTCGCCCGCCTTGACCTTCTGACCGGTCTTCACGCGGGGCTTCTGATGGATCAGAGTGCCCTGGTTGGAGCGCATGAACTTCTGCAGCTCGTACTCGTCCCGGGTCGATGGGGACCCGTTCGTCTGCACGACGATCTGATCGGCGTCGACGAAGTCGACGGTTCCCGCGTTGCGGGCGAGCAGCACGTCGCCGGTGTCAAGCGCCGCGCGGCGCTCCATCCCGGTGCCCACCAGCGGCGCGTCGGCCTTCAACAGCGGCACGGCCTGGCGCTGCATGTTCGAGCCCATCAGCGCGCGGTTGGCGTCGTCGTGCTCGAGGAACGGGATCATCGCGGTCGCGACCGACCAGATCTGCTCGGGCGAGACGTCGAGGAGATCGACGTCCTTCGGCCCAACCGTCACGTACTGGCCGGCCTGGGTGCGACAGAGGATCTCGGCGCCCTTGAGCTTGCCCGTCTTCTCGTCGACCGGCGTGTTCGCCTGCGCGATCACGAGCTCCTCTTCCTGGGTTGCGTCCAGGCGGCGGACTTTGTCGGTCAGCACGCCGTCCTCGACGACGCGGTAGGGCGTCGTCACGAAGCCGTACTCGGAAACCTCGGCGAACGAGCTCAACGAGCCGATCAGGCCGATGTTCGGTCCCTCGGGCGTCTCGATCGGGCACATGCGCCCGTAGTGGGTCGGGTGCACGTCGCGCACCTCGATCGGCGCGCGCTCGCGCGTCAGCCCGCCGGCTCCCAGCGCGGACAGGCGGCGGCGGTGGGTGAGCCCGGACAGCGAGTTCGTCTGGTCCATGAACTGCGAGAGCTGCGAGGAGCCGAAGAACTCCTTCAGCGCCGCGACCACGGGCCGGATGTTGATGATCGTCTGCGGCGTGATCGTGTCGGCGTCCTCGGTCGTCAGGCGCTCGCGCACGACGCGCTCCATACGGTAGAGGCCGATCCGGAACGCCTCCTGGATCAGCTCGCCTACCGTGCGCAGGCGGCGGTTGCCGAAGTGCTCGTACTCGTCGAGGTGATCGGCGACCGGCTCGCGCGGCATGCTCATCGCCTCGGCCGCGTAGTCCTTGATCTCGAGCTCGCCGTCCTCGGGGATCCCGAGACGCTTCGGCAGCGAGACCAGCTCGCGCACGAGCGCAAGGATGTCGTCGTGCGTCAGCGTGCGCGTGTCGATGTCGATGTCGAGCCCGAGCCGCGAGTTGAGCTTGTAGCGACCGACGCGCGTCAGGTCGTAGCGCTTGGGGTCGAAGAACAGCTGGTTCAAGAGCGCCTTGGCGTTGTCGACCGACGGCGGCTCACCGGGGCGCTGCTTCTTGAACAGCTCGACCAGGGCGCCCTCTTCGGTGCGCGTGATCTCGGTGTCGGATTCGATCGTGTTGCGGATGTAGAGCGAGTCCTCGAACAGCCGCAGGATCTCCTCGTCGGTCGCATAGCCCATCGCGCGCAGCAGCACCGTGACCGGCAGCTTGCGCTTGCGATCGATGCGCACGAAGACCTTGCCCTTCTTGTCGATCTCGAGCTCGAGCCAGGAGCCGCGCGCGGGCATCAGGTTGGCGATGAAGACCTGCTTCTCGCGGTCCTTCGGCTCCATCAGATACGCGCCGGGGGAGCGCACGAGCTGGGTGACGACGACGCGCTCGGTGCCGTTGATCACGAACGTTCCGCGCTCGGTCATCCACGGGAAGTCGCCCATGAAGACGGACTGCTCACGGATCTCTCCGGTCTCGCGGTTGATGAACGCGACCGTGACCGTCAGCGGACGCGCGTAGGTGAGGTCCTTCTCGCGGCACTGCTCGAGCGAGGCGACGGGCTCGTCGAAGACGAACTCGCCGAACTGCACGGCGAGGTTGCCGGTGTAGTCCTCGATCGGGGAAATATCGTCGATCGTCTCGCGCAGGCCGCCCGTCTGCGGGTCGGTCAGCCACGTGAACGAGCGGCGCTGGATATCGATCAGGTTCGGTACGTCGACAGACTTGGGTAGACGCGCGAAAGTGCGGCGCGTCCGGAGAGCATCAACAGCAGCCAAGAAACGACTCCTTCGGGAGCGAGAGACGGGCAGAGGAGGGCGCCGAAGCGCGACCACTGAAGATAGCACAGATCAGCGGCACCCTGAAGTGGGCTGCCAACGCTCACGGACCCCGCCCTCTCGATCGCCGCGTATGTGGCGCGGGATCGTGCTGCTAGGAGCGGCTGCGACTATTGGTCGGCACCGGGGACTTTACCGGAAAATCGGCGCTTTTGTTAGGCGCGGGTAAAGACGGCCGAATCTAAAGACGGGCGAGAGCTTGTTGTTCGATCGACGTTGAACGCGCGCGCGCGCGTGCGCGCGTACACACGCGCGCGCGTTCTGAGCCGAAAGAGATGCGTACCTCACCAAACGGCGAGCGGGCCACGCAAAGCGGGCCGCTCGCCCCTGCGACCTCGCCCGGTGGTAACCAGAGAGGTCAGCCAAGCGGGTCCGGGTACTTCGGCTCGACCGTCGGCCCGCGCAGCAGGCTTTTCAGGTCGAGGCGAAGTTCGGACCCGCGCTACTTCAGCTCGACGGTGGCGCCGGCCTCCTCCAGTTCCTGCTTGAGCTTCGCGGCCTCCTCCTTCTCGATGCCCTCCTTGACGGGCTTCGGAGCCTCGTCGACGAGCGCCTTCGCCTCTTTCAGGCCGAGACCGGTGGCGGCGCGGACGACCTTGATCACCTGGATCTTCTTGTCGCCGGAGGCCGCGAGGATCACGTCGGCCGTGCTGCTCTCTTCCTCGGCGGCGGCGTCGCCTCCACCTCCACCGGCGGCCGGCGCGGCGGCGGGCGCGGCCATCGCCGCGGCCGATACGCCGAACTCCTCCTCGAGCGCCTTGATCCGCTCGGCGAGCTCGAGCACCGAGATGCCCTTCAGCTCCTCGATCCACTTCTCCGTACTTGTGGCTGTAGCCATGCTGGTCAGTCCTCCTTGGGATTCTCGTCGTCGGCGGTCTCGGCCTCATCGGCCGGTGCGTCCGCCTGGTTGTCGTCTTGCGCCGGTTGATCCTCCGGCTCAGCTTTGTCTTCGGGTGCCGCCTCGGCCTCGGCCTCGGCCTCGGACTCCGCCCCCCCATCGGGAGCCGGGGGCGCCTCGACGGCGGGATCCTGCTCGGACTTGGGCTCGTCCGCAGGCGCCTCGTCAGACGCCTCCGGCGCCTCGGCATCGGGTGCATCTGCTTGCGGCGTCTCGACCTCGGCTGCCGGGCTCTCCTCGGCCGCGGGCTCCGCCTCGGCGGCCGGCTCCTGCGACGGCTCCTGCTCAGACACGGCAGGGGTGGCCTTCTCCTCCGCCACGACCGGCGCCTCCCCCGCGGGAATCTCGCCCGACCCCTTCTTCTGCTGGACCTGGCCGAGCGCCACGGCAAGTCCGCCGAGCAGGCCGCCGAGCGAGCGCACGAGCCCGCCGATCGGCGAGGCGACCACGCCGACGAGCTGGCCGTAGAGGACTTCGCGCGAGGGCAGGCGCGAGAGCGAGCGGATCTGATCGGGGTCGATCGCCGCGCCATCCATCAGACCGCCCTTGAACGGCAGCAACTGCGTGGCGCGCCCGTAGTCGGCGACCGCCTTGGCGGCCGTGGCGATGTCGCCGCGCACGAACGTCAGCGCGGTCGGGCCTTCGAGCAGCTCCTTCAGCGTCGTGGCGCCGACCTCGTCGGCGGCGCGTTCTGTGAGCGAGTTCTTGACGACCTTGAAGGTCGCGTCGGCCTCGCGCAGCTTCGAGCGCAGCTCGGCCACCTGGGGCACGGAGATGCCGCGGTAGTCCACGGCGAAGACCGCCTGGGATTCGTTGATGTTGGCGGCTATCTCGGCGATCGCCGTGGCCTTCTGGTCTCGGTTCATTCGTGGCTCCTGTCCCGGGCTTCCGCCGGCGATCCCGTGGGGATCGGCCGGCCGCCGGGGGTCTTCGGTTGCCTAAAGGAAAAACGCTATGCGGCGACGGCTGTCGCGGGCGGCGCCTCCTCGAGGATTTCACGCGTGCGCCCGGCGTTGACCTTCACGCCCGGCCCCATCGTCGATGTCAGCGTGATCGAGTGCAGATAGCGGCCCTTCGCGCTGGAGGGCTTCGCGCGGATCAGCTCTTCGATCACCGCGGCGTAGTTCTCCAGCAAAGGACGCTCGTCGAAGCTCGCCTTACCGATCACGAGATGCACGATCGCGTTGCGGTCGGTGCGGTACTCGACCTTGCCCGACTTGGACTCCTCGACCGCTTTCGCGACGTCCATCGTGACGGTGCCGACCTTCGGGTTGGGCATCTTGCCCGACGGTCCGAGCACGCGACCGAGGCGACCGACGACGGACATCAGGTCGGGCGTGGCGATCGCGACGTCGAAGTCGTCGAAGCCCTCCTCGACCCGTTTCGCGAGATCCTCGCCGCCGACCGCGTCGGCGCCGGCGGCTTCGGCCTCGGCGACCTTCGGGCCCTGGGCGAAGACGATGATCTTGACGTCTTTGCCGAGGCCGTTCGGCAGCGCGATCGTGCCGCGCAGCTGCTCGTCGGCGTGCCTCACGTTCAGGCCGGTGCGCACGTGCAGCTCGACCGACTCGTCGAACTTCGCGCCGGCGAGGCTCTTGACGAGCGCGACGGCCTCCGCGGGCTCGTACTCGCGCTCGCGCTCGACCTTCTCCAAGGCCTCGCGGTGGCGGCGTCCGTGGTGGCCGCTCATGAGCGTGCCCCCCCGATGTCCAGACAGCGCCGGCCCCGGCATGGCGCGTTCATGACGCTCATGACGCTACCTCGACTCCCATCGAGCGCGCCGTCCCGGCGATGATCTTCGCGGCCTGATCGACATCGTGGGCGTTCAGGTCCTCGAGCTTGCGCTCGGCGATCTCGCGCAGTTGCGCCTGGGTGATCGAGCCGACCTTCGTGCGGTTGGGCTCGCCCGAGCCCTTGCCGATCCGCAGCGCCTGCTTGATCAGCACCGCCGCGGGCGGGGTCTTCGTGACGAACGTGAACGAGCGGTCCTCGTAGACGGTGATCACGACCGGGATCACGGTCCCGGTTTCGCCCTGCGTCTGCGCGTTGAACGCCTTGCAGAACTCCATGATGTTGATCCCGTGCTGCCCCAGCGCAGGACCGACCGGCGGGGCGGGGCTCGCCTGCCCGGCGTTCGCCTGCAGCTTGATTGTCGTCAGAACCTTCTTGGCCATATGAGGTGGGGGATCTTAGTGGAGTGGTGGGGATGAGTCAGATTCAGATGATGTTGCACTGGGCGCATGCGCCCAGTGCCGGGGGCGCGCATGCGCGCCCCCGCGGGTCGGTACATGTACCGACCCGTTCCCGCTAGAGCTTTTTGACCTGGTCGAACTGAACCTCGACGGGGGTCTCGCGACCGAAGATTGATACCAGGACCTTGAGCTTCGCGGCGTCGTCGTTGATCTCGGAGATCTCGCCGGAGAAGTCCGACAGCGGGCCGGAGATGACCTTGACGGACTCGCCGATCGTGAACTGCGCGCGCGTGCGCGGGGCGGTCGCGACATCGGTCTTGTGCAGCAGCCGGTCGACCTCGACCTGCGTCAGCGGCACCGGCTCCTGGGAGGCGCCGACGAACCCGGTCACGCCGGGCGTGCCCTTGACGACTCCCCAGGAGTCCTCGTTCAGCTCCATGTTGACCAGCACGTAGCCCGGCATCGTGCGCTTCTCGACGGTGACCTTCTGGTTGTCCTTCATCTCCGAGACCGACTCGGTCGGCACGACGACGTTGCGCACGGCGCGCTGCTGCCCGAGCGAGATCACGCGGTGCTCGAGGTTGTGCTTGACCTTGTTCTCGTGCCCTGAGTATGTGTTGACGACGTACCAGCGAAACATTCAGTTCAGCGTTCCTTACAAGATGAGTTCGACGATTTCCTTGGCGACGTAGTCAGCCAAGCCGAGATAGGCGCCGGCGATCGCGACGAAGCCGAGGACGACGGCGGTCGCCTGGAAGACCTGGCGGCGGTCGGGCCACTGTACCCGCTGCAGCTCGGCCCAGCTGGCGCGCAGAAAGCCGATCGCGCGGTTGCCGCCGCGCACGGGAGCGCCCGAGGCCTGCTCGGGCGTCGCGCCACCGCCGGCGCCGGCGCCACCGCCGCCGGGAGCCGTGAGGACGCCACCGGGACCGCCACCACCGGCACGGCCGCCACCGGCACCCGAGCCCGAGGGGCCCGCGAGCTCCTGGATCTCGTCCGCGCTGAGATCGCCCTCGGCCTCGGCCTCCGCCTCGATTTCGGTCTCGGACAGACGCTCCGCCTCCGCGGCTGCGCCATCGGTCCCTGCGGGCACGCCGCCGGCGCCCCGCACGATCGCGGCGTCGAACTCATCGACGTCGCCGGAGGCGTGGTCGAGCGCGCCGGGCACGTCAGCGCGGACAGGGGAACCGCCGGAGCTGGTCGTCGCCGATCCCGGCCCAGATCCCGCCCCGGCTGCCGACCCAGACCCGGCCCCCGACCCAGTCCCGGCAGGGTCCTGGCGGCCGGCCGAGCGCCCGACGGGCGTGCCGGCATCGTCACGCCCGCGACGAGCGCGGCGCTGCTTTGCGCGTTTGCGATCACGGGCCACAACAGCGCTCCCGCGCTAGCGAGTCTCCCGGTGGCTGGTGTGCTTGCGACACCAGCGGCAATACTTGCGCAGGCCGACCCGGTCGGGGTTGTTGCGCTTGGACTTATTCGTCTGGTAGTTGCGATGCTTGCACTCCTCGCATGCGAGGGTGATCGCGATTCGAACGTCTCCGCGGGCCATGTGTGAGAAATCCCTGCGTAGGGGTTGATAAACGGCCTCGGGCGAAGAAAAACCCCGCCCAGGCGCGAGGTCCGAGCAGTCTAGCGCGCTTTGCGCCGTGAGCGACCCGCGCCCCACGAGCGGGCTATCTCGGGGGCGACTCGCGTGCTTTCGGCCCGGCGCCGACCTCTCCCGGCGGGGCCGGCTCAGCGGCGCCTGGATCGCTTGGATCGTGTGGGCGGCTTGGACTCGCCGAAGCGCGCCGCGCGCGTGAAGAAGACGAGCGGGGCGCCGGCGGGCGATGCCTCGCTGGCCGACACGCGGGCCGAGACCGTGTGGAAGCGGCGCAGCAGCGCGCGGCCGGCCGCGTTGAGCTCGACCGTGAACGTCGCCGTGGCGCCGGCGGGGAGCGAGAAGGGCGCCTGGCCGATCGTGACGGACCTTCGGTGGCGGACGCGCCCGGCGCCGACGGCGAGGACCTGCTTGCCGCGGAGCGTCTCTTCGGCGATCACGTAGATCGCCCCGGAGCAGCCGAGACCGTCGCTGCTCGACGAGCAGCTCAACCGCAGCGCCGCGCCGGTGGAGCCGGTCACGAGCCTGACGAAGCGGGCCAGGCCCGGCCGGAGCGGGGACGGAGGCGATTTCTGGATCGCGGGCGCGGGCGAGCAGGAAGGCGCTGGGGGGGTGAGCTCGTCGGCGCCGATGTCGACGATCGCCGGGAAGCTCTGCCCGCAGCCGCTGTGTCCGGGAAGGATCCGCGCGTCGCCGAGGGCGTCCGTGGTCAGGGCCGCCGGCACGAGCGCGTTCGAGCCGGCGTCGATCGTCGGGCTGGACGCGGTCTCGTGCACGTCGCCGGTCGCTTCGCCGGCCAGCAGCGGCGCCGCGCAGATGTTGCCTTCGCCCGGCAGCGCGGTATTCGTGCTCACGCCGGGCGCGCACGCGTCGCTGAACGAGGACGCGAGCGATCCACCGGCGTTCGTTCGAAAGCCCCCGATATCGGCCTGACCCGGGGGGCTCGCCACGATCGAGTTGGCCAGCGCCAGCTGGTCGGCGTCCTCGCCGTCGATGCCGGAGACACCCCCGGGAGCCTGGTTGCCGGCGACCGTCGAGTCGTCGAGGCTGAGATGGAAGTGGACATTGGGTTCAGTTGAGGTACAGGCGGCGTAGAGGCCCGCGCCCGCGGATTCGCCCGCTTCGCTCGCGGGACCGATCGCGTTGGCGGCGAGCACCGCATCCTCGAGCGTCGCCGAGGCGGTCGCGTCACCAGCGCAGCTCGACGTGCTCAGGCCCAGTCCGGCGCCCAGGCTGGAGGCGCTCGCGCCCCGCGGCGCCGGCAGCGAATTGCCGGTGTAGCGATCGTCCGTGCTGGAGAGCTCGAGCGACGACGCCCACTCGCCGCCACCGCCGTAGACACCGGTCGGCGAGCTCGACGCGATCGAGTCGTTCTCGAACACGTTGCCCGCCTGCGTGGCCGACACCTCGACTCCGGGGCCGGAGGCGCTGGTCAGGTCCAGGGCTCCGCCGAAGGCTTCGCCGCCCGCCTGCGTGTCGATCGCGTCTTCGGCGTAGGTGTTCCCGTCGAGCCTCGCGAGCTCGAACGGCGCCGTCGCGGCCGAGTTGCAGCGTAGTTCCGCGTACAGGGCGCCCCCCTGATCGCGGTTGTGTTCCGTGGTTGAGGTGTCGGCGATGTGATCGCCCTGGAAGAGGGAGTCGACGATGCTCAGCGGGGCCGTATAGGCGCAGGTGTTGCTGGACGCGAAGATCGAAAGAGCCCCACCGCGGCTGGAGTTGCCGGACGTGCTGCTGCTGGTGTCGTCGAGGAAGCGATCGGCTTCGATCGCCGGCAGAGCGCCTTCGCCGGGGTCGAGCGTGACGGCGGATCTTTCGTTGAGCGAGTAGTTCTCGATCGTGAGATTGCGCAGCACCAGGCCCTTGCCTCTGGATTCCAGCGCACTGCCTTTGACGCCCGTACCGTCAAACCCGGCGGTCGTGCCCGCCTGTCCTTCAATCGTGACATCGGCCACGCTGGACGGCAGCCTGAAGACACCTTCAGCTTTCCCCGAGTTGCTCTTCGTGCAGAGCGCGGCGAGCGTGATGACTTCGCCTTCTTCAACCGCATTGAGCGTCGGCTGCAGTTTCGCGCAGTTGCTCACGGTGACGTCCGAGGCCGCCGCGGTTGAGACGGCCATCAGCAACCCGATCAACATGCCGGTGAGCACCGCGGGCAGCAGACGACGTCGCTGGGGGTTGGATGTGCGCTGGGGAGGGGGCATGGGCTGCGGAGGGGACATACGCCGCGAAGAAGACGTGTGCGGAGTAACTGGGGATAGATCTGCCCGTGCGATGGTGGGACACGATCGGCTCTCCCTCGCTTGCCCTCGACGAGCGGCGGTCCAGTGCGACGGATGTCGTATTCCGCCTTTCAGGTTCGCCCTCCGCGGGCGCCCCCAGGCCGAGGCCCTCCCCAGGCCGAGCCCGTCCGCCTACTCGTACAGCGTCAGCGTCGCGAGGATCACGTACAGCGCCACCAGCGCCCAGCCCTCGAATTCGGCGGCCTCGCCGTCGCCGGTGACCTGCCAGAGGGCGAGCGCGGTGAGCGCCAGCGCGCCGATGTAGACGGGGGCGAGCGCGAACGTCAGCGTGGTCGCGAGCAGCAGCGAGACGAGCACGAGCAGCGGGAACAGGAACGCGGCGATCTGGGCGACGGAGTTTTTGACGACGGAGATCGCGAGGTCGGAGCGGCCCTTGTAGGCGAGCACGAGCCCGGCGGTGTTCTCGGCGGCGTTGCCGGCGATCGCGACGATCACCAGGCCGGCGAACGCCTGGGAGATGTGCAGGATCGAGATCGCGGGCTCCAGTCCGTTGATGAACCAGTCGGACACGAACGCGGAGGCGGTGCCGGCGACGATCAGCAGGGCGAGGGTCAGGCTGAGGCCGAGGCGCGGGCCGGGCCTGGCCGTGCCCTCCCCGGAGGGTCCATCGGCGGCGACGGGGAGGCCCTGTCCCTTCTCGCCCGGCTCCCCGGAACCCTCCCCCTTCGCTCCCGGCCCCTCGGTCCCGTCCCCGGGATCGGCAGCAGCCGTCCTCCTGGGCGCCTCCCGTTCCTGCGGCCTAGTGTCGGAGCGCAGGTACGGCACGACCCACGCGAGGTAGACGATCAGCAGACAGACCGCCCCGACCGCAGAGATCGTCTTCACGTGGTGGCTCGCCGGATCGTGGGCGGCGAGCGAGAGGCCGAGCAGCACGATGATGAACACGGTCACCTGCAACAACGTCGCCGTGTCGTTCGGCAGGCGCTTCGAGAACCTCATCAGCCCATCCGGCGCGACGCGCGCGCCGACGACGATCACGAGCCCGAGCACGAGCAGCGCGTTCGCCAGGATCGAGCCGACGATCGCCGTCTGGGCGACGACGAGCTCGCCCTTCTGCAGCGCGAAGATCACGACGAACAGCTCCGGCAGGTTGCCGAGCGTCGACTGCATCATCCCCGTCACGCCCGGCCCGAAGCGCTCGCCGAGCTGCTCGGTCGCGAACGAGACGACCCACGCGAGCCCCGCGAGCGCGAGCGTCGCGAGCGCGAAGCGGGGCACCGCAGGCCAGGCGGCGTAGTTGGCCACGCCTGCGAGCGCCGTCAACACGGCGGTCAGTAGCAGGGCCGAGCGCTCGAGTGGCGTCAGGGCGGTCATCGCGCCCGGCGAGCATAGTCAGCCCACTCGCACGGCCGAGGCCGCATTAGCGGTCCGGCCGGTGCGCCACCCCGCCTGGCGATGCCTGCAACGCGCGCCATTCACGGCCGGCAGGCCGTCCATCAAAGGCCCCCCATCGGAAGGCCATGCGCTCAGTGAGCCTCGAGGACCCGGTCGATCAACCCGTACTCGAGCGCCTGCTCGGCGTTGAAGAACCGGTCGCGCTCCATGTCCTGGCGGACCTGCTCCTTCGAGAGGCCCGTGTGGGAGGCGTAGATCTCGTCGATCCGCTCGCGCACCTTCAGGATCTCGCGCGCGTGGATCTCGATGTCGGTCGACTGGCCTTCAAAGCCCGCCGAGGGCTGGTGGATCAGGATGCGGCTGTTCGGCAACGCCGCGCGCTTGCCCTTCGTGCCTCCGGCGAGCAGCAGCGATCCCATCGACATCGCCACGCCGACGACCATCGTCGCGATGTCCGGCTTGACGAAGTTCATCGTGTCGTAGATCGCGAGGCCCGAGTAGATCGAGCCGCCCGGGGAGTTGATGTAGATCGAGATGTCCTTCTCTGGGTCCTGCGACTCAAGGTGCAGGAGCTGGGCGACGACTAGATTGGCAACCTGATCGTCGATCGGAGTGCCGAGGAAGATGATGCGCTCGTTGAGCAGCCGTGAATATATGTCGAACTCGCGCTCGCCTCGCGCCGTGCGCTCGATGACCATTGGAATCAGGGGCATGGCTCCCCACCCTATCGCTCTGCGCCGCCACCTCCGGGCAATCGCCGCCGCGGCGTTGCTCGCGATGTTCCTGCTCGCCTCCTCCGCGGTCGCGATGACCAGCCACGCCGGCTGGCCGGCGGACGAACATCTCCAGATGGACAAGGGCCCCGCCGGCCAGACGAACGTGCTGAGCGGCGTCAGCGGCGTCCACAACTACCTGCTCGGCGGCTACGGCAACGACACGATCTACGGTGGCGACTCCGGCGACGTGATCTGGGGCGACTACCACCCCAGCGGCGAGTCTGCCCAGACGGCGATCATCCACGCGGGCGACGGGCCAAACTTCATCTACGCCAACGACACGGTCAACTACGTCTGGACGGGCACGAACCCGCAGACGGTCGTCCACGCGCACGAGGACTCCGGCGTGATCCACTGCGAAAATCCCGCGATCGTCGTCTTCACGAGCCACCATGCTTTGCCGCACTGGCAGCTCGAGGGCTGCCGGCACATCAGCTTCTACTCGGTCGGGTACTGATCCCGGTCCCGACGCTCCTCCTCAGATGTTGACGGCGCGCATGCCCTGCTCGTCGTAGCGGTCGCCCGCCGCCTGCGGCAACTCGGCGTCGATCCGCGCGAGCTCGTCGGCGGTCAGCTCGACGTCGGCCGCGGCGAGGTTCTGCTCGAGGTATGTGCGGCGCTTGGTGCCGGGGATCGGCACGATGTCCTCGCCCTGCGCGAGCACCCACGCAAGCGCGAGCTGCGCGGGGGTGACGCCCTTGTCGCCGGCGATCTCCTGCACCTTCGCGGCGAGCTGCAAGTTTGCGTCGAGGTTCTCGCCCGTGAAGCGCGGGCCACGGCGGCGGAAGTCATTCGTATCGAGCTCCTCGGGCGATTTGAAGCGGCCCGACAGGAAGCCGCGGCCGAGCGGCGAGTAGGAGACGAAGCCGATCCCGAGCTCGCGGCAGACCGGCAGGATCTCCGCCTCGGCCGGGTCGCGCGTCCACAGCGAGTACTCGGTCTGCACGGCCGCGATCGGGTGCACTGCGTGCGCGCGTCTGATCGTCGCGGGCGCCGCCTCGCTCAGCCCGATGTGCCGGATCTTGCCCTGCTGCACCAGTTCCGCCATCGCGCCGACGGTCTCCTCGATCGCGACGCCCGGGTCGACGCGGTGCTGGTAGTAGAGGTCGATGTGGTCGGTTTTCAGTCGCCGCAGCGAGCCCTCGACCGAGCTGTGGACGTGCTCGGCGGAGCCGTCGAGCGGACCGAGCGTCGACAGGTCCCCCGGGGTCGCTCCGTCGGTGCGGCGGGCGAACTTCGTCGCGATCACGTACTCCTCGCGACGGCCCTCGATCGCGCGGCCGACCAGTTCCTCGTTGGTCATCGGCCCGTACAGCTGTGCGGTATCGAGGAAGTTGCAGCCGAGCTCGAGCGCGCGGTGGATCGTGGCGATCGCCTCGCCCTCGTCGGTCGAGCCATAGAAGGCCGACATCCCCATGCAGCCCAGCCCGATCGCCGAGACCTCGAGGCCGTTCGTTCCTAGGGTGCGCTTATTCATGCGATCGGCTCCTTCGCTGGGTGCAATTTGTTGGGGTTGATTCGATCTTAGGCGGCATAATGGGCGGCCCCGTGTTTGCATTGAACCTGCCCAATGTCCTGACGGTGCTGCGGATCATGCTCGTCCCCGTCGTCGTCGTCGCGCTGCTCGGTAACACGCCCGCGGGGGATGTGCTCGCGGCGGTCGTGTTCGCGCTGGCGTCGCTGACCGATTTCGTCGACGGCCGCCTGGCCCGCGCGCGGGGTTCGATCACGACCTTCGGCAAGCTGATGGATCCGCTCGCGGACAAGCTCCTGATCGTCGCCGCTTTGCTCTCGCTCGTCTCTTTGAACCGCTTGGAAGCGTGGGTCGCGATGGTGATCATCACGCGCGAGCTGGCCGTCACGATGCTGCGTCTCGGCGCCACGCAGGCGGGCGTCGTGATCGGAGCGAGCATGTTCGGCAAGGTCAAGACCTGCATGCAGATCGCCGCGATCCTCGCGCTGATCGCCGTGCACGGGGAACCGCTGTGGGTCTCGCTTTTGCTCTACGCGACGGTCGCCGTGACCGTGCTCTCCGGCCTGGACTTCATCTTCGGACTGCGCCGCCAGCTGCAGCAGGCGCGGGTCCGCGCGCCCGGCTGATCTAGGCTCAGGCGGCGATCTACGCGATCTACGATCTCCGGCCCGAGCCGGGATCGGGACACTGAGGGAAAGCGGCGGGGAGGCGGCGGGGAGGCCGATGTCAGGCGCCCGCGCCGGCGGCGAGCCACGTCTCGAGCGTAGTCTGGCGTGGGGCCAGCTCGCCCGACTCGATCTCCGCGCGCAGCTCGCTGAGCAGGCCGTGGCGCTCGGCGACGACGTTGTGCTGGTGGATCGTCTCGAGGTTCTCCTGGCGCGCCGCCACGAAGCTCGCGCCGTCGAGCTGCGGATAGTGAGCGACGACGCCGGCGAGCATCTCGCGCACGCAGTCCTCGACGAAGCGCGGGCGCGCATGCGCCTTTTCCACGACCTCGACCTCGTCTGAGCGCTTCATCAGCTCGTAGATCTCCGATGACATGCTCGCCTCCGCGATCTCGAGCAGCGAGGTCGCGTCGATCTCCGTGACGCAGTCCTCGGTGCAGCCGATCTGCAGCGTCGCCAGACCCCGCTGGTTGTGGGTGGCGACGGGCACGTTGCGCAGGACGCGCTCGATCTGCTCCGCGGAGAACCCGTCGTCGGCTAGACGCACGCGCGCGCGCGCGGCCACCAGCTCCTGCGCGCACGGACAGGCGGTCATGCCCGTGGCCGAGACGCCGACGACGCAGCGCGTGCCGTGCTCGAAGGCGACCGCTCGGCCGTGCAGCGTGTAGATCTCCTGGGTCGGGATGCCGGATACGGGGGCGGGCTTGTGCTCGGGATAGCGCGCCTCGATGCTCACCTCGGCGCGATCGGCCCCCTGACGCTCGCGTACGAGCTCGGCGATGTGGCGCGCGAGCGTCTCCGCCCGGAACGGCGCCTCGGCGAGCACGACCTCGCCGATCGCCTCGTTGATGACCTCCTCGAAGCGCGACATGTGCGCGCCCTTCTGCTCGCGGCTGAGATCGACGAAGCAGGACAGGCGCGCGAAGAACAGCTCGTCGTGGATCCTCACGACCTTCTCGACGCCGGTCACGCCGACGCGCGAAAGCCCGACCGGGACGCTCGGCAGGCGCGCTTGGACATCATCGCCGGCACTCTGCGCCGTCGCGGGCGTGGGGGTGAGCCGTGTCGCCTGCACGATCGCCAAGCCTAGCGCTGTGCGCGCGCGGGACCCGCCCGAGGCGCCCGGCGATGATCGGCGGCCGGCGAGACCACAGGCGACGCGGCGGGATCGCCGGCGAGGGACACGAACCCGGCGGAGGCTGCGACCGGCGGTTCTGGTATCACTCCGCACTTGCAAGGGGAGGGTCGGAGCGGGTCGCTCCGACGGGGCGCCGGATGAAGCATGGGAGTCCAAGTTGAGCAATAGGGTTGAGGTGCTACTGGAGGCCACGGACACGGCCGGGGTCGCAATGGCCGGGGTCGCCGTCGACGATTCGCTCGGGAGCGTTGACGATCGTCCACTCACCGACCGCGATGAGCGCGACGAGCGCCTGGAGCAGAGCAAGGCGCTCCGCGCACGTCTGGGCGAGATGAAGAAGGGGGAGCTCGATCCGAGCGTCGAGCAGAGCCTCGACTCGCTGCGCCTGTATCTACGCGCGATCGGGCGCGTACCGCTGCTGAGCGCCGAGCAGGAGGTCGCGCTGTCGAAGCGGATCGAGCGCGGCGACATCGCGGCCAAGCAGCACATGGTCGAGGCGAACCTGCGCCTGGTCGTGTCGATCGCGAAGGGCTACATCGGGCGCGGACTGACGTTCCTCGACCTGATCCAGGAGGGCTCGCTCGGGCTGATTCGGGCGGTCGAGAAGTTCGACTACCGCCGCGGCTACAAGTTCTCGACCTACGCGACCTGGTGGATCCGCCAGGCCGTCACCCGCGCGATCGCGGACAAGGGACGCACGATCAGGATCCCGGTGCACGTCGTCGAGCGCCTCAACAAGCTCGTCCACGCCGAACGCCGGCTGATCCAGCAGCTCGGACGCGAACCGAGCACCGAGGAGCTCGCCGCCGAGCTCGAGTGCTCCACGCGCGAAGTGCGCGAGGTGATGCGCATGGCCCAGCAGCCGCTGTCGCTCGAGAAACCCGTCGGCGAGGAGCAGGACTCCTCGGCGCTGGCCGACCTGATCGAGGACGTCGGCTCGGAATCTCCCTTCGAGATCGCCTCCGAGGCGATGCGCCGCGAGAACGTCACCCGCGTGCTCGCCTGCTTGCCGCCGCGCGAGCGCGGCGTGATCGAAATGCGCTACGGCATCACCGGTGGGCGGCCCAGCACGCTCGAGGAGGTCGGCCGCGCGTTCGACATCACGCGCGAGCGCGTCCGCCAGATCGAGAGCCGGACCCTGAAGAAGCTGCAGACGCTCCCCGACGCGCAGCAGCTGCGCGAGGCCAGCTGAGTCCTCCACGCGCGTGCACCTACCGTCCACGCCTGGAATCTGAGCCCTGGAGCCTCCGGCCTGGAATCTAGGTCTGCGCGCCTGCACTAGAATCGCCAGTCGCTCACGGCTAGGAGCCGTGGATGCCCGGTGGGGTGTCCGAGTGGTTAAAGGAGACGGGCTGTAAACCCGTTGGCTCTGCCTACACAGGTTCGAATCCTGTCCCCACCATCTGAGTCGCCTGGAGTCGCCCCGATCATCCCTGGGGCGGAGATACAACGCGGCTCGATGACCACAACGAGCCATTTCTACGCTCACCCATCCGCCGTTCGGGGGCTCGCCCGGGTGGCTCGCCCGAGCAGGCGCACCATCGCCGGCGCCGGCACGGGACGCCAGAGCGGGGCCGCCTCGATCGGGGCGACGTAGCTCGGGACGCCTCCGCGCGCCAGCTCTGCGAGGGCGGGCTGTTCGAGCTCCCACGCGGACCACTCGTAGAGCAACCGCAGACGGGGCAGGATGACGCCATAGTCGAGCAGCCGTCCGAGGCTGTTCTCGGCCTCGACATAGACGCGGATGTCATCGGCGACCGGGTAGCGCGCCGGCAGGACACGTGACAGCGAGAGGAAGGCTCCCGCCATCCCGAGGCGCGGGTCCCCGAGCAGCCTGCTCAACGGCGCGAAGCGCCCGAGCGACAGCCGCGGCGCCGCGACGAGCGAGTGTGCGTAGAGCACGCGCAGCAGGACGACGTTCATGAAGAAGCGCTCCACTTCGCTCTCCTGCTCGGCGAGGTCGCGATGCTCGAGATACGCCCCGACGATGCTCGCGTTGTGCGCCCGGTACCAGCCACGGGCCGTCGGATCGGCGGCGAACTTCATCCACAGCCCAATCGCCGGAGAGGACGGCGAGCCGCCCAGCCCATCGCGACGAGCAACCATCTCACAGCCGTCGCGCAGGAGCCGCTCGTTGATCGCCCGCCACCAGCGGCTGCCCGGCACCTCGGCCTCGAGCGAGGCCAGGACGCCGCGGCTGAGCTGCCATCTCATGAAAGAGAGCGCGGCCCGCCGAAACCGAAGGTGGCGGGCGGACCCGCCCGACGGGGCATCGTACGTGCGCGCGCACAGCGCGAAGCGCGCGACGGGATCGTCGCGCACCTCTTCGACCAGCGCTGCTGCCCGCTCCGCGGCGGTCGTGGTTGCGCGACCTGCGGCGGTCGCGGTTGCGCGGCCTTCCGCAGTTGCAGCTGTGCAGTCTGCGGCGGTCGCGGAGTCGGACATGCCCGCCAGTATCCTTCGAACCCCCTCGGGCGGCAAGCTAGCGCCGATCGCCCTGGCGATCTCGACGCGGCCCTTACGAAGGCAACTGTCTGTAGTTGTTCTGTCTGTAGACCTTCCGTCTGCGGCCCGCGAAAGTTGCGGCGATGAAACCCGCACGCGAACAGTTCGCCGCCAACCTGCGTCTCCATCGCGAAAAAGTCGGCCTCTCCCAGGAGGCGCTCGCCGATCTCTGCGACCTGCATCGCACCGAGATCAGCTTGCTGGAGCGCTCGAAGCGCTCGCCGCGGCTGGAGACCGTCGTGATCCTCGCGCGTGGGCTGAAATTGGCCGCGCCGGGAGAACTGCTCGAGGGGATCAGCTAGCGCAGGATCGGGACCGGCCCGGATCGGGGCCTTCGCCCGGCCGGCCGGATCGGGGTCCCTTCCGGGAGGGCGCGCGGCCTGATGGCCGGCCCGAAGCTTCCGACCTGCTTTTTAGCTCACCACAACCGAGAGCCGACGCGGGGACTCGAACCCCGGACCCCCTCCTTACCATGGAGGTGCTCTACCAGCTGAGCTACGTCGGCGCGGCGCTCGCATCCTAGCGCCGCCGCGATAGAGGAGATGATCGCCTGCGAGCCCACAGCTGGTCTCGCAGTTCCTCTGTGACAGGCGCGTTCGTCTGCAATGAGCTCGGGGCCGCTCGGTCCGGCGCTCGGCGGTAGATAATCCCGCGCATCGCTTCGCCGGCTCCCCCCTCTCCATACCCGGCTCACGAGACCGGCCCACCGCCACCGCCACCGCCCGGCCGGGTCGACCGCGCGGTCGACTGGTTGCTGCCGGAGCGCAACCCCGCGCGCCTGATCTACGGGGTGCTCGCGATCGGGGCGGTGCTGGCCGCGGAGAGCGGGAGTCACGAGAACTACATCGACACGGCGAGCTCGGCCGTGATCGCGATCCTGCTCTACTGGCTCGCGCACGCCTACGCGGACGTGCTCGGGCATCGGCTGACGGCGCATGTGCGTCTGAGCATCGCGGTCCTGGGCCGGGCGCTCCGCGACGAAGCGGCGATCCTGATGGGCTCCGTCCTGCCGCTGCTCGCCTTGCTGATCTGCTGGGTATTCGGGGTCGCGCTCGCGACGGGCGTCGAAGCGGCGCTGTGGACGACCGTCGGCAGCCTGATCGGCTTCGAGCTCGTCGCCGGGCTCCGCGCCAAGTCCACACCCCGCGAGCTCGTCTTCGAAGTCGGCGTCGGGCTCACGATGGGGCTTGCGATCGTCGCTCTCAAAGTCGTGCTGCACTGACCCGACCCCGAGCCCTCGCGCGTGCCCGCCTCAGCGACATCTGACGCCGCGAGGACCGACGGTCCGGGCACCCTCAGCGACGTTTGGACCCGCGGCGCTCGGCGAAGTGAGTCAGGATCACGCCGACGAGCAGCGAGACGACGATCACGATGATCAGCGGCGCCTCGCCCGAGCCGAAGATCCAATCCACCTTCACCTTGCCGGTGTTCAGCACGGCGAACAGCGTGATGAGCACCGCGAGCACGACGAGCGCGCTCGTGCGAGCCACCTCGCGCCGGCTACGCCGGACACCGGCCCCCTTCCGGCCCTGCGGTGTCTGGATCGGCGAGGCCACCGCCTGATCCTACCCCCTACGACTCAGTCAGCTCAGCCTGAATCCAGGGACAGTCCGAAGAGAGATCCTCGACCCCGAGGGCGGCGGCGACGTTGAGCGCCATGCCGTGCCAGAAGAACTCGTTCAGGCGCTCCGCATCGGCGCTCGTCAGCTCGCGCGCGAGCTCGATCAGCTCGGCGTAGCGCTTGCGCACGCACGCGCACACGACCTCGTCGTCGCAGGCGGCGTAGGACTGGTGCTGGAGCATCAGATAGTCGCGGTCGGAGGCGAGCAGCTCCTTGTAGGCCATACCCATCGCCTGCATCGCGTCCTCGCACTCCGCCGGCGCACGACCCTCGCGGTAGTCGGCGGCGGCGGCGCGGAAGGTATCGGCGACCCGTTCGAAGCCGCGCTCCAACGCGGCGAGGAACAGCTCGCGCTTGGACGGGAACAGGCTGAACACGTACGGCTGGGCGACGCCGACGCGCCGAGCGATGCGCTCCACCGGCGTGCCGTGCAGACCGCCGCGCGCGAACTCGTGCACGGCGGCCGCGATCAGCTCCTCGCGGCGCTCGGCGGCGGGGACGCGCCGGCGCACAGGCGTGGGGTTCGCCCCCTCCGCGACCTCGATCTCAGCCACGGCGGGCGCCTCGGCAAGCGCCGCCCCGGCCGCGCTGGACGCAGATTCCGACTTGACCCTTGGACTCACGCGGCCTCCCCCGCGAGCGCCCCCAGCGGACCGCCGACCGTGGCCGCGCCTGCGTGTTCGACAGGCGCTACCGTCGCCGCATCCTCCGCGTCCGCGATGTCCCGCGTGCGGAACGGAAGCACGAGCACCACGAGCGCGCCCACGGCGAGCACCGCGACTCCGACCCAGAGAGCCGGAACGAGACCGTTGACGAACGCCTGCGGCGATGCATACCCGCCCGCGCCCGTGAAGATCGAGGCGAGCACCGCGACCCCGAACACCCCGCCGACCTCGCGGATCGCGTTGTTGGCGCCGGAGGCCTGGCCGGCCTGCTCGGTGCGCACCGACGCGAGCACGGCGTTGGCGGAGGGCGCGAACACGAGCGCCATGCCGGCGCCTGCCATCACGAACGGGACAATCATGCGCGAGTAGGGCAGCGTCGTCGAGGCCATCGAGGCGAACCAGGCCAGCGCGCCCGCCTGCAGCGCGAGACCCGCGAACATGAAGGGACGGCTGCCGAGGCGCTGGGAAAAGACGCCCGCCAACGGGGCGACGACCATCGTGGCGCCCGTCCACACGAGCAGCTTCAGGCCCGCCTCCAGGGGCGAGTTGTGGAGCACGTTCTGCATGTACTGAGAAAGAAAGAAGATCGACCCGAACATCCCGAAGTACATGCTAAACGAGGCCACGTTCGTGACGGCGAAGGAGCGTTTCGCGAAGAACGACATCGGCAGCATCGGTTCGCTCGTTCGCCGCTCGCGCAAGACGAAGCCCGCCAGCAGCAGCACGCCACCGATCATCGAGATCAGGACCGTCGCGCTCGTCCAGCCCAGCGACTGCGCGCGCACGAGGCCGAACACGAGCCCGAACGCGCCCGGCAGTGCGAAGCCGAGGCCGGGCAGATCGAGCGTGCCGTAGGGGCCGCGACTCTCCGTCAGCCGGCGCGCGGCGAGCGGGATCAGGACGAGGCCGAGGGGGACGTTGATCCAGAAGATCCAGTGCCAGGAGATGCCCTGCACGACCGCGCCGCCGACGAGCGGACCGATCGCGACGGCGATCCCGCTGATGCCCGACCACACGCCGATCGCCATTCCGCGACGCTCTGTCGGGAAGGCGGCGGCGAGCAATGTCAGCGTGAGCGGCGTCAGGATCGCGGCGCCGGCGCCCTGCACCGCGCGTGCGGCGACGAGTAGATCCGTGTTCGGCGCGAGCGCGGCGGCCGCCGAGGCCGCCGTGAAGATCGCCAGGCCGATCACAAACATGCGCTTGCGCCCGAAGCGATCGCCGAGCGCCGCGCCCGTCAACAGCAGCACCGCATAGGCGAGCACGTAGGCGTTCACGGTCCACTCGAGCGACTGGATCGAGGCGCCGAGATCGCGATGGATCGTCGGCAGCGCGACGCTCACGACGAGGTTGTCAAGCACCGCCATGAACAGCGCGACCGACACGATTGCGAGGGTCCAGCCGTTGTTGTTGCTCTTGTCCTTGTCCTTGTTGTTGTTGTTGCCGGCAGCCATTTCCATCTCCGATCTTAGCGAGCGCTAACTATCTTGGCCGTGAGATTAGCAGCGACTAATAAGAAAGTCAAGGGGGCTCATGCACCCACGGCGAATATCATCGAAGCCATGAACCGACCCTCCCTCACGATTCCCACGGCCCTTCTCGGAGTGGCGCTCGCGGCACTGCTCGCCGGTTGCGGAGGGGGCACAAAGACGGTCGATGCGAGCACACCGCTGCCCGAAGGGACGAGCTCGACTAGGGCTCCGACGACCGGCACGACGAAGACCACGAGCACCGCCACCACCTCGACCACGCCGACGAACCCAACGACGACTCCCTCGAGCGAAAGCGGCGGCACCGCGAGTCCCGGCTCGACGCGCACCGCGCCCGCGCCCGCGTTCACCCACCAGGGGGGTACCGGCGCCGGCACGGCGACGACCACTACCGGCGAAGGCGCGGAAGGGCTCGGCGGCGCCGAGGCGGTCGTGCAGGCGAAGGGCTTCACGGTCGCCTCTCCCTCCGACTATCACCCCAACCAGACCCTCCGCGTGCTCGTCGGGAAGCGCACGGGCTCAGCCGCTGGCGACGGCCAGCAGGCGTTCTTCTTCGTCGACGGGCGCTACATCGGCACCGACGCCAAGCAGCCGAGCGCCCAGATCAGCGTCGTCAGCCAGGGCGACACCGAAGTCGCGCTCGCCTACGCGCTCGCGGGCGGCGGCCAGGCGACCGTCCACTTCCAGCTGAACAACGGCAAACTGGTGCCTCTCGGATCGATCCCCTCGGCCGGCGCTCGTCAGTAGCCCGCGGGCGCTCCGACCCCGATCTCCGACCGGCCTGCGTCCTCGGTCGCCGCGCGGGATGGGTGAGCCCGATCAACTCGTCTCGCTCGAGCCGCGAGCTACTTCTGACGGAGGAGAAAGGCCTATCGTGGTGGGGCAACCATCACCACCACACACGAGAAGGGAAGGGATGCCGCGATGAGCGCAACGATCGAGGGCCGCAGCGAGGAGCTGTTGCGGGGGAAGAACTTCTGTCACGTCGCCACCCTGCGACCCGACGGGTCCGTCCATGGCGTTCCGGTCTGGGTCGATGTCGAGGACGGCCGTGTCGTGCTGAACAGCGCCAAGGGGCGCGCCTGGCCGAGCAACCTCGAACGCGATCCGCGCGTGACGCTGACCGTGCAGAACATGGAGAACCCCTACGAGTACCTCGCGATCCGCGGCCGCGCCGAGGCGCCGAGCACCGAGGGCGCCGACGCGAACATCGACGCGCTGGCGAAGAAGTACATGGGCGTCGACGAGTACCCGATGCGCCAGCCCGGCGAACAGCGCATCATCATCCGCGTCGACCCCGAGTACGTCAAAGTCTGGGGCGGCTGAGCGAGAAAGAGCACCACCCTATGCACGTCGCGTCAACCGCCGCCACAGCGACGGCCCGCTTGGCTGGGCGCGCCGCCACTCATCGCGCAACGGCAGCTCCCCGCGCGCGCGGGCGGCGAGCACGCAATCGGTATGGGCGTGGCGGCGGCGGCGCGTGTCCCCCTCGGGGGCGATCAGCATGTGCTCGCTGAGCGCCGGTAGATGATGGCCGCAGATTGGGCAGCGATACGTCGCCGGCTTGCGGTTGGCCGCGGGGCGCACCGTCCACCACGCGGCCGGCGGCAGGGAGGGCGACATGGCTCGATGCGACATGGCTCCATTGTTGCGCCGCTCGCGGCCACGATCGCGGCGAGCGTCGCCGTGGCGGTCGGTGTCGCGCTCGCACAGTCCGAGCGGTCCCGTCGCGCGGCCAAGGCAGAGCGCAAGCGCGCGCGCCGCTTCACCCTGCTGCCGGGCGAGCCCCTGGCCGAGGGGCTGCGGCGGATCGCGCTCGGCCAGCTCGACCTCGCGATCGAGCTGCTCGGCGGCGACGCGACGGGATCTGGAGGCGTCGGCGGCGAGAGCGGCGGCGAGCGGGGGGATGGGCGGCGAGCCCTCGATAAAGAGGCGGTCCACGACATCCGCAAGGCGCTCAAGCGCCTGCGCGCGCTCGTACGGCTGCTGCGCGCGGAGCTCGGCGAGCAGCGTTACCAGCGCGAGCACGCGATCCTGCGCGACGCGGCCCGGCGGCTGGCGGGCGCGCGCGACGCGGAGGTGATGGTCGGCACGCTCGATGGGCTGCTGCAGCGTCACCCGCGCAAGCTCCGGCGGCGGCGCCAGTTGATCGAGCTGCGCAGGCAACTCGACGCCGCGCGCGATGCGGCGGAGCGTGAGACGCTCGGCGATCGCGCGATGCGCGGGGAGCTTCTGTGCGAGCTCAGCGGCCTGCGCGAGCGGGCACGGCAGTGGGATTTGCCGGAACGACCCGACATCGCCCTCGTGGAGCGTGACCTGCGGCGAATCTACCGTGACGGGCGTCAGCGCAGGCAGCGCGTCGCGCGCGGCAGGGGTGATCAGGGCAGCGCACGCGCCGCCCATGCATGGCGCAAACGCGTCAAGGATCTGCGCTACGCCGCCGAGATCCTCGGCCAGCGATCGCTCGCCCGCCGCGCCGATCGGCTCGCCGAACTGCTCGGCGAGGAGCACGACCTGGTCGTGCTCGCCGGCCTGCTCCCCCCGCCTGGACGAGCCCCCTTCAAGGGCAAGCGCGGCAGGCGGGCGCGCAAGGCCCTGCTCGCGCGGATCGCGCGCCGCCGCCGGCGTCTGCGCCAGCGCGCACTGCGCGAGGGCGAGCGGGTGTACGGGCGCAAACCGAAGCGATTCGTGCGCAGAGTCCGGCGCACGTCCTAAAAATTTCAGGGGAGCATGTAGACGGCCGATGTAAATGTGTGGGTCACCTGCCGGCCATGCGCACGCGAGCGACACCATCGAACCTGTTCCTCGCCTTGCTCGTCGCAGGGTTGGGGGTGCTCGTGCTGCACATGACCGTCGGGCTCGGCGGTAGCGGCACCGACGGGCCGATCGACGACGGCCTGTTCGACGCGCTGATGTTCGGCGCCGCGTTCGCCGTGATCGCGCGTGGCATCGCAATCCCCCGGCAGCGTGCGGCGTGGCTGGCGATGGGCGCGGGCCTGCTCTGCTGGAGCCTCGGGGAAATCTATTACGACCTGTTCGTCGAAGGCTCCGGCGCGACGGGGGTCACCCCGGCCGACGGCTTCTACCTGGCGATGTATCCATGTCTGTACGTCGCGCTCGCGCTGCTGCTCGGCGGGCACCTGCGCGAGCGGCGCCTGAGCATGTTGCTCGATGGCCTGATCGGCGGCCTCGGCGCGGCGACGGTCGCGGCGGCGATCGTGCTGCCGCCGATCGTTGCGGAGGCTCACGGCGACATCGGCACGGTCGCCGTCACGCTGGCCTATCCGATCGGCGATCTGCTGCTGCTGATCTTCACGATCGGCGTGCTCGGCTTGACCGGCTGGCGTCCGGGCCGCGTGTGGCTGCTGATCGCCGCGAGCATGCTGCTGAACGCGATCGCCGACTCGACCTACCTCTACCAGACCGCCACGAACAGCTACCAGGTTGGCTCGGTGGCCGAAGCGATGTGGCCCGCCGCGGCCATCCTGCTGGCGATCGCCGCCTGGACGCCATGGCCGCCGCCGGCACGACGGCGGGCCGAGGACTGGCGGCTGGTGGTGGTGCCCGGGATCTCGCTGCTCGCGGCGCTGGGCGTGTTCGTCTACGGCAACCTCGATCATGAGCTCACGCTGGGAGCCCTGATCCTCGCCACGGCGACGGTGCTCGCGGTGAGCGCGCGGCTGATGTTCACGGTGCACGAGAACCTCGCGATGCTCGTCCGCTCGCGGCACCTGTCGCTGACCGATGCGCTGACCGGGCTCGGCAACCGCCGGCAGCTGATGGAGGACCTCGAGCTCGCCTGCCGCGATGCCCGGCCGGCCAGGCCGCGGCAGCTCGTGCTGTACGACCTGAACGGCTTCAAGGGCTATAACGACACCTTCGGTCACCCCGCCGGCGACGCGCTGCTGGAACGGCTGAGCGACAAGTTGAGCGCGAGCGTCGCCGGGCACGGGACCGCCTATCGGATGGGAGGCGACGAGTTCTGCGTGCTGCTCGAAGCCGCGACGGCCGACGACGAGCTGGTGCTCGAGAGCGTCGTCTCGCTCTCCGAGCGCGGCCCCGGCTTTGCGATCAGCGCCGCGTACGGCGAGGTGAGCATCCCGGCCGAGGGCAGCGACTGCGCCGCCGTGCTGCAGCTGGCCGACCAGCGACTCTACGCGCGCAAGGACCGCACGCGCGACGGCAGCGCGGTGCTGCAGCTGCGCGACGTGCTGCTGCAGGCGTTCCGCGAGCGCTACCCCGACCTGCAGGCACACCAGCGCGGCGTCGGCGCGCTCGCGATCGCCGTCGGCCGGCGCCTGGGGCTGGAGGGCGAGGAGCTCGACGTGCTCGCGCGCGCGGCGGAGCTGCACGACGTCGGCAAGATCGCGATCCCCGACACGATCCTCTCCAAGCCCGGGCCGCTCGACGAGGAGGAGTGGGGATTCATGCACCGGCACACGATCCTCGGCGAGCGCATCCTGATGGCCGCAAGCGCCTTGCGACCGGTCGCGCGGCTCGTGCGCTCCAGCCACGAGCGCTTCGATGGGGGCGGCTACCCGGACGGGCTGTCCGGCGCGGAGATCCCGCTGGGCTCACGGATCATCTTCGTGTGTGACGCCTACGACGCGATGCGGACCGATCGTCCCTACAGCACGGGGATCTCCTCGCCCGCGGCGATCGCAGAGCTGCGCGCGTGCTCCGGCACGCAGTTCGACCCCGTGGTGGTGGAGGCTTTCGTCGCCACGCTGGCCGAGCTCGAGTCGGCACCCGCCGAGGGGCGCTTCAGTCGACGCTGAGCACTGTGAACTTGCGCTTGCCCCGTGGCAGCGCCACCGAGACGGTGTCGCCGGCGCCACGCCCGAGCAGGGCGACCGCCACCGGGGAATCGGCCGACAGCTTGCCCTCGGCGGGCGCGGCGTCGTGGGAGCTGACGATCCGCCAAGTCTGCTCGGCGCCGTCCTCGGCGCGCACGTGCACGGTCGAGCCGAAGGAGACCGCGCCGCCGGCGGCGGGCGCGTCCTGCACGACGACCGCGCCTGCGATCTTCTCGCGCACCCGCGCGATCTTCGTCTCCAGGTGCGCCTGCTCGTTCTTGGCGTCGTGGTACTCGCTGTTCTCCTTCAGATCCCCCCACTCACGCGCGGTTTTGATCCGCTCCGCGATCTCGCGGCGGCCCTCGCCCTCGAGCTGCTCGAGCTCGGCCTGCAGGCTCGCGAGGCCCTCGGCGGTGATCAGGTTCGCGGTGTCGGTCATCCCTTGGAGCCTACTCGACCGGCCAAAGACGGCGTGACCCTCGGTCATCTTTTTTTTAAAAAAAGAACGTACAACTAAAGTAATACACACTCCAAACGGGTCCAGCACGGTTGCCGCTTTTCAAACGGGTCCAACACGAACGCCGCTTTTCAAGAAGTCGCTCAGAAGTACGTCGTCGGCGAGCTCGACAGCAGCGCGTAGTCCTGCACGATCGCGGCCTGCACGAGCAGCTGGGCGGAGGCGGGCGAACCGAACACGAACACGTCGTCGCTCAAACGCAGGTGTTCCCAGGCGTAGTTGACATAACCCTGCACGAGCGTCGTCCCCGGGGGATCGTGGGTGACGGAGTCGAGGTAGAGCATGTTGCGGAAGTAGACCGACACGAAGAACGGGTTTTCTTTGCCGAGCCGTTCGGAGGTGTAGTAGGCGAGCGCCGCCTTCGCGGTCTGGCGCGCCTGGTAGAGGTAGGCGCTGTTGCCGGTCGCCTGGTAGAGCAGCACGCCGGCGCCGATCATCGCGCCCTGGTTGTAGCTCCACTCTTCCGGTTCGATCTTCCCGCGCAGGCCGATGTGGTCGGCGTACAGGCCATTGGGCTCGGTCAGGCAGGCGCGCACCCATTCGTAGGCCATCTCGGCGAACTGCAGGTACTGGGCGTCGCCGGTCAGCTTGTACAGCTGCAAGCCCAGCTCGGCCGTCGGCGCGTTCGTGACCGTGTTGCGTTCGACGTCTTCGGGCGAGTTGGAGAAGGGGATGCCGCCCGGGCAGGCGATCCCCGGCTGCGCGTCCCAGCCGGCCATCTCGAACGCCATGATCGCCTCCGCGCCGCCGAGCACCCCCGCGACGTGGGTCAGCTCGTACATCCGCGCGAGCTCGATCCCAATCCAGGCGTTGTCGTCGTAGTACTTCGCCCCGCCCGGCCCCGCCGGGGGCGCGACGGTGCCGTCGTAGGCGGCGAGCGTGCTCGAGTAGGTCCCTTCCGGAGCGCCCGAGTTGTTGAGGTCGAGATACGATTTCAGGCCCGTCAGCCGCGCGTTGACTTCGGGCGCGATCATGGTCTTCAACGCGGGGATGTTCGCCATCGTGACCGTCGCCGCGAGCGCCTGGGAGAAGGGCCAGAGGTAGGAGAACGGTTCCCCCTCGTAAAGGCCCGAGCCCGGGATGTAGTAGGTCTTCTGCATCGCCTCGAACGCGAGCTGCGCGCGTTCGGCGTTGACCGGTAGCTTTGGCTTCTTCGGCTTCCTCGGGGGCTTTTTCGCGCTCGGTTTCGCGCTCGGTTTCGTGCTCGGTTTCGCGCTCGCGCGAGTGCTCGCGGGCGTCGTCCCCCCGGCGCTCGTCCCTCCCGCGCTCGCCTGGTGGGCGCTGTTGTTCGTGGAACGCGCGTTCGCCGGACGGGCGAATTCGTCGGCGCGGGCGATCTTCGCGGGGCGCTGGGCCGCGGCCGGGTAGGGGGAGGCCGCCAGCGCGGGGGCACCCGGCAGGCAAGCCATCACCGCGAAGACCAGCAGAGACGTGCCGAGACGCGCGATTGGCGTCGGTGAGCTATTGGATTCGGATCTCATCGTTGTCAGCAAGCAGAACAGTCGAGCGCGCCATTTGATTTGGTGTACGCATCCGCCGGCGCAAATCCTTCAATCTCGACTACGTGACCGTCGGCCACGTGACGGTCGACGTGATCGCTGGCGAGAGCTCACGCCGCCCCGGTGGCGCCGCCTTCTACAGCGCGCTGCAGGCGGCGCGGCTCGGCCTGCGCGCGCTGATCCTCACGCAGGGCTCCCCTCCCGAGCTCGAAGCGCTGCTCGCGCCCTACCGCGACGAGCTCGAGCTGCGCATCGTCCCGGCGCCGGCGACGACGACGTTCGCGACCTCGTGGCCGGGCGGGCAGCGCCGCCAGCGGGTGCTCGCCTGGGCCGGGCCGATCGCCGGGCCGATCGAAGTGGACACCCGGATCCTGCACTTCGCGCCGGTCGCCCGCGAGACCCCGGCCGCGCGTTTCGATGCCCACCCGCCCCACGCCGACTTCGTCGGGCTCACGCCCCAGGGGCTCGCGCGCACATGGGATACGCGCGCCGGAGAGACGCCCGACGCAGATGCGCACGGCGACGCGGCGGATGCAGGAGAGGCAGGCAACGCGGGCGAGGCAGGAGAGGCGGGCAAGGCAGGCAAGGCGGGCGAGGCGGGCGAGGCGGCCAGGACGTATGCCAGGAAGGCGGTGGACAATGATGGAGAGATAGGCGATCAGCTCCGAGGGGATGAGCTCCGCTCAACCCCGCTGCCGAGCGACCGTGACTCGCTGGACGCCCTCCTGCCCCACCCCTGCAACGCGCTGGTGATCAGCGAGCACGAGCGCGCCGCCTGCGCGCCGCTGCTCACCCTGGCCGCCGAGACCGGCGCGGTGCTCGCGGTCACCGCCGGGCCGGGCGCCACGAGCATCCAGTCGCCCGGTGGCGAGACCGTTCAGGTGCAGGCCCCCGTGGTCGCCGCGCCCCGTGACGACCTCGGCGCGGGGGACGTGTTCGCGGCGGCCTTCTTCGTCGCGCTCCACGAAGGACTCTCCCCCGTGCGCGCGGCGTCCTTCGCGAACGCCGCGGCGGCGATCAGGGTCGAAGGCGTCGGCGCGGACGCGATCGGCGATCGGCGTGCGATCGAAGCGCGGCTGCCCTGAAGGTCGGGAACGGCCGCCCGAGATACGCGGCTTGGCCGGGCACCTACCCCTGGGCAGAGACGTCAAGCGGCCGCGCTCGACTCGGCGGCGAACGCCTCGTCGATCAGCCCCGCCAGCTCGCGCGCCGGCAGCGCCCCTTCGGACCCGCATGCGCGCATCGCGAGCAAGAGGCTGCCGCCGACCGGGGCCATCTCGACGACCGTGACGCGCGCCTCGGGGGCGAGCTCGTGGACGGCCCGCGTGAGCGGCTCGACGAACACGGCGCCGGCCTTGTAGGCGCTGCCGATCAGACCGACGGGGAAGCTTCCCTGCAGCCCAGTCCTCCGGATCACCGCCGCGACCTGCTCCCCGAGCAGCGCCGCCCCCCGCTCGTAGATCTCACACGCGACCGCATCGCCGCCGCCGGCTGCGAGCTTCGCGGTCTCGATCGCGAAGGCCGCGATCTCGCCCTTGCTGAGCGGCTTTGCGTAGACGAGCGCGGCGAGCGCCTCGACGCTCGCGACGCCGAAGAACGCGACCGCCGCGTCGCTCAGCGCGGTCTGCGGGCCGGAGGCCTCGCGGTCGCGGAGCGCCGCCTTGATCGACTCGACCCCGAACCAGTAGCCGCTGCCCTCGTCGCCGAGCTGATGACCCCAGCCGCCGGCGCGCCAGGCGCGCCCGTCGAAGCCGACGCCGAAGACGTTGCTGCCGGTGCCGGAGATCACGCCGACGCCGGGCTGGGCCTCCGTCGCCGTCGCCCAGGCCGCCACGACGTCGTTGACGAGGAGCCAGTCCTCCGAGCGCGCCGCGCGCACGTGCCGGGCGACCGCGTCGGTGTCGGTGCCGGCCAGCGCGATCACCTCCGCGTCGAGCCGCTCCTCCTTGATGCCGGCGTGCCCGACCGCCTCGTCGGCGGCCTCGAGCAGCGCGGCGACCGCGGCGCGGGTGCCGACGGCGTCTTCGTTGCTCGGGCCCGCCTGACCGAGATACAGCGTTCTGCGCTCGAGGTCGAGCAATGCAGCGAGCGTCTTCGTCGCGCCGCCGTCGATTCCCAGCACGAAGCGGGCGTTGCCCCTGGCCCGGTTCTCGCCGCCACGATTCCCGCCGCCACCCGCGCCCTGCCGGGCGGGCGCGCTCCCACCGTCACCGGCGCCCGGCGGGGCCAGCTCAGGCGGTAGCTGGACGAGCGGGGCGCGATGCACGCGCGGATCTTTGCAGGCCAGCCTCGGCATCGGCCTCCGGGCTGGATCCAGCCCCCGACTTGGATCTGGGCCGAGCGCCCGCCCCAGACTTGGATCTCGACCTCACCCGAGCACCCGCCCCCGGCCCGGCCTCGGCGCGCACGTCGCCGACCTCGAGCAGCTCGCCGCAGCGCGTGCAGATGCGATGCGCGCCGAGCTCGCCGGCGCAGCCCTTGTGGCGCAGCACGATCGGCGGTCCCGCGGCGGGGGCGGCATGGCGGTCGCCCCAGCGGAGCAGCTCGACGATCACCGGCCACAGGTCGAGGCCCTTCGACGTGAGACGGTATTCGTTGCGCAGCGGGCGCTCCTGGTAGGGAACCTTCTCGAGGATGCCCTCGCCGACGAGGCGGTCGAGGCGCGCCGCGAGCACGTTGCGCGCGACGCCGAGGCTCTGCTGCATCTCCTCGAAGCGGCGCCGGCCGAGGAACACGTCGCGCAGCACGAGGATCGTCCAGCGCTCGCCGACGAGCTCCAAGGCGCGCGCGATCGAGCAGTTCTGGTCCGTGTACTCGCTCCCCAGCATTCCTACATCCTATCAGCTAGTTGCTTCACAAAACTTACTTTGGTAGGGTGAGTTCTGTTATGCAACTCACCTGAAAGCAAAGCTCGACGGCTCAGCCGGGGAAGCTCAGCCAAAACGTAACCGCCGCGCCCTGGGGCGCCAGGCCCGTTGACAAGCAACCCGAGACAGGAGAAGAGCAATGGAACGCAGATGGAGAGTCCTGATCGTCGTCGTCGCCGGGGTGTTCATGGCCGGGCTCGACGTGTTCATCGTCAACATCGCGTTCCCGCAGCTGCACACGGACTTCCCCGGCACGAGCCTCGGGTCGCTCTCGTGGGTCCTGAGCTCCTACACGATCGTGTTCGCCGCGTTCCTGATCGCGGCCGGGCGCTGGTCTGACTCGTTCGGGCGCAAGCGCTCCTACCTGCTCGGCACGGGCGTGTTCGTGACCGCCTCGGCCGCCTGCGCGATCGCCCCGTCGGTCCCGTTCCTCGTGGCCGCGCGCGCGGTGCAGGGGCTCGGCGCAGCGCTCTTGATGCCGGCCTCGCTCGGGCTGCTGCTGCCGGAGTTCCCGCCCGAGAAGCGCCACATCCCGATCGGCATCTGGGCCGCGGTCGGCGGGATCGCCGCGGCCGCGGGGCCGCCGCTCGGCGGCCTGCTCGTGCAGGTGAGCTGGCGCTGGGTGTTCATCGTCAACGTCCCCGTCGGCCTCGCCAGCCTCTTCGCCGGCTGGCGAATCCTGCGCGAGGTGCGCCACCCGGACGCCGAGCGGCCCGACTTCCTCGGCGCGGGCCTCCTGACGGCGGCGATGGGCACGCTCGTCGTCGCGATCGTCCAGGGCTCGAGCTGGGGCTGGTCGAGCGCGCGGGTGCTCGGCCTGTTCGCGCTCGCGGCGCTGCTCGTCGGGGTCGTCGCCCGGCGGATCGCCGTCCATCCCTCCCCGATCGTCGAGCCGGCGCTCTTGAAAGTGAGGGCCTTCAGCCTCGCGACGACGGCGTCGCTGCTGTTCTTCATGGCGTTCGCCGCGATGCTGCTCGCGAGCGTTCTGTTCCTCACAGGAATCTGGCACGAGCCGATCCTCACCGCGGGCCTCGAGATCTTCCCCGGCCCGGCGATGGCAGCCGCGTTCGCGATCCCGGGCGCGCGGCTGGGCAGCCGTTTTGGCCCCGGGCGCGTCGGCGCGGTCGGCGCCGGGCTGTTCGCGCTCGGCGGCGTCTGGTGGGTCACGCACCTGACCGGCACGCCCCGCTACGCGGCCGACTTCCTCCCGGGGATGCTGATCGGCGGGGTCGGCGTCGGCCTGATGATCCCATCGCTGACGGGCGCCGTCGCCGCGACGCTCGCCCCTTCGCGGCTGGCGACCGGGATCGCGGTGCAGACAACGGGCCGGCAGATCGGCTCGGCGCTCGGCTTCGCGATCCTCGTCGCGGTGCTCGGCACGCCGCACACCGCGGGCGACTTCCGCGCGGCCTGGGAGCTGATGATCCTCGCCAGCCTGCTCGCGGGGGCGACGCTCGTCGCGATCGGCGGCCGCGCCGCCGCGCCCGCACCGGCCTCCATCCGACAGACGACACCTCAACGTACTCTTGCTTGACAAATACCGTCCTCATGTATAGTCTGAGAACAGAAAGTAGGAAAATGACCAGATTCAGATGAGGAGATGCACGCATGGCCTCGATCGCGAGCGGTAATAGCGCAGGTATGGGTTCCGGTGGCGCAATGGGTACAGATGATGGAGCGACACCAGCGAGTGGATCATCCGACCCGGCCGCCCAGGCCCGCTGGCGCGACCACAAGCGCTACGCGTGGCTGCTCGGCCTGATCGTGCCCACGCTCCCGTTCCTCGCCTGGGGCCTGGTCGAACTGACGGGCTGGGGCATCTTCTGGTTCTACGGTCCGTTCCTCGTGTTCGGGATCTTTCCCCTGCTCGACCTCGTCGTCGGGATGGACGCGGCCAACCCGCCCGACAGCGTGATCAAGTGGCTCGAGCAGGATCGCTACTACCGCTGGTGCACCTACGCCTACATCCCGATCCAGTACGCGGGCCTGGTGCTCGCCTGCTGGCTGTGGTCGAGCGGGAAACTGTCGACGATCGACGACATCGGCCTGGCCCTGACGATGGCGATGGTCAGCGGCGTCGCGATCAACACCGCGCACGAGCTCGGGCACAAGCGCGCTAGCAACGAGCGCTGGCTGAGCAAGGTCGCGCTCGCGCAGTCGGCCTACGGACACTTCTTCATCGAGCACAACCGCGGCCACCACGTGCGCGTCGCCACCCCCGAGGATCCCGCCAGCTCGCGTCTAGGCGAGAGCTTCTGGGAGTTCCTCCCCCGCACCGTCAGCGGCAGCCTGAAGTCGGCCTGGGAGCTCGAGTGCGTGCGCCTGGACCGCATGGGGAAGTCTCACTGGAGCCCGCGCAACGACATCCTCAACGCGTGGGCGATGACCGTCGTGCTGTTCGGCGGGCTGACCGCGATCTTCGGCATCGTCGTCCTGCCCTACCTCGTGATCCAGGCCGTGCTCGGCTTCAGCCTGCTGGAGGTCGTCAACTACCTCGAGCACTACGGGCTGCTGCGCGGCAAGCGCGAGGACGGGCGCTTCGAGCGCACCGCGCCGGAGCACAGCTGGAACTCGAACAACGTCGCCTCGAACGTGCTGCTCTACCACCTGCAGCGCCACTCCGACCACCACGCCAACCCGATGCGCCGCTACCAGGCGCTGCGCCACTACGAGCAGGCGCCGCAGCTGCCGACGGGTTACGCGGGGATGATCGTCACGGCCGCCTTCCCCCCGCTCTGGCGCCGCGTGATGGACCGTCGCGTGCTCGCCCACTACGGTGGCGATCTGGAGCGCGCGAACATCCACCCGCGCACGCGCCGGCGCGTGCTGGCGCGCTACGGGCCCCCGGCGGGCGGCTCACCCGCGACCGGCGCGGCAGGGACGGCGGCGGCACCGGCTGCAGGCGCGCGATGAGCGCCTGGCGCTGCCCCGGCTGCGGCTACACCTACGACGAGGCGGCCGGGCACCCGCGCGAGGGCTTCCCGGCGGGCACCCCCTGGAGCGAGGTGCCCGACGACTGGGCCTGCCCGGACTGCGGCGTGCGCGACAAGGTCGACTTCGAGCCCGTCGCCGCCGAGGACTGAGCACACCCGATGGCAACGGCCGAGCGCACCACGACCACGCCCACGGGTGCGCGCACCCCCGGCACACGCACCCCCGCCACCTCCGCGCGTACCCCCACCGGGCGAGACCCCGCCGAGCGCGCCACGATCGGGCGCACCCCCTACGCCGAGGCAGCGCGCGAGCTGCTGCGCGAAACGCTGCTCGACGGGGCGCGCGACGAGCTGCAGCGGCGCAGCTGGGCGGAGATCACGATGGGCGAGATCGCCGCCGCCGCGGGCGTCAGCCGCCAGACGCTCTACAAGGAGTTCGGCTCGCGCGAGGACTTCGCGCAGGCGTTCGTGATGCGTGAGGTCGACCGCTTCCTCGCGGCCGTCGAGGTCGCCGTGCGCGAACACCTCGACGATCCGGCCACCGCGCTGTCGGCCGCGTTCGACGTGTTCCTGACGGCCGCCGCCGAGGACCCGCTCGTGCGCACGCTGCTCACCGGCGAAGCCTCGCACAGCCTGCTGCCGCTGCTCACGACCCAGGGCCAGCCCGTGGTCGCGGGCGCGACCGAGCGCCTCTCGGCGATCATCCTCGCCGGCTGGCCCCCGGTCGATCCGGCCGATGCGCGGCTGCTGGCCGAGTGCCTCGTGCGCCTGGCGATCAGCTACGCGGCGCTGCCCGCCGGGCCGGCGGGAATGACCGCGGCCTCGGTCACGACGCTGCTCGGGCCCTACATCGAGCGCGTGCTCGCGCAGGCGCTCGCTACTGGCTGACCATCGCCCGCAGCGACTGGCGCAGCGAGCCGGTCGTCGCGATCACCGCCGAGGGCTCGTAGCCGCAGTGAGCCATGCAGTTCTCGCAGCGCGGGTCCTTGCCGCGGCCATACTTATCCCAATCGGTGCTATCGATCAGCTCCTTGTAGGTCTGCACGTAGCCGTCGGCCATCAGATAGCAGGGCCGCTGCCAGCCGAGCAGGGAGTAGCTGGGAATCCCCCAGGCGGTGCACTCCATCTCGACCCGGCCTTCGAGGAAGTCGAGGTAGAGGGGGGTGTGGTTCAGCCGCCAGCGCTTGCGGTTGCCGCCGCCGAAGGCCTTGCCGAACAGCTCGCGGGTCTGGCGCACGCCGAGGAAGTGCTCCTGGTCGGGGGCTTTCTCGTAGGCGTAGGCGGGCGCGATCATCATCTGGTCGACGCGCAGCTCGTCGTTGAGGAAGTTGAGCACCCGTTCGACCGAGGAGGGCGAGTCGGTGCTGAACACGGTAGTGTTCGTCGTCACGCGAAAGCCCGCCTCCTTGACCGCGCGGATCGCGGCGACCGCCTTGTCGAACACGCCGTCGCGGTCGACCGCGCGGTCGTGCGCCTCGCGCAGGCCGTCCATGTGCACCACCCAGGAGAAGTAGGGCGACGGCGTGAAGCTCTGCATCTTCTTCTCCAGCAGCAGCGCGTTCGTGCAGAGGTAGACGAAGCGCTTGCGCGCGACCAGCTCGCCCGCGATCGTGTGGATCTCGGGGTGGATCAGCGGCTCGCCGCCGGCGATCGAGACCATCGGCGCGCCGCATTCGAGCACCGCGCCGACCGCCCGCGCGACCTCCATGCGCTGGCGCAGGACCGGCTCGGGCTGCTGGATCTTGCCGCAGCCGGGGCAGGCGAGGTTGCACTGGAACAGCGGCTCGAGCTCGACGATCAGGGGGAACTTCTCGCGGCGCGCCAGTTTCTGGCGGGCGAGGTACCAGCCGATGCGGGCGCTCTGGCGGATTGGCACGGGCATCTGACTCAGTTCCTCACTCGCGGCATCGGATCAGCTCGCCTCCACGGTAGCGCCGGCCGCCTCCACGGTAGCGCCGGCCGGGGCGGTCCTCGCCCAGACCTCGAGCGGGCGCACCGCGCGGCGCAGCACCGCGCTCGCACGCAGGATTCCGCCTGCGGTCGCCAGCGGCCTGTGGACCTCGCGCGCGGGGGTGTCGACGACGACCCGCAGGACCGCGAACGGGCGGCCGGCGGCGGCCGGGGCCAGCCAGGCGCTCTCCATGTCGACCGCGATCGCGCCCTCGGCCGCGAGGCGCCCGCGCGCATCGCCGACCACCAGGCGCCGCGCCGAGGCGATCACTCCGGCCCGTGCCCGCAGCCCCGCGCGGACGAGCTCGTCGACGAGCGCCTCGGCCCCTGGACAGGCGATCACGCCACCCTCGGGATCGCGCAGCTCGCTCGCCACGACCAGCTCGCCATGCCCCAGCGTGCCGTCGAGCGCGCCGCAGAAGCCGACGACCGCGAGTGCCCGCGCGGGGGCGGCAGTCAGCCGCGGCAGCGCCTGCTCGGAGCGGCGCGGGCCCATGCCGGTGCGCACGACCTCGACCGGCCGGCGCGCGGCGCGCACGGCGAAGCGCTCGAGCGAGAGCGGGGCGGCGATCAACAGGTCGCTCATCGGCCCCTCCTCGCGGCCGGCATGAGCGCCGGCACCCCCTGGAGGGTCACGAGCCACGATGGCGCCAAGGCGACCGAGCGACGCGCGCGAACCACGACCACGAACGCATGCAGCCTCACGCGACACCCTCCCGGCGCAGGCGCCCGAGCGCGGTGAGCGGGAAGACGAGCCGGTAGAGGTGGTAGTTGAGGTAGAAGTCGCCGGGAAAGCCGGTGCCGGTGTGCCAGGGCTCCTCCCAGACGCCGGTCTCGGTCTGGGTCTCGGCGAGGAAGCGCAGGCCGCGCCGCACCGCGGGGGAACGCTCGCCGGCGGCGTGCAGCGCCAGTAGCGCCCAGCCGGTCTGCGAGGCGGTGCTCGCCCCGCGCCCGATCCACGCCTCCTCGACGTAGGAGCGGCAGTCCTCGCCCCAGCCGCCGTCCTCGTTCTGGTGGGACTCCAACCAGGCGACGGCGCGGCGGATGCAGGGCTCGGCGGGGTCGACGCCGGCGGCGATCAACGCCGGTAGCACCGCGCCGGTCCCGTAGAGGTGGTTGACGCCCCAGCGCCCGAACCAGGAGCCGTCGTCCTCCTGAGCGGCGCGCAGCCAGGCGACCCCGCGCCGCGCGGGCTCGCCCGCGCCGTGGCCGAGCAGCGCGAGCGCCTCGACGACGTGCGCGGTGACATCAGCGCTCGGCGGGTCGATCACCGCCCCGAAGTCGAAGAACGGCAGCTCGGCGATCAGCGTGCGGGTGTTATCGGCGTCGAACGCCCCCCAGCCGCCGTCGCGACTCTGCATCCCGATCATCCAGGCAAGGCCACGCTCGATCGCCGCGCGGCGGCGCGCTTCGTCGGGGATCCGCGTGCGGTGCAGCGCGACGAGGCACTCGGCCGTGTCGTCGACGTCGGGGTAGCCGTCGTTGGCGAACTCGAACGCCCAGCCGCCGGGCGCGAGCTGCGGGCGGCGCACCTGCCAGTCGCCGCCGGCGAGGATCTGCTTGCCGATCAGCCATTCGGCCGCGGCGACGAGCGCCGGGTCCTCAGGCTCCGCGCCGGCGTCGAGCAGCGCGATCATCGCCAGCGCCGTGTCCCACACGGGCGACTGGCAGGCTTCCAGGCGCCGGCCGCGCTCGTCCTGCACGAGGAAGTCCTCGAGCCCGCGCAACGCGCGCGTGATCACGGGATGCTCGAGCGCGAGCCCGCCGAGGTGCAGGGCGAGGATCGAGTAGACCCATGGCGGCTGGATCCCGCCCCAGCCACCGTTGGCCTCCTGGCGGGCGAGCACCCAGCGGGTCGCACGCGCGACCGCGAGGCGGCGCAGTGGACGCAGCGGGTGGCGCTCGTAGGCGTGCAGGATCCGGTCGAGCAGGCCGAAGGCGAGCGCCATGCGCGAGCGCGCTGTGGACGGCGGCGCCGGCTGGCCGCAAAACAGCTCGGGGATCTCGACGCCCAACGGGCGCACCGGGCGCTGGGCGCTGACGAGCGCGATCGCGACGACCGTCTGGCGCGCCCAGCAGGCGAAGTCGTAGATGTTCAGCGGCGCCCACCGCGGCAGCAGCACCACCTCGGGCGGAACCGCCGGGACGCGATCCCACGGCCACAGGCCGAACAGCGCGAGCCAGATGTGCGTGAACACGCGGGCTTGCTCGACGCCGCCCTGCTCGCGCGCCCACGCCGCGGCGCGGTCCATGTGGGGTTGCTCGGGCGCGTCGCCGGCGAGGCGCAACGCGAGGTAGGCCTCGATCGTAGTCGACAGGTCGCCGGGCGCGCCGCGGTAGTTGCCCCAGGTGCCGTCCTCTCGCTGCTGGGAGCGGATCCAGCGCGCCGCGGAGGCGGTCTCGGCCGCGGTGCGGATGCCGAGGAGCTCCCGCATCAGCAGATCCTCGGCGTCCATCGTCACGTTCGTCTCGAGCTCGCCGCGCCACCATCCCCCCGGCTGCTGCAGCGATGCCAGGTGCGAGCGGGCCCGCTCGAGCGCGAGCGCGGAACTACCACTACTCGTTGCCTGCACAACTCCCGGCTGCACGCCGACAGCCTAATGACCATGGCCACATAAGCGAACCCCGTCACCCGCTAGATTTGGCCGGATGCCCACCGACGACCTCGCCGGCCTGCTCACCGAGCGGCGCGGGGAGGAGATGGCGCTCAACGACCGTCACCTCAACCCGAAGCTCGGGCGGGTGCTGCGCACGCTCGACTTCGACCGCAGCTGGGTTTCGGCCGAGGGCGCCGAGCTGATCGACGCGCGCGGCGATCGCTACCTCGACCTGCTCGGCGGCTACGGGGTGTTCGCGCTCGGGCGCAACAACCCGCATGTGCGCGACGCGCTCGCACAGGCGCTCGCCGCGCGCACGGCCAACCTGCCGCAGCTCGGCGTCACGCTACCCGCCGGCCTGCTCGCCGAGGAGCTGCTGGCAAGGATGCCGCAGCGGATCGACGCCGCCGTGCTCTGCAGCTCCGGCGCGGAGGCGATCGAGGCGGCGCTCAAGCTCGCGCGGATGGCCACTGGCCGCCCCCGCGTGCTGTTCTGCGAGCGCGGCTTTCACGGCCTGACGATGGGTGCGCTGTCGGTCAATGGCAACGCCGAGTACCGCGAGCGCGCCGGTCCGCTGCTACCGGGCTGCGAGGCCGTGCCCTTCGGCGATCTCGACGCGCTCTCACGCGAGCTCGCGCGCGGCGACGTCGCGGCGTTTCTCACAGAGCCCGTGCAGGGCAAGGGCGTGCACGTCGCCTCGCCCGGCTACCTGCAGGGCGCCCAGGAGCTGTGCCGCCGCCACGGGACGCTGCTGGCGGTGGACGAGATCCAGACCGGGTTCGGGCGCACGGGGCGCATGTTCGCGCTGGAGCACTGGGACCTCGAGCCCGACATCGTCACGGTCGCGAAGGCGCTCTCCGGCGGCTACGTTCCGATCGGCGCGACGCTCAGCAGCCGCGCGGTGTTCGAGAGGGTGTTCGACACGATGGAGCGCGCGGTCATACACAGCTCGACCTTCGCCGGCAACGACCTCGCCGCCATCGCCGGCCTCGCCACCTTGGAGGAGATCGACCGCGCCGGCCTCGTCGAGCGAGCGCGGGCCCTAGGGGAGCGGTTGCTGGAGCTGACCCGTCCGCTCGTCGAGCGTTACGAGATCGTGCGCGAGGTGCGCGGCCTCGGGCTGATGTGGGCGCTCGAGCTCGGGCCACCGGCCGGCGGCGCGGGACGGAGGCTGTGGGAGATCGTGCAGGCGCGCCAGCCGGGCCTGTTCGCCCAGCTCGTCACGGTGCCGCTGTTTCGCGATCACCGGATCCTCACCCAGGTCGCCGGCCACCACGTCAACATCGTCAAGGTCCTGCCGCCGCTCGTCGTCGAGGAGGAGGACCTCGTGCGCTTCGCCGCCGCGCTCGACGAGGTGCTCGGCCGCGCCGACGCGCACCTGCCGCGCGCGCTCGCCCGGCTCGGGCTGGGGATGGCGCGGCGCAGCGTCGGCTAGAGAGCGCGCCCACAGAGCGCCCCCGCGAACGCCGCGCGGCCGGCCCACCCGGGGGCGCCCCGAGTGTCTGTCGGGGCTTTGCCTCGGCATCGGCGTAGAGTGGGGAGCCACTACGAGGAGGAGCGATGGATCAGCGACAGACCGAGCGCCTTGCCAGCGCCGCCAAAGCACGCAGCGTGTCCCAGGAACGCCAAGCAGAGCGCACCGCCGAGATCGCCGGCAAGCAAGCCCAGCTCAAGCAGGAGGCCCAGGCGCGGCGGGAGCAGCGACCCAAGCCGCGATAGGGGATCAGAGACCGACGTTCACAGCCAGAGGGAGGCCCGAGCGCTCGGCCTCCTACCTCTTCGGGCACGGCGGTTTGTAGGTGACAGCGGCGCTTTCACCGCTGTCGAACTTGAATTCGGCCTTGACCAGCAGGCCGGCTCTCGGGCATTTCTTGGTGAGGGTGATGTAGGAGATCGTCTTGCCGCCCCGCTTGTAGGCCGCGCCGATCGTGAGCTTGAAGGACAGGATCGATGCGTCGAGCGCGCCGGGCACCGTTTCGACGAGCGGCAGTTCGGCGATCGCCTTCGGCCCGAAGGGCGGGCTGCCGCTCACCACGCGGGCTTTTTCGATGATTTCAAGCGACGTCGGCGTGGTGCCGTCGACGAAGAACAGCAGGGCGTTGCCGGGGGCGAAGAACCCCTGGATCGATACCTTCTCCCTGACCTGTTCGTGACCGAAGCTGACGATGCCGAGCCCTTCGCCGACGGGACCGGTGCTCGACTTCTTCGGACAGCCCTGCGCTCCGTCGGCTTCCAGCACCGCCTGCGTGCAGGTGGCGAAGCCGCTCGAGTCCACCTTGGTGCCGGCGGGCGAGTCGATCGTGAGCAGCACCAGCGGAGATGGGAAGCCTCCGTATTCGGTGCCGGCGATCGTGGACTGGAATTCGATCTCGGCGCCCGCCCCGAGGATGTTGCCGGTCCCCGGGAACCCTGGGATCGGCAGGGCCGTCGCCTTGAACGTGACCGCCGGCGCCGCCGCGGCGGCGGCGGGCGCAAGCGCGAGGGCGCCCAGGACCAGCAAGGCAAGGCAGGTACGTCTCCCTTTGGTCATCTAAGCTCGCCTCCGGCCATCCAGCGATTTCCCTTATGATCCGAAACATATCATCCGAAACAGATCGTTGTCAAGGATCACGCGGGGGAGCGGCCAGATGACCGACCGGATCGAGCTGACGCCGACCTCCCACATCGTCCTCGGGCTGCTTTCGATGTCAGGCCAGGCGACGCCCTACGACCTCAAGCAGATGGCCGCGCGCACGGTCGGGGAGTTCTGGACCCTGCCCCACTCCCAGCTCTACTCAGAGCCCGCGCGCCTCGCGCGCGCGGGCTACCTGACCGAGCAGCAGGAGCCCCACGGGCGCCGACGCAAGCTCTACGACCTGACCGACCGCGGCCGGGCGGCGCTCACCGGCTGGCTGCAGACGTTCGCCCCCGAGCCGTACATGCTCAGAGACCCGGCGCTGCTGAAGCTCTTCTTCGGCGCCGACCTGCACAGGCTCGCCGAGGTCCAGCTACAGACTCACCGCCAGAAGCTCACCGACTACGAAGCGATCCGCGGGCAGATCCCCACGGAGGCCCCGCTCGGCCCCCGGCTCGCGCTCGAGCTCGGCATCCGCCACGAGCGCGAGACCGTCAACTTCTGGGCCGAGCAGGCGCAAGCCACCACCGCGCAAAAGCGGGCCGACAGAAAGAAGCGCTAGCGGGGGCCCACCCACGAGCACGACCGCGGCCACGATCGTCGCCGGGATCAGCACGACCGGCACGTGCACGAACAGCGGGTGCGCGGGCAGGCCGCCATAGATCGTCGCGGCCCGGATCGGCACCGTCAGGAAGCCGAGGGACGCGAGCAGCGCCTCCTCGACCTCTCCTCGCCAAGCGCCTACCCAGCACCGAGGATGGCGCCGAACGGTCGAAGTGACGCTACTTTCCACATATTGCTTCCCCGGCTTAAGCCCATTTGACACGGTCGCCAACCGCGGGGGCCCAGCGCGGTCGGCACGCTCGATCACGGTCTCGGCGACTACAGCGTTCATCGGCGCCCCTCGTCGACGACCACCTGACGCCGGGGCTCGTACGGGATTGTGCTGAAGACACGCTCGAGCAGCTGCGCTTCGTTGGTCGGGCCGGGCGTAGCCGCCCCTTCTTGGTGGGCGTGAATTCAGGCGCGCGCCGGTCGACGTAGGCGGAGTGATCGTGGTGGGTGAGGCGGTAGCGCGGGTCGATCATCCGCAGGCTGCCCGGGAAGTAGGGGTACCAGCGCCAGCTGACGGGCGGCTCGCCCGAGACGATCGCCGTAGGGTCGTCTTGCAGGCGCTCGCCGGCCATCAAGTGTGCCAACTTTGTGACTTCTGCTCGGATTGGGTTGAACCGAACGGGTGTTCGTGTTATGGCTTGGGGTATGCCCACCCGGCCGCCACGATCTACGCTCCAGCGCAGCTGGCGTTCACGGACCCGTTTCTGGCGGGGACGGGCTGCTCGTGATGTGGCGCGAGAGCCCATAGAGGCCTGGAATCGTCCTCGCTCGAAGCTGGGATCCGAGGCTCAACCTATAGTGCTCGCGATGCCGAGGATGAGCAAGCATGACAGCGACTACAAGGAGATCTTGCTGAAGCCCCTCCGTGAGTCGGCTAATTACACGCCGAAGTTCGGCCAGGGACGAGGTATCGGCCTCACGCTCGCCGCATTCAAGAACCGCTACGGCGATGATCCGTTGTACTCGTGGATCGGGTTCGACGACGACCTGCTCTACGCGGCGCACAAGGCGGCGGGAGGTATGACCTCCCTCTACCGCCAACTCGGGATCGGCTGTGAGCGGCTGTTCAGGCGCATTCTGCAGAACGAGCTCGGGCTGAGCGAGGCTCAGGTGAGTTGGAGCTACACCACGCCGGTGGCGCTTACTCCCGAGCAGATCGCCGAGGAAGGAGAGCCGGACGAGGACATCAGCGAGGAGGTCGCACCCCAAGCGCCGCCGAAGAGTCGCACGCTGTCGCTCGATGGTCGTATCGCCCTCAGCGATCTCGGCGACACCACACGCAAGACGAGGGTCCAGGATTGGCTGGGATCGCTGCTTGACGAACTTGCCGTAAAGAGCCAGATCGACGGTGCGGTCTTCGAGGTGCGTCAAGGCTATAAGAGCAAGGACGCCAAGCGTCAGAACGCAGATCTTGCCAATGCCGTACAGGCATATACCCAACGTTACCTCCCGGTCCTCGTGGTCATCTCCAACCAGATTGATGAGGGCGTCGCAAATCGCTACCGCGAAGGCAAGTGGGGCGTACTGCGTGGCGATGTTCGAGATAAGCGCAGCACACGCTCGACCTTTGCCTTCTGCAATGACGTCGTCGGTTACGACCTGCAAGCGTTCTTCGAGCGCAATCGACAGTCACTACGCGAAGAAATACATTCAATTCTCGATGGCCTGTTGCGTCCGTCGTGATGGGTGCGGCAGTCACTCAACGCGCGGAGTTGACCTTTAAGGGTAATCGAGGCGTAAGTCGTCACGACTGGCTGCGCCTTACGCCGGCCTATTCCGCTCGCCTCGTGCAAGACGTTCTGACACAAGAGGACTCGAATCTCCGTGTACTGGACCCATTCGGTGGCAGTGCCACCACGGGCCTGCTGGCAGCCGAACGCGGCCATCGCGCGACCTCAGTCGACCTCAATCCGTTCCTCTGCTGGTTTGCGAATGTCAAGACCGCGAACTACACCGAGAGTAGTCTGACAGAGGTCCGTGAGATGGCGGGCATCTGTACGCAGGTCGCCGGCAGCACCGACCAGGAGCCTTGGCTTCCGGCGCTTTTTAATATCGAGCGGTGGTGGAGCGCGCCGATACTTGACGGTCTTGGAGTACTGCGAGCAGCAATCTTCGAGCTGCCTGTCTCACCTGTCCGGGATCTTCTGCTTGTCTCTTTCGCCCGAACGATGATCGGCATGAGCAATGCGGCATTCAACCACCAGAGCATGTCTTTCAAGCAAGCGCACGAGCATCTGTGGGATCTGGGACGGGATGAGGTGTTCAGTCGCTTCAGAAGGGAAACGGACGACCTGATCGCGGCCGCCACGCCATTGCCGGGATCGGTCGCGGTGATCGAGAGCGATGGGCGCAGCCTCCTGGGAGTTGAGGACAACAGTCACGATGTGCTGTGTACCTCGCCTCCCTACGCAAACCGGATGAGCTACATCCGTGAGCTGCGACCGTACATGTACTGGCTAGGTTTCCTAATTGATGCGCGCGAGGCGGGAGAGCTCGACTGGCAAGCGATAGGAGGCACCTGGGGCATAGCCACCAGTCGCGTCGGCGCCTGGGAGCCGGAGGAGGAGATCCCTCTCGATGCGCAGTTCACGGACACGCTGAGTGAGATCATCGCCGCCAACGAGCGCTCAGGAGAGGTGCTCTCTCGCTACGTGGCCAAGTACTTCCACGACATCTGGGCCCACGTAAGGGCGGCTTTCCGCGTGATGCGCCACGGCGGTCGAGTCACCTATGTTGTCGGTAACTCAACCTTCAGGGGTGTCCACGTACCAACTCATGAATGGTACGCACAACTCCTCACCGAAGCCGGCTTCGAGAACGCCGTGGTCACGGTGCTACGCAAGCGCAACTCCAACAAGGCCCTATACGAGTACGCAGTGACCGCGACCAAGCCGTAGCCGGTCATGGGTCTTTGCTCATTTGGTAGCGATCGACCGTCAGCTCCGAGCGCGTGTCCGGCGCCCCGCCCAATGACCGCACGTGTTCGATCACCGTGCCGCGCGTCGCGGCATCTCGACCTTGGCGTATCGGGCATGCATCTCGATGACATCGTTCACGGTCAGGTTGCGCAACAGGTCGCGTCTAAATTTTCGACCTCGAACGTGCACCGGTCGTGCTGATGATCGAGGACGGCGCCAGCGCGCCGGCGCGTTGCTTCCGCCGGCGGGAGACGGCAGCAGATGGTCCAGCTCGATTCAAGTCTCGGGCTCACCGCCGCGCCGTCCGTGATGCACCGTCAGCGCGCGCTCCCAGGCGCCCAATCAGATCGTTTCGGCTTGCGGCAGAACTCAAGAAGGCGCCAATCGTTCGCTTGCCAAAGAGACGGCGGCGCGCGCGCGTTCTGGAAGCGGTTGCCGCAGATCGAAGAGTCGCGCCAACTCCTCCTCGTTCATCCCTGTCTCCTTAAGCACCTGCTCGACCGCCTCGCCGAGCTTTACGACGGCGCGCCTTACCTGGGGATGAGCCCGGGTCGAGTCTGGCGGTTTCAGTCAGTGACAAGCAGCGCGCCCGACCAGCGGGCTGCGCTTTCGGCAACCGCCAGGGCAGCCGGGCGGTCAAGCGCGGTCGGCTCGTCGTAGCGCATCCCAGCTGCCCAGGGGTCAGCCAACCAACACTGGAGAGCTCCTCGGGCACTTTGATTCCCGCCTCCTCGACCTGCTCCACAAGCGACTCCAGATCATGTGTGCGCGGGAGCTCGACATCAGCCAGGACAATCGCCACCTTGAGGGCCTTCTCGACACACTGCTGAGCATGAAATCCGATGATGCTGTCGTCCACATCCGTGTCGTCGACAAGCTTCCGGCAGACAAGGAGATCGCCCGCCGCCCGGCGTTGGAGCATCTCGGCGTACTCGACCTGCTCAGGACTCGGCGACAACGCGCCCCTCGCGCAACGCGCGATCAACCATCGTGCCCTTGACCTTCGCACGTCGCCCGGCAAGCGCCTCGTCCATCACGATCACATCCACGGGAACACAAAGGCCTCGCAGCGCGTGGCGAAGCTTGACGGACTCCGCAAGGTGATCCTCAACCTGGCGCTCGATCACCAGAAAGTCGAAGTCGCTGCCCTCGTCGGCGTCGCCACGGGCATGTGAGCCGAACAGAATCACCCTGGCCGGCGCAGACGCGGCATCGATCAACGCGCGGCCGGCACGCTCCACCATCTCGGCTGCGGCGACCGCATCCATCTATAGCGGGGGCGGGATTGATACCCAAACCTGCGACCGTAGACGGCCCGCGAACGAAGGCCGTAGCTCATAGGGTCGAGGAGATGTGCCCGCTAAGCAAGGCGCCGTCCTAGTAGCTAGGTGTCGCAGACAGCGGGCGGGTACGTCAGGGCGAGACGACACGGACGACGACCTCGAACGCGGCGGAACCCTTCGTCCTCGGCGCGCTCAGGTCGTGCTCTAGCTGCTGCGGATCGACCAGATGCCGTTCGGCGTCCCACACGAGGCAGAACAGAAATCGGCAGGCAGGATGCGTGTGGTAGCTCTCTATGTCGATCCGAAGCTCGTCGGCGATGCCCTTGGCGTGCTTCGCGCTTCGCGCGTACTTGACCTCCACAAGCGTCTGCTGGCTCGGGATGGCTATGTCAGCGCGCTTAGTGTTGCCGGCGCTGCTCGGCGTCGGCTCCTCGCGTCTTGCGTCGCTCCACAGGCTTCGCAGAAGAAAGAACACGAGGTCTTGCACGTCTCGCTCGTCAGCGACCGGGAACGATGCCCGCTGCTCGCCTCGATCAATCAGAGTCCTCGCCGCAATCGGGAGGGAAGAAGCAATCTCGTTGAGGACCACGAACGGGTCGCTGCTCAGGCCCTCGGGGCGAATGCGTTCGGCCTTCTCAGGCCGCATTCCGCAGACAAGGCTCTCAAGGTCGTCACCAAGAAAGTCGGCGGCACAGACTCCGACCGCCCCATCGTCCACGCGGCGACGGATCACGCCCGAAGCATCTGCCTCCGCTGCAAGTGCCCGGTCGCTAACCGCATCGAGGCCTCCGCCTAGAAACTCATCCCAGGCCACTACCGCGCGCACGTACCTGTGCGTCTCGGCTGGCGAGAATCGGACGCGATAGATGCCGGGGCCACCGTCCTCCTCGTCGAGTAGCCAGTGCTCATAAGTCGCGCCCTCATGTTCGAGGTCGTGCAGGTCGTCCTTCCAGTTAGCTACACGGCTCGAAAAGCGATGACCAAAGGCGTCGAAACCGTCGGGGTCGTTCAGCACGACGTCATCCTTCCCGAAGCCGCGGATCGACGCCGGCCCGGCAGCGACGCATCCGGCCCGCGAAGGACGATCTTGCGATGAGCCCCGGTCCGAAACGGAAGCGCAAAAGGCCGGGGGTGCTTGGCGACCACGAGCAGCGAAGGCACGTCCTTGTCCCTCCGATCATGGCTGTGGCGCCGATGCGCTCGCACTCCTGGCACTACGAGATGCTGCCGGACTTCTTGTGGATCGCCCTCATGCTCGGGCGACGCTCAGACTGGGGGGCTGCCTACAGCGCTCTGAACGTCCTCGATCGGTTTGTCCCCGATGGATCACGATTTGCGGACGGTCGGCTGAGCACCTTTGCTCTCGTTCCGCAAGAGGATCGAGCCGCAGCGCGTGCGGCGCTACGGAGCGAGGCTCCACATGCGCTCCCGAGCGCGTTCGGTCACGCCCTCGGGCTCTACCCACAGTGCCCGGCCCTGTGGCTGTATGAGGACTGGCTTACCGAGCACGAGCCGGAGCAGGAGGTCGGGATCGAGTTGCTGCGGTCACTCGTGGCAGACAATGCCGCGAAGGCGAGCGTCCGCTCGACCCGCCTTCGTATGGCGGCCTTCTCGCGTCGCGTTGTCCACGGACAGTTTTCCCACCCCGGAATAGGCGTTTACGAACTGATCCCCAAGTATCCGGACGGGTTGACGGACGACGACCAACGCGCGGTCGAGTCAACGATCCGCGCGATCTGGCTGAGCCTGTTCGGCGCTGAAGTGGACGAGCAACCCGATTTGCTTGAGTGGCCGCGCGAGTTCTGGCGGAGGAGCCGGGAACTCGTCGGTTGTCGCGTTGCGTTTCAACGAGAGGAGCGAGCAATGCCCGAGACGGACGGCCCGGTCGATCCCGAGCCCTTGATGCGCCTGTCAGAGATGAGCGCGATCCTCGTCGCGCTCGACGCGCTTGGCGATCGACTCCGCTCTGAGCAGCTTGCCTTTCTGAGCGATCCCGAGGCCGATGAGCCGAACGAAGTCCTGCTCGGCTTGGCCTCGAGGATGTACCGGCTCCTCTACGCCTTCCTCGATCGGCCCTCGGCGTGGGTGCCCGACACGGCGGCGTTGCACTTGCGTCCCCTGGTGGACGCCCGCATCCTCTCGGGGTGGCTGATTACCCGGAACGACAAGGCGCTGTTCGAGGCGTATCGGTCGTTTGGACTCGGCCGACTGAAGCTGCTCCACGAGCACATCAAGGATGATCTCGGCGACGATCCGCCAGAGGGCGCGCGCGAGATGCTTGAGCAGTTCGATCGCCGGGTCAATCTTGAGCGCGAAGATTGGACCCAATCCGTGAATCTCGGCGCATTCACGGATGCCAGCCAGCGCGACATGGCGATCGAGGCCGGGCTCAAGCGGGAGTACGACCTCTCGTACGCCCCGCTGTCGAGCGCAAACCACGGCGATTGGCCCGCCGTCAGAGACGTGGATATGACGCTCTGCTCCGAGCCCCTACACCGCCTTCACCGGATAGGAAGCTTCGGGCCACCCTCGCGCACACTTCGGCACGAGCCAGTGTTCGCGGCCCTCGGCCTCGCCAGAGACGGAATCGGCCAAGTCTTTGACCACTACGGCCGCGACGTTCGCCAAGCGTTTGAGCCTGTCGAGCAGGCGCTTTCCACAGCGCTGTACGAACAGGATGATCCGGGCTCAGTGGCGAGCGGAACGGCGTCCGAGTGACGGGGCGATCACTTGGAGTCGTCTAGTTCCGCAGCCAGCGCCGCGACTCGCCGCTGAATCTCGTCGCGTGTCGCCCTGACCTCCTCGATCGGTCGGCCCTTCGGGTCGGGGAGGTTCCAGTCGATGTATCGCTTGCCCGGTATGTACGGGCAGGCATCGCCGCAGCCCATCGTCACAACCACGTCGGCCTGCTCGGCAAGCTCGGTCGTGAGCGCTTGCGGGACGCGACCTGAGAGGTCGATACCAAGCTCGTGCATGACCTCGATGACCTCCGGGTGTAGGCGCTCGCCGGGGGTCGTGCCCGCCGAGAGTGCGGAGTGCCGCCCTTCGGCGGCGCGCTCGAACAGCGCTTGGCTGATCTGCGAGCGCCCGGCGTTGTGCAGGCACACGAACAGAGCGGTCGCCATCAGTTGCCGATCGCCGGTTGCCCGACTGCGCCGTCGTGGTGGGGCACGACTAGCTCGGCTGCCTCGCCGGCCGTCACGTCGGGGTAGAGCACGCGGATCGCGACGATCGCGCAGGCACCGCCGACGAGCTGCGCCAGGACAAACGTCGGGACCGAGGCGGGCGCGATGCCGGCGAAGGTGTCCGAGAACATGCGCCCGACGCTGATCGCTGGGTTGGCGAAGCTCGCCGAGCTTGTGAAGAAGTAGGCCGCTCCGATGTAGGCGCCGACCGCTGCCGGCGCCGCGCTCAGACGTTTGGTGCGGGCAAGGGAGAAGATCACGAGCAAAAGGCCGGCGGTGGCGATCGCCTCGGAGAACAGGTGCGCGCCGCTCGCGCGGTGATGTGTGGAGACGCTGATGGCTGCCAGCGCGAACATGCCGTTCGCGGTGATCGCGCCGAGCACGCAGCCGGCGACCTGGGCCGGTATGTAGGCGAGCGTGTCGCGCCAGGAGATGCCGCCGAATGTGGCGTCTGCAAGCGAGACGACCGGGTTGAAGTGTCCGCCCGAGACGGGGCCGAACATGAGGATGATCGTCGCGAGCCCCATCGCCGTCGCGGCGGCGTTCTCGAATAGCTGGAGCCCTACGTCGCTTGGTGAGAGCGTCTGCGCCGCGATGCCCGACCCGATCACGAGCGCCGCGAGGAAAGCGGAGCCCAATAGCTCAGCGAGCAGACGGCGCGCGAGCGGAGGTTCAGCCATGTCGGAAAATGTATTGCATCGACAGACGTGAGTGTTATTGATATAAGTAGATTGATCCCCGTCGATCTGGAGCTATCCCCCAAGCAGAAGCGCGCCAACGGCTCGCCCTGTTGTGAGCCGGTCGTCTACCCCGATGTTCAGCGGGAGGAAGCGCTGCGCATGGCCGAAGTCGCAAAGGCGCTCGGCGACCCGATCCGCTTGCAACTCGTGGACGTGCTGCGAAAGCACGCCGGCAAGGTCTGCGTCTGCGAGCTCGTGCCGCTGTTCGACATCTCGCAGCCCACGCTCTCGCACCATCTCAAGAAGCTCCGCGCCGCCGGGATCGTGGACTCCGAGCGCAAGGGCCTATGGGCCTACTACTACGTGATCCCCGACGCCCTAGAGGAGCTATCCGCATGGCTGAGCTAAGCACCGCCGAGACGACGACCGACTCCTGCTGTGCCCCCGAGGCGCAAGCAAGCTGCTGCGAGCCGAGCGCCAAGGCCGACTGCTGCGGCCACGAGGAGGGCTGCGGCTGCGCCGCCGGCAGCGAGCCGACCGACGTGCGGGAGCAGGTCCGCGAGCGCTACGCCGCCGCCGCAGTCCAGGTCACGAACACCGACCCGGGCGCGGGATGCTGCGCGCCGAGCGAGACATTCGACGGCGGCAACGAGGTATTCGGCGCGGCGCTCTATGCGCTCGGCGATCACGAGCAGCTACCGGACACGGCCAAGCTCGCCTCGCTTGGCTGCGGCAACCCAACCGCCGTCGCTGAACTGCACGAGGGCGAGACGGTCCTCGACCTCGGCTCGGGCGGAGGCATCGACGTGCTGCTCTCTGCCCGGCGCGTCGGCCCGACCGGCAAAGCGCACGGCCTGGACATGACCGACGAGATGCTTGCCCTGGCCCGCGAGAACGCGCGGAAGGCCGGGGTCGAGAACGTCGAGTTCCACAAGGGCTACATCGAGGAGATTCCACTACCCGACGCGAGCGTTGACGTGGTTATCTCGAACTGCGTCATCAACCTGTCGGGCGACAAGCCTCGGGTGCTGCGCGAGGTCGCGCGAGTCCTCCGTCCCGGCGGACGCTTCGCCGTCTCCGACGTGATCGCCGACGAGAACATGGACGACGCGACGCGCGCCGATATGCAGGCGTACACCGGCTGCATCGCCGGGGCGCTCACCGAGCGCGAGTTCACGCAAGCGCTCGCCGACGCCGGCCTGATCGACGTGGACATCCGCGAGACGCACCGCGTCCATGCGCAAGCGGCCTCGGCGATCGTCCGAGCACAGAAGCCCGCCGCCTCACTAGCCTGAGTGTCGATGGTGGAATCTGAGGCTGGTCTACACCGCCACGGCAAGCGCCTTCACAGTCATCCCCACACGGGGCCGCACCGGCACCTCAGGCTCGGGCGACGCTCATCGTGCGTCGAGGAGACGCCCGAGCATCATCATCACGGGCACGATCACGCCCACGACGGCGGGCACGGGCACTCTCACGGGCTCGTAGACGACAGCATCAAGCGCTCGCGCGAGGGTATTCGCGCCGTCTCGCTCTCGCTCGCCGTTCTCGGCCTAGCGGCAATCGCTCAGACTGTCGTGTTCATAGCCAGTGGCAGCATTGCTCTGCTCGCGGACTTGATCCATAACTTCGGCGATGCCCTGACGGCCCTTCCGCTCGGGATCGCGTTTGCTCTGCGCTCGCAAGTCGCCGAGCGACGCGCCGGCCTGGCCGTCGTGGCAGCCATCTTCATCAGCGCGTGCGTGGCCGGTGTCGAGGCCGCCCACCGACTCATCCACCCGTCAGCCCCGACGCACCTTGCGGCCCTCGGTATTGCCGGGGCGATCGGCTATGCCGGCAACTTCATCGCCGCTCGGATACGTCTGAGCGCCGGACGGCGACTCGACAGCCCCGCGCTGATCGCCGACGGGAATCATGCCCGCGCCGACGCCTACGTGAGCCTCGCGGTGATCGCCTCCGCCGTGGTTGTCGCACTCGGAGCCCCGGTCGGCGATCCGCTGATCGGCCTCGGTATCACGCTCGTCATTCTCCGCATCACTTGGCAGTCGTGGGCGACCGTTCGCGGCCACTCCCACTGACCGCGCTGCCCGAGCGGCGAGCTAGCAGCACCCATCGTCGCATCGGGTCGGCGCGTCAGCGGATTCGCCCTGGGCGGGCAGGGCCTGGGTACCACGCATCGAGGTCGGAGCGCCATATCATCGGCTCGGAATGGCGCCGATCATCTCCAGCATCGAGGTTGCGCGAACGCCGGAGGAGGCTTTCGCTTACGTGATCGACCCGAGCACGATGCCCGAGTGGCAGCAAGGCTGCGTGAGCGGTCACATGGACGGCCCCACGACCCGCGTCGGCTCCAAATGCACCACCGTTCGGAAGATCGGGGGCCGCGAGCGTGAGGCGGTCACCGAGATCACCGAGTACGACCCTCCGAGGCGGTGGGCCGATCGGGGCGTCAGCGGCCCGATCCGCGCCATCGTCGGCGTGACCGTCGAGCCGCTGTCTGATGGGTCGAAGTCGCGGGTGACGATCTCCCTGGACTTCGCCGGCCACGGGATCGGGAAGCTGCTGGTTCCGCTCGTCGTCCGCCGCCAGGCCGCAAGCGAGATGCCCGAGAACATGAGGCGGCTCAAGGCGCAACTCGACAAGACCTGAACGAGAGGCGCGCCCCTCAGTGCGGCTTGAGGACGCCCTTCGGGAGCCTGACGCGGCGAGTCAGGATTTCGAGTCCCAAGATGAGCGTCCGAAGGACGCCGATTTGCCCGAGCAGCGCGATCGAGTCGGAGTGCCCTCGATCTTCGACGGTCCTGCCGTCCTCATCGAGCCGGCTGATCGTGATGCCTCGGAGCACCACGGCTCGACCGTGATAGGTGCCGTTGAGAATCCAGCGCGAGGCGACGCGGTTGCCCTCGGTGACCTGCTCCTCGACGCCCATCCGGTAGCTCTTGAACAACGTCGCGTAGAAGGCAAGGGACTCGCGCCCGCCCTCGTATCCGTGGAAGGTCATGTCGTTGACGTGATCCACGAAGTCCGGGCTGTAGAACTCCTCCATCCTCGACACGTCGCCGGAGCAGACGATCTCGATGGCCTGTCGTGCTTGCGCTGCGTAGTCAGGCTCGGTTGTGTTAGTCATAAGGTCGAGCGTACACGACAAAAATGTAGTAGCGTTTGGTTCATGGCAGGTCGTCCCAGAAAGGCCGATAGCGGACTCGCGCCGCTTGAGTCCGAGGTGATGGCCGCGATCTGGCAGGCCGACTCCCCCGTCTCCGTCCGGCTGGTCCTCGACACGCTGAACGCGGAGCGCGACACGCCGCTTGCCTATACGACCGTGATGACCGTGATGAACCGGCTGGTCACGAAGAACGTGCTCGCTCGTCACGGCGAGCGGCGACGTTACCTCTACGAAGCGACCGCCGCCGATGCAGCCGGGCTCGCTGTGCGCGACGTGCTTCGCGCGCATGGGGATGCTGCGGTTGCGCACTTCGTAGACGAGGCGCGTGCTGACCCGACTGTGCTGCGGCGCCTGCGGGCTCTGCTCGCGGAGGACCGATGAGGCTGGACCGCGCCAACCGCAGCTTTCTCGCGTTCGTGGGTGTCGCCTTGCCGTTCGGCGCAACCGTTCTCTGTGGGGCGATCGGCGGTGTGCTGTTGCCGATGAGCTTCGCGCGCATCTCCCACGGTGGCGTCCTCGAGTTCTGGCGCGATCGAGGGTCGCTGCTCGCGCCACTCGTGCTTTTCGGGATGATGGCGGCGGGCGTGGGGCTTGGCGCTCGGGCGCTTGTTCGCCAAGCTCTCGCTTCACGGGCGCTGTCGCGTCGCGTGCGTGCCGTGACGAGCGCGGCTCCCGAGGCGCTTGTGCAGGCTGCGCGGCAAACCGGCCTCGTCGGTCGCGTGGTTCTCGTGGATGCGGCGGACTCGTTCTCGTTCGTCTATGGCTTGCTGACGCCCCGCGCGGTAGTTAGCCGTGGCCTACTCGAACGCGCCACCGGCGCTGAGTTGCGCGCGGTGCTTGAGGGTCGCGTCTCATGAGCCGGGGGGTTTGATGTTGCGGGCGTAGCCTCCGCTTTGTCCTGAGAAGACCAAGCGATGGAGGTACGCCCGCATGGAGAAGGTAGCCCCGAGCGAGAGGTTTCGCTCTGAACTGGATGAGGTGTTGGCCGGTGTCGGCGAGGAGCTAGACCCGATTGAGACGGTCGGACGGCTAGGAGCGCGGCTGATCTTGCAGCAGGTGCTCGAGGACGAGGTGACGGAGTTTCTCGGCCGTCGGCGGTATGAGCGTGCTGAGGAGACGGTCAGTCACCGCAATGGACACGAACCGAGGACGGTCAAGACGACGAGTGGCTCGGTGGCGTTGGAGCGTCCGCGGGTTCGCAACGCGAGCAGGCTGGGGTTCGAGAGCAGGGTGCTCGGCAAGGGTGTCACGCGGACGCATGCGCTGGAGTCGCTCGTGATCAGCTCGTTCTTGCGAGGTCTGTCCACGCGGGACGTGGAGGCTGCTTTGGAGGAAGTCTTCGAGGAGCCAATCGCGTCCAAGAGCACGGTTTCCAGGATCTGTGAGGACACCCGGGAGCGATACCGCCAATGGTGCCGGCGGCGCCTTGAGCAGCACGACATCGTCTACTGCTTCTTGGATGCGATCTATCTGAAGCTGCACCCAGACGACACGCCGGCGGAGGGCGTCCTGGTGTGCTGGGGTGTCACGCTGGAGGGCCGCAAGGTCCTCCTCGGATTGGCATTGGGGAGCCGTGAGAGCTATGACAGCTGGCTCGCTTTTGGCCGGGACATGATCGCCCGCGGCCTGCGGGCGCCGGCGCTCGTGATCGCTGACGGGGCACCCGGGATCTGGAAGGCCACGCGGGAGCTCTGGCCACAGGCGTTAGAGCAGCGCTGCACAGTCCACGCCTTGCGGAACGTCACCGGCAAGCTTCCCGAGCGCCACCACCAGGAGATCAAGGCACGCTGGTGGAAAGCATTCGACGACGCCAGCTCCCCAGCTGAGGCCACCCGTGAGCTGCAGAGCATCATCGCTGACTACAAAACCAGCTACCCCTCAGCGATGGCCGTCATCGAAACGGACCTGCCAGCGCTCGTCACGCACCTGCAGTTCCCCTCCGGGCACCGCAAGCGGATCCGCACGACGAATCTCCTCGAGAGGACGTTCGTGGAGGTCCGACGGCGCACGAAGGTGATCGGCCGGTTCCCCGGCGAGACCTCCGCCCTCTCACTGATCTGGGCCGTGCTGGAGCTCTCCTCCCGCGGCTGGCGCGGCGTGAAGATGAACCCCCAAACCGTCGCCGCGATCGAACGGCTACGCCGACAACTCCGCGACACCACAACAGCTCCACCAGCCACGACGAACACCGAGCAGGTGATCGCCGCATAACATCCCCCCCCAAGCGGAGCTACCCCGAACAAATTCACCCGGGAAATGAGACGCGACCTGCTTGAGCACGAGCGCTACCACGTCCGCAACATCGACCCGTTGAAGGCCGCGATCGTGAGGGTGCTCTCCGAGGCGCTGTTCTTCTTGCCTGCGCTGGACTCGCTGAGGGCTCGCTATGTCGCTGGTCGCGAGCTTGCTGCCGATCGTCGGGCTGTCGCGCTCTGCGGGCCGCGCCCGCTGGCCGGAGCACTACTGAAGGTCGTGCGCGGTCCCCTTTGGAGCGAGGAGGCTGGCACCGCCGCGCTCTCAAGCCCGGAACTGCTCGACGTGCGCCTCCTGCAACTTGAGACGGGCTCCGAGCCAAGGCCCGAAGCGCTCGACGCCAAGAGCGTGATCCTCTCGCTCGTGAGCGCCGCGTTGTTCGCCGTCGTATTTCTCGTGTCGGTGTCCTGCCTGGGTGGAACACGGGCTGTCTACAACGCCACGGGGACCGGGGTAATGGCTGCGACTGGACTCGACGCGCTCACCTGCGCCGCGCCTTTTGTCGGCGCGGGACTCCTGATCTGTTCGCTCCTCGCCGTGCGCGCGAGCCGGCCTCTTTAGAGCGCTGAGCTAGCAGCACCCATCCGCGCAGCCCCTACCATCGGCGCCGACGATCGGTGCGGTGCAGCACGCCTCACCGCGCCAAGCGTTGCGTCCCTCCCTGATCGCTACGACCGCGATCCCGAGTGCCGTCATCGGGTCCGCCCACCACCAACCGAGTAGCGCATTCAAGCTGAGCCCGACGAGCAGCCCGGCGGAGAGGTAAGCGCAGAGCATCGTCTGTCGGCTCTCGCTCTTGGTCGCTGATGACCCAAGCTCCTCGGCAACTTTCGCCTTTGCCCTTGCGAGCGCGGGCATCGTCGCCAGAGTGAGCACAGCAAGTCCGATCCCCACCCAACTCACAGCCGGACGATCGCCGGCAGCGAGCGAGAGAATCGCCTCAACGGCGACGTAAGCGCTCAGCAGGTAGAAGGAAACGGCGATCATCTGCTGAGCCCTGCGCTCGGTGATCGCGCGAGCGCTCGCCAAGCGCCACAGCACGACAAGCCCGGCCGCCAACTCGATCACGGAATCGGCGCCGAAGCCGACGAGGGCGACTGAGCCGGCGAGGATCCCGGCCGCGATGGCGACGCTCGCCTCGATGCCGTGCCAGCCGAGACCGATCCATGCGAGGAGCCTCGCACGGCGGACGAGTTGCGCGCGCGGGCGGCTCGTCGCCTTCGGTCGATCGACGTGCAGGATCGGCAACTCGCCCGGCTTTGCGCTCACGCGGTCACCTGACCGGCGAGCACTACATCGACCAAGGCCCGGCCCCGGTCGGTCAGGTCGTACATGACCATCTTGCCGTCGCGGCGGGAGCGCACGAGCCCGGCCGTGCGAAGCGCTCGAACGTGATGGGAGACAAGGTTCTCCGCGCGCTCGGCGATCCAACTCAGGTCACACACGCATAGCTCGCCGCCGTCGCGCAGCGCGACCGCGAGCGTCAGTCGCGTCGGGTCGGCCAACGCCTTTGCGCCGGCCGCAGCGGCCTCGGCGACCTGTTGGCTTGGACGGGCTTGGCGCAGCTTCTCCGCGCGGGGAAGATCGAGACAGAGAAGGTCGCAGCGATCATCGGCCATAACCTCATCCTAACGGTCATTGATTTGTAAGCTGAACGCTATGGACCTGCCGATGGCTCCGAGTTGCGCGCTTGATGAGTCGGGGCTGCGCTCGCAGCTTGAGCGCTACCGGCAAGCTGGCCGGAACGCACGCCTGATCGAGCGGACACCCCGCCGCCTCGTCGCAGACCTCGGCGATGATGTGGACGCCGAGCTAGTTGCGCAGGCGATCGCGGTCGAGCAGGAGTGCTGCCCGTTCTTCGCGTTGACCTGGGAGCGCGATCGGCGGCGGCTGACCGTGGCCGTCTCGCAGCCCGCAGAGGAGCCGGCCCTGGATGCGATCGCCTTCGCTCTGAACCTCCAAGCGTCAGACTGAGCGGCGATGCTGACGGCCTTCGGCGCAGCGGCCGTGACTTTCATGATGTGCATGTACGCCTTGGAGCGCCGGCACCGCCGCTACATATTCGCCTTCGCGTGCGGCTGCGCCCTGTCGAGCACCTACGGGTTCCTGGCTGGAACATGGCCCTTCGGCGTGGTCGAGGCCATCTGGGCGCTCGTGGCGCTCAACCGCTTTCGACGCTCAGACCCCTACTGAGTCGCGGGTGCAGCGCGGCCTTCGGCGCTTGCCGTTCGGTCGCCGCCATCTCGAAGTAGCGGGCGGCGACGAGGCAGGCGACACAGCCGAGCAGGCGCCGAAGGCCGCGCTCGGGTAGAAGGCTCTGCAGCCTCGCGCCGCAGTAGCTCCCCGCGAAGCCGCCGACCCCGAGGAACGCCCCGAGCACCCATTCGGGCGCGATCGCTCCGCCGTGGCTGAGTTGGAGCACTTGGTAGGTGGCGATGCCTACGATCGAGGTCAGGAACGTCGCGGCGAGCGTGGCCGGAGCGACCTCGTAGACGCTGAACCCGAGCGCGATCAGGACGGGCGCAAGCAGCGATCCGCCGCCGATTCCATAGATACCGCCGACGACTCCGACGACAAGCGCGAGCGTCCACACCCCGCCGCGCAGTCGGCGCGTTTCGACGGGTTGCGGCCTCGCCATCCGCTGACTACCTAGCAAGAGCCATAGGCCGAGCGGCAGCAACACCCCGGCCGCGACGAACGTGAAGTCCCGCGAGTTCGACAGCCACTCCACGCGCACGATCGCGCCGACGATGACGCCCGGCAAGGTGCCGGCAGCGAGCATTCCAGTCAGCGGGGCGCGCAGCCGTTTCTCACGAGCGAAGCGCATCAGCGCGCCCGGCGTGGAGAAGATGTTGTAGAGCAGATTCGTTGGCGTGACTGCCGGGCTCGGAACGCCGAGCACGCTCACTTGGACCGGCAGCAGGAGCACGGCGCCCGAGACGCCGGCCGGCGTCGTGACGAGCGCCAGCAAGAACGCGCAACCCGCGCCGAGGAGCCATTGCCAGTGCATCGGCGGAGCGTAGTCGAGGCTAGATGCCGACCTCGCTCGGCCCTGCTGTCGCTAGCCCAAGCGATCGTGCTTCCGAAGCTCCCACCAAATCTGAACGACGCCTACGGCGAGGGAGACGACGAGGCAGAGCGCCAAGGGAAAGCCTTCGAGGAGCCAGAGCCACGCGCCAATGCCGAGAACCACGAGCAGGTAGACGATGCGCGCTTTCCACGTCGCAAAGAGGTTCACGTCTCGCACGTCGATCCCCGCTAGAGCCCGGCCTGCTTCAACAGCTCGGCGACCGTCATGTTCAGCCCGTGAGCGACGGTGACGATCGTGTCGAGCGTGACGTTGAACTCGCCGCGCTCGACCGCTCCGAAGTAGGAGCGATCAATCGGCACGTCCTCACGACGCGAGAACCCTTCCTGCGTTTCACCGCGCCGCACCCGAGCCGACCTGATCGCCTTGCCGAGCGCTTGGTTGGCACGCGACTTCTTAGAGGGCATCGCGCTCCCCTCCGCTCGGGCGCTTGGCTTGCTCCCGAAGCTCGTGCGCACGTTGAACGAGGACGTGGAGCGGCACTCCAAGCCCGTCCTCGGCGAGCTTGAGAAGCGTCGTGTAGGTCGGGTTGCCTTTCCCTCGGACGAACTCGCTGATCTGCTTCTCGCTGATGCCGGACCGTCTTGCGAGAGCACGCAGCCGAGGGTCCTCTCCGGTCAGGCTTTCGATCGCCTGCGCGAGTGCCGCAAGCTCGGGACTGCGAGGCTTAAGCCTTCTTGGAGGCCCGCCTAGCTTTTTGCGGGGCTCGGGCTTAGTCACGGCGACCCCTTGAGGAGCGGCCTTTGGTGGCCGGCGGTGGGCTATGCAGGCCGAAGTAGACCGCGAGAAGCTGCCGCACCCGCTCTGCGATCACGGCGAACCGTTCACCGATCTGCTTCAACGTCAGGCCCTCGACGGCACGGAGCCAGAGCATTTCTCGCTCGCGCTCGCCGGGCACCGAGCGCCCGAGGGTGTGCCTGTGTCGAGCCAGCGCGCAAACGACCTCATAGACCTCCTCCCCGCTCACCCCGCGCCCGAGCAAGTCGCTTGCAGAGGGAAGCTGAGCGACCTCCTGAATCCCGGCTGCGTCAAGCGCCGCGAGCGCGGCGGGGCTCAGGCCGAGTTCGCTCACGAGCGACGGCGGGACCGGCACGAACTCCTCGTCGCGCCCGCGAAGTTCAACATCCATTGCGAGGGCGTTGACGACGAGAAGGATCGCGCCGAGGTCGAGCGTCGCCGCCATGCCGCGCTCGATTTGCGAGACGGTCCGAGGCTCGATCCCCGTCACGTCGGCAATGCCCTGACGCGACAGCTTCAACGTTCGGCGTCGCGCCCTGACGTGGATCGCCAGGTCGTCGGCCGAGTGAACGATTTTTGGGACTGCTCCACGCGCCCGCATCAGAGCGAGTGTTCGTGCAACTCGTCCGAGCGACGTGCTGCCCGCGTCGGGATCACGAACTCGGGACCGGCGCCGTCCCGGCGAGCGACGGCGGGGAAGCGATGCAGTAGTCCCGCTGCGGCCAGTGACGTGACTGCATCACTCGCGTTGCCCAGGTCGCCTAGTTCCCGGCCAAGCTCCTCGACCGTCCACGGGAAGGGGTCGCGGTAGAGCAGGAACAGCACCTCGCGCTCGGTGTTGTCCATGCGCTCACCGGGGTCTGTGACCTTTGCCGGCATCTCGCCGTCGCCTTGTGTCGCGCTCATTGGGGCTCCTTTCAACGACGAAGAAAGGGCGCGATCGAGCGCGACTCAACACCGCAGGCCAGCTACGGTTTCGGTCGTGGCACGAAGGGCTTGCTCCTTCGGCGTCACAGGTCGGGGCGAGCGTTACCGCGCTCGTCCCGGCCACTTGATTTGTCGATTAGCGCGGATGAGGTAGCAGACCCCGAGAAGGGATGCAACTCGCGCGGGGCACACCCGTCGACGGGGTGCGACTCTGGCGCTCGCGCTAGGTCTGCGCGAGCAGTTGCCGGTAGATCACGCGCGTCTCACGGGTCGGCTCTAGGCCAAGCTGCTCGTCAAGCTCGCGTGCAAGCTCGTCATAGCGCCGGGTGATCGACTCTCTGAGCCCGAGCGCGTGTTCGGCTTGCAGCGCTAGGCGCCAGCTTGGCTCGTGCAGCCCGTCGAGCCCGATTGCCTGCTCGGCGATTTGCAGCGCGCCCCTCGCATCATGGCTTGCGAGTCGAAGCCGGCCGACGCGCTCAAGCAGGTCGAGCAGCGTGGCTCGAAGGCTGCGAATCTCGCCTTCGGCCCAAAGGTAGTCCGAGCCTTCCAGCGGTTCGCCCCGCCAGAGTGCGAGCGCCCGTTCGAGTACCTGAGCGCTGCCGGCCTCCTCCCCGCTAGCGGCGCTCAGAAGCTCGTCAAGCTCCTCCACGTCGATGCGAACCTTGGCGCGATCGAGTTGGTAGCGCTCGCCCTCGTGAAGCCATGCGTCGCCGAGCGCCTTACGTGCCTCGCTGACGCTCTGCCAGAAACGCGGGCGCGTTCGAGCGGGATCTTGAGCGGGCCAGATTGCCTCGACCAGCTCGTCTCGACCTGCTCCCTTCGGGTGCAGGGCCAGATAGCCGAGCAGCTGGTAGGTGGCGGCGCGCTTGATCCGCCGCGAGAGCCCGTCGATCTCCAGCGGGCCGAGCACCGAGATTGAGATTGGCCTTGCGTCGGCTGGCAAATCCAGGTCGGCAGGTTGAGGGCTCTCGACCGGACCTGCGGCTGTCGGCGTCGAGTCGGCGGTGATCTCGGCGGGTGGCCTGGGAGGAATGGTCAGGACGTAGCTCGACCGGCTTCGGCTCGGCTCGTGCCGTCGCTGAGTCGAGGGCCTTGGAGCCGGGAGAACGCTGCCGGCGAGCTTCCCCGTTGCCCGAGTCTGTGACGCTGCGATTAGCTTGCGCAGGGCGGCTCGCAGGATGACGAGCGCTAGAACGATCGAGAGCGCCCACGCGCCGCAGAGGACGAACCTTTCGACCTCGGCGATCGTGAGTTGGCTTGTGAGCGACCCCGACACGCGAGGCCATGCCGGACGGTTGACGCCGAGCGCCACGGCGACTGCGACGGCGACGAGCGCTAGAGCGGCTGCGCCGAGGCGATTCTGCTTGTCGAATAGTCGCCTCATATCAACAGCGCGAGGAGGGAGCCAGCGGCCATGAACGGAGCCAGCGGAAGCGAGACGGTAAACGCGGCTCGTCCGCGTCGAAGGACGATTACAAGGGCGATCAGCGCGTAAAGCTCGATGGCGAGCCCGAGTGCTCGCGGCGTCGCGGCGTGCAGCGCGCAGAGCATCAACAGGGCGAGCTTCACGTCCCCCATGCCGAGCAAAGCTGGACGGGCGAGGCTGACGGCGAGCAGAAGCATGAGCAGGGCGGCGCCGACGATCAGGTGGCCGGCGCGCAAGCCGTCGGCGATCGAGAGCGCGCCGCACAGCGCAGCCGCCGGGAGCACGATCCGATTCGGGATGCGATGCTCGGCGAGGTCGTAAGGGACGAGCGCCCCGAGCGCGGCACCGAGCACGGCGAGGCGGGCGAGCGCTAGCCCATCGAAGCCGAGTGCCTGCCCGATGAGCAAGAGCACCGCCGAGCCGAACATCCCGCCGCGTCCCGCAGAGTGCGGTTCGCTTGTCGCTCGTCCCGACGACGTTGAAAGTCGCCAACGCCTTCATCGCTCAGTACCACCGCCACAATAAATCCGTGCCCGGCTGCATCAGCGTCGTCGGAGTCACAGACGGCGAGCGGCTTCGCGGCGTCGCCGTCGTAGGGCGCCCCATTGCCCGCGCGCTCGATGACGGCTACACCGCCGAAGTGAGGCGCTGTTGCACAGACGGCGCTCCAAACGCCTGCTCGATGCTCTACCGCGCAGCGTGGCGAGCTTGCAAGGCCCTCGGGTACAGCAAGATCATCACCTACACGCTGCCCGAGGAGGGCGGCGCCTCGCTCCGCGCGAGCGGCTTCACCCTCGTCGGCGAGGCCGGCGGCGGACGCTGGAACAGGCCGGGCCGTCCGGCCGCTGACACGCACCCGATCGGCAAGAAGCTGCGATGGGAGCTTGTGTGCTGAGAAGCGGGTGCTCGGCTCTTGCTCGATGACGCCGCCGCAAGGCGACACTCGGCGCGAGGTACGCTCGATTCCAATGGCCCTCCCCGAGCGACTTACCGACAGCGAGATCGAGGTGTTGACCGGAGCGCTGGCCGACCGACCTGGATGGTTGGAGCTTGCGCGAAGCCTTGAAGCCGCCGCAAATGAACGGGACAGCGAGGGGCTGCGGATGCTGTCGATGGCGTTCGTCTACGACCTTGTAGCGCCGGGGCAGTCTGGTCGCCGCGCTACTGCGGGTGGCCCCTACGCAACGATGTGGGAGTCGCCTGACGGGTCCTATCCGCCTCGGGTTCCCGACGTTCTGGAAGAGGTCCGCAATGTCTGGCGATTCGTCCTCGGCAAACTCGATGACCCGATCGCCTGCGCGCGCCTCGCCGATCTGCTCTACGTGGCCGAAGGACGGTCTGCGCACGTCGAGGGGCGTCGAGCGGCAGTTTGCCTAGTCGCGTTGGCATCTGAGCCTGCCTGGACAGCGCTCGATAAGGCCGTGTGCATTGCCCGCGCGATCGAGATTCAGCTTGAGCTAAACGACCGCGAGGGTCTGAGCGCGTCAACGAAGCGGTGCGTCGATCTTGTAGACGAGTTGCTCGGGCAAGAGCACCCGGGGCCACCGTTCATCGCTCTCCGTGCGTTGATCGCTCTCAAATCGGACCGCCGGCCGGCCGGGGTGTCGGAGCTTCTAGATCGCGTCATCGAGCACTTCACGGGAACCCGACACGAGGCTGCCGCGCTCGGGCTTGCGGCGGATGCAGCCGTGGATTCGCAAGCCAGGTCGAAACTGCGCCGTCGCCAACTCGACGCTCGGCTGATCGAGGCGCGCAACGCGGATGGGCTCGCAAAGGTCGCCCTGTTGCAAAGGGCTGCGGAGTTTGCCCGTGCGAGTGGGCTCTCGGCTGAGGCAGCGGCGATATTGAAGGAGCTTCAGGACATGCCACAGTCTGAGCTTGGCTTCCAGTCGGTTGAGGTCAGCGAGCAGATTCCGGCCGAGGCCATCCGCGAGGAGGTGGATCGTCTCGTTGGCTCGGGCGCAAAGGATTTGCTCGATGCCCTGAATCGCATCGGTGCGGGCGTCGAGCCGCCGGGCGGGTCAAACGCGGACATGGATGCCGAGGTTGCCCGGCTGGCTGAGGAGTTTCCCGTCTTGGGTCTGTTCGGACAAACCGTCCTGGGACCGGAGTCTGCCGCGCCTCATTTCGTTGCCAACGAGGAGGAGAGCAAGCGACAGGTTGAACGTGGGCGACTGCGACGTATGCACACGGATTTCATCGCCGGGGTATTCCTCGGGCCGCTTCTTGACAACGCTGTCGAGCATCACGGAAGGCCATCGCACGACGACCTCGCGGCGCACTTCGCAACTGAGCTAATCGGACCGGAGCGCGGCGAGCGGTTTGCACGCGCCCTAGAGCTGTTCTGGGATCGGGACTACGACGCCTCCGCTCACGTACTCGTTCCTCGACTAGAGAGCGTCCTGCGCGACCTCGCGCGAGCGCATGGCATCACGATCGTAAAGCCGGTGAGTGAGGGCAGCTACGGCGGCGTGATCTCGCTGAATACGATCATGTCGAAGCTGCGCGCGATCGAGCCGGACGCCGAGTGGCTGGACTATCTCGAAGCGCTGTTGTGCGACCCGCTCGCCCTCAACTACCGCAATCTCATCGCCCACGGGCTCATCCCCGCCGTTGGCGGAGTCGGCGCCGCGCTACTGCTCCACGCCGCCTGCTTCCTGTCTGTGCTTCGGCCAGACGCGGGCCGGTGAGCCGTGTCGGCCGAATACACGAACAATCACTACGTTCCGCAGTGGTATCAGCGGCAGTTTCTTCCAGCTGAGCCCTCGCATCGCGAGCTTTATGTGCTGGACCTCAAGCCGGAATCGTTCCGTGACAGCCTGGGGGTTAAGCATCGACGCAAGGCGCTTCGTCGGACCGGGACGCGCAAGTGCTTTGCGATCGATGACCTCTATACGACCCGCTTCGGTGGGATTGAGTCGCGCGAGCTAGAGCGCGTGTTCTTCGGCAGCGTAGACACACTCGGAAAGACGGCAGTCGAGTATTTCGCCGAGTTCGACCACGACAGCGCGAGCGGAGACGCGCTCCAAAATCTCATGAGATACATGAGCACCCAAAAGCTGCGGACGCCGAAGGGACTGGACTGGCTCGTCTCCCAAACCCGCAGCCGTGAGCGCGGCGACGTGCTTGCCCACCTAGCGACGCTCCAGACGGCGTATGGCGCCATCTGGGCGGAGTGCGTGTGGCAGATCGCCGACCTCTCAGGGTCGCCGACCAAGCTCATTGTTTCCGATCACCCCGTCACCGTCTACAACCGCGCTTGCGCGCCTGGGCACCCGTCGTGTAAAGGCGTCAACGACCCGGACATTCGGCTTCACGCCACCCACACGCTGTTTCCCCTTTCGAGCGAGCGCCTGCTGATCCTCACCAACCGCTCGTGGGCCTGCAACCCTCGCCGCCCGCCGGTAGAGCCGCGTGCGAACCCGGACTTGTTTCGAGGCGCGATGTTCAACTTTCTCGAGATCCAGACGCGCCGGTCGCTCTCGGAGCAGGACGTGCTGCGGATCAACTGCGTCATCAAGCGGCGCGCCCATCGCTATATCGCTGCCGCCCGCGAGGAGTGGCTGTACCCCGAGCGCTCCGTCAAGTTCAACTGGGGTGCTGTCGGGAGTGAGCATCTGTTCATGCCCGACCCGAGGTCGCTGCAACCCGGCGCCGAAATGATCGTCGGTTACACGGGTGGCCGAACCGAGGCGATGGACACCTTTGGTCGGCGCCCTAGCGATCGAAGTTTCGGACAGGAGGCCAGGAGCGCACAGGAGCGGTCCGCACACAGAAAGTGGTGCGAAGAGTTCGAGAGCCTGTTTGGTCCGAGGCGGCGCGGCTCGTCTTGGGAAGATCGCGAGCTAGACGAACGGACTCGACGCGAGTCCACGACCCAAGCTTAAAGCCCCCCAGTGACGCGCTGCGTTTTCTGCGACCGGGAGCACAAGAGCCGAGAGCACGTAATCCCGCAATGGCTTGGAGAGCCGCTTAAGGACTCGCACCCTGTCGCACCTGGGAAGCACCGGATCGGCCTGACCCATCGCTACACGCCGCCCGCTGGACGGGAGGCCGAGGCGCGCGAGTGGTCGATGGCCGGCCCCGATCTCGTCACGACCGAAGTCTGCGGCCAGTGCAATAACGGCTGGCTCGCCGAGCTTGAGAGCCGAGTGAAGCCGACGCTCGAAAAGCTCGTTCGTGGCGAGCCGGCCGACGTGCTCTCAGACGATCAGCCTGCGATGGCGACGTGGTGCTACAAGACCGTTCTCCTGATGCAGCTTGTCCGGCCGGGCAAGTTCCGATTCATCCCGCGCGAGCGCTACTCCCAACTCCGTCATGACGGCCGGCCTCCGAGCGACGTTCGCCTTTGGCTTGGCTCGACCCCCGTTGACGGCTTGGTCGTACATGAGGCGACGATGGGGGCGAGCCTGAGCACGCTCTCCTCGAAGCATCCGGGGTATTTCTCGGTGCTGACCGTGGGACATCTGGTGATCCTGTGCTCGGGCCGGTGCCACCCGTCCGCCGAGCCCTTGAGCTTCGATGCTCACACCGAGGGCAAGGCCGTGTTGCGTCTGTGGCCGGGCTCGATCCGCACGGCGCAATGGCCGCCCGTCGAGGTCATTCACGACCTTGGTCTCGAAGCGCTCGGAGCCTTGATCTAGCTGTCCCGCTTGAGGGTGCTCTGTGACCTTTCTGTTGTGCCCGAGGCGCCCGCCGGCTCCATGAGCACTGACCGATCAAGAGACTCCCCATCCTCAAGAACTTGTCGAACGCGAGCCGGACGAGCTGATCGCCCGAGCCCGCGCCGAACACAAACCCGTCGCAGTGTGGTGCCTGTTCAGCGGAGGCAACGACTCCACCGTGCTCGCCCACCGCTGCCGCGAGCACTACGACGGGCTCGCTTTCCTCGACACCGGCACGGCCGTTCCCGGCGTGATCGAGTTCGTCCATTCCTTCGCTCGCTGGCTGGATAAGCCGCTGCGAGTCCTCGACGCGGGCGACGCCTACCGCAGACTCGTTCTCGGCGGCACGATCCGACGCGATGGGTCAGTGCAACCGGGGCTCGGCTTCCCTGGGCCGGCGATGCACGGGCGCACCTATGTCGCCCTCAAGGAGCGCCAGATTCGGACGCTCCTGCGGGAAAGCAAGGTCGGACACTCGCAGCGCTCGCGCGTGGTTTTCCTATCGGGCATCCGTCGCGCCGAGAGTCGCCGACGCGCTCAGCGAGAACCGATCGACCGCCTGCGAGGGAGCGCCGCCGTATTCGTGAGCCCGCTCATCAACTGGACGACGCTCGACATGCTCCGCTACCGACGCGCTCACTCGCTGCCGGAATCCGACGCCGCCGCCCTGATGCACCGCTCGGGCGAGTGCAACTGCGGCGCGTTCGCGGCTGCCGGCGAGGAGCGAGCGACGCTCCAAAAGCTCTATCCCGACTTCTTCGCCTCGATCGAAGCACTAGAGGCCGAGGCCGAGGCGGCGGGTCTGCGTTGGTGTCGATGGGGCGGCTACGACAAGGACGGCAATAGAGCCACTGAGGCCCGCACGCGGCAAGCGCCCGGACTCCTCTGCGAATCGTGCGACGCCCGCCAGCCTCCCGCGCCTGACGGTCCGCGCGATCAGGCTGCGTAACGAGCGACAACGCCGCCGATTCCGAGTTGAAATCTCCCGTCCGATCTGATCTAGATGGATGGCGAGCACCGATGCGATCAGACTCCGAATCCAGCACTTCCGACCGGCCCGACGACCTGCGCGAGCAGCTTGGTTTCTTCGGCCGGGCTGCGAAAGAGTTGCGCCGCGAGCGCGGTCTTGGAGTCGAGGAGCTTGCCGTACTCGCGGGCCTCTCCATCCGACACGTTCTGCTGCTTGAGGGCGGGCGCGTCAACGAGGGCTTCGACACTCTCTGCCGCTTGGCTGTGGCTCTCGACGTGGGCTTGGACGGGCTCTTTCGTCGCATGGAAGCACTCGGCGGCGGGCGATGAGAAGCCAGCGCGCTGAGCTATGCCGGGCTGAAACGGCGTGTCCCGCTAGGCGGCAGATAACGACCTTCCTGTCGTGCGCAGGATCGTCCGCCGACTCCGACGCATCTGACCAAGCCAGCTACACAGAACAGCGGAGAACGGCGGGCCGATCCTGTCGAGTCCGACTCGCTTCCCCTCAACGTGACGCTTATCCCGATGGAGGAGGCCGAGGCGAACCCGTTGCGCGACCGGCAACTTTCGGTGATCGTAAATCTCCTCAGACGCGCCGCAGCGGAAAGCGCGGAGGAGCCCGAGGCTTCGGCCTCATGCGAGCGCGTCTCCTCGGCCTGACGGCAAACCGATGAGGTTCGCGTTCCTCGGGCGCACGTCCGACGAGGACGCGCAAGACCCCTCACTCTCGATCCCTCGGCAGTTGGTCAGCTGCGAGACGGTCGTCAAGCCGCTCGGCGACACAATCGTCGCCCACTATTGGGACGTAGAGAGCGGCCGGAAGTTTCTCGACGTTCGCGGGGGCGGCGCCAATGCGTCGCGCTTCAACATCGCTGTGCCGCGCGACGGCGGAATCAACGACCTGATCCGCGACGCGACGACCGGAAGATTCGACGCCGTGATCGTGGAGAGCATCGACCGCGTGTCCCGAATGACGGCCGACTCGACGCACGTCGAGCGCGAGCTTGAACGGGCCGGCGTAACGCTGTTCGCCGCAGACGAGCCGCTGAACACGAACGCGACTTCGATCCTGACTCGGCGCGTCAAGCAGGGGATCGCCGAGTGGTACGTGCGCGACCTCATGGAAAAGAGCCGACGAGGCATGGAGGAGAGCGTCCGGCAGGGGTGGCACACGGGCGGGCGTGCTCCCTACGGCTACCTGCTAGAGCAGCACGATCACCCGAATCCGAGCAAGGCGCGCGAAGGCAAGCACAAGCACCGGCTCATCCTCGACCCGGTTCGAGCGCCCATCGTCCTGATGATCTTCGAGGACTACTGCGTCCGCCTGATCGGCCTCGGGGAAATCTGCGAGAAGCTGAACCGCAACGTCGAGCGCTTCCCGCCGCCAATCCCGAACCGCAAGGACGAGAACGGTCTGCCGCACACCTGGAGCAAGTCCGTCATCAACGCGATCTTGCGCAATCCCAAGTACACGGGTTTCAACGTGTGGGGACGAAACGACAAGCGCAAGGGCCACCCGCAGATTCGCCCGCGCGATCAATGGGTTTGGAGCGCCGAGCCAACGCACGAGCCGATCGTCAGCCGCGAGCTGTTCGATCAGGTCGAGGAGCGGGCGCAGACGAACGCGCGCGCCTCAAAGGCAGGAATGCCGCGCGCCGCCCACAAAGCCCAACGGCCGAAAGCCCAACGCCTCTACCCGCTGCGCGGACGTGTTCGTTGCGGAATGTGCGGGCACCGCATGGAGGGCTCGCATCAGCGCGGCACCAACTGGTATCGCTGCCAGTACGTCTACCGGCGCGGCTCGGCGGCGGCTGTCTTGGCCGACCACCCCAAGGTTCACGGCGTCAAGGAGGAACGGCTGCTTGAGCCGATTCTCGACTTCCTTAGCCGCCGTGTGTTCGGCGCCGACCGCCTGCGCCTTCTCCGCGACGAACTCGCGGCCTCGACCGCCTCCTCGTGGGAGGAGCACGACGCGGAAGCCAAGCGCCTAGAGGCCGAGCTGGAGAAGATCAAGCGCTCGCTCCGGGCTCAGACGCTCCGCCTAGAGGAGCACGACGACCCGACGCATCCCGTCGTCGTCGCGGCGAGCGAGCGCATTGTTGAGTTGAGCACGCGCAAGTCTGCGGTCGCCGACGCGCTCGACGCACTCAGGGCCAAGCGGCCCGCCGGGCACCACCCCGACGAGATTGTGGCGATGCTCGACGCTGTGCCCGACCTGCGCCCGGCGCTCAACGCCGCCAGCGACGAGGAGCTTGTCGAGATTTTCCGCGCCTTCGACTTGACGATCACCTACGACAAGCACGAGCAACGACTGCACCTCGCGGCCACGATCACGCCCGAGCTTCTGCCCGTCCTGTGCCCCAACGAAAGCGACCGCCCCGAGGGACGGTCGCAGATTAACGACATAGCGGGGGCGGGATTCGAACCCGCGACCTTCGGGTTATGAGCCCGACGAGCTACCAGACTGCTCCACCCCGCGTCGCTGTCCTTAGTTCTAGCAAAGAACCGGGCCCTCGGCCGCAACCCTCGCTGCGGGCCGCCCGGCTCGCCCTCACCCGCGGCTCGCCCTCCCCCGCGTATCCATCTAGCATCTGCGCCCATGACTCGTGTGGCCGTGCTCGACATCGGCACCAACTCGACGCGGCTGCTGATCGCCGACGTCTCGACCGCGGGTCGGGTCGCCGAGCTCGTGCGGCGCTCGACCGTCACGCGGCTCGGCGAACGTGTCGACGCGTCCGGGTCGCTCTCCGCCGCTGCGGTCGACCGTGTGCTCGCGACGCTCTCCGACTACCGTCGCGAAATCGACGCCCACGGGTGCGTCGCCAACCTCGCCGTGCTCACCTCGGCCGTCCGCGACGCGGCCAACGGTCCCGAGTTCGCCGAGCGGATCCGGCGTGAGTTCTCCCTCGACGCCCGCGTGCTCGCCGGGGAGGAAGAGGCGCAGCTCACGTTCCTCGGCGCGATGCACGACCGCTCGGCCGCCGGCTCCGCTTCCTGCACCTCCTCCGAGCCGACCGTCGTCGTCGACATCGGCGGGGGCTCGACCGAGTTCATCGTCGGGCACGACTCGCGCGCCGGGTTCCACGTCTCGCTGCCCGCCGGCGTCGTGCGCATGAGCGAGCGGCACATCTCCTCCGATCCGCCCGCGCCCTCCCAGCTCCAGGATCTCGCCCGCGATGTGCGCCGGGTCTTCCTCGAGGGGCTGCCCCCCGAGCAGCGCGGGGTGGTGGGTGCGCCAATCACCCACGGGATCGCCGTCGCCGGCACCGCCACCTCGGCCGCTTCGATCGCCCAGGAGCTCGACCCCTACGATCCCTTGCGCGTCGAGGGCTACCCGCTCGAGCTCGCGACCGTCGAACTGCTGCTCGCGCGCCTGGCCGACATGGACGAAGCGCGGCGTCGCTCGGTCGTCGGCCTGCACCCCGATCGCGCGCCCACGATCGTCGCGGGGATGATCCTCCTGGCCGAGGCTCTCCGTGCGTTCGAGCTCGACTGCGTCGAGGTCTCCGAGCACGACATCCTCTTCGGGGGGGCGCTGCGGCTGGCGGGGGTCGGCTGAGGCTCAGGCCGGCGAGGGGACTGGGGCCGGCGAGGAGGCTAGGCCGGCGAGGCTGGGGCCGGCGAGGCTGGGGCCGGCGAGGCTGGGGCCGGCGAGGCTGGGGCCGGCGAGGCTGGGGCCGGCGAGGCTGGGGCCGGCGAGGTCTTCAAGGGGAAGTGCGAAGTCCAAAAGTCCTCAGAACGCGCGCCCGCGCGTATACGCGTACGCCCGCGCGCGTTCTGAACGTTTTGAGACGTAGATCCTCAGGCCAGGTTCGATTTGCGCGGATACACGACCGCCGGGTCGGTCAACACGTTCACGAGCGCCGGCCTCCCCGCGCTGAACGCGCGCTCCAGGGCGGGTCCCACGTCCCCCGGGCGCTCCACGAGCTCGCCATACCCGCCGAGCGCCTCGACGACCTGGTCGTATCTCGTCCCGGGTCTGAGCTCAGCCGCGACCGAGTAGCCGTACAAAAACTCCATCGGGTGCTTCTCCAGCGCCCAGATCCCGTTGTTGCCCATCACGCCCACCACGTTCACGCCGTGCCTCACCAGCGTGTCGTACTCCATGCCTGAGAACCCGAACGCGCCGTCGCCGAGCATCAGCACGACCTGCCTGTCGGGCTTCGCGAGCTTCGCCGCCAGCGCATACCCCGCGCCGGTTCCCAAGCACCCGAACGGCCCCGGGTCGAGCCAGCAGCCGGGCTCGAAGCTTTCGATCATCTTCCCGGCATACGACACGAAGTCGCCGCCGTCGCCGATCACGATCGCGTCTCTGTCGAGCAGCTTCCCGACCTCCTTGTACAGCCGCATCGGGTGCAGCGGGGCCCTGTCGTCCTCGAGCTCCCCCCGCTCTGCTTCGCGGCGCTCCGTCTCCACCGCGCGCAGGTGCGCGACCCAAGCCTCGCTGTTCAATGCCTTCCCCCCCGCCGCCACGCGGATGTCGCCCAGCGTCGCCCCGAGCGCGCCGTAGCACTCCGCCGCCACCCTCCGCGGATGCTGGCGCTCCGGCTCGGCGGTGTCGATCGCGACGATCTCCGTCTCATCCCCGAACGCTCCCCCAAAGCCCAACCTGAAGTCCATCGGCACGCCGATCACGAGCGCCACATCAGCGCCCTTCAGCGCCTGTCCCCGCGCGCGAGAGAAGAACAGCTCGTGATCTGCGGGCACACAACCCCTTGCGAGACCGTTCAGAAACACGGGGATCCGCAACGTCTCGGCCAATTCGAGCAAGGCTTCCTCGCCGTGACCCCAGTAGAGATCCGTGCCCGCCATGATCACCGGCCGCTCGGCGCCCCTCAACAGCTCCCCCGCGCGCTCGATCTCCTTCGCGTCCGCGGCCACCCCGCTCCTGTCCAAGGCGATGCCGGACAGCCCCTCCGAGGCGCCGGACAGACCCTCCGGCACGCCCTCCGGCTCGGCCGCCTCCATGAACACGTAGTCCATCGGGAAGTCCACGAACGTCGGGCCACCGTGCGGCGTCATCGCCGTGGCCAGCGCCTCCTCGACCAGGCCCGGTATCTCCGCCGTGGAGTCCGGCGTCGCCGCGAGCTTCGTCAGCGGCCTGACGAACGGCACGTGGTCGATCTCCTGCAGCGAGCCTTGGCCCCAGCGCCCCGCCGGCGCGCGGCCGCCGAGCACGAGGATCGGCGAGTGGTTCTGCTGCGCGCTCGCGATCGCGCTGATCCCGTTCGTCACGCCCGGCCCCGCCGTCAGCGCGCACACGCCCGGCTCCCTCGTCACCTTCGCCCAGCCCTCCGCCGCGAACGCCGCCGTCGACTCGTGCCTGACGTCGACGATCTCGATCCCCTCCTCGCGGCAGCCGTCGTAGATCGAGAACAGGTGCCCGCCCGAGAGCGTGAACAGCTTGCTCACTCCATGTGCCTTCAGGCGGCGCGCGATCAGGCGTCCGCCGTGGAAGGTCCGCTCGGTCTCCTGCGCGTCCCGCGTGCTCTCTATGGCCACTGCGCGACTCTATCGACCAGCCGGCCTGGCAGGGGTCAATCGATCGATCCCGGCGGGGCGACCCACACGCTTTCGATGCCGAGCGCCCGACAGAGAAGATCGAAATGGCTGTCGTAGTGCAAGACGCCGGCGCCACGCTCGGCGGCCGCCGCCGCGATCAGATAGTCGGCCGCGGGAATCCGCCGCTCGCCGCGCAGCTCGCGGGAGGCGCCGATCGCCGCCTGGCCGGCACTGCGCGTTACATGCGCCGTCGGTAGGCCAATCAGCGTTCGATCGAGCTCGGCGAACTTCTGTTCATCGCGAGCGCTTGCAAGCAGCTCGAGCGCCACCACCGGACACACGACGAGCAGGTCGGATTCCGCCGTGGCGGACCAGCGTGCGAAGACACTTGGGTCTCGCTGACGACTCCAGGCCGAAGTATCGAATACGAGCGGACCTCCGGAGCCGTAGGCCTCAGCGGGAGGCATGCATGCGCTCGGACACCGTGAAGTCGTATCCGTCATCCTCGCCTGTGGCGATGCGCCGCAGGTGCTCGAGCGCGTCACGTCGTGCCGTCCGCTCCGCACGGAACGCCTCTGCGCCACGAAGCGCCAAGTCGCGCACGGCGCGTGAACGCGGCTCCGTGCCACCGAATTCAGCCACCGCGGCGGCCAGTTCGGAGTCGAGCGTTATCTGAATACGGGGCTTGGCCGACGGCATGCAGATAGTGTACCTGACTACTGGTACACCGTCTGAGGAGCACATCACTCACCGTACGATCAGGCCGTTTGACCCCCAACAAGCGGACACTCTCCGTAGATGCCCGGGGTGGGACTCGAACCCACATGCCCTTTGCGAGCCGCGGATTTTAAGTCCGCTGCGTATACCGATTCCGCCACCCGGGCCGGGGGGCCGTCGTCAGGTAGGTTCGCACGTTGCGCTGGCCGGCGGCCCTCGCTCGGCCGGCAACGCCATCCATCTCTTTAAAGGTCGTCTAAACCCCGCGAATGCGCAACTTTTCCCTTGCTACGGTGTATCTAGAGTCAGAAAGGGGAAGTGGAGCCACCGTGGAGGCCACCGCACTAACACACAGCAGCATCCCGGGTCTAGCGAGGCCCTCCCCGCTGCTGCGCCTGCAGTCCGACGAGCGGCTCGTCGCGCTCACGCGGCGCGGGCAGCACGCGGCCTTCGAGACGCTCTTCTCGCGCTACCAGTCGCGCCTGCTCTCCTTCTGCCGACACATGCTCTCCTCTCGCGAGGACGCCGAGGACGTCCTGCAGGAGGTCTTCACCGCCGCCTTCAACGCGATCCTCGCCGACGAGCGCGAGATCAACGTGCGGCCCTGGCTCTACCGGATCGCGCGCAACCGCTCGCTCAACCACCTGCGCCGCGCCTCCGCGGTCGGCGTCGACTCGATGGACATCCATTACGCCGAAGGGGGCATCGACACCGGCGAGAAGGTTCTCCGCCGCGAGAGCTTCCGCCAGCTGATCGCCGACGTCCAGCAGCTGCCGGAGACACAGCGCACCGCCCTGCTGCTGCGTGAGATCGACGCGCTCTCCTACGAGCAGATCGCCGTTGCGATGGAGACCACCGTGCCGTCGGTCAAGTCTCTTTTGGTGCGCGCTCGGATCTCGCTGGCCGAGGCCGCCGAGGCGCGCAAGCTCAGCTGCGAGCAGGTCCGACTCGAGCTCGGCGAAGTGGCCGAGGGCCTGGTCAAGCTCGGCGCGCCCGCGCGCCGGCACGTGCGCGACTGCGAACGCTGCCACGACTTCAAGAAGCACCTCCGCGCCAACAACCACGCGCTCGCCGCGATCTTCCCCGTCGGGCCATTGCTGATGCTCAAGAAGCTCGTGCTCACGAAGCTCGGCTCGACCGCCTCGGCCGGCTCCGCGCACGTCGCCGGGGGAGCGGGCGCGGGTGCGACCGCCGGCGCCGCCGGGGCAACAGCGGCTGCCGGCGCCGCGGGCGCTGGGGGAGCGGGCGCCGCCAGCGGCATCCTCACCGCGGGAGCTGGCGCGCTGGCCACCAAGGCAGCCGCCGGGCTCGCCGCCGCCGCGCTCGTCACCGCGGGCGCCGTCGCGGCCGAACACTCGGGACAGGCGACCCACCATCACCACCCCGTCGCCTCCGCCTCCACCTCGGTCGCCGCACCCGCCGCGGTGCCGGTCGTCGTCCGCGACCAGGCCCAGCCGCCCACCGCCGCAGCTGCCGTCGTCCCGGTCGCCGCGCTCGCCCACCGCCGGCGCGACAACAACCACACGTCTGCAGCCGGCAAGCCGCCCAAGACGCCCTCGACTCTCGCCACCGTGACCGACTCCTCGACGCATACCTCCCCCGCCGTCGCGACGTCCACCACCCCGCCGGTCAAGCCTGCCCCAACGCCGGTCAAACCGGTCGTGGCAGCGCCGGTCACACAGGTCACGACCGAGACCACCGAACTTCCGACCGCGGCGACCGCGCAGCCCCAGCCGACCACGCCCGCGGCGCCCACCACCACGCCGCCCGTCGAAACGACCGCTGAACCAGCCACGACGACGCCGGTCGCGCCTGAAGAACCGGCCGCGACCACCACCGCGCCGACCGCCGGCGAAGAAACCTCGGGTTCCGTCCCTGAGACAGGGGACCAGAACGATCCGCCGTCGATCGAACAGACCGGCGGCACTCCCGCACCGCCCGCGACGACGCCCTAGCGGATCGTGAACGTCTCGACGGGGCGTTCCAGCACGCCGCCGCTCGCCACTTCCAGGGGGGATTTCAGCGGCGGGCGCGGCAGCGTCAGCAGCTCCAGCGTCACGCCGTCGCGCACCCCTTCGCCTTCCGGCAGCAGCAACACGTCGCGACCGTACATCTCGCGGCCTTCGACGCTCGCGGTATAGAAGATGTTGTACGCGGGGACCGTGTTCACGCGCGTCTTGCCCTCGCCGCGCAACGCAAAGCTCGTGAGCTTCTTTCGCAGCCGGTCGATGTAGCCGCTCGCATACACCGGCAGCTCGCCGCTCAGGCCGCCGCTATATGGGGGCAGGTATAGCGGCGAGACCGCGAAGGAGTCCTCGAGCCGGCCCTCATCGTCGCGGCGATCGATGCGCACGTACTGGCCCGGTTCCGGCGTCGTCTTGTAGAGACCCCGGTAGCTGAAGTGGAACGGCGCCGGGCCGCCGTGCGAGTACGTGGCCGGCAGCAGCGTGAGCGTCACCGCGATCGCGAGCACGACCAGCGCCGCGCCGGCCGCTCTTGCGAGGATCCTCGCGGCGCGCGGCGCTGCATGCCAGCGCGGCGCCAGCAGCGTGCCGAGCGTCGGGCCGTACTGCGGCTTCAGGGGGATCGTCGCCATCGGCGACGCAGTCTAAGCGAGGCCTATTCTCCGATGGAGAACAGAGACTCGAGGTCGTGGCGCGAGTAGGCCGCGAAGGCGACCATCGTCTGGGTTCGCGTCACGCCCGCCAGGCCACCGATCTCGGCGGTCACCACGTCGGCGAGCTGCTCGTGGTCGGGGACGCGCACGATCGCGACGAAGTCCCACTCGCCCGTCACGGAGTAGGCCTCGGCGACGCCCTCGACGTCCGCCAGCGCGCCGCCCAGGGTCGAGAGCGCGTCGCGCTCGGCCTCGATCAGCACGACGGCGTTCGTCATCGTCATGGCGTGTGTGTCTCCCCCGGCGCGAGCACGACGACCTGCGAGGAGGTGTCCGTCTCGACGTCCCCCTTGAACGCCTGCACGTCGGTCTCGATCGGCGGGAACGTGTCGTAATGGCAGGGGATCACCTCGCGCGCACCGATCAGCTTCGCCGCCTCGACGGCGTCGAGGCGATCCATCGTGTAGTGGCCGCCGATGCACATCAGCGCGACGTCGATCTGCCCCGCGCGCCTGGCGATCAGCTCCAGATCCGAGAACAGGCAGGTGTCGCCGAGGTGGTAGATCGTCTTGCCGCCGATGCTCACGAGCAGGCCCGCGGGGGTGTTGACGGTTCCCTTCGGCGTCGTCGAGGTGTGCCAGGCCGGTACGAGCTTGACCGAGCCCCAGCCGAGCTCGACGGTCCCGCCGAGGTTCGGATCGTGGACCTTCTCGAGACCCTCCTCGGAGAGCTCGTTGGCGATCTCGACGATCGCCACGACGTCCGCGCCGGAGCGCTTGGCGATCGCGACCGTATCCCCAAAGTGGTCGGCGTGGCCGTGTGTCAGCAGGATCGTGTCGGGGTTCACGTCGTCGGCGGTGACCGCCGCCTTCGGGTTGCCGGTGAGGAACGGGTCGATCAGCACCGTCGTGTCTCCGTCGGTCAACTCGAAGGCTGCGTGGCCAAGGAAGCGGATCTCCATCGTCGTGCTCCTCCTCTGCTGTCGTCGGCGGTTTCCGTGCGCGTGCGCGGCGGTTTCTTCCGCGCGCCAACATCATAGGAGCGTTTCGGGGTCGGTAGGAGCGTTGGGCGGTCGGGCGAGACGATCGATCGCGGATCGCAGGTGGCCGCCCGAAGCCCTGGCTCGCTATCCCTCGGCGGCTTGGAGGCGGTACATGCCGAAGCCCAGCAGCAGACCGACCACGGCGCCCGTGACGCCCGCGAGCCAGCTCGCCTCCGGGCGCGCGTACGGCAACGCCAGCAGCAGCGCGGCGATCGCCGCGACGCCGAGCAGATCGCCCTCGTAGTAGTTGCCGGCGCGGGCGTCGATCAGGTCGGGGACCGCCCAGGCGGCCAGCAATCCGAGCGCCGCGTCGTTGGCCCCGCTCACCAGCGGCACGGCGTAGACCGCGCTTGCGACCAGCGCCCCAGTGGCCCCCGCCCCGAAGAACACGACGAGCACGATCCCCGGCCCGCGGCGACGCTCGAGCAGCCAACCGAAGATCGCGACCGCCAGCAACGTCACGAACGCATACAGCCCGTTCAGATAGGCGAACTGGGTGCTGAACAGCTTCCACCAGTCGCCGTCGAGCGGGCCGATGATCATCAGCTTCTCGATTGCGATGTAGCCCCCGCGGAGCAGGATCCAGCCCGCGCAACCGAGCGCGACGAGCGCGATCGTCGCATAGGGCCGCGCGTCGACGCGCAGGCTCGTCGCGCCGTGGCGGGCCCTACGCGTGCGGGGTGGAGCGAGCATCGGCCCTTCCCCGGCAACGCCACCGGTATCTGAGCCGGCGCCGGCATGCGCGCCCGCGGAGCGGCCGAAGATGCGCGGCAGGTGCAGCCGGCGCGAGCGGCGACCGGCGCCCGCGCCCCCACCCCGGGGCAGATCCGGCGCGCGGCGGCGCAGCCGGTGCCCGCAGTAGGGACACTCGGTGATGTACGGGCTGACCTCCGACCCGCACTGCTTGCAGACCACGAACAGATCGGGGGTAGAGGACATCGCTCGTCCCATTCTAAGGACCCGCCCTCCCCGGCCGGCACGCCTTTGAAATACTCAAGCGATGACACCAGGCTATGACCAGAAGCTCTACATCCTCGCGTTCGACCACCGCGGGTCCTTCCAGAAGAAGTTCTTCGGCATCGAGGGCGAACCCGATTCCGAGCAGACGGCGATGATCGCCGACGCCAAGCACCTGATCTTCGAGGGCCTGCAGCAGGCCGTTGCCGCCGGCGCCGACCCGTCGATCACCGGCGTGCTCGTCGACGAGCAGTTCGGCGGCAGCGTGCCCGAGGAAGCCCACGCGCAGGGCCTGAAGCTCGCGATGCCCGCCGAGCGCTCGGGCCAGAACATGTTCGACTTCCAGTACGGGGAGGACTTCCCCAAGCACATCGAAACCTTCGACCCGGACTTCGTCAAGGTGCTCGTCCGCTACAACCCCGACGGCTCCGCCGATGAAAACGCCGAGCAGCTGAAGAAGCTCCGGCGACTGTCGGACTGGCTGCACGCCAACAAGCGCAAGTTCCTGTTCGAGCTGCTCGTGCCCGCCGAGGAGGCCCAGCTGCAGTCCGTCGACGGCGACACCGATCGCTATGACTCCGAGCTGCGCCCGGAGCTGATGCGCCGCACGATCGCCGCGATTCAGGACGCGAAGATCGAGGTCGACATCTGGAAGATCGAGGGTGTCGACGAGCGCTCTGACTGCGAGATGCTCGTCGCCCAGGCGCGCTCCGGCGGCCGCGACAGCGTCAAGTGCGTCGTGCTCGGCCGCGGCGCCGACGACGCGAAGGTCGATCAGTGGCTTCAGGCCGCCGCGCCCGTCGACGGCTACATCGGCTTCGCGATCGGGCGCTCGATCTGGTGGGACCCGCTGAAGGCCTACGTCGACGGCAAGATCGACCGCGCCTCAGGCGCCCGCAAGATCGCCGAGAACTACCTCCGCTTCGTCGCCGTCTACGAGCGCGCCAAGACGACCTGATGCGGATGCGCCAGAGCCTCGGCGAGCTCGAGCGGGCCTTCGCCAAGGAGATCTCGCTCGAGCGCCACCGCCGCGACTCGCTGCAGCGGACGACCGAGAAGCGCGCGCTCAAACGCGAAGTCGAGCGCCGCCACAAGCGCGGCTCGATCCGCTTCGTCCTGCTCGTCCTCGCGCTCGTCGCGACCGCGGTGATCGTCACCGTGGTGATGTTCCGCGTGCTCTACCTCTTGTTGGGCTAGCCAACCCTCCAGGGGCGGCGTTGAGCAAGCGAGGCAAGATCTAGAAGGCCCACCCGCCCGCGTGGCGTACCGGACGATCCGGATGATCGGTCACACGGGCGGCCGATAACGCTGCTGAGCCGTGCGTGCCTAGGAGCTCGACGAGCTCTCGCCCAGATCGCGCAGCGCCTCGTTGACCTCGGCGCGTGCGTCCTGCGGCGCGGCGCCGTCCTCGCGGTGGATCTCGAGGTAGATCTCGGTCCGGAACACCGGGACCTCCTGCGGCGCCTGGATCCCGATGCGCACCTTGTCGCCCATCACGGACAGGACCGACACCTCGATGTCGTCCCCGATCATGATGCTCTGGTTGGACTTGCGCGTCAGGACCAGCATACGGTTACCTTCCTCTTTGCCTACAGGCAATCGGCCCACTTTCCCCCAAAGCCGAAGGCGAAGCATAGTGCGAGGGCCGGGCGAAAGCTATCCCGAACCTTCCGCGGCGCTTCCCCGACGCTTCCCCCGCGCCTCCGCGCGTGCCCCTGGTCGCGATGCGCTAGTCTCCCGGACCGTCCATGGCTCGTAGATCACTGCGCCCCCATCTCAACCAGATCCGCGTCTGGGTACGGCAAGGCCGTACCGACGCCTGGGTCGCCCACCAGCTCGAAGTCAGCGTGCAGGACATCGAGCAGTTCAAGCGCCAGAACGAGCTCTCCAGCGACGAGGAGGCCGTCGCGGGTGCAGGCGGCGGGAGCGATTTCGAGGAGATCGACCTGCGGGCCGAGGACGACGCGCTGATCGCCGCCGAGCTGGAGGCCGCCGAGCTCGAGGCCGAGCGGATCAAGGCGGAAGCTCCGCCCGAGGAGGATGGCGAGGACGGCGAGGAAGAGTCCGCGTCGGAGGGGGAGCAGTCAGACGCTCCCAAACGTCGCCGCAGCCGGCGTGGCGGTCGCGGACGCCGCACCGCGCGCAGCAACACCAGCCCACTCGAGGGCACCTTCGATCACGGCGAGGAGGGCTACGGACTGTGGCTCGACCCCGCCGTCCAGGACAACCCGGTCTACGCCGAGCACTGGGCCGGCCACCGCCCGGTGGAGGTCCTCGTCGAGGAGGACCGCATCGTGATCCGCCGCACCGGCTCCGGTAGCGACGACTAGGACGCCTGCGAATTCTTCTGCGTCCTCGGTCGCTCGTGTGCTATCCACACGCCACGCGGGGTGGGTGGGCCTCTTCGATCTTGACTCGCTTGCTCAGCGACGCCCTAATGGCAGTAGGCCAGGAAGGTAGTTAGGCGTTGACCTCCCGCCGGCCGCCGGCGTAATCCGCGGCCTCGCGCAGATATCTTCCGAAGGCGGCGTCGACGACGATGCCGGAGTCCCACGCCCACGGGTCCGCCGGCGCCTCGCTCATCGCAGCCTGCAGGCACCAGGCGGTGCCGCGCCCGTAGAGCTCGACGAGCTCATCCGCCGTGAACTTCCCGCCCAGACGCCGACGCAGCTCGGCGACCAGCGTTTCCGTGACCCGCTCCAGCAGCGCCTTCTGTTCCGCCGGAGCCGCACGCAGGCGACGCTCGCCCTGCTGCCACTGATAGATCGCGTTCTCGTAGGACACCCGCGCGAGGTTAGCGGGCTCGCTCTCGGCGATCTAGTTGTTCGGCAGGTGGCTGATGATGTAGGGCCGCTCGTCGTGCTTCATCAGGTCGAGCTTGCGCGCCTGCGCTTCGACCGCCCCCGGACTCGAGAGCGCTTCGTGCTGGCGTTGCAGTGCAGCATGTTCGCGTTCCATCGCGGCCACCTTCGCGCTCACGCCGTGCGCCTGGCGGTAGGTGCTCACGAGGTGCACCCCGGCGCTCAGGTAGAGGTAGGCGAGCACGACGAGCACGCAGAGCATCGCCAGACGCCCCAATCGATCCCAGCGCACACGCGCGACCGGGCGCGCTGTGCCTGCCGTACGTGCTGTTGCTGGGCGTGCTGTTGCTCGGCGTGCTGTTGCTGGGCGCGCTGTTGCAGAAGCGGAAGACATGCTCCCCTCGCATTCGCGCTCCGGCGCCGGCTTCCTCCCCGCTAGCGACGAAAGACCGAGCGCCCGGGGAACTGCGCCTGCGCTCCGAGCTGCTCCTCGATCCGCAGCAGCTGGTTGTACTTCGCGACCCTGTCCGAGCGCGACGGCGCTCCGGTCTTGATCTGCCCGCAACCGGTCGCCACCGCAAGATCGGCGATCGTCACGTCCTCGGTCTCGCCCGAGCGGTGGCTCATCACGGCGGTGTAGCCGGCCTCGCGCGCCATCGCGATCGCGGCCAGCGTCTCCGTCAGGGTGCCGATCTGGTTGACCTTGATCAAGATCGAGTTGCCCACGCCCAGCTCGATCCCGCGGCGCAGGCGCTCGGTGTTCGTGACAAACACGTCGTCGCCGACGAGCTGCATGGACTCACCGAGGCGCTCGGTCAGGGCCTTCCAGCCGTCCCAGTCCTCCTCGTCCATGCCGTCCTCGATCGAGACGATCGGGTAGCGCGCCGCGAGGTCCGCCCAGTAGTCGGCCAGCTCAGCTGCGCTCAGCGTGCGGCCCTCGTGCTCGAGCACGTAGCCCCCGCCCCCGTCCCCGTCTCCGCCGCCGCCGTCGTCGTAGAGCTCGCTCGTGGCTGGGTCCAGCGCGATCGCCACGTCCTCTCCCGGGCGCAGTCCCGCGGCTTCGATACCCGCGACGAGCACCCGCAGGGCATCCTCGTTGGAGTCGAGGTCGGGCGCGAAGCCGCCCTCGTCGCCGACGGTCGTGCCGAGACCGCGCGCGTGGAGGGTGCCTTTGAGGGCGTGAAACACTTCGGCGCCCATGCGCAGCGCCTCGGAGAAGCTCGCGGCGCCGCAGGGCACGATCATGAACTCCTGGAAGTCGACCTTGTTGTCGGCGTGCGCGCCGCCGTTGAGCACGTTCATCATCGGCACGGGCAGCACGCGCGCGGACTCGCCGCCGAGATAGCGCCACAGCGCGAGGCCCTCCTCGGCCGCCTGCGCATGCGCGGCCGCGAGTGAGACGCCGAGGATCGCGTTGGCCCCGAGCCGCGACTTGTCAGGGGTGCCATCGAGCGCGATCAGCTCCTGGTCGAGCGCCCTCTGATCGGCGGCGTCGAGGCCGAAGACGGCTCGTGCGATCTCCTCGTTGACATTGGCGACCGCACGACCCACGCCCTTGCCCTGCCAACGCTCGCCGCCGTCGCGCAGCTCCTTCGCCTCGAACTCGCCCGTCGAGGCCCCGGAGGGCACCGCCGCGCGGCCGTGCGCGCCTGAGCGCAGGCCGATCTCGACCTCGACCGTGGGGTTGCCGCGGCTGTCGAGGATCTGGCGGGCGTGGACGCGCTCGATCTGGCTCATCGGCGCATCTCGCACACGCGGCGACCGTCCGGTCGGCCGGCGGCGAAGAGGAGGTTGCACGAGAGTCGACGAGCAGCGGACCGGCGAGATCCTTCGTCGCTGCTGAGGCCTCTGCGAGCTCGTGTCACCGGCGTCACCGGGCGAAGACTATTTGGTGGTAGTCGTCGTGGGGGTCGACGTCGACCCCGTGCTCGTCTGCGGGACCGCGGTGCCGGTGCTCGAACCCGTGGAGCTCGTCTTCGGCGCTTTGTACTGCTTGCAGTCCATCACCACGTATTCGTCGCGACAGTCCGTCTTTGCGGTCCACGTTTTTTTGAATTCCTTGACGAACTTGCTCAGCGCCGCCTGCTGATTGGTGGCCGTCAACTGCTGCTTGATCGAAGCTTCGGACTGCTTGAGCGTCTGCTGCGTGCCGGGCGTCGAGCTCTTGACTTCGTAGATGTAGTAGCCGAAGGGGGTCTTCACGGGACCGCTGAGCTTGTTCAGCGGCGCGGAGAAGATCGCGGTGTTCAGCGCCGCCTCCTCCTGGCCCTTGACGACGCCGACGAGCAGACCGCCCTTGGCCTTGCTGGTCGGGTCGATCGACTTGGCTTTGGCGACCGACGCGAAGCTCTTGCCCGATTCGATTTCCTTCTTCGCTTCCTTCGCCTGCGCTTCGGTCTTCGTGAGGATGATCGCGACGTTGCGCTTTTCGGGAGTGCCAAAACGGGACGGGTTTTCCTTGTAGTACTTTTCGATTTCGGCTTTGCTGGGGCTGCTCTTCTCTTTCGAGATCTTCTGCTGGATTTTCGAGGAGAGCATGTTGAGCTTCACCCGCAGTAGCAGATCCGAGACGGTCTGACCCGAGCTCGCCAGGAATTTTTCGAATTCGGCGGCCTTCGGGAACTGCTCGTTCTTGATCTTTTCAAATTCTTTCTTGACTTCCGCGTCGGAGACCTTCACGCCGAGGTTGGCGGCTTCGCCCGACACCCACTCAGAGGAGATCAGGAAGCCGAGCACCTCTTGCTTGAGCGAGGTGTACTGCTGTTCGCACTCGGACTTCAGCTCGGCCTTCGTCGGCTTGGACTGACCTTTCGCCGGTTTCGCCGCGGTCGCTTCGAGGTGCGCGATGCATTCGGTGTAGTCCGGCGGGTCGGGGACGACGGGCTTGGCCGTTTTCGCGGTCGCCGTCGTCGCGCTCGAGGCCGCCGCGACCGACAGCCAGTGTTCGAAGGTCGCTTTCGTGATCGGGTTGCTGCCGACCTGCACGACCGCGTCGCTGGGAATGCCGCTGCTGCCGCACGCCGCGAGCGCCAGCGAGGCAAAGAAAACGGCGCCTAGCGCCGATATGAAGCGGGGTGTCTTGAACACGACGCGGGCACTCTAGCGGATACGGCCTAACCCGTGCATAAAGAAGCTTCGAAGGGTGCTCTCACACGCTTCGGCATGAGTGCGCAGATGGATTGGATCCCACCCACCCCCAGATCGAAAAGGCCCCCCGCCCCGCGTGGGCGCACCGATCGTCCGGCATCGGCCCAGCGCCGCCATGCGTGCCTATGCCGCCGCTTCGCGGGTGATCGCGAGGAGCACGTCGGCGGCCCGGACGACGGTCGGAAACCGCTCGGCGCCCTCCTTCGGCACCCGCACGGAGACCTGCGAGCGACCCGATTCGTAGAGCGCCTCGGGAAGCTCCTCGCGCAGACGTTTCGCGCGCCGCGAGTCGAGCTCGACCGGCGTGACCGCGAGGCGTTCGCCGCGGAAGCTGACCGTGCGCACGCCCGCCTCGCCGAACTTGATCCGCGCGCGCTGCAGCGCGAGCAGGTTCGCAAGCGGCTCGGGCACCGGCCCGAAGCGGTCCTCGAGCTCCTCGCGCAGCTCCTCCACGTCGGCCACCTCCAGCGCGCCCGCGACGCGGCGATGCACCTCGATCTTCGCCTGCTCGTAGGGGATGTAGTCGGCGGGCACGTAGGCGTCGACGTTCACGTCCAGGCGCACGGGCTCGGGCGGTTCCTCCTCGGCGCCCGCCGCGCCGTCGGCTCCGGCTCCGGCTCCGGCCCCGGGTGGGCGGGAGCCGGCATCCTCGCGCTCGGCAGCAGCGACCGCTTCGTCGAGCATCTGCATGTACAGCTCGAACCCGAGCGCCGCGACGTGCCCGGACTGCTCGTCCCCCAGGAGGTTCCCCGCCCCGCGGATCTCGAGGTCGCGCATCGCGATCTTGAAGCCCGCGCCGAGCTCGGTGTAGTCCGACAGCGCCGACAGCCGCTGCGCGGCTTCGGGCGTGAGCGCCGCCGCCGAGTCGTAGAGCAGGTACGCGTACGCGCGCTCGCGGCTACGCCCGACGCGCCCGCGGATCTGGTAGAGCTGTGCCAGCCCGAACGCGTCGGCGTGCTCGACGATCAGGGTGTTCGCCTGCGGGATGTCGATCCCCGACTCGATGATCGACGTGCACACGAGCACGTCGGCGCCGCCGCGCAGGTAGTCCATCATCACCTCCTCGAGCTCGCCCTCGCCCATCTGGCCGTGGGCCACGGCGAACTTCACGCCCGGGCACATCGCCCGCAGCCGCTCGGCCGTCTCCTCGATCGTCTCGACGCGGTTGTGCAGGAAGAACGCCTGCCCGTCGCGCTCGTGCTCGCGCAGGATCGCGCGCTTGACGAGCTCCTCCTCGTACTCGCCGACGTACGTCTTCACCGGGCGGCGACCTTCCGGCGGGGTCTCGATCACGGAGATGTTCCGCAGCCCTGCGAGCGACATCTGCAGCGTGCGCGGGATCGGCGTCGCGCTCATCGAGATCACGTCGACCCTCAGCTTCAGCTGGCGCAGCAGCTCCTTCTGCTTGACGCCGAACCGCTGCTCCTCGTCGACGATCAACAACCCGAGATCCTTCGCGCGCACGTCTTTGGAGAGCACCCGGTGGGTGCCGATCAGGATGTCGACGCGACCCTCGGCGAAGCCCCTGATCGCGGCTTTCTGCTCGGCCGCGGAGCGAAACCGCGAGACGTGCTCGAGCGTGAACGGGTAGTCCGCGAGCCGCTCGGCGAACGTGCCGTAGTGCTGCTGGGCGAGGATCGTCGTCGGCACCAACATCAGCACCTGCTTGCCCTCGCCCGCGGCCTTGAACGCCGCGCGCAGCGCGACCTCGGTCTTGCCGTAGCCGACGTCGCCGCAGATCAGCCGGTCCATCGGCTGGGGCGCTTCCATGTCGGCCTTGACCAGCTCGATCGCCTCGCGCTGATCCGGTGTCTCCGTGAACGGGAAGCGCTGCTCGAACTCGCGTTGCCAGTCGGAGTCGGGCTCGAACGCGTGGCCGGTGCGCCGGCGGCGCTCGGCGTAGAGGCTCAAGAGCTCCCCCGCGAGCTCCTGCGCGGCGCGCCGTGCGCGCGCCTTCATCGTGTCCCAGCGCGTCCCTCCCAGCTTCGACAGCGGCGGATTATCACCGCCCCCGCCGACGTAGCGCGAGATCTTCGTCAATTGATCGGTGGGGACGAACACCTTGTCGTCGCCCTGGTATTCCAAATAGAGGTAGTCGCGCGTGACGTTCGCGACCGTGCGTGTCTCGAAGCCCGCGAAGCGCGCCACCCCGTGGTCCTCGTGCACGACGATGTCGCCGGTGCGCAGCTCGGTGAACGAGCGCAGCGCGCCGCGACGCTGGCCACCCTGCCCTCCGCGCCGTCCGTCGAGGCCCGGTGCCCCCGAGCCCGGGGCTTGACGGGCGCCCGATCCTGCGCGACGGCGGCGCAGCAACCGATGTTCCGGGAACACCGCGAGCTTCAATCCCGGCGCAACGAAGCCCTCGCGCAGCGACGCCCGCGCGAAGCGCAGCGACGGCTCGAGCGCCTGATGACCGACGTCCTGGGAGACACCCTCGCCCAGCCAGCTCGCCTGTAGGCGCGCGAGGTTGTAGGCCGCGCGCTCGCCCTCGCCACGCTGGGGGAAGGCGACGACCGTGCGGTAGCCGGAGCGCACGAGCTTCTCGAGCTCGGGCTCGGCTTCGGCGAGCGAGCGCGCGGCGGTGTCCGCGGTCTGCGCGCGCAGCTCGATCTCCTGGCCGCTCGCCAGCGAGGACAGCCAGATCCGGGCGCGCTCGCGCAGCGTCGCTTCGATCTGCTCGGGGCTCACGTACAGGTGGTGGGCGTCCTCGTCCGCGAACGCCGCGCAGACGTCGCTCCAGTGGTCGCCGAGCGCCGGCGCGAGCTCCTCCTCGGCGGCGACGAGCAGTTGCGTGTCGTAGTCAAGCAGGTCGAGCAGCGCGCCAAAGCGATCGACCGGTAGCAGCTCGGCGATGTCCGGGCGGTTCTCCTGCTCCTCGAGCGCGGCGATCTCCGCGAGCTCGCGGTGCTCGGCCGCGAGCTCGGCCGCGGGCGCGATCTCGACCTCGGTGACATCCCCAAGCGAGCGTTGCGTGAACGTCGAGAACCAGCGCAGCGACTCGATCTCCACGTCGAACATGTCGACCCGCACCGCGCGCTCCTCGGTCGCGGGGAACACATCGAGCAGGCCGCCGCGCAACGCGAACTGCCCACGCTCTTCGACTTGCTCGACACGTTCGTAGCCGGCCGCGACGAGCTCCGCGGCGCATTCGTCGAGGTCGAGCAGCTCGCCCACGCGCAGCGTGAACGAGTGCGGGCGCAGCGCCGGGTCGGGCACCTTCTCCGAGAGCGCCACCGCGCTGACGACGACGACGGGAGGCTCGAGCGATGTGCCCGTAGGAGCGCCCGGACCTCCCTCGCCCGTGTCCGTGGGGGCCTTCCCGGCCGCGGCGCCGGCCCTCGGATCCGCAACGTAACCCGCGCCGAGACCTCCACCGCCGGCGGCCAGCAGCGCGTCGAGCGCCGCCACGCGCAGGCCGACGAGATGCGGCGGTGGCGCCAGGTGCGACTCATAGGCCACTCCCCGCGAGGGGTAGTAGCGCACGCGCCGTGGCTCCAGCCAGGCGCGCAGGTCCGCGGCCAGGTCGCGCGCCGCACGGTCGTCGCCGACGACCACGAGCGTCGGGCGCGCCCGCTCGGACGGGCCGATGTCCGCGAGCGCGGCGATCGCGTAGGGACGCAGCGAGGAGGAGACGAACGCGTGGCCGCCCTCACGCGCGAGGCGCTGTGCCGCTGCGTCTTCTTCGATCAGCCCGAGCAGGGAGCGCAGCGCCATCAGTGCCCCGAGCCATGCTCGAGCTCTCCCGCTAGCACCCGCTCGACCGCCGCGACCCCGCGCTCGATCAGGTCGGCGACCTCTGCCTTGCTCTGACGCCAGCGTCCGAGCACGTAGCCGGAGACGATCTCCGGGTCGGTGCTGTCGGGCCTGCCGACACCAATCCTGACGCGCGCGAAATCGGCGCCGCCGAGCTCTTTCTTGATCGACTTCAGCCCGTTGTGCCCCGCCAGTCCGCCGCCGAGGCGGGTGCGGACCTCGCCGAACGGCAGGTCGATCTCGTCGTGCACGACGAGCACCCGCTCGAGCGGGAGCTTGTAAGAGCCCCGCGCGGGGCCGACCGAACGCCCGGCATCGTTCATGTAGGTCTGCGGCTCGAGCAGCGCGATGCGCTGAGCGGGCATCTCACCCAGCACGCCACCCGCGCGCCCTTCGGCCAACAGGCCCTTGAAGCGCTCCTTCGGCCGGCCGAGTCCCCAGCGCTCGGCGAGCGCATCGGCCACGTCGAAGCCGACGTTGTGGGGCGTGCCGGCGTACTCGCTGCCGGGATTGCCGAGCCCGACGATCAACCAATCGACGGCTCCGCCGCCACCACCGCCGCCGCCGAACGGGCGTCGCAGCGGCGCTACTCCCCGCCGTCTGAGGAGGAGCCCTCGGATGAGCCGGCGTCCTCGGCGTCACCCTCCGCGGCCTCGCCGACGAGCTCCGTCTCGGACTCGATTTCCTCCTCCACTTCGGCCTGCAGCCGCGGTGGGGAGAGGGTCGCGACGACGGTCTCCTCGAGATCGTCGAGCAGCGTGACACCATCGGGGACCGTCAGGTCGGCCAGCCCGATGTGATCGCCGATCTGCATCTCGCCGACGTCGTGCACGAGCGACTCGGGGATCGCCGTCGGCAGCGCCTCGACGTTCGCCTCGCGCGTGATCTGCTCGAGCACCCCGCCCTCCTTCACGCCGGGGGCGTCCTCGGTGCCGGTCAGCTCGATCGGCACGACCGCGCTGATCGCCTGGTCGAGGCGCACCCGCAGCAGATCGATGTGCACGGTCTCGCCGCGCACGGGATCGCGCTGGGTCTCCTTGAGCACGACGGGCGTCGCTTTGCCGCCGTCGACGCTCAGGTCGAGGACCGCGCCCGAACGCGCGAGCGCGAGCCGCAGCTCGCGCGCGTCGGCGTCGAAGCTCACCGCATCGCCGCCGCCGCCGTAGAGCACGCCGGGCACGCGGCCGCTGCGGCGCAACCTGCGCACCTCGCGCGAGCCGCCTGCTGCGCGGCTGCTCACATCAAGCTTTGTCGTCGTCTCGGCCATCGGGAGGAGAGGACTCTAGCAATCGGCTCCAAAGCAGCCGTCTTTCATACCGCCCGCCGGACCGGGCCCCGACGCGGGGCCTCAGAACAATTGATTCTCGCCGCCGAACACTTCGCTGACCGAGTCGTCGATGAAGATGCGCCGGATCGAGTCGGCGAGCAGCTCCGCGCACGGCAGCACGCGGACGTTGTCCGGGCGGCCCGGGCCGACGGGGATCGTGTCGGTCACGACGATCTGCTCGAACCCCGCGTCGCGCAGGTTCTCAAACGCGTTGCCCGCGAACACCGCGTGCGTCGCCGCCGCGTACACGCGCGCGGCGCCTTCCTCCATGACCGTTTTCGCGGCCGCGGCGAGCGTACCGGCGGTGTCGATCATGTCGTCGACGATCACCGCCGTGCGGCCTTTGACGTCGCCGATCACGTACCCGATCTCCGCGACCTGCTGCGCCGGGCGCTCCTTGTCGAGGATCGCGAGCTCGGCGCCGATCTTCGAGGCGAAGTTCTTGTTCAGCTTGACCCTGCCCGCGTCCGGCGCCACCACGACGAGATCCGGCAGGGCGAGGTCGGAGAAGTACTGCGTGAGCATGAACAGCGCGGTCATGTGATCGACCGGCTTCTGGAAGAAGCCCTGAATCTGTCCGGCGTGCAGGTCCATCGTCAGCACCCGGTCGGCGCCGGCCGCCTCGAGCATGCGCGCGACCAGCCGCGCCGAGATCGGCTCGCGCGGCGCCGACTTCTTGTCCTGGCGCGAGTAGCCGAACCACGGCGTCACCGCGATCACCCGGTGCGCGGAGGCGCCCACCGCCGCGTCGATCATGAACAGCAGCTCCATCAGCGAGTCGTTCGCCGTGACCCCCGTCTGGGGATTACCGCAGGTCGACTGCACGATGAACACGTCCGCGCCCCTGATCGACTCCTCGTAGCGGCAGTACACCTCCCCCCCGGAGAACGTCTTCAGCTCGACCGACCCAAGATCCACGCCCAGCTTGCCCGCGATGTCCACGGCCAGCTGCGGGTTCGCGCGCCCGCTGAACAGCATCAGCCGCTTGTTGTAGTCGACCGACAGGCTCGTGTTCGACGAGGGCTCCGAACGGATGTCCATCGCGCTGCTCATCTGCGCTCGGAGTCTAGAGCGTCGTCCCCACGTCGCTTCGCGTAGCCCGCTTTGTTGGTCTGACGCGCGCGCGCGATCCCGAGCGCACCCGCGGGAACGTCCTCGTCGATCGTCGATCCCGCCCCCGTATAAGCCCCGTCGCCGACCGTCACCGGCGCGACGAAGGACACGTGCACGCTGCTTTTGACCTTCCTGCCGATCGTCGTGCGGTGCTTGTCCTTGCCGTCGTAGTTCGCGGTGATCGTGCTCGCGCCGAGGTTCGTCCCCGCGCCGACGTCCGCGTCGCCGATGTAGGACAGATGCGGGACCTTCGCGCCGGGACCGATGTCGGAGTTCTTGATCTCCACGAACGTCCCCACCTTCGCGCCCTCGCGCAGGATCGCGCCGGGACGCAGGTAGGCGAATGGCCCGACCGAGACGCCGTCCTCGAGCGTGCAATCGACGAGGTAGGAGTGCTTGATCGTGCAGCCGGACCCGATCCGCGTCCTGCCACGAATCGTCGTGCCCGGCTCGATCGTCGTGTCCGCGCCGATCTCCACGCCGACGTCGATCACGGTCGCCGCCGGGTCGAGGATCGTGACCCCGGCGCGCATGTGCCGCTCGTTGATCGCCCGTTGCGCGAGCCCGCGGACCTGCGCCAGCGCGATGCGGTCGTTGACCCCGAGCACCAGATTCTGGTCGGCGACCGGGTGGGCCGCCACCGCCTGCCCGTCGGCCCGCAGGATGTCCAGCACCTGCGGCAGGTACAGCTCGCCCTGGGCGTTGTCGTCGCTCAGTCGCGGCAACGCGCCCCGCAACGCCCCCGCGTCGAAGGCGAAGATCCCCGTGTTCACCTCTCCGATCTCGAGCTCCTCGGGGGTTGCATCGCCGTCCTTCTTGGTCTCCACGACCCGCTCCACCGCGCCGTCCGCGCCGCGCACCACTCGGCCGTAGCCGCTCGGGTCGTCGAGCACCGTCGTCACCATCGTCGCCGCCGCGCCGCCCTGCGCGTGGGCCTCGGTCAGCGCCCGGATCGCCGCGGCGCTCACGAGCGGGACGTCGCCGCTGAGGACCACCACCGGGGTGTCGTCGCCCAGCGGCGCGCTTGCGTGGGATTCGAGCTCGGCGATCGCCGCCGCGACCGCGCCGCCGGTTCCGTTCGACTGCGGCTGCACCGCGAGCTCCACCCCCTCGGGTAGCACCCCCTCGAGCGCCCTCGCGGGGGAATCCACCACCACGACCCGCGCGGCGCCTGCCTCCAACGCCGCGTGCACTGGCCACAACAGCATCGGCCGGCCGCAGAGGTCGTGCAGCACCTTCGGCGTGCTCGAGCGCATGCGTGTCCCCTGGCCCGCGGCGAGGATCAGGACGGTGGGAGCCAGCGTCACCCGAGGGACTGTAGTGCGCCCAGCCCGCGCCGGCAACGACGGCAAGGCCGATCTCATCGCGTGTGCGCTACTGGGGAGCAGGGATTCGAACCCCGATTCTCAGGACCAAAACCTGAAGCCCAAGCGTGGGGGGAGCAGGCTCCCCCCACGAACCCCCCACCTGAAATCCCAACACGAGAGACCCCAACACTGCCGGGGCATACGAGACTGGGGAGCAGGGATTCGAACCCCGATTCTCAGGACCAAAACCTGATGTCCTGCCATTGGACGACTCCCCAAGGAGCCCCTATATCGTCGCACGAGAACACGTCGTTCAGCGGTGCGACCACGATCTCGTTGGGCCAGCCGGGCACCATCGATGCTTCGACACACCGGAACGGGCGCGTGTTTACATCGCCGTGACACTTCGATCTCCTTGTTCTGCAAGGATGCCTGCACTCTGTTCTGGGGAGTGCAGACACCGGGGAGGACGATCGGCGCCGGATTTGCTGCCGCGCGGTGGAGGCTCGCTGCCCGCGCGATGCTCGCTGCGGCGACGCTGCTGCTCCTGTTCAGCCCCTCGCTCCTGATGCCCACGGGCGCACTGGCATCGTCGAGCGCGAAGCCGAAGCTCCCCTCCTGCGCGTACGCAAACCTGCGGCCGACCGCCACCGACACGGCGCTCGTCGACCGGGCGACGCTCTGCCTGATCGACCAGGTCCGCGCGGCCTACCGCCTGCAGCCGCTGCGCGCCAATCACGAACTGCAGTCCGTCGCCGGCGAGCAGGCCTCGGGCATGGTGCGCGACGACTACTTCGGCGACGACAGCCCTTCCGGACAGACGCCGGGGACGCTGATCGCGGCGATCCCCTACGGCGCGCACGCGGCGAGCCTCGCGACCGCGCAGAACCTCGGCTGGGGCACGCTCGCCGCCGCCACCCCGGCGGGCATGGTCACCGCGTGGATGCACTCCCCTCCCCACCGCGAAGTGATCCTCACGAGCGAGTTCCGCGACGTCGGCGTCGGTGTCTCGCCGGCCGTGCCCTCGATCGTCGGACACGGCGAACGGGGCGCAACGTACGCGGTCGAGTTCGCCGCACGGGGCTGATCGCTCCGCGTTCGACTCACGGACGCCGGCCGCCCCCGCGCGGTACGCGCCCACCCTCGGCGCCGGCCTCCAGCGCCGGGCCGCCCGCGGAGGAGATGCCGAGCACGCGCATCGACTTCAGCCCGAGCGAGAGCTTCTCGCGCCCGTCGCTGGAGGAGACGTCCAGCCCGGAGAGATCGCGCACGCGCTCGAGGCGGTAGTAGATCGTGTGGCGGTGGGTGAACAGGCGCTGGGCCGTGCCCGCGACGTTGCCGTCGGCCTCGAGGAAGGTCTCGAGCGTGCGCATCAGATCGGTCTCGTACTGCTCGTCGTAGGCGACCAGCGGCTCGACCGTCTCGGCATAGAAGCGCTGCAGCTCGGCGGGGTTCTCGCTCATCGCGCTCAGCAGCAGCCGGTAAGCCCCCGTCTGCTCGAAGGCAAGCGCCGCCGGGCCGTCGGCGCCGCCCTGGGCAACGTTCGCGGCGAGCAGCGCCTCGCTGACGGCACGCGGCAGATCGGCGGGATCCTCCGCGAGCCGCGAGCGTCCGAGCGCGAACGTGTAGCCGGCGAGCGCGGCCTCCAGCTCGCGCAGCACCGCCTCGGCGGCGCGCGCGGCGACGGGCTCCTCCCCGCCCGGCACGAGCAGCAGCACCTCGGCGCCGACCGTCCCGTCGCGTTCGGACAGCGCCGCGATCGAGCGGCTCACGACGGCGCGGGCGCCGCGCTCGGCGACCGCGCGCACGCGCGCGCGCCAGCCCTCGTCGGTCGGCGCCTGCGGCAGCGCGCGCGCGACGATCACGCTCGCTCCGTCGGCGAGATCCAGCGACAGCCCGCGCGCCCGGGAGATCAGATCCTCGCGGTCGGTCAGCTCGCGGCGCAAAAGCGCGCCGAGGAAGTCGGCCGCCGCCGTCTCGGAGACCCGCTCCGGCGCGCGCACCCGCTCGACCTCGGAGGCGATCATCGTCACCAACAGCCGCTGCATCGAGGCGCTCGGCGCGGTTTTCGCGCGCATGTGCAGCGTCCCCACGACCGCGTCGGCGACGCGCAGGGGGATGCTGACGACGCCCTCGCCCTGGGAGAGCAGCGCGCGCTCCTCCGCCGGCGAGCGCGCCGCGACCGCCAGGGTCGCGCCCCAGGCGTCGGTCACCGCGAGGCTCGCCTCCAGCGCCTTGCCGGCCGCGCGCACGACTTCGGGCAGGCCGGCGCCCGATTCGACCGCCTCGGTGATCGCGTCGAGCGCCGCGAGGTCGGAACCTGCGTCCGCGGGCATTTCTTCTCAGCCCCTCGCGTCCGCGGGCATCGGCTCGGCCACCGGATCTCCGGGCATCGCCCCAACTCCTGAGCCTTCGGCCATTTGCCTCAGCCCCAGTAGTAGACGGCGAGGAGCGCCGCCCCCACGCCGATGCCGACGAGCACCACGAGCACGTACAGCGAGAGGATGCTCGCGGCGACCCGCTCCCACAAGCGCGAGTAGGAGGTCCAGGCCGGCACGAGGATCAGCCCGGCGTAGAGCGCCAGGCCGAAGACACCCGCACAGACGACCGCAAGCTCATTGATCGTGCTCCGGCTCATCTCGGCGTCATTGTGACTCAAGCAGAGGTCACACGTGCGAAGGCCGCGTCGACCGGCGTGGCGCAGATCGGAGTGGGCGCGCGATCTTCCAGGCCGGCCGCGGCCCGTTCGGCCCGGCCGAGCCCATTGGAATGGGCGAACAGCCCGAGCACCGTCGGCCCCGAGCCGCTCACCAGGGCGATCTCCGCCCCCGCATCGCGCGCCTGGGAGAGGCCCGCGGCGATCTCCGGGGACAACGAGATCGCCGCGCGCTGCAAATCGTTCTCCAGCAGCTCCCGCGCCGCCGGTACCGCCGCGCTCAGCTCCAGTTCCCGGCGCAGCGCCTGGCGACGTCCCGCGAGCGTCTGCGCGGAGCGCGCGAGACCCAGCCGATCGGCCTCGGCATAGACCGCTGCTGTCGACAGCCCCTCCGCCGCCGGCAGGACGAGCAGGCCGAACGACGCGGGATTGGGATCCGGGAGCGCCTCGAGCAGCTCGCCCGCGCCGCCCGCCAGCCAGCGCCCCGGGGTGATCTGCGCCGGCACATCGGCGCCGAGCGCGGCGCCGAGCTCGCGCAGCAGCACGTCGTCGCCGTCGCCACCGCCGAGCCCCGACGCGTGCCGCGCCAGCCGCAGCGCACCGGCCGCGTCCGCCGAGCCACCGCCCAGGCCGGCGGCCACGGGAATTCGCTTGGCGATGCGCAGGCGCAGCGGCGGAGCATCCCAGCCGGTGGCCGCGCGAAAGGCCGCCAGCGCGCGCGCGGCCAGGTTCTCCGTCGGCGCTCCGGGCACGCCGGGACACACGATCTCGTCCTGCTGCACCCCGGCGGGCGCGCGTTCCAGCGTGAGCTCGTCGGCGAGCGAGATCGACTGCATGACCGTCACCAGCTCGTGCCTGCCGTCCTGCGCACGGGTCGGCCCGAGGAACAGGCCGAGGTTGACCTTCGCGGGGGCGAGCGTCCGCGCGGGGAGGGCTGGCGGCGAGGGGGAGAGGCCTGGTGAGGAGGTAGGTATCTCGTTCACGGCCGCGGTGCCCGGATCGGAAGAGAGGGGCGGGCGGGAATCATTCATAGCCCCAGCGCGCGTGCGAGTGCGCGGAAGTCCTCGGGCGAGAGGCGCTCGGCGCGCACGTCGGCGGGATGGCCGAGACGCTCGAGCGCGCTGCGCACCTCCTCACGGGGGTGCTCGCCGCCCCGGCCGGAGAGCGCGAGCGAGCCGACGAGGGTCTTACGGCGGTGGGCGAAGGCGCCGTTGACCAAGCCCCTCAGCTGGGCGCCGGGCGCCGGCCCGCGCCGAGACAGGCCGACGAGTACCGAATCGACGTTCGGGACCGGATGAAACACCGTCCTTGGAATCGCCCTCAGAACCTGCACCTCACAAGCGAGCTGCGCGAGCACCGACGGCACGCCGTAGGCTCCCTTGTCGGTTCCCGCGCGTGCGCGACCGCCTCGACCGGCTCCAGCCGGCCGCGCCGCGAGCCGTTCCCCGACCTCGCGCTGGGTCATCGCGACCCAGCGATCGACGTCCGGCAGCTCCTCGATCGTCCGCAGCAGTGCGCCCGCCGCGACGCCGTAGGGAAGGTTTGCGACGACCTTCGTCGGCTCGGGCCGCAATCCCGCAAGATCGATGCTCATCGCATCTCCCCACGACACGGTCACGTTCTCGCGGTCCCCCACAGCGTCGGCGAGCGCGTCCTGGAGGCGCCGATCGATCTCGACCACGTGCACGTGCGCGACGCGCTCGGCGAGGTACTCCGACAGCACGCCGAGCCCGCCGCCGATCTCGAGCACCACATCCTCCGGCGATAACTCCGCAGCGCGACCAATCACACCGAGGATGTTCGAGTCGATCAGGAAGTTCTGGCCGAGCTCGCGGTCGGGGCGGATGCCGAACTGCCGCAGCCGGCGCAGGCTGGGCTGGACCGGCGCGGGCCCCTCCGCCACGAGCCCGCTCACCAGCCGAACACGCGCGCGGCGTTGCGCTCGACGGCGGCGCCAAGCTCGGCGACGGAGACCCCGCGCAGTCCCGCGATGAACGCGACCGTGTGTGCGACGAACGCCGGCTGGTTGCGCTCCTTGCGGACGGCCTGGGGGGTCAGGTAGGGGGCGTCGGTCTCGACCAGCAGGCGCTCCTCGGGCACGCGCCGCGCCGCCTCGGCGAGCTCGGCGGCGTTCTTGTAGGTGACGTTCCCGGCGAAGGAGATCGCGTAACCCCGCTCCAGGCACTCGTCCAGGCGGGCGGGCATCGAGAAGCAGTGGATCACGACGGCGCATCCCTCGGCTTCGGCGGCGAGCTGGTCGAGCGTCGCGTCGTCGGCCGCGCGCGTGTGGATCACGAGCGGTTTGGCCACCTCGCGCGCGAGCGCGATCTGCGCGGCGAACGCGCGCTCCTGGTCGGCGCGCGGGGCGGTGTCGCGGTAGAAGTCGAGTCCCGTCTCGCCGATCGCGACGCAGCCCGGGTGGGCGGCGAGCGCGCGCAGTTCGGCCAGGTCGGCCTCGTCGAAGCCGCGCGCCTCGTTCGGGTGCCAGCCGACGGCCGCGCGCACGTGCGGGAACGCCTCGGCCGCGGCGAGTGCCAGGCGCGAGGAGGCGCCGTCGGTGCCGACCGTCAACATCCGCGTGACCCCAACCGCTTCGGCGGCGGCAACGAGCTCCGTGTCGGGCGGCTCGCACAAGTGCAGATGGGTGTGCGAGTCGATCATGCGCGGCGGAACCACTTTCTTGGGGAGGCTGTCGCGCCAATGGTGCTCAGCAAGGCGAGTATCGCCGGCCAGATCGCGTTGCCGCGTTCGACGAATCGGGCCAAAGCGTCCCTTCCGGTCCAGATCGGGCTCCTTCGGTACACGGGCTCACACATCCTTCGGAAAGAGCGACTCGATCTTCTCCACGCGCTCGATCTGCCCCGCACCGAGCGTGGCGCCCGCGAGCGACAGATCGAGCTCCCCCGCACCCAGGCCGAGCGCTGCGAGCAGCCGCTCGCAGCTCGCCGGCAGGTAGGGCCAGAGCAGCACCGCGACGACACGAAGCCCCTCGACGAGCGTCCCCAGCACGCGGTCGAGCTCGCCCGCGCTGGCCGGGTCCTTGGCCAGCTGCCACGGCGCCCGTTCCTCGACGTAGCGGTTCAGGCGCCGCACCCGCTCCCAGATCTCCTCCAGCGCGAGCGTCAACTCGGCGCGCCCGACGAGCTCTTCGACGCGTGCTGTCAGGCCATCGAAGTCGGGCACGAGCACGGGGTCGACGTCGACCGCCGCAACGGTCCCGTCGCGGTAGCGTGCGACCATCGCGAGCGTGCGGCTGGCGAGGTTGCCGAAATCGTTCGCCAGCTCGCTGGAGTAGCGCTGCTCGAAGGCTTCCGTCGAGACCGAGCCGTCCTGGCCGAAGGGCACGTCGCGCAGGAGATAGAAGCGCAGCGCGTCGGCGCCGAAGCGCTCGATCACGGCGAACGGGTCGAGCACGTTGCCGAGCGACTTCGACATCTTCTCGCCGTCCATCAGCAGATACCCGTGCACGAAGATCCGCTCGGGCAGCTCGAGCCCCGCGGCCATCAGCAGAGCCGGCCAATAGATCGCGTGAAAGCGCAGGATGTCCTTCGCGATCACGTGGTAGTTCGCCGGCCAGAACTTGGACGTCAGATCCTCGTCCCCGGTGTTGGAGCCAGACCGCTCACCCGCGATCGGATTCGCCGCCGGAGCGGGCGCGTAGGAGAGCGCCGAGTAGTAGTTGAGCAGCGCGTCGAACCACACGTAGAAGACATGCTCGTCATCCCACGGAACCGGCACGCCCCACGTGAGCTTGTGACGCGAGAGCGGCACGTCGTGCAGGCCGGAGCGCAGGAACGAGAGCGCCTCGTTGTAGCGCGTGCGCGGCGCGACGAAGTCCTCGCGCTCGGCGTACAGCCGCTCCAGCGGCTCCTGGAAGGCGGAGAGCTTGAAGAAGTAGCTGTTCTCCCGCTCGCGCGTCAGCTCGATGTGGTGGATCGGGCAGCGGTTGCCAACGTCGACTTCGTTCTCGGCCTTGAAGTCCGCGCAGCGCGGGCAGTACCAACCCTCGTACGTGCCCTCGTACACGTACCCGTTCTCGCGCACGCGCGTGAGCACCTCCTGGACCTTCGCCATGTGCTGGGGATCGGTCGTGCGAATGAAGAAGTCGTTCGCCGCACCGAGCTGCGGCACGAGCGCCTTGAAGCGCTCGGCGTTGCGGTCTGCGAGCTCCTGCGGCTCGATCCCGAGCGCGTGCGCGGCGTCGGCGACCGGCTCGCCGTGCTCGTCGGTGCCCGTCAGGAAGAACACGTCCTCGCCGCGCTGGCGGTGGTGACGCGCGAGCGCGTCGACGGCGATCGTCGTGTACGCGTGCCCGAGGTGCGGGGCCGCGTTGACGTAGTAGATCGGGGTGGTGACGTAGTAGGACACTGTCGACCCCAGGCTACTGGCGCAGTGCGATGGGAGGCGCGATCCGGCCCTCGGCGATCGGAAAAACAGTAGTGCTTGGCGCTTGACTCACACGGTTGTGGACTTGACTCACAAGATCGAGGAAGTAGGCTTCGCGAACGATGCCCCAGAGCGACCGCCTGATCCACGAGAAGGACCGCTGCAAGGTCTGCGGCGGAGCGGGCTGGACCTGGTGGACGAAGGACGTACCGCCGCCGGACACCGGCAAGTGGATCGTCTGCCGCGAGTGCATCGGCACGGGGCGGATCGACCACACAGGCCGCAAGCGCCAGAAGCCCGCCGCGCCGCCGGACGCTTAGAAACGGTCCGAAATCATGCCCACAGTCCGCTGATGGGCACAGCCCATAGACGCTTGCCGAGCGGGATCGTCTGTGCGCAGGCGCAGAGCACGATTCCCGCCCTGAAGCGCTCGCCGTTGCCGTCGCGCAACTTCTCCAGCGCTCGTATGTCCCGACGGCCGACCGATGCCGCCGCCTTGACCTCGATCGCCACGATCTCGCCGGCACGGCTCTCCAGCACGAGGTCCACCTCTTCCTCGCGCTGCCGGTAGTGGTAGGCGCGAGTGTCTGTTCTGGCCCAGTCGGAGTGCTTGAGCACCTCGATCACCACGAAGTTCTCGAGCACCTTCCCGGTGACCTGGTCGTCCGCGGCGATCCTGCGTTCGTCGGCGCCGAGCAGATGCGCCAGCAACCCGGAGTCGATCAGGTATGCCTTGGGCGCGTGCGCCTCCCGCGCCCCGATGCCGGGACGCCAGGCGGGCAGCAGCCGCACGAGAAAGATGGTCTGCAGCAAGCCGACGTACTCACGCACCGTGTCGTGGGTCAGGTCGAGCTTGGAGGCGACGGCGCGATAGGAGAGGACGTTCGCGGCCTGCGAGGCCAACAGCCGCAGCAGCCGCGGGATCTCATCGAGCTTGCGGGCATCGCTGATCTCGCGCAGGTCCCGGTCGAGCGTGGTGTCGAGATAGCTGGCGAACCATTGAGCTCGCCGTCGCCCGCTGCGTAGGCGAGCCTCAGGGTAGCCACCGGCCGCCACGATCTCCACGAAGGCGTCGCGACCGACGACAGCGCCGGCGATCCTCGGCGGCTCACCGGCGAAAAGCGCATCGACGAGATTGGCATCTGTCCCGCGGATCTCGCTCTGGGCCAGCGGCCACAACGGGACCGTCTCCATCCGACCTGTGAGCGCATCCTTGACCTTGCGGGCGGTGATCAGGTTCGCGGAGCCGGTCAGCAGGAATTGTCCAGGCGTGAGATCTCTGTCGACGGCATCCTTGATCGCGAGCAGCAGATCGGGCGCGCGCTGGATCTCGTCGATCAGCACCGGACCGTCGAGGCCCGCGACGAACCCCTCCGGATCGGCGAGCGCCGTCTCACGCGTGGCCCGTCGATCGAGGCTGAACTCTTCGGCCGGACGCTCGCCCCGAGCGACCCCCCGCGCGAGCGTGCTCTTTCCAACCTGCCTTGCTCCACCGATGAACACGACGCGCGTATCGGCAAGCGCATCCAGCACCAACGACTGTGCGTGACGGACGAATATCTCAGCGGTTGCAGGCATAGGCTCCGTTCAAATGGAGATTTCTGAACCGGCAGATGTCGATTATCATAGCGGCAGATGGCGATTAGTCTGGCGGCAAATGGCGATTAGATGCGCGGCAAATGACGACTAGCACCCCCTGAACCTGTCTCCATTCGCGTCAAGCGCAGGCCTTTGGGCCCCTGGCTAACCGGGTGACGCACGGCTCACGCGGGTTTGCGGCGAGAGCTCGCGTCCTTCTGCGCATCCGCTCGACGCGCTCCGCCATCCTCGCGCCGTGGCTCGTCGGTCAGCCGTCGGTATAGCTCGTTCGCGCTCGCGCCGGTCAACTTCGCTACGACCTTCGCGGCCGCCCGCGTGCGGGCGCCGGCCTCGACCAATTCCCGTAGCGCCCTGACCGCGTCCTCGCCGCGTGGATCGACGGCATCGCCCGGCGCCCAGCCGGCGGACCTCGCATCCCCGGCACGCGGACCGGCGGATCTCGAACCGGCGGGGCCGGTAGGACCCAATACCAGCACCACCTCGCCGCGCGGCGCGTGCTCGGCGTAATACTCCGCCAGCTCCGCCGCCGTCCCCCGGCGCACTTCCTCGTGCAGCTTCGTCAGCTCCCGGCAGATCGCCAGCGGGCGGTCCGGGTCGTGCTCGGCCAGCTGGGCAAGTGCGGCCGCGAGACGCCGCGGGGACTCGAACGCGACGAGCGTCTCCGCGGCTCGCTCGAGCAGGCGCCCACGCTCGGCGGCCTTGCGTGGGAGGAACCCGACGAAGCGCCAGCGCTCGGCTGGCAGCCCGGAGGCGACAAGCGCGGTCGTGACGGCGCTCGGCCCCGGCAGCACCTCGACCGCGATGCTCGCCTCGATACACGCGCGCACAAGCGCGAAGCCGGGGTCGGAGACCAGCGGCATGCCCGCATCGGAGACGAGCGCGACCACCTCACCCGCCTGGATGCGCTCGACGAGCTGCGCCGCGCGGGCGCGTTCGTTGTGCTCGTGGTAGCTGAGGAGCTTCGCCGCGACGATCCCGTGCCGTTCGAGCAGCACCCGCGTGTGCCGCGTGTCCTCGCAGGCGACCACGTCGGCGGTGCGCAGCGCGGCGAGCACCCGCAGCGTCACATCCTCGAGGTTGCCGATCGGGGTGGGACAGACGACGAGCCGCCCGACTGACGCACCCGCAGAGGTCATGCGGCAAATATAGGGTGCGCCCATGCCCTCCGACGACGAGCAGCCCCCGCAATACACCCGCTACCGCGCGGGCCGGCGGCTGCTGCCTCGGCGCGAAGAGGAACTGGGGACGCCACCGGCGCCCGCCCCAGGCACGGCGCCGCGAGCGCCACGGGCCCCGGGGGGCCCGTGGCGGCCCCCGGTGGGAAGCGGAGGAGAAGGCCGAGGTGGAGGAGGCCGAGGACGGCGGAGGGGACGCACCAGCGGGCGCGGGGGCGCAGACGCGGGCGGCGGCGCTGTCGCACTGGGGACGGAGTCGAGGTGGCGCCGCTGGAGCAGTCCCAAGCGAATCCTGCTCGCGCTGGTGGGACTGATCGCCTTCTGGCTCGTGCTCTCGCTCGTGCTGTTCCTGCTCAGCTCGCATTTCGAGCGCACCTCTTTACCGCCGAATGTCGCCGGCGTGCTCAACCCGTCCGGCAACCCGTTGACCTCGGCGAACAACATCCTCGTGCTCGGCTCCGACCGGCGTCAGAAGGACTCGAAGGAACCGGGCGCCGAAACCACGGGGCCGGGCCGCTCGGACACGATCATGCTGATCCGCACCGGCGGCGGGCACGCGGCGCGGCTGTCGATCCCGCGCGACACGGTCGTCGAAATCCCCGGGCACGGGCTGCAGAAGATCAACGCAGCGCATGAGTACGGCGGGCCGGCGGAGTCCGTCGCCGTGATCAAGAACTGGCTCGAGATCCCGATCAACCACGTGGTCGAAGTCAACTTCGAAAACTTCCCGCAGCTGATCGACGCGATGGGCGGCATCGACTACACCGGCGGCTGCGTCGTCTCCAAGCTCGACGGCGGCGCGGCCGACGGCGGCTTCACCCTGCGTCTGAGCCCCGGCACCCACCACATCGACGGCGAGCAGGCGCTCGCGCTCGCGCGCACGCGCGAGAACCTGTGCGCGCCGAACGAGACCGACATCCAGCGCGAGGAACACCAGCAGGCGCTGTTCAACGACATGAAGTCCCAGCTGCTGTCGGCCTCGAGCTTCTTCCGTCTACCGCTGATCGCCTGGAACGCACCGCCGGCGATCATCTCCGACATGAGCGGCACGGAACTGCTCGCGATGTTCGCCTCGCTCGCGATCACGGGCACCCCACCCACCCATGTGCTGAAGCCGACCGGTCAGACGACGCTGCCCGACGGCGAAGAAGGGTTGACGATCTCTGAAGGAGCGCGCCGCGCGGACGTCGCGCAGTTCATGGCGAGGTGAGCTGAGGTCAGCTCTTCGCGGCGGTGGGCTTTGCGTCCTTCGACTTCTTCGCGCTCCCGTCGCTCTGCTTCGCGTCCGTCTTGGTCGAGGAGGAGCTCTCGGTGGACTTCGTCTCCGAGGAGGACGAGGACGTCTCCGAGGAACTGGATCCGCCCGAGTCGCCCTTCGCCGAAGAACCCTCTGCAGAGCTCGACCCCTCCGCGTTGGCCGCGTTCTCGCGCTGGCGCTTGCGCGTGCCGTAGTCGGTGTTGTAGAAGCCCTTCCCCTTGAAGTGGACCGCGGGCGCGTGCAGCACGCGCGTAACCTCCACCCCGGTCTCGGGGTCGTGGGTCAGCGTCTCGTCGCTGAAGGACTGCTGAATTTCGAACGTCGTCCCGTCGGGACGGCGGTACTCATAGATTGGCATCGCGCCTGATTATAAGAGGCGCCTGTCAGCGCCATTCAGTCGATCGACTGGTCAGCCAAGGGCCAAGGGTTTCCCTATCGGCCGATTGTTTGGCCATGGGCGCCCTAATCAGCCAGCAGCGCTCGCGCACAGACGATCCCCGCGCGGACCGTCGCGCTGAAGTCGCGCTCGGGCTCGGCGAGCATCCGCAGCGCGAAACCGTCGCCGAGCGAGAACAGGATCTCCGCGACCGCCTCGGGCTCGGCGTGCAGGCGCAGTACCCCCTCGCGCTGGGCGGAGGCGAGCATCCCGGCGACCTGGTCGCGCGTGCGGCGCATCAGGCTCGCGTACTCGACGGCGATCTCGGCGTTGCGCCGCGAGAGCGTGAACAGCTCGAACACGAGCGTCACGAAGTCGGGGTCATCGCGCACTGTCTCCTGCAGGTTCTGCGCCATCAGCGCGATGAAGTCATCGGCGGTCTGCGCGCCGGCGAGCTGGCCCTCGAGGATCTCCATCCGCAGCTCGCAGTCGCGGCGCACCGCCTCCACGAGCAGCTGCTCCTTGGTCGCGAAGTAGTAGTGCAGCAACCCGCGCGAGACGCCCGCCTTGCGCGCGACGTACTCGAAGGTCGAGGCCGCGACGCCGCGCTTGGCGACGCTGCGGCGCATCGCCTCGACGATTCGCTGCGCCTTCTCGCCCGACAGCGACCTTCCGCCCGGCGGCCCTGCCTCCGATGAGGCCCCGGCGGGGGGTTGCGCCGAGGCGCCTGGAACCCGCGCGGCCCTTCCTGCTGGGGCTCCCACATCCAGGACATCCGTTTCCGTGATCTCGATCTTCACTGCAGCACCCTCCGAGGCGACCGCCCGACCCGGCGATCGCCCTCCTCCGAGAGATTTTCCGCGAGCGACCTAGGCGGCCGGGGTCGCGACCGGCGGGGGCTCCGCCGGGGTGGTGGTGGAGCTGTAGTCGAACTCCTCCTCGGCGCCGAACAGCAGGTCGAGCGCCTTCGAGCGCAGATCCTCGCTCAGCACGAGCGCGAGCGTCGCGGCGACCGTCAGCAACAGCAGCGTGCGCCCCAGCCCGCCTCGACGCCGGCGGCGCGACTTCTTCGGGCTCGCGTTCAGGGCCTCGGAGGCCTCCTTCAGCGCGCTCGCCGCCTCGCGCAGTTCGCGCTGCAGCTTCTTGTCCTCGAAGATCGCCTTGCTCGCGGGCTTGCCGTTGCTCACGCGCCCGTACGCGCCGCGCGCCGCGGCGTACGCGGTGAGCAGGTTCCCGCGCAGGTCCTCGTCCTCGATCAGACGCTGTATGTACCGGTTGCGCTGCGCCTTGCGCGCCGCCTCGCCGGCCTTTCCGATGCTGTCCTTTGCCGCCATGCTGGCCACCGCCTCTGCCGAAAGATTTTTGCTGGGTCAGGTCCAATATACCCTCCTTCGGATCTCCGAATCGGGTCTCCCGTCGATCGGTCCTGGATCATGTCCTCAGCGTCCGCCTCCTCAGACCTCGGCGTTTACTCAGCGCGGATCCTCGTTCGTTGGGCTGGCAGGCACTGCCGTGGACGAAACGGCGCCCAACACAGCGTCGTAGCGGCGGCGCACGTCCGCGCGGTCTGACTTCTCCGGCACCGACTCGTCGCACGAGCGCATGATCATCGTGGCCTGCTCGACCAGCAGATCGCGCTGCGCCTGAGTGGTCACGTGCGCCATCACCTTCGCGAGCCCGTCGAGCTGGCGGATCATCACGGCCGGCATCCCGCGGCTGGCCTGACGGATCTTGTCGTGCGCACGTTCGACGAGCCGGTCGAAGCCGATCGTGACGGTGATCACGCACAGGTGACCAGCGGCGTCGCGATGCACGGTTGCGGGCCGCCAGCGATCGGCGATCTTGCACAGCGCGTCGCCGAGCCAGTCGATGCAGGCGAGCGCGGTGAACGTGTCGTTGACCGCGCTCGAGAGCGCACGGATCGCGATCTCCACGAGCTGATCGACGGCGAACGAGAGATCCTGGGTGAGCGTGCGGTGCGGGCCCGTCGCATGCGCCCCGCCGAGCGCGCGCGCAACACCGGGCGCGGCGGCGGCCGGCCAGACGTCCGCCAGGGGCTCGCCCTCGACGACGAAGTGCCCGGGACGATGCAGCAGGCGGATCACCGCGTGGCTGGAGCTGGCGATGTCGATCAAAGTGCTCATGCTCACGTACTGCAGATAGCCACTGCCGGGCGCGCGGACGACGCCGCTGTCCTCGTCGAGTCGCACGAGCATCTCCGACAACGACGGCCCGGTCTTCGGTCCCGAGCCGGCGTTGAGCGCGACTTCGGTCTCGATCGCCCCCGCGAGGTCGCCGGCGATGCTGGCAATGACCTGCGGCAGCTGGATCGACTTGGCGATGTGGTCGATGAACAGGACCAGCACCGCGACGTCCAGGACGACCAGGACCATCGTCATCGTGATCGACACGTGCGGGACGAATTCGCCGTGACTGCCGGGCCCGATCGCGACGAGCGCGAGGATCGAGTAGACGAACGTCGCGACGAAGCTACCGAGCGTGAGCTGGGTGATCCGGTCGCGGATGAAGTTGCGCAGCATCCGCGGCCCGAACTGGGTCGAGGCGAGCGTCAGCGTCACGATCGTGATCGAGAACACGAGCGTCACCACGGTGATCACCGCCGCCGCGATCGCGGTCAGGATCTGCCGGGCGGCGTCCGCGGTGCCGCTGATCACGAACGACGGCAGTTGCAACGATCCGTCATAGGCAGCCCTGTCCAACGCGTAGGTGCCGGCGAACAGCGCGACCGCGAGCACGATCTCAACCGTCGGCACCAGCCACAGGTTCGTGCGCAACGCCTCGCGCCGCCAGGCTGACGGAAGAGGGGTCCGCGATCGCATCGCGGTTCAGGATAAGTGGAGCGGGGGGGCGGCAGCGTGGTCAGTAGTGCAGCGCCGCCTGCTCCTGGGCGGAAGGGAATGCCCAGGCCGCGCGCGAGCGACGCTCCTGGCGGAACACCAGCCTCAATTGCTGCGGCGGGCGCAGTTCGGCCTCGCTCGGGCGGAAGGTTGCGCAGGGCTCGTCGAGATCCAGCGCGCAGAGCAGGTTCGCATGAAAGAAGCAGTCCTCGCAAGTGACCTTCCGCGCGGCGCGCTTCGTCGGACGTCTGCTCTGCGTGCTCGGCACTCGCTCGCTCCCCTTCGCTTCGTGGCTCTTCTACGCTGGACGGGCCGGGTGGACCGGCCGAGCCATCAAAGCACCGCGCGCGCGCCCGCTCAAGGGGGTCGCAGAGGACCTTCCCGCAAATCGCAGACAAAACAATTTCTACCCTGCTCGTCCGCCCACTAGTCACGATTCGGTGACCCCCGCGCGGTTTTTCGCGCACTTTCCGAGGATCCCGGCAGGCTCGTCGTCTCGCGCACGTTCCGAGGATCCCCGGCCGCCTCGTCGTCTCGTGCACTTTCCGAGGATCCCGGCCGGGCGCGTCATCATCTGTTCCGATGCGCATCCTCGTCACCGGCGCCTCCGGCTTCGCCGGCTCGCTGCTCGTCCCGCGCCTGCTCTCGGACGGACACGCCGTCCGCGCGCTCGGGCGCGACCCGGCGCGGGTGTCGGCGGCGCTGGCGATAACAGCCCCGGGGGAGGAGACGGGGGCACGAATGTCGGGGGCACGCGCGGGGCGCGACGGAGAACGCCGCGAGACCGACACGAACCTCACCTCCGATCGCGCCTCCGAGGCCGCCTCCGAGCCCGCCGCCGAGCTCGAGATCCTCCGCGGCGACGCACTCACCGGCGAGGGTCTCGCCGCCGCGCTCGCCGGGGTTGACGTCGCCTATTACCTGATCCACTCGATGGAGCGTCCGTCTCCCACCGGCCGTCCGTCTCCTACCGGCAATCCGCCCACCACCGGCCGCCCGTCACCCACCGGCCGCCCGTCACCCACCGGCCGCCCGTCACCCACCGGCCGTCCCTCCCCAACCGGCCATTCCTCCCCCACCGGTGACCGCGTTCCGTTTGACGAGCGCGACCGGATCGCCGCCCGCAATTTCGCCGCCGCGGCCGCCCGCGCGAGGGTCGCGCGGATCGTCTACCTCGGCGGCCTGCTCCCGCGCGAGGGCGCGCGCGCAGCCTCGCGTCACCTCGCCAGCCGCGATGAGGTCGAGCGCATCCTGCTCGCCGCCGTTCCCGACTCGCTGGCCTTGCGCGCCTCGATCGTGATCGGCGCGCGCTCGCGTTCCTTCCGCTTCCTCGTCCGTCTCGTCGAGCGCCTGCCGGTATTGACTCTCCCCGCCTGGCGCTCTTTCCACACCGCGCCGATCGACGAGCGCGACGTCGTCGAGATGCTCGTCGCGGCGGCGACGCTCCCGACCTCGGCCATCGACCGTTCGGCTGTCACTGCTCACCCGGGCTTCACCGACGGCTCACCCGCTGCCGGTCACTCGCCCATCACGGGACGCTCGCTCGATATCGGCGGACCGGAGATACTCACCTACGGGGAGATGATCGCCAGGATCGCCGAGCTGATGCTCGTACGCCGTCCCGTGCTCGGCTTCAGGGTGAACGCGACACCCATCGCGGCGCGGGTCGCGGCGGCGATCGCCTCGGAGGACCCCGACTTGATTCTCCCCTTGATGGAGAGCCTGCACGGCGATCTGCTGCCGCGCGATTCCGAAGCCGCCGAGCTGCTCGGCGTGCGTCTGCACTCCTTCGACTCCGCGGTCGAACGCGCGCTGCGCGTGTGGGAGGAATCCGAGCCCCTGTCCGCACGGTGAGCTCCTCGCGCGCCTCTTCACGAGCTGCACAGCGCGCACGCCAGCTACCGTTCTCCTTTCGCCGATGAGCCTCGTCACCGCCTCAATCGAGCTCCCCGCCCCCCCTGCGGATGTGTGGAAGACCGTCATGGATCCAGACCGCCTGGGCGAATGGGTGACGGTGCATCGCAAGTTGAACCACGCCGACGACGGGCCGCCGCGCGTGGGTTATCGGATGGACCAGCAGCTCCATCTGCGCGGGGTCAGCCTCGACATTCACTGGAAGCTCGTCGAGTGCGACCCCTGCGAGCTGGCCGTCTGGGAGGGGCGCGGGCCGGCCCGCTCGCGCGCTCGCACGGAGTACGTCCTGCGCCCCACAGCAGGTGGAGGGACTCACTTCGATTACCACAACGAGTTCCATGCGCCGCTCGGGCCGATCGGCGCGATCGTCAGTCGTGCGCTCGTCGGCGGCATCCCCGAGCGCGAGGCAAACCGCACGCTCGAGCAGCTGCGGGCCTACCTCGATCGCTGAACGAGCGCCTACCTCGATCGCTGATCGAGCGGGCTCCAAATACGCGAGCCCAGACTGTCGATCCCCCTCACCAAGCACGCCCCCGACCGGCGGCTGGCGTCACCAGACGGTGTATCTGAGCAGAGGTCGTCTGCACGTTTTCTTTCGCCGTCGCTGAACGCCGCGGAGTTTCTGCAGAAAGATCGTGTAAGGTGATACGCGAGAGCTATAAGTAATGTGACTTAGCTCACATTTACACTAATAAAGAGGATGTCATCGTGACCGACTTTCTTGACGAGAAGCGCGGAGAGATCACCGAGCGTCTGAAGGAGCTGGCCCCGCTGGTCGACGAGTACCGTCGCCTCGAGGCCGCCGCATCGGCGCTCGCCGGCGTGGGCGCAGCGTCTCCCTCGGCGAGCACCACCGCAACCGCCGCCCCCCGCCGCAGGCCGGGACGCCCGCGCGGCTCCGGCAAAAAAGCAGCCTCGGCCCCGGCGGCCGCCGCGACCCCCACGACGGGTCGCAAAAAAGTGGGCCGTCCCCCGGGATCGGGCAAAAAAGTAGGCCGGCCGGCCGGCACCGGCAAAAAAGTTGGTCGTCCCCCTGGAACGGGCAAAAAAGTGGGCCGTCCTCCCGGGTCTGGTAAAAAAGTGGGCCGTCCCGCCGCCGCCAAAAAAGTCGGCCGCCCACCCGGCTCCGGCAAAGTCGGCCGTCCCGCCGGGCGCCCAGCGGGTCGCGTCGGACGGCGCAAAGGCAGCGGCACGCGTGCCGCCCAGGCGCTCTCGTTCGTTCAGGGCCAGCCGGGCATCACGATCCCCGAGCTCGCCGCGAAGATGGGCATCAAGCAGAACTACCTCTACCGCGTCCTGCCGGGCCTCGAGCAGGAAGGCAAACTGGAGAAGAAAGGCCGCGGCTGGCACCCCAAAGGCTAACCGCCTCCAGCCACAGTCGATCACCAGGGCGCGGCAGAGATGCCGCGCCCTTTCTTTGCTTGGCTAGCTATCTCGCCGCGGTGAAGACGTCGGCGCCGTCGAGCATCTCGGGCTCAGCGCCGGCGAACATGTAGCCGGCCTCGTCACGGTGCAGCTGGATCTTGCTGCGCAGCAGGCCGTCCAGCCCGTCGTCGATCCGCAGGAAGCCCTGTGGCTCGTCGAACGCGACGACCGTGCGCATGCCGGACTTGGCGAAGATGAGCTTCGGCTGTCCCGCAACCCCTTTCACGCCCGATCAACCATCGACCCATGTCCCGTTTGCGCCCCACCGTCGGAATAGGGAGGGAGGCACCACGCCCAACACCCGACACCTCAACCACGGTAGGAGACAGAACATGAGCAACTTGGATGGACACAAAGGCGAGTTGGAGGAGCAGCTGGATCGACCGATGAACGAATTGAAGGCGAAGTGGGGGCAACTGCCGTCCCCGCTCAGGATGGGTGTGATCGCGGCGGCCGTGATCGTCGGCCTGATCGTCATCTTGAAGGTCCTGCCCGCGCTCGTCATGGGCCTGAGCATGGGGCTCCTCCTGATGATCCTGTTCATTCCCTACTGGATCCCCACGATCATCGCGTTCGTCCGCACACACCCGAGCAGGAACGGCATCCTGGCCCTGAACTTCTTCTTCGGATGGACGTTCGTCGGCTGGGTCGTGTCGCTTGCATGGGCTCTGAGCGACAACTCGGCGCGTGCGGGTCAGCACACGGTCATCGTCAACACCACGGTGGCGGGCGCCCCGACCATCGTTCCCGGCCCCCCGCCACATCCACAGACGCGACCCCCTCGCTAAATCAACCCCTGCCCTTTGACCGTGTCGCGCTCGTCCGTGAGCTCGGCGACCGAGGCCTCGATCTTGGCGCGGGAGAAGTCGTCGAGGTCGAGGCCCTGGACGATCGACCACTCGCCGTCCGCGCACGTGCAGGGGAAGCCGGAGATCAGGCCCTCGGGGACGCCGTAGGAACCGTCGGAGGGAACGCCCATCGAGACCCAGTCCGTGGTGCCGTTGACCCAGTCGTACACGTGGTCGATCGCCGCGTTCGCGGCCGAGGCGGCGGACGATGAGCCGCGCGCCTCGATGATCGCCGCGCCGCGTTTGCCGACGTTCGGCAGGAAGTCCTGCTCGATCCAGACCTGGTCGTCGACGGCGGCGGCCGCCTGCTCGCCGCGCACCTGCGCGTGGAACAGGTCGGGGTACATCGTCGGCGAGTGGTTGCCCCACACGCCCATCTGCGTCACGTCGGTGACCGCCACCTCGAGCTTGGCCGCGAGCTGCGCGATCGCGCGGTTGTGGTCGAGTCGCAGCATCGCCGTAAAACGCTCGTTCGGGATGTCGGGCGCGTTGTTCATCGCGATCAGGCAGTTCGTGTTCGCCGGGTTGCCGACGACGAGCACTTTCAAGTCATCGGCGGCCTGCTCGTTCAGGGCCTTGCCCTGGACGGTGAAGATCTTGCCGTTCTCTGACAGCAGCTCGGCGCGCTCCATGCCCTTCGTGCGTGGCCGCGAGCCGACGAGCAGCGCGATGTTCGCGCCGTCGAACGCATCCTCGGGGTTGTCGTGCAGGTCGAGGTTGGCCAGCAACGGGAACGCGCAGTCGACGATCTCCATCGCGACGCCCTCGAGCGCGCCCATCGCGGGGGGAATCTCGAGCAGCCGCAGATCGACCGGTTGATCGGGCCCCAGCAGCTGTCCGGAGGCGATGCGAAACACGATGCTGTAGCCGATCTGACCGGCGGCGCCGGTGACCGTGACACGTACTGGGTTACTCAAGGTTGATCAGCTCCTATCGGATGTGATTGTGCTGTAGGGAAGTGTTGTGACTGTGGGGTAGGGAGTGTTGTGACCGTGGGTCATCAGGTCGCGAATTGATCCATCAAACAGGCACCGCGACTTTCAAGTTCTCATCGATCGAATCAAGAAACTCTTGGGTGCTCTGCCACTCCTGATCTTGCCCGACCAGCAATGCCAAGTCCTTCGTCATCTTTCCGCTTTCCACGGTCTGGACACACACGCGCTCCAACGTCTCGGCAAACTCGCTCACCGCCGGGGTCCCGTCCATCTTCCCCCGGGCGGACAGCCCCCTGGTCCAGGCGAAGATCGAGGCGATCGGGTTGGTTGAGGTGGGCTTGCCCTGCTGGTGCATGCGGAAGTGGCGGGTGACCGTCCCGTGCGCCGCCTCGGCCTCGACGGTCTTGCCATCGGCGGTCATCAGCACGCTCGTCATCAACCCCAGCGAACCGAATCCCTGCGCGACCGTGTCGGACTGCACATCCCCGTCGTAGTTCTTGCACGCCCACACGTATCCCCCCTCCCACTTCAGGGCGCTGGCGACCATATCGTCGATCAGGCGGTGTTCATATGTGATCCCGGCGGCCTCGAAATCCGTCTTGAACTCGCCCTCGTAGATCTCTTCGAAGATGTCTTTAAAACGCCCGTCATACCGTTTCAGGATCGTGTTCTTGGTCGACATATACACCGGGTAGTTGCGCTCCAGGCCGTATCTGAGCGACGCGCGCGCGAAGTCGCGGATCGAGTCGTCGAGGTTGTACATCGCCATCGCGATCCCCGACCCGGGGAAGTCGTAGACGTCGAGCTCGATCGGCTCGCCGCCGTCCTTCGGGGTAAAGCTGAGGGTTAGGGTTCCCTCGCCGGGAACGAGCATGTCCGTCGCCCGGTACTGGTCCCCGAACGCATGGCGGCCGATCACGATCGGCTTGGTCCAACCCGGCACCAGACGCGGGACGTTGGCGATCACGATCGGCTCGCGGAAGATCACGCCGCCGAGGATGTTGCGGATCGTGCCGTTCGGCGAGCGGTACATGCCTTTGAGGCCGAACTCCTCGACGCGCGCCTCGTCGGGGGTGATCGTCGCGCACTTCACGCCCACGCCGTGGCGCTTGATCGCCTCGGCCGCTTCGACGGTGATCCTGTCGTCCGTCGCGTCGCGGCTCTCGATCCCGAGGTCGTAGTACTCCAGCTCCACATCCAGGTACGGCAGGATCAGCTGGTCCCTGATGAACGACCAGATGACGCGCGTCATCTCGTCGCCGTCGAGCTCGACTATCGGGTTCTGCACTTCGATCTTCGCCATGTTCGGTCCTCGGGGGTCTGCGGGGGTCTTGTGGGCTGGCTGGCTGGCTGGTTGGCTGGTTGTCTGTCGCCGGACCGGCGATGCTATCGCGGGCTGAGAACGGCTGGGCGCGGCGCGGCTGACGGGGCTGGGGGCAAGCACGCGTTCGGAAACGCTCAGAACGCGCGTGCGCGCGTAGGCTTTTAAAAACCCCGCGCGTGCGCGTGCGCGTTCTGAGCACGATCGAACACGTATCTCCCGCCACCGGGTCCTCCGCCGCTGGGCCCTCCGCCGTGTGTCCTCCGCCGCCGTGTCTCCCGCCGCTGGTCTTCTGCCGACGGGCCGCCCGATCTCTGCTTGACTACTCAGACGATGGCCACCGTCTCACAGCCCGCGCGCGAGGACGCCCCCTGGCGCACCCACACGGTCGCCAACCAGCCGCCGCCGCTCACCGGACTGGACGTGTTCGCGAGCAACCTCCCGCTCGTCGAGGCGACCGAGCGCGAGGGCGCCGGCTGGATCCGGGAGCGCGCCTCCGCGCTCGGGCGGCTTGTCGGCGAGGAGGGCGGCCCGCAGGAGGTGTGGGGACGGCTCGCGAACGAGAACAAGCCGGTCCTCCATACCCACGATCGCTACGGCAACCGTCTCGACGAGGTCGAGTTCCACCCCGCCTGGCACCAGCTGATGACGATGGGCGTCGAGCACGAGCTGCACTCGCTCCCCTGGACGAGCGACGATCCGGCCGCCCACGCCGCGCGCACGGCGCTGTACATGACCGGGATGCAGGCCGAGGCCGGCTACGCCTGCCCGATCACGATGACCTTCGCCGTCGTCCCCGCGCTACGCGCTCAACCCGAGCTCGCGGCGCAGTGGGAGCCGCTCGTGACGGCCACGACCTACGACCCCCGCTCGATCCCCGCCGCGGAGAAGGGCTCCGCGATCGCGGGCATGGCGATGACCGAGAAGCAGGGCGGCTCGGACGTGCGCGCGAACACCACCTACGCGCGGCCGCTGAACGGCGGCGGGGCGGGCGCCGAGTACCAGCTCACCGGCCACAAGTGGTTCTGCTCGGCGCCGATGTCCGACCTGTTCCTCGTCCTGGCGCAGGCCGAGTCGGCCGACGGCTCCGCCGAGGGCCTGTCGTGCTTCTTGATGCCGCGCATCCTGCCCGACGGGACGCGCAACGCGATGCACATCCAGCGCCTCAAGGACAAGCTCGGCAACCGCTCGAACGCCTCCTCGGAGATCGAACTGCACAACGCCTGGGCGCAGATGGTGGGCGAGCCCGGCCGCGGCGTGCCGACGATCATCGAGATGGTCGGCCACACGCGCCTGGACTGCGTGATCGGCGCCGCCGCCGGGATGCGCGCCGCGGTCGTCCAGGCCACCCACCACGCCGCGCACCGCGCCGCTTTCGGCAAGACGCTCGTCGACCAGCCGTTGATGAAGAACGTGCTCGCCGACCTCTGCCTGGAGTCCGAGGCCGCCACCGCGCTCGCGATGCGCCTCGCGCGCGCCTACGACGAAGCCGGCCAGGACGCAGGAATCGATGCCGGGGAGGGCGACGAAAACACCAGCGACGCGCAGCTGTTCAAGCGCGTCGCGACCGCGGTCGGCAAGTACTGGGCCTGCAAGCGCGCGCCGAACCACGCGTTCGAGGCGATGGAGTGCTTGGGGGGCAACGGCTACGTCGAGGACTCGGGGATGCCGAGGCTGTACCGCGAGGCGCCGCTGACCTCGATCTGGGAGGGCTCGGGCAACGTGATCAGCCTCGACGTTTTGCGCGCGCTCGCGCGCTCGCCGCGCGCGCTCGAGGTCTTCCTCGCAGAGGTCTCGCTCGCAGAGGGCGCCGACGCGCGCCTTGACGCGCACGTCGAGCGATTGAAGGCCCAGCTACTTGGCGAGGACCCGGCCACGCTCGAGTCGCGCGCGCGGCGCGTGGTCGAAGGGATGGCGCTGGCGCTGCAGGGGTCCCTGCTCGTGCGCGGCGCTCCGCCGGCCGTGGCCGACGCGTTCTGCGCCGCACGCCTCGGCGGCGACGGGGGCCTGGAGTACGGCACGCTGGGAGCCGGATCGGACTTCGACGCGATCATCGCGCGCGGTCGCCCGCAGGCGTAAACGTCACATTTGTGACCGTTTTGACGCAACTGCACACTTTGTGCGCCCAAACTGCAACGGAAGTGCAACGCGGAAGTGCAACGGGAAGATAAAGGAGGACAGAGATAGTGTTGTCTTCAAGAGTGCGTATAACCATGGTGTCACGCACTTTTAAAAGTAGAACAACCTTTCCGGGCCCTTTATGTTCAGCCGGGCCTACCATAAAGACATGGCAGTGCGCACCAACTTCCAGATCGCCCGCCTGTTCGGGATCCGCGTCGGCGTCGGCGTCAGCTGGTTCGTCGTGCTGTTCTTCTTCATCTACGTCGTCACGCAGCCGTTCCACGAAATGCTCGGCGGCTCGGTCACGACCGCGTATCTGGTCGCGGTCGCCTCCGTGCTGGGCTTCTTCGCCTCGCTGATCCTGCACGAGCTCGGCCACGCGCTCGTCGCGCGCCGCCACGGGCTGACCGTCGTCGGCATAGACCTGTGGGCGTTCGGCGGGATCACGCGCACGAGCGGCCCGGTCGAAGGCCCCGGCACCGAGTTTCGCGTCGCGGCCGCGGGGCCGCTGGTGACGTTCGCGATCATCGTCCTCTGCATCGCGCTCGGCGCGCTGCTCACGAGCAGCGGGCACTTCCTCGACGTCGCGGTCGGCGACACCAGCGTGCACGCGACGCCCGCGCTGGTGTGGCTGAGCTGGGTGGGAACGATCAACGCGCTCGTGCTCGTCTTCAACCTCGTCCCCGCGTTCCCGCTCGACGGCGGCCAGCTCGCCCATGCCATGATCTGGTGGCGCACCGGCGACCGCAACCGCGCCACGCGCTACACCGGGCGCGCCGGCCAGGGCTTCGCGCTCCTGCTGGGGGCAATCGGCCTGGTCGGGTTGGCGAGCGGCTCTTCGCTCGGGCTGATCTGGCTGGTGCTCGCGTTCCTGCTCTACCAGGCCGCCGGACAGGCGGTCGTGCAGGGCTCACTGGGGCAGCGGATCCAAGGCATCACGGTGGCAGACATCATGGACCGCGAGCCCGTCACGGTCCCCGCGGGGATGACGCTGCTCGACGCGCAGGAGCAGTTCTTCCTGCGCTACCGCTGGCCCTGGTTTGCGGTCGTCGACCCTGCCCAGCACTTCCTCGGCGTCGTGCGCGAAGCGCGGATCGACGAGGAGATCTCCGCGGGCCGGCCGGCGCTGCCGGTCGTCGACGTGCTCGAGCCCGACCTGCCGGTGCGGATCGGGGTCGGCGCGCCGCTGGAGTCGCTGCTCGGCTCGGAGGGCCTCGGCCGCCTCGGCGCGATGGTCGCCGTCGACGGCGACGGCGTGCTGCAGGGCGTCGTCACGCTCGCCCAGGTGCGCCAGGCGCTGCGCCCGGCCGCCGGTATATAGAGTTCCGGCCGATGCCATCCCATGACGTCCTGATCATCGGCGCGGGCCTTGCCGGCCAGCGCGCCGCCCTCGCGGCCGCCCAGACGGGCTCGAGCGTCGCGATCATGAGCAAGGTCCACCCCGTGCGCTCGCACTCGGTCGCCGCCGCCGGCGGGATCAACGCCGCGATCAGCGTCGACGACGACTGGCACTCGCACGCCTACGACACGGTCAAGGGCTCGGACTTCCTCGGCGACCAGGACGCGATCGAAGTGATGTGCTCGGAGGCGCCGGGCGAGGTCATGCACCTCGAGCACATCGGCGTGACCTTCCACCGCAACGAGGGCGGCGAGCTCGACCTGCGCGCGTTCGGCGGCGCCTCGATGAAGCGCACCGCCTACGTCGCCGACATCACCGGCCAGGCGATCCTGCACGTGCTCTACGAGCAGCTGATGAAGCACCACGAAACGGTCGACCGCTACGAGGAGTGGTTCACCACCTCTTTGTTGCAGGACGAGGACGGCCGCTGCTGCGGGGTGATTGCGCGCGACGTGCGCTCCGGGCGGATGGAGGTCTTCAACGCCAAGAACGTGATCCTCGCCTGCGGCGGCGCCGGGCAGGTCTACCGGCCGACGACGAACGCGCTGATCGTGACCGGCGACGGGATCGCCCAGGCCTACCGGATCGGCGCGCCGCTGATGGACATGGAGATGGTCCAGTACCACCCGACGACGCTCGTCGAGAACGGGCTTTTGATCACGGAGGGCGCGCGCGGCGAGGGCGCGGTGCTGCTGAACTCCGAGGGCGAGCGCTTCATGGAGAAGTACGCGCCGAACAAGATGGAGCTCGCCTCGCGCGACGTCGTCTCGCGCGCCGAGCAGACCGAGATCCTCGAGGGACGCGGCGTCGGCGCCGACGGGTCGGGGATCTGGCTGGACATCACGAAGGTTCCGCGCAAGCGGACTTTGGAGGCGCTGCGCGAGATCGTCAACATCGGCAAAGACTTCGCGGGCGTCGACATCACGCGCGAACCGATCATGATCCGCCCCGGCCAGCACTACATCATGGGCGGCGTCAAGACCGACATCGACGGCGCGACCTCGATCGAGGGCCTGTACGCCGCGGGCGAGGTCGCATGCGTGTCGGTGCACGGCGGCAACCGCCTCGGCGCGAACTCTTTGCTCGACACGCTGATCTTCGGACGGCGCGCGGGCGAGCACGCCGCCGCGCGGGCGGCGACGATGGGCATGCCGAAGTCCAGCACCGCCGACGCGCAGCTGCGCGAGGACGTCGCGACGATCGACGCGATCATCGCGCGGGATAAGACGGGGAGCACGGCCCCCAGGCGCGTATCCGAGATCAAGCAGGAGCTCGGCGACACGATGAACCAGTACGTCGCCGTCTACCGCGACGAAGCGGGGCTGTCGCAGGCGCTGGAGATCGTGAATCGTCTCCGGGAGGAGTCGAAGAGCGCCTACATCGACGACCGCGGCACGGTCTTCAACCAGGACGTCCTGGGGGCGCTCGAGCTCGGCTACATGCTCGACTGCGCGCAGGCGACGGTGCTCGCGGCGATCGAGCGCAAGGAGTCCCGCGGCGCCCAGTTCCGCACCGACTTCCCGGAGCGCAACGACGCCGAGTGGCTCAAGCACATCGACATCACCTTGAACGATGGGGACCCCGTGGGTGGGCCTCAGGTCTCCTACTCTCAAGTGACGATGACCCAATGGGAGCCCGAGGAGAGGAAGTACTGATGAGCCTCAACCCCGACAACCCCTCCCCCAAGCCGGCCCCGGGGCATCCACACGAGACCACGGAGGCGAGCAGCTGATGGCCGAAACGCACAAGCCACCGGAGCAGTTCACGCTCAGGCTGCGCCGCTTCGACCCCGAGTCCGGCGACGCGCCCTACTGGGACGAGCACACGATCGAGCTCGAGCCCCACCGCTCGGTGCTGGAGGGGATCCTCCAGGCGAAAGCCGACGCCGACGGTTCGATCGGGATCCGCTGCTCCTGCCGCGCGGCGATCTGCGGCTCCTGCGGGGTGCGGATCAACGGCGAACCGGGCCTCGCCTGCCACACCCATCTGGATCACGCGCGCGCGTCCGCCGGCGCCGACGGCGTGATCGAGGTCGAGCCGATGGGGAACATGCCCGTGATCAAGGACCTGATCGTCGACATGGACGCCGTGCACTGGAAGAAGGTGCAGCGCGTCACGCCGTGGCTGATCGCCAAGCAGCCCGTGCCCGAGCGCGAGTACATCGTCGAGAAAGAGGCGATGGTCGACATCACCCAGTCGATGGCCTGCATCCAGTGCGGCGCCTGCGTGTCGGACTGCCTGGCGATGGAGGTCGACCCGGGCTTCATCGGCCCGGCGGCGCTCGCCAAGGCCTACCGCTTCGTCGGCGACCCGCGCGATGACGAGCAGGACATCCGCCTCAAGGACCTCGCCGAAGACCCCCAGGGGATCTTCGACTGCACGCACTGCTTCAAGTGCGTCGAGGCGTGCCCCAAGGACGTCAACCCGATGGGCCAGATCATGCGCCTGCGCCGGATCGCGATCGACGACCAGAAGATCGTCGACAAAAACAACGGGCAGCGCCACGAGGCCACGATGGTCGGCCTGATCAAGGACTACGGCCTGCTACACGAGGCCGAGATGGTCCCGCGCTCCTATGGCGGCAACTCGTGGTTCGGCAAGTTCCACCCGGCCGCCGGGAAAGAGCTGCTCGCCTCGCTGCCGGTCGCGATCAAGGGGCTTTTGCGCGGGAAAATCAATCCGAAGATCGCCGTCTTCGGCCACAAGATCCCCGCGGCCGACCTCAAGAGCGTGCAGCGGATCTACGACAAGGTCGAGTCTCGTCCCGAGCGCTACGAGCTGAACCTGTACATCTCGGGAACCGACGAGCCCGACGAGACCCCCGTGCCCGTCGGCGCCACGGCAACGACAGGTGGCGGCGAGAGTCCCACCGCGCCCGACAGCGAAGGGAGCGCCGCATGAAGGTCGCCTACTGGCCCGGCTGTGTCAGCCGCGGCTTCACGCCCGAGCTGCACGGCTCGATGGCGCAGGTCGCGCCGCTCTTGGACATCGAGCTGGTCGAGCTAGACCGCGCCTGCTGCACGGGCGCCGGCGTGATCGCCGAGCACAACCAGGAGCTCGCGGACACGCTCAACGCGCGCACGTTCGCCCTCGCCCAGCAAGTCGACGGCGCGGAGTTGATGATGAACATCTGCTCGACCTGCCAGGGCGCGCAGTCGGAGTGCCAGGAACGGCTCGACGCGAACGCCGAGTACCGCGCGACCGTCAACGAGACGCTCGCCGCGGAGGGGTTGAGCTACGAAAAGGACCCCGGGGGTGGGCCCTTTACAAACAAGAACTTCCTGTGGCTGTTGGTGGAGGAGATCGGGCTCGATGCGCTGCGCGCGAAAGTCAAGCGCCCGCTCACGAACCTCAAGGTCGGCCCCTTCTACGGCTGCTACATCGTGCGCCCGCGCGACCGCCTCGGGATCGACGCCGAGCACCCCCGCGACCACTACCTGCATCAGGTGATCGACGCGCTCGGCGGCACCGTGATCGAGTACGCCGGCATGCGCAAGTGCTGTGGCTTCCCGATCATCACGATGAACAAGTCGGCCTCGCTCAAGCAGGCCGGCCGCCACCTCGGCGACGCGGTCGACGCCGAGGCCGACTGCCTGGTCACGCCGTGCCCCCTCTGCCACCTCAACCTCGACTTCCAGCAGCCGATCGCCGAAGGCGTCGTCGGCCGCCAGCTCGAGATGCCGATCCTGCACCTCCCCCAGATGGTCGGCCTCGCGCTGGGCTTGGATCCCAAGGAGCTCGGGTTGAACCGGCACATGGTGCGGCCCTCCTCGGTGATCGACTGGTCCACATCAGTCGTAGGTGCCGCAGCGTAGGTTGCGCGTGTGCGCGTCCTCACGGTCGTAGGTAACCGCCCCCAGTTCATCAAGGCCACCGCTGTCTCGGGGCTTTTGCGCAAGGAACATGAGGAGATCCTGATCCACACGGGTCAGCACTACGACGATTCTCTTTCCACGGTGTTCTTCACAGAGCTCGGTCTCGCGAAACCGGACCGTGAATTGGGCATCGGCGATGGGTCGAACGAGTCTCAGACAACCCGGATGTTGAGCGCCCTGGAGGATCTGATCCCCGAGGTTCAACCCGACGCTGTCCTGGTCTACGGAGATACCAACTCCACATTGGCCGGGGCACAGGCTGGCAGGCAAGCACAACTCCCGGTGATCCACATCGAGGCGGGCATGCGTTCCTTCGATCCGACGATGCCCGAGGAGCGCAACCGGATCGCGACCGACCGATTGAGTGATCTCCTGCTCTGTTCTTCTGACATCTCGGCCAAAAATCTCCGGAACGAGGGGATCTCCGGGCACATCGAGGTTGTCGGTGATGTGATGGTCGATGTCGCCCTCCGTTGGCAGCCGACGGCGCGTGAACAAACGGCAGACCTAGCCAAAAACCTTGGCGTACAACCTCATGAATATCTGCTCGTCACGGCCCACAGGGCAGGGAATGTCGACGATCCCGAACGTCTCACGAAGCTGGTGGATCTGCTGAGGGCCCTGCCTGCACCGGTTGTGTTCCCCGTACACCCGCGCACACGAGCGCGTCTGCAAACAAAGGGATCGTGGGACGATCTGACGGGAATGGAGGGGATGCACGTGACCGAGCCTCTCGGTTACGCCGAGTTCACCGCGCTGCTCTGCGGAGCCCGCGCGATGCTGACCGATTCCGGGGGCGTCCAGAAGGAGGCGTACCTTGCCGGGGTGCCCTGCATCACCCTGCGCGCCAGCACCGAGTGGGTCGAGACGGTCGACGCGGGCTGGAACACACTGGTCGACCTCGATCCCGGGGCGGCACTTGCGGCGCTCGAGATCGACGCGCCCGCGGAGCATCCGCAGCTCTACGGCGACGGCCACGCGGCCGAGCGCTGCGTCGCGGCGATCGGATCCCTATGAGCGACAAACCGATCAGGATCGGTGTCGTCGGCCTCGGCTACTGGGGGCCGAACCTCGCGCGCAACTTCGCCGCCCTCCCCGGCTGCGAGCTCGCGTGGCTGTGCGACGCCTCGCCCGATGCTCGCGACAAGCTCGCCGTGTCGTTCCCCTCCGCGCGCGCGACCGGCGATCTGGAGGACTTGCTGAACGACCCGGGGCTCGACGCGGTGGTACTGGCGACCCCCGTCCCCACGCACGCGGAACTGGCGATCCGCGTCGCCGAGTCAGGCAAGCACTGCTTCGTCGAGAAGCCCCTCGCGACGACCGCCGTCGACGCCGAAGCGGCGGTCGCGGCCGCTGAGCGGGCGGGAAAGATCCTGATGGTCGGCCACCTGCTCGAGTACCACCCTGCCGTCCACCGTCTGAAGGAACTGCTCAACGAGGGGGAGCTCGGGGGGCTCTACTACATCTACGGCAACCGCCTGAACCTCGGCAAGCTGCGGGCGCAGGAGAACGCGCTGTGGAGCCTCGGCGCGCACGACGTCTCGGTCGTGCTGCACCTGATCGGCGAGGAGCCCGTCGAGTGCTCCGCGCACGGCGAGTCCTACGTGCGCGAGGGCGTGCAGGACGTCGTCTTCTGCTACCTGCGCTTCCCCTCCGGCGCCGTCGCCCACCTGCACCTCTCCTGGCTCGATCCCCACAAGGAGCGGCGCCTGACGGTCGTCGGCGCGCGTCGCATGGCGACCTTCGACGACATGGCCGTCGCGGGCAAGCTCACCGTCTACGACAAGGGCTTCGACGAGGACGCGCGCTCGTGGGGCGAGTACATCGCCCGCTCGGGCGAGAGCTTCTCCCCGCGGATCGCCAACGCCGAGCCCCTGCGGCTGGAGTGCGAGCACTTCGTCGACTGCATCCGCTCGGGCGCCGCCCCGCGCTCTGACGGGCACAGCGGGCTCCGCGTCGTGCGGGTTTTGGAGCGCCTGCAGAATTCACTGGACACCTGAGCCCAGGCGAGACCGACCTCAGCGAATCAGTATTGGGGAGCTGTAGTTGGAGACGTGCGCGCCGTCGTTCGTCACCTTGATCAGCACGCGATACAGCCCCGGGTGGCGCAGACGCATGAAGCCGCTGTAGGTCGAATACGTGGTGGCCGCGACTTTCACGGGCGTGCCGCCCTGGTTGACCGAGGCGTGACCGGGCTTCAGCAGCTGGAAGCCGACCTGCGCGCCGGGCTCCGCCGGGGTGACGGTTCCATACAGACGCACGTACCCGCGGCGTTTCGCGGGATGCACGTGGACGGTCGCGCGCACCGCGACGTTCTCGAGCACCACGGGGCTGATCACGACCGGCAGTCCCAGCGTGACGACGCGCAGCTGCGCGTTTTCGGTCAGGCCGAGATAGGGGAAGGAGAAGCCGCCGGTGGCGTTCGTCAGCTCCGCGTTGCCGACCGTTTTGAAGCCGCTCACATACGGGAAGGGGTTGGCCTGCAGCACGATCGCGTGGTTCGCACCGCCGGTCCCCGAGAGCGTGCCCTCGACGTAGAACGGGCTGCCGAACACGACCGGATTCGGGGTGCTGACGAGCGCGAGCGAGAGCGGGATCCGCGGCGTCGTGAACGTGCGATCGCCGCCCGCGACCGTCCCGCCCGGGCCGACCGCAACCAGCCGGTAGTGGTAGCGCGTCGCGGCCTGCAGGCCCGTGATCGCCTGGTTGACCTTCACCGAAGTCGTCGCGCTGCCCGCCGGCGAGAGCGGCGACTGCGTGCCGTAGGCGGTGCTCGTGCCGTACTCGAAGTAGTAGTTCGTGGCCTGGCCCTGGGCGTTTACGTAGCCGTACAGGGTCGCCGAGGAGTAGCCCACGCCCGAGACGCCGGAGGTGGAGACGCTTGGCGCCGGGGGTGACGCGGCCTGTCCTGCGGCGGGCAGGGTGAGCGCGGCGAGCACGATCGCCAAGGCGAGCGCGAGGATCGTGGCTCTGCCGCTACGCGGGCGTCTCAGATTCGTGGGATGCGTCGAGAAGGTCATGTCCATAACCTACCCAACCCTCCGGCCGGCTCGAAGTAGCGCTAGTGCTCGTGCGTGCCGGGCGCGTGCACGACGACGACGGGCTTCTCGGAGCGGCCGAGCACGGCCGCGGAGGAGCTGCCGATCAGTTTCGACTTCAGGCCCTTCAGCCCGCGCGAGCCGATCACGATCGCGGCCGCCTCGCGCTCGGAGGCGGTGTCGAGGATCGCGTCGGCGATGTCCGCGGCGTCGCGCACCGGCAGCGCCTCGGCCTGCAGGCCGCCGGCCCGGGCGAGCTCGGCGCCGTCCTCGGCGATGTCGCGCGCGTGGTCCTCCGATGCCTTGTCGAGCGCCTGCACTGTCTCGGGGTCATACGGCATCATCATCGTGCCCGTCCCCATCGTGTTCGGCATCAGCATGTAGTCCGCGAGGCCCGGCTCCCAGACGGTGAGCACGATCGCCCGGCGCGTGCCGAACAGCGCCGCGGCCTCGTTCACCGCCGCGCGGGCGGCGTCGGAGCCGTCGTAGGCGATCACGATCGGTGCGGGCTCGGCCATCAAGCGTCAGGCTACTGCAATCGCCCGGTCACGCGACAGCCCGGAGCGGCGACCGAGAGCCCGGCGACAGACGAGAGCGCGGGACGCCTCAGGCCCGCCGCGCCGGCACCAGAGCGGGAGTGGCGTCCTTGGCCCAGCCCCGCAGGAACTTCTCCGTTTCGTCGGCGTCGAGCGGGCGCGCGAACAGGAAGCCCTGCCCGCTGTCGCAGTCCTGGCCGCGGAGCACGGAGAGCTCGTCCTGCTGCTCGATGCCCTCGGCGAAGGTCTCGATCGAGAGCGCCTTGCCGAGCTGCACGAGCGTCTGGATCAGCGTCTCGCCCTCGAGGTTGTCGCGCATGCCCGAGATGAACGAGCGATCGATCTTCAGCGCGTCGACGGGAAACCGCTGCAGGTGGGCGAGCGAGGAGTAGCCGGTGCCGAAGTCGTCGATCGCGATCCGCACGCCGAGGCGCTTGATCGCGGCCAGGCGGCGCGCGGTCTCCTCGACGTTGCGCATCAGCGTCGTCTCGGTGATCTCGATCGTCAGCGCCTCGGGCTCGAGGCCGCCGCGCACGAGCGCGCCTTCGACGTCGGCGACGAGCCGATCTTCGTCGAGCTGGCGCCCGGAGACGTTCACGGCCATGCCGACCGCATGACCGGCCGCACGCCACGCGGCGCCCTGGGCGCAGGCCTGCTCCAGGACCCAGCGGCCGACCTCCGTGATGATCCCCGTCTCCTCGAGCAACGGAACGAAGTCGTCGGGCTGGATCAGGCCGCGCACCGGGTGCTGCCAGCGGATCAGAGCCTCCACGCCGGTCGGACGCATGTCGCTGAGGTCGAACGTCGGCTGGTAGGCGAGCAGGAACTCCCCGTTCTCGAGCGCTTCGCGCAGGTCCATCTCGAGTTCCATGCGGTTCTGGATCGTGTCCTGCATGCCCGTCTCGAACACGGCGTAGCGGTTCTTGCCGTCCCACTTCGCGCGGTACATCGCGATGTCCGCGTTGCGCAGCAGCTCCTCGGCCGAGGTGTGCTCGCCCGCGGCGATCCCGATGCTCGCCGTCACGGTCAGACGGGTCTGCTTGTCGGCGCCGAGCTTGAACGGCTGCTGCAACGCATCGAGCAGGCGCTCGGCGACGAGCTCGGGCCCGGCCGCCAGCGACAGCTCCTCGGAGATCACGACGAACTCGTCGCCCCCGAGCCGGCCCAGCGCATCGGCGTCGCGCACGACACCGCCGAGCCGCGCGGTGACCGCGCGCAGCAGTTCGTCGCCGACGCCGTGGCCGAGCGTGTCGTTGATCGACTTGAAGTTGTCGAGGTCGACGAACAGCGCCGCGACCGGCGTCTGTGAGCGCCGCGAGCGCGCGAGCATCTGCTCGACGCGATCGAGGATCAACGTCCGGTTGGGGAGCCCGGTCAGCGCGTCGTGCGTCGCCAAGAAGGAGAGCTCCTCCTCGCGCCGCGCGAGCTCTTCGTCGGTCCGCCGGCGCTCGGCCTCGAAGCACTCGCACATCCGCACGAGGCTGAACTCGAGGCTCAGCTGCAGGATGCTCGAGGCCTGAGCGAGCGCCTCGGACGGGACGCCCAGTTGCGCCGCGCTCTCGTGCAACACCTCGGCCATCACGTTGCGCCACGCGAAGCAGCGGCTGGTGACCTCGTTCAGCGACGCCGCGCGGTGCGCCGCCAGCTCACCGAAGATCTCCCAGGTTTCGCGGCCGACCTCGACCGCGACCTCGATGCCCTCCCCGGCGATCCAGCGGGCCACCGCCATCGTCGAGCTCGTGCTGATCCGTTCGAAGCTGCCCTGCACCACGGCGTCGATCGCCTCGCCCGATCCCGCGGTGCGCACGACCGTCATGTTCATCACGTCCCCGGCCCGCGCCTTCAGCGCCTCGCCGAGACGACGAAGATCCTCCGAGGGCTCCTCCGTCAGAGCGGCCGGCGGCGTGGGGAGCAGCGCCTCGTCGATCTGCAAGCTCGAGTGTTGAACGGTCATCGCAAGGACCCCATCGGCGGCGCGCGACGGTTCCATAAGTTCGATGCAGGTGTACTAAACGCGTGGCTTGTAGCCTTCGCGCCCGTGAGCACACACGCCGCAGACGCAATCGTTGTCGGGGCCGGCCTCGCCGGCCTGGTCGCGACCGCCGAGCTCGCCGACGCCGGGCGGCGGGTGATCCTGCTCGACCAGGAGCCCGAGGCCTCGCTCGGCGGGCAGGCGTTCTGGTCGTTCGGAGGCCTGTTCTTCGTCGACAGCCCCGAGCAGCGCCGCGTCGGGATCCACGACTCGCGCGAGCTGGCCTGGCAGGACTGGCTCGGCACCGCGGGCTTCGACCGGCCCGAGGACGCCTGGCCGCGGCGCTGGGCCGAGGCCTACGTCGACTTCGCCGCCGGCGAGAAGCGCGCCTGGCTGCACGCCCAGGGGATGCGCTTCGTGCCGAACGTCGGCTGGGCCGAGCGCGGCGGCTACCTCGCGACCGGCCACGGCAACTCCGTCCCGCGCTTTCACGTCACCTGGGGCACCGGGCCCGGCGTGATCGCGCCGTTCGTGCGCCGCGTGCGCTCAGCTCAACAGCGCGGCCTGGTCGAGCTGCGCTTCCGCCACCGCGTCGACACGCTGACCGTCTCAGGCGGCGCCGTCACCGGCGTCGCCGGCCACGTGCTCGAGCCGAGCGCCGTCGGGCGGGGCCACGCCAGCTCGCGGGATGAGGTGGGCGACTTCGAGCTCGAGGCCGGGGCGGTGATCGTCACCTCCGGCGGGATCGGCGCCAACCACGAGCTCGTGCGCCAGAACTGGCCTTCCCGGCTGGGCAAGGCGCCCGAGAACATGATCTGCGGGGTCCCCGACCACGTCGACGGGCGGATGCTCGCGATCAGCGAGGCGGCCGGCGCCTCGATCATCAACCCCGACCGCATGTGGCACTACGTCGAGGGGATCCGCAACTGGGACCCGATCTGGAGCCGCCACGGCATCCGCATCCTGCCGGGGCCCTCTCCCCTGTGGCTGGACGCTCGCGGCGAGCGGCTGCCGGTGCCGCTGTTCCCGGGCTTCGACACGCTCGGCACGCTCGAGCACATCATGCACAGCGGCCACGACTACACGTGGTTCGTGCTCACGCAGAAGATGATCGAAAAGGAGTTCGCGCTCTCCGGCTCCGAGCAGAACCCCGACCTGACGAGCAAGAGCGTGCTCGAGGTGCTCAAGTCGCGCGTCGGCAAGGGCGCGCCCGCCCCGGTAGAGGCGTTCAAGCAGCACGGCGCCGACTTCGTCGTCGAGCGCGACCTGCCCGCGCTCGTGCGCGGGATGAACGCGCTGACCGAGCAGCCGCTGCTCGAGCTGGCCACCGTCGAGCGCGAGATCGTCGCGCGCGACCGCGAGATCGAGAACCCCTACACGAAGGACCTCCAGGTCACGGCGATCCGCGGCGCGCGGCGCTACCTGCCCGACCGGATCACGCGCGTCGCCGCCCCGCACCGGATCCTCGATCCAAAGGCCGGCCCGCTGATCGCGGTGCGCCTGCACATCCTCACGCGCAAGACGCTCGGCGGCCTGCACACCGACCTCTCCAGCCGCGTTTTGCGAGCGGACGGCGAGCCGCTCCCCGGCCTCTACGCCGCCGGCGAGGTCGCAGGCTTCGGGGGAGGCGGCGTGCACGGCTACCGCTCGCTCGAGGGCACGTTCCTCGGCGGCTGCCTGTTCTCCGGGCGGATCGCCGGACGGGCGGCCGCGGCGGCGGTCGGTTAGCCGTTCACTTCGCCGGCCGGGGTCGCGCCACTCTGACGCAAAGGCCGCCGCGACCACCGCGGCCGCCACCAGTTGAGCTCGCCGAGCAGCGCCACGGTCGCGGGCACGAGCAGGCCGCGGACGACGGTCACGTCGAGCACGATCGCGAGGCCCATCGCGACGCCGAGCTCCTGAAATGGAACCAGCGGCGAGACGGCGAACGAGAAGAAGACGACGCCCATCGTGATCCCGGCGAGCGTGATCGAGCGGGAGGAGCCGATCAGCGCGCGCTTGAGGCTGTCGGTGTTCGATTCGCCTTCGTCGTGGTGCTCGCGCACGCGCGAGAGCAGAAACACCTCGTAGTCGGTCGACAGCCCGAAGATCGTCGCGAACAGGAACAGCGGGACGAAGTAGCCGATGTCGCCGGTCGACTTGAACAGGAACGTCATCACACCGAGCGCCGCCGTCACCGACAGCAGCGTCGTCAGCGCCGCCTTCAGCGCGATCAGCGGCGCGGCGAAGATCAGCGTAAGCACGAGGATCTCGGCGAGCAACACGACCAGCACCACCCACGGGGTGCGTTCGTCGATGCGCTGGATCAGGTCGATCCCAACTGCGGTCGCGCCGCCGACGACGGCCTGCGAGCCGTACTGGCGCCCCAGCGTGGCGCGCAACTCGCGGACGATCCGATCGGCGCGCGAGCTGTCGGAGTAGGAGTCCAGCGTGGCCTGGACGCGGACCCACCCGCGCGCGCCGTGTTCGGTCGGGCCGACGCTCACGACGCCCGGCTGAGCGGCGATCAGACGTCTGAGCGGGGCGGGCGGCACGTGCGCCACGACAACCGCCGGCGTGCCGGCGCCCGGGCCGAAGTGCTTCGCGACATCGGCAGTGGCGATGCGCACGGGATCCGAGGCCGGTAGCACGCTGATCGACTTCAGGGAGATATGCATCCCGGCGATCGGGATCGACAGCACCACCATCACCGGCACGATCGTGGCGATGACCGCGACGCGGCGACGCACCACGAAGTCGGCGAGCCGGCGCCAGAACGCGCCGTTCTGCGCGGCCGCGACAGCACGTCGCAGCGAGAGCCGGTCGAGGCGGTCGCCGAGCAGCACGATCGCCGCGGGGGTGAGCGTCAACGCGGCCGACACCGCGATCAGTGCGGCGCCGATCGCGCCCGTGGCGAGCGACTGGAAGACGCCGAGCCCCGTCACATACAGCCCGGCGAGCGCCGTCGCGACCGTCACCCCGGAGACCGTGATCGCCCTGCCCGTCGTCTGCAACGTCTCCGTGATCGCCTCCTCCATGCTCACGCCATCGCGCGCGAGCGACTCGCGCACGCGCGTGACCATGAACAGCGAGAAGTCGATGCTCAACCCGAGGCCGAGCACGAGCACGGTGTCCTCGACGAACACGCTCAACTGCACGACGTAGGTCAGCAGGTAGAGAAAGCCGAAGGTCACGCCCACGCACACGGCCGCCAGCCCGAGCGGCAACAGCGCGGCGACGAGCGAGAGGAATGCGACGAGCAGGATCACGAGCGTCACCGGGAAGGAGATCAGCGAGGAGGTCGAGAGGCTCTTCTTCGACTGCACCATGTAGCGCTGGTAGATGCCGACCTGGCCGACCAGCCGCGCCGTCGAGGCGGCTGGCCCGACGTGCGCGAGCGCCGTTTCGACCGACGGCACGCGCGTCTGGGCGTAGCCGTATTGGCCGGCGAACACCACCGGCATCAGGGCCGCCTGCCGATCAGTGGAGAAGACCGGCGCGCCGACCTGCTCGACACCCCCCACACCCTTCACCACCCCGGCGGCCCGGCTCACTTCGCGACCGCTCAGCTCGCGCGATCCGCGCGCCGCAAGCACCGACAGGTAGGCCTGCGGTTCGGTCGCGGCGCCAAACAGATGTTCCTCGAGCTCGCCCGCGCGCACCGACTGCGACCCCTTGGCCCCGTAACCCCCGTTCTGCACGCGCTCGCTCAACCGCGACGCCCCCACGCCGCTGATCAACAGCACGAGCACCCAGAACCCGACGATCTTGCGGGGGTGGCGCAGGACGAAGCGGGCGATCGTGCTCATCGACAGAGTGCCCCAAGCGCGTTCATGCGCTCACAGTGACATAGCGTGCGAGCTGTATCTGGCGTGAATCGGACACGGTCATAGACGTTGAGCTCCCATAAAACCTGGGGATGAAGGTTGTTCCTATCCGCACATTCTTTTGGGTGACCCGTCGCCGATGTGTGAGCACGCGCACACTTCGCGATCGCGCTAGTCTCCGACGCACATGGGCGAGCGCACGGGACACGCACCGGGGACCTTCAGCTGGACCGACCTGACGACGACCGATCAGGAGGCGGCGAAGGCCTTCTACGGCGAGCTGTTCGGCTGGGTGGCCGAGGACATGCCGATCGGCGAGGACGCCTACTACTCGATCCAGCGCGTCGACGGCAAGGACGTCGCCGCGATCTCTCCCCAGCAGGAGGCACAGCGCGAAGCGGGCGCGCCGCCGGCGTGGAACTCGTACGTGACCGTCGAGAACGCCGACGCGATCGCCGATCGCGCGAAGCAGCTCGGCGCGACGATCCTCGCGCCGCCGTTCGACGTGATGGAGGCCGGCCGGATGGCCGCGATCCAGGACCCCCAGGGCGCCCACTTCCTGATCTGGCAGCCCAACCAGCACCTCGGCGCGCAGCTCGTCAACGAGCCCGGCGCGCTCAGCTGGAACGAGCTCGCCTCGCCCGATCTCGACGCCTCGAGCGCGTTCTACGGGGCGCTGTTCGATTGGACCGTCGAGCCGTACGAGGGCAGCCCCGAGCCATATCTGACGATCAAGAACGGCGAGACCGTCAACGGCGGCATCCGCACGCTCAACTCGCCCGGGCCGCCACCGCACTGGCTCGTGTACTTCGCGGTCGACGACCTCGACGCGAGCCTCGCGAAGGTCGCCGAGCTCGGCGGCGCCACGCACGCCGGACCGATCGACATCAGCATCGCGCGAATCGCGGTCGTGGCCGATCCGCAGGGGGCGATGTTCGCCCTCTACGACGGCCGGCTCGACCCGTAGGTCTGCGACCGCCCCGAGCCGATTACGCTCCGCGCCGGGCCGATTACGCCGTCTGGACGCCGCGGCGATCGATGCCCTCGAACGGCTCAGCGCGACGGCGACGGCGGCGGTCGGGGCGCAGAACCGGGCCCCTGGAGCTCCCGACGAGACGCAATACGAAAGCGTCGCGGGTGGCGCTATAGCGCAGAACCGGCCTCAGCGCGAGCAGCCAGTAGCGAGCTATGTATCGACGCGGACGAGCTGCTGAACGCATGGCGAATCTCCCTCTCTCTGGGCGTCCTTGCTCTGACTCGGCCAATCCTGGCATGGCCGCCGGCACGACCGCAACGACCGCTGACCACAGCGCCCCCGTCGAGCTGCGACCGGCCATCCGATGTCTGCGATGCCCTCACTTCATAGTACGAGCGAGACGCCATGTTTCCGACAGGACGGTGTCGAGCGCGTATCTTGCGAACCTTGTGAACCGCGACCGACCGCCCACCGGCCGGCCCCGTCGACCTACAGCGGCAGGTAGGCGTGTCCCGGCAGTTTGGGCACGCACGTGTGGTAGGTGCGCTCGCCCTTGACGATTCGCCCGTCACGCCGGTGGGCGACGATCTCCACCGTGAACGTGCCCTGCGGCAGACCGACGAGGTCGATCGCGGTCGAGAGCTGCTTGCCCCGCAACGTCTTCGCGTTCTTACCGTCGATCTTGACCACGGCCGAGACGAGCCCCAGCTGCTTGGCGTTCTGGATGTGGATCGTGAACTCGCGCTTGCTGGTGCAGGCCTTCGGGGATGCGGCTTGGAACGGGAGCACTCCCGCGGTCGGCGTCGTCGTAGTTGGGGTGGTCGTGGTTGGGGTGGTCGCCGTCGGCGCCGGGGTCGGGACCGGCGGCACGGTGACCGTCTGCCCTTCGGCGGCGCAGCTTGCGTCGTAGTTCCCTTCCCACGTGAGCCTGACCTTGACGGAGCCGACCGGCCCAGTCGGATTCTTCAACGTGAACAGGAATTGCGGGAGCCCCGTGGTCGTGTTCAAATCCAACCCGTCGAGGCTGGCACTACCGGTTTCATCCAGCGTGAGTTCCGGCAGACCGGGAGTCAGTTCCCCGTCACCGTTGGCGAACGCGACCGTCCCTTCCGTGTAGGTGCTGCGAGCGGGTTCCAGGACCTGCAACGAGACGTAGTTCGCCGGGGTGCATTGCGGAGCCGGCGCGACGAACTGGGATGCCAGCACGCGGACCGTGCCACCGCCGCAGGCTTCGCCGGTGTAGGCGTCGAAGCTTACGATCTGCTCAGGACGCGTACCGGCGAAGGCGTCAGAGTTCACCCAGATACAGCTGGGACGCTGCGGGTCGGGATTGACTGTGTATAGGTAATAGAATTCGCTCGACGGGAAGGTCTTAGGAAAGTGTTCGCAGCCTTCGCTCTTCGAGTAGTCGAAGCACTCGACGTCTCCGATATCGCCTTCGTAGTTGCCGTTCGGGACGTAGACCCTCGGCCCGAGCACGAGTGCGGGACCGTTCCACGGGCTCGAGCCCGCTACCACTGATGTCAATCCAGACGGGGTAGCCGTTTCTTCCCCTTCCAGGTTGAAGCACTGGTCCGTGCCCGTTGGCAGGCACAATCCAATGACCTTCCCGGTTGCGTCCATCAGAGGGAACGGCGCCCCATTAACCCCGACATAGCTGAAACTCAAGGTCACGGGCCATTTGCCGCCACAGCTGCTCTGCGTCGAGTCATCGAAGCAAGCGAGCCGGCTCGTCCCTTCGATGTTCACCGGGATGATCACTTTGCCTGCGATCGCAGCTGTTGCCGGGGACGGCAACCCAGAAGAAACGGTGCCCGCGCCGAGGGACACCGCGTACGGCTGACCCGAGCATGCTTCGTCGGTGCTCACGTCGAAGCACATGAGCATGTTCTTGTCACCTTCTTGGCCGGCCCCCTCCACGTAGTTGAACGCATACCAGTGGCTGCCGATCAGCATCGGCGCGCTGACGGCGCTGTAGCCGCCGGACGACGCTTCGCCGACGGCCGTGAGCGCCGTGAATCCACAGAAGGGGTCAGGGTTGGTGGGAGCTTCTTCGGTGTTGATGCAGACGACTCCGGCGGTGTTATCGGTCCCCCGCGTTGCGTACACGTAGAGCTTGCCGGTCGTGTGGTCGAGGTACAGGCCGGGCTGCCCCGACGACGCGAACTGGGCATTCGTGCCCGGTTCGGAGATCGTCTCCGTCGGATAACAGGGTTCCGCGTTTTTCTGGTAGTGGCAGGCGACCTGAATCGAGCCCGAGTGGTGGAAGACGTTGTAGACCGCTTCGTCGGACAGCGCGATGCCCCAGCCATCGCCACCGCCGTTGCCGTGGAAGCTCGACGCCGGCGGGACCGGAACCGACTGGATCGCGGAGTAGGTCGAGTAGATCGCGGTTTCGGCCCCGGCCGAGGCGGCCGCCGCCAGGCAGGCGACGCACGCCAGCAGCGCGAGGAGCGCCGGTCTGCGGACACCTGTGGCTCGCGAGATCGAGACTCTACGAAGAACCTTCAACGTCGCCGTCATGGCAGCACTCCCGTTCTGTGAGGTACGCCGGGGAGGCTCGGGCATTTCCATCCCTGCGCCCCCCTTGCGCATGTGTCCCACACGCGCAACCGGCCGAATGGAGCGAAGCACCATACATGGATCTCATACATCTGTCCAGAAAACGCCTATATCTGTACAGAAAACGCCTATCACGGTTGGGCGGCGAGCGTCCCCGAGACGGTCACCTCCGTCGTGCGCTTCCTGCGACCCCGCGGCCCCTGCCCCCCCGCGGCCTCTGCGCCCCCCGCAACCCCGGCCTACTCGTCGACCAGCCGCCGGTGCACCGCCCAGCGGGTCAGCTCGTGGCGGCTGGAGAGCTGCAGCTTGCGCAGCACCGCGGAGACGTGCGCCTCCACTGTCTTCGCGGAGATGCCGAGCTGGGCGGCGATCTCCTTGTACATGTACCCGCGCGCGATGTGCTGGAGCACCTCGCGCTCGCGCGGCGTCAGCAGGTCCAGCTCCGGATCGACCTGCGCGGCCGGGATCTCGCCGGCGAAGGCGTCGAGCACGAAGCCGGCCAGGCGCGGCGAGAACACTGCGTCACCCTCGTGCACGCGGCGCACGGCGTCGGCGAGCTCGGGGCCGGAGATCGTCTTCGTCACATAGCCGCGCGCGCCCGCGCGAATCAGCGCGATCACGTCTTCGGCGGCGTCGCTGACCGACAGCGCGAGAAAGCGCACGGCCGGTCGACTCACGGCGATACGCCGGATCACCTCCGCTCCGCCGCCGCCCGGCATGTGCACGTCGAGCAGCACGACGTCGGGCTCGAGCTCCTCGATCGCCCGCACGGCGCTCTCCACGTCGCCGCTCTCGGCCACGACCTCGACCCCAGGACCGAGGCTCGCGCGCACGCCCGCGCGGAACAGGTCGTGGTCGTCGACGATCACGACCCGCGTCGCCGGCCCCATCGATCCGGCCGAGCCATCGCTCATGGCTGTTCCCGATCGTCGCTTCCGGTCGATCCCCATGCCCCGCGCTCGCGTATGCCACCCCGCTCGAGCGCGATCTCGACCTCGGTGCCGCCTCCCGGCAGGGAGCGCACCGCCGCGCGGCCCCCCGCGCGCCGCATCCGCCCAACGATCGACTCGCGCACGCCGCGGCGCTCCGGCGGCACGCTCGCGGGATCGAAGCCGGCGCCGCGGTCGCGGACGAACACCTGGATGCGCTCGTCGGAGAGCTCGGCATAGACGGAGACCGGCGCCTGCCCGGCGAACTTCGCGGCGTTCAGGATCGCCTCGCGCGCGGCCGCCAGCACGGCCGCGCCGCGCTCGTCGAGCGGGCAGTCGCCGACCGCCACGACCTCGACCGAGCCACCCACCGCCGCCTCCACCTCAGCCGCCGCCGCCTCCAGGGCGGCCGCGAGCCGCTCGCCGGGCCCGCGCGATTCGCCGTCGCCCGGCGCGTGCGCATCCCCATCCGCGAGCCAACCACGCAGCTCGCGCTCCTGGCGGCGGGCGAGCGCCGACACCTGCTTGGGATCCTCGGCGCTGCGCTGGATCAACGCCAGCGTCTGCAGCACCGAGTCGTGCAAATGCGCGCCGACATCGGCACGCTCCTGCGAGCGGATCCGCTCGGTCCGCTCGGCCGCGAGGCTGCGTGCGAGACGACCCCAAGAGGGCGCAAAGATCAGGGCGACGGCGATGAGCACCGCGAGCGCGGCGAGCACAGTTTCGCCCGCGGGGCGCAGCGCGCCGTTCGCCCACAGGAACGCCAGGCCACCGGCGAGCACGAGCGCGATGCCGAGTCCGCCGCGGCTCACTTCGGGGCGACCGAGCGCACGCATGCGCGATGGCCCGCGCGATGGCGAGGACTGCAGGGCTTCAGACGGGCGGTGGGCGGCCCAACCGCGGCGACGTGCGGGCACGACACCGGGCGCCTGCCAGAGCAGCAGCGCGCCCGCGGCGACGACCGCCGCCGGCCAGACGATCGCGTCTCCCGGCCAGGGCCCGGCCGCGCGCACGAACAGCAGGCCGCTACAGACCAGCAGTCCCGCGCCGAGCGCGATTCTCAGACCGCCGCGTGGCCGGTTCGCCGGGTGGGAGGACATCGCCATTCATGATCTCAGCCGCGGTCGCGACCGCGACCGCGGCCGCGTCCAACCAGGCCGCCGGCGAGCAGGATCGCCCCGAGCGCCCCGACGAGGATCGGCGCCGTGTAGGCGAAGCGGAGATCGATGACGCCGTCGGCGTCGAGCACGAGCAGCACGCCCAGCACAAGCACGGCGAGGCCCGTCAGCAGAACCGTGACGTTCGGCGAGCGACCGATCGACTCGCCCCCCGGCATCGGATCGCGGACTTCGTCGGAGCGCCTCATCGACTCGCCCCCGCCGAGGGGAGGCAGGCTTCGTTGGTGCCGAGCGTGTCGGGATGAAAGTGGCTTGCGCCCCATCCGCCCCAGCCATTCCACCCGTTCCAGCCACGTTCGATCGGGTGGTCGGCGACGAGCAGCGCGCCGAGCCCGATGTTCCCGTCGAGCACCAGGCGCGGCGTGTGCGGCGGTGGCGAGGGACCTTTTTCGGACCAGTCGACGTCGAGGCCACCGGCGGAACCTTCGAGCGCACCGACGTAGCCCCCGCCGATCTGCGCGCTGGTCACGACACAGACGCCGCGGGGCACGAGCACGACGAGCTGGCCCGCGCCCAGGCGCACGTGCAGCCGGGTTTCGCCCGGTGGAAATGCGACATCGCGCAGGTCGACTTCGAGCCGGCCGGCGCCGAGCCGGTAGCTGTCTCGCACTTCGCTCAGGCGCTGCGGCCGGTAGGCGCGTTCACCCATACCGCCGTGCAGATCGACGTGCGCGGCCGCGATCACCGCCACCGCGAGGACGAACGCGACGGCCGGCAGCACCAGCCAGCGCGCCCCGCCCGTGAACGCGCTGAGCACGAGCAGCGCGCCGATCGCAAGCACCATCCAGGCGGCGAGCTGCTCATCGATTCCCGCAAGCAAGGCGCCCGCCACCGCGAGCAGCAGCGCCCACACGACGACGGCCGTCGCGAGTGCGAGCCAGCGCAACAGCCGTCGATCGGCGCTCGCGCGCATGTGCTCCCGGGTGGCGCCCACCTGGGTCGCGCCCGCAGTTCCCTGTTGCAGATCGGCGCCCGCCCGCCCCTGCGCGGAGGCGGGCCTGCGCAGACGCAAGAAGACCAGCGTGGCGGCGGCGCCGAGCAGCGCGAGCGACACGAGGCCCGAGCCGAACCCCCAGGCGCCGCGGTGGCCGGCGTGACCGGCATTGCCGGCCGCGTGCAGAGCGATTCCCGCCGCGACGAGCACCACGACGACGCCGAGGACGATTCGCCAGGACGAGCGCAGCAGATGGATCGGCGCATGGCTTGCGCCCTCTTCCGGAACCAGCAACAGGAGCGCCAGATAGAGCACGATCCCGACGCCCGAGAAGATCGCGAGCCCCACGAAGGCAATGCGAAAAAGGATCGGATCGACGCCGAAATGGTCCGCCAGACCGCTACAGACGCCACCGATCAGGCGCCCGCGACGTGTGCGCAGCAGGCGGGGGGGACGCCGATCGCGGTCGCGCTCAGGGACGCCGCTCTCAGAGCTGGACATCGGTCACCTCGCCGTGGTCGATCGCACGATCGGTGGTCGTCTTCTGCATGCATTGCAGTCTCGCCCCGGCGGCGCGCCCGCGCAATCGGGAATGTCCCTGACTCGCCCCCGACGACCCCCAGGACGCCGAGATCCGACTGTGAGGCGCGGCGGAGGACGACGATGCTAGCCATACGGCCGCTGCTCAGCCCCGCTTCTTCGCCAGCCCTAAGCAGTGATCCATGCAAATCTGTTGTGGAGGTTTATAATTGCATGGATGATCGAGAGGCGGGTAGCTGCTGAAGTCGCTGCGCTGTTGGACCAGGCGCCGGCTGTTGCCCTGCTCGGACCGCGGCAGGCGGGGAAGACGACCTCGACCTTCCTCGCGGAAGCACAAGCGCAAAGCACCCCCACCAGCTGAGAATCCCGCCAACGCCGAGAGCTGATCGCCAAGTGCCTGCAGGTTGGCGCATCTACGTCTCGCTCCTCGCCCTCCTGCTCGTGGTCGGCGCGGCGACAGGCCACAGCGCGGAAACGACCATCGCCAATGCGGTGTTCCTGATGGTTGTTCTCGCCCTCATCGACACCGTCAGATGGCTTTCATCTCGCCGCCGGCGCGGCCGGACGTAGCGACAGGACGTCGGCCACTGAAGTTGTGGATTCCGCGGCGAGGGCCGTGGTTTTCGAGGGTTTATAGGCAGCAAAGTCGAAGTCGGCGGTGCTCAAACACACCCGGCGAAAGACGGCACCAACATATGGCGAAATGGAGTACTGGAGGCTGTCGAAATGCGGCAACGCGAGCGCCCCCGCGACCCTCCCTCGAGCCTGCGGGATCAGCACGACCGGCACGTGCACGAACAGCGGGTGCGCGGGCAGCCCTCCGTAGATCGTCGTGACCCGGATCGGCGCTGTCACGAAGCCGAGAAACGCGAGCAACGCCTCCCCTACCTCCTCCTCCTCGCCAAGTGCCTCCCCGGCGAACTATCCGGACGGGCGGGGACTCGACGATGAGCGACAACCAGCTCACCTCTCTGCGCCTCCACTTTTCGTTGCCCACGTCGACGAGCGATGCCGCCACGCGCGCGATATTGGTGAGGCGAGATCCCGAGCCGACGCTAGTGAGTGAGGTAGGCGCAGGCCCCCACACGGTTATCTGCGCCCGTGCATACGGCCACCTTCGCCGGGTCAAAGAAATTAAGCATCTCAATATTCCCGAAAGGGGTCCAAATATTAAACCAATCGGTGAAATCGAGTTTGCATTTCGCATGTTCCTGAGCGTAACGCCCACTACCATCAATCAAGGACGCGCACTCGTTCAAGAGGTGTGCGACGTGGTTATCGTAATTCTTGATTGTATCCCATCCGTCGAAATGGTCGATTATGGCGCCTTCCACAGCCTGCGTCAGGTGCAGCTGTGCTACATCAAAGAATTCGCTGAAAACGTCGAACCAGTCTTGGAAGCGACTCAAATTTTCTAGTTTAGAAGCGGTATGTTCTGCTTCTTCTTGATAAAGCCACCTTGTTGGATCCTCGCCCGCACCGGCAGCATTCAGCGCAGCTTCGTACGCTTCCTTTTCCCGCTGCGCTTCCAACCCCGGCGCTTCGTTGGCCTCGCGGGTGGCTCCCTGGAGGACCCAGGCTTCCTCTTGGAAGATGTAGGGTGCGCCGGCGCCGGAGCCGTCTGGCAGCCCCGGGGGCGCGACCTCTTCGCTTTGCAGCGCGCGTCCGGTCTGGGGGACGTAGGAGGTGGCGCCCTCGGTGACGACTCCGGAGGCGAGCGATTTTTCGACGCCGCCGGCGCCGAGCCAGGCGAACTTGGGGGGTTCTTTGCCTGCGTTGGGGACGCCGTACTCGGTGCTGTTGTACGTCGATTCGAGTTTGGTTTCGCCGGTTTTGTCCTTGATCGTCGCGACGACGTTGCCCTGGAGGTCGTGGAGTTGCAGGATCGGCGTTTCGTAGGTCGCGCCTTTGCCGTTCTCGACCGCGGCGAGCGTGCCGTCGATGCCGGGGATGTTGCGCGTCCATTTCCCGCCGCTTTCGCATGTTTCGGCTTTTTCTGAGCCTTCGCAGGTCCATCCGACGGCTTCGCCGGAGCTGTCGTAGTGAGTGATGATTTTCTGGGCGCCGCTGATCGTTTCGCGTACCCGCCCGTCGGGGTCCATGTAGTAGTTGTGGCTCACGCCGTTCTGGGTCTGTGTCGCAACGGCGTTGTCGACGTAGAAGCTGCTTTCCAGCGCGTGGCCTTCGGCGTCGCCCGCGGGGAGCTTCGTGACGTTGCCCAGCGGGTCGTATTCGATCCCGCTGTCGATCAGACGGTTCGCTTCGTCGTATTCGTGTTTTTCTTCGGTACCGCCCGTGGTCGCGCATTCGTTTTTGCTGTTCGGTGCGCGCGCGGTCAGCTTTTTGCGGTTCGATTCTTCGTCATATTCATAGAGCCGTGTTTTGCAGTATTCGCCCGCCGGGGTTTCGTGCACTTCTGTCAGTCTCCCCAGCGTGTCGTAACCATATTCCTCGCTGGCGAGCGTGCTCGTCTTGCTGATCACTTCGCCGCGGATCGAGGGGGTCTTCGTTTCGCTGAACCACACCCCTTCCGCTTCCGAGCAGCTCGAGGTCTTGGTGTAGCTGATGTGCGTCGCTTCGCCCACCGAATTGTTGGTGTAGTTGGCGCACGTTTCGTTTGGATAGACGACGCTCGCGAGCTTGCCTTCGGTGTCGTAGGACGCCGTGAACGTGCCGGCGGCCGAGTCCACGAGCTTTTCGAGCTGCTTGGTGGTCGTGCTGTACGTGTATTTCTGGGTGCTGCTCCCTTCGTCGCTGCCATCGCTCATTTCTTCGAGCGCGCCATCGCTTTCGGGCCCTGTGTACTTGAATTTCGCGACGTTGCCGTCCGCGTCGGTGGAGCTTTCGAGCTGCCCGAGCGTGTTGTAGACGTTTGTGATCGTCTTCGTTTTCCCGCTGACGGTCGTGCTCTGCTTTTCGAGCGCTCCCGTCGCCGAGTTGTATTCCTCGGTGACCATCGGCAGTGTCTTGTCGGTGGTTCCGGTGGTCGCCGTGGACGTTTTTTCGCTGGTTTTCATCCGCCCGGCGGCGTCGTATTCGTCTTTCGTCGTACGCGTGTGTTCCGCGAAGCTGCCAGATTTAGGGAAGGTTTCGACGATCGTTTCCGGCTCGTTCCAGACGTTGTAGGTGGTTTTCGTCACCGGCAGGTTCGGCACGCCGGTCGTTTCCGGTTGCTTGGCGGGGAGCGTTTCGCACACCAGGCCGGCCCATTCGGGATGTTTACCGCATTCTGGATATTCTTTGTTTTCTTCCATGCCGTAGTAGACGATCTTCTTGTCGTGCGCCGATTTGCCGCCCGCGCCCTTCGGCGTCCGCGTTTCCTTTACTTTGCCCATCGCTTCGCCGGATTCATAGTATTCCGTCGTGCTCGTCAAGTTCTGAGCTCCCGGCGCAGCGGTGGTCGACGTGGGCGTCCGCAGCTGCCAGCCGAGGTCTTCCTGGCCGGCGTAGCCGGTCTTCGTCTCGCTCAAGTCGACCCTTTCTGTTTCTTTGCCTTCCCCGTTGATCAGCTGGGCATAGCTCTGCGTCGTCGTGGCGAGATCGTAGGTTTCTTTCTTTTTCGTCCTCGGATTTTCTGTCGGCGCGCCTTCGTTGTAGAAATACTCAGTCAGGCTTCGCGCCAGCCCTTCCTTCGGTTTTTCACCCGCTTCATAGTGTTCTTCACCGGCGACATACTTGACCGTGTGCTCCGGACCACGCGACAAGATCATGCGAGTGCCGGGTTCCGAGACTTCCGATTCTTTTTCGCCTTCGCCGTTATACGTGTTTTCAGTGGACAGCAACTTCGCCTTTTTGGCCGAAGCGCAGTTGGCTTCCGATTCGCAGCCTTCGCCGAGCGCGGTCGCGCGGTTGTCCGGCGAAAGGGTCCGCACCACATCGTTGGTTTCGTTGTATTCGGTCGTCGATACGGCGCCGTATTTACCGGTGCTCGGGGCCGCCGTGTTGACCAGCCGGCCCTGTTCGTCGAGATAGTACGTCGTCGCCCGCGTATAGCTCGACGCCGGCCACCCCTGCGGCGAGTCGGGCGGGAAGATCGACGTCGCTTCGACCGGATCGTCGACCTGTCCCCACTTTTCCGGTTCCGGTTTTTTGGTTTCGCTGTTGACACCCATCTGCGGCAGCGAGCTGACGCCCTGCAGCGGCGTGTTGTAACCGACCGTCCACACGGAATTCGAACCGACCGCCTGGTTACCGCCGCTGCTCGGCGCCGGGTCCGTGCGCGGGCCCTGCACCCACTCCTGCACACGATTGTTGCCGGTGTCGGCGACAAAGATTTCGCCGTGTTCGCCGAAATCGACTCCTCGCGGTTCTTTGAACTGAGCTTCACCCGAGCCGGCTTTTCCAAACTGTGCCAGGTATGACATCGTGCCTTCGCCGGCCAGTTTGTCGTAAAACAGCTGCACTCGGTTGTTGCCCGTGTCGGCCACGGCCAGGAAGTGCCTGACCTTGACCCCTTCGGTCATTTCTCCATAGGCGATGCCCTGCTGTTCTTTGAACAGCCCGTTGCCGGTTCCGGCCGAGCCGAGGGCAACCTTGAAATTGTGTTCCCCAAGATACGGATGAACTTCGAACTCCTTCAGGGTGTTGTTACCGGTGTCGGAAACCCACAAGTAGTACGAGCCGTTGCCCGCCTTTACAATCGCCATTCCTTTCGGAGTTTTAAATTGCGAGTTACCGGTGCCGGCACTGCCGAAACTGACAAGACAGGCGCCGGCGAGACTGGTGTAATTCGACTCCACGACTCTGGAATTTCCAGAATCCAGGATGTATGTGTTCACTTTGCCGTATTCGTCCAGTATCGACGCGACGCCTTCGGGTTTACTGAATTTGACCGAGCCACAGGTTTCAGTATATTCGCCGTGAACGTAGCTACCGGCTTTGTACTCTTCGACGCGGTTGTTCCCCGTATTGGCCACGTAGGTCGCTCCTTCGCGCCAGGCGCTCCCGGTCGGGCCTTTCATATACCCGGGTTCCGTACCTTCTTTGCCGAATTCACTAGAGTATTTACCTCCAACAAACACCTCAACGCGGTTGTTTCCGCTATCGGTTACGGACTGGCCGTCTTCGGTCACATCCACCGGAGCTTTCAGCGCATGCGCCCCTTCCGCAGTGAAGGTCTTCTTGAATTCATAAGGCGGCACCGAGTACGGCACTTCCGAGCTCACCGCCGTCGTCATCGCCACGGTTCCCGCCGCGTTGATCGCGCTCACACGGGCTCTGAGCGTGTTTTCCTCGTCGGTGTAGGTCGGCGTGTAGTGTTCGTTTGTGGCGCCCAGAATCGGTGCGCACGCTTCGCCTTTGACGTTGCACCGTTCCCACTGAAAACCGTATTCGAGCGGGCTGTTGCTCCACGTGCCGCGGCTGACCGATAGCTGCGTGCCGTGGGTGGGTGCGCTCGTGGATAGTTTTGGCAGCGCCGTGTTGACCGGTGTCTGACCGTTGCCGAATGCGGTGGACGCCGGTGGGCGGATCACCGACAGGATCCTGCTCGTGCTGGCTTCGGTCGTGCTGGTGCCGTAATGGAGCAGCCAGGGCTGCTGGCCCGGCGGAGAGACCGCCGTCACGTGGCCTTCTTCGTCGTATCCGTATGTCGTCTTCAAGGCGGGCGAGAGGCGTGGATCCCACTCGGCGCGCAACCTGCCCTGTTTGTCGTAGACGTATTCGGCGACCGGGATCGCGGGTTCGGTCATTTTTTTGGTCGCCGGGTTGTAGCCTTCGTAGGAGACCTTGACGAGGCGGCCTTCGTATTCGCCCCATTCGGTCGGACCTTCCCCGATTTCGCTCTTGGTTTTGGTCGCGTACGTGAACTTCAGCGCGCGGCAGCCCGGTTCCATTTTCGGAGCACACGAGACTTTGGCGGGCGTCGCGGCGCGCTCTTCGCTGGGCCGCGTGACTTTTTTGCCGCCGACTTCGACAGTTTCATAGAGATAGCTGACGGTATCGCTCGCGACCGGGCCTTCCTGCTGGGTCGGCACCCACACCGTCGGCGTGCTGCTGAGCGCAAACTTTGTCGACGTCCCTTCCGCCGGATCCGTCAGGTAGTAAGCCTTTTCTTTTGTTACTTTATTTTCTTCGAAGATCATCGTCAGGTTCGAGTCGCCCGGAGGAGCTTCGAACTTTCCCGTCGGGTTGCCTTCGCTGTTGAGCACTGCCGCGAAGACCGTCTGGCCGCCGCTGCCGCTGGTGACGAGCACGCTGTGGTCGACAAGTTCGACCAGCGTCTCCTCGCTGCCGACGCTGAGGCTCCACTGCGCTCCCAGCAGCGACCCCCCTTCCACGCCGGCCGTCAGGTCGCGCGAGCTGTAGACCCGCGAGACCGACAGCCCCGAACCGAGCGACACGTCGCTGGGGCCGAGCGTGAAGTCCCCGGACTCCAGATCGACCGAGCCGGGCCCGAGCGCGACCGGCGTCGAATGCCGGATCGAGATCGTTTCTGGTTTCTGTTGTTCATTTCCGGCCCTGTCCTTGGCCACGACCACGATCGCGTGATGGCCGGCGCCGAGTTCTGCGCCTTTGATCTTGTATTTTGCCTGCGCCGTGCATTCCCCTTTCGGGACCGAGCAGGTGCCTTCCGTGTTTTTCCCTTTTTCTTCTTCGCTGACATCTTTGATCGATTTATTATCGACGAATAGTTCGGTCGAAGCGATCCCGGAACTCGCGATGGTTGAGCCTTCGCCGTCCGTCGTATACACCGTCAGTTCATAGGTTTTTTCGCTCAGTTCGTTGCCCCAGGGCAGTCCGGTGATGAAAATGCCGTGCGGTTTGGCATAGTCCACGTCGACGGTCGTGCCGCCTTCGGATTCGAGCGACTCGGTTTCGCGTTTGGCGGCGCCCATCGCATCTTCCGCCCTGTAGCGGATTTTGTCTTCGCCATTGGGAAGCCGCTTGTTCAGCGTCCACAGTTCGGTGTGCTTGGGGTTGCACTGAACACCCGTGCAGTTGCCTTCCGTCAGATAGTTGTGTTCAACCACCTGTTCCCATTTACCCGGCGAGCTTTCGTATTCGAGCCTCGTCGCGGACACCCCGATACCCGGGTCTTCACCGATAAATTCCAGGGCGCCATCGTATTCGCTCAGCCAATTGCCGGAATTCACGGCGTTTTTGCGTTTCTGTTTTACTTTTTCTTTTTTTTCATTTTCGGTTTCGATTTCAAGTTCCGGGCTGGTGCCGTACTTGACTGTCGAATGGGTGCCTGCCGGCTCGGAGAGATAGACTTCACCCTTGTAGAGGAAATCCGAGAACGAATATTTACTCGTCGGTTTGTTGACGACAGACTGCTGGAAGCGCACCGCATTGCCTTCGCCGCCGGCCGTAGAAACACATTCTTGTTCTTTTTTACTGTTTTCCGGACAGATTGTTGCGGGTTTGCTCGCGTATTCCGAAGTCCCTTCGGCTTCCGTCGAGAGCAATACCTTACTTTCCTTGGCGCCAGTTCCATGAGCCTCGAGTTCAAGGAAGCTTTCGATGTGGTCTTCCTTGTTTTTTCCTTCAGTTTGAGTGTTCACCTCATAGATTTTCGAATCGCCCTGCGTCTGGTATGCCCAGTAAGCCTTTTCGCTTTCCGCATATGCCGCGGTCCCGTACGTCTCCAAGGCCCCGGGGCTGGCTTCGCCGAGTTCTTTGGTTTCCTTGTTCTCGGTCGGTTTGGACGCAAACCTGGAAGTGTTGCTGGTTTCCCACTGCCAGTTCGAGCGCTTGCTACCGCTTTCGGTGAATTTTTCTTCAAGGAAAGTAGGATCGACCTCGATCGGATACTGGTATTCCGCCGTCTGGTCAGCGACGCTCAACACCAGCGTGCTCCCCGCGACCGACATCGAGACCGGCACCGAAGCGCCGACGGCATCCTGCGCGCCGGCAGGCAACACGGTCGCGATCACAGCGCCTTCCTTGACCACCTCAACAGACCCCGACCCGTCCCTCGCCTGCACGAGCTTCGCACCGGCAGGCAAACCAACCCGAAAGAACAACTGCTGCGGACTGTCAACCGAGCGCAACACCGTGTCCGCCTCAAACCCCGACGTCGTCGGCTTCACGACCGTATCGGAGTCCGCCTGCGTATTCGCATACAACACGCTGACACCATTGGCAGCCCCTTCAGAACCGCCCAACGCCACGCCCTGCGCATCGACCGGCGTCACAGACACACCGACACCCGGCAAGCTCACCCCAGCGCCCAACCGCTTCGGGATCGAAGCGCTCACGATCGAGATCGCGGGCTGGAACGAGCCACCCACATCGTTCAGAGCCAAATCGATCGGCTGACGGCGACCCGAAGAGGTCTGCACCGCGATCGGTTCGCTCGATTCAACCACCGCCGCCCTGCCACCGACATCCACAGACGCCGCATTATCACTCAGATAACCAGTGATCCGCTGCCCCGCCGGCAACCGCGGCGGCCCACCCGCCGCTTCATCGACCACCCCCGGGAACGCTTCCACCGCCACCTGTGCGGCCTGCCCGGCCCCCAGGTGCTCAAACTTGGTCCGCGAGGCCGCACGCAACGCGACCGCTTCGGGGTTACGGCGCCTGGCTTCTTCGGCCGCCTGCACCTGCTGATCGCCCGTCAGCGATTGCACACCGGGCACGACGAGCGCACCCAGCCCACCGGTCGAAGACGAAGACGAGGACGAAGACGATTCGGCCCCGAGCGCGACGGACGTGCCAGCGGTGCCAGCACCTGCCAGTCCGGCGACCGCGCAGACCATCCACGCCATCGTCGCCGCCCATACCCGTCGCCCACCAACCCGCGCCGCCGCACGCCGCGACGCCACGCCGATTCCACGAACCGCCATGAAATTCCTCCCACCGCCAGCGGTGCGACCCCCGACGCCCCCCACCTACGACGCGCCGACACAGATGCCACACCTATGTTTATAACGGCCCGTTTTCGCCGTCAGGCACTTTGTATCCAACTCCCACAGTCCCCGTCAAGGTTTAACCCCAGGAAAATTTTGTGACAGCCGTGTTAATTAGAAGAAACCTCATTAACTAAAACTGTTAATTCGACCCACGAGAATCACGCTCGCTCAATAGAACCACGTTTTTTCATAAAAGAACCAATCGTTTCTCAATAGAATTTAGGCCGCTCGAATCAAAGTTCCACTATTTACCAAGCCCACCGAGCCCGGCCAGCTCCTCCGTCACCTGCTCCCCCCGCGGGGTCAGCCGCCAGGCGTTGTTCGTGCCGACGCCCGTGGCGCGCCTGTCGATCAGGCCGTCCCGGCGCAGACCCGACAGCAAGCGCGAGACCTGCGAGTCGTGGGCGACACCGACGGCGGCGGCGATCTCACGGTTGTTCGGTGCGAGCCCGCGCTCGCCCCGCCTTGCGATCAACAGCAGACATTCGCGCGCCCGCCGCCCCGCCAGGCTGGGCAGCTCCGCACGATCCGATCCCGAGCGCACACCACCACCGGCGCCGCCACCATCGCCGCCGCCCCCGCCGCCACCGCCGCCACCATCGGCGCCTCCACCACCGGCGCCGCCACCACCGCCCGTAACCCGGGATTCCGCGGCCGGGGGATCCGGGCGCACCGGCGGGCTCCAACGGTAATCGCCGGACCGCAGCTCGCGGGCGCGCCGCGCGCCCCGCTCGGCTTCGCGCTTGGAAGCGCCGACACCCAGGTAGGGAGCGCTGACCAGACCCATCATCGGGCCGAGCAGCTCGATCAACGGATCCTGCTCCCCCGTGACGACGTGCACATAGATCAACCCCAACACCGAGGCCATCACACCCGCCAGCACCAGCGGATCGGGCGGCTCGTTACCAAGACCCGCCCACCACGCGATCACCATCTCCCGCAGCCGCGCGACGTTGCGCTCACGGCGCTCCTGCGCCCACGCACCGGCCGCCATCACCTCGACAAACCAGACCCGCGTCAACAACGGCTCGCCGTCAAAGAACTCGAGCAACGACGCGAGCGACGCCAGCACCGCATCCTCCCACGCGCGCTCCTCCCCATCGGCACAAGCCTGCGCGATCAACGCACCGGCCTGCTCGAGACCCATATCGATCACCGCCGCAAAACAATCCTCCAACCCCTCGAACTCCCCGTAAAACGTCCTGCTCGACACCCCCGCCCGCGCCATCACCAACTTCACATTCGCCCCCGCAAACCCACGCTCGGCCACGACCTCGATCAACGCCCGCAAAATCCGCGCCCGCGGCGTGAACAACACCTCCCGATACGCACGCGCATCCCCCAACCCGAACGTCACCTCGCCGTCAGTCCGCATATGACCACGACCACGAGAATGCAGTTGCACTCCCGAAGGGGGAATTGCCATATGCCAAAATTCCCTTGTCTCATTCAGCGCCGGAGCGCGATCAACGCCAGGTGACACTCCGGCGCCGCCTTATAAATTCCGGCGCTGGTCTCCCACCATTATCTTCGCCCGGCGACGACCCGTGTTGCATCAATGTGCGCTATCGCGCGCGCGAAAACGCATCCTTTCGCGGCAGCGGCTCGTTATCTGGAACTCGCGAGGTGACACGTCACCGCCATCCCGAGATAGCACCTCACCGCACTCACCTCGCCGCACGCGCGAGGTGAGACCTCGCCGCCGCGGCGAATGTGACACGTCGCCGTCACCGCCACAGCGGCGAAGCTCGGTCGACTTCCGTCAGCCGCCCTCGCCGGAGGGCTGCCGTAGCTCCTCCAGGCGCATCGCGACCTGCAGCTCGGCTTGGCGCGCGTACAGGGGGCGGTCGAGCTTCTCCTCGATCATCCGCACGCGCCGGCGCACGGTGCCGCGGTCGACGCCGAGCGTCGCGGCAGCGGCGTTCATGTTCTGGCCGGCCGCGAAATACGCGCGCAGCGTCTGGCGCAGCGCCTGGCCGCCATCGCCGAGCCCGTCCAGCGGGGAGAGGTAGGTGTCGATCAGCGTCCCCGCGCGGGCGGGGTCCTCCAGCCACGGCGCGAGCAGCGCGACATCGGCGAAGCGCGTCAGCCGGCGCGGTCTGCGCAACGTCACCCGCAGCGCCTCCTGGGCCTGGCGGTGGGTGCTGCGCCACCCCTCGATGCCGCGGGCGGGCTCGCCGAGCGCGAGCGAGACATCCGCGGGCGGCCCGGCCCGCTCCGCCCCCCGCGCGGCCTCCTCGCGCTCCGGATACGCCGCGACGACGCGCTCCACGGCAGACATCGCAAAGCCTCGCGGCGCGCCCAGCCACGCCCACAGCTCCCGCTCGCCGCCGGGCACGCCGGCGGGCACGCTCAACAGCCGGCAACCCAGCTTCGCCCGCAGCCCGTCCAACGCGCCGATCGCGCCCGCGCCCGTCGCGATCACCCCGACGTGCCAGCCGTCGAGGTCGTAGTCGAGCTCGCGCGTGTCGGCCTGGGCGCCGGCGAGCAGCGCCCGCACGAGCTCGGCCCGTGGCTGCTCGCGGGAGCGTCCGATCCATTCGAGCTCGCGCCCGTACTCCGCGGTGATCGCGGCTGTGAGGCGTTCGAGCACCGCCGTGTGCGCCCGCAGCAGCTCGCGCAGCGCGCCGTGGCGGTCCAGGCGCTCCGGCAGCAGCTCGAGGCTCTCCGCCTCCTCGATCACGAAGTCCGCGAGCATCGCGTAGCCGACCATGTAGCGGCGCAGCACCGTGTCGACGCCCACCCCAACCCGCGCCGCGCGCCGCCCCTGCTCCAGCAACGCCGCCGGCACCGGCTCACCAAACTCCTCCCCCTGCTCGATCCCCCGCAGACCGTATCCCACCGCCACCGCGATCGCCTCGCGCAGACCCCGCACGTACTCCTCGTCCCCATTGCCCGTGGCGTCAAACGTGCCGTCGCGCGCCCGCGCGAAGATCGCCTCCTCGAGCTCGGCCCGGCGCTCGCGCAGACGCGCGACCACACCGACGCGGACCTTCGCGAAGGCCCGCTCCCCCCACCGCGCCACCGCCCCACGATCATCGGGCATCTGTTAGAATTATCCTCGAATCATGTGTTTTAGTTGGTGTCGGGGCGCATCTTTTCCAGAGGGACGCCCCGGCACCGACGGTTTTAGACAGACACAGGCCTACACCACAAATCCCGCGCCTGCATCGCTCGGAATATACAGCCCAAGCCTAGCCGCATCGTCGAGCGCGACGCGGCGATCTATCAATGAAATCCGGGGTTTAATAACCCGTCGGGTGACTTTTCGGGTGAGAAAAAGGGTGAGATATGCGGCGGTGGAAGCGCAGGCCCATCCGAGCCTCGATTTGGTCACCCGACGACGGGCAGAACCGAGCGAGATCGCTGCTCAACTTCTCGATATCCGCACAGCTCCATGCCGAGCGCTGAGCCCTACGGCTCGGGCAAGCCCCCCTGGTATTCCCTGACCTATAGGGACCCCGGCGCGGCGGCCCAGCGGCTTTGGAAGTCGAGAGCTTTGCTGAGAATGTCAAAGTGACCGTCGTAGTGAAGGACGGTCATGTTCTTGTGCGCGGCCGTCGCAGCTATCAACGCGTCCTGGAACGGCAAGCGATGACTGGCCTTCGCCGACAGAGCGTGCAGCGCGCGCCGGGCGTCACGGATGATCCCCTGTGTCAGCGGCGCCTGCCGCAGAGCGTCCAGCTCTCGTTCCAGTCCCTCGAAGTCGGCTTGGTTCTGGGCACCGTAGAGAATCTCGAACGCGACGATCGGCGAGACGGCCAGCTCATTGCGCTCGAGCGCGGCCTCCCAGTCGGCCGCGACTGACGGATGGTCGGCATAGCCCCAGATCGACGTGTCGAACAGGTAGACCCGGTCGCCCGGCAGGCTCACGGATCAACGAGGCGCTTGCCCCAAGCGTCGTCCTTCAACCTCGCTTTGAGCTCGGGGCTCAGCCCCAACGGTTTCGAGGTGCGCTCGCGGAACGCCTCGATCGCTTCGCGGCGCGCTTTGCCCCTGATCGACGCAACGCCATTCGACGCGGCACGGCCATTGGCCCCCGACGCGGGCTTGGCTGTAGCAGAGCGCTTCTTCGTAGTGGCCACCATCTCAGGATATCAGCGCCTGCGACGACGCCACACGGCCGCTACTTCTTCCTCCGCCACGCGCATTCTCACGCACGAGCTGCACACATCTTTGCTTTGTACCGGTAACTCTCGCTAGCCGCCGCGCGTCTTGCCTGCCGGCCCGAGCTTTACCGCGACAGTCGCACCGCCCGTGAGCGTCCTGCCGCTCTTGGCGCTCTGACCGGTGACCACGAGCCTCTGGTGATGATGCCCGCGGGGTTTTGAAACTTTGCCCAGCCTGCAATGCGCCTTGCCGAGCGCGCGTCGCGCGACGGCCAGCGAGTCGCCCTCGAGCGAGGGTACGCGGCACATCGCGGCCGCTGCCTGCCTGGCGCTATTTTCCTTGGCGAGGCGTTCCCGTTCCGCCGCTTCGCGACCCGCGCGTTCGCCGGCTTCGCGGACTTCACGTTCATGGGCGGCGCGCGCGGAGGCTTCCTTGGCCGGGCGTTCCGCTTCTTCTTTCGCCTTGGCTTCCCGTTCTTCTTCCAGCCGCGGCGCTTCATTCCCCTCTCTCGACGCGCCTTCGTTGTTCCAGGATTCCGCTTTGAATTCCGCCGGTTTGCTGCCACAACCGTCAGGGCAGCCGGCGGGCGGAGGCGTGCCTGTCGCGAATGTCTGTGGGTCGCTGCTCACCGTGCCGTCCTTGTTGGTAGCGATCACTTCGAAGCTATAGGAGGCATTCCATTCGAGGGACATCAAAGGGACGTCGATTTCCTCTTCCAGGCGGGCGGCTTCGATCGACCCGTCTGCCACGCGATGGCCTTCGCTCGAGGCACACGACGCGCTTGTACATTGCAGCCAGACTTCGTACCTGGTTTCAAGCCCCTCGGGCCTGATCGGCGCCTTCAGAGTCGCTTCGTTTCCGCCGACTTCCGCCGAGGGGGCGCCGATCGACGGCTCAGAAGCCGCCAGCGACACGGCGGGCAGCCCGGCGCAGCAGACCACTACGCCAAGCAGCCCCAGCAGGACGACCCACCTTCGCGATGCAGGCCCGTTGCGCAAACCATCAAGCACCATGAGCCCAGTAATCATACAGGGTCAGCCGGTTTCGCTTCCGGACGGCGCTACACCCAAGGTTTTCCTCAGCCGACCATGCGGCCTCGATCCCCGACGCCGCATGCCCCGGTCAGAACTCCTGCCAAGTAGTCTCACCATCGACCTGCACGCAACGAATGGCTCGTACCCTCTCCAACTCACCTATCGATTGATAGCGCAAGCTATAGCCGTTTTCCCCCAATCGCGCATGATACTCTCGATCTCCAACGCTAACGACTATTTGCTTGACGCCGTCCAGGATCACGCCGTAGATATCAACGGCATAACGTTCCCCCGCACTCACCCGGTACTCCTGCGCCACTGAATAATGTCCATAGCGAAGGCGGGTTACAAATTGCGGCTGCATCGACGCGTCACCGAGCGCATAGGCCAGGCCAGCGGATGACATTGGTACCGCATAAAGCGACAGGTTTTCATCACCACTTTCGCCTGCAAGCAGCCTTCGACTTGAACTAAATGCAAGCTCGTCGGGTTCGGGATGTTCTTGTGTCATGCGTTCCGCGACATCAATTGGAAGCTCGTCAAAGGGCTCCCGTGAACGCCTGAACACGCCTAGCTTGTCCGTATCTATACTGATTGCCGAGGCCCCAGCGGTAACCATCAGGTCGCCTGCACCGAGAACGACATCCCGGCCGCGTCGTCGTCGCCTACGCCAAATCATGCCTTATAACCGCTTCTAAACTTCCACATCTGGATGCTCGCGCGCCACTTGACATTGCCCACCTTCCGCCAGCCCTGCAACAAAGACGAACGATAGTGGGAACTGCTTTGGCACTGTAACAGTAAAAGCAGCACTAACGTTGACGCTAAAATTCTCAACGTCGACCGATCCTCCTCCTCCAGACTTTTGATAGAACTGTCCATCGACAAAGAGTGTAAGCTGCCAATATATCGGGATGTAGCCCGGATAAAAGTCGGCCTTGAACGATACCGTGGTCCTATATCGGCCCCTTCCAACTTTGCGAGTTCCGTGAATTGCATACAAAAATGTTCCGCAATGAGGGCCGCTTGCAACCGATGCTGCATCTTCTTCAACAAATGTCCCTCCCGCACCTTCAGAAGTCCCTTCGCCTTCTTCTGTCACGCAATTTACTTCGCAGTTGCCTTCTGCTTGCTGCACACAACTGGCAAGTGTGCATACGCCTTCAGCCGCGCGTTCTTCGGCTTCCTTCCTAATAGCTTCCTGTCGGGCCGCTTCGCGTGCCGGCGCTCCCTCGCCGTATTCGATGCCTTGGGCGATCGACGCCGCCGAGATGCTTGTCACCGCAATAGCTCCGTCGTAGGATCCGTTAGCGTAGGCGCCAGGGGCCTCGACAGGCTGCGTTTGCAACTGCGCTCCCAACTGGGGCACGTAACTGGTCCCGCCCGGGTTGCCGGCGCCGGAGGACTGTTCCGTTGCCAAGCCGCTCGCACCGAGCCATGAGAATTTCGTCGGCGGCGTGCCGTTGATCTGTACGCCGAACTCGGTCGGGTTGTATGTCGTGAGCAGTTTCATTTCGGTTTCGCTGACCGCGGCTGTGGCGACGATGTTGCCCTCGAGGTCGTGCAACTGCAGGATGGCTGCTTCGCTGTCGTGCTGGGTCGCCGCTAGTGAGCCGTCGATACCGGGAATGTCGCGCGTCCACTTTTTGCCTTCTTCTTCGCTGGTCCAGGAGATCGCTTCGCCTGGGCCGGCGTAGTGGTCGACCACGGTCGCGCTGGTGGTGCCTTCGGAGACCGTCTTCTCGGTGCGTCCAGCGGGGTCGTACGTGTAACTGGTCGTCTCGCCGTTCTGTTTCTGGACAGCTACCTGGTTATCGACATAGAAGCTGGCCGTGATTTCGTGTTCGCCGGCGTCCGCCGGGGGAATTTTGGTCTGGTTGCCGAACGTTTCGTATTCAACGCCAGTATCGTTCAAACGGTTTGCTTCGTCGTAGGTGTGGTTTTCGGTCGTGCCGCCAGAGGTGGCGCACGTTTCCGTTTCCGATTTGCGCGTCGTCAGGCTCAGGCGGTTGGAGTATTCGTCATATGTATAGAGGCGGGTGGCGCAGCCTTTACCGGCCGGCGTTTCGTTTACCTGGGTGAGACGTCCGGCGTCGTCGTAGGCGTATTCCTCTTTGGCCAGAGTGCTGGCGCGAGACAGAGCTTCACCATGAATCGATGGCGCCACGGTTTCGCTGAACCATGTGCATTTTTCGGTGCAGTGCGTTGTCTTTTCGTATTCGATCCCGGTCGCTTCGCTGGCTGGGTTGAACGTGTACTTGGCTGTCATCCCGTTCGGGTAGGTCTCGCTGGTCATCTTGCCTTCGACATCATAGCCGGCCGTGAACGTGCCCGCGCCGGCACCACCTTCCAGACCCACGTCCAGCAGTTTCGTGAGCGCCTTGGTCGTCGGATCGTACGAGTAGATCTGCGAGCCCTTTTCACCTCCGTACTTTACTTCTTCGACCTGCCCATCGTTTACTGGACCCGAATAGGCGTATTCCGTCGTGTTGCCATCGCCGTCCGTGTATTTGGTTAGCTGGCCAAGCGTGTTGTACACGCTCTGGATCGACTTGGTCGCTTCCCCGACAGTCGTGCTTTGCTTGACCATCACGCCGGTTTCGGAGCTGTATTCATCGGTGACTTTCGGCAGGGAGGTGTCGATGCTGGACGTCTCTTCGTTCGTAAGCAGGCGCCCAGCGCTGTCATACGCAATTTTCTTTGTGCGCGTGGTTGAACCGAATGTTTCGATCAGGGTTTCCGGCTCGTCCCACACGTTGTATGTGGTTCTCGAAACTGGCAGTTCGGGAAGACTGCCGAGCGGTTGTACAGCTGGCTGGGTTTGACATGGCAGATTTGCCCATTCGGAGTGTCCACCACAGGCCGGCACTATTGAGTTGGTGGCTATTGTGTAGTAGATCGTCTGAATGTCGTGTGCACTTTCACTAACCGTTGGCGTCCACTCCAATACCCGCGAGTTGCCACCATCAGTCACATCCACGTCTCCGTTCGCGGCAATAGCCACCCCCCGTGGACTCTTGAGTTGCCCGGCACCGCTGCCTTCAATCCCAAACTTTGCCAGATATTCTCCCGATGAGGAGAACTCCTGAACCCTGTCGTTATACAAGTCGGAAACGTACACATCGCCGCTTGCATTGAAAGATATTCCGTCAGTAAAACGAAACCCCCCGTTTTCTTTTCCCGATTTTCCCCATCTCGTCAGGTACGCACCACCGGAGGTGAACTCTTGAATTCGCCCTTCTTCTCCACCAACATATACCGTCCCGTCCGGGGCCACAGCTACGGCGTCGGGGGCGACGAACTGGCCGTTGCCGCTACCGGCCGAGCCAAACTGAGCCACATATCCACCGGACGCGGTGAACTCTTGAACACGGTCAGCAATGAGATCGGTCACATACACATTCCCATTGGGCGCGACAGCGATCCCCCTCAAAGTCTTGAACTGCCCGTTCCCGGCACCTTCAGAACCCCACTGCGCGATATAGGCTCCCGACGACGAGAACTCCTGCACGCGATCGTTGCCCGTATCGCCCACATAAACATTGCCATTGGGCGCCACCGCAATGCTTTCCGGGCTTTTGAACTGACCATTCCCAGCACCTTCAGAGCCCCACTTCGTCACATAAGCGCCTGACGACGAGAACTCCTCCACACGATTGTTACCCGTATCCGGAACATAGATGTTCCCATTCGACGCCACAGCGATCCCCCGCGGCGCTTTGAACTGCCCATTACCAGTGCCTTCGGATCCAAATTGGGCACCAAAAACGGAGTGCCCGTTATATGAGAACGCCTGGACGCGATCGTTATATAGGTCCGATACATATGTGTTACCATTTGCGGCGATGGATATTCCGTCAGTAAGGCGAAACCCTCCGTTTTCTTTTCCCGATTTTCCCCATCTCGTCAGGTACGAGCCACCGGAGGTGAACTCTTGAATTCGCCCTTCTTCTCCACCAACGTACACCGTCCCGTTCGGCGCCACAGCTACGGCGTCGGGGTATTCGAATTGCCCGTTCCCGTTTCCGTGAGAACCAAACTGAGTCACATATCCACCAGACGCGGTGAACTCCTGAACACGCGAAGCGGTGAGATCGGTCACATACACATTTCCATTTGGCGCGACAGCGATCCCTCTCAGGGTTTTGAACTGGCCATTCCCTGTACCTTCAGAACCCCACTGCCCGATATACGTACCCGACGATGAAAACTCCTGCACACGATCGTTACCCGTATCGCCCACATAAACATCGCCATTGGCTGCCACGGCGATGCTTTCCGGATTTTTGAACTGCCCGTTCCCAATACCTTCAGAACCCCACTTTGTGATGTAGACTCCCGTCGGCGAGAACTCCTCCACGCGATCATTACCGGTGTCCGGAACGTAGATATTCCCATTTGACGCAACAGCGATCCCCCGCGGAGCTTTGAACTGCCCATTCCCAGATCCCGATGAACCCCACTGCGCCAGATACCCTCCGGCAGGCGAAATCTCCTGAACGCGGTTATTACCTTCGTCCGTCACGTACAGATTCCCATTGGGAGCGAGAACAACCCCTCTGGGACTGTTGAACTGATCGTTTCCTTTGCCTTCGACACCAAACGTCGACAAGAAGCTCAGCGGCCGCCCAAGTTCGGGTCCACGCGATTCGATAACGTTACCGGTACTCGGTTCGTAAAGGGTCGTATGAACGAGATCCAGCCCTTCCGGGTCTGTGGTCACAGATGTCGGCTTGCGCAGCAGCCATCCGAGATTTTCCTGTCCGGAGTAGGAGGTCGTGGTTGTGCGAACTTCGGATTCTTTGCCTTCGTATTCCGCGCCGTCGGTCGTCTTTGTTACGAGGTTATATTTTTCGCCTCCGGGCGCCCCTTCGTCGTAGTAGTACTTGACGTGGTTGCGAGCTTGCTTTTCTTCTTTGCTCGCGAGCTTGATCGTGTGCTGCGGCCCGCGTGTTTCCAGCAGTCGCGTGCCTGCGATGTTGATTTTTTCTTTTTCTTCGTTTTCTTTTTCTTCTTTGGTTTCGCCGTTGTATCTGCTTTTCGTATCGAGCAGTTCCGAGGCTTCCTTTGGGTTGGATTCTTTCAGTGCTGCCGCGCGGTTGTCGGCGCTGAGACTTCTAGCAACCTCGTTGTATTCGTTGTATTCACTGGTGGAGATCCCCCCAGATGGCGTGGATTGATTGACCGTATGACCTAATTCGTCGTAATAATTGATCGTCGCGCGTTTATAGTCCTTGGCGGGCCATCCCATCGGCTCATCGGGCGGAAAGACCGCTGTTGCTTCGGTTGGTTGGTCGGTCTGGCCCCACTTTTCCAGTTCGGTTTTCGTCATTTCGTGGGGCGCGCCCGCGCCCGACACCGGCACGTTGTAGTCAATCGTCGTTATCGAGCTCGTTCCGAGTACCGGCGGTTCGGGCGGCGGATTGTTCATCGAGTACTCCGGTTCGAGCTCCTCCACGCGGTTGTTGCCTGAGTCCGCAGCGTAGATGTCTCCGCTGGAATTGATCGCGACTCCCTGTGGGCTCGAGAACGCGCCTTCGCCTTCGCCTTTTTTGCCGTAGGCGAGAAGAAAAGTACCGGCGGGGTTGAACTCCTCGATACGGTTGTCGCCCGTGTCCGCCACATACAGGTCGCCCGAGGCCGGTTCCGTCGCGATCCCATTCGGGGCTTCGAACTGACCGTTGCCCGTGCCTTTGGCGCCAAACTGGCCTATGTACTGCCCCGAGAGTGAGAACACCTGCAGGCGGTCGTTTCCCGCGTCGACGACGTAGGCATCTTCGCCGGAGAACGCGATCCCGGCGGGTGCTTTGAACTGTCCGTTGCTCGTTCCTTCAGTCCCGAAGGAGCCGATGGCTTCGCCGATTTCCGAGAACTCATCGACGCGACTGTTGCCGGTATCTCCGACCCACACCTCGCCGCTAGAGGACGACGTGAACGCACTGGCGGGCACGATCGCTATGCCCTTCGGCGCGTTTAGCTGACCTGGTTCTTTACCATATTTGCCAAAGGTTCCGGTATATTTGCCTTCCGAGTTGAGCTCCTCGACTCGGTTGTTGCCACTGTCCAGGACGTATACGTTTTTGGTCGACTGGTTGATGGCGATCGCTTCCGGTTTTGAGAACTGTCCGGCGCCCGCGCCGGCGATGCCTGCTTTGCAGGAGCTCGTGCAGGTCTCGAATTCGGCTTTGCCATTGCTGACGCCCCAGCCGATCGCTTTGATGAACGTCCCCGTTGCAGAGAGCTCCTGGACGCGCGAGTTGCCAGTGTCGGCCACCCAGACGTTGCCGCTCGAGTCGATCGCGTCGCCGGCCGGCGCTTTGAACTGCCCAGCGGCTTCGCCCGCTTTGCCGAACTGCACGTGATATGCGGGCGCGACTCCCGCGAGCGCTTTGCTGGCTGTCGTCGTCGCAACCGCAGCGCCAGCCGAGTTGACGGCCGTGACCTGGGCCTTGAGCGTATAGCCGGCATCGCGCGCCTGGGGCGTATAGCTGCTGTTGACAGCACCGGGGATCGCCGTGCACGCTTCTTTGGATTCGACGGTGTAGCAGTCCTCCCACGAGTCGCTATATGCCAGCGGACCATTCGACCAGGACCCGTTCGAGGAGACGCTCAACGTGGTGCCGATCACCGGGCTCGTGCTCGACAGCGTCGGCGAGCCCGTATTGGCCGGCGCGGACGCTTCGTCCTGTTCTTTGACCTGAATCGAGGTCCCGGCCGTCGGGCGCGTCGCCGCCAGCAGCCGCCCGGCGCCCGAGTCGCCCGCGGTCGTACCGTAATGCAGCAGCCACGGCTCCTGACCGGACGGGTTGACCGCGACCACATGGCCTTCAGAGTCGTACCCGTACGTAGTCTTCAACGGCGACGGTTCTACACGCGGGTCCCACTCCGCCCGCAGACGACCCTGTGCGTCATACGCATATTCGGCGACGGGCGTTGTTTCCATCGTTTTCGTGGAGGGGTTGTACGCCGTGAACGACACCGTCATCAGTCGTCCCTTGTAGGCTTTCCACTGACTCGGAGCTTCACCTGTCGCGGTCGTTTCCGTAGCATACGTGAAGCTCAACGCACGACACCCACTACCAAGGTTTTTTAGTTCTTTGACCATCGGTGAGCAGGTCACGCCTTTGGGAGCCGGCGCCAGCGCCAGCTTGGGTCTGGTGACATTTTCAACCCTTTCCCATTCCACCGCCCCTTTTTCGCCATTCGTTTTGGTGAGCGCACTTTCACTGATGGAGATCACCCACGGACCGGAACCGCCCGGCTGAACATACTTCATTGTGGTGCCCGCAGCCGGGTCCTTCAACAGGTAAGCCTTGACTTTTTCGCCTTCCTTTTCAGCTTCCAGAACGATGTTTTCGTCGCCCTTTGGCGATGTATAGCCACCTTTGCCGTTGCTTTCGAAGGTTGTGCGCCCGCCATCTGAGCCGATCAGCACCACGCTTCCCGCGGGCTCCTGTTCAATCGTCTGCGAACCGCTGATGTGCATGCTCCACTGTGGCCCGAGCGGTCCCTGTTCACCGGCCGTCAGCTGCCGCGAATTGTAGCTGCGAGAAACCCCGAGCGAGCCACGCCCGCCACTGAGCGACACATCGGACGCGCTGAGATGAAATGCGCCTGTACTGGGATTCACGGAGCCTGGGCCTACAGACAACGAGCCAGAGTGCCTGACCGTGATCGAATACTTTTTGACTTCATAGTTTTCCGCGTTGTCAACAGCGACCAGTTCAAGAGTATGCTTGCCCGCCCCGATGCTTTCGCCGCTGAGTGCCCATTCCCCCGTCGCCGTACACGGGCCTAGATTACACGAGCTCGATTTACCCGATAGCAGATGACCATCCAGCCCGAGCGAGAGTTCTTTTATCCCCGAGCTCGGCGTCGGAGCTTTACCGTCCGTAGCCTTCGCCGTCAAATGGAATTGGCCTTCGTCGATAACCCCACTCGACGGCAAACCGGCTAGCGCCAAACCATACGGCGGAGTTTTATCGACTTTGATCGTGGCCTGACCTACCGGCCCGTAGCCGCCGTTCATCGCTAGATCTTGCTCAAGCACTTCCACTTTATCTTCGCCGTCAGCCATGCCGGACGTGTAGGTGATCGGTTCATTTATTTTAGAAAAGCACTGCACGCCAGAACACTCACCGTCTTCGAAATATGGATGGGTCACGTGCCACTGGAACGCCGTGCCGACACTGAACCAACTGATCCCAACGCCCGGATCCTTCGCTTCGACTTCAAATACACCATTGTTTGGCCCTAGCCAGCCTCCCGTTTTGCCTTCGCCTTTATAGAGAACGTTTTCAACATCTTCATGACCGTTATACAATTTTGAGCTGGTGGTATTGAACGTGGGTTCTTCCGGTCCATGTTCCTGCATAATCTCGACCTGCGCCTTATACACATGGTCAACATTGCTTCCGGACCCCGGCCCGATCGCCGCTTGACCAAAATGTACCCAGTTACCTTCCGCACCATATTCGGAACGATACTTTTCATATGGGGTGTTGCAGTTGGGTTCGTGATTGCTTTCCCAGCTTGCGCAGACTTCACGCCAATTCTGACCGTAACCACCTCTCGCGACAAACCCCGGGTCTTCTACTTTGGATGTATTGGCGAGCGTGATGTATGTTTCCATGTTTTCTTCATCGCTACCAGAGCTTTCTACGCGCGCTTCATAGATTTTTGAATCCCCCTTTGTCTGATAGTAGAGATACCCCGTTTCGCCGGTTTTATAGCTACCCGATGACTCGAGCAGGAGTTCCGATCCGCCCCAGCCCGTAGATTTGAAAGGACCGTATTCGAATTCACATTTAGGTTCGGCGCTCTCACAAAACTTCCAGTTCGTCGGCTTTTCTTTACCGGTCAGCTGTTCGTCCTTGACTGTAAACCCGGGGTCGACCACAATCGGCCACGCGTGTTCCCCCGAGCCGTCTTCGACGCTCAGTCTCAGCACGTCCCCGGCGACGGTCATCGCGACGCCAACCGTTGCCCCGTCGGCGTCCTGCGCGACCGGCGGGAGCACCTGTGCAAGCGTCGCGCCTTCGTCCACCACCTTCACGGTGCCGGAGCTTTCTTGCACCAGCTGCCCGCCGGCCGGCATCCCGACACGAAAGTACAACTGCTCGGGGCTGTCGATCGACCGCAGCACCGAATCGAGCTCAAACCCGCCAGTCGTGGGCTTCGCGAGCGTATCGGAGTCCGTCTGCGTGTTCGCGTAGAGCACGCTCGCACCATCCACCACGCCTTCCGCACCCGCCAGCGCCGCCCCGTGTTCATCCACCGGCGTCATCGACATGCTCGTGCCAATCACCTGGACCCCTTCGCCAAGCCGCTTGGAGAGCCGCACATCCACCGCCGGCGTCTTCGGTTCAAACGCACCGCCGGCTTCGCTCAAGCCAAGATCGATCGGGACCCGCTGACCCGTCCCGAGCTCGACCGAGATCGGCGCCAGCGATTCGAGCAAGGCGCTCTTGCCACTACCGAGCGCCACCCGCGCGGCATGACCGGTCAAATACGTTTCGACGCTCTCCCCCGCCGCCAGCTTCGGCGGCCCGCCCGCCGGTTCATCGATCAGCTTCGGAAAGGCTTCCCCAGCCAGCGTGGCAGCCTGTTCTGAGCTCAGGCCCTCGAACTTCGTCCGCGAGGCTTCCCGTTCGGCCACCGCATCGGGGTTGCTCCGTTGGGCTTCTTCCCCCGCCTGCGCCTCTTCCCCCGCAACCGGCGACCCCGGCGTCACCAGCGAGCCTTCCGTGAGCGAAGACCCACCAGCCCCTTCGCCGGCCGGCGAGCCCGCCACCGACGACGACCCTTCCCCGCCCGGCGAGCCCCCGGAGGACGCCCCTTCCCCGAGCGCCGTGACCGGCGAGACCGCCAGCCCCACCGCACAACAGGCCGAGCCCACCATGAACAGCCGTGCCACACGTCGCCGCATACCGATCCCCCCGGGGAGTTGAATGGCCGCCGCAATGCGACGCTCTGAGGAATCATTGCCGCTATCCGATCGCGTGTCTATTCCCCGTCGGGTGATCTTTCGGGTGAGAAAACGGGTGATCTTTTGGGAAAAGCGCCATCTTTCGGTTGGCGGGCCATGGCTAGGCCCGCCAGCCATCGGGATCGCACGAATGGCCATGCTGCGTGAATGCATGATGCTGTTCGTTCGCACAACTACTTGCTTTTAGACATTTTGCTGCGTAAAATGGTCGTTGTGCCCGGCCATGCAGTCAAAGGCAATTACGCAGGCGTGCAGTTTGAGCGCGAGGCGCTGCGACGCTTGCCCGCCATCCTCGAGGATCTACTCGACGAGCCCGAGATCGGCCCTCTCCAGCCACAGCAGCCCAATCGCGGCCTCGATGCGATCCTCGATGTGCGCGACCACCTCTGGCTGATCGAGATCAAGTCCACCGCGAGCCCCGGGACCGTCGCCTCGGCCGCAGAGCAGATGAACGCGCTCAGCACCGGCGATGGCATCCGCCTGCTGGTCGTGCCGTTCATGACGCCGGCCGGCGCCAAGGCAGCTGCCGAGCGCGACCTGAACTGGCTCGACCTCTCCGGCAACGCCAGCATCCGCGACGAGAACCTCTATGTATCGGTCCAGGGCCGGCCCAACCAGTTCGCGGCCCGCGGCCGGCCCGCCTCTGCATTTGCGCCCAAGAGCTCGCGCGTGGCGCGAACGCTGCTGCTAGACCCGGAGCGCTGGTGGCGTCAAAAGGAGCTCAGCGAGCACACCGACCTCGATGCCGGGCGCGTCTCGCGCATCGTGCGGCGCCTAGACGACGACGAGCTCCTCGCTCGCGACGGGGCGCTGCTGCGTCCCCGTAATCCCGACCTGCTGCTCGACGCGTGGGCTGATGAGTACCGCTTCGATCGCCACGACATCATCACCGGGCACCTATCAGGCAATGGCGTCGAGCTCGCCCGCGCGCTCGAGGACCGGCTACATCACGCGGGCGTCGATCACGCATTCACTGGGCTGGCCGCCGCGTGGACGCTCGACCGGTTCGCGCGGTTTCGCCTGAACAGCGTCTACGTCCACGACGACCCGCGCGCGGCCGCCGATGCGATCGAGCTGCGACGCAACGAGCGCGGCGCCAACGTCCAGCTGATCGGCCCCGAGGACCGCGGCGTCTTCGACGGCCAACGGGAGATCGACAACCTGCCCTGCGTGTCGCCCGTGCAGGTCTACCTCGACCTTCTTGCCCTACCCGAGCGCGCCCCCGAGGCAGCCCAAGAGCTGCGCCACAGCGGAGTCATCTGGCATGCCCAGACCTGACAAGCCGCGCCACCGCTCCGGCTACACCGAAGAGGAGACCGAGCAGGTCAAGGCCGTGTGCCTCACCGTCGTCGTGACACTCGGCGCCCATCTCGACGACCTCTGCATCGTCGGTGGCCTTGTACCACCGCTACTCATCGACTTGGCGCGAACCGAGGACGATGACGACGACCTGCACCCAGGCACCAACGACCTCGACGTAGGGCTCGCACTCGCACTGCTCAACGATGAGCGCTATGCCGAGATCAGCCACCGGCTTCGCGCCGAGGACTTCGAGCCCGACATCAACGACAACGGCAACCAGACCGTCCAGCGCTGGCGCCTCCGCGATCTGAAAATAACGATCGACTTCCTGATGGCGCCCGCCGACGAACAGGACCAGACACGTCGAATCCAGAACCTCCAACCTGACTTCGGAGCTGTCATCACCCCGGGGCTCGAGCTCGCCTTCGAGGAGCGCATCCTCGTCGAGATCGACGGCCACACCCTCAAGGGAGAGCACGCGCGGCGCAAAGTCCCAGTTTGCGGCCCCGCCGGCTTCACCGTCCTGAAGGCGTTGGCCTTCGGCGACCGTAGCGAGCCAAAGGACGCCTACGACCTCGTCTACGTAATCCGCCACACCCCCGGACGCGGTGCCGCGATCGCCGAGCGCCTAGCCCGGCACTCCAAGAATCATTCCGAGATCGTCGCACGGGCGCTCGGGCTCCTCGCCCGCGACTTCAACGCGCCCGACGACATCGGGCCCCTCCGCGCAGCCGACTTCATTGCCACCGACGGCGCGGAGCTCAGCGACGCGGCCGCCGACGCGCACGGCTACGTGGACGACCTACTGCGCGCCACCGCGAGACTCGGATTGAGCCCCGCCGATATCTGATCTCCTGCTGGCCCGGGAGCGACTCGCCCCAGCAACGACGCGCCCGCCTGCCACATCTACTCCTCCACCCCCAGCAAATCCCACCGCGAGCTGACGCCGAGCTTGCGGTAGACGTGCCGGGCGTGCGTGCGCGCGGTCTCCGTGCCGATCTGCAAGACCTCCGCGATCTCCGCGTTTTTGCGACCCCGACTGAGCTGCTCGAGCACTTCGCGCTCGCGGCGCGTCAGCGAGCCGATCCCGGCCGCGCGCATCGCCCGGGCCGGGCGGGGCGAGATCGAGACCGGCGCGTGCCTGCCGGCGGCCGCCAGCCGTACCCCCCGCACGATCTCCGCCGCCGGCGCATCGGTCGACAGGCACACGCCGACGCCAAAGGCCAGCGTCCGCGTCACGTAGGCGCGACTCGGCCGGTGCGCGAACACGACCAGCCCGACATCCGGGCGCGCCTCGCGCAACTGCTCGCACAGCAGCGGCCGCGCGACGCTGTCTTCGTCGAGCACCACGACCCGCGCATCGCCGCGCGCGACCCTGCGCTCCAGCGCGGCGTGACCGAGACCGGCGCCCACGACCCGCATACCGTCCTGCTCGCCCAGGATCTGCAGCAGGCCCCGGCCGATCACATCGCCGAAGCGGCCCACCGCGACCGTGATCGTCCGCTCCGATCTCATGCGGGCAAAGCCATCGACACGATCTGTCCCGTTTGCCGGCGCTCGTCGGATAGGGGGGTAGGCCCAACCCTCGCCGCGATGCGCAGGGCTCGCGAGGCCGAAGACGCGCGCGAATTCGAAGACTCGCTGCTCACCGACCTCGAAAAAGACATCCAGACCAACCACCGGGTCGTGGCCCGCAAAACCCTGCTGTTCAAAGGAGCGCTAACATTCCTAGTGTTCGCAATCCTTGTCGAGCTGGCCGGGCGGGTAGTACAATGAGCCCAATGGAGCCAGCCACCACCAATCCTCCCACCCCGGACTATCCCCGGACGCCCGACGGCAAATACAAGTACACGGCGCCGAACGGACGGCCGATGTACCGGGACTATCCGAGGACGCCCGACGGCAAATACAAGTACACGACGCAGGACGGAAGTCCGCTGCACTACGAGCCGTATGTCATCCCCGACCTCTTCGGACCGAACTTCCTGATCCCCGCGTTCGTGACCACGTTCTTCCGCAAGCTCTTCCGGCGCGCACGCACGCGCATGAGCACGAGCACCACGGAGTAAGCAGGGCCCACGCCCGCTCGACCGAGAACGGGTCACCGGAACCCGCCGCAAACCCTCGCCTTCGGCGCGACGAATGAGCTTTCGCCGGACGGGTTACCCGTGCTGCCCACGATTCGATTTCGCTTTCGCTTTCGCAGCCTTCTTCGGCCGCGCGCACCCGCTGACCCCGACCTTCGTAGTCTGTTTAACCACCCCCCCGTTCTGCCCGGTGATCGCGGTCGGCATCGCCAATTTCTGCCCGCACAGGCTGTACCCCGCCCCCGCCGGCACGTTCACGCCGAGGATCGAGTACTTGCCCGTCGGCAGCTTCAATTGAAAGCCGCTCACGGGAGCGTCGGGGATCGATTTGAACGTGCTGGACGTGATGCCTTTCTTGATTTGCGTGTTGCCGACGAGGATCAGGGTCACGCCTTCGCCCTGGAGCACGATCTCCAGGTCGGGGAACGCCTCGCCCCCGTGGGACACGAGGTACGCAGGTCCACTTACGGGCACGTTTAGCAGCGGTGTCGTCGCCGTCGCGGTCCCGACATCCGATTCTTTCGGACACGCCGCCGGGTCAGCTTCGAACACCTTCGCCAGGCAGGCCTTCTGCAGCGTCGTCAACCGCGACGGGAGCTGCTTCGGCAGGTCGACCTTGACGGAATTGATGTTCGCGTAGGTCCCGAACGGACCGCTGGGATACGTCACCTTCACGTCGAGCGACGCGCCGCCGGCTTTGCTCGCGTGGCCCGCGGTCGTCGCGGAGAAGGCGGGTTTGAAGCCGAGGCTCGCGCAGCTCGCGGCGGCGAACGGGGCCGATACGTTCGCTTCGGCGCCCTGTGTGGAGACGAGCTTGCCGGTCACGGCCAGCGCGCCGCAGCTGGTCGGGTTGAACGTGAATGGAGCCCCGCCCGGGCGTTCCAGCGTCACTTCGACGGTCCTGACCTGCAGGGGAATCCCGTCGAGGATGCTCGGGAATGGGTTTGAGACGACGCTCGCCTGCGCCGTCGTCGGGTTGATCCGGATCGAGCCGCGCACCACGACGGTGCCCAAATTGAACGGGCCGGCGACGGCGGGGACCTCGACGACCTCGCCGAACGGCGCGCATTCCGCGGTCCCAATCGCACACGCGGTCCTGCCGTTGTAGGGACCTGTCAGGTACACCTGCCCGGTGACCGTGTAGGGATCGCTGCCGGGGCCGGCGCTGACCGTGACCGTCCCGATCCGCGAGGATTCGGGGCAGGCGCCCGCGTTTGCTTCACCTTCGCCGCAGCGGGGGACGCCCGCGATCTTCGCGAGCAGCCCCGGTGGCAGCGTCGCTTCGAGCGCGTCGAAGTCCTGCTGGGAGTCGCTGCGCGCGAACGACAGCCGCAGGGGGCTGTACGTGCCCGCGGCGTTGCTCGCCGTGCCGGCGGTGAACGCCGGCGTGAAGCCCTGCGCGCCGCAGCCTTCGCCGATGCTGAAGCCGGGGCTGAGCAGCGCGTCTTTCGTGTACGGCGCGCTCCACGGCGTCAGGTCGACGTTGCCCGTGTAGGAACCGCACGCCGCCGGGGTCGACAGCGGCGCGCGTTCGCCGTTCTTGAAGTCGAATTCGAGCTTGTCGAACGGGAGCTGCGGTGTTTCCGTGAACGTCGCGGTCAGCTGGCCGCTGCGCGGGTTGACCGACACGTTGCCGGGGATCTTCACCGTGACGCCGTATTCTTCGGAGTGCAGCTGGATCAACAGCCGCACCATCCGCCCCGACTGGGCGTCCGCGTTTGAGCACGGACCGCATTCCGGCGTCCCGACGAACACCTGTCCTGCGACCGGTTTGGCGAGGATCGGCGTGTGCACGGTCACGGTCCCGACCTGCGCGGCTGCGGGGCAGCTCGCCGGTGCGGTCGTTTCCTTCGCGAACTGCGCTTCGCTACAGGCCGCCAGGCCGTTCGCGGAGGACGGGCTGATCTCGAGGCCCGCGGGCAGCGTGACGCTCGCGTTCTTCAGCTCCGGCGTCGCGAGGCCTTCGGGGTCGGGGTTCTGGGGGATTTTCAAATCGACGTTCAGCCCGCTCGGCGAATTGGTGTGTTCGCTCGTCGGCTTCGCTTCGAATTCGGGGTCGAACTGCAGCTCGTTACAGCCCGTCGGCGCGGGCGCGACGGCTTCTGCCTGCTTCCAGATCCCCGGGCCTTCGGCGAGGTTGGGGGCGCCTGCGGGCGTCAACGTCCCCGGGTTCTGACGCGAGTCCATGTAGATGCTCGTCGTCGACGGTCCCCCCGCGCAGTCCGCGGGGTTGGTGAAGAACGCGCTGTGGGGACCGTCGCCGTTGTCGGTTTGCACGGGGTCGCCGAAGAACGTCAGTTTCACGCCGGTCAGTTTCGCCGCGGGCAGGATTTCCTTGGAGGTGACCTGCACGACATAGCCCGCGCCCGTGTGCGCGAGGCTCGCGTAGAGGACGGCCTCCTGGCCCTCGAAGATGAACGCGAACTGCGCCGGGTGGCCGCGCTCGGGGGTGACGTTGAACACGGGCTTGACGGTATCGGCGCTCGCGACGGGACCCGAGGTTTTCCAGTATGGGAATTGCGTCTGCACGGTGGCGCTGCCGACGATGCTCGCGGGAGGACATTCCTTCCCGTCGGAGGGCACCCCGACCAGGTACTCGGGGCAGCTCGGCGCGGCCAGCGGGTCGCCGATCAGGCCGGGCGGCAGCTGCGCGACGACGTCCTTCAGTTCCTGCACCGGTTCGAAGTTCCCGGGGCTCAGCGACTGTTCGAGGCTGTTGATGACGAACCCGGTCGTGTCGCTGCTCGGGTGAGCCGCGGCCTGCGTGTCGACCGCGCCCGCGGCGTCGAACAGGTCGGCTTCGAGCGGGCCGTCGAGACCGAACGGGGGGTCGCTCGACGCGACCGTGACCGTGTCCGTGCGCGCGACCGTGACCGCGCCACCACCGCCGACACGCGCGGTGTTCACGAGGCTTTCCGGCGCGCCGGGTTCGGCGAGGACGTGGATCTGTAGAACCAGCGCGACCGTGCTCTGCCCCGGCAACGACCCGGGGTCGGCGCACGTGACCGTCGTCGTCGTGTTTTCGCAGGGGAGTTGAGCTTCGCTGGGGGTTTCTTCCAGGTATGAACCTCGCGTGATCGTGAGGCCGTGCGGCAGCGTGTCCGCGATCCTCAGCGGTTCGCCGTTCGTCGGCGCGCCGCCGACGTTCGTGACGAGCACGGTCAGCGCGCCTTCGCGACCGGGAGCGAGATATGTCGGTTTCAACGCCGCGCGCAGCGCAAACGCCGGCGCGGGCGCCGCGGCCGTGGCCGTCGTTACGCCGGCGCCCACCGCCACGACCATCGTGGCGGCGAGCAGCGTCGCGAGCTTGACTGAGGTTCTCATCGGCGCTTCCTCCGCTTCGGTTGCGATTTGCGTTTTGGCTTGACGCATCTGCCGTGGCTGCGCCTGCGGCCCTTCGCGCACCGGACGGGCGCCTTCTTCGCGGTGGCATGCACCGCGGGCGCGACGGGCGCGCCCGCCGGCGGCGAGAACGTCGCGCTGCTCGGCGCCTGCACCGCCGCCGGCACGGACAGGGCGCCCTGGCAGCCTTCGCCTTCGCACTGCGGCGAGAGCGGCATGGGGAAACCCCCACCGACACGGGCGTCGTAGATATCGCCCAGCGTGTCGGTGTCCTGCGGGACGAGCGGGTCTCGAGACTCGAAGAAGATGTCGGCGCCTGAGGGGCTGACCGCCACGGTGCCTTCGAAGATGCCGATCGCGGATCCCGGGCTGTAGGAGATCAAGTGGACGTGTCCTTCGTTGTATTCGTACACGTTCTCCGCGCGCTCGAAGCAGACACCAGCTTCGCCGGCAAAGCACGTGTTTTCGAGCGCGCCGGGGGTCAGCGCGACCGTGCTCTTGAACGCGACGACCGACCCGTCCTCGGAGACCGCGGGGTGCTGATCGAACGCGATCTCTTCGCCGGGCAGCGATCCCCCCCTTGCTATCGCTGTTTCGCCGCTGACGTTGCCGTCGTCGTTGTATCCTTCCTCGCCGATCGAGACGCGGATCAGCGCTCCGGTGGAGGCGTCGTAGCGAAACACCTGCGCCACGCTGCTCGTGTCGCCCGGCGTCAGGCGCGCCGTGCTCGTGAACACGAGGAACCGGCCGTCGTTCGTGACGTTCATCGGGAATTCTCCCGCGGAGGACCACTGTTCGGAGTCCCCCTGCGCGAGCGTCGCGACGAACTTGGTTTCCCCCGTGACCGTGTCGCGCACGTACAGGTTTTCCATTTCGGAGCTCGCTTCCCGGCCGTACTCGTTCGGCGTTTTCGTGAGCACGCCGCGCGCGACGAAGTAGACGTGCGAGCCGTCTTCGGAGAGCGCCGCGACGCCCTGCACGTTAGGCCCGATCCCGCTCGTATCGCCGCCGGAGAGCAGCACGAGATGACCTTCGCCCGGGCCGGTGAATTCGTACTCGTACAGGTTGCAGCCATCGTCGCCGGCCGTCGTTTCCCGGCATCCTTTCTTCGGTTCCTGCGCCAGTTCGCGCGCACTGTCTTCGGGGTTCGGGTCCTCCGTCGCCCCGTTCAGCAGCTGCTGGGTCGAGGTGAAGAACACCTTGCTCCCATCGCGCGAGGCGCCCTCGAAGTTCCCGTCGCGCCAATCCGCTGCTTTGTTCGCCACGCTCGTGTTTTCCGCGCATACCCCGGTGCATTCCGCAGCGGCGGCGGGCGCGAGCGCCTGCGGCTCGGAGATCGCGACCGTTTGCGCGCCCTGCAGACGTGCGAACAGCTCTTCCACCGGGGGCGATTCGGTAACGGACTTGCACGCCGTGTTATCGGCGCCGAGCGCGGTGAAGAACACAGTTTCGCCGTCTTCGGAGATCGCATTGTGGTGGTTGCCGGCCACCCCCGCGCCGCCGTTGCCACTGTCGCTTCCCGGGGAGATGCCGCAGTTGCTGAGCAATTCGGCGGCTTCGTCGATGTGGCCGTCTTCCTTGATCGAGGCTTCTTCGGCGAGAGAGCGCTGGTTGCGCACGCCGACGAGCTCCGGTTCGGAGCTTCCCGTGCCGGCGTACTCGTACAGTGAGACCACAGGCCGCGCGGCGCTGCCGAGCGCCGTCGTGTCGCCCGGCCACAGCTCGGTGGGCACGCCAGGAGGAATACGTTCGCCGGGTTGGAGCGGTTGTAGTGTGAAGAGCGTGTGCGACAGGTCCGGGGTCGTGCCGAGGAACTGTTTGGACCCCGATATTCCCTGATAGCGGGAACCAGTGGGCGTGGGGGGAACCGCATACGCCGGCAGCGCCGGCCCGACCTTCGTGAACGAGCCATTTGCGTTGCGCTTGTAGATGTCCCGTTCGTAGACGGATCCCTCAGTGGGATGCAAAAGAAGCAGCGCTTCCTTGTTCGCATTTACCAGAACTGGCTGGCCTTGCGATCCGGCATATGTTAGTTCGCTCGGGGCGCTCTCCACTGCGCCCGACTGCCAGCCTGTACCACTACGCTGGGAGATGTAATGGTAGAGGATGGTCCCGACACTTCCCGTCGCTCCTGCGAACATCCCAATAGACTCGGACTGCACTCCCGCTTCGCCGTCGCCGATCAGATGTTCGAATGTCGGCCCGAAGCCGTTCTTTTCCGCCGGGCTGACCAGCTCATACGCGCGACAGTCCGGCAGCGAAGCCGAGGGGCCTACTCGTAGCGCTGCGTTCGGGCAGGATTCTTCGTTGGCCGCGCCGACGGCGAGCGCCGGCCCCGGCGCGAGCGCCAGCAGCGCCGCCGAACACGCGGTCACCAACCCCGAGCAAATCGATCGCTTGCGCATCATGCCCTCCTCCTCCGCTTTGACTTGGCCCGGCGGCGCTTCCCGGGCTTCTTCCGTGGATGTTTTTTCTTCGGCGCGCTCGCGCGCTTGGCTTCCCTGGCTTCTTGCGCGTCCAGCTGCGCGATCGAGGCGTAGGACAGCAGCGGCGTGACGGCGACCGGCGCGAACGCGGGCAGCACCGGCGCGCTCGACGGTTCCACTGCGACCGGCCCGGCGGGCGCGGGTGGCGCGGGCGCGGTCGTGAACGTCTCCGGCGTTCCCACCGTCGTCCCCAGTTCGTTGCTCGCGACGAGCGCGTACACGTACGTCGTCGACGGCGCGAGTTCTTCCAGGCGCAGTTCGACCGGATGGCTCGCGTGGTCGGTCAGGACCTGTTCGCCTTCGGTCAGCTTCGTCTCATACGTGCTGCGGCCGCCGAAGCCCGGCGCGAACGGATCGCTCGCGCCGCCCGCGAGCGCGGCGTCATACGCGCCCAGAGGGATGTAGGCGAAGTGGTAGGTGCTCTGCAGCCCCTGCGGGACGATGCTGCCGGCCACCCGCGCGGTCGTGGGCGCCACTTCCCCGGCGGCGCCGGTGCTCGCCGGCGGCGCCCCGTCGGCCTGGAAGGACTGCACCGGGCCGTACACGGGTCCGTGAGCTTCTTCTTCGCTGGTTTTGTCGCTCGCGACGGCGCGGTAGTAGTAGACGACGCCGCCCTGCAGGCCGGGCATCCCCACGGGGCTCGTGTGCAGGCCGAATTCTTCAAAGACCGCCGGCAGCAACGGCGCCGGGGGCGCGCCGGCGAGCGTGTGGATCGCGCCCGTCAGCACGCCGCCCGATTCTTCGGTCGAGTACTGGAAGCTGTAGCTCGTTTCCTCGTACTCGGGGTCGATCAGCGCTTCGAGCAGCGGTTCATCGGTGTTCACGGCGGAGACGCCCTCGCTGAGGACCACGGGCTTTGCCGCCTTCTGCGTCGTGAACGTTTCCACCGGGCCGCGGGTCGTCCCCGTCGCGTTGGTCGCGAGCACCCTGAAGTAATAGGTCGCTTCCGGCGCGAGCGCCGCCCCGGTCCTCGCGCTCACCGCCTGTTCGCCGAACGTCGCTTGGAGCCGTTCCGATCCCGCGAGCGTCTGGGCCCCGGTCAGCGCTTTGTTCGTCGCATATTCAAACGAGTATTCGGTCTTTTCCAGCTCCGGGTTGACGGCGGCGTTCAGCGTCGCGGAGAACGCGGTCACTTCCGTGGCGGTGCTCGTCCCCGGATAGACAAAGGGGGCGGAGGTGGGCTGCGTTGTGAACGTCAGCGACGGGCTCTGCGCTTCTTGGCCTTCTTGTTCGGCGAGCACGCAGAACGAGTACGTCGTGCCCGGTTGCAGAGGCGCTGCTTCAATCGACACAGCTTCTTCCTTCGCGAGCAGCGATTCAGCCGGCGGTTCGGGAAAATGCGTCGTATGTTCAGGCACGTGGCATTCAGTGGGGGACACCGAATAAAGGAACTGATACTTCTCCCCCGCTTCACCAGCTTTACCGGGGTTCAACTCCCCATGCAGCACCGCCGAATCGCCCGTGACCGCCGTTGCTTTCACCGTCACCGGCGTTTCCGGAGCAGCCGCCAATGCCGGCGCCGCCGAACAAGCCACCACCACAACAACACCCACAACGCTCCCCGAGACAAACCTCAAAACCCTCATGAATTCCCTCTCTAGTTGACCAGCTGACTCCCCCCTTTCACCGCTCACATCTCACTGTCCGTCGTCTTACTTCTTCTTCCCGTGCCCGCCCTGCTTCGCCCCGTGCTTCCCCCGCCCCGCGGGCTTGCGCTTCTTCCGCTTCTTCTTGACTTTCTTTTTCGGCGCGCCCGCCTTGCCTTCCCTGGCCTGCCTGGCCTGCAGTTCGGCGAGCGTCGTGTAGGGCACGAACGCCGTCACGCTCGCCGGCCCGAGCGCCGCCGGGAAGCCGGGCGTCGTGAACGACTGCACGGCGCCGGTGGCGGTTCCCTCCGGGCTCGTCGCGATCAGCCGGTAGTAGTACGTCGTCCCCGGTTGCAGGCCGCCGGGCGAGAGCTGCACCTGCTCGCTCGTGCCCGCTTCGCTGCCGGGCACGACGGCGGCCGGCAGCAGCGCCCCCGCGTAGGGCGCGGTCCCGAGCTCGAACTCGATGCTTGTCTGCAACCCGCGCGTATCGACGCTCCCGGTGATCGTCGCCGCGAGCTGGCTGACGCCCTGCGCCGGCCCGGTCGCCGCGAGCGGTGGGATCGCCGCCTGCGTCGTGAACGTCCGCGGCGCGCCGGTCGTGCTGCCGAGTTCGTTGCTCGCGACGAGCGCGTACACGTACGTCGTTTCCGGCGCGAGTTCTTCGAGCGTCGCCGCGACCGGGTGCGGGGCGTAGTCGGCGACTTTTTCATCGAGCGAGCTCTCATACGTGCTGCGGCCGCCGTTGCTCGACGCGTACGGGTCCGCCGCGCCTTTGGCGAGGGCTGCTTCGTAGGCGGACAGGGGGACGTAGGCGAAGTGGTACGTGCTCGGTAGGCCCTGCGGGGTGATGCTGCCCGCGACGGTGGCGGTCGTGCGGGTTGGTTCTCCGGCGGCGCCGGTGCTGACGGCGGGTATGCCGAGCGCGATGAAGCTCTGCACGGGGCCGTGGGTGGTGCCCGTTGAGTTGGTTGCGCTCACCCGGTAGTAGTAGGTAAGCCCCGGCGAGAGGTCCTGCAGCCCGACGGGTCCCGCCTCTCGTTCTTCTGAGACCGCGGGTAGCAACGGCGACGGCGGCGCGCCTTTGACGGTGGTGATCGTTCCCTGTAGTTCTCCGCCCGATTCTTCGTTCGAGTATTCGAACTGATAGCTCGCTTCCTCATAGTTGGGGTTGATTTTCGCTTCGAGCTGGGGTTCGTTGGAGTTCAACTCCTTGAGCGTGGTGCTGATCACTTCCGGCGCGGTCGCTTCGCGGGTCGTAAAGCTCTCGACCGGCCCTTCATCCGTACCTTTAGAATTTTCCGTCAGCACGCGGAAGTAATACGTCGTCGCGGGCGCGAGCACATTTTTGGTGGGGACGCTCGCTTCCTCGGTTGCGTCGACCGCGGGCAACGTGCTCGTGCCGGGGATCGTCACGATCGCGCCTTTCAGTTCTTCGCCGCTAGCTTCGGTCGAGTACTCGAACGAGTACGTGGTTTCTTCGTTTTCGGGATTGATCTGAGCCGTGAGCGTCGCCGCGAACGGCGTCACTTCCCGCGCCCTGGTCAAACCGATCGGCAGCGTTTTGAACGTCAACGATTCGCTGAGAGCCCTTTCACCGTTGGGGTTGGCAGCGAGACAAAACGCATAGGTCGTTCCCGGTTCGAGGTTTTCCGCGACCGCTTCGACCGCTTCTTTGGCTTTACCCGTCGACTGGGCAGCCGGTTCCGGGACACTGTGCGCTTCCGGGAAACACAATTCATTGGAGATCTTGTATTTGAATTCCCATTCACCGGGTTCCGCGGGGCCCCCAGGGTTCAATGTCCCCCGAAACACCGCGGAGCTACCCGTCACCGACAACGCCGGCTGTATAGTCGGCGTTTCAGGCGGAGCAGCCAACGCAGGCACCGCGGCAACGGCCAAGGCAGCCAGAGCACCGGTCAACACCGTCGGAATCAGTCGTTGGAGCCTCATTTACTTACCCCTCCGCGTTGACTTGGACGCCTTACCGGGTCTCTTCCGCGCCGCTTTGGCTTTCTTGAGCTTCGGGCAGCCGGTGACGCTTGCCTTGTTCGTCTGTTTGACGACCACGCCGTTTTGGCCGGTGATCGTCGTCGGCACCGACAGCGACTGCCCGCAGAAGTCGTACTTCGTGCTCGCCGGGAGGTTCGCGCCGAAGATCGAGAACTTGCCCTCGGGGAGGATCGCTTCAAACGAGGTGATCGGCGCATCGGGCACGGTTTCGAAGTGCGAGTAGGTGACGCCCTTCTTGATCTGGGTTTTGCCGTCGAGGATCACCGTGACGCCTTCGCCCTGCAGGATCACCTCCGTGTCGGGGAACGCCGCGCCGCCGTGCGAGACCAGGTAGATCGGGCCCTCCAACGGGCTGCCGAGGACCGGCGTGGCCACCTTCGCCGTGCCGATGTCCGACGCCGCGGGACAGCCCGCGGGGTTCGCGTTGAACTGCGCTTCGGTGCACGCCTTCTGCAGCGTCGTCAGGCGCGCCGGGAGCTGTTTCGGCAGCTCGAGGTCGAACTTCGCGGTGTTCGCCTGACCGGCGACCGGGAGGATCTTGACCGTCAGGCTTGCGCCGCCCTGTTTGCTGGCTTTGCCCTGGGTGCTGACCGAGACCGCCGGTTTGAAGCCGAGGTTCGCGCAGTTCGTCGCCTCATATGGGCTCGACACCGTCGCCGTCGCGCCCTGCGTGGAGGCGAGCTTGCCCGTCACCGCGGAAGGAGCGCAGCTCGTCGGGTTGAACGTGAATTCGGGACGATCCAACGTCACGTTGACCGTGCGGATCTGCAGCGGGATCCCGTCGAGGATGCTCGGGAACGGGTCGCTGACGACCGTCGCCTGCGCGGTGTAGGGGTTGACGCGGATCGAACCGTGGACGACGACCGTGCCCAAATTGAACGGGCCGGCGACCGCCTGCACCACTACTACCTCGCCGAACGGGCCACCGTTGTAGGGGCCCGTCAGATAGATGCTGCCCGATGTGTAATACGGGTCGCTACCGGGGCCGGCGCCGACCGTGACCGAGCCGATCCGCGAACCGGCGGGACAGGCGCCCGCGTTCGCTTCCGCTTCACCGCAGCGGGGGACGCCCGCGAGCTTCGCGAGCAGACCGGGCGGCAGCGTCTGTTCGATGTCGTTCGTGAACTGTTCGCCATCATTGCGCGAGAACGTCAGCGTGAACGGGCTGTAGGAGCCTGCCTGCGGGTTGACCGTCCCGGCGGAGAACGACGGGGCAAAGCCGCGCGGACCGCAGTTTTCGGTCAAGTCGAACGGGGATGTCAGGACCGCGTCGCGCGTGTACGGCGCGCTCCACGGGGTCAGATCGATGTCGCTCGCGTAGCTGCCGCACGCGGTCGGGTTCGCCAGCGCGGCACGGGGGCCGCCGGGGAAGTTGAGCGTGACATCGTCGATCGGCTGCTGGATCAGGTTCTTGAACGTCGCGGTCAAACGTCCCGTGCTCGGGTCGATCGACACGTTCCCCACGAACTTCGCGGTCACTCCATATTCGGCGGAGTGCACCTGCATGAACAGGCGCGCCAGCCGACCGGACTGCGCGTCCGCGTTCGAGCATGGGTTACATTCGGGCGCGCCGAGGAACACTTCGCCGGGCAGTTCGTGCGCGAGGATCGGGGTATGCGCGGTGACGGTCGCGATTTGCGACGCCCCCGGGCAGGTCGCCGGTTCGGTGCTGTCTTGCGCAAACTGCGCGTCGCTGCACGCCTGCAGGCCGTTCGCCTGCGAGGGGTTCAAGACGACGCCCTGCGGCAACGTGACCGTCGCATCCTTCAAGTCGGGCGTCGCGAGGCCGTTCGGGTCTTCGTTCTGCGGGACCTTCAGTTCGGCTTCCACCCCGGTCGGCTCACCCGCCTGCTTGCTTGTCGGTTTCGCTTTTAGTTCGGGGTTGAACGAGAGCTTTTCACAGCCGGTCACGGCCGGGGATTCGGCGAGACCTTTCTGCCATCCGGGTTCTTCGAAGTTAGTCGCGGCGACATCTGGTGAGCCGTCGGGGTTGAACGGGAGGTTGGCCGGGTTCTGCCACGAGTCGAACTGCATCTGCGTGACCTGCGGCCCACCGTCGCAGTCGCTGGGGTTCGTGAAAAACGGGATCTGCGGCGTCGTGCCGCCATCGGCCGCCGAGGGGTTGCCGAACAGCGAGATTTTGATGCCCGTGAGCTCCGCCGCGGGAACGATGTTCGCCGAGGTTATACGCACCGCATAGCCGGCCGGGGTATGGACGAGGCTAGCGTACAGCAGCACCTCCTGGGTCTGGAAGATGAACCCCAGCTCGGCAGGATGCCCAGCCTCTGGAAGCACGTTGAACACCGGTCCCGATGAGCCACTCCCTTGCGCTTCGGAGAAATTGAATACTAGTTTCCAGGTCTGTACCGAGATCGTCCCGATGACGCTGGCCGCGGGACATTCGAGTCCATCATTGGGCGGCGCGACCAGATGCTCTGGACACGCCGGCGCCGCGAGCGGATCGCCGACAAAGCCGACCGGCAACAGCACGGAGATGTCCTTCGCTTCCTGCGCCGGGAAAACGGTGCCAGGTTCGCCAAAGTGCGTCGGAACACTGTTTAGAACAAAGGTTGTGCTATACAAGCTTGGATGATCCCCAGCCTGCGTATCTAGTGCCCCGGAGGCGTCAAACGCATCGGCTTCGAGCGGCCCGTCGAGGCCGAACCCGGCTTCGGCCGCTTCGACATCAATCGTGTTACTGGCCGACGTGGGCGCCGATCCACCACCGGTGACCCTCGCCCCATTCACCAAAGCACCGGATTTCCCCGGTTCGGCGCTAACACCGATCAGCATCTCCAGGCCGGCGACATTGCTCCCCGGCAGCTCTTCCCCATACGTGCAAGTCACGGTGCGGCCAGTCGTTTCACACGGACCTGCGTTTGAATCCCCGGGATATAGTTGAAGTTCTACGCTGGTGGCTGTCAGCCCGACGGGAAGCGTATCGCTGATCGTCACAGGTTCCCCGTTCGTTGCAGCGCCGCCCACGTTCGTCACAAGATCGTTGATCGTGCCAGACCCACCCGGCGCGAGATGCGTCGGCTTGACCACGGGGCGGATCGAAAGCGCCGGACCGGCCGACGCGGCCGACGCCGAAGCCACGCCGATACCAAAACCCGCCACGACAAACGCGATCAGCGCAAGGACGACAGCCATGCGATTGGTGTTCAGCCTAAAAGCCATTTTACTTGCTCCTCCCGTAAGCGCGATGCGCTTGCTTCTCGCACATAGCTCGCCGCCGCCTGTTGTGTTTAGCCCGGCAGACACGCAACGCCTTCGCGAGCTTCTGCGCACGCGTCAACGCCTTTGGCTTCGGCTTGACAGGCGGCGCCGTCGATACCGGGGCCACCGTATTAGCGGCTCCCGAGAGCGTCGCGCTACCGGGCGGCGCGAATACCGGGCTGCTCGCGCCGGCTTCGCGGCACGCTTCGCCTTTGCAGGAGGGCGTTTGCGCCACTGGGAACCCGCCTTCTTCGCGGGCGTCATAGACGTCTTGCAGCGTGTCTCCGTCCTGGGGAACGAGCGATTCGTTCGTGCTGAAGAAGACGTCTCGCCCCGACGGGCTGACAATTGGAGCAGCACCGGATTCCCGCGGCGCGATTAGATATACGTGGCCTTCGCGGTACTCGTACGCGTGAGCCTGCAGAAATTCGCATGGTACCCCTCCTCTCGGTTCGCAGATGTTGTTTGCCACGCCGGGAACCAGCGCCGCGCTGCTGGAAAACACGACGGTCGAACCGTCTTCGGAGACGGCCGGGTGACGATCGTTCCAATCGTCCTGGCTGAGTTCAGAACCACCCGAAGAACCCCGGAAGATGCTTGTTACCCCGCCACCGTCGCCGTTGTCGTTGAAGCCTTCCTCGCCGATCGAGACACGCGTCAGCGTGGGTGGGTGGGAGCCCGATCCGACGCCGTAGCGAAACACCTGGGGTCCCGACGCCGCTTCACCGGGAATCAGATGCGCCACGCTCGTGAACACCACAAACCCGCCATCGTTCGTGACAGCCATCGGCTCCGTCCCCGACTGGTTGCCGCCCTGCCCCGACCACTGCCCCGAATCGGATTCCGAGAGCGTGGCGATGAACGCCGTCTGGTTTGAGGTCGTATCCCTGACATACAGGTTCTCTTCCCCCGCGACCGCTTTCACGCCAAATACATTCGCGGCCTGCGTAAGTGACCCGCGCGCGACGAAATAGACGTGCGAGCCGTCTTCGGAAAGCCCCGCCACACCCTGCACCTGCGGGCCGAGACCGCTCGAGTCGCCGCCGGAGACCAGCAGCAGTCGGTGGCCTTCGGGTTCGTTGAAGTCATACTCGTAAAGGTTGCAGCCGTTTTCGCCCGAGGTTTCCCTACAACCACCCGCTTTGTTCCGTCTTTCATACGCACTATCTCCGGTGCTCGGGTCCTGCGTAGCGCCGTTCAAGAGCTGCTGCGTAGAAGTGAAAAAGACCTTCGTTCCGTCGGCCGAAGCGCCATCAAAATTTGCGTCGCGCCAATCCGCTTTTTCGTTGGTCTTGCTCGTGTTTTCCGCACAGGCTTCTGTGCAGTCGGCGCTGGGCGCGGAGGCAAGCGCCTGCGGCTCGGAGATCGCCACTGTATGCGAGCCACCCAGCCGTGCGAACAGCTCATCAACCGCCGGCGCCACACCAGACGTTTCACAAGCATGATCGCGCCCCACCGCGGTAAAGAAAACCGTCTGCCCATCTTCGGACATCACGTTGTGATGATTACCCGGAGGACCCGCGCCACCCGTACCACTGTCACCACCCGGATAGACCCCACAGTCACTAATCAAATGACCCGCATTGTCCAACCCCACCAGCGACGGGACCGATTTTTCGGTGCCTTCGTACTCGTAGAGCGACACATTCTGTTTGGTCTGCACATTCACGCTAGTGGTATCGAATGGCCACAGTTCATTTTCTATGCCGGCCGGCAGCACATCCGGCGGGGTCGGCCGCAAAACGAACAGCGTGTCCGAGAACGTCGGCGTGCTAGAAACGAATGCCGGGCCGTTTAGGATTTCTCCCTGTTCCCCGCCACCCGTCGGACTAGCGGGTACCGCCGACGGTGGAAGCATTGGCCCAATTTTGACAAAGGAACCGTTTGCCGGGTTATGTATATAAAGGTCGTTCTCATATACCGAATGTGAAATCGGGTGCAAGCGCAGGATCGTTTCTCCCGCATCGTTCATCACAACGGCGGGGCACGAGGCTCCGGCGTGGGTCAGGCTGGGAGGAATGCTGTCAAACGGTTCGTTGACCCACCCACTCGCCGTGCGCGCGAGGTCATAGTTGTTGAGAGGACAATCCAGCCCGCCAATGTCGCCGGCGGAAACGGCGATCGATTCCGCGAGCACCCGTTCCCCACCGTCGAAAATACCCAGGTAACCCATCCCGAACCCATCCTTGTACGCCGGACTGACCAGCTCATAAGCCCGGCAGTCCGGCAGCGCCGGCGTAAACCCGCTGTTGGCTTCGTTCGGGCAATTCCCCTGGTTGACGTCCCCGGTCGCGAGCGCGGCGGGGCCCGAGATCGCTGCCCAGAGGACGAGCGCCGCGAGCAGGCCGATCACGCCCAAGGCCCCCCGCCGGGGGTCGATCGCGATCGTGTTGTCGGTTGCGGCCCTCGGCTGCATCTACTTCCTCCTCCGCTGCTTGGTTTTTTTACCGTGTCGCCTGTGCTGCCTGCTGCGTTTCCCCTTGGCTTTCTTTTTCACGGGGCCCGTCGCCTTGCCTTCCCTTGCTTCGCGCGCGTCGAGCGCGGCGATCGGCGTGTACGGGACCGGCGCCGGCAGCGTCGCCGAGGGGAACGCGGCGGGGAAGCCCGGCGTCGTGAACGACTGCTCCGCCCCCGTCGCGACCCCCTCCGGGCCGGTCGCGATCAGCCGGTAGTAGTACGTGGTGCCGGGCTGCAGGCCGGTGGAGTAGCGCTGCACCTGCTCGCTCGTGCCGGCTTCGCTGCCGGGAACGACGGCGGCCGGCAGCAGCGCCCCCGCGTAGGGCGCGGTCCCGAGTTCGAACTGGATGCTCGTCTGCAGCCCGCGCGTATCGACGCTCCCGGTGATCGTCGCGGCGAGCTGGCTGATTCCCAGCGCCGGCCCGGTCGCCGCGAGCGGCGGGATCGCCGCCTGCGTCGTGAACGTCCTTGGGCCGCCGGTCGTCGGGCCGAGTTCGTTGCTCGCGACGAGCGCGTACACGTACGTCGTTTCCGGCGCTAGTTCTTCGAGCGTCGCCGCGACCGGGTGCGGGGCGTAGTCTGCGACTTTTTCATCGAGCGAGGTCTCATACGTGCTGCGGCCGCCGTTGCTCGATGCGTATGGGTCCGCCGCGCCTTTGGCGAGGGCTGCTTCGTAGGCGGACAGGGGGACGTAGGCGAAGTGGTACGTCGTCGGTAGGCCCTGCGGGGTGATGCTGCCCGCGACGGTGGCGGTCGTGCGGGTTGGTTCGCCGGCGGGGGCGGTGCTGACGGCGGGTATGCCGAGCGCGATGAAGCTCTGCACGGGACCGTGGGTGGTGCCCGTTGAGTTGGTTGCGCTCACCCGGTAGTAGTAGGTAAGCCCCGGCGAGAGGCCCTGCAGCCCGACGGGTCCCGCCTCTCGTTCTTCTGAGACCGCGGGTAGCAACGGCGACGGCGGCGCGCCTTTGACGGTGGTGATCGTTCCCTGTAGTTCTCCGCCCGATTCTTCGTTCGAGTATTCGAACTGATAGCTCGCTTCCTCATAGTTGGGGTTGATTTTCGCTTCGAGCTGGGGTTCGTTGGAGTTCAACTCCTTGAGCGTGGTGCTGATCACTTCCGGCGCGGTCGCTTCGCGGGTCGTAAAGCTCTCGACCGGCCCCTTATCCGTACCTTTAGAATTTTCCGTCAGCACGCGGAAGTAATACGTCGTCGCGGGCGCGAGCACATTTTTGGTGGGGACGCTCGCTTCCTCGGTTGCGTCGACCGCGGGCAACGTGCTCGTGCCGGGGATCGTCACGATCGCGCCTTTCAGTTCTTCGCCGCTAGCTTCGGTCGAGTACTCGAACGAGTACGTGGTTTCTTCGTTTTCGGGATTGATCTGAGCCGTGAGCGTCGCCGCGAACGGCGTCACTTCCCGCGCCCTGGTCAAACCGATCGGCAGCGTTTTGAACGTCAACGATTCGCTGAGAGCCCTTTCACCGTTGGGGTTGGCAGCGAGACAAAACGCATAGGTCGTTCCCGGTTCGAGGTTTTCCGCGACCGCTTCGACCGCTTCTTTGGCTTTACCCGTCGACTGGGCAGCCGGTTCCGGGACACTGTGCGCTTCCGGGAAACACAATTCATTGGAGATCTTGTATTTGAATTCCCATTCACCGGGTTCCGCGGGGCCCCCAGGGTTCAATGTCCCCCGAAACACCGCGGAGCTACCCGTCACCGACAACGCCGGCTGTATAGTCGGCGTTTCAGGCGGAGCAGCCAACGCAGGCACCGCGGCAACGGCCAAGGCAGCCAGAGCACCGGTCAACACCGTCGGAATCAGTCGTTGGAGCCTCATTTACTTACCCCTCCGCGTTGACTTGGACGCCTTACCGGGTCTCTTCCGCGCCGCTTTGGCTTTCTTGAGCTTCGGGCAGCCGGTGACGCTTGCCTTGTTCGTCTGTTTGACGACCACGCCGTTTTGGCCGGTGATCGTCGTCGGCACCGACAGCGACTGCCCGCAGAAGTCGTACTTCGTGCTCGCCGGGAGGTTCGCGCCGAAGATCGAGAACTTGCCCTCGGGGAGGATCGCTTCAAACGAGGTGATCGGCGCATCGGGCACGGTTTCGAAGTGCGAGTAGGTGACGCCCTTCTTGATCTGGGTTTTGCCGTCGAGGATCACCGTGACGCCTTCGCCCTGCAGGATCACCTCCGTGTCGGGGAACGCCGCGCCGCCGTGCGAGACCAGGTAGATCGGGCCCTCCAACGGGCTGCCGAGGACCGGCGTGGCCACCTTCGCCGTGCCGATGTCCGACGCCGCGGGACAGCCCGCGGGGTTCGCGTTGAACTGCGCTTCGGTGCACGCCTTCTGCAGCGTCGTCAGGCGCGCCGGGAGCTGTTTCGGCAGCTCGAGGTCGAACTTCGCGGTGTTCGCCTGACCGGCGACCGGGAGGATCTTGACCGTCAGGCTTGCGCCGCCCTGTTTGCTGGCTTTGCCCTGGGTGCTGACCGAGACCGCCGGTTTGAAGCCGAGGTTCGCGCAGTTCGTCGCCTCATATGGGCTCGACACCGTCGCCGTCGCGCCCTGCGTGGAGGCGAGCTTGCCCGTGACCGCCGAAGGGGCGCAGCTGGTGGGGTTGAACGTGAATTCGGGACGATCCAGGGTCACGTTGACCGTGCGGATCTGCAGCGGGATCCCGTCGAGGATGCTCGGGAACGGGTCGGAGACAACCGTCGCCTGCGCGGTGTAGGGGTTGACGCGGATCGAGCCGTGCACCACGACCGTGCCCAGGTTGAACGGGCCCGCGACCGCCTGCACGACCACCACCTCGCCGAACGGGCCGCCGTTGTACGGGCCGGTCAGGTAGATGCTGCCCGACGTGTAATACGGGTCGCTGCCGGGACCCGCGCCGACCGTGACCGAGCCGATCCGCGAACCGGCGGGACAGGCGCCCGCGCTTGCTTCCGCTTCGCCGCAACGGGGGACGCCGGCGAGCTTCGCGAGCAACCCGGGCGGGAGCGTCTGTTCGATGTCGTTCGCGAACTGTTCGCCATCGTTACGCGAGAACGTCAAAGTGAACGGGCTGTACGCGCCCGCCTGCGGGTTCACGGGACCCGCTGAGAACGACGGGGCAAAGCCACGCGGGCCGCAGTTTTCGGTGACGTCGAAGGGCGATGTCAGGACCGCGTCGCGCGTGTACGGCGCGCTCCACGGCTCCAGGTCGATGTTGCTGCTGTAGCTGCCGCACGCGGTCGGGTTCGCCAGCGCCGCGCGCGGGCCGCCGTGGAAGTTGAGCGTGACTTCGTCGATCGGCTGCTGGATCAGGTTCTTGAACGTCGCCGTCAACTGCCCGCTGCTCGGGTCGATCGACACATTGCCCACGAACTTCGCGGTGACGCCGTATTCTTCGGAGTGCACCTGCATGAACAGCCGCGCCAACCTGCCACTCTGCGCGTCCGCGTTCGAGCAGGGATTACATTCCGGCGCGCCGATGAACACCTCGCCGTGCAGCTGATTCGCGAGCACCGGCGTATGCGCGGTCACGGTCGCGACCTGCGAGGCCAGCGGGCACGAAGCCGGTTCGGTGCTGTCTTGCGCAAACTGCGCGTCGCTGCACGCCTGCAGGCCGTTCGCCTGCGAGGGGTTCAAGACGACGCCCTGCGGCAACGTGACCGTCGCATCCTTCAGGTCCGGCGTCGCCAAACCGTTCGGATCGCTGTTCTGCGGCACCTTCAGTTCAGCTTCCACGCCGGTCGGCTCCCCCGCCTGTTTGCTTGTCGGCGGCGCTTTCAGTTCGGGGGTGAACGTGAGCTTTTCACAACCCGTGACGGCCGGGGATTCGGCGGCCGCCTGCTGCCACCCTGGTCCTTCGAAGTTCGCCGCGGCGACATCGGGGGAGCCGTCGGGGTTGAACGGGAGGTTGGCCGGGTTCTGCCACGAGTCGAACTGCATCTGCGTGACCTGCGGCCCACCGTCGCAGTCGCTGGGGTTCGTGAAAAACGGGATCTGCGGCGTCGTGCCGCCATCGGCCGCCGAGGGGTTTCCGAACAGCGAGATTTTGATACCCGTGAGCTTCGCGAAAGGAAGAATATTCGCCGAGGTTATGCGCACCGCATAGCCGGCCGGGGTATGGACGAGGCTAGCGTACAGCAGCACCTCCTGGGTCTGGAAGATGAACCCCAGCTCGGCGGGATGCCCAGCCTCTGGAACCACATTGAACACCGGTCCCGCTATAGGGTCCCCCCGTTCCGCTGAGACGCTCCACTTCGATTGGTAAGTCTGTACCGCGACCGTGCCGATAACGCTCGCCGCGGGACATTCTTTACCATCGTTGGGCGGCGCGACCAGATGCTCAGGGCACGCCGGCGCCGCGAGCGGATCGCCGACAAAGCCGACCGGCAACAGCACGGAGATGTCCTTCGCTTCCTGCGCCGGGAAAACGAAGCCAGGATGGCCAAAGTGCGTCGGAACACTGTTTAGGACAAAGGTTGTGCTATACAAGCTTGGATGATCCCCAGCCTGCGTATCTAGTGCCCCGGAGGCGTCAAACGCATCGGCTTCGAGCGGCCCGTCGAGGCCGAACCCGGCTTCGGCCGCTTCGATAACAATCGTGTTGCTCGTCGATGTGGGCGCCGATCCGCCACCGGTGACCCTCGCCCCGTTCACCAAAGCACCGGATTTCCCCGGTTCGGCGCTAACAGCGATCAGCATCTCCAGGCCGGCGACATTGCTCCCCGGCAGTGCTTCCCCATACGTGCAAGTCACGGTCCGGCCGGTCGTTTCACACGGACCTGCGTTTGATTCTCCGGGAGAGAGTCTAAATTTTACGCTGGTAGCTGTCAGCCCGACGGGAAGCGTATCGATGATCGTCACGGGTTCCGCGTCAGTAGCGACGGCGCCGACGTTCGTCACAAGATCGACGATCGTGCCAGACCCGCCCAGCCCGAGATGCGTCGGCTTGACCACGGGGCGGATCGAAAGCGCCGGACCGGCCGATGCGGCCGACGCCGAAGCCACCCCGATACCGAGACCCGCCACGACAAACGCGATCAGCGCAAGGACGACGGTCATGCGATTGGTGTTCAGCCTAAAAGCCATTTTACTTGCTCCTCCTGTAAGCGCGATGCGCTTGCTTCTCGCACATAGCTCGCCGCCGCCTGTTGTGTTTGGCCCGGCAGACACGCAACGCCTTCGCGAGCTTCTGCGCGCGCGTCAGCGCCTTTGGCTTTGGCTTGACAGGCGAAGTCGCCGGCGCGACGGCGGGAGCATTACCGGCCGCCGAGAACGTCGCGCCACCCGGCGGCGCGAATACCGGTGCGCTCACACCGGCGCCTTGGCATGCTTCGCCTTCGCAGGAAGACGTTTGCGCCAACGGAAAACCTCCTTCGCTGCGGGCGTCATAGACGTCTTGCAGCGTGTCCCCGTCCTGGGGGACGAGCGATTCGTTTGTGGTAAAGAAGATGTCTCGCCCCGACGGGCTGACGATTGGAGCACCGAACGTCCGCGGCGCGATCAGATATACGTGGCCTTCGCGGTACTCGTACGCGTGCCCCTGCAGCGTCGCGCACGGATTTCCTTCTTTTGGTTCGCAAACATTGTTTGCCACGCCGGGTACGAGTGCCGCGCTGCTGTTGAAGACGACGGTCGAACCGTCTTCGGAGACCGATGGGTGACGATCGTTCCAATCGTCCTGGCTGAGTTCAGAAGCACCCGAAGAACCCCGGAAGATTTCCGTTTCCCCGCCACCGTCGCCGTTGTCGTTGAAGCCTTCCTCGCCGATCGAGACACGCGTCAGCGTGGGTGGGTGGGAGCCCGATCCGACGCCGTAGCGAAACACCTGGGGTCCCGACGCCGCTTCACCGGGAATCAGATGCGCCACGCTCGTGAACACCACAAACCCGCCATCGTTCGTGACAGCCATCGGCTCCGTCCCCGACTGGTTGCCGCCCTGCCCCGACCACTGCCCCGAATCGGATTCCGAGAGCGTGGCGATGAACGCCGTCTGGTTTGAGGTCGTATCCCTGACATACAGGTTCTCTTCCCCCGCGACCGCTTTCACGCCAAATACATTCGCGGCCTGCGTAAGTGACCCGCGCGCGACGAAATAGACGTGCGAGCCGTCTTCGGAAAGCCCCGCCACACCCTGCACCTGCGGGCCGAGACCGCTCGAGTCGCCGCCGGAGACCAGCAGCAGTCGGTGGCCTTCGGGTTCGTTGAAGTCATACTCGTAAAGGTTGCAGCCGTTTTCGCCCGAGGTTTCCCTACAACCACCCGCTTTGTTCCGTCTTTCATACGCACTATCTCCGGTGCTCGGGTCCTGCGTAGCGCCGTTCAAGAGCTGCTGCGTCGAAGTGAAGAACACCTTCGTTCCGTCGGCCGAAGCGCCATCAAAATTTGCGTCGCGCCAATCCGTTTTTTCGTTGGTCTTGCTCGTGTTTTCCGCACAGGCTTCTGTGCAGTCGGCGCTGGGCGCGGAGGCAAGCGCCTGCGGCTCGGAGATCGCCACTGTATGCGAGCCACCCAGCCGTGCGAACAGCTCATCAACCGCCGGCGCCACACCAGACGTTTCACAAGCATGATCGCGCCCCACCGCGGTAAAGAAAACCGTCTGCCCATCTTCGGACATCACGTTGTGATGATTACCCGGAGGACCCGCGCCACCCGTACCACTGTCACCACCCGGATAGACCCCACAGTCACTAATCAAATGACCCGCATTGTCCAACCCCACCAGCGACGGGACCGATTTTTCGGTGCCTTCGTACTCGTAGAGCGACACATTCTGTTCGGTCTGCACATTCACGCTAGTGGTATCGAATGGCCACAGTTCAGTTTCGATACCGGCCGGCAGCACATCCGGCTGGGTCGGCCGCAAAACGAACAGCGTGTCCGAGAACGTCGGCGTGCTAGAAACGAATGCCGGGCCCTTTAGGATTTCTCCCTGTTCCCCGCCACCCGTCGGACTAGCGGGTACCGCCGACGGTGGAAGCATTGGCCCAATTTTGACAAAGGAACCGTTTGCCGGGTTATGTATATAAAGGTCGTTCTCATATACCGAATGTGAAATCGGGTGCAAGCGCAGGATCGTTTCTCCCGCATCGTTCATCACAACGGCGGGGCACGAGGCTCCGGCGTGGGTCAGGCTGGGAGGAATGCTGTCAAACGGTTCGTTGACCCACCCACTCGCCGTGCGCGCGAGGTCATAGTTGTTGAGAGGACAATCCAGCCCGCCAATGTCGCCGGCGGAAACGCCGATCGATTCCGCGAGCACCCGTTCCCCACCGTCGAAAATACCCAGGTAACCCATCCCGAACCCATTCTTATAAGCCGGACTGACCAGCTCATAAGCCCGGCAGTCCGGCAGCGCCGGCGTGAAGCCGCTGTTGGCTTCGTTCGGGCAATTCCCCTGGTTGATATCCCCGGCGGCGCGCGCGGCGGGGGCGAGCGTGAACAGCGCCAGCGCGAGCGCCGCGAGCAGCGACAGCGGCGCGAAGAACCACAGCGTGTCGAGCCGCGCGCCGCGCAGGGCGGCGGCGGTGAAGCGGGTGTGAAGCCGGCGGGTCATCGGTGCTGTTCCTCCTGGGGGGCGGAGGGGGTTGGCCCTCGGTTTGTGGGGGGTGGTTTGGAACTGGGGGTTGGGACGAGGGACTTGGGTCGGGTGGGAACAGGGGTGGAACTGGGGGTGGGGGAAAGGGACCCGGGTCGCTTAGATCCAGCTGTGGAACCGGGGGTTGGGAAAAGGGACCGGGGTCGCTTAGAACCAGCTGTGGAACCGGGGGTTGGGAAAAGGGACCGGGGTCGCCTAGAACCAGCTACGCAACAGGGCTGGGTGGCGATTCTCTGCGTGGTTGCTTGCCGGCGTGTGCGTGCCTGAATTGCGTTGTTGCTATTCCGCGTAAACGTTTCCACCGCTGCTGGCGGTCCCTGGACGGATAGCTTCGCCGGGGTGATGGCGGAGGCAAGGGAATTTTTTGACTCGTTTGCAGGGGCTTTCGGGGCAAACCGCGCGCGATCGCGTCTCCCGTCCCAGGGGCGGCGTACGGTGCTTGGCCGGCGATCGATCCCGGTCGTCTGTTGATGATCGAGAGGAGACGTGGCATCATGAAGCTCATGGCGAAAGCAGCGAAAGCGCAGAGCAACGGGAAGATCGAGAAGCTCAGCCCCGAGCGGCTGGCTGAACTGTTCGTGCCCGCCAAGGCCAAAACGCCCGAGGAAAAGCGAGCGGCCCTGAAGCGGGCCACCACCGGTGCTACCACCGGCCCGCGCTTCAAGACGCCGATCACGCTGGACCTCTACCGCCCGCGGTAGGCCCCGATGAGCCCCCCAGACGGGCGCCGGCCCGTCCCCCACAACCTCTTCGCGATCGAGGACGAGCAAATCGTGCTGCCCGACCCGATCGCGCTGGACACCAGCTTCGTCGTCGAGGCGCTGCTCGCGACCCAACCGCTGCACGACGTCTGCGACGTATTCCTCACACGCATCGACGAAAGCGGCGTCACGGTCGTGACCAGCGACCTGCTCGCGGTCGAGCTCGCCGAGGCGACATTCGCTCACGCCCTCAAGGAACGCTGGCGCGGCAAGTGGCGAGCACACCGCACCGACGGACGCTCCCGCCCACGCGCCGCACGACTCATGAACGACACCATCTCGCGCTATGAAGCGCTGCTCGCGCCCATCGACCACTTCCCCGTGCCACTCGGCGACATCACAACCGCCGCCACCAAGCTCATGGCCGACCACGGACTCGCCTCCTACGACGCCGCCCACGCCGCAACCGCGATTGCCGCCGGCGCCAAAGCGATCGTCACGCTCGACACCGGCTTCGCACTGCTGCCCGCAAGCCAACTCACCGTCTACACCGACCGCTCGCGGCTCGCATCCTGCCGCAAGAAGCGACCACGATGACAGCGAAGCACGCATCGAGTTCGAGGTCTCCGAGGACCGCATCCTCCTCGACGCCGCCTGAACCGCACCGCGCTCGGTGTCATTCGCCGGTCGCATGCGGCTACTTCCCCCGCTTCTTCGCCGCGCCGTCGCGGCGGCGGGCGGTTCGTTCGCAACTCCTGCGCGCGGCGCCCTTTTTCCGGTGGCAGGCATTCAGCGCCCTGGCCAGCTTCCCGAGACGGGGGCCGGCCTTCCCCGGGGCCGGCGGCGCGCCGCCTTCCCTGGCCTGCTGCGCCTGGAGCGCCGCGAGGCTCGTGTAGGGGACGAACGGGAGCACCGTCGCCGGCGCGAGCGCGGTCGCGGGGAAACCCGGCGTCGTGAACGACTGCTCCGCGCCCGACGCGACCCCCTCCGGGCCGGTCGCGATCAGCCGGTAGTAGTACGTGGTGCCGGGCTGCAGGCCGGTGGAGTACCGCTGCACCTGCTCGCTCGTGCCCGCTTCGCTGCCGGGAACGACCGCCGCCTCGAGCAGCGCCCCCGCGTACGGCGCGGTCCCGAATTCGAACTGAATGCTTGTCTGCAACCCCCGCGTATCGACGCTCCCGGTAATCGTCGCGGCGAGCTGGCTGACCCCCTGCGCCGCCCCTGTCACCGCGACCGGCGGGATCGCCGCCTGCGTCGTGAACGTCCGCGGCGCGCCGACCGTCGTCCCGAGTTCGTTATGCGCGACAAGCACATACACATACGCGGTTTCCGGCGCGAGTTCTTCGAGCGTCGCCGCGACCGGGTGCGGGGCGTAGTCGGCGACTTTTTCATCGAGCGAGGTCTCATACGTGCTGCGGCCGCCGTTGCTCGATGCGTATGGGTCCGGCGCGCCTTTGGCGAGGGCCGCTTCGTAGGCGGACAGGGGGACGTAGGCGAAGTGGTACGTCGTGGGTAGGCCCTGCGGGGTGATGCTGCCCGCGACCGTGGCGGTCGTGCGGGTTGGTTCTCCGGCGCTCCCGGTGCTGACGGCGGGTATGCCGAGCGCGACGAACGACCCGGGTGAGCCGTCTTTGGTGCCCGTGGAGTTGTGCGCGGAGACGCGGTAGTAGTAGGTCGCCCCCGGTATCAGGCCGCTCAGCCCGACGGGTCCGGCCGTCACTTCTTCGAAGATCGGCGGCAACAGGGGGGCGGGCGGTGCGCCTGGGACGACTTCGCCCTTGCCTTCGAGCAGCGTCGCTTCGCTGGTCGAATATTCGAACTGGTAGCTTGTTTCTTGGTAGTTGGGGTTGATTTTCGCTTCGAGCTTCGGTTCGTTGGAGTTCAACTCCGTGAGCGTGGTGCTGATCACTTCCGGCGCGGTCGCTTCGCGGGTCGTAAAGCTCTCGACCGGCCCTTCATCCGTACCTTTAGAATTTTCCGTCAGCACGCGGAAGTAATACGTCGTCGCGGGCGCGAGCACATTTTTGGTGGGGACGCTCGCTTCCTCGGTTGCGTCGACCGCGGGCAACGTGCTCGTGCCGGGGATCGTCACGATCGCGCCTTTCAGTTCTTCGCCGCTAGCTTCGGTCGAGTACTCAAACGAGTACGTGGCTTCTTCGTTTTCGGGATTGATCTGAGCCGTGAGCGTCGCCGCGAACGGCGTCACTTCCCGCGCCCTGGTCAAACCGATCGGCAGTGTTTTGAACGTCAACGATTCGCTGAGAGCTCTTTCACCGTTTGGGTTGGCAGCGAGACAAAACGCATAGGTCGTTCCCGGTTCGAGGTTTTCCGCGACCGCTTCGACCGCTTCTTTGGCTTTACCCGTCGACTGGGCAGCCGGTTCCGGGAGACTGGACGCTTCCGGGAAACACGATTCGTTGGAGATCTTGTATTTGAATTCCCATTCACCGGGTTCCGCGGGGCCCCCAGGGTTCAATGTCCCCCGAAACACCGCGGAGCTACCCGTCACCGACAACGCCGGCTGTATAGTCGGCGTTTCAGGCGGAGCAGCCAACGCAGGCACCGCGGCAACGGCCAAGGCAGCCAGAGCACCGGTCAACACCGTCGGAATCAGTCGTTGGAGCCTCATTTACTTACCCCTCCGCGTTGACTTGGACGCCTTACCTGGTTTCTTCTTCACTGCCTTGGCTTTCTTGAGCTTCGGGCAGCCCGTGACGCCGGCCTTTGTCGTCTGCTTGTCGAGCACCCCGTTCTGACCCGTGAGCGAGACCGGGACCGAGATCTTTTGACCGCAGAAGTCGTACTTCGTGCTCGCAGGGAGGTTCGCTCCGAAGATCGAGTACTTGCCCGTGGGGAGCTTGGCTTCGAAGGACGTGAAGGGGACGTCGGGGACCGCTTCGAAGTGCGAGTAGGTGACGCCCTTCTTGATTTGGGTCTTGCCGTCCAAGACGACCCGCACATTTTCGCCCTGCAGGATCACCTCCGTGTCGGGGAACGCCGCGCCGCCGTGGGAGACGAGGTAGATCGGACCAGCGAGCTGACTGCTCAACAGCGGCGTGGAGACCGTCGCCGTGCCGATGTCCGACGCCGCCGGACAACCCGCCGGATCGGCGTTGAACTGCGCTTCCGTGCACGCCTTCTGCAGCGTCGTCAACCTGGCCGGGAGCTGCTTGGGCAGCTCGAGGTCGAACTTCGCGGTGTTCGCCTGACCGGCGACGGGGACGATCTTCACCGTCAGGCTCGCGCCGCCCTGTTTGCTCGCCCTGCCCTGCGTGCTGACCGAGACCGCCGGTTTGAAGCCGAGGCTTGCGCAGTTCGTAGCCTCGTATGGGCTCGACACCGTCGCCACCGCGCCCTGCGTCGAGGCGAGCTTGCCCGTGACCTCCGAAGGGGCGCAGTTCGTCGGGTTGAACGTGAATTCGGGACGATCCAGGGTCACGTTGACCGTGCGGATCTGCAGCGGGATCCCGTCGAGGATGCTCGGGAACGGGTCGCTGACGACCGTCGCCTGCGCGGTGTAGGGATTGACGCGGATCGAACCGTGGACGACGACCGTGCCGAGGTTGAACGGGCCCGCGACCGCCTGCACGACCACAACCTCACCGAACGGGCCGCCGTTGTAGGGGCCCGTCAGGTAGATGCTGCCCGACGTGTAATACGGATCGCTGCCCGGGCCGGCGCCGACCGTGACCGAGCCGATCCGCGAACCGGCGGGACACGCGCCCGCGTTCGCTTCCGCTTCGCCGCAACGGGGGACACCCGCGAGCTTCGCGAGCAGACCGGGCGGGAGCGTCTGTTCGATGTCGTTCGCGAACTGTTCGCCATCATTGCGCGAGAACGTCAGCGTGAAGGGGCTGTACGCGCCCGCCTGCGGGTTCACGGGGCCCGCCGAGAACGACGGGGCAAAGCCACGCGGACCGCAGTTTTCGGTGACTTCGAACGGCGATGTCAAGACCGCGTCGCGCGTGTACGGCGCGCTCCACGGGGTCAGGTCGATGTTGCTGCTGTAGTCGCCGCACGCGGTCGGGTTCGCGAGCGCGGCACGCGGGCCGCCGTGGAAGTTGAGCGTGACTTCGTCGATCGGCTGCTGGATCAGGTTCGTGAACGTCGCCGTCAACTGCCCGCTGCTCGGGTCGATCGAGACATTGCCCACGAACTTCGCGGTCACCCCATATTCTTCGGAGTGCACCTGCATGAACAGCCGCGCCAACCTGCCACTCTGCGCGTCCGCGTTCGAGCACGGGTCGCATTCCGGCGCGCCGATGAACACCTCGCCGGGCAGTTCGTGCGCGAGCACCGGCGTATGCGCGGTCACGGTCGCGACCTGCGAGGCCAGCGGGCACGAAGCCGGTTCGGTGCTGTCTTCGGCGAACTGCGCATCGCTGCACGCCTGCAGGCCGTTCGCCTGCGAGGGGTTCAGGACGACGCCCTGGGGGAGCGTCACCGTCGCGTTCTTCAGGTCCGGCGTCGCCAAACCGTTCGGGTCGCTGTTCTGCGGAACTGTCAGCTTGGCTTCCACGCCGGTCGGCTCACCCGCCTGCGTGCTTGTCGGTTTTGCTTTCAGTTCCGGGTTGAACGTCAGCTTTTCACAGCCCGTCACGGCCGGGGATTCGGCGGTACCTTTTTGCCACTGCGGTTCTTCGAAGTTCGCCGCGGCGACATCCGGCGAGCCGTCGGGGTTCAAGGGAAGCGACGCCGGGTTCTGCCACGAGTCGAGCTGCATCCGCGTGACCTGCGGTCCCCCGTCGCAATCGCTGGGGTTTGTGATGAACGGGATCTGCGACGTCGTGCCGCCGTCGGCCGCCGAGGGGTTGCCGAACAGCGTGATTTTTGCGCCTGTGAGTTCTGCTAAAGGGATAACATTGGCCGCCGTAACCCGAACCGCATAGCCTGCCGGAGTGTGAATCAGGTTTGCGTACAGCAACGCCTCCTGCGTCATGAAGATAAACGCAAGCTCGGCAGGATGTCCGCGCTCGGGCACGACGTTGATCAACGGGCCCTCCTGTTCGTTCCCGAGGGAGCTCGAGATAGCCCACTTTGTTTGGAACGTTTGAAACGACACGGTCCCGACGACGCTCGCCGGCGGGCATTCCTTGCCGTCGTTGGGCGGCGCGACTAAATGCTCCGGACACGCCGGCGCAGCAAGCGGATCACCGACGAAACCCACCGGCAACAGCACGGAGATATCCCTCGCTTCCTGCGCGGGAAAAACCGAGCTTGCTTCACCGAAAGGCGCCTTAACACTGTTCAAAACAAAGCCCGTGCTATATAAGTTTGGATGGCTTGCGGCCTGCGTATCGAGCGCCCCGGAGGCGTCAAACGCATCGGCTTCAAGCGGCCCGTCGAGACCAAACGCCGCTTCGGCCGATTCGACCACAATCGTGTTGCTCGTCGCCTTGGGCGCGGCCACACCCCCGGTCACCCTCGCCGCATTCACCCGCGCGCCGGACGCTTCCGGTGCGACAGAAACGCTGATTTTCATCTCCAAACCGGCGACGGCATTCCCCGGTAGTTCTCCGCCATACGTACATGTCACGGTCCGGCCGACAGTTTCACACGTGCCCACATTTAGCCCTTCTCCGCCCGGTTCCCTTTGCAACCCTACCTCGGTAGCCGTAAGCCCGGCGGGCAGCGTATCGGTGATCGTCAGGGGTTCGCCGTTTGTGGCGACACCACCTACGTTCGTCACGAGCACAATCACAGTGCCGGACCCATTCGGCGTAAGATGTGTCGGCTTGACCTCGGAGCGGATCGCGAATTCCGCGCCGGCCGTCGCGGCCGAGGCCGAGGCCGCGCCGGCGCCAAGACCCACCGTGACGGCCGTAATTAGCGCAATGGCGGTAGCAATTCGATTGGTGTTCAGTCTACGCGCCATTTACCTGCTCCTCCCGTAGACACGATGCGCTTGCTTTTCACACGTAGATCGCTTCTGCTTGTTGTGGTGTTTGGAGCGACAGCCCCGCAACGCCTTCGCCAACTTCTGCGCGCGCGTCAACGCCTTTGGCTTCGGTTTGACAGGCAAAGGCGCCGGCGCGAGGACCGGAGCATTACCGGCCCCCGAGAATGTCGCGCCACCCGGCGGCGCGAACGCCGGTGCGCTCGCACCGGCGCCTTGGCATGCTTCGCCTTCACACGAATGCGTCTGCGCCGGCGGAAACCCACCTTCGATGCGGGCGTCATAGACATCTTCGAGGGTGTCCACGTCTTGCGGGGTGAGCGATTCGTTTGTGGTGAAGAAGATGTCTCGTCCCGAGGGGCTGACGATTGGGGCGGTGAGCGCTCTCGGCGCGATCAGATACACGTGGCCTTGGCGATACTCGTAGATGTGCCCCTGCAGTGTCTTGCACGGGTTTCCTTCCTTTGGTTCGCAAATGTTGTTCGCTACACCGGGTACGAGCGCCGCACTGCTGGTAAAGACGACTGTCGCGCCGTCTTCGGAGATAGCGGGATGGAGATCGTTCGCGTTATCTTCCCTGAGTTGTGAGCCACCGCGCCGGATTTCCGTTTCGCCGCCACCGTCGCCATTATCGTTGAAACCTTCGTCACCGATCGAGATACGGGTGAGCGTGGGTGGGTGGGAGCCTGATCCGACTTCGTAGCGAAATACCTGCGGTCCAGACGTCGTTTCACCGGGCGTAAGGTTTGCCAAGCTCGTAAACACCAGGAACCGTCCGTCGTTGGTGACGTCCATCGGTTCCGTACCAGATTGGTTGCCGCCCTGCCCCGACCACTGGTTGCGGTCGGATTCAGAGAGCCTGGCGATGAACGTCGTCGTTTCGGCGACCGTATCGCGGACATACAGGTTCTCGCTCCCGGCGACCGCTTTCTGGCCGTACCCGTTGGGCGCCGTCGTCAGCTCTCCCCTTGCCGCGAAATACACGTGCGACCCATCTTCGGACAGCGCCGCCACGCCCTGCACCTGCGGGCCGAGGCCGCTCGTGTCGCCACCGGAGACCAGCTTCAGCCGGTGGCCGGCGGGTTCGTCGAAGTCGTACTCGTAGAGGTTGCAGCCGTGTTCCCCCGAAGTTTCGCGACAGCCGCGCGTTTCGTTGCGCTGCTCATGGGCGGTGTCTTCGGTGCTCGGGTCCTGCGTGGCGCCGTTGAGCAGCTGCTGGGTCGAGGTGAAGAACACCTTGCTGCCGTCAGCCGAGGCGCCGTCAAAGTTCGCGTCACGCCAATCGGCTTCTTCGTTGGCCTTGCTCGTGTTTTCCGCACAGACACCGGTGCAGTCGGCATCATTGACGGAGGAAAGTGCTTGCGGCTCGGAGATCGCCACCGTGCATGCGTCGGTCGCGACAGTACAGCTTCCTTCACCGTCTACAGGGCTCTGCGGTCGATCGCCATGCAGGCGGGCAAACAGCTCATCGACCGCGGGCCGTACAGCGGACGTTGTGCAGTTTTGCGTGTCGGATCCCACCGTGGTGAAGAACACCTTTTCGCCATCGGCGGACATTACATTGTGATGGTTACCCGGAGGACCTGGGCCGCCTGTACCACTGTCGCCCCCGGGGTAGGTGCCGCAATCGCTGATCAAGTGGCCGATGTTATCCAGGCCAACCAATGCCGGAACGGTGTTGCCAACCCCTTCATACTCGTATAGCGACTCTGATTCGATATTCTTACCATCGTGGGTTGTTGTATCTTCGGGCCACAGTTCATTTTGGATACCGGCCGGTAGTCTGTCCGGTGGAGTTGGACGGAGTACGAATAGCGTATGAGAGAATGTGGGCGTGCTGGTGAAGAAGCTTGGCCCATTGAGGATTTCCCCCTGTTTCCCCCCTCCGGTGGGAGTTGACGGTATCGCAGACGGCGGGAGCATCGGCCCGATCTCGACAAAAGAACCGTCCGCCTTGTGTATATAGAGATCGTTTTCGTACACGGAATTGGAGATCGGATGCAGGTCCTGAATCGTTTCCCCCGCAGCGTTCATGACCCGAGCAAAGCACGCAATTCCGGCATGGACCAGACTAGAAGTAATGTCGCCAAATGGCACAGTAGTCCAGCCACTCATCGTGCGAACAAGGTCGTACTTATTTGTGGGACAGCCGAGTTCGCCGGTGCCGCCGGCGAAAACGCCAAATGATGTGGCGAACACCCGTTCCCCGCCAGCGAAAATGCTTTCGTAACCCATACTGAACCCATCCTTATAAGCCGGACTAACCAGCTCATAAGCCCGGCAGTCCGGCAGCGCCGGCGTGAACCCGCTGTTGGCTTCGTTCGGGCAATTGCCCTGGTTGACGTCCCCGGCGGCGCGCGCGGCGGGGACGAGCGTGAACAGCGCCAGCACGAGCGCCGCGAGCAGCGACAGCGGCGCGAAGAACCACAGCGTGTCGAGCCGCGCGCCGCGCAGGGCGGCGGCGGTGAAGCGGGTGTGCAGCCGGCGGGTCATCGGCGCGGTTCCTCCTCGGGGGTGGAGGGGGTTGGCCCTCGGTTTGTGGGGGGTGGTTTGGAACTGGGGGTTGGGACGAGGGACTTGGGTCGGGTGGGACCTGGGGTGGAAGCGGGGGTGGGGGAAAGGGATTCGGGTTGGGTGAGACCTGGTGTGGAACCGGGGTTATGGAAGAGGGACCCGGGTCGCTTGGAAACAGGTGTGGAACCGGGGGTTGGGAAAAGTGACCGGGGTCGCCTAGAACCAGCTGTGGAACCGGGGGTTGGGAAAAGTGACCGGGGTCGCTTAGATCCAGCTGTGGAACCGGGGGTTGGGAAAAGGGACCCGGGTCGCTTAGATCCAGCTACGCAACAGGGCTGGGTGGTCACCGGCTGCGTGGTTGCTTGCCGGCTTGTGCGTGCCTGAATTGCGTTGTTGCTATTCCGCGTAAACGTTTCCGCCGCTGTTGGCGGTCCCTGGACGGGGCCGATCGACGGGCTACGGGCCGGGTCGGGGGCCGGGGAGCTTTTTGATTTTGTGGCGGGTTTGCAGGGGTTTCCGGCGCGAGAAAGCTCGAATCTGCTCTCCCGTCCCAAGCTCTGCGTAGCTTTGCCGGCCGTGACTGCGATAGCCATCATTCGAGTCCTTTGCGAGGGCAACCCCTCGCTCGGGACATCGATCGTCAACGGGCTACTCGCCTGGGCGGCAATGCTCGGCGGCTGCACCGTGCTCTTCTCAGGGCTGCCCGCGGCCGTCGCCGTGTTCATCCCCAGCAGGCCCGACTCGCTGGCGCGACGAATCAACCAGGGACTGGGATACGGATTCCTCTTGGGAATGTTCCTCGGCACCGTGCTGCTCTTTGTCTTCGTTGCTAGGCTGGTGTCATGACGGGCTTTGACATCGTCGACCGCTATGACATCGCCATGTGGCTGGTGCTCGGCATCCTGATGGTGGGCACCCTCGCCCTCGGCGCGCCGCTGTGGACGGTCGTGGTGGTCATGGTGGTCGGCTGCGTAGCCGGCTTCATCCGCCACTTCGACGAGCTCATGTGGCCGTAAGCGCCTCATCACGCCGCCTCCTGCTTCTGGTGATCGCGGATGCCCCGCTCTAGCTCTTGACCCGCCGGGGTGAGGCGCCACTGGTTGGGGGCGCCTTGGCCCTGGCCGGCGGCGGTGTTCTGGAGGAGGCCGTGGCGGTGCAGGCGGGCGAGGAGCTTTGAGATCTGGCCCTGGTCGTTGATGCCGGCTTGGTGGGCGACGTCGAGGTTTGAGATGCCCGGCGCCTGCGCGATCGCCTCCAGGACGAGCGCCGTGCGGTAGGTCATGCGCAGGCCCGGGACACGTGGCTGCCGTGGGTCGAGCCCGAGGTGCTTGGCGCCCTGGTTGCCATCCGGCGCGGGGAGCGGCAGCGAGGCCGGCGCGGGGTCGTTGGGGGCGGGGCGGTCGCGCTCCAGGTGCGCGAGCCCGAACCCCGCGTAGGACAGGACGATCAACTCCATCAGCTCACCGTGCAGATCGCTGAGCGGCCCGCCGGCGGGGGCGCCCTTACGTGCCCCGCGCGCCGCACGGCGCCCCGCACCCGACGGGGCAGAGAGGCGCGTGGCGAGGATCGAGACGAGGCCGCCCGCGATGCCCTGCGCCACCAGCGGCGAGGACTCCCCAAGCGCCCCGTACTTGCAGCCTTCGGCGATCACAGCGGTGATCCGCTCCAGCAGCTGTGCGCGATAGGCCGCCATCCGCTCCTCACCGCGCGCGGACTCGACGATGCAGAACCGCGCGAGCACCGGCTCGCGGTCGAAGAAGCGCAGCACCGTCCACAGGCCCATCCGCACACGCTCACGCCACGCCAGGCCACCGAGGTCAGCCGCCCGCAGCTCGGCCATCACCTGCGCGTCGATGTCCTGCATCACCGCGAGCAGGCACTGCTCGCGGCCATCGAACAGCTCATAAAAAGTGCGCCGCGAAACCTTCGCCCGCGCGGCGATGTGCGCGACCGTGACCGCGCCGTAACCGTGCTCGTCGACCGCCACCGCCGCAGCGCGCAGCAACCGAGAGCGCTGATAGGCGACGATATCCAGAGGGTCGATGCGCCCAGTCCGTGCGGAGGACGACTTCCTGGCCTTGCCGCGCCCGGCCTTTCCCGTGGCCGGCTCGGCGCTCGGGAGGGGGCGGCCGGTGCGCAGGAACTCCGCGCCCGAGGCGGTCAGCCACCACGCCTTCGCGTGGGCGCCCCGGCCACCGTCCCGGTTTTCGACCAGGCCGTGCTCCGCAAGGCGCGCGAGCAAACGCGAGATCTGCGGCTCGCTCGCCCCCGAACCGGCGGCAAGGAGACGGTTGTTCGCACCCGGCCGCTCACCAACAGCAGCAAGCACCGCGCACGTCCGCTCGGTGAGCTTCACAGGCGCGATGGGCGGCGCATCTCGGCGTCCTACCGAAGCCGGGAGACACTCGCTCCGCTCGAATCCCCGTTTCGGCCAGCTCGTGTGCAGAGCACACGTCGCTCCCTGCGTCCTTGATCTGCTTGCCCCTCCCGCCTGTGAGCCGGTGGAGTCATCCCCGAAATCCCCAGGCCACTCCGTGGGCTCTGGCAGCTCCGGCAGCGCGGGAACAGGACGCGCGAGCTCACGCGCGGAAGCCTCCTGACCACGGTAAGGCAACACGACCGTCGCCACTACCGGACCCACGAGCTCCATCAACGAGTCGGGGCGCTGCTCGACCAGGCGGGCGTGGACGATGCTGAACGCCGCGCCGACAACACCCTCCGCCACCAGCGACGGCAACGCATCCGCCAGCGGCGAGCCCGCGCGACCCTCGTCGACGAACCTCGCGACGCGATCGAGGACCTCCGCGCGGCGCTCCAGCACCCGCGGGCCCGCGCCGAGCGCCTCCACGAGGACGACCTTCGCGAGCGCCGGGTCACGCTCGAGGCTCGCCAGGAACACAATCAGCCCAGCGCGAACGCGCTCGACCCACTCGTCCTCCCCCGCCCACGCCGGCGCTACGATCCCCGCCAGCTCCGCCACCGCACGGTCGAACACCGCAAGGAAACAGTCTTCCCCGTCGGCGAACAGGTCATAGAACGTCTTCGTCGACATCCCCGCCCGCCCCGACACCCGCGACGCCGACAAACGCTTCACACCAAGCTCCGCGACGACTTCCACCGCCGCGTCCAGCAACCGCGTCTGCTGCACCCGCGGCAGATACACCCCACCACCCCACGGACCCGGCGCATCCGCACGGCGCACCGGCACCCGCTCGCCCTCCGCAGGCGGCAACGTCATCAGCGCCCACCCCCTATACAGGCGCGCGCGCAGACAGAACGACCGATGCCGCGGCTGTTACCGCGGCGGGGGACTCCTAGAAGATGATGGCGGGCGCCGTTACGGGCGCCGAAACGGGCTTTTTGGCCGTCGCTAGATTCCTGGCAGAGAGAGAGAGAGAGAGAGAGAAGAGATGTGTCAGCGACGCTGACGCATCTAGGTACGACACCCATTGCGGGCACGCCGACCCTCATCACATCTGTCCCCTCAGGACTCATGCAAAAACATCCCCTATTCACAACGATCCGGCCCTCTCCCTCTACATCCCCTACAAGCGCTTGACATCGATCCAGAAGATCAACCCAAACCCGACCTATGTCCCGTGCCCCCCTCCCAGGGAGCACCTATCTGCCAATAAACCTAATCAGAAACGCCGGCTCATTTCAAGCGGGAACCGCACACCCTCAAAAAACGGCTTTCCAGAGCCAAATTCTGCGGGCGCCACGGGTGGTCATCTGACTCCCAGGATACGAATTGGTTTATCGGCCGGCGCGCGAGGGGGCGCGCATCCTCCTGTCGCTACCGGGTGAGCCCGCCAGACGGGAGGGCAAGACGATCGCCATCAGCTCACCCGAGCGGACCGTCGCCGATCTTCTGCGGCTCCGCTCGCGTGTCGGACGAGACCTGGCGCTGACGGTGCTGCGACGGTACCTGCAGAGTCGTGACGCCAAGCCGGGCGAGCTGCTGACGCTCGCGCGGCAGCTGCGGATCGGCACAGTGATGGCCGAGATGCTGGAGCCACTGCTGGCATGACCGGCCGCACCCCCGAGGAGGCATACCTGGACCTGCAGAAGCTCGCGCGCGCCCAGGGCCGCAACACCCAGCAACTGTTCGAGCTCTACATCTAGCCCGCTCGGGCGCTGCGCTGAAAAGTGGCGCGCAACAACGCCGCTGCGCCAACGAGAAGCGTCCCGTAACCGGCGACGCTATCGCCATTGGCGATCAGGAGCGCACCTGCAACTACTATGAGCATCGACAGGAGGAACGCAAGGATCTGCCCGAGCCTGTGAGCCGAAGTGGCCTTCTCAAGACTCATAGATTCCAAGCGATGCCGATGCTCTTGCTCGCGCTCAGCGAGGGATAGAACTCGCTCGCCGCCATTAGGAATCGCCTCCTGATAGCCAGCAATGAGCTCGGGCGGCGGTATCGGGCCTGAATATTCCGCATAACGGAAAACTAGCTCGCTCTCGCTGCTATCTCCAGACGGCTCGTCTGTGTTTACGTCCTGTTGGCGCTCGACCTCTCGATGCCGTCTTGCGGGATGCCTCCCCCCCTCGCCATGAACTCATCGGGAGGAGAATAGTCTAGATCCATCGACACGGGGCCCCCAAAAATGTGGCGATCTGCAGCGCTTACACGGTTGCAGGAAACACGCAGATCTCGTCCAACGCTGGCCCAATCTCCACCTATGGTCACCCAGATAGTTCGGGTGGAGACAGGCGGGGCGAAGATCGGCTGGACCTCAAGCGACAGAACGCTCGTCGCACCGTCGAAGAACGCTTTGATCGTCGATGGCGGCTGACAGCGCCAGCCCTCGCGTCCATGTAGCGGTACATGCCGCTCAACGTCCGTGTCAGCGCACCAATCAAATACCTGCATGCTCATCAGAGCTTAGCTCAACCTGCTCGACGGTCAGCCATCAGCCGCGCACGTTAGCGGGTCATCCACAGGAATGTCCGGGACTGCAAGGCGACGACCAGGGAACACCCAGCAGCAGGGATGTCGCTGCTTCTTTGCTCAGAGCGTCCTCGCCAGTGGAGGAACTGTGCTGGGAGAGCTTCGCCACGCTTCAACACGCGCCCGAGAGGATTCGAACCTCTGACCTTCGGTTCCGTAGGTGGCCAAGCGACCCATGCTTTGGCTCTGTGGAGCCAGATCGGGACCGAGAATGTGTCCCGAGATCACCTCAGATTTGTGCAGTTCGGGACATATTTTCGGAACACAGTTTTGTGCGTCGACGATCGCCATTACGAGCCATCGTGGAAATCCTACCCATCTTGCCGGTAGGTGGGTAGTATTTCCTCTACATGCGCCAAGCCGATCCACACAAGATCCTTGGCGATACGTTCAGGTACGGCGAGGCTAGAGCTGCCGGCCTGAACGATCATCGCCTCTACCAGCTCCGCGATGAAGGCGCACTCCTCGCTGTTGGCGGCGGGGTCTACCGCTGGGCGGACGCGGCGCCCGCCGACCTCGACCTGATCGAGATCTCCGAGCGCGTCCCCAACGCCACGCTCTGCCTGGAGACAGCGCTCGCTCGCCACGGACTGATCGACTCGATCCCCGCCGCGATCGACATCGCGATCCCACGCGGCAGCACACGACCCACTCTGCATGCGCCATGCCGCCTGCACCAGTTCGCCCCGCGCACGTTCACGCTCGGACACGAAACGCTCGATGTCGGCAGCCGCGCCCCGATCGGCATCTACTCAGCCGAGCGCTCCCTGATCGACATCATCCGGACCCGCCACCTCCAGGGCAGCGACCTCGCGTGGGAAGCGCTGCGGCGATGGCTGCGCCAACCGGGCTCGAGCCCCGCGCAACTGATCGAGCTGGCCAAGCACTTCACCGGCACCGAGCCAGCGCTCCGCAGCGCGCTCGAGGTCCTGCTGTGACCGCCCCCACCCGCGCGACCATCGCCGGACGCGCATACCTCGACCTGCGCAACCTGGCACGTGTGAACCGGCGCCCGGTCGACGAGCTGCAGCAGCTCTACATCCTGGAGGCGTTCCTCCTCCGGCTGACCCACTCACAGTTCGTCGATCGACTCGTGCTGAAGGGCGGCGTCCTGCTCGCCGCCTTCAACGAGCGTCGCCCGACCCGCGACATCGACCTCCAGGCCCAAGCCATAGAGAACAACGTGGACGCGGTACGAAGGACAGTGTGCGAGATCGCCGCCATCGGGCTGGACGATGGTGTCATCTTCGAGATCGCCGACGCGACCGCCGAAGTGATCCGCGACGAGGAAACCTATACCGGCGTGCGGGTGGCCATGACCGCGCAGCTGGCGAGCGCGCGTCCTCGCTTCCGGGTGGACGTCAACGTAGGCGACCCGGTCAGTCCGGCCCCGGAGATCGTGCGCCTTCCCCGGCTCCTGGGCGGAGAGATCCGGATGCGCGCATACACCCTCCCGACGATCTACGCCGAGAAGATCGTGACCGCAATCGACAGAGGAACCGTCAACACCAGATGGCGCGACTTCGCAGACATCTACCTACTCTCCCGACGCCATGCCGTCGACGGGACCGAGCTCGTTCGATCCATCCAAAGCGTCGTCGCACACCGGCAGGTGCTGCTCGTCCCGCTCGCTGACGTACTCGCAGGCTACGGCGAGATCGGCAAGGAGAGGTGGATCGCCTGGCGTCGCAGACAACTGCTCGAGGACCGGCTACCAGTGCAGTTCGCCGAGGTCGTTTCAGCGGTCACCAGCTTCGCCGACCCAGCCATCACCGGCACTGCCAAGGACCGCACCTGGGACCCAGCCGCGGGGGTATGGGCATGATCGAAACGCGCCCGAGAGGATTCGAACCTCTGACCTTCGGTTCCGTAGACCGACGCTCTATCCAGCTGAGCTACGGGCGCAAGGTCGCCCAGTGTAGAGGTCCGGGGCGCGCAACCGCTCCAAGTAACCCGGCTCGTACAGACCATCGAAGACTCCCAATGCGCGATCCGCGTCGCACAATGTCCTCCGTACCACGATGCGGTCGACTCCCTCGGCTTCGATTGCGACCTCATCCCCCGCCGCGAGCCCCGCGCGCCTCAACACCTTGATGGGAAGTATCACCTGATGCTTACTCGAGATCCTCGGCATGCCACACGGCATCGTAAGGCCTTTGGGGAGCGAGTCGACGACACGCTCCCGAGATACCCGCGACTCGCGGCTATCCTGCCTTCGATCGCCGGAGATCAGCCATGAGCGACACAACCGCCACCGGCCCGGCCGCGAGAATCGACCCCGCGGGCGAAGCCGACCCGATGAGCCTCGACACCCCGCGCGAGAAGAACCTCGCGCTGATGCTGCTCGCGATGACGCAGTTCGTGATCGTGATCGACGCCTCGATCGTGAACGTCGCGCTGCCCTCGATCGGCGCGGCGCTGCACTTCTCGCGCGACGATCTCTCCTGGGTCGTGAACGCCTACACGCTCACGTTCGGCGGCTTTCTCCTGCTCGGCGGCCGGCTCTCCGACCTGCTCGGTCGCCGGAAAATGTTCATGATCGGCCTGGTCCTGTTCTCGCTCGCCTCGCTCGCGGGCGGCCTCGCGCAGTCGGAGGCCTGGCTGATCGTCGCGCGCGCCGTCCAGGGCCTCGGCGCGGCGATCGTCTCGCCGGCGGCGCTGTCGATCATCACGACGACGTTCGCCGAAGGGCACGAGCGCAACCGCGCGCTCGGCGTCTGGGGTGCGGTCGCGGGCGCCGGCGGCGCGGCCGGGGTGCTGCTCGGCGGGATCCTGACGAGCGGGCTGAGCTGGCGCTGGGTGCTGTTCGTCAACGTGCCGATCGGCCTGCTCGCCGCGACGCTCGCCCCGCGGATCCTGCTCGAGAGCCATGCCGACGACGGCACCGAAGGCTTCGACATCCCGGGCGCCGTCACCGTCACCGCCGGCCTCGCGCTGCTCGTCTACGCGGTCGTCGACGCCGTCAACGTCGGCTGGGGCTCGACCGGGACGCTGCTGCGGCTCGCCGGCGCGGCCGTGCTGCTCGTCGCGTTCGTGCTGATCGAGCTGCGCACTCGCCATCCGCTGCTGCCGTTCTCGATCTTCCGCCTGCGCACGCTGCGCGGCGCGGACATCGTCGGCCTGCTGATCGGGATGTCGCTGTTCTCGATGTTCTTCTTCATCTCGCTCTACCTGCAGGACGTGCTCGGCTACTCGCCGATCAAGGCCGGCCTCTCCTACCTGCCGCTCGCGATCGGGATCATCCTCTCCGCCGGGGCTGCTTCGGTGCTCGTCACGCGCGTGGGCTTCAAGCCCACTCTGATCGCGGGTCTGCTGATGATCGCCGGCGCACTGCTGTGGTTCTCGCGCGTGCCCGCGCCGGGCGGATCCTTCGCTGCGAACGTCCTCGGCCCGTCGGTGCTCGCGGCGTTCGGGCTCGGGTTCTCGTTCGTTCCCGTCACGATCGCCGCCGTCACCGGCACCAAGCCGCACGAGGCGGGCCTCGCCTCGGGGCTGATCAACACCTCCCAGCAGGTCGGCGGCGCGCTCGGCCTCGCGATCCTCGCGACGGTCGCCAACAGCCGCACCCAGAGCCTGTTTCACTCCGGCGTGCACAGTTCGTCTGTCGCGCTTACGAAAGGGTTCGATCGCGCGTTCCTGGTGGGAGCGGGCTTCGCGATCGTCGGCGCGATCCTCACCGCCGTGCTGATCTCCTCGCGCGACTCCCGCGAGCACGCCGAAGCGGCGCAGCGCGGCGAAGTGGAGACGGCGCCGGCCGCGGTCTGATAGCTACACGTAGTCACGATCAGCATCGACGGGTGGATGTGTAGTGCACTTCGCGCTACGCTTTGGGATATGGCATCGGCCCCGCATCCGCTTTCTCTGCGTCTCGGACGCGACGGGCTGAATGCGCTGGACGAGATCGCCAGGCGACGAGGCTTGAGCCATGCCGAGGCCGCGCGGCAAGCAATCGCCGAGACAGCAGCGCGTGAGCGCCGACGCGGCGGACTTGCAGCCGAGGCTCGGCGCCTCATGCAGGACGAGGACTACGTGCGAGAAGCACGCGATGTCGCCGGCCTGATGGAGACGCTGCGTGGTCCGTGGTGACGTCCATCGGATCAAGATGCCTGGCAAGCGCGGCCACGTTCAGGCAGGTCGCCGATTCGCGGTGATCGTCCAGGCAGACGATCTGCTTGCCCTCTCCACGGTTGTCATCTGCCCAACATCGCGTTCAGCATTCACGGTTAGCTTCCACCCGGAGGTCACCATCGCCGATCAGCCGACCCAGGTCCTCTGCGAGATGGTCGGCGCCGTCGATGCACGCGCGCTCGGAGAGCGCGTCGGACACCTGACCCACGACGAGCTCCGCAGCATCGAAGACGCCTTGCTGCTGGTACTCGACCTGCCGTAGAACACGGTATGCCCCAACAGAGGCGGGCGGAGAGAGAGAGAGAGAGAGAGAGAGAGAGAGAGAGAGAGAGAGAGAGAGAGAGGCGGACGGAGAGGGAGGGATTCGAACCCTCGGACGAAGTTTCCCCCGTCACACGATTTCCAGTCGTGCCCGTTCAACCGCTCCGGCACCTCTCCTGGCTCGCCTGCGTGGCGAGCAGCCAAGGCTACGACACCCGCGCCGCTCTCGCACCGCCCCCATGCCGTTCCCGTTGGTAGGCTTCCGCCGATGGGACTCGCAACAGTGATCCTCGCCACCAGCGAGGCCGCCACGAAGGACATCGGCCTGATCGCCACGTTCGGCGGCATCGGCCTGCTCGTCAACATCATCCTCGTCTACGTCGCGATCCAGATTCGCGGCGAGTACAGGCAGAACAAGCAGTACATGGCCTCGCGCCGCTCCTCCAACGGCGCCTCCTGAAGCGCTCGCCCGCGAAGGGCGCCGGCGCTGACGAACTCGCCCGCGAAGCGCACCCCGAGCGCTGACGCACTCCCCCACGGAGCGCACCCCGGCACCTGCGCGCCGGATAGGGTGTGCCGATGGTTGGATTGATCACGGGCGCCTCCAGCGGGATCGGCGAAGCCGCGGCGCGCCGGCTCGCGCGCGAGCCGAACGCCTCGCTCGTGCTCGTCGCGCGCCGCGAGGAGCGCCTGCGCGCACTCGCGTCAGAGTTGGGCTCCGAGCGCGTCAGCTTCCTCGCCGCCGACCTGCTCGACGATGACGCGCCCGCGCGCATCCGCGCGCATGTGCAGGAGCGCCACAACGGCCGGCTGCAGCTGCTCGTCAACAACGCAGGCTCGGGCTGGCGCGCGCGCTTCGCCGACGGCGGCTACGAGAACGTGCGCCGCACGATGGCGCTCAATTTCGACGCGCCCGTGCGCCTCACCGAGGCGCTGCTGCCGCTGCTGCGCGCCTCGGCGCCGAGCGCGATCGTGAACGTCGCCTCGACCTCCTCGCGCGTCGCGCGCGCGGGCGCGGGCGCCTACTCGGCCTCGAAGTTCGCGCTCGCCGGCTGGACCGACGCGCTGTGGGCGGAGGAGCGCCCGTACGGCGTCCACGTCGGGCTCGTGCTCCCCGGGTTCATCGCGACGGAGGGCTTCCCGCAGCGCGAGCTCACCGACAAAGCGCTCACGCGCTGGGCCGTCTCGACGCCCGAGAACGCGGCCGAGGCGATCTTCCAGTGCGGCCCGGCCCGCAAGGCCGAGCGCTACGTCCCCCGCCCCTACGCGCTCGCGGCGGTGTTCCGCGTGCTCACGCCGGGGCTCACGCGCCGCGTGATGGGCGGCGGGGTCGCGCGCGTGATGACGACGACGACGAACGACGGGGAGGGCCCGTCCTCGCCCGCGCGCTGAGTGCGGTGGGTCGAGGGCCGCGCACTCGAGCGGCTATGCCAGAAGGCCGTGCGCTCGAGCCCAGGGAGCGCCGGATGTTTGCACGCGATCTGCTTGAAGGTGACAGCTTGAACGCCTCGGGCAGACCCATTCCATGAACACGGCGCTCGTGCTCTTCACCCGCGACCTGCGCGTCCACGACCAGGCCGCGCTCGCGACGGCCGCGCGCGAGGCCGAGCACGTGGTCCCGCTGTTCGTGTTCGACGAGCGGCTGCTCGCCGGGCGCTGCGCGGCGCCCAACCGGCTCGCCTTCCTGCTCGACAGCCTCGCCGACCTCGACCGCTCGCTGCGCGAGCGCGGCGGCCGGCTGATCGTGCGGCGGGGAGATGTCGTGCGCGAGGCTCTGCGCCTGGCGCGGGCGAGCGGCGCCGAGGCGATCTTCCTGAGCGAGGACGTCTCCGCGTACGCGCGAGCGCGCGAGGCACGGCTGCAAGAGGCCTGCGCGCGCGAGCGGATCGAGCTGCGCGCCTTCCCCGGGGTCACCGTCGTACCGGCGGGCGCGCTGACGCCCTCCGGCGGGGGCGATCACTACCGCGTCTTCACGCCCTACTGGCGCGCCTGGAGCGCGCTGCCGCGCTTCGAGCGCGCCGCGGCGGCGCCGCGCCGCGTCTCGCTACCCGCGGGGATTCGCGCCGGCCCGCTGCCGTCGATCGAGAGCCTGCTGGGCGCAAGCTCGGGCGCGGACACCGCCGCCACGACCACGACCACGACCAAAACCAAGCTCGGGGTCGAGCCCGGCACAGGGGCAAGCGCCGGGCGCCCCTCGCCTGAGCTGCCGCGGGGCGGCGAGCGCGCCGGGCGCGCGCTACTGCAGCGCTGGCTCGCGCGCGGGCTGGACGAATACGAGCAACGCCACGACGACCTCGCCGCCGACCGCACCTCGCGCCTGAGCCCGTACCTGCACTTCGGCTGCCTCTCGCCCGCCACCGTGCTCGCCCGCGCCGAGGCTCACGTCGAGCGCCACCCCGAGGCGGCCGGCAGCGCGCGGGCGTTCGCGCGCCAGCTCTGCTGGCGCGACTTCCACCACCAGGTGCTCGCCGCGCGCCCGGATCTGCCGTACGCCGACTACCGCCCGCGCGGGGATTGCTGGCGGCGCTCGCAGCGCCTGGCGCAGGCGTGGAGGGAGGGCCGCACCGGCTATCCGATCGTCGACGCGGGCATGCGCCAGCTCGCACGGGAGGGCTTCATGCACAACCGCGCGCGGCTGCTCGTGGCCTCGTTTTTGACGAAGACGCTCTACCTCGACTGGCGCGTCGGCGCCGCCCACTTCGACGCGCTGCTCGTCGACGCCGACCTCGCGAACAACGTCGGCAACTGGCAGTGGGTCGCCGGCACCGGCAACGACACGCGGCCAAACCGCGTGCTCAACCCGATCCGCCAAGCGCACCGCTTCGACCCGGCCGGCGACTACGTGCGCCGCTACGTGCCCGAGCTGGGGACGATCGCCGGCCGCGTCGTGCACGAGCCGTGGCTGCTGGCGGCGGCCGCGCGCCGCGGGCTCGACTACCCGAAGCCGATCGTCGACCATGCCGAGGCCGCGGAGGAGCTGCGCCGCCGCCGCTCCTAGACCCCTCCCATCGGGAGCGTTGCCTATCGTGAGGGCTTCGTGTCCCCCTCCTCCTTCCACGCCTCGCTCGAACACGGCGAGGCCGTTCTGCGCTTCCCCTTCGACGAGCGCCTGCGCCAGCTCCTGCGCTCGCTGCCCGGCCGCCGCTGGGACCCGGCCGAGCGCGCGTGGTGCGTGCCGCTGGATCCGGAGCGCGCCGAGGCGGTCTCCCGCCTGCTCGGCGGCCTCGCGGTCGAGCCCGAGATCACCGAGCCGCTCGCGCGCGCGCTCGAGCGCCAGCGCCGGCGCAGACGCCACGACGAATGCGTGCTCGACCTCGCGCGACCGGACGAGAACTGGTGGCTGAGCTTCGCGACGGACACCACTTGCGAGCTGCCCGAGCTGCTGCTCGAGCATCCCGGCGGCTACCGCCTGCCCGCGATCGCCCGCGGCCTGATCCCGCTCGACTCCCGCGCCGCGCAGCTCGTCGAGGAACTGCCTGCGGCGCCGGCACGGCTGCGCCTGAGCGACGACGCCGCGCACGCGCTGACCGAGATCAAAAGCGGTGCATCGGCGGGCGGCGCTGCGATCGGCAAGGAAACGGGGACGGCGGACGGCGCGGCGCGCGATACGGCTAACGGGGCGACCAACGGCACGGCTCGGTCCGCCGGCTGGGCGACGAACGAAGTCGAGCTGCGCCGCGACCGCCGCGGTGAGCAATGGATCGTGATCGACGCCGTGCACGCACCGCTCGCGCGGGTGCTCGCCGGCCGTGCCGGACTACGCGCGCTGGACGGCCCGGAGGCAACGTTCGCGCTGGCCACGGTCGAGTACGACGCCGAGGCGATCGGGGAGCTCGTCGCGGAGCTCGATGTTGCGCGGATCGACCCACGCGTGCAGAGCTGGATCGCGCGCGCGACCACCTGGACGGGCACGATCGAGGTCGAGGGGTCGCAGGAGCAGCCCGTGTTCCTGCTGCTCGGCAACACCAACCGCCTGCCGAAAGAACTGCGCGAACAGGCCGTCAGCGCCCCCGGCGGCGCGACCGTGCCGATGACGCTCGAGACGTGGCAGCTGATGGAGGGACGGCTGCGCGGCTGGATCAGCCCCGGAGCGAAGCGCTGCATCGCGGCGCTGCGCGAGGGCCGCCCGGCGCCACCTGCGGTGCTGGAGGTCTCGGCGCTACACGAGGACCCAACGTTCGTGCTCGCCCCCGGGCACGACCCCGCGCAGCTCGACGCGTTCACGGCGCTCGCGGGCGCGGCGCCAGGGCGCTCGGGCAATGGCGGTCGCGGGTACGCGCCGGGGACCCCGGGCGAGCACGCGGCGATGCCGGCGATCCGCGCCGATCCGTTCTGCGTGCCCGAGCTCGACGAGTTCCTCGCCACGCACGAGCCGTGGATCGCGCCCGAGGCGCTCGGCCTGCTGCAGGAGGTCCGCGAGGAGCACGCGCAGGCCGCGGGCCTGGTCGAGCTGTCGGCCGCGACCGAGGCGCCGCTGGATGACTTGGCCCCACCAACCCTCGGCGGCGAGCTGAAGCCCTTCCAGCGCGCGGGGGTGCGCTACTTGCTCTCCCAGCGCCGCGCGTTCCTCGCCGACGAGCAGGGCCTCGGCAAGACGATCGAGGCGCTCGCGACGCTCGAGGCCGACAACGCCTACCCGGCGATCGTCGTCTGCCCGGCGAGCCTCAAGCTGAACTGGCTGCGCGAGCTCTCGTTGTGGCTGCCCCACCGCAGCACCCAGGCGCTGTCCGGCACCAGCGGGGGCGTGCCGGTGCAACGGGCCGATGTGACCGTCGTCAATTACGACATCGTCGCCGCGCGCCTGGGTGCGCTGTCCGCGATCGCCCCGCGCGCGCTGGTGCTAGACGAGTCCCACTACTGCAAGAACGCGGCCGCGAAGCGCACCCAGGCCGTGCAGCAGCTCTCCACGACGGTGCCGCGCGACGGGCTCGTGCTCGCGCTGACGGGCACGCCCGTGATGAACCGCCCGCCCGAGCTGATCTCCCAGCTGCGGATCCTCGGCCGGCTCGCCGACTTCGGCTCCGGCGCGCAGTTCGGCAAGCGCTTCCGCGGGGCCGACGCGCACCTGCGACTGCACTGGCACCTGCGCGCGCGCTGCTTCGCGCGCAGGCTGAAGGCCGACGTGCTGCCCCAGCTGCCGGCGAAGACGCGCGCGGTCGTGCCGATCGAGCTCGACAACGAGCCCGAGTATCGCCTCGCCGAGAAGGATCTGATCGCGTGGCTGCAGAGCCAGCCGCTGGACCTGCACGAGCTCGACGCGCGCGTCGCGGCCGCCCTGCGCGCGGAACGGCTGGTGCGGCTGAACGCGCTCAAGCTGCTGGCCGCGCGCGGCAAGCTGAACGCCGCCCTCGCGTGGATCCACGACTTCCTCTCCTCCGGCGAGCGCCTCGTCGTGTTCGCCCACCACCGCGAGATCCAGCGCGCGCTGCTCGAGCGCTTCCCGCACGCGCTGCACATCCTCGGCGCGGACTCCCCCATCGCGCGCGACGCGGCGCTGCAGGCTTTTCAAGCGCCGGATACCGCTGAGAGCAACCCGGCGGCTGGCGCAGGCCGTGGGATCAAAGGCGTCTCGCACGGCGGCACCGCGACCGGCGGCCTCGCGCAGGACGGCCCCGCGAGCGGCCACGCCGCCTCCAACCAGCTGATCGTCTGCTCGATCGAGGTCGCCGGGCACGGGATCACGTTGACGCGCTCCTCGAACGTCGCCTTCCTGGAGCTCGACTGGACGCCCGCCAAGCACGACCAGGCTGAGGATCGCTGCCACCGCTTCGGCCAACAGGACACGGTCAACGCCTCCTACCTGCTCGCGGCGGGAACCGTCGACGAAACGATCGCGACGCTGCTGGAGCGCAAGCGCGCGGTGATCGGCGCCGTCACCGACGGGCTGGAGCAGGACGAGGAGGGCGTCGTCGACGCGCTCGTGCGCGAGCTGCGCGGGGAGCCCTACCGGCGGCTGCGGGCGGTCGCCTGAGGGAGCGAACGCTTGTCCCCGTGCTTCGGTTCGTGTTTCCTCGTAATGCGCAGGTCACCACGGGAAAGAACGACGCACGGCACAGCGGCCGCCGGAGGCGGCTTCATAAAAAGTCGTCCCCGCGCCTCAGGCCGCGACGGCCGGCGGGGGCCTTGCCGCCTGGACCTCCGACGGCAGGTTGCGAGTCGCGAAGAACGCCGCGCAGACGAGCAGTCCCGCGACCAGCAGCCCCGTCTTCAGCGCCGTCAGCTGGGCGTCGGCGTAGCTTTCGGTGAGCGCCGCGGTGCTCTGCGCGTCCAGGCCGGCGTCGCGCGCGGCCGCTTCGACGTGGTCGATCGAGACGAAGCTGACGTTGCCCTCGAGCTTGATCCCGACCTGCTGTTTGACCGCCGCGGAGACGCGCGGGTCGCTCTCGACCTTGCCCGAGAAGCCGGCGATCAGGCCGCTGATCACGATCGCGCCGATCAGCGCCGTGCCGAGCGAGGCGCCGAGCTGCTGGGCGGTGAACTGCAGGCCGCCGGCCTCGCTGCGGTCCTCGTCGCCGACCGCGGACTGCACGACGTTGCCGAGCTGGGAGACGATCAGGCCCATGCCGACGCCGAGCACAGCCATCGCGATCGCGAACGGGACCGTCTCGATCTGCGGCTTGATCGTCGAGAGCAGCAGAATGCAGGCAGCGAGCAGCAGGCCGAGGCCGGCGCGGACGATCGTGCGCGCGGGGTAGCGCCCCGCCAGGCGCGAGCCGACGAGCGCCGTCACGAACAGCGTGACCGACACCGGCAGCATGCGCAGACCCGTCTGGAACGCGTCGAAGCCCTGCACGACCTGCAGGTAGAGCGGGATCGCGAAGAACACGCCCATCAGGATCAGGTTCTGGAACAGGAACGTCGTCAACCCGCTGCGCATCGCCGGGATCGAGAGCAGGCGGAAGTGCACGAGCGGCTGTTGCTGCAGGCGCTCGCGGCGGCGCTCCCACGCGCGGAAGCCGCCGATCACCGCGAGCCCGGCCGCGATCACGAAGGGGGTCAGGGAGAACCCGAACGGCGTGACCGGCGAGTTGCGCGGCTGCAGCCAACCCCAGGTGCTCGCCTGCAGCACGCCGAACACGACGAGCGCGAGACCGAGCGCGCAGAGCACGGCGCCGAAGCGGTCGAGCTCCGCGCCCTCCTGGGGGTTGTCCCGGGGCAGCAGACGCACCGCGAGCAGGATCGCGATCACGACCACGACCTCCCCCACGAACACGATCCGCCACGTCAGGTTCGTCGTCACCCAGCCGCCGAGGATCGGGCCGACCGCGATCCCCGCACCGGAGACGCCGCCGAGCACGCCGTAGGCGAGCGCGCGCGCCGGGCCCTCGAACGAGCGCGCGGTCAACGCCACGAGCGCCGGCAGCACGAGCGCCGCGCCGATCCCCTCCAGCAGCGACCAGCCGAGCAGCAGCGCCGGGACGCTCCACGCCGCCGCCGTCAGCGCCGAGCCGGCGCCGTAGACCGTCAGGCCGATCGAGAACGCCCGGCGCCGGCCCCAGATGTCGCCCATCTTCCCGCCCGCGATCATCAGCGCGGCCATCACGAGCGAGTACAGCGCGATCACCGCCTGGATCGTCGTCACGTCCGTGTGGAAGTCCGACACGAGCTGCGAGATCGAGACGTTCATCACCGCCTGGTCCAAGACCATCAGGAACTGCGCGGTCCCGAGCACGGCGAGGATGCGCCGGTCGCCCCGGCTCATCCCCGATCGTCTCCTCGTCGCCGCAACGGAGAGGGAGAGATTCGAACTCTCGGTACGCCAATCAGACGCACAACGGTTTTCGAGACCGCCGCATTCAACCGCTCTGCCACCTCTCCAGGGTGTCGGCCTAAGGCTAGATCATCGCGTGCCACGCCGCGCGGCGAAGAACCTGCTCAGCAGAGCCCCGCACTCCTCCCCGAGCACACCGCGGCGCACCTCGGGGCGATGGTTCAGCCGGGGCTCTGAGAGCACGTCGAGCACGCTCCCCGCGGCGCCGGCCTTCGGGTCGCTCGCGCCGTAGAAGACGCGCGGCACGCGCGCGAGCACGATCGCGCCCGCGCACATCGCGCAGGGCTCGAGCGTCACGTACAGCGTCGTCTCGAGCACGCGCCAGCTGCCGAGCTCCTGCGCGGCCGCGCGCAGCGCGAGGATCTCGGCGTGGGCGGTCGGATCCTGTCGCAGCTCGCGCTCGTTGCGGCCCGCGGCGATCACCTCGCCGGCGTGCACCACGACCGCGCCGATCGGGACGTCCCCGTGCTCTGACGCCCGCTCGGCCTCGCGCAGAGCGAGGCGCATGAAGTACTCCTCGCCTGGATCTCCCTCGCTCATGCCCGATCCTCCGTGATGTCCGTTCGCCGCGATGTCCGATCCTCCGCCCTCGCTGCCGGGTTGTTTGGTTATCCACTTCCCACGCGCTGACCCGCGCGCTCTGCGACAGTGCATCCCCGCGCCGGGTCTCGCGCATCATCATTACTCAAAGCCAAATGTCCCCCCACTCCCCCCAGATCTCCCTTGCAGGCGCCGTCGCGCGGCGGACGTGCCTGCTGGTCGGGGTTTGCGCGGCGCTGGCGCTCGGCATGTTCGCGGCGCCGGCGCTGGGATCGTCATACGCCCCGAGCGAGATCCTCGTCAAGTACGCCCCCGCCGGACACTCGATCGCGCGTGGGGCGACAGCGCGGACCGCGGACACAGAACATGGGGGCGGCGCGAACGCGACCGGGGCAAGCGCGGCGACGGGCACGCTCGCAGATACTGGCTCCGAAACGGGAGCCCCGGACGCGCATACCCGGCTGCTGCGCCTGCCGCGCGGGGACAGCCTGTCCGCGGCGCTCGCCCGCCTGCGCCGCCGTCGCGACGTGCTGTGGGCGGTGCCCGACTACACGGCCCACATCGCCGGCACGTTCGTCCCCAACGACCCCGGCGTCGGCGGCGCGCCGACCGACTGGGAGCAGCTGCAGTGGAACTTCGTCGGGGAGTTCGGCGTGAACGCGCCCGAAGCGTGGGCGAACGTCGCCGCCGACGGACATCCCGGGGGACGCGGCGTGATCGTCGCGGTGCTCGACACCGGCGTCGCCTACGCCAACCGCGGGCGCTTTCGCCGCTCGCCCGACTTCTCGCGCTACGAGTTCGTCAAAGGCTATGACTTCATCGCGCACTCGCCCTACCCGAACGACCGCAACGGTCACGGCACGTTCGTCGCCGGCACGATCGCCGAGTCGACCAACAACCGCTTCGGCCTCACCGGCCTCGCCTACGGCGTGCGCCTGATGCCCGTGCGCGTGCTCAACAGCCAGGGCGAAGGGGATGCCTCGACGATCGCCGAAGGCGTGCGCTTCGCCGTCAACCATGGCGCACAGGTGATCAACCTGTCGCTCGAGTTCGGCTCAGAAGTCACCGCCGCGGACATCCCCGAGCTGATCGAAGCGCTGCGCTACGCCCGCCGCCGCGGGGTCGTGGTGGTCGCCGCGGCAGGCAACGAGGGCCACACGACGATCGCCTACCCCGCGCGCGCGACCGACGTGATCGCCGTCGGCGCCACGACCGAACACGGCTGTCTGGCCAACTACTCAAACGACGGCTCGGGTCTGACGCTCGTCGCCCCCGGCGGCGGCGCCGACGCCGACCTCCCCGGCGACCCCAACTGCCGCCCGGAAGAACCCGCCGGCCGCGACGTCTACCAGATGACCTTCACCGGCTCCTCGCCCCAACGCTTCGGCTTCCCCGGCGGCTACGAAGGCACCTCGATGGCCTCCCCCCACGTCGCCGCGACCGCGGCGCTGATCATCGCCTCGGGGGTTTTGGGGCGACATCCGTCGCCGGCGCAGGTGATCGCGCGACTGCGGGCGACGGCGCGGCCACTGGGGGGGCCGTCGGACGCGCGGCTGTACGGGGCGGGGCTGGTCAATGCGGCGGCCGCCACGGCGCCCGGAGGGCCGGGGGCTGTGGGGTAGGGACGGCGCTGCTGGGACCCCGAGATAGGACTGGTTCCATCGGGTTGCCCCCACGACGATCGAGTTACGACTGATTGAAGCCCGGGCGTCCCAAAGGTCCCCACGCTTTCTGGAACCCCGAAATATACTCCTGGGGTGAGTATGTCATACTACGGGTATGAGTAAACGATTGCAGGTGGTTATCGGAGATGCGGATTTCGAGCGCTATCGCAGCCAGGCCCAGGCTCAAGGGGTGAACATCTCCGAATGGGTGCGCCAGGCGCTGCGCGTCGCCGAGCGCGAACGCTCGAGCGGGGATGTCGAGGCCAAGCTCGCGGCGATCCGCAAGGCGGCAAGCTACAACTTTCCCGTCGAGCCGGATATCGACACGCTGCTGGCCGAGATGGAGGCGAGCCGCCTGGCTGAGATCGAGGCGGGAATGCCAGACGCCGGTGACATTTGATCTTCGTCGACTCGAACATCCCGATGTACTTGACCGGGCGCGACGATCACCTCAAAATGCAAGCGCAGCGCGCGCTGGAGCGGCTGGCCGGTCAAGGTCGCCAGCTGGTTACCAGCAGCGAGGTCCTGCAGGAGCTGCTGCACCGGTACATCTCGAGCGGCCACCGCAACGCGATCGAGCCCACGTTCGACGCTTTGCGAGCGATCGTCGACGAGGTATTCCCAGTCGAAGAGGCCGACATACTCACTGCGAAGGACCTCGTCCACGCGCACCCAAAGATGTCCTCACGCGACGCCGTGCACGCCGCGGTGATGCGCCGCCGCGAGATCGCGGAGATCCTCAGCTTCGACCGCGGATTCGACACGGTGACGGGGATCACGCGGCTGCCGCCCGCCGGCGCGGCGACGACGGCCACGACAGGGGAGGACCTGTTCACGACAGGGGCGGACTGGAACCTCTCCTGAGCGCCTTCGCCCTTCCCGCAACACAGACCCAACCCCCGGCGCACTGCAATCTCGCGGTCGTCGGCGGTGGGATCGTGGGGCTGGCGGTCGCGCGCGAGCTCACCCGGCGCCACCCGCGCGCGTCGGTCTGCGTGCTCGAGCGCGAGCCGGCGATCGGGACCCACCAGACCGGCCACAACTCGGGCGTGATCCACGCCGGCGTCTACTACGCGCCCGGCTCGCTGAAGGCGCGGCTGTGCGTCGAAGGGGCACGCGAGCTGTATGCGTACTGCGAATCCCGTGGGATCGCCGTCGAGGCCTGCGGGAAGGTGATCGTCGCGACCGACGCCCGCGAGCTGGACCGCCTGGAGGAGCTCGAACGGGGGCGCGCCAACGGAGTGCCGGGCCTGCGTCGCCTCGACGCGCGCGGGATCGAAGCGCTCGAGCCCCACGCGCGCGGGATCGCCGGGCTGCACTCTCCCGGCACCGGGATCGTCGACTTCGGCGCGGTCGCGCGCGCGTATGCCCAGGACGTGCTCGAGGCCGGCGGCGCCGTCGTGACCGAGTGCGCGGTCGAGGGGGTTCGCGAGCACGGCGCCACGCTGCGCCTGCTCCACACCGGCGGCGGCGCGACCGAGGCCGGGCACGCGATCTTCTGCGCGGGCGCCTGGGCCGACCGGCTCGCGGTCGCGGCGGGCGCTTCGCCGGACCCGCGGATCGTGCCGTTCCGTGGGGCCTACCTGCGGCTCGTGCCCGCGCGGCGCGGGCTCGTGCGCGCGTTGATCTATCCGGTGCCCAATCCCGCGCTGCCGTTCCTCGGGGTGCATCTGACGAAGCACATCGACGGGGACGTGCTGATCGGGCCGACCGCGCTGCTGGCGGGGGCGCGGGACGCTTACGCGCTGCGGCGGGTGCGTGGCGAGGACCTGCGCGACACGCTCGCCTGGCCGGGGTCCTGGCGGATGTTCCGGCAGTAGTGGCGCACCGGGCTTGCCGAGCTGGGCCATGCCGCGCTGCGCTCGACGCTCGTGCGGGCGACCGCGCGATATGTGCCGGAGCTGCGGGCGGAGGATGTCGAACCGGCCGCCTCGTTCGCCGGGGTGCGGGCGCAGGCGCTCGGGCGCGACGGGCGGCTGGTGGACGACTTCGTGTTCTCGGCGACACCGCGGGCGCTGCATGTGCGGAACGCGCCCTCGCCGGCGGCTACTTCATCGCTTGCGATCGGGCGCTACGTCGCGGGGGAGGCGGAGCGGGGGTTTGGGCTTTTGGACTGAGTCTGCATTGTACTGCATCTATGCGCGTTTGACTCTCTAAAAGAGGTAGTCTTATGTGCATTGAGATGCTAATATAAGCACTACTATGCTGGATGATCGGCAAATCATCCGCTACAACCCGTGGTGGACGAACGATGGCTGGAAGAGGGACGATGCACATCTTCGCCGTCTCCGCAGCCGGCCGGTTCGTCTGCCGGCGCCGCAGGTGGACGATGTCGACTTGGTGCGTCCCGCCTTGCATGTTCTGCGTGGGCCTCGACAGGTGGGCAAGTCCACTGACCTCAAGCTGCTGGTCAGTCGCGCCCTCCGAACGGGGATCCCCGCGGAACGGATCGTCTACCTATCGCTCGACGCACTCGAGGATCGGCCGATCGGGGAGGTGATCGACAGCGTTGACCGCGCGCTGCAGCTCGCCGGCCCCGGGGACGAGCGGCCACGGCTGATCCTGCTCGACGAGGTCACATCCGTCCCGCGCTGGAGGACCGCGATCAAGATCATGTGGGACGACGGTCGCATCGACGAGGACATCGTGATCTGCACAGGCTCGTCGGCGATCGACCTGGCCGAGGGCGCCGCGGAGCGACTGCCCGGACGCCGCGGCGCCGGACAAGACATGCTGATCCTGCCGCAGGACTTCGGATCCTTCGCCCGCGCGGTGGACTCGAACGTGCCACCAGGCCTGGGGTTGAGCGTCGGCGAGATGCTCACCGACGACGGCCGAGCCGCGATCCTCTCCGCGCGCGTCCACCTGCCCGCGCTGCAGGCCGCGTTCGAGCGCTATCTCCTGTTCGGAGGCCTACCGGCGGCAGTCGCGGAGGCCGCGGCTGGTCGGCACGGGCCCAGTGAGGAGCTCGAACGGGTGCTGTGGGACTCGCTCACCAAGGAGATCCAACGCCGCGGAGCCAGCATCCCGGCAACCCAGGCGCTGCTGGAGAGGATTATGCGCTCACTCGGCTCGAAGATGAGCTGGTCGCGAATCGCCGACGAGCTGGCGGTGCCACTCGGCGCTCCCCGGCGCCGCAATGGAGCCGACCGGAACGATCCCCGGACCGTGCAAGGCTACGTCGAGCTACTCGCGGTCAACTACTTCGCCCTGATCCTCTACTTCTGGAAGCGAGACTCCGGATCGGGCAACGTGGCGAAGGACAAGAAGGTCTACTTCGGGGATCCGCTGCTGCATACGATCACGGCCGCTCGCACGGGCCTTGCCCGCGACACGCACGCCGACGTTGAGAACGCCGTCGCGCTGGCGCTCTATCGCCGCTATGAGCCCAGGGAGCGCAGCGCCGAGAACTTCCTCTCGCCAGAGCGGCTGCACGTGTGGGGCACGAGCAGCGGCGGCGAGCTCGACTTCGTCTGCGGGCCCCACACAGCGGTAGAGGCGGTAGAGGTCGCCAACTGGGCCAGAGTCAACCGCCAGAAGGCAACGGCGCCGATGCGCGCTCTACCGGGACGGCCGGCGATCGTGGCGACGCGCGAGAACCTAGAGTTCTCCGGCACCGCCAACCTCGTGCCGGCCCCGCTGCTGCTGTGGGCGCTGGCGAGGTGAGCAGCACAATTCACAAATCTGTCCTGCATGCAATTCACAATCTGTCCGGCTGTCCGACGGCCTGGCACTACACCTTTGCAGCCGCGTCCACCGCTGACCCCTTCGCCCCGCGCTTCCCGCGCCCCGACCCCCGATTCTCGCCGTAGTAGCTGTAGTAGTCGATATCCGGCCCGCTGGCCGGCACCATGTTCAGCACCGCCCCGGCGAGCTGGGCGTCAACCGTGTGCAGCGCCTGGATCGCGTGCTCGACCTTGTCCACCCTCGTCGAATTCGCCCGCACCACGAGCAGCGTGGCATCGGCGATCTTCGCCAGCACCGCCGCGTCGGTGAAGGGGAGCACCGGTGGCGAGTCGATGATCAGCATCCCCCGTTCGCACAACGTGGCCACCACCCTCGCCATCGCGCGGGAACCGAGCAACTCGCTCGGGTTTGGCGGCGTGGCGCCGCTGGAGAGGACGTTGAGCACGCCGTCTTCCCAGGGCTGCAGCGCCTCCTCCAAGGTCACCTTGCCGATCAGCACCTCGCTGAGGCCAACCCCTCCCTTGATGCCGAGATACTTGCTCAGCTGTGGATGGCGGAAGTCCGCGTCGATCACCGTGACCGGCTCGCGCGCTTGAGCGAGGGCGATCGCGAGGTTGCTGGTGGTGGTCGACTTGCCCTCCGCCGGCAGCGCGCTCGTCACCACGATCGAGCGCGGGGGACTCTCGACACCGAGGAACTGGAGGTTCGTGCGCAGCTGTCGAAAAGCCTCTGCGCGGGCGGAATGCGGGGCGTCCCGCACGACCAGCGGTCTGGTCTTCGCGGCGCGATCGAACGGCATCAACCCGAGCGGCGCCAGCCCCAGCCGATCTCTGAGCGTGTCCATGTCCTTGATACGCGTGTCCAGAACCTCGAATAGAATCGCCAGTCCGGCGCCCAGCGCCAGTCCGACCACCAGACCGAAGAGGACGTTGCGCGTCGTCTTCGGCACCACCGCCCCCCCTGGCAGCGTCGCGCTCTGTGAAACCGAGACCTTGACCGGAGACGGCTTTCCGACGGCGGGCGACTCCAGGCTCGACACAGTCTGCGAGAGCTGTTCGGCGACGGCGTTGGCGATCCGCGGCACGAGCACGCGGGACGGATCCGTGACCGTGAGCTCGATCACGACGGTGTTCGTCGGCACCGTCGCGCTGATACGCGACGCCAGCGATTTGGGCGACTCGCGCAGACCTAGCCGGCGGATCACGGCGGACGCGATGTTCGTGCTATCGGCCAGATCGGCGTAGGAGACGACCCGCTGCTGGGTGAGCTGTTCGGCGGCGACGATCGAGCCGGCAGCTTCCGTCGGCGACTGCGAGGCCGAGACGAACAGGTTCACGCTGGAGGCGTATTCCGGCGTCGTCGACAGGCTCAGCGCCAGCGCGGCGCCGCCACCGACGAGCGTGATCAGCGCGACCATCAGCCACCGGCGGCGCAGCAGATCTCGATAGTCACGTACGGTCACGCTCTCTCCAGTCGGTCGTTCAGCGGGTCGGTTGAGTCGGTCAGTTCGGTCGGTCGGTTCAGTGGCTCGGCTCAGTCGGCCGGTTGAGTCGGTGTGTTCAGCGGGTCGGTTCAGTGGCGGTTGCGTCGATTCTCGGAAGATCGGCTGCTTCGTTTGACTGCCGCAAGGGATGAACCGACAATCGAGCGAATAATCTACCGACGCGATGCAACTGACGCAGCCCGCACAGACGTTGGGACGGACGCGACCGCTACGGGCAAGCGCGCCGGCGGCCAGTCGTCTGCAGCAGTACGGGCCCTACGCGATCACGCTCTACCTGCTCGCCACGACCCGCTGGGGCAGCGGGCTCAGCCTGGTGGGCGGGCCACCCTATGTAACCGATCTGGTTCTGATCTTGCTGCTGATCGACCGCGCCGTGGCGGCCGCCGCGCACCGGTCGGTCGCTACGGGGGTCGAGTCCTGGGTGGGGGTACTCACAACAGCCCTCCTGGCATGGAGCCTGATCCTGCTGATGTTCGGGTCGATCTCACAGAACGCGCTTCGCGACGCGGCGCCGTATCTATATGCGGTGACGGTCTTCCTCGTACGACCGCCGACGGAGTCCTCCGAGAGGGCGACCTCCCGCGCCCTGATGGCGGCGCTCATCTTTCATGCAACCTGGGTCACGATCGCGCAACTGGATCCATCACTGGAAACCAGCACGCCGGTAGTGGCCGCCGGCACGCATCTGCTGTCGCTGCGCTCGGACGTCGACAGCCTGGTCTGCGGCCTGCTGGCAGCGATCGGCCTGCACCGGGCCCTGTCCGGCCGCAGCCCGGCATACAACCTCGCACTCGCCGCCTGGGGCTCGCTGCTCGTATTCACGTTCTTCAACCGTGCCGGGCTGCTCGCCTTTATCGTCGAGCTGATCGTCGTCGCGCTGCTGGCTCCCGCTCGGCGACGGCTGATCGGCAGATATGACCGGCGAGCCGTGGTCGCGATCCTCGTGATGGTCGTTCCGATCCTGCTCGTCGGGGCAAGCCAGAGCCAGCCGGTGGAACGTCTGCTGGGGACCCTGCCCGGGGGCAGCGCCTCTTCATCCCAGCTCCACGGCGCCGCGGGCACCGCGAACGCGCGCTTGAAGGCATGGAAGGCGCTGACCGCCTATATCGAGCGAGACCCCGCTCGCGAGATTCGCGGCGTCGGCTTTGGCCCCGACTTCCTGCACGAATCCGGCGCCGATGTGCTCTTGCTTGGCAACGCCGCCGCCGAACAGGAAGACGTTCGCTCACCCCACAATTACCTACTGGGGACGTGGGCACGACTTGGACTGGTCGGCGTCGTCCTGGTGCTCGGCCTCCTGATCGCGGGACTGCGCCTGGCGCGCCTGGTGGCAAAGCACGCCCGGCACGTGCGCGACGATGACGTTCTGGCCATGATGCTGGTGGCCAGCATTCCTGTGGTCGCGTTCGTCGGCGTCGTGCTCGAGTCCCCCTTTGGCGCACTGCCATATTTCTGGGCGATCGGACATCTGAGCGCACGCGCCTGTCAGGTGGGCGCCGTCAGGCCGTTCGGCGTCGCGAGAGGCCTGCTACGCCCCGACGAGGGTGGCAGCAATATATTGGCCGACCGCCCGCTCTGAGCAGTACTTCGACCACCAATCGAGAGCTTCTCGGCTATATCCATTCAGAACATCAGGGTCCGCCAAGAGCGCATCCACGGTCGCCCCCAGGTCATTCCAGCTTTTTAGACGGATCGCCGGGGCGCCGTCATAAAAACGCTGCGACGGGACCACGTCGGTGATGACAACACAGCCCGCCCTCATCGCCTGGAAAAACCGAAATGTTTGCGGGCATGCCCCTCGCGGCACAAGCGAGATCTTTGCGTCCATCAACCGATCCGCGTATGCACGCCCGTCACTGCCGATCGCCTCGGCATAATCGGAGGCGACGGTCATCTTCACACCGAGCTCCGGGTGGCGAACTGAAACCATTTCCGCGTTCCTGAGCATCGCGACCCGTGCAGCGTGCTTCGGACTCAGTAAGTCCTTGATTGCATTGACACGGGACGGCCGATAAGCACCGTGCGCAACGCTCCCGGCGAAAAAGAGCGTAGTGGATCGAACATCGAGCTCACGAAATGGGACGATCTCCTGATTGGCGGTACCCAAAGGTATCTCGCAGAGTGGCGCAAATTCCCGACGCCTGCCGGATATCAACCTCCCCAGATAATAGGTGAGACCCGGTATGTACTTCAGACACCGATAACCAAAGATCAACAGTGACATTGTGTTTATAACGGAAGGCTCGCGCAGGGGACGGCACCCCAATCGTGGGTGGGTGCCGCAATTCTTGAACACCCCACCCACCTTGTGAAGGTAGAGGGGAATCCGACAATGCTCGTCTCCGACGACGATCGCCACGACATCGCGGCCATACGAGGGTAGCTGCTTGACGTTGTCGGTCAGGTAGAACGTAAAGTCTCTATCGTCGTGCATACCGTCCAGCACCTCGAATACCCGTCGAAAATACATCGTGTCCGGCCACTCGTCGGGTGCGCTCGACTCAGACAGATCCAACTCACGAGGTTGACCGTCCGCGGTCAGGCAATTGATATATAGATTTGCCACAGCTTCAACCGGCGTGCTCTAATGCTGCGGTGTAGGCATGTTCCAGGCGGCTGAGACTGTGCTCCGGACGATGCAGCTCCGACCACATACGCCACGCGCCATCGCCGAGCCGGATGGCTTCCACGTCGTCCGAGAGCCTCTCCACCGCCGCCTCCCACTCATCCGCCGCCCCCGCAGTGACCAAGAGGCCCGACTCATCGTGTTCGATTGCCTCTGGGAGACCGCCGCTGCGGCTCGCGACCACGGGTATGCCTGCCGCAAATGCCTCGGTCACCGAGCGGGGAGCGGGATCGTTTGCAAGCGAGGGAACCAGCAGGGCTCTCGCACCCCGCAACAGCGCCGGAACCGCATCGCCTGCCACCAAGCCACGAAACTCGACATTGGGTGGCGCCACCGCTCGGAGGTGCTCCATCTCGGGCCCGTCTCCGACGACGACGAGCCTGCCGAGGCTTTGTGTCCACGCTTCGACCAGCATGTTCGCGCCCTTCTCACGCGTCAGTCGACCGAGGTACAGGAAGTAGTCTCCCGGTCCTTCACGCCGTGCTGTGGGCCACGCGAACTGGGGAGTAACACCGATTCGGTCGGCGGCGATCCCGGCCTCGACGTGCTTTTTCTGGACAAAGTCGCTGACGGCGAGAAAGCGGTCGACTCGATCGAATGTATGCAGTCCCCGATGCACCGCAAGCGAGGTGGCAAGAATGCCGCTCGCCGGCGCGGATCCGCGGTAACAGCGGTGTACGACACCACGCCACGGCAGGCGTCCGAGACATTCCTCACAGGCGTGACCGTCTCGGTGAAAGCTACCCGACAGGCACATCAGACGGTAGTTGTGCAGGGTCATCACGACACCCGCCCCCTGCCTGCCGGCCTCGCGGATGGCCGCCGGCGAGACGAGCGGGAAGAGGTTGTGGCAATGCACTATCTCCGCCTGCCATGCCCCCGCCAGCTCTCTGACCTGAGCGACCGCCTCGTTCGACCAGACGGCCCGCCGCGCCGCCTGCGCCTGCGCCCTGGGCCCCGTTTCGGGCGACGGTGTCCAGCTCTTGACCTCATGCCCGGCTTCGGTGAGAAGCCGGATGTCGTCTTCGACCACGCGGTTCTCGCCGGACGCCGGACCCGACAGATAGCGCGAATGGAGGATCGCAATTCGCATCTCTCGCCCAGGAAGCCCAGCGGTCGCGCTACGCCGACGCCGGCCGGTCGGACGCGCGCGCCAGCGCGATCAGTCCCTCGCCGACCGGGCCTCCGCCAAGCCGATGGGCGGCGCGCAGGCCGATGTCGACGAGCTCGCCGAACCGGCTGGGAACGGCGAAGTAGCTCATCATGCTCTGCGTGCTCAAGCCGGCCGCCCGTAGTGTCCGTTCCAGTGTGCGTGGACCGTAGTAGACGAAATGATCGGGATGCACGCGCTCGCGTCCGAACAACGCCCGGATGCCGATCTTGGGACTGCAGGCGTTGGGCACGGTGATGCACAACACGCCGCCCTCCCCGAGCAGCGCCCGGCACCCGCGCAGAAACGATACGGCGTCGGGAACGTGCTCGAGCGTCTCCGGCACCAGCACTAGGTCGTATGCGCCCCGCTGCTCGGGCGGGACCTCGCCCGTGACATCCAGGCACAGCAGCGAAGCCCCCGGCATCAGCTCTCCCAGCCGCTCGATCCCTTCGCGATCGATGTCGATCCCGGTGAGGTCCCCGAACCGTAGGAGCCGCTCGTGCAGCAGATCTCCTGTCTTCAGGCGATGCTCGGTGTAGGGCCAGTCGGTGCATCCCAGGTGGGCGATTCGCCGGTGCTCGGCGACCAGGCCCTCCAGGAAAGAGACGCGATCGGCGATCAGCGGCAGGCGCAGCCGGCTGCCGGTTCGCATGTCTGGTTCTACGAGCATCGTCTCTCCCTCAGCGTCCCGGCGCTTCAGGACGTTTGGATCGCCGGACCGGCGATCAGCATCGGCACAGGGTCGGTCTTACTTGACGCCTGCGCTCTGTGCTCGGGAATCGCGTGGACGAGGTGATACCAGAACACGACCGCGGCAAAGCTGTTGCCGATCATCAGCCCCCACGCCGCACCGAGCGCCCCGCCAAGCGCGGCGCCGATCAACCCGCCGCACAGGATCACGGGGGAGACGAGCAGCCTGGCGCGCAGGCTTCGACGCGCCGCCGCCAGCGCCCGCAACGAGATCACGGCGCCCACCACCAGACCGAGCGCCGCGAAGCTGAGGGCAAGCGGAAACACGAGCGGTCGCGCGGTGTACCACACGCCGCCGATCGCCGACTCCCCCATATGAGACGGGATCAACAACACGAGACCGGCCCACAGCAGCGTCACCGCGGCCAGGGCTCCTGACACGGCCCCGCTGAGGAGAATCAACTTGCGAGGATCCCTTCCGAGCAACCGCACGGCCTCGGGAACCCCCGCCAGCATTGCCCCAAACCCGAGAATGTTGATCGGCCCGAGCAGCAGCAATCCTCCCCGCACGGCCGCGACGGCGCTCAGGCTGGTCACGAGCGCGATCGCATAGAGCATCAGCTGCCCCTCGCCCGTCAGGCCGACGAACTCCGCCAGATAGCGAGGCGCGAGATCCGAGTGCCGGCGCCACCAGGAGAGACACAGAGACGGGCGCGGCAACAGGCCACTCTGAAAAATGCCGACCACGGCCGCCACGGCCGCAGAGCCTCCCCACAGAGCCAGCAGCACCTCGAGACCGGGATCGCCGTTCGTCATCAAAATGATGATCGTCGACAGCAGCAGCAGCGTGTACACGCCATCGTTGAAGAATGCGCGGATGCCACTCCCGGCCGCGAAGAACGAATACCTCCAGGCATCCTGCAGCAACAATCCCGGCAGCGCAAGCCCCAGAATCACGAGCAGATCTCTGGCCTGCCCCCCCACCGCCAGGCCGACAGCCACACACATCGCGCCGATGAGCACGCCGACCACGATCGCGGCGCCCGTCGCCATCGAGGCGCCCGTCCGCCACTCGAGCGCCGACTCGTTGCTGTAGCGCACGGCCAGCGGTTCACAACAGATCGCCCGGCAGGCGCCGAGCGCGATGCTGAACGTGGCGAGTATCAGCGCAAATAGACCGAACTCTCGCGGAGCGCTCTCGTGAGCGGCCACGATCACCAGCACGAAGTTCGTGAGGCTCGACAGCGCCTGGTCGGCCAGTCCCCAGCTGGCTCGTCCGGCGAGCCCTCTGCCTCCAGTCCTCGCGCGCGCGAAGCCGCCTTTGCGCACCCATGCCGAGACCCTATGCACGGACATGAGACTAGCTCGATGCGCGACCAAGGTGTTCGCGCATCACGCCCGCGAGGAAGCGAGGATTCCCCACGAGGTAGCGGCCGGCGAGACGCCTGGGCTCGCTGAGCAGACGGTGACACCACTCCAGGCCCAGCCTCTGCAGCCACTCCGGCGCGCGCTGCTTGGTGCCTGACACGAAGTCGAAAGCGGCGCCGACGCAGAGGATCACCGGCGCGGCGCCCAGGTCACGCAGCCGGTTGGCGACATAGTGTTGATTGGGAGTGCCGACGCCGATCCACAGCAACTCGGCGCCCGAGGCCTTGATGCGCGCCGCGGACTCCGTCAGTTCCTGCTCGCTCGGCATGCCCCACGGAGGTGCCTCGGCGCCGACGATGCGGATGCCCGCGTGACGGCGGCGCAGCTGGAAGCGCAAGCGCTCGTTGACCAGCTCGCTGCCTCCGTACAGGTAGTGGCTCCTTTTCACGCGAAGCCCCTCCTCGCACAGCAGCGTCACCCCATCGGTGCCGGCGATCCGCTCAGTTTGGCGAGCCCGCAGACGGATCGCCCAGGCGATCGGCTGGCCGTCGGCGATGTTGAGGTCTCCGTCGTTCAGGACCCGGCGATAGGCATCGTCATCGGCGGCCCTGACCGTGGGATCGACGGCCAGAAAATGGACCACGTGACTTTCGCCACACCAGACGAACGACTGCACGATCCGCGCGAGATCCCTGCGGTCGAGCAGGTCGAAGCGAATCCCATTGACGATCTGCGTCGACTCGCCCCTCCCGCAGAGGTGCAGCGACGCATCCTGCCGGTTGTCCAGATGTTCAGCCGGCGCCGCCACCGCCACCGCCACATTCGACGATCCGGCATGGAAAGCGTGAGCGCCGTCGCCGCCAAAGGGCTGACCGCCACTCCCGCCGGCATCGTCGGCCGAGTCGTATTCGTACTGATACATGGCTCAGCCCACCGCAACGAGCTCTGGAGCCCGCACCGGCCGCTCCCATGACGCTGCCATCTCGGCGTGGATCCACCGGTAGGTGGCCTCCAACCCCTCCCGCAGAGATGTGCTCGGCTCCCAACCCAGACGCTGCTGGATCAAGGTGTTGTCGCTGCAGCGTCCGCGCACGCCCTTCGGCGCGGACAGATCGTAGCTACGGGACAGCTCGGTGCCGGCGATCTGCTCGACGATGTCGACCAGCTGGTTGATCGTGACCAGCTCGCTGCTGCCGAGGTTGACCGGGTCGGCGACCGTGTCGGCCATGATCGCCCTGGTCCCGAACAGGCAGTCATCGATGTAGGTGAAGCTGCGCGTCTGCTCGCCGTCGCCCCAGATCTCGATCTCGTGATGGCCCGAGAGCACGGCGGTGGCGACCTTGCGACAGATCGCGGCCGGAGCCTTCTCGCGACCGCCGCAATAGGTGCCGTGAGGACCGTAGACGTTGTGGTAGCGCGCGACGCGCGTGATCACGCCGAAGTCCTCTTCGAAATGCCGGCACATCCGCTCGCTGAAGAGCTTCTCCCACCCGTAGCCGTCCTCGGGCATCGCCGGATACACGTGGCCCTCCCGCAACGCGGGCGCATCGGGTCGCGTCTGCCTGTCCGCCGCGTACACGCACGCCGAGGACGCATAGAAGTACCGCTCCACCTCCAGATCCCTGGCCGCCTCCAGCAGATGGGTGTTGATCAATACCGAGAGCATGCACAGCGCCTTGTTGTTCTCGATGAAGCCCATCCCGCCCATGTCGGCCGCGAGGTTGTATACGACCTGCGCACCCGCGAGCGCCTCGTAACACGCCTCGCGCCGGGCGAGGTCGAGCCGCTTGTTCTCGACTCCATCGAAGCGCTGATGCCACTCCTCGTACGGCTTGACGTCGACCGCCACCACATCCCTGCGCCCATCGCGGATCAGATCGGCGACGAGGTGCCCGCCGATGAACCCGCCCGCCCCTGCGATTACAACTCTTTCCTTGCTCACCGTCGTCCTCCTGACTTGATGATTGCCATCCATAGCTTCATCTCTATGTTTCGAAACTCGATAGTGCGACCGTCTAGTCGAGGAAGATCCCCGACAGCACGGCGTTCAGCCCAGCGGTTCGATCGACGACGATCGTCACCACTCCACCCGCAGGAACATTGACCGGGAAGGACATCCATGCGCCCTGGCTGAAATTCGAAAGCATTGCCGTCTGCCCGTCGACGGTAACCATCTCCTGCCGGCCTCCCGATTCCCAATCCACCGCATACAGATTGAGAGATCCAGAATATGCAGCGGTGAAGTTGAGCTGAACTTCAATCTGATTGGGGTCGTAGTAAGTCGCTGCGGTGCGTTCAGCCTTGTTGGGGCTCTCCAGCGCCTGTGGTTCGGTCGTCGTTCCCGTGGTCCACCAGACATACCTGCTACCGCGGGTCAGGTTTACACTCGCGTTCGTCAACGATGTCAAGTCGGTTGGCGTCGTCGACCCGTTCCACGCCGCCAGATCATAACCGGCCGATCCGTATGTGCCCACCCAATTGCCCTGGGGCGCACTGACGACCGGTAATGCGGCTGGAGCACCATTGTCACCAAGGAAGATTCCTGACAGCACTGCGTTCGGACCGAATGTGCGATCGACGGTGATCGTGACCGTCCCCCCCGCGGCGACTTCGACCGGGAACGAGACCCACGCGCCTTCGCTGAAGTCACCCGAAAGATCCACCGACTGACCGTTGACCGTGATGATCTCACGCCGCGTCTGTTTGTCCCAGTCGACCGCGTACAGATGCAGGTTCCCGCTATACGCCGCGGTGAAGCTCAGCTTTACCTGAATCTGATTTGAGTCATAGAAGGTCGTCGCGTTGTGCGTCTGCCCGCTCGGATCGGACAGCGCGCGAGGGTCGGTGCTTCCAGTCGCCCACTGGTAGCGATTGCCTTGAACCAAAGTCAGCGACGCATTCGGAAGATAAGAGACATCCCCCGTCGCGCCATCCCACCCGGCCAGGTCATAGCCGGCGGAGCCGACCGCGTTCACCCATGCACCCTGGGGCGCGCTGGCGACGGTCGGCCCCGGAGGAGTGCCGCCTTCACCCAAGAAGATGCCCGAGAGGACCGCGTTGGGACCGGCGGTTCGATCGACCGTGATCGTCACGGTCCCTCCCGCGGCGACGCTGATCGGGAACGTAACCCAGGCGCCCGCGTTGAAGCTGCTCGACAGCGACGCCGTCTGCCCGTTGACCGAGATCGTCTCCCGGCGCGCCGTCGAATCCCAGTCGACCGCATAGGTGTGCAGGGTTCCCGTGTACGCGGCGCTGAAGCTGAGCTTCACCTGGATCTGGTTCGGGTCGTAGTAGGCCGCCGCGTTGCGCGTCAGCTGCCCGGGTTCTGAGAGCGCGCGGGCGTCGGTCGTGTTCGCCGCCCACTGGTAGCGGTTGCCCTGGACGAGGCTCACGGTGGCGTTCGGTAGATAGGAGACATCGCCCGTGGGACCGTCCCAGCCCGCGAGGTCGTAGCCCGCGGCGCCGACGGCGCCGACCCAGCCGCCCCCGGAGCCGGTCGGCCCGGTGCTCGCCGGAGCGCCAGATTCGCCGAGGAACACGCCCGACAGCACGGCGTTCGCGCCGGCTTCGCGGTTGACCGCGATCGTCACGCTGCCGCCGGCGGCGACGTTGATCGGGAACGACACCCACGCGCCGTTTTTGAATTCGGAGCTCAGGTCGATCGTGCGCGGGCCCGAGCCGTCGTTGACGATGATCGACTCCCGGCGAGCGGTCGAGTCCCAGTCGAGCGCATACAGGTGCAGGTTGCCGCTGTACGCCGTGGCGAAGCTCAGCTTCTCCTGGATCTGGTTGGGGTCATAGTAGGTCGCCGCGTCGCGCGTCGTGCCTTCCGGCCCCTGCAGCGCGCGGACGTCGGGCGTGTTCGCGGTCCACTCGTAGCGGCTGCCTTTTTCCAGCGTCGCGGTCACGCCCGGCATGTCTGAGACGTCCTGCGCCCCGTCCCAGCCGGCCAGCAGATAACCGGCCGAGCCAAATTTGCCGACCCAGCTGCCCTGCGGTTCCTGCTGCACGGGCGCGGGCGCCGCCGGCCATGGGGTCGTGGGGGTGTAGGTGGTGGTGGCCGCCGGGACGCTCGTCCAGCCTGACTGGATTCCCCCGTATACCGAGCCGACGCCGGTGACACCCGTGAGCGGCGCGTTGACCGGGGCGGCGCCCGAGTTCTGGAGCGTGACCTGGCCGCCTTCGATGTAGCCGCTGACCTGGCTCGTGCTCGCCGTGCTCCAGGCCTGCTGGCGGGCGAGGATTTCCCCGATCTGAGCCATCGTCGGCTGTTCGATCGGCGCGCTGAAGTACTGGTTGTAGGCCGCGAGCATCGGGTTGACGACCGAGTAGAACAGCCCATCGCCCACGTTTTTCGAGGTCGCCGGCGGGGTGCCGGTGGTGGGTTCGCCCGGCGGCGGCGTGCCCATCATGTTCGGCTGATGGAAGTAGTGCGGGCGGGGGTCGTTGCCCATCAGATGGCCAAACATGTTCGTCTCGATGCTGTGCACAATTTCCGCGAAGTTCGCTTCTTTCGTCTCGCAGGTGTTCGTCGGGGAGGCGACGCATTTCCCACCTTTGGCGACTTCCGTATAGAGGGTGTTGTACTCGTTGACCTCTTCGGTCTCGGTCGAGACGTTGTAATAGATGTTCGTCGGATAGCGCGGGATCGCCATCGCCGTACCGTCGGGGAACGTCGAGCCCGCGGGATACACCGCGGCGGTGCTGCCGGGGATGCTCGCGTTTGGATAGGGCTTGGACGCATCTGAACCGAAGTACTGGATCCCGACTCCCGTGAACGCCGGCGTGAGGTTCGGATTCTGCGGGTAGGCGCTCTCGACCGCTTCGTTGGCGAGGGGCGGCCCGGAAGAGGCGGCGCCGGTGGCGCCGGTGTCGGTGAAGGTCTGCTCCAGAGCGCCACCGTTGGTGACAAGCTTGTTGGAGGTCGGGTTGCCGAACCAGCTGTTCGGCGGCGCGGTCGGCGGTGGCGCGATCGTGGCGATCAGCTGCCAATTGCCCCCGCCGCCTTCCAGCTCGCGGTAGATTTTGAACTCCGCGGCGTGACAGACCGCCGCCCAGGTCAGCGTGACCGCGCCCGTCGAACCCGTCACCGTCACCGGCGCCGACTCGGATGCGGTCGAGGGAGGCCCACCGACGGAGAAGTCATCCGCCACCGCGTAGATGTATTTGCCGGCGGCCAGTTTCCCGCCGCTCGCGCTCGCTTCCGCCGTGTCGAGGTCGGGCGGATCGACCACGCCCGGGTTGCCCGGCAGCAGGTTCGCCAGCCCGGAGTGCTCGCCGGTGATGACCGCCGCCGGGTTGTCGTTGCCGAGCGCCGCCGTCGGGGTCGTGAGCCCGCTCAACCCGAGGCCACCCGTCCCGGGCGTCGCGCCGGGCGCCCCCGTGGCCCAGCTGTTGTTCTCGTTGAGCTCGGCTTCGATGTACTGCTGCGTCGCGCAGCCGATGTCGATGTTCGGGTGATCCCACGTGTGGCTGATCCAGCCGAACGAGCTCTTGTATTTCTGGAACGCCGCCAGCAGCGGATCGGTGCCGGGCGCGGAGGACCCGCCGCCTTTGGTGGTTTCGCCGGTGGCGCCGCCGCTGCCGCCGAGCGCCGTCGTGTTGCCTTCGGCGTAGGAGACGCTGCCGCCGCCGTTGAACAACATGTCGATCCGGAATTTGTTCTGTTCAGACCATTTCGCCGCGTATTCGACGTCGGCGGGCACCTCGCGGATCGCGTCTTCGGGGTTGGAGTCGGTCGTGTGGGTGGTCGTATCCCAGGAGTCGTCGTAGAGGAAGTTGTCGTCGATGTTCGCCTCGTAGTAGTTGCGCTGATCGCCGAAGTAGACCCCGCGTGTGACCCAGTTCAGCGCGCCGTGGCGCAGCAACTCGGCCTGCAGCTGGTACTCGTTCTGGTTGAAGGTCTCGACCATTTCCTGAGCGCCGCTCGCGCGCGTGTAGACACCGACGAGCGCCGAGCCGCCGGGGCCGGAGACGAGCGGTTCGAAGCTCGCGCCCGTCGCCTGCGTTGTGAGCGGCGTCGCCTCGTAGCCGTAGGTGCCGGTGTCCATCGCCACCGCTTCCTTCAGGTATGGGAAGACCGTTTTGCCGGCGCTCGTGAGCGTCCCCTGGGCGCCGTCCAGCGGACCCGAGAGGGTCGGACTGTTCAGACCAAACGTCGCGCCCGGGTAGATGTCGCCCGTCAGCTGACGCACGTTGAATGTCTGCTCGTACTCTTCGAGCGCCGCCCATTCGGCGCTCGAAAGTTGAGATACACAACCGGATTCGGGGCATTCCACCAGCCCCCCGACCGAGACGATCACCGCCTGATATTTCGCCTCCTGCGTGCCCCCCGGCAGCGTGTCCGACAGCGTCGCGGCCGTGATCGGCGCGTGCCCGGGCGAGGTCACGATCGTTTCGAACGGCACCCCCTCGCGCTGCAACGCCGCCTGCCAGGAGACAAGGTTCGGCTCGGTCGCGGAGGTGCCGAGCACGAGCACCTTCATGTCGATCCGCTGAGCCGCCGCGGCCGAGGCCGGCGCGAGCGAGGCGGCACCGCCGGCGATCGACAGGGCGGCGAGCGCGGTGAAGAGGAGCGGCGCGGTGGTCAACTTTCTCAACATCTCAGACCTCCGCCAGCTCGGCGTCGAGCGGCTTGGTGTCGGGCACGGGCGCCCGTGCGGTCACGATGGGCTCGGCCGACCCTGCGCGCTCGCCGACCCCGACGCCATCCTGCAGATCGACCGCCAGCTCACCGAGCCGGCCGCGGATGCCCTGCATCGCCAGCTGGACCTCGTGGCAGGCGGCGAGGAGACCGTCGCGCATCGCTCGGCAGTCCTCGATCGCGTTCGCGGCCGCGGGCTCGGCGCCGTCGCTACCCTCGCTCCCGCCGAGGTGGCGCATGCGCTCGATCACCCTGCCCGCGTCCGGCGGGCGGTGGCGCTCGACCTTCAGCCGCGCGTTTTCCTCGCGCAGCAGCGCCAGCTCCATCTCGAGCTCCCCCAAGGCCACCTCGGCTGGGGACGAGCCCTCTCCGCCCGAGACCCCCATTCTCAAGAGCCGGCCGACCCTCCACCCACGTGTGTTCTCATCGATGCTCATTTAGGTTCCCGCGGAGTCTCCCGGTTGCACCGCCGATCCCCAATGGGTCAGGTGCCTCATCTTGCGTTCAGGTCCTTGAACGGCCGGCGGCTAGAGCCGCGAGCGGACGTAGGTGAAGCGGTCCGCGCTCGACGTCGCACTCGTCCCGCCGGCGGCCTTCACGGTCACGTCGACCGTGCCGCTGCCGGATGGAGCCAGCACCAGCATCTGCGTGCTCGAGAGCGACAGCCATAGGGTGGGCTGCGAGCCGAAGTCCACCGCCTGCACGCCGGTGAAGTTCTTGCCCGTGATCACCACGAGCGAGAGCGGCCCACCGGAGCCCGGCGAGATCGCGGTCACGATCGGCGCCGGCGCCTTGACCGTCAGCGTCGCCGCCGTGCTCGTCGCCGCACCGGAGGCGTTTTTGAAGACCGCGCGGTACTGCCGGCCGCTGAGCGCGGTCGTCGTGGCAGCCACCGTCAGCGTGCCCGTCGTGTTGCCCGCATCGGTCGTGTCGTTCGCGAACGTCGCGCCGCCGTTGGTCGAGACCTGCCACTGCACCGTCGGTGCCGGCACACCCGAGGCGGTGGCTGTGAACGTCGCGCTTTCGCCGGCCGTGACCATCTTCGCGGCGGGGTTGCCGGTGACCTTCGGCGCTTCGTTCGCCGGCGGGGGTGGCGCGACGGGCGCAACTTCCGGCCACTTCGTCGGCGCGGTGTAGGTACTGGTCGCGGCCGGCACGCTCGTCCATCCGGACTGGATGCCGCCGTAGACCGAACCGACTCCCGTGACTCCCGTCAACGGGATGCTGAGCGCGGCGCCGGAGTTCTGGATCGTCAGCTTGTTGCCTTCGATATAGCCGCTCACCTGCCCGGCGCTCGCCTGCCCGGCGCTCGCCTGACTCCAGGTCTGCTGCTCGGCGAGCAGCTGTCCGATCTGGGACATCGTCAGCTGTTCGAGCGGCGCGTTGAAGTACTTTTCGTACTCTTCCAGGAGCGGGTTCATGACCGAGTAGTACAGCCCGTCGCCGACGCTCGGCGCGGTGTTCGGGGGGGTCCCCGTGGTCGCCGGCCCGGGCGGGGGCGAGCCCATCAGGTTCGTCTGATGGAAGTAATGCGGGCGGGGGTCGTTGCCCATCAGGTGCTGGAACATGCCCGTGTCGACGTCGCTGACGACACCGGCGAACGTCGCGGGCGCGGTCTCGCAGGTGGTCGTCGAGGAGGCCACGCACAGCCCACCGTCGGCGACGGGCGTGTAGAGCGTGTTGAACTCGTCGAGCTCCTGCGCCTCCGTGGAGGCGTTGTAGTAGATGTTCGTCGGATAGCGCGGGACCGCCTGGGCCGTCCCATCGGTGAAGGTCGAGCCCGCCGGATAGGCTTCCGCGGTGCTGCCCGGGATCGCCGGGTTCGGGTAGGCCTTGGAGGCGTCCGAGCCGAAGTACCTGATCCCGACCGCTTCGAACGCCGGGATCAAAGCCGGGTTCTGCGGGTAGGGGCTCTCGACCGCTTCGTTGACGGCCGGCGGGCCGGCCGAAGGGGCGCCCGCCGCGCCCGTGTCGGTGTAGGTCTGCTCCAGAGCACCGCCGCCCGCGACCGAGGTTTTCGTAGCCGGGTTGGCGAACGCGCTGTTCGGCGGCGCGGTCGTCGGCTGCGGGACCGTCGCGAGCAGCTGCCATTCGTTGCTGCCCTCGAGCTCGCGATAGATTTTGAACTCCGCCGCGTGACAGACCGCGGCCCACGTCAGCGTGACCGCGCCCGTCGAGCTGGAGACCGTCACCGGCGCGGACTCCGAGGCGGTCGACTGCGGACCGTCGGCGGTGAAGTCGTCGGTCACGGCGTACACGTAGCTGCCGGGCGCCAGCGTCCCGCCGCTCGTGGCCGCTTCGGCGGTGTCGAGATCCGGCGGATCGACGACCCCCGGGTTGCCCGGCAGCAGGTTCGCGAGGCCCGAGTGCTCGCCGGTCACGACGACCGCCGGGTTCTCGACGCCGAGCGCCGTCGTCGCACTCGTGCTCGCGGTGAGTCCCAGGGTGCCGGCGCCCCAGCTCGTGTTCTCGTTGAGCTCGGCTTCGGTGTAGCTCTGCGTCGCGCAGCCGACATCGAGGTTCGGGTGATCCCACGTGTGGCTGATCCAGCCGAACGAGGCCTTGTACTTCTGGAATGCGCTCAGCAGCGGATCCGCGCCCGAGTGTTCGCCCTGGTACTGGACGCTGCCGCCGCCGTTGAACAGCATGTCGATCCGGAACTTGTGCGTCGCCGCCCACTGCGCGGCGTATTCGACGTCGGGAGCGGTCTCGCGCAGCGCGTCGGCCGGGTTGTAGTCGGTCGTGTGCGCGGTCGTGCTCCAGGAGTCGTCGGAGAGGAAGTTGTCGTCGACGTGCGTCTCGAGGTAGTTGCGCTGGTCGCCGAAGTACACGCCGCGCGTGACCCAGTCGAGCATCCCGTGGCGCAGCAGCTCGGCCTGCAGCTGGTACTGGTTCTGGTTGAACGTCTCGACCATTTCCTGGACGCCGCTCGGGCGGGTGTAGACGCCGACGAGCGCAGCGCCCCCTGGGCCCGAGACGAGCGGTTCGAAGCTCGCGCCCGCCGCCTGAGTCGTGAGCGGGGTCGCCTCGTAACCATAGGTGCCGGTGTCCATCGCCACCGCTTCCTTCAGGTACGGGAAAACCGTTTTGCCGGCGCTCGTCAGCGTCCCCTGCGTGCCGTCGAGCGCGCCGGAGCTCGTCGGGCTGTTCAGGCCGTAGCTCGCGCCGGGATAGACGTCACCCGTCAGCTGGCGCACGTTGAACGTGTGCTCGTATTCTTCCAGCGCAGTCCATTCGGCGCTCGACAGCTGAGACACGCAACCGGATTCGGGGCATTCCACGAGCCCTCCAACCGAGACGATCACCGCCTGGTACTTGGCCTCCTGGGTGCCGCCGGCGAGCGTGTCCGAGAGCGTCGCCGCGGTGATCGGCGCGTGTCCGGGCGTGGTCACGATCGCTTCGAACGGGACACCCTCGCGCTGCAGCGCCCCCTGCCAGGCGGTGAAGTCCGGCTCGGTCACGGAGGTGCCCAGCAGCAGCACCTTCATGTCGATCCGCTGAGCGGCCGCGGCCGATCCCACGGCGGTGGATGCCAGCGCGGCGAGCATCGATACGACGGCCAGCAAAAGGACTGCGCCCAATTTTCTCAACGTCTCCACCCCATCTTCCGTGACGGACAATGCCGTGAGTATCTCCGTCCCGGCCCCAGGTTCCAATGAGCCGGACGCCTCATCTTCCGTTCAACGAGATGAACGCGCGGGCGCCTGGTAATACGACGCGCGCGCAAGGAACACGCGGGCGCGGGAGTGTCTACCTGATGGGAACGCGCAGGCGCGCGGAGCGGCCTACTACCAGCAGGGTTCGAACGTCTTGCCGTCGAGCTCGAGGTCGTAGCGCGCGCCCATGATCCCGGCGGCGTTGTCGGCGGCGCAAAATTCGCTCGTGGTCCGTTCGTACTCGGCGTTCAACACCGGCTTGCCTGCCGTCAGATACGCGTCGAAATTGTCGCATTCGCTGTACTGGTTGCACTGCTCGGTGAGGGCCCCATCGAAGTGCGACTCGAGGCTGCTCGTCTGTTCGCCGTCGTTCTTCTGCAGCACCGCCATCCCCAGCGCGTGAACCTCGCCGGCGACCCACTCGTCATAGGTCAGTTGCTCGCCGGCCGTGATCGTGAAGCCGGTGTTCTGTTCGGCGTTGTCTTCGATGTTGTCGGGCTCGACCGCGTCAAAACCCTTGGCCTTGCACATTTGAAAGCGCTTGGTCATGATCGGCTCAAGCACGCTCGTGTCGGCGATGTTCAGGTACTTCTCGCCCGGCCAGCCGTTTGAGTTGCCGATCACCGACGCCGGGAATGAACCCGCGTCCGAGCGCCATTCCTCCCATGTGCCGACGTCGATGTAACAGATCACGTGGATCCCTTTCGCGTGCAGCGTCGCGACCTCCGATGCGGTGTTCCCGAACCCGTCGATGTCATATGCCGCGACGGGCTCGGCGTTGTTGACGGTCCCCTGGATCTGCCAGTACCAGGTCAGGTCCTTTGGCGGAACCCACCAACTGCCGGCCGAACCCCCGCCGGAGCCCGAACCGCCGCCGGTTGAGCCACCGGTCGAGCCGCCGCCGGCCGAACCTCCCCCAGTTGAGCCACCGCCCGTCGAGCCGCCTCCCCCCGTTCCACCGCCCGTCGAAGGCGGTGCTTTGGTCGCAGGGGCAGCCGGCGTAGCGCCGCCACCACCACCCGGCGAGCCATCCCCGGGCGCGCTGCCCGCGCCACCCGCCGAACCGGCCGGCGCGACGCCGGGAACCACGTCGGCGGGGGGCCCACCGACGAGGACACGGAAGCTGGACCCCGCCCGGTCGAACCTGCGCACCACGCCGCGGGTGCCACGGGCGGCCTGCACCACTGCAACCCTCAGCACGCCCCCGGCACCGCCCGGGACCACGAACCCGGCCCGGAACGTGCCTCTGCGCGTGGCCCGAAACGAGGCGACGCGCCGCGAGCCGAGCAGGACGATCCCCCTCCCACGCGGACGGAAGTCGGCTCCCCGGACCCGCACCCACGTGCCGGCAGGGCCCGAGGAGGGAACGAGGCGCAACCACGGCGCGGGCGCTCGCGAGCGCGAGCGCGACTGCGACTGTGACTGCGCGAAGGCGAACGGCGCCAGGCCCGCGAGGATCGCGACGCCGGCGATCAGCCCAACGACCCGAAGGGAACGAGCGCGCATCTGGCTGGCAGCATGCCACATCGCCCGGCTCCCACCGCGGGCGATCGACACCGGCGCAGCACGAGGCCCCGCGGGCGATCGCCACCCGGCGCGGCAACGGGGCGCCCCCGCGGAGGCGCCCCGCCAATCAGTCGTCGGTCAGCGCGAACCCCAGCCGCGAACCCCTACCAGCAGGGTTGGAACGTCTTGCCGTCGAGTTCGAGGTCGTAGCGCGCGCCCATGATCCCGGCCGCGTTGTCGGCCGCGCAGAACGCGCTCGTCGCGAGGCTGTACTCGGCGTTCAGCACCGGCTTGCCCGCCTTCAGATACGGCTGGAAGTTCGAGCATTCGGAGTACTGGTTGCACTGCTCGTCGAGCGCGCCGTCGAAGTACGGCTCCAGTTCGCTGGTCTGTTCGCCGTCGTTCTTCTGCAGCACCGCCATCCCCAGCGAGTGGACCTCGGTCGCGACCCACTCGTCGTAGGTCAGCTGCTGCTGCGCCGTGATCGGGAACCCCGTCTTGTTTTCATAGCCGTCCATGTTGTCCGGCTCGACCGCGTCGAAGCCCTTTTCCTTGCACATCTGGAAGCGCTTGGTCATGATCGGCTCCAGCACGCTCAGCTGGCGCACGTCGAGCCACTTCTCGCCGGGCCAGCCGTTCGAGTCGCCCTGCACCGAAGCCGGGAACGACGCATAGTCCGGACGGTAGTTCTCCGAGGTGCCGACGTCCATGTAGCAGATCACATGGATCCCTTTCGCGTGCAGCGTCGAGACCTCGGCCGCCGTGTTTTCAAACCCGTCGATGTCATAAGCCGCCACCGGCTCGCCGTTGTTGACGGCGCCCTGGATCTGCCAGTACCAGGTCAGGTGTTGCGGCGGGACCCACCGCGCGGTGGTCGAACCGCCGCCTGAGCCGCCGCCCGTCGAACCGCCACCAGAGCCGCCGGTCGAACCTCCCGAGCCACCCGTCGAGCCTCCCGAGCCACCGGTCGAACCTCCCCCCGTCGAGCCACCCGAGCCGCCGGTGGAGCCGCCTTCGGATCCTTCGGTCGAGCCGCCTTCGGAGCCCCCTGTCGAACCGCCCGAGCCGCCGGACGAGCCGCCTTCAGAGCCTCCCGTCGAACCGCCTTCGGAACCACCTGTCGTGCCACCTTCGGAACCCCCTTCAGAACCTCCTTCGGAGCCTCCCGTCGCGCCGCCTTCGGAGGAGCCTTCCGAGCCGCCGCCCGAACCGCCCGCGGATCCGGAGCCGCCGCCCGTCGTGCCGCCGCCGGACCCCCCGGAGGAGCCTTTGGAGCCTTTGGTTTTTTTGGATCCTTTGGAGTGTTTGCTGCCTTTGGAGGAGCCTCCGGTCGAACCGCCGTGTTTGGAAGAGCTCTTCGAGGTGGTCTTTTTAGAGGCGGCCTTCCTCGCGCCCGCGAGAACCGCCGCATGCGAACCGCCGGCGGTGTCATGCCTGCCCGTGCGATGAGAAGCCTGGCGCGCCAGCGCGACGCCGGTGGAAAGCGCGAGCACCGCGGCGAGCACCAGCAACGAGATGAAGACATGCGTCGTTGTGCGGAAACGAGCGAGCATCGAAGACCTCCGTGTCGGGAGCAACCGCAAACGTCGCTTGCGTCGACCCCCATCGAATGGATTACCGCCGCAACCCGAAGCAATTACGGTTGCAGCCCTCAAGCAATCGGACGGTCGAGCGACCCGCACGCAGCGCCGATTCGATTCGTGGACGCATGAACTACGTACGCACGATCAGCGCCCGCGACGGTCGTAATCGTCGTGGAAAACTACGGAGCGGAAGCGCGCAATTCCAACGACCAGCCCGCGTGTGAGGCCACGCGCACGCCTCGGTATGTTCCTCGCGAAAGTCGCGTGACGCCGCTCGGAGCGGTGCTGTTGACGAGGATGAAGCCCTTCGCGGTGAAGACCTGGATCGGGGAGTGTTGAGCTTTCCAGGCGAGCGTGCTCGACGTTCGCAGGACGATCGTCCCGAGTTGCGTGTTTCCGTTACCGGAGTAGCGTCGCAACAGGCGCGCACTCGGCGTCGTCGAAGCGGCTTTTGTGGAGCCGGACGCTGAGCCGGTGGGGGATGGCGCGGCGGAGGAGGACGGCGCGGTGCTCGCGGTCGTCGGGATCTTCGCCGCCGTGCTCGTGGTTGGGGTCGTTTGAGTGGGTGAGCTCGAAGTCTTTGCCGAGCTCGCCGTGTGGGCTCCGCCAGAGGTCAGGACGACCGTGGCGGTCGTCCCGGAAGAGCCGCCACCGCCGCAGCCGGCGAGCAGCGCCACGGCGAACAGAGCCGCTGCGAGCGCAGCAAAATGAGACGATCGCGCCACTGAACCGAGCCTACTGAATCCACAGGTTCGTGGCGAGCACGCGGCCGGGCCGCAACAGCAGCAGCAAGAGCGGCGGCAGCGCGACGAGCACGCCGACCCCGGCGCCGGCGATCAGCGCCGCCCCGGGCACCGTCCCGCCGTGCACGATCAGCCTGCTCAGGAGGAGCTCGGTGGCGACGCTCGCGACCGCTGCGATCAGCGCCCAGCGCACGAACGCCAGCGACTCGAGCAGGCTGACGAGCATCGTCAGCAGCGCGACGCAGCCGAAGCCGACGAACAAGCTGAGCTTGTTCGTGCCCGATGTCCACTGCGCGATCGCGATCACGACGGCGGAGAGCACCACGGTCGTGCCGAGCAGCCGCGCCAGCGAGCCGATGAAGATCTTCATCGCGGGGCCACGCCTGTCGCGCAGGTGCGCGCGGTCGATCGCCACCCCCTGCAGTCCGCGCGGGACGGCGTCATAGAATTTCCACAGGTGGTAGCCGCCCCAGAAGCTGCCGAGCACCGACGGCAGCAGCGCGAGCGCCGGGAACGCGCCGTGCACGCCCCAACCCAAGCTCGAGTCGCCGACGAGCAGGCCGCCCAGCGCGAGGCCGATCGTCCCCGCCCACACGGCGCGTCCGATGCGGCCTGCCGGTTCGTCGGCGCGTTCGCCGCCGGTGCGCACCGCGATCACACCCCCCACGACGATCACCGCGGTGAGCAGCTCGAGCAGCGGATAGGCGGGCAGGTCGGCCTGCAGGCCGACGACCGCGACGACCAGCAGGAACCCGTAGGGGAGCGCCCAGCCCCGGCGCGCGAGCACGGTGCCCCCCACCCAGATCGCCACGAACATCCCCGCCAGCGGCCCGTATGGTCGCAGCAGCAATACCAGCGGGAGCTCGATGCCGAGCAGGAACATCGCGCAGATCGCGATCCGATCGTTGGCGAGGCTGGCAAGGCCGCTGCGACGGCCGAGATAGCGGCTGCGCAGCGCCCACTGCAGCGCCAGCGTCATCGGCAGGGCGATCAGGATCGCCTGCTCGAGCACCGACGTGCCGACCTGCCGGCTCAACGGCCCCGCCCACGAGGCGACGGCGAGGATCGCCATGATCAGGGCGATCGCCTCACTGAGTACGCCATCGCGGCGACCGGGCTCCTCGCTCGCCAACCGTCCCGGCGTCCAGCGCGGCGGTTTCGGCGGCACCACGCGCGAACCCAGCGCGAGCGCGCTGCCCGCGCGCACGCCGCCCCATGCCTCGAGCACGACCGCGGCCTCGAGCACGTCCTGCGCGCCCCGTCCGAGTCGCGCCTCGATCACGCCTGCGGCGTACTTCGATTTTCCGGACTCCATTGCTCAGCACCACTCGCCGGCGGAGGCAGGCGCGCGGAGAGTCAGCCCGCCAGATGGCTCGTCCCGAGACCGCTGTCGGCAGGCCCCGTTCGGTTTCCCGGCATCGCGGCGAAGGGACCTCGACTCGCATCCCGAGCGCAACATCCGCAAGAAATCCGCCGGCGTCATGCCATCGCCCTGCTCGTCAGCCGGCCCAGCAGGTCGCGATACCCGTCGAGGCAGGCCGTCTTCGTGTACTGGCGATGCACCCGCGCAAAGCCGCGCCTACCCAACCGCGCCGCGAGGTCGGGATTGCGCAGCAGCATCGTCACGCCGGTGGCGATCGCATGGACATCGCCGGGCGGGGGCACGATGCCGCACCCGCGCAGCACCTCCGGCACCCCGCCGACACCCGTCGCGACGACCGGGCGCGCCTGCGCCATCGCCTCGAGGATCGACATCGGCAGGCCCTCGGAGATGCTCGTCATCAGCACCACGTCTGCGTCGCGCACCACTCCATGCGGGTCTTTCGTGCTGCCCATGAACTGAAAGCAGCGCTCCGCGCCAAGCCTGCGCGCGAGCTCTTCACAGGCGCGCGCGTAGGTCTCCTGGCCTTTCGTCGGCGGCCCCCAGTACTCAAAGCGCGCTCCCGGCACGCGATGGCTGACCTCGACCGCGACCCGCAACATCGTCTGCACGTCCTTCAACGGATCGATCCGGCCGACGGACACCACCTTCTGGTTGCGCGGCGGATCGCGGTAGTCCGCGGGGGCGTCGATGCCGTTCTGGATCACCTGGATCTTGCCGGGGTCGACCCCCAGACCGCGCTCCCAGGCGGCGTTGGCCTCGGTGACGGGCGCCACGGAGTCGGCCGCCCGATACGCGGCACGACTCAGGCCCCGAGCGAGCCGGCTCGTCAGAAACCGCTCTCCCTGCGAGGACGGACTGCGCGCCGCGGCGAGATAGGCCTCGCGCACATAGACGCCGTGCTCGGTCAGGAGCAGGTCGGTGCCATGCAGATGCTTGTGCACCAACGCCGGCACCACCGCCCAGCCCGCCGCCGTGACGTGCAGCAGGTCGGTCTGCGGGGTGGGGATCCCCGCGGCGCGGGCGATCCAGTAGAGCGTCTGGTAAAGCCGCGCGGCCTCGACCGCATCGAGCGTCGGCGCCGGCCCGGCGTCCGGGTGGCGCTCGCCCAGCACATCCTCGAGCGCTCCGAGGAACGTGCTCCAGCCGCGGGGCGCACGGAAGGCCCTGCGCACCGCATCGGGTCTGCGCCGGCACCACACGAGCGCGTCGATCAGGGCGTCGTAGCTGCCCTCCCAGCCAATCAGCGCCCGCACCAGATTGGCCGGCAGGCTCTCGCCACCGCGCTGATCGGCGGGCACGAACCAGCGGCGTCGCGGCAAGCCGTCCGACCACAGTTCGATCTGACCCACCAGGCTGGCGTGCGGCGGCAGCTCGAAGATCGCCCTGTTACGCCGATCGCCGGCCATGATCGGGAGAATCTGCCAGTCGAACTCGCCCAGCCCGCCGATCACCAGATCGCACCACGAGCTCACGCCCCCGACGGCGTAGGGGTAGGTGCCCTCGGTCGTCATCAGGATGCGGGGTCGCCGTCCGGCGCCGGCCCCGGCCGCCCTCCGAGCCCGCCGGGAAGAGCCGATCAGCGAGAGCCTCCCAGCAAAGGCAGATGGCGATCTCGATGACGATGGCAATGACGGTGGCAACGGCGATGGCAACGGCGTGCCGGCCGAGACGGAGATAGGCGGGGTCAAAGAGGCGGCGCTCCCGGCTGCGCTCCCGGGATCTCCCGAGGCGTCCTTCGAGGGGTCCCCCGCGCCGACCGCATCGCCAGCCGTGCGCGCGGGCGACTGGGAGACGAGCATCACGAAGCGAGCGGGCCGCGAGTACCCGCCGCGGGCCGGGTGTACGAGACTGAGCGCGTGGAGGCGACGGGCGCCGGCGCCTCTCCGTCGATCGCCAACGACAGCGCGCCGAGCCGGCGCTGCATCCCGCCCATCGCCTGCTCGACCTCGCGACAGGCCTCGAGCAACCCGTCGCGGATACCCAGACACTCGGTCAAGACGCCCCACGCCTCCTCGACCAGCTGTTGTGCCTCCTCATACATGCGTTCGTCGCCGGAGCGCCCGCCGTCCTGATCGCCCAGTTCGGCCTCCAACCGCTCGAGCGGGTCGGGGCTTGGGATTGGGATCGGGATCGGGCGCCTGTCACCGGCGGCACCGGCGTCCGGCGAAGACTCAAAAAGTGCCATGCGGCCCTACCCGTATTTCCATATTCTTCCGCCCGTTCCATGTATACGATCATTCCCCCGTCCCGGTTGCCGCGCCACTCCCCGCGAGCGGTGGCCGCTGCCCTGAGTCGAGCCTGTCGCGCGGAGCGCGCGACGTCTTCAGTGTCCTCGGTTTCCAGCCGATACCCAATGGCCAGGACGTCTCATCTTGCGTTCAGACCATGAACGCCGCATGTTGCCGTCTGCCCGAACGAACCCGAACAACGCCCACCCGAATGCAGCCGGCACGCGACCCACGCGAGCGCTCGAGATCTCGACAATTCTGCGGAAAACACCTGCTAAGGATGCGAAGAGACATGCAGGCGACGCTAAAAACACACGTGTCCAGACCCCGTGCAGGTGCTAGAGTGAGCACCGAGTTCTCACGCCTTCAGGCGGAGAGGGAACTGCTTGAAGCTGGATACATATTGACGGGGCGCGTCGGCGACTGCGGTCGTGTCGGGCAACGTTCGAAACGGAATTCACGGGAGAACAGAACACGGATGTCTGGACCCTGTCAGCTGGGCGGGAGCGACGGCCTTGGCTAGCCGCGCTGAGCCCACGCTCGCCGTCTCTCACCCGCTGCGGGGAACGAGCCCCGGGCCACGCCTCTCGCTGCCCCGATGGGCCGGGATCAGAGCGCAGACCCAGGTCATCGCCGCGACGCTGATCGCGATCGCGCTCGCGGTCGTCCTGCAGGCATTGTCGATCACCGTGCAGAACATGTCCGGCCATGCCGTCCTCGACACCGCGACCGGCCTGATCGGAGGCCTGGCGAGCTTTATCTTCGCCGAGCGCACACGCTCCACGGGTCAGCTGCGCGACCTGTTGATCGCTCTGGCGCTGGGCGTGCTGAGTGCGACCGACCTGATCCTCGCGGCAGGGCCCGCGCTGATCAACGCCAACCCGGACAACTCGTGGCAGTGGATCATGCTTGCCGGCCGGCTCGTGGCCGGGGGCGCCCTGATCGGCGCCGCATTCTGCCCGGCGATCGATCTCCGTGGATCACGCCGGCCACCCCGAACGATCGTCCTCGCGGCAACGGCGGCGCTCGCCGGGCTCACCGTCGCGATCGTGATCTGGCATGCGCAGCTGCCGAGCCTGCTGGGCGATAGCTCGATGTCGGCAGAATTCAACAGCTATGGGGTCCTGCTGGGTCATCCGCTGCTCAGCTACCTGCAGGTCTGCGGCGCGCTGCTCGCGGCCGTCGCCGTAGTCGGGCTGGCGCGGCACTCGGCGCAAATCGGAGATCAGCTGGAGCGCTCGGTCGCAGCCGGCGTGGCGGTGCTCGCGATCGCGCGCTTGAACTACTTCATCCTCGCGGCGTCTGACGGCAGCCGGCTCTATGCCGGTGACATCCTCAAGCTGGGCGCGTATCTGCTGATTCTGTACGGGTGCCTGCTCGAGTTCCACGCGATCCAGCGCCGGCTCGTCAGACGGGTCGCGATCGACGAGCGCCGGCGCATGGCGCGCGACATGCACGATGGGCTCGCGCAGGAGCTCGCCTTCATCGCCACCCATTCGCAGCGGCTCAGCCAGACCGGCGAGGACGCCGCCACGGTGGTGCACCTGCAGGCCGCCGCGGAGCGCGCGCTGCACGACTCGCGCACGACGATCGCCGCTCTGATCACTCCCGAGGAAGCTCCGCTCGATCGGTTGATCTCACGGACCGTGGAATCGTTCCGCGCGCGCTTCGGAGTCCACGTCGAGCTCGATCTGGAGCACGAGGTGATCGTCGACGCCGAGCAGCGCAATGCGCTGCTGCGGATCTTGCACGAGGCGCTGATCAACGCGATCCGCCACGGTTCGGCCCGGCTGATCCTCGTGTGCCTGGCCAACGACGGCGAGGGCCTGTCCCTGCAGGTCTCAGACGATGGCTGCGGCTTCGACGTGCAGGCAGCCGCGCACGCGAGCACGGGACTCGGCCTGACGAGCATGCGTGAGCGCGCCCATCTGCTCGGCGGCAGCCTCAGCATCGCCTCACGGCCAGGCGCCGGCACCGTCGTGAAGGTTGGGTTGTCTTAGTCATGGAGAGGCTGCGGATCGTGCTCGCCGACGATCACGCGACCGCGCGCCTCGGTGTGCGGCTCGCACTCGAGGACGGTGGTTTCCACGTGGTCGCCGAGGCAGAGGACGCTCGCGGCGCCGTCGAGGCTGCGCTTGAGCATCGCCCCGACCTGTGCGTGCTCGATGTCTACATGCCGGGCGGTGGCATCGCCGCCGCCGCCGAGCTCGCGGAGGCGCTGCCGGAGACGCCGGTCGTGATGCTCACCGTCTCAACCACCAACGAGGATCTGTTCGAAGCCCTGCGCGCGGGCGCCTGTGGCTACCTGCTCAAGGACACCGACCCGCAGCGTCTGCCCGTCGCGTTGCGAGCGGTGCTCGACGGCGAGGCGCCGCTGCCCCGGGTGCTCACTGCCAGGCTGATCACCGAGTTTCGCCGGCGCGGCGCCGAGCGGCGCATCCCCAGCGCCGAGGGCGGCCTTGTCACCCTGTCCGAGCGCGAGTCCGAAGTGCTCGACCTGCTGCGCACCGATCTGAGCACCAAGCAGATCGCGCACCGCCTCGGGATCTCGCCGGTGACCGTGCGACGGCACATCTCCGAACTGCTGCGCAAGCTGCAGGTCTCCGACCGCGACGCGGCGCTGGCGCTGACCGCCGACTCCGCGCGCTAACTGGCGGCAGAACGCTGTCCAGGCTGACGCGAGAAGCCGTCGCCGGCCAGGTCGATCTCACACCACATGGCCGTGCGCTCGCCGCTGTCCAGGCCCCAACGATCGGCAATCCGGTCGACGATGAACAGTTCCCACTCCGCGCGCTGCTCGACGGGGGGCAGGTTGCCGGCGATCTCCCCCGATCGAGGCTGTGAGACCTCGACCCGGACGAGCTCCTCATTGCGCCTGACGAGAAGCTCGATCTCCTCATCGGCCGAGGCCGGGGTGTGTCGCACCCTGTTGGTCACGAGCTCGCTGACACAGAGCGAGAGGTCGTAGAACAGGTCGGGCTCGAAATGGCCCTCCCACGCGCGGAGAACCCTGCGCGCGGCGCCTACCGCCTGCGGCATGCCGCGGAAGGAGAGCCTCCGTTCGGTCTCGCTGGGTATGCCCGGCGCGATCAGCCCAACCGCCTCCCACACGACCGCGCCCGCCGAACCCTGCTTAGAGCCCCAATCCTCCGAGTCCAAAAAGTCAAGCGACGGTCGGTCGAAACCGCCGCCGGCGTCCGCCGGCATGCTCTGCTCCGGCAGGTCTATCGTGCTCGAGCCGATCGGTGGCGACATAGGAATCCTTTCCTCAGATGAGCGGCGCGTCCGTACTTGGACTACGTGACCTTACTCCACTGTCACCGTCTTCGCCAGGTTGCGTGGCTGATCCACATCGAGCGCGCGCGCTCGCGCGATGTAGTAGGCGAAGAGCTGGAGCGGCACGATCGCGAGCATGCTCTGCAGGAGCACGTCCGTGCGGGGTACATAAACGACCTGCTCGGCGTGCTCGGCGACCTCCTTGCTGCCCTCGCTCGCGACCGCGAACACGCGGGCGCCGCGCGCGCGGACCTCGGAGATGTTGGACAGCACCTTGTCGAGGACGTCCAGATCGGTCGCCACGCAGACCACGGGAGTCTCGGTGCCCAGCAGCGCGATCGGACCGTGCTTCATCTCGCCCGCGGCGTAGGCGTCGGTCGGTATGTAGGAGACCTCCTTCAACTTCAGCGCGCCCTCCAGCGCGATCGGCAGCCCGGAGAGCCGACCCATGAACATGAAGAACTCACAGCCGGACAACCGCTCCGCCAGCGCCCGCACCGGCTCGTCGACCGCGGCCAGCACCTCGTCGAGCCTGGCCGGCAGCAGCGCGAGCTCGCCTTCCAGCTCGGCGACGCGCTCCGCGGGGAGCGCTCCGCGCCGTTGCCCCAGTCGCAGCGCGAACGCGTACAGCACGGCGAGCTGGGCGACGAACGTCTTCGTCGCAGCGACCCCGATCTCGATGCCCGCGCGCGTGAACAGCACGCCGTCGGCGTCGATCGTGGCCTGGCTGCCGGGCACGTTCGTCAGCGCCAGCACGGTCGCGCCGCTTGCGCGCGCGAGGCGCATCGCCGCGAGCGTGTCGGCGGTCTCCCCCGATTGGGTGATCCCGACGATCAGAGAGCTCTTCCCGATCGGCGGCATGCGATAGCGAAACTCCGAGGCGAGCTCGACCTCGACCGGGATTCCCGCCCACCGCTCGAACGCGATCCGGGCGGCGAGGCCGGTGTGGTAGGAGGTGCCGCAGGCGACGATCACGATCCGGTCGATCTGCGCCAGCCGCCCGTCGGGGATGCCGATATCGGGCATCGCTCCCGGCATCGCTCCCCGCGCCCGCTCGAGCCAGGGCGTGAGCGTCTGCGCCACGGCGGCGCCCTGCTCGTGGATCTCCTTGAGCATGAACGTCTCGTAGCCGCCCTTCTCGGCCGTATCCTCGTCCCAGTCGACGGCGACCGGTTCGACCGGTACGTCTCTGCCGGACGCATCGAGCAGCCGCGCGTGGTCGGGGCCGAGCACCGCCACCTCCCCCTCGCCGAGCACCTGCACCAGCCGGGTGTGACCCAGGAAGGCGGGGATCGCGGAGGCGATGAAATGCCCGTCCTCGCCGACGCCGAGCACCAGCGGACATTCGCGGCGCGTGCCGACGAGCAGATCGGGCTGCTCGGCACAGAGCGCGACGAACGCGAAGTGACCGTCGAGCCGGCCCACCGCCCGCTGCACCGCGGCCACCAGATCCCCCCGATAGAGGTGCGCGATCAGGTGAGCGACGACCTCGGCGTCGGTCTGCGATCTGAACACCGCCCCCGCCGCGCTGAGCTCGTCGCGCAGCGCGAGGTGATTCTCGATGATCCCGTTCAGCACGATCTGCACGCGGCCGTCGGTGTCGGCGTGGGGATGGGCGTTCTCCCACGTGACCGTCCCGTGCGTGGCCCACCGCGTGTGACCGATGCCCGTGGTCGGCTCGCGCAGCGCGGTCGCGGTCGCAGTCGCCGTCACAGTCGCCGTGCCACCTTCTCGGCCGTGGCTCGTGCCGGTGCGCAGGCCGTCGGCGCGCAGGCCATCGGCGCGCAGGCCATCGGCGCGCAGGCCATCGGCGCGCAGGCCGTCGGCGCGCAGCGTCAGGGCGTCCTTCAGCGACGCAAGGTTGCCGACGGCGCGCACCGACTCGATCCGGCCGTCCTGCTGCTGGAAGGCGACGCCAGAAGAGTCATAGCCGCGGTACTGCAGACGTTGCAGACCGTCGAACAGGATCTGCTGGCAAGGCCGGTGGCCGACATATCCGATGATCCCGCACACGGTGCTATTTCCCTTCGCTTGGCTCCGCCGACCCCATCCTGGTTCCGACCGTACGGCCAATTACACGTTCTCGGAGTGGCCCTGGTCAATGGCTCCAGCGACTCATTCCGTGTTCAGCGCGTGAACACGAGCACGGCCCGTTCGCGCCGACTATCTAGAATCGCTTGTCGATGCCAGCACCGATCACAGTGGTCATCGTCGACGACCACGTGCTTTTCCGCTCCGGCCTGCGCGAGCTGCTGCAGCAGGAGGGGATTCAGGTCGTCGGCGAGGGCTCCACGGCCGAGGTCGGCCTGAAGGCGATTCAAAGTCACGCCCCGGACGTGGCGATCATGGATCTGAACCTGCCCGGCATGTCCGGCCACGACGCGATCCGCGAGGTGGTGGCAACCACGCCCCGCACCCAGGTGCTGGTCCTGACGATCTCGATCAGCGAGGACGACGTGATCGCCGCGGTGCTAGCGGGCGCCTGCGGCTATCTGCTCAAGGATGCCTCGATCGACGACATCCTCGCCGGGGTACGGGCCGCGGCCGCCGGCGAGTCGATGGTCTCGCCGCGGATGGCCAAGACGCTCTTGGAGCAGATCCGCCTGCACGAGCAAAGCGACGACACCCGCCCGACCGTCAACGATCTCTCCACGCGCGAGAAAGAAGTCCTGCGTCTCGTGGCTGAGGGCAAGGACAACGCCACGATCGCCGAGGAGCTGTTCATCAGTCCCTACACGGTCAAGAACCACATCTCAAACATCCTGCTCAAGCTTCAAGTCGAGAACCGCATCCAGGCCGCCGTGCGCGCGGTCAGCGATTCGATGCTCTGAGCGGGCCGCGGCTGTGAAGGAGTGGTCGCGGCCTGTCCGAGGTCAGCGACTCGATGCTCTGACAGTGGTCGCGGCCTGTCCGAGCTCAGCGACTCGATGCTCTGACGCGCGACAGCGCGTCCTCGAGCAGACCGCGCAGCTCGGCGGACGTGCCCCTGACGATCCGCAGCACGACCGACAACCCCTGTAGCTCTCCGGCCGCATCCGGATCGCCGGATTCCGCCAGGCGGGCGATCTCTCGCTCCAATCTGAGGCGCTCGGCGTCGAGCACGAGCACCTCGGCGTAGCCGTCGACGATCAGATCTATCGAGCCCCGCCTAGTGCGAGTCGCCACCGCGTCCTCGTCGGACAGGGTCGCGATCAGGGATCCCGCGCGCCGGCAGAGATCGTCGGTGTCGCCCGGGACCGGGCTTTGATGGGTAGCTGGTGTGGCAGGCAATGGGATGTTGGCAATCGCGGTGATCGCGGCAGCGGTGGCTTGCTAGCGGTGTGGCTTGCTAGCGGATGAGTAGGTTTGGCGAGCTACAGGGTGATTTCCACACGCGCACGGGTCAATCGACCGCATGGACCTTTCACGTTCAGCGCCGTGAACGCCGATCAGCTGTCTGAGCTATTGACCCAGGAGCAGATCGCGGCGAGCCTGGAGACGTGCATGGAGGCACCTACCCAGTCGCTGGTCTGGCGAATCCGCGGGCGGACGCGCACGTCGGGCTTTCTCCCCGAGCGGTCCCCCCGGCGAACGCGGACGTCGAGCTCTCGGTCGGGCTCTCGCGGTCCGCTCGAATCCTCAAGCGCACCCTCGATCTGCTCGGCGCGACGCTGCTGCTGATCCTTGGGGCGCCGCTGCTGGCGCTCGCGGCGGCGGCGATCCGGCTCGAAGGCGGGGGACCGGTGTTCTTCCGCCAGACCCGCATCGGTCGCGACGGCCGACCGTTTCGAATCGTGAAGCTGCGCACGATGGTCGTCGGCGCCGACCGGCTCAAGGAGGGGCTGCGGGCGCTCAACGAAGGCGTCGGCCTGTTCAAGATCGTCGATGACCCGCGGATCACCCGGGTCGGGCGCGTGCTGCGCAAGAGCTGCCTCGACGAGCTGCCCCAGTTGTTCAACGTCCTGCGCGGAGAGATGAGCCTCGTCGGGCCGCGGCCGCTGATCCCCGAGGAGGACCGTCAGATCAGCGGCCGGCATCGCGCGCGGCTGCGCGCGGCGCCCGGAATGACCGGGCACTGGCAGGTTCAGGGGGCGGCGCGGATCCCGCTGGCGGAGATGGTCGCGATCGACTGCCGGTATCTGGCGGGGTGGACGTTCTGGGGAGATTTGAAGACGCTGGCGATGACGGTGCCTTGTGTGCTTGCGCGGCGGGGGATGTGAGGGGGGGAGCAGGCGGCGAGCGTCTCCGACTCTCGGCCTGTGCTCATCGGCTCCGAACCCGCAGCAGCTCATCCGGCGCCAGCCGCACGTCCAGCCGTGAGGAGGATGCGTCGAATCCGGGTTACTACCGCCGACGACAGTATCGCCAGTGATAGTAAGGTCCGTGCTCCACCCAGGGGTACGGGCGCACTAGCCGGGAGAGCCGGCCGCTACGCAACGAGCCCCAGTTCTTCGAGGACTTTGAGCAGCGCCGCCGCGGTCGCTTCGGGTTTTGCGGGCTGTTTGACAGCCGCGTGCCCAAAGAATCCTTCTTCTCCATTTGTCGGCCCGCGACGAATCGGCTTGGTGGTTGTGCCGCCACAGCAAAGTAAATTGAGATCAAAACCTTCCGGCATCGATGCCGGCAACTTGACAGCCGGTTCTGCGGGAGCGTGACTGATCAGTCCAGAGAATCGGCAATTCTTACCAGCATATTCAAGGTTGAGCGACACAACTTTGCCGGCTTTGTAAGACGACCGGAAGCCCTCCATCACGACCTGTTCTGGAGCTTCGCCGCTATGTCCAACGGCGATCAGCGCCACTTTCGGTTCTTCACTCTGACTATAGATGAAACCTCCGATCCATTGAACATGGCCGCCCTTGATATAGACCGAGCCTTCTATACCTTCTTCCGCCGCGCAGTTGACCAGGTGCTCGGTACCTTCTATTTCCCATGCCCACTTTTGATACCCCCAACTCCTACAATTCGTCCAGTAGCTGGTTGAACCACCGGCCCTGATACCAGCCGAACCGATGCCGTTTTGAAAACAATGCAAGTCGGAAATCCGAGAACTAGAAGGTCCTTCAAAGAAAAATCCGCTGTTCGTGTTGAAATAGCACGTCACGCCGCGCACGATGGACTCAAACGATCCTTCTGTTTTTTCTGCCGCGAGCGCTTCTTCCGAGCAGCGGGACACGAAGCCGCTGGCCCCAGCGTTGCGACAGTGCACATTCTCCACGATCCACGAGCAGGCGTTTAGCGCGATGCAGGCGCCCTTATAGGTTTCAGGGCTAGCGTTATTTGCCTTGTTGCCATCGAGCGTCAGATTGGAAACACTAATGTTGACGATATAAGAGCCCTTTGGAGATATATCGGACCTTCCGCCGCATTTATCGCGTTCTGTATCGCCGTCGTGTTCGCCGTGGCCTTTTCAGCTTCCGTCGAGGCGGTACTCGGCGCCGCAACGAGTCCAATCAGCACTCCCGTGACCGCTCCGGTTTTTCCATCTACGCTCGTTACACCTTCGGCGTGTGCGGAATCCGGTGACAGCGCCTTCTCCGCCAGCAGGCCGGCAGTCATCGCTGCCGTCATCCCCAGCGCGGCTCGGCGCGTGGTGAATGGAGACTCGACGTCCAGCTCTCGATCTTTGCTCACGCGATCCCTCCTCGATAATTTCCCTGACTATGCCCGAGGCCCACAGGCACGACGCCCATCCTGATCAGCCACGAGATGTACCTGTCTACCTACGCGCACCTCCCGACGCGCACCTGCCTGATGACGGAAAGACTCTAGCCAGACGAAACCAGAATGTCAATCACTATTTGGGAAAACTCCATGCACCATGTGCCACGAAACAGGGGCCAGCACGAGTACGATGTAGCGCACATGGTGGGAACTGCCAGCGAGAGGCTTGTCCTTGCGATCGGGGCTGCGCTCGTCGCGGCCATATTGACCATGCTCGGCGCATGTATCGGCGTCGCGTTGGCCAGCGCTCCCCAGACGGACTGCTCTGGTTTGCAGGCCGCGCTTGATACCGCGGGGAGCGGCGCGACGGTCGTACTGGACGGCATGTGCACCGGCTCCTACACGCTCCCGGCGGGCGCGACGTTCACGCTCGAAGGCGCCCCGGACACGACCTCCGGCTTCGATGGCGCCGGCGCCGTCAACCCGCTGCTCGGGACGATCGGCTCTGAAGAAGCCGGCGCTGTGACCATCAACCACCTCACCTTCGAGCACGCGAATCTGCAAGACGCGAGCGCCCTGTCGATCCGCGCCTCGCGCGTCACGCTGAGCGACGACAGCTTTCTCGACAACGAAGAGCACGGCGAAACCGCGCATGCCGCGTTTATCTCCGTGGGCACAACGCCGTCCAGCTGCCCCTCCGCCGCCGGCACCACAGCGATCACGCTCACCGGCTCGACGTTCCTGAACAACAGGCTTGTCCTCGGAAGTGGTGCGGGAGGGGGTGCGGGCGCCTGGATCCAGGACGAGTGTCCGCAGTCGCGTACCGTGCTCGAAGGCAACAGCTTCGAAGGCAACGTGCTCGAAGCTGCCGGCACCCCCGTCAAAGGGGTGGTGAGCGGCGGCGGGTTGCAGTTCGTCGGTTCTAAAACGCAGCCCGTACCTGTGAGTCAGCGCGGCAATGTGTTCGATTCCGACAAGCTCGTCGCGTCGGCGCCCGCCGAAGCCGACTACGGTGGTGGCGGCGAGTGGCTGGAATACGCGAGCCTCCGGAGCGTCGACGATCGCTTCTCGCGCGATTCGGTCCCCGGCACGGCCCCTGGCGCGGGCAGTCACGCCAACGCGTGGAGCTGGGGTGGCCTCGGCGTCTGAACCCCGGAATACGAATGCGACCCGGCGGCCCACCCTGAAAGCACGCTCGAAGACGCGATCATCGAGGGCGACTCGATCGGCCCCGGCACACCCGCCGATATAGGTGGCGGTGGCATATACGTCGGCTGTAGCCACCTCAACGTGCTCGACTCGACCGTCACCCTGAACACGGCATACAACGGCGCGGAGATCGAAGGGGAGTCCGGCGACCAGCTCGTGCTCGCCAACTCGATCGTAGCTGAAGGATCCGGGGCCAACGAAATCGCGGGCTTCGGCGAATCCGAAGAAGGGTCGATGAAGGCCAGCTTCAGCGACGTTTGCGCCTCCGCCAGATCGAGCGAACCGCTCCCCGGCGCCGGCAACATCTGCGCCGATCCGCTCCTGGCCGACAATGGCGAACCGATCTCCTTCGACGTCCACGAGACCAGTTCCAGCCCGACGATCGACGCCGGATCAAACGCGCTCGTGCCCGGCGGTCTGACCACAGACTCATTCGGAACGATAAGGATTCTCGCCGACCATACCGGATGCACCGGCAACTTTCCGGCCATAGTCGATATGGGGGCGGCGGAGTTCCAATCTACCGCACCGTCCTGCCCAGCCCCGGTTCAAAGACAGAGCCCAGCGCCAGGGCCTGCCGCCCAGGAGCAAGCCCCCGGGCTGACCCACTTCGTAAGCCTCGAGCTCAGCTCCGCCGGCATAGCGTTGCGGCTCAGCTGCTCGAGCGCCGACGGCCAGCGCTGCTCCGGGTCGATCTTCGTCACCTCCAACGAGATCCTTCGGGGCAAGAAGATTGTCGCCGTCAGCGCGAGCAAGCACACCAAGGCGCCCGTCAGGATCGGCCAAGCGACGTTCTCGCTCGGCGCCGGCAGCACCGCCACGATCCATGTCAAGCTCAACGCCACCGGCTCGAAGCTGCTGCGCCGTTTTCACGCGTTGTCGGCCTGGGTACTGGCCAATGAGGCGATGCCCAGTGGTAGCCAGGTCGTCTTCTTCCTTCACGAGGCGCGGCTCAGCGAGCCCAGCGAAAAGCGCAAGGCAAAGCGGCTCGACCCACAACGCGGACGGGCAAGGTAGTATCTTCCGTTAGCCGCAGCATCGACGCTTGTACACGGTGTGTTTGCCGAACCCTTTTCCTGCCAACGTCGAGAAAAACTCTGCTTAAAGCTATCTATTTCAGGATATCCCTATGACCGTTCCCCTCTTTGACACGTCGACGCCACTCGAGGGGCTGCATGGAGAGTTGCTGGCGGCACTCGAGCGAGTGGTGGATTCCGAACGCTATATCCTGGGGCCTGAAGTACAGACGTTTGAGCGCGAGTTCGCCACCTATTGTGGCTGTCAGCACGCCGTGGGAGTAGCCAACGGTACAGACGCGATCACGATCGCCCTGCGAGCGTTGGGAGTCGGTCCCGGCGATGAGGTTGTGGTGCCCTCCTTCAGTTTCTATGCCTCCGCCGAGGCGATCCCTCCGACTGGGGCAACACCAGTTTTCTGCGATATCGATCCTGACACCTACTGCATAACGGCAGACACCGTCCGTCCCGTGCTCACATCACGCACCAAGGCTGTGCTCGCCGTACACCTGTTCGGTAACGTGGCCCCGATCGGAGAGATTCAGGCGCTGGGAGTACCGGTGCTCGAGGACGCGGCTCAGGCGGCAGGCTCCACGTCGGAGGCCGGACGACCCGGAGCCCTGGGCGATGCAGCCACCTTTTCGTTCTTTCCCTCAAAGAACCTGGGCTGCTTCGGTGACGGTGGCGCGATCACGACCAACGATCACGAGGTTGCCGAGCGAGCGCGCATGCTGCGCTTCCACGGCTCACATGACAAGGTCACCTATGAGCACGTCGGCTACAACAGCCGCCTCGACGAGCTTCAAGCGGCTGTATTGCGTGTGCAGTTGCCGCACCTGGACACCTGGGCCGACGGTAGGCGCAAAGCGGGGCAGCACTACGAGAATGTCGGACTGCGCGAGGCCGTAGGGCTCCCGCAAGCCACCGACGGAGCCGCTCCCGCATGGCACCTGTACGTTGTGAGCCACCCCGAGGTTGGCAAGGTGGAAGCGGCGCTCGCGCACGCAGGCATAGGTTACAAGGCCTACTACCGCACGCCAATTCATCGTCAAGCCGCTATGACGGCTTGGGGCGCCGGCATCGAGCTGCCCGCAACCGAGCAGGCAGCCAGCAACCACCTGGCAATCCCCATGAGCCCCGTGCTCAGTCTCGGGCAGGCAGAACAGGTATCAGCCGCGATCAGGCAGGAGCTTTGATATGACTCCTCCCGCAGAGGGCGTCGTGAGAGTCGGAGTGGCCGGACTCGGATACTGGGGTCCAAACCTGGCGAGAAATTTCGCAACCATCCCCGACTGTGAGCTGGTTTGGCTATGCGACGCCTCCCAGACGACGCGAGAGCGGTTGGCGGACGCCTTTCCCAACGCTCGTCAAACCGGCGACATAGACGAGCTGCTGGCAGATTCAGAGCTAGACGCAGTGGTGCTTGCAACGCCCGTCCCCAGCCACGCCGACCTTGCCGAGCAGGTGCTGCGCGCTGGCAAGCACTGCTTCGTGGAGAAGCCGCTCGCGGTGACAGCGGCAGACGCCGAAAGGGCGGTCATCGCCGCGGAGCAGGCCGGAAAGACGCTCATGGTCGGCCATCTGCTCGAGTACCACCCCGGAGTCAGACGACTCAAGGAGCTCGTCGACAGCGGCGAGTTGGGCGATCTGTATTACCTCTACGGCAATCGCCTAAACCTGGGAAAGCTCAGGGCGGACGAGAATGCGCTGTGGAGCCTCGGGGCGCATGACGTGTCGGTCGTGTTGCACCTGGTTGACGAAGAGCCGGAGGAATGCGTCGCCCATGGCCGTTCCTACGTACGTAGCGGCGTGGAGGATGTGGTCTTCTGCTATCTGCGATTCCCTTCAGGCATGGTCGCACACCTCCACCTGTCGTGGCTCGACCCACACAAGGATCGTCGCTTAACCGTCGTTGGCTCACGTCGAATGGCCACATTCGATGACATGTTGATCGAGGGCAAGCTAACTGTCTATGACAAGGGATTCGACGAGGATGTCCGCTCATGGGGCGAGTACATCGCTCGCTCTGGGGATGTCTGGTCTCCACGAATCGCCAACGTCGAGCCCCTACGGTTGGAGTGTGAACATTTTGTGGAGTGCATTCGCACAGGGCAGACGCCGCGCTCAGATGGTAGGAGCGGTCTCCGCGTGGTTCAGGTGCTGGAGAAGTTACAGCACTCGCTGGAGGGCTAACTCGACCCGTACATAACAGAGAAGCCCGTCACCTGGCTCAATCCACGATCCGGAAGCCGACTACCCGCCGTACACCGAAGCGCCCGCCGAACCACGGCGTCACCTGTAGTTGATAGATACCCGGTGAGAGCCGGGCCGCGTCTATGCCGCCGCTGTTGAAGCTGAGGGAATTCATTGTCGCCTCGTCGTTGTGCGTAAAGCTCGCCACCGGCACATAGAGGATGCACTGCCGTCCGCTCTCTCCCAGGCCACGGGAACGCTTCACGCAGAGATGCCCGTGCTCGATGCCTGCCGCAACACGCAAAACCTTCACCGTGGCCCGCGCCGGCAGCGAATCCCTGTAGCTGATTCTGACGCCACGGCGACCGACCCTGAACACGGCGGGGTCGATCCGGAGCTCCTCGATCTTTGCCCTGGCAGCACTCGGTTCCTTACTTATTGACGAGACGGGCGCTGAAGGCGTGAGCGCCGGCGAAGATGAAGTGGACAGCGACGAGGCGGGTAAACCATCGGAGAGAGTGCCTGGCTGTTCGTTGCGATGTTCTTCGGTCGCCGGTTCGTGATGAGGTTCTTCACTGGGCGGCTCGCCCGGCCCTTCTATTTTGGAGGGTTCTTCCTTCGGCGGTTCTTCCTTCGGCGGTTCTTCCTTCGGAGGTTCGCCGGACGAGGTCACATAGCCGAGACCGTAGCGGGTGCTGGTAGCTACCGGCGCGCCGTCAGCCCAGTCGATCTCGAGCATCTCACGTGTCTGCGCAAGCGCCGGGAGCGTCTTGACGACTTTTAGAGTTTCGGTGTCGATCACATCACCGGAGTCGCCGACGTATACAAAGCGGCCGTTGAGGCTCGCCTGAAGCCATCCGCTTTTGAGGCAGTCGTAGTCGCATGGTGTCTGTTCGCCGGCGATCGAAGACAGCTTGATTTCCGCTACGGGCACGGGCTGACCGGCCGGAACACCGCTCACGTCGAACACATGAACGGTTTCGTGAACCGCGTCGAACACATACAGCTGCTTCTCGTTTGGCGTTAGCGTGATGCCGTGACTGGGCGCGCTGAATTCGAATGGGTACGGCGACGTCAGCCCAGGAAATTCGACCGTGTAGAGCACTTTGCCGGTCACGATGCTCGACACCTGGAAGCCGAGGAATTCGGTCTCTGTCGTGTAGGCCAACGTGTTTGTACCATTGACCGTAAACGGGCGAACGCCTTGTACCAGCGGGCCGATTTCCCGCACCACTTTGTCGGTTGCGGTGCTGGCCACGTCAAGATAGTTTCTGTCACGACTCCCAAGATAAACGTACTTGCCATCGAGGCTCACGATGGTATTGTGTGCGCCCGGCGCGCCGGTCTGGATCGAGCCGATCGGTTCGCCGTTGCTCGCGCTGAGGACATTCCATATACCACTCGTATCGTTCTCTCCCGACGGCATGTAAATCTTTGTGCCATCGGGTGAGATCGCCCCGCTGTCGATCGGAAATGGATAGGACACATTCCACAGAACCTTTTCGGTAACCAAGTCGTAGGCAAGCAGCGAACCATCGAATTCGTGCCCCGGGTCTTCCGTTCCGGGCCCATCACCTCCGTGACTGATGTAAAGCGTGTTCGTGGCCGGATCTACCATCACACCGCGCACCCCGTCAGTATCGGGCAGCCCGGTTACGTGCTGGACGAGTTCCTGGCCGTTGTCCATATCCCACACATACATTTCCCCGGACAGGAACGCGTACTCGTAGTGATGGACCGTCGAAGACCCCGCGGTCGCCTCGGCGGGCGCTTCGGAGGGTGTGAGCGCCTGCGCATCGCCGCCGTAGCTCGGTAGCACGCCAAACGAGCTAAGCGCCAGCACCGCGCCACCGGCCAGCGCGGCGATCGATCCGATCCGAGCTGACCTAGGCAAGCTTCTCCGCATGCACAACATAATGCCACCCGGCCCATCGCAGGCCGGGTCTCCCACCATCCGCGAGCGCCTGCAGACGCCGGTCGATGCGCACGCCTCGCGCATCGCTGAAGATCGGACGCCCGAGCAGGGAGATCGGGCCGAAGCCGACGGTCCTGCGTCCGACCGGTCGCAGTCCACCCCCCAAGAGATAACGATCGACGGTGCGTGGAGAGTCCAGACGGGACACCGCCGCACCATCCCGCTTGCGCAGCGCGTGGTAGATCCGCCGGAGCGGCGTGAGCGCGAGAATCGCACGCGGATCCGTGAACGACGTCAGGCGCAGGCGATTGTCTGCCGTCAGCACGAGCCACCCTCCGGGGCGCAGTACGCGCGCCATCTCGCGCACGGCCGCCCCGGGAGAATGCAGCCACGGGATCACGCCGACCGCGACGACGAGGTCGTAGTGACCGGGCTCGTAGGGCAACGCATGCACGTCCGCGACACCCACGCTCACGTCCTGCGCGAGCCCCGCTGCTCGTACCCGCTCGGCCGTAGCATGGACCATCGCAGCACTGGCGTCCACCGCGTCGACGCGCAGCCCACGTCCGGCTAGCTCCACGGTCAGATGGCCGGCGCCGCACCCGATCTCGAGCACTGCGGCGCCGGGCCGCAAACCTGAGGCATCAACGCTGTCCAGAACGGCGCTCTGGCGCTGGCGGTAGATCAGTCCCTGTAGGTTCTCGTCCCGATAGACTGCGTCCCAGTATGCGGCTTCGGAGTCGAAGTAGCTGTTGACGTCCCCCTGCGCGCCACGGTGCTCGCTCTCGGCGCCTGACTGATGGCGCGCGCGTCCAGAGACCGGCGAGCGCCGCGTGTCGTTCTCATTTTCCAAATCTGCCATGTCCACAGCCCATCGACTCGGTCGCGCAGACGATACCGCGACACCGATCCTGATCTTTGGCCTGAGCCGCGGCACCTATCACCACGGCGCACTCGGGATTGCCCGCAGCGCCGGCAGGATGGGGATTCCTGTCCACCGCCTCTGCCTGGAGCACAGAGCACCCGCAGCCCTCTCGCGGTACAGCCGCAGCTGGCATACGCTGCCCCACGATGCCACCGAGGATCGGGTGCTGACCAAGCTGCACGAGCTCGGCCGCAAAATTGGGCGAGCGATCCTGATGCCGGTGGACGATGCCGGCAGCGTCTTTGTGGAGGAGCACGCAGATGCGCTCGAACAAGATTTTCTGTTTCCCCGCCAGCCGGATGGACTGGCCAGAGCGCTGTCGAGCAAGCGCGAGATGTACGAGCTCTGCCTGCGACACGACATCCCCACGCCCGCGTCGTTCTTCCCCGAATCCGAGGCGGATCTGTTGGAGTACGCCGAACACACGAGCCTTCCGACCGTCGTCAAGTGCATCAATGCAGGAGACGCACCACCGGAAACGCCCAGGGTCGTGATCGCCGCCGATCGCGACGAGCTGATCCGGGCGTATCGACTGATGACATCGCCCGGGTTGCACAACGTGATGCTGCAGGAATACATCCCGGGAGCGCCGGAAACCGTGTGGATGTTCAACGGCTACTTCGACGCCCGATCGGACTGCAAGCTGGGATTCACCGGCAAGAAGATCAGACAGGCCCCTCCCTATACCGGCGTCACGACGCTCGGTGTGTGCCTGGCGAACCCGACGGTGCAAGAGGCGACCGAGCGCCTGATGAAGGCCGTCGGGTATCGGGGCATCCTCGATATTGGCTATCGCTTCGACCGGCGCGACGGGCTCTACAAGCTGCTCGACGTCAACCCCCGCATCGGGGGCACGTTCAGGCTGTTCGTCGGCCACGACGGCACCGATGTGCTGCGGGCCTGCTATCGGGATCTCACCGGCCAAGAGGTGCCGAGCTCTGCCCTCCAAGAGGGCCGTCGCTGGATCGTCGACCCCCAGGATCTCGCCTCCTCGCTCGTCTACTACCGTCGCGGGGATATCGATCTCGGCACATGGCTGCGCTCCTTCGCGGGAGTACGCGAGGCCGCATGGTTCGCCGCCGACGATCCCCTGCCATTCATCGCTCTCTGGGGTTGGCTGATCGCGGACTGGCTACCTCGCCGCGCGATGAAGCTGCGACGCTGACGGCCCCGCTCGATCACATGCCGGCCAGAGGGCGGACCTCACCCCGCTCGACTACGAAGATGCCGTCCACGTCGTCAACGTGACCGAGCACGAACTCCAGATCCTCATCTTGCCCGGTGTCGCGTAGATATCGCGCGCTGCGCCCTCCCAGAATCACATCGTCGGATGCGTCGGCGTAGCGTCCGAGGACCGCGTGGGTGAGATCGCCCGCGATGCCGAACCCGCCCTGAGCGAGATCGCGCGCGATGCGGGCAGCACACAGCTGGTCCTCCTCGCGAAACTCGCCGCGACTGTCGGCGCCGAGGATCAGCACATCTCGCTCCTGGGCGAGCAGATACCTCGCCTGCGCGGCGGCGTTGCGCAGGCAGCAAACGTAGGTGACCCCGTGACGGACGGCCTCGGCGATCAGACGAGTGCCCGAGGTCGAGAGCAGGATGATCGGTCGCTCGGTGCGCTCCAGCAGCAGCATCTGAGCAGGGCTGTTCTGCAGATCGAACCCATAGGGTTGCACACCCCCCAGCTCACCGGCGAGCAGCGGCCTGTCCAGATCCGCCGCAAGCCTGACGGCGGCCTCGATCGAGCCGGCCGGATACACACGCCAGCCAAGCGTGACAGCGGTGACGGCGGTCGTGGTCGCCCTGATCACGTCCACGGCGACGATCGCCGTCTCCGGAGAGACCGGGGCAAGATGCTCATGAAAGCAGTCGATCGCGACGCTGGGCATGGGAGGAGGCCGGCGCCGGCCGCGGCTCAGGCGGACTCGCCGGCGGGCGGCGCGGGTCGCAGGTTGGCGTGGCCGAACGCGTCGGAGTGCAGCCCGCGCCGGTAGATCTCCACGCGCAGAACCTCCTCCAAGCGCACGTTGCCGAGTTGCACCTCGGGGCCGAAGTGGTCGATCAGCGCGAACTGGCTGGCCTTGTTGGGCGCCTCGAACAGGACAGTCTCCAGTCCGAACGCCGCGGCGATGCGATCGGCCTGGCGGACGTCGAACTGACCGGGGGCCGAGAACAGGCCGACGTCCTGCGCGCTCTCCCGCGCCTCCACGACGAGCCTGACGGCGCCCGCCTGCAGCCACCGATGCCCGGTGGCGATCAGCTCGTCGGTCAGCTCGTCGGTGAAACGCCCAGTGTGCTTCTCGCCCAGCTCGAACTCGACCTCGAGACCATGTACCGCGGCCTGACGCACGATCTCATCCGGCGCGAGCGTGGGGTCGGTGAAGCCTTCGCCGCACTCGATCCGGGAGATGCCAACATCGGCGCACAACTCGAGATAGGGGCCCAGCGCGCGCTGCGCGACCGCGACCTCGAACGGCCCTCCGCCCGCGACTGCGGGAATGCCCAGATCGCGGGCGGCCTTGATCTTGTGCCGGGTAGCTCCTTCATCGGCGACCATCCAGCAGGCCATCGAGATCTTCAGCGTCCGCATCAGGTGGCCGCTCTGGCCCAGGTGCGCCTCGACCGTGACCGGGTCATAGCCGGGGTCGAACGGACAGGTGGCCCGGGGCGTCGGTCGCACACCGATCCGCTCGAGGTAGCTCTCGCAAGGCGTGGGTGGATCGCCTGCTTCTACCATTGGCCAGCGCTCATCAGCGGGCATTGTAGATGCAGACTTGCCCACCGCATCCGCGGCCTTTACGGCGCTCATACATTCGTCCTCCGACGCCTCGTGCTTTCAAGTCTGTCAGACTGCATAGCTGCGTTGGGCGCACCATTGGGACTGACATAGGATCGTGCAGGCGCATGGGAGGCACCTGGCATGAATCGCCACATCGACACGCACGGAGGCAGTTGTACATGAGGCAGACAAGCAGGTTCCTGGCGCTGCTTGCGCTGACGGTCGCCGCTGTGCTGATCGCATGCGTCCCGATCGCCCTCGGCGCCGGTCCGACATCCACCTCGTCGCCGTACCGCCCCGGGGTGGTCCTCGTGGGCTTCCGTCAAGGCATCTCCACCGGTGAGCGATACGCGATCGAGCGCGCAGTCGGCGGGCAGGAAGCCAGGCATCTCGGACCGTCGATCAAGCCGGCCGGTCGTAGAAGCCTCACCGGTCAAGAATTCCTGTCCCCGCTGGAGCTGCATGTTCCAGCGGCGCAGACGCAGGCCGCGATCGGACGGCTGCGCCGCAATCCGGCCGTCGCCTACGCCGAGCCGGACTACCTGATGCTCGCGGGCGCGACCCCCAATGACCCCTCGTTCTCGCTGCAGTGGGCCGACGACAACACCGGCCAGAGCGTCCCCTTTCAGGAATCCGAAGAGGTCCTCGGATCCCCCGCGCCGGGAACACCTGGCGACGATGACGGCGCGCTTGCCGCATGGCAGGTGAGCACCGGAAGCCGTTCGATCGTGATCGGTGAGACCGACACCGGCGTCGACTACGAACACCCTGACCTGGCGGCGAACATCTGGTCGAATCCCGGCGGCATCGGCGGCTGCGCGGCCGGCACCCACGGTTACAACGTGCTCTCGCACACCTGTAATCCGATGGACGAAGACACGACATTCGGCGGCCACGGCACGCACGTGGCGGGGATCATGGGCGCCGTCGGCGACAATGGCATCGGCGTCGCGGGGGTCAACTGGCAGACCTCGATCCTGCCGGTCAAGTGGCTGAGCACCGCCAGCTGGGGCGAAACGAGTGCGCTGATCGAAGGCCTGCAGTGGCTGGTCGCGGCCAAGCAGGCAGGGGTGAATGTGCGCGTCGTCAACGACTCCGCGACGTTCTATGGAACCGCCTCCTCGCAGGCGCTCTCAAACGAGATCGAAGTACTGGGCGCCAACAACATCCTGTTCGTCACCGCCGCCGGCAACACCGGCAACAACAACGACGAAGTCGCCGTGCAGCGCTATCCGTGCAGCTATGACCGCCCGACCGAGATCTGTGTCACCGCGAGCAACGACAAGGACGAACTGCCGAGCTGGGCGAACTATGGACCGCACACGGTCAACCTCGCCGCGCCCGGCGTCAGCATCTACTCGACGCTGCGCGAAGGCAAGTACGGCTACCTCAGCGGCGGCTCGATGGCCTCTCCGCAGGTCGCCGGCGCCGCAGCGCTGATCCTGTCGGTCAAACCATCGCTGTCGGCGAGCGAACTGAAGGCGGACATCCTCGAACACGTCGATCCCGAGCCGGCTCTGTCGGGACGGGTCATCACCGGGGGCACCCTGGACGTCTGCAAGGCGCTGCCGGGCTGCCAATCCCAAGCTCCTCCCCCCACCGGCACGTTCGGCAAGACAACCGTGGGCGCCAGTTCGGACAGCGGCATCTTCGCCAACTACAAGGTCGTCGACCCCGCGACGCTGACCGTCGCCGGTTCGGTGACCAAGCTCAGCGTGTATGCGATTCCCGGCATCGCCTCGCCCAGCCCGCAGGCGCTCAAGGCAGTGATCTACGCCGACTCCGGTGGATCGCCCGGCGCGCTCGTGGCGACCGGAGCCGAAGTGACCTACCGAGGCAGCACGAATGGCTCCGGCTGGTTTGAACTGCCGCTCTCCGCCCCCGTCGCCCTGAGCCCGGGTAAGTACTGGCTGGGCTTCATCACCGGCGCGACGAGCGAGGGCATGGGCTACGTGTACGACAGCGTCGCAGGCAGCCGTGCCTACAACGCAAACGCTTTCGCCAGCGGTCCGACCAATCCGTTCGGACCGGTCACGGAGGACTCCGAGCAGGCGTCGATCTACGCCACCTATACGACCGGCCCACCACCTAAAACCTCGCCCCCCGTCAATACCGCAGCCCCAACCGTCTCGGGCGTCGCGAGCACGGGAGAGACGCTGAGCGCGAGCGCCGGCTCGTGGACGGAAAGCCCGAGCGGGTACACCTACCAGTGGCAGCGCTGCGAATCGACCGGCGCGAGCTGCTCGTCGATCTCCGGCTCCACCGGTCAGACGTACACGGTCGGCTCGGTCGACGTCGGCAAGACGCTGCGCGTCGCGGTTACCGCCTCGAACTCGGCCGGCGCCTCGGCCCCCGCGAGCTCGACGCAGACGGCCGTCGTCCAGCAAGCGCCATCGACCGCGACCTTCGGCAAGACCACGATCGGCGCATCCTCGGACGCCTATGCCGCCAACCGCAAGCGTGTCGGCCTGTACACGCTTCCCGGCGCCGGCGGCAGCGTGAGCAAGCTCAGCATCTATCTGCAACCGAGCGGCGTGTCTGGTCAGCAAACGCTGGAGGGGGTCGTCTACGCCAACTCCGCCGGCGCGCCCGGCGCACTACTGGGAACGACCAGCCAATTGACCTTCCACAGCACCAACGCCGCCGGGTGGTATGCCTTGACGTTCAACACGCCTCTGAAGCTCGCTGCCGGCAGCTACTGGATCGGGGTGATCACCGGGGCCACGAGCGACGTTGCGGGCTTCCGCTATGACAACGTCTCAAAATCGCGCGTCTACAACACGAACACGTATACCTCGGGACCATCCAATCCCTTCGGTGGATCGCTCACGACGGATGGTGAGCAGACCTCGCTCTACGCCACATACACGCCGGAATGACAGCGCGGCCAGGCTAGGAGCTGGGCCTCCTAGCCACGCGCTGCAGCCCGCGCGACATAATGCAACTCTGGACAGTGCACGGCGGTGCCGCCGGCCGCCACGGAGCGGCCATCGAGGTCGAGACACTCCAAGAGCTCAAAACCATGCTCGGCGAACTGCCGCTCCTGCGCGTCCCGAGCGATGTAGTAGTGGAGCACCGAGAAGTCATGGGCCTCGTCGTTGACGATCGCGTAGCCCTCCTCGGTCCTCTGCAGCGGAGCCAGCCGACGGCGATTTCGCAACCTCCCGGGCAGACGACGGAGGCTTTGTAGAGGGTGCCGCGGGGCGCCGATCAACAACCGTACCCGCGAGCCGATCCGAGGCTCATGATCCCTGTTGTGCGATGACATGATCAACAGACCTCCCTCGACGAGCAAGCGCCGGATCTCATCGAGCACGCTGCCACGCTCAGAATCGTCGAGCACGTCGAGCACGTTGAACGGCGCGACCACTGCGTCGTAGGAGCCTTTCTCAAATGCCGACAGGTCGCGCAGATCGCCCACCGTAAACGTCGCGCCGGGGTATGCCTGGAGGCAGTAGGCGACCATCGCCGGCGAGATATCCACGCCGTGCACCACACGCGCCACCTCGCTCAGATGCCCAGTCAGACGCCCCGCCCCGCATCCGAGCTCGAGCACGGAGCCGGCGAGGGCCTCACCGAAGCGTTCCAACAGCACACCCTCCACCGGCCGCAGGCTGCGGTTCGCGTAGAACTCGAGGTAGTCGCCCCGCTCCCAGAACTCCGCGTTGAGATGCGCCTGATCGTCCTGCGCGATCCCGGTCTCGATCCTCGTGTCTACCATGCTTGTCAGCCCATCATCGCATCTGCGCTTCTGAGAGGATTCACATAATGTCCATACGCGTGGGAATCGACTTGGCCTCCGTTGACTCCGTGCGCGACTCGATCGACACCCACGCCGAGCACTACCTCAACCGTATCTACACCGCCCGCGAGCTAGCTGACTGCAGCGCCGGCGAGAGCCTGGATTACGAACGTCTCGCCGCCAGGTTCGCCGCCAAGGAGGCCACGCTGAAGGTGCTACGCCCCGACGAGCAGGGCATCCCGTGGAATGCCATCGAGGTGCGGCGCCATCCCTCCGGATGGGTCGACCTGGCGCTCAGCGGTCCCGCCGCAGCGCTCGCCGCCGAAGCCGGCGTCACCGAGCTTGCTCTAAGCATCGCGCACGAGCGAGGCCTCGCAACCGCGATCGTGACCGCGACCTGCGCTCAAGAAACCGACGCCGAGACCCGATGAGCTCACATGAACGATGAGATCCGCCAAATTATTCGGGAGCACGGCCGCCTGCCTGTCGACGTAGATACCGTCTCCGATCAGGCAGACCTCTATCAGGCCGGCATGAGCTCGCACGCCAGCGTCAACGTCATGCTGGGACTCGAGGATCACTTCGACCTCGAGTTCCCCGACCACATGCTCAAGCGCAGCGTCTTTGAGAGCATCACCGCGATCGCCGCGGCGATCGGCGAGCTACGCATGGAGGCCGCTGCGTGAGCGTCGCCGTGGACCGCGACCAGGCATTCCTAGATGCCGCACGCGCGATCGCCGACGAGGTCGCCGCGCCGAATGCGGGCGAGGTTGACCGCGACGCGCGCTTTCCCGTCGAGACGATCACAGCCCTGCGCGAGCAGCAGGCGCTGTCGGCGTTCGTCCCCACCGAGCTTGGCGGAGGAGGGGTGTCGTTCGAGGCGCTCGCGGGCGCCTGCTTCGAGCTCGGTCAGCGGTGCGGCGCGAGCGCGATGGTGTTTGCGATGCACCAGATCCAGGTCGCCACGATCGTGCGCCACCTCGACGACGCTCCGTGGTTTGAGGACTACCTGCGCAAGCTCGTCGCCGAGCAGCGATTGATCGCCTCCGTGACCTCGGAGGTCGGCACCGGTGGCGACATGGGACGCTCGATCGCAAGCGTCGAACCCGCCAGCGATGGCCTTGGCCGCTTCGAGAAGCAGGCGCCGACCGTCAGCTACGGCGCCTACGCCGACGACCTGCTCACGACCCTGCGTCGCTCGCCCGAAGCCGAGCCCGGCGATCAGGTCTGCGTGCTGACGAGCAGGGACCAGCACACGCTCGAGCCGACAGGCACGTGGGATCCGCTCGGCATGCGCGGGACGTGCTCCCCCGGCAACGTCGTGCGCGCCGAGCTTCCGCTCGAGCAGGTGCTGCCAACCCAGTTCGCGCGGGTGATGAACGAGTCGATGGTGCCGATCTCGCACATCCTCTGGTCGCATCTGTGGCTCGGCATCTCCACCGACGCTTTCGAACGGGCGCGCGCGTTCGTGCGCGCGGCCGCCAAGCGCAAGCCCGGCGAGCCGCTGCCGGCCGCGATCCGCCTGTCGGAGCTGATGAGCGAGCTCTCGCTGCTGCGCGCGGAGGTGTCCTCCGGTCTGCGCGAGTTCCTCGACGCATCCGCCGGCGACCGCGCACGACTGTCGGAGATGGCGAGCATCCTGCGCTTCAACAACCTCAAGATCGCCGCCTCCGAGCAGGCGCCGCGCGTCTGCCAGGGCGCCCTCGGCGTGTGCGGGATCGTCGGCTTCAAGAACGACACGCCGTTCAGCGTCGGACGGCATCTGCGCGACACGATGTCCGCCTGCCTGATGGTCGCCAACGAGCGCATCCATCAGACGAACGCCAGCCTGTTGCTGATCGCCAAGGACGTCTAATCCAATGGCCGAGCTCCGCCCCGGAGCGCCGGAGCAGACCGCGTTCCTCGCCGATCTGCTCGCACACGGCCTGCTGATCGAAAGCGGCGTTCCCGGGGTATATGGACGCTCGGGGGAGTTCGAGCGCGTGCGTGGCGCTTTTGACGCCCTGGTCACACGCACCGCGGTCCTCGACGAGCCCGAGCGGATGGCGTTTCCGCCGCTGATGCCTCGCGCCCAGCTCGAGAAGATCGGCTATCTGAAGACGTTTCCGCACCTCGCGGGCACGATCTTCGCCTTCAACGGCGACGAGGAGCAGGCTGCCGTGCAGGAGGAGCGCGCGAGCCGGCACGAGGACTGGAGCGAGTTCCAGGGCATGACCGATCTGGTGCTCACGCCGGCGGCGTGCTACCCGGTCTATCCGGCGGTCGCAGCCCGGGGACCGCTTCGAGCAGGCGGCATCACGGTCGACGCGGGGGGCTCTTACGTGTTCCGGCACGAGCCCTCGGGCGATCCCGCGCGCCTGCAGATGTTCCACCAGCGCGAGATCGTACGCATCGGCGAGCCGGAGACCGTGGCCGCCTGGCGCGAGGACTGGCGCGATCGCTCGGTGCAGCTGCTGCGCGCCGTCGGACTCGACGCACGCTTCGACGTCGCGAACGATCCCTTCTTCGGGCGCAGCGGGCGGCTGCTGGCGCGCAGCCAGCGCGCGCAGGCGCTGAAGTTCGAGGTGCTCGTCCAGATCGCGGGACCCGAGCCGACAGCGGTCGCCTCGTTCAACTACCACCAGGATCACTTCTCTTCGACGTATGGGATCGAGATGGAGGACGGCGGCGAGCCGGCGCACACGGCATGCCTCGGCTTCGGGCTCGAGCGAATCACGCTCGCGCTGCTGCGCACGCATGGCCTCGATGTAGAGGCATGGCCGGCGGCGGTGCGGGAGGAACTGAGGATCGCATGAGCGCGGCGAGCGACGGCTTCGTCAGCCTGCTCGACCTGGATCCGGCCGACTACCGGCCCCATCTTCTGCACGGGCCGGAGCGCTCATATACTGAAACGAACTGCTACACGGACATCCTGATCGAGTTCCTGCACGCTCGCGGCGATGAGCCGCTCGCGATGATGGGATGCGTGCTGCGTGTCGACTTCGAGGGCGACCAGTGGACCTTCTTCAAGCCGCTGCCGGAGCACCTGGAGCAGCTGTATGGCGTCGACATCCACGAGATGCAGCCGTATCGACCGCTGCCCGAGCAGATCGCCGAGCAGATCGTGCACGACCGCACGATCATCGTCGAGCTCGACTCCTGGTACCTACCCGACACGGCAGCGACGAGCTACCGTCGCGAGCACGTCAAGAGCTCCGTCGTCGCCGAGTCGATCGATCGCGCCGGCGAACGCCTGCGCTACTTCCACGGGTCCGGCTACTACGAGCTCGAGGGCGAGGACTATCGCGGCATCTTCCGGCTCGGGCGAGCGTTCTCGGAGGACGTGCTGCCGCCCTACACCGAGCTCGTGCGACTCGACGCGGGGGCCTCGCTCACGGGAGATGCACTGCGCGGTGCGGCACGCGAGCTGCTTGTCGAGAACCTCGCGCGGCGGCCACAGCCGAATCCTTTCGAGCGTTTTGGAGCGCAGCTCACGGACGATCTGCCGCGCCTGCTCGAGGGCGATCACGCCGTCTATCACGACTATGCGTTCGCGACCGTCCGCATGGTCGGCTCGGCGTTCGAGGTCGGCGGCTCCCACATAGATTGGCTGCTCGGCGAGCCGGGAGCGCCCGCCGTGGCGGCGATGGAACGGATCGTCGACGGATGCAAGGTCCTCTCGTTCAAGCTCGCGCGGCGGCGCGCGTTCGACCCGGAGCCGGCGATCGCAGAGTTGGCGACCGCGTGGGATGAGGCGTTCACGGCCCTGGACGGTGCGCTTGCCTGAGCTGGTGCAGAGCGTGCCTCCCGCACGTGTGCGCGTGGATGGTCACGACGAGATCGTGCTCGGCGATGGCTGGCAGGCCGCGGCCTGCCAGCCCGACACCCACACCGATACGACCGCGCTCGATGGGCTCACGTGGCTGCCCGCGCGCGTGCCCGGCACGGCGGCGGGAGCCCTGCGCGACGCCGGCCGCTGGCGCCCTGGCGACCCGTGCGATCTCAACCTCGACGCCGAGGACTGGTGGTGGCGCACGAGCTTCGACGCGCAGCCGGTCGCAGCCGGGGAGGAGGTGCGTCTGTGCCTGGACGGGATCGCGACCGTGGCCGAGATCTACCTGAACGGCGAATTGGTGCTCGAGAGCGACTCGATGTTCGCGGCTCACGCGCTCGATGTCACGGCGCAGCTGAGGGAGCGGAACGAGCTGGCGATCCGCTGCCGTGCGCTGGCTCCCTTGCTGCGCGAACGACGTAAGCCACGGGCCCGCTGGCGCACGCGTCTGGTCGAGGGCAACCTGCGCTTCTTTCGCACGATGCTGCTCGGCCGCGCGCCCGGCTTTGCGCCGGACCCCGCCGCGGTCGGCCCCTGGCGGGAGGTGCGACTCGAACGTAGGCGAGCCCTTGCAATCGACGAGCTGACGCTGCGCCCGTCCCTGGTCGGCGCCGACGGACGGCTACGGGTGCATGCGCGCATGCACGGACTCGACGGCGCCGCGCTCACCGCGGCCGAGATCGAGCTGAGCGGATCCACGGGCAACAGCCGAGCACCGCTGAAGCTGGCGAGAGGCCGAGACGATGACATAGAAGCCCACGGCGAGCTGATGGTGCCCAGCGTGGCGCTGTGGTGGCCACATACGCATGGTGAGCCGGCGTTGTATGAGGCACGGATGATCGTGACGAGCGCCTCGGCGACGCTCACGATCAACGCGGGTCATGTGGGTTTTCGCGAGCTCGCGTTCGGGCCGCGTCCCGATCACGATGTCGAACGGGACGGCCTCGATCTACACATCAACGGGGTGCGCACGTTCGCGCGTGGAGCGTTGTGGACACCGATCGACGCCATCGGCCTGGCGCCCACACCTGCGGCGATGCGCGTTGCCCTTGAGCAGGTCCGCGACGCCGGCATGAACATGCTGCGCCTCCCCGGCACCGGCGTCTACGAGAGCGCGACATTTCACGATCTGTGCGACGAGCTCGGCATCCTCGTGTGGCAGGACTTCATGTTCGCCAACCTCGACTACCCGATCTCCGATGAGAGCTTCCGCGCCACCGTCGAGCGCGAGGCGCGTCAGGTGCTCGGCGATCTCGCCGGTCGCCCAAGCCTGGCCGTGCTGTGCGGCAACAGCGAGATCGAGCAGCAGGTGGCGATGCTGGGACTCGACCCAGCGCTGGGGCGCGGCGAGCTGTTCGGCGAGCTCCTACCGATGCTCATCGACGAGAGCGGTGCGGACGCGGTATACATCCCGTCGGCGCCGTGCGGAGGCGAGCTGCCCTTCCGGCCAGATCGTGGCGTGGCCAACTACTACGGCGTCGGGGGCTACCGCCGGCCGCTGGAGGATGCTCGCCGCGCCGAGGTGCGCTTTGCCGCGGAGTGTCTGGCCTTCTCCAACGTCCCGGACGAGAGCGCAATCGAAGAGATGCTCCCGGGCGCGGCCGGTGGCCTCGCCGTCCACGATCCCCGCTGGAAGGCGGGCGTGCCTCGCGACACCGGTACGGGCTGGGACTTCGAGGACGTGCGCGACCACTACCTGGCGCTGCTTTTCGATCTCGACCCGGGCGAGCTGCGACGGGTTGACCACGAGCGCTACCTCGAGCTTTCGCGTGCCGTCACCGGCGAGGTCATAGCCGAGATCTTCGGCGAGTGGCGCCGGTCCGGTTCGCCCTGCGGCGGCGGACTGGTGTTGTGGCTGCGCGACCTCGCCCCAGGCGCCGGCTGGGGCGTGATCGATCATCGCGGCGAGCCGAAGGTCGCCTATCACCACCTGCGTCGTGCGCTGGCACCGGTCGCGGTGTGGAGCGTCGACGAGGGGCTCGGCGGCGTGGTCGCGCACGTGGCAAATGACCGGCCGACCGCACTGGCCGGTCGCCTGCGGGTGGCGTTGTATCGCGAGCTCGAGCATCGTGTCGATGAGGCGCAGGAGACCATCGAACTGCCGCCACACAGCGTGCGCAAGTGGGAGATCGAGGCGCTGCTCGGGCATTTCGTGGACGCCTCCTGGGCTTACCGCTTCGGGCCACCACAGCAGGATCTGATCGTGATCAGCCTGGAAGCCGGCGGGCAGGATGACACGGCCTTGATCTCGCAGACGATGCGTTTCCCGGCGGGACGTCCGGTCGCGGCGGAATCCGCCACGCGGCTCGGCTTGCAGGCAAGCGCGACCGATCTCCCCGATGGCAGGTTGCGTCTACATGTGAGCACGGGCCGACTCGCCTACGGTGTACGGGTGCACATCCCCGGCTTCACCCCAACCGACGACGCGTTCTCGGTGGAGCCCGGCGGGGAGCGATTCATACACCTGACCCCTCGCACGGTCGATGCGACCTTCACCGAAGGAGGCCTGACGGCCCTGAACCTGCGCGGACGCGTCGGCGTCGAGCTGGAGTCACGGTGACTGCGGCAACGCGACAGCGCCGATCCCGGGGATGACGTGGGTAGCCTCAAAGCAGATCGTATGAGCCAGCCCCCGATCCAGGCGCACTATCTCACGGCAGACGGCGGCGATCCCGTGTTCAGCCTGCTGAACACGCCGCCGGACGGCGTTCGAAGCGAGATCGCGGTCCTCATCTGTCCACCATTCGGCTGGGACGACGTCTGTTCTTACCGCAGCCGGCGAGATTGGGCCATGGAGCTCGCGACATCGGGTCACCCCACGCTGCGCATCGACCTGCCGAGCTCCGGTGACAGCGGTGGATCGCCGCAGGACCCGGGGCGACTAGTGGCCTGGACCGGCGCGGTGAGCGCGGCCGCAAGCTGGTTGCATGAGGCGACCGGCTGTCCCGAGACGGCGGCGATCGGCATCGGCCTCGGTGGCTTGGTAATCTGCGGTGCGATTGCGGGGGGCGCTCCGATCGATGACCTCGTGCTTTGGGCGGTGCCCTCACGCGGGCGATCGTTCGTACGCGAGCTGCGCACGTTCGGACGCATGGAGGCGGCAAAATTCGGGCTGCCTGACGTCGCCGGAGGAGCAGCATCGCCGCCGCCGGGCAGCACCGAGGCCGGCGGATTTGTGCTCAGCGGGGAGACGACACGAGATCTGGATGCGCTGGATGTAGCGACGCTGCCCTTTCCAGACGGTCGGGTGCGCCGGGCGCTTCTAATCGAGCGTGACGGAATCAGCGTCGATGAGCGTCTGCGCCGACATCTGGAGGAGGCGGGCGCGGCGGTGACGGTTGCTCCCGGTCAAGGTTTTGGCGCAATGATGGCGGAGCCACAGGAGGCGCGTCCTCCCAGAGAGGTGTTCACGCGAGTCGAGGCGTGGCTTGACGACGTTTCGTCGGACACGGCTGACCGTCCCGCCACGTCCCCGGGGCGAGATCGCCTCGCGCTCTCAGCGGCATCGCGACAACCTGTCCAGGACAGCGATACGGCCGAGCTCACCGTAGACGGCATTCCGATCAGGGAGACGCCGCTGACGATCGAGCAACCGTTCGGACGGATGTTCGGCGTGCTGACCGAGCCTTTGGAGGTACCGGCCCGGGACCTTGGTGCGGTTCTGCTCAACGCCGGAGCGATCCGTCATGTCGGACCAAATCGCATGTGGGTTGAAATCGCGCGGCGCTGGGCGTCGCGCGGGGTACCAACGCTGCGACTCGATCTGGAGGGCCTCGGCGAGAGCGACGGTGACGCCGGTCGATTTACAGATGTGGCGGAGCTGTACGTACCGGAGCTGTTCGAGCAGGCCCGCGCGGCACTCGATCTGCTGGAAGCTCGCTGCTCTCAGCGCCGCTTCGTGCTCAGCGGGCTCTGCTCGGGAGCATTCTGGGCCTTCAATGGCGCCCTGCGCGATGAGCGGGTGTCCGCCGCCTTCATGGTCAACCCCCGAACGCTCTTCTGGGACGCCTCGCTCGAGACCGTTCGCTATCTGCGCCGAGGCCTGCTGCCATCCTCCTGGCGAATGATTCTACGCGGAGAAGTGCGCCTCGCGCGGATCCTCGCGGTCATACGAAGCGCACCACGATCGCTTGCGCGCTATCTGGCCGCGCGGCGGCAGACGCGAAGCACAGGAAGAGACGAGCTCGCTGAGGCATTTGACCGGCTACGCGACGCGGAAAAGCATCTGATCTTCATCTTCTCGGAACGAGAGCCGTTCCACGAAGAGCTCATGCATCAAGGACGGCTGGCGCAGAGCGATCGGTGGCCGAACATAGAGGTCGATCTGATACCCGGACGGGATCACACACTGCGGCCCCTGTATTCGCAACAGCGCGCCCTCGATCAACTCAATCGGGCGCTGGAGCACGAGTTGTCATCGCTCTCCGGGGCATGAGAACGACCCGCAAACGCCGGCCTATGCGCCCGGATCACCGACTGTGGATCGAGGCGCTTCGGCGCGTCTGCCGACAGCGATCGGTCGTCCTCGGCTACCACGGCGTCGCCGAGTCGCGACTTCGCGACGATCTCAGCCTGCTCCAGCTCTCGCCCGCGCGTTTCCGGACGCAGCTGGAGCTACTGCTGGCCGCGGGCTTTCGCTTCGTCACGATGGCAGAGCTCGCCCGGCGCGCGGACGGCTCCACGCCGGAACCGGGGTTGGCCGTCGTCACGTTCGACGATGGCATGCGCAACAACCACACGATCGCGCTGCCGATCCTCGACGAATACGGGATACCGGCCACCGTCTACGTGACGATCGGATTCATCGACGGGAGGAACCCTTGGATCGGGCCGGGGGGCGACGGCTCGATCATGAACGAGAACGAGCTTCGCGAGCTGGCCGCCGCAGGCTGGGAGCTCGGGGCCCATACGATGAGCCACCCCGATCTCTCGAAATTGGATTACGAAGCATGCCGGCACGAGATCGAGGACAGTCGCGATGCGCTCGAACGGATCGCCAGCGTCGAGGTGCAGACGTTCGCGTATCCATTCGGCAAGTACGGCCCCGAGGCGCTGGCGGCGGTCAAAGACACGGGGCTGCTGGCGGCTGTGACCACCGGATCGGGGATCTGGGAGCCGTACGAGATGACGCGAGCCATGATCGGCGCAATCGATCCGATGCCAGTGGTGCTGCTCAAGCTGACCGACCGCTACGAGCCGTTGCTGCGGACCGCGCCAATACGTGCCCTCAGACAGGGAAGTAAGCGGCTGCGCGCATCGGCCAGATCCTCCGCGGCGTAGTCTCCGCTCAGACGTGACCCGGGTATTGCTCGTCTATCAGCCCACCGACGGCGGCGTCGGACGACACGTGACCGATCTCGCGATCGGGTTGACCGAGCGTGGCAGTGAGGTCGTACTTTGCGGACCCGCCGTGCCGAAGGGCCTGTACAGCTCCTATCACCACGTGCCGCTCGACCTGCAGCGCGCGATTGCCCCGCGGGCGGATCTTGCGACGCTCGCCAGATTCGCGAGTGTCGTCCGGAGGGTGCGTCCCGACGTGGTTCACGCCCACAGCTCAAAGGCAGGCGCCGTGACCCGTCTGGGACGGCTCATCCATCCACGCACTCCGGTGGTCTATACGCCCCACGGCTACGCGTTCGCCGGGTACTTTTCGCGCGAGATAGAACGCTCGACCTACCGCGAGATCGAGCGTATCCTCGCGCGCCTTGCCGCGCGCGTGATCTGCGTCTGCGAGGCGGAGGCCCGACTAGCTCGAACCATCGGTCCAAGCGATCGCGTCCGAGTCGTCCACAATGGGATCGAGCCCGCCGGCAACGGCCCCGTGCATCCCCGTATGGTCGAGCTCGCTCGCATGGGACTCGTAGTATGCGCCTTGACGTTGCTACGTCCGGGCAAGGGCCTGGAGACCCTGATCGATGCGCTGCCCACCGTTCTCGCTCGCCACCCAACGGTCCAGGTCGCGATCGGCGGAGAGGGACCCGATCTAGACGCGCTGCGTGCCAGAGCGCTGACTTGCGGAGTCGATCACGCACTGCATTTCCTCGGCGGGAGCGATGATCCGCTCAGCATCCTGCGTGGGGCGGAGATCTTCGTGCACCCATCCTGGGCGGAGTCGTTCCCCTACGTGATCCTCGAGGCGATGGCCGTCGGGTTGCCGATCGTGGCCAGCGACGTCGGCGGTATCGGCGAGGCGCTCGTCGATGAGGAGAGCGGACTACTGGTGGCGGCTACCGACAAGGACGCCCTCGCACGAGCGCTGATAGACCTGCTGGACGACGCTAATCGCAGAGCGCACATGGGAGATGCCGCGAAGCGGCGGGTCGAAAGTAAGTTCACGCGGACCGCAATGATCGACGGCCTGATAAGTGTTTACGCTGAGGTCCTCGCCGCCTGATCGCCCTTCTGAAACATTCCACTCCGCCGTAGGCGTAGCGACAGTGACGGTTGGGGGACCGATCATCTATTCTGAATGCCGATTATGGACGCTCCTACGATCATGCCGAGATGCCTTCACGATGTCCGCGGGTATAAATGCCTACTCGTGGCCTTGCTCATGAGCGTTACCGTGCTCGTCCTCGCTGGCACGGCATCCGCTAGAATCTACACCGTCACCGACCTCGGAACGCTTGGCGGCCCCACAAGCGAAGCCGAAGCCATCAACAACGCAGGCGAAATTGCGGGAACGGCCGACACGAGCTACTTGATCCGGGAAGAACAATTCGCGTATCACGCGTTTCGCTATCGCGATGGCGAGATGACGGACCTGACGCCAGGTGAACCGCAACGCCCACCCGGTGGCTGCAATGGCTGCAGCAATGCCTATGCGATCAACAGCATCGGAGACGTGGCCGGTTCGCAGTTGAGCCTCTCCGGCGACAGACATGCCGTCGCCTGGAAGGCGGATGGCTCGACCTGGGACGTACCGAATCCGGATGCAGGCAAAGAGGCCAGGGCCTTCGGGATCGACGCAGCGGACGAAGTCGTGGGCGGCGTTGGTCGGTTCAATCCGATCGAAGGGGACGAAGGCTCCGCTTGGCTGACCGACAGCGAAGGCACGACCACAGCCCTCGAATTCGAATCGCCCCCCAGTCCTAAACAGGGCGTTGGCAGCGCCTTTGCCATCAATGATCGCGGCGAGGTTGTGGGCGTGAGCTTCAACGGTTTGGCCTCGCACGCGTTCCTTTATCGCGCCGGCAAGATGCACGATCTCGGTACGCTGGGAGGCACGACAAGCCTGGCGACCGCGATCAACGCCGGCGGCGAGATCGTCGGGTACTCCGAAATCACCGAAAGCGCCGGCGAGCATGCGTTTCTATATAGGCACCACACGATGATCGACCTGGGAACACTCGCTGGAAGCGAAGAAAGCGAGGCCTATGCGATCAACGATCACGGGATCATCGTCGGCTCTTCGGGCAGCCATGCCTTCATCTACCGCAAAGGCGCGATGATTGATCTCAACAGTCTGCTGCCGGCGGAATCCGGGTGGACATTGACCACGGCCAGCGGCATCAATGACTCTGGCGAAATCGTTGGGACGGGTCTTTACGATGGGGTCCAGCGCGGGTTCGTGCTGACCCCCACTAACGGACACTCGTAGTAGACGCCGACACATCGTCGGCCGCGTGAGAAGTGCGTGCGGGTGTCCTGCCCCCTGCGATCGCTCACGTCAACGCAGATCGTTGAACCCGCCGCCCGCCAGTCTTTCAGACTAGATACGTGGCATACGGGCCTATATTCCGAGGATCGTTGACGGACAGACGAGGGCGCGCCTCGGCTTTCCACCGCAAGCCCCACGTAGATTTCCGGTTCAACATTTCGGAAAATCCTCGTGGTCTTTCCGTCCAGTTAGGAGCCAGATGAGGCCAGAACATAGCCAGGATCGTCGAGACCTGAGCTATGCACAAAATCCTGCACCTAGCCAATCATCCGCGGCCCTTCGTGATCGCTGCCATCGCTCTCATGGCCCCGACCACCGCTCTCGCCAGCTCCACACACCAGCTTCCCAGAACTCACCACGTGACCGCGTGCAGCACAACCGATCACCACAGCTGCAAGGCGGCCAGTCGCCGCACCAAGGCCCACCAGCCGACATCCAGTGACAGCCGCCTCCACCATCACCACTCTGGGCATCCGAGTGGCACCCCTCCGACATCGACGCCTCCATCATCCCCGACCCCGCCCAGCACGACACCCACGAGCCCCTCCGAAACATCTCCAGCCCCTACCCCCCCGTCTGGAACACCCTCGAACCCCACCAGCCCGTCAACGCCCTCCAGCCCCTCCGAAACGCCTCCAACCAGCACTCCTCCCACAACCACCGAAGCGCCCGCCCCCGCCGTTGAAGCTCCTGCCCTAAAGATCACGGGCACGACATACTACGTATCGTCATCCGGCTCGGACTCCAATTCCGGGACGAGCCCCAGCTCGGCTTGGCGGACGGTCAAGCGAGTCAATGCAGCATCGTTGGCGCCCGGTGACGGCGTCCTGTTCCAGGGCGGAACGACGTTCTCCGACGAAACCCTGATGCCGAATACCTCCGGCGCGGCCGGATCACCAATCATCTTCGGTTCCTACGGTTCGGGCAACGCGACCCTCCCCAAAGGCGTGTGGTTCAGAGGCCACAACTACCTAGCCTTTGAGCACCTCACGATCAACCCCGAAGGAAACCTGCAAGGCACCGGAAGTGACATCACCGTCGAGTCGTGCTCAATCGGCAACGACGGCCTGGCAATCAACGCCACCGGCGCCAACGCCGATTGGACGATCGATGACAACACCATCAACCACACCGGCAACTCCGGAATGCTCCTGGAAGGCGAAAATTTCGTGATATCCGGGAACACCATCACCAACACCGGGCTCGACCAGTCAATTCCCTACGGCAAGCACGGCATCTACCTCAAGGTCAGCAACGCCACGGTCACCGACAACACGATCAGCAACTTCTCCTCCGATGGAATCTCCGTCCGCTACCGCAACAGCACCCTCACCGACAACCACATAAGCGACGGACCCATCGGGATCGCATGGTTCCAAGTCGACCCCACCGCCGGCACCAGCCACTGGACTGAAAACGCCATCACCGGAACCACCGAAGCCGGCATCTACATCTCACCCTCCAACGAAGGACTCACGACACGCGAGAACTTCGTGATCGAGCACAACACAATCCAGCCCGCCACCGGCGTCTACATGAACCTCCACCCCACAACCGGCATCTACACCACGCTCGAAAACATCCTCGGTTAGCACGAGTCGTCCCCAGGGGCTGCCCGCCGACGCGATCATGTCGGTGGACAGCCTCTAGCTTTGCTAGGACTAGGGTCATGCTGCTCGTCAGACATCCGGACACCTATCCAGCCGAGCGAGCATACGTGCTGGAGCTCGTACTGGGCGAGCTACTCGGCTTGCAATGGAGCAGACAAGCGGAGAGCCGAGCGGATATTGAGATCACGGCCCCAGCACTGGCCGATGGACATCGATTGGTTCTCGCCGAGAGCCTGTTTGCGACACCTGAGCGCGATTGGTTGACCGAGCGCAGCCTGCCGGCTCGACCGCTCGCGCGCTGGAAGCCCGATGAGACATCGGTCCGACTTAGGTTGGTGGACGACACGTTGCCAGTGCTGTACGCCAAGCGGCTCCCTAACGGCGGCTTCTTCGCTGAGAGCAGGGGGGAGTTGGCGTTTGGCATAGACCTATTCGGAAGCATCTTCTTCCAGCTGAGCCGCTACGAGGAGATCGCCGTGACAATCCGCGATGAGCACGGCCGCTTCCCCGCAAGCGCCTCACTGGCACATATGGAAGGCTTTCTGGAGCGTCCGCTGGTCAACGAGTACGTCGAGATCCTGTGGAGCACCCTGAGCCGACTGTGGCCCCGCCTACAGCGCAAGCAGCGCTCGTTCGCGGAACATGTAAGCCACGATGTCGATTGGCCTCTGTACCCGTCGATCTCTACGGGCAAGATGGCGAAGGCCGCAATCGGTCGTATTCTGCGCGGACCTGATCGCGACCTCGCAAGCGTGGGCCTCCGTGCGATGCGTTCACGCCGGCGTGAGGATCCAGCGCACGATCCCTACAACACGTTCGACTTGATCATGGATATCAGCGAACAGCGAGGCCTATGCAGCGCCTTCTACTTCATGGCGGGACGCACCGATCCTCGATTCGACGGAACCTACAGCCTGAGCGACCCCTGGGTCGAAGGACTGATCAAGCGTATCCATCAACGCGGCCACGAGTTGGGCTTGCATCCAAGCTATGACACGTTCCGTGATCCGGCAGCGATTGAGCGCGAGCGCGAGCGCCTTGTCCGTGCGTGCGCACGGATGGACGTCGAACAAGCGGTCTGGGGCGGACGTCAGCATTTCCTGCGTTGGGAGAATCCGACGACTTGGCGTGGCTGGGAGCAGGCAGGACTGGCGTATGACTCTTCGCTCGGGTTCTCCCGCAACCCTGGATTCCGATGCGGTATCTGCTGCGAGTATCCGGCTTTTGACCTCCTTGCTCGTCGCCGCCTACAGCTGCGGGAGCGGCCGTTGATCGTAATGGAGATGGCCGCGATCGACAGAAGCCCTCCGTCCGACGATATGGCCCTCAAGACAATCCAGCGTCTCCGTGCCCGCACTCGCATGTTTGATGGGGACTTCACGCTGCTGTGGCACAACTCGAGGCTGGTGTCACGGCGAGAGCGGGGGCTGTACACCGCCTCGCTCGACGAGAAAAGAGCTTGAGCAGAGCTACTTGCCATCGTCTATTCTGTTGTTCAGGATTTATGGGTATCCTCAAGGCCTCATTGAAAAGTGCTTACGATCTCGGGGCGCGCCTTTACTTAGGGCCGGCGCTCCGCTCTGAGGCGCGTCATCTCGCCTCTGTGGAGATCAACGAGGGCAGCGTCCAGTATGCGTTGGCTCTGCGGGTACTGGCGGACGCTGCCGCGCACGACGTGCTCGACGTCGGGAGTGGGCTGAGCTCCTGGCCTAGGCTCTTGGCCGACTGCGGCTGGCGCGTCACCGCTATCGACGAGTTCTCTAGCTACTGGGGCGCGAGACGGCCCTTCAACCGGCATTTCCTCGTGCGGCGCGATGACATCACACAGTCCAAGCTCCCGCGAAAGTTTGACGCGCTGACCTGCTTGAACGTGATGATGGCCGTGATCGACGACAGGGCTGCGATTGCCGGAATGTTCCGACTAGTACGACCCGGAGGCCTGCTGGTTCTGAGCTTTCCCTATAACGAGCTGCAGTCGGTCGAAAACGTCTATGCACTACCGGAGGCCGGTTACGGACAGAATTTCCGCTTTCCATGTCGTGTCTACAGCCACACGGACATAGCTCGTTGGCTCAATGAGCACCCCGGCGAATGCATCGCGCAGGAGCGCTATCAGATGTTCACCGGGGAGTTTTGGACTATCGGCAATCGGATCTCTCCCCGACGGGTCGCAATCGACGAGCCACATCAGTTCACGACCCTGGCAATCCGAAAGCTGGCAGACCGGCGCGAAGCTCGGTCCGCCAATGCGAGCTAACCTCAACCGTATGTACGTGCTTGTGGCGCGCGTGCGTAGCAGGCTGGCACGACCAGCCGGGAATCTCCTCGCTCGCTTTGTTGCACTCAACATGCTCGGGGTTGTCGCAACCGGCGTGATCGGCTTCGGGGCGTCGATCGCCCTGGCGCGCTGGCTGGGGCCGTCAGATCGAGGCCTGGTAGCACTCATGTACTCGGTGAGCTCACTTGCGCTGGTACTCGTCGGTATCGGCGTTCCGTGGGCGACTATCTATTACGCCAAGCGCAGCGACGCCACGCCACAGGGGTTGCTCGGCAACAGTCTGCTCCAAGCCGGGGTGATCGCAATCGTTCTCATCCCGGCAACCTGGGTCGGATATCTATGGCTGGCTGACACGTTCGGTCATGGCGAGGGTGGGACGACCTGGGTGCTCGCCGCCGTGCTTGTGCCAATCGTGTTCCTGGACTGGACGACTCACGGCCAGTTGATGGGGATGCTGCTGTTCGGGCGCTACAACTTGCTGTCCGTCCTCGCAAAGATCGCGTACCTGCTGGCGATTGTCGTGCTGCTGGGAATCTTCAGCCTGGGTGTAGCTGCCGGCATGTACGCGTACATAGCGGCATCGCTGGTGATGATCATTGGCGCGCTGAAGCCGATCCTATCTTCGAAGCGGCCACGGATCGAACCGTCACTGCTGCGTCGGATGCTGCACTACGGATCACGAGTACAGGTGGGCTCGGTCTTTCAGATTGCGATGGCCCGTCTGGACATCGTCATCCTGCAGTTCTTCAGACCGCTCTCGCAGGTTGGCTACTACGTCGTCGCCCAGACAATAGCTGAGCTGCTGCTGCAGCTCAGTGGGGCCTTCCAGATCAGCGTGATGCCGCTCGTATCGCGATATGAGGGAGACGAGCGACAGGCGACAACCAGCGCCGACTCGGTTCGCCACTATGGCATCGTCGGCAGCCTCGCCACTTTCGGCAACGTTGTGTTCGGCACGGCGGTGATCCTATTCGCGTACGGTATCCAGTATCGCTCGGCGATCGTGCCGATGCTCGTGCTGTTGCCGGGAGTCTGGTTCTTAGGGATGGGCGGGGTGATCCAGGGCGACCTCAGTGGACGGGGCCGACCGGGGCTCTCCTCGCAGCTAGCAGGCATGGCGGCGGTCGTCACGATCGTTCTCGACCTCGCGCTGATCCCCGCGTTTGGCGTGATCGGGGCAGCGATCGCATCAACAATCGCCTACACCATGTACGGCATAGCCTCGCTGATGGCCCTGCGGAGCATCAGTGGCATTCCGATCCGGCAACTGGTCACGCCAACGAAGGCGGACATCGCCGTCTACTGGCTCTTCGCCCGGCGACTGCCCTCTCGACTGCACACGAAACCGCCGAGAGCGACATGAGTCGCAGCTCGAGCGCCGAGGCGAATTCGTAGCCCGAGGCGGCTATGACGATTTGCGCCGCCACTCAGTCTGTCATCATCAGGGGCACGTGGAAGAACGCGACGACGACACGAGGAACACACAGAGGATCGCACCAGTTCTCTGGAGGGGCAGATATGTGATCGTAGCCTCCGTGGTGGCGATGCTGGTGCTAGCCTTAGTATATACTGCCCGTACTGCCAAGGTTTACCAGGCGACGGCGATACTGCAGGTGAACGTCCCTAATCAGGCAGCCACCTCCGACACAACGGCCGCCAACCAGGGACTCGCACAAAACTACGCAACGCTACTCGTCTCCTCCGGGTTACTGGACAAGATTCGCGGCCACGTCGACAGCGGCCGTCTGAGCACCTCCGAACTCGAATCCCGCCTGAGCACGGATGCCCTGCCACAAACCGCGCTCGTGGAGCTGCATTCCAATGGGCCCTCTCCAGCGTCCGCCCAGGCTCTCGGCCAGCAGGTTGTCAGCGCATTCCTGGCGAATCTGCAGAGCGAAGCGACCGCGCGCGCCACCCAGCAGCAGACCCAGATTCAACAGACGATCGCCCATCTGAGCTCGCAGATTGCCACGCTCCAGGCATCGCCTACAGCTAGCGTCTCGCCGACGTCCGAGCAGATCAGCTCGCTCAGCGCTTCGCGCCAAGCCCTGATCGAACAGAACGCAAGCCTGCTGGCCAACAGCCTTGCACAGGGTACGAGCGCGACGCTCTCGGCGCCGCCGGCTGCCTCTTCGAGCCCAGTGAGCCCGAAGCGTTCGCTGAACCTGCTGGCGGGGCTACTGCTGGGATTGCTTCTCGGTGTGGGATTGTCCTGGTTGAGGGAGATGCTTCGCCCAGGACTGCGCTCAGCCGATGACGCAGCGGCGCTGCTGGATGTGCCCGTGCTTGCCTCGATACCCCTGCGTCCGCGCCTGCGAGCCAACGACTCTGCATTGGCGGAGGCCTATGACGTTCTGCATACAAACCTGTTCTTTGCGATGCGCGACCAAGCGTTGCAGCTAGTCACATTTGTCGGACCTAATCCTCAAGTCGGGAAGACTTCCGCGGTGGAAGGCCTGGCCAACGTTGCGGCGCGCGGCGGTCGCAAGGTACTGATCGTAGATGGCGACATGCGAGCCGGCGCGCTCTCACGACGGCTCGGGCATGGCCGCGATCCAGGCATGACCGGGCTGCTCCAAGGAACGATTGAGCTCGATGACGCGATCGTATCGATCGATACCGGACTGTCGCTGCTGCCTACCCAGCCTTCAACCGTCAACCCGCCGAGCCTTCTCTCGAGCGGTCGGATGCGTGCCCTCACCGGCGAATTGCGCGAACGTTTTGACATCGTGCTGGTCGACTCCCCACCCATTGCCGATCTGGCTGACGGATTGATTCTCGCCTCCCTGTCAGACGCAGTCGTTGTGGTAGTTCGGACGCAACTGACCAGACCCGCTGATCTGACATCGATCGCCACGAGTCTGCGACAGAGCCATACCCCGATCGCTGGACTGGTCGTGTTCGAGCAACGCGAGGTGGAGTCTTACTATCCAGCGATGACCGTGAGAGAGCCGCCGGCGCACGACCCCGCAATCCTGTCCTGATCGGTCGACGGCCACAGCTTCTATTGCTGGGAGCCTGGGCCGTAGGCTTGGTCGTCCTCCTGCCAGCGCTCAAACAGCCCATGATCGCGATCGTGATCGCGATCGCCGCCGTTGCCGGTTGGCTCGCATGGAGGTCTGTCGCGTACCCGTTGGCGCTATCCGGAATACCTACGATCATCACCGCTGTCGTGGGATCTGATCCACTGCCCAAAGGGGGCGTAACATTTGTTCTCGCAGCCTGGATAGGGCTTGCGGTCATCTTCACGTTCATGCGGGGTGAACGCAGATTGCCGGGAAGAGCGTTGATGAGCGCACCGGTTGCCCTTTCCCTAGTGCTGCTCGGTTTGATGATCCTGCGCCTGAGCACGTCCCCGGCCGAGGCATACGGAAGCATGAAGACTCAGCTGTTCGTCGCCGACAATCTCGTGTTCTTCATGGGAGCGCTGTTCGCCGGCTCGCGCAGGAGCGACTTGCGCCTGTTTCTACTACTGTTTTTCGCTGTGAGCTTGGGGGGAGCACTGATGCTGCTGTTCGAGCTCGTCAGTGGCAGCGCCACCGCAGTAGTCGGCGAACGCTTTTCACTGGGAGCACAGGAGTATCCGATCTACCTCGCACGCAGTAGCGCAGACGGACTGCTGATCGCGATCTACACAATCCTTACGGCTCGCAGCGCAAAACTGCGGCTATGGGCGGTCGCGGCATCCCCTGTGCTGGTTGTTGCGATGATTTCCGCCGGCTCGAGAGGTCCAGTGCTCGCCTTCCTATTCGCTCTCGTCATTTTGATCGCGTTGACTGCGGTCGGCGGACAGGCAAGACGTCGTCTGACACAGGTGGCCGCAGGATTGCTGGCCGCAGCGATCATAGTGCCGACAATCGTTCCAAGCTCGGCGGCCGGACGAGCACTGTCGGCGATCCTCGGCGGCGCCAACGGCCTTTCGTCCAACGGTCGAGCGCAGCTGTGGTCACAGGCTTTTACGCTGTTTGGCCAGCACCCTCTGCTGGGGATTGGCACTGGCGGCTTTTCCGCTCTGAATACCGAACCATACCCTCACAACATTCTGCTCGAAGTCGCCGCTGAGCTGGGATTCGTCGGTCTAGTGGTTCTACTGGGCTTCTTGGTGACGACATTCGTACGACTCGTTTCCTTGTGGCGCATCGTTCCCGGTGACCAAAAGCTGGATGCGGCAATCTTGATTGCTCTGTTCCTGGCCGCCCTGATCAATGCGTTCTTCTCGGGCGCCATCCAAGACAATCAAGAGATCTGGCTTTGGGGGGGATTGGGTATCGGCATGAGCATGCGCCTGGCCAGGCAGCGCCGTGAAGCAAACCAGACCAGCATGATCACCTCCCGGGGGTGGATCGGTGGCAGCCCAAATAGCAAAGCCCATCTGCCCGCGAGCATACGGGGACTTCGGGCCCGATGAGCTCTCCTGAAATATCCAACACCCAATTGGCCGCAGAGTCAGATGGCAAGCCAACCGTCGAAATGATGCGCTCAGATCAGGGGGGCCTCGTCATGCTCTGCGACGTAGATCTCAATGCTCCAGACGCCACACGTACGCACACCGTTGAAGTGGCTCGAGGGTTCGTGGCAGAGGGCATGAAAGTCGATCTGGTCGCACGCGGCCCCGATCCGAGCATCGAAGGAGTGTCTTACCACCGAGGCTACGGCTCAGATACGCAGAAGCTGCGACGGATAGCAACTATCAACCTGTGCTCCATATCGGTCCTTTTACGCCGGCGTGGCACCGCGATGCGCTTGTATGTGCGACACAGTTGGAGCAACCTACCCGTTTTGCTCGCTGGACGCATGCTTGGCTATCGCGTGGTCACCCAAGTTGACGATGTGCCCTATGGGCCAAGCTACCAGGCGGATCTTTCACCGATAGTCGACTATGGAAAGCGCTTTGCAGCGATATTGATGGGCCGCCTCACACATGGTGTTGTCGCGGTAACGGCCGAGATCAAGGGGCTGCTGATAACCCAATTCCATATTCCTAGCGAGCACATCGTTGCGCTACCCAACGGTGTGGATACCGACTTTTTCCGGCCACTTCCCCGCGTGGAGGCGGTCGCTCGCAGCGGACTGCAGCAGCGCTGTAAGTATGTGGTCTTTTCGGGCCGCTTTCAGCCGTGGGTGGACTTCGATGTGATGCTGCAGGCCTTTGCGATCGTCGCCCGTGAGTGCGCCGATGCGCGTCTGCTCCTCGTGGGCGATGGCGTCGAACGGAAACACGTCGAAAGCGAGATCAGCAGGCTAGGAATCCAGAATTCCGTACTCCTAGTGGGATCCGTGCGCGATCGCGCGAAGATCAGGGACTTCCTATGTGCTGCGACCGTGACACTGGCAGCGCATCGCAGCGAGTACGTAAGCCACATCGGCGTGAGTCCCACCAAGCTCGCAGAGTACTTCGCCGTCGGCCGAGCGGTTGTGGCAAAGGATGCCCCCGGCCTGCGAGACACTATTAAGGAGAGCGGTGCGGGCGTGACGACGCCGGGCGATCCGCCGGCGATGGCCGCGGCGATTCTCGACTTGCTTGATCCGATCAAGGCCGACGCCCTCGGAGTAATCGGCCGTCGCTTCGCCGAGGATCACTACACATGGCGCTCCGTAGTCAGACGCACTATCCTTCTATTTAACGAGTCATCTCAGACACGAGCCGCGGCATAGAGCTCTGTGTACAGCCGTTCTAACTGTTCAACCACCACATCCAGGTCGTAGTTGGCGCGCTGACGCTCGCGCGCGGCTCCACCCAGACGAGCAGCAAGCACCCGATCCTCCAGCAGACGGCGGATCGCTTCCGCGAGGGCATCCGGATCACGTGCCGGCACCAGCAGACCCTGAACCCCGTCTTCGATCAATTCGGGCACCCCGCCGACAGCGGTCGCCACGATTGGCGCGCCCGCGGCCATGTACTCCATCACGGCCAGCGGGCTGCCCTCGTTACGGGACGAGAGCACCGCCACGTCGAGCGAACGGATCACGTCCGGTACGTCCTGGCGCCGTCCGATCAGCCTCACCTCATTCACGAGGCCCAACTCAGCGATCAGCGCGTTCAACTTGGGCTCGTCAGGGCCATGTCCAACGATCACGCAACAGATCAGACTGGAATAGCTCCGCTTGAGCGCAGCGATCGCACGGATCAGCTCGTCGTAGCCCTTCTCCGGATAGAGTCGCCCGACAGCACCGATCAATCCGACCTCCGCCGGCACGCCTAGCTCGCCGCGTACATCGGGTCCAACAGCAGGAATTGGTGGTATTCCGTTGGGTAGGACCCTGATGCGCTCTGACGGGATGCGCTCTATCTCGATCATGTGCAAGCGATCCCACTCGGACACAGCCAGCAGCACATCGCTACCCCGCGCGACTACGTTGCGATCGAGGAACTGGCGCACCGGCTTGCCTTTGAACGCCCAGCCGTGCTCGTGGTTGACGATCACCGGCACCCGGGCCAGGCGACCAAGGATCGTGCCGGGGACGCTCGCCCTCGGCATATGAGCGTGCAGGATGTCGATCGATCCGTTGGCCAGCTGACGATACAGACGTGCCCACGCGAGGTTAGACGCCAGCGATCGGCATTCAAGTTTCATTATCTGCACGCCGGCGCGTTCGAGCTCAGCCATATCAGTGTCCTCAGCCGCCCGCCGGCCGTCAGGGGGAGCGTGCGTGAGACAGAGATGCAATGAAAAGCGCTCGGGATCGAGCCGTTTGACGAACTCAAAAGCGATCCGCTCCGCGCCGCCGTAACAGGTGCCGACGTTACGTGCGAGCGTCAAGACGCGGATGCGTGAGTCCGCGCGGCCCTCCGTCACGTGGTCCGGATGATCAGCACAGAACACGGCGCGTGATGCGAGACCTTGTTGGGCACAGACCCCAGCAGGAAGCGCTTGGCGCCGGTCATCCCCTTGTTACCGACGACAACCAGGTCGGCCTCCTGCTCCTCGGCGACATCGAGGATCGCATCGGCGGGATCGCCCTGGCGCGGGTAGACGTTGACGCTCACCCCCGCCTCACGGGCGACCCCGGCGGCCGCCTCCAGCGTCGCGTCGACATCCTCCCGGGGGTTGATCGCCCACTGCAGATCCTCAGGCGCGTCGCGCCGTTCCCCCTGCAGGCGCTGGGCCGGCACAGGCTCATAAGCACTCACCAGCTCGAGCTTGGCCCCGACCGCACGCGCTAGATCCACCGCTTGACGCACAGCCTGGGTGGCAGTATCCGACCCGTCCGTCCCAACCACGATCGACTTGAACATGATCCTCCTTGCTATAGATCGAAAAGCCAAAGCACTATGCGAGGCAGCGATCATACCTGCGACTGCGAGCAGGGCTGGGCGTAGACGGCGTTACCCCGGCGTGGCTGCCACCCACGATGCTGCACCCCCAATGACCCTCGAGGCGGCTCACGCCAGCTTCGTAATCGCAATGATCATCCCGATCAGGACGAACACCACAATCGCTATCTGCATCCATATCCAGGTGGGAGACATGCGCGGGACAGCCTAGCGAGCGAGATACCCAGTGCCGCCTCTCGCCTCGCGTGCGACTATCGTACAGAGATGATCAGGCGCCTCTGCGAGTCCACCGTTGCGCTCGCGCTAGGACTGAGCGCACTGACATTAGGGCTGGGGACGTTTGCGTGGCTCGCTCCGGCAGGCAGCGCCGAGACTACCGTCGGCGCGCACCTGTCCACGGTGTCACCACTCGGTGGGATCAACATCACCGGCGTCGGCGCCGAACCGCTGGTCAAGGCCGACCGGGCAATCGCGCAGGCAACGGCGCTCCATGCCAAGTTCGTGCGCACCGAGATTCCGTGGTCCGCGCTGGAGCCCCGCGGGCCGAGCCAGATCGAACCTCGCGCTCTCACCTTCGCCGACCGCCTGGTGAGCGACGCGGCATCAGACGGCATTCGAGTGATCATGGTTGTGGACAACACGCCGTGCTGGGCATCATCGGCGCCGGCTGGAGTCCTCGGGCAATGCGTGCCAGGACGTTCGAGTAAAGCGAACTCGTGGCCTCCGAGCAATCCGGCTGACTACGCCACCTTTGTCGCCTTCCTAGCACAACGCTATGGGACCGACCTCGCCGCGATCGAAGTCTGGAACGAGCCCGATCAAGCCAACGAAGACTACTTCGCCGGCCCCGAAAAACCCCAGCGCTACGCGGCGGTCCTACGGGCTGCATACACCGCGATCAAGCAGGCAAACCCGAACGTGCCAGTGCTCGCCGGCTCGCTCGTCGGCGCCAATGGGGCCTTTCTGAAGGCGCTCTACGCCGCCGGCATCAAGGGCTACTACGACGGGCTGGCCGTCCACTACTACACCCTGACCCTCGCCTCACTACGCTCGATACGCGAAGTGCAGACCGCCAACGGCGACACAACGCCGCTGTGGCTCACCGAGTTCGGCTGGAGCAGCTGCTGGCCGCGCTACCGGCTCCAGCAAGAACAGGCCTGCGTGACACCGCAGACTCAGGCGCTCAATATCACCAACACGTTCCGCTCGCTCGCCCGCACGCCATACATCGCCGCCGAGACGCTCTATCAGCTGCAAGAATCGACCGCGGAAAACTTCGGAGTCCTGAACGCGAACGGCACCCACAAGCCCGCATTCGGAGCGATCTCGCGCGCGTTCGTCTCTCCGTTCGGCCCCGTCAGCCCGGTCACCCTGAGCCTGCGTCGAAGCGGCGGCCGGGTGCTCGCGAGCGGCTCGGGACCTGTTGGCGACTACATGGAGCTCGAAGTCTTCCACGGCAGCGCCCTGCGCTACCGCGCCCTGTTCGTGCTCAATCGCTTCAACCGATATTCGATCGCGCTGCCATCGGTGCTCGGGACGAGCGGTCTACGGGTGCGTGTTTATCAGTACTGGGCAGGGCTCGGCAAGGCTGCGCAGCGCAGCATTTGAAGGCGCTTGCTCTCGCCACTCCGCTCTCTCTAACCTGTCCTATCCCCCGTGGACCGGCAGAGAAGCGAGATCACTCCGCTTTGCGCGCGACCGCGATGAACGTCAGCGCAAGGATCTTCAGGTCGAGCCCGAGCGACCAGTGGGCGATGTAGTAGTTGTCCCACTCGACCCGTTCGGCGAGCGAGGTCTGCCCGCGCAGGCCGTGGACCTGGGCCCAGCCGGTGATGCCCGACTTGACGCGATGGCGGTCGTCGTAGCGGACGATGTCCTGGTTGAACAGCTCGACGAACTCGGGGCGCTCGGGGCGGGGGCCGATCAGGCTCATCTCGCCGCGCAGGACGTTGAACAGCTGGGGCAGCTCGTCGAGCGAGGTGCGGCGCAGAAAGCGTCCGATCGGGGTACGGCGATCGGATCCCTCGACGCCCCCGGGGGCGGTGTCTCCGCCGAGCAGAGACTCGAGCAGTTCGGCGGCGTCCCCGCCGTCGAGCGTGGCCTGCACGGGGTCGATATGCATCGAGCGGAACTTGTAGAGGTCGAACACCTTCCCGTCGCGACCGATCCTCCGCTGGCGGAACAGCACGGGTCCAGGCGAGCTCACGAGCACCGCGAGCGCCGTACACAGAAACACCGGGGACAGCACCACCAGCAGCACGAGCGCGAAGACGCGGTCGAAGGCATGCTTGACCGCGAACTGCATACCCCGTGGGTTGACCGTCGTAAACGACATCAGCGGCAGACCACCGACCGTGTCGTAGCCGACGCGGTTGTTGATCGTGTCGAACATCCGCGGCACGACCGAGACCTCGATGCCGAGCTCCTGGCAGCGCTGGATCAGGCGGCTCACGCGCGCATCCGCGACCGAGGAGAACGCGACGATCAGATTCCTCACGCCCGTCTGCGCGACGGTGTCGTCGAGGTCCTCGATCGTGCCCAGCACGGGCATCTCGCGACCGCCGACCTCGGCGATCGAGCGCGGATCGTCATCGAGGAAGCCGACCGGCGCGAGCCCGTACTCGGGATGGTTCTCGAGCCGTCGCGCCACCTGCGAGCCGACGACACCGGCGCCCATGATCAGCACCGGCTTGCCGACCCAGCGCTTCGCGCGCGCCCAGCGCTGCGTGAGCGAGAGCACGATGCGTCCGGCGCCAACCGCGAGCAGCGCGAACAGCCACGCCCGCACCCAGTCGGTCTGATTCGGGACGTGCCCGTTGAGGAGCAGGCCGAGCATCGCGACCGCCATCGCGGCGACCGACACAGCGCTCACGACCGGGGCGACACCGTCGAGCACCAGCGCACGTAGACGCGTGCGGTACAGGCCACGCAGATAGAGCAGGCCCATCACCATCGGGGGCATCAGCAGCAGCGGCGCCTGAGTCGCAGATGCGTGCAGCGCTCCGCCGATGCCGTCGAGCGCGACGATCACGGCCACGCACAGCAGCACGAAGTCGACCGTCGGGCGCAAGACGTTCCAGCCGGTCCCCTCGAGCAACCATTGCAGCGGACCGCCGAAGATCCCCCCTCGCAGCGCCTTCGGGCCCGGCGCGTCGCGCGCGCCGGCGAGCTGGCCGCTCAGCGGCAGCGTAGTCGACGTCTGTTGGGAGATGCGGGGGGTATCCATGGCCAGAGGGACTCCTCATCCCTCGCTTCGCTACTACTCGGGTTCTTGCTCTATTCCTTACTCAGTTACTCGGGTTCTACGTCCTATTGCTTGAGCCATCACGGGCTTCCCGGTCAACCCATGCGCCTTCTCCACAGCGGACGGTCCGACCTGAGCCGCAGCCAGCCTTTCGGCCGGCCCTATCGACCGCAGCCATCACAGGCCCTCCCTCACGTTCGGTGCTCGGGCAAGCCGCCTCGTGAGGACAGCGGTCGCGACCAGCGCTCCGAGTGCCAGCAGCACGTACGCGAGGTCGGCGAGGGACAGGCCGAGCGCTTGCGATCCGACAGAGGTCGTTTGTGAGGCGTCTTCATATCGAGACGATGCGGGATACGTGCGGGGAGCAGTGCCGGATGCCTTTTGGTGCGCGGCTCGTGAGGCGCCCCCCCGACCCGCGACCCGTCCGCCTTCGCCCGAGCTCGCCCCGTGCCCTCTCGGAGGAGTGGAAACCGCCGCTTCGCCGGCGCCGCCGGAAGTGCCACCGCCCGCCGCGCCGCTCGGCGAAGAACCAGTCGTCCCAGAGGTCCCATTCGACCCCGAGGAAACGCCCGACGAGGAGCTCCCGCCTCCTCCACCTGCGCCTCCTCCGATCAGCGCCGAGCCCAGAATCGCCTGGTTGCCCTCGCCCGGTCCGCCATAGCCGCCGAGCAAGGGACTGGCAAGTGCCGGGGTCGGCACGGCAAAGGTCAGCAAGGCCACGAGGAGGGCCGTTTTCAGAGAGATCGTGCGATGGCTTGTCATGCGCTGCATCCCAACCTTGGGCTTCCTGCTTTCCGTTCCAGCGACGTCACCGTCGCTCCGTGCTCCCTACCGCCTTCGCCCACCTCCCCGATGAATCAGACCTTCGGATGCAGCAGCCGAGCAAACCGCTCGACTAACTACCCCCACAAGCTAGCGAACACAGGGGACGATGTCGAGCCGTAAAGACCCTAAACACGCAGGTTTCATCCGAGTTGCTGAGCGTTGTCGAGGATTGAGCGATTCAGTTTCGCGACATCCACGTGCTTACCTTCCCGCGCTAGCCGCAGGGCCTGCTGGGTCAGCGGGTCTCGAGGGTTCAGCCGCGCCGCACGCTCGAGCAGGACAAGTGCCCCGCGACGGTTGTCCTCGGTCGAAGCGATTGCCCCACGCTCGAGCGTCGCGTAGGCGTCGCCGGGGGAGCGTTCGAGCGCCAGCGCGAACTCGTGGTCCGCGCGTGGGAGGTCGCCGAAACGCAGCGCGATGCTGCCGGCCACGAGGTACGGTTCGTCGCTCAGCGGGTTCAGCTTGGCCGCGTCATTCAGGCGGGCGTACGCGGTCTGGGGAGCGCGCGGCCAGACGCGCGCCGCGCTCTCGACCTCCAGCTCGCTCAACCAGGGGGCCGTCAGCGACAGCGCAGCGAGCACCGCCACGCAAGCGCCCACTCCGATCGTCAGCCGGCGCAGGCCCGTCGCAGATCGCCACCCGTTGGGGGCGGAGGACGCCTCGTTAGCTCGGTCGATCGCAAAAGTGGGCAGATCTGCCGTGACAGGCGTTCGCGGCGCGAGCGCGCACGCCAACCCAAGCAGCGCGAACGCCGACGCCCCCAGCCCGGCGAACTCCCAGAACCAGTCGACCGAGCCGTGCACCGCCCAGTAGGTGAACCCACCCAGCGCCGCCGCGACCACGGCGCGTCCGAGCGGGTCGGCCGCTCCGCGCAGGCCGCGCGCGGCCGCCACCAGCGCCGCGCCGAGGCCCACGAGCGCGAGCAGGGAGCCGATCAGCCCCGTCTCCGCGAGCGTGCGCATCTCCACGCTGTGGGGATAGTGAGGCGTCTCTTCGCTGCGGCGGTGCGCGAGGTATTGCTGCTGGAAGTTGTCCGCGCCGATCCCCGCGAGCGGATGTGCCGCGAATTCGTCCAGCGCCACGCGGTAGAAGTCGTAGCGAGCGCTCCCCAGTCCGCTCACCAGCCTGCTGCCGCCGGTGCTGTCGGCGCTGTAGCCGACCTTGAACGTGTGCCAGCCGTGTTCGATCCGCTTCACCGGGTTCCCGGCAACCGCCAGGCCGCCGACGACGATCGCCACGAGGGCCACGATCGCCACGGCGGCGACGCTCCGGTGGATTCGTTTCGCGGTGCTCGCGGAGAAGGATCCCCGCTGCTCGATCGCCGCGCCCGCGGCCACGACCAGCCCGACCACCAGTGCAGCGGCGAAGATCGCGACGGTCGCGCTGTGGAGCGCCGCGGGCTGGACGAGGCCGTTCTGCTGCAAGTGGTCGCCGACGTGAAGGACGGCCGGCGCCGCCGCGCCGATGCCCGCCGCGACCGGCACGAGCACCGCGAACGTGCGCACGCGGCCCGGCAACAGCGCGAACACGAGCACCAACATCGCCGCGGTCGCAAACAGCGAGCCGCGACTCTGACTGAGCAGCGCGACCTCCGCCAGCAGAACCGCGCCGCCGGCCAGCACGCCTCGGAGTCCCCACGGCAGACGCTCGCTGCGTGCCAGTAGCAGCGCCGGCCAGAACCCCATCAACCACATCGCCGAGTTCGCGTTGACGTAGCCAGATGGATAGACCAAGCGTCCTCCTGGGATCAGCAACTGGAGGCTCCCCGCACCGGCCGCGTCCACGTGCAGCGCGACAAACGCCGCCAGGGCGATCAGCGCCAGCACCCACGTCCCCAGCAACAGCATCGCACTGCGCCCCCGCTGGGGCCAGAGCGCGAACAGCGCGAACACGAGCAGGTACAGCAGCGTCCGGTTCGCCCCTTCCCAGGCGTCGCCCGGCACCTTCGCCCAGAGGATCGAGGCGAAGCTCAGCGCCGTATACCCCGCGAGGCAGCCCACCGCGATCTTGACCGGCAGCGGCACCGCCCTCGAGTCCAGTCCGACCACTCCCAACGTGATCCCGAGCAGCGCCAGGACGATCAGCCCGCCCGGAGCCCAGTGCGTGAGCGGATAGCCGGCCTGGCTGGTGGCCCAGACGATGAGGAGCGCCAAGGCAACCAGCGCGGGGATCGTCGCCGGAGCCTCGCGCAACCCGGCCAGCAGACCGCCCGAGGCATTGTCCGGCGTTCGTCTCATGGCGGATGTCGACATCTCGCAGCGAGGCTACCGGGAGCTCCGTACCCCAGACACCATGGACGAACTAAAGACCACCTGCGGTAGGGCCGTTTTTGAGAGGGTGTCTAGCGGGCACCGGCCACGAACCGGTAGACCGACTGCACGTCATCAGCCATGCGCTGGGCGAAGAAGTGCTCGAGCACTCGCTTGCGGCCGTACTCGCCCATCCGACGGCGTCGCTCGGGGTCGTCGAGGAGCGTGAGCAGATTCGCCGCGAGCTGCTCGACGTCATCGGGCTCCCCGAGCAGGCCCGCCTTCCCGTCCTCCACGATCTCGGGAGTTCCCCCGGCACGGACGGAGACGACCGGCTTACCCATCGCCATCGCCTCGAGGAACGCCAGGGCGCATGGATCGTCGACGGAGGGGAGCGCGAAGATGTCGGCCGCGGCGAGTATCTCGCGGATGTCCCCCCGCCGCCCGGCGAGGATCACCTGTCGCTTCAGCCCAGCCGCGGCCACCTGCCGCTCGAGCTGCTCCGTGTAGTCGTTGCTGCCTCGGCGGCGTACCTGCTCGGCTCCGACCAGCATCAGACGTGCAGTGGGATATCGCTCCAGCACTCGGGGCAGGGCCTCGATCACCAGGTGCTGGCGCTTCCAGTCGACCAGCTGGGCGACCTGCACGATCAGCGGGTCCTGCGGCGCCATGTCGAACTCGCGACGGATTGCCACCCCGTCGACGCCCGCGGGGTCCCATTTGGAGACCTCAATTCCGTTGAGCACCGGGAAGATCCGCTCGGGTGAGACACCATGATCGGCCATCCTGCGCCCGGTCCAGCTCGACACGGAGATGATCGCATCGGCGCGCCCGATGGCCAGGCGCGAAGGGGGCAGTATCCAGTCCCCGTAGCCGAGATGGAAATGCACGAGGGACTTGGCCGGCGTGACCTTTGAGAGCAGGTAGGCGTAGAAGGCGTTCTGGATGCCCTCCTCGCAATGGATGATGTCGATCTTTCTGCGGTAGATGAAGCGGATCAGGCTTCCCATGTCCCGCAGGGCGGGAGCGGCTGCGCGGGCCGCCTGCCCAAGCAGCTGCGGTGTGGGGGGTCCAATCTCTGGCCCGAACTCCACGGCTCGCAATCCCACCTCCGGCGTGTGGGGCAGCGCCGCGAGGGAGGAACGCCCGGAGGTATCCCAGGGAGGCCTTGTGGCCATTCTCGGATAGGCCACATGAATCTCGACCCGCTCGCGGTCCAGATAGCGCATGAGATTGGCATGCACCGAGATCGCGGGAGTGACCATCGGGTGCGAGACGAGGAAGAGGACCCTGATCGGGCGACCCATCGCCTCGGTCGAGAAGCGGCTATCTGGATCGGTCCCATTCAGCGTACGGGGAAGAGACAGAGACGGAGCCGGCACGTCGGAGCCAGAGTACACGTTTGTGCATCGCAGAAATCACAGCGAGGCTACCGGGAGCTCCGTACCTCAGACCGTCCTCCCGGGTCCCCCAAGGACTACCCAAGCAAACCCAAGCGGACCATCCAAAACTAAACCCGCAAACCTCAGTTTTTCAATCCATTCTGTGATCTACTATCGTTCCACGGAGTAACCCGACCCCCAACCCGATCGATCCCCCGAGGAGGCCAGACCATGAGCTCAACCGATGATCTGCTCGAGAACGCCCGCGCGTACGCCGCCGGCTTCGACAAGGGCGAGCTGCCGGTCCCTCCGGCGCGCCGGGTCGCGGTGCTCGCATGCATGGACGCGCGCCTGCTCCCCTCGCGTGTGCTCGGTCTGGAGGAGGGCGACGCGCACGTGATCCGCAACGCGGGCGGGGTCGTGACCGACGATGCGATCCGTTCGCTGGCGATTTCCCAGCGACTGCTCGGCACGCGGGAGATCGTGCTGCTCCACCACACCGACTGCGGGATGCAGAAGTTCTCCGACGACGACTTCCGGCGCTCGATCCAGAAGGAGACCGGCATCAAGCCGGCGTGGGCCGCCGAGGCCTTCGACGACCTCGACGAGGACGTGCGCCAGTCGATCGCCCGCATCCAGGCGAGTCCCTTCATTCCTCACAAGGACTCCGTGCGCGGGTTCGTCTACGACGTCCACACGGGGGAGCTGCGCGAGGTGTCCTGAGGACGCCACCGAAGTCACCCCGGAAGAAGGTTAGGCGACGAAGACCTCCTGCCAATCGGTGGCGTGCTTGCAGACCTGTCCCAGCTGTTCTGAACTAGTGTTGTATACTGCTGGGCGTGGCCACTGCTGTTCATACGCGCAACTTCTCCGACCTGTTGCGCAAATCGGGCGAGGTGCTGGATGAGGTTGACCGGCACGACGTATTGCTGCACCGTAGAGATGGTCACGACCTGCTGCTTGTCAGAGCCGACCGCGAGGAGACCGCACGCGACGCCGTCGTAGCGGCCTCGAGCGTGCTGGCACACCTGGCACGCACGCACTTACAGGAGATGGCCGCGGGACTGCCCGACGCATTGCCGTGGCTGCGAATGCTACCCAGGAACGATCTGGAGCAGTTCACCAAGGAGTTCGTCGCGCTCGCCGAGGCCTGCGGTTCGCTCGGATCCTTCGACCGCCTCGGCCTACTGCTCTCCGAATGGCGCGACACCGCCTACGCGTGGTCGCTCCCGGAGGTGCTTGGTGCGCTGCAGACCGACCATGCTCGAGAGGGCTTCGACGAACCGGTCTCCCCACCGCGGTGAGCAAGCGCGGATCTCGCGTACCACGCCCACCGGTCCCACCGGAGTGGGATCTGCGGTTCGCCAACAAGACCACCGCAGACAATTGGGAGAAGCTCTGCAACGTCGCAGCCGGGAACTGCGCAGAGATGCACACCCGGATCACCGAGGACCCCCGTCGGCGCATCAACCCCGACCGTCACCATCGCCTCAAGGGCGAGCTTTCAAGCGGCCGACACGACGGTAAGGAACTGGAGCAATGGCAGTACGAGGTCACCGGCGCCGGACGAGCCTGGTTCCTAATCGATGACGCAAAGCGCCGTGTGCTGCTCACCGCCGTCACGCTCGGCCACCCGTCAAAGACAGATCGATAACCGCATGCAAGACGCAGAGCAGCTGGTCCGCTTCTACGACGAGGGCTACACCCAGGCCCCCGCCGACGCCGCCCGCTACGCACGCTGGCGCGCGCTGGGCGCGGTCGGAAAGGCCGACCACGTGCTCGCGCTCTGCGCGCGCTCAGGCGTTGTTCCGGCGAGCACGCTCGAGGTCGGCTGCGGCGACGGCGCTTTGCTCTCCGAGCTTTCCCTTCGCGGCTTCGGCGGGCGCCTCGCCGGTGTGGAGATCACGGCGGCGGCCGTCGCGATAGCCCGCACGCGCCCGGAGATCGACTCCGTCGAGCTCTACGACGGCCTGCACCTGCCCACCGCCGACGGCGCCTACGATCTCGGGATCGTCTCCCACGTGCTCGAGCACGTCCCCGACCCGCCGGCGCTGCTCGCCGAGATCGCCCGTGCCTGCCGCGCCGTCGTCGTCGAGGTGCCGCTCGAGGCCAACCTCTCTGCCGGGCGCGCCGCCAAGCGCGAGCACGCCGACGAGGTCGGCCACCTGCAACGTCTCTCGCGCGCGGACGCGCGGGAGATCGTCGCCCGCGCGGGCCTGCGCGTTGCCGGCGAGCTGGAGGATCCGCTGCCGCTCTCCGTCCACCGCTTCCTCGTTCCCTCCACGTCATCGGCACGGGCCAAGGCGACCGCCAAGTGGGGTGCCCGCGCGGGCCTGCATCGCCTCGCGCCGCCCCTTGCCCGCCGTCTCTACACGGTGCACTACGCGTGCCTGTGCCTGCCGGGCTCGTAGCGCTCCGCGCGGGTCTGGCCCCAAGTGCCCCGAGAGCCCATGCGCCAAATCGGGCGCATGATGCGCCGGCCGGGGCGCATTCGTTTTCGCATGTCAGCCCCGGCTCGATTCGATAGCTTGTGTACTACTACTGGCTACCTGGCCAAAGTCGACCGCGATAGAGGAGCTGCCCGATGGCGACCGTTACTACGAATTCCCCCTCCAGCTCGTCGGACGCGCCCGCAGCGGCGGAGACCCACCTGCCGACCGACGCGATCACCTACGAGGATCTCTACTCGCGCTGGGAGCGCGGCAACTGGTCAGCGATGGAGCTCGACTTCACCGAGGACGCGCGGCAGTGGCGCGAGGAGCTCACCGAGTTCGAGCGCACGGCCGCGCTGTGGAACTACTGCCTGTTCTTCTGGGGCGAGGACGCCGTCGCCGACAACCTCTCCCCCTACATCGACGCCGCTCCGCTGGAGGAGCAGAAGTACTTCCTCACGACCCAGCAGGTCGACGAGGCACGTCACGCGGTCTTCTTCAAGCGCTTCATGCAGGAGGTCTGCGGGATCGGCGACGGCTCGATGTCGAGCGGCCTGCAGGCGATCAAACCGCAGTTGACGCCCGGCTTTCGCAAGATCTTCGACCGCCTCGACACGATGGCCGACGAACTGCGCGCCGACCGCTCGCGGGCCAAGCTCGCCGCGGCCGTGACGCTCTACCACGTCGTGATCGAGGCGGCGCTCGCGCAACCGGGACAGCACTTCATCTGTAGCTACCTCGAAGAGCGCGACGTGCTGCCGGCGTTCCGGCAGGGCATGCAGAACATCGCCGCCGACGAGCAGCGCCACATCGGCTTCGGCGTGAAGCTGCTGTCCGACCTCAAGCGCGAAGACCCGGTCGGCGTGCCGCGGGCGGTCGCCGGCCTGTTGCGAGACGTCACCCGCTACACCGCCCAGGTACTGATGCCGCCCGGATGGGATGAAAACTACATCACGGTCTTCGGCTCGAGCTACGACGAGGTCGGCGTCGAGGGCCTGACCTCGATGACCACCAAGCTGCGCTCCGCCGGGCTCGCGGTCGAGACGCTGCCGGGACCTGCGCTCTTGCCGCCCGGCCTCTCGCCCCTGGAGACCTCCCAGCGCGGCCGCACGCTGGCGCAGGCGGGCATCATCGGCGTGCGCGAGGGCCCTTCCAAGCGCGACCCGGAGACCGTCGCGCTGCTGTTCGACACGATCCGCCGCCAGGTCAACCCGAGCCATGGCCTGTCGCGGCCCACGACCTTCCAGTGGGAGTTCACCGACCCCGACATCCCCACCTGGCATCTGACCGTCAACAACGGCTCGTCGGCCGTCGAGCAGGGCGAGGCGCTCAGCCCCGACCTGCGCCTGCGCGTCGCCTACCAGGACTGGGTCGACATCATCGGCGAGCGCCTCGACCCCCTGCGCGCCGTCGCGACCGGCAAGCTGCGCCCGCGCGGCAACCCGCTCGCGCTCGGCAAGCTCGGCAAGGTCTTCCCGCGCGGCTGAGGACCGGCGCGGCGCCCGGCCGTCGAGCGGGCCTCTGTCCGCCCGTACCGCCGGTCCAGCCTCCCGCACGATCGAGGCCCCAGCGCTCGCCGGCGGCTATCGATCCCGACCGCGCCGGCGGCTACCCGATCCCGAACTCGTGCTGGGCGGCGTCTGCGCCTGAGCTCGACGCAGTCCCGCTCCCGGTGGATTGCACAGGCGCCTGCCCGCCTGAGCTCGACGATGCGGCGGTCGAAGTGAACTCCTTGGCGGCGCTGGAACCGGACACAGCGGTGGAGCTCGAATCGCCGGCGGAGCCCGACCCTTCACTCGTGGCCTGCCCGCGGACGGAGGCCGCCCTTGCGCTTGGCGCCCCCGGCCTGGGCGCTGATGATGAAGAGGTCCCCGCGAAAGCGCGCTCCGGTCCGAACTCACGGCTGGCCCTGGCGGCGGGCGTCAGCGCCTGTGCCGATGCCACCGCGGATGATGAAGCCCCAGAAACGCCCGACGAGGCGCCATCGGCACGAACAACCCCCGACACGCCGCCCGTCAGCAGGTAGCCGGGCGTCAGCGCATCGGTCGTCGCGATTCGTGCCGTGCCCGCCTCGCGAGGTCCTGCGGAGTGGCGCCGATGAGTCGAGGCGTGGCCGCCAAGATCGTGGACAGGGTTGAGGTCGAGCGCGACACAGCTCGCCCCCACCCCGAGCGCGACCAGACAGCCGACGGCGAGCTTCGCACCCACGCCGCCCGCCAGCAGCCAGCCACCGCTCGCGGCGCCGGCCCCCGCCCCGGCAGCGCCCGACGCCGATAGGGCGCCGATGCCAGAGCCGACCTGCGCCCCGGCGCCCGCACCCGTGCCAGCCCCAGCGGCACCTGCCCCGGCTCCAGCCCCCGCCCCCGTGGCACTCGCCGTGCCGGCCCCAGCCCCCCCAGCGCCCGCACCGGACCCCGCGCCCACACCGGCACCGGCGCCGGCGCCGGCGATTCCGGCGAGAGCTCCCGCCCCGAGCACCCCCGGCAGGAACGGCACCGGCAGCACCGCGGCGAGGCCGCGCAGCGAGAGAATGTAGGCACGGCAGGCGGGGCACTCGCTCTTGTGCGCCATCGCCAGCTGGTAGCGCTCGCCCGCCGGGTCGAGGATCCCAAAGGCCAGGCCGCGCATCAGCGAGCCCTGTTGCTCGCACCAACCTCCACCGCGGATCGTCTCGACCAGCGCGCCGACCTTGCTCGCGACCCCCGGCCGGCCCGGGCCAGAGCCCTCCATCAGCTTGCGCATCCGCTGCTCCGAGATCCCCATCCGCGCGGCCGCCTCCGCGCGCGAGAGACCCTGCAGATAGCAGAGCGCAGCGGCCTGCAGCTCGCGCTCGCTGAGACGTCCGCGCAACCCCTCGAACACCTGGCGTAGCCGGATCCGATCGTCGAGCTCCTCGGCGAAGTCTTGCTCGTGCGCCGGTTCGCTCTCACCATTGCGATCAACACCGCGCGGCCCGCCGCACGCGCCGACATTCTCGGTGGGGTAACTGCGCCTGCGCGAGCGGTGCTCCTCGATCGCGCGGCGGTATGTGACCAGCGCGAGCCAGCCAGTGGGGTTGGCGATCTCCTCGCCCGCCAGCATCGCCGCGTACAGGCCCTGCCATGCCTGCGCGTAACAGGCCTCCAGATCGCTCGCGTCGAGGCTCACGCCGCTGGCGCGCAGGCGGCCCCGCACCGACCCGACGACCCTACCGCGCAGCCCCTCGAACTCCTTGCGCAGCATGCGCTCGGCACGGTAGCGACGCACGGTCAGCGGGCTCACTGCCTGAAAGGCTAAGAACTACGCGAATTTTGGCTCAGTGAAATGTCGCTATTTGCTAAAAACTCGTGCCCGTTCTGGCGTGCAAACGACCATTCGCCCCCCGACCGCTCGCTTCGCCCCGGCTTCGACGGGCACCGGCTCGACGAGACAGATCCCGCCATCCCGTCGCTTCGGCGCTGCTCGCCCGCAGCCCGCAGCCGGGAGCCGGGAGTCGGGAGTCGGCCGACACAACCGCCGGCGACCGGGAGACCGCTCACCCGCCGGAGAACAGCTCGATCTGGGCGAGGCTCGTCCCGCGCACGTCCTCGCCCCTGCGCTCGGCCTCGTGCCACTGCACGATCCGCTCGAGCGCCTCGCCTAGATCCCACTCCGCGCGCCAGCCCAGCTCGCGTTCCGCCTTGCCCGAATCGAGCGCCAGATAGTTCGCCTCTGGAGGATTCTCGGCGCTGTCCAGCTCCCACCGCAGCGCACCACCCCACAGCTCCGCGAGCCGCTCGACGATCCAGCCCACCGTGCGCGCGTCGCCGTCGCGCGGGCCGAAGTTCCATGCTTGCGCCACCTGCGCTGCCCGCGGCGAGACGCACAGCTCCTGGGCCAGCAGCAGGTAGCCGCTCAGCGGATTCAGCACGTGCTGCCACGGGCGCACGGCGTCGGGGTTGCGCAGCTTCACCGTCTCGCCCGCGCCCACCGCCCGCACGATGTCGCCGATCAACCTGTCCTCGCCCCAATCGCCGCCGCCGATCACGTTGCCGGCGCGCGCGCTCGCGACGCGAGGTCCGGCCCATGCGGGCGTGTCGCCGTTTCCATTGCCGTCGCCGTCACCGTCCCCGCGAGGCGAGAAGAACGAGCGCCGGTAGGAGGCCGTGACGAGCTCCGCGCACGCCTTCGAGCTCGAATAGGGATCGCTCCCGCCGAGCGGATCGCCCTCGACGAAGCGCCGCGGTGCGGCCGAGGCGGACGCGCTCCCCGGGGCGAGCGGGGCTCCCGATGAAGGATTCTCGTAGCACTTGTCCGAGGTGACCACAACGACCGCGCGCACGTCACCGGGTTGGAGGCGCACCGCCTCGAGCACGTTGACGGTGCCGAGCACGTTCACCGCATACGTCAGCGCCGGATCCCGCAGCGAGCGCCGCACCATCGGCTGGGCCGCCAGGTGCAGCACCACCTCGGGGTGCGCCTCGCGCAGCGCACCGAGCACCGCCTCGGCGTCGCGCACATCGACGGCGCGCTCGTGCTCCATACCAGCGGCGATCCCCGCCAGCTCATACAGCGACGGCTGCGTCGGCGGACCGGGCGCGAGGCCGATGACCCGCGCGCCGAGCGCCTGCAGCCACAGCGACAGCCACGCGCCCTTGAAGCCGGTGTGGCCGGTCAGCAGCACACGCCGGCCAGCCCAGAAGTCGGGGTCGATCGGCATGCGTCCCGTAGCGTATCCGCTCGCCGCTCCCGGGTATCTTGGGCGGATCGCGAGCCCCCCGCCATCCACCACCACTTCTTCCGCGGTGCCGGCCCCGCCCCCGTGCGCGGAGATCCTCGGCATTCCGCTGGCGATCTCCGACTACGAGGAGGTGCTCGACTGGATGCATGCGCTGATCGCCGCCGACGGCCGCGGCTACGTGACCGCAGCGGCAGTCAACCTCGTGATGAAAGCCCAGGAGGAACCGGAGACGCTCGCGGCGACGCTCGGCGCCACGCTCGCTGTCCCCGACGGCCAGCCACTGGTGTGGGCGCTGCACGCGCTCGGGCACCCCCGTGCCACGCGCGTCTACGGCCCCGACCTGATGGCCCTTTTCTGCGCGCGCGCCGCCCGCGAGCAGATTCCGATCTATCTCTATGGAGGCCGTCACGACGACGCGGCCCGCGAGCTGCTTGTCAGGCGTCTGACCGAGCGCTTCCCGGGGCTTCCGATCGCCGGCGCCTCCTCGCCCCCGTTCCGTCCGCTGACGCCCGCCGAGGACGAGCACGAGCTCGAGCTGATCGACGCCTCGGGCGCCGCGGTCGTGTGGGTCGGCACCGGACAGCCCCTGCAGGAGCAGTGGATGCACCGCGTGCGCCCGCTCCTCTCGACGCCGCTGCTCGTCGGCGTCGGCGCGGCCTTCGACTTCCACGCGGGCCTCGTCTCCCAGGCGCCGTCCTGGATGCAGCAGCGCGGCCTGGAGTGGGTCTACCGCCTCTCGCGCGAGCCACGCCGCCTGTGGCCGCGCTACGCGCGCTACAACCCTCGCTTCGTCATCGGTTTCGCCCGGCAGTACGAGCGCTATCGGCGTGGGCGCGATCGATGGTAGGCGAGCAGGGGTAAGGAGTCCGCTCACGGCTGGCGCCTCTTCGCGAACGGGGCTCGATAGGGTCCCCGGCATGAACGCTCAACATCCCCTCTCGAACACCCCTCCGGAAACACGCAGACCTTCTGGACGGGGGGCAGCATGAGCGCCAAGCCCTCAGCGCTGATCACCGGCGTCACCGGCCAGGACGGCTCCTATCTCGCCGAGCTGCTGCTCGAGAAGGGCTACGACGTGCACGGCATGGTGCGCCGCGCCTCGACGGAGAAGTTCGATCGGATCGAGCACCTGCGCGACCGCATCACCCTGCATCAGGGCGACCTGCTCGACCAGCGCTCGCTCGTCGACGCGCTGCGCGCGGCGCAACCGAGCGAGATCTACAACCTCGCGGCGATGTCGTTCGTCGCGGTCTCCTGGATCCAGCCGACGTTGACGGCCGAGTTCACCGGCGTCGGCGTGACGAGGATGCTCGAGGCGATGCGCGAAGTCTGCCCGGAGGCACGCTTCTACCAAGCTTCTTCGTCGGAGATGTTCGGCAAGGTGCTCGAGGTTCCCCAGTCGGAGACGACGCCGTTCTATCCCCGCTCCCCCTACGGCGTCGCCAAGGCGTACGGGCACTTCATCACCGTCAACTACCGCGAGTCCTACAACCTGCACGCGACCTCGGGGATCCTGTTCAACCACGAGTCCCCCCGCCGCGGGCTGGAGTTCGTAACCCGCAAGATCACCTGGCACGCCGCCGCGATCAAGCACGGACTCGCCAAGGAGCTGCGCCTCGGCAACCTCGACGCCGAACGCGACTGGGGCTACGCGAAGGACTACGTCGAAGCGATGTGGCTGATGCTCCAGCGCGAGAAGCCCGAGGACTATGTGATCGCGACCGGCAAAGCCAACTCGGTGCGCGAATGCTGCGCCCTCGCCTTCGACGAGGCCGGGCTCGGAGACTTCGAGCAGTACGTCACGATCGACCCCGCGTTCGTGCGCCCGGCCGAGGTCGACCACCTGATCGGCACGCCCGCAAAGGCCGAGCGCGACCTGGGCTGGGTGCCGCGGACGAGCTTCGAGGAGCTGATCCGCCTGATGACCCGCGCTGACCTCGAGTCATTGAAGCCTCGTTGATCGGCGGGGGACTTTTGTGGGATGCAAGGAAGGGAATGCCTTCGTCCAACCCTGTCGGAACCGGCCCTGATCGCCTGTGTCGTCTGACTTCCGCGTGACCGGTTGAGTTGATCCCGCTGTTCGACACCTCGACGCCGCTGGCCGCGTTGCGGGTGCAGCTGCGTGAGGCGATCGACCGAGTGCTCGACTCCGAGCGCTACATCCTCGGCCCCGAGGTCAGCGCGTTCGAGCAGGAATTCGCCGCCTACTGCGGCGCCGACCATGGCGTCGGCGTCGCGAACGGCACCGATGCAATCACGATCGCGCTGCGCGCGATCGGAGTCGGACCGGGCGACGAGGTCGTGGTGCCGTCGTTCACGTTCTATGCCTCCGCCGAGGCAATCCCGCCGACGGGCGCAACGCCGGTGTTCTGCGACGTCGACCCGGAGACCTACTGCGTGACCGCCGAGACGGTCCACGCGGCGCTCACCCCGCGCACGAAGGCCGTGATCGCCGTGCATCTCTTCGGCAACCTCGCGCCGGTGGCGGAGATCGAGGCGCTCGGGGTGCCGGTGCTCGAGGACGCGGCGCAGGCGGCCGGCTCGCGAGTGGCCGAACCTGCCGATGCCGATTCCACCGCAGCCGGCGCGGGCTCGAAGATCGCACGTCCCGGGGCCCTCGGAACCGCCGCCACGTTCTCGTTCTTCCCCTCCAAGAACCTCGGCGCCTTCGGCGACGGCGGCATGATCACGACCTCCGACGCGGCAATCGCCGAGCGTGCACGCACGTTGCGCTTTCACGGCTCCCAAGACAAGGTCACCTACGAGCTGCTCGGCTACAACTCGCGTCTGGACGAGCTGCAGGCGGCGATCCTGCGCGTGCAGCTGCCGCACCTCGATGCGTGGGCGGATGGCCGGCGCGCGGCGGGACGCCACTACGAGGAGGCCGGGCTGGGAGAGCTCGTGAGGCTGCCGCGCGCGAGCGCGGGCGGTGAGCCGGCGTGGCACCTGTATGTCGTGGCCCACCCCGAAGTCGAGCGGCTGGAAAGGTCGCTCGCCGCCGCGGACGTCGGCCACAAGGCCTACTACCGCACACCCGTGCATCGCCAGGTCGCGATGCGCGAGTGGGGTGCCGGGGTCGAGCTGCCCGCGACCGACGAGGCCGCACGCACGCACCTCGCGATCCCCATGAGCCCGGTGCTTACACGCGAGCAGGTCGATCAGGTCGTGGTTGCTGCACGCTTGTAAGGCGAAGGCACGCCGGCAACTCAACAACGCACTGCACAGCGGCCGCCGGCAGGCGGCTCATTAAAAATCCTCGCTCGCCCCGGACGGTCCAACCGGCGCGAACGTCAGCGCCAGCGCTCCAATAGATCCTCGTCCGGCACCTCTCTCACCACGCGCGCGGGCACGCCCATCGCAACCGCGCGCGCCGGCACGTCACGGGTGACGACCGCCCCGGCGGCGACGAACGCCTCCTCGCCGATCTCCACGCCCGGCGTCAGCACCGTCCCGCCGCCGACCCGGCAGGCACGCCGCAACGTCGCTCCCCGCAGCGGATCATCAGGACCATGGCGCGCCATCGTGTCGTCGTTCGTCGTCGTCGCACCGGGACCGACGAACACGTCGTCCTCGATCACCGTCCCCGCGGTCAAGTAGACGCTCGTCTGCACCCGCACGCGCGCGCCGACGCGCACGTCATTGTCGACCACGCTCCCCCGCCCGATCACGGTCCCCGGACCGATCGACGTACGCTCGCGCACGTAGCTCTGGTCACCGAGAATCGAGCCCGCCTCGATACGCGCGCCAGCGAACACGATCGCGCCCGAGCAGACCTTCACGTCGTTGGCCAGCCGCAGCCGGCTGACCTCGCCCGCGGCCGAGGAGCCCGGCGCGAGCCGCGGACGCTTGCCCAGCACCGCGTGATCCTCGATCACGCAACCGTCGCCGATCACGGTGCCGGCGTGCACGACCACGTAGGCGCCGAACACGACCCTTCTGCCGATCCTCACATCCGCGCCCACCATCAGCCCCGGGCCGCGCGGATCGGCCCGCAGCTCGTGGGGCTCGGGGTCGGGGCCTGTTCTTCCGATCTCGCTCATACTCGCCTCCCAGGTGGTGCTCAGGACGAGGAGAGACGCTACAGGCGGATGACGTTCTCGGCTTGCGTCCCGCGCGTGACGCCACGCAGGTCGACGACGAGGCCGCCCCGCTCGGCGATCGCCGTGTGGTCGACGTTCGGGTGCGCGGTCACGATCAAGGTCAGGTCGGCATCGGCGAGCGCCTGCTCCAGAGGCTGGCTCTCGAGATCGAACTCGGGCAGCGTCGCCACATGCGGGTCGTGGTAGCGCAGCTCGGCGCCGAGCGCGCGCAGCAGCGCGATGATCTTCAGCGACGGCGACTCGCGGATGTCGCCGACGCCGGGCTTGTAGCTGACGCCGAGCACCGCGATCCGAGCGCCCTTCACCGGCAGGCCGGCGTCGTTGAGCACGCGCTCGACCTTTGCGACGCAGTGATAGGGCATCTGCTGGTTGACCTTCCCCGCGAGCTCGATGAACTCGGTCGTCATGTCGAACTCCCTCGCGCGCCAGCTCAAGTAGAACGGGTCCACCGGCAGGCAGTGCCCGCCCATGCCGGGGCCGGGCTCGAAGCGCATGAAGCCATATGGCTTGCTCGACGCGGCCTCGACGACCTCCCAGATGTCGATCCCCATGCGGTCGGTCAGCATCGCGAGCTCGTTCACGAGCGCGATGTTCACGGAGCGGAAGATGTTCTCCAGGAGCTTCGCCAGCTCCGCGGCCTCGGGGCTGGAAACGCGCACCAGCTCCTCGCACACCAGCCCGTAGATCTGCTCCGCGCGCTCCGCGCAGGCCTGCGTCAGCCCGCCGATCACCTTCGGCGTGTTGCGCAGCGTGAAGTCGGTGCGGCCGGGGTCGACGCGCTCGGGGGAGAACGCCAGCTGGAAGTCGCGCCCCGCCGTCAACCCCGACGCTTCGAGCAGCGGCGCCACCCGCTCGCGGGTCGTGCCCGGGTAGGTCGTCGACTCGAGCACGACCAGCTGCCCCGCCTGCAGCACGTCGGCCAGCGCGCGCGTGGAGTCGATCAGCGGCCCCAGATCCGGCTCGCGGTTGGGCGTCAGCGGCGTCGGTACGCAGATCAGCACCGCGTCGGCCTTCGCCAGGCGCGCATAGCGCGAGGTCGCATGGATCCGCTCGGCGACCTCGCGCAGCTGTGTGGAGGAGACGTCCTCGATGTAGGAGCTCCCCGCCTCGATCGCCTCGATCTTGCGCTCGTCGAGATCGACCGCGACCACGTCGCAACCCTCCCGCGCGAACGCCACCGCGAGCGGCAGGCCCACATAGCCCAATCCGATGATGCCAACGGTCGTCACTGGACCGGGCAGTCTACGTCCTCGCTCGCTCGCCCCGCAACGCTTGCAGATCGGCCCGCACCATCCGCTCGACGAGCTCTGCGAAGGAGAGCTCGGGCTCCCAGCCGAGGCGCTCGCGCGCACGAGTCGGATCGCCGACGCTCTTGGTGCGCTCCGGAGCGCGCACGAGCGATGGGTCGACGCGTACGTAGCGCTCCGCGTCGAGATCGACGCAGGCGAAGGCCGCCGCGGCGAACTCCGCGACCGTGTGCCCCACGCCGCTCGAGAGCACGTAGTCATCGGGGCGCTCCTGCTGGAGCATCAGCCAGGCGCCGCGCACGATGTCCCCGGCGAACGACCAGTCGCGAATGGCTTCGAGCGAGCCCAGCGTCAGATCCTCGCGCAATCCGAGCGCGATCTCGGCCGCCGCGCGCGTGATCCGGCGCGTCACGAACCGCTCCGGCCGGCGCTCGGACTCGTGGTTGAAGACGATCCCCGAGCACGCGAACAGGCCGTCGTGCTCGCGCATCGCCCCCACCAGACGGTGGGCGGCGAGCTTCGCGATCGCGTACGGGTTCACCGGACGGCAGGGCGTGTCCTCGCGCTGCGGGCTCTCCGGCGCCTCGCCGAACATCGCCCCCGAGGCCGCCACGAACACCCGCGTATCCGGGCTCAGCTCGCGTACGACCTCCAGCAGGCCGGCCGTCGAGCCGGCGATCGCGCTCAACGCATCCCCGGGGCGATCCCAGGACGCGGGCACGAAGGAAGGCCCTCCGAGGTGGTAGATCTCGGTGGGTCGGCTCCGCTCGATCGCCGCCCGCAGCGAGCCCGGATCGAGCAGGTCGCCATGCACCAGACCGACGCGCTCACGCAGGTGCTCGGAGCAGCCGAGGGGGCGCTCCGGCGATCCGCGCACGAGACCGGTGACCTCGTAGCCTCGCTCCAAGAGCAGCTCCGAGAGGAACGAGCCGTCCTGGCCGGTCAGGCCGGTGACCAGGGCACGGCGGGCCTCTGCTGCAGCTGGGGGCACGGCCGAGAGCTTAGTCAGGGCCCATCGAGATGAGCCCTGCGCCGGATGCATGCCGATCGAGATCCACGGATGCGCGAGCGGCGCCGAACGGTCCCGCGCCTACCTATCCAGCCGCGTCGTAGATGCGAGACAGCGCAGCCGCCACCGCCTCCGGCGCGCACAGTGCGCGCACTCGCTCCAGTCCGCGCGCTCCGGCGGCCCGATCTCCTGCCAGGCGCGCGATCGCCGCCGCCAGCGCGCCCGGATCTCCGGCCGGGACCAGCCCCCGCTCGTCGACCAGCTCGGGCAGCGCGCCCACCCGGCTCGCGACCACCGGCAGCCCCATCGCCATCGCCTCGGCCGCCGCCAGCCCGAAGGTCTCGGCCGAGCGCGAGGGCGCCAGCGCAAGCGCCGCACCGGCGCGCAGCCTCGCGAGCTCGGCGTCGTCGACGTGGCCGACGAAGCGCACATCCGCCCCCGCGGCCCGCGCCTGCAGGGCTCCGCGCTCGGGCCCGTCGCCGGCCACCACCAGCGCGACGCCAGCGGCACGACAAGCGTCGATCGCCATGTCGACACCCTTCTCGGGCGCCAAGCGCGAGACCACCAGCGCATAGGAGCCCGTGAGCGCCCGCGACTCGCTCGCGACCACCGCCACCGGGGGGGGCAGCACGTGCACACGCTCCCAGTCGAGCGGAGCGCCGAGCTCGCGCAGCCGCTCGCGCGCGAAGATGCTTGGCACGATCACCGCGTCTGCCTGTTCTGCGAGCCGGCGCTGCCACAGCGCCAGCGAGGCGCCATAGGCGGCAGCCTCGGGCAGGCTGCCGCGGCAATTCAGGCGCACACCCGGCAGCGTGTCGCGTCCGTGACAGCGGGTGCATTCCGCTCCGCGCGTGAAGCACACGCCGATCGCGCAGACCAGCCGGTACTGGTGTAGGTGCAGCACGACGCGTGCTCCGGCCTCACGCGCCGCCGCCAGCGCACGCCAGCCGAGCGTCGGGTTCAAGTTGTGGGCGTGCACCACCCGCGCGCCGCCCGCCTTCACCGCGTGGGCCACCTCCTCTGGCCGTGAACCACCGCGCAGCAATCCAGCCGCTGCGCCTGCGCGACCGAGCGTCGCCGAGTCGCGATCCAGCAGCTCAGCCCGCTCGCCGAGCTGCTCGCGCACGAGCGCCAGCAGGTCCTCCACCACGCGCTCCTCGCCGCCGGTGGTGCGGTAGCGGTTGTGCAGGAACAAGACCATGTGAGCGTCAAACCTAGACTGTTCCGTCCATGGCCCTCTCCGCATCGATCGTGATCCCGACCCGCGCGCGTCCCGGCTATCTGGAGGTTGCGCTCAGCTCAATCGTCCCTCAGGCAACGAATGCGGGTGCCGAGATGCTCGTGATCGATGACGCCGGCCCGTCGTCCGCGATGCGCGAGCTGGTGGAGCGCCACGGCGCCCGCTACGAGCCTCATCCCGGGCCGCTCGGGCTGAACGTCGGGCGCAACACCGGCGTCGAGCGCTCCAGCGGCGAGCTCGTTGTGTTCGTCGACGACGACGTCCGTGTGCGGCCGGGATGGCTCCGAGCGCTGCTCGACGCGGCGCGCGCGCACCCGGATGTCGACGTCTTCACCGGCCCGATCGAGCCTTGCCTGGACGGCGAGGGCGCATGGGGTCAGATCCACGCCTGCGGTCACGAGGGGCCACCGATCACCTCCCTGCAGCTGGGCGCCCACGACCTGGACACGCGCTACGCATGGGGCGCGAACATGGCGATCCGCCGCTCGGCGCTGGAGCGCGTCGGCCCGTTTGAGGTCGCGCTCGCATACGGCGGCGACGAGCAGGAGTGGCAGGACCGGCTGCGCAGGGTCAAGCCGGGCGCGCGGGTGGTCTATGTGGCCACTGCCGCGCTCGAGCATCGTCGTACCGGGGCCGACGCACAGCTGCGCGCGCTCGCGCGCGCCGGCTACTTCCGAGGGCGTGCCAGCCGGCGCTTCGACCGCTGGCGCGGCGAGGCGCCGTCGCGTGGGCGCGAGTTGGTGACGCTCGGCGGCTGCCTCGGTCACGTGCTCCGCCGCCGCTGTCCCGCCGGCCTGGTGTCGGTCGCGCACAGCGCCGGGCGTCTGCGCGAGAGCCTGCCGGGACGATCCTCGTCGGAGGAACGACCCTCGTCGGAGTGGCCCTGCTCGCCCCGGCCCGGGGACGCCGTAGGACCCCAGGCGTCCGGTCAGGAGAAGCGTCCGACAACCGTCGCGGCAGACGGCTCCCCGAACGGGTCGAGCGCGGGGGGAACGGATCCGCGGGACGACTTCCTGTCCGGCGCGAGCGGAACCGTCGGGGGCGTCGATGCGATCCGTCGCGGACTGCGCGACGAGGCTGTCAACGTATGGGAGATCACCAGCGGGCAGCGCCTGCGTCTGGACCTCGCCGCGCGCCGCGCGCCGCCACGACGGAAGGTGCTCGTGCTCTGTGTCGAGCGCCCCGAGCACCGCGCGCTGGCACAGGGGATCCGCAGCGAGCTGCTGCGCTCGCGCCACCGGGTCGAGCCTTGCTTTGACGAGCCCGGGGAGCTCGGCAAGTTCGAGAACCTCAACCGCCTGCTCGCCGCCCATCCGGCCGGCGACCACGACTGGCTGCTGCTCGTCGACGACGACATCCTCTTGCCACGCGGCTTTCTCGATCGCTTCCTGTTCCTCGCCGAGCGCTTCTCGCTCGACCTTGCCCAGCCGGCCCATCGCCTGCGCTCTCATGCGGCCTGGTCGGTCACGCGCCGGCGCCCGTTCAGCGTCGTGCGCGAGACGCCCTTCGTGGAGATCGGCCCCGTAACCGCGTTCTCCCGTCGCACCTTCTCCGCCCTGCTGCCGTTCCCCCCGCTGCGCATGGGCTGGGGCCTCGACGCCCACTGGGCGGCGCTCGCACGCGAGCACGGGTGGCGCTGCGGCGTGCTCGACGCCGTCTCGATCAGCCACCGCGCCGCACCGGCCGCGTCCACTTATTCGCGCGAGGCGGCGCTCGCCGAGGCGCGCGCCTTCCTCACCGGGCGACCGTATCTGCGCGCGCGCGAGATCCAGCGCACCCTCGCCACCCACCGGAACTGGCGATGAGCGCTCGGCGCCTCGGCGGAGCGCCAAAGGTCGTCGTCGTTGCCGAGTTCTACCCGAGCCAGGGCGACCCGGTGCTGGGCGTGTGGGCGCACCGTCAGGCGCTCGCCGCGCGCGACGCGGGCGCGGAGGTGCGCGTGCTCGTCCTGCATCGCCTGGTGCCGCCGCGCGCCTCGCTCGCGGACGGCCCGGTCGGCGCCGCGCGCGCGCTCGGCAGGCTCGTGCGCGAACCGCGCCGGCAGACGCACGACGGCCTCGAGACCACCTATGTCCCCTACGTCTCACCGCCGCGCCCCGGCCACTACGCGAGCTGGGGGGCGTGGGCCTCCCCGGCGCTCGGGCTGGCGCTGCGCCGGCTGCATCGCTCGTTCGCGTTCGACCTGATCCACGCCCACAACGCCGTCCCCGCCGGTGAGGCCGTGCGCCGTGCGCGCCGCGGACCCGGGCTGCGGCTGAGCGACGTGCCGCTGGTCGTCTCCGTGCACGGTGGCGATGTGCTCTACACGGCGGCCGCGCCCCCGACCGGCAGTGCCGCGGGCGCCGCCGCGGTGGCGCGAGGGTTGGGCTCCGCCCGACTGGTGCTTGCTAACAGCCAAGGGATCGCCGAGCTGGCGCGCGCCCATGGCGCCGGCGAGACGCGCGTGGTGCACCTCGGCGCCGATCTGCCCGCACGCCCGTATTCCTCGCGACGCACCGAATCGCCGGGACGGATGGGAATGCTCGGCGGCGGCCCCCCGCCTCCGGCCCTCGTGACGGTGGCCCACCTGGTCGCGCGCAAGCGCCACGCGGACGTCCTGCGTGCGCTCGCGGTGCTCTCCTCGCGCCACCCGACGCTGCGCTACGAGATCATCGGCGAAGGGCCCGAGCGGGTCGCGCTCGAAGGGCTCGCGACCCGCCTCGGAATCGCCGAGCGCGTCGAGTTCCACGGCCAGCTACCCCCCGCGCAGGCGGTTGAGCAGGCGCGGCGCTGCACGCTGTTCGTGATGCCCTCGACCGAGGAGGCCTTCGGCGTCGCCTACGTCGAGGCGATGGCGGGTGGGCTGCCGGCGATCGGCTGCCGGGGCGAGCCCGGACCCGAGGAGATCGCCGCCGCCGGTGACGGCTTCATGCTCGTGCCCCCCGGCGACATCGAGCGGCTCAGCCAGCGCATCGACGAGCTGCTCTCCGACTCGCACCGGCTGCGCGAGGCCTCCCAGCGCGCACGCGCGACCGTCGCCGCCAGCTTCACCTGGGAGCGCTGCGGCGAGCAGACGCTGGCGGCCTACGAGCACGCGCTGCGGTGAAGCCCGTCCTGTTTGTAACGGGCCACGCCCCGCCCGACCGCATCGGCGCGTTCGCGCGCTTGCACGAGCTGGAGAACGTCGAGTTCGCGCTGTTCGGCGGTCCCTCCAAGCACGGCGGCGAGGCGTTTGCGGGCGAGCGGGCGAGCGGGTTTCCCTTCCCCTACCGGCACGTCCGCCAGCACGAGCCGGCGCGGCTCGCCGCAAGCGGGCGCTATCGCGCCATTGTCTGCTCCAGCGGCGGGCGCGTGGCGCTCGGCGCGACCTGGGCGGGCGCACGCCGCGCCCGGCTGCCGCTGATCCTGTGGACCTCGCTGTGGGCGCATCCACGCAGCCCCGCGCATGCGCTCAGCTATCTGGCGCTGCGGCGCCTGTACCGCTCCGCGGACGCGATCGTCACCTACGGCCCGCACGTCAGCGCCTACGTCGAGGCGCGCGGCGCGCGTAACGTGCACGTCGCCCCGCAGGCAGTCGACAACTCCTTCTGGAGCGCGCCCGATATCAGCCCGGCACAGTGGCCGGCGTTCGTGGACGATGATGCGGTGGCAGGGGCCGGCGCCGGCACCGGGGCCGACGCCCGCCAGATGGGAGGGCTCGAGGAGGCCGCGACGAAATTCCTGTTTGTAGGTCGTCCCGCGCGGGAAAAGGGAGTAGGGGTGCTGACCGAGGCCTGGCGCACAACAGGCCTTCTAGCCCCGCCCGCCGCGCTCGTCCTCGTCGGCGTGGGATTCAATCCCCCTTGGGTCCCCGCCGGCGGCGCGGCGGGTTCTGTTACGAGCGCGATCCTTCAGTTCGGCCCGGTATCCCCGATCGAGCTGCGCAGCCTCTACGCCGCCTGCGACGTGCTCGTCGTTCCGTCGATCGCCACCCCCACGTTTCGCGAGCCATGGGGGCTCGTGGTCAACGAGGCGATGAATCGTGGCCTGGCGGTGATCGCGAGCGACACCGTCGGGGCCGCAGCCGGCGGGCTGGTGCGCGACGGACGCAACGGGCTGGTGGTTCCCGCCGGCGACAGCCACGCGCTCGCCGCGGCGATCCGCCGCCTGGCCGCCGACCCTGCGCTGCGCAAGCGTCTGGGCGAGGCCGGCGCGCAAGACGTGCGTGCCTACACCTACGATGCTTGGGCCAGGGGCTTTTCCAGCGCGCTCGCCAGCCTCGGGCGCTCGAGGCAACAGCGGTAGTCCGCATCGCGTCGACTCCGGAGTCGAGAGCGCAGCGGGTCAACCCTCGGCCTCGCCCGGAAGCGTTGGTAGCGTTATTCCGCTCAATATGAGAATCGTCTTCCCAATGCGCGTGCTCGCCCTGGCGGTCGCGCTTCTGAGCATGCTGCTGCCGCTAGCCGCTTTTGCCGCCCCTGCCCAGGCGGACGTCGGCGAAAAGATCATCCTGCGCTGCACGCACGGTGAATCGCTGCGCGGCTTTACTCAGAAGGACTACGAAAAGGCCCTGAAAGAGCTGGAAACGAGCCTCGAAGAGTACAGCGGCTGCGCCAACCTGATTCATCAGGCCCAGCTTGCCGCCGCCGGCTCTCGCGGCGGTGGCTCGGGCAGCGGCGGTGGGCTCGGCTCGACCGGCACGGTCGCCTCCAGCCCCGCCGCGACCGCGACCCCGGCCGAGCGAAGCAATCTCAGCCGTGCGCCGAGCGCCGGCGCAGCGCCGCTGCTCCTCGGCAGCCAGGTGATCCGTCCAGGCGTCGTACACGTCGACATCGCCTCCGCCTTCAGCTCACTGCCGACGCCATTGCTGGCGGTCATCCTATTTCTGGTCGCGTGCGCGGTCGCGCTCGCGGGGGGAGCACTCCGAAACCGTGTCCGCCGCCACGACGACTGATCCGGCTCGGCCCGGGGAGTCTCTGCCCGCATCCGGTGAGCGGGCGGCCAGCGCGCGTCCGCTCCCGCGCCCGCGCGAGCCATGGCGTCCGCAGCTCGGAGAGCGTGCGTCGATGTGGCTGCTCACGCTGCTGAGCGCTGCGGTCTTCTGCTTCATCACGTTCTTCGCCGGCGGCGGCCTGCCGCCCGTTCAGCAGGCGACGACGACGGAGATCATCGTCACGCTCGGCTGCGGCGCGATCGTCGCCGCCGCGGTGATCCTCACGCCGCGGGGCCGGCCCGTGTATGGGCTGTGGCCAACCGGACTGCTGCTCGCGTTCGCCGCGCTGAGCGCACTGTCGGTCGTGTGGTCGGTACAGCCCGACGCCAGCTGGCAGAACGCCGGGCTGATGTTGGCCTACAGCGCCGTGTTCGGCGCAGCGGTCGTGCTCGTCCGCGCCGCCCCCGCGCGCTGGCCCGCGGTGATCGGGGGGGTGACGCTGGCGGCGGTCATCGTCTGCGGCTACGCGCTGCTCACGAAGGTGTTCCCGTCGTGGCTGGACGCGCACGACATTTACGCGCGCCTGCAGGCGCCGTACGGCTACTGGAACGCGACCGGGCTGACGGCCGCGATCGGCGTGATCGGTTGCATCTGGCTGGGAGCCCGCCGGCGCGGGCACGCGCTGCTGAGCGCGCTCGCCTATCCGGCGATCGGCCTGCTGATCGTCACGCTGATGCTCGCCTACTCGCGCGGCGCGCTGGTCGCGCTCGCTCTGGGCCTGGCGCTGTGGTTCGCCGCCGTGCCGCTGCGTCTGCGCGGCGCCGCCGTGCTGCTCGTCGGCGCGCTCGCCGCCGGGCTCGTCGTTGCGTGGGACTTCGCCCAGAGCGCGCTCAGCAGCGACAGCGTGGCGCTGCACGCGCGCGTCGTGGCCGGGCGCCAGCTCGGCGCGCTGCTGGTGGCGATGCTCCTACTGCTTGCGCTCGCGGGGCTGGCGATCGGCTTCTACACCGGCCGCCACCCGCCCGCGCGGCGGACCCGCGAGAACGCCGGGGCCGCGCTGCTCGGCGTCCTCGTGCTCGTCGTCGTCGCGTTCATCGGCGCGCTCGCGGTCAGCCACCGCGGGCTCACCGGCAGCATCTCCCACGGCTACAACACGCTCACGAACACGCACGCGCCGGTCCCCGCCGAGACGCCGGGGCGCCTGACCGCGATCGGCAGCGTGCGCGCGGTGTATTGGAACCAGGCGCTGAAGGTCTTCCAGGCGCACCCCGCGCTCGGCGCCGGCGCGCGTAGCTACGGAACCGCGAGCCTGCGCTACCGCACCGAGGACCTGGCGGCAAACGACGCCCACGGCTTCATCGTGCAGACGCTCGCCGACCTCGGGATCGTCGGGCTGGCAATCGTGCTCGCGCTGCTGTTCACCTGGATCGCCGCCGCAGGACGCGCGACGCACCCCTTCAACCGGCGCTGGACGAGCTGGCGCGAGCTTAGACGGGACGGCTGGCAGAAGATCGGCTGGCGCCCGGTCGAAGACCGGCCCGAGCGGGGCGAGGAGCGCGCCTACAGCCCCGAGCGCGTCGGGATGCTGAGCATGCTCTGCATGGTGGTCGTGTTCGGGGTGCACTCGACCGTCGACTGGACCTGGTTCGTGCCCGGAAACGCCTGCGTGGCGCTCGTCTGCGCGGGCTGGCTCGCCGGGCGGGGGCCGCTCACGAGAACCGCCGCAGCCGATCGTGCGACCACAAACCGGCGCTGGGTGACGGGCGGGGCGGGTAGGGCCTCATTCAGCGAGATCGGCCCGCTGCGCCTTGGCATCGCTGCGGCGGTCGTTGTCGCAGCGCTGCTCGCCGCCTGGGCGCAGTGGCAGCCGCAGCGCTCGGCCGACGCCTCCCAGGAAGCCTTGTCGCTGAGCGCCACCGATCCCAGCGCAGCGCTCACGGCCGCGCAGAACGCGGTCGACTACGACCCGGTCTCCGCGGAAGCGCTCTTCACGCTCTCCACGATCCGGCAGCACGCCGGGCAGAGCGCGCTGGCGCGCGCGACGCTCGTGCGCGCGGTGCACCTACAGCCGTCGAACCCGCAGACGTGGAAGGCGCTCGGCGAATACGACCTGCAGAACGGAAGGCCGGCGGACGCGCTGAACGAGCTGCGCGCGACCGTCTACCTCAATCCCTTGGCTGTCGCGCCGCTGTCGGAGATCCAGTACGACCCCGAACTGCTCGCGATCCAGAACGCCTACATCGAAGCGCTGCGTGAGAGCCCGGCCGCGAACACGGCCGTCAAACACGTGTCCGTAACTCGCTCGCCGGGCGCTGTCAAAGCCGTTGTGCGCTCACCCGCGGGCGTCAAAAGCGTGACCGTCGTGCGCTCGCCAGCAGCTGCCGCCGCGCGCCGGGCAGCCCTCCGGCGCGCCGCACGGCGACGTCTCGAAAGCCGAAGTCATCGAGCAGTTCCCTGAGCGTGCCGGCGGTATAGAAGCGCAGGTGGTCGGAGCGCGGGTCGAAGTGGGCCGCGAACGCGCGCGGCGCAAGCGCCCAGCCGAGCATCCGCAGGCGCCCGTGGTCGGGCGTGCTCAACAGCAGCAGCCCGCCGGAGCGCAGCACGCGGCGCAGCTCCGACAGCCACGCGGCGGTGTCGGCGACGTGCTCGATCACCTCGCCCGCCCAGACCGCGTCGAAGCTCGCGTCCTGTAGCGGCCACGCGCCCGCGGCCGGCGCCTGACGCAAGTCGACGAGCTCCGGGTGACGCTCGCGCGCGCGGCGCAATGGCTCGGCGGCGACGTCGATCCCCACAACCTCCGCGCCGGCGCGGATGAGCTCGGCCGCGAAGCGCCCCTCGCCGCAGCCGACGTCGAGTACACGCTCGCCCGCGCTCACGTGGCTCAGGAGGAAGTCATTGCGCCGCGCGAAGTCGACCGGCTCCAAACCTTCCGGAACCACCTCCCAGAGGGCCTCGTGATAGTTCTCGCTCGCGGGCATTGCTCCGGGGAAGGCTAGTTCGTGCCGACCCAAACGACGCAAAATGCGGCCTCCGGCGGCGAGGAAGTGCAGGTGGTCTGTCATCTCTACACATGCCTGCGTCAAAGGACTATCTTGCCTCGCGTGCGTTCCCCGGGGCCTAAAGTGACCCACAGCGTCGAATCGAGGAGCCGCTCGTGAGGGTCGCCTTCGACAGCCGTCCGGCCGCCGATCTGCGAGGTGCAGGACGCTACTTTCGCCGTCTGCTCGACGCACTGCGCGACACGGTTCCCGCGCACGGGGAGATTATTGAGACGCACCGTCCGCGCCAGGCATACGACGTGTTTCACGCACCCTCGATGCAGGGCGCGATGCTCCACAGCCCCTGCCCGATGGTCGTGACGATCCACGAGCTCGGCGCGCGCACCCGCCTCAGCGAGCGCCTGCGCGGTGGCGGCATCCATCTGCGCCTGCGCCATCTCGCCGTTCAGCGCGCGACCCACGTGATCGTCCCCACCGAGGCGCTCGCAGGCGAAGTCGTCGCCGAGCTCGGCTTCGAGCGCGAGCGCGTCGTGGTGATCCCGCGGGCGCCGGAGGATTCCGCGGACGCCGGTACGTGGACCTGGGAGGACGTAGGTCGCGAGACCTGGCGCGTCTACGAAAGCGCGCTAGCGCAGCCGGAGCGACCCTGTATAGGCAGACTCAGTACGCGCCCCGCTGTAGCAACACTGCGGGCACAGTCTTCAGGAGGATCGTCAAGTCGAGCGCCAGCGACCAGCGCTCGAGGTAGATGAAGTCGAGGTTTACGAGGTCGTCGAAGTCGAGCTCGGAGCGACCCGAGACCTGCCACAGGCCGGTGATCCCGGGGAGCACGAGGTAGCGCTTGCGGTGCCAGTCCTCGAGCATCTCGTAGTCGCGCTCGGGTAGCGGGCGCGGGCCTACTAGCGACATCTCGCCGCGCAGCACATTGACGAGCTGCGGGAGCTCGTCGAGCGAGTAGCGGCGCAGCGTGCGGCCGACGCGCGTCATGCGGGGGTCGTTTTTGATCTTGAACAGCGCGCCGGAGGCCTCGTTCAGCTCTTCGAGGTCGGCCTGGCGCTGCTCGGCGTCGGTGTGCATCGTGCGGAACTTCAGGCACGCGAACGGGCGCTGGCCGATGCCGCGGCGCGTCGATCTGAACACGATCGGGCCGCGCGAGGAGAGCTTCACGGCGAGCGCGATCGCCAGCAGCAGCGGGCTCAGCAGCACGAGCAGCAGCATCGCCCCGACCACGTCGAACGTGCGCTTCAGCGCGAAGTCGACGCCCTCGAACACCGGCGGCGCGAGCTCGAACAGCGGCACCGACTGGCCCGGCACGAACTCGGCGCGGTGGATCAGGATCTCCATCGTCGAGGGCGCCAGCCTGACGCGCACGCCGCGCTGGTGGCAGTGGTCGACGAGCTCGACCGCCTCGAGCTGGGGGAAGTCCGGGTCGGCGATGATCACCTCGTCGATCCGTTCGGTGTCGAGCACGCTCCCCAGCTTCCCCAGCGAGCCGAGCGAGCGCAGGCCGTTCGCGGGCAGCTCGTTCGGTGAGAGGAAGCCGACGACCTCGATCGGCGAGTGCTGCGCGTCGGACAGCGCGTGGGCGACGTCGCGGATGTGCTTGCCCGTGCCGACGAGCACCGCGCGGCGGCGGTAGCCGGCCGCGCGCAGCAGCGCGCCCGTCAGCCACTCGTAGGCGCCCCGCAGGAAGGAGACATACAGCAGCGCAAAGCCGAGCGAGCCCCAGAAGATGTAGAAGCTCGAGAAGTGTTCGCCGCTGACGACCGCAAACAGCAGCGCGACGAACGCGACCTGGAACAGCGCGCCCACGATCCGCGAGAGGCCCGGGCGCTGCGCGCGCTCGGCGTACAGCCCCGAGCGCGCGAACAACAGCGCGGTCACGAGGTAGGCGAAGGCGAGGATCCGCCGCGTTTCTTCGAGCGCCTGGCTCGCGTCGACGTGGCCGAGCACCGCGGCCTTGAGCACGAGCGCCGTGAAGATCGCGAGCGACACCCCGACGAAGTCGAGCGCGAGCAGCGACAGCACGCGCGCCAGGCGGCGGGCGGTCGACATCCGCAGCAGAAACGACAGGGCCGGTGGGCGCTTACTGCGCATGTCGCGGTCGGTCGGCTCCCTGCGCGCGGTCGCCTCCGACAGCACCGCACGCTCGCGCGGCGGCGAAGGTTCACGTCGCACGCGCGGGGCCGGCGGCGCGGACGTTCCCGAAGAACGTTGCATCTCGCCTTTCACAACGCCTCAGACTCGCAGATGTAGCGGTCGTGGCCCGCGCGCATCGACTTCCTGTTACCCGAAACGCCCCCGTTCGAGCGGCCCACAAGCACGGTGCGGCGAACCGGCTCAGCCGATCAGCACCTTCGCGCCGGAGGCGTCGATCGTGCGCTGCAGCCCCTCGCGCAGGGGGACCTCCGGCGACCAGCCGAGCAGGTCTTTCGCAAGCGCGATGTCGGGCTTGCGCTGTTTCGGGTCGTCCTCCGGCAGCGCCTCGTAGACGAACTCCGAGCTCGATCCCGTCAGCTCTTTGATCGTCTCGCCCAGCTCCAGCAGCGTGAACTCGTCGGGGTTGCCGATGTTCACCGGCTCGTGGTGCCCGGACTCGGCCAGCGCGATCAGCCCGCGGATCAGGTCGCTCACGTAACAGAACGACCGCGTCTGACTCCCATCACCGAACACCGTCAGCGGCCGGTTCGCCAGCGCCTGGCGCAGGAACGTCGGGATCACGCGCCCGTCGTGCGGGCGCATCCGATTGCCGTACGTGTTGAAGATCCTGACGATCGCCGTGTCGACGCCCTGCTGGCGGTGGTAGGCCATCGTCAGCGCCTCCGCGTAGCGCTTGGCCTCGTCGTAGACCCCGCGCGGTCCAATCGGGTTGACGTGGCCCCAGTAGGACTCCGTCTGCGGGTGCACCTGCGGGTCGCCGTAGACCTCGCTGGTGGACGCGATCAGGAAGCGCGCGCGCTTGGCCTTTGCCAGCCCGAGCGTGTGGTGCGTGCCGTAGGAGCCGACCTTCAGCGTGTGCAGCGGCAGTCTCAGGTAGTCGATCGGCGATGCGGGCGAGGCGAGGTGGTAGATGTAGTCGATCGGCTCGTCGACGTAGTAGGGCTCGATGATGTCTGTGCCGAGGTGCACGAACCGCTCGGGCTCGCGGATGTGCTCGATGTTCCGCAGCGAGCCCGTCTCCAGGTTGTCGACGCAGATCACACGATGCCCGCGCGCGAGCAGCTCGTCGCACAGGTGCGACCCGAGGAAGCCGGCGCCGCCGGTGACCAGGCAGGTGGACATTGGGGCAGGATACTCTGCGGGCATGACCCAGACAGACGAGCACCTGACTGTCGCCCCGATCGTCGGGCCCGACGACCCGCGGCGCTTCACCGATTCGGGGATCGAGATCTCCGAGCTCTACACCGAGTCAGACCTCCCCGCGCAGCTCGAACTGGGCGAGCCCGGCGACTTCCCCTACACGCGCGGGGTGCACCGCGAGATGTATCGCAAGCAGACCTGGACGATGCGCCAGTACGCGGGCTACGCCTCGGCGAAGGAGTCGAACGAGCGCTACCGCTACCTGATCTCGAAGGGCTCCACGGGACTGTCGATGGCGTTCGACCTCCCCACCCAGCTCGGTCTCGACTCCGACAACCCGCGCTGCCTCGGCGAGGTCGGCCGCACCGGCGTCGCGATCGACACGATCGATGATATGCGCACCGCGTTCGACGGGATCCCGCTCGACGAGGTCTCGACCTCAATGACGATCAACGCGCCCGCCGCCTGTCTTTTGCTGCTCTACGAGCTCGTCGGCGAGGAGCAGGGCGTCCCCTCCGAGCAGCTGCGCGGCACCACCCAGAACGACGTGCTCAAGGAGTACATCGCGCGCGGCAACTACATCTACCCGCCCGCGCCCACGATGCGCCTGACGACCGACCTCTTCCAGTACTGCCACGAACGTGTCCCGCGCTGGAACACGATCTCGATCTCCGGCTACCACTTCCGCGAGAAGGGCTGCTCGGCCGTCCAGGAGGTCGCCTTCACGCTCTCCTCGGGCATCGCCTACGTGCAGGCCGCGATCGACGCCGGCCTGTCGGTCGACGAGTTCGCGCCGCGGCTCGCGTTCTTCTTCAACGGCCACAACAACGTCTTCCAGGAGGTCGCCAAGTTCCGCGCCGCCCGCCGCATGTGGGCGCAGATCATGCGCGAGCGCTTCTCAGCGACGAATCCGAAGGCGACGATGCTGCGCTTCCACACCCAGACCGGCGGCGTCACGCTGACGGCGCAGCAGCCGGAGAACAACATCGTGCGCGTCGCCCTGCAGGGCTTCGCCGCGGTCTGCGGCGGCACCCAGTCGCTGCATACGAATGGCTTCGACGAGGCCCTGGCGCTGCCGACCGAGCGCGCAGCCAAAATCGCGCTGCGCACCCAGCAGATCCTCGCGCACGAGTCCGGCGCCGCCGACACCGTCGACCCGTTCGCCGGCTCCTACTTCGTCGAGTCTCTGACGGACGAGATCGAAGCGCGCTCGCTGGAGCTGATCGGCAAGGTCGACGCGCTCGGCGGCTCCGTGAACGCGATCCAGTTCATCACCGGCGAGATCGACGAGTCCGCGTGGGGCTATCAGGAGCGCTACCGGATCGGGCAGGACGTGGTCGTGGGCGTCAACAAGTACGAGGAAGAGGGCATCGAAGTGCCCGACCTGCTGCGCGTCGATCCCGAGTCCGAGCGCGAACAGGTCGCCCGCCTGGAGGAGTTCAAGGCCTCGCGTGACGCCGCCCTTGTCGAGCAACGCTTGGAGGAACTGCGCGGGGTCGCGCGTGGCACGGAGAACCTGCTGCCCGCGATCCGCCAGGCGCTGAAGGACCGCTGCTCGCTCGGCGAGGTCTGCGGGGCGATGCAGGACGTGTTCGGCAAGTACGCGCCGACGTTCTAATAGGATTCGCGCCGTGATCGTCGCGGCCACCTTCTACAACGTCGTACTGGCCGTGCACATCATGGCCGTGGTGTTCGCGTTCGGCGCCACGCTCGCCTACCCGGTGCTGCTCGGTACGATCGGGAAGGCCGACTCGCGCGCGCTGCCGGCGCTGTACAAGGCGCTGCACGCGATCTCCACGCGCGTGATCATGCCCGGGCTGGCGCTGGTCGTGATCTGCGGTATATACCTGGCCTCCGACGGGAAACTGTGGAGCGAATTCTTCGTCCAGTGGGGGCTCGGCGCGGTCGTCGTAATCGGCGCGGTCGAGGGCATGTTCTTGAGCCCCAACGAGCGACGCCTGTGTGAGGTCGCCGACCGCGACCTCGCCGCCTCGGGGGGTGGGCCGTTTCAGCCGAGTGCCGAGCACGACGCGCTCGTCAAGCGGATCGGCGCCGTCGGCGCGCTGATGGACCTGATCGTCCTGGTCACGATCCTGTTCATGGCGATCAAGCCATAGGCGATCGCCCGGCGATACGCTGGGATTCATGAGCGAGGGCTACAGAGTCGCCGTCGTCGGCGCCACCGGCCAGGTCGGCACTTTGATGCTGGCGCTGCTGCGCGAGCGGGACTTCCCCGCGCGCGCGATCGTGCCGTTCGCTTCGGAGCGCTCGCTCGGGCGCGAGCTCGAAGGCGGCCTCGTTGTCCGGGGTCTCGACGAGGATTCGATCGCGGGCTTCGACCTCGCGCTGTTCTCCGCCGGCGGCTCGACCTCGGGCGAGTGGGCGCCGCGCTTCGCCGACGCGGGCGCCGTCGTCGTCGACAACTCCGCGCGCTGGCGTATGAACGACGACGTTCCCCTCGTCGTCAGCGAGGTCAACCCCGGTGCGCTCGCGGGCCACCACGGGATCGTCGCCAACCCGAACTGCTCGACGATGCAGCTCGTCGTCGCTTTGAAGCCGCTGTACGACGCCGCCGGGATCGAGCGGCTCGTGATCTCCACATACCAGGCGGTCTCCGGGACCGGCAAGGCCGCCGTCGACGAGCTGCTGGATCAATCTCATGCCCTGCTGCACGAGCGCGAGATCGCCCCGCCGCGGTCCTATGCCCACCAGATCGCCTTCAACGCGCTGCCCCACGCGGGCTCGTTCGCCGCAGGCGACGACCACACCGACGAGGAGCGCAAGCTGATCAACGAGACGCGCAAGATCCTCGCCGACCCCGCGATCCGCGTCTCCGCGACCTGCGTGCGCGTGCCCGTGCTCAACGGCCACTCCGAGGCCGTCAACGTGCAGACGCGCGAGCCGCTCTCGCCCGAGCGAGCGCGCGAGCTGCTGAACGCCGCGCCCGGCGTGCGCGTGCTCGACGACCCCGCCGCCGCTTTGTATCCGCTCGCGATCGACGCCTCCGGTCAGGACGACGTGTTCGTCGGGCGGATCCGCCGCGACCCCGGCCACGAGCGCGCGCTGGACCTGTGGATCGCCGCCGACAACCTGCGCAAGGGGGCGGCGTTGAATGCCGTGCAGCTGGCGGAGCTGTTGCACGGGAAGGGTCTCCTGAACGCGCCCAACGCGCGCGCGGCCGACGCTGTGGCGTAGTGCCTTCCCCGGTGGGGGACTCGCGGCTCCGGACTTGTGCGCATCGCCACGCTGAAGGAGTCGGCGACGCGCGCGCGAAATGGTCCTCCGATGATCTCCTCGGAGGTGCAGCGCACATTGGTCAAGTCTCCGCCCGAGCTGTGGGCGGAGCTCAGCGACCCGGACTCCCTGGCCCGCCACCTCGGCGAGCTCGGCGAGATCCGCATCACCCGCGTCGAGCCGGAGCGGACCGTGGAATGGGAGGCCGCGGACACGACTACCGGCAAGGTGCTGCTGAAGGCGTCGGGCTGGGGAACGAAAGTCACGCTCACCGCCGCCCGCGAGGTCGCGGCGCCCGAGCCCGCAGTCGAACCCGAGCCTGACCCGGAGCCGGAGCCGGTTGTTGAGCCCACACCGGAGCCACGACGGGGATTCTTCGCCCGCGTCTTTGGGCGCCGTCCAAAGGTCGAGCCGATACCCGAGACCGAGCCTGGGCCACCGGTTCAGGAGGAAGATCAGCCGGACCTTGCAGCCGAGCTGGCAACACTCGAAGAGTCGCTGGCCGCAGAGACCCAGGCCGTGCTCACCGCCGTGCTCGACCGCCTCGGCGCGGCGCACCACCGGCCGTTCTCACGCGCTTGACGCGCGTTTGAGAACCACCCCGCGGCCACCCCCCGGATAAGATCCCGCGCCGGATGGCAACCAACGCACACGACCGGCAGTCAGACGCGGCGCTGCTCGCCGCTTCGCGCAGCGGGTACCGCAAACCGCCCCGGCAGAAGGCGCCGGAGACCTACGAGGAGAAGCTCGCTCAGCTACAGGAGCTGCGCGAGGCCGCGATCCATTCCTCCCCGGAGGCCGAGGAGAAGCAGCACGCGCGCGGCAAGTACACCGCGCGCGAGCGCGTCGAGAAGCTGCTCGACGAGGGCTCCTTTCAGGAGCTCGACACGTTTGTGCGCCACCGCACCTATGACTTCGACATGCAGAAGAACCGGCCCTGGGGCGACGCCGTCGTCACCGGGCACGGCACGATCGACGGGCGCACGGTCTGTGTCTTCAGCCAGGACTTCACCGTCTTCGGCGGCTCGCTCGGCGAGGTGATGGGCGAGAAGATGTGCAAGATCATGGATCTGGCCGCCAAGATCGGCTGCCCCGTGATCGGGATCAACGACTCCGGCGGCGCGCGCATCCAGGAGGGCGTCGTCTCGCTCGGCTCCTACGGCGACGTGTTCCTGCGTAACGTCCGCTCCTCGGGCGTGATCCCGCAGATCTCGCTCGTGATGGGGCCCTGCGCGGGCGGCGCGGTCTACTCGCCGGCGATCACCGACTTCATCTTCATGGTCAAGGAGACCTCGCACATGTTCATCACCGGCCCCGACGTGATCAAGACGGTCACCGGCGAGGAGGTCGGCTTCGAGGAGCTCGGCGGGGCGATGTCGCACAACACCAAGTCCGGTGTCGCGCAGTTCGCCTCCGAGGACGAGGACGCCTGCCTGGAGGACTGCCGCTACCTGCTCAGCTTCCTGCCCCAGAACAACCTGCAGACGACGCCCCGTGTACAGCCCTCGGACGACCCCGGGCGGATGGACCTGGCGCTCGACACGGTCGTCCCTGACAACCCGAACAAGCCCTACGACATGCGCGAGGTCGTGCGGCTGATCGTCGACGACGAGGAGTTCTTCGAGGTCCACGAGCACCACGCGAAGAACATCATCTGCGGCTTCTCCCGCCTCGACGGCCACGCGGTCGGGATCGTCGGCAACCAGCCCGCGCAACTCGCCGGCGTGCTCGACATCGACGCCTCCGCGAAGGCCGCGCGCTTCGTGCGCACGTGCGACGCCTTCAACATTCCTCTGCTCACGTTCTGCGACGTGCCCGGCTTCCTGCCCGGCACCGCGCAGGAGTGGGGCGGGATCATCCGCCACGGCGCGAAGCTCCTCTACGCGTTCGCCGAGGCGACCGTGCCGAAGGTCACGATCATCACGCGCAAGGCCTACGGCGGCGCCTACGACGTGATGTCCTCCAAGCACCTCGGCGCGGACTTCAACTTCGCCTGGCCGACGGCGGAGGTCGCGGTGATGGGCCCGGAGGGGGCCGTCAACATCATCTACCGGCGCGACCTCGCGCAAAGCCCGACCCCGGACGAGCGCAGACAGAAGCTGATGGACGACTACAAGGCGCGCTTCGCAAACCCATATACGGCGGCCGAGCGCGGGTACATCGACGACGTGCTCGTCCCCCACGAGACGCGCCCGCGGCTGATCGCGGCCATGGAGACGCTGCGTTCCAAGCGCGAGCCGGGGCCCAAGCGCAAGCACGGCAACATCCCCCTGTGAGGCCCGCATCCCCCGAGCAGGCCGCGGCGATCGCGGCGGCGATCGAGCGGTTCATGCGCGCGACGGCACCGCCGGCGAGCACGCATGACGAGCGCCCCGACCCCTGGATTCGCGCGGCTATCCTCGAAGGCGTCACACGCGAACCAGAGCTCGTGCTCCCGGCGTCTGGATAAATACCCAAAAGCCGCTAGCCTTTAGGGCAATCCCGCCCGACAACTTGCCCAGATAGCCTCGCCCGTCTCGCCCACGCCCAGCACCCCGGACCAGGAACCCGCAGGAGGTCGCACAGATGGAGTCAGCTTCAGCCCCCGCCCAGGACTCGACGCCCGCCCCGCGCGGCACGCTCGCGGATCCCGAGATCCTGCAGAACGTGCCCGGGCACGTGATCCCGATCATCGAGCGCGAGTTCGACGACTTCAAGACCGAGGCCACCAAATTCCTCGCCGGCGACACGCCCGAGGACGAGTTCATCAAGTTCAGGCTCAAGCAGGGCGTCTACGGGCAGCGTCAGCCTGACGTGAACATGGTCCGCGTGAAGCTCCCGTTTGGCGGGGTCACGCCCGAGCAGATGGAGTCCTTCGCGGACGTCGTCGAAAAGCACGCGCCGCTGAACAAGGGCCACATCACCACCCGCCAGAATGTCCAGATCCATCACATCCCGCTAGCGCAGATGGAGCCGGCGATTCGCGAGCTGAGCGAGTCGGGGCTGTCCAGCCGCGAGGGCTGCGGGAACACCGTGCGCAACGTGACCGGAGACCCGTGGGCGGGCGTCGCGAAGGACGAGCTGTTCGACATGACGCCCTACGTCGGCGCCTACGTGCGCTACTTCGTGCGTCACCCCACAACGCAGGCGATGCCGCGCAAGATCAAGACGGCGTTCGACGGCTCCCCCCGCGACCGCGCGATCTCGGGCATCCACGACATCGCCTTTCGCGCGCGCACGAAGGAGATCCCCGCGACGGATGGCAGCCCCGCCCGTACCGTCCGCGGCGCGGAGATGCTCGTCGGCGGCGGCACCTCGATCATGCCGCGCGTGGCGCCGGTGTTGTACGAGTTCGTCGAGCTCGACAACGGCGAGTACCTGCGGATCGCCGAGGCGGTGTTCCGGATCTTTGACCGTCAGGAGTGGCTGCGCCAGAACCGGGCGCGCGCGCGGATCAAGGTGTTCGTCGACAAGTACGGGATCGACGAGCTGCGCAACCAGGTCGAGGAGGAGCTCAAGGGCGACTGGGTCGCCGAACGGGACTTCTCGGTCGAGGACAGGCTGTTCCTCGACGACGAGCGCGAGGGCGCGCCCGCGCCGCGGGAGCAGTACGGCAGCCCGAACGGCGACCTGTCGGAGTTCGAGCGCTTTCGTCGCGCAAACGTGCGCGAGCAGAAGCAGGACGGCTACGTGACGGTGGAGGCGAAAGTCCTGCGCGGCGACCTCACGCCCGAGCAGTTTCGCGGCCTGGCGGCGGCGATGCGCGAGTACGCCGGCGGCTACGCGCGGACGACCGTCCAGCAGAACTTCGTGCTGCGCTGGGTGCGCGAGGAGAGCGTCTATGACCTGTGGCGCGCGCTCTCGGAGCTCGGCCTCGGCGAGCCGGGCTCGCGCGAGATCACCGACGTGGTCTCCTGCCCCGGGACGGACTCATGCAAGCTCGGGATCACGAGCTCAATGGGGCTCAACCAGGCGGTGCAGGAGCGGATCGTCGCGATGGACATCACCGACGAGATCACGCGCAAGCTGAACGTGAAGATCTCGGGCTGCCCGAACGGCTGCGGCCAGCACCACGTCGCCTCGATCGGCTTCACCGGCGCGTCGATCAAAGTCGGCGAGCACACGATCCCCGCCTACATCCCCCACGTCGGCGGCGTGTTCGAAGGCGGCGCGGTCAAGTTCGGCACGCGCCTGAAGCTGCGCCTGCCCTCCAAGCGCGTCCCCGACGCGGTGGAGCGCTGGATCGGCCACTACGAGGCGAACAGAACCGACGGCGAGGAGTGGAACGACTTCGCCGAGCGCGTCGGCACGACCGAGCTCGAGGGACTCGTGAAGGACCTGTCGATGCCCGTCGACTTCGGGCTGGAGACGATGAGCCAGTTCATCGATTGGAATCGCGACGTTCCCTTCGAAGTGATTCGCGGTGAGGGCGAGTGCGCGGTATAGCCGTCAAGGATCGACGCGAACTGGACGACGAGAACAGACGATGCCCACACGAGACACCCAGACAACAGAGATCGACCCGGCACTGAGCCTGACGCACACGTTGCGCGAGGCCGCGCGCCACGGCGAGCGCGCGGTGCTGCTGTGCTCCTTTCAGAAGGAGGAGTCGGTGCTGATCGATGAGCTGCTGCGGCTCGATCAAGGCACCGGTAAGACCGTGAGGATCGTGACGATCGACACCGGCGTGCTCTTCCCCGAGACGCTGCAAACGTGGCGCGCGTTCGAGGAGCGCTTCGGCGTGAAGATCGAGGTGCAAGACGCGAGCAATCCCGACGGGGAGGGTGGGTCCTGGTCAGGGCCGGAGCATTGCTGCTCAGTCGCGAAGGTCGCGGCGCTGCATAGCGCGCTCGCCGGCGCCGAGGGCTGGATCACCGGCATCCGCCGCGAGCAGGGCCCGACGCGCGCACAGACGGAGCTGATCGAACGCGACGAGCAACGCGACCTGTGGAAGTACAACCCGCTCGCGCACTGGACCGACAAGGACCTGTGGCGACGGATCCACGAGCGTGATCTGCCGTACAACCCACTGCACGACCAGGGCTACGAGTCGATCGGCTGCGCCCCCTGCACGCAGCCGGGCTCCGGGCGCGAGGGTCGCTGGGCGGGCCTGGATAAGACGGAGTGCGGTATCCATGTCGTAGAGCCCATCCGCTGAGTCGATGAGCGTCGCCGTCCGTACCCGGAAAGGGACCTGAGATGAGCGTGGCTGCTCGTGGGCGGGTGGGATCTCAATTGAGCCACCTGCGCGCGCTGGAGTCGGAGGCGATCCACGTGATGCGCGAGGTCGCCGCCGAATTGGAGAAACCGGTGCTGCTGTTCAGCGGCGGCAAGGACTCAATCGTGCTGCTGCGCCTGGCTGAGAAGGCGTTCCGACCGGCGCCGTTCCCGTTCCCGCTGATGCACGTCGACACGGGACACAACTTCCCCGAGGTGATCGAGTTCCGCGACCGTCGCGTGGCCGAGCTGGGCGAGCGGCTGATCGTCGCGAGCGTGCAGGAGTCGATCGACAAGGGTCGCGCGGTCGAGGAGACGGGGCCGCGCGCCTCGCGCAACCGGCTGCAGACGGTGACGCTGCTCGACGCGCTGGCTGAGCACGGCTTCGACGCGGCCTTCGGCGGCGCGCGCCGCGACGAGGAGCGCGCGCGAGCCAAGGAGCGGATGTTCTCCTTCCGCGACGACTTCGGGCAGTGGGACCCCAAGAACCAGCGCCCGGAGCTGTGGAACCTCTACAACGGACGCATTTCGCGGGGCGAGAACGTGCGCGTCTTCCCGTTGTCGAACTGGACCGAGCTCGACGTCTGGGAGTACATCGACCAGGAGGAGCTCGAGGTCCCCTCGATCTACTTCGCGCACGAGCGCGAGGTGTTCGGACGCGACGGGATGCTCTATGCGTGGCGCGAGGGGGCCGAGCTGATCGAGGGCGAGCGGATCACGCGCGAGACCGTTCGCTACCGCACGGTCGGCGACATGACCTGCACCGGCGGCGTGCGCTCGCAGGCGGCGACGCTCGAGGAAGTCGTCAGCGAGATCGCCGCGACGCGGATTACCGAGCGCGGCGAGACCCGCGCGGATGACCGGGTTACGGAGGCCGCGATGGAGGACCGCAAGAAGGCGGGATATTTCTAGTGACTCTCGACCTGCTGCGTTTCATGACCGCGGGTTCCGTCGACGACGGCAAGAGCACGCTGATCGGCAGGCTGCTGTACGACAGCAAGCAGGTGTTCGAGGACCAGCTCGAGCACGTCGCGCAGGCATCGGAGCGCCGCGGCGGCGAGGGCTCGCTCGACCTGGCGCTTTTGACCGACGGGCTGCGGGCCGAGCGCGAGCAGGGGATCACGATCGACGTCGCGTATCGATATTTCGCGACGCCCCGGCGACGCTTCATCATCGCCGACTGCCCCGGACACCGGCAGTACACGCGCAACATGGTCACGGGCGCCTCTACCGCCGATGTCGCGGTGATCCTGCTCGACGCGCGCAAAGGGGTGCTGGAGCAGTCAAAGCGCCACGCGTTCATCAGCGCGCTGCTCGGTATCCCAAAGCTCGTCGTCGCGGTCAACAAGATGGACCTCGTCGACTACTCCCAGGAGCGCTTCGAAGAGGTCGTGGCGGAGTTCGAGGGCTTTGCACCCAACCTGCGCGAAGGCGGCCGCAGAGCGGGCGATCAGTACGAGATCATCTACATGCCGATCTCGGCGCTCAACGGCGACAACGTCGTGGAGCGCTCCGAGCGGATGCCATGGTTTGACGGCGGGGTCCATCCATCCACGCTGCTGGAGCTGCTGGAGCAGGTCGAGGTCGCCTACGACCACCCTTACGACAGGGCCGCGCGCTTCCCAGTGCAGTGGGTGATCCGCCCGACCCCGACCCTGGCCGCCGGCGGCGACATGGCGGCCAACGGCAGCAGTGCGAACGTGAACGGCAGCGCCGGCCCGGCGACCGTGGGCGACTACCGCGGCTACGCCGGCCAGCTCGCAAGCGGCGCGCTGCGCAAGGGCGACGAGGTGACGGTGCTACCGAGTGGACGTACGACGCGAATCGCCGCGATCGACACGTTCGATGGCGAGCTGGAGGAGGCGATGGCACCAATGTCGCTGACCTTGCGCCTCGAGGACGAGCTCGATGTCTCCCGCGGCGAGACGATCTGCCGCCCGGAGGAGGCGCCGACCGTCGCGCGCGAGCTGCAGGCGGACATCTGCTGGATGGCTGAGCGCCCGCTGCGCCCCGGTGGCCGCTACGTAATCAAGCAGACCACGCGCAACGCGACCGCGATCATCGACGAGATCACAGACCACGTTGACGTCGACACGCTCGAGCGTGGACCGGCGCCCGCGGAGCTGGGCCTCAACGACATTGGCCGCGTGCGGCTGCGGACGAGCGCCCCGCTCGTGTTCGACCCCTACACCGAGAACCGGCGCACGGGCAGCTTCATCCTGATCGACGAGGCCTCCAATGAGACCGTCGGGGCAGGGATGATCGCGGCGACACGTAGCTAGCAAGCGATCGAGTGATGGTGAGACCCCACCGGGGCGCCGACTCGGCGGGAATCAGATCTGACGCGACGACGAGCGGACGCGGGCGCGGACGACGAGGCGCCGCGCGTGGTCGCTAAGCTTCCGCGCCGGTGTTCAGCAAGGTCCTCATAGCCAACCGCGGGGAGATCGCCGTGCGCATTGCGCGCGCGCTGCAGGAACTCGGCGTCGCCTCGGTCGCGGTCTACTCCGAGCTCGACCGCGACGCGCTGCACGTCAAGCGCACCGACGAGGCCTACAACCTGGATAACGGACCCGCCCGCCCGGCGTCGGAGAACTACCTGAGCATCGAGAAGATCCTCGACGTCGCCAGGCGCTCGGGTGCGGAGGCGATCCACCCCGGCTACGGGTTCCTCGCCGAGAACGCGCCCTTCGCGCAGGCCTGCGAGGACGCCGGGGTCGTGTTCATCGGGCCGCCGGCGAGCGCGATCGAGGCGATGGGCTCGAAGACGCGCGCGCGCGAGCTGATGCAGGCGGCGGGCGTGCCGATCGTGCCGGGCACGACCGAGGCGGTCGCGACCGTGGCGGACGCGCTACGGATCGCCAAGGACGAGATCGGCTTCCCGGTCGCCGTCAAGGCGGCCGGCGGCGGCGGCGGCAAGGGCTTCCGGGTGGCGCTGAGCGAGGACGAGCTCGAGGGCGCGTTCGAGGGCTCGAGCCGCGAAGGCGAGAAGTTCTTCTCCGACCCGACCGTCTACCTCGAGCGCTACCTGCACGACCCGCGCCACGTCGAGGTCCAGGTTTTGGCGGACCGCCACGGCAACGTGATCCATCTCGGTGAGCGCGACTGCTCGATCCAGCGCCGCCACCAGAAGGTGATCGAGGAGTCCCCCGCTCCGGAGTGGGTCGTCACGCCTGAGATCCGTGAGCGCATCGGGCAGATCGGCGTGAACGCCGCCAAGGCCGTCGACTACGTCGGCGCCGGCACGATCGAGGGCCTGTTCTCGACGCATGGCGGCGACGGGTCCGGCGGGGCGGGCGAGCCCGAGTATTTCTTCCTCGAGATGAACACGCGCGTGCAGGTCGAGCACTGCGTGACCGAGATGACGACCGGGATCGACATCGTCAAGGAGGGCATCAAAGCGGCGGCCGGCGAGCCGCTGAGCTACGCGCAGGAGGAGATCGAGTTGCGCGGGCACGCGATAGAGTGCCGCATCAACGCCGAGGACGCCTCCAAGAACTTCGCCCCGGCGCCGGGCAAGATCGGCGCCTACCTGGAGCCGAGCGGCCCGGGCGTGCGCGTCGACTCGGGCGTCGGCGCGGGCGGGGAAGTCTCACCGATGTATGACCCGATGGTGGCGAAGCTGATCGTGTGGGATGCCGACCGCGAGCAGGCGACGCAGCGAATGCTGCGGGCGCTGGGCGAATACGAGATCGAGGGCCTGAAGACGCTGATCCCCTTCCACCAGGCGCTGCTGGCGACCGAGAACTGGGCCAAAGGCGAGACATGCAAAGACCTGCTCGAGGACAAGGCATGGCTGAAGACGCTCGCCTTCGACCCGCCCGTCGCCCGGCCGGCCGGCGATGAGGATGACGCCGAGGAGAAGGTCGAGCAGAGCTACGAGGTCGAGGTCTCGGGGCAGCGCTTCGACGTGCGCGTCGTCGGGCCGCCGTTCACGGGAAGTGGCGGTGGAGGCGGGGGCGCAGCCGCGAATGGTGCAGCTGGGGGCGGTCGCGCGGCGCCGAAGCGCAAGCAGCGCGCGAGCTCCGGCGGTGGTGGGGGCGCCGACACGCTGCCATCGCCGCTGCAGGGGAACATGTGGAAGGTGCTCGTCAAGCAGGGCGACACCGTCGAGGAGGGCCAGCTGTTGTGCATCATCGAGGCGATGAAGATGGAGAACGAGATCACTGCCCACAAGGCGGGGGTGATCGCCGAGTTGCCGATCTCCGAGGGCGCTCCGATCGCCGCCGGCGCCCCGATCGCGACGATCAAGTCGCCTGAGTAAGCGCCTCGACGTTCTCCTCCAGCACTGCGAGAGCGCGCGCGGAGTCCAGCACCGGGCCATGACCGGGGACGACACGCTCGGCCGAGGCGACGAGCGGGCGCAGGCGCACCAGCGTGGCGAGGTAGGCGTCGCGATCGCCGCCGTCGTTCAGCGTCGGGGGCTCGACCGTCGAGAGATAGTCGCCGGCGACGAGCACGCGCGCCCAGGGGATCCAGATCGCCATCCCGTCGACCGTGTGACCCTCGGCGGGGTGCAGCTCGAGCTCGTGGTCACCGATCCCGCAGCGCCCCGGCACGGGCAGCGCCTGGACCGAGCCGAGCGCGAGCGGCCGGGGACGTTCGATCAACAGGTCCCGGTCGAACTCGCGCAGATCGCGCTGGGCTTCGCCCGGCGATGCCAGCAGACGCTCGGCGGTGCTCTCCGCGCAGCCGAGCGCCACCCCCGGGAAGGCGAGTCGCCCGAGCAGGTGGTCCCAGTCGCCGTGCGTGGCCAGCAGCCCGCTGGGCTCGGGGAAGTGGGCCTGGGCGAGCAGCGCGGGCAGCGTTTCAAGCTCCTCGGGGAGCACGGGCGAGTCGATCACGAAAGCCTCACCGGCCGCGGGTAACGTCTCCCCGCCGGGCTCGATCACCCTCACGGGGCTCTCCTGCCCTGGCTCCGCATCCCGCACGCCGGACGCGAATTGTTGGCCACCTGCGTCGTCCCGCGCGACCGGTCCACGGACGATCACGCAGTTGACCTGCAGCACCGCGCTGGTGGCAACAAGCACATCGCGATGTAGCGAGACGGCCCTCACCGCGGACGACCCGCGGCCTCAGGTGACGCCGAGCAGCTTGGCGGCCTCTTTGAGATTGTGCACTTCGGCCGTCGGCTTTTTCTGGGAGGAGTCGAGTGTCTCCTTGGTGCGGTTGACCCAGATCACGGGGACCCGCTGTTTGACGCACGGTGTGACGTCGTGGTAGTGGCTGGCGGCCACGTGCACCCAGCCGCGCTTGCCGCCCATGCGCCGCGCGCACTCGGTGAAGTGGGCGAGGTCGGGCTTGTAGGAGCGCACCTGCTGGGCGGTGACGACGAGGTCGAAGTCGGTCGGGATGTGGCGACGCGTCTGGCCGAGCAGCTTGTCGTCGATGTTCGAGAGCAGGCCCAGTTTGTATTTCTTTGCGAGCTTCCCCAGCTGGATGTTCGTCTCCTTGAAGGGCTTCCAGCGCTGCACCGAGTCGGGCAGGAAGCCGGAGCGCGAGGGCTCGAGCTTCCACTCCATCCGTTTGGCGACCTCGATCGCGGTGCGCCGCAGCACCTCCGCATAGAGCTCGTAGGAGCCCCCCTCGATCTCGCGCGAGACCTCGTTGACGAGGGGGATCAGCACGCTGCGATCGATCTCGAAGCCGTCGCGCTCGGCCTCTTTCGCGAACGCTTCGTAGATCCCGGTGTCGCGGTCGATCAGCGTGCCGTAGACGTCGAAAGTGACGAACGTGATGTTTTTTGGAATCGGCATCGGCTCGGCATTATGCCCTGCCAGGGACCAGCGGCGCGGCGCGGTGCCCATCGCCGGGCCGTGGTGCACGCGATCGCCCGTCTTGCGTTAGAGTCCCGCGCCGCTCATGGACCTCCTGGAGTACCAAGGCAAGCAGCTCTTTGCCCGCCACGGCCTGCGGGTCTCCGACGGCAAGCCCGTCACGACTGTGGAGGACGCCGTCGCCGCGGCGAACGAGATCGGCTACCCCGTCGTCGTCAAGGCACAGGTGCTGATCGGCGGTCGCGGCAAGGCCGGCGGCGTGAAGCTCGCCGCCGACGAGGCCGAGACGCGAGAGCACGCGACGAACATTCTCGGCATGGACATCCACGGGCACACCGTGCGGACGCTCTGGATCGAGCACGCCTCGGACATCGCGAGCGAGTACTACGCATCGGTGCTGCTCGACCGCGCCGCCAAGCAGCCGCTCGTGATGTTCAGCGTCGAAGGCGGCGTGGACATCGAAGAGGTCGCAGAGCAGACCCCGGAGAAGCTGATCCGCCACCACGTCGACGCGCTGCAGGGCCTCTCCCGCGAGGAGGCGGTGCAGATCGCGACCGACGGCAACGCCGATGCCGACGTGATCGAGGGCGTCGCCGATGCGCTCGTGGCGCTGTATGAGGTGTGGCTGGACGAGGATGCGACCCTGGCCGAGATCAACCCGATGATCGTGACGCCCGAGCGCGAGGTGAAGGCCCTGGACTCGAAGGTCTCGCTCGACGACAACGCGCTCTACCGCCACCCCGAGAACCAGGAGCTGGCGGATAAGGAGAACGAAGACCCGATCGAGCGCCGCGCGAAGGAGCAGGGCGTGCAGTACGTGAAGCTCGACGGCGACATCGGGATCCTCGGCAACGGCGCCGGCCTCGTGATGAGCACGCTCGACGTCGTCGCGCAGGCGGGCGGCAAGCCGGCGAACTTCCTCGACGCCGGCGGCGGATCCGATGCCGCAAAGATCAAGCAGGCGGTCGAGCTGATCCTCGCCAACGACTCCGTCAAGGCGGTCCTGTTCAACATCTTCGGCGGGATCACCCGCTGCGACGAGGTCGCGAAGGGGTTGATCGCAGCGTTCGATGAGATCAAACCAACGGTCCCCTTCGTGGTGCGTTTGGACGGGACGAACGATGTCGCCGGCCGCGAGCTGCTGCAGGAGGCGGCGCTGCCGAACGTGCATGCCGCGAAGACGATGAACGAGGCGGCCGAGATGGTCGTCGCACTCGCGAAGGGACAGAGCTGATGTCTGCATCCGCGAACGAGCGCCAGAACATCTGGTCGAAGACGATCTCGATCGACGAACGCGCGAGGACAAGCGACCGATGAGCGTGCTCGTCGACAAGGACACGCGGCTCGCCGTCGCCGGGATCACGGGCCGCGAGGGCTCGTTCCACACGCTCAACAACAAGCGCTACGGCACGAACGTGGTCGGGGGCGTCACGCCGGGCAAGGGCGGGCAGGACGTCGAGGGGATCCCCGTCTTCGACTCGTGGGCGCAGGCCGCCGAGAGCGTTCAGCCAAACACCGCGATGATCTTCGTCCCACCGCGGTTCGCCGCCGACTCGATCCTCGAGGCCGCCGCCGCGGGCGTAGAGCTCGTGATCGCGATCACCGAGGGCATCCCCGCGCACGACGAGCTCAGGGTCTACAACACGCTGAAGCGCGATTATCCGCAAACACGGCTGATCGGCCCGAACTGCCCGGGGATCCTGTCCCCCGGCAAGACCAACGTCGGCATCATCCCCGCGAGCTTCTTCAAAGAGGGCAACGTCGGCGTGGTCTCGCGTTCGGGGACATTGACCTACCAGATCGGCAACGAGATCGCCCAAGCGGGCTTCGGCTGCAGCTCGATCGTCGGGATCGGCGGCGATCCGGTGCCCGGCTCGTCGTTCGTGGACGTGATCGAGCTGTTCGAGGCCGACGAGCAGACCGAGCTGATCGTGCTCTCCGGCGAGATCGGAGGCTCGGCCGAGGAGGAGGCCGCCGACTACATCGCCGAGCACGTGACAAAGCCCGTCGTCGCCTACATCGCCGGGTTCACCGCCCCGGCCGGCAAGCAGATGGGCCACGCGGGAGCGATCGTCTCGGGCTCCGCCGGCACCGCCGCCGCGAAGGCGCAGGCGCTGGAAGCGCGGGGCGTGCGCGTCGGCCGTACACCCACCGAGGTGGCGGAGATCGCGGTCACACAGCTTCGTTAGGGCGCTCGCAGCTACGCTAGGGCCGTGGATCAGGAGGTCTCGAAGACGCTGGGCGAGCTGGAGCGCAAGCTGCAGGAGCTGGAGCGCACCCTGACTTCGATCGACCGAGACGCGCAGAGCCCCGCCGGCGCCATCCCTCTGCCGGCATCCGGTCTTTCCCCGCAGGCACCCGATCTTCCCTCGCAGGCCCCAAGCCCCACCCGTCTGATCGACGAAGCCGTCACGCCGGCGCCCCCGGCAGCAGCACCCACACCAATCACGCCCGTACCGCAGGCGCCCGCGCCCGTCGAGCAGGCGCCCCCGCCACCTGCCTGGCAGCCCCAGCGCCCAACTGCGCCCCTCACGAGCCCCCCGCAGCCAAGGACCCCGAGCGCCGATCAGCTGCTGCGCTTCCGCGATCGACTCGAGCGAACCGCGAGCGAGCTCACCCGGGAATATGACGAGCTGCTCGGGCGCCTAGACTTACCGGCCGTGCCAAGCAAACCGGTCGGCCCAACCATCTCCTTCGCGCGTGGAGCGCCCTCGCTCGACATCGTCGATGTGCAGGGCCTGAGCGATGCGGCCGTGCGCGCGTTCCAGAGCGACCCGGCCGGCACGACCGCCTACGGCACCTCGGTCGGCTACCCGCGACTGCGGGCGTGGATCGCTGATCGGCATGGGGTCGAGCCCGAGCGCGTGCTCGTGACGAACGGCTCGATGCAGGCCGACGCGTTCCTGTTCGAGCAGCTCGTCGGCGCGGGCGACGAGGTGATCGTCGAGCGCCCGACCTACGACCGTACGCTGCTTTCGCTAACACAGCGCGGTGCGAAGATCCACGCCGTCGAGCTCGAGCCAGATGGGATCGACACGGTTGCGCTCGCCGGGCTGCTCGAGGGGGCACAGGCCGTGCGCCCGCAGCTTGCTCACATCATCCCCAACTTCCAGAACCCAGCCGGCTACACGCTCTCGCAGGCCAAGCGCCAAGCGCTGCTCGCGCTCGCCGCCGAGCACAACTTCTGGGTGTTCGAGGACGACCCCTACGTTGATCTGCGCTTCAGTGGGCAGACGCTGCCGACGATGCTCTCGATGGACCCCAAGCACGTGGTCTACGCCTCATCGTTCTCGAAGACCGTCTGCCCCGGAATCCGCGTCGGCTACTTGGTCGGCCCGGCCGAGCTGATCGCCGCGATCGCAAAGCTGGCGACGAACACCTACATCTCGCCGAACATGGTCGCGCAGTCGATCGTCTACGAGTTCTGCGCCTCGGGCGCAATCGAGCACTCGATCGAGACGGTCAAGGCCGCGCTCTCCGAGCGCGCCTCAACACTCGGGCAGGCGCTCGCACGCGAGCTGCCGCAGGCCGAGTTCGTCGCCCCCGAGGGCGGCTACTTCATGTGGGTGACGCTGCCGCCGGGCACCGACGTCAGCGTGCTGCACAAGGCCGCCGGCGAGCGCGGGGTCGCGTTCGTAAAGGGCACCGACTTCGTGACCCACGGCGGCGAGAACACGCTGCGCCTCGCCTACTCGGGCGTGACCCCCGAGCAGATCGACGAGGGTGTCGCCCGCCTCGCCGACGCCTATCGTTCCCTCTGACGCGACACCTATCGTCCCTCTGACGGCTACCTGCCGTAACGCTGACCCAAGACCAGCTGCTCCGGCAACGCGGTGCGCGGAGGCGGCGAGGGGTCGGCGATCGCCGAGACGGTCTCGGCGACCGACGGGGTGATGGCGCAGAGGCGGCCATCGGCGCCCTCGACGACCACCTGCTCGTCGTCGCTCACGCTCAACGTGCCCTGCATGCCGGGCTCGAGACCGGAGGACTTGAGGTAGTGCAACAGGTCCTCGGCCTCATTCTCGAAGCGCAGGATCCGGACCGAGGCGCCGACCTCGACGTCGGCGAGCGGCACCCCGGAGAGGCGCGCGCCGGCGACGATCGGATGGCCGTGGGGGCAGGTCTTGGCGTCGCCGATCGCGGCGAGCATACGCTCCTCCAAGACCGGTGACATCGCGTGCTCCAGGCGCTCGGCCTCCTCGTGCACCTCGTCCCAGGGCACGCCGAGCACGTCGGTTAGGAAGCGCTCGATCAGGCGGTGGCGACGAACGATCCCCTCGGCGTGCTCGGCGCCGGAGTCGGTGAAGGCGATCGCGCGGTCAGAGCCCCGGGTGATGTAGCCGTCGCGCTCGAGCCGACCGATCATCTCGTGGACGGTCGGCGCCGACAGCTGCATCGCGCGCGCAACGTTCGCGCCGGTCATCGGCAAACCCGCCTCCTGCAGCCAGAAGAGGATCTGCAGGTACTCCTCCTCGGCAACCGTCGCCGTCGCGCTCTCGCTGGCCATGCTCGGATCCTAAACCAGATCGCATCCCACACACCGATGGCGCTACGCCACCTCCGCGCGCGATCCCGGAGCGCTCCTCAGCGGGCGAGCTGGTCGAACGTACACTCGCGCGGCGGCTTGTCCTCGCGCCAGCGGCGCAGCTTCGCGCCGTGGCGGATACGCCCAGCGGAGACGTGGTCGAAGTCGATCTCGATCACGAGCTCAGGGCGCAGCCCGACCCACTCGAGATCCTTGCCCGCGCTCCAGCGGCTGGGATCAGCCGAGCCGCGCTCGCCGGACTCATAGGGCGCGAGGAAACCGACCAGGCGGCGCTTCTCGGCGGCGGTCAGGCCAGAGCAGTGGCCGACGACCCGCAGCTCGGGGCCGTCGTAGAGGCCGAGGATCAGCGCGCCGACGGTGTCGGGCTCCTTGCCGGGGCGCCAGCCGACGAGCACCGCGTCGATCGTGCGCACGCGCTTGACCTTGAAGGTGCCCTTGCGCTCGCCGGGGCGGTAGGACGCCGAGCGCTCCTTGGCGATCGCGCCCTCGGCGTGCTCGAGCCAGCGCTGGGCCTCCTGCGCAGTCGCGACGGTCTCCATCAGCTCGACCGGGGCGGCTGCGAACGCGGGGTCCTCCGCGACCAGCTCCTCGAGCGCCGCGCGACGCTCCGAGAGGGGGCGCTCCAGCAATGACTCGTCCTCGCGCGCGAGCAGGTCGAAGACGACGTAGACAGCGGGCGTCTCGACGGACAGGCGCTCGATCCGCGAGGCGGCCGGGTGGATGCGCTGGCCGAGCGCGTCGAAGTCCTCGCGGCCGTCGGCGCCGCGCACGACGATCTCGCCATCGAGCACGTAGCGGCCAGGGGGCAGTACGAGCTCGGGGAAGTAGCGCCCGAGCGGCTTGGCCGAGCGCGACTGCAGGAACACCTCATCGCCGTCGACGAACGCCAGGCAGCGAAAGCCGTCGAGCTTGACCTCGTAGGCGAAGTCCTCGCCGGCGGGCAGCTCCTTGCGCGAGAGCGCTAGCTGGGGCTTGAGCGGTGGCTGCAGGGGCAGCGTCATCGGCACTCACCGCACCCGCGTGGGCAGCACGTCCACGATCGAGCCCACTGACGGCGCGCCATCGCTCAGGCCTCCTTACCGACCCGCTTGGCCCGACTGGGTTGAACTCGCCGGGGCTCGTTCTTTTGCTTGCGAAAATGCGGCGGCCAAGGGGCATCACCGAGGCCCTCGCGCTCGTCGCGCGCGGCCAGCTCCAGGAGCGACGCCAGGGTGCCCGGATCCGCGTCGATCTCCGCCGAGGGGTCGCCGCGCTCGCGCAGCCGCGCGGGCACCGTGTCAAGGCGCAGCTCGGCGGGATCGACGTCGGCGACCTCGTCCCACTCCAGTGGACAGGACACGCGCGCGTCGGCGACGGCGCGGACCGAATAGGCCGAAGCGACGGTGCGGTCGCGCGCGTTCTGGTTGTAGTCGATGAACACGCCCTCGCGCTCCTCCTTCCACCAGCGGCTGGTCGCGCGGCCGGGCATGTTCCGCTCGACTGCCCGCGCGAGCGCGAGCGCGGCGCGGCGCACCTCGGTGAAGCTGTGCTCGGGGACGATCCGCACGTAGATGTGGATGCCGCGCGAGCCGGAGGTCTTGGGAAAGCCGCGCAGGCCGTGCTCGACGAGCACCTCGCGCACCCCGAGCGCGACCTCGCGCACCTGCGCGAACGGCACCTCCGGCCCGGGGTCAAGGTCGACGCGCAGCTCGTCGGGATGGTCGAGGTCGACGCGGCGCACGGGCCAGGGGTTCCAGTCGATCACCCCGAGGTTCGTGCCCCAGACGAGGTGCGCGGCATCGTTGGGAACGAGCTCGCGCGCGGAGCGGCCGCTGGGGAACGTGACGGTCGCGGTCTCGATCCACTCCGGCGCCGACTGCGGCACGCGCTTCTGGAAGAACGGCTCGCCCGCCACCCCGTCGACCCAGCGCTTCATCACCGTAGGGCGCTCGCGCAGGCCGCGGAGGACCGCCGGGGCGCACTCGACGTAGTAGTTGACGAGGTCGAGCTTCGTGAGACCGCGCTCGGGGAAGAACGGCTTGGAGGGGCTGCTGACGCGCAGCTCGCGGCCGCAGACCTCGATCGTCGCGTACTCCTTCTTGCTCGCCTTCGCGGACCCCGCCTCCTCAGGGGTCTCCTCCGACGGTAAGCGCTCCTGCTCGGCAGCCATGTCCTTGAAAGGATGCCCGATCTCGTCTCAGCGTTGGCAGCCGGGACACCAGAACGTGACCCGGTTGTTGTCTCCCTGACCGCGCACGCGGATCGTTGCGCCGCAGCGTGGACACGGTTGACCCGCGCAGTTGTACACCGCGCCGGGCCTCGCGACGAAGCCTCCGCGGGCGTTATCGCGCCGGTGCTCGTGCGCAGCGGCACCCGCCACGTACTCGCGCACGAAGCCGACGACCGCGAGTGCCTGCGCGTCGCTCACCTCGCCGACCGGGCGCCACGGGTCGAGCGCCACCGCGAAGCACGCCTCGGCCTTCCACACGTTGCCGAGGCCTGCGAGGGTCCGCTGGTCGAGCAGAGCGTCGCCGACCGGGCGAGCGGGATCGCCGCGGCGCAGGCGAGCGAGGAAGCGGGCGGGGTCGAAGTCCGGCCCGAACACATCCGGGCCGAGCCCCACGAGGCGCCGGTCGGAGCGCAACCGCCACTCGCCAACGAGCTCGAGCACGGGCCCATCGAACTGAACGACCTCGCACTCCCCCGTGCGGATCACGAGCCATGCTTTGTGCGGAGCGCGAGACCAGCGCCGGCCGCGCTCATACACGCCCCAGGTGCCGGTCATGCGCAGGTGCGAGTGCAGCGCGAGCTCGCCCTCGAAATGGATCAGCAGGTGCTTGCCACGCGCTTCGGCACCGCGCACTGTGCGTCCGGCCAGCCGTTCGGGCCAGCGGTCGAGCGCGTGGCGCGGTTGGGGCGCGAGGATCTGCTCGGGCACGCGGCCGGCGAGCACCGCGTCGATCCGGCGGGCGGCGTGGTGGACTGTGTCGCCCTCGGACATCTCCTGCAAGGATGCCCGACCGTGGCGATCCCGCAAACAGCGCTCATCGTCTCAGGCCCGTTCGGAACGGCGCTGAGCGCCGAGGATGTGGCGCGGGCGATCGCGCGAGGGCTGCGCGCTGCCGGGTTGCCGCAGCCGGACCTCTGCCCGATCGAGGGCGGAAAGATGGCCGCGCACGAGATCGCAGCGCTGCTGTCCAACCTGGACTTCGACGCGCGCATGCGCAGCGCTCGCGCGGTCGTGCTCGCCGAGGAGCATCTGCGGGAGCGCACGCTGCGCGGCAGCATCGCGTTCGAGATCGCCACACGCGCACGCCAGGGCGGCGTGCCGGCCTATGCGGTGACCGCCGAGAACGCCCTCGCGCCGTTCGACGCGCGGATCCTCGACCTGCAGCTGATCCTCGAGGCATCCACCAGCCCGCGCTCGCTCGCGGCGGCGGGCAGGAAGCTGGCTCAGGTGCTCTGAGCCGCAGCCGGAGCCGAGGTATCCCCGCCCTGAGCCGATGCCGAGGACGAGGCACCCCCGGCGAGCGCCCGGGCCAGCCCGTGGACGAGCCGCGTTGCGTCGGCGACCGTGCCGAAGTCGAGGTTCTCGGGCACGTCGCTCGGCAGGTGGTAGTTGGCGGGCGCGCGCCAGTCGGTCATCGAGACGAACGTCGCGATCGGATAGCCGGCGCGGCTGGGGATCACGCTGTCGGTCGACGCCCGCGCGCGGTAGCCGCGCCACAACTCGATGCCGAGCCGCGTGGCCTGCTCGGCGACGAGGTCGCGCAGCCACGGACCCGCGTAGTACTCCATCCGCACCGGCCCCTCAGCCTCGAGCAGCACGAGATGCGGCGAGCCGACGGTGTCGAGGTTCACGAACCACGTGCGCTCCGGTGCGAGCTCCTCGCGGTGCGAGGCCATGAACGCGCGAATGCCGTCCTGGAGGGTCTCCTCGGCTCCGCAGGAGATCAGCAGCACCCGCGACCCGGGGACGGGATCCGCCGCGAGCAGCTCGGCGAGCGCGACCTCCGCGGCGACGCCGGAGAGGTTGTCGTTGGCTCCCGCGACTGTCGGGCTGCGCCACATGTCGGCCAGCAGCGCCGTGCCGAGCACGCCGATCGCGAGGCCCGCGCGTGCGGCGGAGCGACGCTTGAAGGCCGCGCCGGAGAGCGTCGCCAGCGGCCCGGAGAGACCGAACCACCACTGCGGCGGCGGCGTCTTGAAGCGTTCGATCAGGCGGGGGAAGCGCTCGTAGATGCGTCGCTGCAGGCTCTGGTCGAACAGCATGCCCGTCTTGGGGGCGTCGTGATGGGCGAGCACGACGAGCGTGCCGGCCGGCGCGTCCTGATCGCCGGCGCGCGCGATCACGTTGACCGTCGTGCGTCGCCGGCGCACCAGCCGCCGCAGGATGCGGGGCCCGTTGTGCGCCTCGTCGAGGATGCCGGCGAGCGTCGCCGCCGCGAGCAGCGCACCGCTCGCGCGCCGGCCGCTCAGGGTGAGCGCGGCGGCGAGCGTGCCCGCCACACCGAGCCCGGTCAGCGTCGGTTGAAAGATCCCCCACGAGGGCTCGTCCTCGAGCGCGACCTCGACCCCGTCGACCGCGCGCAGGCGCGTCGCCAGCCACTCGGCGGCCGCGCGCTCACCGGGCGAGCAGGGCGTGCGCTCGATCGCGGCAAGCGTCTCCACGACCTCGCGCAGGGTCGCCTCGAGCGTGTCCGAAGTGAGGCTCACAGGAAGCATTGTCCCTCACCGCGGTAGGTCGGTACCTCCTCGACGATCCGCTCGCCTTCGAGCAGATGCAGGCTCGCGAAGCGCTCGCACAGCTCGCCGGCCTTCGCATGACGCATGTAGACGCGGTCGCCGAGCTTGAGCCCGTCTGCGACGGTGCCCCCGAGCAGTGGCGTCTGCACCTCACCGGCGCCCTCCTGGCTGTCGAGTCGCAGGCCGGCCGGCAGGTGGGGGCGCGGCAAACGCGCCCGGTCGGCGGGGCCGGAGGCGAGGTAGCCACCGCCCAGGGCAGTGACCATGCCGGACCCGGGGCGGCGCACGACAGGCAGCGCGAACAGCGCGGCGGGCCGCGGCGCGAACGCGCGGTAGGCATCGAACAGCGTCGGCCCGTACAGCCCCGAGCCGGCCGTGACCTCGGTGACCGCGGCCTCCACGGCGGTCGTCTCCAGGCTGCCGGTGCCGCCACCGTTGACGAGCTCCAGCGGCGCCGCCGAGGCACGCTCCAGCACGTCCTGCACCGCGGCGACGGCCGCGGCACGGCGCAAGGCCAGCTCGCGCGCGGAGCGCCGCTGCAGCTCGCGAATCGCACGAGCGCGCAGCGGCCGCCCCGGCGGGGTGTCGCCGAGGCCGGCGATCTGCGCCTCGTAGGACATGATCCCGACCAGGCGCAGGCCCTCGCGGGCGAGGATCGCGCGCGCCAGCGCGGCGGCCTGCGCGGGGGTGTGGACCGGCGAGCGCTTGGCGCCGACGCGGAGACGGCCGCCCAGAGCCCACCATCCGGCGTCGACGTCGATGCAGACGCGCAACGGGGCGTCCTCACGAGCGCCGCCGGTCGCCCGGTCGGTCGCGCGGTCGATCAGATCGAGCTGCTCGACGCTGTCGACCATCACGCTCACGCGGCTCTGCGGGCGCTCGGCGGTGAGCTTGGCGAGCGCCCGGAGCGCGCGCCGGTCGGCGGTGGGGTAAGCGACGAGCAGGTCCTCGGCGCCGTGGTCGACGAGCCACAGGGCCTCGGGGAGGGTGAAGGCGAGCGTGCCCGCGAACCCCGCGCGGGCGAGCACGCGTTCCTGCAGGGCGCGGCAGCGGACGGACTTGCTCGCGAGGCGGATCGGCTTGGCGGCGGCGCGGCGGAGGAGATCGTCGGCGTTGGCCCACAGCGCGTCGAGATCGACGAGCGCGAACGGCGCCTCGAGCTCTGCAGTGGCGCGCTCGAGACGTTCGAGCTGCATGATCCTGTGGGAGGAGGAGGCCATCATTTTGAGATCGTCCGCGTGTGTGAGTTGGACAACATGGGCTTGCTAGGGCGGGGCCTCCTACCCCGCCTCACTGCCCGCTTTCGCTCCCAGCGCGTGCTCACCGGGCGACTCCGGGCGGTCCGAGCACGCGGTCGGTCCAGGCGTTGGCGAAACGTCCCTGCGGGTCGAGGCGCGCGCGGATCGCCTGGAAACGATCCCAGTCGGAATAGCGGGGACGGAGGGTGGCGGCCGTCTGGAAGTGGCGCTTGCCCCAGTGCGGGCGCCCGCCGAGCTCGTCCATGATCGCCTCGACCGCGCGGAAATACGGCTCCCAGGCCATGCCGCGGTACATGTGCACGGCGACGAACCCGCTGTCGCGCCCGGCGGCGGTGCTGAGCAGGGCGTCGTCGGGGGCGACCGTGCGCACCTCGATCGGGAACGGCACCGCGAAGCCCCGCTCCTCGATCGTCGCGAGCACCCGTCGCACGGCCTCGGGCGTGTGCTCGCGCGGGAGCGCGTACTCCATCTCGGTGAAGCGCACGAGGCGCGGGCTCGCGAAGATGCGATCGGAGCGATCGACGCGATGGCTGGAGCCCGCGATGCGCGTGACGAGCCGGTTGATGCGCGGGATCTGCTCGGGCGCGCGGCGGCCGAGGCGGCAGAACGCCTCGAAGGCGTGGTTGGTGAGCAGCACGTCGTTGGCGTAGGCCGCCGCGCGAGTGCGTGGGCGTGCGGGCTGCTCGGTGTGGTTGTTCGTGCGCGTCAGCGCGGTGTTCGCGTGCGGGAAGACGTAGAGCTCAAAGTGGTCGTTGGCGAGCGAAAGCTCCTCGAAGCGCGCGAGCGCCTCCTGTAGCGGCGCGGGCCGGTCGCGCCCGTCGAGCCGGAACGCGGGCACGCAGCGCAGCGTGACCTCGGCGAGGACCCCCAGGGCGCCGAGCGAGACGCGCGCAGCGCGGAAGAGCTCGGGGTCGGCATCGGTGGCGGCGCAGCGCAGCGTCGAGCCGTCGGCGAGCACCAGGGCCAGCTCGGCCACCTGCGCGGAGATGTTGCGCAGGCGCGCGCCGGTGCCGTGCGTCGCGGTAGAGATCGCTCCGGCGAGCGTCTGCGAGTCGATGTCGCCGAGGTTCTCCAGGGCGAGTCCGTGCTCGGCCAGCCGCGCGTTCAGTTCACGGATCGTGATGCCCGCTTGCACGCGCACGAGCCCCGCGGAGCGGTCGATGTCGAGCACGCGCGTGAGCCGGTCGAGCCGTAGCTGGACGCCGTCGGTGAGGGCGATGTCGCTGAAGGAATGACAGGAGCCGGCGACGCGCATGCGGCGATCGCCGGTGCCGGCGCGGAGAATCGCCGCCGAGATCTCCTCGACCGAGGCGGGGAGCTCAACGACGGCCGGCCGGCAGCGCTCATCGCCGGCCCAGTTGCTCCAGCTTGCCTTGCCGGCAGGGGCTCCGGCGTGCGACCTGGCCCAATTCCAGCTGTGACCAGGAAGGCGGCTCATGGGTCGGTGTCGTTAGGCTCGCTCATCAGATGACCCAACCCGAGCCTACTGCGACCCCGGGCGCGTCGGGCAGCGACGGCGAGCCCGTGGGCGCCGACGGGCCGGCGAACCCCCCGGTTGCCGCGAGCCAGAGCCCGAGCTCGCGCGGACCGCGCGCGCGCTCACTGCCAACGCCGGGCGCGAAGCGGGCGACGGTGATCGGGGCCGGATCGTTCGGGACCGCGCTCGCCGTATTGCTGGCGCGTGGCGGGCTGCGCACGACGCTGCTGGCGCGCACCGCCGAGCAGGCGTCGAATCTCGACCGCGACCGGGAGAACCGCGTCTACCTGCCGGGAGTCGAGCTGCCTGGGCAGCTGCGGATCGAGCCCGCGAGCGCCGGGGTAGCGCGCGCCGACTACGTGTTCCTGGCCGTGCCCTCGAGCGGGCTCGACGAGGTGATCGCGACGCTCGGGCAGGCGGGGCTCGACCAGCGCGCGGCCGTCGTCTCCGTCGCCAAGGGCCTCGTCCCGCCCGACGGACTGCCTCCGACGATCGTGCTCAGCGCGAGGTTCGGCGCGGGCCGGGTGGCATGCCTGGGTGGTCCCGCGCACGCGCAGGAGATGGTCAACGAGGGCGCCGGGCTGGTGGCGGCCTCCAGCGACGAGGAGCTCACGCGGGCGCTCGCGCAGGTGTTCACGCGCGCGGGCGTGGTCTGCGAGCAGTCCAACGACCCGCTCGGCGTCGAGCTGGCGGGGGCCGCCAAGAACGCCGCGGCGCTGGCGGCCGGGGCCACGGAGGCGCAGGGGCTGAACGCGGCTGGGGCGGCCGCGGGACACATCTTTGCCGAGGTGTGGCGCTACGCGGCGGGGCTGGGCGCGAGACCGGAGTCGATGATCGGGCTCGCCGGTGCCGGCGACCTGGTCGCCACGGCGCTCGCGCGCGACAGCCGCAACCGCCGCGCCGGTGAGCTGTTGGCCGCGGGTGTGCCGGCCGCAGAGATTCCCGCGCGGATCGGTCAGGCCGTCGAGTCGCTGGAGTCGGTGCCGCTGCTCGCCCGCGCGCTCGAACGCGCAGATCGCCCATTCGACCCACGCGACGCACCCCTCGGCGGGCAGACAGCCGCTCCGCGGAGCGCAAGAACCGACAGGGCAACGGACAACCGCACCGCCGGGGAGCGAGCAGGTGCCGCCGCCGGCGACGGCGGACTAGCGCCCGTGACCACCGCGCTCGGGCGGTTGATCTCGGGTGAGCTGCCGCTCGACGACTGGGTCGCCCTGGTGCGCGCCACCGTGCCCCCGCCTGCTCGCTGGCGCCGGCCCCGGCCGGGTTTCTGGCGGCGCCTCTGGCGAGGACTCGGCGGCAGAGACCGCTAGCGGGGGAAGGCCTTCATCGGAGCGCAGCGACCGTCCTCCGTTGGGTATATGCTATAGCGCACCCGAAACCCGGAAGAGGAGCCACGCAAGATGCCCCAGCCCGCGAAGAAAAAAGCCAAACCCGAGCCCACCTTCGACCCCACCGCGAAACTCGACTTCTCCGACGCCGAGGAGCTCCTCGCGCAGGAGGGACGCCGCGAAAAGGCTTTGCGCATGCAGGAGCTCGTCCGCCCCGGACGCACCACGCCGATCGCGGTGCGCTTCGACCAGTTCACGCTCAAACGCCTCCGCGCGCTCGCCGCGCTGCGCAACACCGGCTACCAGACGTTGCTCAAGGAATTCATCGTCGAACGCCTCTACGAGGAGGAGAAGCGCGAGGGAATCATCAAGTCATAAGGCTGCTCACGACCGCCTCGTACACGCCCGCGCCGTGTCCGGCCTCGCACAGCCTCGCGTTCTCGTGCCTCCCCAGCGCCTCCCCGATCGAGGGGTCGCGCGCGACGGCGTTCGCGACCAGCCAGAACGTCTCCACCTGCGTCGCGCACGCGAGGTCCTCGCGCGAGTCGCCGACCGCGAATGTCTCCTCGCGCGCATACCCCCGCGCGCGGCGGTGCCAGGAGACCCCGCCCGCCTTCGAAGCCCCCGCCGGCAGCAGGTGATAGCCGCGCACGTGGGGTAGATCGGCCAGTGCCGGCGAGCGGCGGTTGACGACGCCGTTGTCCACAAGCCGCAGGTCGCCGTGGCCATGCTCCTGCAGCAGCGCATCCACCTCGAACGAGTTGACGAGACCCCGGAACAGGTGCGAGACCTCGCGCTCGACGTGCCACGGCTCGTGGTACTCCAATCGACCCTCGTAGCGCTCCAGCAGCAGCGCCGGCGCCCCCGAGCGCTCGATCTGCTCGGCGATGCTCAGCTCGCCCGGCACGAGCTCCCCCGTCAGCCACTGCTCCTCCCCCTCCAGCACCACGCACGCGCCCGCCTCGTAGATGAACGAGCTCTGACCCAACAGCCGCGCGTCCTCGAACACCTGCGCGCGCCTGCGTCCTGACATCAGCACGACCTCGACGTCCGCGCGCATGCACGCCTGGATCGCCCGCACGCCCTCGATCGTCACGTTCCCCTCGCCGTCTCGCAGCAGCGACGCGCCCCGTCCGAGCAGCGTGCCGTCAAGATCGACGTACATGCACCGCATACGTGCGGCCACGCTCACGGCGCCTCCCTTCCGACGACGTCTCGACTGGGACAGTCGCTCTCGGCGGCCCCTCGCGAAAGACGGTCGTTGCCGGATTCCTCGCGGCGATCTGCGTTGGGGTCGTCCATCGGCCTCTACTATCGCAAGCGGTGAGCCTCACGCGCACGATCGAGCCCTGGAGCGCGCTGCTCGACGAGGCGCGCGACGACGGCCGGCTCGTACGCGAGGCGCGCGAAGGGCCGGGCAAGGCACAGCTGGTCGAGCCCCCCGAGGAGCTGCACCCCGAAGTGCTCGCGGCGCTCTCGCGCCTGCAGATCGAGCGCCTCTACTCCCACCAGGCCGAGGCCGTCTACGCCTCCTGGGAGGGGCCGACGATCGTCACGACCGGGACCGCCTCGGGCAAGTCGCTCTGCTTCAACCTGCCGACGCTCGACGTGCTCCTGCGCGACGCGCGGGCGCGCGCACTGTATCTCTATCCGACGAAGGCGCTCGCCCAAGACCAGGCGCGCGCGCTCGGCGCCTTCGGCCTGACCAAGCTCCTCCGTCCGGCGATCTACGACGGCGACACCCCGCGCGAGGCGCGCGCGGACATTCGCCGGCGGGCGAACGTCGTGCTCACGAACCCCGACATGCTCCACGTCGGCATCCTCCCCAACCACCCCGCCTGGGCCGAGCTGTTCGCGAACCTCGCGGTCGTCGTCGTCGACGAGGCGCACGTCTACCGCGGCGTCTTCGGCTCGCACGTCGCCAACGTCCTGCGCCGGCTGCGCCGGATCGCGGCGGCCTACGGCACCTCCCCGCGCTTCCTGCTCACCTCGGCGACGATCGCCAACCCCGTCGAGCTGGCCGAGCGCCTGACGGGACTGGAGGACTTCAGGCTGATCGACGTCGACGGCTCGCCGGCGCCGGGGCGGCAGATCGCCGTCTGGAACCCACCGCTCACCGACGAGGATCTCGGTCAGCGCCGCTCCGCGCTTGCCGAGGCGGCCGAGTTGCTCGCACGCCTCGTGCGCGACGGGGCGCGCCTGATCTGCTTCATGAAGTCGCGCAAGGGCGTCGAGGTCCTTCACAAGCTGCTCGTCGCGGACCTCGAAGGCTCCGGGGCTGCGGGCGCCGACCTCGTGGGCGCCGGACCCTCCGACTCCGACTTCGATTCGGGCTCGAGCGCCGACTCAACACGCCCGGAACCCCCACTCTCCGGCTCCGAGCTCGCTCGGCTCGTCGCCCCCTACCGCGCCGGCTACACCTCTCAGCAGCGCCGCGAGCTCGAGGGCCGGCTCGTCCGCGGCGAGCTGCGCGCGGTGATCACGACCGACGCGCTGGAGCTAGGGATCGACATCGGCGAGCTCGACGCCGCGGTCGTCGTCACGTTCCCCGGGACCGTCGCCTCGCTGCGCCAGATGTGGGGCCGCGCCGGGCGGCGCGGCCGGGGACTGGCCGTGTACGTCGCGGGCGAGGACGCGCTCGACCAGTTCTTCTGCCGCCACCCGGACGATTTCCTGGAGCGTCCTGTCGAGGCCGCAATCCTCGACCACGAGAACGCCCAGATCTTCCGCCGGCACCTGCTCTGCGCCGCGCACGAGGGGCCGCTGTCCGGCGAGGACTCAGAGTTCCTCGGCCCGCGCTGGGAGGCGCACGCCGAGGTCCTGCAGAGCACCGGCGAGCTGCGCCGCCGCGCGGGCGGGGGCCGGCCGAACGAGTCCCGCCCACCCGGCCGATCCGATCGAGACAGGGCACACCCCACGTCGAGCACCTACGTCCCCCGCGACTCCGGCGGCTACCCCGCCGCCGAGGTCTCGCTGCGCTCGGCCTCCCCCGACAGCTTCGCGATCGTCGATGTCGCCTCCGGCGAGCTGCTCGGCTCGACCGAGGCCGCGCGTGCCCACTCGACCGTGCACCAGGGCGCGATCTACCTGCACCTCGGGCGCTCTTACGAGGTGCGCGAGCTCGACCTCGTGCGCCGCCGCGCGCTCGTCGCCCCGTTCGACGGCGACTGGTACACCCAGCCCAAGCGCGTCACCGACACGACGATCGAGCGCCTGCTCGACCGCCGCACCACGCTCGGGGTCACGCTCAGCTTCGGCGAGGTCTCCGTCACCGACACGGTCCTCGCCTACCAGCGCCGGCGCCTGGCCGACCACGCTCAGATCGATCTCGTCGGGCTCGACCTGCCCCCGACCAGCTTCACCACGCAGGCGCTCTGGTTCGAGCTCTCCGCCGAGGCACTGGGGCTGGGCGAGGCGATCCCCCTGGAGGCGCTGCTCGGCGCGCTGCATGCGACCGAGCACGCCCAGATCGCGGTGCTGCCCCTGATCGCGATGTGCGACCGCTGGGACATCGGCGGGCTGTCCACGAACCTCCACCCCCAGACCGGCGGCGCGACGATCTTCATCTACGACGGTCACCCCGGCGGGATCGGCATCACGCGCACCGCCTTCGCCCGCTTCGAGGAGCTCTGCCGCGACGCGCATCGCCTGATCGCCGAGTGCCCCTGCGCCTCCGGCTGCCCATCGTGCGTGCAGTCGCCGAAGTGCGGCAACCTCAACGAACCGCTCTCCAAGGCCGGCGCGCGCCTGCTGCTCGAGCGGATGCTCGGCGCCGGGCACGAGCAGGCAACGGAGGCCTCCGCGAAGGAGCCCGCGGGTCGAAACCGCTCCGAACGGGGCGGGTCGTTGTTGAAGGCATAGTCATGCTCTCCATCCCCACGCAGGCGGCGGTCGCCGTGCCACCGGCCATGCCTGCCGGCGCCACCCCCAAAAAGGCTTCACTCGCACTCCCGGCAGCGGCCATCCTTCCTCTGCTCGCGTGCCTGTCGCTCTTCCTCCTCACCGCCTCCGCCTTCAAACCAACCCCAGCCTCTGCCGCGAGCTTCCAGTTCGGCCTCGCCGACTACGAACCGACGACCTTCTCCGACCCGCGCGTCGCCCAGCTGGGGATCCACATCGCGCGCGACGTCGTCCCCTGGAACGTCGTCTCCAGCCCCCGCGACCTCGCCGCCGTGACCGCCTGGCTGGCCGCGGTGAAAAAGGCCGGGGTCACGCCGCTGATCACCTTCCAGCACGCCGACGGCAACGACCGCGCACCCACGCAGGCCCAGTTTCTGAAGGACTTCCTGCGTTTCCGCACGCTCTTCCCCTGGGTCACCGAGTACTGCCCCTGGGACGAGGCCACCCATGCGGGCCAGCCGACCGCGCGCCGGCCAGGGCTCGCCGCCGAGTACTACAACGCGATGAGCTCGCACTGCCCCGGCTGCACCGTCACCGCCCCCGACACGCTCGACGCCGACGGCGACATCGAGGCCTGGATCGGCGAGTTCCTGCGCATCGCGCGACCCTATCCGAGGGTCTGGCCGCTGAATCCTTACATCAGCGCCGCCACCGACAACCCCCGCCCGATCTGGCGGTTCCTCGAGCGTGTCCACGGCCAGGTCTGGTTCAGCGAGGTCGGCGGCATCGTCTGGTGGCGCCTCCACGGCCGGCTGATCTACCACGGCGAGAACTATGCGGTCAGATCAACCAAGAACATCTTCCGGCTCGCCTCCCTCAGTTCCCGCATCACGCGCGTCTACTATTACCATTGGCGCTCTCCCGGAACCCCTCGATCGGCGAGGAAGGCGACCTGGGACGCTGGGCTCGTCACCGCGAATGGGGTCGCACGGCAGGCGCTGTTCGTCGTCGCCAAAGCGCTGCATCGGTCGATCCAGACGGCGCGACCTAGCTCGTTCTGAAGGCTAAAAAACCACGCCCAGGCACCGAGCGCCATGGCGAGGTCGACGCTCCTGCTCGCTACGGTTCCCGGTTGCCGCTCAGACACACTCACCCTAATTCTGCAGCAGCCCTACAGCCTTCCGACTACTGCACTGTTTGCAAAAAGCTCTCGAAAGAATTTTCGGAAGATCTCGTCACGTAGAAATGCGAGAAAAGGCGTACGAAAATCGTAGTAGTCCGCCTCCTGAAGAGGGCTCAGAGAGTCGCCCATCTCATATTGAACGCGAATGTCAACGTCCTTGCGGGTCACGTTCCACGGGCCTTCAAAACTCACAAACAAAAGACGCCTTCGCTGCTCAAGGACCTTTGTGTACCCGACGGTCATGTCTCCCCTAACGAATCCTTCCATGTCGAGCGCCCCCAACGGTACTCCAGCGCCTTCGCCGCCAGCCTGCAGGCGCGCGAGCCGTGCGAACAACTCATCATTGGTCGCCTCGTCCTCGTCCGACAAATGCTTGCCCAGTGTCAGTTTGTACTTCCATGTCAAGATCACATTGTAGGGGTCAAAAGGGAGACCGGCGCCCAGTGAGAGCGCGGGGAGTCGCATGTTCTCAACTTGAACATGCTCGAACAGACTGTAGCTGATGGCTTCGAATATCGGGATGGTCAGTAGTAGATTCTGCAGTGTCGTCCTCTGCTTTTCCATGTGAAACCGAGTCGGACCCATCTGAATAATGAAATCAAAGACCGGGTTACCGAACGATATGGCGAATATGCTCGTCTCCTTGTTCTCATCACTCACGATCTCTGCAGTTTTGTTAGCCGAGATTCGCAGCGAGGAGAGATCGCAGCCGGGAATAGGTCGGAGAGCCGCAACAACCGCTCTTGCTACATGGTTAGTGGCGGCGTCTCGTTGCTCTTGAGTGAACGCACTTGGGACGTAGAGCACGTCGTATGTAAAAGAGTCAACAGGAAGGGAAAGTAGCCGATCTCCCACCTGATTGAAGTCCTCAAGCGTCGGACTATCCGCAGTTTGACGATTCGATGCGGGCCGCTCGGCAGGCGCATGTATCTCCTCGACGCGGTCCGGCTCCTCTGCTCCCTGCTCATCCGTCATACGTCCTCCTCGTTGAGGAATACCTAACTTTTTCGAGTTTTTTGCACAGGAAAGTCATGGCGAGTCTTCTGATCGCATGAGCGCAGCGAAGAGCGCGGGTGGGGAGGTCGCGACCTCGTCAATTTGGTCGTCCTCATCAATGCGCATTCTCCCGGGCGTGTAAAGGACGATTCGTCCCGCGAACCCACGGCTTCGCGCGGCAAAGGCAAGCTTTGTGCCCGCACGCAAATCATACGAGCCACCCTCGGTGCGAGCAGGGCTCGTTACAATTATGTCGAAACTATCGCTGGCTAGCTGCTCGAGAGCCGCTGTCGTCGACGGCACGGAACCAGCGATACACCTAGCGATTCGAGCTGGGCCATCTCGTATCGCTTGGAGCCAGGATAGTCGTCGACCCAGATTACGCGCCGTGGCAGCTGTTTCAGTTGAGGGGCGAGCTGAGGCGCACCGTGATCAGCTTCTACGTTAGTGGCCAGCACTCTGACCTGCTGCTCCAAGAGACCCAGTGCCTCTTGCGTCTCTGCCGTGGACCTGACGACGCCCTCGGACCACTCTTGCGCGGTAAACTCGAAACTGCCCGCCTTGATTGAGAAGCCACGATTGTCGAGTGTTCGGATCAGGGTCGGTAACACGCGCCACACGATGAAGCCTGCGAGTACGGGCCAGGCAACATCCCTTATAGCTGTGGCTATTTCGTTGATAGTCACGTTTTTGCGGCTGCAGACTTGGCTGGATGGGTGCCGGCCTCGGTGTTCCGCTGTGTCGGGCCAAGAGCCCCAAGCACAATATAGCGAAATACGAAGGTCTCGAATCGTTAGGCGTGCGTAGTGGCCCACGAAGCACACCGCTGGCACGGCACGCGCCGATCTTCCACGATTGAGGGCCTCGCACGTGGCTCGCCTCGTGGGCGACCGTCACTCGAGCGCCGCAGCCTCCGATCGCCCGGGTTCACAATGAGATCAAGGGCTGATCGGCTACAGCGGATACGCGGCCCCGATGCCGCGCGTTGAGGCTCAACACCTATGCGAGCGCCGCCTCGACCTTCCTGCGAAACGCGCCAGGGTCGATCGCCGGGTAGCGATACAGCTCCGGCTCGATCGTCTCGTAGAGCTCGCGCAGCCGCGCCGGCGCCACCAACCCCGACTCGATCATCCTGCCCACGTCATCGAGGTCCTGCCCGAAGCCACGCTCGATCTTCGAGAGCGCCTGCGAGTAGAAGTCGAAGTGATGGACGGAGACATTGCCCTCCTGAAAGACCAGCGGGCTACGCTCGCGCCAGCCGGGCAGCTCGGGTACGAAGTCCGGCGGAGACGACAGCTCGATGTTCACGCCAAGACTCTCCTTCAAAGCCGGAAGCTCGCGGAGCAGCTCATCCAGATCCGGCTCGAATCGAAGATCGACATCAGCTGTGGAGCCACGCCAACCTTCGAGTACCGCCGAGGCGCCGCCGGTCAAGTAGATCCGCGTCGGCCCACGAGCCGCCCGCCCCAGACGACGAGCCAGCTCGCGCAGGCGCGGCTCGTCAACCGGCGGACGCACGCTGCTCGGCCGCCCGCGCGAAGCTCACGACCCGCGCAACGAGCGCGTTGTAGCGACTGTGCGCACCCCGATCGGACTCAGACAGCAATTCATAGAGACGGTGCGAGGGACGCCCGCCCCCAACCTCGGGTACATCGAAGCCCAGCCCCCTGAGGCGCGGCGCCGCCATCGCAACCAACAACCCCGCCTCGCTCTCCCGACCTTCGGCAAGATCGAGGAGCCCCTCGCTGACGAGCTCATGTCCCGGCAGATCGGTCGGAACGCTCCTCATGCAGTCAATCTTAGATGTTCCCTATGTCGTCCCGAAGATCGCCTCAACACTCACCCGGCCCCCTCCATCCCCTCCACCACCTCCAAGCTCAAAGCTCCTTTCGGTCCGGGATGGCGCGCGTTGTAGTGCAGCAGCACGAGCCCGGCGACGATGTAGGGGACGAGGTTGACCGCGTGCAGCACCAGCGCGTAGGGAAGCGCCTCTGAATGAGGCACGCCGTAGGCTTTCAGCGCGATCAGCGCTGCCCCCTCGAACACGCCGATCGCCCCCGGCGGCGAGGGCAGGATCATCGAGAGACCGACCGCGACGACCACGAGCACGCCGCAGGCGAAGGACAGGTGCAGGTGGAAGGCGACGCTGACGAAGTAGGCGCAACCTGCCGAGAACATCCAGGCGGCAACCGTCCAGAGGAAGGCTTCCAGCGCGACCGTGCCGTGACGCAGGCCGCTGAGGCCGTGGCGCAGCTCTTCGACGGTGCTGTCCAAGCGCGTGCCGGAGAAGGCGGAGAAGCGCCGCAGCGGCCACAGCAGCAGGCGCAGGAAGCGATCGCCGTAGAGCGCGAGGATGACCACGGCGGCGACGATCAGTATCGCCAGCACGATCGCCGCGACCGCGGCCGCGCCGAACCAGCTGACGTGCGGCAGCCACGGCTCGGCGGCGAAGAAGATCAACAGGATCGTGACGAGGTCGTACAGCCGCTCGATCACGACGGTCCCAACGATCTCGACTGCGGCGATGCTGGAGCGCTGGTTGAGCACGAGCACGCGCGCCGCTTCGCCGGCGCGGGCGGGCAGGATCGAGTTGTAGAAGTAGCCGATCATCGTCGCGTCGAGGACCGGCCCGGGGGGCGGCCGCCGCCCGGGGGCGAACAGCGAGCGCCAGCGCAGGCCGCGGGCGACGCTGCCGAGCCCGAAGGTGAGCAGCGCGGGGATCAGCCAGAGATAGTCGCTCGTGCGCAGCGCGTGCCACACCTCGCTGAAGTTGATCCCGCTGAGCGCGATGTAGGAGAAGAGGACGGTGACGGCGACCGTCACCAGGTTGATCAGCAGCCGCGAGCGACGTTTGATCCGCCGCGTGGCCTGTTGCCGCACGGCCACGCCGACCCGCTCGGCACCGCTCGAGTTCATTACAAAGAAGCTATCCGAAAGCCGCGTCGGCTCCTCGGCCGGCCCGTGGGAGAGCCGAGGAGCGACGGACGCGGATCAGTAGGCGCCGATCGGCGGGCCTTCGTATTTGACGCCGGCCGGGCTGACCCAGCGCACGCGCCAAGAGACGCCCTTGACCGACGAGCTCAAGGACCAGTAGCCCGCGCCGTTGGTCGTGATCGTCTTCAGCGTTCTGTAGCTGCGCGCGCCCTTGCGCTTGACGAGCACGGTCGCCTTCGTGACGCCGGTCGTCGGACGCACGAGGCCCCACAGCGCGAAGCCATGTCCCCGCTTGGTGACCGTCAACGGCACCGGGAAGCCGGCGTAGAGCGGCTTGTGCGCGCCGCTGACGTACTCGAGGCCGGTCTGGAAGCCGACGAAGCCGCCGATCGCGCTGACGGAGAAGGGTCCGCCGATCGGGTCGTCTTTGAACAGGTACTGCGAGAACGCCGCCACGCGCGAGTTGGAGTAGGCCATGTGCTCGGCGATCGCGTCGTATTCGGCCTGCTTGGCCGCGGAGACGCCTTCGTACTTGTTCGGCTTGCTGTTGACCCCGAACTCGGTCAGGTAGATCGGCAGTCCTCCCGGGATCGCGTGCGCCCGCGCGGCCAGGTTGAGCGCGTTCGAGAGGCGCGAGAGCGAGGCGATCGTGACGCTGTCCTTCTGCGGCCAGACATATTTGGGACCGGCGGCCGGAAAGTAGGCGTGGTGGGCGTAGCCGGTCATCTGCAGCTCGCCGCAGGTGCCCGATTTCTTGTACTTCGCGTTCAGGCAGAGCGCTTCGCGCATGAACGCCAGCGGCGCGACGGGGTGCAGCAGCGCCTTCGATTTTTCCCTGCGGACGTTGACGGTGTCATAGCCGACCGGCGCCGTCTCGCCGAACAGCACCTGCGGCGCCCGAGAGACTCCGGCCGCCTGCAACCCCGCTTTCAGCCCCGCGTAGCCGGACTGGTAGAGGCCGCGGTAGATGCGCCCCGAGGCGGGCTTGCCGCTGGAGGCCCACTGCGGCGTCAAATAGGCGGGCTCGTTGGGCTCGTTCCAGATCGAGTAGAGCGAGACCTGCGAGGCGTAGTGGCGGCCGACGGCGGTCATGAATTCCTGGAAGGAGAGGTCGTCGGGCCGGTAGGTGTAGGGCGCCTTCTTGTTGGCGGTCGCCCAGCGCGGGACCGGCGCGGTCACGGTCAGCAGCACCTGCCAGCCGAGCCGCTTGGCTTCGGCGATCAGGATGTCGTACTGGCCCCAGTTGTAGCTGCCCGGGTTGGTCGCTTCAAAGCTCGGCTTGGTCGCGCTGGCGGGGGCCGGGGCGACCGAATACCAGTTGAGCTCGATGCGCAGCGCTTTCACGCCGAGCGTTTTCAGCTGCGCGAGCACTGCGGGGCGAGTCGTCGGTTCCAGCAGGTCGGTCGAGCCCTCGAAGTAGAGCTTCTGAGAGGTCGAGGCCTGCGCCTGACCGGCGCCGATCACGCCGGAGACGAGCGCCGAGCAGGCTAGCGTTGCACAGAGAAGGATGCGGATACGCGACATTGGCCCTCGATTCGGTCGTTGCTTGTTCGGCGGTAGGGGACGGCTACTGGCAGACGGAGTTAGCGGGACGGGGTAGCGTAGACGTGCTCGCGGACGAGCCGGCCGATCGGTGGTATCCAGCCACATGACGAGCGGACACGTCATTCGTACCTAGGCTGAGACACCCCTGCGGCAGCGAAGTTGCGCGGCTCTGGAGCGATTTACTGCGAGCTGACCTTTACGTTGCAGTGCTTCCCATGAAGGTGCGCACAGACGATCACGTACCCGGGGCGCGGCCGGTGCTTGGCGTCGGTCAGCCCCGAGTCGAAGATCGTCGAGGCGGTGCCGCCGGTCCACTGGTAGATGTACAGACGCTTGATTCGCGCGTGCGCGGAGGCGATTGCGAACATGAAGCTGAGCGCTTTCGCCGCGCGCTTGAGGCCTTCGCCGCGAGCGTTCGGGAAGGCGCCGCCGAATTTGACGATCCCGCCGGTCTCCGTCAGCCAGACATCGCCGGGCAGCACCCCGAGGATCGCGCGCGTGCGTTCGCTTGAGAAGCGGTTCGTGTCGGAGTAGTTGTGCAGCCCCCAGAGCGTCGGCATCGGCATCCGCAGGTGCCGGATCTCGTTCTTGAATTCGTCGATGTAGGTGATCGTCGGCCCGACAGCGTTCTGATCGAGGATGTCGAGGCCGAGAATCGTGCACTTGGGGCAGACGTGCCGCAGCGCCTTGTAGTACTCGGCCGATTCAACCGCCGTCGGGCTGTTGTACTTCTCGTAGCTGTAGCGGACGTTGCCGCGGTTGGTCTCGTCCCACGGCTGGTACTGATGGACGTTCGGGAAGTCCTTCATGAACTTCCTCGTGTCCTGTTCGTAGCTCTTGATGTTCGGCATCTTCGTCGGCGTGTACTCGGAGTGGTAGAAGGACACGAGCACCTGCTGATGTGCCGCTTCGGCGGCGTGGATCCACTGCGTGGCGCGCGTCAGCGAGTAGGGCCGCACCGCCGCGTCGTAGGGAGCGATGTAGCGCGTGATGTGCGTGTTCAGCTGCTTCCAGAGTGAATCGCGGAACATCTCGGTCTCCTCGTCGGCGATGCCGGTCAGGTACGGGGAGGAGGCGGCGTGAGCCTTTGGTGGGCTCTTCTTCGAGCCCGCGGAGAGCGCCGCCGGCACGCCGACGGCGGCGCCGAGCACGAGCGCGGACAGACAGGCGAGCAGCGCGACGGCGAGCGTGAGGCGGTGGCGCGGGGCGATCGAGCGCAGGGTCGTGAGCACGGCCATGAAACAGCCTATACGCCGGAAAGTTGCGTTTCCCTGCGCCGCGCAAGAGCCTGCCCGCCGCACCGGACCGCGAGCGATGCTGGGCATAGGATGCGAGACGATGCACAACGGGCGCTGGCGCTACTGGGGACCGCTCGGGATCGTGCTCGGGGTGGCGTTCGGCCTGCGCCTTTGGGGGATCAAGCAGGGGTTGCCGTACGTGTACGACGTCGACGAGCATGGACACTTCGTGCCCGAGGCGGTGCGGATGTTCGGGCATGGCCTGAACCCCCACTACTTCGTCAATCCCCCTGCATTGACGTACCTTCTGCACGGCGTCTTTGGGGTCTGGTTCGGTGTCTTTGGATTAGGCTCCCATGGGTCCGTCGCGCGCGAATACGCGCTGCACCCCGACCGCTTCTTCCTCGTGGCGCGGGTGACGGTGGCGCTGCTCGGGACGGCCTCGGTGTGGTTGCTCTACCTGGTGGGCGCGCGCCTCTTCAACCGGGCGGTCGGCCTGCTCGCGAGCGCCGTGATGGCGGTGGCGTTCCTGCCGGTTTTTTACGGCCATCTCGCGCTCAACGACGTGCCGACACTGGTGGGGCTGACGCTCTCGCTGCTCGGCACGGCGGGCGTCCTGCGCCGGGGGCGGATGATCGACTACCTGCTGGCGGGGGTTGGCCTCGGCCTGGCGGCCGCGACGAAGTACACGGCGGGGGTGATGCTGCTGCCGCTGCTCGTCGCGGCGGTGGCCCAATACCGCGACGGGGCACGCGAGCACCAGCGGAACGTGGCGATCGGCACGGGGATCGCCCTGCTGGCGGCGCTGGCGGCGTACCTGATCGCGAACCCATATTCGCTGCTCGACTTCCACGCCTTCCGCGCAGAACTGGAACTACAATCGCATTACACCGAACAGTCGGCGGCCTCATGGATCGGCGGCCCGCGGCAGGGCAGCTTCGTCTACTACCTGTGGTCGTTTACGTGGGGGCTCGGGTGGATCCCCGCGCTGGCCGCGCTCGGCGGGGCGGTGACGATCTGGCGCAGAGACCGGCGGGTCGGCTGGTTGCTCGTGCCTGTCGCGGTGCTGTATCTGCTGTTTCTTGGCTTGCAGGGCCGCTACTTCGGTCGCTGGCTGTTGCCGATCTTCCCCGTCGCCTGTCTGCTGGCGGCGAGCTTCGCGCTGGAATGCGCGGGCTGGGTGGCGCGGGGCGTCGAGCGACTGCGTGCCGGGCGCCGGGCGCCCGTGGGCCGCACGCCCCAACGACGTGCCGGCCGAGCCACCCTCGCCGCCGTGGCCTTCACAGCCGTGGCCGTGATCGCGCTGACGGCGCAGGGGCTCGTATACAGCATTCACTCCGGCCTCCTGCTCTCGCGCGCCGACACACGCAACCTCACACGCGCGTGGGCGGTCGCGCACATCCCCGCGGGCGCGAAGATCGTGCTCGAGCCGGTCGTTCCGAACGCGTGGCTAGACGAAACCGGCAGCGGCGCAGACGGGACCGCGCGGGCACGCTGGATCAAGTTCCCCGCGCTGAGGATGGTGCTGGACCCCGCGACCGGCAGACCCGAAACGGTACATCGGGTCGTCGAAGTGGAAGATTACGAGCGCACGCTGAGCGCGCCCTTGGTCTCCTACTACGAGCTGCACGGCTACTGCTGGGTGATCAGCGGCTACACCCAGTCGGGCCGGGCGTACGCCGACCGGCGAAGAGCGCCCGGCGCGATCGCCTACTACCGGGAACTGGCGCGGCAGGGAGAAGTCGTCTACCACGTCTCCCCCTACAACTCAGTCAAGGACCACGTCGCGTTCAACTTCGACTGGACGTTCGACTACTACCCGCTCGTCTTCCACCGGCCGGGGCCGGAAATGACGGTCTACCGGTTGCACGGGGGAAGCTGCGCGAGCATCGCCGGACAGACCGGGAAGAGCCCCTGAGCTAGCAGGAGGGGAACAGGTCCCCTCCTGACCAACCCCCAAAAGTCGTTATGCCTGATTCCCCCGCGCAATCTTGCGCAGATCGATCGTGGCGTCGTAGAGCTTCGCGTCGACACCCTCCTCCAACGCGATCTCCCGCAAGGGCCGGCCGGACTCGGTGGCCCGCTTGACGATCGCGGCGCCCTTGTCGTAGCCGATCGCGCCGTTGAGCGCGGTGGCGACCGCGAGCGTCCCTCCGGCCGAGGCCGCGACGCCGGCCCGGTTGACCTCGATCCCGTCGACGCACTTCTCCGCGAACGCACGCGCGGTCGCCGACAGCAGGTTCAGCGATTGCAGCAGGTTGCGCGCGATCAGGGGGATGCGGACGTTGAGCTCGAATTGGCCCTGCATGCCACCGATCGTGATCGCGGTGTCGTTGCCGATCACCTGAGCGCTCACCTGCAGCACGACCTCGGGGAGTACCGGGTTGACCTTGCCGGGCATGATCGAAGAGCCCTTCTGCAGCTCGGGCAGGAAGATCTCGCCGATGCCGGTGCGCGGGCCGGAGCCCATCAGCGCGAGATCGTTGGCGATCTTGATGAGCGAGACGGCAACGACCTTCAGCGCGCCGGAGAGCTCGACGAGCGCGTCGCGATTGGCCTGCGCCTCGAACGGGTCGAGCGGCGCCGCGATCTGCTTGAGCCCGGACTCCTTCTTCAAGCGCGCGCGGACCTTCTCGGCGAACCGCGCGTGCGTGTTCAGGCCGGTGCCCGTGGCGGTGCCGCCGAGCGGGATCTGCCCGACGTGCACGAGCGCAGCCGCGACACGCTCCTGCGCGAGCGCCATCTGCGCGGCGTAGCCGCCGAGCTCCTGGCCGAGGGTGACGGGGACGGCGTCCATCAGGTGCGTGCGTCCGGCCTTGACGACGTTCTGAAAGCTTTTCGACTTCTTCGCAAAGGAGCGCTCGAGCTGCTTCAGCGCCGGGAGCAGCTCGTTCTGGGCGACGTCGAGCGCGGCGAGATGGACGGCCGAGGGGAACACGTCGTTCGAGGACTGGCCCATGTTGACGTGGTCGTTGGCATGAGCGCCGTCGCCGGCGAGAGCCGCGATCACCTCGTTGGCGTTCATGTTCGTCGAGGTGCCCGAGCCTGTCTGGAAGACGTCGATCGGGAACTGCCCGTCGTGCTTGCCCGCAGCGATCTCGTTCGCGGCTTTCTCGATTTTCGAGGCGGTGCGCTTGGGCAGGAGGCCGAGCTCGCCGTTGACGGCCGCGGCGGCGCCCTTCACGCGCGCGAGCCAGCGCACGACCGACACGGGGACGGTCTCACCGGAGATCGGGAAGTTCGCGACGGCCTTCGTCGTCTCTCCGCCCCACAGCTGCTTGTCCGGCATCGGATCGGTTCTCCTTGGTCGTGATCGGACGAGCGACAAACCCTACCCGCAGAATGCCGCGAGCTCCCGCGCGAACCCGACGGGGTCGTCGTAGGCCATCAGGAAGCCCGTGCTCGGGAGCACGCGCAGCTGACCCTCGGGCAGCAACGCAAGCGCCTCTTCGGCGGTCGCAAGTGGGTGCTGGCGGTCACGGTCGGCCCACAGCAGGAGCACCGGCATCGACAGGCGCGGGTAGAGCTCGCGCAGTCCCGTCTGCGCCCCACGTGGCCAGGAGCGCGCGCAGCGCGACCACGAGCGCGCGAGCGAGGGGTTGCCGGGCACGTCGGCGAAGGCGTGGCGCAAGAGATCGCGCGCGGCCGGGTCTCCGCGCGCGGTCAGGCGCAGGCCGCGCTCGGGGGTAAAGGCGACGCGCGCGCCGTGGGTGAGCAGACGATCGAGACCGGGGACGGCGCCCGCGGTCGCCGCCAGGCGCCAGGCGGCGCGCAGCCGCGCGTTCTCGGGCTGGGAGTGAAGACGGCTGCCCATCAGCACGAGCCGCTTGGGCTGAAGGCTTCCGCGCGAGATCGCCTGCAGGAGGATCTCCGCGCCCGCGTCGTGGCCGCCGATCAACGGTCGCGGGCCGAGCACGTCGGCGGCGAAGCCGGAGATCACCTCGGCGAACCAGTCGAGCGTATACGGGTAACGTGGGCGATCCTCCGAGTCGCCGTGGAGGGGCAGGTCGGGGAGCACAACACGGAAGCGGTCGGCAAGCTGCTCGACGGCCGGCTCGAGCTCCTTGTGGGAGAGCATCGCCGAGTGCAGCAGCGCGAGCGGCGGCCCGGCGCCGAGCTCCCGGTAGGCCACGCGGGCGCCGTCGGGGTGGTGGTAGAGCCGCAGCCTCACTGCCGGATGCCAGGACGAGGGACCATCCCCCGCATCGTAGGCACAGGCGCGTCGCAACAACACCGTCTTCGATGTCTCAGGGACTTTGCGCCGTCGCCGCCGGAAACGACACTCCTGCGCCTGCAACGCGCCTGCCGCAATGCACTCCCCGTTGCGCGGCTTGCCGAGCAACAGCTAAGAGATGACCATCTACTACATGAGCGCGATCCGCACAAACGCCGCCGCCGCGATGCTGGGGGTCAGCCCAAGCACGTTGCGCAGCTGGGAGCGGCGCTTCGGCTACCCGATGCCCCAGCGCACCGAGGGCGGGCACCGGCAGTTCGAGCTGACCGAGATCGAAGCGCTGCGGCAGTCGTTCTCGGAGACGCACGACATCTCCTCAGCGATCTCGATCGCCCGCGAGCGCGGCGAGGGCCCCTCCTCGCCGGCGAGACTGCAGAGCGCGCTGGCCTCCTTCCGCGAGGACCTCGCCGACCGCCTGCTCGAGGAGAGCCTCGCGGTGCGGTCGGTCGAGCGCACGGTCGAGTCGGTGCTCTTGCCGGCCGTCGAACTGCTCTTGGACGACTCGCCGAGCGACGGTTCGGCCGACACAACACCGCACACGATCCGGGCCACATCGCGCGCGCAGGCCAGGGCGGAGAACGGCGGCTCACCCGAGTACCGCTTCGCCTGGCGCTACGCCACCGGTTGGCTGGCCGCCGCGCAACGCGTCGCGCCGCCGGCCACGCGCGAGGAGGGCGTGCTGATCTTCGACCTCTCGCGACCTGCCGACATCGACGCGCTGTACGTGCAGGCGCTCGAGCTGATCCTGCGCCGCACGGGCCTGCGCGTGCTCAGCCTGCCCGTCGACCTCGAGGATGCCCGCGTCGGCAGCGCGCTGCGCGCGCTGCGCCCGAACGCCGTTGTGCTCGGCGGCCGCGGCGCTGAGCTGGGCGCGCTGGGCAAGCTCGTCTACGCCGCCCGCCAGGCCGAGCCAGGCGTCGAGATTCTCGATTACCGTGGCGCGCTCCCCGACACGGGCGCGAGCACCACTCGCCGTCTCGGCGAGAGCCCGACCGCCGCTGCGGAGATGCTTCGCGAGCGCCTCACCGGCGTGGTGCCGCTGCGGCCGGGCGCCGTGACCATCTCGCACGCGTAGGCCCGCGGCCTTCCTCGCACGCGCGACCTCGCACCTACAATGGGCCGCCCCGTGAGCGCCCCCGATCGACACCCGCTGCTGCCGCGCCACGCGGTCGATCCGCGCCAGGAGCTGCCGGCGCTGGAGCTCGAGGTGCTCGAGCGCTGGCGCGAGCGCGACGTGTTTGCCGAGTCGCTGCGAGCTCGCGAGGGCGCCGAGCAGTGGGTCTTCTACGAGGGTCCGCCGACCGCGAACGGCCCGCCCGGCTCCCATCACGTGCTCTCGCGCGTGTTCAAGGACATCTATCCGCGCTACAAGACGATGCGGGGGTATCGCGTCGAGCGCAAGGGGGGCTGGGACTGTCACGGGCTGCCGGTGGAGATCGCCGTCGAACAGCAGCTCGGGATCAAATCGAAGGCGGAGATCGAGGAGTACGGGATCGGGCAGTTCAACGAGCGCTGCCGCGCGTCGGTTTTCACGTTCCTCGAGGAGTGGAACCGGCTGACCGAGCGGATCGGTTTCTGGCTGAACCTTGACGACGCCTACCGGACGCTCGATGAGAGCTACATCGAGTCGGTCTGGTGGGCGCTGTCGGAGATCGATCGCCGCGGGCTGCTCTACGAGGGTCACAAGGTCAGCCCCTACTGCCCGCGCTGCGAGACGACGCTGTCCTCGCACGAGGTCGCACAGGGATACCGGGACGTGGTCGATCCGAGCATCTATCTGAAGCTGCCGGTCACGAACGACCACGGGGCGGACAGCGAGGACAAGCTGCTGGTGTGGACGACAACGCCTTGGACGCTGCCCGGAAACGTGGCGCTCGCGGTGTCCCCAACGGCCGTCTACGCGCGCGCTCGTCTCGGCGAGGAGCACTTCGTGCTGGTGTCAGATCGCGTCGCCGCGGTGCTGGGCGAAGAGGCGGAAGTGGTCGAGCACTTCAGCGGCGAGGAGCTGGTGGAGCGCTATGGCAGCTATCGCGGCCCGATCTTCGCGCTCAACGATCGCACGCCGGGCGGCCTGGAGATCCTTGCGGATGACTTCGTCACAACCGAGGAAGGGACGGGCATCGTGCATCTGGCGCCGGCCTTCGGTGAGGACGACTACCGCGTGGCGGCGGCGGCGGAGATCTTCCGGGGCGACGAACCGCACACGCTGTACAACCCGGTCAGACCGGACGGCACCTACGACGCTCGCGTGCGCGACCGCAAGGGCAACTCGTGGGAGGGCCGCTTCGTGAAGGACCCGGAGCTGACGAGCGAGCTGATCGCGGATCTCGACGCGCGCGGGCTGCTGCTGCGGGTGGAGGATTACGAGCATTCATATCCACACTGCTGGCGGTGTGGCACACCGCTGCTGTACTACGCGAAACCGTCGTGGTACATCGCGACGACGAAGCTTCGCGAGGAGCTGCTCGCGGCGAACGAGACTGTCAACTGGCATCCCCCGCGTGTCAAGGAGGGGCGCTTCGGGGACTGGCTGAAGAACAACGTCGACTGGGCCCTCTCGCGCGAGCGCTACTGGGGCACGCCGCTGCCGGTGTGGCGTTGCACGCAGGGGCACGTGCACGTGATCGGGTCGTTCGCCGAACTGGAGCGGCTGTCCGGACAGAAGCTCGCCGATCACCACCGTCCGTTTGTGGACGAGATCGCGATTCCCTGTACCGAGGCCGGGTGTGAGCAGCCGATGAATCGCGTGCCGGAGGTGATCGACGTGTGGTTCGACTCCGGGGCGATGCCCTTCGCCCAGCACCACTTCCCCTTCGAGCACCAGGATCGCTTCGCCGAGCGCTTTCCCGCGGACTTCATCTGCGAGGCCCAGGATCAGACACGGGGCTGGTTCTACTCGCTGCTCGCGGTCGCGACGCTGCTGGGGCAGGAGGCGCCATTCGACCGGCGGGCGCCCTACCGGAACGTCGTCTGCCTCGGTCTGATCCTCGACGAGGACGGGCAGAAGATGTCGAAGTCGAAAGGCAACGCCGTCGAGCCGTGGCAGGTGCTCGACTCCTATGGCGCGGACGCGTTCAGGTGGTACTTCTTCACCTCGAAGCAGCCATGGGACGGCTACCGCTTCTCCGAGGCGACGATCGGCGAGGGCGTGCGGCTGTTCCTGAAGCAGTTGTGGTCGACCTACTTCTTCTATGTGCTCTACGCGCACGCAAGCGCGGACGAGCTGGGCGCTGCGCGGATGGCGCAGGAGCCCACCGACCAGCTCGACCGCTGGGCGCTCTCCCGCACGACGGGCACGGCCGAGCTCGTCGCGGAGCGGCTCGACGTCTACGACGCCACGAGCGCAGGCCGCGCGATCGCGGAGCTCGTCGAGGATCTCTCCAACTGGTACGTGCGACGCTCCCGGCGCCGCTTCTGGAGCGGCGATCCGACCGCGTTCGCGACGCTGCGCACCTGCCTGGTGGCGATCTCGAAGTTGCTCGCGCCGTTCTGTCCGTTCATCGCCGACGAGATCTACGACAACCTCGACGGAACGATGCAGAGCGTGCACCTCTGCGACTTCCCCGAGCCCGGCGATCGCGCGGTGGGCGCGCGCCTGACGCGCGACGAGCCGCTGGAAGAGGCGATGGCGCTCGCGCGCGAGACCGTCCGTTTGGGGCTGGGCGCGAGAGGCAAGGCGAAGATCAAGGTGCGCCAGCCGCTTGCCGAGGCGGTCGTGGTCGCCGCCGGGCGCGAGCGCGCGGCGATCGAGCGGCTGGAGGATGTCGTGCGCGATGAGCTGAACGTGCGCCGCGTGCACTTCGTCGCCGCCGCCGAGGAGCTCGGCAGCTACGAGGTGAAGGCCAACTACCGCACGCTCGGCCCGCTGTTCGGCAAGGACATGCCACGCGCGGCCGAGGCGATCGCCGTGCTCGATCCGGCGCATGTCGCGGCCGCGATGCGCGAGGACGGTAGAGGCGCCGCAATCGGGATCGCCGTCGCCGGGCGCGAGCACACGCTGACGGCCGACGACGTGATCCTCACGATGAAGGCGCCTGAGGGCTACGCCGTCGAGCGCGAGGGTGCCCACGCCGTGGCGCTCGACCTGACGATCGATGAGGACCTACGGGCCGAGGGGCGGGCGCGGGAGATCGTGCACGCGGTCCAGAACGCCCGCAAGAACGCGGGACTGGTCGTCGAGGACCGGATCGCGCTAGCCCTCTCGGGCGACACCGCCCTGATCGCGGCGGCCGAGGCGCACCGCGAGCATGTCGCCGGCGAGACACTCGCGGTCGAGCTCGACCTCACCGCAGGCGCCTCCGAAGCGGCCGAGGCGGTGGACTACTCAGAGCAGGCCGAGATCGAAGGGCTGATGCTCACGATCGGCCTGCGCCGCGCCGGCGAAGGCTCCTGACCCTGGCCCGGAGCGACCCTCGGGGAGCCGCTCCTCAAATCAGAGCCCTGCCTACGCGACCAAAGCCGGCTCCAGTTCCTGCTCGAGCTTCTTCTTGGGGTAAGCACCGACAACCGTCTTGACGGGCTGGCCGCCTTTGAAGAGGATCATCGTCGGGATCGACAGCACCTGGAAGTTGGCAGCCGTCTGCTGGTTCTCGTCGATGTTCAGCTTCACGATCCGCAGGTCGGGGCGCTCGGAGGCGATCTCCTCGAGCACGGGCGCGACCACGCGGCAGGGACCGCACCAGGGCGCCCAGAAGTCGACGAGCACCGGCCCCTCGGACTCGATCACCTCGGCCTGGAAGTTGGTGTCTGTGACTTCGTTCAACGTGCCTGCCATTGGGGGTCTCCTTGCTCGTGTCGCGCTTGTCTGTTCCTCTTGCCTGCTACACACTATACAAAGTGTAGTGACCTCTTTGGGGTACGTCCGCGCCCGGCGGATCGGGACGAGCCAGCGTTCGGAGCGAGCAAACACGGTCACCAGCGGGCGAGAATCGAAGCCCACGCGAGCTCAGTTGATCGTCACCAGCCACCCGTCCGAGTACCGCACGATCGGCGTGTGGATCCCCGTCAGCGTCGTGAACAGGTGCGGGGAGATGTAGACCTCGATCAGCGCCGCGACGACGAGCATCGGCACGGCGATCGCGACGGTCACAAACGTCGCGGCCAGCAACTGGTCCCACTCGCCGCGACGGCTGGCGATGATCCATGCGGCCAGGGGCAGGAACAGGGCGGTGAGCTCGAGGATCGCGTGCGGGAGCAGGCCGAGCAGCAGCAGGCCGGGCGAGACGTGCAGGAAGCCGGAGACGCCGGCGAGCGTGTGACCGAGCACGTAGGCCTGCGTGCTGAGCGAGAATGCGGTTGCGAGCACGACGAAGCCGATCGCCAGGCGGCCGCCGTGCTCGTGCACCCAGCGCGAGACGCCGTGGTGGCTCTCGGCCTGTAGCGGCAGCGAGCTGCCGGCGATGAAGCCCGCCACGCAGGCCATCGCGTGCAGGGCGAGCACGAGCAGGTTGCGGCGCAGGATCGAGAGCACGTCGCCGCCGTCGCCGACCGCGAACGGCGGTTCGAGGCTCAGGACCTGTTGATAGCCCGAGAACAGCGTCGCGACGACCCACACGGCGCACAGCAGGCAGGTCGCGGCCAGCGCCGAGCCGGCAAACCAGCGCCCCAGCACGGGCCCCGGGGTGCGCTGCCAGGCGCGTAGCGTCGCGCGGGTACGGCGCACGCCGTAGGCGAACGCGTAGGCGGAGGCGTCCATCCCCTCCTCATCGGCCGATCGTGGCCTGGAGCTAAAGGATCGCGCGCCGCATCGTGGCGGATCGCCGCCGACGTCCACCAATCCTCGTCACGACCGCGACGCCGGCGCCAGCGGGTCTCTCAGCCGAAGCGCAGCAGCGGCACGAGCCACATCGCCTCGGCGGCGATCCGCCAGGACATCTTGCTCTCGCCGCGCTCGCGGTCTTTGAAGACGATCGGCACCTCGACCACGTGGAAGCCGGCGCGCACCGCGCGGTAGGTGAGCTCGACCTGGAAGGCGTAGCCCTGCGAGCGCACGCCGTCGAAGTGAATCTCTTCGAGCACCTCACGGCGAAAGCACTTGAAGCCTCCGGTCAGGTCCTTGACCTTCAGGCCGAGCACGATCCGCGCGTACGTCGAGCCGCCCTCGGAGACGACCCGTCGCAAGAGACCCCAGTCGACGACGCCGCCGCCGGGCACGTAGCGCGAGCCGAGCGCGAGGTCGGCGCCCGCTTTGACGGCCGCGAGCAGCCGGGCGAGGTCGGCGGGGTCGTGGGAGAAGTCGGAGTCCATCTCCATCACGTACGCGGCGCCGTGGTCGAGCGCGTGGCGAAAGCCGTCGAGGTAGGCGGGGCCGATGCCGTTCTTCTCGGTGCGGTGCAGCACCCGCACCCAGTCGTGCTCGGCGGCGAGGCGGTCGGCGATCTCGCCGGTGCCGTCGGGTGAGCCGTCGTCGACGACGAGCACGCGCCAGCCCTCGGGGGCGGCGCCGCGCAGCGCCTCGCCGGAGGCGGCGACGATCGCCTCGATGTTCTCGGCCTCGTTGTACGTGGGCAGGATCAACCAGGGGACGTCGGACATGCGCTCGCGTACCCTAGATGGTGCCGGGCCTTCTCGTCCCCACTGGACCCCGTGCCGGCGGTCCGGCCAACCTCGACGGCAACCTGTGCCCGGTCACGCCGCCACGATGCTCGCCGCCCGCATACCCTGACGGGATGGCCTCCTCCGAGCTCTCCAACACCGCGATCGCCGACGCCCTCGCCGAGCTCGGCGACCTGTACGAGCTCGACGGGGCGATCGTCCACCGCGTGCTCGCCTACCGCAACGCGGCGAAGGCGGTGCGCGAGTCCTCCGTCTCGGTCGCGGCGCTGGCGCGCGCCGGGCGCGCCACCGAGCTGCCGGGGATCGGCGCGACGCTCCAGCAGAAGATCGTGACGCTGCTCGACACCGGCACGACGCCCTCGACCGAGCGTATGCGCGCGCAGTTCCCGGCCGGCCTGATCGCGATCACCCGGCTGCCCGGCCTCGGGCCCAAGCGCGCGCGGCTGCTGTTCACCGAGCTCGGGATCGACTCGCCCGAGAAGCTCCGCGAGGCGGCGCTGGCGCAACGGCTGCGGGACGTCAGGGGTCTGGGTCCAAAATTCGAGGAAAGCGTGCTCGCATCGCTCGACCGGATCGCCGCCGAACCGCCCGAGCGGACCGCCGGGCGGCTGCTGCTGCCAAAGGCGATCGAGCTGGGCGAGAAGCTCGCCGCGGGCCTGCGCGAGCTGGGGGGCGAGGGCACACACGTGCAGCTCGCGGGGTCGGCGCGGCGGATGGCCGACAGCGTCAAGGACATCGACCTGATCGCTGTCACGAGCAAGCCGACGACGCTCGCGAAGAGCCTCGCGCGACTGCCGGAGATCGAGCATGTCTCCTCCGCTGGCAAGCCCGGCGCGAGGGCGCGCACGCACTCGGGTGTCTCCGTCGACCTGCGGATCGCCAAGCCGGCGCAGCTCGGCAACCTGCTCCAGCACTTCACGGGATCCGGGCCTCACAACGCGGCGCTGCGCGAAACGGCGGTGCGACGCGGACTGCACGTGTCGGAGTACGGGGTGCTCGCCGACGGGCAGAAGCACCCGGTCGCCTGCGCCTCGGAGGATGAGCTGTATCGGCTGCTGGACCTCGACTACATCGCGCCCGAGCTGCGCGAGCATCGCGGCGAGCTGGCGGCGGCAGCGACCGAACAGCTGCCGCGGCTGATCGAGCTGGCGGACATTCGCGGCGACCTGCACTCCCACACGACCGCCTCCGACGGCAAGAACTCGATCGAGGAGATGGCCCTCGCCGCGCGCGAGCGGGGCTACGAGTACCTCGCGATCACCGATCACTCCGCCTCCCACGGCTTCGGCGACGAGGTCTCCCCCGAGCAGCTGCGCCGCCAGATCGAGCTCGTGCACGAGGCCAACGCGCGGATCGAGGGGATCGAGCTGCTGGCCGGCAGCGAGGTCAACATCCTGCCCGACGGTTCGCTCGATTACGAGGACGATTTGCTGGCCGAGCTCGACTGGGTGATCGCGAGCGTGCACACCTCCTTCGGGATGTCCGCCCAGGCGATGGCCGAGCGCATGATCGCCGCGATCGAGCACCCGCTCGTCGACGCGATCGGGCATCCCACCGGGCGCCTGATCGGACGGCGTGAGCCCTACGCGATCGACCTCGACGCGGTGTTCGCGGCGGCCGCGCGCACGGCGACGTTCCTCGAGATCAACGCCAACCCCGACCGTCGCGACCTCTCCGACATCCACGCCCGCGGCGCCGCCCAGGCCGGTGTGCGCATCCTGATCGACTCCGACGCCCACCGCACGGACACGCTCGCGAACATGCGCTGGGGAATCGCGACCGCGCGTCGTGCATGGCTCAGCGCCGCTGAGGTGGCGAACACGCTGCCTTGGGCGAAGCTGAAGGAGCTACGCAAGCAGGCGCGGTAGCAGCTGCTCGACGACGATGCGGTCGACCGCCTCACGACGGAACGGGGCGAGAGCCTCCACCGCACGCGCGGCGTAGTCCGGAGCAGGATCATCCAAGGCGAACCGCAACGCGCTCGCCAGATCCCCGCCGACGAGCCGCCCGTCGAGCTCGCGGGCGATCGGCAGCGCCGCGTAAGGTCCGGGCGCGGTGGTGGTGACGAGCTCACAGCCGTCAGCGAGCGCCTCGAGCTGGGCGATCCCGTAGTCCTCGCGGCGGGGGGCGCAGACGAACACACGCGCGCGTCGCAGCAGCGCGCGGTACTCGTCGTAGGGGAGCATGCCGACGGTGCGCACTCCCTCCTCGATCCACACCCCCTCACCTGTCGAGGAGCGCTTGCCCCCGCTGAGATCCTTCGCCGAGGCGCCCATCACGACGAGCTCCTCGCCGGGACCCCGGGTCGCCCGCCAGGCGGCGAGCACGCGGTCGAGGCCCTTCTTCGCTGGGTTCGCCCCGTAGGTGACCGCGGCGATGTCCCTCCCCTCCGCGGGCTGGGCGCTGGAGGATCCCCCTCCCCCATCACGACCGCCCGGGATCGAGGGCTCGACCGGCACCGGCAGCACGAGCGCTCGGTCGCCTTGGACGGCCGCCGCCGGCGCCTCGCGCAGACCGCCCTCGCTCCAGGGCAACAGCAGCGGGGCCTCACGCAGCCGGCGGCGCTCGAGCGGCCGCTGCCACACCCCATCGCGGCCGGGCCGGTTGCCGGCGGAGGGAGCGTCGAAGCGAATCGCCCCCGGCCGCGGCCACAGCAGCGCAGCGGTGATGCTCGAGTAGATCACCGCGCGCGGGCGCAGGCGAGCCAGCTTGGCACGCGCCGCGCGGCGAGCCGCCAGCGCCCACGTGAGATCCGTGAGGGCGAGCGTGCGCACCGGCCGTGGGGACACCGCTGCGGCGACCGCGACGCTAGCCCCGGCCCGCCGCAGCGATCCGGCAAGCTCCTCGTCGGCCCTGCGCAGACCGCCGGTGGAGCCCAGCGAGACGATCAGCACATCGATGGCCTCGGCGGCCATCTCAGGTGACGGCGCCGTTCGCGCGGTCGGGGCGCAGCGCTTTGAAGCCGGGGGCGCGTTCGAGCGACATCGGCCGCACCGGCGAGGTGCGGCGCACATAGAAGCAGGCGCCGTCGCGCTCCTCGATCGCGGCAACAGCCGCGTCCTGGCGGCGCCAGGCGAGCGCCCAGATGATCGCGAAGCCCGCCGCGATTCCGGGGATCTGGGGGGCGAGGAAGGCGAGGCCACCGGCCAGCAGCGTGAACAGCAACAGCGGCCACAGCCGGTTGAGAAGGATCGCGCCCGGATGATGCTCGGGGAGCGCGGTCGTCGACTTGGCGCCGGCGAGCAGCCGCGCGATCGGCGGGTTCGTCTCGGCGCGCCGGCCCAGGCGCAGGCCGATCAGCGCGGCGAGCACCCACCAGCCGACGGCGATCGGCGCGAGCAGTGGTTCCGAGCTCTGCCCCGCGGCGAGCACCGTGACGGCGGCCAGTGCGGTCGCCGCGCCGGCGCTGAGCAGGACGGTGGTCTTGAGGAAGTCGACGAACCGCACGTGCGTCTAACTACAGCAGCGCCTGGAGCAGCCCGCGCACCCCGGCGGGACCGTCGATCTCCAAATCGGCCTCCGCCGCCAGCTCCGGGGGCGCTTCCTCGGAGCTCACCGCCACGCAGATCGCGGTCGTCAGAGCACCATCGCGAACGAGCGCGCGCAGACCGCGGAAAGCATCCAGGTCGGTCGTGTCGTCGCCGACGTACAGGGCGCCGTCCACCGGCGGGGCGGGCGGGCTCTGAAGCAGCGTGGCGATGCCGAGGCCCTTGTCGAGCGCGACGGGCGGACGCACCTCCAGCACCTTGCGCCCCCAGTGGACCACCAGGCCCTGCTCCCGTGCCTCCTGCGCGATCTCCTCGATCGCCGCCTTGGCGGCGGCCTCGTCGGGGGCGCCGCGCCAATGAAACGCGGCGATCGCGTCCTTGTCCTCGCTGCGCACGCGCAGTCGCTGATGCTCCGCGGTGAGGGCGCGCGCCGTGAACCGCCGCATGCGCTCGGTCCAGGCTGCGAGCTCGGGGTCGACTTCGGCGCGAGTGGAGCCGGGGCGCAGCAGCTCCCCGCCGTGATTTCCGACATAGGCGATCGTTCCGATCGAGACGATCTGCCGTGCAGTGGCCGCGCGGCGCCCGCTGACGCAGCCGACGACTCGATAGCGCTTAGCGATCTCGATCAGAAGCGCGCGCGTCGCCTCAGGCACGTGCGCGTCGGCGGCGTGCCGGACGATCGGCGCGAGGGTACCGTCGATGTCGAGCAGCACCGCCGCACGCGCAGGTTCGGCGCGGAGCGGCTCGAGCGCCTCCACGAGCGTGGCAGCGGGGGACACGGGCATAAGTATGGCGCGCGTGCACGTCGCCTGTTTCTCGCCCGTTTCGGCCGTTCGCCCAATCTCACCAACAATCCGAGAGGGCGGGCTCTCGAAAAAATGATCCAGGCGACCCTGAGAAGGCGTAGACTGGTGGTAATGGGACTAGACAACCCGATCCACATCCTCTTCATAGTCGTGTTCATCCTGCTGGTGTTCGGCGCCAAGCGGCTGCCGGAAATCGGGCGCTCGTTGGGAAGCGGCATGCGCGAGTTCAAGGACTCCGTCAGCGGCAACTCAGCGAACAGCACCCAGCAGCAGCCGGCGCTGACCCCGACCCCCCAGCAGCCACAGCAGGCCCCCGTCGCACAGCCCGTAGCACCGGTGCAGGCGCCCGTCCCTCCTGTGGCCGCGCCCCCCACTCCGGCCCAAGCTGCTGCGGCTCCGGCTCCGGCTCCGGTCGAGCAACAGCCACAACCGCAGCACCAGGCCTAAGCCACCGGGGAGGTACCGCGCCTGCGCACCGGTTCTCGCCGGTGCGCAGATCGCGCGAGAGCTACGGTTTCAGCGTGTGTGCAAGATCGACCCGGTCCGCACCGCTTCGAAGGCGGCGCCCGGAACCCGCTTGATCTCTTCCAGGTTCTCATCGTCCCAGCGCGGGTCGGGCGCGCCGGTGATGTACCAGGAGGAGCCATTGTCGGCGACGATCAACCCGTAGCGCTTGAGCGCGCGGAGGATGACGAGCGACTCTCCGTGGAAGCTCTCCAAGCTGTAGCTCGCCTTCAGGCGCAGTCGCAAACCCATCGGGGGCAGGGCGGGATCGGAGCTCGAGGAGGCGAAATGCGTGGCAGGATGAATGAAGCCCGCCTGGGTTCGCGTGACGGTCATACGCAGCGCATGATTGATCTGTCCTGCTTGAACTTCGGGATAGCGCACGAGCAGCGGAAAGATCGGCAGCCCGGCGGCGTCCGCGGAGGTCCAGCCGTTGGGGCGCAGGGCGTTCGAGCGCAGGTCGAAGACGGCGCCCGAGCCGGCTTCCCAGCCGTTCCCGGCCGCATCGCGTTGGGCGTTGTAGAGCTCGTACAGCTTGCAGCTGCCTTCCTGCAGCACGAGCACGTGGCGATCGCCTTCTTCGCCCGCGCCCTCCACGGGCGCGTTCGCCGGAACTGGATACGGGCCGGGGCTTGATTCTTCGCCGTATTCGGTGAACTTCACCGGCACCTTCGGCTGGTGGGGTCCGACGACCGTATATGGGATGCCGTAGCTCGGGTTCGTCCCGAAGTCCGGGTGCAGATGCCCTGTCAGCCCGATGCTCGCGATGTAGGCGGCCGAGTTGGGGTCCACGGGTGCGTGGGCGATTTCCCGGTTTAGTGGGTTGCTCGCCGGAAAGATCGGGCAGGAGTACTCATGGGGACCATCTAGCATCTTGCGTGAGTGGCTCGGCGACCGCGCTTGCGCGAGCGACGTAGCAACGGCGAACACGAGCGTCGAGGCGACCAGCACGACCAGCACGACCACGGTCACTACCGCAATAGCGTTCAGCGATCTCCCCCGGCGCGCACGCACGTGAGGGATGCTACTTCCCGGTGTCGACCGAGTGAACCGAGTCCGACAGCACCGACGGCCGCGCCTCCACGAGCAGCGGAACGCCGCAGTGCCAGCAGTAGGCTGCCCCGCGCGAGTGCACCGCCCCACAGGAGTGGCACTGCCCGTGCACCCCCGCCTCGGCAGCGCCGAGCAGCCGCTGTACCTCCCCGAGCTGGGCGTCGGCCTCCTGCAGCTCGGCGGCTTTGCGGGCGAGCACGTCGAGTCGGTAGTGGTCGCGCACGGCCATCTCGTAGGTGAGCCCGCCGAGATCCCAGGTGAGCGCGGCGACGCGCTCAGCCAGCTCGTGGCGGCGGCGACGCAGCTCGGACAGCGAGCCGCCTGCGGCGAGGAGACCGCCGACGGGCACCACGGCGCCGCTGACGGGGCGCGCGCCTAGCTCCTGCGTGGCAGCGTCGGCCGGAGATGCCTGGTTCCCGCTCTCCGTCGTCGACATCAGCCGCCCGTTTCGATTGGCTGGGCGCCCAGCTTGTTGATTTCTTCCTCGTGCTTCTGGCCGGTCGTGCTGCCGATTTTCTTAGCCGTGGTCGAGCTTACTTTGACCGCTTTCGGGAGCGGTTTCTTTTCGATCGCCTTCGCTTCCTGCGCTTCCTTGGCTTCAGTCTTCGCGGTTTCCTTCGGCGCGGTGCTGGCGGCCGGTTTCGGGGTCGTGCTCGCCGGCGTGGTGCTCGCGCTGCTCGCCGTCCCCGCAGAGGCAAGCGGCGTGGCGGCCGCAGCGCCACTGAGACCCTCGACCTTCAGCACCTGCTGGCTGGGCGCTTTGCTCTGGGTGACCCAGTGACCGACGAGCAGGCCGGCGACGATCGCCAGCAGCAGCACCGACAGCAGCCCGAACAGGCCCGAGTAGCGGCGCAGCCACGCGTAGGGACCCGACACCGGCTCGATCACCGAGGCATATCCAGGCGGCAGCGCGGCGAACTGATCCTGGCCCTGGCCGCCCCCGCGAGAGGACTGGGCGTCGGCCTGGAGCACGTCGAGGAACGCCAGCCGCACAGGCGAGACGGGCTGGCCGCATGCCAGGCAGTAGCGCTGGTCGGGCGCAAGCGGCGTGCCGCAGTTCGCGCAACTCGCGGCGTCGTGCGGCTGCTCGGAGGAGGGCACGGGCGCGAGGCTCATGACGCTGACGGCACCTGTTCGCGGCTGGCCGCGACGGGGAGGCAGGCGATTCGCGGCCGGAGAGTCATGTGCAGCCTGCCGGCGCCGGGGCGAGGAGCGCCGGCCGGGCTGGCCAGACGATCCGGCCGGCTCATCCGAATGCGCCTCGCACGTAGTCGCGCGTGCGCTGGGCGCGCGGCTCCTCGAACACCTCGGCGGCGGTTCCGTACTCGATCAGATCGCCGAGGTACATGAACGCGACCTTGTCCGCGACGCGACGCGCCTGGGCGAGGTTGTGGGTGACGATCACGACCGCGAGGTCGCGGCGCAGCTCGCCGATCAGCTCCTCGATCACGCCCGTGGAGATCGGATCGAGAGCGCTGCATGGCTCATCCATCAACAGCACCTCCGGGCGCAGCGCGATCGCGCGGGCGATGCACAGCCGCTGCTGCTGCCCCCCGGACAAGCGCAGGGCGGGGCGATCGAGATCGTCGCGGACCTCGTCGTAGAGGCCGGCGCGGCGCAGCGCGTCGAGCACCAGCGGCTCGATCTCGCGCCGGCGCGGGCGCTTGCGCGACTGCTCACGCAGCGCGAAGGCGACGTTGTCGAAGATCGACATCGGGAAGGGGTTGGGCTGCTGGAAGACCATCGCCACACGCGCGCGCAGCGTCGTGTCTGCCAGCTCGTGGATGTCCTCGCCGTCGAGCAGCACCTGCCCTTGGCGCGCGGCGCTGGGGGTCAGCTCGGTGAGGCGGTTGAGCGTGCGCAGCAGCGTCGTCTTGCCGCAGCCCGAGGGCCCGATCAGCGCGAGCACCTCGCCCTGGTGGATCGACAGCGACACCCCCTTGACCGCCGGCTTGCCGGCGTAGGCGATGCTCAGGTCGGTCAACGACAGCCGCTCGGGGCCGGCCGTAGACGGCATGGGCGCACGCAGCGGGTTGCGCTCGCGCACCGGCGGCACAACGGCGACCGGCGGTCGATCGAGCACGATCGTGCGCACCGGCGGCACCTCCGGTTCGCGCGCCGCCGGGGACAGGTCCTCCATCAGCCGAAGCTCCTCGGGGCTCATCGCACGTTCTCGATCGGGTCGACCTTATCCATCGGACCAATGAGGTTACCCATATTTTTGGTCCTCGGGGGAAGAGCTGGCGAAGTCTCATGCGGACCACGTTCGAAAGAGTCTCTGAATCCATGGAAGCATGCTCCTGGAGTCATACGGCTCCTCCCGCGACGGACATCCCGGTGGACTGGGCCTGCGAGCGGCCGATCCGGTCCACGAGGATGTTCAGCCCGAGCACGAACAGCAGCAGCACGAACGCCGCCGCGTAGGCCTTCTGCGGCGCCGCGCCTTCGCCGGCGGGGGAGTTGTCGTAGACGTAGCTCGTCAGCGACGAGCCCGTTCCGCGCAGCAGGCCGAGCACCGGCGTCGACCCCTGCGTTTCGATGTGCAGCGTCTTGCCGAGCAGCAGCACGACGATCGCGGTGTCGCCGATGATGCGGCTGACGCCGAGCGTTACGCCGGTGGCGATGTTCGAGCGCACGCTCGGCAACAGCACCCGGCGGATCGTCGCGATCCGCGTCTTGCCCAGCGCGAAGGCCGCCTCGCGCATGTGCGCCGGCACCGCCCGCAGACCGTCGCGGGTGGCGACGAACAGCGGTGGCAGCGCGATCAGCGACATCATCGCCCCGGCGACGATGAATGAGCGGCCGTAGACGCCGCCGCCTTCGGCGCGGAACGACAGCGGCGCGAGGATGCCGAGCTGAAAGATCGCGACACCGAACAGCGCGAGCACGATGTCCGGCGTCCCCGCGACGATCTCGATGCTCGACTCGACGATCCGCGCAAGCGTCTGACGGACCCGCCCGATCTGCCCGTACTCGGCCACCCAGATCGCACTCGCAACGGCCAGCGGGAAGGCGAGCGCGATCCCGATCACGGTCAGCAGCAGCGTGCCGACGAGCGGATCGAGGATGCCGCCGGTCTGCGCCTGCGAGGTCCCGACCGCGGGACGCGTGACGAGCAGGCTCGGGGTCAGGTACTCGACCCCGCGATAGCCCATGTAGATCACGATCGCAGCGGCGATCGCGCATAGCCCGAGCCCCGCCGTCCACGCGCACAGCAACACGAGCCGGTCGCCCCAGCGCCACGTCCACAGCGAGGAGCGGCGTCCGCGACCAGACTTCATCGGCATCGGCGAGCGACCCTCGAGCGCCTGCTCGACCCCGCCGAGCTTCACCGCCGTTTCCCAGCCCTGCGGTCTCATCCGCGCACCTGGTACTTACGGAGTGGCAGCTTTATGAGATAGCCCCCGATCGAGAGCACGAACGCGGAGACCAGCAAGAGCGCCGCGAACGCGTACAGCGTCGAGTCGAGCGCCGGCGCGCCGATGCCTTCGCTGAAGTCGATGATCGTCGAGGCGAGCGTGCGCAGCGGCTCGTACAGAAAGATCGGCACGCCGTGGGAGAGGTTCGGCGTGAAGAAGCTCGCGCCGGAGGCCATCGAGATCATCACCGCCTCACCGAGCGCGCGTGCGGTCGCGAGCACGGCCGCGGCGACGATCGCGGGGCGGATCGCACGGAGCGTCACCGCGAGCATCGCCCGCAGCGGGTTCAGGCCGAGCGCGACCGCGCCCTCACGCCAGGACCGCGGCGCGGCCGCGAGCGCCTCGCAGATCAGCGCGATCATGATCGGCGTGATCATCACCGTCAGCGTCACCGCCACGACCAGCAGGCCTTCGCCCGTGAGCTCGACGGAGCTCTGGACCGAGGTCTTCTGCGCCGAGGAGATCAGATGGTTGCCGACGAACGGCACGAGCACGAGGATCGCGATCAGACCGTAGATCACCGACGGCACCGACGCGAGCAGCCGGATCACAGGGATCGCCACCCGGCGCAGTCGCTCAGGCGCGAGCTCGACGATGAAGATCGACGACAGCACCGCGATCACGATGCCCAGCACAACCGCAATCCCGGTCGTGAGGATCGTCCCGTAGATGATCGGCCAGGCGCTCAGGTGATACGCGGAGGCAGGCGGGTTGACGCTCGTGGCCTGCATGTTCGCGAGCTGCGTATTGAGGCTCCCACCGGGCCCCAGCCAGCTGAGGCCATTGTGCGCGAAGACCGGCCAGGCGCGCGCGAACACGAACACGATCATCCCGATCACGCTCGCGCACACGAGCAACGAAACCGCGCCGAGCGTTCGCTCGGCGCGGCTGTCGGACCATGGGTTACGGAGTCGATCCAACATCGTCGCTCGTGCCGGAATGGTCGTTGTCTGTGGTGGTGGTTTGGGTTGGTCTTGTCTGGGTTGGCTTGTCTATCTACTTACTGCGTGATCGGGACCCACTGGCTGGAGATGATCTTGCGCGCCGCGGCCGATGACTCGATCCAGCCGATGAACGCCGACGCGGCGCCGCTCGCCTTGCCTTTGGTCACCTCGTAGAAGCGCGCGATGCCGGCGTACTGCCCGGATGCGACGGTCGTCTTGTTGCAGGCCACGCCGTTGTAGCTGACCGAGTTGACCGCCCCGAGCGACGCGCCGTAGTTGGAGATGAAGCCGATCCCGTTCGGATCGTTTTCGACCGCCTGACGCAGCAGACCCTCGGAGGAGAGTTCGGAGGCCAGCGAGGAGACTTTCTTGCCTTCGAGCAGCAGCGTCTGGAAGCTGGTCAGCACGCCTGCGACCGAGGTGCGACTGATCAGATCGATCGTGCCGGTGGCGGTCGCGCCGGGGACTCCGCTCCAGGAGCGGGTCTTGCCGGTGAAGATCGAGACGACCTGCGCCGGGGTGAGGCTTGAGAGCGTGTTCGCTTTGTTCGTCACGACGCAGATCCCGTACTTCGCGATCGGGTAGAAGACGAGACCGGAGGGATCGGTCGGCAGCGGATCGCGCGAGACATCGCCGATCGTGACGCGACCGGCGGCGACATCGTTGATGCCGATCTGCGCGCCGCCCTGGGCGATCTTGAACTTGACTTTCTTCGGGAACAGCTTCACGTACTTCTGGGCGAGCAGCGAGACGAGCGGATAGGACGCGGTGGCGCCGCTGATCGTGACCGTGGTCGTCGCTGCAGAGGCGGCCGCGGGCGCCGCGACTCCGAGTACGCCTGCGACGAGCAGGATCCCACCCGCCCGGGCGGAGAGACGGCGAAATCGATTCATTTGCTGGGGCTCCATTCAGATGGTTGACGTTGTGTCCCGATCGAAACTACCATAAACCTCACTAGCTCGATCAGGATAAGCTATTTTATGCGGATGCCCAAGCCGCAGCCGCCCAGACGCGCCCCACGCCTGCCCTCCACGCGCGTCGCCGCGGCGCTCGCCGCCGGGATGCTCGCGCTCGGCGTCGCGATCGGCGCGGCGATCGGCCCCGGGGTGGGCGGGGCCGATTCAACGCTCGTGGGCCAGCGCGTCCCGCTGTTGCTGCCGGCGATCGCGGCGCTCGCCGGAGGCGATGGCGCGCACACGACGAGCCCGGCCCAGGGCACAGCGGTGGTGCAGCCGCCGCCGGCCACCCCCCAGCCGACGCCGGCCGCGTCATCCGCCGGCACAGGCGCGACCACTGGCACGTCGAGCGCCGCCGCCAAGACGACGTCGAAGACAGCGCCGAGCGCCGCGCCGACCCCGGCCCCCACGCCGACGAGCGCCGCCAAGACGCCGACCAAGAGCGCTCCGAAGAGCGGCGCGCAGGCAACGCTGCCGCCCGTCACCAGCGTTTGGCTGATCACGCTCTCGGGCGGCACCTTCGCGCAGGCGCTCGCGCAAACGGCCGCCGCCCCCTACATCGACTCGCAGCTCGTCCCCGCCGGCACGCTGCTCAGCGGCTGGTCCTCGCTCGAGGGCAGCGCCCTCGCGAGCGAGGCTGCGCTGCTCTCAGGCGTTCCTCCCCAGACGCTCGACTCGATCACCCAGCCGCCGTGCCCCGAAGGCGCGGCCGGCGCATCCTGCGCGCCCGAAACCGCGGGCGCGCTGACGACCGCCGACGAATTCCTGAAGGCCACGCTGCCCGCGATCACCACGAGCGCCGCCTACCGCGAGCACGGCCTCGTCGTGATCACGTTCGGCGCAGTCGGCAACGCCACCGCGTCGAGCCTGCCCGCGGGCGCCGCGACCGCGACGCTCAGCTCAGAGCCGCCCGTCGGCGTGCTGCTGCTCTCGCCCTTCGCTCGCGCCGGCGCGCGGCCGACGAGCGCCTTCGACCCCACTTCCCCCAAGCAGAGCCTCGCAGGGCTTCTGCACTGACGCCGTATCCGCAGACCCCAGAACCAAACCGCAGGACCGTACATCCGCAGTTCCGAAACCAACCAAGGAGACCCACGTTGCACGCACTAGATCCCGCCCACCGCAAGCAGGCCACGTGGTGGCTCGTCGCGCTCGTGGGCCTCACGCTCGCCCTCGCGGGGCTCGCCGTTCCGGCGCCCGTCCACGCGGAAGAATCGAACCCGAACAACTACTCCTGCCTCGGCAGCCTCGCCCCCGGGAAGCCGGAAGTGGGCAGCGAAGAACAGCAGGTGGCGTACGTCTTCTACTGCAACGGCCCGATCACCGGATACCAGTTGCAGTCGCAGGTCCCGCTCACCGGCGTCCAGACCCCGCCGCTGGTGACCGCGGGCGCGAGCGTGCTGGGAGCCCCGACGGGCAAGCCGTTGACCGACACGTTCTCCTGCTCCGGCGAAGTCCCCGGCTACGCGGTCAACTGCGTCGGCTCGACGAAGACCGGCTACGAGACGATCACCGGCCAGTTCGCGATCGGCGCGAAGATCTGCGCCGAGCCGCGCGTCGACCCGCTGCTCACCGTCACCTACGCGTACCTCGAAAAGGGCGTCGTCACCCAGGCGATCTCCGGCCCGTTCGACCTCGGCCGGCCGAACGGTTGCCCGCCGAGCGCCCTCTCGGGCGGGACGCGGCTGAACCCCAAGCCGGTCACGGCCGCCGCCAAGAAAGGCAAGCAGGGCGGCAAGGCCGGCAAGGGCAAGAAGCCGGAGAAGAAGAAGGCCGTCGGCAAAGCGGCGCCCAAGACCAAGAAGAAGTAGTCCCACGCAGCCGGCGCGGGCGCACCCCCACGGGCCTAACCTGTGAGGGGTGAAGCTCGCCCGGGGAATTGCCCACGACGCAGTGAGGGGCCGGCACTCCCGCCGGCTCCTCCTCGCGTGCCTGGCCGTCGCGCTCGTCGGTTGTGGCTCGGCCGCGGCCACAGCCACGCACAACGCGGCCAGCGCCTCGCTCACCACGAGCTCCACCACGCCGTCGGGCTCGCCCGCGGGCTCAGCGGCATCCGCCAGATCAACGACGACGCCCGTCTCCGTCCCCACGACCGCCCCCGCCTCCACGAGCTGCGCGACCGCAGTCGCCGCCACGCTCGGCACGGTCGCCGCGCGCGTCTACCACGAGGCGGCCACCGGCGGCGACGTCGTGCAGGCCACCCACCGCGTGCAGAGCTCGAGCACCCTTGCCGGCGCAATCGACAGCGGCAATGCAGCCGCGGCGCGGGCGGCACTGCAGGCGCTGCTGCTCGACCAGATCGCGCGCGTCGAGGTCCTCCGCTCCGGCCACGTCTTCGCGCAGGCCGGCTCGGGACCGGCGATCGCGCCCGTCCACGGCTCGATCCCCGGCACGTCCGCGACGTACATCCTCTCCACGCAGCCCGCGCACGCCTACCTGCAGGTCGTCCACCAGGTCACCGGCGCACAGGTGCTGCTACTGCTCGGCGGCGCCTCCGCCGGCGCCACGCCGGGCCACCGGCTCGCCGGCACGATCCCCGGCTCGCTTCCGGCGGGCACATCCGCCGCGGGACCGCTCACGCTCGCCGGGCAGAGCTACCAGACGTTCACGCTCCCCGGCGCCGTCTATCCCTCGGGGCCGCTACGGATCGTGCTGCTCGCGCCGACCTCTGCGATCTCCTGCCCCGGCCCGCTTGCGCAGGCGCGCGTGGAAACGCTCGGCCACGTCGGCGAACGGGTCTACCAGGAGGAGCTCCACAGCCCGGACGTGGCCGCGACGCTGCGCTCGATGGAAAGCTCGACCGCCTTCCAGCGCGCCGTGGCCGCCGGCAGCGTCGGCGCGACGCGCGCGGCGATCCTCGGCTTCTTCGCAGCCCACATCCACGTCGTGCGCGTGCGCGTCACGATCGGCGGGCGGCTGCTGATCGACGAAGGCGGCCCCTACGCGCTCGCCCCCGTGCACGGCACGCTGCGCAGCGGCAGGCGCGTCGTCGGGGACTTCGAGATGGCGATCCAGGACGACGCCGGCTACCTGAAGCTCGCCCATCTCTTCACCGGCGCCCAAGTCCTGATGCGCACGGGCTCGCGCCAGGTGATGGGCACGCTCTCGCCGGGGCCTTCGAGCGTTCCCGACCGGGGCACGTTGAGCTACGGCGGCCGTACCTATCAGGCCTATTCGTTTGTCGGGGAAGCGTTTCCCACAGGGCCCTTGCGAATCTCGCTGCTGTTGTGAGCCCGTTGCGCAAGCACGCTGTTAGGTCGGTCAAGGATTGCTCCTCGAGGGGAACGACTTTGTTAGAGCCTCCCCAAAACGCGCCCGACCGCAGGCCGCCTCGGCCGCTACTACAGCAGGCTCGAGGTCATCCGTTCGACCTCCGCGATTGAGGTCAGCCCTTCGCGCACCTTCACCAGCCCGTCATCGCGGAGGCGGAGCATCCCTTCGCCGACGGCGATCTCGACCATCGCGTCGACCGACGCGCGCTCGAGGATCAGCGCGCGGATCGGCTCGCTCACGGACATCACCTCATACAGCCCCAGCCGCCCGCGGTAGCCCGAGCCGCCACAGCGCGTGCAGCCGACCGCCTCGTAAGGCTCGGCGCCGACGAGACCGTGCTCGGCGAGCACCGCTTCGGAGACCTTCAGCGGACGCTTGCAGTGCCGGCAGAGCATCCGCACGAGTCGCTGGGCGACGATGCAGTCGATCGCCGAGGAGACGAGGAACGGCTCGATCCCCATGTCGATCAGCCGGCCGAGCGCGCTGGGAGCGTCGCGCGTGTGCAGGGTCGAGAGCACGAGGTGGCCGGTGAGCGCCGCCTCGACCGCGATGTGTGCGGTCTCGCGGTCACGGATCTCGCCGACCATGATCACGTCCGGATCGGCGCGCAGCATCGAGCGCAGGCCGACGTCGAAGGTGACGCCCGCCTTCGGCGCGATCTGCATCTGCTTGACGCCCGCGATCCGCTGCTCGACGGGGTCCTCGATCGTGAGGATGCTCCGTTCCCCGTCGTTGAGCGCGTTCAGCGCCGCGTACAGCGTCGTCGACTTGCCCGAGCCGGTCGGCCCGGTCACGAGCACGGCGCCGTTCGGCTTGTTGATCGCGGTCTTGAAGCGAGCCAGCTCGTCCTGTTGCATGCCGAGCGCATCGAGCCCCTGCACCCGCACGCCCCCATCGAGGATCCGCATCACGACGCCCTCGCCGTGGACGAGCGGCAGCGTCACCACGCGGATGTCGACGCGGCGCCCGTCGACTGTCAGCGCGAAGCGGCCGTCCTGGGGCAGGCGCTTCTCGGAAATGTCGAGATCGCCCATGATCTTGATGCGGGAGACGACGCCCATCGCCATCCTCCGTTTGACCGTCGCGGCCGGGGCGAGCACCCCGTCGACGCGGAACAGCACGCGCGTGTCGCCCTCTTCGGGGTTGATGTGAATATCCGAGGCGCCCTGCTGGACGGCCTGGGCGACGATCGAATGCACGAGCTTGATCACCGGCGCGTCGCGATCGGCCTCTTCGGCGAGCACGTCGGGTTCGTCCTGCGCCTCGGGTTCCTCGTCGACGATATCCTCGATCGAGTCGTCCATCCGCGCCAGGCGCGTCAGCAGCAGGTTCAGATCCTCGACCGACGCCGCCGCGACCTTCACGCGCCGGCCGGTCATCATCGCGACATCGTCGATCGTCAGCACGTTCGTCGGATCGGCCATCGCCAGCAGCAGCGTTCCGTCGTCGGTATAGCCGACGGGCACGGCCTGGTAGCGCTTGGCGGTCTCCGCGCGGATCAGGTTGACCGCGCCCATGTCGAGGTCGTAGACCGCCAGGTCGACGAAGTCCAGCCCGAAGCGCTCGGCCACCGCGCGGGCGAGCTGGTCGTGGCGCAGAACGCCCCGCTCGACCAGCACCTGGCCCGTCGGCCGGCCCTGCGCGCGGGCGGCTGCGACCGCCTGCTCGACCGTCTCGCGATCGGCGAAGCCGAGATCGACGATCACCTCGCCGATCATCCTTGCGGAGCGCCCGGAGCGCAGCGGCGGGTACAGGCCATCGTCGGGGCGGCCGAGGACGATCTCCTCGGGGATCTGCTCCGGGTCTCGTTCCGGGTCCCGCGGCGGAGAGGTGGCTGTGGGCGTGACCGTATCGCGCATCGCCGTTTCTATCGGCATCCCCGCCGCGCCGCTTGATCGGCTGCCGGCGCCTTTACCCAATTTCTACGCCCTCTTTGTGGACGACTTGGCCTTTTCGGCCCACCGGGCCAGCCCGCGCCGGCGCTGCGACCCACCCTCGCAACAGCCCGTTCAGACTGGGCCTCAGCGACCGGCCGCGGCGCCGGGAATCCCCTGCTCAAACGCACCCTTCACTTGAGCGTCGAGCGCATTCAGCCGATACAGCGCCAGGGCCTCGCCCGAGGCGAAGCGCTGCCCGCTGCCCGCATCGGCGCCATGGTGGAGCATCACGCAGTGCTCGAGCGCGAGCCGCCGCTCCTGCTCGAGCGTCGCAGGGGCATGGCTTGTAATCAAACGCAGCCCCAGCTCGACGTGGCCCAGCAGCTGTCCTTCGCGGGTGCGGGCGATCTCCGCGCCGTAAGTGAACTCACGCGTCTTGCCGAGGTCATGGACGAGCGCCGCGCTCAACAGCAGATCGCGGTCCAGGCGCGGGTGCAGCGTGCAGAGCTCGAGCGCCAGCGTCGCGACCGCGACGGTGTGCTCGAGCAGGCCGCCGAGATAGGCGTGATGGGCCCCGGAGCGGCCGGCGCCGACCGCGCCGCCGCCGCGTGGTCTCGAGTCCGCGCCAAGCGGCGCCGGCGGCGAGCAGGGCGCACGCCGGATCTCCGCGCGTAGCGGCACATCGCCGAGCAAACGTACGAGCAGCCCCTTCAAGCCCGGTTCGTAGACCTCGCGTGCGAGGTGCTCGAGGAACCCTTCGAGCTCGTCGAGGTCGCGGTAGGCCGTTGGCAGGAAGCGGACTGGGTCGGCGTCCTCGTCGCTCTCCTCCGCGCGCGCAATCGCCTGCAGCGCGATCTGCAGCTCGTCGCGAAAGCGCTCGACGCGTCCTCTCACGCGCACCAGCTCGCCCCGCTCGAAGCGCCCGGCGAGCACGTCGGCGTCGCGAAACGCGCGGGCGCGGATCGTCCCCGTGCTGTCGCGCAGCTCGACGGTCAGATAGGGCGTGCCTGCTTTGGAGATCTGGCGTTCCTTGCGCACGCACGCGAACACGCCGTCGACCTCCTGCTCGAAGCGAAGGGTCGCGATCTGCACGTCGTCGGTCTCGCTCTGGATATCGTCCCTCGTTCCGCTCTCGATGTCGTCTCTCACGATCTGCGCGCCGTCTTTGCTCACCACGTTGCCGGCCGGGGTCATTCCATCCATGATGTACGGTGGTTCGGATGCAGCCCTTGATCTGGGACCGCCGTCCGGATGGCCTCAGGGCCCCTGCGATGGTGTGTGCCTTCCAGGGCTGGAACGACGCCGGCGACGCCGCCTCGAGCGCCGTCTCCTTCCTCGCCTCCTCGCTCGACGCCAGCCGCTTTGCGCAGATCGACTCCGAGGAGTTCTACGACTTCCAGGCAAACCGCCCCAACATTCAGCTCACCGATGACCAGACGCGGGAGATCGTTTGGCCGACTGTCGAGGTCTTCGAGGCGCGCGCGCCGCGCGCGCACCGCGATCTCGTGATCGTCCAGGGCGTCGAGCCATCGCTGCGCTGGCGCGCCTTCAGCGCGCATCTCGTCGAGCTCGCCGAAGCGCTCGGCGTGCAGGTCGTCGTCACGCTCGGCGCGCTGCTCGCCGACGTGCCCCACAGCCGTCCGGTGACGATGACCGGGTTCGCCTCCGACCCCTCGCTCGTCGAGAACCTCGGGCTGGCGAGCTCCAGCTACGAGGGTCCGACCGGGATCATCGGCGTCCTGCACAGCGCCTGTCTGGACGCGGGGCTGCCGTCGGCCAGCCTGTGGGCGGGCGTTCCCCACTACGTCGCCGCGGCTGCCAACCCGAAGGCCGCGCTCGCCTTGGTGCGCAGGGTCGAAAGCCTGATCGGCGTCTCGATCGACGTCTCCGAGCTCGAGGTCTCGGCCGCCGACTACGAGCGCCAGGTCGGCCTCGCCGTGCAGAGCGACCCGGACATCCAGGCGTTCGTCGAACGGCTCGAGCAGGCCGCGGAGAGCGAAGAGTCCGAGCTGATGCCCGAGGACGTCCCATCCGGGGATATGCTCGCGCGCGAATTCCAGCGGTTTCTGCGCCAGCGCGGGCCCGACGTGGGCTGAGGTTGTTGTTGTGAGGTGAGCCACCCCCCAAAGAACTTGTATAGCTATAGTTATACATTAAAAAATAAAGGGCCGGAGGTGATAGCTGCAAAAAGTAAACGTTGTATAACTATAGTGTCACGCAGCCTTTTTAGAATGGGGTCATTGCCAAAGCGCCCCGCCCCCTCTCCCCCTGTTCTTGTCTTTGCAATGAAGCGAAACGGGCAGGCCATCGAGGTTTTTGATCGAGCCCGATGGGAGACGACAAGTGGGGCCTCGCCGATTCAGATCTTGGGTTACTCCAACAAACAAACGCCCGTATGATACGATCGATCGTACATGGTCAGCGACGGGACTAAGACAGCCTTGCTCGAGGCAGCGAAGCAGTTGGTGGTCGAGCGTGGATACGCGGGGGCCAGCGTGCGGGAGCTGGCGGCGGTGTCCGGGACGAATCAGGCGGCGGTCAACTACCACTTCGGCACGCGGGAGAACCTGCTGAACGAGGCGATCCTGGAGTCGCTTCTGGAGTCGTTCCTGGAGTGGACCGATGGCATTGGCGAGGTGTCCACAGGGTTGACGAGCGCGGAGCAGAACGTGGGGCCGCTCGAGCACATGGCCGCGCAGGCCCGCCCGATCTTGGCCGAGCTTCCGCAGCGGCTGCCGCTGTTCGTGATGAGCCTGGAGGCGTTGCTGCAGGCCCAGCGCTCGCCGGAGCTGCGCAGCCGGCTGGCCGCGCACTACGCCGAGCAGCGCCGGCGGACGAGCGAGTTCATCATCGCGGGGACGCCGGGCTACGAGCCCCCGCCCGACGGCGAGCCGCCGCCGCGCATGGTCGAAATCACGGCCTCGTTCATGATCGCCGTGGTGGACGGGTTGATGCTGCAGTCGCTGCTCGACCCACAGGCGATACCGACCGGGGATGAGCTCGCCGCGTTCTACGAAGGACTCGCGGCGATCACCAGGGCCACCAGGCCAGCCACTGCGGACTCAAGCTCAGCGTGATCTCGCCCAGGGACTATCACCGGGCCAAGGATTCTCAATCAGGAGTGGAGGCAGCGATGAAGCATAGAGGTCGAATTCTTATCGCAGTGCTCGCCGGCGGGCTGTGCCTGACCGCGGTGACGACGGTCGCGTTGGCGGCGGAGACGTTCGGCGTCGTCCACGCGAGCTTCACGCCCGACAGGCTGGGAGCGGCGACGAACCTGGCGGCGACGGCTACGTTCACCTCGAGCGCGCCGGGCCCGCTGCCGCCGGTCACAAAGGTGACGGCATACGCGCCAGCGGGGATGGCGGTGAACGTGCAGGGCGCCGGCGTGTGCACAGCGACGGCGACGAAGCTACAGGAAACCGGTCCCAGTGCGTGTCCGGCGGACTCGCGTATCGGCTTTGGCGAAGGCACGGCGAAAATGGAACTGGGCGGGGAAATCTTGAGCGGGCCGTTTACCCTGGAATTCTTTCTCGCAGCCCCCGAAGGTGGGCGCCGGACGTTGCTGGTATACGCCGATGCCGAGAGCCCGGCGTCGGTGCAGCTCGGTCTGGTGGCGCACGAAATAAGCGCGCCGAAGCCGTACGGAATCGGCATAACATTTGACATCCCGATCGTGCCCACGCTGCCCGGCGCCGGGCTGGGCTGGGTGCAGCGCGTCACGCTGTCGTTCGGGGCATCGAACGTCGCCTACTACCGCACAGTGCACGGCAAGCGCAAGCTGTTGCACGTCAAGGGGGTGCTCGCCCCCAGGAAGTGCCCGTCCGGCGGATTCCCGTTCGAGACGATGGTCGAATACGCCAACGCGACCACGAGCGCCGCCAAGACCACGATCCCGTGCCCGCGTAAGTAGTAGTGCTCGCCCGCGCGATCGAGAGACTCTCGCCGGGCCAAGGACTCTCAATCAGGAGCGGAGGCAGCGATGAAGCGTAGAGGTCAAGTTCTTATCGCAGCACTCGCCGGCGGCGCACTGATGACATCCGGGCCGATGGCGCTCGCGCTCGCGGCGCCTGCGCCCACGTCTGCGATGATCACGCCGTCGTTGTCCCCGGACCGGCTCGGCGCGCGTGCTTCGTTGATCTTTTCGATCTCCTATGCAGGCGGTGAATTCGGCGTACCCTCGGCGGTGCGACGTTCGGTGCTGCGGTTTCCGGCGGGGATGAGCCTCGATATTCCGAGCTTGCGTGCTTGTAAAGATGCGCGGCTGCGCGCACGCGGCCCCGACGGCTGCCCGGCGGGGTCTGAGATCGGGAGCGGGCACGCGCTCGTGGAGACGCATGCGGGATCGCAGATCAGCAGCGAGGAAGTGGAGCTACACGCGTTCCTGGGTCCGCCCGAGAACCTCCAGCCGACGTTCGAGATCTTCGCTCAAGGCTATACGCCCCTAGATGAGCACTTGGTGCTCAACGGGAAGGTGCTGACTGCCAGCGCTCCCTATGGAGAAGAGCTCGAGATGTCGATCCCTCCGGTCCCGTCGCTGTCGTTGGAGCCCGACGCATCGATCGTGACGTTTTCATTGACTATCGGCGGGGGCCGGCGGAGCGGGGCGCCCAGCAAGAGCGCGGTGAGCGTGCCCCGCCGCTGCCCGGCGGGCGGGTTTCCGTTTGCGGCGGAGTTCACCTACGCCGACGGCTCTGTCGGCAGAGCCCAGGCGAGGATTGCGTGTCCGTCATGAGACGAAGAATGCAGGCGCGAGGAAAGCGGAGGGAGGATGCCCGATGGTTCGGGCTCGATAAGGCTTCGGCTTGGCATAGTGGGGCGCTGACCGTCATGGCGATTGCGGTCGGCATGCTGGTCGCGGCTGGGTCCCTCACTTCCAGAGCGTCGGGGTCCGTGCCCTCGGCGCTCGCGGCGAGTACGTTCATGTTGAACGAGACCGGCCGGCTGCATCTCACGAGCAAACACGAATTCACGCTCAACGAGCAGGGCTCCGGGTCGGGCACGATCCCTGGCACGATCTACGTGCATCTCACGGTCATCTCCACGAGCGAGGTGAGCGCTGAAGTCAACGTGTACCCCCAGGGAAGCTCGATTACCGGCCGCGCGCGAGCCAGCTATAAGCGGGGTCACACGCAGGGAAGCTTCTCGGGCTCGTTGTCGATCATTCGCGGCACGGGGCGCTATCAGCGTGCGCACGGGTCGGGCCTCAGCTTCACGGGCACGATCCAGCGCTCAAGCGACGCGATCGCCGTGGATGTCCGTGGCCAGGTCTCCGACTGACGCGGGTGCCGGGTGCTCGAGTTGCACAACCTCGTCAAGCACTACCCCGCGGTGGGCGGAGAGACGGTACGTGCCGTGGACGACGTTTCGCTGTCCGTCTCACCCGGCGAGATGGTGGTGCTGTACGGTCCTTCGGGCTCCGGTAAGACGACGTTGCTGTTGATGGTCGCGACGCTGCTGGCGCCGACGAGTGGCCGGGTTGTGATCGGAGGGCGGGATGTCTCCTCGCTGTCCGAGCGCGAGGCGTCGAGCTTCAGGCTCTCCGAACTGGGCTTCATCCGTCAGAGCTTCGACCTGCTGCCGGGTGTCTCGGCGATCGACAACGCGATCCTGAAGCTCCTTGGAGCGATGCGCTGGCGCGACGCGCGAGCGGAGATCACACCGCTGCTGGAACGGTTGGGGCTCGGCGAGCGTTTGGAGCACCGCTCAGAGACGCTGTCGATGGGTGAGCGCCAGCGTGTGATGATCGCCAGGGCGCTGTCGAATGAACCGCGCCTATTGCTCGCGGATGAGCCGACGGGGAGCCTCGACAGCCGGCGTGGCCGGCAGGTGCTCGAGCTGCTGCGCGGACTTTGCCGCGAACGTGGCGTGGCGATCGTGCTCGTCAGTCACGATCCGATGGCGGCCGCCTTCGCCGATCGGGTATTTGCATTGCGCGACGGCGTGCTGTCAGACCACGAGCCGGATCTGGCCTACGCGCAGCGCGTGGCGCAACCGGCCGTGCGGTAGTCGGAGGGCTGTTCGTGGGGTTCTCCAACGCGTTGCGCTTGTGGTGGGTGCGGTTGCGTGCGCGGCTGATGGGTGAGTGCCTCGCGGTCGTCGGGATCGCCGCCGGCGTGGCGCTGCTGTTTGCTTCGCAGGTATCCAGCCAGAGCCTTCAGTCAAGCGTGAGTCAACTCTCCCGCGGGATCGTCGGTAGCGCGCGCCTGCAACTGCTGGCGCGCGACCCGCGCGGCTTCCCCGAAAGCACGCTCGCTCGCGTGCGTGAGATCCCCGGGGTACGCGCCGCCGCGCCGCTGCTCGAAGCGAGCGCGAACGCGGTCGGCCCCGCGGGCAGCGAGTCGATCGAGCTCGTCGGAGCGCAGGAAAGCCTGGGCGAGCTCGGCGGGAGCCTTGTGCGTCGGCTGGCGCTGGAAACGTTCGGTGGCGTCGGCGGGATCGTGCTGACCGCGCCCTTGGCCAGCAAGATCGGGGTGACGAAGTTCGGCAAGGACGTCACGCTCGAGCTCGGTGGGCATACGGTGCGCGCGCCGCTGTACGAAACGGTGTCGGCACAGCGCATTGGGGCGCTCGCCGCAAGCCCCGTAGCCGTCGCGCCGCTCGAATACGTGCAGGAAGTGACGGGCCTATCGGGTCGCGTGAGCCGGATCCTCGTCGCGCCCAGATCCGGCGCGGAAAATCAAGTGCGAGCCTCCCTGTCGGCGATTGCGGACGGCCGCTTGAACGTGCAGAGCACCGACTACGACGAAAAGCTGTTCGCGAAAGCCGCGACGGCGGCCAACCAATCGACGCAGCTGTTCGCGGCGATCAGCGCGCTCGTGGGGTTCCTGTTCGCGTTCAACGCGATGCTCCTGACGGTCCCACAGCGCCGACGACTGATCGCCGATCTACGCCGCGATGGATACACGCCACGGACCGTGATCGGCGTGCTCTTGCTCGACGCGATCATGCTCGGCGTCCCTGCCTGCGTCCTCGGGCTGGCGCTGGGTGAGGAGCTGTCGATTCATGTGTTGCATTCTGACCCGGCGTTCCTGTCGCTGGCGTTCGCAATCGGTTCTGAGCGCATCGTGACGTGGCAGAGCGTCGTGCTCGCCGCGGGCGCGGGCATGCTCGCCGCGGTTGTGGCGGTGCTCAGTCCGCTGCGCGACATCTTCTCCCGCGACCCGCTCGCGGTGCTCGGCCCACGGGCGGTGCTCAGCCTACCGGCGGCGCTCAGCCCACGGGAGCGTTTCGCGCGCGCCCGTGGCGCGGGTGAGACCAGCGGGGCCGGCGGTGGACGCCTGGCGCTCGCAGGCTTGACTTGTCTCGTCGCCGCCACTGCGATACTGCTCATCGAGCCGGACGCCGCGGTCCCGGGAATGGTGCTGCTGGTCGCGGCGCTGCTGCTGGTGCTGCCGTTTACGCTGGCCATCGCGATTGAAATCGTCAGACGGTACGCGCGCATGATCACGAGCGCGGTGCCCCACATCGCGACGATGGAGCTCAGCGCCGGGCGCGCACGCGTCGTGGCGGTCGCGGCGACGGGCGCGATCGCGGTGTTCGGCAGCGTCTCGATCCAGGGCGCACACGGAGACCTCCTACGGGGCCTGGAAAACGCCGCGCGCGAACTGAACGTATCCACTGACGTGTGGGTAGCGCCCGCCGGCGACTACAACCTGCTCGATACGACGCCATTCCCCGCGACCAGGCAAGCGGAGCTGGCTCGGCTGCCGGGTGTTGAGGCGGTGCGGCTCTACCGCAGCGCGTTGTTGGACTGGGGGCAGCGTCGTGTACTGGTGATCGCCCCTCCAACCGGAGCTACACCAGCGATACCCGCAGGACAGTTGCTCGAAGGCAACGCGCTCCAGGCGGCGAAACGCATACGCGCCGGCGGCTGGCTGATCCTCTCTGAGGAGCTCGCCTCCGAACACCACCTGCACATCGGTCAGCCGGTGACGCTGCCGAGCGCCCACCCGATGACGCTCCGTATCGCAGGACTCTCTACGAACGTCGGCTGGGTGCCGGGCGCGATCATCCTGAACGCCACGGACTATGCCCATGCCTGGGCAAGCCAAGACGCCAGCGCATACAACGTGACTCTCACGCAGAGCACGAGCCCGGCGGTCGGGGCGCGGGAGATCAAGCGAGCCCTTGGCCCGCAATCAGGCCTGTCTGTGCAGACCGCGCAGACACACACGGCGAAGCAGATCGCGCTAAGCCGCGAGGCCCTCGCGAACCTCAGCCAGATTACGACGCTGATCCTGATCGTCGCGATCCTCGCAATGGCGGCCGCGATCGGCGCCATGGTCTGGCAGCGCCGCCCGCGCCTGGCCAAGCTCAAGCTCGAGGGCCTGCCACGGACTCAGCTGTGGCACACGATTCTGCTCGAGAGCTTGATCGTGCTGGGCGCCGGCTGCGTGACGGGCGCGGTATTCGGCCTCTACGGTCAGGAGCTCGCCGACCGCGCGCTCGCGAACACCGTCAACTTCCCTGTTGTCTACTCGATCACGGCGCTGGGCGCGCTCTCGAGCCTCGTCCTCGTGACTTTCACGGCGCTTGCGATCCTCGCGATACCCGGCTATCTGGCCGCCTCGGTGCCTGCGGAGCTCGCCCTACAGGACTGATGCGGCGAGGACTCGGCGCAGGGATCCACGTCATGCCCTGGGCGGGAGGGCAGGCGGAATCTCCGGGTCTACCGCTCCGCCGCCGGGCAGACGATCCGGTAATCGCACAGCGAGCACGCCGCGAGCGACGGCGTCGGCTCGAAGCGCTCGGCGAGAATGCCCTCGCCGGCGGCAAGCACGATCTCCTCGACCGTCTCCGCGTCACGTTCGTCGCGGGGCACGGGAACCTTGAGGTCGTCGAGCACGTAGTAGTAGGCCTGCCGGGAGGCCTCCAGCCCCCAGGACTCGCGCGCGGCGAGCGCATAGAGCGACAGCTGGATATCGTCTTGCAGCTGCTCGGCGCTCTTCGGGCGGGAGGTCTTGTAGTCGATCAACTCGTGCTCCGTGCTCTCGGGACCGCCGATACGGTCGACGCGGTCGACCCGCCCGCGCAGGTGGTGGGGCCCGAGCCGGAAGGAGAACGGTCGCTCGAACCACACCGGCTCGGAGTCCTGGCCGTGCAGGCGTTCGTGATAGCGCACGAGCGCGGCGCGCGCCTTGCCGTAGAGATCCCGCTCGCGCTCGTCGTTCGTCGTTCCGAAGCCGCTGCGCCGCCAGCTCTGCTCGAACAGATCGAGCAGCTGCGCAAGCGTCTCGCCGGTGCTGGAGTGGTAGCGCTCGAGCACCTGGTGCACGACGATCCCGAAGCGCTGGTTCTGCGTCTGTTCGGTCGGGATCCGCAGGACGCGCGCGTACTTGTAGCGCAGCGGGCAACCGCGGTAGGTCTCGACGTCCGAGGCCGACAGCGCCAGGCCGATCCCCTTACGTGGGAGGAAGGGCCCAAGCGAGGAGGCTTCGCGCGGCGCGATCGCCTGGGCGCGGGCACGCGCGCGATCTCCGTCGTCTTCGCGCCGGCGATCACGCTCGCGGGTGCCGTTGTCTTCGCCTTCGCCATCGCCCGCATCCTCTCCACCGCCGTTGCCGTTGCCGTCACCGCCGCCGATATCCGGAGCACCTTCCGTCAGCAGCTCGTCGAGCGCGGAGGTCTGGAAGATCTCACGCTGCAGCGGGGTCGTGGCGGCGAGCAGGCGGGCGTTGATGTCCGCGAGCGCCTCGGCGATGTCCTGCCCCTCGGGTCGACCCGCCAGCGCGGCGAGCTTCAGCAGCTCCAGGTAGCGCACCACCCCGTGGGAGATGTCGAGGTCGGTGTCCAGCCGCAGCTCACCGAGGCGCCCGCCGATGCGACCGACGCTGGCGAGCACCTCCTCGCGCATCATCCGCAGGGTCTTCTGCAGCGCCTCGTCCTCACGCCGGCGCCCCTCATCCTCCGGCCCCGGCTCACCGCCATCGCGATCGCGACCCTCGACGCCTAGCACCACGCGCGCGAGCAGATCCGGGCGTCCCGCGTCGAGCGCCTCGGCCGCCGCCCGGCGCAGCTCGAGGAAGCGCCCCACGCGCTCACGTGCGTCGGGCGGGATCTGGGGTGACTCGATCGCCGCCGCGAGCGCCGCGACCATGTCCAGCTTGCGCCGCCGCGCCAGCGCGATCACACGGGCGAGATCGACCTGGCGTAGCTCGATCGGCGGACGCGCGAGCGCGCGCACGACTGCGGCGGCGTCATGCGGATCGGCGAGCAGACGCATCCATGCCAGCACGTCGCGCACCTCGGCGCGCTCGCGGAAGGCGGCCGCCCCGCGTTCCTCGGCCAAGGCGTCCCTCGCGGGTGTCGCGGGCGCGGCATCTTCCGGAGGCTTCGCCGGATCGTTCTCTCCGGAAGACCTCGTGCCGGCGGCGTCCCTGAGCCGCTTCGCCTGGGCCGCCTCGCCCGCGGGGGTGGGGGGAACGATCTTTGAGGCAGGCGGCACAGACCAAGGATACGAGTCTCCTCCGGGCAAGGGCACGGGAGTCCCTACGCTCTTGAGATGGGCTCGAACGTGATCGACTGGGGAGCCGCGCAGCGAATCGGAGAGCTGATCGCCGGGTCGCCGCCGCGAGGAGGTGTCCAGTCGTCTTCGATCGAGCCGCTCGCGTACGACTTCGCCGCGCGCGTGAGCGCCTACACCGGCCTCGAGCTGCCCGCGCGGCTGCCACCTCTGGAGGCCGTCGATCGGCCGGCCTGGATCGCGGCGAACCTGAAGACGATGAGACCGCTGCTCGATCCGCTGACCGCGCGGATCGGCGGTGGTGGCGATGACAACGGCGGCGGCGGGCTCACCGGGATCGTCTCCGGCCCGCTGCGCACGGCGTCGGGCCTGCTGTTCGGCGCGCAGGTGGGGGCGCTGACGGGTGTGCTCTCCCAGCGGGTGCTCGGCCAGTATGACCTAGCGCTGCTCGACGCCGAGGTGCAGCCGCGCCTGTTGCTGGTGGCGCCGAACCTCGCGCAGGCCGCGCGCAACCTCGGGGTCGACCGCGACGAGCTCGTGGAGTGGGTGACGATCCACGAGATCACCCACGCCGTCCAGTTCGGCGGCGCGCCGTGGCTGCGCGATCACCTCGGGGGAATGCTGCGGGAGCTGATCGACGGCCTGCAGGTGAAGCTCATCCCCCGCCCCTCGCGCGACGGCCCGCCCGCGGAGCAGGGCAAGGACCAGGGCAACGGCAAGGGCGCCGGAGGCGGCGCCGGCGGATGGATCCCGAAGCTGGACGGGCTGGGCATCAACCCAAACCAGCTGCGCGAGCTGCTGGAGCGCGCCCGCCGCGGCGAACTGCTGCGCCTGACGCTCGGCGACGAGCGCTGGCAGCTGGTCGAGCGGATGCAGGCGACGATGTCGCTGATCGAGGGGCACGCCGAGCACACGATGGACGCGGTCGGCGCCGAGATGCTGCCGTCGCTGCCGCGCCTGCGCGCGGCGCTGAACCGCCGGCGCGAGTCCCGCGGGCTGCCGTGGCGGGTGCTCGAGCGTCTGCTCGGACTCGAGTTGAAGCTGAAGCAGTACGAGGTCGGCAAGCGCTTCTGCGACGCGGTTGTGCAGGCCGAGGGCCCGCGGGCGCTGGCCCGCGTGTGGGAGGGGCCGGAGCTGCTGCCGAGCACCGCCGAGTTGGAGACACCGCGTCTGTGGCTGACACGAACGCACGTTCCTCCTGTTACAAGCTCGAGGACTTAATACGCCCTGTTCACGAGGTCTTTACCGTTTGTGAAGGTCTCGCTGTAACTATCTCCTCACAGCGGGTTACAAACGTGTGTTCGATGCTACGCTGAGACCCAGAGGCGAGCGCGAACAGAAGCGAACATACGTCACCCGTGTCCTCTCAGACGAGGACAGAACCGAGCAACAGGAGACCCCTCCACATGGCCACAGCCACCACCACTTCCCCCCGCAGCACCAAAGCCGGCAGACCGGCAAGCAAAGCCGCCAAAGCCTCGACCGCCCGCAAAGCCCCCGCCGCCAAAACCACGCAGGCGAAGAGCACGAAGGCGAAGGCCGCGCGGACGCGCTCGATCCACCAGACCCAGTCGGCCGTGCGCCAGACCGAAATCGCGGCGCGCAATACCGTCGACGTGTTCGGCGACTACACCGAGCGCGCCGTGCTGATCCCCGTCGGCGCCGCTCTGATCGCCCGCGACCGGGTCGTCTCGACCGTCAGCGACACGATCTCGACGTACGGTTCGACGGCGAAGGCCCAAGCCCAGCTGCGCCGCTTCGAGCGCCGCGGCACCACCGCCCGCAACCGGCTCGAGCGCGAGGTCCGCAAAGCCCGCGTGCGCGTCGAGCGCGAACTGCGCCAGCGCCGCCGTGACCTGGAGCAGACGGTGAGCACGCTCGAGGAGCACCGCGACGCGGTCGCGAAGAACGTGACCGAGCTGCCGAACCGCGTGCAGGAGCGGATCCTCAGCATCGTCTGAACATTGCGCACGACCACTTCCCCCGCCCCGGACCTGGAGAGGCCGCCGGCGGGAGAGTCTGCCGGCCTCATACCCCGTCGGCAGTAGTAGCAACCTCTCCTCCCCTCGACTCCGGGGCGGCCCCCACCGCCCCGGAGTCATTTTTTAAACGGACACACGACGAGGTTTGCCACAATGAGCCGCGTGAGCAACGAGACGGAGATCAGAAAGGCGCTCGAGGTTGTGATCGACCCCGAGCTACACCGCTCGATCGTCGAGCTCGACATGGTGCGCTCGATCGAGATCGGCGCCAACGGTGTCGTCGACGTGACCGTCTCGCTGACCACGCCCGGCTGCCCGATCAAGGGACATTTCCAGACCGCCGTCGCCGAGGCCGTGGTGGCGCTCGAGGGCGTGACGCACTGCAACGTCTACTTCGACGTGCTCGACGACACCCAGAAGGCCGCACTGCAGCAGAAGCTCGGCCGCGGCAGCCTGCCGCAGGGCGCGCTCGCCCAGGTCGCCAACGTGCTCTGCATCGGCTCGGGCAAGGGCGGCGTCGGCAAGTCGACGCTGACCGCGAATCTCGCCGCGGCGCTCGCGGGCGAGGGCAAGAAGGTGGGCGTGCTCGACGCCGACGTGTGGGGATATTCGATCCCGCGCATGTACGGTCTCGGCGCGACGCGGCCGCCGGTCTCCGCCGAGCGCAAGATCCTGCCGCTGGAGTCCCACGGCGTGAAGGTGATGTCGATCGGCTTCTTCCTCGAGGAGGACGCCGCAGTGGTGTGGCGCGGGCCGATGCTGCACAAGGCGCTGACCCAGTTCCTCCAGGACGTCGCCTGGGGCGCGCTCGACTTCCTGCTGATCGACCTGCCTCCGGGTACCGGAGACGTCTCGATGACGCTCGCGCAGCTCTTGCCGCAGGCCAAGTTCGTGATCGTCACCACGCCGCAGGCGACCGCGCAGAAGGTCGCGCGACGGTCCGCGGAGATGGCGCACAAGGTCTCTCTGGAGATCGGCGGCGTGATCGAGAACATGTCGGGCTTCACCACTCCCTCCGGCGAGCGCTTCGCGATCTTCGGCGAGGGCGGCGGCAAGGAGCTCGCGGACGAGCTCGACGTGCCGCTGCTGGGCAAGGTCCCACTGACGATGCCGCTGCGCGAGCACGCCGACAGCGGCACCCCGCTCGTGATCGAGGATTCAGGCGATCCAGCCTCCCAGGCGATCCTTCAGGCCGCGCGCGGGCTGATCGCGATCGGCAACGCGCCGGTGCTGCCGGTGCTGCCGCTGGTGCAGGTCGCGCCCGCCGCCGGGCCCGTCACGCCCGAGGCGCCGCCCGCCGCCGGGCGAAAACCGGCGGGCATGTCATTGCCGATGGCCTGAGCGGCCTCGCGCCGCTGCAAGGACCGTCGAGCCGTAGGAGCACTCCCGCTGTAAGCGTGACTGGACCGACCGTCCCAACGTGACACCGGGAGCGGCGATAGCGTGGCGGAGACATCCCGCCGGTTCGCTTGACAAGCACACCCCACCTGAGAGGATCGTCACGGAATGCCGGTGCCAGGACAACAAGAGGAGCAGGAAGAGCAGGCGCAGACACCCACCGACGGCACCCCGGAGCAGCCGGCGCGGCCGGCGACGGCTGGGTCCCCAACGGCGGCTGAGCAGCAGGCCCCGCAGGACGGCGCGGTCGAGATCGACGAACGCCGCGCGAAGATGGAGCGGCTGAAGGCCGAAGGGATCGATCCCTACCCGCCCATCAGCCTGTGGGAGACGCGCACGCGCATCGCCGACGTGCTCGCCGCGCACAACGCGACTGAGCTCGAGGAGGGCGGGCACCCCGATCTGCGCTACCAGGTCGCCGGGCGTCTCATATCGCGCCGCGAGCACCCAAGCACCTCGTTCCTCGACCTGCGCGACCTGTCCGGTCTCCTCCAGATCGTCGTCCGCTTGGACGATCTCGGCGAGGACACCTACAGGCGCATACTGAGCCTCGACATCGGCGACATCGTCGGCGTGGAGGGCTTCATTTACAAGACCAAGCGCGGCCAGCTGGTGCTGGCGGTCGGCGAGCTGACGCTGCTGACAAAGACCCTCCGCCCGCCGCCGGACAAGCACCACGGCCTCGGCGACACGGGCACGCGCTATCGCTACCGCGAGCTCGATCTGCTCGCCAACGAGGACACGCGCGAGCTGTTCATCACACGCCACAAGATCGTATTCGAGATCCGCAAGTGGCTGAACGAGCGCAACTTCATCGAGGTCGAAACGCCCGCGCTGCAGTCGCTCGCCGGCGGCGCCGGCTCAAGGCCGTTCACGACGCATCACAACGCGCTCGACCGCGATCTCTACCTGCGAATCTCCGTCGAGCTGTTCCTCAACCGCTGCATCGTCGGCGGCATGGAGAACGTCTACGACATGGGCAAGGTGTTCCGCAACGAGGGCATCTCCCCCAAGCACTCCCCCGAGTTCACGATCATCGAGTTCATGTGCGCCTACTCCGACTACAACGACGTGGCGACAGTGACCGAAGAAATGTTCCGCGATGTGGCGCAGAGGGCGCTGGGCCGCACGGTAATCAAAAGAAACGGCGAGGAAATCGACCTCGCGAAGCCGTGGCGGCGGGTGACGATGCGCGAGCTGATCCTCGAGCGCTTCGGCCTCGATTTCATGGAGTCAACGCGCGAGCAGCTCGCCGAGGTGCTCGACGGGCCGCTCGACCCCGACGCGACGTGGGCCGAGGTCGTGGCGGACATCTACTCGGAGAAAATCGAGTCGACGATCAACCAGCCGACGCATGTCTTCGACTTCCCGCTCGAGCCGTTCCCGATCACCAAGCGCCACTCCGTTCACCCCGAGCTGGGGGAGCACTTCGACGCGGTGATCGGCGGAATCGAGCTCGTCTCCGGCGACACCGAGCTGAACGACCCGGTCGACGAGTGGCAGCGCTTCGTCGACCAGCGCAAGCGGCGTGCGATCGACGACGGCGACGTGCCCCACCCCAATGACAACGAGTACACGCGCGCGCTCGAGTACGGCTACTCGCCGACGGCCGGTGGCGGCATGGGGGTCGATCGACTGGTGATGATCCTCACCGAACGCGACACCCTGCGCGAGGTGATTCCCTTCCCGATCGTCAAGGACTTGAGGTGAGCTCGAAGCTCGACCTCGACCCCGGCGTGATCGCATCCTGCCGCGATGCGGCGGCCCAGATCGCGGGCCAGGTCGGGGAGGAGATCGCCGGCAAGACGACGGTCTCGGTCGAGCGCACGGTCGCGCGACTGCTCGGGGTCGATGGCGTGAACGGACTGGACGCACCACTGCCGAACGTGCTGGTCGACCACGTCGCCGAACGCGGCGAGCTCGGTCGGGGCATCGGCTACTGGCTGGGCAACGCGCTGCTCGACGACGGCGACCGCTCGCCCCAGCAGATCGCGCAGGACGTCGACTCTGGTCAACTCGACCTGTGTTCGCTCCCGCGCGCCGAGGATGGCGCGATCAGAGCGAGGATCACGCAGGAGTGCGAAGCTCGCCTGGCGGAGATCCGCGGGCGCACGCGGGAACGCCACGAGCTGCGCGAACGCCTCGGGGAGAGCCCGCCGCCGCTGCGCTACGTGCTGACCGCAACGGGGAACGTCTACGAGGACGTCGTCCACGGCCTCGCCGTCGCCGAAGCCGGCGGGGACATCGTCGCGGTGATCAGATCGACCGCGCAGAGCCTGCTCGACTACGTGCCCTACGGCGCGACGACCGAGGGCTACGGCGGCACGTTCGCCACGCAGGCGAACTTCAGGATCATGCGCGAGGCGCTCGACGAGTGGTCTGAGCAGCACGGCCGTTACGTGCGCCTGTCGAGCTTCTGCTCGGGCCTGTGCATGCCGGAGATCGCGGCGATGGGGGCGATCGAGGGCTTCGACAACATGGTCAACGATGCCCTCTACGGGATCCTCTACCGCGACATCAATCCGGTCCGCGGGCTGATCGACCAGCGCGTCTCGCGGATGGTGAATGGCTACTTCGGCGTCGTCATCAACACCGGCGAGGACAACTACCTGCGCACCGCCGACGCGATCGAGGCCGCGCCGTCAGTCACCGCCTCGCAGTTCATCAACCGCCAGCTCGCGCTCGACTCGGGCGTGCCCGACGCGCAGATCGCGCTCGGCGACGCGTTCGAGATCGACCCGCCGGTCGTCAACGGCCTGCTGCTCGAGTGGGCACAGGCACAGCTGACGCGCGAGCTGTTCCCGGACTGTCCGGTCAAGTACATGCCGCCGACGCGGCACATGGACGGCAACCTGTACCGCACGCACGCGACCGACTCGCTGTTCAACCTCGTCACGATCGCCACCGGGCAGGGCATCCAGACGATCGGGGTGCCGACCGAGGGGATCTTCACGCCGCACGTCCACGACCGCGTGATCGGGCTGGAGAACGTCAACTATGTGTTCGACACCGCGCGCGATCTCGGCGAGGAGATCGAGTTCAAGCCGGGGGGCATCATCCAGACCCGCGCACGCGAGGTCCTGGCAGGAGCGCACGAGCTGCTCGAGCGGATCGCCTCCGACGGCCTGTTCGCGGCGCTCGGCGAGGGCGTCTTCGGCGACGTCCCCCGCCGGGTCGACGAGGGACGCGGGGTCGAGGGGATCGTCGCGACCGTCGATGGCTACATCGACCCGGTGAGCGAGCTGATGCGGGGAGCGCCGAGCGGTGTCTAGGGAGATCGATCTCGAGCGCGTGAAGCCCTACGCCGATCATCTCGGCGACGGGATCGTGCAGTTCAGCTTTACGCTGCCGGTGCCGTACGGGCTGGCCGCCCGCAAGGCCGCGCAGGAGCTCGCGCGGAAGATGGGCTTCGAGCACCCCGAGGTCGTCCACTACCAGGGGCTGACCGAGGGCTATACGTACTTCGTGATGTTCGGCGAGTGCACGCAGACCGTCGACTACGCGACGCTGAGCGGTGAGGGCTTCGAGATCGAGTACATGTCAGAGGACGAGATCGAAGCGTTTGCGCGCGAGCACATCGGCCGGCCGATCGTGATCGTCGGCGCGGCCACGGGTACCGATACGCACAGCGTCGGGATCGACGCGATGCTCAACCTGAAGGGCTTTCACGGGCATCACGGCCTCGAGGGATACAGGGCGTTCGAGACGCACAACCTCGGCAGCCAGGTCTCGAACAGCGTGCTCGTCGCACGCGCGATCGAGCTGAACGCCGACGCGATCCTCGTCTCGCAGACCGTCACCCAGCAGAACCTGCACATCTCGAACCTGACGGAGCTCGTGGAGATCGTCGAAGCCGAGGGCAGGCGCTCGCAGATGATCCTCACCTGCGGCGGGCCGCGGGTGTCGAACGAGCTCGCGAAGGAGCTCGGCTACGACGCCGGCTTCTCGAAGGGCACCTACCCGTACCACGTAGCGAGCTTCATCGTTCGCGAGCTGGCCGCACGCGTGGCGGCCGAGTAGTAGTGCTGTCGGATCTGATCGCCCCCACAAAGCGGCTGGCGCTGGTCGGCCTGGCAAAGAACACGGGCAAGACGGAGACGCTCGCCGCGATCCTGAGGGAGCTGGAGGAGCGGGGAACACCCGTCGGCGTGACCTCGATTGGCCGTGACGGCGAGGCGCACGACGCGATCGACGCACGGATCGAGAAGCCTCGGATCGTCCTACAGGCCGGCAGCCTCTTGGCGAGCACCGACGCGCTCGTGCGGGCGAGCGGCCTCGCGCACGAGCGACTGGCGCAGACCGGCGTGCGGACTCCGCTCGGGGAAGTGGTGATCGCGCGGCTCACAGAGCGGGGCGCCGTCGAAGTCGCCGGTCCAAGCACGGCCGAGGAGCTCGGCAGGGTGAGCGAGGAGATGATCGGATTCGGCGCCGAGCAGGTGCTGATCGACGGCTCGATCGACCGCCGCGCTGCCTCCTCGCCGGCGGTCGCCGACGGCCTCGTGATCGCCACGGGCGCAGTGCTCGGCGAGCAGCTCGAGCAGGTCGTCGCGGCCACGAGGAACGCCGTCGAGCTGGTCAGGCTGCCTCTCACCACCACCGTCGCCGGCGCAGAGCCGGCGGACGGGTCGACGAGCGAAAGCACGGAGCCGACGCTGGAGCGCGGCCTGGTGCTGGGCGCCGAGCCAGCGGAGATCGCCACGCTGCTACGCGAACATCCAGGCGCAAGCCGGTTCCACGTCGAGGGCGCGCTGAGCGAGCGCTTCCTCGAGGGCCTGCTGGCCGCCCGCACGGCGCGGGCCGGGCGCGAGCTGAGGATCGTCGTGGGCGATCCGACGAAGGTCTTCCTGACGCAGCACGGACCGGACTGGTATCGCCGCCAGGGTCTCGCGATCGAGGTCCGCGAGACGATCGACCTGAAGGCGATCACGATCAACCCCGTTGCCCCCCAGTCACACCAGTTCGACTCCAGGCAGCTACGCGGGCTGATCGAGGCCGCCGTGGCGGACGTCCCCGTTCTCGACGTGCTCGACCCGGCCTACTTGGCGTTGGCGAAGTAGTCGGCGTTGATCTGCGTGAACTTCTGCCACTCGTCGGGGAGCTGATCCTCGGCGAAGCAGGCGTCGACCGGGCAGGCCTCGACGCAGGCGTCGCAGTCGATGCACTCCTCGGGATCGATGTAGAGCATCTCGGCAGCGTCATAGCCGGGCTCGTCGGGCGTCGGGTGGATGCAGTCCACGGGGCATACCTCGACACAGGAGTTGTCCTTGGTGCCGATGCACGGCTCGGCGATTACGTAGGCCATTCGCTTCTTTCTTTTTGAGTCGGTTTGCGGGGGCGTGGCGGGTGGGACAGTCAGACGAGACGCATATTGTACGAAGCCATGCTCCTGCTTACCGGCGCGACCGGTCTGGTGGGCTCCGCGCTGCTGCGGCGCCTCGTCGACGAAGGGACCCAAGTCCGCTGCCTCGTGCGCGATCCCCGGCGCCTTGGCGCCCAGCGCGTGCGTGTGCAGATCGCGCTCGGCGACCTCGCCGACCCCCCATCGTTCCGCAACGCGATGCGCGGCGTCGACGCCGTCGTGCACCTCGCCGCTTCGATCCGCGACCAGCCGCGCGGCTCGATCGAGGAGCTGAACGGGATCGCGACCTGGCGGATGGTGCGCGCGGCGCAGCGACAGGGGGTCGAGCGCTTCGTGTTCTTCTCCGTGCTCGGCGCCAGCACCCATCACCGCGCGCGCTTCTTCCGCGCGAAGGCGCTGGCCGAGCAGGCCGTCGCGGAGGCCGCGCTGCGCAGCACCGTGTTCGCCCCGTCGATCGTCTACGCCCCCGGGGACCCCTGGCTGACGCTGCTCGAGCGGATGGCGCTGCTGCCGGTGATGCCGGTCTCCGGGCGCGGGCGCGCCACCTACCAGCCGATCTGGGCCGAGGACGTAGCCGACTGCGTGATCGCCGCGCTGCGCGCCGCTCCGGCGCCGGGCGGAGAGCGGAACGTGACCGAGCGATTCGAGCTGGCGGGTCCGCAGACGCTCAGCCACAACGAGATCGTGCGGCTGGTGCTGCGCTCGCAGAACCGCGACCGCCCGCTGCTGCACGTTCCGACGCCGATCGTTTCGCGCGGGCTGCGCCTGCTGGAGGCGACGATGGGACAGCGCGCGTTCGCGACCTGGGATGAGGCCGAGCTGATGGAGGTACCGATGATTTCGGACGGGGGCGCGGCTGACGTGGAGAGCCTGGGGGTCACGCCCCAACCGATGGACGCCGTGCTGCCCACGGCTTAGCCTCTTCCAGCTGCGCGGCGAGCGCCAGCAGCGCCGCCTCGCCGGCCGGGCGCCCGACGAGCTGCACTCCCAGCGGCAACCCGTCCTCGCCCTCGAACAGCGGTAGCGAGATCCCGGGCTGCCCGGATGCGTTGAACACCGGAGTGAAGGGCGTGAACAGGCCCGAGCGCGTGAACGTCGACATCGGATCGGGCGCACCGGTGTCGAGCGTCCCCAATGGCAGCGGACGCTCGGCCAGCGCGGGCGTGAGCAAAGCGTCGTAGGGTTCCAGGAACTCGGTCAGCCGTCGGGCGAACGCCTGTAGTTGCACGGCGGCGCCGAGCCCCTGTGTCGCGTTCAGCTTCTGGACCATCGAGTAGATCGCCCAACTCATTGGCTCCACATCATCTTCTGAGATCCCATCCACCCCGCGCCCGGCGACCATCCCCGAGGCGGCGATCGCGAGCGAGATGTAGATGCAGAAGACCGCCCCGAACAGCTCGCCCAGACCCTCGATCTGCCACGGCGGCTCGACCTCCACGACCTCGTGTCCGAGCGCGCGCAGCAACTCTGCGGCCTCATCGACCGCGCCCGCGCAGATCGGATCGACGGCCGCGTCGGCGAGCGGCGGCAGCTTCGTGACGGCGATCCGCAGCGCGCCCGACCGCGCGGCGGAACCGCCGCCGACAGCAGAACCTCCACCAACAGCACTCACGAGCGCGCGTCGGGCCGCCGCGGCGAACGGCTCCGACGGGGGTGGCGCCCAGGTCGCGTCGCCCGGCTCATAGCCGGCGAGCACGTCGAGAATCGCGGCCGTGTCGGCGACCGTGCGCGTCAGCACCCCGTCGATCTCGATCGGCGAATCGCCGAGCACGGGGGCGAGCGAGATGCGTCCCCGCGCAGGCTTGAGCCCCACCAGCCCGCAGCAGGCCGCGGGAATCCGGATCGAACCGCCGCCGTCGTTGCCGTGCGCCACAGGCACCATCCCGCTGGCCACGGCAGCAGCGGCGCCGCCCGATGACCCGCCGGGGGTACGTTCCAAATCCCAGGGATTGCGCGTGGGACCAAAGATACGGGCCTCTGAGACGGGCAGGATGCCGTACTCGGGCAGCGTCGTCGAGCCGACGATCACGAACCCCGCCGCGCGCAGGCGCCGCGTGACATTGTGGTCGTGATCGGCGACGTACTCGGCCATCAGCGAGCAGCCGTTGGTGAGCCGCAATCCCTCAACCGCGCGATTGTTCTTGATCGCGATCGGAACTCCAGCAAACGGACGCTCGTCGCCGGGGCCGATCTCGGCGGCCGTGGCAAGCGCACGCTCAGCGTCGACCTGCACGAACGCGTTGAGCTCGGGATTCAGCTCCTCGATCCGCTCGAGCGAGATCTCGACGAGCTCGCGTGCGGAGAGCTCCCCGGCGCGCACCATGCCGGCGAGCTCGGTCGCGGCATGAAACATCAGGTCGCTGTCTGGCACGGTTCCTCCTCGGGGGTGGCGGCTCGGGTGGGGAGCCGGCAGGCGCTCGCCCAGTGGGATCAGCCTACTCGCGCGCCCATTCCTGCGACCATGTGGGCCTGCCCACCGATCGGAGATCGAAGGGATCTCCGATCGGCCAGCAGCTGGGCGCGCGCGCCCGGTTCAAAGGTTCAAGCCCAGAAAGCGAGTGCCATGAGCGCGGTTGAGTCAACACCCGAGGTCCAGTCGGGCCTTGAAGGCGTCGTCGCCTTCGCCACCGAGATCGCCGAGCCGGACAAAGCCGGTGGCGCGCTGCGCTACCGCGGCGTGAACATCGAAGACCTGGTCGGCAAGGTCCCCTATGAGCAAGTCTGGGGCCTGCTCGTCGACGGGCATCTCAAACCCGGCCTGCCCCCCGCCGAACCGCACGCGCTGACCGTGCGCTCCGGCGATCACCGCGTCGACGTGCAGTCGGCGCTGGCGATGCTCGCGCCCGAGTGGGGCTTCGGGCAGCTGATCGACATCACCGACGAGGAGGCACGTGACAACCTCGCCCGTGCATCGGTGATGGCGCTGTCGTTCGTCGCGCAGTCCGCCCGCGAAGCCGGCCAGCCGCCGGTGCCCCAGGCGGAGATCGACGAGGGCGCGACGATCCCCGAGCGCTTCCTGATTCGCTGGCGCGGCGAGGCGAACCCCGATCACGTGAAGGCAATCGACGCCTACTGGGTCTCCGCGGCCGAGCACGGCATGAACGCCTCGACGTTCACCGCCCGCGTCGTCGCCTCCACGGGCGCCGACTGCGCCGCGGCGCTGTCGGCCGCGGTGGGCGCCCTCTCCGGCCCACTGCACGGCGGCGCGCCCTCGCGCGTGCTGAAGATGATCGACGAAGTCGAAGCCAGCGGCGACGCCGAGCGCTGGGTCAAAGACGCGCTCGATCGCGGCGAGCGTCTGATGGGCTTCGGCCATCGCGTCTACCGCGCCGAAGACCCCCGCGCGCGGGTACTGCGGCGCACCTCCCAGGAACTGAAATCCCCGCGCGTGCAGGCCGCCGAAGCGCTCGAGACGGCGGCGCTCGCGGAGCTGCACGCGCGCAAGCCCGACCGCGTGCTCGCCACCAACGTCGAGTTCTGGTCGGCCGTCGTGCTCGATCTCGCCGAAGTCCCGCCGGACCTGTTCACGCCGATGTTCACGTGCGCGCGCGTGGCCGGCTGGTCGGCGCACATCCTCGAGCAGAAGCGCGAGGCGAAGCTGATCCGGCCGAGCGCGAAGTACGTCGGGCACGGCCCGCGGTCGGTCGCGGAAGTCGAATAGCGCACGACGCGGGCCCCAGGGAATACCGGCCGATCCCCGGTGAGGGCGATGGTCCGGGACGCGCCGCCAAGCCATCGGACGCCGCTACGCTCGCGGGCTCATCCGGCGCACCGCAGCAGCCACCATCCAGCGCACCGCAGCCGCCACTTATAGAAAGAGGGCCCGGCATCCTGCCGGGCCCTCTGCATGCGCTATCGACTTTACAACTAGATTCCTTTAGGAGGAATCTTTCCCGAGTAGGGCTCCTACATCATCCCCGACATGTCGGGCATGCCACCGCCGGGCATGCCACCGGCGCCTTCCTTCTCCGGCACCTCGGCGACGATCGCCTCGGTCGTGAGGATGTTCTTAGCGATCGACGCGGCATTCTGCAGCGCCGATCGGGTGACCATCGCGGGGTCGATCACGCCCGCGGCTACGAGATCGACGATCTCGTTCGTGGCCGCGTTCAGGCCCTGGCCTTTCTTGGCCTTGCGCACGTCGTTGACCACAACCGAGCCCTCGAGGCCAGCGTTCTCGGCGAGCTGACGGAGCGGCTCCTCGAGCGCCCGGAGCACGATGTTCGCGCCCGTCCGCTCGTCGTCCGAACCGTCGACCGACGCACCGTTCTCGCCGATCGAGACGGCCGCCGAGGCCTGTAGCAGCGCGACGCCGCCACCGGGCACGATGCCCTCCTCGAGCGCCGCCCGTGTTGCCTGCAGGGCGTCCTCGACGCGGTGCTTCTTCTCCTTCATCTCCGTCTCGGTCGCGGCACCGACCTTGACCACGGCGACGCCGCCGGAGAGCTTTGCGAGCCTTTCCTGCAGCTTCTCGCGGTCGAAGTCCGAATCGGTGTTCTCGACTTCGGCCTTGATCTGGTTGATACGGCCCTTGATCGCCTCGGCGTCACCGGCGCCGTCGACGATCGTGGTCGTGTCTTTCGTCACGACCACGCGACGGGCGCGACCGAGCTGCTTGACCTCGGTGTTCTCGAGCTTCAGCCCGAGCTCCTCGGTGATCACCTCGGCGTTTGTGAGGATCGCGATGTCCTCGAGCATCCGCTTGCGGCGGTCGCCGAAGCCCGGCGCCTTCACGGCCACACCGGTGAAGGTGCCCCGCAGCTTGTTGACCACCAGCGTCGCGAGCGACTCGCCCTCGACGTCCTCGGCGATGATCAGGATCGTCTTGCCCGACTGGATCACCTGCTCGAGCACCGGCAGCACGTCGCGGACTGAGCCGATCTTCTGGTTGGCGATCAGGATGTAGGGGTCCTCCAGCACTGCCTCCATGCGGTCCTGGTCGGTGACCATGTAGGGCGAGATGTAGCCCTTGTCGAACTGCATGCCCTCGGTGAACTCGAGGTCCATACCGAACGTCTGGCCCTCCTCGACGTTCACGACGCCGTCCTTGCCGACCTTCTCGATCGCATCGGCGATCACGTCGCCGATGTCGTCGTCGCCGGCGGAGATCGTCGCCACGCGGGCGATCTGGTCCTTGCCGGAGACCTCCTTGGACTGCGTTGCGATGTTCTTGACGACCTCGTCGACGGCTTTCTCGATGCCGCGCTTGAGCGCCAGCGGGTTCGCGCCCGCCGCGACGTTCTTCAGACCCTGGCGAACGATCGCCTGAGCCAGCACGGTCGCCGTCGTGGTGCCGTCACCGGCGACGTCGTTGGTCGCCGTGGCGACCTCACGAACGAGCTGAGCGCCCTGATTCTCGAAGACGTCCTCGACCTCGATCTCGCGGGCGATCGTGACGCCGTCGTTGGTGATCGTCGGCGCCCCGAACTTCTTGTCGAGCACCACATAGCGACCCTTCGGGCCGAGCGTGACCTTGACGGCGTTCGCGACCGCATCGACGCCGAGCTCCAGCGCCTTGCGTGCCTCGGAGCCGTACTTCAGTTCCTTGTTAGCCATATCTCTTCAGTCTCCTTATGCGACCTTGGCGAGGACATCGGACTCGCGCAACACGAGCAGATCCTCCCCGTCGATCTTGATCTCGGTCCCGCCGTACTTGCTGTAGAGGACCTCGTCCCCCTCCTTGACCTCCAGCGGGATGCGCTTGCCGTTCTCGTCGAGCTTGCCGTCGCCGATCGCGACGATCTTGCCCTTCTGCGGCTTCTCCTTGGCAGTGTCGGGGAGCACGAGGCCACTGGCAGTGGTCTGCTCCTCCTCGATTGCCTGCACGATCAGCCGATCGCCCAGGGGCTTGAGCTTCATGTTGAAAACCTCCGTCTTAGGAATACGTCCGGCGGCCCAGCGGCTCTCTCAATCGAACGCCCGCCGCCTACTGATGGCTGGCACTCTCGGGGGGAGAGTGCCAACGACCCCCAATATACCCAAGCGCAGCCGTAAATCAAGGGCAGATTCGGCAGTCTCCGCCCTCAAGTGCCACGAGCGACCGGGAAGCCGGCAGAGAACGAGACCAAGCTCGGCCAAGCTCCGCGCTAGTTTTGGGCGCCGCCGAACCCTTTCATCGCCTCGGTCATCCCCGAGGGCTTGTCCATGATCTGCGAAAAGCGCACGACCGTGACCGTGTCTTCCGGAGAGACCGAGCGCCCATAGATCTGTTCGAGGAAGCTGATCAGCTCCTCGTGGCGGCGGAACTCGGGGTTGTCGTGCTTGATGTCGCGCGGCGAGAGGTCGGCGATCTTCGTCACCTCGACCTGGTCGATCACCGCTTCGAAGATCCGTTCCCGGGGCGAGTACTGGTAGCCGATCGTGACGAGCACCGCCTGGTTCTTGCGGTACTTGCCGGACTTGTCGCCGAGCCGGATCGTGGCCGTCTTGCGCCCCCGCATCAGCTCGTCGGCGAAGATCGTCGAATAGAAGTTGAGCACCTGCACGATCGAGCAGGCTATCGGTCTTCTCGCAAATAGGCCAGCGCGCGCTGCACCATTTCGCGCTCGGCCGCGTGAGTGAGGGCTGTCTGGGCCTCTCGCAGATCGATCCAGCGAGCCTCCTCGACCTCGTCGTCGTGATCGACGGTGTCGCCCGAGAGGTAGTTGAAAAGGTAGAAGGTGACCGACTTGGGAATCGTGCGCCCGTCGCGCCGGTACCAGTAGCGCACCTCGCCCAATTCGCGGACGAGCTCGACCGAGAGCCCCGTCTCCTCGCGCACCTCGCGCTCGGCGGCCTGTAGCGTGTTCTCGCCCGGGTCGACGTGCCCCTTCGGCAGCGCCAGCACGCGCGAGCCGTCCGGCGCTCGCCGGGTGGGCACGATCACGACGACCTGCTCGCCACGCAGCACGACCCCGCCGGCCGAGATCTCCTGCGCGCGCGGCAACCTGCCGGGCTTCTGCTTGCCGCTCGGCTTCTGCTTGCGGCCGCGCTTCCCGCCGGCGGCTTTGTCCTTCCCGCCAGTCTTCTTAGCGCCCCTAGAAGACATATTGCTGCAACGCCTCCGGGTCGTGCACGATCAGGCGTCCCCGTCCCTGCGAGATCACCCCGGCGCGCTCGAGCACCGCGAGGAAACGGCTGGCCGACTCGCGCGAGGACCCAGCAAGCTGCGCGAGGTCCGCCTGAGTGGCGGTGACGAGCACGCCTTGCTCGGACCTCTCGCCACGGGAGCCATCCTCGCGATCGCCGGGCTCGCTCAGATCCGGGGCCGGCTCATCCGGGGCCGGCCCATCCGCAGCCGCCTCGATTCGCGCGGACCTCGCTTCGCTCTCCCCGGCCAGCTCCTGCGCGACCAGCTCGCTCAGCACCACCGCCACGCGACTCTGCACCGTCTGGAAGGATTGGCGCGAGAGGCGCTCATTGGTCTCGCGCAGGCGCCGGCCGAGCGCGATCACCAGACGCGCGGAGATGCCCGGGTGCTCGACCATCAGCCGGCGCATGTCCGGGCCGAGCACCGCGACCACGCTCGTCGACTCGATCGCCTCGACGGTTGCCGAACGGCGCTCGTCCTCGAACAGCGCCAGCTCGCCGAAGATGTCGCCCGGGCCGAACGTCGCGAGCGTAAGCACGCGCCCGCCGGAGTGCTCGCGCACCGCGCGAGCGCGCCCGGAGCGGACGATGTAGCAGGTGTCGCTGGCGTCGCCCTCGCGGAACACCACCTGACCGGGCTCGAACGCGCGCGGGACGGCGAGGTCGGCGATCCGCTCGAGGTCCTCACGCTCGAGCGTCGAGAACACCGGCACGCGCGCGAGCAGCTCGACCACGTCCGCTGAGCGCATTCCCGCCATGGCAGCAGGCATATCACACGTGGCGGGTTCGCCTGGTAGGGAGCCGCCTCCTCGGAGCCACGAGTCCCGCTCCACTGCCCCGAGCGAGCGCGGCGACCGGCTCGGCGAGCGCCGGCCGGCGCTATCTTCCTCCTAGATGACCGTCGCCAAGCCATTCCCCACGCTGGCCGTGATCGGCGCGGTCGGCGCGCTGCTGCTGTGTCTGCCCGCGGCCTCGCTGGCCGGAGCCCGCGCCACACATGCGGGCGCCGCCGCCGGGACGACCCCGACCGTCGCCGAGCGCAAGCTCCTGCAGTCGCCGCAGCTGTGGGCCACGATCGACGTCTGCAATCCCTCCGATCAACCGAATACCGTCGGCGTGCGCGGCTCGATGCCCGGCGATGAACATTCGACAGACCAGATGTTCATGCGCTTTCGCCTGCAGTACCTCGACAGCTCGACCAAGCAGTGGATCGACCTCCCCAACGGAGCCGAATCCGGCTATGTCGCGGTGGGCGCGGCCAAATCCGCGCGCCAGACCGGACGCAGCTTTCAGCTCGTGCCGGTCGCGGGCAAGCCCGCCGTCACACTGCGCGGCGTCGTGAGCTTCCAGTGGCGTCATGGGTCGACCGTCGAGTACACCGTCTCGCGACCGACCACCGCCGGGCACGACAGCCTCGCGGGAGCCGACCCGAAGGGCTTCAGCACGGCGGAATGCCCGCTCAGCTGACGCGCCGATAGCGGCCGAGATAGCGACTCGATGGCCAAGCCAGCGTGCCGCTATCCGAATAGCCGCGGATCGTTCGTGATGATCCCGTCTACACCCATCGCGGTCAGCCGCGCGATCTGCGCGGCGTCGTCGACCGTCCAGGCGTAGAGCTCCCCGCCCCCCTCGGCCACCGCGCGCACGAGCGCGGGGGTGACCAGACGCCAGTGGGCCATGATCGCGTCGAAGCGACCGGCAAGCAGCGCCGCGCGCACGCGCCGGGGTAGCAACGCACGGTAGCCGCTGAGGATCACCAGCGCGGGGATCGCGGTGAGCATGTCTGTCGTGTAGTCGCGGCGCAGGCGCGGCACCGACCAGCCGACGCGCAGCGACGGCTCCAGCGCGCGCATCGCGTCGAGCTCGTCGATGTACATGCCGCTCACGAGCGAGCGCTCGACGAGGCCCGCCTCGCGCAGCGCCGCCACCACGCGCCGGCCGTAGCCGGGGATCTTCACGTCGACATCGAATTCCACGCCCGCGAACTCAGTGCCCGCGAGGTGCTCGAGCGCCTGCGCGAAGGTCAGTGGAGCGCGCGCGTGCATGTCCTCGTAGTCATGCGCAAGCAAAAGCTCCCCACTGCCGTCGGTGTGCTCGGAAAGCACGTCGAACTCGATCATGTCGACACCCGCCGCAAGCGCGGCGCGGAAGCTCGCGAGCGTGTTGCCCTGCGCCAGCAGCGCGGCGCCCTTGTGGCCGACACGACGAGGGGAGTGGACGTTCATGCGCTGAGCGTGAGCTTACGCGGCCCCGAATGAAAGCCGAGGTCGATCAGCATTCCTGCCAGCTCTGAGGCGATCGCCGGCTCGCCATCGATCCGCTTCAACGCGAGCTTGCCCATGCGTCCGGCGCGCACGGCCTGCGCCAGCGCATTCACGGCCATCTCAAACGGGACATCGGCGAGCGTGACCAAACCCCGCCCGCCACGCTCGACGTACAGCACCGGCTCGTCCTCGACCAGCACCACGTAGGCGCCCGCGACCCGGGCCGGCCGGCGGGTCTGGCCCTCACGCTTGGGCCAGGGCAGCGCGGCGCCGTAGGGCTGCGCGGGGTCGGCGGCAGCGAGCACGAGCGTGCGTGGACCCTCGTCTGAGTCGCCCGCTTGGTCGGCCCGACCGATCGGAGATCGGCCGGCGCGCAGGCGCTCGACCGCGCCCGGGAGCGCGAACTGCGCACCGCCCATGCCCTCGACGAAGTAGCCGCGGCGGCAGACGCCGAGCGTCTCCAGCTGCGAGAACGCGTCGTAGAGCAGCGCGAAGCCCCCGCGGATCCCCTCGGCGAGGACCTGCTCGCGCGTGACGATCCCGTAGCGCTCCAGCAGCAGCTCCGCGAGCACGCGGCGGCGCTCGGGCGAGGGCAGCGCAGAGAGCGGAACAGAGACCTCGCCGAACAACGAGGCGGTCAGCGACCAGCGGCCCTGGACCTGTGCCTGAGCGCCCCGGCGGCGCACGCCAAAGCGCGAGCGGGCCGCCATCGGCCGGCTCGAGAGGACGGGACGCCCGGCGCGGGAGTCCCCCATGGCGGCCTCGCCGCGGGTCGCCTCGGCCTCACCGCCCGCACCGCGCGCGAGCGCCAGGTGCGGCGCCCGTAGCGGCGCCCAGGCGTCGTTCGTGGCCTCGCCCGCCCAGACGAGGTCCCAGAGTGCCTCACGCAGTGTCTCCCCTGCCACCGACAGCTCAGCGAGCAGGTCGGTGAAGAAGGCCGGCCCCCGCGCGAGGCGCTCGCGCAGGAGCGTATGAACGGCCCACCCACCCTCGCTCGGCGAGGCGCCTGCCCCGGGGGCCGACGACGAGCGCGGCGCCGACGGCGGTCCGATCAGGGCTGCGTCCTCGCGGAAGTACAGCGCCACGCGCCCGGAGCTGCGCCCCAGCGCGCCGGCGCCGACCCAAACGACCTCGCCGCTCGCGCAGAGCGTGTCGAGCCACGCCGGCGAGTAGGCGCCGATCCGCCGCGGCAACACATCGCGCTCCCAGATCTCGGCGGGCAGCGCGAGTCCCTGGAGCGGCACGAGCACCTCGCGCAGCCGATCGACGCCCGCCCCCGCTCCGGAGTGACGGTCGATGCCCTGCCAGGAGGGCAGGAAGGCCGCCAGCGCACGCGCGTCGGCCGGCTCGATTTCCTTGCGCAGGGCCGCCAGCGAGGCGCGGCGCAGGCGCCGTAGAACCTCCGTGTCACACCACTCTCGCTCGGTAACCGAGTAGGCGGAGCCGGTTCCGTCCGGCTCCGCTAGGGTGCCCCCGCCTGGCCGCAGCTCGCCCCGAACCAGATCGCCGGAGCGCTCCAGCTCGCGCAGCACCGCACCCGCGTCGACCCCGTAGCGGGCGTGGAGCTCCTCGCCCGTGAACGGCCCGTGAGAGCGAGCGAAACGGGCGACGAGAACGCGCAGCGCCTCGGGCACGTCGGCGAGGAACGCTTCCGGCAGCCCCCCGGGCGGGACGGCGCCGAGCGCGTCGCGGTACAGGCCGGCCTCGTCGGCCGCGACGTAGCGCTCCTCGCCGCCGAGGCGCAGTCGCACGACCCGCCGTTCACGCTCGAGCCCCCGCAGCAGTCCGCCGACATCGATCCCCGCGAGCACCCGTTCGGAGACCTCCGCGAGCGTGAGGTCGCCGACGCGACGCAGCACGTCGTGCAGCCCGTCGCGGCCCGTCGCGCGCGCGATCTCCGAGCGGCACTGCAGGTCGTCCTCGACACGGGCGAGCGCGCCGGGATCGATCAGCTCGCGCAGCTCCTCCTGGCCGAGCAGCTCACGCAGGAGGTCGCGGTCGAGCGAGAGGGCGGCGGCGCGGCGCTCGGCGTTGGGCGTGTCGCCCTCGTACATGTAGGTCGCGACGTAGTCGAACAGCAAAGAGGAGGCAAACGGCGATGCGGTCGGCGTCTCGACCTCGACGAGCGAGATCTCGCGCGAGTGCAGCCCGCGCAGGAGCTGTTCGAGGCCGGGCAGGTCGAGCACGTCGCGCAGGCACTCACGGTAGGTCTCGAGCAGGATCGGGAAGTCGGCGTAGCGCTTGGCGACCTCGAGCAGGTTCTGCGACTTCAGGCGCTGCTGCCAGAGCGGCGTGCGCCGGCCGGGATAGGCGCGCGGGATCAGCAGAGCGCGGCCGGCGTTCTCGCGGAAACGCGCGCCGAACAGGGCGGAGGAGCCGAGCTCGGCGGTGACGGCCTGCGCAACCTCGTCGGGCTCGATCAGGACCAAATCTGCTGCCGAAGGCAATGACTCCACGTCGTCGGCGTCGAGGTCGGGCAGGTGCAGGACGATCCCGTCGTCGGAGGAGATCGCGTCGGCCTCCAAAGAGAAGCGCTCGCGGATCCGCGCGGACAAAGCGAGCGCCCAGGCGGAGTGCACGCGCCCGCCGTAGGGGGAGAGGATGCAGATGCGCCAGTCGCCGATCTCGTCGCGGAAGCGCTCGACGACGATCGTGCGCTCGCTCGGCAAGACGCGCGTCGCTGCCTGTTGCTCGCGCAGGTAGTCGAGCAGGTTGCGCGCGGCGCGCGGATCGAGGTCGTAGTCGCGCTCCAATGTCTGCGGCTCCTGCTCGACGGCCCAGCGCGAGAACGCGCCGATCGCTTCGCCCAGCTCGCGCGGACGCCCGACCGAGTCGCCCTTCCAGAACGGCACCGCTCCGGGCGCGCCGGGCGCGGGCGTGACGATCACGCGATCGCGCCCGATTTCCTCGATCCGCCAGGAGGAGGCGCCGAGCAAGAACGCCTGGCCGGGACGCGCCTCGTAGACCATCTCCTCATCGAGCTCGCCGACGCGCCGTCCGTCGGGCAGGGTGACCGCGTAGAGGCCGCGGTCGGGAATCGTGCCGGCGTTGGCGATCGCGAGCTGGCGCGAGCCCTTGCGCGCGCGCACGACGCCGGCGACGCGATCCCAGACGATCCGCGCGCGCAGCTCGCCGAACTCTTTCGATGGATAGCGCCCGTCGAGCATGTCGAGCACGTTCTCGAGCAGCTCGCGGGAAAGCTCGGCGTAGGAGTGGGTGCGCGTGACGAGGGCGTGGAGCTCGTCAACCGAGATGCCTTCTTCGAGGTTCTCGGGATCATCGATGTCTGGGGTGTCTTTTTCTTTTAATGGGCCGGCCCCAGGGGCCGGCTGCTGTTGTGCAACGGAAATCGCGACGATCTGCTGAGCGAGGACGTCCAGAGCGTTCTTGGGAACGACCGTCGGCTCGATCAGGCCTTCGTGCATGCGCCGAGCGACGACGGTGCACTCGAGCAGGTCACCGCGGAACTTGGGGAAGATCCGCCCACGGGAGACCTCGCCGACGCCGTGCCCGGCGCGCCCGATCCGCTGCAGGCCGCGGGCGACGGACTTGGGCGACTCGATCTGGAGCACGAGGTCGACCGCGCCCATGTCGATCCCGAGCTCGAGCGAGGAGGTCGCGACGAGGCAGGGCAAATCGCCGGCCTTGAGCAACTCCTCGACCTTCGTCCGCTCCTCACGCGCGAGCGAGCCGTGATGGGCGCGCGCGATGTCCGCATCCGCGAGCTCGTTCAGTCGCAGCGCGACCCGCTCGGCGGAACGGCGGTTGTTGACGAACACGATCGTCGAGTTGTGCTCGCGAACGAGCCGTAGGAGCTCGGGATAGATCGCCGGCCAGATCGAGCTCCGTGTGGCCTCGCCGCCGGGCAGGTGGGGCTCTATCGATGGCTCCAGAGGGTCACGTTCGGGCTCGCCGCCTGCGGGCGAGGGAGCATCCGGTTCTGACATCGACTCGACCGGGACCTCGATCCGCAGGTCGAGCTCCTTGCGGATACCTGCGTCGACGATCGTGACCTCGCGGTGCGGACCGACGAGGTAGCGCCCGATCTCCTCCAAAGGATTCTGCGTCGCGGAGAGCCCGATCCGCTGGACGCTCGCCGACGGGCGCAAAGCGCGCACCTGGGCCTCGAGCCGCTCGAGCGTCAACGCGAGGTGCGAGCCGCGCTTGGTCGCGGCGACGGCGTGGATCTCATCGACGATCACCGCCTCGACCGCGCCCAGCGTCTCCCGCGCGCGCGAGGTAAGCATCAGGTAGAGCGACTCGGGCGTCGTGATCAGGATGTCGGGCGGGTTGCGCAGCATCGCCGCGCGCTCGCGCTGGGGCGTGTCACCCGTACGGATGCCGACGCGCACGTCGCCGGCGCCAATCCCGCGGAGGGGAGCTCGGAGGTTGCGCTCGATGTCGTAGGCGAGCGCCTTCAACGGGCTGACGTAGACGATGCGGGTGAGGCGACGCCCATCCGCGGCGACGGCGCCACCTCTATTACCGCCCGCGTCCGATCTGCGATCCCGAGCGGCGCCGCCACTCCCGGGGGGACCACCGCCCGCGACCCTCGCCCCAATTGCTTCCTCGGCGCGATCCTCGCTCAGCCGGTCTAGTGCCCAGAGGAACGCAGCGAGCGTCTTGCCCGAACCCGTCGGCGCCGATAGCAGCACGTGCTCCCCCCGGGCGATCGCCGGCCACGCCTGCGCCTGGGCGGGGGTGGGCGCGGCGAACGCCGCCGCGAACCACTCGCGGACCCGCGGCGTGAAGCTGGAGAGAGGCACCCGTTGAGGCTAGCGAGCTACGCTCAGCCGATTCCGTCGAGCAGCTCGCCCGCAGAATCGAACCCAAGGCCGCGGGCGATCGCAACGATCGTGTGCAGTCGCGGCGAGCGCTTGCGGCCCTCCAGCAGGCCGATCTCGGTGCGATGCAGACCGCAGATCTCGGCGAGGCTTTCCTGAGTCAAGCCCAGCTCCTCGCGGCGCTTGCGTAGGTTCTCGGCGAACTGCTCGGTGGCTTGCGGGTTGGATCTCATGCGGGTACCGTCGCAGTCAGCAGACGAAACGTCTACCGACGATTGTCATCATCCGCAAGGATTCCACATTCTCCCAGTTGTTGCAGTCAGGCCTTCCCGGACGCCGTAGTGAGGGTCGCTACGGCGCCCGCGGAGACCTGGCGTCGGGGGGACACCCCGATCTCATCTCGAGCACCGCCGGAGAGGGGTGACGATGCCCAAGCCCTTGGGGGTGCTGACCGAGGGACGCTGAGCAGCGCGTTCCAGCAGCGCCACAACTCGCCCCACCGTCGTGCCCAGTTTAGTTCCAAAGATATGATTTTGCAAGCTATTTTCTAAAGCGCCGAATCGCGCCTCCTGCGATTTTGAGGGGAAGTCGCCGAATCGAGCGAACAGGGCTGTTTACCGCTTTGAGCGACCACTCGAGTTTAAGCGTCAAATCTCTCGAGATGGCTGCCCACTAAGTCCACCGGCTCTGTTTATCCTCTGGTGGAGAACCGATGTTTATGATCCAGTCGACGTTGCCACCCAGGGAGATCGAAGCCCCGAGCATAACTCCCGTCCGAGAACAGGAACGAGACAGAGATGCCAAGAGGAAAAGCGAACGACCCTGACAAGCCAGAGGACGAGCGGGAGGCGACGTGGTCGGATCCCGACCTGCGCGAGCCACGCTACTCGCAGTCGCTGGAGCGCGGCCTGGCGATCCTCGGCTGCTTCAGCGCGACCCGGCCCGTGCTCGGGATCGCCGACATCGCCGAGGACCTCGGCATGAGCCGCTCGACCACCCATCGCTACGTGATCACGCTCGTGGCGCTCGGCTACCTCGAGCAGGGCTCCTCGCGCAAGTACCGCCTCGGCCTGCGCGTCACCGACCTGGGGATGTCCGCGCTCGACTCGACCGGGCTGCGTGAGTACTCCCATCCTGAGCTGGAGGAGCTGCGCCAGCGCACCTCCTACACGACCGGGCTCGGCGTGCTCGACGGCGAGGAGATCCTCTACGTCGATCGCGCGCGCGGCTTCCGTCGCGAGCAGGCCGAGGCCGCGCTCGACCCGCAGCCCGGCTCACGCCTGCCGGCCCACTGCACCGCGATCGGCAAGCTGCTGCTCGCCTATCTGCCCGAGCACGAACAGCGCGAGCTGATCGCCAACATGACGCTCGCCAAGCACGGCCCCAACACGATCACCGCGAAGAAGGCGCTGCGCGACGAGCTCGAGCAGATCCGTCGCGAGGGACTCGCCGTCAACGACCATGAGCTAGCACCCGAGCTGCGCGCGCTCGCCGCGCCCGTACGCGACCAGACGGGGGCGGTGCTCGCTGCTGTCAACCTCTCGATTCCCGGCGCGAACGCCCCGCTCGCGGAGCTCGTCGACACGCTCGGCCCGCAGCTCGTCTCGACCGCCGATCGCATCTCCGCGAGCCTCGGCTATCGCCGCGGCGACGACGAATAGCGCCGCGGTCAAATAGCCTCCCGGGCCGTGCTCCCGGACCCGATCAAGCGTGCCCTGCCGCTGTTCTGCGCGCCGCTGCTCGCGCTCGGCATCTCCGCATGCGCCAGTACCTCGAGCGTGAGCTCCTTCAAAGGCGAAGAACACGCGGTCGCGCAGGTGATCGCCAATCTGCAGAGCTACGGGACCGCCGGCGAAGCTCAGAAGATCTGCTCGGACCTGCTTTCCAGCGCCGTGACCACGCGCTTGAGCTCAGCGCCGGGCGGCTGCAAGCAGGCGCTGAAAAGCCAGCTCTCCCAGGTCGACACCCCCGAAGTCACAGTCGAGAAAGTCCAGCTCCACGGCGCCACGGGCGCCACCGCCGAAGTGAAGAGCACCTACGCCGGCAAGGCCAAGCTGACGGACGTGACGCTCGTCAAGGAAAACGGCGCCTGGAAGCTCTCGAAGCTGGGGTGAGTCAGCTCAGGGCCTTGCCGTACTGGCGCTCGTAGTACTCGCGGTAGTCACCGGAGCGGATCGGCTCCCACCACCAGGCGTTCTCGCGATACCACGCGACGGTTTCCGCAAGGCCCTCCTCGAAGCGCACCCGCGGCTCCCAGCCCAGCGCGCGCACCTTCTGAGAGGAGAGCGAGTAGCGACGATCGTGACCGGGGCGGTCGGTGACGTACTCGATCTGGGACTCCTCGGCGCCCGTCAGCGCGATGATCCGCTTGACCACATCAACGTTCGCGCACTCGTCGGGGCCACCCGCGTTATAGACCTCGCCGGGCTGGCCGTGCTCGAGCACGTGGCCGATCGCGCGGGAGAAGTCGCTCGCGTGGATCCAGTTGCGCACCTGCATCCCGTCGCCGTACACCGGCAGCGAGTCGCCGTGCAGCGCGTTGAGGATCATCAGCGGGATCAGCTTCTCCGGATACTGGTAGGGACCGTAGTTGTTCGAGCCGCGGCAGATAACCGCGGGGAGCTCGTAGGTGTGGAAGTAGCTCTGCACGAGCAGATCCGCGCCCGTCTTCGTCGCCGAATACGGCGAGGACGGCCTCAACGGCGACTCCTCCGTGAACGAGCCCTGCTCGATCGAGCCGTACACCTCGTCGGTGGAGACCTGCAGATAGCGCAACCCCGCCGCGCGCGCGGCCTCGAGCAGCACGTGCGTGCCGAGCGCGTGCGTCTTCACGAACGCGTCCGGCTCGGCGATCGAGCGATCGACGTGCGTCTCCGCGGCGAAGTTCACGATCGCCTCGGGCTGCGCGACCTCGATCGCGCCCCCGACCGCCTCGGGATCCTCGATCGCGCCGCGGATGAAGCGGTAGCCCGGCGCCTCGGCGACCTCGCTCAAGTTCTCCTCGCGCCCGGCGTACGTCAGCTTGTCGAGCACCGTCACCTCATCGCCCTGCTCTTTCACGCGCAGGCGCACGAACGTCGAGCCGATGAAGCCGGCCCCACCGCATACGAGAAGTTTCATGCGCGCATCATCCCATTCCTCGCCGCGAGATACCCCGCAAGCCCGTCCTCCCACGGCGGCATCGGCAGGACGTCGTCGCGTTCGGACTCGAGCACCGAGTAGGCCGGGCGCGGCGCCGGGCGCGCCATCTGCTCGCTGCTTGCGGGCTCGACGCGGCAGTCGACCTCGGCCTGACGGAAGATCTCCTTGGCAAACCCGTTCCACGAGACCGCGCCCGCGCCGGTCAGGTGGACGAGACCGCGCACCTCGCGCTCCAGCAACCCGAGGATCGCCGGCGCCAGGTGTCCTGACCACGTCGGCGAGCCGATCTGGTCGGTCACGACCTGCACGGCCTCGCGCTCGCCCGCGAGGCGCAGCATCGTGTCGACGAAGTTCTTCCCGTCCACGCCGTACAGCCATGCCGTGCGCACGACCGTGTGCGCGGGGGAGGCGGCCAGCACCTCGCGCTCGCCCGCGAGCTTCGTCTCGCCGTACACCGAGCGCGGTCCGGTCGGGTCCCGCTCAACATACGGGCGCTCGTTGCCCTCCGCGTCGCGCGGGGCGGTGCCGTCGAACACGTAGTCGGTCGAGATCTGCAGAAGCGGCGTGCCGATCTGCGCGGCCGCGCGCGCGAGGTTGCCGGCGCCGGTGGCGTTCACGGCATGGGCGGCCTCGCGCTTTGACTCGGCGCCGTCCACGTCGGTCCAGGCGGCGCAGTTGATCGTCGCCTCGGGACGCTCGCGCGCGAAGAACGCCTCCACCGCGTCACCGTCGGTGATGTCGAGCTCGGGCAGGTCGATCGCGATCAGCTCGTGGCCGGCGCGCTCCCCCACGCGCAGCACGTCGTGGCCGAGCATCCCCTGCGCGCCCGTCACCAGCAGGCGCATTTACCGACCCCCGAGCAGTGAACAGAGCGACGTGGGCAGGCTCACAGAATTGAGATGTCAGAGTTGTCACCGACCATGAAGCGGTACGCGCGCGGCTGCCGATCGCCGCGGCGGATCGTCACGTTGCGGCCCAGCAACGAGGACTCCATACGCCCGTCGAGGTCACACACCGACGAGCCCGCGAGCAGGATCGAGTGCTCGACCTCGGCGTCGTTGACCCGGCAGTTCTCGCCGATCGCCGTATACGGCCCGATGTAGCAGTCGCGCAGCTGCGCGCCGGCGCCGATCACCGCGGGCCCGCGCACGGTCGTGCGCTCCAGCCGCGCGCCCGCCTCGATCACCACACGCCCGTCGAGCTGCGAGTCGATCAGCTCGCCGTCGTGGCGCTCGGTGAGGTTGTCGAGGATGAGGCGGTTCGCCTCGAGCATGTCCTCCAGGCGCCCCGTGTCCTTCCACCAGCCGCGCACGATGTGTGGCTCGACGCGCTGCCCGCCGTCGACGAGGTGCTGGATCGCGTCGGTGATCTCGAGCTCCCCGCGCGCCGAGGGCTCGATCGCGCGCGCGGCGTCGTGGATCCCAGCGGTGAACATGTACACGCCGACGAGCGCCAGGTCGGTCGCGGGCTGCTTCGGCTTCTCCACCAGCCGCACGACGCGGCCCACGTCTCCAGGCGTATCCCCCTCGGGCTGGGCGAGCTCGGCGACGCCGAAGTTCTCCGGGTCAGGGACGGGCGTCAGCAGGATCAGCGCGTCCGGCTCGTGCTCCCGGAAGGACTCGACCAGATCGGATATCCCCCCCTGCAGCAGGTTGTCGCCGAGATACATCACGAACGGGCTCTCGCCAAGGAACGGCTCCGCGGTCAGCACCGCGTGCGCGAGCCCCGCCGGCTCGTCCTGCACGACGTAGGTGATCTCCACCCCGAACTTCGAGCCATCGCCAGCCGCCTCACGAATCTCATCCCCCGTCTCCGGCGCGATGATGATCCCGACCTGCTCGATCCCCGCCGCGGCCATCGCCTCGATCCCGTAAAACAGCACAGGCTTGTTCGCGACCGGCACAAGCTGCTTCGCGCTCGTATGCGTGATCGGCCGCAGGCGCGTGCCCTTACCCCCGGAGAGAATCAGTCCCTTGAGTGGCTCCATTGCCCGGGGAGCCTAGTGGACAAAGCTCAAACAGGTGAGGGGCTTGGGGGGAGAACCTGCCTCCAAGCAAAAGGGGAGGGGGATTAGAGGTCCCACCCTCCCGGGCCTGCCCTCCCCCCGCCTAGTAGACCCCGCCGAGCTTGCGGTGATCCCAGCTCGTGCGGCGCCGCTCGACGAACTCGAGGCCGACGCGCTTGACGGCCTGCGCCGCGACCACCTCGCGCACCTCCCGCGGCAGCTCCGCTGGGGCCTGCACCCCGCGCGGGACCGAATTACGCAGCAAGATCTCCGCGCCCAGCTCCGACACCAGCTCGAGCTCGCGATGGACGATCGTCTCGCACTCGAGCATCACGCCGCGCAGCTCGTGGTAAACCTCCGCGGCCTCGACCTGGAGCGTCGCGCGCGGATCGCGTTCGAGGTTGCGCACCTTCTGGGAGGAGCCGTACGTCCAGGCCCAGATTCGTGGGGTGGGTGGGCTCGAATCATCCGCTGGCGTCTCCCGCGGCACGTACCAGAGCGGCATCAGGTGCGGCCAGCCGCGCACGCCCACCGTCGCGCAGGTGACGGTTCGCTCCTCCCGTAAGAACGCAGCGACCTCCGCGTCGCTCATCTTGATCTGCTCGCGACGGCTCACCGTGAGAAGGCTATCGCCGCGCCGACCTCGAGCGGGCGATGCAAAACTGCGCGGATGGCAAACGCGCTCAGCGAACTGCTCGTGCCCGATGCCGCCGCCTGGCGAGCTTGGCTCGGCGAGCACCACGGCGACGAGGTCGGGGTCGAGCTCGTGCTCGCCAAGAAGGGCACCACCGAACCTACCTCGCTCACCTACGAGCAGGCGCTCGACGAGGCGCTCTGCCACGGGTGGATCGACGGCCAGCTGCGCCGGCGCGACGAGCGCACCTACCGCCAGCGCTTCACCCCCCGGCGCGCGCGCAGCCAGTGGTCGGAGCGCAACGTCAGCCACATCGAGCGACTGCTCGACGAAGGCCGGATGCAGCCGGCGGGCCTGGCCGCGGTGCAGCGCGCCAAGGAGGACGGCCGCTGGAAGGCCGCCTATCCGGGGCAGAAGGCGATCGAGGTGCCCGACGATTTCGCTCAGGCGCTGGCCGCCGAGTCCAGGGCGCACGCCAACTTCGAGCTGCTCTCCAGTCAGAACCGCTACGCGGTGCTCTACCGGATCCACAGCGCCAAGCGCAGCGACACGCGCGCGCGACGGATCGATCAGTACGTCGCGATGCTCGCGCGCGGGGAGACGCTCCACCCGCAGAAACGCGCGCTCGGCAAATGACGATTCCGATCTGACTCGGGAGACCCTCCGTGCGCCGGACCGGCGCCGGGCGCCCGTGGCATCTCAGACCGCGGCCGGTACCGCGTGCGCCTCGCGCAGCCGCACCACCGCCGCGCGCACGGCCTCGCGCGCGTCCTGGGGCTCGAGCAGGGCGGCGTCGCCGGCTTCCTTGAGGATCTCGCGCACGAGCCAGTCGACGCCGGCGAAGCTCAGCTCGACGACGACCGAGCCGTCGCGGCGCTCCTCCACCACGCGCCGCGCCTCGCGCGCCCAGCGCGCGCGCTCGGGGGAGACGAGCACCCGCGCCGCGCGCGAGGCCTCAACCTCGCCGGTGCGCAGCCAGCCGTCGACTTCCGCGGCCGGGTCGACCTCGGGGCGGGGCTCGAAGCGCTGCTCGGTCACGTCGACGTGCTTGATGCGGTCGAGGCGGTAGTGGCGCATCACGCCGCGCTCGGGGTCGAACGAGGCGACGTACCAGCCCTCGCGGCCGTTCGTCAGCGCGTAGGGCTCGACGCGGCGCTGCACGATCTGGTCCTCGTTCTCCTTGTAGTACTCGAGCGCGATGATCCGGTGCTCGACGATCGCGGTCGAGACCACGCGCGCGACCGCCGAGTCATCGCCGCCGGCGTGCGCGACCTGCAGCCCCTGTTCCATCGGGTCCTCGCCGAGCGCGGCGACGATCTTCTCGCGCGCGGAGGTGAGCGAGCCCTCCGGCAGGTGCTCGCCGATCAGGTCGATCGCCGCTACCAGCGCCTTCGCCTCGACCGGCAGCAGCCGCGCGGGGCGGTCGAAGTTGTCGCTGTAGGGCTCGGGGTCGACCTCGATCTCGCCCTCCTGCTCCTTGATCTCCGCGTAGAGCACGTAGGAGCCGCCGCCGAAGTTGACGACGTTCAGCACGTTGACGTCCTCGCGCAGCTCCTCCTCGGAGAGCTGCAGCCGCTCGCACACCTCGGCGATCTTCACGCGGCCGAGACCGCCCGGGCCCGATTCTCCGGACTTCGTCCCCGCGCCGCCTGCGCGACCGGCCTGGATCAGGATGCTCGCGAGCGTGACCAGGCGCGCGAAGCGCTCCGGACGGATCGCCGTGTCGCCGGCGCCGCGGGCCGCTGAGCCGTCGCTCCCGCTCGTCGAGCCACCGTTGCCCACGCGTGCGGATGAGGAGGATCCATTGCGGGCGCCACCCCGATGTCCGCTGGTGCGGGTCGCCGTATGGACCTGCGCCCCCTTGCCGCCCTGCGCTCCCTTGCCCGCGCGCCCGGGCGGGGAGGGTTCGGGTTCTTGGTCAGGCGGCGCCTCGCCGGCGTGGAGCTCCTCCAGCAGATCGACGCGCCGCCCGAGCTCCGCGGTCAGCTCCTCCGGACCCAGCAGCCGTGCGTGCGCGCCGAGCCCGAGCACCCACGAGATCAGGTTGCGGGGATTGGAGTAGCTCGTCCGGAAGACCCTGTCCCCCTCCCCTGCCTCGCCGCCATCGAGCATCTCTTGCTCGGGCTCGCCGATCTCGCCGTAGCGGCCGAAGTGGCGTTCGACCTGCCAGGCGATCCGCTCGGAGATCAGCACCTCGGCCACGCCCCGCTCCTCGCCCAGCTGCCAATCGGCGCGGTTGGCATAGGCGCGCGGATCGAAGTCCGCCGGGCGGCGGAAGTCGTGCTCGGCCTTCGTCGCGTAGGAGACCTTCCCGCGGATCCGCGTCAGGCGGAAGACGCGCACGGCCTTGCGCTCGTGGGCGTAGCCGAGCAGGTAGAACTGCCCGCCCTGAAACAGCAGGTGGTAGGGATCCACGCGGCGCGCGCCAACCTCGTCGCGCTCCATCGTGTAGTAGTCGAAGGTGATCGTCTTGTTGCGGAAGATCGCGGTCTCGACCTTCGCCAGGCGCGCGGAGAACTCATGGCCGCCGGCGGAGGCCGTGATGCCAAGCGCGACCGACTGCTGCTCGGGGGCACGCAGCGGGCTCGGCCGCCCCCAGGTGATCTGCTGCAGCGCGAGGCGCAGCGGCTCGGCATAGGCGAATTCGCCGTCGAGCAGGCTCAGCGCGGTCTGCAGCGCCGCGAGCTCCTTGTCGGAGAAGGCGATTGCAGGTAGATGGAAGTTCTCCGGGCGCAGCGAATAGTTCTCCTGCTCGGCCGCGCCGTCGGTCGGCCGCTCGACGGTCAGCGCGATCCGCAGCGATTCGAGCTCCGAGCGGTCCGCGTAGAAGCGCCGCGCGAACGCGTCTTCGTTCATGCCGCTGTAACCCTCGACGTCGCGCCTGATCTCCAGCGCCGTGACCGGCCTGCGCTCGGCCATCAGGTAGGAGATCAGCGACAACTGGCGGATCAGCTTCTCGGTGTCCTTTGCCATCTGGATTCAAAAGATAGAAGCCAGCGGCGGCAGGATCTCGGCGCGGACCCTCCGGGTTCGCTATTTGCGGCTTTTCAAGCGGCTTCGCGTCGCTCTTCCGCCGGCTCCTCGCCCTCGCCGCGCGCGGGGAAGAACGCCGCGCCGTCGATCGCGCGGTCGAAGCTCGACCAGCGCCTGCCGGGGGCGAGCTCCTTCTCGAGACGGTCGAAGCTGCCGAGGCGTCCGCCGAGGTTGTCGATCATGTGCACGAGCGTCGCCTCACGCGTGCAGGGGACGACGGGGCTGCCATGCTCGAGCGAGCCATGGTGGGAGAGGATGATGTGCCCGACCGCCTGCGCGAGCTCCGCGGGGAAGCCGTCGATCTCCTCGATCATGCGGCGGATTCGGTAGTAGCCGAGCGCGATCTCGCCCTGCAGGCGGCCGGCGTCGGTCAGGTCGATGGCTTGCATTCGGTTCTGCTCGCGCCCACTCGGCGGAACTTCATTCGGGCCCTCATTCGCAGCCCCCGCCGCGGCCGGGCTCCCGCCCGTGTAGGCCTCGAGCTTGCCGATGTCGTGCAGCAGCGCGCCGGTGACGGCGACATCGCGGTCGATGCCCGGGAACGTGGCGCTGATCGCGCTGACCGCCTGGGCCACGCCGAGGCAGTGCTCGAGCAGGCCGTGGCGATAGGCCTGGTGGTAGTACTTGGCCGCGGGCGCGATGCGGTAGCCGGCCCACAGCTCGGAGTCCTCGCCAAACACTCGCTCGAGCAGGGTCCGCAGGTGCGGCTCCTGGATCGTCGCGAGCAGCTCGCGCACCTCCTCCTCCATCTGCGCCACCCCGCGCGCGGGGCCGTCGAGCAGGTCCTCCGGGGAGTAGCTGCCGGGAACGGCCTCGGTGAGACCGCGCAGGTTGATCTGCGGGCCGAAACGCGGGTGCACGGTGTAGCGCCCGCGCACGTGCACGGCGGCGCCGGCGCGGGCGAGCTCCTCGATCCCGGCCAGCTCCTCCCACACCATCGAGACGACCGCGCCCGTGCGGTCGCCGAGCTGCAGGCGCAGGTAGTCGCCGCCGTCGCGCCGCTGGCGGCGCTCGGCCTCGCGGACCAGCATCACCTGGTCGATCTCGATGCCGTCGCTGAACTCGTTCACGAGCATGGCTGAAGGTATAGACACGAGTGCGGACGGGATAGGGGCGGCCGAGGGCCAATCCGGGGTCGGGGCGAGGGCCGAATCGGGGGCCGGATCAACTGGATCTTTTTCTGATACCTGGCAAAACGATCTCGTACCAAATGTCCAACGGAAGCCGCGCACGTTTGCCGTTCTGGATCTAGCCCCCACTCCATGTCATCCCTAGTCTTGTTCGATGTAAGACGGAGTTTTACATGGAGTCATTCCACCGTCTACAAGCAAAAAACTACCGGGAGATCTTGGACAGAGCAATGGCGACACAGACACCGACAGGAACTTCGACACAGACTCCCGCCGGCAGCGGGATCAGGGTCATCAGCTGGAACGTGAACGGGATCCGCGCCCGCTGGCCCCGGCTGGAGGAGCTGCTGCGCGAGCAGCGCCCCGACGTCGTCTGCCTGCAGGAGACGCGCTGCGCCGACAGTCGCTTCCCCTACGGCAAGCTGCACGACCTCGGCTACGAGGCCCATCACAGCCCCGGCCGGCGCAGCGGCGGCGTCGCGATCCTGATCCGCGAGGACCACGAGATCGAGTGCCGCAGCAGCGCCCTGGACCGCAACCACTCGCTCGCCGAGGGACGCTGGCTGCAGGTGACGATCGACGGCCTGGAGATCAGCTCCGTGTACGTGCCGGCGGGATCGCTGGCCGGGGAGAGCGAACAGACCAAGCTCGCGTTCCTCGAGGCGATCGCCCGCCACCTCTACGGCGAGTCGCGCCCACGCCTGATCACCGGCGACTTCAACGTCGCTCCCACCGACCAGGACGTCTACGAGCCCGGCTGGATGGAGGGCTGCGACCACACCGGCGAGGCCGAGCGCCGCAGCGTCGCGGAGATCCTCGCCGAGGGCGAGCTCGTCGACGTCTACCGTCGCCTGCACCCCGAGGAGGATGGCTATACCTGCTGGGAGCAGCGCGAAGGCCACTACGCGCGCGACTACGGCCTGCGCATCGACCTCGCGCTCGCGAGCGAGCACCTCACCCCGTTCGTCTCGCGCTGCGACGTCAACCACTCCTACCGCCAGGGCTACAAGCCCTCCAACCACGCGCCCCTGGAGATCGAGCTGGTGGCGGCGGGGGCGTAGGCGGGGCGCACACGAGCTGATCGGGCGGCACTGGAGAGCCTCCCGTTCCATAAGTAAAGTGTAGTTGAGTAGTGTTTACTCTGTTATACTTTACCCATGGCAGCGAGACGCTTCATCGGGCGCGAGGCGGAGTTGGCCCGGCTTCAGGGTCATCTCGACCACGTGCGCGAAAGCGGAGCGGGGCGAATGCTTGCCCTGCGCGGACGGCGGCAGATCGGCAAGTCGCGCCTGGTTGAGGAGCTCATCCGGCGCAGCGGGGCGAGAGCTACTTTCTACACCGCCTCTCGCCAGAGCTCTTCGGAGGAGCTGCGCCACTTCGGCGAGCAGATCGCCACATCGGGCACGGGGGGCGCGGCGCTGGCCGCCGCGGGACCGATCGGCTCGTGGGAGGCCGCGCTGAGCATCGCCGTGAGCGGCGCGTCGGCCGAGCAGCCGATCGTGCTCGTGATCGACGAGCTGCCGTTTCTGGTCGAGAGCGAACCGGCGATCGAGGCGATCGTCCAGAAGCAGTGGGACCGCAGCCTGGAGGCCCAGCCCGTGCTGCTGCTGTTGATCGGCTCCGACGTGTCGATGATGGGCGCGCTGAGCGACTACGGCCGGCCGCTCTACGGGCGCCTGACCGAGATGACGATCGGCCCGCTCTCGCCCGCGGCGATCGGCGACATGCTGGGGCTGTCCGCCGTCGCGACGTTCGACGCCTACCTAACGATCGGGGGCTTCCCGCGACTCGCGGAGATCTGGCATCGAGGGGAGGACGTCTGGAAGTTCCTGCGCCGAGAGCTGCAGAACCCCGAGTCGCCGTTGATCGTGCTCGGCGAACGCTCCTTGGGGGCGGAGCTCCCAGCCGAGCTCAAGGCGCGCGACGCGCTCGAGGCGATCGGCGCCGGCGAGCGAACGTTCATGGGGATCCTCCAGCGGGCCGGCGTCTCGAACAAGACATTGGAGACGACGCTCGCGACGTTGATCGACAAGCGCGTGATCGATCGGGCGCTGCCCTACTCCGCGCAACCGCGCCCGCGGCTCACGCGCTACTACGTCTCCGACCCATACCTGCGTTTCTGGCTGCGTTTCATCCGCGCCGGGATCCCGGCGATCGAGCGGGGCCGTGGCGACATCGTCTACCGCCAGATCCGCGAGTCGTTCCCGTCGTTTGCCGGCCGCGCGATCGAGCCGCTCGCGCGCGAGGCGATCCAGCGGATGCTCCCCGACAAGCGCTTCGGCGGCGGCGAATTTGTCGGCGCGTTCTGGAACCGTGACAACAGCGTCGAGGTCGACCTCGTCGGTGGCCGCGGTCAGGCGACGAGCCGCGAGATCGACTTCGCCGGCTCGATCAAGTGGCGTGAGCGGGACAAGTTCGACCAGGGCGATCTGAGCAAGCTGGTTCAACACCGCTCCTCGATACCGGGCGCGGACGAGCAGACACTCCTCGTCGGTGTCTCCCGCAGCGGCTTCGACCTCGATGGCCTCGACGTTCGCCTGACACCCGACGAGCTGATCGCGGAGTTCACCGCCTGAGCGGTCGAGGTGCTATCTCTGCGGAGATGACCACCCCGCCCTTCCGCCTCTCGGTGCTCGACCAGTCCCCCGTCTCCGAGGGCTCGACGGGCGCGCAGGCGCTGCGCAATACGATCGATCTCGCGCAGCTCGCGGACCGGCTCGGCTACCACCGTTACTGGGTCGCCGAGCACCACGGCGGGCCGATGCTCGCCGGGCCGAGCCCCGAGGCGCTGATCGGGCCGATCGCCGCGGCGACCACCCGCATCAGGGTCGGCAGCGGCGGGGTGATGCTCCCGCACTACTCGCCGCTGAAGGTCGCCGAGACGTTCAGCCTGCTCGCCGGCCTGTTCCCAGGACGCATCGACCTCGCGCTCGGGCGCGCCGCCGGCACCGACCCGCTGACCACCTTCGCCCTGCAGCGCGACCGCCGCCAGGCGAGCCCCGACGACTTCCCGCAGCAGCTCGAGGAGCTGCTCGGGTACATCTACGACCGGCTGCCCTCGGACCATCCCTTCGCGCGTCTGGCCGCAACGCTGCCCGGGCGCCCCGAGCGGCCGCAGCCGTGGCTGCTCGGCTCCTCCCCGCAGAGCGCGCTGTGGGCGGCCGAGCTCGGGCTGCCGTACGCGTTCGCGGACTTCATCAACCCGAAGGGCGCCGAGATCGCCGCGCTCTACCGCGAGCGCTTCGCCGAGCACGAACACGCGGACGCGAAGCCTCGCGTCGCGGTCGGCGTGTGGGTGATCTGTGCCGAGTCAGACGTTGAGGCCCGGAGGCTTGCGAGCAGCGGGCGGATGACGTTCACGCTGCTGCGCCGCGGCCAGCCGATCGCCGTGCCAACGCCTGAGATCGCCGTCGAGTTCCTCGCCGCGGACGAGCGATCGGGGGCCCGCCCGCCCGGGCAGCAACGCTCCGAGCGCCGGGCGGTTGTCGGCTCACCCGAGACGGTGCGCGCGGAGCTCGCGGACGTCGTGGAGAAATACGGTGCCGAGGAGGCGATCGTCGTCAGCATCACCTACGCGCACGAGGCGCGGCGGCGGTCCTACGAGTTGCTGGCGGAGGCGTTCGGGCTGTGAAGGAGGGGTTGCACAGCAGCCGTTTAAGTCTGGCGACACACATGTGCAGCGGCATCGCCTGCTATCACCACGACTACGACGACTCCTTCCAGACCCCTCGCGCCGCGGCCGACGAGCGTACCCCCGAACAGTGGGCACGCGCGGTCTTCGAGGAAGCCCCCGGACCCGTGCGCTGGTTTCTCCTCGCCGGCTTCCGCTACGGCCTCAACCTACGCCTGGCGCCCCGGACATCGCCCGCGCACATCTTCGGCTGGGCGATCATCGACAGGCAACCCGACTCGATCACGATCGAGTCACGCTCGTGGTACCTCACCTCCCGCCTGCTCTTCGAGACCGAGCCGGCACACGTCAAACTCTCGACCCACGTGCGCTACGACAGGCCGATCGCAAAATCCCTCTGGCCCCCCGTATCGATCCTGCACCGCCAGATCCTCCCGCGCCTCCTCAGGCACGCCGCCGCGCGCACCGAGTAGATCAGCCAAGCTGTGGTAATGGGCATGCGACCCCGACGCCGGTGATGAACTCGGCAATCGACTGTCCGGGGTGAGGTGAGCATCGGCGATATACCTCAACCGGTTTAGACATTTTTAGACTTTCTGGCGCTCGATCATTCGGCTTCGCCTTCACACGTTTCGATCGTGGCCTTTGCGGCTGTGGCGAAGTTGCTGTCGACGGAGACGATCTTGCCGCTTGCATCGCGCGTGAGCAGTTCAGTGGGGATCGGCGAGAAGGCGCCGTAGGCGAGCACGCCGCCGGCATGCAGGCGCGCGGGGATGGGGACCTCCTTCAGCGCGATGAGCGCGCCGGACACCCGTGCGAGCACGGTATCCCCGGGAGCGCGCAGTATGCCGTAGATGATCGCGTAGGGCTGGGGCACGCAGCCGCTGGAGGTCTGCCGCTCGAAGGCCTGTGGCTGCTGCGTGGGGCGCCCGGGGAAGACGACGGAGCCGCCTTCGGCTTCTGCTGCTCCAGTCGATTCGAGCAAGTCCCCGCCGCCGCCGGTGAGCGATTCTTCGTTGCTGGCCGTGAACTTCAGTTTGAAATGGATCTGGCCGAGCTCGCGGTAGCGTTCGGCGTGGATACTGAACGATGGGCCCGCGGGAAGGCTGCCGTGCGCCAGTTCCACGAGGCCGCCGGGAAAGTATTTGACGAGTTTCTTCGTACATTCGACTACGGCGGGCAGCTTCAGTACGGCGAGCGTGTTGCCGTGCGCGTCGAGCTCCGTCAGCGAGACGGGTATCGGAGAGGGGCCACGAACGGCCTGGTAGTAGAGGCCCACAGGCACACCCAAGCGGCGCGGCACGCGGATCGACTTCGAGGTGATCGTGCGTTTGTCGCTGAGCAGCAGGCGCACGCTGGTCACCGTGGGCGGCAGGTCGGCCTCGACGGTGAGCAGCCCGGCGTTGCAGTGCACGCTCTGCTGGGGGTCCACATGGGCGCTTCGCGAGAGGCACCGGTCCGGACTGTTGCCGTTGAGGATCCCCAGCAAGCCTCCGCCGCTCGGGCGCGACGGTTCGGTGATCGAGACCTCGACGGCGCAGTGCGACCCGCGCAACGTGCGGGGGAACAGTTCTGCCTTTGCGACGAAGCTGCCACCGGCGGCCGTTCTGCCGCGGGCGATCACCACGGGCTTGATCGCAGGTCGTTTGGTTTTGAGGGGTTTTGTGGGAGGCAGGCCGACTGTCGCTTCGACGCGCTTGACGACGGCGTCCTGTGTTTCCCTTCCCTTCTTCAGCTGCACGGTGAGCGCTTCGTTCTGGCGGGCGAGCGCCCTGTCCGCCGCGTTCTCGTAGGGGGCGAGATTCTCGGGGAAGGGTTGTATCTGGACCTGCGTGACCAGCGCGACGAGCTCGAACGTGCGCTTCAGCAGCGTTTCGCTGCGGCTCGCGAGCTCCTTGGACGCGGGGGACAGCGCCCTGTAGCCGCTCGCCACCCACGCCTTCATGTCCGCGCACACGGGCGGCGCGGGGAGGTCGAGTTCCTCCTGAACCTCTTCGACCGTCAGATGCAGGAGAAACGTGATCTTGCCGTCGCTCCATTTCAACGGCGTCAGTGCGTTGATCAGCGCGAGCGCCGCTTCGCGGCTCGCTTGGGTGCGGGAGCTGGCCAACACAAGCGACAGCTCCAGCTTGAGGTCACCGAGCTGCCGGGACTGTCTGTGTCTTTCGCCTTCCGCCAGCGGGCTCAGCCCGGCTTGCGACGCCGGCCCGACGAGTCCGAATCCCGATAGTTCTTCGTGGGGCGGCGAGTCGGTGAGGACGCCTGGGCATTCACCCGCGATTCCCGCCGCAGCGGCTTCCCTCGCCGCGGTTTCCTGCGACAGGCCGGCGATCTCCGTTTCCTCGAACTTGTTGGTGGCCGTCAGATAGGCGTGGGTGGCGGCCGCGTTCTCGGGCAACACGTGGGCGATCGCCGGCGCGGGCGCGGCGAAGCCGGCCAGCGCGAGCAAGACGAAGCCCACACGCCCGATCGACCGCCACACCGAACGCCCGCCGCTGGTCGCTGGCCCGCTCATCGCCGCAGCATATTCAACTGTGCGGGCCTATCCGACGTGGACTACCGGCCCGTACACGTCCGGGCGGGGAGATTACTCAATACCCACGGGATCGATACCACGAGCGCCCGGTTCGCGGGGGCGATATCTGGCTAGGAGCCGCCCAGGAGTCTGCGCAGGCGCGGCCAGAGCGGTTGGGCTCTTTGATGATGCCGGCAGGACCGACGTGCGGGACCACGGATTTGGCTCGCGGTATTCGTGGGTGCGGCGAGGGCTCCAGTGCCGGGCGGCGCTCGGGCTCTTCAGGTGCTGGTTTGTCGGCTTTGAGTTTGAGGTTCATGGGCGTCTCTCAGTGTAGGTCGTCAGTCTGGTCAGTCAAGTCCGATCAAGAGGGCCGCGGCTATCAGTCCCACGGCGAGGACGATCAGCGCGGCGCGCAGCGCGCGCTGCTTGGCTTCCAGCCGGCGGGCGTTGTTCGAGAACGCCTCACCGAGGCCGTCCAGAAGCTGCTCGCGGGCGGGTGTGGAGGGCTGTCCAAGGAAGGTGTTGTAGAACTCATCGGCGTGCGGACCGAAGTCGGTTTCGCGGGCGAAGTCCAGGCCGATCGCCAGCGCGGGGCGAAGGCAGCAGAACGTCGCCAGCCCGACCGCGATCAGCGGCGCCCACCAGAACGGCCGGGCGGATCGCGCAGGATCTCGGCGCGGACACCGGTTCGGGGCGGGGGTTCTCACGGCGCAATCTGTTCTACATGCGCCGTTTCGCGGCGCTGTGGCCCGAGGGGGAAAAAGTGCAGCCACTGGCTGCACAAATCGGCTGGACCCACCACCAAGTGCTGATCGACGCGTTCGGGGACAGCCCAGATCTCTATGCGTGGTACGTCGCAAAGGCTGCAGAGAACCGCTGGTCTCGACGCTACCTGAAGGGTCAAATCGACCTGCGCCTGCACGAGCGCCAGGGTGCGGCGCTGACCAACTTCCCGCGTGCGCTCGAGCCCGCGGACGCGGACGGGCATTGCAAGCGATCAAGGACCCCTACGTCTTCGACTTCCTCGAGCTGACCGAGGACGCCCGGGAGCGCCACCTCGAACAGGCCCTGATCGACGACATCCAGAGCTTCCTGATCGAGCTCGGCACGGGCTTCGCGTTCTACGGCCGGCAGCACTCGTTGCTGGTCGGCGATCAGGAGTTCTTCCCGGACCTGATCTTCTCCACCACGCCCTTCGCCGCTTCGTCGTGATCGAGCTGAAGGTCGGCGCTTTCCAACCCGGCGACCCGCCAGAAGCTCATCGCGTCTCATCAAGCTCCACTAACACCCGTCGTGGAATGATCACCCAATGTCTCGTTCCACCTTCGTGCGCCAACCGCTGTCGCAGGTCAGGCGGCGCTATGACCGTACGGCGCGCTGGTATCGCGCTGCTGAGATCACGATCCTGCTGCCCCAGCGGCTCCGCCGAAAGGCGGTTCGGCGACTCGCCCTGTTACCGGGTGAAACGGTGCTGGAGATCGGTTGCGGCACCGGCAGGAATCTGCCGCTGCTCTGCGATGCGGTGGGCGACGAGGGTCAGGTGATTGGCGTGGACGCCTCGAGTGGAATGCTCGCCCGCGCACAGCAGTGGGTCACACGTCAACACAGACAGAACGTTCGCCTGCTGCAGCAGGATGCCGCCGAGCTCAGGCTTCCCGGCCCGGTCGATGCGGCGCTGTTCAGCCTCAGCTACTCCGTGCTGCCCGACCGCGCGACGGTGCTGCGGAAGACATGGGAGACGCTACGCCCCGGCGGATGCCTCGTCATCATGGACGCCGGTCTACCGGACAGCCCGCTCGGCCGGCTGCTCGGACCCGTCGGCGAGCTGATCGCGACGATCTTCCCTGGAGACCCCTACTCGCGCCCTTGGGAGGACCTAACGAGCCTCTCCTCAGTGGTGCAGAGCGAGTGGTTCCAACTCGGCATCTACTTCATTTGCACGGTCCGCAAGCCGGGAAAGAGCTAGCTGCAGACACACTGTTGACTCACCCCGCCCCGCCATGTCCTGCTCCAAGAACCAAGTGCGAGCGGCCGAGCGCGCCGCCTCCGCCGGATGAGCCGTTGCGCGCACTCCCAGGAAGGAGAGCCCGGAGTAAGCATCGAGCTGGCCTCACCTACTGACTTCTTCTCCCCCCCCCTATAGGATCGCGTCGGCAATGGCGAGGAGGAGCGGCGCGTGATCTATTCTGGTGGTGAGCTTGGGGCCGAGGTTCCCGATGTGGACGTCACGAGCTTTGTACTGCGGCGGGCGGGGGAGCTCGGCGAGAAGCCCGCGCTGATCGACGGTTCTTCTGGTCGGGCGTTGAGCTACGCGGAGCTCGAGCGTTCGGTGCGGAGCTTCGCTGCTGGGCTTGCTGCACGTGGGTTTGGGAAGGGCGACACGTTCGCGATCTGTATGCCGAACGTGCCCGAGTACGCGATCGCTTTCTATGGTGTGCTCGCGGCTGGTGGGCGGTGTATGACCGTGAACCCGCTGTACACGACCGGCGAGCTTGCTCATCAGCTGATCGATAGCGACGCGAGGATGCTTTTGACGGTCCCACAGTGCCTGGATGTGGCGCGCGAGGCCGCCGACCAGTCAGGGAACTGCGAGGTGTTCGTGCTCGGCGAGGCCGACGGCAACGGCAATGGCGAGCCTTCGTTCTCAGAGCTGCTCGGCGATCCCGAGGCGGCTCCCGAGGTGGAGATCGATCCGGCGGTCGATATCGCCGCGATCCTGTATTCGAGCGGCACGACCGGGTTGAGCAAGGGTGTGATGCTCAGTCATCGCAATCTCGTCGCGAACATGGTTCAGGCGGTGCCGGCGGTCGCGGTCTCACAGGAGGATGTCGTGATCGCCGTACTCCCGTTCTTTCACGTGTATGGGCTGTGCGGGATCATGAGCTTCGGGCTGATCGCCGGCGCGACGCTCGTCACGATGCCCCGCTTCGAGCTCGAGCAGTTCCTGGACCTACTCGAGCGCTACCGGGTGACACGCGGGCACGTGGTGCCGCCGATCGCGCTGGCGCTCGCCAAGCACCCCGCGGTCGATGGCCGGGACCTCTCTGCGCTGCGGCACATCTTCTGCGGCGCCGCCCCGCTCAGCGCCGATCTCGCCGACGGCGTCGCACAGAGAATCGGCTGCGGCGTGAGCCAGATCTACGGGATGAGCGAGACAGCGGCGACGCACCTGGTGCCACCGTTCACAGCCGTAAAGAAGCCCGGTTCGGTCGGACCTCCGGTTCCGGGAACGGAATGCCGGCTGGTCGATTCGGATACCGGTGAGGACGCCGGCCCCGGGGGGCGCGGCGAGCTGTGGGTACGCGGCCCGCAGATAATGCTCGGTTATCTAAACAACCCCCAGGCGACCGCCGCGACGATCGACGAGGGTGGCTGGCTGCACACCGGGGATGTCGCGGTCGTCGACGAGGATGGCTGGTTTGCGATCGTCGACCGTGTCAAGGAGCTGATCAAGTACAAGGGTCACCAGGTCGCTCCGGCCGAGCTCGAGGCGATCTTGATCGCCCATCCCCAGGTCAGCGACTGTGCGGTGATCGGCATCCCGGACGACGAGGCCGGGGAATTGCCGAAGGCGTTCATCGTGCCCGCCGGCGAGGACTTCGACAGCGAGGAGCTCACCGCGTTCGTCGCCGCACAGGTCGCGCCGCACAAGCGCATTCGCACGATCGAGCTCGTGCAGGAGATCCCGAAGTCCCCGTCGGGGAAGATCCTCAGACGCCTGCTCCGCTGAGGAGTCGCTGCCCCGCGCTTCTGCCCGGGGCGCAACCTCGCTTTCCTCGAGTCGAAGACCGCGATGGCGATGATCGCCCGCAACTTCCAGATCGAGCTCGACGAGAGCACCGGCCCGGTCAGCGAGCTGCTGGCCTTCACGATGATCCCGCGGGGCCTGCGCGTGAGGCTGCGCGAGCGGGCAGCCGGCAACGCTTAACACGATCGCACATCGTCGCCGGCGATTGTTTCAGGTCATACCTACGACGGACACTGCATCATGGCCGGCGTCGCCAGCTTGCGCCTCGTCCGGTGCCGCTCGGTTCGATCAGGCCTTCGTCACGGAGGCGGGCGAGGGTCTTGTCGATGTATGAGTCACTGGCCGTGGGTACGGCCCGGCGCCCTGTCGATCCCGCCCAACGCCACCGCGACGGGAGCCGGCACCATGCCGATCTGACGATCGAGAGCTCGAAAGGTATGCATCACGCGTCCCCCTGGATGAGATCGGAACGTAGCACTATCCCTATACAACGTAGCACTTTGGCGATAGTTGATGCTACGTTAATTAGAGGCGATAACCCCTGGTCGACATCGATGAGACGACCTCGAGATCGGGTATTCGGCTCGCAACGATTCGGAGTGGGATCGACTGGCCGGTGCCCTCGACGTCTTTGAGCTGATCGAGACGACGGCCGAACACGTGGTGCGTGCGCGACAAGTACAGCGACTACTGGCCCGCCAAACACCAGCGCGGCCACAAGGTCCCCGACCTATTGATCGCCGCCGCGGCCGAGACACGCGGCCTGACCGTGCTCCACTACGACAGCGACTTCGACCAGATCGCCGCCGCGACCGGACAGGCGTGCGAGTGGGTCGTGGGCGCGGGGTCGGTCGACTGAAGGCTTTCAGCTGCTCAGCTCTCGGGCGATGCCGGCGCTGTGCGTTGTGACAGCCACGTGAGGATTTCGTCGTGATCGATCTGTCCCGCGGCGATCCGCTCGACGATCGGCACGTCGGTGTCCGGCAGCGCTCGATCTGCTCGGGGGTGGTGCCAAGGATGGCAGCCGCGATCTCGCAGAAGTCCCGAAACTCGGGATAGATGACCGTCACGGTCTACTTGCCGAGGCGGCGCAGCGTCTCACGGTGTTCGTCGGCAAGGCGCCGGATGGCCTTTGCGCGCTCCGCGTCGGTACCCGGGAACCCGCGGATGAGCTTGGGCGATTTCGCCCCCGGGGAAGCGGGCATTGGTCGGAAATTCGATGTTCCAGGATGCAGAAGTCTTTGCGTCATTCGGTCTGGCGGCCGGGCTCGACGAAGCGCACAAACTCATCTGAGACGAGACTTGGCCGCAGCAGCTGACAGGCAGGCTAGGAGCCGCGTAGGAGCTTGCGCAGGCGCGACCAGAGGGGCTCGGGCTCTTTGATGATGCCGCCGGGTCCGACGTGCGGGACCGAGGATGCTTCCCGTTTCGGGCGTGGGGGCCACGTGGGCTCCAGTGCCGGCAGCAACTCGGGTTCTGCGGACGCTGGTTTGTCGGCTTTGAGTTTGAGGTTCATGGGCGTCTCTCAGTGTAGATGGCCGGTCTGGTCAGTCAAGTCCGATCAAGAGGGCCGCGGCGCTCAGCCCCACGGCGAGAATGATCAGCGCCGCGCGCAGCGCGCGCTGCTTGGCCGCGAACCGGCGGGCGTTGTTCGCGAACGCTTTGCTGAGGTCGTCCAACATCTGCTCGCGGCCAACCGTGGATGGTCCGTCGGCAAAGGTGCGATAGAACTCGTCGGCGAGCGGCCCGAAGTCGGTTGGGCGCGCGAAGTTCGGCCCGATCGCCAGCGCGGGGCGCAGGCAGCAGAACGTCGCCAGCCCGACCGCGATCAGCGGCGCCCACCAGTACGCGCCGAGCAGGCCTCGCGCCGCGACGTCGGCCGCCAGCAACGCGCCGTTGAAGCCGAGCGTGCCCATCGTGCGGCCGTCGAGGCTGGTCTCGAGAGTTGCGGGGGCTGCTGATGAAGTACTGGGATCCAATCGGGGTCAACGGGATTCCAGAGGCCTCTGACGAGTACGACTCATATTTAGGGCCGCTGGCCAAGAAGCTCCGTGAGGGAGCCGACGCTCGTGGGGTATCTGAATACCTTTCCGAGATTCAGAGCCAGCGTATGGAGATACCAGCGACGCCTGATCAGCTCACTGACGTTGGCGAGCGGGTGGCTGGCTGGTGTGGCGTTGAGATGGAGCGCTGAGCCGGTTCAACGCTCAATATGCGCGCCGGCGCTTCCCCGCTTGATCAGTTTTCGTCCGTCGTCGATGTGCGACGCAATCCGGCGGCACGAGCATCTCGCCGGGCGGCCGCACTCGCGAGCAACGCGATGACATACAGAATCGCGGCGAGCGCGTACACCCATCCGGGTTTCGCGGCTGCCCAGATCAACATCAGTGCGCCAAGTGCGAGGATCGACAACCAGTAGTAAGGCGACCTGATCTGCTCCCGAAACGGAGGATTCCGGCGTCTCGCGGGATCGTTCGCCGCCTCCCTCGATTGCCGAGCCAGGCGCTCGGTGAGCCTCTGATCCCAGGTCACCTTCGGAGCGTCACTCGCCATCAGGGCAATCTACTGACCTCGGACCGGATACATCGCCGATCAGCTGAGCGTGAACGACTCGCTTCGGATCGTCTCGTGCTTCCCGGCTCCGCTGAGGAGCGTGAGCGTGTACTTGCCCGGTCGCAGTGAGCGCAGCGGCGCCAGCCGCAGGCTCATCCGCCCGCGCGCGGTGCGGACTGTCCCCGCCGCGTACACCACGCCGTGACGGGAGAGCGTCGCCCGCGCGGCCAACCCGGCGCTCGTGAACTTCATCGGACCGGAGACGAGCTTGGTCGTGCAGTGCTGCTTGCCCTTGACCTTCGTGCAGGTCACGACCCATACCTTGCCCGCAGGACCTTCCTTGCCCGCCGGACCTTCCTTCCCGGCTGGCCCTTCCTTGCCGGCCGGGCCTTCTTTACCCGTGGAGCCAGCGGTGCCCTGCTTGCCTTCAGGGCCTTCTGAGCCTTTGGGTCCTTCAGCACCTTTCGGGCCTTCGGCACCTTGGGGTCCTTCTTTGCCGGTCGGGCCTTCTTTGCCGGCTTTCAAGAACACGGCGGTGACTTCGCTCGCTGCGGTCACGTCAACCGTGCAGGTGGTCGCCGAGACTTTTCTGCAGCCGAGCCAGCCGGCGAATTCGTAGCCCGCGCCAGCTTTGGCCGCCGTGAGCGTCACTTCGCCTTCGAACACGTGCGTGCATTCTTCGGTCGAGCATTTGATCCCGGCGGGCGCCGAGGTGACTTCGCCTTCTCCCGTGATGAACACCGTCAACGGGAAGACAGGCGAGGCAAACGCCCTCACTTTGCCCGACGTGTCAGCAGTCACGCAGAGGGAGGTTGACGCGCACGAGACGCTGGTGAGGTCGGTGCCACCGGTGAGCTGGTCGTTCCAGGTCGTGCCCCCGTCGGTGGACACAAAGACGTTGCCATTGGTGTCCACGGCTGCGCACACGATGCCTTCCGTGCAGGTGATCGCAGTCAGGTCGTTCGCGGCGTCTATATCGTTCTTGGACACCGTCGCTTCACCGTTGCCGTTGATCGTGAGGTCAAGGACGTTGCCTTCCCCGTCAACGGCGACGCACGATGTCGTCGACGTGCAGGCCACGCCGTGTAGAGCCTTGGCTCCGTCGATGTCCGTCGGCTTCCAGCCGGAAACTTCCTTGATCTTCGCTTCGGTGTTGGCGATGTACACGTTCCCTTCGCTGCTCACCACCGCGCAGAACGACGCCGTTAGGCAGTCAACCGCGTTTATCGTGCCCGACCCAATTCCGACGACATGTTCGTCGTCCGGTACTTCCCACTGTTCGGACGCGGGGTCGGTGCTGTAGCGGATGAAGCCTTCCGCCTGGCCGTCGACGCAGAGGGACGTGGAGGCACAGGAGACCGAATCTACGCCGAAGACCGGTCTGAACGCTTCTTTCCAAGTGCCGCCGAGCGAGCTGGCGTAATACATGTTGCCACCGCCACCTTCTGCGGCTTCGCCGTCGGCGAGTACGCAAACCGAACTAGAGGGGCACGCGATCGCCTGGCTCGGTTTGACACCAGCCGGCCCGGTCCACGGTGTCCAGGTGGCGTCGGCGTTAGTGCTCACGTCCGTCGAGTACAACGCGTTGCCTTTGCTGTCGCTGACCACAGTCGGTCGTATCCGGAACGCATGAGACGGCATTCACGCTGTTGGGGGAGTCGATCGCCTGCGTATGACTCGGGGGCGAGGCGAATGCGCTCGCGCCTCCCGATGCCAACACGACCAGCGCCACACAAAGGCGCCAGCATGGCGCGGACAGAACGACGTGAGACGGCGACCCTACTCGACACTATGGCCTCCCCTGAACGACTATCTGGTTCAAATGCGCTCCCATATGCCCTCGACCGGCGAAATACCGTACCACGAACACGGATAGCCATACCGCTGAGAGCTGGCCGTACTGGCCCCGCGCCGAGCGCAATCGACTTTGAGCGTCATGGCAACAGGCGCAGACCATATCAGACCATTCCGCTCCCTACCAACAAGCTCTGGTCCAACTGGCAGTCAGGGCCGAGGATGCAGAGATGGACCTGGAGGACGACCCGCGGGCCGCGAGCGCCGCCTTCGGCCGGCGGTTACGCGCTCTGCGCACTCGACAGGGCGTCTCCCAGGACGACCTGGCGCGCGAGACAGACGTCCACCCGACGGCCATCGGCCGGCTCGAGCGCGGGTCGCGCGAGCCACGCCTGACGACGGTCCTACGGCTTGCACGAGGGCTCGAGGTGCGGCCGGGGGAGTTGGTTGATGAGCTTGGTGGGGAGTCGGAGGCGTAGCCCATGCATAACAAGTCAGCTGCCTCGGGGAGCGGTCCCGGCGGCAGGCGGCGCGACAAGCGCATCTCGACCTCGGAGGCCGAGCGTAGGCAGTCGATCCCACCAGCCACGGAGTTCGGGTGGCCGGACCTCCTCGATGCAGGCTGCAACGTGATCGACCCAGTCGCGGGACATCTCGCCGCGCTGTTCTTGGAGCCAGCCCACGAGGTGATCGCCATGGACAAAGACGATGTTCTCGCCATCGACTCGCCCCGCCTCGAACTTGTTCCAGAAGACAACAACGGGCTGAATCCATCGAACGCCGGCCGCTTGCGCGATGTCCTCTTGTAGGCGGACTGCACGCCCACGCATCCCGCTGGCGAGCCGAGCCAGGTCATAGGAGTCGTCATCGTCATCACGACGCTGCAGGTGGATGACATCTCCGTCGATTGAAGCTTCACCGCCGAGCAACTTGCTGTCGAGCAGGAAGACGCCGCCGGTCGACACGACCACATGGTCGATGTTGCCCTTGCGATCCTGCGTGCCCACGCGACGGTCGGGAAGGTCGTGGAGCAGGACATAGCCGCATCGGCGCAGGGGCGCCAGCGCTCGCGCGGTGCGTTGCTCGCCTTCGTAGCCCGTCCGCCAGTTCTCGATGTACCCAGGAGGGGACTCGCGCAGAGCGGTATAGACAGCTATGAGCGCTCCGAGCGCTAGCCCGAAGAGCCATATCCAGAGGCGATGCTGAGCCAGTCCTGTGCCTACGAAGAGCGGGACGGCGAGGCCCACGAATATCCACCGCACTCGCTTGAACACGCGTTTGCGCCAGCGTCCAGAAGCCTCGTTGTACTTGGCACGAGCACTATCTCCCGCGCCGCAGTAGTACGGGTAGAGCCAGTCAAACATGGCGAACTTATCGGCAGGGAGCCTCTGCTACATGACCGAATCGATGTTTGACTACGTCGGTACAGATGGGCATCCTGTCGCTATGGCTCCTATCGAATTTGCTCGCCTGTGGCGCGCCGAGGTCGACGAGAACATCGCATCAAACCCGGATTTTGCGACTGGCCTGTATGCCAGTCTCTCTCATCTCAATGACGCAAACACCCAATCCGCAGTCCTTGACGACGTAATCTCCCAGCCCTGGGGACGGTCACGCCGCGACTGGTACGACGCAGCAGCCCAAATCCAGGTTGGCCTGCATTTGCAAGCCGGCTGGTACGTCACCGCAACGATCAACTTAGACCGTACCCCAGGACGTGACCGAGACCAGAAAAATAACCAGAACAAGCTGGATGCACTTATTCCGCCATTCTCGGCGTGGTGCGAGGCAGGCACAGGAGATCAGGATGGATGGCTGTCCTGGGACCGCGAGATCACCATCACCCACAAGATGGATCATGACGCTCCGTTAGTTGCGGAATATCCACCTTCAGGTGTCCCACTCGAGATCGGCCACACCGAGCCCGAGACCACGATCTGGCACCTGCAGCAAGATGGTGGTGTCGCCCGATGGCCCTACGGAGCTAGACGAATCACACTGCTCCTATGCACAGTCAAGCTGTCGAGTCGTGGCACGGCGCTCGCCTTGCCCAAATTCCTAGAAGGTAAGCCGCTCGTTGATCCACCCGATAGACCGCCACCACCGATCTGGATCGACCCAGAGATGACATGACGGGCTGCCGGGTCTGACCTGTGTGATCAGGGGACGCGGTGAACTGTTTGGTGTTCGCGACGCGCCTTACGGCTGCGTGGCGCCGGGGACCTTCTGCGGCAACTCGTAGACAAGCTGTAGCAGGACTTGCGTGAAGGACATGAGTTGCTCGGCCTCCTCACGACTCATCAAGGTGATCTCGTGGTTCGCCTCGTTGCCCTTCTCCCGAATGTGGTCTACCCACCCCTTCGCATTGGGTGGGACGTAGTGCTCGTCCCAGAGATACTGGACGTACTCGACGAACTTGAGTCCGGCATCGGCTCCAGCCGCGACCGCCACGTGCATGAGAATCTTGCGGCACAGCAAGACCGTCGCCGTGCACGCCGAGACACCCATGCAGTCGCGTGCCTCCGTGTAGAGCGCGGAGACATCGTTCGGCAGCCCCATGACGATGCCACCGAACTTTGTGCCGGGGAACTGTGCGTCGCCGATCAGGACTGTCGCCGCGTCGCACACCGGGCACACCACCGCGTGGGAGGTCTGGTCACGCTTTTCCCATGCCAGAGCCGCCCCAACCGCGTTGCCGCAGTGCGCACACGTGTACGCGAGGGAGGGGTTCGCGTTGAGCTGTTCGCGCCAGTTTGCCACGGATTAGGAAGCCTAGCGCCTACGGAACGCAGCTACGGTCTAGCCGGACATGGCCACGTCGAACGCAACGGTCGCGGGCCCGTCAGCGTGGGGTGCGGGGACGGCAAAGCTTGCGGAGCGACTCGCGAAAGCACAGGCACCTGGCAGTCGAGATTAACAAGCTCCGCTAGGTCCGCTGACTTACGCAAGCGCTCGATCGGCCGTCCTCCCTAGATATCCTGTCAACACCGCCTCAAACTCCCTCGTTACGTCAGACGTCCCGGTGGTGGCATGCGCTGCCTCATGAAGCAGTGTTGACGCGTACCGCGGTAGAGAGCAAAGCTGCGTGCGCTTGATGACGATCGATCGCAACTCTAGGTCCCAGACGCCAAGTGTGGAGTCGAGTCCTACGCGCATCGTCTCCGATATCCGGACTTGAGGAACCTCCCCACGACTGATACCGATCAGAGCGAGAATTTCCGGCGTCCGGTCGAACAGCGACCTCTCGCTGGCACTCAGGGCCGCGACATCGACGAACTCGTAGGCGAAGCTCTCGTTGTACTCGACGAGAAAGCCCTCCAGAGTTCTCAAGTCGGTGTCCCCGTCCCGGTACTGATCATCGAGGCGCCCCTTCTGTGCGCCGTCTACCACGACGACCTCATAGCCATCGTTGCGCATGTGGTCGATGATGTCTGGCAGCGCCATTAGCTCCTGCTCGGTCACAAAAGCCACCTTCGCCCGCTCGTGCAGAAGGTTGAGCGCGCGGTGCGCGATCTCGATCCACTGCATCTCGTCGCATTGTTCTCCGCGGCTGCGGGCCGCCACCTGATCGGCGAGCGCCTGGCAGACCTCGTCAGAATCCGCTGCCCGCAGAATCGCCTTTACACGGTCCGCGTATGTGGTTCGGCCGACGTTCAGTCGCTCGCGGTTCAATCGCTTCTTCATCGCTGGCGTGAGGCTTGTGACATTGTAGGAGAAGAGGAAGTTGGGCTCTTCGCTCGCGAACACTCCCGCGATGTACACGCGACCGAGCCCCTCGCCGCGGCGAAGTATCTCTCCGTACGGGGTGGCCTCGATCTTCTCATCGCCCGAGAAGCGCAGGAACAGCGCTCTCGCCGCCGCGATGTCAGCCGCCGAGGCGCCGTCTAGGGCGACGTCGGTCCCGGCCATCTGAACCGCCGTGAGCTGCTCCACGTGCAGTGTCGTAATCTCATCGAAGTTGTGCTTGTGTGCCTCACGGAGGACGAATGTCCCGAACGGGGATGTGATGGTCACGCCGATCCCACGGCGGTGCAACGTCGCAAGCGCGTCCTTTAGCCCAACGCCGAACTTTCCAATCACCGGCAGTTGGCTCGCGAGCTTCTCCTTGTTCTCATTCAGCGTGAAATGCTCTATCTGCAACCCACGGCCGAAGTCGCGGACATGCCACACGCCACGCTCATCTTCAAAGATCTCGATGTCAGGGCTGCCAGTAAGAAGCTGCTCGTCTAGCGCGTTGGCGATCAGCTCCCTGATGGCATGCTCAACCTCCCAGTGGTCGAGTACCTCCTCGATGTTTAGGTCGAACAGGCGGGGCTCAACTCCCATTATTCCTCGCTGGCTTTCAGTCACTCACTGTCACCCGCTCTAACGCAGAGAGCCAGTCCATCACAGCAACTTCCGCACGGCTTCGAGAACATCGACGAGAAACTCCGGCGGCTCACCGGCTCGCGCGACGGCCTCACGGTAGACACGCGGCTTCTTCTCACCCCTGATGCCAAGCTCATAGGCAACCTCCTGTCGCGCCTGCTCAAACTGAGGCCACAGCGCCACCAGATCAGACTCCATGGTGTTCTCGTAGTTCGCCGAGGTGGTGCGCACGGCGCGTTCAGGCCAGTCCTCCGGCTGCTCGCCGCAGAGCTCGAGCAACTGCCGATTGACTTTAGCCTGCTCAGGATCGTGGTTGACCGTATCAGCGTCAAAGAGCGCGAAGTACGGGATCTTCAGCTGGTCAAGAATGCCGATCGCGATCACGACGGCCTGCTTGGAACCACACTCGACCAAGGCGACCCCGTCGCGGTCAAGCCCTCCTTGCAGCGCCGCGACCCCCTCCAACAACGCGGTGTCCGTGGAACCCTCACATAGAAGCACTGAACCAGCAAAGATCGCCTCGCGCAGGCTGGTCGCAAGGGCAGCCTCCACGCGATTGGCGATCTCCCCGCTGAAGCCGGCGTCGGTGATTGCCTTGGTGACTGCGTGGGGATCGGCAGCGACACAGTTGGTCCCACCTTGGGCGTCGCGACGACAGAGTCGTAGATCTCGAAAGAGGGCGGGGCGGGTGAAGTAGGGCGAGTGGGTGCTATAGGCGACCTGGATCGAGCGCTCGGTGCCCTCGAGGGCGAGCTTCTCCAGCGATGCGGCGAGATTTCGAGCCTGCAGCGGATGCTGGTAGAGCTCTGGCTCCTCGATCGCCAGAACCAGCGAGCGCGAATCCACGCCCGCCGCCTCGACCTCAGGCTGAACCGTCTCGGCGAGCTCGTGCAGGAGCGCGATAACCAACGCTCGTTGCAGGCCGTGACCTTGTAAATCCGCCTCGATCGGGTGGCCGCCTCGGTCGCTGACGAGCGCGCGCACCGAAATCTGTGGCGGGCGCGGTGGCGCGACCTCATCTTTGAGCTTAATCGCGGCACCAGGGAAGTAGGTCTCAATCCGTTTGGTGATCCCATCTCCGATCGACACCAGCGTGGCACCCCGCGCCTGGGTGACAACGCTTTCGATCTCGCCCTGGGCTTTCTCCTGCAATGTGGTGATCGCGGCCCGAGCCTGGGTATTGAGCTGCTCGACGGCCGAAAGCAGACGGTCGAGCACTGAATCGCGACCGCCACCCAGTGCTTCCGGTGCCCCCGCTACGGCACCGACGAGCACGTAGTTTATGCGGGAAGCGAGAAGCGGCGTCCCGGTAAAGCCACCGAGGTGGCGCGCGTCCTGCGGACGGAGTTCGCAAGCGCCAGCATGAGAGCGCTCCCAGATCTCCATGTTGCGCTCGACCTGCTCGCGATTGCCCGCGGGCTCGGGAAGGTCGAGCTCCTCGCCCTTTTCATCGTAGAGCTCGCGATACAGGCGACGCAGCTCGACGGCTCCCTCTCCCTCGCGGACATGCTCGAACTCAGGCAGGACCAGCGCGTTGCCCGACAGCTTCTCCTTGCCACCTTCACTCCACGTACGGGTAAGAGTGGTCGTCTCTCCCGCACCGTAGCGACCTAACGCTACGCGATCTCCGTCGTTGATGTCGGAAAAGGTGACCGCCACGGCCAGGTCGGCGACAGGCTCTCCCGCGCCTGCGGGTCGATGCAGATCACGCCCAGCTAGATCGCCACCGTGAAAGAACCAGTCGAGCGCGTTGAGGATCGTGGACTTCCCCACACCGCCGCTCCCCACAAATGCCGTCAGGTCCCCAAAAGTGACATCCAAGTCAGCGATGCAACGGTAGCCCTGAATATGAACCGAAGAGACCCTCATAACCAGCGGTGCTCAATCCGCCCTAGCTGAACTCGCCCCAAGCACGTGGATAGAACCATTCGACCGGCGTCCACGTTACGAACTCTGCAGGGGTGAAATGCTCCTCGGTGCCCTCTATGGTAACAATTTGTCCTGGAAGTAAGCTGAGCGTATGGCGCCCGCTCGGGCTATCGCTCTCGTAATCCCAGAAGTGATACCTGTTTGACTGATCCTTTGTTCGACGACTGGGCCCAAAGTCCATCGGAGCACATGAGCGGGTTAGCGGTAAACCAGCGTCCTCCTTGCTAATAAACGTCAGAATTAGCTTTTTCAAATCATCGATTCCGGAAATGAATGTCTCGTGATCCTTGTGCATACACAACTCCTATCCGTTAGGTTCCAGGCTCAATAACTCTCAGGAGGACCTTCGACTGAAGCGACTAATGCCGCCGCATTCTGATCTGGCTCATCAAGTTCGTCGAGACCGGCTGTCAGCCGTAGCTCATCCACCCGCTCGACCTGCTTGTCGAGCTGACGCGTGCGAGTACTCATCAGATCGGCGTACGCCCTGCGTGAGCTCTCCAGCGCGCGATCGACCTTGCCCATCTGCTCCTTGAACGCATCCCACTGCTTGTTGAACCCTCCCAGCGCCTTGAGTATCTCGTTCGTCTGCTGGGCAAGCTTGAAGTTCTCGCTTGCCTGACGAATGACCGCGAGGATCGCGAACAGGGTCAGTGGCGAGCAGAGCACGACCTTCTTCTGCAGCGCCTCGTCGAGCAACCCTGGGTCGTTTTCGTGAATGAATCCGTAGACCTGCTCGTTGGGAATGAACACGAGCATGTAGTCGAGCGTGCCTCCTTCGGGATCGATGTAGGCGCGCGTGGCGACCTCCTTGATCCGGGCGCGCACATCTCGCTTGAATGCCTTCGCGGCGGCCTCGCCTTCCTGGGGGGTGGAGCTGGTTAAGTAGCGCTGGTACTCGACCATCGGCGTCTTGACGTCCATGTTCAGCAGCTGGTCTTGAACGAAGAACGTGAAGTCCGGACGCGCGGTCCCGTCAGCTACCTGCTGCTGCTTGCGGTATTGAACCCCTTCGATGAACCCTGCGAGACGCAGTACGTCCTCCGCCATGCGCTCGCCCCACTGACCGCGGCTCTGTCCGCCGGAGAGAACCTCGTTGAGGCGGCCCGTCTCCGTGCGCAGCAGCTCGGTCTGCTGCTTTGACTCGCGGGTGACCGTCTCCAGCTTGACGATGCTCTCGCCGCGCTTGCCGTCGACCTCGCGCACCAGCTCGCGTAGCTTGCCAAGCTCTTGGCGGACCTCGGTGAGACCCTTGTCGATCTCGCCCTGACGAGCCTTGAGCTGCTCCTCTCCCTGGGCGGTCGCGCCATCGAGGATGGTTTTATTATGGGCAACAAGCTGCTCGATCCCTGTTTTCTGGATCTCTCCCTGGGTCCGTGTGAGATTGGAATTGAGCGCCGCGACTATCTTGTCGGCTTCGTTCGGATCCAGCTGAGCCTGATTGACGCGCCCCTGCCGTATGAGCAGGAGGATGACCAGCGCCATCAAGACGATCAGGAGTACCGCGACGATGTAGAGCACTAGTTCTCTCTAGTCGTCGGCTCAGCGACGAGAGCATCCAGGGGACTGCGCCAAGGCCGGGGATGGCCAGTCGGACGCCCAGCAAGATTTGGTTGCTTGCACACAGTCTGATTTACGGCATAGCTCTCGCTAGATGCGCCTGTCCCCAACGCCACGGTAGAACCCCCAAAATCTGGTTTGTTTCTGCTTAACGGGACGATACCAGGACCACCAAACCGATTGCCGTCCAGAGCGTATGCGAACATGTGTTCGTATGGTCTTCTCGAAGTCAACTCGTCCCCGGTTCGTCGGCACTCAGCGCCGGGGTCCGTCCTGCCTGGTCTGGGACGGACTGGTGGGCAATCCGTGAGCCGCCATCCCATAGGGAAGGGCATCCCCGATGTCGATGCCGTGGTCGCGAGCGTGACCTATCGCGAGCTGATCGAGCGCTTGAAGCAGCGCATCCGAGAGTCTCAGGCCCGCGCGGTCAGAGCGGTCAACACGGAGCTCGTGATGCTCTACTGGTCGATCGGCCGGGAGATCCTCGACCAGCAGCGGGCCGGCGGCTGGGGCGATGACGTGGTCGGGCGGATCGCGCAGGATCTCGGCGCGGACACCGGTTCGGGGCGGGGGTTCTCACGGCGCAATCTGTTCTACATGCGCCGGTTTGCCGCGATGTGGCCCGACCTCGAAAAAGTGCAGACGCTGTCTGCACAAATAGGTTGGTCACATCATCAGGTGCTGCTCGACGCGTTCCGCGAGGACCCAGACCTATATGCCTGGTACGCCGCAAAGACGGTTGCAAACCACTGGCCGGTTCGGCAACTGCAGGCCCAGATCCAGTTGCGGCTGCACGAGCGTCAGGGGGCCGTCGTGTCGAACTTCGCCGAGGTGCTCGGTCCTCCAGACGCGCAAACGGTGCTCGAGGCGACCAAGGACCCCTACGTCTTCGACTTCCTGGAGCTGACCGAGGATGCCCGGGAGCGCCACCTCGAACAGGCCCTGATCGACGACATCCAGAACTTCCTGATCGAGCTCGGCACGGGCTTCGCGTTCTACGGCCGGCAGCGCTCGTTGCTGGTCGGCGATCAAGAGTTCTTCCCGGACCTGATCTTCTTTCACCACACGCTCCGCCGCTTCGTCGTGATCGAGCTGAAGGTCAGCGCTTTCCAACCCGAGTACGTGGGCAAGATGAACTTCTATCTGAACGCAGTGGACGAGCAACTGAGGGTCGGTGACGATCAGGAGAGCGTGGGCATCATCCTCTGCACCGAACGCAACGAGACCGTCGCCAAGCTCGCCCTGCACCGTGTCTATGCGCCGATCGCCGTCTCCACCTGGCAGTCCGACCCCCGCGCCGAGCTGCCACCGGCCGAAGACACCGACGAGGTACCCGAGGATCTCCACGAGCTCGACGAGGTACGAGCAAGGCTCCTCGACCGCGTCGCACGCCGCCGATCGGAGATCGCCGACAGCGACGCTGCGGCTGGCCTACCGCTCGTTTAGACATTTTTAGACTTTTTAGAGATCTTTAGATATCGGTTTTTGGCGCCAGTACCTCATGCACTTGTTGTTTCCCTATCCCCCAACTCGCCTGACAGCCATCCCCTTCGGATCCCTACGCAACCACCACGTATCTGGGCCGCCCCTCAGGATGACCTCCCCTGCCTGCTCGAAGCCCCGCCGTTCATAGAACCGACGGTTGACCTCCGTCGATGTCTCCAGGCAACATGGCACGCCGACCCGGTCGGCCTCGTCGAGTACCGGCGTGAGCACCGACCAAGTGCTGGTCGACCGTTCGGTTGCTAGGCTCCGCGCGGACGGAGGTTGACCGTGCTACGCAACATTGCGCTTTGGTTCAGACCCGCGGGATGGCCGCCGCTGCCCGAGGCGGCGCGCCGGCGGACGTTGCTGCTGGCGTGGGCCGCGATCCTCGCGCAGGTCGTGTTCGTCGGAGGATGGTTCGTGGGCGGGGCGCTCGAACCCCATTTCTCCCAGGTTCGCCAGTACATCAGCGAACTGGGCCGGATCGGCGCGGCGAACCCCTGGATCTTCGCGATCTTCATGGCGATCTGGGGGTTGGGGTGGATCGTGCTGGCGGTCGCGGTCGTGCCCTCGCTGCGCACGCGGCCGTGGCCGCCGGCGATGCCGTTGTTCTTCGTGCTCGCCGGCCTGTGCGCGATCCTCGTCGGACCGCTGCGCATGGACTGCTCCGCGATCCTCAGCACGGCGTGCGATTCACGTTATGACGCGGGCGCGGCCTCCTGGCACTACTACGCGCACGCGTGGCTGAGCCTCGGCATCAAGGCCTCGCTGCTTTTGACGGGCTTCGCGTTCGCCCGCTCCGCCTGGCCGAGCCGGCTCGGGCGAGTGACGCTGAGCGGCGCGCTCGTGCTCCTTCTCGTGGGGATCGTCACATTCTTCTTGCACGACTCGTTCGCCGGCTACAAGGGACTCGAAGAGCGCCTCTGGGCGCTCATCGCCGTGGCCTGGGCGCTGCTGTGCGCGACGGTGCTGATCCTCGAGGCGACGCTTCAGCCGGAGCAACTGCAGGCACACGAGGCCTCCCTGCAGCGTGATGCGCCGGGCGAGCGGGTCGCCGTCGGCGTCGATCCGGCGTAGTCCGCGCACTTGTCCTGCGCGGTGCCCGACGTCTCTACTCCCCATAGTTCCACTTTCGCGCGTCCGTCGTTCCCACTTTCGCGCCGCTACTCTGACTGCTAACGGTAGCGCAGAGATTAGGCGATAGGTAGCGTATATAGACGGCGATCGGTAGCATAGGTGTCCATGAGCGCGAGGCGGACGTGATCCGGCGAGCGGTCGACGACGGCGCGCCGCCGGGCAGCTACCTGCTCGCCGGCTCGGCAAGCGAGCGCGGGTCCCACTCCGGCGCGGGTCGCATCCTGACGTTGCGGATGCGCCCCCTGACTCTCTCCGAGCGTGGCATTGAGGCGCCGACGGTGAGCATGCGCCAATTGCTCAGCGGCGAGCGCCCAGCCATTGGTGGTCAGACGAAGGTCGGGCTGGAGGACTATGCGCGTGAGATACTCGGCTCTGGGTTCCCCGCCACTCGCGAAGAGCACGACCCAGCCCTACCGCGAGATCCTGCAACGGCTGTTCATCGTCGACGAGCTGCCCGCGTGGGCGCCAACCCGCAACCGGATCTCGCGGCTCGCGATGCCCCCGAAGCATCATCTAGCGGACCCCGCGCTCGCCGCCAGCCTGCTCGGAGTGAGCGTCGGCGCCCTGCTCTCCGCCGAACCGGTGGGACCACCCTCATTGCGCGACGGTCTGCTGCTCGGCGCCCTGTTCGAGTCACTGGTGACGCTCTCCGTCCGGGTCTACGCTCAGGCGGCGCGCGCGGGCCAGCCACCTCAGGACCCGCAACGGCGACCACGAGGTTGACCTGATCGTGGAGCGCCGCGACGGCCGGATCCTCGCGATCGAGGCAAAGCTCGCGACCGAGCCCGACGATCGCGACTTGCGCCACCTCCGCTGGCTCGCGCAGCAGATCGGTGACGACCTGCTCGACGCGGTCGTGATCACAACCGGACCGTACGCCTACCGCCGGCCGGATGGGATCGCAGTCTTACCGGCGGCGCTGCTCGGGCCCTGACCGCCGCTCACCCCAGCGGCTGCAGCCGCGTCTGTTCGACCTTCGCGAGCTTCTTCCGCAACCGCCGGTATTCCCGCTCCTGCGTGGCCGTGCGCTTGTGACCCTTGTACGCGAGGTTCGTGCGCTCCAGCGGATCGGCCTTGAGGTCGTACATCTCCCACTGGTCCGGCACCTTGCCGGCGGCGTCGTAGTAGCGGGCGAGCTTGTAGCGCTCCTCGCGGATGCCGACGACGTGGTTGGGCGGCTCGGGGTAGGGACCCTTCGCTTGCCCGGACTGCCAGTCGTCGTACGTGAAGACCGTGTAGTCCTGGGGCGAACCCGGCGCGGCGGCGAGGATCTGATCGGAGTAGTCGATCCCCTGCCATTCCGATCGCGCGGAGGCCGGGGCGCCGACGAGACTGGCGAGCGTCGGCAGGAAGTCGACGTGAGAGACGAGCGCGTCGCTCGTGCGGGGGCGGGGGAACAGGCGCGGGTTGGAGTAGACGAGCGGCACCCGCGCCGACTCCTCGTAGAAGTTGAAGTTCTTCTGGCGCAATCCTCCGTGCGCGGTGCCCATCTCGCCGTGGTCTGCCGTCGCGATCACGAGCGTGTTCTCGAGCAGGCCGGTGGCAGCGAGCGAGTCGAGCAGCTTGACGAGATAGGCGTCCGAGGACTTCATCAGGTTGCCGTAGAAGTTCAGGTAGTTGCGCTTCATCTGCCGCGTCGGGATCGGCCCGGATGCGTTGAACAGGCGCAGGAACTGCTCCTGCACGGCGGGCTTGGTCGAGAGGTCTTCGTTCGCCGTGGCCGGCGGATCGATCTCGCCCTCGAGCCACGAGTCGTCGTAGCCACCTTCGGTGTAGGTCTTTGGGTAGAACAGGACGTCGTGGGGGTTGACGAGCGAGACGACCATGAAGAACGGCTGCTCCTTGGCGGCGTTTGAGCCGAGGTATTGGAGCGCCCCTTCGGTGCCCGCTTCCGGGGTCCCCTGCGAGGTCATGAAGCGCCCGTCGTTGTCGTAGTTGCCGCCGCCCTCCTCGGGGATCGTCTGGTTCGCGCCGGCGTCCGGCGGATCCCAGCGGGTGAAGCCGTACTTGTTGACGTCTTTCGGGGTCCAGCTCGTGCCGTTTTCCGGCTTGTTGCAATGGAACTTGCCCTTGTACACGGGGGTGTAGCCCGCTGCCGCGACGACCGTCGCGGGATTCTTGAAGCTGAGCGCGAGTTCGACCTGCGGGTATTCGGGGTAGGGCATGTTCGTCTCGAGCGTGTACTTCACGCCGTGCTGGGCGGGGAAGTAGCCGGACATCAGCGTCGAGCGCGCCGGCGAGCACATGCACGCGTTCGTGAACGCGTTCTCGAACGTCAAACCATGTTCCTGCAGGCGCGTCACCCCGGGCAGGTTGCGCGCCGACCAGCCGGGCGGGAAGTGCTGAACCGCGCGCTGCTGGTCGGTCAGGAACAGCAGCACGTTCATGCCCGCGACCTCCCCGGCCGGCGGCGCCGCGCGGGGCTTCGTGGCCGCGACCGCGGAGGCGGCGCGTCCGCCGAGCAGTATCCCGGGGGCGGCGACGGCCGCCGTCTTCAGCAGGTCGCCGCGCGTGATCCCGTCGCCGTCTACCTCGGTGTCCTGCGCCGTGATGCCGCCCTGCGCGGCGATGTTTTCCTGTGCTGTGATGCCATCCCGCGCTGTGTAGCCGTCCAACGTGGCGATGCCACCCCCCGCGCCTTCGCCGCCCGGCGCGTCCTCGTTGTCCTGTCCTGAATTGCCGCCCGATCTACCCATACCGCTCCTTTTTGAACCCAGCGCTATTCGCGCGACTTAGACTTAGTGACCCGTCTGAAGACGCCGACCGCGCTGGACGCGAACGCCGCCGAGTAGACGTACTTGCCGTCGGGGCTGACGGCGATCGAGCTAGCGCCGAGCAGCCCGCGGCCGCGCGCGCAGATCTGCGGCGGGCCCGCGGCCAGGCAGCCAGGACGCCGTGGCTTCTGCGTCAGCGCGCCCGATTCGGCGGCCCGGTCGAGCACGTCGATCGCGCCCGAGACGAAGGAGGTCGCGTAGACGTTCGCGCCGTCGGGGGAGACCGCGAGCCCCTCGGGCGCGTCGAGCGCCTGCCCGAGCGAGCAGCCGACCGCGAGCACGTAGAGCACGCAGGCGGAGGTGCCGCCGAGCTGGGTGAGCTGGCCGGTGGACGACACGCGCGCGAACGCGGTGACGCTGTTGCTCAGCACCGAGGTCACGTAGACGTCCGCGCCGTCGGGGCTGACCGCGACGGCGTCGGCGCCGCCGAGCTCCCTGCCGGTCGTGCAGCCTGTGAGCGGAACCTCGACGAGGCAACCGGCGCCACCGACACCTTGAGTGAGCGCGCCGGTCGAGGAGTTGCGGCTGAACACGTCGAGCGCGTTGCTGAGCGCGGCCGCGGCGTAGACATTGTTCCCATCCGGGCTGATCGCGAGGCCCTCCGGAGACCCCAGCGCAACGCCGGCCGCGCACCCGGCGGTGGGGGTCCCGGCGATCGGGGCCTCGGCGACGCAGCCGCTTGCGCCGGCCGGCTGGGCGAGCGCGCCGGTGGAGGGATCGCGCGTGAAGACCGCGATCGAGCTGCCCTTGAACGCGCCGGCGTAGACGTTGCGCCCGTCGGGGCTCGCGACGACGACGTCCGGTCCGTCGAGCGCGCGGCCGGTCGTGCAGCCCGTGGTCGCGACGTTGGCGATGCAGCCGGCGCCGCCGCTCGCCTGGGTGAGCGTGCCCGTGGCGGGGTTGCGCGCGAACACGGCGATCGTGTTGCTGCCCAACGAGGTCGCGTAGACATTGCGCCCGTCGGGGCTGACCGCGACCGAGTTGGGACCTTCCAGGCCGACCGCCGTCGCACAGCCGCCGGCGCCGTTCGCGGAGATACAGCCCGCGACGCCCGCGGGCTGGGTCAGCTCGCCGTTGCGCGCGTCGCGCTTGAAGACCGCGATCGCGTTGCTGTTCGAGGAGGCGACGTAAACGTTGCGCCCGTCCGGGCTGATCGCGATCGCCTCCGAGCCAAGGAACGGCGCGGCCCCGCGCAGCGCGCGCACGGACTTGCAGCCGGCGCGAGCCGCGGAGCGATCGACCAGGCAGCCCTTCGCGCCGGGCAGCTGCACGAGCGTGCCGAGCGTCGTGACCGGCGGCCGGGCCGGCTTCGGCTTTGACTTGGCCTTCGTCGCCGCTCCCAGCGCGACGGCGGTGGAAAGCAAGAGCGCCGTGAGCAGAGCGAGCGCAGCTAGGACGAGAAGCGCGTTGTGCGCCCGCAAGGCGCGTGTGGAGGAGGAGAGAAGATGGCGCATGCGCCGTGGTGCATCACCACGGCGACATTCAAGCTACCACTTTCCAGCTCAAATAGTCGAACCCTCGAATTTTTCGCATTAGCGGGCGAAATATCCGCACCATCAGGCGTCCGTCCTAGGGCTCTAACCTATTTGGTCCGCGGTAGAGGAAAGTGACCTCGCGGACGCTGTCCTGCCCGAGCAGCTGCATCAGCAGACGCGTCAGCCCGAACCCAAACCCACCATGCGGAGGAGCGCCGAAGCGGAAGAAGTCGAGGTAGTACTGGATCGACTCGGTCTCGACGCCCTTGTCGGCCGCTTGCGAAAGGAGTTGCTCGTAGCGGTGCTCGCGCTGGGCGCCGGTCGTCAGCTCGATCCCGCGCCAGAGCAGGTCGAAACTGCGGGTCAGACTCTGATCGTCGGGGTGGCGCATGTGGTAGAAGGGGCGCACGGTCGTGGGGTAGTCGGTCACGAACGCGAACTCGTGCCCGTGGCGCTCCTTGACGAGCGCGCTCAAAGCACGCTCCGAAGGGGGATCCAAATCATGTCCGGGCCCGGGAACGGACTCGTGGCCGGACCCGCGCAGCATCTCCTTGGCCTGCTCGAGCGTCACGCGGGGGAACGGCAGCGCCGGCGCGACGACCTCGACGCCGAACGTCGCTTCGATCTGCTCGCCGTGCTGCTCCTTGACGACGCCCAACACGTGCGCGAGCCAGGACTCCTCGAACGCCATCACATCCTCGTGCGAGTCGATCCACGAGAGCTCGACGTCGACGGAGGTGAACTCGGTGTCGTGGCGCGAGGTGAAGGACGGGTTCGCGCGGAACACGGGCCCGATCTCGAACACCTTCCCGAACCCGGCCGCCATCGCCATCTGCTTGTAGAACTGGGGCGACTGCGCGAGGTAGGCCATCCGCTCGAAGTACTCGACCTTGAACAGCTCCGCCCCGGACTCGCTGGCCGAGCCCATCAGCTTCGGCGTGTGGATCTCGATGAATCCCTCGCGGCGCCAGAGCTCGCGCATCGCGTGCTCGACCGTGGTCTGCACCTCGAAGATCAGCCGCCGGTCGGGGCGGCGCAGGTCGAGGTAGCGCCAGTCGATCCGCTTGTCCAGCGCGGAGTCGGCGGCGATCGGCAGCTCCGGTTCGGCGGGGGAATCGACGCTCAGCCCGTCGAGCTGCAGCTCCAGGCCGCCGAGCTTCACGCGCTCGTCGGCGACGACCGTGCCCGTGACGGTGACCGCGGACTCAGCGGCGAGACCCGAGATCGCCTCGTTGAGCTCGCTCGGCTGATCCTCCTTGGGAAGCACCGCCTGCGCCTGGCCCGTTTCGTCGCGAATCACAAGGAACTGCATGCGCTTCTGGTCGCGCACGACCTGCACCCAGCCGCGGATGCTCACCTGCTCGCCGACGTGCGCGGAGAGCTCGCCTATGAGGGTGCGCGTCATCCGGCCGGTTACGTGGGGCAGCCCAGCGTCCAGCGGGTCAGGTTGCCCTCGGTTTTCGGGCTCTTGCCCTTGAACGCCAGCGTCAGCTTGTTGTAGACACGCAGTCCGTGCTTGCAGCTGCGCGGGCTTGACGCCTTGACGGTCACGGGGAAGCTCGCGTTCTTGCCTTCGGCGCAGTTCGGTTCGCAGAGGTTGATCGTGAACGTGCCCTTCGCCTGCGCCGTGGCGCCGCCGAAGCTCGACCATTTGAGGCCTTTCAGGACCGTGTTCCCGTCGCCGCAGGTCAGCGTCACCGACTTCGGTCGGCTGCTCGCGCTGTTGCAGTTGGTGATCTTCAGGGGCGATGCTGCGAAGGCGGCGATCGCACCGATGGCGAGGATCGCGGCGGCGAGCGCAAGGCTCGCGAGGAGGTGTTTGTGTGGGCGCATTCGCGGATCATCTCATATGACGACGCGGGAGAAATGGCGTTCGCGCCGATCGCCGCCCATCCTCCGCCCGGATGCCCGCCCGTGCTACTCCACGCTCTGCTCCGCCAGCTCGACCGCGACCGCGAGCTCGTCGGCCTCCAGCATCTCGATCAGCTCGATCGAGCCCGCCTCGCGTAGATCCTCGGCGCCGAGCTCCAGCGCGGCCAGGCGCTCGCGCGTGTCGTGGACGGTCACGCGCGCGACCGGCGCGCGCATCTTGACCTGCGCCTGGGACTTCGCCTTGCGCACCTCGCGCAGCACGTCGGCCGTCACATCGAGCGCGACCGCCTCGCGCGCGGGGTTGCCGCCTGCGCCACCGTCCGCGCCGGAATCGCCAGCGTCGGCGTTCGCGCCAGGCTCGGTCCCGCCGGCGGCGGCGCCCAACTCCGCTGCCTCGGGCCACCGCGCGCGGTGCACCGAGCCCTCCTGCCACCACGACCAGACCTCCTCGCATACGAACGGCAGAAACGGCGCGAGCAGGCGCTGGAAGACAGACATCGCCAGCCGCAGCGCGCGGCTGACCGAGGCGCTGACCGCGGGGTCGGCGTCGTAGCGCCGGCCCTTGACGAGCTCGAGGTAGTAGTCGCAGAACCACCAGAAGAACGTCTCCGTGCGCTCCAGCGCGCGCGCGTAGTCATAGCCCTCGAAGCTGGCCGTCGCGTCCTCCACGATGCCCGCGAGCCGGGCGATCACCGCGCGGTCGAGCGGGTGCGTCAGCTCGGGGTGGGCGGGATCCGATTCCGGGAGATCGGCGAGCGCGAACTTCGAGGCGTTCAAGAGCTTCACCGCGAGGCGGCGGCCGACCTTCATCTGCTGGGGGTCGAACGCGGTGTCCGTCCCCGGCCGCCCGCTCGCGGCCCAATAGCGCACCGCGTCGGCGCCGTGCTCTTCGAGCAGATGCATCGGCGTGACGACGTTGCCCTTCGACTTCGACATCTTCTTGCGGTCCGGGTCGAGCACCCAGCCGGAGATCGCGACGTCGCTCCACGGCAGCGTGTCGTAGTCGAGCTCCGCGCGCAGCACCGTCGAGAACAGCCACGTCCTGATGATGTCGTGCGCCTGGGGTCGCAGGTCCATCGGGAAGACCTTTCTGAACAGCTCCTCGTCCTCGCCGGCCCGCCCAGCGATCTGCGGGGTCAGCGAAGAGGTCGCCCACGTGTCCATCACGTCCGGATCGCCGACGAAGCCGCCCGGCTGCCCGCGCTGCTCGGCCGCGTATCCCTCCGGCACGTCGGTCGAAGGGTCGACCGGCAACTGCTCCTCGCGCGCGTGTATAGGACTGTCGTACCGGATCGCACCGCTGTCGTCGAGCGGATACCAGATCGGGAACGGCACCCCGAAGAAGCGCTGGCGGCTCACGCACCAGTCTCCGTTGAGCCCGTTCACCCAGTCCTCCAGGCGCGCCCGCATGTACGGCGGGTGCCATCTGAGCTCGCGCGCGCGCGCCAGCAGCGCCTCGCGGTGGTCGAGCGTGCGGATGAACCACTGCCGGCTCGTCACGATCTCGACCGGGCGCTCGCCCTTCTCGAAGAACTTCACCGCTCGCGTCACCTGCGTCGGCTCGCCGATCAGATCGCCCGCCTGCTCGAGCAGCTCGACGATCCGCTTGCGGGCTTGGTTGATCGTGCGGCCCTGCAGCTCGGCGTAGCTCGTGCGGGCGCCCTCGAGATCCTCGCTCTCCCACCCCCGCTCGCCCCATGGCACCTCCGCCAGCCGGCCGTCGGGCGCGAGCACCGAGCGCACGGGCAACCCCAGCTCGCGCCACCAGACGACGTCCGTGAGGTCGCCGAACGTGCAGACCATCACCAGCCCCGTCCCCTTGTCGGGCTCGACCAGCGGATGCGTCAGCACGGGCACGCGCGTGCCGAACAGCGGCGTCAGCACCTCCCTGCCGACGAGCCCGCGCTGACGGGTGTCGTCGGGGTGTGCGAGCAGCGCCACGCAGGCGGGGATCAGCTCCGGGCGCGTCGTCTCGATCAGGGCCTCACCGGCGCCCTCGCCGCCGAAGCGCACGCGGTGCATGGCGCCGGGACGCTCGCGGTCCTCGAGCTCGGCCTGGGCGACCGCGGTCTGGAAGTCGACGTCCCACAGCGTCGGCGCCTCGGTCTGGTAGGCGCCTCCGCGCGCGAGCAGCCCGAGGAACGAGCGCTGGGAGATCCGCTGGGCGAGCTTGCCGATCGTGGTGTAGGTCATCGACCAGTCGACCGACAGCCCGAGCGTGCGCCACAACGACTCGAAGGCCTGCTCGTCGCTCTCGGTCAGGCGCAGGCACAGCTCGACGAAGTTCGGCCGCGAGATCGAAACGGGCTCCTTGGCATCGGCTTCCTCGGGCGGCTGGAAGTCGGGGTCATACAGGACCGACGGGTCGCAGCGCACCCCGTAGTGGTTCTGCACGCGCCGCTCCGTCGGCAGCCCGTTGTCGTCCCAGCCCATCGGGTAGAAGACCTCGCGGCCGCGCATCCGCCGGTAGCGGGCGATCGCGTCGGTGTGCGTGTAGGAGAAGACGTGGCCGACGTGCAGCGATCCTGAGACGGTCGGCGGCGGCGTGTCGATCGCGTACACGCGCTCGCGCGGGGCCGTGCGGTCGAAGCGGTAGGTGCCCTCGCGCTCCCAGGCCGCGCCCCACTTGCGCTCCAGGCCGTCGAGCGTCGGGCGCTCGGGAACGCGCGGCGGCTGTTCAGACGGCGAGGGCAAGCCTGGGATCGTATCCGAGCCTCTGCTCGCGCTCGCAGCGATGCGTCGGGCAGTAGACGCCACGGACCTGGCCGCCGGGCAGACCGTAGGCAAGCCACACGCCGCCGCGCCAGACAAAGTGGAAGAACCCGTCGTAAGGACGCCCGCGCTCGAGCTCTCGACGCCACGCGGCGGTCGCGACGGCTGCGGGCACGCGCGCGGAGCAGGAACAGCCGTCGGCCAGATACCCGCTGGACACGCACCGCAAGGGACGCGGCCTCTCGCTCAGGATTCCCTTTTCGGGCAGTTGCATGTGGTCCCTTTCGGACGACACCGCCGCAACGGATCAAGGGTTCTAAGAAATATGGACATCCGTTCTATATCTAGAAAGGGTCCGGGAACCAGTCGCCGGCGCGCGGGGACGAACCGTCCGGTCAAGCCCGCAACTAGCCAACCTGCGGAGGGTTTCATGGGTGATGCGGGTATATGCCCCCCCGATGCGACTCCGCAACGACGACGCGGCGCTCGTGCGGCGCCTGCAGTCAGGCGATGAGTGCGCGTTCGAGGAGATCTTCAAGCGCCACCACACGCGGCTGCTGTCCTACTGCCGGCACATGCTCTGCAACCGAGACGAAGGCGAGGACGCGCTGCAGCAGACCTTCGTCAAAGCCCACGCCGCACTCCGCAGCGGCACCGCGCCGCGCGAGCTGCGCCCGTGGCTGTACGCGATCGCGCGCAACTGCTGCCTCACCGCGATCGCCGCGCGCAGGCGGCGGGGGGGGGACCGAATCACTGGAAGATGTCGAGGCGCGCGCGCCGGCGCTTGCGGAGCTCTCGGAGGAGGTCCACCGCCGCGAGGACCTGCGCGAGCTCGTCGCCGGCATCGGCCGGCTGCCCGAGGACCAGCGCTCGGCGCTCTTGCTGGCCGAGCTCGACGATCTCCCCCATGCGGCGATCGCCTCGGTCGTGGGGTGCGAGGTGAGCAAAGTCAAGGCGCTGATCTACCAGGCGCGCAGTTCGCTGCTCGCCGACCGTGATGCTCTCGGCACGCCCTGCCTGGAGATCCGCGAACAACTCTCCGTGGCGCGCGGCGGCGAACTGCGGCGCGGGCCGTTGCGCCGGCACCTGCGACTGTGCGTGGGCTGCCGCGACTTCCAGCTCGCGCTCGCCGGCCAGCGCCAGTCGCTCGCGCTCGTGCTCCCGGTCGCGCCCAGCGCCGGGCTGGTGGCGGCGATCCTCGGGCACGGGACTGTGGCGCACACGGCCGCGACGGCTGCGGGCGGCAGCGGGCTTGCCGCATCGGGAACGGCCGCGACGACCACTGCGGTCGGCGCAGGAGCGGGAACAAGCGTCGGGGTGGGCGCTAGCGCCGGTGCGGGAGGCGGCACCGGTGCGGGCGCGCTGCTCGGCGGCGGCCTCGTCACGAAGCTCGCCGTCGGCGGGGCAATGGTCGTGCTCGCCACGGCCTCCGCGGTGACCGTTCACAGCCACGCGGCCCAGGCGAACCCGCACCACGCCGCCCACCTGGAGCCGACCTCCGCCGATGCATCCGGATCGAGGATCGCGGCGGCGACGGACACAACCGGCACCGGCTCGCCCAGCGCGGGCTCCCCTGCCTCGCTCGCGCTCGCCGGCGACACCGGCCCCGCTGCCTCCACGAGCCCGATGTCGCTGACCGAACCGTCGGGCCTCGGCAGCGCGGACGCGCTGCTCCCGAGCACCGGCCCGCTCGCGCCGAGCGCGGCAACGCCCGGCAGCCCGGGCCAACCGGCGGCGAGCGGCACCGAACAGGATCGAGGCGGCGCGGGAGGCGCTCCGGTGAGCACTTCGACCGCCCGCGCAAAGCGCCGCGCAACGCTCTTACGCCGCCATGCCCTCCTGCGCCGGCGCGCGCTCCTCCGGCGCAGGGCGTTGCTGCGCCGCGAGCGCCTGGCACGCCGGCGCGCCCGGCGTAAAGCGCTCAAATCGAAACGGCCTCCCGTCGCGCTCGCTCCCCAACCGATCGTTGCGCCGGCGCCGGCGCGTACCCCGCGTCGCAAAGCTCACCCCGCTCCGATCTCGGGCGCGGCCGGCCAGCCTGGAACCTCTCTCGAGGAAAGCAGCGAAGCCAAAGAAACGAAGGAAGCGAGAGAAGTCAGGGAAGCGAAGGAAGCCAAAGCGAAGAAGGCAAGAGAAGCCAAAGAAGCCCGGGAAAAGAAGGAAGCGGCGGAAGCGAAAGAAGCCGGGGAAATCGAGGAAGCGAAGAAAGCCGGGGAAGCCAAAGAAGCCGAGCAAGCCAAAGAAGCCAAAGAAGCCCGGGAAGCCAAGGCGAGAAAAGCCAAGGAAGCCAAAGAAGAAGCACAACCGACCAACCTCGAGAGCGCACCGTAAGTCACAGACGTAGATGTGCACGAAAACCCCAACGACACTCAAACGGGAGGAACGCACAATGCGTCTTCGTAAGCTCGGTCCGGCTCTGCTCGCCGCGACCTCACTGCTGGCGGCAGCTCCGGCTATCGCCTCCGCTCACAGACCGACCGGCAACGGACCGGCACACAACAGGCCGGAAGGCAACGGGCCGGAAGGCAACGGGCCCCCACGCAACAGGCCGGCTCACAAGCATCCGAGCCCGCGCGGGCGCTGCCGAGTCAACATCGAAAGCATCGCGGAACGGCAGATCACCGCGGGCGAGACGGCCACGATCAAGGGGCGCCTGCAATGTGGTGCCCCTGGTACCGCGGGCGGCCAGCCGGTCGAGCTGTACGCCCACTCCGCCGGCACCGCCGGTTTCATCCCCGTGGGGAGCACGACGACGGAAGCGAGCGGCGCCTACAGCCTCACGAGCCCCGCCGAGAACACAAACACGAGCTTCTACGTGCGCTCCGACGGCGCCCGAAGTCAGAGCAAGCGGCTCAGGGTCGCCCTGCAGGTGACGCTCAACCCCCTGACAAACGTGGCCGAAGGCGGTGTGATCGAAACGGGCGCCCCGAACCGGGAGACGTTCACCGGCACGATCAGCCCCTCGACGGCCGACGTCGGCGCGCGCGTGATCCTGCAGCGGGAGAACGCCGCGACCGGCGAGGAATGGCATCGGATCGGCGTCGGCAGCGTGGAAGCCGGCGGGACCTTCTCGATCCCGCACATCTTTCGCGTCCCCGGCGACGCGAGCATCCGCGTGCTCGTGCGCAGCGACAGGCTCAACGTGCCGAGCCCGTCGAACGAACTCGAGTACGAGATCTCCCAGGCGCAGAATCCGAGCCTGACGATCGACTCCTCGGCCGACCCGATCACCTACGGGCAGTCGGTCACGATCTCGGGCGTGCTCGCGGGCGCCACCACGCCACAGGCGGTGACGCTGCTCGGGCGGACCGTCCACCAGCAGGGCTTCGCCCCGATCGCCGAGGTCAGCACTGGGGCGGGCGGCGCGTACAGCTTCCCGGCGCAGGCGCCGGTCAACAGCACGCTCTACCGCGTCAAGGCCGACGGGCAGAAGTCCGCGGTGCTCTACGAGGGCGTGCGCGACGTGCTCACCGCCGCAGCCTCGCCGACCACTCTGCCGGCCGGGCAGGCGGTCACGTTCTCGGGCACGGTCGCGCCGGACCACTCCGGGCACGTGATCTACCTCGAGCGCGAGAACGCGTCGGGGAACGGCTTCCACGTCGTGCAGCGCGGCTACGTGCTGCCGGGCTCGACGTACTCGATCGTCCACCAGGTCTACGTGCCGGGAACGAAGGTCTACCGGATCGACATCCCCGGCGGCCCCGACAACGGACGCGCGGTCAGCCAGCCGTTCACGATCCAGGTGACCCCGGCGCCGGCGGCCGCGCTGACGGTCGAAGCGCCGGGCAACTCCTCCCTGCCCGGCGAAGGGCAGACGACCGGGTCGGAAGCTGAAAAGCCACTCTCGGAATAAGCAGCGCCGGGATCAGCCTCGGGGCGCCTTCGCCAGGTAGTGGCGCCCCGAGGCCACCTCGACGTGGCGGTGGTTGACGAGGTTCGTGACGGCGACCCTGTCGCGCGTGACCTTGATGTAGGTGCCGTCGCAGCGGTCCTCAGTCAGCCATTCGGTGCCCTGCACGGCGCCCGCGGCGTAGTTGCCCTTGGTCGAGAATTTGCCGTGGGCGTTGGCCCACAGCTTGCGCACGACGTGGCTGCCGGATGCGGCAGCCGCGCTTGCCGAGGGAGACCCGGCGCTCACTGACCCGGGTAGACCAGCGCTCATGAACCCAGGTAGACCGGCGCCCACGAACCGGAGGGAGGACGCGACACTGCCGGCGATGTGGGCGCGCTCGCGCTTGGTCGGGCAGACGGAGAAGTTGCCCCCTGTCAGTTCCGCGATCACAAGCCCGTTCGCGCCCTGCCGCAGGACGAACTCGCCGGAGAAGAACTCTCCTGTCTGCGTCTTCCCGTTCGGGAGCGTCACGGTGACGCTGACCCGACCCCTCGTCGCATCGATCACCGTCCCGAACGGGATCTGCACGAGCGTGGACAGCGGCGCGAATTTGCTCGCCCCCGGAGCTCTCAGCGAGACACCGCCGGAAACCGGCGCGACGTTGCCGGTCTTGCCGAGCACCGGCGGCGGGACGGCGAGCGGCATAGCGACGGGTTGGACCGTGGCGGTGAGCGGCGTTTTGGGCGCTTCTTCGGATTTGGGAGCCGGTTCCGGTTCGGGCACGGCGCGCGCCAGCTCGACGATCGCGTGGTCGTTCTGCCCCGCCACGTACAGGTTCCTGCCGTCGGGGCTGACCGTCGTGCGCCTGGCTTCCGCGATCCCCTCGATGTCGGTGAGGCCGCACGTGCTTCTTTCAACTTTCCCCGCGCATTCGTAGGGCGCGGGAAGTGACGTGAGGGCACCGGTATCGGCGTTGCGGGTGAAGACCGCCTCGTCATCTTCGAGGGAGCTGCTCGCGTACACGCTTTCGCCGCCGGGGCTGATCGCCACGCCCAGCGGTTCAGCGAGACCCTTCGTTTCGCTGCAGCCCGCTTCCGCGGGCACTTTTTCGGTGGGGGTCATGATGCATCTGTTCGGCGGGGGAAGCTCGGCGAGCGCCCCGGAGGGTTCGTGCTGGAGCTCGAGCACCGCGTTGTTCTGGTTCGAGCTCACGTACACGTTGCGACCGTCCGGGCTGACGATGAGATCTTCCGGGCCGTCGATCGCCGCGGCGGCGGCGCATTCTCGGTTCGAGGTGCTGATGCAGCCCTGCCCACCTCCCAGCTGCTCGAGGGCGCCCCCGGGTTTCCGTTCGAAAGCCGCAATCGCGCCTTTTCCTTCGGTCCCCCCGGCCGCCGTGTAGAGATCTTTCCCATTGGGGGTAACGACCAGCCCGATCACGTGTTCGAGCCCGGGCGCGTTTCCGACGCCGCAACCGGTTGTTTCGATCGTGAGGCTGCTGATGCAGTTGTTGGGGAGGGCCAGTTGCGTCAAGAGACCCGTCGCGGGATCGCGCGAGAGCTCCGCGACCGCCTCCTTTTCGAAGCTCGTGACGTAGACGTTTTCGCCGTCGGGGCTGACCGTGACGTCATATGGGTTGGCGATCCCTCTGGCTTCGTGCGAACCACATGCGGTGCTTGCTTCGTCGATGCAGCCGATCTCGGTGAGCAGTCCCGTTTCCGCGTTGCGGCTGAGCTCGACGATCGCATTGCCGCCCTTGGTGACCACATAAGCGTTCTTGCCGTCCGGGCTGAGCGCGATCGCCGCCGGGTTGGCCATTCCGGGCGCGTTGAGAGTCACGTTCGACGATGCGCAAGGTTCGCTGGCGGAGGTCACGCAGCCGATCGGTGTGAGGGCTCCAGTGGTCGCGTCGCGTGAGTACTCGACGAGCGCCCCGAGGACCGCGACCGAGTAGACGTTCTTACCGTCGGGACTGACCTGCGCTTCGTAGGTTCTGTTGAGCGCTTCCGCCGGCAGCAATGTCCCACAGCCGATCACTTCTTCGTGGTAGCCCGCTTCGCCGACGCAGTTGAACGGGCTGGCCAGCTGCGTGAGCGAGCCGAGCGGCGGGGCCGCCCCGGACGATGCGGGCACCGCCAGCAACACCGCGAACACGAGCAACGCAAGCGCGAGCGGCAGGGCCAGACCTCGCCCGTGGGCGCGGCGTGACGGCTTCGAATCGGTGAGTACGTTTAGCATCGTCCCGGTGCCGGCGGGGATTCTTGCAGGAGAGGCCTGAGATGGGTCGCGCGAGGGGGCGTCGGCGCAAGCGGGAGCTGCTGATCGCGGTCGCGGCGCTGGCCGCGTTGATCGGCGTGGGCGCCTACGCGACGCACCTGTTGCGGCGCAGCGAACTGCAGACGATCGACGCGCGGTTCTCTGTTCGGGGGACGCAGAAGCCGCCGTCGGATATCGAGCTGGTGGCGATCGATCCCACGACCCTTGCCGAACTGAGGAACCGACAGATGGTCTCGGAGTTCCCCTTTCCACGTCGCTATGACGCCAAGGTCATCGACAACCTACGCGAGGCTGGAGCAAAGGTGATCGCTGTCGATCTTGAATTCTCACACCCGTCAGGCAGCGAAGAGGAATCGGAAGCTCTCTTGGAAGCCGTCGCAAGAACACAAGGCAAAGCTGTGCTTGACACCGTCGAAGTCGAACCGGGTGGACGTACCGAAATTCTTGGCGGATACCTTCCAAAAGTGGGTGCTAGGGCCGCCTATGCCGGGTTTCCGAGAGACACCGACGGCGCAATCCGCCGCTTCCAGTACTCCTACAACGATCTACATAGCTTCGCTGTGGTCGCTACTGAAATCGCGACTGGCCGGCCAATCTCGCCGTCCCGTTTTGAAAATGGCACCTTGCCGATTGATTTTGTGGGTCCATCGGAAACGATCAGGTCGATCCCCTACTCCGCTGTGCTTCTCAACCAGTTCCCATCGAGCGCCGTTCGCGGCAAGATCGTTGTTGTCGGAGCGACGGCCCCAATCCTCCAAGACGTGCATGCCACTTCAACCAGCGAAGGTATGCCGGGCCCCGAAATCTGGGCGAACGCTACGAACACCCTCCTCCAAGGCATCCCCCTCAGAAACGCACCCGGCTGGCTGAACCTGATCCTGATCGTCCTCCTCGGCTCGATCGTCCCGCTCGGCAGCCTCCAGGTCCGCCCGCGCCGCGCGCTGCTGTCCTCGCTCGCGCTCGCCGCCGTCTTCACGATCGCCGTCCAGGTCGCCTTCAACAGCGGCCTGATCGTCGACTACGTCTACCCCCTGCTCGCCCTCGTTCTCGGCACGCTGGGAACAATCGCGGTCCTGTACATGGTCACGACGATCGAGCGCCAGCACGTCCGCGACATGTTCGCGCGCTTCGTCCCCGCCGACGTCGTCGACCAGGTCGTCGCGAGCACCGGCGAGGACCTGCGCCTCGGGGGAGTGCAGCGCGACTGCACGATCCTGTTCAGCGACCTGCGCGGGTTCACGAGCTTCTCCGAGAGCCAGACGCCCGAGCACGTGATCGCGGTCGTCAACTACTACCTGAACGAGATGACCGAGGCGATCCTCGCCGCCGGGGGAACGCTGATCTCCTACATGGGCGACGGGATCATGGCCGCGTTCGGCGCGCCGCTGCAGCAGGACGACCACGCCGACCGGGCGCTGCGGGCAGCGCGCGAGATGATCGGGCCGCGCCTGGAGCACTTCAACGCGTGGCTGGCCGAGCAGGGCCACGCGAGCGGCTTTGCGATGGGGGTGGGGCTGAACAGCGGCCCGGTGATGGCCGGCAACGTCGGCTCCGAGCAGCGCGTCGAGTACACGACGATCGGCGACACGACGAACACCGCCTCGCGACTGGAGGGGATGACGAAGGGCTCGGGGCACATGCTGTTCTGCGCGCAATCGACGCGCGAGCGCCTGCACGATCGACCGGACGACCTCGTGCTCGTCGGCGAGCTCGAGGTGCGCGGGCGCGACGAGCCCGTGCCCGTGTGGACGCTCACTCGGAATCCGCGGGCAGCACCGTGAAGGAGCCGCCCTGAAGTGGTTCAACCGCGCGGAACGCTCGTTCGTCGAGGGTGAGGATACGCCGCGTCGCCCAGCGGTTGGCGAGAACTACAAGGGAAGCGTCGGCCAAGCCCAGCTCCAGATCACGGTAACGGGCCACTACATCACGCGCGATCGCCAAGTCGGGAAGCGCAAGCGCATCCGTGATGTAGGTTCCTTCAGCCAGGTCCTCGAGAAACCGCAACTCGGCATCCACGCCAAGACGGCGCAAGATCAGATAGTCGGCCTCGGCGCAAACCACCTGGGAGGTAACCAGCGTGCCGCGCTCCGCACGCAGCACCTCCGAAACCGCCCTGTGCTCCGGCTCATCGGCGTCGGCTTGCGCGTATAGCGCGCCCGCGTCGACAATCAAGGCGGTCATGCCCCGGCTGTCACCCGCGGCCCGTCACCGAGCGATGGAGATCATCGGCATCCCAACCTCGATAGGGCGCCCCCCCACCATGTCCGATGCCCATGCTCCGGAAGGCTCGCTCCCCCCTCTGCTCCTCAGAGGTCACGCGTCGTACGCCATCGCGGATCAAATCTGCCTGGGAGCGACCTGTACGCGCGGCGGCCCGACGCAGCTGCTCAGCATCTGCGGGACTGAGATATACAGATGTCTTAGGCATTACCCTACGTAGGGTACCACGCCACAGGCGACGAGCCCCACCGCGGCTACGGCCGCACGAACGTATCCGGGTCAGGCCCGATCCGCTTGCCGGCGTCGAGCTCTCGGATTCTCTCCAGCTCCTCGCCCGAGAGCTCGAAGTCGAAGACGTCGAAGTTCTCGACGATCCGCGCGGGCGTGACCGACTTCGGGATCACGACGTTGCCGAGCTGCAGGTGCCAGCGAATGATCGCCTGGGCGGGAGTCTTCCCGTGGGCCTGCGCAATCTCCACGATCGCGGGGTCTTCGAGCTCCAACCCCTGGCCGAGCGGGCTCCACGCCTCGGTCACGATGCCGAGCTCGTCGTGCTCGTGGCGCAGGCCGGCCTGCTGGAAGTAGGGGTGCAGCTCGACCTGGTTGATCGCGGGGACGACGCCGGTCTCGGCGACGATCCGTTCGAGGTGGGCGGGCTGGAAGTTGGAGACGCCGATCGCGCGCACGAGCCCTTCGGCCTGCAGCTCGATGAACGCCTGCCACGTCTCCACGTACAGGTCGTGCGATGGCACCGGCCAGTGGATCAGATACAGGTCGATGTGTTCGAGCTCGAGCCGCTCGAGGCTGGCCTTGAACGCGCGCTTGGCCTTGTCGTGACCGTGATCGTCGTTGAAGCACTTCGTCGTCACGAAGATCTCCTCGCGCGAGATCCCCGCGGCGTGGATCGCCTGCCCGACGGGGCCCTCGTTCCCGTACGCCGCGGCCGTGTCGATGTGGCGGTAGCCGGCCTGCAGCGCGCGGGCGACGACCTCCTCGGTCTCCTTCGGCGGCACCTGGAAGACGCCATAGCCGAGCTGGGGGATCTCGACGTCCGGGCGGAGCGTGAGGCGGGGGACTCGGTCGGTTGCGCTAGTCATGATCTGGCAGTTGCCCGTGTCGGCCGGAGGCTAAACATCGCTGATCTTACGCGCATCTCGGCGAGCGCGAGTCGCGCGGCGGCATGACCGGGCACGCCGTGAACAGCGCCCCCTGGGAACGTCGCGGCGCTGCCGATGTACAGCCCCCCCACGGGCGTGCGGTAGGGCGCGAGCGAGGGCACGGGACGGAAGATCACCTGGTGCAACACGTAGCTGCCGCCGCCGACGTCGCCGCCCACCAGGTTCGCGTTGCGCGCCTGCAAATCGGCCGGCCCGAGAATGTGGCGGGCGAGGATCAGCTCGCGGAAGCCGGGCGCGAAGCGCTCGATCTGAGCCTCCATCCGCTCGGCGTGGCGCTCGCGCTCGGCCGCCCAGTCGACGGTGCGGGGGCCGTGCGTGTAGGCCCAGGCCGTGTGCTTGCCAGCAGGGGCGCGCGTGGGGTCGGCGAGCGACTGCTGGCCGAGCAGCATGAATGGGCGCGCGGGCAGACCACCGCCACGGTCGTCATCGCCACCACGGCCGCCACTACCATCCCGGCCACCACCATCGCCACCGTGCGCCGTGGCCCGCAGCACTTCGGCCGCCGAGCCCCCAACGTGGACGGTGCCGGCTTCGCGCGCCTGCGGCGCCAACCACGGGATCGGGCCGGCGAGCGCCCAGTCGAGCTTCAGCGTCGCCGGCCCCATCTCGTAACGACCCAGCGCGCGCAAGTAGCGCGCCGGCAGCGCCTCGCCGGCGAGCGTCGCAAGCGCCCCGGGCATCACGTCGGCGATCACGAGCGGCGCCACGAGCCGTTCGCCGCCGGCCAGTTCGACCCCGACGACGTGGCCGCGCTCAACCGCGAGCTTAATTACTCGCGCGCGCGTACGCGCGGAACCACCCAGCTCGCCCAGCCGGGAGACGAGCGCATCCGCGAGCATGCCCGCGCCTCCCGCGGGACTGGGCCAGCCGACGCCGTGGCCGAGCAAGTTCATGTAGGCGGCGGCGATCGCCGAGCCGCGCTCGGCCGGCGGCACGTCGGAGTGCAGCGCCGAGCCGTACAGCCACGCGCGCGAGCCATCGCCCGCGAACAACCCCTCACCGAGCACCTGCGCACCAGTCAACATCAGCCGCGCAAAGTCGAATGTCCCCCGCGGCCCCAGACCCGCCGCCAAGCGCAGCGAACCCCGCACGGGCGGGAAGCCGCCGAGCATCGTGTCGCGCAGCGCGTCGAAGCAGGCGAGCAAGGGAGCGGCGAACGCGCGCCAGCGCTCCCCGTCGCCGGGATGCAGCGCGTCGAGGCTCGCGGCCGTGCGCTCGATGTCGCGGTACAGCGCGACCGCCGTACCGTCGGGCAGCGGGTGCGCCATGCAGGCCACCGGGTGCACCCAGCGCAGCCCGTGGCGCTCGAGCTCCATCCGCGCGAACACGGGCGAGGCGACGCCGGCCGGGTAGACGGAGGAGAACGTGTCGTGACGGAACCCCGGCAGCGTCAATTCCTCGGTCGCGACCGCGCCGCCAAGCCGCTCGCTCGCCTCCAGCACGAGCACGTCCAGGCCGGAACGCGCGAGCTCGATCGCCGCGGCGAGCCCGTTCGGGCCGGACCCGATGACCAGAGCGTCGTGGCTCACCGGCTGCACCCGAGCACCGGAGCGTCGTTGCTCATGAGACGGACCCGACTACAAAAGCGTCGCGGGGCATGCGAACATAATGCCCGCATGCGCCACACCAGCTCGATCACATCGCTGTCGTGGATTCCTTCGGAGGCGATCGAGGGCTCACAGCGGCTCGCGTTCGACGCGGGCATGGCCCACTACGACAAGCCGCCGCCGGAAACGATCAAAGATCTGCAGGCGCTGCGCGACGCCGACCGCTTCCGCTTCGCAAACGTGCTCGACGGTTGGGTCGAGGTGAACGACAAGGGTCGGATCACCGACTTCGGTCAGGGCGGCGGCGGGATGATGGGCTCGACGACCGTGAAGCTCGGACCGCTCGCGCGCACATTTGAGGCGATCGGCCTCCCCGACCTCGCGCCGAAGCCGGCGAAGGGCGAGGGCTGGGTGCGCTTCACCCAGACGGTCGGCGGGCGCACGGGCGTGCCCGCCCCGCGGCCGGTCCGGCGCAAGCCGTTCGTGCAGTGGCAGGCGCCGCTGGTGTGGACGACGCTCGAGCTGACGATCCACGCCGACGGGCGGGCGCAGGGGAAGATGACCGGCGCGAGTCGCTTCCCGCGCCACTGGGTCTACGACGAGCAGGGCAAGCTGAGCCACAAGTCGGGGCTCGCGGACTTCAAGGACTGGTATCGCAAGTCCTTCGGCAAGCACACGCCTTGGGGCGACACCGACTCCAAGGCGCTCGTGACCGCAGTGGAGACCGCGCTCGAGCGCGCGCTCTCGGCACAGATCATGCAGGGCGGCGCGAAGCCGAAGATCAGGAAGGTGAAGACGGGGACGGAGCTGGTCACGCAGGGCGAAGAGAGCACCGAGGTGTTCCTGCTGCTCGACGGGGTGCTGAGGGTGGAGGAAGACGGCGTGCGCCTGGCCGAGTACGGCCCGGGCGCGCTGCTCGGCGAGCGCGCGCACCTCGACGGTGGCGCGCGGACATCGACGCTCGTCGCGGTGACGCCGTGCCGCGTCGCATCGGTCGAGGCCTCAGAGCTCGACCGCGGCCAGCTGCAGGAGCTGTCGAAGGACCACCGCCGCACGCGTCCCGACCGGAGCTGAGCCGGGCTTGCGCGTGCACCTCTGCGGCGTGCGGGGATCGACCCCGGCGCCCGGCATCGAGTTCGTCCGTTACGGCGGGCACACCTCGTGCGTGGCGCTGGCGCACGACGGCGCACCGGCCCCGAGCCTGATCCTCGACGCGGGCGCCGGCATTCAGCGCGCGAGCCGCCTGTTCGAGGACGCGCCGTTCGACGGCACGATCCTGCTCACCCATCTGCACTGGGACCACGTCGTCGGGCTGCCGTTCTTCGCCGCGGCCGACAAGCTCGACGCGCGTGTACAGGTGCTGCTGCCCGAGCAGGAGAGCGGCGCCTGCGCCGAGCAGGTGCTCTGTCAGATCATGTCGCCGCCCTTCTTTCCCGTCGGTCCGCTGCAGCTGCGCGGGGACTGGCAGCTCGGCACGCTCGCCCCCGGCGAGCGCGAGATCGCGGGCTTCACCGTGCTCGCGCGCGAGATCCCGCACAAGGGCGGGCGCACGTTCGGCTACCGCATCAGCGACGGCCGCTCCACGCTCGTCTACATGCCCGACCACTGCCCGACGACGCTGGGCCCCGGCGAGGACGGCTTCGGCGCCTACCACCCCGCCGCGCTCGAGCTCGCCTCCGGCGCCGACGTGCTGTTGCACGACGCCCAGCTCCTCCCCGCCGAGCTCGCCGCCGAGGCCGACTTCGGCCACGCGGTCGCCGACTACCCGGTCGAGCTCGCGCGGCGCGCCGGCACCCGCGCGGTGCTGCTCTTCCACCACCGCTACGACCGCACCGACGACGCGCTCGACGCGCTCGCGCGGCGGTTGGGCGGGGGCAGCGAGCCCGCGGTCAGCGTCGCCGCCGAGGGGACCGTGCTGGAGTTGTAGGAGCCTCTCCGTCCTCTCTACTTCACGGCTCCACCGGAGGCGTTGAGCGCGTACCAGGAGCCGCCGAACTGTCGCGCCCCAACGTAGGAGGTTTCCCCCGGCCCGCCGTCGCCGCTATAGAGGTAGAGGGGATGCCCGGCGTAGGTGACCTGCCTGCCGCCTCCGGGCGCCGCGATCGTGGACAGCAATGAGGCCTTGACGCCGGCGCCGGCGCTCGGACGGCCGCTGACCCGTAGCGGCGGCCACGTTTCCGAGCAGCCGCCGATCGCCGCGCAGCTGTTCCTGCCGGCGCGATCGCGCGTGAACTCGTACAACGTTCGCCCCGATGAGCTGACGAGGATGCCACCGAGGCTCGTATGGCGTAACTGGACCGTCGCAGCCCTGGCGAAGTGCGCGGCCGGAACACGCGATTGCGCGGCGCTCGCGACCGTCGCGGCGCCCGCTGCGCACGCCAGGGCAATCGCCAGTGAAACATAGGCTCGCTTCGTTCTCATGAGGTTCCCTCCCGGGTCGGGGTGTGCCGGCATGCGACTCCAGCTCTACCTCCCAGACACCGCCGCGGGGGCAAACCTTCCCGGGCGACCGGGGCGCCGTCGCTCGAGCCATTCACGTTGCCCGCCACCAATCGGTATCGGTAGGCGCATAGACGCCCGTGGGACAGAGAGGTCAGACGGGTGGCGTGATCCTCCACGGCAGAGAACAGCTTGACGGAGCGCCTGCCTTCTGATCGAGACGAACCTGATGACGATCCTCAACCGCAAGGCGCCGGCTGGGCACTGGTTCCCGCGGAGAAGGTTCCCGCGGAGGGGCGCTCCGGTCAGCCGTCGTAGTGGCCCGGCCATTCGCGATAGGCGATCCGCGTGATCTCGCGAATCTCGCCGAGCGTGGCCCACTCGTTCGCGCCCAACCGCGCCAGCGGCGCCAGCCGCTCGATCGCCGGGCGACCCTCGACGAGCACGTCCTCATCGATCGCGGCGTGGACGACGCGACCCATCACGACCGTGCCCACCCCGACGGTGAGCGTCGCATGTAGCTCGCACTCGAGCGCGACCGGAGAACGCGCGACGCGCGGGGGCGCCACGCGCAGGCTCGCCTCGCGCTCGATCCCGACCGCGTCGAACTCGCTCACCTCGGCGGGAAACTCGGTGCCCGTCGCGTTGACCTGCTCGAACAGCGGCTCGGGTGTGAGGCAGACGACGAACTGGCGTGTGCGCTCGACGTTCCGCAGCGAGTCCTTGCGCCCGACGGAGGTGAACTGCACGATCGGCGGATCGACCGAGGAGACCGTGAAGAACGAGTGCGGCGCGAGGTTGTCGACCCCCTCGGGCGAGCGAGATGAAACCCAGGCGATCGGGCGGGGGACTACGACCGAGGTGAGGAACGAATAGAAGGCGCCGCTTCCGAGCGCGGCGGGATCGATGTCGACACGGGGCATCGGCGGGAGTATGAACAGCTGGGCGCGATCCCACCTCCCCGATCGCATAGGCGTCCGAGACGCACTGCGCGCGAAGACACTTCGCCACCGGTGACCCGCGCATCGTCGATGTCTGGGCGGCGTTGCTACCCGGGCGTCCGCTGTAGCCGCGGCCTCGGCCGCTGGACTCAGCCGGTGAAGTGCGGCAGCGGCCCCGTGCTCGTCGGTTCGGTGCTGCCGCCGGCGGGCGCCTGACCGGCACCCCGCACCTCGACCGTCGCCTGCGCCGCCGCCGTGCCCGATGCGGGATCGAGCGAGGCCGAGCCGAGCACCGCCCGGTTCGTGAGCGTGCCGGCCTTTGTCGGGACCACCGCGATCGCGATCGTGGCCGTGTGCCCGGCCGGCACCGTCCCCAGCTGGCACGTGCTCGGCAGCGTCTGCGTGCATGACCCTCGCGTGAGCTTGGCCGAGTGCAGCACGACCTCGCCGAGCGGCTGGTCGTCGACGACGACTTCCCGCGCCGCGTCGGGACCGTGGTTGGTGACCGTGATCACGTACAGCGCCGGTTCGCCGACGCGCACCGTCGGGTGCACGGCGTGCTTGGCGATGCTCAGGCGACTGTCGGGGTCGGGCGTTGGCGTCGTCGGCTTCACCGGCTCGGGCGCGGGCCCGGGGCGGTGCGTGTTCGTGAACGTGCACGTCTGGCGCGGCGCGCCGGCCGTCAGCTCGACAACGGCCTGCCCGTCGGCGAACGGCAGCTCGCGCCCGTCGCACTGCACCGACGTCAGCTCCCAGTGGCCGTTCCCCGCCGGCTCGGGCGTCGTCTCCTGGAGGGCATAGCGCCCGAGCGGCAGGTCGTCACTGGGGTCGCCTTTCGCCGTCACCGGCTCGCCCGCGTGGGTGGTCGTCGCGGACTGGTGCAACTCCAGCGCCGGGCCGCCGAGCGGCGAGACGACGAAACCGGTCGTGGCGAGACCGCCGACGGTCGTCTTGCGCAGGACGATCGCGCCCGATGGGGTGAACGTGTTCGTGAGCGTGCACACCGTCGGCGTCCCCGAGTTGATCGTCACGTTGATCGGCTGCGTCGGCGCGAGCTCCTGGCCATCGCAGTTCACGCTCGACAGCGACCAGCGCCCCGCCGCCGAATCCGCCGGCGAGGTCTCGCTGAGGCGGTACGCCCCCGGCGCGAGGCTCAGCGGCGAAGGGTCTGCGTCGACCGCGAGGCCCTGCTCGTGCGTTTCCGCGACCGCGTCGGTCGGCGCGCCGCCGGCCGGCGGCGCAGCCGCGAAGGTGAAGCGCCCCGTGCCGCCGAGCGTCAGCTTGCGGATCGTCAGGCCACCGGGCGGCGGCACGAATTCGTCGACGTACGTACACGTGACCGTGTCTTCAGGGGCGAGGGTGATCGATGCGGTGGCCGTTCCCAGATCGGCGCTCGTCGTGCTGTGCCCGTTCTGCGAAGCGCAGCTCAGCGCGCCGAGCTTCCAGTTCGGCGGCACGATCTCCTGGGCGCTCCACGGCGCTTCGCCCGCGTGGGTCTGCGCGCGGATGAACGTCTGCTGCGCGGGTTTGCCGGGGCCCGCGACAAGCGCGAAGGCCCCATTTTGGTTGAACGACAGGTTGCCCGTGAACGGGAACGATTCGGCGCTCGGAGCGTCCCCACCGCGGACAACCTTTGAAATCACGATCGTCCCGCTGGTCGGCGGTGGCGTGACGTAGTAGGCGAAGCAGAACACGTGACGCACGCCTGACGGGAACCCGACCCACTCGACGTTGTCGCCGTTGACGTCGTCGAGCGCGCAGCGCAGCGCCCCGAACCCGTGCTCGCCGGGAAATTGCCTGTTCAAGATCGGGTCTTCGGTGGTGCCGCCCTGCGCCCAGAGGCTGCTGGGTCGGGCCGCAAGCGTCGCCTGCTGGGGCGTCAGTTCGACCGTCGTCGCACCCGCGATCGTTTCGCCGGTCGGCCGGCCTTCGTCGTCGAGCAGCGGCGTCGATGCCTGCGTGACGATCGACGGACTCGCGAACGGCCCGGTCACGATCGACAGCGAGCCCCACGGGCCGCTGACCGCGCGCGTGCGGTAGCCGGTCCCGAGCGTGAACGTCCAGTTCTCAAGCGGGCGGCAGTTCGGCTGGCTGGCCTGCTCGACCGCTGGATTCATCGCTTCGCCAGGGCGGTAGGGAGTGTCGGCGCCGAGGTCGCGCAGGCTCTCCTGGATGTCGTTGCGCGCGCGGTTGGCGGTGATATCCGTGTAGGTCGGACACGAGCGCGCGACGAACGTCACGAGCAGGCCGCTGCCCGCGCCCCGCGCCTGCGCCGCCGAGGCTGCGGTGGTTGTTGCCGTCCCACTCGTGAGGGCGAGCAGCACTAGCATCGTCCCCGCGAGCCTTGCGCGCAACCCCCACGATCTCTCGCGAGCAGTGGTTGCTTGTGTTGTTGTGGCAGATATAACAATCTCGATCATCCCACCGCGCTCGGATGTCTTATCGGGATCGGGGTCTATCTTGGGTGGGTGAGAAGCTCGCCCGGCGCCCTACTCATCCTCGCGCTGCTGGCGCCAGCGCTCGCGCTCCCGGGCGCGGCCTGGGCGGGAGACACGATCTCAGGCGCAAGCGCACCACCGCAAGCGAGCGCCAGCGCGGGCGCGACCGGCACTCCACCGGGAGCGCCCCAGGCTCCTGCTGCTGGGACCGAGGTGAGGCTCTCCGACGAGATCACCTACGCCCGCTGGGCACATCCGCGGAACACCGCGCCGATCCGTGCGGATCCCCTGACGGAGGCGGCTGTCGTGGGCCGGCTGCACAGGCTGACCGAGGAAGGCGAGCCCGAGGTCTATGAGCTGCTGAGCGAGCTCACGATCCCCGCCGGCGCGAACGAGCGGACGAGCGCCACCGGGGAAACATGGGTGCAGCTGCGCATCCCCGGGCGCCCCAACGGTCGCGTCGGATGGGTCGCACGCGCGGACCTCGGCGCCTTTCACCTGACCCACTGGGCGCTCGCGATCGATCTTTCTCGGCTGCGCGCGACGCTGTACCTCGACGGGCGCGCCACCTGGCGAGCGCCCGTCGGTGTTGGCAAGCGATCGACCCCGACGCCGACCGGCCACTTCTGGATCCGCGAGCTGCTGCGCGTGCCCGGCGACACGCTGTACGGGCCATATGCGTTCGGGACCAGCGACTACTCCGTCCTCAGCGAATGGCCCCGCGGCGGTGTCATCGGCATTCACGGCACCAACGAACCGCAGCTGATCCCGGGTCGACCCTCGCACGGGTGCATCCGCATGAGCAACGCCGACATCACCTACCTCGCCCATCACCTCCCGATCGGCGCGCCGGTTCACGTCTTCGCGTGATCGCAGAGATGCGTGAGAACCGCAATTTCACCAGCGCCGAGCCGGTGACCTGCTAAAGCAGCGAGCGAAAGAAGTTAGGCCACGAGCACGAAGGGGTAGGAGGCAGAAATGGAGCACCGCACGCTGGGACGCACCGGAGTCGAGGTCAGCCCGCTGTGCCTCGGGGCGATGATGTTCGGCGCGTGGGGCAACCCCGACCACGATGACTCGATCCGGATCATCCATGCGGCGCTCGACGCCGGGATCAACTTCCTCGACACCGCCGACGTCTACTCGCGGGGCGAGTCCGAGGAGATCGTCGGCAAGGCGCTGGCCGGGCGGCGCGATGAAGTCGTGCTCGCGACCAAGTTCCACGGGTCGATGGGCGAGGGGGATCCAAATCGGCGCGGCAACTCGCGGCGCTGGATCGTCAAAGAGGTCGAGGACTCGCTGAAACGGCTGAAAACCGACTGGATCGACCTCTACCAGGTGCACCGCCCCGAGCCCGACACCGATGTCGAGGAGACGCTCGGCGCGCTCTCAGACCTCGTCCACCAGGGCAAGATCCGCTACCTTGGCTCCTCGACCTTCCCGCCCGCGCGCGTCGTCGAGGCGCAATGGGCCGCGCGCGAGCGCAACCTCGAGCGCTTCGTCTGCGAGCAGCCGCCCTATTCGATGCTCGCCCGCGGCGTGGAGGCCGAGCTGCTCGGAACCGCCCGCCGGTACGGCATGGGCGTGATCCCCTGGAGCCCGCTCGCCGGCGGCTGGCTGTCGGGGAAATGGCGTAAGGGCCAGGACGCACCGTCATCGACGCGCGCGCAGCGTCTGCCCGCCCGCTACGACCTCTCGATCCCGGCCAACCAGCGCAAGCTCGACGCCGTCGAGGAGCTGGCGTTGCTCGCCGAGCAGTCGGGCATCTCGCTGATCCACCTCGCGATCGCGTTCGTGATCCGCCACCCCGCGGTCACGGCGGCGATCATCGGGCCGCGCACGATCGAGCAGCTCGAGTCCCAGCTCGGCGCGGTCGAGGTCGAGCTGTCCGACGAGGTGCTCGACCGGATCGACGAGATCGTCCCGCCGGGCACGAACTTCAGCCAGGCCGACGCCGGCTGGGTCAATCCCGAGCTCGAGCCGGCCGCGCGGCGCGAGCGGCCGGCGGCGCGGGCCGCGCGGACTTTCTGAATCGCCGCGCAGCGCGCGGGCGCCAGCGAACCTCGAGGGCTTCCTGTGCTGCCGCGTCCTCAGCAGTGCGGATCATTGACCGAGCCCGCGACAGGCCGGGACCGCCGCCGCGCCGTGCGAGCCACCTACCAGAGCACCGGCACGTCGTAGGCTGCGATCCGCTCGTCGCGCGTGACGATTGTGAATCCTTCGCTCTGGGCCTGGGCGACGATCATCCGGTCGAACGGGTCGCCGTGGTGCGGGGGCAGGGCGCCGGCTATGCACGCGTGCGCGAAGGTGATTCCCAGTTCGATGAACCTCGCCGCCGCGACCTTGTCCAGAAGGTTCTCGGGAGCTTGGAGCTTGCCCGAAGCTCGCTTGATCTCTATCTCCCAGATACTGGCGGCGCTTACATAGGCCGGCACGACTCCGGCACTCAAGACGTCGTGCACGGCCGGCGACAGCAGCTGATCGTCGCCAACGCTCCACAGCAGCGCATGGGAGTCAATCAGCAGCGGGGTCAATCCACGTGCCAAACAGTCGTTCGATTTCCTCGTCCGGCTCGTCGAAGTCGTCGCTGATCCAGATCTTCCCTTTGAGATCGCCCATTTGACGACGCACGGGAGGGGGATCGTCGTACCGAACGATCTTTGCCACGGGACGCTGTCCGCGGCGGATCACGATCTCCTCGCCGTCAGTCACACGCACGATCAGGCTCGAAAGCTGTGTTTTCGCCTCAGTAACCGTAACAGTCTCGGACATGAGCTCAACGATATCAGACCTGGTTGACCTGACCTGTCTCAGGCCCCCAGTCCCGTACATCCCTGATGGGAAGAGCCACTATTCCACTCCTCAGAGTAAGGTGACCCCCACCGCCGCCGCCGCGACCGAAAGGACTGGACGTATGAGCCCTCCTGTGCCAGCTCAGCCGCCAACCACGGATCGGGACCCCAACCCCGGCGCGGCCGAGGCCGCGGCCGACGTGCTCGTGATCTTTGGGATCACCGGCGACCTCGCGAAGGTGATGACCTTCCGCTCGCTCTATCGCCTGGAGAAGCGCGGCCTGCTCGACTGCCCGATCGTCGGCGTGGCGGGCGACGACTGGACGCTCGAGCACCTACGCGAACACGCCAAGCAGTGCATCGAAGGGACCGGCGAGCAGCTCGAAGAGGACGTGTTCGAGCGCTTCGCCGCGCGCCTGTCCTATGTGAACGGGGATTTCACCGACGCGGCCACGTACAAGCGCCTCGCCGGCGAGCAGACGCTCAGCAAGGCGCACACGCCGGTCTTCTACCTGGAGATCCCCCCGTTTCTGTTCGGGCCGGTGATCAAGCAGCTGAAGGACGCCGGCCTGACGAAGACCGCGCGCGTGGTCGTCGAGAAGCCCTTCGGCCACGACCTGGCCTCCGCGCGCGCGCTCGCGGCAGAAATCCACGAGTCGATCGAGGAGTCCCAGCTCTACCGGATCGACCACTTCCTGGGAAAGATGGGCACCGACGAGCTGCTCTACCTCAGGTTCGCGAACACGATGGTCGAGCCGATCTGGAACCGCAATCACATCGCGTGCGTCGAGATCACGATGGCGGAGGACTTCGGCGTGGAGGACCGCGGGCACTTCTACGACCCGGTCGGCGCGCTGCGCGACGTCGTCGTCAACCACCTGATGCAGGTCGTCGCGCTCGCCGCGATGGAGGCACCGGCGGGCGATGACGCGGAAACGCTGAAGGACGCGAAGTACTCGCTGTTCCGTTCGATCCGTAACGCGGATCCGGCGCACTACGTGCGCGGGCAGTACGACGGCTACCTGGAGATCGACGGCGTGGCGAAGGAATCGACGACCGAGACCTACGCGGCGATGCGCCTGGAGATCGACAACTGGCGCTGGGCCGGCGTGCCCTGGTTCATCAGAACTGGCAAGAGGCTGCCGGTCACCCAGACCGAGCTGCGCGCGGTGTTCCGCGACCCGCCACGCCTGGGCTTCATGAGCAACGGCACCCATCGCCGGCCCGACCCGAACCAGTTCGTCGTCAAGCTCGACCCCTCGACCGGCACGCGCGTGATCCTCGACGCGCACCGCGCCGACGCCGAAGGCCCGGAGGCGGTCACGCTCGACGTCGAGTTCGCCGAGCAAGGCGGCGAGGCGCCGACTCCGTACGAGGTGCTGCTGCTCGACGCGATGCGCGGCGAGGGCACCCGCTTCACCCGCCAGGACGGCGTCGAAGAGACGTGGCGGATCTTCCAGCCGCTGCTCGAGCAGCCGCCGCCGGTCCACCCCTACGCCCCCGGCTCGTGGGGGCCCGCGGCGGCGGATGGCCTGGTAAGAGGATTCGGCAAGTGGCACGGGCCGTGGGTCGAGTCGTGAGCTTCGCGGCAATGCCAGGCGACGCCCGGCCGGTCGCAAGCGCTCCGCTGGTGCTGAGATGAGTCCGACGAGGGCACACGGAGAGCACGCGAGCAAGGCAAAAACGAGCCATGGCGGCCCGGGCGCCGGCGGGAGGGACGGTGCCGACAGCCGGGACGAAGCGATGCCGCAGAGCGCGGCGATGCCCTCGCCGTTCCCGCCGATCGCCGACTACGCGTTCCTGTCGGACTGTCACACGGGCGCGCTGATGGCGCCGGACGGGAGCTTGAACTGGCTGTGCGTCCCGCGCTTCGACGCGCCGAGCATCTTCGGCACGCTGCTCGATCGTCAGGCGGGCGACATGCGCTTCGGGCCGTTCGGCGTCAACGTGCCCTCGGCGCGGATCTACGAGCCGGGGACGAACATCCTCCTGACGACCTGGCGCACGCCGACCGGCTGGGCGATCGTGCGCGACGCGCTGATCATCGGCCCCCGCCGCGGCGTCGACACGATCACGCCGCACACCCGCCCGCCGACCGACGAAGACGCCGAACACTTGCTCGTGCGGGTCGCGATGTGCCTGTCGGGCGAGATCGAGATGGAGCTCACCTGCGAGCCGGCCTTCGACTACGGGCGCGTCCCGGCGGAGTGGACGCTCGGCGAGGATGGGCACTCCGCCGACGCGAGCGGCGCGGAGCAGGCGATCAGGCTGACGACCAGCATGGCGCTCGGCACCGAGGGCGACCGCGTCAGGGCTCGCCACGAGCTCAAGCAGGGCGAGCAGATCTTCTGCTCGCTTTCATGGGCCGAGGGGTTCGCCTCGCCGCAGAGCCTCGACGACGCCAACGAACGCCTGGCGACGACCGCCGCCTTCTGGCGCGACTGGCTGAGCCGCGCCCGCATCCCCGACCACCGCTGGCGCGATCCGATCCAGCGCTCGGCGCTCGCGATCAAGGGCCTCACGTACATGCCCACCGGCGCGACCGTCGCGGCGCTCACGACCTCGCTGCCGGAGACGCCCGGCGGCGAACGCAACTGGGACTACCGCTACACGTGGCTGCGCGACTCGACCTTCACGCTGCAGGCGCTGCACTTCCTCAACCTCGACTGGGAGGCCGAGGAGTTCATGCAGTTCGTCGCCGACCTCGAGCCCAACGCGGACGGCGGGCTGCAGATCATGTACGGGATCGACGGGCGCCGCGACCTGGCGGAGACCACGCGCGACGACCTCTCCGGCTACGCCGGCGCGAGCCCCGTACGGGTCGGCAACGGCGCCTTCGACCAGCGCCAGAACGACGTCTACGGCGCGACGCTGTCCTCGATCCTGCTGCACACGCGCCGCTCGAAGCGGCTGCCGCGGCGGCTGTGGCCGCTCGTGCAGGCGCAGGCCGATTGCGCGAGCAAGATCTGGCGCGAGCCCGACCAGGGCATCTGGGAGGCGCGCGGAGCGCCCCAACACTACGTCTCCTCGAAGCTGATGTGCTGGGTGGCGATGGACAGCGCGAGCAAGCTCGCGGAGATCCGCGGCGACGGGAAGCTGCAAGCCGGCTGGCACGAAACGGCCGAGGAAATCAGGGCCGACATCCTTGCCCACGGACTGACCGACGCAGGCGTCCTGCGCCAGCACTACGAGACCGACGCGCTCGACGCCTCGAACCTGCTGGCGGCGCTGTTCGGCTTTTTGCCAGGCGGCGACGAGCGCCTGCGCGCGAGCGTGCTCGCGATCGCGGACGACCTGACCGAGGACGGCTTCGTCCTGCGCTACCGCACGGGCGAGACCGACGACGGCCTGTCCGGCAAGGAGGGCAGTTTCCTGATCTGCTCCTTCTGGCTGGTCTCCGGCCTGGCCGTGATCGGCGAGGAGCAGCGCGCGCGCGATCTGATGGAAAGGCTCTTGAGAGTCGCCTCGCCGCTCGGACTGTACGCCGAGGAGTTCGACACGAGCACAGGCCGGCACCTGGGCAACTTTCCCCAGGCCTTCTCGCATCTCGCGCTGATCGAGGCGGCGGGACGGATCATCATCTCCGAGATGCTCGAGGAGATCAACTGATGCGCGCTTGCGAACGACACGCGGAGATCTCGTGATGAATGCCCCGGCGGATCCTGGCGATCTCGTGACGGGGCAATGCCGGCGAACCGAGTGGGAGGCCTCACGATGAGCGACTACGACGTGATCATCATCGGCAGCGGCGCCGGCGGCGGCACGCTCGCACGACACCTGGCGCCGTCGGGGAAGAAGATCCTGATCCTCGAGCGCGGAGGGTGGCTACCGCGCGAGCCGCCGAACTGGTCGGCGGGGGATGTGTTCGTCGAGAACCGCTACATCTCCCCGGACACCTGGTACGACGCCGACGGGAAGGGTTTCCAGCCGCAGGTCCACTACTACGTCGGCGGCGCGACGAAGCTGTATGGCGCTGCGCTGTACAGGATGAGGAAAGAGGACTTCGGCGAGCTGCGCCACGAGGGCGGGATCTCGCCGGCGTGGCCGATCGACTACGAGCAGATGGAGCCTCACTACACGAAAGCCGAGCAGCTGTATGAGGTGCACGGCGCGCGCGGCGAGGACCCCACCGAACCCCCCGCGAGCGCCCCCTACCCGCACCCGGCGGTTTCGCACGAGCCGCGGATCGCGCAACTCGCCGAGGACTTCGCCGCCGCCGGCCTGCACCCGTTCCACGCGCCCTGCGGGGTGATGCTGAACGAGGCGAACATGCCCTACAGCGCGTGTGTGCGCTGCTCGACCTGCGACGGTTTCCCCTGCCTCGTGCACGCCAAGTCGGATGCCGAGGTGCTCGGCGTGCGGCCGGCGCTCGAGCACGGGAACGTGACGCTGCTGACGCACGCGCGGGTGGTGAAGCTGAACACGAACCCGGCTGGGACGGCGGTCACCGAGGTCGTGGTCGAGCGCGGCGATGGACGCGACGACACCGGTGCAGGCACGGACGCGGCCGCAGTGGCAGCCGCGACTGGGGCCGAGACTGGGACACAGACGGAGACGTTCTCCGCCGACATCGTCGTCGTCTCCGCGGGCGCGGCGAACACGGCGAAGCTGCTGCTCGCCTCGGCCAACGACAGGCACCCGAACGGCCTCGCAAACGGCTCCGATCAGGTGGGCCGCAACTACATGTTCCACGACAGCCAAGCGGTGCTCGCAATCTCCAAGGAGCCCAACAGGACGGTCTTCCAGAAGACACTCGGCGTCAACGACTTCTACTTCGCGAGCGATGCCTGGGAGTTTCCGATGGGAAACATCCAGATGGTGGGGAAGTCCGTGTCGGACATGTACCGCGGCGAGCAGCCGTTGCTGACGAAGCTCGCGCCGACCTTCTCGCTGCAGGACGTGGCCGAGCACGCGGTCGACTTCTGGCTCTCGACCGAGGACCTGCCGCGGGCGGAGAACCGCGTGACGCTCGACGGCGAGGGCAACGTGAGGCTCAGCTACAAGTCCTCGAACGATGTCGCCCGCGACCGGCTGTTCAAACAGCTGCGCTCGCTGCTCGGCCATCTCGGCATGCACGAGCACCATCTGATCCCGCGCTGGGCCTACCTCGAGAACAAGATCCCGGTCGCGGGCGTCGCCCACCAAGCCGGAACCTGCCGCTTCGGCTCGGACCCGGCGAGCTCGGCGCTCGACACCGACTGCAAGGCGCACGAGCTCGACAACCTGTACGTCGTCGACACGAGCTTCTTCCCGAGCATCTCGGCGGTCAACCCCGCGCTCACGGCGATGGCGAACGCGGTGCGCGTCGGCGACCATTTGCTGCAGCGACTGGGCGCGCATGGCGGCTGAGGCGCAGACCGGGGGACGCCGCAAGGTCGTGATCGTCGGCGGCGGGTTCGGCGGCCTCACAGCCGCGCGCGAGCTGAAGAGCGCCGACGTCGACGTGACCCTGGTCGACCCGACCAGCCACCACCTGTTCCAGCCGCTGCTCTACCAGATGGCCTGCGGCGGCCTGTCGACCGGCGAGTGCGCCACGCCGATCCGGGCGGCCGTCAAGCGCAGCCCGAACACGACGGTGCTGATGGCGAAGGCCACCGGCCTTGACGCCGAGCGCCGCCTCCTGACGCTGGATCGCGGCGAGACGCTCAACTACGACAGCCTGATCGTCGCCTGCGGCGCGGAGACCTCCTACTTCGGCAACGACGCCTGGCGCGAGCACACGTGCGGCCTGAAGACGCTCCCCGACGCGGTCGAGCTGCGCAATCGGCTCTACTCCGCCTTCGAGCAGGCCGAGCGCGCCGAGGATCCCGCCGAGCGCGAACAGTGGCTGACGTTCGTCGTGATCGGCGGCGGCGCGACGGGGGTCGAGCTCGCGGGCGAGCTCGCGATCATCGCCCGCGACACGATGAAGGGCTACTTCACGCGCAGCGATCCGGCGACGGCGCGCGTGATCCTGCTCGACGCCGGCGAGCGCCTGACCGCAGCCTTCAGCGAAAAGCTCTCAGCGAAGGTCGCGCAGTACCTGGCCGAGCTCGGCGTGACCGTGCGCCAGGGCGCGCGGGTGACCGGGATCGACGCTAAGGGTGTGACGTTTCAGCTCGCAGGGCCGAAGAAGGGGAAGGCCGGCGGCGACGCAGGCCACGGGGGCATAGGCGACGCCACGCACGCGGGCGCGGACGCGGATAGGCAGGCCGAGCAGCGGATCGACGCGCGGACGGTCGTGTGGGCGGCGGGCGTCCAGGCCGTGGGCTTCGCGAAGACGCTCGCCGAGGCGACGGGGGCAAAGACCGACCGCGCAGGGCGCGTGCAGATCGAAGCGGACCTGGCCGTGCCCGGCCATCCCGAGATCTATGCGATCGGCGACGCGACGCAGGTTGCGGGCCCCGGCGGCCGGCCACTGCCGGGATTGGCGACGGTCTCGATCCAGCAGGCACGGCACGTGGCGAAGGCGATCCGCGGTGGGGCCGCGGGTGCGAAGGGCGCGGGGGAGCCCTTCAAGTATTTCGACAAGGGCGCGCTCGCGGTCGTCGGCCGCGGGAAAGCCGTGTGCGAAATCCGCGGGCGCAGGCTGTCGGGGCGGCTGGCGTTCTTCACCTACCTGACGGTGCACATGTACTACCTGAGCGGGGGCGGACCCGGGCACCGGGTGAAGGTGCTGATCGATTGGATCAGCGCGCGGATCGGCGACCCGCAAAACCAGGTGATCGACGGCGGGCTCGCGGAATCCTGACCTGTTCGTGTGGGCAACGACCCACCTGAGCGAGTCATGATTGAGGCATGAGAGCGCTCGACGAGAGACTGCTCGCGTACGCGCGCGCGACGCGCGTGTTCCTGTTCGTCTCGGTCGCGCTCGGCGTGCTCAGCGCCCTGTTGATCGTCGCGCAGGCATGGTTGCTGGCGGACATCGTCGCGCGCGCCTTCCGCGAGGGCAGAGACCTCGCACAGCTCAAAGCACCGCTCCTCGCACTGCTGCTCGTCATGCTCGCGCGCGCGACGATCGCGTGGGCGGCCGAGCTGGCGGCGAGCCGCTCTTCGGCGCGGGCGAAGTCCCAACTGCGCGCGGCTTTGCTGCAGCGCGTCGCTACGCTCGGCCTGAACAGCTCGCGCGAGCAGAGCACCGGTGAGCTGGCGCTGCTCGCAACACGCGGAATCGACGCGCTCGACGGCTACTTCTCGCTGTACCTGCCGCAGCTGTTTCTCGCCGTGATCGTGCCGGTCGCGATCGTCGGGGTCGTCCTCTGGAACGACTGGATCTCGGCGGCGATCATCGCGTTCACGATTCCCCTGATCCCGCTGTTCATGGCGCTCGTCGGCGCCGCGACGAAGGAACGGATGGACAGCCAGTTCCGCATCCTCGAGCGGCTCGCCGGCCACTTCCTCGACGTCGTCGCCGGCCTGCCGACGCTGAAGATCTTCGGCCGCGCGAAGGCGCAAGCGCAGGCGATCGGCGAGATCACCGAACGCTATCGCCGGGCGGCGATCGGGACGCTGCGGATCACGTTCCTATCCTCGCTGATCCTCGAGCTCGTCGCGACGATCTCGGTGGCGCTCGTCGCGGTCGCGATCGGCCTGCGCCTGCTTGGCGGGGAGCTAGATCTGCGCACCGGGCTATTCGCGCTCGTGCTCGCGCCCGAGGCCTACCTGCCGCTGCGTCAGCTCGGCGCCAACTACCACGCAAGCGCCGAGGGCATCGCCGCCGCCGAGCAGGTGCTCGCGGTGCTGGAGGCGCCGGCGCCGCCCCACGGGACGCGCACCGATTTTCTCGGCCCGGCGCTCGACGGGCGGCCGATCCAAGTACTGGAGCATCCCAATCTCGCGCTCCCCGCCCCCGATCGTCTCGATCCGAGCCACGCCGAATTCGCGCGGGCGGACCTCACCGTCGAAGGACTGCGAGTCAGCTATCCAGGTCGCTCAGAACCGGCGCTGAATGATCTCTCGCTGACGATCCGCGAGGGCGAGGTGCTCGCGCTCGTCGGCCCCAGCGGCTGCGGCAAGTCGACGCTGCTCGGCGTGCTGCTGGGGCTCGTGGCGCCCGAGCGCGGAATCGTCCGCGTCGGTGAGGTCGACCTGGCCGAGCTCGATCTCGACGCCTGGCGCGCACGCCTGGCGTGGGTGCCGCAGCGACCGCACCTGTTCAGAGCGTCGATCGCCCAGAACGTGCGTCTCGGCCGCCCGGACGCGACGACAGAGGAGGTGCGGGAAGCAATCGACGCCGCCGGTCTCAGCGAGGTGGTGGGCAAGCTGCCCGACAGCCTCGAGACGATGCTCGGCGAGCGCGGCGCCGGACTGTCCGCCGGTGAGCGCCAACGAGTCGCGCTCGCGCGCGCGTTCCTGCGCGATGCGCCGCTGCTGTTGCTCGACGAGCCGACCGCCAACCTCGACGGCGAGACCGAGCGCGAGATCGTGCGCACGATCGCGCGCCTGGCTCGCGGCCGCACGGTCGTGCTCGTCGCCCACCGCCCTGCCCTGGTCGCGGTGGCCGACCGAGTGGCGACGATCGGCCCAGCTATCGAGGTCGCCGCATGACGCCTCCCCCTCCCCACGCGGGGCGGCCCGATGTGCTCGAGCGAGACCACGGACCAAAGGCCCCACTGCTGCGGACGCTCGCAATCGCCCGTCCCGCCGCGGGGCGGCTGGCACTCGCGACGCTGCTCGGCGCCGGCGCGGTAGCCGCCGCGATTGGCCTGATCGCGACCTCGGCCTGGCTGATCTCGCGCTCCTCGCAGCGCCCGCAGGAGTCGGCCGTCGCGATCGCGATCGTCGGCGTGCAGTTCTTCGCGCTTTCGCGCGGGCTGTGCCGCTACGGCGAGCGGATCGTCGGCCACGACGCCGCGCTGCGCGTGCTGGCGGAGACGCGGGTCCGCGTGTATGAACACCTCGAGCGCCTCGCGCCGCTGGGCCTGCCGGCGTTTGGCAGCGGCGATCTGCTGGCGCGCCTGATCGGCGACGTCGACGCGCTCCAAGATCTGCTGGTGAGGGTGGTGCCCCCGTTTGCGATCGCGCTGATCGTCGGGACGGCGACGGTCGTGCTCGAGTGGTGGATGCTGCCCGCCGCCGGCTTGATCCTGCTCGTCGCGCTGCTGATCGCCGCGACGCTCGTGCCGTGGTTGACCGGGGCGCTGGCCGCGCGCGCGGAGGCGCGCCAGGCGGCGGCACGGGGCGAGTTGACTCACACCGTGGTCGACCTGATCGAGGGCGCCCAAGAGCTGGCCGTCAACGGCGCCACCGCCGAGCAGCTCGGCCTCACCCTTGCCGCGGACGCGGAGCTGACGGGGCTCGCCGCGGCGAGCGCGCGCACGGCCGGCATCGGCCAGGGACTGACGAGCCTCTGCACGGGCCTGGCGATGTGGGGCGCGCTGCTCGTCGGCGTCAACGCGGTCGCCGCGGGACGGATGCACGGCGTGCTGCTCGCCGGGATCGCGCTGATCCCGCTGGTCGCCTTCGAGCTCGTCACCGGGCTGCCGGGCGCGACGCAGACCCTACAGCGCGTACGGCGCGCGGCCGCGCGGGTGTTCGAGGTGCTCGATACCTCGCCGCCAGTACAAGAGCCTGTCCACCCGCTGACGTTGCCCTCTGCCACACCCGCGGCGCGAGCGCCCGCTCTGCAAGCGCATGGCCTGCGCTACCGCTACCCGGGCGCAACGCACTGGGCGCTCGACGGCGTCGACCTCGACCTCAGTCCGGGCCGGCGCATGGCGATCATCGGCCAAAGCGGCGCCGGCAAGTCGACGCTCGCGGGCGTGCTGCTGCGCTTCCTTCCATACGCGGGCGGCTCGGTCACGCTCGACGGCATCGAGCTCGACGAGCTCGACGGAGATGAGGTCCGGCGCGCGGTCGGCCTCGTCTCACAGGACGCGCACGTGTTCGACAACACGCTCGAAGAGAACCTGCGCCTGGCCAAGCGTGGCGCCACGGAGCAGGAGCTCGACCACGCCCTCGCCGCCACGCGGCTGCTCGACTGGACGCGTGGGCTGCCCGCGGGCCTGCAGACCGAGGTCGGCGAGCGCGGCGCGCGCATGTCCGGCGGCCAGCGCCAGCGCCTGGCGATCGCCCGCGCGCTGCTCGCCGACTTCGGAGTGCTGATCCTCGACGAGCCCGGCGAGCACCTCGACACGCAGACCGCCGACGCGCTCGTCGCCGACCTGCTCGCGGTCACCGAGGGGCGGACGACCCTGCTGATCACCCATCGACTTACGGGGCTGGAGGAGGTCGATGAGGTGCTCGTGCTCGACCACGGCCGCGTGCTCGAACGCGGCACGCACGGCGAGCTGCTCGCGCTCGGCGGGCGCTACGCGGCGCTGTGGGAGCGCGAGCAGGAGACAGGCCGCCTCAACAACTGATTACGACGACGAGGCCGGCGGCGCTGCCGGACGTATAGCCGGCGCGCCGGGCGCGGGCGGCGGTGGTGCAGAAGGAGTCGGGGGCGATGCCGAGGACTGCGAATCGCCCGTCTCCGGCCCACCAACGACCCGCGCACGAAACACGTGGAACGACCACCCCTGATAGACGAGCACGACCGGGAAGAAGATCACGGTGACGACCGTCATCACGACGAGCGCGTAGTGACCGGAGGCGGTGTTGGAGACGGTCAGGTTGTAGGCGGCGTTCGTGCTGGAGACCATCACGCGCGGGTAGAGGTCGATGAAGATCGAGCCGACGCAGGCGGCGATCGCGACGGCCGAGGCGGAGAAGGCCCAGCCGTCGTGGTCGGTAGCGGAGAGCAGCACGGCGAAGACGACGGCGATCACCGCGAGCACCTCGACGGGGTCGGGGATCGTGGGGCCGCCGGCGACCGAGCGCGTCCAGATCACGAAGCCGACGACGAGCGCGATCGCCACCCAGCCCAAGGGGCGCGCGGCGGCGCGGGCGCGCTCGCGCAGCTCGCCGGTCGTGCGCAGCTTCAGGAAGGTGGCGCCGTGCAAAAGGCAGAGCCCGAGCAGCGTCACGCCGGTCCACAGGCCGTAGGGGGTGAGCAGGTCGAAGAAGTTGCCGGTGAACTCGTGCGCGGAGTCGATCGGCAGGCCGTTCAGCAGATCGCCAAGACCGACCCCGAGCAGCAACGGGATCAGGAGGCTGCCTAGCGTCGTGCACCAGGTCCACGCACGCAGCCAGCGCTCGTCCTCGTGTTTGCGCGCGAACTCGAACGCGACGCCGCGCGCCATCAGCGCCACGAGCACGAGCAGCAGCGCGAGGTAGAGCGCCGAGAACATCGTCGCGTACCAGCCTGGAAAGGCGGCGAACGTGCCCGCGCCCGCGACGATCAACCACACCTCGTTGCCGTCCCACCAGGGGCCGATCGTGCTCAGCACGGTGGCGCGCTCGGGGTCGGTGCGGCCGATGATCGTGTGCAGCACGCCGACCCCGAAGTCGAAGCCCTCCAGGACGAAGAAGCCGACCCAGAGGATCGCGATCAGGACCGACCAGAGCGTGTCGAGGTGCAGCATCAGTAGCCGAACGCCGGGGTCGTGGTTGCCCCGCCGGCCGCGGCATCCGGCCCGGCGCCAGACTCGCCGCCGTCCACGTCCGGGAGCCCACGACGCGAGTAGCGCAGCATGAGCAGAAGATCGGCGGCACCGAGCGCGATGTAGACGAGCACGAACGCGACCAGGCTGATCCAGATCTCGGTCGAGGAGACCGACGGCGAGGAGGCGTTGATCGTCTTCATCAGCCCCTGCACGATCCATGGCTGGCGCCCGTTCTCGGTCAGCATCCAGCCGGCGGTGTTCATGATGAAGGGGGTCACGACCGCCCACATCGACAGGCGCAGGAACCACTTCGACTCGGCGAGACGGCCGCGGTGGATCAGCCAGCCGCCCCACGCCGCGAGCAGCAGAACCAGGGTGGCGATGTAGGCCATGACGCGCATCGACCAGTACTGGATGAAGACGTCGGGGATGTAGTTGCCGGGCCCGTATTTGGCTTCGTCTTCCTTCTGCAGCTGGTTCAGCCCGACGACGCCCCCACTGAAGGTCCCGGTCGCGAGCACGGAGAGCAGATGCGGGATTTCGATGATCTGCGAGGGGGTCTTGTCGTTCGCGCCGCCGCCGATCTGAAACGCGGAGAACGAGCAGGGCTTGCAGTTTTCCCACTGCGCCTCGGCCGCGGCGATCTTGACCGGCTGGTACTTGGTCTCGATTTCGCCGAGCTTGTTGCCGACGAACAGCTGCAGGACGATCACCGGCAGCAGCACGATCACCGCGATCCGCGCGGCGAAGGCAAAGGACTCGACCTCGGTCCCCCGGCGGATCTGCCAGGCAGCGATCGCGAGCATCACGAGCGCGCCGGTGACGAGCGAGGCGAGCAGCACGTGGACGTAGCCCCAGAGGAACGTCGGGTTCGTGAACAGCGCGACGATGTTGTTCAGTTCGGGCTGGCCGTGGCTGTTCATGACGTAGCCGACGGGGTGCTGCATCCACGAGTTGGCGGCGAGGATGAACAGCGCCGAGAGCATCGTCCCGGCCGCCACCAGCCAGATGCACGCGAGGTGCACGCGCTTGGGCAGACGGTCCCAGCCGAAGATCCACAGCCCGAGGAACGTCGACTCGAGGAAGAATGCGGCGAGGCCCTCCATCGCGAGCGGCGCGCCGAAGACGTCGCCGACGAAGCGCGAGTAGGCCGACCAGTTCATCCCGAACTCGAACTCCTGCACGAGGCCGGTCACGACCCCGACGGCCACGTTGATCAGCAGCAATGTCCCGAAGAACCGCGTCAGGCGCTTGTACTCAGGCTTGTCGTTTCGATACCAGGCGGTCTGCAGGAGAGCGACGAGAAACGCCAGCCCGATCGTCACGGGGACGAACAGGAAGTGGTAGATGCTCGTCGTCGCGAACTGCCAGCGCGCAAGATCGTTGGTCATCCGCCGTTGAGTCTACGCCCGCGCCGCCCCGATATGTGAAATCTCTTTCCGTGGGTTGTTAGACGACAAGATTTTTAATCTGGATCGAGAAGGCCGCGCTGTGGCGCTCGCCCGGCTGGAGCAGCCGCAGGCCCTCGCCGCTGCGCAACGCGTTCGCGGGGGCCGTCATCGGCTCGAAGCAGATGAAGTGGCCCGATAGCGGTGCGTAGAGCTGGGCATAGGGATAGCCATGCTCCAGCGCGAGCTCGATCCGCCGTGAGCCGGCGGTGACGACGAAGCGCACGGGTGCGGTCCGGGGGGCGTGGTCTGGAACGACACCCTCGCCGGGCGTGGGACCGACACCGGGGCCCGTGTCGAGGTCGGACCTCGCGCCAACGCCAGGACCGACGTCGAAGCCGTCGTCGAACTCGCGGCCGCCGAGCTCGAAGCTCCGGGATGCGCTCGCCGGGTCCTCGATGCCGAGCGGGATCTGCGCGCGGTCGAGCTCGAGATGGCGCATCGCCGGCAGCTCGATCAGCCATTGCTCGCGCGGACCGCCGGGCGAGAGGTAGGGATGGAAGCCGAACGCGAGCGGCACGGCGTCCGCGCCGCAGGCGTGGACGGTCACCTCGATCTCGAGGCGACCGTCTGCGAGTCGCGCCTCGTAGGTGAGGTCGTGCTCGAAGGGAAACACGGCGAACAGCTCCGGCTGGGCCTCGTTCCAGCTCAGGCGCGCCGTCAGCGATCTCGCGCCGGGGGCCGGTGTCGTCTCGTGCGACGCCTCCGCACCATCACTCGTCTTCGTCCCACGACCGGTCGCATCGTGGTTTTGCGCATCCACCAGCTCCCAGCCGACCCGGCCGCCGATCGCGCCGTGGATCGGCAGGCCATTCTGGTCGAGCGCGATCAGCGCGGGATCGTGCGGCACCTCGACCGTCCGACCGGCGACGGTGTAATCGAAGCCGGCGAGCCGGTTCGCCCACGGGTAGAGCAGCGGAACGCCCATCGTCTTGCCACGCTCGGCATATGCGCCCACGCCGGAGTTCTGCGCGAGCAGCTCCTCGCCGCGGTGGCGCAGCGAGCTGCAGAGCATCCCCGCGCCGGGGACAAACGTCGCCTCCAGCTCTGCCTCCTCGTCGCGCAGGCGCGCGGTCGCCAGATGATCGGTGCCGGCCATCAGCTGTTCAGCCTACGCTGAACCGCGAGCGCGATTGAGCCGCCGAGCAACATCATCGCGATGTTCGTGCCGAGCACGCCGAGCGCGCCGAGCGACTTCGAGAACTGCCCGACGCCGGCGGCGACGCCGAGGAACGCGGCGGCGGGGATCGTCGTGACCGAGATCGCAACGCCGACGCCCATTGACGCGCGCGTCTCGACCGCGAGCATCCCGGCGACGCCCGCGGCGAGCGCCACGAAGAAAGTCTCGGCGCTGACGTGCTGCTGGGAGGTGAGGCCGACCTGGTGGACGTCGAAGTTGGCCGGCAAGAGGTCGAGCAGGTTCAGCAGTCCGGTGACGAGCGCGGCGAAGAGGCACGCCATCGCCAACCCCAGCAGCAGCGAGGTCAGCCCCCGGCGGATCAAGCGTGGGCGGCGCAGCACGAGCCCCGTGCAGGTCGCGGTGATCGGCAGCAGATCGGGCGCCACGGCCATCGCGCCGATGATCAGGACCTGATCCTGTTCGATCACGCCAAACGCCGCGATCACGCCGGCGACCGCCATGAACACGAGGTAGCGCGCGGCCGTGCGGGCATTCAGACGCGCGCGGCCCAGCAGGTCGGCCCAGACGAGCGCAACTGTTTCCTCCGAGGCGGCCATCGGGTCGATCGCGTCCAGCCTCAGCAGCGCGACATCCTCCGCCGGGATCCCGAGCCCGCCGATCAACTCCAGCGCCGCGTCGGCCGCGCTCGTGCGGACGTCGGCGGATACGAGCGCCTCACCGTGGTGCACGCCGCCGGCGACGCTCACATGTCTGGCGCCCTCCAGCTCGTCCAAGCGCCGAGCGACGTCGGTCATCGCTGCGGCGTCGCCAAAGACGCGCAGGTGCAGCATCAGTCCGGCTCCATAGACTCGTCCACAGGCATGAATCTATGGATACCCGATCGGGAGGGCCGCGACGGGCTCGGCGAGCTGCCGGGAGATGTCTCGCTCGGACTGATCCCGTCCGACGGCGAGCTGCCGCCGGAGATCAACGACGTGGAGTTTCTCGTCCCGCCCTCGGGCGATGCGCGCGTGCTCGAGCGACTGGGAGCGATGCCGGGGCTGCGAGTGCTGCAGACGCTCTCGGCGGGCGTCGACTGGCTGCTGCCCTCCGCCCCGCCCGGGGTGCAGATCTGCGACGCGGGGGGCGCCCGCGACGTCGCCGTCGCCGAGTGGGTGCTCGCGACGATCCTCGCCTCGACGATCGGGCTCGATGAGCTGCGCGACCGCCAGCGCGAGCACCGCTGGGAGCGCCGTGAGCCGAGCGAGCTGGCCGGCAGCGCCGTGATGATCCTCGGCGACGGCTCGATCGGCGGCGCCGTCGAGGCGCGGCTGGCCCCGTTCGGAGTCGAGCCGATCCGCGTCGCCCGCCACGCGCGCGCCGGTGTGCACGCGGTCGAAGACCTGCCGGAGTTGCTGCCGCGCGCGGAGATCGTCGTCGTGCTGCTGCCGCTCACGCCCGAGACGACCGGGCTGCTCGGCGCCGAGCTGCTGGGTCGCTTGCGTCCGGGCGCGCTGCTCGTGAACGCCGCGCGCGGGCCGATCGTCGACACCGAGGCGCTGCTCGCGCTGCTACAGGCGGGACGGATCCGCGCGGCGCTCGACGTGACCGACCCCGAGCCGCTGCCGGCCGATCACCCCCTCTGGGATGCGCCGGGCACGCTGATCACCCCCCACATCGCGGGCGACACGCTCGCCGCGCAGCGCCGCGCGTTCGCGCTCGTCGGCGAGCAGGTCGGGCGCTATCTCCGTGGCGAGCCACTCGCGAACGTCGTCGAGCACGGCTACTAACCGCGCACGGAAAGTGCGCAATACTATGGTGACACGCAACCTGCAAAGTGCATGCTCCTTCGGCCGGTCTTTATCTTCCTGTCACATCGCGGGCACAAATTGGACACGTCGGCGGCACAACTCGTCACACTTCTGCCGCATTCAGCTGCCGCTCGTAGGGACCCCGGCCCGTCAGGCACACAGCACCGCAGCGCGCGGCCAGCCCCAGCGCGGCCGGCACCTCGAGACCGGCCCCAAGCCCGTACGTGAGGCCCGCGGCGAACGAGTCGCCACAGCCGTAGGCGTCGACCGGCGGGCCCGGCAGCCGCGCCGCGGTCCACGTCCCCGCCTCACCCCCTTGCTCACAGTAGGCGCCCCCGCGCGCACCCCCGCGCTCGCGGTAGGCACCCCCGCGCGCGCCTTCCGTCGAGACGACCAGCCGCGCCTGCGCCCCCACGCGCTCGGCCGCGCGACGCTCGATCTCATCCTCCCCGCTCAGCACCAGCGCGTCCAGCTCGACCCCGTGCCCGAGCACCTCGCCCGCGCGCGGGCTCGCGACAAGCACCCGCGCCGCACGCGCCGCACGCAACGCCGCGAGGTCGCCGGCGGTGAAGTAGACGGCGTCCATCCGCGCGAGCTCGCCCCACGGCAGCTCAACATCATCCCCCCGCGGCTCCAGACGCGGCCCGTAGGTGATGATCGTGCGCTCGCCGGCCCCGTCCACGAGCGTCGCCGCCCGGCGCGTGGCCGCGGTTTGGGTCGAGAACGTTTGGGACGGGGGCGTTTGGGCCGATAGCGCCCGGCCCGAGAACGTCTCCACCCCGAGCTCCCCCAGACGCGCGATCGAGCGGCGCCCGAGCCCGTCGTCGCCGAGCGCCGTCAGCAACGAAGCCCCGCCGGCCAGCCGCGCCAGCTGCACGGCCGCCACCGCGCCGCCGCCAGCCGGCTCCTCGAAGGGCTCGCGCGCGTGCACGACCTCGCCGGCGTGCGGGACCTGGTCCACGCGCGCGAACTGCACCCACTCGACGTGGCCCACCACCGCGACCCTCGGTCGGCTCGCCCGCATCGAGGCAGTGTCACACAATTCCCGCGGTCTGCGGGTTCATCGCGATGGCCGCCCGAACAATTCACGCAACCCGCCGGTTCACCGCGATGGCCGCTCCGACTCCCGGGCCCGTGCCGGCCACATCGACCCACCTGTGCGCGCAAGAGGATCCACCGGGGAGCGCGCGGGCGCCCGAGCCTTCACGGGCGCCGCAGCCAGGTGAGGGTGGCTGACCACGGCGCTCGTGAAGACCCGGTACCAAGGCCCGCCACCGGGAGCCCGCCGCCCGGTCCCGCCGCCCGGGCCGGGCCCGCCGCGTTGCGTTGCGCGGCGGGCCCAGATCAGGCCAGGTGGCGTGCCTCATCACCGTTACGGTGTGTTGCTATTTATTCGCTTTCCCTCGCGGCTTCCGCGCCCGTCTGTTCCAGCGTCCCGTTGAGGATCGCAGTGTTGTCGCCAGACGGCGAGGGCAAGCCGAGTTTGGCGTTGACGATCGGGTCGATCAGGGCTTCGAAGGCTTTCCCGCCGCAGCCCTTTGCCGCCGGCACCGCGAACAGGTTGTCGACGAGCGAGTTGTGTTTGATGACCAGGATCCTGCCTTCGGCCCTGCTCCCGAATTCGCCTGGTTTACCCGTGATCGATTCGTTGGGCGGAGGTGGTTTGGTCCTCCCTGTCGTCAGTTTGAGGACGACCGGTTCGGTGCCGGAGCCGATGTAGCATTCGTTTCCGAGCAGCGGGTTTTCCAGCTTGACCTTCACCGGCAAGCCAAGCGCCGGGATGCCATACGCTTCGTAGAGCACGGGTTCGGCGAGAGAGGCCTCGCTGAGGAAGATCGAACCCACGGTCGCGGGCGGCGCCGGTATCGCCAGTTCAGTTGTCGCGGTCACGGTGTTGAGTTTACTTTTAACGACTTCTTCACACAATTTCCGCGCCCCTTTTTCGAGGTAACCTTCACCTTTGATTTCTTCGCATTTGATGCCGAGCAGCCCACCGGGAACCGTCTGCGGCGTTTTCGACAGCGTGTTGCCGTCGGCTGCTTCCACGAACGGCAAGCGGAATTCCGCGGCGACTTCTTCCTCGAGACCACCTTGCAACGTGATCGGTTTTTCAATCGGGACTTTGGTTTTTTTCGTACCGATGACGAATTCGCCGCTTTCTGTTTTTCCTGCAATGCAGGCTTCTACGCTCGTATTGCTCAACGGGCAATCATAGAAGACGGCGTATTCGCCTTTGGGCGCCGCCAGCGCCGGCGACGCGGCGCTGAGAACGCCGAGCGACGCCGCCAGCGCGATCACGACGACGAGCGCGCACCTGCCTGCGCCCGTTGCGTGGCTGGGGACTTTGCGGAACATGATATCCAAACTTCCTTTCTGTTAGTGGCCTTTAGCGCTTCCGTTTATGTTTCCCTGTCTTGACTTTTCCCTTGAAGCTTTTGCGCTTTGAGCAACCCGTGACAGTGATTTTGGTGGTCTGTTTGATGACCGCACCGTTCTGGCCCCTCATGGTCACGGGCATCATCAGTTTCCGGTGACAGAGATCTCCGTTGGCCGTGAACAAGGCCAGTCGACCCTGGGGAGAGTTGAATTCAAACGAGGTGAAGGGGGCGTCGGGCACCGTTTCGAAGTGGCTGTAGGTCACGCCCTGCTTGATCTGCGTGTGGCCATCGATGACGAGCTCCACGCCTTCTGCCTGGAGCACCATCTCCACATCGGGGAACGCCGCGTTGCCATGCGAGACCAGGTATGCCGGTCCTTTCAGGGGGCTGTTCAGCAGCGGTGTGTGAACCGTGACCTGCGCGATATCCGACGCCGGCGGGCAGTCGGCCGGGTTGCTGTTGAACTGCGCTTCGGTGCACGCCTTGTTGAGCGTCTTCAGCTGCGTCGGCAGCGCCTTTGGGATCTCCACGTCGACCTTCGCGATGTTCGCCTGCCCGAGGCCCGCCGAGGTGATCTTGACCTTCAACGCGGCGCCGAGCGCTTTGCTGGTCTTGCCGGTCGTCGACGCCGAGAATTGTGGCTTGAACGGCAAGTTCTTGCAGCCGGCGGCGGCGAATGGGGCCGATACGCCCACCGCGGCGCCCTGAGCGCTCGAGATCGTCCCTGTGATCTGCTGCTGTGCGCAGTTCGTCGGGTTGAACATGAAGCCGGGCCTGTCGATCGTCACGTTGACCGTCTGGATCCGCAGCGGCACGCCGTCGATGATCTGCGGCAGCGGGTCGCTTGTGACCGTCAGCGCCGAGGTGTGCGGGTCGACATGGATCGATGCCCTGACGACAACGTTGCCGAGGTTGAACGGTCCGGCCTTCGCGGGCGTCACGATCGACAGGCCGAACGGCTGACCCTTGTACGGGCCGGTGAGGTAGACGGTCCCCGGATTGAAGAACGGATGCGAGCCCGCGCCCGCGGCGACGAGCGTGTGCCCGATCAGGCTCTGCGGGCCGCAGGTGCCCTGCGAGGCCTGCGGTTCGGGGCAGAGCTGGACGGCGGAGAGGATCCCCAGCAGGCCGGGGGGAGCCTGGACCGTGAGCCCCGAGAGGTCCTGCTGGCCGTCGCTGCGTGAGAACGTCAGCGTGAACGGGCTGAAGGCGCCCGCCGCCGGCGTGAGCGTGCCCGCGGAGAAGGCCGGGGCGAAGGGCATCATCGGGCCGGCGCAGCCGGTGACCGCGAACGAGGAGAAGGGCGTCGCGGGCGGACCGGATTCCGGGGCGCTCCAGGGTTCGAGCACGCTCGTGGTCCTAGCCTGTCCGCAAGCTTGCGGATTGGCCAGCGGGGCGCGAGGGCCGCCGTCGAGCTCGAGCTTCAGCTCGCTGAACGGGAGCTGGGGGTTTTCATCAAAGCGCGTCGTGATCCGCCCCGTCGCCGGATTGACGGACACCGTCCCCTTGAGCTTGATGATCACCCCCGACCCGGCGACTTCGAGGTAGAGGCCGAACAGTTCGCCGTTGGTCGCGCTGGCTTCGGTGCAGGCCGGCTGGCCTTCGCCGCCGCATTTCGGCTGGGCCAGGTACACGTGGCCTTCGAGCTTTTCGCGCAGAAGTGGCGTCGTGACTTCGACCGTGCCGATCTGGGAAGTCTTGGGACAGTGCCCCGCGGCGGCGTGGGGCAGCCCGTCAGGACCGAGTTCCTCGCCTTCCTCGACTTCGTGGCCTACTGTGTCATTGTTGCCGAGTTCGATCCCTTCAGGTCCGCTTTCCTTGCATCCCGTGAGCCCGTCTGCCGCGCTTGGGGAGACCGAGACGCCTTCGGGCAGCGTCACTTCAGCGTTCTTCAGGTCGGGCGTGGCCAGCACCGGCGACAGGTTGGCCGTCTGAGGAACCTTCAGGTCCACTTCATAGCCCGAGGGGGTGTCGGCCTGCGTTTCTTCCGGCGTGACTTCGATCGTTGGGTTGAACGCCAAGAGGTTACAGCCGCTCAAGCCCTGGGTTGCGCTCGCTTCGTACATCGGCGTTTCCTTCGTGACCCACAGCTGCGGGTTTACCCACGAGTCCATTTCGAGCCTCGCCCGCGACGGAGGCGTGGAGCAGTCAGTCGGGTTCGTGAACAGAGCCAGCGACGAGCTTGAACCACCATCCTGTTCTGCCGGGTCGCCAAAGAGCGTCAGCATAATTCCCGTGACCTTCGCACTTGCCGCGCGAGGCACATCGGGCACGGAGACACTCAGCATGTATCCCGACGACGTCGGCACGACGCGCGTGCGTAGGAAGACATTGGTCCCGAGCAATTCGAAGGCGAACATCGCCGGATAACCAGGTTCTGGAACGACGTTGTACACTTTCACGAGCGTGGCGGTCTTTTCAAACTCGATCTCGGCAACCCCAACCTGGGTGTCTGCCGGACAGGGCTTATAAAAGCCGCCGTTTGAGCCAAGCAGGGTAGACTCGGGGCACTGTGCGGCGGCCAGCGGGTCACCGACGAAGCCCAGCGGCAGATCGACAATCTCGTTCTTTGGTTCCTGAACCGCAAGGAAGAAAAGACCCGGATATGACGCGTTGAAATCGGATTCGGTCGTGTAGTCGAGCGTCGTCGTGAGCGCGCCGGGGTGATCGCCTGCCTGAGCGTCCCCCAACCCGTCTGAGCCGTAAACCCCGACGCTGAAGTCCTGCACGCCAAACGATGGCGCTTCCTCGTTCACGGTATTTGCCACGGTCGACGGCTCCGACGTTGCGACCGGGGACGCGCCACCACCTTCGACTTCGGCGACGTTCGTGACAGAAGCCGCGCCGGCACCCGTCACAATCACTTCGATTGCGACGACGAGCGCATCCCCTGGCGCTAAAGGTCCCCCGAAGGTTTTACACTGGACGGACGACGCTCCCGGTTCTTCAGAGCATTGCACTCCCGTTTCGTAATCTTCTTTCCCCGGTTCGACGACTACGTCCTTGGAGATTGCCTTTACCACGATGCCTGGGGGCAGCTGGTCTCTCACCGTGATGGTTTCGCCGTCGGCGGCGCTCGTGCCGATGTTGGTAGCCGTCACCAGGTAGGTGTCGCACTTTCCCTGACTTTCTTCACAATTTTTACTGTCACCCGTCGAAAAATTGGTTGGCAGCGCGACCGACTTGATCGCCCATACCGGTTCTGCGGTCGCCGACGCCGACGAGACAGTGCCCGCGAGCGAGATCACCAGAGCCGCGAGCAATACAAGGTAAAGCCACATCTTAGTAGTTGACCGACTGGAAAGCACGATTATCGCTTGCCCCTTCGGTTTGTACTGGCTTTCGTGTATTTCGGACCAAGGCGTTTGAGGACTTGTGATTCACATGCAGCTCGCCGATGCTTGTTGTGTTTGGGTTTGGCCCGGCAGGCGTTCAACGCTTTGACGAGCTGCTGTGCGCGGGTCAGCGGCTTGGGCTTTACCACTGGCTTGGCAGCAGGTGGCGCCAGGTTACCTTCGGCGATACCCGTGCTATCGGCGGTCGGAGACGCCGGCGCGGCGCTCAGTGGTCCCTGGCAGTCCGCGCCGCAATCGACCGGCGCCGGAGGCGCGGGAAAGCCGCCCCCGGCACGTGCGTCATACCAACTGGCCTGCGTATCGACGTCCTGTGGCACGAGGTTGTCGGCGGTGAAAAAGAACACGTCCGTGCCCGACTCATCCGTACCGAGCAATCGCGGCATTCCCGAACCGTGCAGAGGCGCGGCTTCGTCTCCCGGCGATATCAGGTACACGTTGCCTTCGCGGTACTCGTAGATATTTTCGCGACCGGGGATCGCCAGCGGGGTAAGCGTGTCTTGGCTTCTGAATACCACCGCTCCGGCTTCTGAGAGCGACAACGCCGATGTTGCTTCCGTCGGTTGCATCTGGAGCGCATATTCCGGCGCTAGCATCGTCGCGCCGTTTTCGCTGTTAGTCGTGTTGCCGTTGTCGTTGAAACGTTCAATCGGCGTACAAGCCGTTGCTGGCGCGGGGCACTGTCCGATCGAAACGCGGACGAGCTCTTCTTGCTGTGCGTCGTACTCGAACAGCTGACTGGCTGTGCTCGTGTCTTCGCTACCGGTCAACTGCCGGGCGCTTGTGAATAACAGAAACCGACCATCGGGCGTAGTCTCAAACGGTCGCCTTTCGTCTTTGGGCGTCACTTGTGTTCGCGATTCTCCTTCGCGGGCGAGGGTTTCAGCTACCTCTGCCGGAAGCGCTTCGTGGAGTCTCTTGACTTCCGCTTCGCATTCTTCTCCCCGTTCTTTGCGTTCTTCTGTAAAAAAGCGCTTGCATTCCGCTTCTTCAGCTTCTATTGACATCTCCCGTTCGCTGGTCGCCTGGGCGACAATCGCCTGTGCTTCCGCCGCGGTCATCAGACTCGCCACGAACGCCGTGCGGTCGGTGTCGCCGTCATACACGTAGAGGTTGTAGGCACCGTTTTCCGCGTGTTCCCCGTTCCCGTTCGGGGTGGTAGTCAGCGCGCCCTTCGCGACGTAGTAGACGTGCGATCCGTCCTCGGAGATCCGCACTACGCTCACCACTTCGGCGCCGGCCCCAGGTGTTGCGTCCGTTTCCGCTCCCGCGGAAACCTGTACGAGCCGCGTCACTCCGGCTGCCCCGACTTCGGCCTCGTAGAGATCGCGAGTGGAGTCTTTGTCGCCGTTGAGCAGTGGTTGTTCGGTGGAGAAGAAGACCCTCGAGCCGTCTTCGGAGGCGCCTTCGAACAGGGCCGGACTGCGCGTGTGGCCTTTTTCTTCGTTCTCGTCTTCGCGGCAGACTCCCGAGCATTCCGCTTCTCGCGTCGGCGTCATGACCGGCTCTGACACCGAGACCGTCTGTGATCCGTTGACCCTCGCGTACAGCTGATTGACCGTCGGCTGGCTACCGGAGCAGCCTTCCTTGTGCAACGCGGTGAAATACACCACGGCACCGCTCGCCGAGATCGCGTTGTAGACCGAGCCGGGGAAATCCCCGCCGTGCCGACCTGATCCCAGGATGGTCCCGCATTCGCTCTCCAGTTTGGCGCCTTCGTTGCGATGTGTCCCGCCTTCCAGTGGCCTCGGATTGCTCACGCCGACCAAGGTCGGTTCGCTGTTGCCGGCTCCGACGTACTCGTAAAGCGATTCGTCACCTTCGCGGGTCCCGTCGCCGGGCCACAGGCCGCCGCCTTCGGAGGTGACAAGGAGCACGATGTGACTGAGGGCGCGAGACGCTCCTACCGACGCGAGCTCTTCTTTGCCTGCGCCTGGCGCTGGTTCCGTCGGACCGACGCCGACGAACCGCGCCTGGCCACCCGTGACTTCGCGGATCGCGAAGGAAGCACTTTGGGGGGCTGCGACTTCTTCGCCTTCTCTTGACTGGTCCGCGAGCTTCCACAGCGACCGGCTGAGATCAGAGCTTGCGCCCAGGAACACCCTGCGCGCATACTGATGGGCCGGCGGCTCCAGCGATTCTGTGTTCCAGCCCGAGGAGGTCCGCGAGAACTCGTATATGGCCCCATATTCGCCTATGCCGGTCTGTTCCTCGTTTTCAGCGCCTGCAAAGCCAGCGAAGTCGAGGCCCAGGACGTGTTCGCCATCCGGCGATACGGGCGGAGGATGCGTTTCTAGCCAGAGCGCCGCTTGGCCACCGACGTATGGCGGAGTGACCAGCTCATACGCCCGACAGTCAGGGAGGAAGGTCCGGAAGCCCGGAGAGGATTCTGTCGCGGGAACCTCGGCGCAGCTCGTCATGTTGGCGTCGCCCGCGGCAAATGCCGCGGCACACGACGACAGACAGACGCAAGCCACCAAGAGGACCGCAAGGGCCAGTCCCGCCGCCACGCCCTTCGATGACACGCCCGTTTCAGCTGGTGACACTTTACCTCTCTTGTTGGTGTATTTCAGAAGAGTCCTGCGGGACCCTGTTACAGGCCCCGCAGGACTTCCGTCGCTCCGGATGCGCTCCTTCGACTGGGCGCTACCTTGCTGCGCGCAGGGTCGTCTATACCCCCGCTCTCACCTCGAGTTCTTCTTCGAATGTGTTTTCGTCTTTGCTCACGAAGGTCGCACTTAGCGCGCCGAAGGCTTTAAGGCTGGGTTTAAACGAGAAGTCTTCTTCACATTTACGAGCAGCCGGGGCACCGGAGCAATGTTTCGCCAACGAACGTTCGAAGGTTTTAATCTTCTGTTCGTTACTCGCATTCAACGCGAATACATCTTCATCGTGGAGACTTTTGGCCAACGGCGTGACTTCCCCGACGACGCTACCTTCGACGGCACTAGGAGTTACTGGCAAACAGCTGCCTTCGAGCGTTACGAATACGTTCGACGATTCCCCTTCAAGGAGAAGGCCGACTCCGGTCGAGGATTCGGTGCCGGTAACCTCTCCCAATTCTCCTTTTAGATCATTAGTGATGATTTCGTCTGCATGCGGCGCGCCTTTACTTTTCACTTCACATTCGGTTTTCGTTTTGGTGTTATTCCCTTTGCATTCATCGAATGTGACCACTACTTTTTCGAACGATTCCTTCCCAACAATTTTGCCTGTATCGGTATCTTTTTTGCACGATACAGTGGCTTCAGACACGGCGAGTGTGCTGACTCCCTCTGTGCTTTTGAAGCCTTTTTTGCTGGCTTCTTCGCATTTACCCGTGGCGTTGCGGCAGATGAGCTGCTGTTCTTCTTCGGTCTCCGCAGCCATCGCCGCCGAAGCCACAACCGCGCTAAACGCGAACACGGCGAGAAGGCTGAGGAGGAGTGTTCTGGTTCTCATGGTGAGGATGCTCCTTGTCTCGTGGTGTCATTGCCGGCGCCGGGCGCCATCCGTCAGGCAGACCCACCGATCGCCGGTCCCTGCCAACCAATCAGGCTTCCAATCGGTTCAGCGAGTCAAACTACCCGCTCTGTGGGAGATTTCCAGCAAGCGGTTTTTATCTCGGAGCCGAGCTGTTTTTATCTCGGCCCCAGGGCGCGCGGCGGCCTTGACGACGCGCTTCGAGCGCCGCGTCGTTGGTTATGATCCGGCCGCGCCGCGCCGATCGTAAAGATCGGCGCAGGTGTCATTGCCGGCGCCGGGGTGCCATCCGTCAGTTGCGCCAGACACTCCGGCGCCAGTCTTCTCAGGTTCTGGTCGCAACCGGCGCCCGCGCCTGGTGGCCCGATCGGCGTCGTGTCCTCGCGCGCCGGCGGTTGAGGATGCTCCTGACGGCCTGCTCGCTGCCGAGCACGGGCGCGATCGCCAGGTAGGACATCTGTTCGCACAGCACGGTCGTACGCCGATCGCCATCGCGACCTTCGAGATGGTCGTGCAAGAGACCCCAGGACGCCCCGACGACGGCGTGCCCGACCACCGGCGAGGGAGTCCGCGCGCGCGGTGCGCGCCGGCTGTAGAGATCCACGCCCCCCTGGATCATCTGCTCGCGCACGCCGTCGGCGTCGGGGCCCAGCCCGGGGGCGTCGACGAAGGCCAGGCGCGCGGAGTCGGGGTCGTTGCGCACGTGTCCGAGCAGCTCGAAGTAGGCCACGCAGGTTCCCACCGCCCAGTCTCGATCGGAGGCTCCCGAGGCTTCCATCAGCCGCAGCGCCCGCTGGCTCGACTGCCGCAGGGTCGGCTGGTCATCGCGGGCCTGCGGCGCGCCGGCGACGCCCAGGGCGTCCCGCTCCTGCGCGGCTTCCAGCAACAGGCCGGAGCGCCCCTGGCCGAGCAGCCGTGCGGTCTCGCCGCGATATCCGTGCAGCCAGTCGCTCAGCTGCTCCGCGAGCTCTCCCAGTTCGTGTTCGCGGCCGCGGAAGCTCCAGCTGCGGGTGACGCTCATGACCGCCGTCGCCGCCCCTTTGAACACGAAATCCGGAGGTCCGTCGCCGTGCTCGTAGCACGCTCGGAGTTGCTCGGCGAGGTGGTCGATCAGCCGCATCGGGCCGCCGAGGTCGCTTTCCGCGGCCTCCGCGGTGACGATCAGCCCCAGCGTCGCGCCGCAGCCCTCGCGCGTGAGCGCCGCCTGGAAGGCCTCGATCACCGCGCGCAGACGCGCGCGCGGTGCGCGCCGGCCGGCGCGCACCTGTCGCATCGCCGCCACGATCGGTTCCAGGACCGCGTCGTAGGTCGCCTGCAGGCAGGCCTCCTTGGAGCCGAAGAGCTCATACAGCGTGCGCTTGGAAACCCCCGACAGCCGGCACAGCTCCCGGGTCGAGGTCGCCTGATAGCCGCCGCTCGCGACGGCGTGGATCACCGCCCCACGCAGCCGTTCACGCTGGATCGCTTCGACCTCCTCGGCGGCGATCGTGTGCGGACCCGGGCGCAGCTTCGGATAGAGCGCCTCGTTCATCTCCCCGTTCTGAGTCCCCGTTTCATCTGCCCCGTTCCATCTCTCCCGTTCTCTGCCCCGTTTCATCTGCCCCGTTTCATCTCTCCCTTCCGAGTCCCCGTTTCATCTGCCCAGTTTCCATCTCCCTGTTCCAAGTCGATTCTTCAAACCTGCTCCATGCTTGTACCACGATTCGAACGTCCATGCGCCGGATTGATTCGACTGAATAAAAACACAGGGTCTCTTTAGGGTCCGGCTCGTCGATCGTCCGGCTGCCCGTTCCTGCCGATCCCCGCGCGCCCGGTCTCGTCGATCTGGCAGAGTGACGCCCGTGGCGCGCCCCGATCCAACCGACGAGCCTCGCCGGCGTCTCTGAGATGCCCGCCCAGGCCCTCGAGCTGGCGCTCGCCGCCTCGATCTACCCGCCCGCGGTGCTTGCGGTGATCGCGCTCGGCCGCGGCGAGCAGCTGAAGTCGCGCGTGTTCGTGTTCGTGCTCGGGGCGTTGCTCGTCACCTACGCGCTCGGCGTGCTGATGCTCGTCGTGCTCGACGAACTCGGCGCGACCGGCCCGCACCACTGGGCGCCGAGCGCCGCGCTCGACCTCGCGCTCGGTGTCGCGTTGCTCGGACTCGCCGTGCACCTGCGCCGCAAACCGCTCGCCCCGAAAGACCCGGCGAAGCAGGGCGAACAGGGCGAACCCTCGAAAATCGCGCGCTATCTCGAGAGCCGCCGGCTCGCGTTCGTGCTCGGCGTCACGCTCTACGTGCTCCCGTCGCCGATCTACATCGCCGCGGTCAAGACGCTCGCCGACGCGCACCTCGCGAAAAGCGCCGAACTGGTCTCGCTGCTCGTGACCGTCGCGGTGATGCTGTGGCTGATCGAGCTGCCGATGCTGATGCTGCTCGTCTTCCCCGAGCGCGCGGCCGGCCTGCTCGAGCGCACCAACCAGTGGTTCACCGACCACCGCCGCCAGCTCGGCGTGGCGATCTCAGCCGGGGTCGGCCTGTACCTGCTCGTCAAGGGCCTATCCGGGCTGCTGGGCTGACGGGCAGGCGCAGCTACACCCCGACTACACCCCGACTTCGCCGGACGCCTCGTCGCCTGCTCGTTCGTCGGTCGACTGGGCGCCGGTTGACTGGGCCTCCTTTGGGTGCGTCGCGCCAGCTCCTCCTTCCTGCACCTCGCCGGCCGCATCCCCGTGGTGGTGGCGCGTCTCCCGTTTCGCCTGCCGCTTGGCCTTGCGCGCGGCCGACTGCTCGGCGCTCTTCTCCTTCGCCTGGCCGTAGGACTGCGCGACGAGCGTGCGGCCGTCCGACCAGCCGAAGGCGCGGATCAACATCGCGATCGCGAAGACGATGCCCCACGCGGTCGTCACCAGCTGCTGGGCGACCGAGTAGGCGTTCGCGTTCGCGGCGCTCGTGATGCCTTTCAGCGAGAGCACGTTGAAGCCCTGCACCACCCCCGCCCCACCCGGGGTCACCGAGGTCGCGTTCGCGATCGAGTTGCCGGCGACGACGCGCATCAGCGTATGGAAGCTCACGGGGATCTTGTAGGCGGACAGGAATACCGCGATGATCCCGAGCATCGCCGCGTAGCTGATCACCTCCGGCAGCAGCACGCGGCTCAGGTAGACCCGCGGTTTCGTGAGGATCTGCCCGCCGACCTTCGCCTCGCCCCACCACTCCCGGATCCGCTCGCGCAAGGCCCGCGCGACGAGATACAGCAGCATCGCGACTCCGGCGACGAGGATCACGGTGGCCAGCGGGTGGGCCGAGACGAACCCGAGCTGCAGGTCGAAGGCGCCGCCGATCGTGAGGAACAGGTACAGGTAGACGAACGTCCCGATCAGCGTGTAGAAGATCTTCTGCACCGCCAGGCCACCGAGGATCCCGGCGAAGTTCGCCGCCGCGATGATCGTCGTGAACATCAGCAGCATCGCCAGCGTGCCGAGGTTCGCGGGCAGCACCGAGTTGAGCGCGACCGCCGCGGCGTAGCAGGCGAGGATCTGCACCCAGCGCACTTCGGAGTCTGGATATCCGTAGCGCAGGATCGAGTACCACGCGTACGCGGTCGTGGTCGTCTGCACGGTGATCAGCACGATCCCCGCGAGCAGATAGCCGATCGAGATCGCGGTTACGGCATGCCAGAGGGTTTTGAACCAGCCGCTGATGTCCCAGCCGAACAGCGTCGCCGCGGCGCCGATCACGACGATCACGAGCGCGATCACCAGTATCCGGTGCAGGTGCAGCCGCTCGCGCGGGCCGTGCGCCGGGCCCGGCGCCGGCGCCACTGCGCTCACCGCGCCTGGGATCGCTTGCTGACTCGCCATGCTCAGGCTGATCTTACGGGTCGCGCTGCACGGCCTCGAATCGAGGCGATGAGGCTCGACCTGCCCTCGCCGGCTACGGGTTCGGGCTCGCGGGCGCCGGGGTCTGCGCGGTGCTCGTCGTCGCCGGCGTGCCGCCACCCGCCGGGGTCGTCGTCGTTGCGGTGCTCACCGTCGGCGTGGTCGTGGTCGTGACCGTCTGCACCGGCGTGGTGACGGTCTTGGTCGGTTCCGTGACGACGGTCTTCTGGGTGATCGTCGTCGGATTGGCGGTCGTCGTGTGAGCGACGCTCAGCGTTTGGCTGGTGACGGACGGCGTGCTGCTGGAGCTTTTGTTGGAGACCAGCAGGATCACCACGACGATCAGCAGGATCACGAGCGCCGCGCCGAGCGCGATCACCCAGCCGCTGGCGCCGTCGCGGTCCTCTGGAGGAGGCACATATTCGACCGGTGGCTCGACTGCGACCGGCGGTCGCGGCCTGAGCACCCGAGTAGGGTCATTTGGGTCCGCCGCAGGTGGCAGCGGCGGCACAGACGGCGGCAGCGGCGGCTCCCCATCTGGTCGGTCATAACCGTCGCTCATCCCAAACCCCTTTCGCGCGTCGAACGTGCGGCACAGTGCGGCACACGCTCAGGCTACCGCTTCGGCGGGTATAGGATGACGCTGCGTCTCAACCTGCCGCGCAACTCGAGGAGGATCACTGTGCCTGAGCACGAGACCGCCGACCACAGCGCCGGCCCCAACCCGCCGGAGCTCACGCGCGAGCAGGTCGAGCGGCTGGAGAAACGCTACGGCAACCGCTATCTGCTCGAGCCCGCACCCGACGGCAAGCTGCCGCGGATCGGCATGACCGCCGACGAAGCGCAGGGGTTGATCGAAAAGGAGATGGTGCTCGACGGCATCCCGATGCGCAACCTCGCGACGTTCGTGACCACGTGGATGGAGCCCGAGGCCGACAGCATCATCGCGGAAAACCTGCACACGAACTTCATCGACCACGCCGAGTACCCACGCACCGCCGAGATCGAGCAGCGCTGCATCCGGATGCTCGCCGACCTGTTCAACGCGCCCGGCAAGACGACCGGCGCGCGCACGCAGGGCTCCTCGGAGGCGATCATGCTCGGCGCGCTGTCTTTGAAGTGGAAGTGGCGCGCCCGGCGCGAGGCCGCGAAGCAGTCGACCGACCGTCCCAACCTCGTCTTCGGGGGCGACGTGCACGTCGTCTGGGAGAAGTTCTGCCGCTACTTCGACGTCGAACCGCGGATCGTCCCGCTCGCGCCCGACAAGTACACGATCGGTCCTGCTGACGTGGCGCCGCACATCGACGAGAACACGATCGGCGTCGCCGCGGTGCTCGGCACGACCTTCACCGGGCACGCCGACGACATCCGCGGGATCAACGCCCACCTCGTCTCGCTCAAGCACGAGCAGGGCCTTGACGTGCCGCTGCACGTCGACGCGGCCTCCGGCGGTTTCGTCTGGCCGTTTCTCTACCCCGACTCGGAGTGGGACTTCCGCCTCGAGCGGGTCCGCTCGATCAACGTCTCCGGGCACAAGTTCGGCCTCGTCTACCCCGGCATCGGCTGGCTCGTGTTCCGCGAAGAGTCCGACCTCGCCGAGGACCTCGTCTTCTACGAGAACTACCTCGGCAAGCGCGACGCCACGTTCACGCTCAACTTCTCGACCGGTTCCTCGATGGTGCTCGCGCAGTACTACAACTTCGCGCGCCTCGGCCACTCCGGCTATCGATACATCATGGAGACGATGAAGTACAACGCGCGCACGCTCGCGCACGAGATCGAGGCGATCGGCGAGTTCGAGATCATCGGCGCGGCCGACGAGGAGCAGCTCCCGCTCGTCGCCTTCAAATTGTCCGGCGAGCACGACTACGACGAGTTCGACGTCGCCGCCCAGCTCGCGGCCGAGCGCGGCTGGATGCTGCCCGCCTACACGCTCCCGCCGGACGCCGAACACGTCAAGATCCTGCGCGCGCTCGTCAAGCAGACGCTCTCCTACTCGATGACCGTCACGCTCGGGCAGGACATCGCCGAAGCATGCGCGACGCTCGCGAAGAAGGGCGGGCTGCACCCCTCCGACCGCAAGCGGGTCAAGACGAACACGGGGTTCTGAGCGCCCGGTCGGTCGACCGCTGCGACACCGTGCGAGACGGCCCGCCGCCCGGGCTGGAGGATCATCGGCACAGTGTGAGCACCAGGCGCGATGCCTCGGGTCGGTCGCGTCGGGAACCCTTACCTACTGGCGGCCCATCACCGCGCGCATCTCGCTCTCGGTGTCGGCGATCAGATCGCCGCTGAGATCCACGATCACCTTGTTGAGCTTCCCCGTGAACCGGAACGGGGCCTCATAGTCGGGGCTCACCGGCGAGCCGGGGTCGGCGCCGCAGGTCAGGCCTCCCGGGTTGAGGATCACCGGCGTCGTGACCGCCATATCGGTCTCGGCCACGAGCTCGCCGTCGACGTACAGCTGGGCACGGCCGGGAGCGCCCTTGCCGGCGGCGAAGTCCGGCTCGCCCGTCGGCTCGAACTCGAACCGCAGCTCGTGCCGGCCCGCGGGCAGCGCAGCGGGCGAGGAGACGCTGTAGATGCCGCGGCGAACATAGTTGTGGGCGTAGTGGAGCCGGGCATCCTTGACGTAGAACGACCAGCCGCCGACGGCCGAGCCCTGGCACAGGAGCACGCCCTCGGTCTCGCCGTCCGCCGCGATCTCGACGTCGGCGGTGAAGCTGTGCGGGCGGTTCAACAGTCGCGGCGCCCCGTAGAAGGGAACGGTCTGCGTGCCGGGCCTGTAGGTGTAGCTCGTGCGGGCTTCGGCGACCTGCGGGCGCTCGGCCATCATCCGCTCGAACGCGCTGCCGTCCAGCGGGAACACGTCGTAGCGTTCCGCCTCGACGTACCACATCGCGATCAGCTCGTTCAGCTTGTCTCGGTGCGTGTCGGCGAGGTCCTCGTTCTCGGAGGGATCCTCGGCGACGCGGTACAGCTCCCAGTGGTTGGCGTCGAGATCGACCAACGTCTCGGGGGAGATCGGCGAGCCAAATGGTAAGCCCGCCTCCGCGAAGGATGGGCCCGGCCAGGGGCAGACCGCGCGCCAGCCGTCGTGGTCGATCGCGCGGTGCCCGAACATCTCGAAGTACTGCGTCCGGTGATGGGTCGGAGCGTCCGCATCGTCGAAGGAGTAGGCGAGGCTCGAGCCATGCATCGGGGACTGCGGGACGCCTCTGATCGCCGCCGGCGGATCGATCCCGAGCAGGTCGAGCACCGTCGGCACCATGTCGATGATGTGCCCGTACTGCGCGCGCACCTCGCCCCGACTCGCGATGCCCTTCGGCCAATGGATCAAGAACGGGTCCGTAACGCCGCCGCGATAGGTCTCGCGCTTCCAGCGCCGAAACGGGGTGTTGCCCGCCCACGTCCATCCCCACGGATAGTGGTTGAAGGTCGTCGGACCGCCGATCTCGTCGATCGCCTCGAGGCTGTCCTGCAACGACTCGGGCGCGTTGTTGAAGAACTGCAGCTCGTTCGTCGTCCCCGTCACGCCACCCTCGGCGCTCGCGCCGTTGTCGGAGACGAGCATCACGATCGTGTTCTCGAGCTCGCCGGTCTGCCTCAAATAGTCCAGGAGTCGGCCGATGTGATGGTCGGTGTGCGACATGAAACCGGCGAACACCTCCATGTACCGTGCGGCGAGCCTGCGTGCGTCCGGCGAGATCGACTCCCAGTCCGGGACGTCGGGGTCGTGGCGCGAGAGCTCCGCCTCGGCGGGCATGATCCCCAGCTCCTTCTGACGCGCGAGCACCCGCTCGCGGTAGGCGTCCCAGCCATCGTCGAACTGGCCCGCGTAGCGGTCCGCCCACTCCTTGCCGACGTGATGCGGCGCGTGCGCGGCCCCCGTGCAGAAGTGCATGTAGAACGGTTTGTGCGGCGCGACCTGCTTGGCGTCGGCGATGAACTCGATCGCCCTGTCGGTGAGATCCTCGGTCAGGTGGTAGCCCTGCTCGGGCGTGCGCGGCGGCTCGACCTGATGGTTGTCATAGACCAGATCCGGCGTCCACTGGCTCGTGTCGCCACCGAGGAACCCGTAGAAACGCTCAAAGCCCCGGCCCAGGGGCCAGCGGTCGAACGGACCCGCGGCCGACTCGTACTCCGAGGGCATCAGATGCCACTTCCCGACCATGTACGTGCTGTAGCCGTGCTCGAGGAGGATCTCCGAGAGGAACCCGTTCTCGAACGGAATGTTGCCGTTGTATCCGGGATAGCCCGTCGCGAGCTCGTTGATCGACGCCGTCGCGTTGGCGTGATGGTTGCGTCCCGTGATCACGCACGACCGTGACGGCGAGCACAGCGCCGTCGTGTGCATGTTGTTGTAAAGCAGACCACCCGCGGCGAGCGAGTCGATGTGCGGCGTCGCGATCGGACCGCCGTAGCATCCGAGCTGCCCAAAACCCGTGTCGTCCAGCACGATCATCAACACGTTCGGGGCGCCCGGCACCGCCCTCACCGGCGCCGGCCACGCGGGCTCGGACTCCGCCGTCGTACGCCCGATCACACCCGGAAACGGGGTCCCTGCCGGATACTCGTTCAGCGCCATCTCGATCTCCTCCCGGTCATCTCCGGACTAGCTGTCGATCACTGGCCTTCCCGAACCACCACTGGGGCACAGCCCCATGGTTGTCTTCTGCGACAGCATACGCTGAACGTGTCCGCCCCTTGCGATCCCGAGAAACACCCCGAACGGCACAGGTCGTGTCCAGATCTTCGACCCGAGAACACAACCATCCACAGCTCGTGTTCAGATCCTTGACCCGAGAACACCAACCAGCGACGGTCGTGATCAGATCATTTACCCGAGAACACCAACCAGCGACAGGTCGTGTCCAGATCCTCGAGTATTTTGAGGCTGGACATCCGAAATTCAGGCGGTACGATGGCCCTACGGTGTCATAAGACATCCGTGAGCAAGGGGGAAGTACATGCGAGGTGTGGGCAGTGCTCTGTTCGTTGGAATCCTCTTGATGGTGGCGGGGATTCTCAACATCGTCTACGGCATCGCCGCCGTCGGCAACGCGCATTTCTACGTCAACGACACGCAGTTCGTTTTCTCGAGTCTCCACACGTGGGGATGGATCACGATCATCCTGGGCATAATCCAGCTGACCGCCTCCCTGTCGCTGTTCGGGGGCAACGCCTACGGGCGCGTCGTGGGGATCATCGCGGCCAGCCTCGGCGCGATCGGCGCGCTGCTGGACATCGGCGGGGCGCACCCGTGGTGGGCGATCGGCGTGTTCGCGATCTGCCTGATCTGCATCCACGGTCTCGTCGTGCTCGGCGAGCCGACCGACCGGGCGGCCGTCTGAGCGCCTGAGAGCGTTCAAACCGTCTCGCGGTCGCGGGAGCCCGGTATCGCGCCGGGCTCCCGCACTGACCGGCGCGGGGCGAGGACCGGCGCGCGGGTGTGGTCAAGCACGGACAAAACCGGCGCGGGCGCGGTCAAGCACGGGCAACAAACGACCAAGCGCCGGGGGGCGAAGGCCGTCGCTCCGGGTGAAGACCGGCGCTCAGCCGATGCCGAGCGCCTGCGCCTTGGCCGCCGCGAACTCCTCGTCGGTCAGCGCGCCTGAGGCGTGCAGCTGGGCGAGCTGGCTGATCTTCTCGACGGTAGGGTCGACCGGCGCCGCCGGGGCGGGCGCTGCCGCCACGGGCGCGGGTGGCGGTGGCGGTGGGGGCGGCGCTTGCTGTTCGGCCTGTTGCGCGGCCTGATTCTGCCCGGCCATCGCGCCGCGCTTGGAGCCCTGGTAGGCGACCGTGCCGATCGCGGCGGCACGCAGGAGTGGGCGACGTCTCATCATCGGCATCGCTGGATCACCCCTCCTCGGGAAGGCTGAGCCCGAGCGCGAGCATGATCTCCGGAGCGGCGGCGACCACCTTCGGGCCACCGACCTGGAAGGCGACGGCACGCAGCACGCCGAGGATCTCCTCGGGGGTGACGCCCTCCTCGAGCGCGTTGGCGATCTGCCAGGCGTAGGAGGTCGGCGGCGCGTCGAGCGCGATCAGCGCCGCGATTTTCACGAGCGCGTACGTGCGCGCGTCGAGGCCCGTGCCCTCGCGACCGAGCTCGCGCAGCCCGATCGCCGTGTCGAGGATGTTCGCGTCGCCGACGGATATCCCCAGCAGCGTCGCCTCAGTGTCCTGCGCAACATCAGCCATTGGTGTTCCTTTCAGTTACATGCCGAGGGCCCAAGCCTACTCCGCTTTGGCGGGGCGACTGCGGCCGAGGTTCGCGACGATCAGCGAGACGACCGTGACGAGGTAGATCTGCCCGAGCAGCGCCTCCGACACAGACAGGGTGTGGCCGAGGTTCGAGCGTGCGGTGAGATCGCCGAAGCCGACCGTCGTGAGGCTCGTGAAGCTGAAGTAGAGGCAGTTTGCGAGCGTCGCCGGCTGCCCGCCGGCAAAGAACGGGTTGCCGCCGAAGCGGTCGATCGTGCCGTAGACGGAGCCGAAGAACATACCCAGCAGGATGTACACGCAGAGCACGCCGAAGACGGCTTCGAGCGTCACCGCCTGGCGCGCGCGGAGGCTGCGGATGACCCCGACGACGATCGCAGGCGGGGCGAGCGCAACGAGCAGCGCGTTCGCGATCCTGGTCGCTCCGCCGCCGACGACGCCATTGGCGGCTTCGACGATGCTGGCGAGGATCAGCGCAAGGACGATCGCGACCGCCGGCCACATCACGCGCGGCTTCGAGTCGGCCGTCCAGAGCGCGAGCAGCAGCGTCGCGCCGAGCAGAACCGAGACGAAGACCTCCTCGAGCTTGCCCGGTTCGGCGATTCCCTGGATCGCGAAGGCGATCACGATCGCACCGAGCAGCAACCCATAGCGCTCGCGATGGCTGGCCAGGAGGGGTGTGGAAAGAGCCGGTTGCGCGGGGGCGATCGCTGTCGGATCGGGATCGGTCACGGCTACTCGGAACCTTTTCCCCAAGCCCTCGCGCGACGGCGTCAGGAGCAGTTGATCGGGGCGAGCGCCGCTTCGAAGCTCTTCGCGTACTGCGTCAGGGACGATTTGAGCTGCTTTTCGGCGTTGCCCAGCGAGGGGTTGGAGACCAGCCCGGTGATGATCGAGCTGATCTGGCCTTCGAGCGTGTGCGTCGCCGCTTCGATCTGCTGCTTGCGCGCCGGCGCGAGGTTCGGCTGCGCTTCCTTGATCTTCTTCAGATCGCTCGCGATCGCTTCCAGGCCCCCTTTCGCCTGGCTGAGGATGCTGGTTGAGAGCGTCAGTTCGCTGAGCGTCTTCACCTGCTTCTGGATATCCGACCGGGCCGAGCAGACCTGGGCCTTGGCCTTTTCTTCTGAGGATTCGCCGCAACCCGCAAGCACCAGTCCGGCGAGCAGCAGAGCGAGGATCGCGGGCAACTTGCGCACGTTGCGCAGTCTACACCGGCAGTCGGCAACGTTTCCGATCTTCAACGTGACATGATGCACAAGCATGGAGTCTTCGGCCCAAACCCCGACCGAGCCTCCGACCGAGCCTCCGACCGAGCCTCCGACCGAGCCTCCGACCGAGCCTCCGACCGAGCCGCTCGCGAGCGCGCCCGCGGCGACCGCACGGACGCCACACAGACGGCGCTGGACGATCAACGCGATCTTCGTGCTCGCGGTGATCGTCGGCGTGTTCGCGGTGCTCGCCGTGTGGGTCAACCGGCAGGTGCTGAACACGAACAACTGGACGAACACGAGCTCGCGCCTGCTCGCCGACCCGAAGATCCAGACCGCCGTCGGCGACCTGCTCGTCAACGAACTGTTCACCCAGGTCGATGTCGCCAAGGAACTGAAGGCCGTGCTGCCCTCCGAAGTCGAAGGGCTCGCCGCGCCCGCCGCCGACGGTCTGCGCACGCTCGCCACGCAGATCGCGCCGCAGGTGCTCGCGACTTCGGAGGTCCAGAAGGCGTGGCGCACGGCCAACCGCACCGCCCAGATGCAACTGCTCGAAATTCTCAAAGGCGGCAACAAGACGATCTCGACGAACAACGGCGAGGTGACCCTGCAGTTGCACTCGCTGCTCGTACAGCTCGCCGCGCAGCTCGGCCTCAAGCAGCAGTTCGAAAGCGTGCAGTCAAAGCTCCAGGGCTCGACCGGCGAAACGGCGCGCAGCGCAGCCGAAGAAAAGCTCGGCGTGAAACTGCCGCCCACGAGCGGCGGGATCGTGCTGCTGCGCTCATCGCAGCTGAAGACGGCCCAGGACATCGTCAAAGCGATCAAAGGCCTCGCGATCGTGCTGCCGCTGATCGCGCTTTTGCTGTTCGTCCTCGCCGTCTGGCTGGCCGACGGCTGGCGGCGCGTGGCGCTGCGCACGAGCGGCTGGTGCCTGGTCGGGATCGGCCTGCTCGCGGTGCTCGCACGGCGTCTGCTCTCAAGCTACATGGTCAACTCGCTCGTGAAGGTCCCCTCGAACAAGCCCGCCGTCGAACACGCTTTCGCGATCGGCACCTCGCTGCTGTATGACGCCGCGATCGCCCTGATCACCTATGGCCTGATCGTCGTGATCGCCGCCTGGCTCGCCGGCAACACGCGGCCCGCGGTCGCGCTGCGCCGCGCGCTGGCGCCGTCGCTGCGCGAGCACGTGCAGTACGTCTACGCGACCGCGGCGCTGCTGCTGCTGCTCGTCGTGCTCTGGGGGCCGTTCCCCTCGACCCGCGAGGTGTTCCCCGTGATCGGCTTCGCGATCCTGATCGCGCTCGGCATCGAGGCGCTACGGCGGAAGACCGCGCGGGAATTCCCCGACGCGCAGCTCGGCGACGCCACGCACGCGCTGCGCGAGTGGTATCTCGCGCGTCGCCACGCGACGGCCGCCGCGGTCTCCTCGCTGCGCTCCAGCGCCGCTCCAGCGACGGCGGGGGCCGGTGGCGATAGTGGTGGCGTCGGTGGTGGGGACGTCGGCGACACGCGCATCTCCGACCTCGAGCGGCTGGCCAGCCTGCACGACCGTGGCGTCCTCACCGACGAGGAGTTCCGCGCGCAGAAGACGGCGCTCCTGCAGCACGGCGCCTGAGACTCGGCGAAGAAGAGGGCGAGTGTTGGGTGGTCTTAAAATTAAGACTGCGTATAACCATAGTCAGACGCAGTTTTAAAAGTACATCACCCCCACAAGCCTCTTTATCTAAATCACAGCGTCGTCTCCTGCCCCGGTTGCAGTATCCGGATCTCAACTTCCGGCGCGAGCGAGGCGACGTGCTCGGCGAAGATCCGCGGGGGATCGCCGAGCCGGCCACCGTGCCGCCGGGCGAGACCGAGCGGCAGCAGCGTCCCCCAGTGGATCGGAATCGCGATCCGCGGCCCGATCAGGCGCGCCGCGCGCGCCGCGTCGAGCGGATCCATGTGGCCCGCACCGAGCGTCGGCCCCCAGCCCGCGACCGGCAGCAGCGCGACATCGGGCGAGCTTGGCAAGGCCGACATGCCCTCGAACAGCTCCGTGTCGCCGGCGAAGTACACAGTGCGCCTCCCGCGTATGAAGTAACCGATTGTCTCGGCGCGCAGACCACCGGGATGGCGACGGCCATCGTGACGAGCTTCGACCGCGGTCACCTCGACCGCGCCGACGCTCGCCGTCTCGCCCACCTTCAATTCGCTCACAGCCGTGAACCCATTTCGCCGCAGCAATCCCCCGGCTCCATCCGGTGTGAACAAGGGCATCTCGAGCCCGAGCAACCTCAGCGACCCCAGATCGAGATGATCGTGGTGCAGATGTGAGATCAGCACCGCATCGATGCCCGCGTAGAGGTCCGGGTCAAGCGATGGGACCTGACGGCGCAGGTGCGCAACGCGATCGCGCAGCAGCGGGTCGGTGAGCAGGCGCACACCGTCGAGCTCGATCAGGACGGTTGCGTGGCCGAGGAAGACGACGCGATCCGCGGAGGCCTCGCCGGGAGTGCCCGCCGCACCGGCGACCGGGGCCGCGGTACCCTCCGCGCGACCGGCGAGACGCGCGCGATCGGCCATAGATGAGAAGGTAGCAACGTGATCTCCCCCGCAATCGATCGCCGCGCCGCGAGGGCGTAACCAGATGCCTGCCCCGAACGATGCGCGCTGGGTCAGACGGTATGTGAAGAGCGGACGACAGCTGCTCGGGCTGATCCTGCGGTTCGTCCTGCTGCTGGTCATCCAGGGTCTCGTGATTCTCGCGCTGGCGGCGATCCTGCCCGGCGTCAAGACGCCCTCCTTCCAGGCGGCGGTGCTCGTCGCCGCCGCGATGGCGCTGATCAACGCGCTGCTCTGGCCGCTCGTGATCCGCGTCGCGCTGCCGCTCACGGTGCTCACGTTCGGGCTCGGATCGCTCGTCTTCAGCGCCGGCACGGTCGCGCTCGGCTTCTATGTGGTCGACGGCACGCGGATCCCGATCGGCAGCGACCTGGCGATCGCGTTCGCGATGGCGCTCGTGTCGATGCTCGTCGCGCCGCTGCTCGACGTCGACGGCGACGCCCAGCACCTGCGGGTCGTGCGCCGGCGCGTGCGCCGCGGGCGCAAAGCCAACCGCAGCGATGTCCCCGGCGTGATCCTGTTCGAGATCGACGGCCTCGGCGAGAGGATCCTGCGCGAGGCCGTGCGCGATGGGCACGTGCCGACGCTCGCGCGCTGGCTCGCCGACGGTACGCACAAGGTGCTCGGCTGGGAGTGCGACCTCTCCTCCCAGACCGGCGCGAGCCAGGCCGGCCTGCTGCTCGGCAGCAACTGGGACATGCCCGCGTTCCGCTGGTATGAGAAGGAGTCGGGCCGCACGCTCGTCTCCAATCACCCCGCCGACGCGGCCGAGATCGAGCGCCGGCGCTCCAGCGGCGCGGGCCTGCTCGCCACCGGCGGCACGAGCCGCGGCAACATGTTCTCCGGCGATGCGCCGCGCTGCACGGCCACGATGAGCGTGATCCGCGACCGCTCGCGCTCGAAATCCGGGGACTTCTTCGCCTACTTCTCCGACCCCTACGGCTTCCTGCGCACGATCGCGCTGTCGCTCGCCGACATCGCCTACGAGCGCTCGGCGGCCCGGCGCCAGCGCCGCTCCGGTGCCCAGCACGTCGAGCGCGGCGGCGCCTACCCGCTGATCCGCGCCGCGATCGCGGTCGTGATGCGCGACCTCAACGTCGCGCTGCTGATGGCTGACATCGTCGAGGGCGTGCCCGTCAGCTACGCGACCTTCGTCGGCTACGACGAGGTCGCCCACCACTCTGGAATCCGCGCGCCCGACGCGCTCGCAGTGCTACAGCGCCACGACCGTCAGCTCCAGCGCCTGGAGCGCGCCGTCGCGCAGGCGCCGCGTCCATACCACCTCGTCGTGCTCTCCGACCACGGCCAGACCCAGGGCGCGCCGTTTCGCGCGCGCTACGGCGTCACACTCGAGCAGCTCGTCGACGGGGCGCTTGCGCAGGGCCGGGCGCACGCCCCGGCCGCCGTCGACGAGGCCTGGGGCGACGTCGGCGCGGTGCTCGCCGACGCGCGCCAGGACCCCGGGCTCGGTGGACGCGCACTCGCGCGCGCGACGCGCGGCAGGGCGGTGCAGGGCACGGTCGCGCTGGGGCCGAACCGCGAGGCGCTGGCAGAACGCGACGCGCTGGAGGCCGACCGTCCGGACCCAGACCAGCCCGGCGCATCGGACGGATCGGGCGCGCCGGGCACATCGGGCGCGCCGGGCACATCGGGCGCGCCGGGCACATCGGGCGCGCCGGGCACATCGGGCGCGCCGGGCGCCACCGCGTCGGTGAGCGAGGGCAATGGGGGCACCGCCCCCGCGGACCCCGACTCAGAGCAGGAGGCGATCGTGATGGTCTCCGGTCCGCTCGGCCTGATCTACCTGCCGCGCAGCCCCGAGCGCCTCACGCTCGAGCAGATCTCCCGCGCGCACCCCGAGTTGCTCGACACGCTCACCGCGCATCCGGGGATCGGCTTTGCGATGGTGCGCTCGCACGAGCGGGGCGCGGTCGCGATCGGCGCCGCGGGTCGCCGCTGGCTGGCGGACGACGCAGTCGAGGGCGAGGACCCGCTCGCGGTGTTCGGCCCGCACGTGGCCGACCACCTGCGCCGCCACGACTCCTTTCCGCACTGCCCCGACATCCTCGTCAACAGCATGTACGACCCCGCGACCGACGAGGTGGCGCCGTTCGAGGAGTTCATGGGCTCGCACGGCGGGCTCGGCGGTCCGCAGATGCACCCCTTCGCGGTCGTGCCGGCGGCGTGGCGCGAGCCGGCCGCGCCGATCGTGGGTGTCGAGGCGATGCACGCGGCGCTACGCGACTGGCTGGCGCAGCTGGAGGGGCAGAGCCGGAGCTAGATCCCCGTCTCGGCGACGATGCGCCCGCTGTCGATCGCGTCGATCATCGCCGCGTAGTCGCGTTCGTTCTGGTCTGCGTAGGCCTCGGCGAAGTCGGCGATCGCGCGATCGAAGACGTCGCTGGAGCCGAGGTAGGAGGCGATCGCCAGGCGATCGCCGGAGCGGGCGTGGGCGCGCGCCAGCGTCCAGGCGCACATCTCGACGTAGGGGCCCATGATCCGCGGGGTCATCGTGTCGACGTCGGCGGAGAACTTCCAGTCCCACAGCTGGCGGCCGTAGAAGTCGCGGGGGCGCCCGTCGAAGCCCTGCTCGATGTGCAGCCAGCCGAGCATGATGTCGCTAGCCGACTGCATCAGGCGCTGACCCTCGACCACGCGGCGGCCGTGGTTCTCGAACTCGCTCGCGCCGAGGAAGCCCTCGAGCACCGAGGGCTGAGCCTCCTTGAACTGCAGGAACAGCGGGTCCTGCTCGGCGGTGAGCCCCTCTAGCAGCAGGATCCAGCAGCGCGTGCCGACCGAGCCGACACCGACGATCTTGCGCGCGAGGTCGACGAAGCGGTAGCCCTCGAGCAGCCGGCGGCGATCGTCCTGGAGCGTGATCTTGTACTCGTCGAACAGCTGCGCCATCGTCGCCTGCATGTCGCGCGCCTCATCGGCCGGCAGCAGGTCGACCGCGCGGACGATCACCGGCGGGTCGCTGACGATCTGCAGGTGACCTTCGACGCTCGTCGTCAGCTTGTTGAAGGCCTTCATGCTGTCCTTCGTCGTCGCCTTCTCCGTGGCCTTCTCGACACGCGCCTTGAATTCCTTGCGATGCGCGTCCTTCAGGCCCGACATCGCACCCGTGAGCAGGTCGCGGCTGAGCATCGAATACCAGACCCCGAGGTTGCCCATGTCGGCGAAGCGGCCCATCGCCTGGCGGTAGCGGCGCACCCCGCCGAGCAGCAGATCGCGGCGCTCGGCGGCCTTGAAGCCCCGCGCGCGGCCCGCGACCGCGACGCTCGCCATCAGGCGCTTGACGTCCCACTCCCACGGACCGGGGAGCGTCTCGTCGAAGTCGTTGAGGTCGAAGATCAGCTCGCGCTCGGGCGAGGCGAAGCCGCCGAAGTTCGACAGGTGCGCGTCGCCGCACGCCTGCACGGTCAACCCCGAGTGGGGCGTGTGGGAGAGGTCGGAGGCCATCAACAGCGCCGCGCCGCGGTAGAACGTGAACGGCGAGACGCTCATCCGCCCGTAGCGGATCGGGACCAGCTCTGGGATGCGCGTCACCGCCTGTTCTTCCAGCAGCTTCACCGGATCGGGCCGATCCGGGAACGGCTCCCACTCGGCGTGGCTCGAGCGCGGGATCTGCTTGCGCGCCGCTTTGCCCGCGGCGATCCGCTGCTCGCGCGTGAGCTGCGATTCGGTCAGCGCGGCCAGCGGCCCCGGGGCCACCGTCCCGCCGGCTTTGGGCGTCCCCCTGCGGCTGGCTCGATCCGGTGCGGGGGGCTTCCCGGCGGAGGGCGTCCCGGCGGCGGCCTTGCCCGCGGCGGTGGGCTTCGCGGCAACCTCCTTCGCGGAGGCGGGCTTACGGCCGGCTTTCTCTGCGGGCTTGGCGGGCATCGCGACTAGCTCGCCGCGGCTTGCATCTCCGCCTGCTCGAGCTCTCGCTTGAACTCCCTGTTGTCTGCGTCGATCTCCTTCTCGAGCGTCTTCTGCGCGCGCGTGAGCAGCTTGTCGAGCTGCTCTTCGATCCGCGACTCGCCGATCACGATCAGCGCCGCCTCGCCGCCCTCGAGCAGCTCGCCGAGCTCCTTAGCGTCGCCGCGCGAGATGCCCTTGCGCAGGTGCCCGCCGACGCCGCCGACGACACCACCCACGAGCGCAGCGCCGAGGATCGACGGCGGGAACAGTATCCCGGCGACCGCCCCGACCGCGATTCCGCCCCAGGCCCCGTGCTGGGTGGGCTTCTCGTGCTTGTGGACGTGGACCTTGCCGTCCTCGTCCTTGGCGATCAGCGCGACGTCATAGGTGCCGACGAGCTTCGCCGCGTGCAGCTCGAGCAGGCCTTCGTAGTCGGCGAAGGCATCCTCGCGATCGGCGTAGGTGGCGGCGTAGATGAAAACCGGTCTGTCGCTCATCCCAAACTCCCGTCCTCGATTGTCGAGTCACACGCGCACACGCGCAACCCTTCGGAGTCTACGCCCGATTTGCGGATAGGCAAGCGGGGCAGTTGACGGCCGGGAGACGAGGCGAATATGCTGTTCCGCACTAGCTCGATCCTCACCTCGTTTGGACGCGAGACGGGCGAGCTCCCCTTTCGATCGATCATTAAGGACGACATGCTTCTCGCAACCGACAACTATCCGTTCCTCGAAGTCTTCTGGACGATGCTGATCTTCTTCGCGTTCATCGTCTGGATCTGGATCCTGTTCACGGTGATCGCGGACCTGTTCCGCCGTCACGACACCTCGGGATTCGCGAAGGTCCTGTGGATCATCTTCATCATCGTGCTGCCGTACTTTGGCGTGTTCGTCTACCTGATCGCCGAGCACAACGGGATGACCGAACGCGCGATCAAGCAGCAGGAAGCGGCGAAGTCGCAGATGGATCAGTACGTGCAGTCGGTCGCCGCGAAGACCGACCCGGCCGAGCAGATCGCGAAGGCGAAGGGCCTGCTCGACAGCGGCACGATCACGCAGGCCGAGTTCGACAGCATCAAGGCGAAGGCGCTCGCCTCGGCGTAGCACTTCGGTGGTGGCGGCGGGCGTGGCGCTAACCAGCGCTGCGACTCGCCGCCGCGGCCGCCGCACGGCGGCGGGCGAACATCCAACCGGCGACGAAGCCCACGAGGCCGCAGCCGGCGATCACGACGATCAGCGGCGTCTGGCTGGTCGCGACAATCCAGTGGATCGTCACCTCCTGGCTGTTGACGACGGCGAACAGCGCGATCAGCACGACGAGCACGACAGCGGTGATCATCTTCGGTGTCGGCTTGTTGCTCGCCATCAGAAGACCGGCACTTCGCGGTAGTCGCCCCAGACCGACTGGAGCGCCTGGACGATCTCGCCCTCGGACGCGCAGGCGCGGGCGCAGTGCAGCAGCGGCTCCATCAGGTTCACGCGCTCGGTGGCCGCAGCCTGCTTGAGCGCGGTGAGCGTGGCCTCGACCGCAGCGCCGTCGCGCCGCGCGCGCACGCCGCTGAGGCGGTCGATCTGCCGGCGTTCGAACGCGGGGTCGATCCGCAGCAGCGGCGTCTCGTCGTCGCCGCCCTCGGTGAAGGAGTTGACCCCCACGACGATCCGCCGCCCGGCGTCGATCTCGCACTGCAGCTGGAAGGAGGCGTCGGCGATCTCGCGCTGGGGGTAGCTCTGCTTGACCGCCTGGACCATCCCGCCGAGCTCGTCGATCTTCGCGAAGTACTCGCGGGCCTGCGCCTCGATCTCGTCGGTGAGCGCCTCGACGAAGTAGGAGCCGCCGAGCGGGTCGATCGTGTTCGCGACACCGGTCTCGTGGGCGATGATCTGCTGTGTGCGCAACGCGATCCGCACCGCGTCCTCGGTCGGCAGCGCGAGCGCCTCGTCGTAGGAGTTGGTGTGCAGCGACTGCGTGCCGCCGAGCACGCCCGCGAGCGCCTCGATCGCCGTGCGCGTGATGTTGTTCAGCGGCTGCTGCGCGGTCAGCGAGACGCCGGCGGTCTGGGTGTGAAAGCGCATCAGCCACGACTTCGGGTTCTTCGCACCGTAGGTCTCGCGCAGCTCGCGCGCCCAGATCCGGCGCGCGGCGCGGTACTTGGCGATCTCCTCGAAGAAGTCGATCTGGGCGTTGAAGAAGAAGCTCAGCCTCGGCGCGAAATCATCGACGTCGAGACCCCGCTCGAGCGCCTGCTCGACGTAGGTGAGGCCGTCCTTGAGCGTGAACGCGAGCTCCTGGGCGGCGGTCGAGCCGGCCTCGCGAATGTGGTAGCCGGAGATCGAGACCGGATGCCAGCGCGGCATGTTCTGCGAGCACCACTCGATCATGTCGCCGAGCAGCCGCATCGCCGGGTCGATCGGGAAGCACCACTCCTTCTGGGCGATGTACTCCTTGAGGATGTCGGCCTGGATCGTCCCCGACAGTCGCTCGGGCGGAATCGGCTCGGGGTGCGTTGAGTCAGGGCTGACGGGATCCGACCCCTCGGCGGCGACGACGTAGTAGGCGAGCATGATCGCCGCGGGCGCGTTGATCGTCATCGAGACGCTCACCTCGCCGAGGTCGATCCCGCCGAACAGCGTGCGCATGTCATCGGCCGTGTCGATTGCCACCCCCTCGCGTCCGACCTCGCCATGCGAGAGCGGCGAGTCGGAGTCGTGGCCCATCAGCGACGGCATGTCGAACGCGGTCGAGAGCCCGGTCTGGCCGTGGTCGAGCAGGTAGTGGAAGCGCTTGTTCGTGTCCTCGGCAGTGCCAAAGCCGGCGAACTGGCGCATCGTCCACAGCCGCGAGCGGTACATCGATGGATAGATCCCGCGCGTGAAGGGGTAGCCGCCGGGCAGGCCGATCGGGTCGTCGGTGGGTGAGTTGGCACCTATTCCCTCGGGCAGGTCGGCCTCGGTGTAGAGCGGGCGCACCGGCTCGCCGGAGAGCGTCTTGAGCTCGGCGTCGCGCTCCGGTGTGACGCCGTAGGCGTCGAGCCACTCGGCGTAGGAGGTCGGGGTGCCGACGGGCGTTCCGACCGAGGTGGCCATAGGGCAAAGCCTACTATGCGTCCCATCGAACCCGGGAGCTTGTGATGACCTCTTCCCCTGGTGCAATCGAAGCCGCCCTCGCGCGAGCGCTCCCGTCGATCGAGATCGCCGCGCCGGGCCGCGCGGAGCTGCGCGACGCGACCGAGGCGCACGGCCTCGCCGGCCACGCCGACGCGCTCGCGCTGCCGCGCAGCGCGGAGGAGGTCGCGGCGGTGCTCGCGTGGTGCTATGAGCACGAGGTCGCGCTGACCCCGCGCGGCGGCGGCACTGGGTTCGCCGGGGGCGCGGTCCCGCTGGAGGGCGGGGTCGTGCTCGACCTGCGGCGCATGAATCGCATACGCTCGCTCGACCCCGAGCTGTGGCGCGCGGAGGTCGAGGCCGGGGTGACGACGGCGACGCTGCAGCGCCGCGCGCGCGAGAGCGGGCTGCTGTTTGCGCCCGACCCCGGCGCCGCGGAGCAGTCGCAGATCGGCGGGAACATCGCGACGAACGCGGGCGGTCCCCACACGTTCAAGTACGGCGCGACGGGCGCGTGGGTGACGGGCCTGGAGGCGGTGCTCGCGCCGGGGGAGATCGTGCGGCTCGGCGGCGCCGTGCGCAAGGACGTCGCCGGCTATGACCTGCAGAGCTTGCTCATCGGCTCCGAGGGCACGCTCGGAATCGTCACCGCCGCGTGGCTGCGGCTGATCCCGGCGCCCGCGCGTACCTATCCCGTGCTCGCGCTGTATCCCGACGCGCGTGCGGGCACGGCCGCGGTGCGAGCGATCCTCGCGGCGGGGGTGCAAGCGTCCGCGATCGAGTACCTCGACAACGCGACGATGGCGCTCGCCGGCGACGGCTGCCCGGCGCCGGTCGATGCGGCGCTCGACCGGACCGATTCATTCGCGGTTCTGGCCGAGGTCGACGGTGACGAGGAGGAGGCGCTGCTCGCTCGCGGTGAGCTGCTCGATGCGCTCGGCGACGCGCGCGAGATCTACGCGCCGGGAGTGGCAAAGACGGGGGCTGCCGGCGCGGAGGCGGAGCAGGTCGGGGCGCTGTGGCGCTGGCGCGCGGGCGTGCCCTACGCGGTACAGGCGAAGCGCGGCGGGAAGCTGAGCGAGGACATCGTCGTCCCGCTCGATCGACTCGAGGAGGCGATCGCGGCGACGCTCGAGATCGGCGCGCGGCACGGTCTCGATGCGTGCAGCTGGGGCCACGCGGGCGACGGCAACCTGCACGCGACGATGCTGCTCGACCCGACCGACCGCGCGGAGGTGGGCCGGGCCGAAGACGCCGCGATCGACCTGTTCGGGCTCGCCGTCGACCTCGGCGGCTCGATCTCCGGAGAGCACGGCCTCGGTACGGTCAAGAGCGGCCAGCTCGAAGTCCAGTGGGCCAGCAGGGCGCTCGAGCTACACGAGGGTGTCAAGCGACTGTTCGATCCGAAGGGCCTGCTGAACCCCGGCACGAAGCGGGCGCGTTGAAAGGCCGCCGAAGTTCGCCAGCAGGCCAAGACGAGCATCTCCGGCGAATCTCAATCGAGGTCGAAGGCAGCCTGAATCGCCTCGCTGAGAGCCTGCTCTTGAGGGTCCAGGAGCACACCTATCTGTGCTCCCAGGGCGGCCACGGGAATCGTGGTGATGTTGTCGCAGCTCACGACCGAGGGCTGGTCGAGACCGTTTGCCACACTTACGGGCAGCTCGGTCGAGAGTCCACGAATCGTCGTGGTGATGGGCGCAATCGTCACGCTCGTCAAATGCGGGCGCACCAGCTCGCGCGTCAGAATCAGCACCGGTCGCGTCTTGTCGAGCTGCGCGACGTGGATCGGTCGCATCAAGCAAGCTCAGAGGGAAGGCCTACGGCATGCTCGGCCAGCCCCGCAAGCTCGGGGTCGGGCCCGGTGCCAGCGAGAATTTGGGCGTCGCGCGCGGCAACCATGCGCCGGCGTTCGCGCTCGAGCGCATGGGTGACGACAGCCGCGCGGCTACGTCCATTGCCAGAGCCAACGACCGCGTCCACAAAATCCACCAGCTCGTCCGGGAGTCGTACAGCGATCTGCTTGCTCATCCCATTATGGTAGCAAATTGGTAGCTCCTGTCGAGCGAGCCGCCCTGCTCGACCTCAAGGTCTCGCCGAAGATCGCGACCTGACCGCAGGAAGCCGGACGTAGCGCGCCTCGCCCGGCCGACCCGGCGGTCCTCTCAGCTCGAATACCGCAGCGACCCTGGTGTCGTCAGCGTCTCGCCGCTCTCGAGCAACGTCTTCAGCCCCGAGAGGATCATCGGCCAGCCGCCGTAGAGCTCGCCGTGTGCGTGCTCGCGCAGCCGGTCGTGAGTGACGGTCAGCCGGCACGAGTCCTCGACCTGTTCGATCTCCCAGGTGACGCGCGAGGTTCCTTCGGCGCGGACTTCATCGCTCCATACGGCCGTGAAGCTCTGGACGAGCCGGCGCGGGGGATCGACCTGGAGGTTCTCGCCCTCCGCGAGCTTCATCGGGCCGCTCGCGAGCTCGTAGCGCGAGCCGGGCGTCCAGTCGGAACTGGCGCTAGCGCCGAAGTTGTAGCGCCGCCGCAGCTCTGGGTCGGTAATCGCCTTCCAGAGCTGCTCGGGCGTGGTTTTGATGAAGATCTCAAACACCTTCTCCGTCGGCTCGGCCGTCCAGGGCCGCTTGCCGCTCTGCTGCGTGCTGCTCGCGTCGACCGGCGCGTTTTTTGTGCCCGTGCCCGTCTCCGTACCCGCGCCTGTGTCTGCATCCGTCGTCGTCGTGTCCGTGCTCATCATCGTCGGTTCCTCCATTCGTTGCTTGAGGTCACTGAACCCCTTGGCCCATGGTTCTGCGTACTTGCTCACCCAGCGGTCGTGGACGAGCCTGATCGGGACCGGGTTCAGGAAATGCAGCTTCTCCCGGCCCCTGCGTTTGGTCTTCACGAGCCCCGCCGCCTCCAACACCTTCAGGTGCTTCATCACGCCGAAGCGCGACATCGGCAATCGCCCCTCGAGCTCCGAGAGCGTCTGCCCGTCGCGCTCGAAGAGCTCGTCGAGCAGGCTGCGGCGAGTCGGGTCGGCGAGCGCTCTGAAGACTTCGTCCATGTCCCGAAAAAGTATAGGTGACCGTATGGTCACATGTCAAGAGCAGAGGACGACTCTCAAAAGCAGGCGACAATCCTCCAGGCGACGATCCGCTCTACAGGCCCGAGTCCAACCCCATCCGCGGCTCCTCGCCGAGCGGCCCAACGGCACCTTTCTCCGCCACGAGCAGCTCCCCGACCGCCTCGGCCGAGAGCGGTCGATGAAAGAGATAGCCCTGCCCGAGCTCGCAGCGCAGCGCACGCAGCGCCCTCAGTTGGTGCGCGGCCTCGACGCCCTCGGCGATCACCTCGAGCGAGAGCGCCTGGGCCATGCGCACGATCGCGGTAGTGATCGCGGTCGAGCGCTCGTCGGTGCCGAGCGCACGGACGAACGATTGGTCGACCTTGAGCCCGTCGATCGGCAGGCCGGAGAGGTAGGCCAGCGAGGAATAGCCGGTGCCGAAGTCATCGAGCACGAAGCGCACGCCCAGGCGGGAGAGGCGGCGGATCGTGTCAGCGACGCCCTGCGGCTCTTCGAGCAGCACCGACTCGGTGATCTCCAGGCAGAGGCTGGAAGGCTCGACGCCGGACTCCGTGAGCGCGGCGGCGATCGTCGTCTCAAGGGCGCGCTGGGTGAACTCGCGCACGGACAGGTTCACGGAGATCCCGAGCGGACGTGAGTCGGGGCTCAGCGCGTGCCAGCGCGCGGCCTGCTTGCAGGCGGAGTCGAGCACGAAGCGCCCGATCTCCTCGATCAGGCCGGACTCCTCGGCGACGGCGATGAAGTCGGCGGGCTGCAATGTCCCGCGCGTGGGGTGCTCCCAGCGCAGCAGTGCCTCGACCGAGGAGATCGACGAATCCCGCAAGGAGACGATCGGCTGGTAGACGACGTGGAGCTCCTGACGGGAGAGCGCGCGGCGCAGGTCGTTCTCGACCGACAGGCGCTCGACGGTGCGGGCACGCATCGCGTGGTCGAAGATCTCAAAGCGCGCGCGCCCGCGCGCCTTGGCCTGGTACATCGCCGCGTCGGCGTCGCGGATCAGGCTCGCGGGCTCCGAGCCCTCGGCGCCGGCGATCGCGATCCCGAGCGAGGCCTTCGCGAAGTGCTCGCCGGCGGTGAGCTGGAACGGCGCCTCGAAGGCGGCGACGATCCGCTCGGCCACACGTGCGGCCGACTGCTCGTCGGGGATCCGGTCGAGCAAAACGACGAACTCGTCGCCGCCGAGCCGCGCGATCGTGTCGTCGGGCCGCAGCGCGGTCCGCAGGCGGGGCGCGATCTTCATCAGCAGCTCGTCGCCGGCGGAGTGCCCGAGCGAATCGTTGACGAGCTTGAAGTTGTCGATGTCGAGCAGCACCACGGCGATCTGCGCGCCGGGGGGCGCGAGCGCCTGCACGAGCCGGTCCTGGAAGAGCGCGCGGTTGGGGAGGCTCGTGAGGGGGTCGTGCACGGCCTGGTAACGGATCACCTCGGCGCGACGCTCGAGCTCGGCCTCGGCGAGCTTGCGATCGGTGACGTCGGAGATCACCCCGTGCCAGCGCAGCCGGCCCGCGGCGTCGGTCGCGAGCGCGGCTTCGTCGCGTACCCACACGGTCTGCCCGTCGCGGTGGCGCAGACGGTATTCGTCGGGCGCGGAGGGTTCGGCAAGGCTCTCCTCGCGCGCGAACATGCGCGCGCGATCGTCGGGATGCATCTGGCGCGCCCACAGCCCCGGGTCGTCGATCCACTCGGCCGGCGAGAAGCCGAGGATCGCCTCGGCCCCGGCGGAGACATAGAGCCAGCGGCCTTCGACGCCGACCTCGGAGACGTAGAGGATGGCGGGCAACTGGTCGAGCAGCGTCCTGACCTCGGGCTCGGCGAGGTTTTCGCGGGCACGCGACGCGAGCGAAAACCCGGCGGGCGGGGGAGGAGTCGGTGACTGCATCCTCCCGTGTGTATCGGCAATCGGTAGACGGAAGCTTAGAATTTCGAGACGGCGCGGGCGGGTCCCAAAGGCGGGTTCCCGGGACACGGCAGTGATCCCACACGACCCCAGAACGGCCGCACCAAAAGGCTGCCTACACGCGACGATTCACCGCCCGAAGGCGCTCGATCTAGTCGAGCTGGAACTCCCCGTCGCGGTAGATGACGCGCTCGCCACCGCCCCGCAGCTGAGCGGTGACCACGCGATCGCTCGTGGAAACGACGTCGGTGTGCACGCTCGAGTCGTTGAAGCCAAGCTCCCGCCAGCGCTCGGCGGTCACCTCGCTGGGGTCGCCGTCGTAGGCGTCCTGGTAGGAGCGCCCGAGGGCGATGTGGGTGTTGCCGAACTCGCCGCCCGTGTTCTCGTCGTAGAGCGTCTGGGCCATGAAGCGGGTGATCCGCGAGAAGCGCCGGTCGGTCAGCGAGAGCTCGCCCAGGCGGTCGGCTCCCTCAGTGGCGATCATCTCGGTCAGTACGCGCTCGTTCTGCTCGGCGCTCGCCTCCGTCACGCGCCCGCCGGCAAACTTCAGGCGGATGCCCCGCACGATGTTGCCGTAGCGGTAGAGCGGCTGGTTGCAGTAGATCCAGCCCTCGGTGCCGCGCCAGTCGGGGCTCGTGAAGATCTCGAAGCTCGGGATGTTGCGCCCGCTCCCGCCGAGCCAGCGGCGCTGCTCGCCGACGGTGACCCACAGGTCGGCGTCCTCGCCCTCGACGTGCACCCGCTCGATCTCAAGCGCATCGAGACGCGCGCGCGTCTGCTCCTGACGCTCGGCCACCTCGCGCCAGCGGGCGATCGGGTCCTGCTCGTCGAGGAAGCACGCGTGCACGATCTGCTCCCAGTACTCCTCCTCGGCCATGCCCGCCTCGGCCGCCATCGCCGGCGTGCCGTAGAGGCCGAGCGTCCACGTGAAGCGCCCCGCGTTCTCCTTCTCTGAGCGCCAATCCAGCAGCGGGCGCAGCGTCTCGCCGCGGCGCATGATCTTCGCCGGGTCGACCGCGTCCAGCGCGTGCGGATCGGCCGCCGCGATCACCGAGACCTGGTGGTCGATCTCGTCGATCAGCCCGCGCATGTACTTCGCGGGGAAGTTCTCGAGTTGGGCGTCGCTCGCGAGCTCGTAGAAGTCGCGCGAGAGGTTGTAGCTGTGGTCGTCGTCGGGCTGGTAGGAGCCGATCGCGTGGCCGCCGGCGCGCCACACGGCCTTCTGCAGCTCGACGTACAGCGGCTTGGCACTCTCGGGCGCCACCACGCGCACGACCTCGCCGGGTTGTACGCCCGCGCCACCGCCGAGGGCGAAGTCGACGAGGACAGAGGCGTAGCGCTCGAGGATCTGCTGCGGAGGGGTGTAGGGCATAGACGGGACCTTAGTGCGATCGGGCCGTCGCGCCGTGACGAGCACGGCGACGGTGCTCGCGCGAATCGGCCGCCCCAAGCGCCGGTGTAGAGCGCGGTTCTCGTTCACGATGGCATCACGCTGGTCGGGTGAGAGCCGAGCCCAGAAGGACATCGTGCCGAGCAGGGCGTTGATCTCATCGGCGCTGTGCTCGACCAGGGTCGGCACGGTTGCCAGCTGTAGATCCTCGAACAGATCGGCGGCATAGTCACGTCCGATGTCGTGGCCCCCCAGCCAGGCCCAGGCGTCCGCGACGTTCCCCTGGCGCTCCCGCACGCCCGCGATCGTGCTGTCGAGGTCGCGGTAAGTGGGCAAAGTGGCGGCGAGCATCGGTGCGTGCATGCGCAGGACCGACAGCAGCGCCTCTTGATCGTCGACCCCGCGCTGCTCCTGCAGACCGAAGTACTGGATCAGGGCGAGCGTCCCGCCGGGAACGAGCGCATCGGCGATCTTCCGCCAACCGAGATCGGGGTCGACCCAGTGGATCGCCGACGCCGAGAACACCGCCGCGTAGCGCTCGCGCGACAGCTCCGCGTCCTCGAGCCGCGCGTGGACGAGCTCCACGTCGTCATCGGCATTTTTCAAGTTCTGCTCGGCGAGGCCGATCAGTCGGTCTCCCGGCTCGAGCGCGGTCACGCGCAGCCCGCGAGCGAGCAGGCCGCGCGTCAGCTGGCCGGTCCCGCAGCCGATCTCGAGCACCCGATCGCCATCCCCGATACCCGCCACCTCGCATGCTTGGTCGATCAGCGCATCGGGGTAAGTCGGACGACTGCGGTCGTACTCGACCGCAACCTCATCGAAGACCTTGCCGTAGCTCCGCGCGGACTTCCCGTCGCTCATGGGCGCAACGTACACTCCCGTCTCGACGAGCAACGGATCGGCTCACCTCAGACACCCATCTGCGAGGTGCTGACCGGTACAGATAGTTGACCAACGGGCGCAGGGAACCGTCGTCCGCGCCGATCGCGAGAGCGTTTTCTCGGACGCAGTCGCTGCGCGCTCTCCTGGCGGGGATGCACGAGTTGGCGTGCTATTGAGTGCTAGCGTGCGGTAATGTCGGAGAGAGAACGAGCACGGATGATCGGTGCGGTTGTTCTGGTGTGCTGTCTCGCAGCTGTCTTAGCGGGCTGTGGCAGCGGTGCCTCTTCGACAAAGAACGCCGAAGGACGCCGCATATACCGCGGCCGCAGCGCCCTCGATGCGGTCATCTGGTGCACGGTCATTCTCCTGGCGTTTTCTGCTTATGATCCCGTATATTTCGCGCGGTTGCGAAACCCCTGTTTTGGTTTTTCGAACCCTTTCGACAAATTTTTGGGCAGCTTTACAGCTTCCAGGAGTCCCAAAATCGAAACCGCCGAGTACGAACCCGCCTGACGGAGTCACGACCGCCAAGTCAGCTCGTCTTCAGACAGCCGAGCGCTTCTTCGTAGGGCCGATCAATCATGCTCACCACCACCCCGTCGCGCCTTCGCACGCTCGGCCCTATTATTCGCCTGCGCACACGCGCGTGTACTCGAAGCACGGTCCGCCCGTGGACAACCAGCGACACGCTCACGATCTGCCCGACGCGCGGTTGGTGTTCGTGAGCGGAGATTTCAATTGCTTCCGTGTAGCAATCCCTACCGGCATCGTTGCCCATCGTTTCCGTCGCGCCTTCCTCATAGTGGCCATCTATCTCGAGATACGCCGCATATAGACGAGGCCCGCCTGATTCTTCACCTTCATACTTACCTCGTGGTGCATATGGCAACCGATGATTGAGACGAAAAAATAAGACCAACCCGCGAGATCCAGCCTGCTTTGTAACGACCAGATGCTCAAACCTGAAGGGGCTCGAGACGATCGCATGCGCACCCCACGACGGCCCAGCTGCGACACCGACCGAAGCTACGGATATCGCCACGGCCGTCAGGAGCCCGGATGAAATCTTGCGATACACAAGGCCATCGTAGCTACCAGGCGATCTGACTCCCCGAGCTATGTCAGGTGGTGTGCTTCCTTCACCGCAAACCCGAATGTGGGCAGGCCGAGGGCGAGCTGCAGCTTGCTGTCGACCCTGCCCGCTCGCAGCGATGCTTCCGTCAGCGCGGAGTTCCAGGCGGCGAAGGTGGCTTCGGTCAGAAGCGCCGGTGGCCGCACGCGTTCGAGGACGACGGCGTCCGCGTTGATAGATGAGCGGATGAGATCGCGGATCTGCTTTGACCATCGGGCGGCCAGCAGGGCGCGGTTTGCTTTTTGAGTCGCGTCGATCAGCCGCGAGCCGGCGGCCACGATCCGCGTGTACGGGGTCTCGGGTGTCCAGCTGTCGCGTTCGGTGTCAAACCTTTTGTGCGCGAGGAGCGCCGCCGTGGCCAGACGCATGTACTGGACGGCAGCCGCTCCGACCGCCGGCGCCCGCTGTAGCGTGAATGAATCATCGTGCATGGCCGTCGGCGCCGTGTTCCCGTGATTTACCGACATCCACTGGGAATACAGCGCTGAATGAGCCGGCGCGAGTTCAGTCGAGTTGATCGTGAGGTGTTGAAAGACAGGAGCTGTAATCCGAGGATAGCGAACGTGGTCGTCTTCGCTACCGGGATCCTCCTGCGTCCACTCGGCTTGGTCAAACGGCGCGCGCGCTTCACCCGCGACCGAGAGGTGAGCCTGCTTGCCGGACCTGTCATCCGTGATCGCAAGTGTCCATCGCTTGTTGACAAGCACAAGGCTTACGGAGAGCGTGTCGCCCGGATTTACCGGGAACAGCAGCTTGGCCTTGTAGTGCTGAGCAGTGTCACTCCAGAACGCGTGTAGTACACGTCGGCTGCCTTCTGTTTGCGCGGAAACCAGAAGCGACCTCGACCGCGCCAACTTGCACGAAGCGAGCGGGTGCCCCTCCCCTTGTACTCCAATCCACGTGCTCGCGTCGCTCAGGGCTGACCCGCTGGCGATCCGAGGAACTGTGAACGACGCGCCGACCGAGTGGAGTTCGCCGATCCACGAGCGTCAGCCCGGGGACGGGGTCGAGAAGCTCGGTCAGCTGCGAGAGCGGGAGCGATGCATTCTCGCTGCTCTACCAGGCCGCCGGGCAACCCCCAACATGCCTCGCCAATCCAGTCCTCGTCGTGTTCAGGCGCTACCCTGGGATCGTGAAACATTCGGTTCTGAGCACCACCCCGACCGCCGAGATCCCTGCATTGAACGATGCAGAGCGCGCCGAGCGCTTGCGGCGGCTTGCTGAGCGCATGTTCAGCCCGGACGGGCTGGACCGGGACACGCTCGAGCACATCGAGCAGCTGACGGGCGACGAGTCGTAAGCGATCTGCGGTGGACGCTGTCGAGCTGCTGGGAGGCGATGCGCCGTTCATCGCCGACACTTCAGCATGGTGGCGGTTCTCCTCGCTCCCTGGTGAGTTCGCTGAATTGATCAGGGCAGCGGTAGCCGACGAGCGGCTGTGGACGACTCCGATCGTGCGGATGGAGATCCTGTACTCCGCTCGCAGCAGCACCGAGTACATCGCGCTGGAGACAGAACTCGACGCGTTGCGGATCCTGCGCAACGATCGCGCCGTCGCCGACGCCGCAATGAGCGCGATCGGCGAGCTGGCCGAACATGGCGACGGGTATCACCGCGTGCCGCTGACCGATGCGCTGATCGCCGCGGCGGCTGCTGAGCACGGCGGCGTTGCGGTGCTCCATCGCGACACGCACTTCGACAAGCTCGCTGAAGTCCTCGCATTCGAGAACGTTGAGCTTCCAGGGGCCTGACCCCGCTCTACACCGCCGAAATCGGGCCGAGGGATCGGCCCACGACCTCTCGTGTCGGACAAAGCACGAGGGCCGGCGTCGCCGCGCCTGCCGATGGCGATGAGTGCGGCTGCAAGCGCTCGTCCATTGGCAGTCCAGCAGATCCCGGGAGGACAACAATCACCGCGACAAAACCAACAACCAGCACTATGAGGGGCAGGCCACCTCTGCAACCGCTCGAGCGCCGGCCGAGCGCCATGCGGTGGCCGATGCCCTCATTTTTCAAAAAAGTAGACTTGTAACGTTAAATTGACACCACTTCAGTAGATCGTCACGGGTGTGCCGGGACCGATCCGCGCGGCCAGCCAGTCGATGCTCGGGGTGGCGAGGCGGATGCAGCCGTGCGATTCGGCCTGGCCAAGCGTTCCACCGAGCTCGTCGCGTCCGTGGATCCCGATCTGGCCCGGGCCGCCTTCGAATTCCTGCAGCGCGTTCGAGCGCGCGCTCAGCGCCAGCGCGAATGGCCCGCCCGGCTCGCCGGCGGCCATTTGGACCGTCTCCTCGACGAAGAACCGTCCGGTCGGTGTCGGTGTCGAGAGCTTGCCGACGACCGCTTGGAAGGTCTCGGCGGTGCGCCCCTCGCTGTAAACCCTCACGCGACGCGCGGCGAGGTCGACGAGGATCCGCCAGCCGGTCGCGAGCGCGCGGGTGCCCTGCTGGGCGATCCAGCCGGTCGATCCGTCGGGGCGCCCGGGGAGCATCACCCGCAACCACCGCACTCCGCCGGGCCCGGTCGCGTGTCCGACCACGGGCAGGATGGTCCGCTCGCCGGTGATCGGCCTGTTAGCCGCCACCAGGGAGAGCAGTGGGGACCCCGCCGCCGCCGCTCGGTGGGCGCCGTGCGCGGTCAGCAGGACCGCGAGTTGCTGCTTGGAGTGGACGCGAGCCGGCAGGCCGGCGCCGGCCGCTGTCGCTTCCGCGGCCGGGGTGGCGGCGGCGCCCGCCGTGCCGGCGGTGAGGCCGAGCACGAGCAGACATGCCACCGCCGCCAGGCCGGCAGCCGGCCGGCGCACACCCAGTGGGCGAACGCCTGGCCGGTGAAGGGCCCGCCAGTGGAAACCCAGTCGGTGAACGCCCCGCCAGTGGAAACCCAGTCGGCGAACGCCCGGCCGCGGGAGGCTCAGCCTGTGAACGAGCCCCTCCGGTGTGGGAGGGCCGGCCGTGCGGGCGAGTGCGGTTTGGCCGCCTTGCGCGCGCGATGGCGTTTGTGGCGTTTTTGGTGCTTTGCGATGCTCTTCGACGCGATCGGCACGGGCGCGGTTACGCCGACCGTCGTGCTCGTGGCTACTCCGGCGCTCGTCGTCGTACCCGTGACGGGCGTCGTCGCAGCGCCGGTGGTCGTTCCCCCGCCAGTCGTCGTTTCCGTCCCGCCGGCAAGCGCTTTTTCGAGCGCGACAGTTTCTTCTGGGGTGGTGGTTTCCGTGCCGCCGCCGCTGCCGCTCGAGCTGGAAGCACAGGTGGAGTTGGTGATCGTGTTGTCTTCGAGCGTCACCGCGGCGGTCTGTGCGAGCAACCTGCCGTGGATCGTTGCGCCGGTGTTCGCCGTGATGCTGTCCGCGGCCATGATCGTGCCGACGAAGTGCGTGCCGGTGCCGAGCGTCGCGGAGGAGCCGACCTGCCAGAAGACGTTGCACGCCTGCGCCCCGTTGATGAGCGAGACGTCGGTGTTGGAGCCCGTCGTCAGGGTGGAGCCGATCTGGAAGATGAACACCGCATTCGGGTCACCCTGGGCGTTCAACGTCACGCTCCCGGAGGAGAGCAGCAGGGATGTGCTCGCCGTATAGACGCCCGGCAAGAATTCCTGACCCGCGAGCTCGGTCCCGGCCGAACCGTTGCTCGCTTCTTTCGCGGCGGTCGTCGCGGCGGTCGTGAGGGCGCTCTTCGCTTCACTCGCAACCGCGTCGTCGATGTGTTCTGCACCGAGTACCACCGGGGCGCCGGTCACCGAGGAGCCGGGAGCGAGACCGAGATCGCCGAACATCGTCGTGTTGCCCGTGTTCGTGATCGTCGAGCCGCCCAGCACCGAGAAGCTCGCGGCCTTCCCCAGCCCCACGCTGGTGGCGCCGAGGGCGCTGCTCGCGAACAGGAGGGTAGAAAACATTCCGAGCACCACAAGTCCTGCTCGGTAAGACTTTGGGACGCCACTTTTCATGGGCGTCTCCTCGCTGCGGCGTCGCGCGCCGCGATAGAAGGGGAATGGCTCCCCGGTCTCTTCGACCTACTGTGTAAACCGACAGTTCGCCTCTTCAGGGCGAGCTTATCCCTGGGTAGCTCAACGTATGTTGCGGGCGCCAGATCGCGGCGGGAGGCGACGCCGAGCTTGCGGTAGATGTTGCGGGCGTGCGTGCGGACCGTCTCGACGCCCACCCCAAGGGCCAGCGCGATCTGCGCGTTGGAGTCGCCCCGCTGCAGCAGCGGCAGCACTTCGGCCTCGCGCCGGCTCAGCAAGCCCCCCGCGAGGACCGCGCCCCCACCCGCACCCGCACCGCCCCCGCCCCCCGCACCTGCGCCGGCCGCCGGCGCGCGCGGCAGCACCTGCAGCCCCCGCGAGGCGAGGTGGATCGCGTTGATCACGTCCCGTGACTGCGTGTCCCTGCCGAGACAGGCGCTCGCCCCGAACGCGAGCAGCTGTGCGCACTCGACCGGCGCGGGATCGCCTCCGAGCAGGACCAGTCGTGTCGCGGGATGGCGCGCGCTGAGCTCGCGGACCTCGACCGGCTTGCCGAGGGCGCCGAGGTCGAGGATCGCCACGTCTGGACGGTGCGCGCGCAGCACCACACCGAGCCGTCCGTGCTCGACGTCGGCAGCGAGGATCGTGAGGTTCGGGTCGCGCTCGATCAGCTCGCGCAGCCCTCCCGCGAAGAGATCGTCGAAGTGGGCGAGGACTACCGTGATGGGGGCATGTGTCGGCATAGGCGGCCCGTGCGTGGGCCAGCGCGTATGTCTTCATCGGCAGTCGAGGACCCAAGGGTGAGCCGGACCTCACCCGCGCCTCACCCGCCGCTCCCCCCAAGATCACCCGTCCCGGGGGAAGAACTGGACGGCCTGCGGCTTCAGCATCAGAGGCATGGCTCGTCTGAACCCCGCGCTCCTGCGTCCGATCCCCGCGCTCCTGTGTCAGATCCCCGCGCTCCTGCGTCCGATCCCCGCGCTCCTGCTCGCACTGACCCTCTCAGCGGTGCTGCTCCTGCCCGCCTCTGCGCTCGCCGCGGCTCCCAAGTCCTCGGTACGCCCGACCACGAATCCAGTCGCGCTCGCGCTGAAGCTCGCCGAGCAGTACTGGCACGGCGCCCCCGCATGTGGCACGCCGACGATCCGCACGAGCTCCGCTGCACTCACCAGCTCCGCCTACGAAAGCACGACGAGCCCCGAACCGAAGAGCTCCGTCGTTGAGATGTGGACCGAAACGCAGAAGTGCACGATCACGATCAACACCTCGCTCTGGCCGGGATGGCATCAGGACGACGAATTCTTCCAGTGGTTCTGCGACGCGATGACGCACGAGGTCGGCCATCTGTTCGGACATCCCGACGGCGGACAGACGAACCCCGCATCGATCACCTACCCCTTCCTCAGCTCGAGCAGCCCCAACTTCGACTCCGTCCCCGAGTGCCAGGCAGTCACGCTGCAATACGGCTCACAGAGAATTCGCGACGAAGAAATATTCCGCGGTCACTGATCGCCGCGAGGATTCGCGTCAGCCCAGCTGCTGGACCACGATCGAAGCAACCGCGGGATGCGTGCCTCCTGCGAGCGGCGTGATCGTGAGCGCCGGAGCGTTTCCCGCCGGATTACGAAGCTCGACCGTCGAGCCCGCAGCACTGGTTGTGATGAGTGCATCGCCGGCAATCTGACTGGTACCGGTCGCCCGCCCATACACCGTATAAGGCAATTCGACCATTCCGCCCCCGGAATCGAGTGCGATCGCCAGCTGCCCCGGCTCAGTGACAGACACCGAGAAATCCACGCTATACGTGCCCACACGGGGTAGCACGAACTCACCCGAATTGAGCCTTGTAATACCGCCCGCCGCAGGACCGTTCTGCGGAAAGGAGACCGGAGCACCGGCCGCCACCGTCGCCGCATCATCCGGCGGCATGAGAGCGTAAAACTCTGCGTAAGCCGGCGATCCCGACGAGCCTTCGGGGCCAACCGGACCCGCGGCCCCAGTCGGACCAGCGGCCCCAGTCGCACCCGCAGGTCCAACCGAGCCCGAAAGACCTTCTGCGCCCGTTTCGCCCTTGGGGCCCGCGCTTCCTGCAAGGCCAGCTTCGCCTTTGAGCCCGACGGGCCCCGCAACCCCCGCGACACCTTTTTCGCCCTGAGGCCCGGCTGACCCCGCAATTCCCGCGGCACCCGCTTCGCCTCTGGGTCCGGCTGGTCCTTCGGATCCGGCGACGCCCGGCAGCCCGGTTGGTCCCGCTGAGCCGATCGCGCCCACAGCGCCAGGCGGTCCTTGTGGTCCCGCAAATCCCGTGGCACCCGTGGCGCCAGTGGCGCCGTTGAGGCCCGCGGCTCCGTTGGAGCCTGTAGCACCGGTGAGCCCGATGGGTCCCGCGAGTCCGGGGGTCCCTTCACTGCCGGCCAGACCAATGGATCCTTTAGAGCCCGTCGCGCCTTCTGGGCCGGTAAGCCCCGTCGCACCCTTGGCGCCGCTGAGTCCCGTGAGTCCGATCAGTCCCGCTGGTCCGGGCGCCCCTTCATTGCCGGTCAACCCCGTGGAGCCTGTAGAGCCCGCAGCGCCCGGGGCGCCGCTGAGCCCGGTTGCTCCCGTAGCTCCGGTGGAGCCCGTGGCGCCGAGTAGACCATGCAGGCCTTCTGGTCCGCCCGGGCCGGGTAGGCCCGCGAGACCTGCAGGGCCGCGAACACCCGTGTGTCCGCGCCGTCCACGTGGCCCTGAAATCGGCCGTGCTCGTCGTTGGCACAGTGACGGGCGTGCAGGACCGACGCGCCCCGTAAAAGCGGCCGGCGTACACGACCGAGCGGAGGTTGACCGGCCCAGCGCGATGCCGGGGGTCATGGCCACGATCCCTAAAAGCGACCACGCGCAGGCCACAACCGCGAGCACGTCGCGAAGCTGTCGCCACGTCAGCCGACGCGAGCCGATTTTCCTGAAAACCATCATTAATTAGACTCTCGACGGTGGTGTTTTTGGCTAGAGCGCCGGCGTCACAAGTAGTTGAATGACGCCTTGCACCGGCGGTCTTTCTCTCCGCTCCCTTCTCATCGACAGGCAGAATTAGCCCCGACCGCGTAGTTGCCCTCATTAGTGGCTGTGGACTTCCCCACCCCCACCCCGAGTCGGAGCCGATGGATACTCAAGCTCGTCGGTCTTGTCGCGCACCAATACGAGCTCCCGCTGGCGAGAGCCGCCGAGTACCAGCAACAACAGCACGCTCAGCGCGCCGAGCAGCACACGGCAGGCAAGGAGATCCTCTCCGCACAGTTGCCGTCCGGTATACGGCGGACCGCGCGGACTCTGGCGCAGGCGGGGCGATTGCGCGCGAGGGCATTACTGCACCACCTCGATCGTGCCGTGCATGAAGGCGTGGAAGGAGCAGTGGTAGGAGAAGGTCCCGACTTTGCTCATCTTCACGCGCATCGACTGATCCTTGCCCAGCGTGCCGGTGTCGAAGAGTCCTTCCGTGTTGGAGGTCGCCGTGTGATCCACGCTTTCCTCGTTCGTGAAGGTGATCGTCGTGCCGACCTTCACGATCACCGTCGCCGGAGAGTAGGCGAAGCTCGAGATATCGATCGTCTTGCTCGAGGCGGCGATCCCAGCGTTGCTTGCCTTAGAAGGCCCACCCCCGTGACCGAAAGCGAGAACAGCGACCACCGCCGCCGCCGCGACGAACGCAAGTAGGACGATGTTGACCGGACGCACGACCAAGCATTCGCAGAGCGGACACTCCTCGGATCATCCGATCAACAAAACCTCTGGACCACCTCGAGTTGATCGGTCCTCGAGCGGCCGACGCTCCCAATTGTGATCCAACTCCTCAGGTTCCACGAAGTACACACGACGACGGAGCGAGCCATCGCCCGTCACCGGAGGACCTACAGGGTGGGCCACCTCAACGGTGCCCGCTTCAAGCAAGAACGACGCGGAGGTATTGAAGATGCCAGGTCCACTCACAGAGGATTCCGTGCCGCAACCCGTCCGGATCCTCGAAAAGGAGTCCGTGCCGCAACCGGCGGGGATCGTCGAGCGTCTCGTGCGCGACGATTCCGATCGCAAGCGGTTCCTGAAGATGGCCGGCAGCGCCGGCGCGGCGAGCTTCGGCGCCTTCGTGCTGGCCGCCTGCGGGAGCAGCAAAGGAAGCAGTAGCGCCACGACCGCGGCCGCCCCGGCGACCACGACCTCGTCCAGCTCGTCCTCGAGCGCCAACACCGGTGACATCGGGATCCTCAACTACGCGCTCACGCTCGAGTATCTGGAGACCGCGTTCTACGCGAAGGTGATCGAAGCGAAGCTGTTCAGCGGCGCCGACGCCGCGCTGCTTGAGACCTTCGGCGCACAGGAGGCCCAGCACGTGGCCGCGCTGAAAGCCGCCGTGACTTCGCTCGGCGGGACCCCGGTGGCCAAGCCGGAATCGAAGTTCCCGATCACGACCGCGGCTGCGACCGCCGAACTGGCCTACACCGTCGAGAACCTCGGCGCGTCGGCGTATCTCGGCCAGGCGCCGTTGATCCAGAGCAAGCAGGTGCTGGCCTCCGCCCTGGCGATCCACACGATCGAGGCGCGCCACGCGGCGAGCATCGGCACGCTCGTGAAGAAGTCCCTCACGCCGGACGGAGCATTCGCCAAGCCGGCCGACATGTCCGAAGTCCTGGCGGCGGTCAAGCCGTTCCTGGTCTAGAAAACCGTCCAAACCCCGGTATCCCTTCCGCGGTCACTGAAACTTCAGCCAAGGGTTTTCGGACTGAGGGTTTTTCGGATAGGTACCAATCAGCAGCGCGAAAAGGAGTCATTGAAATGTCTACAGCAACAACTCAATTGCGGAACCCTGAGCTCGCCGAGATCGAGGTGCACGGCCTGACCCGTGCGAGCTTCATGGTGCGCGGCGCGCTGGCGGCAGGCGCTGTCTACGGCGTCTCGTCGGTCGCGCCGTTCGTCTCGCAGGCGCTCGCCGCGGGCGGTGGCGGCGATGCGGAAATCCTCAACTTCGCCCTCACGCTCGAGTACCTGGAGTCGGCCTTCTACAACGAAAAGGGCAGGTCGGTCGGTCTCAGCGGCAAGGCGAAGACCTACGCGACCGATTTCGGCGCGCAGGAGGCCGAACACGTCAAGGCGCTGACGGCGGCGATCAAGTCGCTCGGCGGGACACCGGCGGTGAAGCCGACGTTCGTCTTCCCCGTGAGCAACCAGAGCTCGTTCCTCGCGCTCGCCTCGACGCTCGAGAACACGGGAGTCGGCGCCTACAACGGCGCGGCGCCGATGATCTCGAGCAAAGAAGTGCTCGCATCGGCCGGCAGCATCGTCCAAATCGAGGCCCGCCACGCGGCCGCGATCAACCTCCTGATCGGCAAGTCGCCGACGCCGAACGGCGCCTTCGACAAGCCGCTACCCGAACAGCAGGTGCTGACGGCGGTCAAGCCGCTGATCAAGTCGTGACCAGGCCGATGGGCGCCGGTCTGCGCGCGCGCCTGATCGTCAACTGTCAGCGTGCGGTGGCGCGACGGGCATTCTCACGGTGACGCGAAGCCCTCCAGCGGCCCGGCCGACTGCCGTAGCGGCCCTGGCCGAGCCAACCATCGGGGGCCCACGATCTAGGAGCCGGCGAGCGCGGTGGAGTAGCGGTTTACGCCGCTTGACCATCCGCCGGGTGAGCCAACCGCGTCGCGCATCGCCTCCCAGCCGTCTCCGTGCCGGTCGATGTTGCGATGTTCGAGCTCGACCCTGGTGCGCTGCGGACCCTCCTCGATGAAGCGGACCTCGACGTCGCTCGTCTTTGCCGGGTCTGGCTCGAGCTTCCATGCAGTGCTGATGTCCCATGAGAAGACGACGCGGGTGGGCGGCTCGTAGGCGAGTACGCGCGACCAGCGGCACTCGCTCCCGTCGACGCCTCGGTCGAAGATGTTGCCGCCCACGCGCGGTTCGAATACGATCTCCGCGAGCTCGGACTCGATGATGTGATGATCGGGGTTCCACCAGCGGCCGATGTCCCGCGTGAAGAATGAGAACGCCTGCTCAATCGGCGCGTCCACTACAACCACGGCGCTCACTGCTGTTGCGTCCGTCTCGACAGTCATTTGTCTGCTCCTTCCAGCTCGACGGCGCGCTTGAACGCCGTCAGTGAGCGGTTCCAGAACCCGTCCAGGTAGTCGCGAAGCTCGCTCACACCCGCGGGATCGAGTTTGTAGATGCGTCGGTTCCCCACCGACCGTGACGAAACGAGCCCTGCGTCCTTGAGCACCCTCAGGTGCTGGGAGACGGCGGGGCGGCTGACCGGAAGACCCTCTGCGAGCTCGCCGACCGACAGCGGCCGCTCGGCGAGGCGCTCAAAGACTCCTTTCCTCGTTGGATCGGCCAGCGCGGCAAATCCAGCTAGTCCGTTAGACGTCACTTACGTAAGTTAGCACTTACGCATGTGGGGTGGCAAGTGCCCGCGACCGGTAAGGCTGGGGCGCCGGCCCCCGACGCATCATTGGGTGCGCTCGGCAGCAGCGGCCATTCAATCCTGCTAGTATTACGTTATGCGATATACCAGTGAGCGATCTACGGATCCCGGGCTGCTCGTGCTCACGAGCCTTGCCGAGGGCCCGAAGCACGGTTATGCGATCACCCAGGATGTCGAGCAGATCGCCGGCGTGCGGCTTGGCCCCGGTACCCTGTACGGGGCGCTCTCGCGGCTCGAGGGTAAGGGCCTGATCGAGGCGTTGCCGGCTGAGGATCGCCGGCGGCCTTACCGATTGACCGCGGCCGGCAGCGCGGCTCTGGGCGAGCAGCTGCAGGCGCTGGAGCGGGTGACGCGCAGCGGACTGGATCGTCTTCGCGTCGCCGAGGCTTCGCGATGACCCGTCGACTGGCTGGACTCGCGCTACTGCTCTACCCGCTGGCGTTCCGGCGCCGTTACGGCGAGGAGATGCGTGTCCTGCTCGGTGAGAGACCACCTGGGGTTCTGACGGTGCTCGACCTGTTGCGCGGCGCGCTGGCTGCCCATCTGCGCCCGCCCGCGGGCCTCGGCGGCGTCGTCGACGTTGGGGATCGCCTGCGCGCGAGCACGAGTGGCGTGCTGGCCTGTTGGGTGGTTTTCGCGGCGGCCGGCTTTGGTTTCTACAAGACGACCGAGGATCGGCCGTTCGAAGTCGCGGGCGAGACGCATGACCTGCTCGCTGGGACGCACCTCGCCATCCAGGTTCTCGCCGTCCTCGCCTCGGCCGCGGTCGTGCTGGGCGCATTGCCGCTGACCCTCGCGGCGCTGAACCGCGCGCGCCGGCAACCGCACCTGCGGTGGCCGGTTGCGCTGCCCCCGTTGGCCGTGATCGTGTTCGCCGGCCTGACGAGGCTGATGGAGCTCGTGGCCAGCTCCCAGCAGGCACATCACAACAGCACGGCCGGCGGGGTCGCGTTCATCGCCTGGGGGCTGGCCGGGCTGGCCTGCGGGGCGGTCTGTGTCCTGGCCTCGCGCAGAGCGTTGTTTGCGATGCCGGTCCCGCGCGGCCTCCTGCTGGCGGCATTCGCCTGTGGAGCCCTCGTCACCGCGGCAATGGTCGCGATGACGATCGCCACCGCGATCTACGCGATCGCCCTCTCGGTCGACGCCTCCGCGCTGGCCGGCGAACCGAATGGGCCTTTCCAAGCAACCAGCGTCAGCGTCTCCCTGATCGAGCAATTGATCGTGATGGTCATCGCGGGCGTGCTGGCGGGCATCACCACGCGTCGAGGATGGCACGCCCTCGGCAAACCGGACGCCACGGCGCCCTTCTCGGCCTGAGCGCGAACGCACGCAACGACGCGGCTGCGTCGCAGCCTCATCGCCAGGATCATGACCCCCACGCCGGTCACGGACCGCTAATGGGCCACGCCAACCGCATAGAGGATCAGCATCACAACGATGAACGTCCCTCCAAGAGCCATACCGAAAGCTACCGGGGGGTTTGTGCCGCGGCCGGGGTTCGTCGGCACAAACCCCCAGCGGCAGGATGGCGAGAGGTGCTGGGCTGCATCAGATGCTCCGAGCTGCAATCGCTCGCGCTTTCGCATGGCGCAAGCGGGCGTGTGCCGATCATCAAGCGGCGCGCTCGGCGCTCGTCCAGAGTAGGTATCTGCGGTGGCGGTTGACTGATGCTTGCTTTGACGCGCTTTGCGTAAGCGCTCGGTGCTGGCGGAGTGCGCGGGCAGTTTCACAGTGATGAGGGCGCGAGATGCGCAGGCGTGCTGACGCTCGCTCGCTCGTCTCTCACGAGGACCTAGACTGGACACAAACCGCAGCATCCGAGAAAGGATCCGCCAATGGTCGTCTCCGAGCCGCTTGGCGACATCCCGGGCGTCTGGAATGAAGTGTCCGAGGCGAGTTGCCGGATCGTCGGTCAAGGACACGACGAGCTGCGGCCGTTCCGGCCGAGGACACCATGAGCTCAGGGGCGGCGCGGCCGTCGTTGTGGCCGCGTATCGCCGCGGTCATCGCGCTGATCGCGCCGGTTGTCATGGTTGTGGTGGCCGCGGTCGCGCTGGCGGGCGATGTGCCCGTCGCGGTGCTGGCGGTCGGGCTCGTGCTGGTCTGTAGCGCGGCGATCTGGTTCGCCTTGACCCGTCGCGGCCCGCGGCGAGCGGCCGGTGTGGCGCTCGCCGCAGGCAGTGGGATCGGCCTGGTCGTGGTGCTGGCGACTCACTGGCAGGGGGTGGTGGTGCTGGTTGTGTTGCTACTGCTGCTGGCCGTATTCGGGCTCGCTGCACGCTACGCGCTCGGGCGGACCGGGAAGGGGGCGGTCAGGGACGCGGTTGGGAAAGTTGTGCCGGTGGGCACTGCGGGACGCGCGGTGCTGATCATCAACCTGAGGTCGGGGGGCGGCAAGGCCGAGCGCTTCGACCTCGCTGCTCAGGCTCGGCGACGGGGCGTCGAGCCGGTTGTTCTGCAGCCCGGCGACGATCTGCTCGAGCTCGCCGAGCGCGCGATCGCACGCGGTGCGCAGGTCGTCGGGATGGCCGGTGGCGATGGTTCGCAGGCCCTCGTTGCGACGGTTGCCGCGCGGCATGACATCGCCCACGTCTGCGTTCCCGCGGGGACTCGAAACCACTTCGCGCTGGACCTCGGCCTCGACCGCGATGACGTCGTCGGCGCGCTGGACGCATTCACGGACGGTGTCGAGCGGCGCATCGATCTCGCCCGGGTCAACGACCGGGTGTTCGTCAACAACGCCTCGCTCGGCGTCTATGCCAAGGTCGTCCAGTCCGACGCCTATCGCGACGGGAAGCTCGAGACCTGGACCGGCATGCTGCCCGATTTGCTGGGCCCCGACGCCGAGCCGATCGATCTCGAGTTCACCGCTCCCGATGGGAGCCGTTGCGACGACGCGCCGCTCGTGCTCGTATCGAACAATCCATATCTGCTGGCAAGCTTCGCCGGCGCGGGCACGCGCGAGCGAATCGACGCGGGCCGGCTCGGTGTCCTGGCCGCACGAGTGCGCAGCGCCACCGACGTGTCGAAGCTCGTCGCGCTCGAGCTCGTCGGTCAGGTCGGGCGCTTTCCGGGCCTCGAGTCGTGGTCGACCCAGGAGTTCGAGGTCCGCTCCAGCGGCCCGGTGGAGGTTGGGCTCGACGGCGAGGCGCTCGTGCTCGATCCACCCCTGCGCTTCGCTTCGCTGCCGGGCGCGCTGCGCGTACGGCTGCCCAGCGGAGTCGGCTTGCCACCCGCCGCCAGAGCCGCAGCGCTGACCACGGACAATCTGGGTGCGCTTCTACGGGTGGCGGCCGGCCGGTGAGCCACCCGGCCGCGCGGCTGGTGCTCGGCCTCGCCGTCTTCGTGCTGCTCGGCTGGGGGGTTGGGGAGCTCTGGACCTCGGCCGCGGGATCGCTCGAGCTGGGCGCGATGCGCGAAGTGGCCGCTCAGCGTACGGCCGCGCTCACCGACGTCGCGCGGGTGGCCACCTGGGCGGGCAGCGCGTTCCTGCTGGTCCCGCTCGCCCTGATCGCCTGTGTGGCGCTCCTACGGGCGGGCCTGCGCCGAGAGGCGCTCGCGATCGCGCTCAGCCTCGGCGGCGCGAGGCTGATCTTCACCTTGGTCAAGCTGCTCGTGTCTCGTCCGCGCCCGCCCGTCGAGCACCTGCAGGCGGTCACCGGCTCGAGCTTTCCCTCGGGCCATGCGACGCAGGCGAGCGCATTCTGGTTCTCGCTGGTGTTTGTGCTGCCGGCGGCCGGCGCGTCGGCGAAGCTGACCCGCGTGGCTGCGGGCGTCGCACTCGTGATCGTCCTCACGGTGGCCGCATCTCGTGTCTATCTGGGCGTCCACTATCCGAGCGACGTGGTCGCCGGCATGTTGCTCGGCAGCGGTTGGGCGACCTACGTGTCGCGCTGCTTGCAGGAACCTAAAGACCTCGAGGACCCGTCTCTGGGCTCCCAGGCTCGATGACGATGTGGCGTCGCGTACAGCGTCTCGATCGCCGTCTGATGAGATGCTCGTTCGAGACTCGCTCACCAGCGCTGGATCGCACCCTCATCGCGACCACACGGGCGGCGAACTACTCGCGACTCTGGCTTGCGGCCGCGGGCGCGCTCGCGGTGTTCGGAGGGCGAGGTGGCCGCAGGGCGGCCGTGCGCGGCCTGATCGCGCTCGCGATCGCGGCGGCCGTGGCGAACGGCCCGGCAAAGCTACTCGTGCGCCGGCGGCGGCCGTCCTCGCGCGGGCGGCCCACGCTCGTCCGCACGCCGCGATCGACGTCGTTCCCATCCGGCCACACCGCCACAGCATTCGCGTTTGCCACCGGCGCAAGCGCCGAGCTGCCGGTACTGGCGCCGATCCTCGTTCCGCTTGCGGGCACCGTCGGCTACTCGCGCGTGCACACCGGGGTTCACTACCCAAGCGACGTGGCGGCCGGTGCGGCGATCGGGGTCGGCTCCGGCCTGCTCGCGACGCGCCTGCCGTGCTGGGCTTGCCGAGGTCGCGTGGAGCGCGGGCGAGCGGGGGTCATCCGGTGAGCGCGTCGAGCTCAACCGGGGTCGAGCGCTGGGTGCCGGGCATTCGTGTCGTGCGGGGGTATCAGGGGTCGTGGTTGCGAGCGGATCTCGTGGCGGGTGTGGTGTTGGCGGCGATCCTCGTTCCGCAGGGCATGGCGTATGCCGAGCTGGCCGGTCTCCCGGCGGCTACCGGTCTCTATACGACGATCGCGTGCCTGGTCGGCTACGCCGTGTTCGGGCCCTCCAGAGTGCTGGTACTGGGACCAGATTCTTCGATCTCGCCCTTGATCCTCGCTGCCATCACACCGCTGCTCGTGACCCGAGATCCCGCGAGTGCGATCGCCCTGGCCGGCATGCTTGCCGTCCTGGTGGGACTCACCGAGATCGGGCTTGGTCTGGGGAAGCTCGGGTTCGTCGCCGACCTCCTGTCGAAGGAGGTGCAGGTCGGATACATGAACGGCCTTGCGGTCACGATCATCGTCGGCCAGCTGCCGAAGCTGTTCGGCTTCTCCACGCACGCCGATTCGTTCCTCGCGGAGCTACGCGCGTTCGCTGAGAACCTCGACCAGACGCAAACGACGACCCTCGTCGTCGGCGCCGCTGTGCTCATCCTGCTGCTGGTGCTCCCTCGTATCACCGGTCGGCTGCCCGCGGTGCTGGTCGGGGTCGTTGGCGCCACCATTGCGTCGGCTGTGTTCGGGCTCACCGGCAAGGGCGTTGTCACGGTCGGCGCGCTGCCTCAGGGGATTCCCGCGCCCACGCTTCCGTGGACGAGCGCCGGCGACATCGTTCCCCTGCTGATCGCCGCGGTGGGCATCACGCTCGTGTCCTTGACCGACACGATCGCCACCGCGACGAGCTTCGCGGCTCGGCGCGGCGAAGAGGTCGAGCCCAACCAGGAGATGATCGGCATGGGCGCGGCGAACATCGCCGCGGGGCTCTTCCAGGGCTTTGCTGTATCAACGAGCGGCTCACGGACAGCCGTAGCCGAACAGTCAAAAGCCAAGACCCAGGTCACCGGTGTTGTGGGTGCTGCCTTGGTCGCGGTGCTCCTGCTGTTCTTCAACTCGCTGCTGGCCGACCTGCCGCAAACGGCACTGGCCGCCGTCGTGATCGTCGCCGCGCTGTCATTGATGGATGTGAGCATCTTGCGTCGCTACCTTCGCGTTCGCAAGAGCGCGTTCGCGGTATCCCTCGTCGCGACCGCCGGCGTGATGGCGCTCGGCGTGCTGCAGGGCATCGTCGTCGCGGTCACGCTCGCGATCCTGCTCTTCTTCAGACGCAACTGGTGGCCTCACGGCGCCGTCCTGGGCAAGCTCGAAGCCGACGGCGGGTGGCACGACGTCGATGGTCATCCGGACGCGAAGCAGATTCCGGGTGTCGTGGTGTACCGCTGGGAGGCGCCATTGTTCTTCGCCAACGCCGGCGCCTTCCGGCTGCAGATCCGCAAGCTCGTGCGTGAACACAAACCTCAATGGGTGGTCCTGCAGTGCGAGGCCGTCACCGACGTCGACGTGACCGCCGCCGAGATGCTCGAGCAGCTCGACAACGAGCTGAACGCCGCCGGGACCCACCTGGCGTTCGCGGAGATGCGCAGCCGCCTCCAGGACCTCACGCTGCGCTACGGCCTCCTGGAGACCCTCGATCGCGAACACTTCTATCCCACGCTCGAGGCCGCTCTCGAGGAGATCCAAGCCGGCGAGCCCTTGCCCGGTAACCAGGGGTGACGGAACTCTGTCAAGTGGATGCGGGCTAGGATCGTCCCATCCTTTCCAGCGGTGTCGAGCGCCTGCAGTACCACGAGCACCCCCCACTTGTCCTGAGCCGCCAGCCGCGCCTGGTACTCAGATAGGAGACATACGCCCTCGGCGAGCAGCGCGACCCCTTCCTTCTTCTTCCTCATGCCTCCCTTGTAGGAGGGGTCGAAGTCCTTGGCGAGAATCACCTTCGACCCAGGCTTCACCCGCAACGGCTCAATGAACTCCGCAACCCGCCTTTGACGCTTGTCGGCCATCCCTGCTCCTACAGGCCGGTCTCGGCGGTGATACGACCGGACTCGACCGCCGCGACGAGCTCCCGATAATCGCGCTCGTTCTGCTCGGCATACGCGCAGGAGAACTCGACGATCGCACGGTCGAAAGTGTCACCCTTACCGAGATAGGAGGCGATCGCGCGACGGTCACCGCTGCGGGCATGCGCGCGAGCGAGCGTCCAACCACACAGCCTCCCGTAGGCTGCCAGACCCTTCGGGATCATCTGCTCGACCTCCGCCGAGCCCTTCCAATCCTTCAACTGACGACCATAGAAGTCCCGTTCTCGACCGTCGACCCCAGACTCGACATGCACCCAGCCAAGGAAGATGTCACTGGCTGCCTGCATCAACCGCTGCCCGGCCACGACCCGCTCACCATGACTCTCGAGCTCGCTCGGGCCCAGGAACTCCTCGAGCACCGACGCCTCCGCCTCCTTCATCTGCAGAAAAAGCGGATCCTGTCCATCGTCACCGAGCATCAATGCGATCCAGGCACGCGTACCGACACTCCCCACCCCCACAACCTTACGCGCGAAGTCAGCGAGGTGAAACTGCTCGAGCAGCACGCGCCGGTCATGCACCAGCGTTTCGCGATAGGACCGCAACAGCCCGCGCAGCCAGTCGAACATCTCATCGTGCTCGCGACCCTGCAGGAGGTCGTCGACCGGGACTATCAACGGCGGTTCGGCGACGATCCGCGCCTTACCATCCACGACACTCGTCAGCTTGGAGAACGCCGACATGCTGTCCCGCGCCCGCGCCTTGGCCAGGTTCTTCTCCGTCCTCTTGACCATCCTGGGGGTGAGCTGCGGACCCAGCTCGGCGAGCACCGCCTCGATGTCCAGCCGGGCATACCAGACCTCGAGGTTTCCCATCGCAGCGAAGCCCGCCATCGTCGTCCGGTACGCCTCGACAGCGCCAAGCACCGCCCGATCCTGATCCTTAACGGCAAAACCGTTCTCGCGCGCCGCGATCAACACGCTCACGGCGAGACGCTTTACATCCCACTCCCAAGGGCCTGGAAGCGTCTCGTCGAAATCATTGAGATCAAACACGAGCCGCCGCTCGGGCGAAGCGAACACACCAAAGTTCGACAGATGCGCATCACCACAGCACTGAACGTTCAGCCCCGAGCGCGGCGTCGCCACCAGATCACTGGCCATGATCATCGCCGCACCCCGATAAAACGCAAACGGCGAGACAAGCATGCGTCCATAGCGGATCGGCACCAACTCCGCAACGCGAGTCCCAGCCTGACGCTCGAGCAGCTCAATCGGATCAACCCGGTGCGGCGCCGGCTCGAACACAGCGTGACTGGAACGCGGCACCTCCCGACGCGCCGCCCTGCCACGAGCAACCCGCTCACCCACCGACAGATGCGGCACAACCGAACCGGCCGAGACCAATCCCTTACCAGTCACCGCCATCAACAGAACATACTCCCCCAACTCAGGCCAACGACGGTCAGCGGCATCATCGGCCGCCTCGGCGGGCACTTCAAAAGGGCATCTCAAAGAAGCGGCCCCAAGGAACTGGGGGACCCGATCGACGCTGATGACCGCCGTCCCGGGCGGATTGCAGGACTGGACATGGATTCATGCGCCCGCGGCACGGCTATCGAAGCCCGACCCACAGCCCGACCTCGCGCCGCCATCGTGGGTGGGCTTTCCGAAGTGCGTACCGCAGGCTGCGGCGTGCCGCCACGACGCACCGGTGAATCGACACGTCCCCTCCAACATGCAGCTCGCGATGCGTGCTACGCTGTGCGACATGAGGACCGTTACGCATCGCGAGATGCGCAATCAGAGCGGGGACATCCTGCGCCAGGTCGCCGATGGGGAGACCATCAGGGTCACCAACAACGGCCAGGTCGCGGCGTTGATCGTGCCGCCGGGCACCGATCCGCTCGCCGACCTCGTCTCCCGAGGTCAGGTGAGGGTGGCGCGAACCTCCCCGTCCAGCTTGCGGTTGATCGTTCGACGCAAAGGCACGGCTGACAGCCAGGCGATAGTGGCCGACGTCCGTGGCCGCTGGTGACGATCAGCTATCTGGATACCTCAGCGGCGATGAAGCTCGTCTTCGACGAGCCGCAATCTGGGGCGCTGACCGCGGAACTGGCAGGGCAGAACGATCGGCGGCTTGTCTCGTCCTGGTTGCTGCACACCGAGATGCACTGTGCCGCCGGGCGCCACCCCAAAGACGTCGACCTCGAGGCGGTGGGCACCGTGCTCGATTCCGTGAGCTTGATCGACCTCACACGCGGAGATCTGCTCGCGGCCGGCACGCACGCGCCGCTGCGATCCAACGACGCCATCCATCTCGCCGTCGCGCTCAGGGTCGGCGCCGATGAGATCGTCACTTACGACGGGGAGCTTGCTAAGCGGGCGACAGCGGCCGGCCTGCCCGTACTGTCACCAGGAGCCAGCTCGTAGCCCCCCGAGCTTTTCGCCCCTCGCGTCGTGCTCCACCAGGACGATGACAACATGGCGCCGTTTGATCGCGACGGTCTGCTCCAGCATCACAACCCTTGGTGCAGAGGGCGTCAGGTTAACTGTGTAGGCGTTTATTGGTTAAGTGTAACAGTGACTCCGTGGGCGTAACGTCTCGTGCGCCCGCCGAGCACAGCTCGGGGGTCAGAGACCGAACCAGCGCTCGCGACGGCTGGAGCCGAAGCGCTCCTTGAGCGCCATTTGCTCAGCCGACGGCGCATTGAAGGTGCCGGTTTTCTCGGGCCCCGAAAGAAAGTCAATGTCGACGCTACCGATCCGGCCCTCGCCGAACTCGATGTAACAGGTTCCCTGCCCGAGGTGGCGCACCGAGGGCTCTTCCCCTCGCAGTTCGGCGATCAGCCGCTGTGCGACGACGCGCGCCGCACCCTCTGCGAACACGCCGGCCTTCGGTACGCCCGCGGTGGCGACATCACCAACTGCGTAGACGCCGGGAAAGCGAGTTTGGAGCGTAGCCGAATCCACCGGGATGTAACCATCCTCGGTCATCCCGCTCGCGATCACCACGTCGGGCGCGCGGTGCTTTGGCACACCCAGGAACAGGTCGAAAGCGATCTCACTGCCGTCATCGAGCAGGGTGACGTTCCGGTCCGGGTCCAAGGACTGAATGCGCCGTCCACAAAGCAGCCCGATACCGCGCGAGGCGAACTCGGCTTCGAGCGCAGCCGAAGTCTCCGGCGATGGCGGCACGGGCTTGCCGAGAGGCATAACAAACGAGATTCGGCAAGCGTCGCGAACCCCACGCGCCCTCAGCTCGTCATCCAGTAGCAGCGCACACTCACTCGGCGCCGGCGGGCACTTGAACGGCGCTCCGCAGACGCCGATGATCACATGCCCCTCCAAGAACTCAGCAATGACACCGGCCAGCCGTTCGGCGCCGGCCACGGAGTAGAACTCGCTGCCGACCTCGGCAAGCCCTGGCGTGGCGTCCATGTCGTAGTCCGCGCCGAGCGCGATCACGAGGATGTCGGCCTCGTGGACCCCCGCGTCGGTCCTCACGCGTCGAGCCCCGGGGTCGATCGCCGTGATCGTCTCCCGCACGACACGCACACCGGGCTTTGCGATCTCGCTGTAGGGCAACCGAACCGCGTCTGGAGACGCGCGCGAGAACATCACATCGAGCTTTGAGAACCCGAACACGAACGCATCGCTCTTGTCGATCAAAGTCACGTCGACCGTGTCGCCGAGCGCCTCCGAGAGCATCGTCGAGAGCTCGAGACCACCGAAACCTGCTCCGAGGATGACGATGCGAGTTGACATTCGAGCGATCCTAACCCACCGATGCTCGTGACGTTCGCCGAGACTTCGCACAGGGAGCGTCCTCGACCCCGATACGGCGACAGCACGCGCTTCACGCAAAAAGGAGGCGTCTCGCGTGGCGCTGAGCGGGTGCCTGGTTTGGACCCCGAATCTCAAGCGTGAACGGAAAGACGTAAGCGCCTCCGCTTCGCCCGGCGCGAGCGAGCGTGTAGCGAATCGGCTTTGCTTCGCCGCCACGGTATTTGCCGTGGCCAGAGAGCCCGCCGGCTCGTGTCCAGGCGATGGCGAGAGGCGGACTCGAACCGCCGACACCCACGGTTTGCGGTCGCTCGATACCCGTAGTTTCCGGCGGTTCAGGACGTGGCTGGCTGGCCGCGTCCTAACGCCTCGTTTCACGAAACGCCCATGCGCAGGCTCCTGCTTGGGCCAGAGAAGCAACGTTCCGCCCGGCGCGAACCCGGAGTGCTCCTTTCCGTTGCGGGAGTGAGCCGCTGATCCGAGTCGACGCCCGCTTTGCCGCGAGAGAAGCGTGCTGATTGCTTAGTTGTGATGGGCGTGCGTACCGACGCTCTGATTCGGCCTGGCTACAACTCGACCGATCTTTGCAGCCAGCATTCGCGCCGACCGATTGTCGGCGCTCGAGAGCCGCAGGGTCTTGCCGCCTGAAGCCAGCAGGCGTGCGATGACCGATCCGAGCGTCCCGGTGCCGATGACCGCGGTCGTCATGAGTTCTCCTCGGCGGAGGTACTCGACAGCCACTGAGGGGGGGTCCAATCCCCCTCAGGGTCCGTGGTTTGCCCGACCTCGATCAGATGACCGTCGGGATCGCGAATGTAGCAGCGGATCTCGTACTGGTGCTGCTTGGGCGGCGTCAGGAACTCGGCGCCCCGGGCGCTCCATTCGGCATACACCGCCTCGATGTCCTTGACCCGGATATTGAGAAAGCTGCTGACCCGGTCGGGGTCGCTCGGCGTCTCCAGAGTGACCGCGGGCTTGTCGTCGGTCGGGCCTCCGCCCCGATTGATGACGATCCAGCTGTTGGCCAGCGCGACGTTGGTCGGTTCTCCGGAGCGTTCCAACGTGCCGCCGAGCACGTCGGTGTAAAAGCGCCGAGAACGCTCAACGTCGTCTGAGACGATGAAGCGGGTCACCACAATTCCCTCGGTGGGCGGTCCTGCTTCGGCCATCTGCCACCTCCACTTGTCGGGGACTCATACCCCCTTACGGGCGGGTTTGCAGCCGATATTGTGACGAAGTTCAGCCGAATTCGATTGGAGGCCCATTATGCGCGGCGACATCGAGGTCGGGGCACGCTTTCCCGACTATGAACTGCCCGATCAGGACGGCGTAGTACGCCGCCTGTCGGACCTGCAGGGCTCAAACCCGATGGTGCTCCACCTCTCACGCGGCGGGTTTGACCCGAAGGAGCACCGCTTCCTCCACCACCTGGTCGATGCATACCTCGACTTCCGTGTCGGGTACACGCGCGTGGTCCTGATCTCGACGGACAACCAGCTCGAGATCAACGAGTTCCGCGACAGCGTCGGCGCGCAGTTCCCGTTCCTCTCTGACCCGCAGCGAACGGTGCGCAGCGATCTCGACATCGTCGAGTACACGGACCCCGTTCACGACCCGATGGTCCCGCACACCTTCGTGCTCGCCCCTGGGCTTCAGATCTCCGCGATCTACAACGGCTACTGGTACTGGGGGCGCCCGACGGTGCAAGAGCTGCACCGCGACCTGCGCGAGGTCATGCGCAACCTGCGCCCCGACTTCGATCTGGGCGCACCTGGGCTGCGCGAGGCCTGGGATCGCGGCGAGCGCGAGCAATTCCTCGTGAGTCCAGTCGAAGGAGAGGCGATTCGCTACACCGAGGGGACTGAAGTGGGAGTGAAGCGATAGCCATGCTCAGCGTCGTCGAGCCCATCCGGGCGGCAGGACCCGACCGACGAGGCGCCTGCGGCCAGGGTCGCGGAGCGATCAGGTCCCACCGGTCACGGTCAATGACCGTGCCTCTGTAGAACCGACGACGAGGTCGTGAAGGTCGCCGCCCACCTCGAGTCGAGTCGACTGCTCGATCCCGCCGGCCTTCACCGGCTCAAAGCCGGCCGTTCGGATCAACCGCTCGACCTCCTCGCCAGCACGCTCATCGTCGGTCACATAGAAGAGGACCGCGAGCTCCGATGACCGGTTGCTGGAGGACTCCAGGACATCGGCCGACAGGGTTCCGAAGGCCATCGCCAGGCGCGCCCCTGCCGGCATCCACTCGGCCACGACCTCGCCGGATGGCTGCCCTTTCGGCAAGAGACCTACGACCTTGCCCTGAGCGTCGAGGGTGAGCGGGTTACTCGGCACGACCACCAGCTTGCCGGCCAGCGAGTTGGCGATCTCGTCGATGACGCCCTTCAGCGCCGTGAACCGCAGCGCGAGGACGACGGCATCAGCGCCCTGCAACGCATCGCGATTGTCGCCGGCAACAACCGCAGATTGACCGATCTCCGCAGCGAGCGTTCGTGCCGACTCTGGGTCGGCGCTCGAGAGCCGCAGGGCCTCGCCGCCCGAGGCCAGAAGGCGTGCGATGACCGACCCAAGCGTCCCGGTCCCGATGACCGCGGTCGTCATGACTCCCCGGCGCCGGCAGCACTCGACGACCACTGCGGGGGCGTCCAGTCCCCGGCGGGGTCCGTGGTCTGCCCGACCTCGATCAGATGACCGTCGGGATCGCGAATGTAGCAACGGATCTCGTACTGGTGCTGCTTGGGCGGCGTCAGGAACTCGGCGCCCCGGGCGCTCCATTCGGCGTACACGGCCTCGATGTCCTTGACCCGGATGTTGAGGAAACTGCTGACCCGGTCGAGATCGGATGGTGTCTCCAGAGTGACCGCGGGCTTGTCGTCGGTCGGGCCACCGCCGACATTGATGATGATCCAGCTGTTGGCCAGCGCGACATAGGTCAGTCCTCCGGGGCCAGAGTAGGCCACCCTGCCGCCGAGCACGTCTGTGTAGAAGCGCCGAGAACGCTCGACATCATCGGAGACGATGAAGTGGGCCAGGACAATCTGCTCGTCGATGCTGCTCATGCTGACCTCCGTTGGTAGGAATTGACTCCACAGTCGCGCCATACGGCCAGTGTCCTCATACACACGGTCAGTGTCCCGCGCTCTGGCCGCCGTCGATGTGCAGGATCTCGCCGGTCACGAACGGCGCGGACTCGAGATACAGGACTCCACCGACCACGTCCTCGACCTCGCCCACCCGGCCGAGGGGGTGCAGCGCGCCCATCCCCGCGTAGGAGCTGTCGTCGTCGTGCGTTTTGATCACACCCAGAGAAACGGCGTTTACCCGCAGGCCGCGTGAGGCGTACTCGATCGCCAGCGATCCGGTGACCGCAGCCAATCCCCCCTTGGTGAGGCTTTGCAGTGCGGCCGGCGTTTTGCTTTCCGCGTACTCGGCCAGCGTCGTCGAGACATTGACGATGTGCCCGGCGCCACGATCGAGCATCTGCTTGACCGCGCGCGTCGTGATGTGGAAGAAGCCCGCGAGGTTGACGGCGATCAGCGCGTTGAAGTCCTCGAGGGTGTACTCCGTAAAAGGCTTGCCGATGTAGATCCCCGCGTTGTTGATGAGGGTGTCGATGCGACCGAAGCGCTCGACCGCCGCATCCACGATGCGCTGCGCGGTGTCGGGGTCGGCGATGTCGCCTGCAACGGTGACGATGCTCGGGTCATCGGACGGTCCGATCGATAGAGCGCTCGCGATCACCGCATACCCGAGCTTGCGGTATGCGCTCACGAGACCTGCGCCGATCCCCTGCGAGGCGCCGGTGATTATTGCGACCTTCTCCGGGCGGGAATCCGGAAGCTGACCACTCATCGCTGCTCATGTTGGCACCTGCAGGCCGGTTTTGGTTTCTGGCATCATCGACCGATGGCGGCGAGATGAGCAGCGACTATGACGTGATCGTGCTCGGTGGCGGCTCCCCGGGCGAGCACTGTGCAAGCGCCCTGGCGGAGGGCGGTCTGCGGGTGGCGGTCGTCGAGCGCGAGCTCGTGGGAGGGGAGTGCTCCTACTGGGCTTGCATTCCCTCGAAGACGCTGCTGCGGCCGGGCGAGGCGGTCCATGGGGCGCGCGAGGCCGCCGCGACCGCGGAAGTGGATGTCGAGGCGGCGCTCGCCTGGCGTGACTTCATGGTCGCCGAATACTCCGACGCCGACCAGGAGCGCTTCCTCGCCGATCGCGGCATCGAGCTGCTGCGCGGCAGCGGGCGGCTCGCCGGCCCTGGGGTCGTGGAGGTCGACGGTGTGCGCCACACCGCGGACCACGTGGTTCTCGCGAACGGTGCCGATCCGGTCGTGCCGCCCGTGCCTGGCTTGCGCGAGCTGGACGGCGTTTGGACGACCCGCGAGGCGACGTCGATGAAGGCCATTCCGCGCCGGCTGCTGATCCTGGGCGCCGGGCCGGTCGGGGTGGAGATGGCGCAGGCCGTGTGCCGACTCGGCGGCGAGGTTGTGGTGATCGACATGGCCGAGCACGTGCTCGGCCGCGAGCCCACGCCGCTCGGTGAGGCGCTCGGCGAGGTTCTGCGCAGCGAGGGCATCGATCTCGTCCTGTCCGCGAACGTGACCGCCGCACGCCGCGAGGGCGAGGACTACGTGCTCGAGATCGACGACGGAAGCGAGCTGCGCGGTGAGAAGCTGCTCGTAGCCACCGGCCGGCGTCCGCGGGTGCTCGGGCTGGGCCTCGAGACCGTCGGTGTCGAGGCCGACGCGCACGGAGTTCCAGTCGACGCGCACCTGCGGGCGGCGGCGAACGTGTGGGCGATCGGCGACGTAAACGGGCGCTGGCCGCTCACCCACGTCGGCAAGTACGAGGGCGAGGTGGTCGCCGCGAACATCCTCGGCGAGCCGCGCACTGCCAACTACGAGGCCGTTCCCCGGGTCGTCTATACCGACCCGCAAGCCGCGGCGGTGGGCGCATCCACCGGCCGCTTCAGCGCCATGGTCCCGCTGTCGGAAGTGGCGAAGACCGCGACCTACACGCGCGCCTACGCCGACAGCAACGGCTTCCTGACGCTACTCAGCGACGGCGAGCGGCTGACGGGCGCCTACGCGCTCGGCCCCGAGGCGGGCGAGTGGCTGCAGCAGGCCACGCTCGCGATCCGCGCCCAGGTCCCACTCGACGTTCTGACGGACACGATCCAGCCGTTCCCGACGTTCTCGGAGATCTTCGTCGCCGCGCTGAAGGCGCTCCGTGACGAGATCGCGGCAGCGTCCAAGTCGCCCGGCGCGGGACCGCCGATGGTGAGCTGACGGAGGGACTGCGACGACCGCTACGGCCCGACCACGAGGACCGGGTTCATCGCGAGTATGTGCGCCGCGCAAGTATGTGCGCCGCGTTGGACTGAGTGCCGCTGCACGAGGCGAAGCCTTGACCCGAGTGACCGCTACAAGCGCGAGACAAGCTCGGCCACGATCTCCCCAGCGGGCTGTGTCTGCTTGGCGAGGGCGACGCTCTGTCCGGCCCACAGTGACATCGCCTCGATCTCGCCGGTAGTCCCAACCATCGGCGGTGCGGGCGCATACCGCGCGATCGATTCGCCCGAAGCGAAGTGCGCTATCACCCCTTCTCGCGGTCGACCACCCAGCGCAGACCAGCGGAAAGGTGCCGCGGTACACATTCGAGGACTGGCAACTGCTTGCCGGCATCCCCCTCGGCCTGTTCGGCGCGGCGGTGAGCATGCTGGCGGCTGGGTTCATGATGCTGGCGTCGTGGCTGTTCGGCCGGCTGCGGGTCCCGGCAATCGTGAAGTCAACGCTGGGCGGCACGATCTTTGGCATCGTCGGCGTGGCGCTGCCGCTGACGATGTTCTCAGGCGGCGAGCAGCTCGCGTCCGTGTTGCAAGGCGCGGGCACTCTGGGCCTGGGCCTGTGTTGCGCGATCCTGATCGCCAAGATGCTCACCTGGGCGGTCAGCCAGGGCAGCGGATTCGTGGGCGGGCCGATCTTCCCGTCGCTGTTTATCGGCGGAACCGCCGGGATCGTCGTCCACCAGGCCATCCCCGGCGTTCCGCTGGGACTGGCGTTCAGCTGCCTGCTCACCGCCGTCCTTGGATCGTTCGCGGCCGCGCCGTTTGCGATGGTGCTGATGGCCGCGTTGCTGACCCGCGTGGGGCCATTGCAGACCTTCCCCATTCTAATTGCGCTCGTCACCGCGTTCCTCAGCGCAGAGGGCGCAAACTACTTTCTGGCAAGCCGCGAGCAGCAGGCGCTCACGGGACGCTCGGGTCCTGGGCTCTGAACAGCAGGAGGTGCCAGTGATGCTTGTTGACCGCTGTAGCGAGGCCGGTGTGCTCGACCGGCTGGCCTCCAGGCGCGGGCCATCGGCTCGCCACGCTTGGGCTTTGAACTGCCCGCTCTGCGTCGAGGGTCAGGCGACTTCTGCGTGGTCGCGTGGGAGAGCATGTGGATGGTGGTTGGGTTGGGGTGTGCGGGGTTGGAGTGTGATGCGTCCGCCGCGTGCGGGTACGATGAATACGTTGCGGTGCGCGACTCGCTCTGCTCGCTGGTGGGTGGGTTGCAGGCGGGCGTGGCGGAGGATTGTCCTGAGTACGATTCGGGCCTCGGTGAGGGAGAAGGCGGCGCCGATGCATCGTCTGGGTCCGCCGCCGAAGGGGATCCAGGTGTAGGTGCCGGCGCGTGTGTCGAGGAAACGCTCGGGGCGGAAGGTGAGCGGGTCGGGGTAGAGGTCGGGGCGGCGGTGCACGAGCGTTATGTAGGGGACGACCATCGTTCCGCTCGGGATCGTCAGCCCGGGTAGGTCGAACGGCTCGGTTGCGAGTCGTGCGGTGAGCGGGAAGGCTGGGCGCAATCGCATCGCCTCCTTGATGACCGCGTCGAGATATTCGTCGTCTTCGTCGAGCGCGGCAGTTTGCAGGCGCGCTAGCGCGTCGGGGTAGCGGCTGACGCGCTCGAGCACCCACGTCAGGGTGGAAGCGGTGGTGTCGTGACCACCGAGCAGCAGGGTGCGCATCGCGTCGCAGATCTCCTCGTCGCTCATCAGGCAGCCTTGGCTATCGGGTGTGCGCAGGAACATTCCGAGCACGTCCTGGCCGTCGAGTTGATCGGTGCTGCGGCGGTGGGCAACCTCTTCCAACACGATCGCGTCAACCGCGTCGATCGCGCGGCGGACTCGCGGGAACGGTCTGTCCCACCCATTCTCACGGCTGGTCGCGATGATCGTCTGCAGGAAGAACCGCCGCGAGTGGCCCTCGGCAAGCAGCGCGAGCGTCGCCGCGCGCAACCGCCCAACGCGCGCGGGGTCGGTGACCCCGAACACCGTGGCCATGATCACCTCGAGGCTGATCGCTTCCATGTGCGGCTGGGAGGGAGTGCGGTGCCCGTAGGGCCAGCGTGCGAGAACTTCTTCGGTCTTGCGCCCCATCGTCTCGTGGTAGCCGCTCAACGCGTCGCCGTGGAACGGGGGGAGCTGCATTCGCCGCCTGCGCATGTGCTCGGCGCCGTCGATGTTCGTGAGTCCCGTCGGGCCGAGGAAGAGATGGTGCGCGGATGCCTTCGCCAGCGCCGCTCCGAGTGCAAGCACGCCGGTGTCGGCTGTGAAGACGCGCTTGATGTCCTCGGGATCGGTCAGGCACAGCCACGGCCCCGTCGCCGGCATCGCCACCAGGAAACGATCGCCGAGGCGCTGACAGTGGCGCGCGAACTGCTCCGGGGCCAGCCAATACTGGGCGGCATTGACGACCGCGGGGCGTCGCAGTCGAGGCAGGTCGGCAAGCGTTTGGTCCATGAGCCACATCCCTCTCTAGTTACTCTGTGCGAAATACAGTAACATAGTATCCAATGGTGCCGATAGCCGAATTCCTCGAGATGGCTCCCGTCGTGGGCGAGGACGCGCTCTTTGACCGCGTTGCCGCGGCGGCGCTCGACGAGTTCGCCGAGCACGGCATCCGTCGCACCTCGATGGAAGACGTCGCCCGCCGCGCCGGCGTCTCACGAATGACCGTCTTCCGCCGGTTCGCGAGCAAGCAACGCCTCGTCGAGATCGTCATCGCGCGTGAGGTCCACCGCGGAATGCAAGAGCTCGACCTCCTATGGGAAGGCGCGCAAACACTCGAGGACCGACTCGTCGCGGGATTCGAGTTCGCTGGGCGCTACGTGAGCGGGCACCCACTATTCGATCGGCTCCTGCGCAGCGAACCCGATGTCCTGCTACCACCGCTCACCCTCGACGGCGGACCCGTGCTCGAGCTCTACCGATCACTCATCGCCGATCGACTCCAAGCCGAAGTCAACGCCGGTCGCGCCGCAACATCAGACATCGACGGTGTCGCCGAGGTGATCGCACGCCTCGCGATCTCACTACTACTCACCCGCGACGGGACCATCACACTCGAGGACCCAAGCTCCGTCCGGCGCCTAGTCAACCTCACACTACTCCCCATGCTCCAACCACAGCCGGCCTAGCAGCAGCCGATCCCCTGACTCACGGCGCGGACGCCACCAGGCGGAGCGCACCCTCTCGCTTCGCGTGTGATCCGCGCGTCTCAAGGGGCGCCAAGCTCACTCCTGTTCGGGACAAATCTCAAGCGTGAACGGGAGGACGTAAGCGCTCCGCTTCACCCGGCGCGAGCGAGCGTGTAGGGATCGGCTTTGCTTCGCGGCCGCAGTAATTTGCCGTGGACCAGAGAGCCCGCCGACTCGTGTCCGGGCGATGGCGAGAGGCGGACTCGAACCGCCGACACCTCGATTTTCAGTCGAGTGCTCTACCAGCTGAGCTATCTCGCCGCGGCCGTCGATCCTAGCGCCTCGCCGTGTTCTGGGAATGAGCGCTACGACTCGATATGCACCTGGGGCTTGCGGGTCATCGGCGCAGACGGTAGAGGCCGGGGGTCACGCGCTCAAAGATCCATAGCCGACCAGCTCGCGACAGAGCACTCCCTCAGCTTCTAGCCCAACCGCCCCGATGACCGTCACCGACCCGCCCGTGGACGACCGCCGGCACCGACCCGAGGCCGCCGGTCAGCTAGCCGCCGACCTTCGCTTGGGATGAGCGAGTGATGAACGCGCTCTGCTCAACCGACTAGCTCCGTCCCGGGCTCATGGCTTCGTGGCGCTGTGCGCAGGGGCTGGATATCTGGCTGTTTGACATCAGGCTGCGACGTGCGCCGTTGTTCATGTAGGGTGATCCAAGGTGAGCCGGGAAGACTGGTCGGCAGTTGCCTCATCGACCCGTCGGAGCAAATCATGGTTCTCCTGTACATCGTTGGTTGTCGTGCCCGCCTGGAGCGCGGGTGGCGTACAGAGATTGCCACGCGTCGGCTGCCGCCCAAGCCGCGACGCTGACCGGCGGCGGCGAGGTATTCGTTCAGGACCCCGTGATGGCGCCATTGATCGCACTGCCGCTTTTCGCCGTCTCCCTCGCGGTCACGTTGCGCGCCGCCTCGACGTTCGCGCGCCGCCTCGACCAGCTCGGGGCAAAGTTCGGCCTGCCCGAGGTGCTCATCGGACTGCTCACTGCACTGGCGGCCGACGGTCCGGAGGTGTCCTCTGCCCTCGCTGCATTGTCCAACGGGGCTCACGAGGCGGGGGTAGGCGTGATCGTCGGCTCAAACGCGTTCAACCTGGCGGCAATGGTTGGGCTCAGCGCGATGCTCACCGGGCGAGTGCGCGTCGTACGCGAGACGCTGATTCTCGAGGGGGGCGTCGGGCTTGCCGTTACCGCGATCGGGATAGCGCTGCTACTCGGCGCAGTGTCCGCGATCCTCGCTGTGACCCTCCTTGCCTGCGTGCTGGCTCCTTATCTCGCGCTGGTGATCGCTGGTCCTCGTCTTGCGAAGCGCCTACACGTACCTGGACGGGTCAGTCGCGTCATAGAGCACACCGCTGAGGAGGGCGAGCATCGCAGTAGCACGGGCCCTGAACACCATTTCGCAACGCATCGCCAGATTGCGTTCATGGCGCTCGACATCCTGCTCATCGTGCTGGGAAGCGTCGGGATGGTGCATGCGGCACTCTCACTCGGCGAACACTGGGGGATTGGACCCGCGCTAGTCGGGGCACTCGTCCTTGGCCCCTTGACGAGCCTACCCAACGCGCTCACAGGGGTGCGACTTGGCCTGGCAAACCGGGGCGCAGCGCTCGTCAGCGAGGCGCTGAACAGCAACACGATCAACCTCGTCGCCGGGGTCGCCGTCCCGTCGCTCTTTGTGACGCTGACCGCCCACTCTATGACCGACCGCCTCGACCTGGCACTGCTGGCGGCAATGACGGCCACGACCGTCGCGCTACTGGGGGCACCACATGGAATGCGCAGACGCGGCGGTACGTCAGTGGTTGCGCTGTACGTCCTGTTCGTACTGATTCAGCTGCTCGCCGCGTAGGTGTCGGTGGCGAGGGCCGGGGGGGCCGGTGCGAGCTCCAGCAGCTCGCCGGGTGGCTGTCCGCACAGCAGCCAGCCGTCGTCGACGGGTCGTAGGAGCTCACGTTTGGCGAGCTCGTTGAGCGCGCTCGTGACGGTTGGGCGACGCGCCGCTGTGAGGTCTGAGAGGACGTTGTGGGTGAGTCGTATTGGCACGATGACGCCGTCGTTGCGGACCTTGCCCCAGCGGCCGGCGAGGTGCCAGAGGAGCATGTGCAGCCGTACGTCGACGCGCGACTGGTGCACGATTGCCATGTTCACGGCGAGGTTGCGCGAGCGTGCCAGCGCGCGGCCCACGAGGCGGCCGGTGAGTTGCGGGTAGCGCGCCAGCCGCCGAGCGAACGGTTCGTCGAGCACGGCCATGCGTGTCGGCTGGAGCACCCGCCAACCGGTTGTCTGGGGCAGGATCGGCGGATCGTCTGTTCCCTGCCAGGGTCGCAGCAGGTCGCCGTCGCCGAGTAGCTCGGCGCCGAATCCCTGATCGATGCCGACGCGGCGGATCAGCAGCCCGTCGAGCACGAGCAGGCCGATGCCGTCGCCGGGCGCTGGGGTATCTGTGCCGCTCCATTGGCCTTCGGGGATCGAGACCGTCCTGGCGATGCACTCCGCGATCGCTCGCTCTCTGTGTTCGGCCGGGACGGCCTCGGCCAGGGCACGATCCTCGTCGAGTACGCGGCAAACGTTTGAGCGGGTGCCGGCTGTGGGGCTCATGAATGCACTGTCGCAGAGAGCGTTGGGCCCGTGACGGATTGGTTTGGTCAGATTTCTGACCTGTGTCTCTGCAGGTGGCCGGGCGTGGGCGGGACATCGCGGGGTGTCGCGTACGCTCGTAGCTCGTGGTCGCGGAACGCAAAGAGCCTCTCACCCGGGAGTGGCTCGCCCGGCTGCGCAGCTCGGCGGCGCGTGGCAGCGGCGGGCTGACCGCGCTCGCGCTGTTAACGGGAGCCGGGGCGGGTCTCGGCGCGATTGCGTTTCGCGACATGATCCTCGGCTTCACGCACCTGTTCACCGGGCACAGCGAGTACGGGGCGGCCGGCCGCACGATCAACCCGCATCTTCCCGGTCTCGGTATCTGGTTCGTCGTCGCCGTGCCGGTGGTGGGCGGTTTGATCTATGGCCCGCTGGTGAGTCGTTTCGCGCCCGAGGCGCGGGGGCATGGCGTGCCGGAGGTGATGTACGCGGTCAACCGGCTCGGTGGGCGGATGCGCCCGCAGGTCCCGGTCGTGAAGTCGCTCGCCTCGGCGGTCTGCATCGGCTCTGGTGGGTCGGTCGGGCGGGAGGGGCCGATCGTGCAGATCGGCTCGGCGCTCGGGTCGGTGACCGGCCAGCTGATGCGGGTATCGGAGTCACAGCTGCGGCTGCTCGTCGCGTGCGGCGCCGCGGGAGGCATCTCGGCGACGTTCAACGCGCCCCTCGCCGGCGTGTTCTTCGCGCTCGAGCTGATCCTGCGCAACTTCGAGACGCGCTCCTTCGGCCTGGTCGTGCTCAGCTCCGTCACGGCGGACGCGATCGGCCGCGCCGCATTCGGCAGCCATGCGTTCCTGTCGCTGCCCGCCTTCACGTTCAGCTCGCCGCTGGAGCTCCTGCTCTACGCCGGCCTCGGGGTACTCGCCACCGGTGTCGGGCTCGGCTTCGTGCGGGTGCTCTATGCCGGGGAGGACATCTCCGACCGGATCTGGAGCCGCAGCGGCCGCCCGGAATGGCTACGGCCGGCAGTCGGCGGCGTGTTGCTGGGGCTACTGCTGCTCGCGGTCCCCGAGATGTACGGGGTCGGCTACCCGGTGCTGGCGCTCGCGGTCGCCGGTCACTACGCGATCCTCGCGCTGCTCGGGCTGCTCGTGGCGAAGATCCTTGCGACGAGCCTGACGATGTGGATCGGCGGCTCGGGCGGCGTGTTCGCGCCCTCGCTGTTCATGGGCGCGATGCTCGGCTCGGCCTACGGCGCGATCGCACACGACATCGTGCCCGGCGTGGCGGTCGCCGCCGGCGCCTACGGTCTCGTCGGGATGGGCGCCGTGTTCGCCTCCTCCGCGCGCGCCCCGATCACGGCCGTGCTGATCATCTTCGAGCTCACTGGCGACTACCGCATCATCCTGCCGCTGATGATCGCGATCATCGTCGCGACCGCGCTCTCGAACGCGATCACGCGCGACACGATCTACACGCTGAAGCTCCGCCGCCGCGGGATCGACATCGAACAGCCATCCGGAACCCTGATGGCGCAGATCCCCGTCGCCGAGGCGATCGGCGAGCTGCCACGACCGCTCGCACCCGGGCAGCCGCTGCGCGATGTGCTCGACCGCTTCGCCGGCGAGCACGCCGAGGCGTTGCCGGTCCTCGACCAGGACGGCGCGCTGCTGGGGATCGTCACCGCGGTCGCCGTCGAGCAGGCGATCGGCAACGCTCGCGACGGCCAGACCGCGGGCAGCCTCGTGCACGAGACACCCGAGCTACGGATCGACGAGTCCCTCGAGGACGCGGTGCGAGCGCTCGCCGTCTCCGACGACGAGGGCCTACCCGTACTGGACGCAGACGGCGAGAAGGCGATCGGATGGCTCACCCACCGACGCCTGCTGCGCGCATACCACGCACGCCTGGAGGACCGACCGGGAGCCGACCAGACAGCGGGCGGAATCCCCTCCGCGTCAGAGATCTGACCATCGGGCTCTCGCGCCGGCGAGCACACGCCGAAATCGGGCTCATGAATGGACCGAAGGGCCGGCTCGACGATGACGGTGGGTTTACCCTGATCGAGCTCCTGGTCGTGATCCTGATCATCGGCATCCTCGCCGCGATCGCGATCCCCGCGCTGCTCAGCCAGAAGAACAAGGCCTATGACTCCTCGGCCAAGACCCTCGCGCAGACGGCGCAGACCACTGCCGAGACGTACGCGACGGAAAACAATGGCCTGTACTCATTCAAAGAAGCCAAGCAGCTGAACGCGATCGAACCATCGATCAATTACAAAAGCCCCAACGAAGCCGAGTTGACCGTCGCGAAAGGCGTGAACACCACCTACGAACTCACCGCAGTCGCACCGGTCACCAAAGACAAATTCACGATCAAGCGCAACGCGAAAGGCGAAATCACACGCGAATGCAACGTCGGCGTAAAAAAAGCAAAAACATGCCCGGGTAACAGCGAATCGAGCACCAGCTGGTAATCGTGCTGGTCGCGAGCACGACGGCCCGCCTGCCGTGCCCAACGGCACCATCCCGCATCAAAACCTCATCCCAGCCGCCGGCCATGGCTGAGAGCACGGATGCCAACAAGAACGAACGGGAGCGGAGCGCTGCGAGCCTCTCTGATCGCCGGGGCCCGTAGACGTTGTCGTGGCGGCGGCCACCGGTGCGTTGGTGGGGGAGTGATGATGGGCTCTCGAGCCGAGAGCCGAGCTCGGCGAACCGCTTGGCATTCCTCGCACCGATCCTCGTTGGGCTCGGCCACAAGTGATCGCCTGCGGGCTCAGGGCTCGAGGACGACTCTTGCCGCAACTCGGCCGGCCTCGACGTCGGCGATCGCCTCGTTCACCTCATCCAGCGGCCGTGTTTCGCGGATCACGCGGGTCTTGCCGGCGGCGTGTAGCTCGAACACCTCGCGCAGGTCCTTGCGGGTGCCGACGATCGAGCCCACGATCGTGATCCCGTGCAGCACGGTCTCGAAGATCGGGATCTTGACCTCGTTGTCCGCCGGCAGCGCGACGAACACGAGCGTGCCGCCGCGCCGCAGCGACCGGTAGGCCTGCTCGAACGCGCTCGGCGAGACGGCGAGCGCGATCGCCTGATCGACGCCGCCGAGACGCTGGATCGCCCGCACCGGGTCTTCCTTGGCGGCATTGACGGTGAACTCGGCGCCGAGCTCGCGCGCGAGCTCGAGCTTCTCCTCGATCACGTCGACCGCGACGACCCGTCCGCCGGCGATCGCCGCGTACTGGATCGCGAGATGCCCGAGACCGCCGACCCCGAACACGGCCACGAAATCCGACGAGCGCGTGCCCGCCACCTTGACCGCCTTGTAGGTCGTCACGCCCGCGCACGTCAGCGGCGCGGCGTCGAACGAGTCGACGCCCTCGGGAACCTCGACGACGTAGCTGGCATACGCGGTCGCGTACTCGCCGAACGCGCCGTCGATCGTGTAGCCCATCATCTCCTGCTTCTCGCACAGCGTCTCCCAGCCGGAGACGCAGTAGTCACAGCTCCCGCACGCATAGCCCAGCCACGGCATCGCGACACGATCACCGACCGCGACCTCGTCCACGCCGGGCGCGCACTGCGTCACGATGCCGACGCCCTCGTGGCCGGGGATGAACGGCGGTGAGGGCTTGATCGGCCAGTCGCCGTGCGCGGCATGGATGTCTGTGTGGCAGAGACCGCAGGCTTCTACCTTCACCCGCACCTGCCCCGCGGCGGGCGCCGGCATCGGGGTCTGCTCCACGACGAGCGGACTGCCGAACTCACGGACGACCGCCGCCCGGTAGGTGGTGGCCGGGGTCTCCGGGGCCCGAGGCTCGGGGACCAGGGGCTCGGGGGCGCCAACAACGGTTGCGGGGGCCGTCATGAGGGCGCCCCCGCGAGGGTCTCGCTGTCGTGGGACTGGGTGTCGGGGTCCGTGCCGTCGGGGCCCTCACTGTGAAGGCCATCGCTGTTGTGCTTGGGCATCAGCAGTTCCTCCTCGGCCGAGGTGCGCTCTGCGTGGCGGAAGCCAAGCGCGACCAGCCCGAGCATCACGAAAGCAAGGATGAACGAGGCGATCGCGCCGTAGAGCATGATCGTGCCGATCTTCGAGAAGCCGTAGGCCTCGAGCAGCAACCCACGCAGCGTCGTTCCCTGGAAGGAGGTCGTCTCGAGTTCCGCGAGTTTTGTGTTCTTTGGTTCGGCGCGCGCGGCGGTGCTGATCTTCGAGTAGATCCCCCCGTATGGCATCTCAGAGAGATGAATCGCGATGAAGTGATCGGCGTAGGCCTCGGCCTGCGGGCCGGTGAGCAGCTGCTGCCCGGCGTACTGCGAGACGGACGGGATCATCGCCGCGGTGATCTCGGTACCGGCCTTGGGGTGGGCGAAGGCTTCCTTCGGCGGGAAGAAGATCTGCTGCGCGGCGAGCTGGTTGTGGACGTTGCTGTGGGTGTAGCTGTAGCCCCACATCAGCAGCCCTCCCGCGACGAGCAGCACGACCGCGAGGACCAGCCCGACGGCGCTGGTGAGAACGTCAAAGACTCTGCGACGCATGGGAAGGCTCCATTTCGGCGAGATGTACGCGACGACTGCTTGTGGTCGCGCTGCCGGCCATGAGTTGGAGCCGATGCTGCAAATGCCCGCCGAAGGTTGAGGCGAAGCCAACATCTATCCTAACACTGCCGCCCGGCCTCGATCTGGCGGCTGAACGTGATGGGCTCTCGCGAGACCAAGCACCTGCGCGTCCTGATCGCCAACGAGCGCAAGGACCGCCTCGCGCTCGTCGCCCCGATCGTCGTGGGGCTCGGCCACGAGGTGATCGCCCGCGAGATCGACGTCGCGGATGTCGGCCCGGCAACCGCCAGAGAGCGACCGGACGTTGCGCTGGTAGGACTCGGAGAGAGCTCGGAGCACGCGCTCGAGCTGATCGACAAGATCGTGCGGGAAGCCGCCTGCCCGGTGATCGTGCTGCTCCACGCCCGCGACCCCGAGTTCATCGCCGAGGCATCCAAGCGAGGCGTCTTCGCCCACATCTCAGACGCCGACGTCGAGGACTGGCAGAGCGCGATCGACATCGTGCTGCGACGCTTCGCCGAGTACCACGACCTGCAGGGCGCATTCGGGCGCCGCGCGCTGACCGAGCGTGCCAAGGGGATCCTGATGGAGCGCCACGGCATCGACGAGGCGAGCGCCTTCGAGATGCTGCGTGAGCAATCCCGCGTCGACAACCACAAGCTCATCGACCTCGCCACCGCAGTCGTCGACAGCCACCGGCTCCTACCCCGAGAGCCCCAAGCTCCCTCTCAATCCTGACGCTCACGCCGAAAGCTGTCGGCCTCCTACTGCGTGGCCAGCAGCGGCACGTCGTGGGCGACTTCGCTCGGCTGGAAGCTCGAGCCGATGTAGACCGTCTTCAGCTGGCCCGAGGCGTCGATCCCGTAGACGAGCGCGGAGTGGTTGATGAAGTCTGGGTTTTCGGCGTCGCGTTCGGAGCCCACGCCCCACCTCTGCCAGACGTGCCCGAGTTCCCTGGGTGAGCCAATCAGGTACTTCATGCGCCCGGTCATCTCGTGCACCTTCAGGAACGCCGCGACCGTCCGCGGCGTATCTCCGCGAGGGTCGACCGAGACCGCGACGATCCGCACTCGGGCTGCCGTCTTCGGGCTCATCAGGCCGAGCGCGGCGTGCAGGTCGGCGGTGATCAACGGGCAGATCTCGGGGCAGTGGGTGTAGAGGAAGGTGACGAGTAGCGCCTTGCCGCGGTACTGGTTGATGTCGACCCGTTCGCCCAGGTAGTTGCGCAGCGACAGCGGCGGTGCGGCCTTCGGTGGGGAGAGCTCGTCGCCGAGGAAGCTCGTCGATCTGGCGCTGTGCGTGCCCTCCGCCAGTGGCTGGGAGTTGCGGCTGGTGTTCTGGAACAGCAGCGCGAACCCGCCGGCGATCACGACGATCACGACGAGCGGCAGGATCATGCGGCGATCCACGCCTCGACGCCCACGATCCCCGGCCGCTGACTCCGCGCCGGCTGCCGTGGGCGGTTCGTCGGCGCCATCCGACTCGGAGGGCATGAGCTCGGGCGTGGAGGCGCTCACGCCCGCTCAGACCACCGGGATCGCGCATCGATCATTCGCTCGAATCTACCACGGCCCGGCTGGCTTGCGCGCTGCATCCAGTGCCTGCAAGGGGGCGATCTGCCGGTATGATCCGCCGTCGTGGCTGTGTCCCACATCCTTGTCGAAGGCGGCCTGTATTTGTTGCCGGCGCTGTTGCTCGCGGTGGCGCTGCTCGCGCGGCGGCCCGGCGAGCGTCTGATCGTCGCGCTGCATCGTCGTTGCGCCCAGCGGGTCGGTAAGGCCGGAGCCGTCGCTACGTCCGGGGTGCGGCTCGCGCATCCCACCGAGTATCTCTTTCCCCGCGGTGGCCGTTTGATTGCCGCTGCGCTCGCCGGCCGTGCGCCGCCCGCGTGGGCCGCATCCCACTGCTTCTAGAGACACTAATCCGCTTCCCGCCGGCTGATCGTCGAGATCGCTGACCGTCGAGGTCGATGGCCGTCGAAGGCAATGGCATCGATAACGATGACCCGCGGCGGTGAGGCACGTGGAAGGGAAGGACTATGCGATTTTCAATTACTCGTAGGGGCCTTCAGATCACGCTTGGTCTGATCTGGCTGTTGGATGGAGCGCTTCAGTTCCAGTCGTTTATGTACTCGCACGGATTCATCGAAATGTTGACGGGAATGGCGCCCGGTCAGCCGGGGTGGCTTGCCAGCAGCATCGAATGGGGTGCGCATCAGGCCCAGCACAATCTGACGGTCTGGAACACGCTGTTCGCGCTGGTGCAGTGCCTGATCGGCCTCGGGTTGCTCTACCGGCGCACGGTCAAGCCGGCGCTGATCGCGTCGTTTGCCTGGGTGCTGCTCGTGTGGTGGTTCGGCGAGGCGTTCGGGATGTTGTTCATGAAAATGGCCTCCCCGCTCACCGGGGCGCCCGGCGCGGTGCTGTTGTACGCATTTATCGGTGTGGTCGTGTGGCCGAGCGAGCGGGCGGCTGGCCTACTCGACGCGCGGGGCGCACGCACGTTGTGGGCGGGTTTGTGGCTCGTGATGGCGTGGCTGTGGCTCGAGGCTGCGAGCAGCAGCGCGAACGCCACAGCCAATGCGTTGAGCGGCGCTCCGTCTGGCATGGGTTGGCTGAGCAGCGTGCAGCACTGGGTCGGCAAAGGCGCCCAGGGCAACGGGCTTCCGATCGCGCTCGTGCTCGCGCTTGCGTCAGCTGTGATTGCCATAGGTGTCGGCACCGATCGGTGGGCGCGGCCGCTTTTGTGGTTGGCGATCGCGCTGAACCTCCTGTATTGGATTCTCGGTCAGGGCTTCGGTGGCATCTTTGCGGGGGGTGCGACCGACCCGAACGCCGGGCCGCTGTTCATCCTGCTCGCCGTCGCGATGTTCCCATTGGTGGGCGCCCGCGAGCGAGCACCCGCGCGCGTGCGAGAGCCCTCGACCACACCGGCAGTTGCTGGTGGCTCTCTGGAACCACGGAGCGCCTGATGGGCACGCACAACCTGACGATCACAACCAAGGAGCAAGCATGAGAAAGCGCACGTATCGAGGTGTCCTGCTTTGCGTCATCGCCGCAGCCGCGGCGGTGGCGGTGGCCGGCTGCGGTGGCTCCAGCAGCGCCAAGACCGAGGCGACCGTCGCGTTCAAACCGATGGCCGTATGGGACGCGTCGAGCAAGGCAAAGACGCAGACCACCGGCTCGATGAAGGGCATGAGCGCGAGCGAGATGAAGGAAATGCAGTCGAGCGCGAAGGCCGCGGAAGGGATGCCGTTTGAGCCGAGCACGGCCTCGGGCGAAGGGCACTTCGAACAGGTCGGCGATCACCTCACCGGCTGGCGGAGGATCACGGGCCTCGTGCCCTACAGCCGTCATGCCAACCATCTGCATGGCCCGGACGGCGCGTGCAGTCCCGAGAGCAAGCAGGTCTCGAACATGGCCGTCGTGCTGCCGGATCTGGTGGCGAACGGCAAGGGCGAAGCGTATGGAACGGTCAACTTGATCGTCCATCAGCGCGTGATCGGTCCGGGTTACTTCATGGTCGTCCATGCGAAACCGACGCCGGCCAGCCAGCAGAACCAGATCGGCTCGGCGCCCGCCTCGATGGCGTTCATGCAGGCGATGTCGAACGACCCGGCGATCCTCTGCGGCAACGTCGAAGTCAAGAGCTGAGGATGCGCGTGCGCCGGGCACGCCCGCGGTTTCGATTGGCGTGCCTGGCCGCGCTGCTCGCCTCCCTGCTCGCGCCGGCGTCGGCGTCGGCTCATGGGATCGTGGGCCGCGCCGATCTACCGATCCCGGCGTGGATGTTCGCGTGGACGGCGACCGCGGTGATGGTGATCTCGTTCCTGGCGCTGTGGAGCCTGTGGTCAAAGCCACGTTTGCAGCGCCCCCCGGGCAGGGTGCTGCTGCGGGTCCCGCGATTGGTGGAATGGCTGTGCGGCGTGCTCGGCGTGGCGCTGTTTGGGATCGTCGTCTACGCGGGTCTAGCCGGCGAACAGAACTTCACCTCGAACCTCGCACCGACGTCCGTCTACGTGATCTTCTGGGTCGGCATCCCGATCTTCAGCGCGTTCGTCGGCGACCTTTTTCGCCCGTTCAATCCGTGGCGGGCGCTCGGACGGCTCGCAGGCTGGCTGCTGCACCGCGCCGGCTGGCGGCGTGGGCCGCTGCTCGGCTCCTATCCGCGGTGGCTGGGCCGCTGGCCGGCAGCGGCGACGCTGCTCGGCTTCGCCTGGCTGGAGCTCGTCTACCCAAGCAAGGACGACCCATCGCTGCTCGCGACCCTGATGCTCGCCTACGGCGGCCTGCAGCTCGCGGGGATGGCGGCGTTTGGCGTGGAGGCATGGTGCGAGCGCGCCGACGGGTTCGGCGTCTACTTCGGGCTGATCGCACGTCTCTCACCGCTGTCCTGGCGCGATCGGGAGCTGCGCCTGCGTCGGCCGCTGTCGGGTCTCGGCGATCTGGAGCTGTGGCCGGGGACCGCGGCCGTGCTGTTCGTGCTGATCGGCTCGACGAGCTTCGACGGATTCTCCAACGGAGAGGTCTGGTACCAGCTCGCGCCATCGCTGGAGGCAGACCTCGGCCACCTCGGCATCAGCGCGATCGGCGCCTTCGAGATCGTCGGCACGATCGGCCTGCTCTTCTGTGTAGCGTTCGTCGCGGGCCTCTACAACCTCGGCATCTACGGCATGCGCAGCGCGCTGCGCGGCGTCGCCGTCGAGGACCACCGCGCGCTCGCGCAATCGTTCCTGCACACGCTCGTCCCGATCGCCTTCGGCTACATGCTCGCCCACTATTTCTCGCTGCTCGTACTCGACGGGCAGGCGCTCGGCTACCTCGTCTCCGACCCGCTCGGGCGCGGCAGCGACCTGTTCGGGACCGCGAACTTCCTCGTCAACTACAACCTCGTCTCCTTCGCCGCGATCTGGTACGTACAGATCGCCGCGATCGTCGCCGGCCACGTCAGCGGGCTGATCCTCTCCCACGAGCAAGGTCTCGTCGAGCTCAAGACCCCCGAAGCCGCCGTCCGCTCGCAATACTGGATGCTCGCGATCATGGTCGGCTTCACCTGCCTGGCGCTGTGGATCCTCTCCGCAGTCACCACCACGACGGGGTGAACCAAGACCGGGTGAGCGCCGCTGCTCTACGCCGTCGGTGAGACCGCCGGTGGCCCCTCGCCCCGATCGCCGGTCGCTCTGGTCTTCCACCAGCCCCAGCCTCCGACGGCCACGACCGGCGCGACATAGAGCGCCGAAAGGTACCAATGCATCAGGCAGGCAAGCGCCATACGGGCCACAAACTACCAGGCCACCGCGCGATGCACTCCCAGCCAAATGCCGGTGACGCCCGCGCACGAGCATGGAGCTCCTTGGCGAACGCTGAGCGAACCCGTCGCACCCGGTCCTGACCGTAAGACTGCAGCGGAGGCTGTCAGGTTCTTCGCCCGATGCGTGTCTAGAGGGTATGCACGTCATCTATCTCATAACCACGATCCTGGCGGCGCTCATGAACGGCTACGCCGCCTGCCTGAACTTCGTCGGCGCCGAATCGGTCGAGGTCGTTGCCGATCGGGTGCAGATATCCCGGCGGTGGATGGTCCCGCTGGGATCGCTGTTGGCCTGCGGCGCGGTCGGGCTTCTGGGGGGCTTCGCCGTGCCGGTGCTCGGGATGGCTGCGGCAGGAGGCCTCGTCCTGTACCTCATTTGTGCCGTGAGGGCAAATTATGAGTCCACGACCACGAGATCGGGGGAGCCGCGTTCTTTCTGTTCCTGGCAGCAGCGGCCCTCATCACCAACGTCGGCTACCGCCATCACGCACACCGCGACCTACTCGAAGCTCCACCCGTTCGTCAGACCCGCGCTCGTCAATGGCGCCGCCGGGGTTCGTCCCGCCCCAGGGCGGCGTGTTCTCGGTGATTGCCTTCACCGTCACAAACGGACGGATCGCCCAGATCAATGTTCTGCTCGACCCAGAGCGCCTGAAACAGCTCGATCTCAGCAGTCCATTTAGGCCATACGCGAGGTAGGCATTTGTCCGGACACCTTCAGCTTTGTCGCCCCGGGTGCGGATGCAGTGCGAGGTTAGCTTGGCTCGCCGCCGGCGGGCGATCAGGCCGGCTTGCACGCGCGAAAGCGAAACGAGCGCCCACCGATCTGCACCTTCGGGTCGGCCAGACCGGCCCCTTCCAGGCGCTCTGGTAGTCCGTCTGGGGAGACCGGAACGAGCGTGTCATGGACATGCAGCAGCGAACCGAAGCGGCTGCGCTACCGCATCCTGCACGTCGCCGGACAAATCACCCGCCACGCCCGACGCAACACCATGCACCTCCCCGCCGACTGGCCATGGGCCGCCGCGATCCTCAAGGCCTTCAAACGCCTGAACGCGCTACCCGCCTACGGCTGACCGTCCAGCTGGCGTCCCCCACCGAGCATCACCGCGCAGGAACCCTCGCCGCTCGACGCTGGCCAAAAACACGAGCAACGCCACCCCAACAAGAACATCACACCCCTCCACGCACGCCACAAAGCCGCCAACCACCGACACCCCCGGCCCCCCACCCAAAAACCGCCGGTCATTCACCTTAACGACGAATCGAGTCTAGGGGACGCGCTCTGCTTGTAGCGGCGACAGTTCTACCTGCCCCCTATGCAGTCGTCTTCATTTTCGTCTGGATATTCGTTTCTGCGCAATCGTGAAACACCTGAGATGCCTCCCTGGGTGTCACGGCGCATGCCCGGCAGGATCTGTGACATCGCGCTCTCCCGACGGGAGGGCGTACTATCGCCGTGGACCGCATTTCAAGCGCGCTGCTTTGCTGCTGGCGGCCGCAGGTATGGCGCGATGGCGACGAGGATCACCAGGATCGAGATCACAAGCACTCCATCTGTCGTCAAGCGAAGCGTGCTGCCGTGAGGCAGGAAGTGATGGATCGCGGCACTACTCAGCATGACGGCTGCGCCACCGACAACGAGCGCCAGGCGCCGGTTAGGAAGGGCCCGTTGCAGATTGGCGCCATCCCCCAGCAGGCTCAATGCGAATGCCGCTGGCAACAGCACGTTCGCCCATTCGTGCCACGCGAAGCCCGCGACTAGGCACACGCATCCCCCTCCCAACAACATGCGTTTGCCTGTGCCTCCTCGCACGCTCATCAGAATCGATATCGACGATAGACACCGGGCTCTTGAGAGGATAGGCAGCTCACGAGCACTCCCCAAGACCTGGCCGGCAACCGCCGATATCATGCTCGAAAGTTCATGGTGCGAGATCCCGCCGAATTCAGCGACCGCGGCTTCTCACCCGAGGAACAGGAGGAGTGGATCGCCGCCGTCTTCTGGGCCGAGGGAGCCTCGGCGTGGCGTGACGCAGGCTTTGAGCCCGAGGAGGCGCACGTGTGGTGCGAGGCGCACTTCGAGCCGCAAGACGCCATACCGTGGCGAGCGCTCCTGACGCCGCTCAGCACCGCGCATCTGGAGCGTTCGCAGCACGTGGAGTGGCACACGTGGCGGGAGGTCTCGGCGGCGGCTGCGAACTGGCGTCACGACGGGTTCAGCTTCGCCGACACCGACCGATGGCTGAAGGCCGGCCTCCAGCTCCACGACTCGAAGCGGGCCGCCGGCTACCGAGCCGAAGGCATCGGCCCAGACGAGGCACACGCCGCCTCACGCGATTAGGCCGCGTCGACGTCCTAGCGGTCCGTGCGCCTTCGCCGGCACTCTGCGCAACTCTGATCGACCTCCTCAGTCACTCAGGATGGTGCCAGCTACCTACGGTGGGTGGAAGCAGGACCCACGGCTCCCCCCAGCGCGGATCTCGCGGCCATCCGTCTGCCGTGAGCTGGGCGCGCCACTGGCCACGGTCGCGGACCACACGAATTCGAACGGGCGGGCGCTCGAGGACCTGCATGAAGTCGCCGAACGCCTGAGCCACCTCATCCTTGTAGACGGTCCGGAACCCGGACGTCTCAAGAGTATGAATCAGGGTCGCGATGTGCCCGGGAGGCTCGGGCGGTGGGTTTCCTTTCGTGACGCGCATCGGCCAATTTTGTCACGCAGGGGGCACACTCCTCACGCGCTTGTTCGCAGCCGCCGAAGTGCGCCGCCCAGGCTGACGCGGACATAGGGGTTCCATGCGCGTCGCCGAGCCGCTTCGATCGCGGACACCGCGGCGGGATCGCCGAGCTGCACGAGCGCGTCTGCCGCAGCTGTCCTCATCATCGCGCTCGGGTCCTCCAAGGCTGCGATCAGTGGGCGAACCGCATCGTTGGCGAACGTGTCAGCGAGCGCCCCGATCGCGTGGAGCTTGATCGCGACGTTTGAGGTGTCCTCGAGCGTGTGAGCGAGAACGGGACCGTTGACCGGTCCCCGATAGCTCTCAGTCCTGCCATCGCCCTTGTGGTCGAGATCATGCTCAGCGAGCCCCACCATCGTCTGCACCGATTCAGGGTCGCGCGAAAGAGCGAGCCCCATCACGATCGAGCGGCGCAACTTCGCTGATGCCTGAACATCATCACGCGACAACAGGCCCAGCAGCGCGGCGGTGTCCTTTCTCATCCGGATGGCACGATCGCTGCCAGATCGAGCCGGCCGTCCGGCGGAGGTGGCCGACGAAGCGGCGTGTTCGTCCCTACACCCACACGGCCGCCGCAGACCGCCTTCCCGCCGGTCGCTGAGTGGCAGACACGCCTGCCACTCCAGGGAACATTCCAATCGAGCCCCGACACGCCATCAGTATCGCCGCGTGCCGAGCCTGGCTTGAGCCGCCAGCTTCTGGCCGGGGGCATCTCTGAGCTTGAGCGTTACCGTCGCGTGGTCTGCTCCACGACCCAGTCCAGATATGGCCCATAGCCGCCCGCGATCTCGGTAACCAATATCTCGGGTACGTCATACGGGTGGGCCTCGGCGAGGCGCGCTACCAGATCGTCCACGGCAACTTTGCTCGTCTTTAGCAACGCCAGCCACTCGTCCGCCATCTGCACGGAGCCCTCCCAGGAAAATGTGCTGCCGATCGGCCCCACAAGCTGGCCGCAGGCGATCAATCCCTCATCGACCAGTTCTCTGATCATTCCCTCGAGCGCCTCTCGATCTGAGTGGGCGACCTGTATTTGCACGACGCGTGGGTCTGTCATGTAAGTGTCTGTTCGAGCTCCGCCGGCGGTCCCGGCTCTCCGGGATGGAGGTCCAGTTGCCACCACTGCACGTCGTGCCACGCGCCGGCCTTCCAGCCTATGCGCCGGTAGGTCCCGACGGGGACGAATCCCAGCGCGCGGTGCAGTCCGTTGCTCGCCTCGTTCGGTTGGGTGATCCCGGCGCACAGCGTCCACAGGCCGATCGCTCGCAGCCGCTCGAACAGGTCCGTGTAGAGCGCGCGCCCGATGCCCAAGCGGTGATGGCCAGAGTCGACGTACACGGTGACGTCCGCGGCCCAGCGGTAGGCGGCGCGCTCTCGGTGGCGCGAGCCGTAGGCGTAGCCGAGCGTGACGCCCTCGTGCTCGGCGAGGACCCAGGCATACGCGCTGCGCATGCGATCCGCCGTCTCCTCCCCGGTCGGTGGTCGCTCCTCGAAGGACACGACCGAATCGGAAACGTACGGCGCGTAGATCGCCGCGCAGGCGCTCGCGTCGCGCTGTGGATCGGCGTCCCGGACGAGCATGGCCGCAGACCATAAACGCAGCCACCGCCGAAGAGATGTCGGGAGCCATAGGCTTAGGCTCCCCACGCTCGGCGTCCGTCCCCTTCTCAGCCGGCTTCGAACTCCTCCACGAGCGCCTCGTAGGTTTTCCGCAGGCCCTCGGCGATCGGCGCCTGCGCGCGCCAGCCGAGCTCGCGTTCGGCCAGGCTCGCGTCTAGGCGGCTGTGCTGCAACTCGCCCGGGCGCAGATCCGCGAGCTCGGGCTCGAGATCCGAGCCGGCTACCTGCCTGAGCTCGCTCCAGATCGTGCTCACGTCCGTTTCGACGCCGGTCGCGATGTTGAAGGTGCCCGCGTTCCCCGCCGCCGCGAGCAGCGCGCTCACCACGTCGCCCACGTACACGTAGTCGCGCGTGGGCCTGCCGTGCCCGAACAGCTTCGGGGCCCGACCGGTGTACAGACGGTGCGTGAAGATCGAAACGACGCCGGCCTCCCCATGGGGGCTCTGTCTCGGCCCGTACACGTTCCCCAGCCGGCAGACCGCGTTCGGCACGCCCTCCGCCCGCGACCAGGTCCCGATGTAGGACTCGCCCGCCAGCTTCGACGCGCCGTAGGGCGAGAGCGGCTTCGGAATCGTGTCCTCGCCGGTCGGCCGCGGCGCCTCGTCGCCATACAGCGCCCCCCCGGTCGAGGTGAACACGACCGGAACCCCGCGCTTGTTCGCCGCGTCGACGACGTTCAGCGTGCCGCCGACGTTCACCTCGCAGTCGCGCCCCGGGTTCTCGACCGACACCACCACGCTCGCCTGCGCCGCCAGGTGGAAGACCGTCACGGGCTTCGTCTCCTCTACGACGGCCGCCACCGCCGCGCGGTCGACGATATCGAGCTCGATCAGCCGCGCCTCCCCGGCCACGCGGCTGCGCTCGCCGGAGGAGAGGTCGTCGATCACCGTCACCCCGTAGCCTTCTGCGAGTAGGGCGTCGACGAGGTGCGAGCCGATGAAGCCCGCCCCGCCGGTCACGATCGCCTGCTGTGCCATGCGCGGGAATCTATCGAGCTGCGTTGCGGGCCGCCTGCCGCCAGGTCTGACGCGTAGGTCCATCGCGCTATGGCGCACGGTACGAACAGCGCCGACGCCGGAGCTCGCGCCTGACGCGCGCGGGCGGGAGCAGCGAGTGGGTCAGTCTCACCCGACGGCGTGCTCGCGCGTGGCGAGCTGTTCTTCGACCGCCTGCACCGAACGGTCGATCCGCTCGAGCACGCCAGCGTCCTGTGACTCGCCGCTCAGCATGTAGCGGCGCAGCGTCGCCAGCACTCGCCTGGCGATTCCCATCGCGAGGCGCTCGGCGCCCTGGTCGAGCTCGCCGCGGCCCTTCAGCGCCGCCAGTCGCCGCAGCGCCGGTTCGATCACCTCATCGTGCACCATCGCCGCCGGCACTCCGTCCTCGATCGCCTGGGCGATCGAGCCCTCGGCGGTCTCGCCGTCGCCGCGCTCCAGCGCCGTCGCGAAGGTTTCGAGGATGCCCTCCGTCAGCGCCCCCGGATCGCCGCGCAATGGCTCGCGCGCGTCCGGACCGGAGCGGCCGAGCACTTCCATGAACGCGTCCAGCAGGACCGGATCGAAATGGCGACCGCGCTGCTCGAGCATCATCTCGACGGCTTCCTCGACCGTGAACGCGCTGCGATACACGCGGTCGCTCGTTAGCGCGTCGAACACGTCCGCAACCGCCACGATCCGCCCCTCGATCGGAATCGCCTCACCCCTCACGCCGCGGGGGTAGCCCGTGCCATCCCACTTCTCGTGATGGCTCAGCGCGATCGTCGCCGCGAGGTCGAGAATCGAAGAGGATGAGCCACGCAGCAGTCGGTGACCCTCCTCGGCGTGGGTCTCCACGATCGCGCGCTCCTCCGCGGTCAGCTTGCCCGGCTTGAGCAGGATCGCGTCGGGGATCGCCACCTTGCCGACGTCGTGCAGCGGCGCGGCGTGCGTTAGCGTCGCGCAGAAGTCCTGGTCCATCCCGACGTGCTCGGCCAACAGCGTCGAGAAGCGCCCGATCCGCTCAATGTGCGCGCCGGTGTCCTCGTCGCGGAACTCGACCGCCATCGAGAGCCTGCGCACCGTCTCGGCCTGCGCCACCTCGAGCTCGGAGAAAGCCCGCGTCAGCTCGCCGGAGTGACTCTCGAGCTCCTGCTCGAGCGACCTGCGCCGCCCCTCGCCCAAGCGCCAGCCCAGCGCCGTCGCGGCACCCGCGAGCACGAGGACGCAGACGATCACGAGCGCCGCAGAGGAGGCCGCGATCGCACCGGCGGCCGCGGCGATACCCAGTAGGAGCCACGGCGCCCACGTCAGCGCCCCGCGCGAACGGGGCCCCGGATCCGGCTCCGTGCCGCCCGGCCCGCGACCCAGCGTCGGCAAATCCTGACCATCGGTGCCAGTGTCGCTCCCGGATGGTCCCATGAGGGCAGGTGACTGCGCCCCGTTGCCCCCCACGTCCGCGAGATTACCCGCACTGCTCTCAGTTTCAAACATTCGCACGTCCTCCGCCTCCGCGGGGTCGCGCGCGCCTTTGCGCGGCTTCGGCCACGGCTGGGTCATCCCATGCATGGCGGGCAGCCGCAAGCCTGCTTGGTTGGCTTTGCTCACTGGCGTATCTCATGTTTTCCCTGCTTCTCCTCTCGTTTCGGCCGATCGGGGCGTTCTCTTGAGCACCCTCCAAGACGATCAGCGCATCGCCAAACTGATGCAAGCAGCCGAATCCGGGGAGCCCGCTCGTGCCTCGGCTAGGATCTGCGCCAGCTTTGCGACCTCGATCCTCCCTTCCGTCGCGTCCGCGGCCCCAGCTCGCGGCGATTGCCGTGCCGGCGGCCATAGCGCTCGTGCTCCTGCTCGCGCTCGCGCTCGCCGGCTGCGGCGGCTCCGGCGACTCCTCCTCGAACGGGATCGCGTCGAAGACGCCCACCGAGATTCTCGCGGCCGCCACGGCTGCGGCCGACGGCGCCAGCTCCGTACACGTCTCGGGCTCGATCGTCAGCGGTGGTTCGCCGATCACGCTCGACCTCGAACTGGCCGCCGGTAAGGGCGGACGCGGACAGATCTCCGAGGACGGCCTGTCCTTCAATCTGATCCAGGTCGGCGGCACCGCCTACATCAGCGGCAGCCCGGCCTTCTACAGCCACTTCGGCGGCCCCGCCGCGGAAAAGCTGCTCGCGGGCAAATGGCTGAAGGCGCCGGCATCGAGTGGCAGCTTCTCCTCGCTTGGCTCGCTCACGGACCTCAACCAACTGCTCGACACCGCGCTCTCCAACCACGGCGCACTGACGAAGGGACCGATCACGACGATCGACGGTCAGCAGGTGCTGAGCATCGCCGATGCCGGCCACGGCGGCACCCTCTACGTCGCCACGACCGGTAAGCCTTACCCGATCGAGATCTACAAGACTGGCAAGACCGGCGGCAAGATCAGCTTCGACCGCTGGAACGTCCCCGTCACGCTCACGACGCCGGCGAACGCGATCGACCTCTCCCAGCTCGAGTCTCATGGCTGATGAACGCTGTGGCGCCGCCGAGCCACGGCGGGTGACGTCCGAGGTGGGCGATTGTGCGAGTCGGGCATCGCAGGAGCCGCGCGAGTGACCGAGTAAGGGCGAGCGGCGCGAACGCGGTTAGGGTATGTGGGCAGCGATGGCCTCCGACCCCCCGCAGCCCACTCACACCCCAGAGCAGGAAGACTCGCCGAATGGCCACGTGCACAACGGGTTCTCACCCGCGCGCGACGTGCGCGATCTGCACTCGCTCTATTACAAGCATTTCGGCGACCGCCGCAAGGAGCGCCAGCTGTTCTCGACCGGCGCGTTCTTCACGACCTTCGCCGCCGTGCGCGGCATCACCCACGCGATCCGCGCCGAACGCGGACCTTTCAAGAACATCACCCCCGGCGGCCGGCACATCCATCACATGACCTTCGGGATCACCGGCCTGCTCACCGTCGGCTATCTGTGGCTGCTCGAGATCGGGATCGCGGAGGACCGGCGCTCCTCGCGCGTGACGTCGATCGTCTACGGCGCCGGCGCGGCGCTCACGCTCGACGAGTTCGCACTCTGGCTGAACCTCGAAGACGACTACTGGACCAAGCAGGGCCGTGAGTCGATCGACGCGGTGGTGCTGTTCGGATCGTTGCTCAGCCTCAGCGTACTGGGGAAGGGGTTCCTCAAAGAGCTGCTGCGGGACGCCCGCAGGATCTGACGCGGCAGCCGACTACCACCACCACCGGGACCACTCGGCAGCGAGACCACCACCCAGCAGCGGGACCACTCAGCGCCGGCGACGGGCCGCGATCGCGCGGCGCCTGTTGCGAGCGGCCACGATGCGCTGATCCTGCTGCTGCGAACCTCGCTGCCCCGCGTGCCGTCGATGCCGCTTTGCGTGTCGTTGCAGCGGCGCGCCAACGTGCTCGATGGAGGTCGTCGATCGTTCGACCCGCAGGATCGGTTGGAGTACTTGCATCTGCGGCGGCTGGGTCGAGGCGGGCACGACCGCCTGAGACACGCTCGCCTGGGTGTCGGCGGCCTGCACGCCGATCCCGTCAACCCCGACGACGCTCACGGGCAGGGCGGAGCTCGTGATGATGATCACCGAGGCGTCCTTCTCACCGAGCGTCGTCGGCTGGAAGCCCACGGTCACCGCGCAGGAGGCGCCGGGCGCGATCACCTGACCGCCGCACGTGTCGGAGAGCACCGGGAACATCAGCGGCGTGCCCGAGACAAGGAACGCCTGCTGGACGCCGAGCCGGTAGTCGCCGCTGTTCGTCAACGTGAACGTGTGCCACGCCGAGGCGCCGAGCGCGACTTCGCCGAGCAGCGCCTGCGTGGAGCTGAGACTGAGCTTCGGGCCGCGCAATCCTTCGCCTTGCAGTGGGATCGTCAGCGGACTGTTCGTGGCGTCGCTGTCGATCACGAGCTGCGCGTCGTTGGCGCCCAGCGCGACCGGTTCGAAGCGGATGCCCATCGTGCAGTTGTTACCAGCCTGCATGTAGTCGTGTTCGCAGTTGCCCCACTGGATCGAGTAGGAGGAAGCGCCGGGGCCGGTAATGCTCACCGATTCGATCTCCGCGCTGGCGTTCGCCGTGTCGGTCAGCTTGATTTCTTCGGTCTCGTTCTCGCCGCCTTCTTCGTGCGCGCCCGACCCGGTGTAGGGGATCGCCGCGAAGGCCAGCGTGCTCTGGTTGGGGGAGAGCATGGCCGTTTCTTCCGCGGGGGCGTTCTGCAGGATCTGGATCGGCTGCGCGGACGGAAGGGGGGTCGGCGGCGACGACTGCGCCGGCGCCGAGGCGACGCCGAACAGCGCCCCCGCGAGCGCGAGGACGAACGTGAGGGTGACTCTTCGCAGCACTGTGCGGCTCCTGATCTGTGGCCGGTTCGCCCGGTTCGTGCCCGCGGGCGATGGCCGGCGGCGAGATTAGGTCGGCGCCAGGGGTGGCGAGAGTGAAGGGCGCATGGGAACCTGCACACCCCCAGGAGGACTCCGGCGAACGCGCCTCCTTACAGGCTGATCGCCACGCACTTCCTTACAGGCTGATCGCCACGTACTTCGTCTCGAGGTACTCCCCGATCCCCTCAAAGCCGCCCTCGCGCCCGAACCCGGACTGCTTGACGCCGCCGAAGGGGGCGGCGGCGTTCGATACGACGCCCTGATTGAGGCCGACCATCCCCGTCTCGATCCGCTCGCAAACGCGCAGCGCGCGCGAGAGATCGCGCGTGTAGACGTAGGCGACGAGACCGTACTCGGTCAGGTTGGCCGCCGCCAGCGCCTGCTCCTCGGTGGAGAACGTCGCGATCGGGGCGACGGGACCGAAGATCTCCTCGCGCAACAGGCGCGCGTCGTCGGGTACGTCCGCGAGCACCGTCGGCTCGTAGAAGTAGCCCGGGTGGTCAGGCCCCGACAATCGCTCGCCGCCGATCAGCGTGCGGGCACCGCGCTGGAGGGCATCGCCGACGAGCTCCTCAACCTTCTCGCGCTGGGCTTCATCGATCAGCGGCCCAACGTCGGTGTCCGGCTCGGTGCCGCGGCCGACCCGCAGCGCGCCCATCCGCTCGCTCAACCGGCGTGCGAACTCGGCGGCGATCGATTCGTGCACGTGGAAGCGGTTCGCCGCCGTGCAGGCCTCGCCGACGTTGCGCATCTTCGCGAGCATCGCGCCCTCGACGGCGGCGTCGAGGTCGGCGTCCTCGAACACGAGGAAGGGAGCGTTGCCGCCGAGCTCCATCGAGACGCGCAGCACCTGCTCGGCCGACTGTTCGATCAGCGTGCGCCCAACCTCGGTCGAGCCGGTGAACGACAGCTTCCGCGTGCGCGAATCCTTCAGCAGCGGCTCAACCAGCTCGCCCGAGTGCTTGCCGGTGATCACGTTCAGCACCCCGCCCGGCAGGCCGGCCTGCTCGAGGATCTTCGCGAGCGCGAGCATCGACAGCGGCGTCTGCTGGGCCGGCTTGACGACGATCGTGCAGCCGGCGGCGATCGCCGGGGCGAGCTTGCGCGTGCCCATCGCCATCGGGAAGTTCCACGGCGTCACGAACACGCACGGCCCGACCGGCTGGCGCATCGTCAGGATCCGGCCCTTGCCGGTCGTGTTTGTCATGTAGCGGCCGTGGACACGGACGGCCTCCTCGGAGAACCAGCGGAAGAACTCGGCGGCGTATCCGATCTCAGCGCGCGACTCCGCGAGCGCCTTGCCCATCTCGAGCGTCATCAGCAGCGCCAGCTCGTCGGTCTGCGCGACGATCGCCTCGTAGGCGCCGCGCAGGATCTCGCCGCGATCGCGCGGCGCGCTCGCGCCCCACTCGGCCTGCGCGTCGGCCGCGGCAGTCAGCGCCGCGAGCGCATCGTCGACCTGCGCGTCGGCGACCTCGCACAAAGTCTCGCCGGTGGCGGGATCCTCGACCGGCAGCGTCCCGCCGCCGCTCGCCGCGCGCCACGCGCCGCCGATGTAGAGGTTCTTCGGGACGCTCTCCAGCACCTCCTGCTCGCTGCCCATATCACCCATTTCGCCTGCCAATCATCGTGCACCGCTCACCGACGAACGCCATCTACCCGACCCATAGCTCATGCAATCCCTTTCCCAAGAGCGCGTCCCTGGCTGAGCGACAGTGTTCTTCCGAACAAGAATGCCCAACACCATCTCAACCTACCACCGCGACTCGGGCGACTTGGGTGCCTCGCGGACATCGGCCGATCTGAGGGCGGTGCTGGCCGGAGTGGTCATGGCGGCGCTGACGCTGGCGGCGCTGCTGCTGTGCGCCTCCTCAGCGGGTGCTGCAGGAGCACGGACCACAGCAAACGCCGCGGCGACGGCAGGCGGCACGAGCGGCGCGACGCTCCTGATCGACGGCGCCGGTGACGGGCACGGCGTGGGGATGAGCCAGGAGGGGGCGCTCGGCTACGCCGAGCACGGCTTCTCCTACGCAGCGATCCTCGCCCACTACTACACCGGCACCACGCTCGGCCAGGCGCCGGCGGGGACGAAGGTGAAAGTGCTTGTCGGCGACAGAGTCAAGACGCTGCCACTGGAAAGCTACGTGCGCGGCGTGGTCGCTGCCGAGATGCCCGCCAGCTGGCCGCTGGCGGCGCTCGAGGCGCAGGCGGTCGCGAGTCGCACCTACGCGATCACCGCCGACGCGGGCGGCGTGCGCTTCGACGTCTACTCCGACACGCGCTCGCAGATGTATCTCGGCAAGGCCGCCGAAACCGCCGCCACCAACGGCGCGATCGCGGCGACCGCCGGCCAGATCGTCACCTACGCGGGCAAGCCCGCGATCACCTACTACTTCGCTTCGAGCGGCGGGCACACCGAAAACGTCCAGGACGCCTTCCCCGGCGCCGCCGCGCAGCCGTGGCTGGTGGGCGTCGCCGACCCCTACGATCAGGGCCCTGAACACAGCTGGAAGCGGAGCCTCAGCTTCGCCGCTGCGAGCAAGCGGTTGGGTGGCCTGGTGAAGGGCGCTTTCGTGGGGATCGAAGTGCTCACACGCGGGTCCTCGCCGCGGATCCTGAGTGCGTACGTGCTCGGCTCTGCCGGGCGCACCCTCGTCAGCGGTGGCGAACTGGCGGCGCGGCTTGGGCTGGACGACACGTGGGCGTACTTCAGCGTGCGGCGTGGCGCGAGCGTCGTATCTGAGCCCGATCACAGCGGGCAGTCGACGCCAGCCGCCACTCCGGCGAATCCGGCGCCCTCGGCAAGCGCCCCCTCAGTTCCCGCCGGCCCGGGGGGCGGCGCGCAGGGTCCGGCGGGAGCGCCGGAATCGACACCGGCAGGAGGCGCGGTCGCGGGGTAGCGGCCGGCCTTCAGCGCTTACCGTAGGTGACGCCTGGCGCTCATCATCTACGAAGTGCGTCTGCCGCCGGTCCACTTAGGATTGTCAGATTCATGCTGCCCGCCCTCATCGCCGACACATCCGCATGAGCCTCCGTGGGACCGTCGCCGTGCTCGTCAGCGTCTGCGCGCTCGCCCTGCCCGCGAGCGTGCTCGGAGCGCATTCGGTCGGCACCGGCGAACAGATCGCGTGGGTACGCAAGGCGGCCACCAGGTTCGTGACGGCGGAGTTGACGGACAACGGCGCGGAAGCGTGCGCCGTGCTCAATGCGCCGCTACGCGCCACCGAGCACGGCCGCACATGCGAGCAGCGCTGGGACGCGAAGCTAGCCAAGCTCGCCCCGGCGGTGCGCGCGACGCTGCGCGATCAGAAGCGCGAGATCGCTTCGTCGATCGTGATCGTCCGCGGCAACTATGCCTCGCTCGAGCTGCCCACCAAGCTGATGAACGGTCCGAACCGCTTCTACTGGACTGAAAACTGCTGGATGTTGATGGGCTGAACTGGAGGTTGATTGGCTAACCGCGCTCTCTACGCCGGCGGTCGCCAGAATCGACACACCGGCGGGAGGCGCGGTCGCGGAGTAGCCGGTCGCGGCGAGCTTTAGGCTGACGGGGCAGATGCCCGCCCCGCTCCTGATCGCCGATGTGCCGTGGCTGCTGTATCGCGCCTTTTTCTCGCTGCCCAAATCGATCGTCGGCTCCGACGGTGAGCCGGTGAACGCGCTGCTGGGGATGGTGAACGCGATCCTGGCGGTGCTCGAAGCGCGCCCTTCGCGGGCCGTCGCCGCCTGCATGGGGGCCGAGGAGGCGGTCTATCGCGTGGAGCTCTACCCCGGCTATCACGCCCAGCGCGAGCCGATGCCGCCTGAGCTCGCGTCGCAGTGGGAGAGGGCGCCGGCGCTGCTGGAGAGCCTCGGCTGGACGTTCGCTACCGATGCGGAGCTGGAGGCCGACGACGTGATGTTCTCGTTTGCGCTCGCCGAGCTCGGGGGTGGCGGCGGGGGCGGCGGAAACGTAGGCGGAGGCCCACAGGCGAGCCGGCACGGTGGTAAAAGCGCGGCAGGCAGCGAACCTTGGGAAGGGACAGCGCTGCTATTGAGCGGTGACCGCGACATGTACCAGGCGGTGAACGAGCGGGTCGCGGTCGTCCTGCCAGGCAAGGGCGGCGCGAATCCCGAGGAGATCGGACCAGCGCAGGTGCGCGAGCGCTACGGGATCGATCCCGCGCTGGTCCCCGACTTCATCGCCCTGCGAGGCGATCCTTCCGACGGCCTGCCCGGCGCGCCGGGGATCGGCACGAAGACCGCCGCCGAGCTGCTGAATCGCTACGGCCCGCTCGAGGAGGTGTTGAAGGTCGCGCGCGAGGACGACAGCGACATGCACCTGCGGACAGCGCTCGCGCTGAGCGAGAACGAAGAGCTGTTGCTCAACTTCAAGCGGATCGCCACGCTCGTGCCGATCGACGGCATCGCCCGGCCGGTGGACCGGGCCACCGACTTTGCGGGGGGCGCCCGCATGGCCGCGGAGCTGGGAATGAAGCAGCTGGCGCGGCGGCTGGAGAAGATGGCGAACGCTATGGACTGACTCAACGGGAGGGGGGCAGGTCCCCTCCCGACCACCCCCTGGCTGTGTAAGACATCGGGCTCAGGGACTGAACTTGACCGTGATCACGTCCCCGTCATTCATCACGTAGTCCCGCCCCTCTAGGCGCAGCGTGCCGCGCTCGCGCGCGCCCGCGTAGCCACCCGCGTCCACGAGCTCCTGCCAGCCGATCACCTCGGCGCGGACGAAGCCCTTCTGGATGTCCGTGTGGATCTGGCCCGCCGCATGCCATGCGGTGAGGCCGCGACGCAGATGCCAGGACTGCGCGATCGTCGCCTCGCCGGCGGTGAAGAACGCGATCAGATCCAGCAGCGCAAACGCCTCGCGCACGACGCGCTGAAGGCCGGACTCGCCGGGGGGGCGGGAAAACAATTCCTCGCGCATCGCCGCCGCGTCCTCGTCGTCGAGCTCCGCCAGCTCCGACTCGATCCGTGAGGAGACCGCCACCGCCCGGGCGCCCCGTGCGGCAGCGTGCTCGGCGACCGCCGCCGGAACCTCCTCGGAGCCCTCATCGACGTTGGCCACGAACAGCACCGGCTTGCTCGTCAAGGAGCCCAGGTCGCGGGCCGCGTTCGGTGCCTCCTCCGGCACCGGCACCGTCCGCGCCGGACGGCCTTCCTGCAGCGCCGCGATCACCTCGCGCAGCCAGGCCTCCTCCGCCACAGCGACGCGATCGCCCCCGCGCGCCTGTTTGCCGACTTTCTCCACCCGACGTTCAGCTGCCTCGAGGTCCGCCATCACGAGCTCCGTCTCAATCGTCTCAATGTCCCCCAGCGGATCGACACGTCCCTCTGGGTGGATCACGTTTTCGTCGTTGTGTGCCCTCACCACGTGCACAATCGCGTGCGTCTCCCGGATGTTCGCCAGGAATTTGTTGCCGAGGCCCTCCCCCCGGTGTGCTCCCGCCACGAGACCCGCGATGTCGTGGAAGTCGACCGTGTCCCACACGATCTCCGACGCCCCCACCATCCTGGCCACTTCCTCCATGCGCTCGTCGCGCACCGGCACGACCGCCACGTTCGGCTCGATCGTCGTAAACGGGTAGTTCGCCGCCTCCGCGCCCGCCCTTGTGAGCGCGTTGAACAGCGAGGACTTACCCGCGTTGGGCATCCCCACGATGCCGATCTTGGTACTCACCTGCTCGCCTAGCCGGGGAGGGCGAGAACGATGGCGAGTGCGTCATCCACAGCCGCCATCTCGCCATGACTGAGGTGACCGATACTGCCCTTGACCGCCCGCGCATCGACGACGCGGAGCTGGTCTGTGAGCACGCGGGTGGGCGTACCCGCAAGATCGATTGTCGGACGAAATGTGGCAGCTGTCGCAGAGCGCGACGTCGGAGCGATGAGCACGGTGCTGAGGTCGAGCAGCTCGTCAGCCTGCACCACGACTCCCGGCCGCGCTCCCCGTTGCTCATGCCCACGCACACGGCGTGGCGCGGTCAGCCGCACAACCTCGCCACGAACCATCAGTCAGCCGGCCACGGCGGAGTGATCTCGTCGAGCTCCTCGCGAAGTGCCGCCAGCTCGGCGAGATCTCCCGGATCGGCCGCCAACCGGCGCGCCTCCTCCCGCAACGCTACGCGCCGGCGCCGGCGCGCACGCGCCTCGGTTAAGGCGCTTCGTACTGCTTGCGAGTCGCTCATGCCCTCCGCGCGCAATACCGCAAGCGCGGACTCAGAATCAGGATCGAGTCGGACATGAAGAGCGCGAGACACCGCTCCAGTGTATCACAAATCATGCTACAGAAATTTGTTTGGCTCAGAGGTCGCCCAAGCCCCGACCAACCACCCAAATGCAGCCCCCGCCAACACATCTGACGGGTAGTGCACTCCCAGGTACAGACGCGAAACAGCCAGGCTCTTCGCGAGTGCGTACAGCGGCACCCCGGGCAGGCCCAGCCGCGTGTACGCGAACGCACCGGCGAACGAGGTCGAGGCGTGCGCGCTCGGGAAGCTCAGCTGCGTCGGCGTGCTCGTCAACGGCGGCAGGCCCGGCAGTTGCGGACGGCGACGACGGACGACCAGCTTGACCGCTGTGTTGAGCGCATAGGCCCCCAGCACGGTGCCCGCGGCCCGGCGCCACTGCGCTCGTCTGGGCGCGTCGAGCGCGTACCCGGCGGCCCCGATCGCGATCCACACCGCGCCGTGCTCGCCGAGCTTTGAAAAGCGCGCGACCGCGCGCTCGGTGCGCGGCCCGTGCCCCCGGGTTCGCAGCACTCGTAGCAGCCGCTCGTCTACATCGAAGTTCATCTCGGCCGCCTAGGCACCGTTCAACGGCGCGCTACGCACCGAAACCGACGCGGGAATCCTCATCCTCCGCGCGGATGTAGACGACCTGCCCGAGATACAGCCGCACGGGACCGTCGTCGGCCTCGAGCTCGTGCCAGCCGCCCTCTCCGAGCGCCTTGTAGAGGCCCTTCAGCTGGTCCTCGCTGACGCGCAGCGCGAGCACCTGGCCGCCCTGGAAGCCGACGCTGATCCGGCGCTGGCCGGCCTTTGCGCGGTCGGCCATCAGTGCACTCCCAAGCCGGCGGCCGGCTCGACGATCTCTGTCAGCACGCCCGCGGTCGCGCGCGGATGCAGGAATGCGACGCGCGAGCCGCGGATGCCGGTGCGGGGCTGCTCGTCGATCAGCTCCATGCCCGATTGCTTGAGCGTCGCGAGCGTCGCGTCGATATCGCCCACCTGGTAGGCGACGTGGTGCAGGCCCGGGCCCTTCTTCGCGAGGAACTTGCCCACGGGCGTATCCTCGCCGAGCGGCGCGAGCAGCTCGACGTGATTCTCACCGACGTCCAGCAGCACGGCCTCGACGCCCTGCTCCTCGACGACCTCACGGTGGGCGATCTCCATCTGGAAGTCGTCGCGCCACAGCGCGAGCGAGGCCTCGATCTCCGCCACCGCGACGCCGATATGGTCGATCCGCCTGAACACCTGCGCCAGTTTATAGGGCGGCGCCACCCTCGCCTGGGGTCGCGTCCACCGCCGTGGCGGCGGCAACCACGCGAAGTCCGGATCCGGGGGCGCGCTCCAGGCGCGGCACGCCCTTCATGATCCGGTCGATCGCCTCGCGGTCTAGAACCTCGCGCTCGAGCAGCTCCGCAGCGAGCGCGTCGAGCTGGGCACGGTGGGTGACGAGCGTGCGCTGCGCCGCGCGGCGGGCTTCCTCGATCAGGTCCTGGCGCTCCTCGTCGCGGATCCGCAGGGTCGTCTCCGACAGGCGCACGTCGCCGTCGGGCGCGCGGCCGAGGCCGGCGGTTCCCATCGCGTAGTCGTGCACCATCGAGTGCGAGATCTCCGCGACGCGCTTCAGGTCGTCGGAGGCGCCCGTGGTGATCGCGCCGAACACGACCTGCTCGGCCGCGCGGCCGCCCAGCAGCACCGTCATGTAGTCGAGCAGCTCCTCGCGCGTCTTCAGGTAGCGGTCCTCGGCGGGCAGGTTCAGCGTGTAGCCGAGCGCGCGCCCGCGCGGGACGATCGAGATCTTGTGCACGCGGTCGACCGACGGCAGCAGCTCGCCGCACAGCGCGTGCCCGGCCTCGTGGTAGGCGACGACGCGCTTCTCGTGCTCGTTCAGCACCCTCCGCGACTGCACGCCGGCGATCACGCGCTCGAGCGCGCTGTCGAAGTCCTCGTCGTCGATCCGCTTGGCGCCTCGGCGCGTGGCGAAGATCGCGGCCTCGTTGCAGATGTTCGCGAGGTCGGCGCCGGTCAGGCCGCTCGTCTGCTGGGCGACGAGGCTGAGGTCGACTTTGCCAAGCGGCTTCTCGCGGGTGTGGACGCCGAGCACGCCTTCGCGCCCGCGCACGTCCGGCGGCGCGACGAACACCTGGCGATCGAAGCGCCCCGGCCGCAGCAGCGCCGGGTCGAGCTTGTCGAGCAGGTTCGACGCGGCGATCACGACCACGCGCCCGCTCGCGGCGAAGCCGTCCATCTCGACGAGCAACTGATTGAGCGTCTGGTCCTTCTCGCCGGAGATGTCCATCCCGCGGCGCCCGCCGACGGCGTCGAGCTCGTCGATGAAGATGATCGCCGGTTCGTGCTTTCTGGCGATCGCGAACAGCCGGCGGATGCGCGCGGCGCCGAGGCCGGCGAACATCTCCACGAACGCCGCCGCTGACTGCGCGAAGAACTGCGCGCCGGACTCGTGCGCGACCGCCTTCGCGAGCAGCGTCTTGCCCGTCCCCGGCGGCCCGTGCAGAAGGATCCCCTTCGGCACCTTCGCGCCGAGCTCTTCGAACTGCTTCGGGTCGCGCAGGAACTCGACGATCTCCTCGAGCTCTCCCCGCGCGTCGTCGACGCCCGCGATGTCGTGCCAGCCGACCGCCTGGTGCGAGGCCGGCTTGATCTGCTGCGGCTTCACTTTCGGCATCACTTTCAGCATCCGCCACATCACCGCGATGATCACGACGAAGAACAGGATCGCGATCACCGGCTCCCAGTTCAGCGCCGCGTTCTGCAGGTTCTGCACGAACGAAGCTTGCGCCGCCGGCGGCGCCGCGACCGGCGCCACTTTCGCTACGGCGGCGTGCGCGTGGGCATGGATGAGCGCGGCGTGCGCGGCGAGGGGGTGGGCCGCGAGAGGGTGCGCGTGCGCCGCACCAGTCACTTTGCCCGTCGTGCTCGTCACCGTCGTCGTCGTCCCTGACTCCATTGCCTCATCACCATCCTTGGCTGGCCTATCCGTCCATTATGCAGATCTCTACTCAAGCACGCGTCGCGCTAGATCTCTGAAGAACCCTGTCGCGAACGCCAGGTCGCGCGCGTCGATCCGCTCATCCGCGGCGTGGATCAGCGGCGCCGCCTCGAACAGGGTCTGGTGCTTCTGCGGGAAGAACCCGTACGCGACGCACTCGGGGAACGCCTCGCGGAAGTGGCGCGAGTCGGTGAAACCGGGAAGGATCACGGGGACCACGTCGGCTCCCGGATCGTGCTCGCTCACCCAGTCCGTGATCGCGTCCATCAGCGGCGAGGAGATCGGCGAGCGGTTGCCCTCGATCCGCTCGGTGAAGTCGACCCGCCACGCGCCCTCGCCGAGCACTTCGGCGATCCCGCGCCGCACCTCCTCCTCGCCCAATCCCGGCGGCACGCGGCAGTCGACCTTCAGCTCGGCGCTCGACGGGATCACGTTGATCTTCTCCGACGCTGAGATCCGCGTCGGCGTGAACGTGACGCCGAGCATCGGCTCGAACATCGTCACCAGACGCTCGTCGGCCGCGCCCAGTTTCGCGACCGCGCCCGCCGGGTCATCCGGGTCCTCGCCGAGCGCCCTCAAGAACGCCTGGGGCTCGGCCGTCAGCTCGTAGGCGGGCTGGCTGGCTGCCAAGCGCTCGAGCACCGGCGCCATCTTCAGCAGCGCGTTCTCCCCGATCTTCGGCATCGACGCGTGTCCGGCGACGCCCGACGTCGTGACCGTGAAGCGGAACACGCCCTTCTCCGCGCAGCACACGCCGTAGTGGCGCCGGGCGGTCGGTCGGGTGGGCGGCCCTCCATACTCAAACACCGCGCCGCCGCCCTCGTTCACGAGCAGGTCGCAGCGCACCTTCTCGGGGTGTTCTCTTGTGATCCACTGCGCGCCGAGCTCGCCGCCGGTCTCCTCGTCGACGACCGCCACGATCAACAGCTCGCCTCTCGCCGGGCGCCAGCCCGAACGCGCGAGGCCGGCCGCGGCGGCGATCTCCGCGGCGGTCTGCGACTTCATGTCGAGCGCCCCCCGCCCCCAGATGAAGCCCTCGGCGAGATCGCCCGACCAGGGATCGTGCGCCGACCACTCGTCGGAATTCGCGAGCACCGTGTCGACGTGGCTGAGGTAGCAGAGCGTCGGTCCGGTCTCGGTGGGGTCGATGGGACGCAGTCGCGCGACGAGGTTCGGCCGCTCGGGCTCGGCGCCGAGCAGCTCGCACTCGAAGCCGGCCTCCGTAAGGTAATCCCGCAGGTACTCCTGCGCCGCGCGCTCGTTCCCCGGCGGGTTGACCGTGTCGAAGCGGATCAGCCGCCTGAGCAGCTCGGTCGCCTCGCCTGCCGGATCGGGAACGTCGCTCACGCGGTGATCGTACGCCGCCGCGGCACCTTGTGAGCAGACCTCACGCGGCGCGATCACCGTGCCGGCGCCGCGCGCCGGGCACCGCCGCCAGCAGTTCCTTCGTATACGGGTGCGACGGCTCGCCGTACAGCCTCTCGTTCTCGGCGAGCTCGACGATCTTGCCCGCGTACATCACCGCGACGCGATCGCACATGTGGCGCACGACGGATAAATCATGGGAGATCAGCACGAGCGTCAAGCCCATCTCGCGCTGGAGCTCGCGCAGCAGGTTCAGCACCTGCGCCTGGATCGAGACATCCAGCGCCGACACGGGCTCGTCGGCGATCAGGAGCTTCGGGCCGAGCGCCAGCGCACGCGCGACGCCGATCCGCTGGCGCTGGCCGCCGGAGAACTCGTGCGGGTAGCGGTTGTAGTGCTCGGGGTTCAAGCCGACCCGGTCCATCAGCTCCTTGACCCGCTCGCGACGCTCGGAGCGGTCGGTGTGCAGACCGTGGATCGCGAACGGCTCTGCGACGATCGAGCCGACCGTCTTGCGCGGGTTCAGCGACGAATAGGGGTCCTGAAAAACCATCTGCAGCTCGCGCCTGACCGCCTTCAGCTTGCCGCCCTTCAGGTGCGTGATGTCCTCGCCCTCGAAGCGCACCGCGCCCGCGGTGGGGTCGAGCAGCCGCATCATCAGCCGCGCGGTCGTGCTCTTCCCGCAGCCGGTCTCGCCGACGATGCCCAACGTCTCGCCGCGGCGCACATCGAAGCTCACGCCGTCGACCGCCTTGACCGCGCCGGCCCTGCGCGCGAGTATCATCCCGCGTGTCTGCGGGAAGTGCTTCTCCAGGTCGCGGACCTCCATCAACGTTGCGCTGCTCACGACGCGAGCTCCTTCCACAGGCGACGGCGCTCCGTCGGCTCCAGCAGACAGGCGACGGAGTGGCTCGAATCGTCTGGCGTCGCGCGCAGCTCCGGGTCGATCCGCGCGTGGTCGGGCTGGGCGTAGGCGCAGCGCGGATGGAAGTGACAGCCCGACGGAGGGGCGATCAGGCTCGGGGGGGTTCCCGGAATCGGCTCCAGGCGCTCCACGCGCGGGCCCTCGAGTGTCGGGATCGAGCGCAACAGACCCCAGGTGTAGGGGTGTTCGGGGCTTTTCAAGAGCGTCTCGGCCGGCGCCATCTCGACGATCCGCCCCGCGTACATCACGGCGATCTCGTCGGCCATCTCCGCGACCACGCCGATGTCGTGCGTGACGATCACGAGCGCCATCCCCAGCTCCCCTCGCAACCGCTCCAGCAGCGCGAGGATCTGCGCCTGGACGGTCACGTCGAGCGCGGTCGTCGGCTCGTCCGCGATCAGCAGCTTCGGCTCGTTCGCGAGCGCCATCGCGATCATCGCGCGCTGGCGCATCCCCCCGGAGAGCTCGTGCGGGTAGGCGTCGACGCGCCTGCCCGGGTCGGGGATGCCGACGAGACCCAGCAGCTCGACCGCGCGCGCGCGCGCCTGCGCCTTTGACGCATCCCGATGGGCTCTCACGGCCTCCACAATCTGCGCACCGACCTTGTAAAGAGGATGCAGTGCCGTGGATGGGTCCTGAAAGATCATCGCGATCTCGTTGCCCCTGATCCGCCGCAGCGCGGCCTGATCGAGTCCCAAAAGATCAACCCCCTCAAACACAACTCTTCCGCTGATCCTCGCACCCTGCACGCGGGTCAAACCCAACAGCGTCATCGCCGCCACCGTCTTGCCCGACCCCGACTCCCCGACGACCCCGAGCGTTTGTCCCCGCCCCACCTCGTATGTGATCCCATCGACCGCTTTCACGACCCCGTCTTCGGTCGGAAACTCGACCCTTAGGTCCTCGACTCTCAACAGAGGTTCGCGGGGGGTGCTCACTGGTAGCGAACCCTCGGGTCCAAGTACGCATAGGCGATGTCGACGACGATGTTCGCGACGACGATGAACAGGGCGCCCAGCAGGACGGCCCCCTGCACGACGAGCAGGTCGGCGTGGCGGATCGCGGTGTAGGCGAGCTGGCCGACGCCCGGGATGTTGAAGACGACTTCGACGAGGATCGCACCGCCGAGCAGCGTCGCGATGTCGAGCGCGAGGATCGTCACGATCGGGTTGATCGCCGCGCGCACGCCGTGGCGCAGGACAACGCGGCGCTCGGACAGGCCCTTCGCGCGCGCGGTTCGGATGTAGTCCTCCTGCATCGTCTCACTCAGACTGCCGCGCATCAGCCGCGCGTAGATCGCCGCCGAACCAGCCGCGAGCACGAGCCACGGGAGGATCAGCGACGTGAACCACTTCCACGGGTCGCTCGTCAACCCCACGTAGCTGCCGGCCCCCGGGAAGATCTTGATCTGGCCGATGTCGGCGGCGAACAGGTACAGCGCGATCAGCCCGAGCCAGTATTCCGGGGCAGAGACGAACACGAGCGCCGTGCCCATGCTCACGCGGTCCAGCAGCGAACCCCGCCGTAGCGCCGAGAGGATCCCGACCGGCAGGCCGACCATCAGCCAGATCACCGCCCCGCCGAGCATCAACGACAGCGTCGCGCCGAGCCGTTCGGCGATCAGGCCACGCACGGGGGCGCTCGAGTAGTAGCTGTAGCCGAGGTTGAAGTGCAGCAGGACGCCCTTCATGTAGATCCAGAACTGCTCGGGCAGGGACTTGTTCAGGCCGAGGTCGACACGCAGGTCGGCGATCACTTTCGGGCTCGCGTTGTGGCCGGCGCGCAGTCGTGCCGGTTCGCCCGTCGGCAGGATCCGGAACAGCAGGAAGACCAGGGCCGTGACGAGGATCAGCAGCAGAATCCCCCAGAGCACGCGACGGATGATGTAGCGGGTCATCGTGGGCGCCTGGCCTGGCGAGCCTCGCTCACTTCAGCGAGGTGAAGCTGTAGTCCCACTGGCCGGTGTTCCACAGGTCGCCGACGCCGGCGACGTCCTTCGACTCGATGTTCGGCTGCTTGTCCCAGTCGAACGGGATCGCGACGGCCTGCGCGACCAGCTTGCGATCGATCTGCGCCCACGCGTTCGCGCGCGCCTGCGTGCCGACGACCAGTTCGGCCGCTTCCATCGCCTTGTTGATTTCGGGGTCGTTGACCTGGCCCCAGTTGTTGTTCCCGGTCGAGATGATGTTCTTGCCGTTGAACGCCACGTCGAGCACCGCCTGCGGATCGCCGAAGTCGGCGACCCAGCCGACGCTCGGGCAGACGTCGATCTCTTCGGCCGGCGTGCCGCAGTACTTCCCGTACATCACCGAGACTTCGACCAGCGTCAGCTTCGTCTGGAAGCCGAGGTTCTTCAGCGTCTGGTTGACGATTTCCGCGTCTTCGTTGTCCGGGCTTTCGTTCCCGCCGACGATCTCGAGCGTCTTTGAGCCCGTGTACTTGCCGCTCGGGTAGCCCGCGAGCTTCATGTACTTCGCGGCGACCGCGGCGTTGCCTTCGGGGTAGTCGTTGTAGTCGACCTGCGGTCCCTTCAGACCGCCGGCCTGTTCGAAGCCCGGGATTTCGGGATAGATGAAGTGCGTCATCACGTTCGTCACGAGCTCGCCGCCGCGCGCTCTGTTCATCGCGTTACGGTCGAGCGCCGCCCAGAAGGCCTTGCGGACGTTGACGTTCGCGAACGGACCCTGCTTGTTGTTGACGGCGACATAGTGGTCGCCGGCGCCGGGGGAGAGCTGCAGCTGGGAGCGGAAGCGTTCGTAGGCGAGCCTGACGATCGGCTGCGCGGGCGTTTCGTTCTGGACCATGTCCGACCCTTCCAGCACCTGGCGGCCGATCACGGTCGTGTCGCCGCCGAGCTTGATGTCGATCTGGTTCAAGTAGGCGGGGCGGAAGTCGGTCGCGGCGCTCCAGTTCGGGTTGCGCACGAGCGTCGCCGATTTGCCCGGCACGTAGCCGATCCCGAGCACCTTCCCGGCAGGGTCGTTCTTCAGCATGTACGGGCCCGTCGCGACCTGATAGTTGCCGTATTCGGTCGGTTTCATCGCGTCGTATCGCTTCGCGTATTCCTCGGGCACGGGCGCGCTCAGCGGCAGCACCAGCGCGGCGATCACGATCGGGGCCTTCGCTTCTGTGAGGTGGAAGACGATCGTCGTTGGGTTCGGCGTCGTGATGCCGGGGATCGGACCGCCGTTCGCCTTGGACGCGCCCGCGAGCGAGCTGAAGTAGCTGCCGAAGTAGGGGTTGCCGACGTTCGGATTGGCGCCGCGCTCGATCGCGTAGGCGACATCAGCGGAGGTCACTTCGCGGTTGACGGGCGGGCTGAAGTGCACGCCTCTGCGGATGTGCACCGTGATCGTCCTGCCGCCGCCGGAGATCCTGGCCGGTTCGGAGGCCATGTCCGGGACCGGTTCGGAGAACGAGCTCGGCTTGTAGGAGAACAGCGGGCGCTGGGTCGCGTCGACGACCTCGTAGTCGATGTTGTAGTACGCCAAGCCGGGGTCGAGCTGTTCGAAGTCGGTGTGGTTGAGCACGGTCAGCGTGCCCCCGCGTTTGCCGCCCGACTGCGGCTCGGTGCGCGGCGTCTGCACGCCCTTCGCGACTCCGATCCCGCTGCCGCCGGAGATCGAGCTGTTGGAGGAGCCGCACGCGGCCAGCCCCAGCGCGAGCGCGCCGGCGAGCGCCGCCGTGGTCAGCTGTCTGGTTGGGCTCATCTGTCCTTCTCCTCTGTTGTCGGTCGGAGTCTCGGGGTCATCGTCCGGCCCTCGGATACGTGATTCGATCCTCGGGATTCACTGTGCGGTCCTCGGGTTGAGCGCGTCCTGCAGGCCATCGCCGAGCAGGTTGAACGCGAGCACCGTCAGCAGCAGCGCCAACCCCGGGAAGGTCATGTACCACCAGGCGGTGTTGAAGATCGGGGTCGCGGCGGCGATCATCTGACCCCAGCTCGCGGTCGGCGGGCGGATGCCGACGCCGAGGAACGAGAGTCCCGCCTCGAGCAGTATGTTCAGCGGGATCAGCAGCGTCGAGTAGACGATGATCGGCGCAAGCAGGTTCGGGAAGATCTCCCTGAACATGATCCTCGTGTTCGAGGCCCCAAGCGCGCGCGATGCTTGCACGAACTCGCGCTCGCGCAGGCTCAGCACGAGCCCGCGGACGATCCGCGCGATGTACGTCCAGTTCGCCAGCGCGATCAGGAAGATCACGAGGCCGAGGCCCGGCTGGATCGTGCCCCCGAGACAACCCCTGACGGAGCAGGCCGCGCCGATCCCGAGGCCCAGCAGCAGGATCGGGATCGACAGCACGACGTCGACCAGACGCGACAGCAGCGTGTCCACCCAACCGCGATAGAAGCCCGCGAGCGTCCCGATCACGACGCCGATCAGCGTCGCCACAGCCGTGCCGAGGATCCCCACCTCCAGGGCCACACGCGTGCCGTAGATCACGCGCGACATCACATCCTGGCCGAGCTGGTCGACGCCGAACGGATGGGCGAGGCTCGGTCCGAGCGGGCTGCCGAACGAATCCGTCAGGTTCGGATTCTGCACGTCCGGCCCCGGCAGGCCGAGCAGTTTCACGATCAGCGGCGCCGCGAGCGCGACGACGAACAGCAGGATGACGAAGGCGAGCGAGCAGAGCGCGACCTTGTCCTGGCGGAAGCGGCGCCAGAACAGCTGCAGCGGCGACAGCGCCGCGACGCCGCTCTCGGGGAGCGGGAACTGGAAGTCGCCCGGGGTCCTGCCGGGGCCTGCGGATCCGGTCCCGGGCCCAGGCCCCGATCCGCCCCACAGCTCGGCGGCGCCGGTGCTCATTTGAGCGATCCTTCCCCAATGGCGGAATCCGATTGCGAACACATGGCAAACACGGGCACTATCTGTTCGACACGGCCTCTTCGACAACCTTCTCCCCAACATAAATCCGCGTGCGGCCGCTACGTGGTCCGTCCAGTGTTCCGACGGGGACAGAAGCACGATCAGCGCGATACTGGGCGGATGGACACACTGTTCGAGTCCGACGACGCCGCGCCGGATCCCGGTCCCGGACGGAGCCCGAAGCAAGGCGCCGAACAAGGCCCAGCCGGGGATGACGATCGCCCGCTGGCGGCGCGCATGCGCCCGGCGACGCTCGCCGACTTCGTCGGCCAATCCCACCTGCTCGGCGCAGATTCGGCGCTGCGCACGGCGATTGAGCAGGGTCGCCCCCACTCGATGATCCTCTACGGACCGCCCGGCACCGGCAAGACGACGCTCGCGCGGATGGTCGCCGAGCACGCAAACGCCGCCTTCGAGGAGCTGAGCGCCGTGCAGGCCGGCCGCGCCGAGGTACGCGCGGTGCTCGAGCGGGCGGCGCACCGGCGCGCAACGGGAGCGATGAGGCCGATGGGCAGCCCTGGTGCGGCGGGTAGGGACGGCGGCGCGGGCGGGACCCACACGGTGTTCTTCCTCGACGAGATCCACCGCTTCAACAAGGCCCAGCAGGACGCGCTGCTGCCGGCGGTCGAGGAGGGGCTCGTCACTTTGATCGGCGCCACGACCGAGAACCCCGCGTTCGAGGTCAACGGGGCTCTGCTCTCGCGCACGCGCGTGTATGCGTTAAAGGCCCTGAGCGACGAGGAGGTCGGGACGGTGCTGCGGCGGGCGGTGGCGTCGCACAAGGCGTTTGGGCCGAGCGACGGGCAGGACGAGGGGCGCGAGCAGAGCGGCGAGGACTCGGGGAAGGCGGGGCGGGCAAGCAAGCGCCCGGGCGCGGAGATCGAGGTGGACGAGGGGGCGCTCGACTTCCTCGCCGCGCGAAGCGTTGGCGACGCGCGCACCGCGCTGAACGCGCTCGAGCTAGCGCTCGCGACAGCCGCCGAGCTGGGGGAGGCCCGCGTCACGATCGCGCGGGCAGAGGACGCGCTGCAACAGCGGGCGGTGCTGTATGACAAAGGCGGCGACCGCCACTACGACTACATCTCCGCCTGGATCAAGGCCACGCGCGGCTCGGACCCGGACGCCTCGCTGTACTACCTCGCGGTGATGCTCGAGGGCGGCGAGGACCCGCGCTTCATCGTGCGGCGGATGGTGATCCTCGCCTCCGAGGACATCGGCAACGCCGACCCGGGCGCGTTGAGCGTCGCGGTCGCCGCCGCGTCGGCGGTCGAGCACGTCGGGCTGCCGGAGGCGACGTACGCGCTCGCGCAGGCGGCTATCTATCTCGCGCTCGCGCCAAAGTCGAATGCCGCCGGCAGGGCGCTCGGCGCTGCGCGCCAGCACGTGCGCGACCACGGCGCCGCGCCGGTCCCCGGGTGGCTGCGATCGGGGCCCCGGCCGGGGCTAGATGAGAACCCGCCCACCCGGTACGACAACCCGCACGGCCATCCCGGGCACCTTGCCGGGCAGGAGCTCCTGCCCGAGGGCGTCGCCGGGGAGCGTTTCTACGAGCCCGACGAGGCCGAGGCGGAGCTGGCGCGGCGGCTGGAGCAGATTCGCCGGCTACGCGGGCATTGAGGCCTGCGCGCGCTTGGGTCGCCGGGCGAGGGCTTCGCGGCCACCGACTTGCGGCGATGTTCGACGGGAGACCGCCGGTGCTCACTCGTTGCTATAGTTAAGTGAATGCTTAACCAAAGTACAGCGGCTGTCACCGGGGAGATCGATCTCCTCTTCCAGGCGCTCGCGGATCCAAGCCGGCGGGCGATGGTCGAACGGCTGACCCGTGGACCGGCGTCCGTCAGCGAACTCGCCCGGCCGCTGGCGATGTCGATGCCCGCGGTCGTTCAGCACCTGCACGTGCTCGAACGCAGCGGGCTGGTGCGCTCGGAAAAGGTGGGACGGGTTCGCACGTGCACCGTGGAGCCCGCCGCGCTGCGGGCCGCGGAGGGCTGGATCGCTGAGCGGCGCACGACCTGGGAGCAGCGCCTGGACCGTCTCGGCGAGTACCTCGCCGAGCACCCCGACCGACCGTGACCCACAGCGACGAAATCGATCAGGACAAGGAGCAAGAGATGAGCCAGACAGACGAGACCGCAGGCGAGCGTTCGACCGTCCATTCGACCTTCGCGCTCGAGCGCACCTACGAGGCCGCGCCCGCGCGGGTGTGGCAGACATGGGCGGACCCCGCGGAGAAGCGCCGCTGGTTCGGGCCGCCCGAGCCGGCGAAGGCCGAGCACGAGCTCGAGTTCCGCGTTGGCGGGCTGGAGCGCATGAGCGTGCAGATGCCCGGCGGCGCGCTCTACAGGTTCATCGCGCGCTTTCAGGACATCGTCGAGGGCGAGCGGTTCGTGCACACGTATGAGATGTACCTGGACGACGCCCGCATCTCGGTGTCGGTGGCGACCGTCGTGTTCGAGGCTGCCGGCGACGGGACGAAGCTGACGATGACCGAGCAGGGCGTGTACCTCGACGGGCTCGACAACCCCGCGGAGCGCGAGCACGGCACGGGCGAGCTGCTGAACGCGCTCGCTGCCCACCTGCAAAGCACGGGAAATGGATCAGGGACATGAACGAGAGACGAGATACGAACAGGAGGCGGGCATGAGCGCAACCACCGACGAGCGGCCCGCCACGGCAACCGCCGCCATCCCCGGCCCCCGCGACGAGCGCTGGGTGGCGCTGTACGTGCTGTGCGTGGGGATGCTGATGATCGTGCTCGACGTGACCGTCGTGAACGTCGCGCTGCCCTCGATCCAGAATGACCTGCGCTTCTCGACCTCGAGCCTCGCGTGGGTGATCAACGCCTACCTGATCGCCTTCGGCGGCCTGCTCCTGCTGGCCGGGCGCCTCGGCGATTTGATCGGACGCCGCAGCGTCTTCCTGGCGGGGATCGGGCTGTTCACCGCCGCATCGCTGCTGTGCGGCCTGGCGAACAGCCAGACGCTGCTGATCGCCGCGCGCTTCGCGCAGGGCGTCGGCGGCGCGATGACCAGCGCGGTGATCCTCGGCATGATCGTGACGATGTTCCCGCAGCCGCGCGAGCAGGCGAAGGCGATCGGGGTGTACGCGTTCGTCGCCTCCGCCGGCGGCTCGGTCGGCCTGCTCGCCGGCGGCGTGATCACGCAGTCGATCGACTGGCACTGGATCTTCTTCGTGAACATCCCGATCGGGATCGCCACGGCTGCTTTCGCCGCGCGCCTGCTCGAGCGCGACGCGGGCATCGGCCTGCGCGCGGGCGCGGACGTCCCCGGCGGGGCGTTGATCACCTCCGCGTTGATGCTGGGCGTATACACGATCGTCAAGCCCGCCGCCAAAGACGGCTGGGGAGCGGGGCGCACGCTCGTGCTCGGCGGCATCTCGCTGGCGCTCCTGGCTTGCTTCTTCGCGCGCGAGGCCACCGCGCGCAACCCGCTGGTGCCGCTGCGGATCTTCCGCGTGCGCAACGTCGTCGCGGCCAACGCGATCCAGATCCTGTCGGTGGCGGGCATGTTCGGGATGTTCTTCCTCGGCGCGCTGTACATGCGGGGCGTGCTCGGCTACGACGCGCTGCAGATCGGGCTCGCGTTCCTGCCCGTCACGCTCACGATGGGCACCCTGTCGATCCGCTACTCCGAGCGCTTGGTGACCCGTTTCGGGGCCCGCGCCACGGTCGTGCCCGGGCTGGTGCTGATCGCGCTCGCGCTCGTCCTGTTTGCGCAGGTGCCCGTGCGGGGCAGCTACTTCGTCCACGTAATGCCCTCGATGCTGCTGCTCGGCATCGGCGCCGGCGTCTGCTTCCCGGCGTTGATGAACCTCGCGATGTCCGGTATCGAGCCGCACGACGCCGGCCTTGCCTCCGGCCTGGTGAACACGACCGCGCAGATCGGCGGAGCGCTCGGGCTGGCGGTGCTGGCCACGCTGTCGAGCTCCCATACCCGGCACCTGGAGGCACAGGGCCATTCGAGCGCCGCCGCGCTCACCGGCGGCTACCACCTCGCGTTTTGGATCGCCGCCGCGCTCACCGTCGCCGCGCTCGCGGTCGTGCCCGCCGTGCGCGGCCCCGCGGTCTCACGCGAGACCGGACCGGCGGACGAGGGCGAGACCGACGATGTGCGCGGTCGAGGTGAGCACGGGCATGAATACGGACACGAGCCCGGGCATGCTCGTGGCGGAGTGACCTCGACGGAGCCGGCGAGCTGACGGGGGCACGAGCGATAATCGGGGTAGATGAGCCGAGCCCCCCGTGAGGCGCACCCTCCGCAAGCGCAAACGCCGCAGACGATCGAGTCGCGCAACCCGGCGACGGGGACGGTGCTCGGCAGCGTGCAATCGACCCCGCCCGAGCAGATCGACGAGGTCGTGTGCGCCGTCGCGCAGATCCAGCCGCTGTGGGCGCTGCTGCGCGTGGAGGACCGCGCGCGCTACATGCGCAGGATGGCGCAGGCGATCATCGATGAGCTCGACGCGCTCGCACGGGAGATCGCCCGCGAGCAGGGCAGGACGCGCGCCGAGGTCGCCGCGCTCGAGCTGCTGCCGGCGATCGACGCGCTGATCTGGATCGCCGACGACGGCGCGAAGGTGCTCGGCGGCCGGCGCGTCGGGATCCATCGCTCGATGTCGCTCGCGCGGCGCGCGCGGATCGCGTATGAGCCCTACGGTGTGATCGGCGTGATCGGCGCCGGCTCAGCGCCCTTCGCCCAGCCGCTGGGCCAGATCGCGGGGGCCCTGCTGGCGGGCAACGGCGTCGTCTTCAAGCCGGCGGCCCGCGCCTGCCTCGCGGCGAAGCGGATCGAGCGCGTGCTCGCCCGCGCCGACCTGCCGGAGGGGCTGGTGGCGCTCGCTCATGGCGACGCGCGCGTGGGGGTGGCGCTCGCTGGCGCGCCGGTCGCGAAGATCCTGTTCACGGGCTCCCCCGCGGTCGGGCGCGAGGTCGCGCGTGCGTGTGTCTCGCGCGAGAAGGAGGTGACGGTCGAGCTCGGCGGCAAGGACGCGATGCTCGTGCTCGCCGACTGCAACATCGCGCGCGCGGCCGAAGGCGCGCTGTGGGCGGGGTGCGCGGGCGCAGGCCAGGCGCGCGGGGCGGTCGAGCGCGTGTACGTCGCGCGCGAGGTCTCCGAGCGTTTCACCGCAAGGCTCGTCGCCGGCGCGCGGGCACTCGCCGTCGGCGATCCCGAGCGGGTGGGCGGGCACCCGATCATGGTCGGGCCGCTCGCCTCCACACGCAGGCTGGAACACGTCGAAGAGCTCGTCGAGGATGCCGTCGCGCAGGGCGCGACGCTTCACTGCGGCGGGCCGGTCTCGCCCGAGGGCTGTGAAGGGGCGTTCTACGCGCCCGCGGTGCTCACCGGCGTCACCGGCGAGATGCGGCTGATGCGCGAGCCGATCGACGGCCCGGTGCTGGCGGTCGCAACGGTCGACTCGATCGAGCAGGCGATCGCCGCCGCCAACGACGGCGAGCTTTGCCTCGGCGCGTCGGTGTGGACGCGCGACCGCTACCGCGGCCTGCGGATCGCCCGCGAGCTGCGCGCGGGGATGGTGTGGCTCAACGACCACCTGCCAGGCCCGGCGGTCTCGCGCGGGCCGTGGGGCGCGGCGGCCGGTGGCGGCCTCGGCCGTGTGCTCGGCGAGGCCGGTCTGCGGGCGTGCGCGCAGGAGAAGCTGATCGTGTGGAGCCAGCCGGGGATGCGCGGGCTGTGGTGGGGACCCTACGACGGGGTGCTCGAGGGCGGCGCGCGGGCGGTCGCGCAGCTGCGCTCGGCGCGCGACTCCGACCGCGAGCGCGCCTGGCGGCATGGGGCGGTGGCGATCGCGCGGGTTGGGGCACGTGCGCTGGGACGCGGGGTGCCGCGGTAGGGATCCTTGTTCCGGGAGGGTCGCATGCGACCCTCCCCTCCCTTTCAGCTTTTTCATAAGTGCATGTGCGGTCACCAACGTACTCACCGCATGCGGCATGCCCACACAAGATGGATACCCTTTTCATCATGCCCGCCCAGGCCTATGCAGGCAAGGAGTGCGTCTGCCAGCTGCGCAGAGGAATCTGCGATCAGTCGTGTGTGCAGGGGATGCTCGACACGCCCTTCTACATCGCCTGCCTGAAGCTCACCGGACGGCGCTGCGTGGTCGTCGGCGGCGGCGAGATCGGGGTGGAGAAGGTCGAGGGGCTGCTCGCCTGCGACGGCGAGGTGACGCTGATCGCGCCCGATGCCGTGCAGGCGCTGCAGGAGTACGCGCGCGAGGGTTCGATCCGCTGGGAGCGGCGTGAGTACGCCGGGCCGGAGGACCTCGAGGGCGTGTTCATGGCGATCGCCGCCACGGACGACACCGACGTGAACATCGCTGTCTATGACGACGCCGAGCGTCGCGCGATGCTCGTGAACGTCGTCGACGTGCCGCCGCTGTGCAACTTCATCCTCCCGGCGATCGTGCGCACCGGGCCGCTGGCGATCGCGATCTCCACCGCGGGCGCCTCGCCGGCGCTCGCGAAGCGGATCAAGCGCCAGATCGCCGCGGAGTACGGCGAGCCCTACGCGCGGCTGGCGGTGCTGCTGAACGAGGTCCGCGGCTGGGCGAAGGGGACGCTCCCGACCTACCAGGACCGCAAGGAGTTCTTCGAGGGGATCGTCAACGGCGACCCCGATCCGGTGGAGTTGTTGCGAGGCGGCGGCGACGGCGGCGGGGAGGACGCGGTGCGTGAACTGATCGCTGCGGCGCAGAGCAGGCACGAGCCACAGACCTCGGGCGTGTGATCGAGCTGGAAGGGCTCGTTCGCCGCTACGGCGAACGTGAGGCCCTGAGCGATGTGTCGTTGTCATTGGCCGCCGGACGGACGCTGGTCGTGTTCGGACCGAACGGGGCCGGCAAGACGACGCTGCTGCGGGTGCTCGCGACGCTGTTGCGCCCGCACGACGGTGAGGTGAAGGTGCTCGATCGACGCCTGCCGGATGAGGCGTGGGCGGTGCGCGGGCGCGTCGGGCTGCTCGGGCACGAGCCGCTGCTCTATCGCGAGCTGACCGCGCGCGAGAACCTGATGTTCCATGCGCGGCTGCACGGCGTCGGCGCGGCCCGGGTCGACGAGCAGCTGGTGGCCGTGCGGCTCGCGGACCGCGCCGAGGAGCCGCTGAAGAACCTCTCGCGGGGAATGGTGCAGCGCGCGGCCGTCGCGAGGGCGACGTTGCACGACCCCGAGCTGCTTTTGCTGGACGAGCCGTGGGCGAATCTCGACCCTGCCGCGCGGGAGCTGGTCGAGCCGCTGATCGGACCCGGCGGGGATCCCGGCCGGCCGCGCACGCGGGTGATCTCCAGCCACGACCCCGCCGGCGGACTTGCCGAGGCCGATCTCGTGCTGGGTCTGCGCGACGGTGCTCCGGTCCTGCTGGGTGAGGCGGCCGCTGTGAGCCAGGCGCAGATCGCGGAGCTGTACAGGTGAAACGAACCGTCGGCGCGCTGCTGCGCAAGGAGCTGCTCGTCGAGCTGCGCACTTTGGAGTCGGTCCCCGGCATGTCGCTGTTCGCTGTGACGACGTTCGTCGTCTTCCACTTCGCCCTGGACCAGAACACGGTCTCCGGCGACGAGGCCGCGGGGATCCTGTGGGTGACGCTGCTGTTCGCCGCGATGCTCGGCATCAACCGCCTGTTCGTCGCCGACCAGGACCAGGGCGGCTTCGACGCGTTCATGCTGGCGCCCGTCGACCGTACCGCGATGCTGCTCGCAAAGGCGATCGCGCTGTTCGCCTACCTCGCGGTGCTCGAGCTGATCGCGGTCCCCGCCTTCGGTCTCTTGCTGCTGGCGCCGCCGCTCTCCCAGACGCTGCCCGACCTGCTCGTGGTGCTCGTGCTCGCCGATATCGGGATCGCGGCGATCGGCACGCTCGTCGCGGCGCTGGCCGTGCAGACCCGCGCGCGCGACCTGCTCGGACCGCTGCTCGCGCTGCCGCTGCTCGTGCCCGTCGTGATCGGCGCCGCCCGCGCGAGCTCGCCGCTGCTGGTTCTCGTGCGGGCGGGAGGGCACGTCGAGGTGCCGCAGGTACGCTGGCTGGCGACGCTCGCGCTCTATGATCTGGTGTTCGGGCTGATCGCCTACGCCGTCTTCGACTTCCTCCTGGAGGACTAGTGTCGTCCCGAACATCTTTCCCTGAGAAACGGTCCGAAAACCCCGAGATCCCTTCTCGGCGACGGCTGAACCGCGAGCCGAGGGATTTTCGGACGGAGCCTAAATACGGACGGGGCCTGCGTCCACTGAGCATCGCCACGATCGCCGCGATTCCGATCGCGCTCGTGCTCGTGTTCTTCTACGCGCCGATCGAAGCCGAAGAAGGTTTCCTGCAGAAGATCTTCTACCTGCACGTGCCCCTGGCGATCGTAACCCTCTGCGGGTTCGTGATCGGCGGCCTGCTCGCGATCGTGCACCTGCGCACGCGCGACCGGCAGTGGGATCTGCGCTCCTACGTGGCGATCCACATGAGCTTGATCTTCGGCGTCGGCACGCTGATCACCGGCTCGATCTGGGCGCGCGGCTCGTGGGGTCACTGGTGGGTGTGGAGCGAGCCGACGCTCGTCTCCTTCCTGATCGTGATGCTCCTCTACGCGACCTACCAGCCGCTGCGCTTCGCGATCGAGGACCCCGAGCGCCAGGCGCGCTACGCGTCGGTGTTCGCGATCGTCGCGGGCGCGTTCGTGCCGATGAACTTCCTCGCCGTGCGGCTCTCGACCCAATACCTGCACCCGCGCGTGCTCGGCTCCTCCTCGAACCTGCCCCCAAAGATGGCGTTCACCTTTCTCATCTCCCTCGTCGCGATCGCGCTGCTCTACGCGACGCTCTGCTCGTATGAGCTGATGGCCAAGCGCACGCGGATGCTGCTGAAAGCGCGCAGCCGGACGCTGGGGTTCCGATGACGCCGCTCGCAACGTCCATACCTGGAAGCTCGAACAACGGCTACGTCGCGGCCGCCTACATCGTTTTCTTCGCGATCGTCCTGATCTACGTCGCGATCATGGCGCTGCGCCTGACCCGCGTGGAGCGTGGGCTGCGCGAACTCAACAAACGCTCAGAAGATCAACCCAAGAGTGAGATACGGGAGCGCGAGGCGGTATGAGCGAGCTGCTGGCGCTCGGCATCTCCCACAAGACCGCGCCCGTGGCGCTGCGCGAGCGTCTGGCGTTCACCGAGCACGAGGCGGCCGAGTTCGCGACTCAGGCCACGGCCACCGAGGAGGTGCGCGAGGCGGTCGTGATCTCGACTTGCAACCGCACCGAGGTCTACCTCGTCGTCGGCGGGACGGACGGAGCGCTTGTCAAGGCCGAGAGCGACGTGCTCGGCCTGCTCGCGCGCCGCGCGGGGATCCGCCCGACAGAGCTCGCGCAGGAGATCTACTCGCCACGTAACTGCGACGCCGCGCGCCAGCTCTACCGCGTGACCGCGGGCCTGGAGTCGATGATCGTCGGCGAGGCCGAGATCCAGGGCCAGATCCGCCGCGCGCACGAGGCGGCGATGCGCGCGGGCAGCACGGGCGCATTCTCCAACCGCCTGTTCGCCGCCGCGCTGACAACGGGCAAGCGTGTGCGCACGGAGACCGGGATCGGTTCCAGCCGAGTGAGCGTGCCCTCGGTGGCCGTCGACCTCGCGCTGAGCGTGCTCGGCGACCTGGCCGAGCGCCACGTCGTGATCCTCGGCGCGGGCGAGACCAGCGAGCTGACCGCACGTGCGCTGGCCGAGCAGGGCGCCGGCACGATCTTCGTCGCCAACCGCCACGCCGACCGCGCGCTCAGCCTCGCCCAGCGCTTCGGCGGCTCGGTCGTCGGGCTCGACGACCTGCCCGCGCAGCTGCTGCAGGCCGACATCGTGCTCTCCTCGACCTCCTCCCCCCATCCGATCGTCGGCCGCGAGGAGCTCGAGCTGGTGATGGCCGAGCGCGGCGCGCGAGGCCCACTCGCTCGGCGGGACCTGCTGCTGATCGACATCGCTGTCCCGCGCGACATCGACGCCGGCTGCGGCGAGCTCGAGGGCGTGACGCTGTACGACATCGACGACCTGCAGTCCGTCGTCGCGCGCAATCTCGACACGCGCGCGAGCGAGATCCCGCGCGTGGAGGAGATCGTCGAGGAGGAGATCCAGCGCTTTGCGCGCTGGCTCGGACAGCTCGAGGTGTTGCCCACCGTGAGCGCGCTGCGCGAGCACGGTAACGCCCTCGTCGAGCAGGTCCTCGCCGAGAACGCCGGACGCTGGGAGGCGGCCTCCCCGCGCGACCTCGCCCGCATCGAGGCGGTCGCGCGCGCAGTCATGAGCCGGCTGCTGCATGAGCCGACGATCCGTCTGCGCAGCTTCTCGCAGGAGCGCGGCCACGCGAGCCTCGAGCTCGTGCGCGAGCTGTTCGGCCTGCGTGAGGACGGCGTCGCCGAGGACGCGAGCCGGGCCCAGGAGGAGAGTCAGGATCGGACCCCACCCGCGCAGCTCGCCGAGGTCCACGACCTCCAGCGCCGCCGCCAAGGCTGATGCGAATCGGAACCCGCGGGAGTGCGCTCGCGCTCGCGCAGGCGGGCGACGTCGCCGAACAGTTGGCGATCGCGACCGGCGATCGGGAAGCGATCGAGCTTGTCACGATCACGACCAGCGGAGATGGCGCTGGCCACGAAGATAATGCAGGCAGTGTCAACGGCGCCGCCGGAGTAGGGGGCGCTGAGGACGCAGACAGCGCCGAGGGCGTGACGAGCCCGAGGACACCGTCCGCAATCGGGCCGGCCGACAAGTCGCGCTGGGTCGACACGATCGAGGCCGCGCTGCGCAACGGCGAGATCGACCTCGCGGTGCACTCCGCGAAGGACGTTCCCGGCGATCTGGCCGAGGGACTCATGCTGTTGGGTGCGCCTGCCCGAGTGGCGGCCGCGGACGTGCTCTGCGGCGCTGACGCCTTGGAGTCTCTCCCCCCGAACGCGCGTGTGGGTACGAGCAGCCTGCGCCGAGCTGCGCAACTGCGGGCCGCGCGCGAGGACCTGCGGGTGGTCACGCTCGGCGGCAACGTCGACACGCGCCTGCGCCGACTCGGTGAGGAGGAGGATCTGGACGCGATCGTGCTCGCGCAGGCCGGGCTGCTGCGGCTGGATCAGGCGGCAGAGATCGGCGCCGTGCTCGACCCCGCGCGCTTCGTACCCGCGCCCGGGCAGGGAACGCTCGCACTCGAGGGACGCGCCGGCGATGCTCGTGTCGAGGAGGCGGTGCGCGCGATCGCCGACGCAGACACCTTCGCGTGCCTGCGCGCCGAGCGTGCCGTCGCCCACGAGCTGGAGGCGAGCTGCCACACACCGCTCGGCGCTCACGCGGTCCCCGCGGGCTGCGGCTGCCTGAACCTGCGCGCCTGGGTCGGCCTCCCCGACGGGTCGGCCTGGGTGAGCGACGAACTGCTCGGGGGCTTCTACGACGCCGAGACGCTCGGACGGCGGGTGGCGGAGCGGATGAAGGCGGCGGGCGCCGGGGAGATATTGCGCCGAAGCCGGGAGACAAGCGCCTTCGGCGCGAATCCCCGTTTCGCCCAGCAGAAGAGATAGCCGTTGAGCACGCCTAACACATCCGGCGAGCTACCTCGCGAGGGCGGGCCCCGTGACACGGACATCGCCGATGTGCTTCCTCGGGAGAGTCAGCCGGGCCGCGTCCATCTCGTCGGCGCGGGGCCGGGCGACCCCGGCCTGCTGACCGCGCGCGCACTGGAGCTGATCGCCGCCGCGGACGTGATCCTCTACGACCGCCTGATCCCATCGGCCGCACTCGACGGCGCGCGCGCGGATGCCGAGGTGCTGTTCGTCGGCAAGGAGGGCGGGGGGCCGTCCGTTCCCCAGGAGCAGACCGAGGCGCTGATCCTCGACCGCGCCCGCGGGGGCAGGATGGTCGTGCGCCTGAAGGGGGGGGATCCCTTCGTGTTCGGGCGAGGCGGCGAGGAGGCTTTGGCGCTGCGCGAGGCCGGGATCGCCTACGAGATCGTGCCAGGCATCACTTCCGGCGTGGCCGCCGCCGCCTACGCGGGCATCCCCGTCACCCATCGCGGGCTGGCGACGGCGGTGGCGCTCGTGACCGGACACACGCGCGCGCCCGGCGACGGCAACAGCGCGAGCGGCGCGCGGGACGCCGCCCCATCCACCGGGCTTCGCCAGAGTGCAGGGGACGCCGACGGCGAGGCGTCGTCGGACCTCGACTGGCCGGCACTCGCCGCCTTCCCGGGCACGCTCGTCTTCTACATGGGCGTGCGCCAGCTGCCCCAGATCGCGCGGTCGCTCGTCGCCGCCGGGCGTCCCGCCGACGAGCCCGTGGCGATCGTCGAACGCGGCACGCTGCCCGATCAGCGCACGGTCTCGGGGACGCTGCAGACGATCGCCGAGGTGGCTCGGCGGGAGGACGTCAAAGCGCCCGCGATCACCGTGGTCGGTCCTGTCGCCGGGCTCGCAGGGCAGCTCGAGTGGCGCGAGGACGCAGACCTATATCCGCTCCGCGGCCGCACCGTGGCTGTCACTCGCGCGCGCGCCCAGGCCAGCAGCCTGGCCCGGCGGTTGGAAGATCTCGGGGCAAGCGTCGTTCAGGCACCGGTGATCCGCACCCAGCCATTGCCAGGCCCGGTGCCCGAGCTCGCGCGCTACGACCTCGTCTGCTTCACCAGCCCGAACGCTGTAGACACGCTGTTCGCGCGCCTCGCCGAAGCGGCAGCAGAGACAACGCAGGCGCCGAGCGACCGGCACACCACCACGCCCTCCCCTCGCGACGCGCGCGCTTTCGCGGGCGCGCGCATAGCCGCGATCGGGCCGGGTACGGCGCGCGCGCTGGCCGAGCATGGGCTCGTCGCGGACATCGTGCCCGAGCGCTCGGTGGCAGAGTCGCTCGTGCAGGCGCTTGTCGACGTCCCGGTCGAGCGCGCCCTCGTCGCACGGGCGAAGGAGGCGCGCGACGTGCTCCCGGACGCGCTGCGCGCGCGTGGCGCCGAGGTCGACGTGCTGGCTTTGTACGAAACCGTCCCCGAGCCGCTCACGCCTCAGGCGCTGCAGCAGGCGCGCGCGGCCGACTACATCACCTTCACCTCCTCCTCCACCGTGCGCTTCTTCCTCGACGCGACCGGCGGCGACACCGGAGGCCTATCGCCCGAGACGCGGATCGTCTCGATCGGCCCAGTCACGAGCGAGACGCTGCGCGAGCACGGGCTGGAGCCCTATCTCGAGGCGGAGGACCACGATGTTGAGGGTGTCGTCCGGGCGCTCTTGACGGACGCCAGCCATCGCTGAGAGGAGCAGGCAGCCTCCATTACGTGCGGTACTTCGTCAAAAAGATATATTATTTTGATGTAATTCGTGCAAAAAAGTATAGTATTTTGCTAGCGTGGGATCATGAACGATTCGCAGCTGAGGCGCTTGCTGACCGAGCAAAGTCCCTGGCGAGCACGCCCAGATTGGGAAGTCGACGATCCCGACCTGCGCGCCGCGGGGCGGCTTTCGCTCGACTACGAGCCCCCAACGGGATCCTGCAGTGCTACAAGACCGACCCCGCGGGACGTCTGACGAGCCTGCGCGCGTTCAAATCGACCCCGAACAGACCTGCGCGAGCAGCGTCTCGCCGAGCTCGACGCTCGAGGACTACTCGCTCTCCTACACCTTCGAAGGCGAAGAAGGCGGCAAAAAAGTCAGCGTCGACACCCCCGACCTGCAAACCCTAACGAACCTCAAGGCCGTCCCCCAGCGAACCCGGCATCGCCGGCGAGCCCACGTACGACGCCGACGGAGACACAATCCTGCGGGTGGTCAATGGACTCAGCAGGATCCGATCAACCAAGCCGAAGGCCTAACGCAAGCGGATCGGTTTGCGTTTGTGGGAGATGATCCCATCAATAACTTGGATCCCAATGGCGAATTGTTTGACACACTCCTGAAATGGGGGGGGGAATATTTACATGCGGGGGAAAAGTTCATTTTTAGCGAAAAGCTTGCTCGAGGCATCCGTAGGAAACCTTCTCGATATATTTGGAAAAGCTTTCAAGGTGGTATCAATCTTTAAATTCTCGAACGAATGTGCGAACAAGCTTACTGGCGGAGGTCTCGAAGGATCCGATCCTGGTTCCTGCAACGTTATTCACTTGGTGCTCCCATAGTGCCACTAGCGTTTTAGAAGGTCTTTCAAAATGGTTGTAGGCGTCGCCAGCAGAGGATTGAGCAGGCGAGTGTTAGGAATGCGGTGTGTATGTCGGGGTCGCGCTCGTAGCGGATCCGCAGGCGGCGAAAGTTGTGTAGGTGCGCGAAGCCACGCTCGACGACCCAGCGCTGTCGGCCGAGGCCGGAGCCGTTCGCTGTTCCGCGGCGAGCGATCACTGGTGTGATCCCGAGCGCGCGCAGTAGCTGGCGGTGCTTGTCGTGGTCATAGCCACGGTCCGCGAGAACACGGTCGGGCTTCTGGCGTGGCCGGCCGACCTTGCCGGGCACAGGCCGACGGTGGAGATCTTCGATCAGCGGCAGCAGCTGGGTCACGTCATTGCGGTTCCCGCCAGTCAGCGACACCGCTAACGGGATCCCGCTCGCGTCGACAAGCAGATGATGCTTCGAGCCCGTGCGGGCACGATCTACCGGGGATGGCCCCGTCAGGAGCCCCCCAAAAGAGCACGGATATGGCTCGCGTCAACCGAGGCGCGTGACCAGTCGATCTTTCCCGCCGCGTTCAGCTTCACGAGCAGCTTATGGTGCAGCGCGTCCCACACGCCGGCCTTCTGCCACGTCCGCAGCCGCCGCCAGCACGTCACCCCGGACCCATAGCCGTACTCGCGCGGGAGATCCTCCCAGGCGATCCCGGTATGCAGCACGTGCAGGATCCCGTTGAGCACGAGCCGGTCATCGATCGCCTTACGACCAGGATGCTGGCGCCGGCGCCGGCGCACCGGGATCAACGGCTGAACCTCGGCCCACAGCTCATCACTTATCTCAAAGCGAGAAGGCACCTCCACGACCTCCAATCCTCGGGGACACACCCCAAAGATTCAAGACCAAACCCCACAACCCCTCCATTTTGAAAGACCTTCTTAGTGCCGATGGCCGGACCTAGCTGGATGGAGCGCGCTATAGGCGCGGTTGGCATCGTAATCTGGTCGATGGTGACGGCTACTGGCTGCGCTTGGCTCGTCGCGAGCATCGCCTTTGGGGGAAGCAAAACGGCAGAGTGGATTGTCTGGTGCGCGACGATGCCGATTTGGCTCGTGTTGTACGCACACCGAAGGCGTTCGCAATACGAAAGTTCATCTCGTCAGAGCCGCCGACCCGACGCCGATTGACGGCCGAAAGCACTGTGGGCAAAGACGGCCTGTTTCACGGATAAGCAGCGAAGACACTCGGGTTTCATCGCGAGCTGAGCCGGGAAGACCCCTGAGATGGGCCCGAATGAGGAGATGGAGGACGTCTTCGGCTCGGAGCGACCGTTCTCCGTCGGCGTCGAGGAGGAGCTGTTCCTCGTCGATCCGGTCACCGGACGCCAGGTCAATTCCTCGGCGGCCGTACTGGAACGGGTCGAGGGGCTCGGGCAGGTCGCCGGGAAGGTCGAACGGGAGCTGCATGCCTGCCAGGTCGAGCTGATCACCGACATCTGCGCCAGCGCCGGCGAGGCGATCGGCATGCTCGACGGTCTGCGCCACGCGGTCGTCGCGACGGGCGCCGGCCTGCTCGGCTCGGGTACTCATCCGTCGGCGAGCGAGGGCGAGGCCGAGATCACCGACAGGGAGCGCTACGAGCGGATCCATGACCTGCTCGGCGACGCGGTCGCGACCCCCATCGGCGGGCTGCACATCCACGTCGGCATGCCCGACTCAGAGACCGCGATCCGCGCCTTCAACGGCCTGCGCCGCCACCTGCCGCTGCTGCAGGCGCTCGCCGCGAGCTCGCCCTTCCGCCATGGTCGCGACACGGGCCTCGCCTCCGCGCGCGAGGTGACGATTCGAGGCTGGCCACGCTCGGGAGTACCGCGCGCGATGCGTGACTTCTCCGACTTCCGCGCGATGGCGCGGCTGCTCGCGCGGGCCGCGGACGTGCCCGACTACACGTGGTTCTGGTGGAAGCTGCGCCCGCACCCGCGCCTGGGCACCGTCGAGATCCGCGCGCTCGACGCCCAGGTCTCGCTGCGCGACACCGCCGGCCTGGTCGCGCTCGTGCACTGCCTCGCTCGCCACGCCGCGAAGGCCGAGCCTGAGCCCGACCCGCCGGCCGAGGTGCTCGAGGAGGGCTCGTTCCGCGCGGCGCGCTTCGGCGTCCACGCGCGTCTGCCGGACGCCGAGGGGCGACTGCGGCCCGTCGGCGAGCTGCTCGAGGCGGCGCTTGCGATCGCGCGCCGCTACGCCGGGGAGCTCGACTGCGCGGAGGAGCTCGCCGGGCTGCTGGCCCTGCTCTCGCGCGGAGGGGGCGCTGGACGCCAGCGCGAGGCGTATGAGATCGCAGGCATGGACGGGCTGCTGCGCGAGTTGACCCGGCTCACTGGCGACGGCGTCGGGACCCAGCCGCCCGCCGGCGCTCGCTGATCGCCGGCTGGGTCGCCAAGAGTGCGGGGGTCGCGATGGTCCAGTTGCCGCCGTGAGGGTTACGAGCGCGCAGGGTGGGTAGCCCTCTTCCAGGGAGCCTCGCGCTCGAAGGATGCAGTCGAGCGAAGAGCTGGCAATGTCAATTGAAGGGAACCGCGATGAGCGACAAGTACGCAGACGAGGGCAAGGGCCGTCTCAAGGAGGCTGCCGGCAGCCTCACCGGCGACGAGGGCCTGAAGAACGAGGGCAAAGGCGACCAGGCCAAGGCGTCGCTCAAGGACAAAGTCGACAAGGCCGCCGAGAAGGTCAAGGGCGTGCTCGACGGCGATGACAAATAGCCTGCTCTCGACTCAGCGGATCTCCTAACCGGAACGAAAGCCGGGCTCAGCTCTAGCCGCCGCCGAATACTGGCGCAGGCGGCTGCCTGTGCAGGTACGCGCCGAGCGGCGGACGCTCCTCGATCGGCACCCGGCGCATCTCCATCGGCTCGCCGAGGCCCTGCGGCGGCAGCGCGATCGAACCGGAGGCGTGCGTGTCGGCGAACTCGGGGCCGAGAAAGCGGGTGGAGGCGGCGACGAGCACCGCATAGGCCATCGCCGAGAGCTCGCGCAGCGGCTGGTGGGCGTTCTGGCGCACGCCGAGGTCGACCTGGGCGAGGCCGTCGAGGCCGACGGCGCGCCAGGCGTCGATCAGCATCGCGATCTCCACGCCGTAGCCGACGCTGAACGGCAGCCGCACGAGCAGCTCGCGACGCGCAGCCATCTCGCCCGCGAGCGGCTGGTCGAAGACCGCGAGCTCGGGCGCGTGCAGGTTCAGCAGGGGGCGCGCCGTCAGCTCGGTCACGCGGCCGCCCTGACCTGCGCGGGGAATCGATCCCGATTCCGGCCCGGATCCGGATCGGTCGCGAAACGGGCGCTCGAAGCAGCCCTTCACGAACTGGATCTCCGGCTCGCAGATCAACGGCCCCAACAGGCCCAGGACAAAGCCGGCGTCGAAGTTGGCGGTGTCGGCGTCGAGGTATGCGACCACGTCGCTCCCCAGCACCGAAAGCGCGCGCCACATCGCATCGCCCTTGCCCTGCGCGGGGCCTTGCTCGGGCATCAGCTCATCCTCCTGCACAACCCGCAGGCCGGCGGCGGCGGCGATCTCGGCGGTTCCGTCAGATGAGGCAGAGTCGACCACGAGCGCCTCGTCGATCAGCCCGGCGCCCTGTAACTCGGCCACGCACTGCGCGATCGGACCGATCGTCGCCGCGACCTCGCGCGCCGGCAGCACGACGGCGATCGACTCGCGCTTGGCGGCGAGCAGTCGCTCCAAGGGAAACTGTCCGGCCTGGAAGCTGCGCCGCGCACGCCAGTCGGTCACGGTCAGATCGTGCGCCAGACCCCTCGGAGCGCGGCCCTCGGTGCGGGCGGAGGTGCTCACGCGGACCGCGCGGCTGCGGTGGATCGGGATGCCGTGATTGGAGAGCTCGCGCTCCAGCGCCTCGTCCTCCAGCGCCGCGGACACCGGCAGCCCTCCGCATTGCTGGTAGGCGGCTGCGGTGAGCGCCAGCGAGGCGCCGCTGAACTGGTGGTGCTCGGCGATCTGATCGTTCCAAGGTATACCTCTCTCCCGCACATGCCGCAGGCGCCGGACAGCCTCGGCACCGCGACGCTGCAGCGCCTCCCGGGAGAGCTCGCCCGCCTCGACGGGATCGAGCTCGATCAGGCCTCCGATCGCGCTCGCGCCGGCGGCCACCAGCGCGCGTTGTGCCTCGAGCCAATCTCCGGCGACGATGCTGTCGGCGTCCGTGCTCGCGATCAGGCCGAGCGGGCGGTTGACCGCAAGCAGACGCTCGCACGCGAGGTCCATGCCCAGCCGCCGGGCCCTGCCCACGCCGCGCGGAAGCTCCAGCTCGAGCAGGCGCAACCGCAGCTGCGGGTGGCTCGCAGCGACATCGAGCGCGCGCTCGCGAGTCCCATCGCGGCAGCCGTCGAGCACGAGCACGACCTCGTAGGCATCGTGGGCGACGCCGCCCTGCTCGGCAAGCGCGCACAGGCAGGCGCCGATGCGCTCCTCCTCGTCGCGCGCAGGCACGACGACGACCATCTCCAAGCGAGGATCGGGAGCTGGGAGCGCCGAGCCGCTCACTTCCGTCTTGGCCCTCATGGCAGCGGGTCTCCCGCGGCGACGCGCTGGCGCCCGTGTTCGTAATCCTCGTCGCGGTTGTGCGCGAGCACGCCGACCGTGGCGCCGTCGCGGGCGTACCAGATCGTGAACGCCCCGCCGTCGTGCTCGACGAGCCGCACCTCGTCGTAGCCATCTCCCCAGGCGGCGTACTTCAGCGTGCGCTTGCCGATCGTCGACCAGAAACCAGGAACCTCGTCCCAATGAGTCGGCAGGCCCGCCAACGTGCGACCCGCGACCTTGCCGTGGCCGAGCGCGTCGCCCCAGTGTTCGACCCGGATCGCCCGGCCGGCGGCGGAGTTGTGGGCCAGCGCGACATCTCCGACGGCGAGGATCGCCGGATCGGAACTGCGCATCGTGGAGGCGACCAAGATCGCGCCGCTCTCCCGGTGCAGGCCAGCTGGATCGGCCAGCTCGCCGCGCGGACGCACGCCGGTCGCGAGCACCACACAGGCTCCCCGCAGCCGCCGGCCGTCGTCCAGTACAGCGGCGCGCGCATCATCCTCAATCGCGGAGACGGACGCCCCGCCGATCAGCGGGACGCCGGCGTCCCGCAACCAGCCGGCGATGCGCTCGGCCGCCTCGGCGCCGAGGCGGTCCTCCTGTGGTAGGCGCTCTTCACTGACGACCGTGCTCGGCACACCGAGCGCGGCCAGCGAACCGGCGATCTCACAGCCGATGAAGCCCGAGCCGATCACGATCGCCTCGCCGCCCGTGCGTGCCCGCGTGGCGATCGCAAGCGAGTCCGCGAGCCGGCGCATCGTCAGCACGTCCTCGCGCTCTGCCCCTGGGATCGGCGGTCGGATCGGCTCCGAGCCGGTCGCCAGCACGACCGCGTCGGCCGCCAACTCTCGCCCGTCCTCGAGCACGACCGTTCTCGACTCGGACGCTCCACGCGACGGCTCGATCGCCGTGACGGGGATCCCGAGATACAGATCGACGCCGTGGCGCTCGAACCACTCCGCGCGCTCGATTGGCAGCTTCTCCTCCTCCAGCTCGCCGCGCAGAAACTGCTTGGTCAGGGGCGGGCGTTCGTAGGGCAACAGCGGCTCCTCCCCCACGATGGCAACCGTGCCGCGCCCGCCGCTCTCGCGATAGGAGCGCGCGGTCGCGAACCCCGCCGGGCCGGCGCCGACGATCACGATCCGCTCAGCCGCCATCGCCGTCGAAGCGGTCGAGGCGATAGCCGGGCCGGCGGCCCTCCAGCGCGTGCCAGCGGGCCAGCCGCTCGCGCAGCAGATCGTGGACTTCGTCGCCGTCGTGGGGCTCGGTCCTCGTGGGGCCGCGCCAGTCGACCGCGAGCACCGTCGCGCCTGCCGACAGCTGCTCGCGCAGCCATTCCACGGCTCGCTCCAGCGCCGCGCGATCGAGGTAGTAGAGGACCTCGGAGCACACGACCAGATCCCAGTTCCCCGCCGGCGCCTGCTCGGGGAAGGAGGCCTCCACGACCTCCACGTTCGCTCGTCCGTGCAGCCGCGCGCGCGCCAGGCCGAGCGCGCGCGCGGAGAAGTCGAGCGCGGTCAGTGCCGCGCAGCGGTCGACGAGCAGCTCGGTGAAGGCGCCAATTGAGCAGCCGACCTCCAGGACACGCCCAAAGGCACGGCCATCGAGCGCCGCGAGCGTCGCCGCGTACTTGCCGCGCTCGTACTCGCTCGAGTCATACCGCCACGGATCCGAGCTGGCCGCGTACAGCCGCTCGAAGCTCTCGGCGCTCGCGCGCGGCGCTCGCCTGCCCGGCGCCTCGCGCGCAGAGAAGCTCCCGGCGCTCCCGGAAACGTCACAGGCCCCGGTCTCGGCGAGCGGGTTCATCGCGGCCCTGAAGCCCCGTCGAGCGTGGAGCGACCGAGCTTCGCCAGCTGCGGGTCGAGACGGTGCTGGAGCACGAACAGGTCGAGATCGCGCCTGCCGCGATCGAGCTCACCGCCGGCGATCAGGGCCCGCGACCCGCATGCCTGCGCGGCCTCATCGGCGATCGTGCAGGCGCCAGCAATGATCGCGGCGCGGCATGCAGTGGCCAATCCGGCGGGATCCACGAGGTCGAGGTGCTCCCCGTCCGCCGCTTCCCCATCCTCCAACCGGGACCCTGCGTGCTCCAGCCAGCGGTCGATCGTCTCGCGCGCGACCCGCATCCGCCCGAGCGCGCTCAGCTGATGTGCGTCGGGCTCGCGTTCGCCCAATGCGCTAACCGCCGCGACGAAGATGCCGTCGGCGATCCCGGCCCAGGTGGCCGCGGTGCGTACCCCGTCGCGGGCGAAGAACGGCTGGCGCGCCAGCTCGTTCTCACCACCGAGCAGCGCCAGTACCGGCGCATCGAGGAACTCGACGCGATGACTCTCCGAGGAGCGCAGACCCGAAGCGCGGTACCACTCGCGGTCGATCTCCGCGCCCTCGCTCGTGTCGACGTAGGCCAGACGTCGCCCGCCCGACGGCGTCGCCTCGGCGCCCTCCCGCACGACGACCAGTGCGCGCTGCACACCGCCGGCGCCCGAGCAGAAGGTCTTCACACCCCGCAGCACGAGTGATCCGCTCCTGCCGCGAACCACCTGCGCCGGCTCCCCCTCCCCGGGCGCCGGGTCGGCGCCCCACACCCCCAGCAGTAGCTTTCCGGCGGCGACGCGTGCGAGCTCCGCCTCACGCAACCCCGCGGGAGCGCCCAGCGCCACTCGCTCGACGCCATTCAGATGGCCGTCGAAGATCCGGGCCGTCGAGGCGTCGACCCGCGCGAGGGCGCGCACTAGGGCAATCTCCTCACGTAGCGTCGCCGCCCCCGTCCCGACCCGGTCGGCGGGGAGCTGCAGCATGCCGGCCGCGCGCAGATCGTCGAGGTTCTCGCTCGGTAGGCGCGGCGCGGCATCGAGCTCGTGTGCGCGCGAGGAGATACGGACGAGCGCCTCGTCGAAGCTGATGCGTTCGCGCTCGGCGGTGGAAGCAATCGTCGAGATGGGAGAGGGGATAGCACTCATGTCTGCGCCTCCAAGACGGGGCTCTCCGTGCCCTGTAAGGCGGGACTCTCCGTGCCCTGCGCCGCCGTGCAGCACATCTCGGGCGCGTCATGCTCGGCCTCGCCCGACGCGTCAGCCTGAGAAAGCGCGGCCAGCCTCAGGTTTCGACCTCGCGCGAGCGCTGCGAGTGGCGCGATCAGACCGATCGTCTCCTCGACGCCCGCGCGCAGCGCCCCGGGCCCGAGGGCGTCGTGCATCAGCACTACCGCTCTGTCTCGAAGTAGGACAGCGGCCGCCTCCAGCATCGCCGCGCGCCCGTCGCCGCGCCAATCGTGCGTATCGATCGTCCAATCGACCAGCCGCAGCCCATGCCTCTCCGCGACGCGCGCGGTCGCGGCGGTGCGCACGCCCCAGGGTGTCCGCCAGTATCGCGGCCGTCCCAACCCTGCCCGCTCGAGCTCGGCGAGCGCGGCAGTCGTATCGGCTTCGAGCTCCGCCTCGCTCAGCTCCGTATGCCGGACGTGGCGATGGCAATGCAGCTCGATGTCGTGCCCCGCCTGTAGTGCGGCGCGCGCCGGCCCGGGGTCCTCTGCCACGCGCTCGCCGACCACGAAGAACGTGGCCGATACACCACAGCGATCGAGCTCGGCAAGCACGCGCGGCGTCCAGGTCGGGTCCGGTCCGTCGTCGAAGGTGAAGCTGCAAACACCCCTCGCGCAGCCGGCGCCGCGCGAGGCTTGCTCGGTGTTCATGGCTCCCGCCCGCTCCGCCTAGGCGCCGCCTGCCGTCGCCCCGGCGCGCGCGACGTCGTGCACGCCCTCGGCGAGCTCCTCGACGATCTTCGCGCAGAAGGCCGGCAGGTCGTCCGGCTTGCGGCTGGAGACCAGGCCCTCGTCGGTCACGACCTCCTCGTCGACCCATTCGCCCCCGGCATTGCGGATGTCGGTCTGCAGCGACGGCCAGGAGGTGAGCTTGCGATCGCGCACGAGGTCGGCCTCCACGAGGGTCCACGGACCGTGGCAGATCACGCCCACGGGCTTGCCTTCGGAGAAGAGCCCCTGCAGGAAGCTCACCGCCTCCGGCTTTGTGCGCAGTTGGTCTGGGTTTGCCACGCCACCCGGCAGCACGACGCCATCGTAATCGCCCGGCCGCGCATCGGCGAGCGTCTCGTCGACCGAGAACGTCGAGCCCTTGTCGAGATGGTTGAAGGCCTGCACCTCGCCGCTTTCGGGGGCGATCAGCACTGGAGATCCTCCCGCCTCTTCGACGGCCTCCCACGGCTTTGTCAGCTCGACTTCCTCAACGCCCTCTTGGGCGACGAGAAACGCGATCCTCTTTCCACTCAACTCAGCCATTCTGAATCCTCCTGTCAATCGTCGGGACGTCCGCTCGCAGGCCATTTCCCCGCGGTTGGGCGATGCTTCGCAATGGTTGATTTCGATCCCCTCGCGTCACGCCCGGGGATCAGCTGCCACATGCGGTGTACCCCGTTTGATCGCCGTCAAACGGTCCCTCTGGATCTCAAATGACCCTCCCCCAGTCCGCTGCCATGGATTGCCCTGGGCTGAGGACGCTGCTGCAGAACCCCAGTTGGGCTACCCCAGGATGCTGGCCCCAGGTGCGCTGCTATGGATAGGGCGATGCCGAGGCTGCGACGATCCGACTGCGCGGCTCCCGGGATCGCTCGCCGCCGTCGCGGCCGCGGCTTTGAATACAGAGACCCCGCCGGGGAGCGGATCGACGACCCCGAGGCGCTCGAGCGGATCTCCCAGCTGGCGATCCCGCCGGCGTGGCGCGAGGTGTGGATCTGCATGGACTCGCGCGGCCATCTCCAGGCGACGGGGCTCGACGCCGCCGGGCGCAAGCAGTACCTCTACCACCCACGCTGGCGCTCCCATCGCGACCGCCTGAAGTTCGACTCGATGATCGCCTTCGGCGAGGCCCTACCGCGCCTGCGCCGCCGCCTGGCGAAGGATCTCGCCGTCACGTCAGACCGGGGAAGAGGCCGCGCATCCAATTCGTCCGGCGACAGAGACGGCGCCCGCACACCAGATGGCCTCTCGCGCGAGCGTGTGCTCGCCTGTTCGGTGCGGCTGCTCGACCTCGGCTTCTTCCGGATCGGCTCCGAGGACTACGCCGAGCGCAACGAGTCCTACGGCCTCACCACGATGCTCAAACGCCACGTCTCGATCGCCGAGCGCGAGGTGATCTTCGACTACGTCGCCAAGTCGGGCGTGCGGCGCGTGCAGGCGATCGCCGACCCGGACGTGCTCGAGGTGGTCGCAGCGCTCAAGCGCCGCCGCGGCGCGGGGCAGTTGCTCGCCTACCGCGAGGGCCGGCGTTGGGTCGAGGTGCATGCCGAGGACGTCAACGCCTACATCAAGCTGATCAGCGGCGGGGACTTCACCGCGAAGGACTTCCGCACGTGGAACGCCACGGTGCTCGCCGCGGTCGCGCTCGCGAACGCGAACGTAGACACGGGCGCGGAGGATCTACAGGATGGGAAGGAGATCAAGCCCAGGGGCGGTGAGGAGGCCAAGCCCGAGAGCCGGGGTAAGACCAAGTCCGAGGAACGGGGCGAGGCGAAGCCCAGGGGCACAGCCGCAAAGCGCATGACGGCCACATCCCGCCGGCGCGTGGTCAACGCCGCCGTGAAGACGGTCGCCGCCTATCTGGGCAACACGCCCGCCGTCTGCCGCGCCTCCTACATCGATCCACGCGTGATCGACCGCTACCAGGCGTCTGTCACGATCGCGCCCGCGCTGGAGCGCCTGCCCGATGGTCCCGATCTGGCCAACCCACGCACGCGCGCCCGGATCGAGGCCGCCGTGCTCGAGCTGCTCGCCGACGTGCCGGCGACGAAGGGAGATTGAGCCGCCGCGATCATGGGTAGCTAGCTCATATGACAACTGGAACCTCACTATTTCTGATCGCCGTCGGGGCGATTCTGCGCTACGCCGTCACTGCCACCGTCTCCGGTGTCTCGCTGACGACGGTCGGGTTGATCCTGATGATCATCGGCGTGGTCGGCCTGGTCCTCTCGCTCTTCTACATGCTTGCCTGGAGGCCGCGCCGCGCACGCCTCGCCGATGGCCGGGTCGTCGAACGCGAGCCATATGAAGGGCCGTAGAGGAGCGGGTGAAACCATAGATTCATCCCTGGTCGCTCGGCCGGTGGCTCCCTAGACTTCGCGGGATGCCACGCTCGTTGTGGAACGGCACGATCGCCTTCGGGATGGTGCGAGTGCCGGTCAAGCTGTACTCGGCCACCGAGTCGAAGGCCGTGCGCTTCCGCGAGCGTCACGCGACCGACGGTGCCGCGATCGAACACCGCCGCGTGTGCGCGCAGGAGGGCAAGGAGGTGCCCTACGGCGAGACCGTGAAAGGCTTCGAAGTCAGCTCCGGCTCCTATGTGACGCTCTCCAAGGAGGAGATCGCCACGGCTGACGGCCCCGGCGCGCACATGATCGAGATCGAGCACTTCGCCGGTCGCGAGCAGATCGACCCGGTCTACTACGACCGCGCCTACAACCTCGGCCCCGGCAAGCTCGGCGACGAGGCCTACCTGCTCCTACACGCGGCGCTGAAGCGCTCCGATCGGATCGGGATCGGCCGCTTCGTGTTCCACAACAAGGCTCATCTGATCGCGCTGCGCGCGCTTGCGGATGTGATCGCGCTACACACGATGCGCTTCGCCGACGAGCTCGTCCCCGTCGCTGACCTCGAGATCCCGGCGCCGCAGCGCAAGCCTTCGAAGCTCGAGGTCTCTGCCGCCGGGGCCTTGGTCGAACAGCTCAGCGCGAGCTTCCAGCCCGAGGACTACGAGGACACCTATCGCGCGGCGTTGCTGGAGCTGATTGAGCGCAAGGCACGCGGCGAGACGATCGACGCGCCCGAGGCCGAGGAGATCGCACCCGAGGACGACCTGCTCGGAGCGCTGCAGGCCAGCCTCGAGCGCCAGGGCGGCGGCAGTCCCGCGCGCACGAAAGCGAAGGCGAAGGCCAAAAAGGCGAAGGCGAAGGCCAAAAAATCACGATCGCCGGCCGGCAAGCCCGCGGGGAGCGCGCGCTGATGGCCAAACCACTGTGGGCCGGCTCGCTCAGCTTCGGGCTCGTCAACGTGCCGGTCGCGCTGTTCAGCGCGACGCGCGATCGCGACATCCACTTCCAGCTGCTGCACGCGCCGGACTGCTCACCGATCGAGACGCGCAGAGTCTGCGCCGCCGAGGAGCAGCCCGTGCCGTGGCCCGAGATCGCGCGAGGCTACGAGCTCGAGAGCGGGGAGTGGGTGCTGCTCTCCGACGAGGACCTGCGGGCGGCCGCCCCTCGCCAGAGCCGCACGATCGATATCGAGCGTTTTGTCGAGGTCGCAGAAATCGATCCGGTCTACTTCGACCGCTCCTACCTGCTCGTGCCCCCCGACGAGGGCGCCGCACGCGCCTACGCGCTGCTGAGCGAGACGATGGCGGACTCCGGCAAGGCGGCGCTCGGGCGCTTCGTGCTGCGCGCGAAGGAGCGCCTGGTCTGCATTCGCGTCCGCGACGACGCGCTCACCCTGACGACGATGCTGTTCGCAGACGAAGTCCGCTGCACCGAGGAGATCGCTGCGGAGATCGAGGGCACCGAGCCCACACGCGAGCAGGTCGACTCCGCCGTCGCCGTGATCGAGGAGCTCAGCGTCGAGTTCGACCCGACGCTCTATCGCGACGAGCACCGCGCGCATCTGAAGCGGATCATCAAACGCAAGCAGCAGGGTAAGAAGATCGCCGCGCCCCCCGCACCCGAAAAGGAGCCCGCCACCACGACGGCTCCCGATCTGATGGGCGCGCTCGAGGAGAGCCTCGCGCGGATCCGGGCGCAGGGGACGGGCCAGGGAGGCAAAGCGCGAGCAAAGACTGACTCCGGGACCGGCGCGAAAGCGAAAAAACCCCGCGCAGGCTCCCGTTCCGCAAGCAAGAAGGCACCCGCTCGTCAGGGCTGATCCCTCGTCGCACGATGAGCGCGCAAGGTCGATTGCCCATGATTAGCTATTCCTCACCCAGGGCATATAGAGCCATGTGATCGAGGAGCTCGTACCGGGAATCGTCCAGTGGGAAGCCTTCCGCGAGACCATCGGCCGCAGGGTTCACAGCAGCTTTGTGCTCCCCTCGGGAACGCTGATCGACCCGATGGTTCCGGAGGACGGCTTGAACGCGGTCGCCGAGCTCGCGACGCCGCAGCGGATCGTGTTGAGCAACCGTCTTCACTATCGCGACAGCGCACGCTACGCCAAGCGCTTCGGCTGCCCGGTGCTCTGTCATGAGGCGGCCCTCTCGCACTTCGCCGGCGAGCATCCTGTGCAGGGCTTCTCCTTCGGAGAGCAGCTCGCGGACGACGTGCGGGCGCTCGAGCTGGGATCGATCTGCGCCGAGGAGACGGCGCTGCAGATCGACGCCGCCGGCGGCGCGCTGGCCTTCGGTGACGGACTCACGCGCGACGCGGACGGCGCGCTCGCGTTCATGCCCGACGGACTTCTCGGCGACGATCCCGAGCAGGTGCGGGCGGGACTGGCCAGGAACCTGCGACGGATACTCGAGCAGGAGGACTTCGACACCCTGCTGTTCGCGCACGCCAAGCCGGTGTCGGGCGGCGGGCGCGCCCTCTTGAGAGACTTCCTGCAAGCTGATCGTCAGAGCCACTGAGCAGGAAGGAGCGAGGAGAGCCGATGGCCAGCACGCCAAGATTCGAGCGAGAAGAGGCCGCCGCCGCAGCGGCGGAAGCCGCGGGAATCGGCGGCATGACCGGCGAGGAGGATCTCGACCCAGCCCAACTCCCGGTGACGGAGGCCGGCGGGGGCGTCGCCGAGGGCTTCGAGGAGTCAGAGCGCGCGCTGATCGAACACGCCTCCCACGGCGACCAGCAATCCGCCCATACGATCCTCCACGATCAAGGGTTGCCCGAGGAGGATGGCGCCGCGCGAGAGGATGCAGAGTCAGACCACGAGCGAAGCAGTGAGCTCGGCGACGAGCGCTGAGAGAGGCGGTCGCCACCACGTCGCCTCTGCACGAGTACAACGCCAAACGTAGCTTCCCTGAGACACCGGAGCCAGCGGGACGCAAGGGCGAAGCGGAGCATGGATCGCGCTTCGTCATCCAGGAGCACCACGCGCGCAGCCTGCACTGGGATCTGCGCCTGCAGCGCGACGGCGTGCTCGTCTCCTGGGCGGTCCCGAAGGGAATCCCCGACGATCCGAAGCGCAACCGTCTCGCGGTCCACGTCGAGGATCATCCGCTCGACTACATCGACTTCGCCGGCGAGATCCCGACCGGCAGCTACGGCGCGGGCAGCGTGCGGATCTGGGACGCGGGCACCTACGACTGCCACAAGTTCCGCGAGGATGAGGTGATCGTCACCTTCCACGGCGAGCGCGTGCGGGGCAAGTACGCGCTTTTTCAGACGAAGGGCAAGAACTGGATGATCCACCGCATGGACCCCCCACTCGACGACGAATGGGAGCCGATGCCCGAGCAGCTCGTGCCAATGTTCGCGCGCGCCGGACGCCTCCCCGCCGACAACGCGAGCTGGGCGTTTGAGATCAAGTGGGACGGCGTGCGCGCGATCGCCTACTGGCGACCGGGAGAGCTGCGAATCGAGAGCCGCAACCTGAACGACGTCAGCGCCCGCTACCCCGAGCTGCGCGCTCTCGGCCCGCAGCTCGGCTCCCGTGAGGCCGTGCTCGACGGGGAGATCGTCTCCTTCGACGAGCAGGGGCGTCCGAGCTTCGAGCGCCTGCAGCGGCGGATGCATGTCGCCTCGCCGAGCGCCGTCCGCCGGCTCGCGCAGGAAGAGCCCGTCAGCTATGTGATCTTCGACCTGCTCTACCTCGACGGGCGTTCCACGATCGAGCTGCCCTACCGCGAGCGCCGCGCGCTGCTGGAGGAGCTCGAGCTGCGGGGGCCCGCCTGGCAGACGCCGGCCTATCACGCCGGCGAGGGACGCGAGCTGCTGGCGGCAGCGGCGGAGCAGCACCTGGAGGGCGTCGTCGCCAAGCGCCTGGACTCCCCCTACCGGCCCGGCCGGCGCACGGACGAGTGGCTGAAGGTCAAGCACCTCAACCGCCAGGAGCTCGTGATCGGGGGCTGGCTGGCGGGCAAGGGCGCTCGTGCGGGGCGGCTCGGGGCGCTGCTGGTCGGCTACTACGAGCCCGGCACCCGGGACGGCGACGAGGACAAGCTGACCCGCGACGGCAAGGGCCGACGCCGCCGCGCTTCCGAGGCGCTGCTCCTGCGCTACGCCGGCCGCGTCGGCACGGGCTTCGACGAGCAGGAGCTCGAGCGCCTGGGCGCGGAGCTCGAGGCGCGCGCGCGGACCTCGAGCCCCTTCTCGGGAACCCAGCCCCCGCGAGAAGCCCACTTCGTCGAGCCCGAGCTCGTCGCCGAGATCGAGTTTCGTCAGTGGACGCGGGATCGCATCCTGCGCCACTCCGTCTACAAGGGCCTACGCGAGGACAAGTCGGCCGAGGATGTGCGACTGGAGGTTCCCCTCGCGGCACATGACGAGCGGGACGGCAAGACCGGCGAAGAGCCCACACAAAAACGCGGGAAACAACAGGGATCCACGCGCGGCGGCGGCGAGCATCGCCCGCACGAGCAACCCTATGAGATCGTGAAGGAGAACAAGCGCTCCGTCGAGATCGAGGTCGAGGGCCGCACCCTGAAGCTGACCAACCGCGAGAAGCTCATGTACCCGCGGGCGGGCTTCACGAAGGGCGATCTGATCGACTACTATGCCGCCGTCGCGCCCGTGCTGCTGCCCCATCTCGCGGGCCGGCCGCTGACGCTCAAGCGCTACCCCGACGGCGTCGAGGGGGAGTACTTCTACGAGAAGCGCTGCCCGCCGCATCGACCGGATTGGGTGCAGACGGCGCCGATCGCGAGCGAGCGAGGGCGGGGCACGATCGACTACTGCCTGGCCGAAGACCTGCCGACGCTGATCTGGGCCGCGAACCTCGCCGACATCGAGCTGCACACGAGCCTCTCCCAGGCCGAGCTGATGGAGCGCCCGACGGCAATCGTGTTCGACCTCGACCCCGGCGCCCCGGCGGGACTGCGCGCCTGCTGCCGGGTGGCGCTCTGGATCAGGGAGATCTTCGACTCCTTCGGGTTGGCGACATTCGTCAAGACCTCTGGCTCGAAGGGCCTGCAGGTATACGCGCCGCTCAACACGCCCGTGGACTACGAGCAGACCAAGCCCTTCGCGCGCGCGGTCGCGGAGCTGCTGCAGAAGCGCCACCCGCGCCAGGTCGTCGCGCGCATGGCAAAGCAGCTGCGCCCGGGACGGGTGCTGGTCGACTGGAGCCAGAACGACGAGCACAAGACGACCGTCTGCGTCTATTCGCTGCGTGCCCGCGAGCGCCCCACGATCTCGACGCCGCTGGACTGGGAAGAGGTCGAGAGCGCCCTGCGCGCCAGGCGCGGCGAGCCCCGTCTCAGCGCCGAGCCCGAGGAGCTGCTGCAGCGCGTCGAGCGCGACGGCGACCTGTTCGCGCCGCTGCTCGTATCCAAGCAGGAGTTGCCCGATCTCTCGTCGGCCTCGCCGTCGGATGCGGGGGAGTTTGGATCTCCGCCCGCGGCGGGTAGAACCTCGGCCAAGGCCGCGGCGAGCGCGGCGAAAGCGAACACGGCGACAAAGAAGCAGAACGCGGGCAAGGGCGCGGAGAAAAACGCCGCCGCGGAGAACCAACCGGGCAAAGGAGGTTCTGAGATGCCGCCACGTGGAGTAAAAAAAGGCAGCAAGCGCGAGCGCCAGTACAAGCACATCAAGCAGAGCGAGCAAGAACAGGGCGTCTCGACCAAGCGCGCCGAGGAGATCGCGGCGCGGACGGTCAACAAGGAGCGCGCCCGCAGCGGGGAATCGAAAACGAAATCCCGCTCCTCGACGAACGACATCTCCTCCGGCCGGCGCGGCGGTCTGCGTTCAGGGCACCCCGGCCCACGGGGCCGTACCCGCGAGCAGCTCTACCAGGAGGCCCGCAAGCTCAAAATCGAGGGCCGCTCGGAGATGAACAAGGAACAGCTTCAGCGCGCCGTCGACGCGCGCAAGTGAGCTTCGCCCGGGCCGCGCTTCGTCGCCTGGCCGCGCTTCACCTGGCCGCGGCCCTCATCCCGCCACCGCGCTCTGGCTGTCGGTGTCATCTGACAAGCATGTAAGTTACCCGGCTCGATGTCCGAAAAAACTCCACCCGACGCCCTCGTCTGCGTCGTCGAGATCCCGAAGGGCGTGCGCAACAAGTACGAGTACGACCCCGAGCTCGGCGGGATCAAGTTCGACCGGCTGCTGATGAGCGCCGCGACCTATCCGACCGACTACGGCTACCTGCGCGGCACGCTCGGCCAGGACGGCGACCCCCTCGACGCGCTCGTGTGCCTGTACGAGCCGACCTTCGCGGGCTGCCTGATCCCGGTCAAGCCGGTCGGGATGTTCATGATGCGCGACGAGAAGGGGATCGACGACAAGATCATCTGCGTCCCGCTCGCCGATCCCTACTGGAACGAGTACCAGGAGCTCGACGACCTGCCCGTGCTGCTGCGTCAGGAGATCGAGCAGTTCTTCTCGATCTACAAGGACCTCGAGGGCAAGAGCGTGACGATCGACGGCTGGCACTCGCGCGAGGAGGCCGAGCTGGAGATCGCCGAGGCGCGCAAGCGCCTGCTGGACGGCTGACGTTTCCCACCGGACCTCCCTGGGTAAGTGTGTCCTCTGAGCACCATCTCCCGACAGACGGAAGGAGGACATGAGGTGAGCACTACCTCTGTAGTCATCTCCCCACGGCGCGATGTGCTGGAGCAGCACTGCGAGCCCCACGAGCCGCTGCTGCGCTGGCACCGAGATCGCGACCCGCGGGCACGCGAGCTGCTGGTGCGGCGCTTCATGCCCCTGGCGCGCAGCCTCGCCCGCCGCTATGCCCACACCTCCGAGCCGTTCGAGGACCTGATGCAGGTTGCCTCGCTCGGTCTGCTCAAGGCGCTGGAGCGCTTTGACCCGGAGCAGGGAGCCGCCTTCGCGTCGTTCGCCGTGCCGACGATCCTGGGCGAGCTGCGACGCTACTTCCGCGACTCCAGCTGGGGAATCCATGTGCCGCGCGAGCTGCAGGAACAGGCGCTGAAGGTCGGAGGCGCCCAGGACGAGCTCGCCAAGCAGCACGGGCGCGCGCCGACGGTGCACGAGCTTGCTGTGTATCTCGAGCTCGACACGGAGAAGGTGCTCGAAGCGCTGCAGGCGGGGCAGGCCTACGAAGCGCTGCCGCTGGATGCGCCGGCCGGCTCCGCCGACGGCGACGAAGGCATGACCTACCTCGATGCGCTGGGATCCGAGGACGAGCATTACGCGCTGGTCGAGCTCAACGCGACCGTCGCCACCGCGCTGAAGCACCTACCGCCGCGCGAGCGGGCGATCGTGCGCCTGCGCTTCATCGAGGAGCTCAGCCAGGCCGAGATCGGCCGGCGCGTCGGCATCTCCCAGATGCAGGTCTCGCGCCTGCTGCGCCGTTCGCTCGAGCAGTTGCGCGTCCTCACTCACGCCCAGACAGAGGCACCGTAGGATCACGGGTCACGGGACGGCGGCGCGGCGCGTAGGCAGACGCGCGGGGTCGAGCTCGCTCGTGGCAATCGATCAAATGTCGACCAACGAGCCCAATGTCCGCCTGAAACTGAGCAACCGTCCCGAGAACGTCGCCCTCGTACGCGCGGTGATCGTCGGCGTGGCCGAGGCGATCGGCCTCGACGCCGAGCAGCTCGACGACATCAGGACGGCCGTCACCGAGGCCTGTAACAACGCGGTGCTGCACGCTTACGAGGGAGGCGAGGGGCCGCTCGAAGTCGACGTTCGTCTGCCCGTCGAGGGTCGCGTCGCGGTGGTGGTGCGGGACACTGGGATCGGCATCGAGCCCCGCGAGGAGACGCACATCGCGGGTGCGCCGGCCGCGCGCCCTCCCGGGCGGGAGGAGCTCGACGAGGACGTTCGACCGGGAACTGGGATAGCTGAGATGATCGCCGAGGATGAAGGTCTGAAGCTCGGGCTCCCGGTGATCCGGGCGCTGTCCGACGAGGTCGAGCTGCGTCGGCCGGCCGGGGGTGGGAGTGGAACCGAGGTGTGCATGGAGTTCGCCACTCCTGGGAGCCGGCTGCCCGATCGCGGAAGGGGGATCCAGGCCGAAGCGTCCCCCTGGCTCGAGCTACTCCCGGCGATCGGCCCGCCGGACGAGCGACCCAAGCTGATCGCCGCCGCCACGATCGCGATCTCCCCCGACCGCCTCGCGCGGACGGTCCTGCCCCGACTCGTCTGCGCCCTGGCGGCGCGCGCCAACTTCTCGACCGACCGTCTCGCCGACGTGCAGTTGGTCGCGGATGTGATCGCCGCCGAGGCCTTCCGGACGATCATCGGCAGCCAGCTCGGCGTCGGGATCGCCGTCGAGCCGCGCCGTGTGGAGCTCCGCGTCGGGCCGCTGCCGATCGACCGGACCAGCGAGGGGACGGCGGCCGATGCGGCGCTCGGCGAGCTGGGCGCGGTGGTCGAGAGGCTGATTGACGATCACAACATCGCGCCGGTAGGCTCAGCTGCCGTGCTCGCCATGCAGCTGATCGACCAACGCTAGGTAATCCCGTGGAGTCGGACACCGGCGGCGCCGCCGAGCAGCCGGGACGAATGGACGCGGTCGAGTTGCTGGTGGAGGCCGGCGCGGCGCTGGCGGGCTCGCTGGATCCCCGGACGACGATGCACGAGGTCGCGAAGCTGACCGTGCCGCGGCTGGCCGATCTCTGCGTGATCGACCTGCTCGACGAGCAGGGCACGATCAACGACGTCGCCGTCGTCGCGGCGGACGCGGAGATCGCCCACGGGCTCGAAGCGCTGCGCGCGCGCTCGCCGCTGGATCCGGACGGTGAGCACCCCGTCGCGCGCGTGATTCGCAGCGGATCCCCGGAGCTGCTCGCGGAGATGCCCCACAGTTCCTTGAGGACGTTCGCGGAGGACGATAGCCACGCGGAGTTCATGATCGGCAACCACTATCGCTCGGCGGTCGTGGTGCCGCTGCAGGCGCGAGGTCGAACGCTCGGCGCGATCTCTGTGCTGCGACTCGAGCCGAGCAAGCCGTTCGGCCAGGCGGAGCGGCCCTACGGTCAGGCCGACCTCGAGCTCGCCGGTGAGCTCGCGCGGCGGGCCGCGCTGGCGATCGACAACGCCCGCCTGTTCTCAGCGCTGCGTCGTGTCGAGCAGCGCCTGGAGACGATCCTCACCAGCGTCGCCGAGGCGATCACGGTGATCGATCGCAACGGCCGTACGATCTTCGCCAACCAGGCCGCCGCGGATCTGTTGGGGTTTCCCACGCCGGCCGAGCTGACGGGTGCGGCCCCGGGAGCGATCATGTCCCGCTTTCGCGTCCTGACCGAGGATGGCCGTGAGCTAGATCTGGAGTCGATGCCCGCGAGGCGACTGTTCCTGGGTGAGCACCCCGAGCCGTTGCTCGTGCAGAACGTCGTCCGCGCGACTGGGGAGGAGCGCTGGCTGATCGTCCGCGCCTCGCCGATCGTCGACCCAGAGACGGCGCGCATCGACTATGCCGTCAACGTCTTCGAGAACATCACCGAGGTCAAGCGCGTACAGCTGGCGGAAAGCTTCATGGCCGAGGCCAGCCGCGTGCTCGCCTCCTCGATGGATTACACCGAGACGCTGCAAGAGGTTGCGCGCCTCGCCGTCCCCCAGATCGCCGATTGGTGCGCCGTCGACGTCCTCGACGAGAGCGGGGAGATCGAACGCGTGGCCGTGCATCACCCCGAGCCGCGCATGATCGCCCTAGCGGAAAGGCTCGACCGCAGCTACCACCCCGCGCCGGGCGATCCCGCGGGGGTGCCCGCCGTGATCCGCAGCGGGGAGGCGCGCATCTACACGGACATCGACCCCGGCGCACTGGCCGCCTACGCGCGCGACAGCGCGCATCTGGAGTTGCTGCGCGAAGTCGAGGCAACCGCTGTGATCATCGTGCCGCTGGCCGCGCCGACACGGACACTGGGCGCGATCACGCTCGTCTCCTCCGGTTCGAGCCGGCGGCTGACGGAGGCCGATCTCGGATTGGCTATCAGGCTCGGCCGCCGCGCCGGCACCGCCGTGGAGAACGCGCGGCTCTACACCGAGCGAACGCGGATCGCGCACACGCTGCAGCGGGCGCTTTTGCCGGAGTCCCTTGCGGATATCCCCGGCGTCGAGACCCAGACGCTCTATTCGGCCGCCGGCGAGCTGAACGAGGTGGGCGGCGACTTCTACGACGTGTTCGACTACGACGAGGATCGTACGATGCTCGTGATCGGCGATGTCTGCGGCAAAGGCCCCCGCGCGGCGGGCGTCACAGCGCTTGCCCGCCACACTCTGCGCGCGGCGGCGATCGGGGGCCGCTCGCCGACCGAGATGCTCGCGATCCTCCACCAGGCGCTCCTGCGCCAGCCGCCGGGGGCGGACATGTGCACCGTCTGCCTGATCGTGCTGACGCGCGCAGCGCACGAGGTGCGCCTGACGATCGCGCTGGCCGGGCATCCGCCACCGCTCTTGATCTCTCCCCGGGGGGATGTCGCGCAGGTCGGGCAAAGCGGCACGATCCTCGGCGTCGTCGACCCGCTCAGCATCTCCGAGAGCGCGCTCACGCTTGGGGCGGGAGAGACGCTGCTGCTCTACACGGACGGCGTGATCGAGGCGGGCAGGCCAGATCGCCTGCTCGGCGAGGAGGGGCTGCTCGAGCTCTGCAAGGCCGCGCCGGGCCTCACGCTGGCGAAGTTTCTCGAGCACATCGAGCACGCGGCGCTCGACCGTGCGCAGGGCCGCCTGCGCGACGATATCGCGCTGCTGGCGCTTCGCATCGACGGTTGAGAGCGCGTCGTGGGTACCGCCCAGGGTGAGGTGGAGGACCCGCGGCAGCTCGCGATTCCGCGCGGGAGACCCACACTGCAAGCAGGTACGGGAGCCAAACCCGTGCGCTAAGGTCCTAGGGGATGAGGGACGCGGGCAATCTGCTGATTGACGTGAGCAGCCAGGGGGAGCGTGTGGTGCTGCGGCTCGACGGCGAGCTGGACCTCGCCAGCGTGCCGACGCTCGAGAGCGCAGTCGAGCGCGCGACGTTCGACCATGCAGCGGAGCTCGTGCTCGACCTGCGCGGGCTGGAGTTCATCGACTCGACTGGACTGCGGGCGATCCTCCTGCAGGACAAGCGCTCGGCCGAGCGCGGGCAGGCGTTTGCGCTCGTCCGCGGTCCCGAGCAGGTGCAGCGACTGATGAACATGACCCACCTCGACGAGCATCTGAAGATCGTCGCCTCACCCGAGGAGATCCTCCCTTAGAGGGCCTGTCTTCGCCCGGCGGCGGTGACGATGATGAGGTCCTCCTCGTCCGCCCGCCGACCCTCGGTCGCCCGCGCGTGCACCTGCGCGAGACCGGCTCGACGAACGACCGCGCGCGCGCGCTGGCGAAAGCTGGGGCGCCGCACGGCACGCTTGTCACCGCCTCCTCGCAGAGCGCCGGACGCGGGCGCCAGGGCCGCAGCTGGTCGGCGCCGGCGCGCAGCTCGCTGCTGATGTCGCTGCTGCTGCGATCCGGCGATCCGGCTGGCATGGCGGCCGGGGAACCGCCCGGCGCGCCACGTCCGGCGTCGCTCGGACTCCTACCGCTGATCGCCGCGGTTGCCGTCTGCGACGTCGCTGGCGAGGACGCTCTGATCAAGTGGCCGAACGACATCGTGCTGACGCGACCCGGCCCCGACCCCGTTCCCCCGCTGGCCAAGCTCGCCGGCATCCTCGTCGAGGGACGGCCGCAGGCGGCCTGGGCTGTGCTGGGGATCGGCCTGAACGTCGCCGTCCGCCTCGAGGAGCTGCCCGTCGAGCTGCGCGCGGGCGCCGCCACGCTCGGCTACGGCAGGGATGCGATCGAGCCGACGCTCGAGCGGCTGCTCGACGCGCTGGCGCGGCGGCTGGCCGAGCCGGCGGAGCGAACCCTCGACGCCTGGCGCTCGCGCGACGCCCTGCATGGACGCGAGATCGCGTGGGGCTCAGGTCATCATGGGCGCGCGCAGGGGATCGACGCGGCGGGGCATCTGCTGGTCGCGCTCGACGGCGACGGCGACGGGCAGATCGCGCTCGATGCGGGTGAGGTGCACCTGAGTCGCGTCCGCTAGGTGGTGGCGCCGCTCACTCCTCGGCGTGGTCGAGCGCGTCCTCGACACTGCGCTGCAGCTGCTCGCCGGCGCCCGGGTGCAGTACCGCGCCGTTGTCCTCGTTTTTCTTCGCCGGCGCGCTCGACAGCGCCTCCGTCAGCACCGCGTCGCTCGGCGTCGGGGGAGCCTGCTCGTGGGACTGGGGCTTGTTGGCTCGCTTGCCACGGGATCTCCCACTTCCAGGCTGCCTGCCGTCACCGGCGCCTGCCTGCGCTTGATTCTGCCCGGCGGCGCCGTTAGCGCCGCCGGCGCCCTTTGATCCCTTGCGCCGGCGGCGCGCGTTGCGCGCGCGGCGCTTGGGGAAGTTGCGCAAGAGCTCGCGGGCGAGCGCCGGGGGCTTGCGCGCCATCCGCGTACGCGCGCCGCGCAGCGCCTCCTCGGCCTCGGGGGTGTGCGCGAGCGCGGCCGCGAGCAGCGCCGCGGACAGGCGGCGGTCCTGCTTGCGCGCGGCGTGGATCAGCCGTCGCGCGTTGCGCGCGTGCGCGCCGCCGGCCGAGTTGACGAGCAGGCCGAGCAGCCGCTTGGTCTCCGGCCAGCGCTGCACCGCATACTCCTCGTGCACGTCGCGCGTGTACTCCGCCAGGCGCCAGATCCAGGCGTTGGCCTGGTCGCGGCGGCCGATGCGCCGCTCGACCAGCGCGCGGAGCATGATCTTCGAAGCTTCGCGGCGCTCCTCGCGCGGCCAGCCGCCGATGATGTCGATCGCCGTGTCGAACGTGTCTGGGTCGCCCAGCGCGGGAATATCGGTCAACGCGCGCAGGCGCAGCTGCGCGTTCTTGTTGCGTTGCACGGCGGTGATCAGGAAGCGGCTCTTGAGCTCGCCCGTGCGGTCGAAGTGAAGCATCGCCCGTGCCCGGCGCCAGCCGTTGGGCGCGACGCGCGCGCCGGCCAAAGCAGCCCACACGTGCTGCTCGCCGTAGTCGAGGTTCTCGACGGCGATCCGCCAGAGCTCGCGCTCGAATACCTCGAAGCGCCGCTCCTCCTCCGCGCACACCGGCAGCACGCGACGCTCGACGCGCATCCGCCGCCCACGTCCACGCCTGACCGGGCCGACGACGATCGCGCCGCCGCGGTAGACATCGCGGTCGAGCAGCGAGTGGAGCGTCACGACGGGGTCATCGTGCTTGGTCGCGGGGTGCACGAAGTCGACGACCAGACCCGCCTCCTTGCCGGGGTGCCGGCGCGTGACGCGGCCGACGCGCTGCTGGTAGATGCGCTTGGAGGCGGTCGGCGCGAGGTGCACGCAGACGGTCGCGCGCGGGCTGTTCCAGCCCTCGGCGAGCAGCTGCGCGTTGATCAGGACATCGATGTCGCCGCGCTCATAGCGTGCGAGGATCCCGGCGAGCTCGCGCTTGGGCGTCTCGCCGGAGACCGCCTGCGCCTTCAAACCCTCCGCGCGGAACGCCTCGGCGAGGTTGTAGGCGTGGCGCACGCCGGCCGCGTAGACGACGCCGGGAACGCCGTTGAAGCGCGTCTTGTAGAGGTTCGCGGCCGCCATGTTGAACGGCTGCTGGTCGAGCAGCTCGGCCAGCTCCTCCTGGTCGAACTCGGTGTCGACCTCACCACGGCGCAGCGGCACCTTGGCGATCGTGCGCACGCCGACGCCGGGTGAGATGCGCACGCAGCGCAACGGCGAGATCACGCCGCGGCGCGCGGCCTGGGCGAGGTCGAAGCGCGAGGTCTGGGTCGGGAACAGATCCGTGACGTGGCGCGCGATCAGCGCGCCGGTGGCGGTCATGCCGATGAAGATCGGACCAGTCCACGCGCGGATCGCCCCGCTGGTCTTCTCGCCGAGCGCGGTGTGCGCCTCGTCGCAGATCACGATCGTGTAGGCGCTCGAGATCTTGCCGGCGTTGCGCACGAACCACTGGTAGGTCTCGACCGTCACCGGACCCTTGGTCGAGTCCTCGCCCGCGAGCAGCGGCCGGGAGATGCGCTTGGAGTAGCCGCGGTCGCGCAGCTCGCCGTGGAACTGGTCGACGAGGTTGCGCCGGTGGGTGAGGATCAGCACGCCGCCGGTCTGGGAGGCCTCGACGAAGCCGAGCGCCGCGACCGTCTTGCCGGCGCCCGTCGCGTGCTCGAACCAGAAGCGCTTGGCCGCGTTGGGGTCCTCGGGCTGCTCGGCGAGCGACTCCTCGTCGTCCTCTTCGACCCAGTCACGGGGCTCCTCGTCGGAGTCCGGCTGCAGCTCGGGCTCCTCCTGCTCCTCATCCACGAGCGCATCGACCTCGTCCTCGAGCTCGTCGTCCTCTTCTTCGTCGTCGTCCTCATCGTCGGGCGCGGCGCGCTGCACCGGGCCGAGCTCGTCGTCGTCCTCGTCCTCGTCGCCCTCCTCATCGGGCTCCTCCTCCGGCTCCTCGTCATCCTCGCCATCGCCGGCGGCCCGCGTGGGGTCATCGGTCTGAGAGCTTGGGGCGGAGTCCTCCGCGGGCGAGGCTTCGTCGGGGCCGAAGATCTCAGCCGAGGCGAGCAGCTCCGGCGAGGCGGCCGCGCGGCCGTTGCCGCCGTTCTCCGCGGAGGAAGTGCGCAGCGCCTCGGCGAGCAGCGCCGTGAGCGTGCCAGATAGGGCGTCGACCTGGTGCGCGGAGAGCACGGTGCCATCGACGAGCTTCGGCTCGTCCTCCGAGAGCACACGTTCGAGTCCGAGCAGCAGCGAGAACTCCCGACGCCAGGCGGTCGAGGGGTGCTTGGCTTTCGCGTCGAGCTCCACCAGGGCCTGGTCGAGCGCGCGGCGGCGGGGGGTGCCGGCCGCGAGCGCGACCGCCGGATCCTCGCCATCGTGAAGGAAGCGCTCGCGCACGAACTTACCCGCGCGAGCGATGTCGGCGGAGGAGGGAATGGACGCGGCCGCGAGGGCCACTGAAGTGGGCTCGGCCATAAAGGCTCTGGACAACGAGACAAGCCGCCGTAGAAGGAGCTTCGACGTGGCTCGGAAAAGGCCGACACTCAGCCGGCGGATTTGCCGGGTGCTGCGCGCAGCCCGGCTCCTAGTGCCCTTTAGGATATAGCAGGTCGCGGCGGGATAGAAGGAAATCCCGCCCACCCGACATTCTGCAACCCTTACCGGAATGGCCGAGAATCGCCGCCCACAACGCGCGCTCGTGGCGCTGGGCGGGCTCGTCGTGGCAGTGCTGCTGGCGATCGGGATCGTCCAGCTGGCGGGCTCCGCGCAGGCGCCGCTGCCACCCTCCGGACTGACCGTCGCGCAGATGCGGGCGCGCCTGGCCGGCTCACCGGCGCCGCTGGCCGCGCTGCACGCCCAGGCCAGCGAGCTGCTGGCAGGCGACGCGCGCGCGCTCGATGCGCGCCTGGCGGCGCTGCGTGGGTATCCGGTGGTGATCAACAAGTGGGCATCGACCTGCGAACCGTGCCGCGCGGAGTCCGGCGTGTTCCAGCGCGTAGCGGTGAATCTGGGACACGAGGTGGCGTTCCTCGGCCTGGACTCCGCCGACCCCACGCGCGACGAAGCGGAGTCGTTCCTGCGCACCTTCCCGCAGAGCTACCCGAGCTACTACGACCAGAGCGGGCAGCTCGGGGTGGCGGTCACCGACTCCTCGTTCACGCCTGTGACCGTCTTCTACGACCGCACGGGTGGACGCTACATCCACCAGGGCCCCTACTTGAGCGTTGCGAAGCTCGAAGCCGATGTGCGGCGCTACGCGCTGGAGGCCTGAACAAACGATGCCCGCGGCGAGGATCGACCCATGCCCGAGGTGAGGATCGACCCGCTGAGCGGGCACAGGACGATCGTCGCCGGCGAGCGCTCCAAGCGCCCCGGGGGCCAGCCGACCTGCGCGCCGCCGGAGCCGATCGACGCCGAGCGCGACCCATTCGCCGAGGGTCACGAGGACCGGACCCCGCCGGAGCTCTACGCGGTGCGGCCGGGGGGCGGGCCACCGGACTCGCCGGGCTGGACGGTGCGGGTGGTGCCGAACCTCTATCCGGCGCTCACCCCCGCGGACGCGGCGGTCGAGGGCGGCCCCGATCGCGGGGACGGCCAATCGGGCACTGGCCAGACGGGGGTCGACGAGCCCGACACCGCCAGGGAGCCGCCGCGCGGCAGGCCGGAGATGTTCACCTCGCTGCCGGCGACGGGCGCGCACGAGGTGATCGTGAACGGGCCCCAGTCGGTGCTGTCGCTGGCCGAGCTGCCGGTCGAGCAGGTGAGCGCCGCGGTCGAGGTGTGGCGCGCGCGGATGCGGGCGCACGCGGACAGCGCCTACCTGCAGCTGATCGTCAACGAGCGCCGCGAGGCGGGAGCGTCGCTGCCGCACACGCACGCGCAGCTGTACGGGCTTGACTTCGTGCCGGCAGTCGTGGCGCGCGAGCGCGAGCGGGCGAACGCGTACACGACGCGGACGATGGGCGGGAGCCTGCTCGGCGATCTGCTCGCCGAAGAGGTGCGGCTGCGCGAGCGGGTCGTCGCCGTCGACGAGGAGGCGGTGCTGCTCGCGCCGTTCGCCTCGCAGCTGCCATTCCAGCTGATGCTCGTCCCACGGCGGCCGCGGGCGCGCTTCGAGGACGAGGGGCCGTCCGGCGCGGCGCTGCTGCACGACGGGCTGCGGCGGCTGGCGCGGCTGCTGGGGTCGAGCCCGCCGCTGAACCTCTACGTGCGCACCGCCCCGCTCGGCGCCGAGCACTTTTGCTGGCGGATCGACGTCCTGCCGCGGCTCACCCACCTCGCGGGACTCGAGCTCGCGACGGGCGTCAACCTGAACATCGTCGCGCCGGAGCATGCGGCCGCTTTGCTACGGGACGCATAGATAGGCTGCCGGGCAGATGCCGCCCGAGGAACGCTTCGTCCCGCGCTTTGCCGCCGAGCCGCCGCTCGAGGAGCTGCCCTACGGGCGCTGGGCCGAGCGGTTGAGCGCGGAGCTTCTCGGAGCGTGTCTGGCGCTCGACGCCGACGAGGCCGACCTCGGCGAGCCCGGAGAGATCAGGTGGTATCCCGACCGCACGTGGAACGGACGGACGTACGTGCCGGGGACCTCGATCACGGCGAACGGGTACGAGCTGTTCGGGCACGTCAGCTTCGTCCCCGCGCCCGAGGATGGGGATCCGAGCGACTTCAAAGCGCAGGTGGACTTCACCGAGGAGACGGCGGAGCGCAATCCCGACTGGAAGCTCGACCTCTGCGACGAGGTGATCGGGTCCTGGCGCGGGCACAACGGAGCGGTCGCCGCGATCACGCTCGTCTGGGGGCGGCCGCTCGTCTCCGGGGGGGCGATCGTGACCGCCGAGCTGGCCGGCCTGGCCGTCGATCAGTGCGAGCTGCACGAGGAGCGCTTCACGCTGATCGCGCCCGACGACTATCGCCACGACCTGCTCGAAATCAAGCTGTTCGCGGCGCGTGGCGAGGAGCTCGCGTGCGAGTCGCTGTATGCGGGGGACGAGGACGAGGGCGGCAAGGACACCACTGCCGCGCGTGAAGAGGAGCGGTGACCGGTACTTCTTACGGAAACGGGTTGTGCGGTTCGATGCCGTCGTAGCGCGGCTATACCGTGACGAGCCCAACTGGGCTATAGGGTCTACGAGCGGGTGCTATGGGAGCTGCCCGCTCCACCGGCGCCACCGCGCGTGCGAAGCCGCCTTCAACGACCTGCGCCGGCAACCGCGCCAGCGCCGAGCGTGCGCTCTGGATGTGGTGGCCGGTTGTCCGCGACACGGAGGGTTCGCACCCGCCGAAAGGTGCGCGAGCGATCCCTGGTGTGCGACCAGATGCCGGCCCCTGGCGTCGGCATTGATTGCGCGATGCGCTTGAAGGTCTCTTGCGCCTCCAGTCGGGCGAGCCCGGCGCCGACGCAGAAGTGTGGGCCGCCGCCGAAGGCGAGGTGTGGGGTGCCCGTGCGGGTGAGGTCCAGGCGGTCCGGGTCGGGGTAGCGGGCCGGGTCGCGGTTGCCGGCACCGAGGACGATCAGCGCCTGCTCTCCTCTGCCGATCTTCGTCTCGCCGAGGACCAGATCCGTCAGGGCGATTCTTGAGGCGACCTGGGCGGGGCTGTCATAGCGCAGGAGCTCCTCGACGGCTTGCGGGAAGAGGGTCGGGTTTTGCTTTAGCCAGTCGAGCTGGTCGGGGTGCTGCAGCAGCGCGAGCGTGCCGTTGCCGATCAGGTTCGCGGTCGTCTCGTGGCCGGCGGCGAGCAGCAGTAGGCACATCGTGATGATCTCGTCGGTCTCGAGGGTCGCGCCGCCGTCGGGGGGATGGATCAGCGCGCTCAACAGGTCCTCGCCCGGATCGCACCGGCGCTCGGAGACGAGCGGGACGAGGAACAGCATCACGTTCATCGCCGCCCTGCCGATCGCGTCGAGCTCCGCGGGCGTCGGGTCGAGCTCGAGCATCCGCGCGAGCGTCGGGGTCTCCGCGTACAGCAGTTCCGCGCCCTCGAGGCCGACATCGAACAGCTCCGCGATCACCGCGAGCGGGATCGGGTAGGCGAGCTCGCTCATCAGCTCGATCGGCTCGCCGTCGGCTAGCGGTGCGAACGCGGTCTCGACGATCGCGGCGACACGCCCGCGGATGCGCTCCATCGCGCGCGGGGTGAAGAAACGATTGACGGCGCTCCGCAGCCGCGTGTGGGCCGGCGGGTCGCTCATCAGCAGCGATCTGCTCCACTGTTCAGCGATAGCGCTCGATCCGCCCAGCGACGCGAGTAGCTGCGGGTTGTTGCGCGGGTCAGAGCTCCACTCGGGGCTGCGCAGGACAGCCGCGGCGTGCTCGTAGGAGAGCACGAGATGGGCGCCGAGCTGCTCGTGCCATTGGACGGGCGCCTGCGCGCGGGCGGCACGGTAGGCGGGGTAGGGGTCCTCAGTCGGGAACGGCCACGCTCGCCAGTCAGGCATGGCTGCTCGCCGCCTGATGGTCGGGAAAGTCAGGCATCGTTCCTCGCAACCCGATGGTCGGGAAAGTCAGGCATGGTTGCTCGCCGCCTGATGGTCGGGAAAGTCAGGCATCGTTCCTCGCAACCCGATGGTCAGGAAGGTCAGGCATGGTTGCTCGCCGCCCGATGGTCGGCGTAGAACGCGTAGTCGAGCTTGCCCATTGCGGTGAATGGAGGTGCGCCTTCGGCAGACTCGGCGACCATCGATCCCCAGTAGTTGGTTGCACGCAGCTCGGCGATCAGGGACGCCGTGCCCATCTCGACCCGGCTCATGATCGTGTAGTCGGGCGAGGCGGTGACGTGTCGAAAAGCGTTGGCAGAGGGGCCTGTCGGCGAGAACTTTCGCTCGATCCATCTGGTCACATACTCCGGCGTGACAGTGAATGGTTGCTCTGCCCACCACATTTCCCACGGCTCGCGCCAGTATGCGAACACTTCCTCTGGGGTAACCGGGTCTGAGGATCTAAAGAACCCACCCTCCACACTTGCGTGCCAGGTCCCGAGCACATCACCCCTGAAACATGCGCGCCCGATTGTGGTCATCGTCTCGATTTGCTCGCGCTTAAAGCGCTTGACGCACCCGAAGTCCAGAAAGCTCACGCTCCCGTCGTCGTGGAAGATGTAGTTGCCGGGATGCGGGTCGGCGTTGAGCAGGTAAAAGCGGAATTTGGTGGCGTAGATGAAGCGGTAGATCGCCTCGGCCCACTGGTCGCGCAGCTCCTGTCCGGCGGCGAGGGCCTCGCTCCAGGTTTTGCCCTGCACGAGCTCCTGGGTCAGCACTCGATCGGTGCTCAGCTCGCCGATCACCTCCGGGATATGGATGAACGGATGCCCGCGGTAGAGATCGGCGAACTCCGCCTGGTTGGCGGCCTCCCGGCGGTAATCGAGCTCCTCTGTGATGCGGGCGGTGATCTCGCGCCCCGCGCCGCGAATGTCGAAGCTCATTTTCCTCGGCGAAAAGGCCAGCATCAATCCGAGAAAGGTCGCCAGCAGCTCGTTGTTCTTCAGATCCGCCTGGATCGCATCCGCCACCCCCGGGTACTGGACCTTCACCGCGACGGCGCGACCGTCGTGCAGCTTCGCGGCGTGGACCTGACCGATCGAAGCCGCCGCCAGCGGCTCCCACTCGAGCTCCGCGAACACGCTCTCGGTCCGCCGGCCAAGCTCGCGCTCCAGCACGGATCGCGCGAGCTCCGGCGCCATCGGCGGCGCGTCATCGCGCAGGCGCGTCAGCGCTGATTGGTAAATCGACTGGAACTCCGCAGGGATAGCGGGGCTGGATGAAACGAACGAGAGCATCTGCCCGGCCTTCATCAGCGCGCCCTTGGAGCGACCGAGCAACTCGGTGTAGCGCTCAGCGGTGCGGACGTGGAACTCGGTGCTGTCCGCACCGGTCAGCTTGCCGCGCAGCCCGACCACGACCGCCTCCCCCGCGGTGCGAGCCGTCAGCGCGGCCAGCGGGGCCGCGCGCCGCACACGTCCCCCGCGAATGCCATCGCCCCTCAGCCTCGGGTGGTCACCTGCATCTTGGGGAAGCTCGGCATCGGACACCCAACCAACTCCTTCTCCATCAATTGAATCGCTTTTCACTGAACTCAGCAAAGTGTATACTTAGGCCAGCCCATGTCAAGCACAACCCGCGAGCGGATCGTCGACGAGGCGATGCGCCTCTTCAGCGAGAACGGCTACTCCGGCACGAGCATCACCAAGATCGAGGCCGCCGCCGGGCTGACCCCCGGAGCGGGCGGGATCTACCACCACTTCAAGAGCAAGGAAGCGCTGCTCGCGGCCGGCATCGAACGCCAGCTCGCACGGCTCGACGCACTCCGGGAGATCCGGAACGTGCTCGGCCCGCTCGGGGACGTCAAAGCCGAACTGACGCTCACGGCTCGCTACATCCTCGCCGAGCTCGACAGCGAGTCGGAGATGCTCCGCATCCTCGCCTCCGCGGCACGCAACCGCCCGCAGCTGCTGACCGCTGCCGCCGAGCAGCTCGTCAGCTCCACCTACACGGGCTTCGCCACATGGATCGGCGAGCGCGCCGAGGCGCCTCTCACCGACGAGCAGGCGACGGCGATCGCCGCCGTCGGGCTCGGATCGCTGCTCTCCTCGCGTCTCCTGGTCGACGTCCTCGGCATCCCGGCCCAGGTCGACGACGTGACGCTCGTCGACACCTGGGTGCAGATGATGATCGCCACGATCCTGGCCAAGAAGCCCGCACCCAAATGACAAGCCGGACCGCCAATCGCGCCAATGCGATCCCCTCAGATCCCCGCACGGCCGAGCCCAAAGACCCGCCTCCATCCCTGACCCTCAAGCGGATGGCACTGGCCGGCGCCACCGCGTTCATAACCGTCAACTTCTGGACGGGCGCCCCCCTGCTCGCGCTCTGGGTCGGATCTCAGGCCGTCGGCCGGCAGACCCTCAGCATGGGAGCGGTCGGCGTCGTCCTCGTCGTGCTCGCCGTGCTCGTCTTCACGCTGGCGATGGCACTCACCTGGGTCAACAACACCTACGACGATCTCGTCAAACGCCCCCGCACCGAACGTCGGCCACCCTGGATGCGCAGCATGCGTGGGGAGTCAGAAAGCCATGTCAGCCAGCGGGTCGGGACCACCGTGCTGGAGCTGATCGTGATGGTCAACGTGTATGTCGCCGTGATTGCACTGGCGGTCTGGTACGTGTTCTTTGCCGGGTCGCCGCTGCCGAGTGGCTAGACCGGACCGCGGCGCGACCCAGGTCACCCGCCGATTGGGGCGCGTGGGTTGGCGCCCCAGAACACCTGCGAACCCAGCATCCCAATCAGGTTCACAGCGACCAGGTTCAGCACCATCGACTTCGCGGTCGCCGTCCCCACACCCACAGGACCACCACTCGCGTTATAACCATAGTAACAACCCACCAGTACAATCACAGTCGCCATCGTCATCCCCTTGATCAAACTGAACAAGAAATCCCCCGGGTTCTGAAACTGCCAGAACAACAAGAAATACCCACCCGAGGACACCGACGCGACCTGATGCACCACCGCGATATACGACCCAAAGTACGCCACCCCAATCGCCCCGACGTACATGAACGGCAACACCAACCACGCCGCCAACAAACGAGTCGCACAGAGAAATGTCATCGAATCGATCCCCATCACCTCCAACGCATCGATCTCATCGCTGATCCGCATCGCGCCTAGCTCCGCAACGATCCCCGTCCCAACCTTCGCGGCCATCATGTACCCAAACACATACGGCACAGCCTCACGCAGATCACACCACGCCGTGAACACCCCAGCGTAGTCCGGCGCACCCTCGGCTTGGGTGAAGTAGGCGCCCTCGGTCCCGCAGGTGCCGAGACCCGTGATGAACACCAACCCCCAGATCACGAGCGTCGAAGAGATGATCAAGATCCCCGACTGACGCAACGTCTCCCCAAAGAAGCGAAACACGCGCAGCCCCCACACATCGCGCACGACGCCGCCGCCGAAGCGGCTGATCTCACCCACAGACGCGAGCCATTCGCGGCTCAACGCAAGCAATTCCTCCGTCATTCGCCGCATACTATTACATTTCAGCCGTATGGCATGTTTACTTGACCAGATCACATTCGCGCCCCACGACGCCGGCGCGCGATACTCAGACGATCGCCTCCCCAGCCTCAGCCAAGAAACCCAAACGCCGCACCCAGGCCGAGCGTCGAGCGGCCACGCACGCGGCTCTGTTGGACGCCGCGATCGACTGCCTCGTCGAGCACGGCTATGCGAAGACCACGACACGGCGCATCGCCGAGCGCGCCGGTGTGACCCCCGGCGCGCTACAGCACCACTTTGCGTCCAAGGCGGCGCTGCTCGGCGAGCTGGTCGGTCACATCAGGGCCAAAACGGTGAGCGAGATGCTCGCGGACGGAATACCGAGCACCGGCTCGATCCGCGAGCGTCACGAGCTCCTGCTCGACCGCATGTGGCGAAGAATCTACAGGGGGCCGCTGTTCACAGCGCTGATCGAGCTGGCGATCGGGGCGCGCACCGACCCAGAGCTGCTGCCGCACATCGCCGGGGCGCATGACGAAATGAGCCGTCTGAACGCGATGGCCGCGCCAATCCTCTTCCCCGAGCACGCCGGGCGAGCAGAGCTCGTTCCCCTGATCGTCTCAGGGCAGTCGACGATGCGTGGGCTGGCGCTGATGGGACTCGCCGGAGAGGCCGACCCCGACCCGCTCTGGCCCGCGACGCGCGCGCACATAATGGCCATGAACGCGCAAGTGCTCGGCGATCCGGAGCTGTCGCCGTGAGCCTGGCCGGAAACGCCGCGGACACATCGCTCCTGCGTGAGCTTCCCGGCCCATGAGGCCGACGGTTCGCAGCCAGCGCGCCGCTTGCCCGGCTCGACCGTGCAATCAGCATCCCGATCCACCGCAATGCCCGGAGATCGAGGGCCCGTCCTGCTGGCACCGGGCGGCCCGACCCTGATCCCGGTGTCCCCGCCGCCCACGGTGGTGCATGCCGGAGGGCGCAAGCTCGCCGAGTTCGAACAGGGTCGGATGGTGCTCGCCCAGTCGGGATGCCTGGCGTGCCATCGCATCGGGCAGAACGGCAACCACGGTCCGGGTCCCGGGCTCACCCACATCGGATCCAAGCTCTCCCCCCAACGCATCGAACACGCGCTGATCGACCCCTCTGCCCCGATGCCCTCGTTCAAGCACCTGCCGGCCGCAAAGCTCAAGGCCGTGGTCGAGTTCCTGAGCGAGCTTCGCTGAGCCTCCAGCCCATGCGTCTCGGTTCAAGCTCGGTGCGCTCACCCGCGGGCGAGGAGTGGCGCGTCGGGCGTCGCTGGGTTACGCGTGAGCGTCCGCACTGGCGCAAGGTGCCCACTGGCAAGGCCGCGGCTGAAGCGTTGTCGGCGCCCGACATCGGAGGTCCCGACGATCTCGCGGTCACGCTCGCGGTCATTCTCGGCGCGGTGGTGGTCGCAGTGATCATCATCCCGCTCCTGCTGTTCGGAATCGAGTTGATCCTCCTCGGGCTGGTGGTGGCAGCGGGTATCGTCGGACGCGGACTGCTCGGCCGCCCATGGATCGTCCAAGCCAGGCGCATGAGCGAGACATCTCCAGCGTTCAGTTGGAGGGTGAGTGGCTGGCGGCGCTCAGCGCGGCTGATCGACGAAGTCACAGCAGCTTTGTCCGCGGGGCTCGACCCCTCGCCATCACAGGCGCAAGAATCGATCACGCCCACCGCACCGTAGCTCGACGGCGGGTGCAAATCCGAACAACGCCGCGGTCGCGCATGTATCCCGAGGTGCTATGAACGATCGAGCTCCTCACGCTCGTATCGATCAACAAGACGATCACCCGCCTCGGGCAAATTCTCGAGGTCGCTCTCGAGTACGGCCCGATCGACCGCAACCCGGCGCGCGGCAAGCGCCGGCGACTGAAGACGACCAAGCCCATGCCCGTGTGGCTTGACTAGGGCCGAGCACATCGAAGCGCTGCTCGACGCCGCCGGCGCGCTCGACCGCCGTGCGAAGTCAAAGGAGGCCGCAACCAGAAGGGCGGACTGGTCTACCGACATGCAATGCTCGCCACATTCGTGTTCGCTGGTCCACGGATCTCAGAGCTGACGGCCCTGCGCTGGCAAGACGTAGACCTCGCCGGCAACCTCGTCACCATCCGCAAGTCCAAGACCGATGCGGGAATGCGCCAGATCGACCTGCTGCCCGCGCTACGCTCCGACCGCTAGCACGGCTCGCGTCCAGGCTCTGACTTCAGCCGTCGTCGTCCACCCGCGAGCTGCGAGACTACCGCGCCGCAGTGACTGATCCTCCTGAAGAGCTCGAGCTCGTCGGCCGCTACCAGGTCGCGGCCGAATTTGCCCATCAATTCGCGTTCGACAGCCATCGCGAGCTGGTCGCCCTGGGCGCCGCTGACGAGAACACCCGGAGGCTGCTCGCGGAATCGGCCACCATCGCTCTGCAAGAAATCCCCGCGTTCGTCCGAGACTGGGGTCCTGTCGAGCGCGAATGGTTTGAGGTGGAGCTGCTCGATCCGGCCGAGCTCCCCCGCATGACCGAGGTCTTGAAGTCTCGCTTCGCCGAGCTCAGTCCGGTGTTCGAGGCGCTTCGTGCCCGTCAGGACAAGATCGTGGCCGAGCTAATCGAGCTGCTCGACGAGGCCCGGCGAACCTGAACCACCCTCCCCACCCTCCCGGCTGAGGGACCTGATCACGGACTTGATCAGGCGGCTGCGAGGCGCTCTGCGGCTACGGTTTCGTAGTTCGCGGCCAGCGTCAGCAAGGCCTCGCGAGAGGCTTTGAATTCCCTCTGCTCCGCTTCCCCACGGAGTCGGGCGGCTTCCGCTCTCATCTCCCCGGGAGTCTGATTGCTCTCCAGAATCGACTTCTCGAGCCCATCTATCAGCCACTGGTCCTGCGGGTTCAAGGTCGGCCAAGTCAGAGCTTTCATGACCCTCAGTGTACCGGCCGACAGGCCCGCGTCATAGGGGCCGGGTCGCAGCCTCGGCCAGCCGCAACGCCCTCACCTCCGCCCCGGTCCAACCGCCAATTGGCGACCGCGCCGCCAGCGAGAAGCTCCGTCCAGCGGAAATGGGGTTTGCCAGCGTTTAGCCAGCAGCAGGGATTGTCGGCCTTGTGCAGTGTCGTTACTAGCACTTCCCCCTTGCCAGAACCTGCTGATTACAGGCTCTTTCTGGTGATGCCCCCGCCAGGAGTCGAACCTGGATCTACCGCTTAGGAGGCGGTCGTCTTATCCATTGGACTACGAGGGCGCGTGGCTCGCCGGTGCCGGCGAGCCAGACGGGAAGGCTACCGGCGCTTCTCAGCTGGGCGAACCTTGACTCCCCGTCGTCGCGGCGCCCTGAGCCGCGGCGCGCGCGAGCGCCTCGCCGTCGAGGCGGTGGGTGATCCACTCGCCCATCGTCTTCGCGCCGAGCTTCCTGTAGAAGCCGAGCGCCGGCTCGTTCCAGTCGAGCGCCGCCCATTCCAGGCGCTCGCCGCCGCGTTCTTGCGTGAGCATCGCGACCGCCTCGAGCAGCGCCCGGCCGACGCCCTCGCCGCGGTGCTCCTCACGTACGAACAGGTCCTCCAGCCACACGCCCGTGCTCGCGAGGAAGCTCGAGAACGTCGGAAAGAACAGGGCATATCCGAGCGCCTCGGCCTCCGTGGCAGTGGGCTCGTCGGTGGCAATGCGCTCGCCGGCGGGAACTTGGTCACTGGCGGCTGCGTGGTCAACGGGACGGGTGTCGTCGGCGTGTGGCTCACCGGGAAGGGGCTCGCCAGCGCGGGCCGCGCGCTCCGCGATCAGGGCCTCCGCCGCCGGGCGCTCGCCGAACAGCGCCTCGCGTAACTGCGCCTCGGTCGCCCGCAGCTCATGCTCGAGGTGCTCGTACTCGGCCAACCCACCGAACAGCTCCAGCAGCAGGGCGGCGTCCTGCCGGCGGGCAGGGCGGACCGTCAGCATCGCCACGGGCGTGGGGCGCCATCCATCAAGCGGTCTTGCGGTCGGGGCGATCCGGATAAACCTCGTCGATCGTGCTCAGCGCCACGTATGGCGCGCCGGCCTCGCGCTCGATCGCGGCGCCACCCCCCGCAAGCCGGTCGAGCACGCTGATCACGCCGCAGATCTCCAGCCCGGCCTCCTGCAACACCGTGATCGCGGCAAGCGTCGAGCCACCGGTCGTGACCACGTCCTCGACGACCACGCACCTGTCCTCCGGTCTCAGCGGCGGGCCCTCGATGCGGCGCTGCAGGCCATGCGACTTCGCGTCCTTGCGCACGAAGAACGCCTTCGCTTGCGCGCCTCCCGCCAGCGACGCGCAGGCAACCGGGTCGGCGCCCATCGTCATGCCCCCCACCGCCGTCCCCTCCCACGTCTCGACCTGCGCGGCCACGAGCGTGCCGAGTGCCCTGAAGCCCTCCGGGCGCAGGATCGCGCGCTTGGCGTCGACGTAGTACTCGGCCTTTGCCCCGCTCGTCAACGTCACCGTGCCGATCACGAGCGCGTGATCGCGCAACTCGCTCACCAGCACCTCGCGGGCGCGCTCCAGCTCACTCATGTCTCGTCCTCGCATCCACCGGTGGGGCTAATCTTCGCCGATGGCGAGCTCCGGCGTATCCTCCTCGCTCGCCTCTCTGCTGCGTCTCGCCTCGTGGGTGATCTGCCTGATCGTGCTCGCGTCGTTCGCGATCTTCGTCGTCGAACAGACCTCCTCGGCCTCGACCCATCAGCAGGAAGAGGTCAACGAGCACCCTTCCTCCACCGGCACGCCCGCGCCCAAGCACGAGGGCACCGTCCACAAGAAGATCGACGAAGCCTCCGACTTCTTCACCTCGCCCTTCGCCGGCCTCGTCTCCGGCTCCTCGAGCGAATGGGTGATCCACCTAGTCAAGACGGCGCTCGCCCTGCTCGTCTACGGGTTCGTCCTGGGCTATCTGGCGCGCGTGATCCGAGTACGCGTGTGACACATTCACGCCGCACTCCGGGCGCGATTCTGCTCCGGGTTTAGTTATAGACGTCCACGGGGGTGCCGATCTGAACCCAGCTGTAGATCGCCGGCGCATCGGGGATCGGCACGCGCAGGCAGCCGTGGCTGGCGGCGTACGTCGGGACTTCGGCATACCCGTGGATCGCGTAGCCGCGGATGAAGTAGTTGGAGTCGACCATCCCCTCGCTGTTCACGCCTGGGGTCTTCTCGTAGACGCGGTAGCGGCCGAGCACGGTCGGTGTCGAGGGCTTGCCCGAGCTGACCGTATAGATCGTCTTCACGCGGCCGCCCGGTTCGATCTCGGCGAGCACCTGTTTGGTCAAGTCCGCCTCGACGTGACGGCCATCACCGGGGTAGCGCACGTGGAAGGAGCCCGCGCCCCGCCGCAGCAGCTCGAAGACCCGGCGGCCCGCCGCGGGGACGCGTTCCAGGCCGGTCATCTTCCGGTACGCGATCAGCGCGCGGCCGGTCCCTTCTTCGAACGTCCCACTCAGCGGGACCGCATAGTGGAGCACGTCGAGCTCGGACTGCAGCAGCCTGACCGACTGGCCCTTCGCACCGGGCGCCACGTTCGGGTTGACGAAGCGCACACCCGGCGCGCTCGCATCGAAGGCGGCCTGCTGGGACGTGGCCCCGTGCGCGACACGCGCCTTCAGAAGCCCCGCCGTGCGGCTCGAGAAGCCGACCTCGAACTGCCCGGCGCCGCCGCGGCCGGCACGAACGCTCACGCTCTCCGCCCCCACGCTGCGCCCGTCGAGCGAGAAGCTCACCTGCACCATCTGCCCGGCGACATATGGTGTGACTGTCCCCCGGACGACGATCCGGCCGCCGACGAGCGCGAACAGCGGGCTGCCGCCGGCGTTCGCCAGCGTGAGCCTCGCCTGCCCCGGCGCTGGGGCGCTGACCGCAGGAGCCGGTGGCGCAGCGGGGGTGGGAGTGGGCGTCGTCGGGGGAGCGAGCATCGGCTCGTTGAATTCTATGCGCCGCTCAGGCGAAAGCCGGCGGGGGGGCAGGCGCGGGGAGCTATGCGCCGCTCAGGCGACGGCCGGGACAGACGCGGGGAGCGCGAGCACCGGTGGTGGCGTGATCAGCCCAACGCGCTTACCCACCAGCACGAGCGCCCCGATCAGCAGCAGCGAGCCCGCGATCAACGCGATCACCTGCAGGAACGTCCAGCTCTCGAGGCTGCCGTAGGCGATCGAGTTGTTCAGGGCGTGCGCGGCGATACACGGATACAGCGAGCCGGTGATCCGATACAGCAGACACAACCCAAACCCGAGGAACGCGAGGGGCACGAGGTCGACCGCCGGCGCCGAGCCGGCATGCACGCCGCCGAAGAGGAGGCCGGTGATGATCGCCGCCGGCCAGATCCCCTTCCAGTTGCGCAGCGCCGTAAAGATGAAGCCCCTGAACAGAAACTCCTCGCAGATCGGCGCCACCACGCACGTCAGCCCTGCGCTCAACAGCAGCAGCGCCGCGCCTTCGTTCGCGCCCAGCTGTTCGAGGATTTTCTCTTTGCCGCTTTCGTTCAACACAGCCGCCCAGATCGCGCTGAAAACCAGGAACACCACGAACAGGCCAAGCGGCAGCAGCACCACCCACAACCTCCGCAGCCGCGGCGGGCGCAGCCCGAACTGCCAGGCGCGCACCGTGCGGCCACCCATCCGCGCGAACAGAACCGCGGTGAGGACGAAGACGAGATCCTGCACGACCGTATCGGCGATCTCCAAGCCCCCAGGGATGTGCGAGGAGGTGATGCTGACCCCAAACGCAGCCGCGGGCAGGTCGACGATCAGCCCGCCGACCGCCGCCAGCACCAGCGCGCCGAAGAGCGCCGCCGGCGCCATCCACGGCCGCCAGTCGGGCGTCTGATCTTCGCGAGAGCGCCGCTCCACCGCGAGCGCCCGCTCGAACGAGTCGACCGCCGCGGGCGGGGTCGATGCGCCGGGCGGAGTTGGCTCGCCTGGGGCGGAGGGGGTCTGCAGGCTCGACATCTGACTCCGCTCAGCTTACGTTGCCGGTGCGCGCGACTCGCCGGGCACCGATCGAGCACACGGTCGGAGGCACAGTCGGACACGTCGGTCGGACGCGGCAATCGAACGCGGCGCCCGCCGTGGTGTTCACGCGACCCAGTGCCAGGTCGCGAACTGGGCGACGAAGAACGCCATCAGCGCCCCCGACCCCACGAGCACGGGTACTCGCGCGCGGGGGTGCGCCGCCAGCCACGCCCCCAGGCAGATGCTCAGCGGGAACAGCACGACGAGAAACCGCGGCAGCGACATCAGCGGCTGCGAGGCGACCGGATATGACAGCGGCAGCGCGAGCGCCGCGATCACGTACACGCCGTACGCGCGCGGCAGCGTCCGCCACACGCCGATCACGATCGACACGGCCGCCATCAGGAACGCGAGCAGCATCAGGTTGTGCCCGGCGACGATCGTCGGGCTGCCGCCGGCCGCCGGAAAGTAGACGTGCGCGCGCTGGTCCGACAGCAGCTGCCGCGCGCCTGCGACCGCCGCCTTCAACCCTCCCCACACGCCCAAGTAGGGACCTGCGAAGTGCCTGCCCCACACGTCCTGCGCGTGGAACGGCATCAGCGCCTCGCCGCCGTTCAGCGCCAGGTAGGCCATGTACAGGCCGAGGCCGGCGGGCATCAAGGCCAGCCACAGGACATCTCTGCGCAGGTGATATCTGGGCCGCCAGCGCGCGGCATTGAGAAAATCCGGTCCACGATCCTCGCGCGGGCCGTACAGGTACAGCATCGCCGCCGGCGCCAGCAGCACGACGCCGGCGCCGTTCGTGGCCGTGGCCAGCGCGCCGAGCACGCCGACCCACACCCAGCGGCCTCGCCGCGCGCACAGGAAGACCCCGACCGACAGCGCCAGGTACAGCGACTCGCTGTAGACAGCGGAGAAGAAGAACGCCATCGGCGCAAACGCCGTCACCAACACCGCCAGGCGCGCGGCCTCGGCGGCGTCCGCGGACCCCGCGCATCTCGCGACGCCCGTGCGCCCCAGCTCGAGCGTCGTCAGGCGGTGGATGCCGTACAGCGCGAGCGCGAGCGCGACCGTAGACAGCAGCACCCCGGCGGCGATCGGCGGCACGCCGAGCGCCGAGATCGCGCCGAGGCCCAGTGGATAGAGGGGGAAGAAGGCGGTACGCGAGGACGTGAAGGGGCCGAGGTCGAGGCGGTAGCCGTAGTGGGCGATCACCAGGTACCAGGCCGCGTCCCAGCGCGCGGCCGGCGCCGCGAGCAGGCCGCCGAGCGAACCCAGGCCGCGCGTGATGCCGCGCGGATCGAAGGCGTTGCGTACCGGGCCAAAGCCGAACGCGAGCATCGCTGCCATGCCGGTGAGCCACACGAGCAGCCGCGAAGTCCACAGCGCGCGCCAGACCGCGCGGATCGCGAGCGCCTTGGCGGGGTCGATCCTGTCGAGGGCGGGCGCCAACTCGGCGGCGGCCGTCGCGATCGATGGGCGCGCGGCCTGGATCGCGGGGTCGGCGGTGTCGGGATTCATAGCGCGGGAGCGGCGGATGGGACCGCGCGAGGTACGGATGCACGCGCGGTGGCAAACGGCGGAAGTGGCAGGAAATCACAATCCGAGCGGTAATCTCGGCGGTGTATGTCCCGCCAAGCTCGCCAGCGCCGGCGCCGCCATCACCGCGCGGGGCCCGCGCGAATCTTCCTGATCGGCGGCGGCGTGCTCGCGACCACGCTCGTGCTCGGCGCGATCGCCGCGGTCGGCTACGTGCTGCACGTCGCCGGTACGGCTCCCGCGCTCGCGTCGCTTCACCCGATCCTCTCCGACGGCTCCTCGCAGGTGTTCGCCGCCGACGGCACGCGGCTCGGGTTCATCCAGTCCGACGACCTGCGCAGCCCCGTCGGCTGGAATGAAATCCCCGCCGACCTGAAGAACGCGACGGTAGCGATCGAGGACCAGCGCTTCTACAAGAACGACGGCGTCGACCTGACCGGGATCTTCCGCTCGGCGATCAAGGACATCACCAACGGCGCAGCCCTGCAGGGCGGCTCGACGATCACGATGCAGCTGATGCGCAACCTCTACCTCGGCGGCGACCAGCACACGCTCAAACAGAAGATCGTCGAGGCGAAGCTCGCGATCGACTACACCGAACACCACTCCAAGCGCTCGATCCTCACGAGCTATCTCAACAGCGTCCCCTACGGCACCCTCGGCGGTCAGACCGCGATCGGTGTGCAGGCCGCGGCGCGGATCTTCTTCGACAAGCCCGCCTCCCAGCTCGACCTCGAGCAGTCGGCGCTGCTCGCCGGGCTGCCGCAGGCGCCCTCGCAGTACAACCCCCTCCTCTACCCCGCGGCGGCCCGGGAACGGCGCAACGAGGTGCTCGCGAAGATGGCCGAACTGCACTACATCTCAGCCGCGCAGGCCGCCGCGACCGAGCACGCGCCGCTGGAGGTGCACATCGGCAGGTTCTACTCCCAGCGCTCGGAACCGTTCTTCTTCGAATACGTGCGCGAACAGCTGATCCACCGCTACGGCGCGCGCACCGTCGAACAGGGCGGGCTGAAGGTGTACACGACGATCGATCTGCACAAGCAGAGCCTCGCGCGCAAGGCGATCGCCGAAGTGCTCGATGAGCCCGAAGACCCCGCCTCGGCGATCGTCACGATCGACCCCCACAACGGCGACATCGAAGCGATGGCCGAGTCCGAGAACTATGAGAAGTCCCAGTTCAACCTCGCCGCCGACGGCCACCGCCAGCCCGGCTCGACGTTCAAGGCGATCGACCTCGCCGACGCGCTCACGCGCGGGATCGACCCGAACAGCACCTACTACCTCTCGCACACGCTCGCGCCCGGCTGGCTGCCCACGTATCCGACCTACGAAGTCAAGACGTTCGAGGGCACCTCGCTGAACAAGTCGATCAACCTCGTCGATGCGACGCTCACCTCCGACAACACCGTCTACGCGCAGCTCGCGGCCGACCTCGGCGAGAACACGGTCACGGAAATGGCCTACAAGATGGGCGTCAAAACCCACCTCTCCAGCTACCCAGCGGAAGCGCTCGGCGGGCTCACGCTCGGGGTCACGCCGTTAGAAATGGCCGACGTCTACGCGACGCTCGCCGACGGCGGCTGGCGCAACAGGCCGATCGCGATCTCCAAGGTCGTGTTTCCCGACGGTCACGTCGACTCCGGCTGGGGCGTGCCCCATCGCACGAAGGTGCTCTCCGAAGGCGTCACCGCCGAGGAGACCAGCATCCTCCACCAGAACGTCGAGAGCGGCACCGCGACGCGCTCGGCGATCAACTGCCCGACCGCCGCCAAGACGGGTACGACGAGCGAACTCGTCGACGCCTGGCTCGACGGCTACACGCCCCGCTACGCGACGGTCGTGTGGATGGGCTATCCGAACCGGCGCGTCTCGATGACCGACGTCCACGGCGAGCCCCAGCAGGGCGGCTACCTGCCCGCGGAAATCTGGCACGACTACATGGCGAGCGCGACCGAAGGCCAGCCGTGCATCGAATTCCCCCAGCCCAAGGAACCGATCTCCTACCAGCCGTTCTTTGGTAAATACGCAAGTACCGGCCGCTCGACGCAGGGCAGCAGCGAATACAGCCAGGAAAACCTTGGACCGCAGGAAAAGAAGCTCGGCGAAAAGGTCAAGCTTCCACACACCAACAGTCCCGGGCAGGGGCCGGGCGGCGGTGGGGGCACAGGCGGCGGTAACGGTGCTGGTGGCGGCGCTGGCACTGGAGCCGGTGGCGGCGGGGGCGCGGGCGGCGGGGCCAATCCCACGACGCCCGAACCGCATGCAAACGCACCGGCGGAACCGACCACGCCCACACCAGGTGGCGGCGGCGGCGCGGCGAACGGCAACGGCGGCAACACGGGCGGAGCCGGCGCCGGGCAGTAGCGCGGGCGGCCTCTCAGCCGGGACGCTGGTAGTTTGAATCAGGAAATTTCGAGACAACGGTACGTATGCGCGCATCGTGCAGCGGACCAGATGGGACAGGACTCAGTGGCTAAGGAAGACAAGGTCGAATTCGAGGGCGAGGTGATCGAGGCGCTGCCGAACGCGATGTTCCGCGTGAAGCTCGACAACGATCACGTCGTGCTCGGTCACGTCGCGGGCAAGATGCGCCGCTTCAGGATCCGCATCCTCCCAGGCGATCGCGTCCGCTGCGAGCTCTCGCCGTATGACCTCGACCGCGCCCGCATCGTCTACCGCCACCGCTGAACGAGCCGGGCCGGGGTGGGACCGATCGCCTCGGGCTCCTGAGCTGAGATGGAGCGCTCCCTGATCGATTCGATCGCGGCCGCGCTTCCGCGGGCCGGGTCCGAGTCGCGGATCGTGCGGGGGGTCGGCGATGACGCCGCTGTCGTACGCGCCGGGGGAGAGCTCTGCGTGACCTCGGTCGACACGATGGTCGAGGACGTGCACTTCCGGCTCTCCGGCGATCGCTCCTCCCGCCCGCGCGATGTCGGCTGGCGCGCTCTCGCGGGGGCGCTCTCCGATCTCGCCGCGATGGGCGCGCGGGCGGGCGAGGCGTATATCGCGCTCGGAGTCTCGACTGCGGTCGGAGAGCAGCGCGCGCTCGAGCTCGTGCGCGGCGCCTTGGAGATCGCCGCCGCGACCGGGACCGTGCTCGCGGGCGGTGATGTCGTCGCCGCGCCGGTGCTCACGGTCTGCGTGACGGTCGTCGGCTGGGCCAACTCCGCGAGCGAACTGGTGGGACGCGATGGGGCGCGGGCCGGGGAGCTCGTCGGAGTTACGGGCCGTCTGGGCGGCAGGCGGGCACAACCCGTACCGCGCCTGCCCGAGGGCCGGGCGCTGGCACAGGCCGGCGCGAGCGCGATGATCGATATCTCCGACGGTCTCGCCGTTGACGCGCGGCATGTCGGTGAGGCCAGCGGGGTCTCACTGGAGATCGAGCTGGGGCGACTGCCGCTCGACGCGGGGGCGCCAGCATGGCGGCAGGGAGCCTCCGTTCGCGGGCAGGACGTAACCGGCAGCGAGTGGGCGGCGAGCGCTGGGGAAGACTACGAGCTGTGCTTCACCGCGCCCGCCGCCGCGCGCGGGCGCGTGGAGGAGGCGTTGCGCGAAGCCGGGGGCGCGGGTGCCACTTGGATCGGTCGCGTCGGGGACGGGCCGCCGGGAGCGAGGTTTCTCGACGAACGCGGCGAGGAGCGCCGGCTGGAGGGCTACGAGCACCGCTGGTGAGCCCTGTGGCGCCCGCGGTGAGAGTGCGGCGCCACTATGAGTGGGGCGCGACGAGAACCGGCGGCGGGACTCGCGAAGGCCGGTGCCAGGCCTACAGCGCGGCCGGGATCTGCGGCTGCGCCGGCTTGAGCACAGTCGGCAGTCGCGCGGAGGATTCGATCCCGCTCGCCCCGCCGCGCGGATGGATGCTCGGCGTGGAGACGATCGGCTGGATCGCTGGATTCCCCGGCAGCACGCGCGCGGCGCCGACCGGTACGGTCTTCGTCAGGCGCGCGTACACGAGCAGCCTTTTTTCAGCGCTGAACAGGGGCGTGCAGGCGGACAGCACCAGGCGCGTGTAGCCGACGTTCGCGACCGCCGCGGCGACGTCGCTCGGCAGCACGACGCGCTGGCCGATCACCGTGTAGGTGAAGTGCGCGTAGGGCATATCCAGCAGGATGTGGTTGCCCGAGCTCAGTTCGTTGATGTCACGGAACGGCGCCAGGTAGGTGGTCCTGTGCCCGGCGATCGCGGTCGTGCCGGCGATCCCCGGAAAGCTCGTTTCCGAGTAGATCCCCGGGCCGCTCTCGAGGTCGGAGGTATCGGTGCCCTTGACGATCACGTAGCTCGCGTCGATCTTCGGGATCACGATCCGGCCCACCGCGCTGCCGTCGCCCGCGTGGCGTTGCAGCTCGCTCGCCAGGAAAGCGACCCGGCGGCGCTCGTCGGGCAGGCTCGCCAGCGCGCGCCGTTCGACCGCGTCGGGCCTCGCCCGTTCGGCCGCGCGCAACGTGCCGTTGAGATGGTCCTGTCTGAATTTCGCGTACAGCGCCGAGAACGGCTCCTGCCACACGAGCGTCACGCCGGCGTCGAGCAGCGCGAGCGCCCCTACCGCGACCAGCACGATCGACAGCGCGCGCCAAGCGCGGCGCGAGGCACGGCTCCGGCGGCGGGGGGATCTGGTGGTGAAGAGGACTTCGGACATGGCCTCGCGCTCGATTATGGCGACTCGGGGTTGGATTCCAGGTCCGTCGTGCTACCCCTGCCCGCCCTGCGATCTCCGAGCATCGGGCTTCGATGCGACCCTCAGCGCCGCAGCGCCGACTCCGTCCCCCCGAGCGATCCCGGTCCCGCATAGGACAGCGGCCCGCGAATCCGCAGCGGCGTGCCACCGTCGATCCCGTCGTCCCCCAGCTCCGCTTCGGGCGCCGTCGCGAGCAGCGCGGCTGCCACCACGCAGCCAAAGCCGAGGCTCCACAGCAGCGTCGCCGCGATTCCGACATGTCCGCCCGCGAGCAGCAGCACCGCGTCCCACGCGATCCCGCCGGGTCCGACGCCGAGCACGCGTGCGTAGAAGGCGATCAGCAGCGCGAGCGGCACGAGCGCGACCACGACCAGCGCGAGCGCCGCCGGCCGGGGCGGTCGGGTCCGCGGGGAGACGAGCAGCAGCCACAGGTGCAGCGCTCCGAGGAGGAGCAGCGCGGCGTACGGGTTGCTCAGCCACACCACGATCGTCACCGCGAGCAGCATCGTCAGCAGCGCCAGCCCCGCCCCGTCGTCGTCCGGACGGACGCTCAGTCCCAATCGCCGCACGAGCGGCGGCCACGCCAGCCAGGCGAGGCCCAGGACGAGCGCGACCGCCAGCACCGCCCGCACGGCGGAGCCCCCGAGCGCCAGCGCGCTCGCCTGCACGGGCAGCGGCGGCGCGGGCAGCGCTCCGAGCCGGCCCAGCGCCTTTGCGAACAGGGCGGCCGCGAGGAACGGCAGCGCGCAGATGGCCGTCCACTCGAGGCCCCGCAGCATCGCCCGATCCCCGCCCGCGCCGCGGCGGCGCAAGCGCGCGTAGCCGTCGGCGAGCAGCAACAGCGGTGGGATCAGCAGCGTCGCGAGCAGCAGGCGCAGCACCCACTCGGGGAGGATCTGCCGTCCGATCACGAGACCCGTCTGCGGGGTCGCTTCGATCGCAGGGGCCGCGTCCAGCGCGTCGACGGCGCTCAGCGCCGCGCGACCAAAGGCTTCGAGTCGTTCCGCGCTCACCGCTTCGCCCGCGGGCGGGACCGTTTCGCCGGTCACCTGCACGAGCACCGCCGGCAGCCCGTTTGCGTTCAGCGCGCCCTGTTCGCCGGTCGCGAGCGGAAACGCCAGGTGGGCGAGCTGGCCGAACGTGCTCGGCGCGCCGGGGTCGCCGCCGCCGTTCTGCGTGATCGCACTGGTGACCGTGCGCTGCAGCGCTTCGGGGGCGCTGCCGAAGGCGTCCGAATAAGGGACCACGAACGGCTCCTCGCGCCGGCTCGCGCCTGCGACGTCGCCGAGCACGAGCGCCGCATCGATTCCGCTCGACGGGCTCGCAGCGCTCAACCCGTTCGTAGTGAAGTCGAGCGCCCCCGCATCGCCGCCGCTGCCACCGCTCGTGGAGACGAGCACGATCGTGCGCTGCGTCTCGCGTGCGGCGAACACGCGCGCGAGCTCGATCAGCGCCGCCGTTCCCGACAGTTCGGCCGCCGACCCGGACGCGGACCCCAGAGCGGATCCCGACCCCGGCGCATCGCGGTGGGCGAGGATCACGATCGGCGCGCCCCCGCTCGAGCCGGCGCGACGCGCCAGAACCGTGCTCAGCGTCCGTTCCCCTTCGCTCGTCTGCGCCTGGAACTCGTGCGTGGTCACCTCGAAGCCGCCGTGACCGGGCGTGCCAAGCCCTTCCAGTGTCTGCGCGATCTTCTTCGCGAGCGCCCGATCGCCGGGGCTGCCCGGCCGGCGCCGGGGAAATTCGGCCGCGAGGCTCCGCAGTTCGGCGAGCGCCGGCGCGCCTTCGAACGCATCCGGCGCGAGCGTCGAGCTCAGCGGCTGCGAACGCGCGGTCAGCGAGAACGCCGCGACCGCGAGCGCCAGCGCGAACGGCACGAAGGCCACCCTGTACAGGCGTCCGTTGAGCATTCCCGAAACCTTAGTCCCGCGAAGGTTTGCCATATCCGTGCACCCCTTTAGGTATCGTCCTGCCGCGTGCTCCAACCCGTCGCCGTCGGCAACAAGACCCTTTCCGACTACACGCACATCTGCGGCAAGGAGCTGATCGAGGAGATCCACGAGCTGGCCGAGCCGCTCAAGGGTCAGCGCGTGGTCCACATCTCCGCGACCGCGTTCGGCGGCGGCGTCTCGGAGATTCTCTACACGCTCGTCGGGCTGATGCGCGATGTCGGCCTCGATTGCGAGTGGCAGGTGATCTACGGACGCGAGGAGTTCTTCAACGCGACCAAGCTGATGCACAACGCGCTGCAGGGCGCCCCCCAGGATCTCGACGCCGAGCAGTGGGAGACCTGGCGGCGCTACAACGAGATGAACGCGCGCGAGCTCTCCGGCGGCTGGGACGTGTGTCTCGTGCACGACCCCCAGCCCGCGGCGTTGCACACGCTCGTGCCGGAGAAGGCCGCCGGCTGGGTTTGGCGCTGCCACATCGACCTCTCCACGCCGAACCCCGCGACGATCGCCCAGCTCCTGCCCTACATCTCCGAGTACCCCCAGTCACTCTTCCACATGTCCGACTACGTGCCCGACGGGATGCGCGGCAAGGTCAACGTCGTGCCCCCTGCGATCGACCCGCTGACGCCGAAGAACATGGCGCTGCTGCCCGAGGACGCCTCCTACGTGTGCGAGCAGTTCGGGATCGACATCGACCGGCCGCTGATGTGCCAGGTCTCGCGCTTCGATCCCTGGAAGGACCCGCTCGGCGTGATCGACGCCTACCGCATCGTCAAGGCCGAGATCCCCGACATGCAGCTCGCGCTGGTCGGCTCGATGGCCTCCGACGACCCCGAGGGCTGGGACTTCTTCAACGCCACGATCGCCCACGCCGACGGCGACCCCGACGTGCACATCCTCAACAACTTCAACAACGTCGGCGCGATCGAGGTCAACGCCTTCCAGTCCCACGCCGACGTGCTGATCCAGAAGTCCACGCGCGAGGGCTTCGGGCTGACCGTGTCGGAGGCGATCTGGAAGGCGCGTCCCTTCATCGGCGGGGACGTCGGCGGGATCCCCCTGCAGATCGAGGACGGCGTCACCGGCTACCTCGTCTCCTCCGCCAAGCAGTGCGCCGAGCGGACTTTGGAGATCGTCAAGGATCCGGCGCTGGGCAAGTTCCTCGGGCGGCGCGGCAAGGAGCACGTGCGCGAGCACTTCCTCACCCCGCGCTATCTGCGGGATTATCTGCGCATCTTCAACGAGCTGCGCGAATCATGAACACGCGCGAGTGGAATCTAAAGAAGAGCAGGGGAGCGCATATGTACTTTTTAGAGTGCGTGTAACCATAGTGTCACGCACTTTCTTTTTTGTATATCGACAACCTCGCGCTTTATCTTTCAGCGAAGAGGCCCCGTGACCGATGTGACCAAGCCCCCTTTCCAACAGGGGCGGACCCAACCGCTGGTGCTGGTGTCCAACCGGGGACCGGTCACGTTCCATGCGGACGGCGAGGTACAGCGCGGGTCGGGCGGATTGGTGACGGCGCTCACCGGACTTGCCTCGCACCGCGAAGCGATCTGGATCGCCTCGGCGATGAACGAGCACGACGCCGAGGTTTCCCGCGAGCACGCCGGTCGCGCCTTCCCGGTGCGCTCGCCCGCGGGCGGGGAGTTCCAGGTCAGGCTCGTCGTCTCCGACCCGGAGGCCTACGACCGCTTCTACAACGTCTTCGCGAACCCGATGCTGTGGTTCATCCAGCACTACCTATGGGACCTCTCCAACGCGCCGGACATCCGCCGCGAGGAGATCGAGGCCTTCGAGTTCGGCTACAACGTCGTCAACGAGGACCTCGCCCGCGCGGTCGTCGAGGAGCTCGAGGGAGTCGAGGAGCCCGTCGTGATGGTCCACGACTACCACCTCTACACGCTCCCCGACCTCGTCCGCAAAGCCCGTCCGGACGCCTTCCTGCACCATTTCATCCACATCCCCTGGACGCAATCGGACGCCTGGCGGGTGCTGCCCGCGCGGATCCGCGAGGAGATCTTCACGGGGCTGCTCGCAAACGACATCATCGGTTTCCACACCCGCTCCTACCGACGCAACTTCCTGCAGTGCTGTCACGACCTGATGGACCTCGAGGTCGACTTCGACCGCGGGCTCGTGCGCTACGGCGCACGCGAGGTCTGGGTGCGCGCCTATCCGCTGCCGATCGATCATCGCGCGACGCTCCAAGTTGCGCAGAGCGAGCGGGTCGGCGAGTTCGAGGACGAGCTCCTGCACCGCCGTCGCGACTTCCTGATCCTGCGCGTCGACCGCGCCGACCTGTCGAAGAACGTGCTGCGCGGGTTCTCCGCCTTCGACCTGTTCCTCGAGCAGCACCGCGAGTTCACCGAGCGCGTGACGTTCATTGCGCAGATGATGCCCTCGCGCACCGACGTGCCCCAGTACGCCGAGTACCTCGAGCGGATCGAGGCGCTCGTCGCCGTCGTCAACCACCGCCACGGCACCCCAGACTGGATGCCGATCCAGCTGAAGCTGCGCGACGACCTCGAGGAGGCGATGGCCGCCTACAAGCACTACGACGTGCTGCTCGTCAACGCGATGTTCGACGGCATGAACCTGGTGGCCAAGGAGGGGCCGATCGTGAACGAGCGCGAGGGCGTCTCGATCCTCTCCGAGAACACGGGCGCGCACGAGGAGCTCGGCGAGTTCGCGCTGTCGGTCAACCCCTTCGACATCCAGGAGCTCGCCAACTCGATCTACGCCGCGCTGACGATGTCCGCGCCCGAGCGCCGCCGCCGCGCGGAGGGCCTCGTCGAGATCGTCACCTCGCGCGACCCCGGCGACTGGATCGACGAGCAGCTGGCGGACATCCGCGCGAAGGCCCAGGGCCGGTGAGGAGGACCCACGTCCGCTGGCTGAGGCCCAGACCCGCTAACCTTCCCCGTCGCTTCCCATGACCTTGCCTGCACCGACATACGATCTCGTGATCCTGCTCGACCCACAGGTGGAGGAGCCGGCACGCGCGAAGATCGTCGCCGACGCGCGCGCGGCGATCGAGGCCGAGGGCGAGTTCCTGCGCCACGACGCGTGGGGCGTGCGCGCGCTGACCTACCCGATCGACCACAAGACGAGCGCGGAGTACCACCTGCTGCAGTTCCACTCGACGCCGGAGCTGAACGAGACGCTCAACCGCACCCTGCGGATCGCCGACGAGGTCGTGCGCTTCCGGATCATCAAGCTCGCCCCCGGCACCCCGGAGGCTCCGGAGACGCTCGCCACGATCGGGACGGTCGGGACGCCCCGGCGCGAGTCCGAGCCCGCCGCCGGCGAGCACACCGCCGCGGCAGAGACCGAGCTCGTGGTCGGCGAGCCGGCATAGCATCGCCCTCGGCGAGCGCCGCCCCTTCGCGGACGGCGCGGCGACGTCGACGTTCGAAGGAGATAATTCGCTGCGCAACGGTTACGCGACCCGCGATCGGGTAATAAAATGACCACGAGATGGCCTGGGTCGAAGACATGAGCGACGGGACGGCGGCGAGGAGCAGGACTGACGTGCTGCGGGCCTCCCCACCGATGTTCGACTCGCGCGTGCTCGACCTGCTCTCGCGCGTGCATCCCGTCGTGCCGGTCCTGATCTTCGCGCCTGCGATCGTTCTGCTGAGCGCCTGGGAGCTCGCGAGCGCGAGCCTCGCGACCACGATCGCGTTGGCGCTCGGTGGCTACGCGCTGTGGACGCTGTTCGAGTACTGGCTGCACCGGATCGTGTTCCACTTCGAGCCCGAGGACGGCTTGGGCGCGCGGATGCACTGGATCATCCACGGCGTCCACCACGACCATCCGAACGACCCGCTGCGCCTGGTCATGCCACCGGCGGTGAGCGTGCCGTTGGCGGCGATCGTGTTCGGGATCCTCTACCTGATCTTCGGCGCGGCCTACGCGCCCGGGATCGGCGCCGGGTTCTTCGCGGGCTATCTCGCGTACGACATGATCCACTACTACATCCACCACTTCCGCGCGCGCGGGCCGCTCGGACGGATGCTGCGCGAGCGCCACATGCGCCACCATTTCCAGGACGACACGCGCGGCTTCGGGATCAGCGCGCCCTACTGGGACGAGATCTTCCGGACCTCATCGCGCGGGCGGTCCATCGCTGCAGCGCAGCGCGTAACGGCCGCGTCGGAGCAGAGCAAACCCCGCAACTAGCGGCTTCGCCGGGCGCGCTCGGGTCCAGATCGAGGATTGCGCCCGGAGGCGGGTCTAGACTCGGCGGCCGGCCTCCTCTCCGGCAAGAGCGGGGACCAGCAAGATCAAACCGACGAGCTCCCGCGAGCGGGAGAACCAGCCTGAAAGGAAGTCCCACCATGGCCGCAACCAACATCAACCGCGTCGTGATGACCGGCAACCTGACCGCCGACCCCGAGCTGCGCTCGCTGCCGAGCGGCATGTCCGTGTGCAGCCTGCGGATCGCATGCAACACGCGCCGCAAGGACGGAGCGTCCGGGGAATGGGTCGACAAGCCCAACTACTTCAACGTCACCGTGTGGGGCGCGCAGGGCGAAAACGCGGCCAAGTACCTCTCCAAGGGGCGCCCCGTGGCGATCGACGGACGCCTGGAGTGGCGCGAGTGGGAAAGCCAGGACGGGACAAAGCGCCAGGCAACCGATATCATTGCCGATTCGGTGCAGTTCCTCGGCTCACGCGATGAGGCCTCAGGTGGCGGATTCACGGCGGGCAACGGAGCTCCACAGGGCAGCGACGTCCCGGTCGATCAGCGGGACTTCCAGCCCGCACCTGTCGCCGGCGGATCCGGCGACGACGACATTCCGTTCTAGTCCTGAGTCCGACAGCGAGGTTCTGTGTTCCCCACCAACGATTATTCAGCGCCCAGTCCTAACCACGGCGGGGAACACTGATGGCAAAAGCGCGCGGTCGCGGCAAGCCTGTTCGCCGCCGAGACAAGAAGGGTGGGCCCGGGAGCGGCCGGCGCAAGCCATGCCAGCATTGCCGCGACAAGATCGAGCAGGTCGACTACAAGGACATCTCGACGCTCTCGAAGTTTATCTCCGAGAAGGGCAAGATCCGTTCGCGACGGATCACCGGCTCCTGCCGGCGTCATCAGAACCAGATCGCCCGCGCCGTCAAGCGCGCCCGCGAGCTGGCGCTGCTGCCGTACGTCAACGAGGGCGGCCGCGAGGATTCCCCCCGAGGCGGCCGGGGCGATCGCGACCGCGATCGGGAACGGTAGGAGCCGGACGATGCCCGAAGCGATTCTGCTGCAGGACGTCGAGGAGCTCGGCGAGCAGGGCACGGCGATCGACGTCTCGAAGGGCTACCTGCGCAACTACCTGATCCCCCGCAAGCTCGCCCAGCCCGCCACGAAAGGCGCGATCGAAGCGATCCGCGAGCGCAAGGCAGCGGCTGAGAGAGCCGAGCGCAACGCGATCGAAAAGGCCCAGGAGAACGTCAACCTGCTCAACCGCACGGTGCTCACGATCCCCCAGCAGGCCGGCGCCGACGGCCGCCTGTTCGGATCGGTGACCGCCCAGGACATCGCCACCGCGATCCGCGAAGCACGCGGGCTGAAAATCGACAAACGCGGCGTGCACATGCCCGAGCCGATCAAGAGCGTCGGCACCTACATGGTCGTGGTCGAGGTCGTCGAGGGAGTCACGGCGACGATCAAGACGATGGTCGTGGCCAAGAAATAAGTCGCCGCTGCTCCTGCGAACATCTGTTCGTGGGAAGCAATTTCCTCCTATATAGCGGGGAGTGTCGCTCGTCGATGACGGACGGGACTTAGACTCGCTGCGGCTATGTGCGCGGTCTCGGTAACCAACGGCAGTAACGGCTCTGCCACCACCCCCCCGGCGGGCGTGGTCGCGCCTCCACACAACCTCGAGGCCGAGCAGTCGGTGCTGGGCTCGATCCTCCTGTCGGATCGCTCGCTCTACGCGCTGGTGATCGAAGAGGGCCTGCGCGCCGAGGACTTCTACCGCGAGCGCCACGGCGCGATCTACGAGGCGATGCTCGCGCTCTACAACGAATCCGAGCCGGTCGACGTGCTCACGGTCACCGACCGCCTGCGCTCCGGCGGCAAGCTCGAGGCGGTCGGCGGGGTCGCGGCGATCGACGGACTGACCGGCGTGGTGCCGGCCGCCGGACACGCCCGCCGTTACGCGCAGATCGTGCGCGAGAACGCGCTCTTGCGCCGGCTGCTCGGAGCCTCGTACGAGATCCAGGAGAGCGTGCTCGACCACCGCGCCGCGCCGCGCGAGCTCGTCGAGCAGGCCGAGAAGGCGATGCTCGAGGTCGCCCGCGACGACCGCCAGCAGGACTTCCGCGCGATCGAAGAGGTGCTCCACGAGGAGCTCGACAAGCTGCATCGCCTCTCGATCGAAGGCACCTCGCTGACCGGGACGCCGTCCGGTTTCAAGGACCTCGACGAGATCACCGGCGGCTTTCAGCCGGGGAACCTGATCATCGTCGCCGCGCGGCCCGCGATGGGCAAGTCGGCGCTCGTCTGCAACATCGCCGAGAACGCCGCCGTCGAGCACGGCAAGCCCGTCGCGCTGTTCAGCCTCGAGATGGCGGAGGCCGAGCTCGCTCAGCGCTTCGTCGCCTCGCAGGCGCGGATCAAGGGCGAGGAGCTGCGCAAGGGACGCGTGGCCGAGCAGCGCTGGCCGAAGATCCTCAAGGCCTCCCAGCGCCTCGCGGCAGCGCCGCTGTGGGTCGATGACTCGAGCGACGTCGGCATGCTCGAGATCCGTGCGAAGGCGCGACGGCTGCACTCGCAGTGCGAGCATGGGCTCGGCTTGATCATCATCGACTACCTGCAGCTGATGCGCACCGACAGCCGCTATGACTCGCGCGTGACCGCCGTCGGCGAGCTCAGCCGCGGGCTGAAGATCCTCGCGCGCGAGCTGGGCGTGCCGGTGATCGCGCTCTCGCAGCTGAGCCGCGCGGTCGAGTCGCGCCCGGACAAGAAACCCCAGCTCTCGGACCTGCGCGAGTCGGGGAACCTTGAGCAGGACTCCGACCTGGTGATGTTCATCTACCGCGACGAGTACTACGACGAGGACTCGGAGCGCCCCGGCGAGGCCGACCTGATCATCGCCAAGCATCGCAACGGCGCCGTCGGCAAAGTCACGCTGACGTTCCAGAAGGAGTTCCCGAAGTTCCTCAACTACGCCGGCGAGCGCTACGTCCAGTGAGGCCGGGGCGCCCCGAGCCTGAGCCGTCCAGGCGACCTATCGACCGCCCCCGCCTGTTTTCCCGCTTCATTTATCGGAACCGGCCTCGACCCTCGTAAACTCCACTCGGCATGCCAGGAATAGTCGTCGTCGGCGCCCAGTGGGGCGATGAGGGAAAGGGCAAGATCACCGATCTGCTCGCCGAGCGCGCGGGCGCGGTCGTGCGCTTCCAGGGCGGCAACAACGCCGGGCACACGATCGTGCGCGGGGACGTCGAGTGGAAGTTGCACCTGATCCCCTCCGGGATCCTCTACCCGGGCAAGCGCTGCGTGATCGGCAACGGCGTCGTGATCGACCCGAAGGTCCTGATCGAGGAGCTCGACGGCCTGCGCGCCCGGCGCGTCGACGTCAGCGGCCTGCGGATCTCCTCCAACGCCCATCTGATCATGCCCTATCACCTGCTGCTCGACTCGGCCGGCGAGGCGAAGCTCGGCAGCCGCCAGATCGGCACGACCCGCCGCGGCATCGGCCCCTGTTACGCGGACAAGGCCGCGCGGCTCGGAATCCGCGTGCAGGACCTGCTCGACGAGAAGATCCTGAAGAAGAAGATCGTCGCCGCGATGGAGCCCAAGCGGCTGTCGCTCAGGCCATTCGAGAAGGACCCGACGCTCGACCTGCACGCGATGACCGAGGAGTACCTCACCTACGGGCATCGTCTCGAGCAGCACATCGCCGACACCGCGAAACTGATGTGGGAGCTGCTCGACGGCGGCGAGAAAGTGATCTTCGAGGGCGCGCAGGGCGCGATGCTCGACATCGACCACGGCACCTATCCGTTTGTAACCTCCTCCAACCCGCTCTCGGGCGCCGCCTGCGTCGGGACAGGCGTCGGCCCGAAGGACATCGACGAGGTCTGGGGCGTGTCGAAGGCCTACACCACGCGCGTCGGCGCCGGGCCGTTCCCGAGCGAGCTGCACGACGAGATGGGCGAGCTGATCCGCTCCCGCGGCGGCGAGTTCGGCACGACCACCGGGCGCCCCCGGCGCACCGGCTGGCTGGATCTCGTCGCACTGCGCTACGCCGCGCGACTGAACACGCTGACGGCGCTCGTGATCACCAAGCTCGACGTGCTCTCGGGTCTCGACCGGATTCAGGTGTGCACGAGCTACCGCGGCGCCGAGGGCGCGGAGTTCGAGGACTTCCCCTACCACCAGACGGTCCTGCACCACACGACCGCCGAGCTGACCGAGCTGCGCGGCTGGCAGGAGGACCTCGGCGAGTGCCGCAGCTACTCCGACCTGCCCGAGGCCGCGCGCGAGTACCTCGAGCTCATCGCCGAGCAGATCGGCGCGCCCGTCGCGCTGATCGGCGTCGGGCCGGGACGCGAGCAGGTGATCTGGACCGAGGCCGGCGAGCGCACACAACTGGGTGCTCAGACGGCGGTCGCGGACCTGCTCGTGGATTGACCCCTCGTCCGGGACCGAGGACCTCACTCCGGCGAATAGACGCGAGCAGTCGCTGGAGCTGCAACGGCCGCACTTTCAGAAACAGCCGAGAATCTCCCGGGTTCCTGGTGCCGCATCGGGCAGACATCGGGCGGGCAGTTCGGCAACCGGGCCCCCGGGGCGCGGCCTATGCTCTGAGGCGATGGCCACCCAGCTCACCGACGTACTAGCTCCCGCCTCGCTGACTCCCGCAGAGCGCCGCGTCGTGGAGCGCGTCGTGGAGCGCCTGCGCGAGGAGCTCGGCCCTGCCCTGCACGCGATCTGGCTCTACGGCTCGCGCGCGCGGGGTGAGACACCGCATCCGGAGTCGGACGTCGACCTGATGGTGCTTGCCGACGGGAGCCGGCAGCAAATCGGGCTGATGGCGACCGAACTGGCCCACGAGATCGCCCCTGCCGAGGGTGTCAGCCCTGCCTGGTACTCGTTCTCCGTCAGAACCCCCGAGTGGCTGCGCGGCCGGCGTGAGATCCGCTCGTTCTTCATCGCCGAGGTCGACCGCGACAAGCTCGTTCTGTACGGGAGCGGCCTGGAGTGAGCCCGCGTTCGGTGGAGTTCATGGACCAGGCACGCGACCGCGTCGCGCTTGCGCGAGTGGCCCTTGCCTCGGGGCATCTCGAGGGCGCCGTCAGCGCCGCCTACTACGCGATGCTCTACGCCGCCCGCGCGGCGCTGTCCGAGCGCGACGAGTACGCCCGCACGCACGGGGGCACGTGGCATCTCTTCCACGAGCGCTACGTGACCACCGGCGCCTTCGACCAGCACCTCCATGCGATGGCTCACGACGCCCAGCGCACGCGCGAGGAGGGCGACTACGAGGCGATCACGCCCGACCGTGGCGAGGCGGAGCGGATCGTTGCCGGCGCCGCGGACTACATCGCCGCCGTCGAGCGGATGCTGGACGGCGGGGTGCGGGAGCCCGGCGCGACCTCCTGATCGCAGGACTTCCAGAAATGGGCCGTGCAGGAATCGAACCGGCGCAGGATCGGAACTTCGTCCGGCCGGCCCGAAGTTTCCGACCTGCTTTAGCCGAGAGGACGATCACGTAGCACTAGTCAAACCGGTCTTACACGGTATGACCAAAATGGGCCGTGCAGGAATCGAACCTGCAACCTTGGGCTTAAGAGGCCCCTGCTCTGCCGGTTGAGCTAACGGCCCGTGAGGGCACCGGCCAGACATGCAGGCCGGGTGAGTCAGCGATTCTAGCCCAGCGCAACCGATCCTGAAGGTCTGGGCTCCACGCGGTGGAGCTGAAGAGGGCTCCGGGTGGGTGAAGCGCACGCCGGAGGCGTCGGACATGGGACCGGTAGGCTATTTTTTGGTGCTGCTTTCGAGCTGTTCCTTGACCTTCTGGCTGACTTTGTAGGTCTTGCCGCCGACGGTGATCGTAGCGTTCGCCGATTCGCCGCTCGATCCGGAGCCGGTTATCGCGGATCCCGACGATGCTGCGCCGCTCGTGCCGGCCGTGCCAGTGCTCGAGCCGCTGCTCGTACCGCTCGCGGAGCTCTTCTTCAGTTCCGCGAGCTCCTTCTTCAGCCGTGCCCGTTCGGAGGCAGGCGCGAGGCTGACCGCCTTTTCGGCGGCGAGGTCGCCCTGGCGGTCGTTGTGGGCTTTGTAGGCGTACTCCGCGAGCTGGCCAAACAGCGCGGCGCTCTGGGGCTCGCTGGCGACGACGATCTGCAGCACCTGCACCTCCGAGGAGGGCTGGTTGAGGCCTTCTTCGGCAAACACGCGCAACATTTCCTTGGCCAGCTTCGGGTTCGGTTTTGTCGGGTTCAGCGCCAGATAGCTCGTCCACGACTGCGCTACATCGGAGAACAGTTCTTTGCCCTGGCTCGTCAGCTTCCCGTTGTTGATCGAGGATTCGCCGCCGGCTTCGTGCAGCTGGGCGTTGATCAGGCCTTCCCATGCGCTCGGGCTCTTGGGTTGCTCAGCGACGAGCTTTTGGTACTTCTTGACCTGCCCGGCGAAGCTCGCCTTGGGCGCGCCGCTTTCTCCGGTCAGGGCGTTCAGGATGCCGCCGCCACCGCTCCCCACGCCAACGCCGAAGCCGATGAAGCCAATGCCGAACAGCAGCGCGAGGCCAACGTAGATCACCTGGACGGTGCGGCGCCGGCCGCGTCCTCTGAGGTCGAAGAGCATCGGGTGATGATTCTATGGGCAGCGAGGGTCCGGGTGGGAGAGGATCCCGATCGGCTCCCGCGCAGCGACCCCGCCGTGAGCCGTGCGCAGCGTCCGCATCAAGACAGCTCACGGTCGATGTGATCGATGATCTGCTTCACATCCGACTCCACATCCTCGGCGGGAGCGCTCGTGGGAGCGCTTGCCGGAGAAGGACCTTCCGGAGAAGGACCTTCCGGAGAAGCACTTGCCGGAGAAGCACTTGCCGGAGGAACACCCCCTTCGGTCGGCCCCGTGCTTGCCGCCTCCGCGCGCGCCCGTTTGGCGTCGCGACGCGCGACGATCGAGGCGACGAGGATGCTGAGCTCGTAGAGGATGTACAGCGGCACCGTCTCCAGCACCAGCGTGACCGCGTCGCCCGGCAGGAAGGCCGCCATCGCGGCACAGGCGAGCAGCGCGTAGCGGCGGTTGTGGCGCAGCTGCTGGGGCGTAACGATCCCGACGCGCGTGGCGGCGAGGATCGCGACGGGCACCTGGAAGACCAGCCCCATCGCAAGCAGAATCGTCGCGACGAATTTGTAATAGGGCGCGGCCTGAACGAGGACGTTGAACTCGCTGCTGTTGAAGTTCTGAAAGAACCGCAGCGCGGCGGGCAGCACGACGAAGTAGCCAAACGCGACGCCGAGCACGAACAGGAACGGAATCGAGATCAGCAAGGGCATCGCGATGCGTCGCTCTTTCGGGCTAAACGCCGGCAGCACGAACCCGTAGAGCTCGAACAGGATCACCGGCAGCGAGATCACGAGCGCAAACATCAGCGTCACTGTGATCGTCGTCGTGAACGGCTCGCCGATCCCAAGCGTCACAGGCTTGTTGCCTTCGGGAGTGTGTGGAACCTTTGCGACGGCCGCGCGCAGGCTGGGAATCTCGGCCGCGAGCGCAGCGCGTGTGGACGCCGGCAGGCCGCTGCTCGGGGCGCTCAGCGCGAGCACGACTCCCTCGGTGCTGTGAGCGATTTTCAGCACCGCCTGCTGCGCCAGCGCGGTCTGGCCGAGTGGCCCGTTGCCTTTGGCGACCTGTTTCTCGGTCTGCTTGCTCAGCGGCGCGTTGATCAGGTGCAGCAGCGCGTGGTTCTGCCACAGGCAGAAGCCGAACGCGATCGCGAGCGCGATCGCGCTGACGATCAGGCGACTGCGCAACTCGTCGAGATGGTCCACGAGGCTGAGCCTGTCCTCGTGGCCGATCGCACGGATCGTGGTGGCCATGACTCATATGAACCTACCACCGCCGTCTTGCACCGGACGAGCAACGAGCCTCGGCTGGGAGGGTCCGAGCGGGGAGCGGCGCGCCTCGAGGGAGCACCCCGGTGCGCGCGGATCGGACCCGCAGTTCGGGTTGTGGCGGGCGGCAAACCGCGGGTACAGCGGCGACCGCTGCTACGCAAACCTCCTAGCCACAGTGAGCACGCTAAAGGCCACGTGCGCGGAGGTCGATGAGTTCGTGATCAGACAATGGACCCCGACCGAGGCAATCACACCCGCCATCGCGTGCAGCTGCCTAGCGGCAAGCAGATCGACGTCGTCTATCGCGATCAGCATCCGCTGGCCGACCCCGACAGCGCTCACGCCCCCGACCCGCTACACGTCTGCTTTCACTGCGCCGGCGAGCTCGCATACCCGCTCGACTGGTCGGAGGAAGGCCCGCGCCACTGGCGGATCGTGCTGCGCTGCCCCGAGTGCGAGGCGCGCCGCGAGGGCGTCTTCGAGCAATCCCTCGTCGAGGATCTGGACGAGCAGCTGGACAATGCGACCAGCGCGCTGTTGAGCGATCTGCGACAGCTCACACAGGCGAACATGGAGGACGAGGTCGAGTTCTTCGTCCGCGCGCTCGACGCCGATCTGATCGTCCCGTCGGACTTCCTGTAGTAGCTCCCTCGGCCCATCGGATCTCCGCGTCGGATTTCCCGCGGCCCAGCCCAAGCTTCCGGCGGCCACACTCCGACCTCCCGCGGCCCCCTTCAGACAACTTCGCCCCACTCCTTCGGGCTTCCCCCGCGAGTCCAACTCAGGAGTAGCGTTCGACCACCGCGTCGGCGACTCGTTCCAGGGGTACCGCGCGATCCCCAGTCAGGCTCACAGGAAGGGCAGCCTTGGCCTCCGCAACCACCGCCATCGCGCGCTTCCTGGCGGCGTCCAGCGCACCCGTGGCGGCGATCCACTCGCACAGCTCCTCCGCCTGGCGAGCGCCGCGCAGGCTGCGCAGGTCGACCCCGGCGAGCTCGGCGTCACGTTCGCGCGCGAGGATCAGCGGCAGCGTGACGGTGCCGTCGAGCAGGTCCGTGCCGCGCGCCTTGCCGGTGCGCTCGGCCGGGCCGGAGATGTCGAGCACGTCGTCGAGGATCTGAAAGGCCAACCCGATCCGCCGCGCGAAGCGTCCGAGCGCATCGGCGAGACTCTCCTCCGCGGGCTTCTCGGACTCTGCGGACCCCATGAGCTTTCCGGACCACCCCACGGGTCCCCCAGGCTTCCCAAGCCCCGCCGCCCCGGCAGACTCCGCGGACTCTCCGAACCCCGTGGCGACGAGCGCACCGAGCCGGCAAGCCGCTTCGAACAGCGCGGCCGTCTTCAGCTCGCAGCGCCTGATGTAGCGCTCGAGCGCCACGCGCGACGCGTAGGCGTCCTCGCGCTGGAGCAGCTCCCCCTCGGCGAGGGCCGAACTGGCGAGCGAGAGCGCGTGCAGCTGGGCGCGATCGCCGTTGCGCGCGAGCTCCGCAAACGCGAGCGAGAACAGCAGATCGCCGGTCGCGATCGCGGTCTGGCGGCCGGCCGCAGCGGCCACGGTGGGAAGTCCCCGCCGCAACGGGGCAGCGTCGATCACGTCGTCGTGCACAAGCGTCGCGGAGTGCACGAGCTCGACCGCGACCGCGGCGCGGGTCAGACGCTCCTCCGCGGCGACGCCGTCCGGCTCTGTGTCGGCTGCTTCCGCGGCGACGCCGTCCCGCTCTGCGCGGGCGGCTTTCGCGGCGCCAGGGGCTTCGGCGGCTTCGGCGGCTTCGGCGGCTTCGGCGGCGAGCACCGCGAGCAGGGGGCGCAGCCGCTTGCCGCCGGCCATGATCGTCGCACTGGCATGCACCGCGAGCGGCGCCCCCGCGGCGGCCGTCACTTGCTTCAGCGACAGCTCGATGCGGCCCATCCGTTCGCGCAGGCGCTCGCCGGCGCTTCCGATCAGCGCCTCGATCGCATCGCGATCGCGGCCGTGGTCCATCTCGATATTTGTGTCGGTATCCGTCTCCGTCCCAGCGGTGGCGCCGATGGCGGCTTCACCGCCATCCTCCGTGGGAGGCCCTGTGGCGGGATCACCCACCGCGACGCTCAACTCCCCTCGATCGGAACGGTGCCGTGATGGATCACGACGATGCCTCCGGCGGTGAGCAGATAGCCGATCTCGCGCAGACCGGCGCGCTCGAGCTCGACCGCCAGCCCGGTGGGCGCGGGGAAGCGCTTGACCGAGTCGGGAAGATAGGAGTAGGCGTCGGGATCTCCCGCGAGGCGCCCGAGCAGCGGCACGACGCGATCGAACCACAGGCTGTAGAAGCTCGACAGCGGCGGACGGGTCGGGGAGGTGAACTCGAGCACGACCACGCGCCCGCCGGGGCGCACGACGCGGACCATCTCCGCGAGGCCGCGTGAGAGGTCCGAGAAGTTGCGGGCGCCGAAGCCCACCGTGGCGGCGTCGAAGCTTTGATCGGCGTACGGCAGCTCGAGCGCGTCGCCCCACTCGAAGCGCAGCTCGACGCCGGCGGGCCTGGGCTTGCGTTGTGCGCGGGCGAGCATCGCCTCGGAGAAGTCGCTGCCCACCACCTCCCCTCCGGGAGCGACGCGGCGCGCCAGCTCGAGCGCGAGGTCCCCCGTGCCGGTCGCAACGTCGAGCACCCGCGCGCCCGGCCCGGCCCCGGTGAGGTCCGCTGCGCGCTCGCGCCAGCGGTGGTGCAGGCCGGCGGTCATCACGGTGTTCAGCAGGTCGTACACCTGTGCGATGCGGTCGAACATTGCCCGCACCTCCCCCGCTTCCAAGGTCCCCGGCGATGACGTGGGGGCCGGCTCGTGCGCCGCGCCCGCCGGCGAGAGCCCGTTTGTGGCGTGCGCCGCGGCCTCTCCGGCCGGAGTGCGGCCGGCCCCAGCGCCTGGTGGTGATCCGTCAGGAACCATGGGCTGACAGGCGTGACTCGCCGGCTATTTCAGCTGCGAGAGGAAGGCGACCACCGCGTTGAACTTCTGCGGCGGCAGGTTCTTGAACGAAGGCATCGGCGCCGTCGGGTTCACGAGCGTACGGGCGATTCCCTGGGCCGGTAGACGCGAGGCGATGTGCGTGAGTTCCGGCCCCGGGCCGTTGTTGCCGTTGTCACCGATCTTGTGACACGCCTCACACCCGGACTGGGCCACCACCGCCTTGCCGGCTTCGTATTCGGCGAGCGTACTCCCGCCCGCCTCGAGCACGTGCTGCGGCGTTGCCATTTCGATCGCCGTCGGCGACCCGGCGTTGGCGCCCTGGTAGGTCAGGAACGCCATCGCGCCGATCACGAACAGCGCCGTGACGGTCGCGATCGGACGGCGCTCCGGGCGGCGCTCGGGACCGCGATCGTAGAACGGCAGCAGGAACAGCAGGATCATGCAGATCGTCGGCACGCCGATCGTCGCCAGCGGCACGAGGCTCGGCGGCTTGATCACGCGCAGGAGCTCGAACAGGAAGAAGAAGTACCACTCGGGCCGGGGCACGTAGGTGGTGGTGGTGGGGTTGGCCTTGGAGCCGAGCTCCGCGCCGAGGACCAGCGACATCGTGATGATCACCGCCATCACGACGCACGCCATCGCGGAGTCCTTGGCGACTGCGTAGGGGAAGAACGGCTTGCCCTGCGACTTCAGGACCCCGTACTCGCGCAGGTACTCCTCCTTCTCGCGCTGGTTCATCGCGTGGGGATGCGGCGTCGAGAGGGTCGGCGCGCCGGCGGGCGCGCTGCTGTGCGGTGATGCGCGGCCATTACGCCTCCGCCTTGCGCAGCTCGGGCGGCTGCTCGGCTTTGCTCCACGGCGGCGCAGTCGTGCCGAGCTTCGCCACTAGGTACAGATGGGCACCGATCAGCGCGATCAGCGCGCCGGGCACGAGCAGCATGTGGATCGCGTAGAAGCGCGACAGCGTCGTGGCCCCGAATTCGGGGCCGGCTCTGAGGAAATCGCTCAAGTAGGGGCCGATCAGGGGCCCGGTGCCGTTGATGTTCACGCCCACGATCGTCGCCCAGTAGGCGCGCTGGTCGAACGGCAGCAGGTAGCCGGTGAAGGACATCGTCATCGTCAGGATCAAAAGCACCACGCCGATCACCCAGTTGAGCTCGCGCGGGTACTTGTAGGCGCCGAAGAAGAACGTGCGACCCATGTGGAGAAAGACGAGAATGACCATCACGCTCGATCCCCACTTGTGCATCCCGCGCACGAACTGGCCGAGGAACACGTCGTTGGTGACGTAGCGGATCGATTCATACGCGCCGCCTGCCGGATCGGGGCGGTAGTACATCGCGAGGAAGACCCCGGTGACGGCCTGCGAGAGGAAGGCGAACATCGTCGCCGAGCCGAGCGTGTAGAACCAGTTGGTGCCCTTCGGGACCTTGCGAAACATCATCCAGCGGGCGCCGCCGCTCAGCGAGGTGCGCTCGTCGACCCAGTCGACGACGTTGATCCCGGCCGCCTTCGCGCCCTCGGCGATGCCGCCCTTGCCATTGCTCTCACCCGGACGCGGGGGCGGCGCCTTCAGTGGGGCGGGAACGGGGGGTGCGGGAAGCTTAGGCACGATCGGGCTCTAGGTTCTAGTTCTAGTAGGACTTGCGCGCGTCGGGGCGCGAGGGATAGAGGTACTGGCCGATGCCGTCGACCGTCTCGCCGGGATCGCGCGGGGAGAAGCGTTTCAGCTCGCTGTTGACGCTGAAACGGGCGCTGTAGAGTTCGACTCGATTGCCGTTGACGCGGGTCGGGAAGCGGTCGAGCGGTCTGACTGGAGGCCCACCGACCCGCCGACCCAGCAGGTCGTAGACACCCCCGTGGCAGGGACAGATGAAGCGCTCCGCGGCGTCGACCCAGCGCACCGGGCAGCCGAGGTGGGCGCAGCGCGTGGAGATCGCGATGTAGGGCGTGTTGCGGTCGTAGGGATCGGTGTCGATCGCGTCGTTGTACTGGCGCACGTACGCGGTCGTCTTGCCGGCCTCGCCGATCCCGTAGGCCTCGGTGATCACGACCGGTACGTAGTTGTTGTTGGTGAAGTCTTCGGTGGAGCCGATGTCCTCCCAGAAGTGCGGCGGCTGTTTGAAGATCGGGCCGATCGCGAAGCCGAGCGCGGGCAGCAGGAAGGAGGCGGCGGCGACCCCTCCCATCGCCTGGGAGCTCACGGTCATGAACCGCCTCCGCGTAACCGTCTCGCCCTCGAAGGCGCCGGGAATCATCCGGTCGGCGGTGTACTTGGACTTGTGCTGGGTGTGCTTGTCTGGCACGGGGCGCAAACAATATCGAGGCGCGATTCAGCGTGGCGCCATGACACGCCCGGCGCTTGTGCTCATCGCCTCGATCGCTCCGGGGGAGCCCGTCAGCGCGAGCTGCTTGGCATGACGATGGGCAACGCTTGACCCCCAGCCGATCGCGCGCGCACCGGCTGCCCAGACCACGCCGGCCAGCTCCGGCTCGCCGGCGCCCTGTGCGAGCGCGCTGAGCGTGATCGTGTCGGCCAGCTCGGCCACGGCCTCGACGTCGCCGAGCGCGACCAGCCGCGCCAGCCCCAGCGCGTACAGGCGGTCGCCCGCGAGCAAGCCGAGATCCTCCTCGGTCGTATGTGCCACGCGCGGCGCTCCGTAGTGGAGCAGGTAACCCTCGTAGATCGCCTCAATCAGCAGCTCGTACTCCTCGCGCCTGCCCGCGGCGCGCGGGCCCGAAGCGGCGAGCTGCGCGGGGCCTTCGGGGCGCTCGCCATCACCCTCCTCACGGGGCCCGGCGGCTGCTATCTGCGCAGGGGCCTCGGCGCGCTCGCCATCGCCCGCGGGCGCTCCGATGAGGCTCGCCATCAGTCCACCTTCCTCACGCAGCAGCCCGCGCAACCTGTCGAGCGAAGCGCTCACGGAAGCTCCGCGAAGGCGGCGGCAGCGGCGGCGATCGTGCGCTCGATCTGCTCGGAATCGTGCGCGAGCGAAGGGAACCACGCCTCGAACTGCGACGGCGGCGGATAGACCCCACGTGAGAGCAGCTCGCGACACCAGGCGGCGTGGGCCTGCAGATCGCACGCCCGAGCGTCGTCGAAGCAGTGCACGGGGCGATCGCTGAAGAAGACCGTGAGCAAGCCGGGCGCGGAGACGACCTGCACGGGGCGTCCTGCTGCAGCCGCCGCCTCGCGCAGGCCCGCGGTGAGCTGCTCGGTGATCGCAGCGAGGCGCAGGTAGGCCGGCTCGTCGAGCAGGCCGAGCGTCGCGAGGCCCGCCGCGACCGCGAGCGGATTGCCGGAGAGCGTGCCCGCCTGGTAGACCTCGCCGGCGGGTGCGAGCAAGCGCAGCAGCTCGGCGCGACCGCCGACCGCGGCGGCGGGGAGACCGCCGCCGAGCACCTTGCCGAGGATCGTGAGGTCGCCACGCACGCCCGTGAGCTCCTGCGCGCCGCCGCGGGCGACGCGAAAACCCGAGATCACCTCGTCGAGAATCAGGAGCGCCCCACAGGCCTCAGCGAGCTCGCGGAGGAGCTCGAGGAAGCCCTCGCGCGGCGGAACGAGGCCCATGTTCGCGGGCAGCGGCTCGGCGATGATCGCCGCGAGCGCGAGCTCGTCGCGGGCAGTCGACCGCTCAACGACGGCCCGTAGCGCGTCCGGATCGTTCCAGGGCACCACGATCGTGCCGGCGGCGGCGCTCGCTGGCACGCCCGGGCTGGCAGGAAGAGCCTGGGTGGCAAGCCCAGAGCCGGCCTGCGCGAGCAGCGGGTCGAGGTGCCCGTGGTAAGCGCCGGCGAACTTGAGCAGCCGCTCGCGCCCGGTGGCCGCCCGCGCGAGCCGCACGGCGGTCATCGTCGCCTCGGTGCCCGAGGAGGTCATGCGCAGCATCTCGACGCCGTCGAACCGCCGTGCGACCTCCGTCGCCAGCTCGACCTCGGCGGCGGTGGGCGCGCCGAAGCTCGTGCCCTTCGCCGCCGCCTTCGCCACCGCCTCCAGCACCGCGGGGTGGGCGTGCCCGTGGATCAAAGGACCCCACGAGCAGACATAGTCGACGAAGCGGTTGCCGTCAACGTCGATCAGCTCTGCCCCCTCGCCGCGATCGACGAAGATCGGGGCGCGGCCGATCGCTTCCATCGCGCGTACAGGCGAGTTGACGCCGCCGGGCAGCACCTCCAGCGCGCGGCGGTAGAGCTCCGCCGAGCGTGCGTCAGCGAGCGATGTTGTGCTCACGGGCGTGGGTGGTGGGTTCCGGGGTGCAAATGCAATGTTCCGAGGACGAGCGTTCGGCAGGTCATGTGGGGCTTCGCCCGAAGCGGGCGTCGTGCTATCCCGCGCTTCGCGCCGCCCCGATCATGCGTGCTCCGCCTCCCAGTCCTTGAATTCGTCGGTGAAGTAGAGCAGGCGAATCTTCTTGAACTCAGTCGAGGAGTACAGCGTCGCGCGCTCGTGGATGCCGGTCTGCTCGGCGATCGCGTCGAGCACCGCGTCGCACTCCTCCTTCGAGCGACCGTGGGCCATCGTGAAGACCGAGTAGGGCCAGTCCTCGTAGGTGGGACGCTCGTAGCAGTGAGAGATCCCGCGGAAGGACGCCATCCGCGGGCCGAGCTCGCCAATTCGATCCGGGGAGACCTTCCAGACGCCCATCCCGTTCGCGGAGAAGCCGGCGCGGCGGTGGTAGAGGATCGCGGCGACGCGACGCAGCAGTCCGCGCTCGCGCATGCCCTGCATGTGCTCGAGCAGCTGCTCGGTGTCCATCCCCAGGCGCGCGGCGGCGGGCGCGTAGGGCTCGGAGATCACCGGCATGTCGCCCTGCGTGGCACGGATCACGTCCCTGTCGAGCTCGTCGTAGGCGACGGGCTCGAGGTCGACCGGCTCGACCGCGACGCCCTCGCTGGTGAGCGCCTTGGTGTCGCCCTCCATTTCGAGGTCCATGCGGATCTTGAACAGTTTGAGCGTCGGCAGCTGACGGATCGACTCGGCGCCGGTGAGCTGTTTGAGCACATCCAGCGTACCCTCGAGGCCGAGCTTTGAATCGGGCTCGACCGCGAGCGTGAACCACATGTTGAAGTCGTGGTTGCGCAGGTAGTTGTGGGAGACGCCGGGATGGGAGTTGACGATCTTCGCCGCCTGCCACGGGTTCTCGGGGTCGACCTTCGCAGCCACGAGCATCGAGCCGTAGCCCAGCGCGCGCGTGTCGTAGATCGGAGTGACCTGGCGGATGATGCGCTCGTCGAGCAGGCGCTGGACGCGCGTGAGCACTTCCTGCTCAGCAACCTCGGCGGCGGTCGCTACCGCCGCGAAGGGCCGGGGCTGCAGCGGGAAGGAGCCCTGCATGAGGTTCAGCAGCTTGCGGTCGAGATCGTCGAGCGCGATCGCCGCGCCGTCCTTGCGCGAGCGGGTCTTCGGAATCGCGGCGCCAGCGCGATCTGTCGGCTTGGTCTTCAGCTCTGCTCGGCTAGCCATTGGGCGGCGTCCTTGGAGTGGTAGGAGATGATCGTGTCGGCGCCGGCGCGGCGGAGAGAGGTGAGTATCTCCAAGACCGCGGCCCGCTCGTCGAGGTAGCCGGCGGCAGCGGCGGCCTTGACCATCGCATACTCGCCGCTGACGTTGTAGGCCGCCACCGGCAGGCGCGTGGCACGCTTGACCGCGCGGATCAGATCGCCGTAGGCGAGGGCGGGCTTGACCATCACCATGTCGGCGCCCTCCTGCACGTCGAGCAGCGCCTCGCGCACGGCCTCGCGGCCGTTGGCGGGATCCATCTGGTAGCCGCGACGATCGCCGTGCGCCGGCGCCGAGCCGGCAGCGTCGCGGAAGGGACCGTAGAAGGCGGAGGCGAACTTGGCCGAGTAGGCGAGGATCGGGGTGTCGGTGAAGCCCTCCTCGTCGAGGGCGCCGCGGATCGCGCCGACGCGGCCGTCCATCATGTCCGAGGGGGCGACGAGGTCGGCGCCGGCACGGGCGTGGCTGACGGCAACGCGGGCGAGCAGCTCAAGCGTCGCGTCGTTGTCGACGGTCGGCGGAGAATCGCCGTCGGAGGAAAGCGAACCCGATCCCAATCCGGGTCCGCTGCCCTCCCGCAGAACGCCGCAGTGGCCGTGGTCGGTGTACTCACAGAGGCACACATCGGTGAGCACGAGCAGCTCCGGCACGGCCTGCTTGAGCGCGCGCACGGCGGTCTGGATCACGCCCTCCTCCTCCCACGCGCCCGACCCTTCGGCGTCCTTGACGGCGGGGATCCCGAACAGCATCACGCCGGCGACCCCCAGCGCGGCCAGCTCGTGGGCCTCGTCGAGCAGCGCCGAGATCGACAGGCGCTCGAAGAGGTGGGCGGGGTCTTGATCCGTCGCAATCGACTCGCTGGGCGATGTCCGATCGGTGGGGCCGTTCTCGGAGACGAACAGCGGCAGCACGAGCTGGCCGGCGCGCAGCTCGGTCTCGCGCACGAGTCCGCGCAGCGAGGCGCTGGAGCGCAGGCGGCGCATCCGGGTCTCAGGGAAAGCCATCCTCCCCCAGGATACCCTTCGCTAGAAACTGTCCGAAAGCTCCGGCATCTCTCCTCGGTGCTCGCCGGAGCCTGAACTTAGGGGTTTCGGACAGAGATTCAATCCACGCGCCGCAGGCCCACCCGCGCGAGCGCGCCGAACAGCGCCACCAGCGCGGCGAGGTGCACGAGCGAGATCGGCAAGCCAGGCGAGGACTGGTTGACGGCGGCGTCGAGCGCCTGGAGCGCCGCCTTGAAGGGGAACACGAACGAGACCGCGGAGATCGCGTCGTAGAGGCCGCGGCCGACCGACCCCGAGGGGACGAGCGCGAGAAAGGCGAGCGGGAGCGAGAGCAGGAAGGCGAGCAGCGAGGCGGCGCGCACCTCGCGTGCGAGCGCACCGATCGAGACGCCGAGCGCCCCAAACGCCAGCGCGGCGAGAGCGAGCGCGACAAGCCACAGCCCCACGCGCGACCAGTCGAGGCTGACGAACGCGCCGATCCCGGCGAGCATCGCGAAGGCGACGACAAACGAACAGGCGGCGGCGAGCAGCGACTTCTCGGCGAGCAGCGCATTACGAGAGATCAGCACCGCGCGCCCCCGGCCCGCAGCGGACCCGGACCCGCGGAGCAACCGGCCGAGCACGTGCTCTTCGCGCTCGAGCGCAACCGCACCGGCAGCCAGCAGCAGGCCGATGAACATCTCCGAGACGGCGACGGCGACCACGACGGCGAACGTGTCGAGCGGCGTGCGACGGCCGTGCAGGAGCTTGGTTTCGACGGCGATCGGCTGGCTGATCGTCTCGAGGACGGTCTTCGAGAGCGTCAGGTTCTCGGCGGCGAAGGTCGCGAAGGCGAGGGTGCGTTCCAGCGCCTCCCGGTCCGGCCCCGGGGGCTGGTGGGCGATCACACGGCGCAGCAGCGCCGGGATTTCGCCGAGCCCGACGAGGTTCGGCGGCGCCCCGAGCACGCCGAGGTTGCCGCCTTTTAGCAATAGCCCGATCGCCTGGGCGGCGGCGCGCTGGATCTGTTCGGAGAAGCCGAGGTTCGCCTGCGCGAGCGCGGAATTCAACGAGGACTGCACGAGCGACTGCTCGAGCGCGTTGCCGTTGTAAAGCACTTCCAGATGCGCCTGGGACACGTCAGAGGAGAGCCGCGCGGCGATGTCGCGGGGGATCACGACGGCGGCGAGCACATCGCCGGACTGGATCTTCGCGACGGCCTGCGCGCGCGTGGCGGTCGGCACGGCTTCGACTTGGTCGAACAGCTGCGCGGCGTACGCGCTGACGTCGACGCTGCGGCCGCCGACTTCGACGCGCGCGCCCGGAGCGGTTTCGTTGACGACCGCGACACGTGGCTTGGCGGGGCCGCGGGAGAGCGCCAGGCCGATCAGCAGCGCGATCGCGACGGGGTAGAGCACGAGCAGCGCAACCGTCAGGCGCGAGCGGCGCAGGATCAGGATGTCCTTGCGCAGCAGCGCGATCATCGCTGCCCTCGCGGAATCGGGAAGGCCCCGGCGAGCACGGACAGATCGCGGGGACGACTCATCGCTGCCCCCGCGCGCGCAGGAACGAGACGAACGCGTCCTCGAAGTCTCTACTCGGGCTCCCACCCGGGCTCCCACTCGCATCACCACCGCCGGCCTCCGCGAGAAACTCCGCGGGGGTGCCGTCGAACAGCAGCCGGCCGTCGGCGAGCACGAGCGCGCGCGCGGCGTAGCGCTGCACCTCGGCGACGTCGTGCGTGGAGAACACGACGCTCGTGCCTTCGGCGGCGAGGCCCCGGATGAAGCTCCACAGCCGCTCGCGCTGACCGGGGTCCAGTGCCGTCGAGGGCTCGTCGAGCGCGAGCACGGGGGGGCGCGAGAGCAGGCCGATCGCGACGTTCACGCGCTGGCGGTTGCCGCCGGACAGGCGCGAGATTTGATCCGAGGCGCGTTCGCGCAGGCCGGTCTGCTCGAGCATCCGCTCGACCGCCGCGGCCGGATCGGCAACGCGCTCCAGGCGGGCGAACAGTGCGAGGTTCTCGGCGACCGTGAGCTTTGAGTAGAGCGCCGGCTGCTGGGGCACCCAGCCCACTTCACCGGGGACGCGGCTGACGCTGCCCGCGCTGGGGCGCTGGAGGCCGGCGAGGATCGAGAGCAGCGTCGTCTTGCCGGCGCCGTTCGGCCCGACGACCGCGACCAGCTCACCCGCGCCGGCCTCGAAGCTGACGTCGCGCAGCGCCTCGCGCTCGCCGTAGCGCATCGCGAGGCCGCGGACGCTGAGCGCAGCGACGGCGGGACTCACAGCGCTCCGCTCACCGGCGGCGCGGGCGGGCAGGTGGGACACGGTGGATCACGGCGCAGCACACCTCACAAAAGCCCGCGTGGCGTGCGATCCCACGGTTCGAGCGCGAGGTGGCGGCTGAGATAGACGACGGTCTCGCGCAGGATCGCGAGGATCGGCAGCGCGATCAGGGCGCCGACGATCCCATGCAGTTGCAGGCCGAGCAGCAGCGCGAAGATCACGAGCAGCGGGTTGATTCGCAGCGTGTGGCCGAAGACCTGGGGCGCGACGATGTGGCCCTCGAGCTGCTGCAGACCGACGAACAGCAGCGCGACCCACAGGCCGACGATCGGGTCGGTGAACAGCGCCACGATCACGGCCGGGAGCGCGCCGAGGATCGGGCCGATGTAGGGGACGAGCTCCATCACGCCATAGAACATTCCGAACGCGAGCGCGTATTTGCGCCCGTCGGGGAAGATCCCGATCAACCCGAACACATACAGCGACAGGCCGGCGGAGGCGCCCATCAGCACGCTGAACAGCAGCTGGCCGCCGACGTAGCGCGAAACCGCGTGCTGAACCAGGATCGGGTAGTCGTCGGCGGGAGTTCCGTCGCCGTCGGGCATCGCGCGGCGCACGAGCCTGCCGATGCGCTCCCCGTAGACGAGCATGTAGACGCTCAGCACGAACACGAGCACGAGGTCGAAGATCGCGCTCGCCGCTTCGGTCAGCAGGCTGCCGCCGAACGATACGAATTTGCTGGCGCTCTTGGCGACTTTGTCCTGAATGCTCTGCAGTGCCGTTTTACCCTGCTTGACGATTTCCAGATGCAGACCGCGATCGTTGAGTTCGCGTTGAAGGTTCGCGATCGTTTTATTGGCTTCGCTCGCGATGTGCGGCAGGTTGTCCGTGAACGTGCGCACCTGATCGGAGATCGGGTTGGCCAGCAGAAAGCCGATTCCGACCAGCGTGAGGAAGAATGCGACATACACGATCAGTACCGCCAGCCCGCGCGGCATCCGCGGGTGCTGCTGAACAAAGGCGACGAGAGGGTTGAGGATCAGCGCGATGACAGCGGCGACGACGAAGATCAGCAGCACTTTCCCGGCCGCTTTCGCGAGCGCCCAGAGCGCGAACAGCGCCACCGGCAGCAGCACGAGCTGGACCCAGCGGGGGACGACCGCGCGCGGCGGCTCGGCGATGTGCGTGCTCTCGTCGTCGAGGAGCTCGCGCTCCTGCTCGACCGGGGGAGCGGCTTGGGGAGTACGCTCGGACGTGCCGGTCATCTGCCTCCCACCATCGCCAGAGTATGGCTGAGGAGCAGGCCGGCATTCTGTTCGTCGGCGATCTCGTCGGCGGCATCGGGCGCCGCACGCTGCTCGAGTGCCTGCCGCTGCTGCGCGAGCGCTTTGCGCCGACGTTCGTCGTCGTCAACGGCGAGAACGTGGCCGGTGGCCTGGGGATCACGCCGAAGGCGGCCGATCAACTGTTCGCGGGCGGGGTCGACGCGATCACGCTCGGCAACCACACCTACCGCCGCCGCGAGATCTACGCCTACCTCGACTCCGAGCCGCGGATCCTGCGCCCGGCTAACTTCCTGCGCAGCCAGCCCGGTCACGGCGCCTGTGTGGTGGAAAGCGCCGCGGGAGTGCGCCTCGGCGTGGTCAACCTCAGCGGGAACCTGCACCTGCGGGCGGGCCGCTCCGCGTTCACCGAGGTCGAGACCGCGCTCAGCGAAGTCGCGGGCGCCGATCAGATCCTCGTCGACATGCACGCCGAAGCGACCTCGGAAAAGATCGCGATGGGCTGGCATCTGGATGGCCGCGTGACGGCCGTCGTCGGCACCCACACGCACGTGCCCACCGCCGACGCGCGCGTGCTGCCGCAGGGGACCGCCTACATCACCGACGTCGGCATGACCGGACCGCGCGGCGGCGTGATCGGGGTCAAGCGCGAGCAGGCGATCGAGTCGCTCGTGACGCAGATGCCGGTGCGCTTCGAGACCTCCGAGGAGGACCCGTGGCTGATGGCCGTGCTGATCCGCTGCTCGGCTACCGCGCCGCGGCGAGCGGACTCGATCGAGCAGGTCCTGATGCCCCGGCCCACGTAGCCTCCGGCTCCCACGGATACCGTGCGGTGGGCACGCTGAAGCGTCCCAAAAAAGCGATCATCACGAGCGGGAAGAACCAGGGGATGTAAAGGTAGAACCAGTGGTCGATCCCGAGCTGCACGGCGATCAGGACGGCCGCACAGGCCGCCGCGAGGCCGACCAGATCGTCGCGGCGGGGAACGATCGCCAGCGCCACCGCGAGCGCGACCGCGGCGAGCTGCACGACCACCTGGGGGCCCGGCAGGCCGTAGAGGCCCCAGACCGAGAACGGCGAGCCGCGGTCTGACTGATAGACGAGCGTGCGCTGGAGGATCGTGTGCAGCGAGTCGTGGGTGAGCGCGGGGATCGAGACGAGCGCGGCCGTGGCGAGGAACGCCAGCAGGAACAGCGCGAGCGCGCGCGAGCGCAGCGCGCGGATGCCCACCCAGCCGTCGCCCTGCTCGCGCAGGCCGTGGGTCGCGAGCAGCGGCGCGAGCGCGAGCGGGGCGAACTTGGTCAGGCCCGCGAGCGCAGCGAAGGCGCCACGCGCCGGTGGCGCGAGCTTTCCGCGATAGGTCGCGGCGAGCACCGCCGCGAGGATCAGGACCGCCACGAGCGTGTCATTGGAGTCGCTCTCGAGCGCGAACAGCGTGAACGGGAACGAGACCCACGCGTAGGCGAGCGCGATCCCGAGCGTCGGGCCGCGCATGCGCCGGCCGATCAGGAACAGCAGCGCGACCGCGAGCAGATCGAAGCAGACGGCCGCGGCGTGCGCGGCGGGCAGGTCATCCCAGGTGCCGCTCCAGCCAAAGATCTGCTCGAACGGGACATACGCCTCGTAGTTGACCGGACCGTACGTGTCGCCGTGTTCGTTGTCGGCCGGCCAGTGGCCGTAGAGAGCGTCGCCGTGGACGACCTTGCCGGCGCCGATCACGCCCGCGTAGCCGACGTCGATCACGTTCGCGTCGGTCACATTCAGCGCGATCCGAAAGCCGAGCAGCGAGACGATGCCGAGCGCCAGCCAGGGCGCGGGGATCAGCAGGCGCAGGGGTCGCGCGGAACCTCCCCGGACGGCGGCTGAGCGCACCGGCGAGGCGGCTGGTGTCGAGCCGTCCGTTTGTCCGGACGACGGTCGCGCTCCCGGCCGGCGGCGCAGCAACGCGAGCATCCGCGCGAGCAGATAGAGCAGCGGCGGATAGCTGAGCGGCACCGAGGCGTAAATGTGCGCGTGGTTGAAGAACGCGAGCGAGACCGAGAACGACAGCAGCACAAGCAAGTCGAGGTGCAGCAACGCGAGGGGCCGGCGCCAGTCGAAGAAGGGAATGAAAAAGAGCAGACACAGGGGGATCCACACGTAGAGCGCGTTGACATGCTCGCCGAATGCGCCCTTGTAGCCGCGCGCCATCGTCCAGGCGACCTGGAAGCCGGTCCACTGTTCGAGCACACGACCGGAGGAGTCGGCGATGATCACCTGGCCGATCTCCTTCGCGCCCTTCGCCGAGAAGAAGCTCACCTGCCAGCGCACGGGCCCCTTGAAATAGGCGCCGCCGTAGGAGCCGGGGTACTCCCTGCGCACGGCGCGCATCTTCGGCAGCGCTTCGGCGATTTCGAGCACGCGATCGGCCGACAGGTGGCGGCCGGGGGGCGGGATCTCGGAGGCGGGGACGGGGACCGGGGCTTCGGCGACCGTCGCCTGGGGGGTGGATGTGATCTGGCGGGTGGACGCCCTCGGGAGGGCGAGCTTCGCCTGAGTGGCCGACGTGGCGATCGTCGTTCCGGCAGCGACCGCCGCAGAGGCGACAAGCGCAAGCGCCGCGAGCGAGACGGCAGCGATGAGAAGAAGTGCCCGAATGCGCATCTGCCGAGGGTAACGGTGGCCTGGGCTGCTCAGACGGTGGCCTGGGCTGCTCAGACCTTCAGACGGAGCCGAGACCGAAGTGCTCTCGCACGAGCGGCGCGATGTCGCGAATCGCCCATTGAGCGTGCTCCTCGATCGGCTCGACCCCGCAGAGGACGAGCGCGCCGAGCGAATCCGAGGCGTGCAGCGAGCCATGGCTGCCGCCGCCGACGTGGGCTGCGCCTCCCCAGTCGAGGAACTCGTAGCCGGGGGCCGCGCTGAGCAGCACCTCGCCCGAGGTGGGGCAGGTCAGCGCAGACCACACGCGGGCCAGCGCATCGGGATAGTCGGGGGATATAAACACGCCGTCTATGACCTCTGCCGCGAGAACGTCGAGCGCGCCATCGAAGCTCCACCTGCGCCCGCGCGCGTCTGAAGCGGTTCCGCCTCCGCGCGCCCCATCGGTTCCGCCCACACCATCGGGCGCGAAGCGCAGCTCGCCGCGCTCGGGGCTCGCGATCACCGCCTCGCGGGGGCGATCGTGGGCATCTCGCTCCAGCCAGATCACCAGATCGACACCCTCGATCGCGAGTGCGCGGGCGACGACCGACGCGCGCATCGCATCGCGCTCGGCCTCGCGTAGCGCGTATACCATCGCGCCGCGCTGGGAGGGACAGACGGCGATCCGCGGGCCGTCCACCCCTGCCGTAGCGTTCGTATCGTCCGAACCCTCCTCGAGACCGCCCTTGGGAGCAAGCACGCCGAGCTCGGCCAGCTCGCCCTTGAGCGAGATCGTCTGCTCGACGGGCGCCTGGGAGTGGTCGGCCATCGCGATCACCGCGTGCTCTTGCAGGAAGCGGTCGATGCCGCCGCCGGCGTTGAAGACGCGTGCGAGCTGCAGGTCGGCCTGGGCGATCGAGTGCAGCTGGCCCTCGGGGCCGTGCTTGTGGGAGTACCAGTCGTTGTCGGGCAGGCTCAGCAGGAGAAAGTCGAACAGGTCGTGCTCGACCAGGTAGCTCGAGACGCAGCCGGTGTGGCGATCGCGCACGCCCGGCATGCCGAGACCCGAGCGGCAGCCGGTCTGTCGCGAGGCGAAGATGTCGGCGTAGAACAGCTCACGCGGGCCCATCACCGGGTGGCGCATCAGGCGCGAGGCGAAGCGCGTCAGCGCGGTGTCTTTCTGGGGCTCGTGGCGGTGGCGACCGCGGTACATCAGATAGGTCGTGCCGGCGGTCCTGATGTTGACGTCGTCGAGCGACTCGAACACCGTCGGCGTATCGGGCGAGAGATGCGCGCGGTTCATGTTGTAGACCGTGTCCGTCAGCTGGCGCACGATCCCGAAGCGCTGCGCCGCGCGGAAGCTAGAGCCGTACTCGACGTAGCGGTGCTCCTCGCGGTGAAACCAGTTCATACCGGGAATCAGATGCTCCTCCTGCGCGGTGCCCGTGACGATCGAGGCGGCGCACACGGGGGTGACCGAGGGGAACGCGGCGACGCAGTCGGGGATGTAGCGGCCGCGCTGCATCAGCGTCGCGAGCATCGGCGCGACGCCAGCGGCTACCGCGCGCTCGAGCATCGCGGGCGCCATCGCGTCGATCACGCAGAGGACGAGCTTCGGAGGTTTCGCGCTGGAGGGCGTGGCGCTCATCGGCGCTCGCGGGCTCTCATCAGCGGCGCAGGATGCGCAGGCCGGCGTACTTCTCGCCGGCGCGCTGTCGGGTGCGCATGAGCAGCACGGCGAGCAGGATCAGCAGCACGTAGCCGAGCGGGTGCAGCAAGCAGGTGAGCGCCGCGAGCAGCAGCGCGGCCGCGTCGAGGTAGACCGTCAGCGCTTCTCGCGCCGCGCGGTCGGGCAGGCGCCCGCGGGCGCCGAGGACGATCGGACCAGATGCGCGCAAGCCGAGCGCGGCCGCGGCGGCGCCGCCGATCAGCCCCGGCCACCAGGCGGCTCCGTGTGCGGCGAGCGTGCCCGCGAACAGCAGCGCGCCGACCGCCACCGCCTGCGCGGCAATCGCGGGTGCGACAACTGCCTGGAAACGCTCCTGGTCGATACGCAACTGGAGCACGTAGGAAGCCACGAGCACGACCGCCACCGCGATCAGCCACCAGCCGGCCTGCAGGAAATCGAAGTGGCCCGTGAAGACCACCCCCAGCGCCGCGGCCGAGCCGAGGCCGCCCGCGAGCAGTGCAGGCAGGTAGGGGCGCAGCCCACACGCGGCGGCGAGACCGAGTCCGAGTCCTATGTAGAAGAAGAGGCCATTCATTGACGTGGGGAGGTCGGGTGGAAGAAAGAGTTGTTCACGCGTTTGTGCAGCGTGCGGGCGTGCTCATGGGTTGCGCTACCGTTGCGAGGCGCCATGACGATAGCCCACGCACCCGCGGGTCCGGGCGGTCGTTCACGGCGCAAGGTTCAGCGAGCGCAGCGCCGAATAGAGGCAACGGACATGGATCGATCGATCGGCGGAGGAGGCGGAGGGCGGAGAGGCCGCGAGACCGCGCACGAGCTTGCGCGCTACCAGGCGCTGTTCGCGGCGCGCACGCGCGGGATGAAAAGCTCGGCGATGCGCGAGATGATGGCGCTGACCGAACGCCCCGACGTGATCTCGCTCGCGGGTGGCCTGCCGGACACGAGCACGTTCGCGCCCGAGCTCTACGCGAAGCTGATGTCGCAGGTCGCGGCCACCTCGACGGCGCGCGCGCTGCAGTACGGCCCAACCGAGGGGATGGCCGCTGCCGTCGACTGCATCGTCGAGGTGATGGCCACCGAGGGCACCACGATCGACCCCGCAAACGTGATCGTCACGACCGGCGGCCAGCAGGTGATCGACCTCGTCTGCAAGGCCCTGATCGACCCGGGCGACGTGATCGTCGCGGAGGCGCCGACCTACCCGGGGGCGGTGCCGACGTTCGGCGCCTATCAGGCCGACGTCGTGCAGATCGAGATCGACGCCGACGGGATGCCGATCGACGAGCTCGAGTCCGTGCTCGACCGGCTCGCCTCAGAAGGGCGGCGGCCGAAGTTCATCTACACGATCCCCAACTTCCAGAACCCCGGCGGGGTGACGATGTCGCTGCCGCGGCGGCGACGTTTGGTCGAGGTCGCGCGCGACCGCGAGCTGCTGGTGCTCGAGGACAACCCCTACGGGTTGCTGCGCTACGAAGGCGAGCCGCTGCCGACGCTCTACTCGCTGGACGCCTCCGGCGGTGGGGTCGATGCGGGTGGCGCGGGCGGTGCCGTCGGCGATGGGATCTCCTCGGATCTCGTGATCTATCTCGGCACGTTCTCGAAGATCCTCTCACCGGGCCTGCGCCTCGGCTGGGCGGTCGCCCCGCACGCGGTGCTCGAAAAGCTGAACCTCGGCAAACAGGGCGCCGACCTGTGCAGCTCGCCGATGACCCAGCTGTTCGTCGCCGCCTACTTCGCCGAGCAGGGATCCGAATCACACCCGCCCCGTCCGGCCTGGATCGAGTACGTCGAGCGCCTGCGGGATCTGTACCGGCGGCGGCGCGACGTGATGCTCGAATCCCTGGCCGAGCACTTCGGCGAGCGCGCGACGTGGACGCGGCCCGAGGGCGGGCTGTTTATCTGGGCGACGCTCGACGGCGTCGACACGACCGATCTGATGGGGCGCAGCAAAGGCGTCGCGTTCGTGCCCGGTCGCTCGGCGTACATGGATGGAGACAGGGGCTCGAGCTCGATGCGGCTGAACTTCGCCGGGGTCCCGGAGGAGGATATCCGGGAGGGGATCCGCCGGATCAGCGCGATCGTGGGTCCGGACACGGCGAGGCTGATGGGGGCGTTGACCGGTTCCTTGCCCGCGACGAAGCCAAGCGACGAGGGAGCCGAGACCGCCGCCACGGGGTCCGACGCCGCCGGAAAAGACGCAGCGCTCGCGGAGGTGCTCGAACTGCCGCGCCGCTCGACGCCCGACTCGGCACGCCGCAGCCAGGATCGATGAGCGCCGGGCCGAAGAAGGTCGCGGTCCTCAAGGGCGGCGGTTCGCTCGAGCGAACCGTCTCACTACGCTCGGGCGCGCGGGCGCAGAGCGCCCTGCGCCAGCTCGGCCACGAGGTCGTCGCGATCGACGTCGGGCCCGATCTGGTGGCGCAGCTGCTGGAGACCCAACCCGACGCGGCTTTCATCGCGCTGCACGGCAGCGACGGCGAGGACGGGACCGTGCAGGGACTGCTCGAGGCGATCGGCATCCCCTACACCGGCTCCGGTCCGGCGGCTTGCATGCGCTGCACGGACAAGGCGTTGGCGAAGTACCTGATGCGCGAGGCGGGGATCCCCACACCCGAGTTCGTGGCGTTCAAGGAGAGCGCGATCAAAGAGCTCGGCGTCGCCGCGGCGCTGCCGAGCCTGGAGCGGAGCATCGGCTTTCCGCTCGTCGCCAAGCCGGCCAGCCAGGGCTCGGCGCTGGGCGTCAAGTTCGCGCGCTCCGCCGAGGAGCTGCCGGCGGCGATCGTGGGGGCGCTTTCCTACGACCGCAAGGTCGTGATCGAGCGCTACATCCGCGGGCGCGACCTGGCTGTGTCGGTGCTCGACGCGGCGGTCGGCGGAACGCCCGCGCCGGATGGAGACGCGCGCGCGCGTGGTCCGGACGCATCTGGTCCGGGCACATTCGGATGCGGCGCGGAGCCCATTGCGCTGCCGGTCGTCGAGGCGATCCCGCGCGAAGAGGAGTTCTACAACTACGAGTCGCGCTACGAGATCGGGATGACGACCTTCGTCTGCCCGGCCGAGCTGCCCGACGGCGTGGCGGCGCGCGCGCAGGAGCTGGCTCTGCAGACGTACAAGCTGCTCGGCTGCCACGGCGTCGCGCGGGTCGACCTGATGCTCGAGGTGCAGACCGGCGAGCTCACGGTGCTCGAGACGAACGTCGTCCCCGGCCTGACCGAAACGAGCCTCCTGCCGCTGGCCGCGGACGCAGCGGAGATCTGGCTCGATCTACTCGTACAGCGGATCCTCGACAGCGCCTTCACGCGTACGTAGAGGGTTGATCAAACAGGCCTCTGTCGGGGGGCACGGAGGCCCCACGCCCGCCACCTCGGTTCGCAGAACACACCTGCGAGGATGCGGCCCAACCCCCAATCCACTCAGGAATCTCCTGCGGCGAAGTCCTCTGGGGAGACCTCGTCGAGGAACTCCTTGAACTTCTCGACCACGTCCTCGGACTCGTCGACGTTGTGCTCGAACTCGATCGCGGACTCGGCGAGGACCTCGTCGGCGGCGTAGATCGGGGCGCCGGAGCGGACCGCGAGGGCGATCGCGTCACTCGGGCGGGAGTCGATCTCGAGCTCGCGGCCGGCCACTTGCAGCGTGATCGAGGCGAAGAACGTGTTCTCGCGCAGCTCCGTCACGCTGACCTGCGTGCACTTCACGTCGAGCTCGCCGAGGATGTCGCAGAGCAGGTCGTGGGTCATCGGGCGGGGGGTGCCGGCGCCCTGCAGCTTCATCAGGATCGAGGCGGCCTCCGGGTGGCCGATCCAGATCGGCAGGAACTTGTTGCCGTCGGCGGTCTTCAAGAGCACGATCGGCTGCTTGCCGACCATGTCGAAGCTCACGCCGTAGATGACCATCTCCTGCAACGGAATCCTCCAAGTGGGGGGAGTCCAGAGTACCTCGCGCGGGTTACGTTACGCGCGAAAGCTCCAGAGCTTGTTGCCCAAGAAGTTCAGCGGCATCGAGGCGGCCACCGCGAGCGCCTGGGCGGGGACCTTGGCGAGGCCAGCGCCCTCCACGAGCGCGGTCAGCAGCAGCAGGCTGAAACCCTCGGCCACGAGGCTGACGAGCAGGAAGCGCAGCGCCTGGAAGTGTGCGCGGCCGGCGCGGGCGTCGAACGTCCAGACTCGGTTCAGCACGAAGTTGTTCGCCACCGCCACCAGCCAGGCGATCACCGAGGCGGCTCTATAGTCGAGCTTCGCGTAGTGCACGACGCCCGCGTACACGATCAGGTTGACCGCGAAGCCGACCCCTCCGACCAGCCCGAAGCGCACCAGCTGCAGCCAGTTGGCAGGTCGTCGCATCCCGTGCAGGAGGCGTACGTGCGTGCGAATCTCCACGGCGGTCGCCTCGTCGCGCATTCCCCCCAGGGTAGCGGCACGACTGGGCGGACGCTCCCGCTAGCCTTCTCTCCGTGAGATCCCTGTTGCCGAAGAGGATGATCGCCGGATGTGGCTGCCTGCTGGTCGTGGCGGCGCTCGCGGGCTGCGGCTCCTCGGGCGGGGCAGGGCACTCCGCCACGACGTCGGACCCGCCGGGGGCCGGCACGGGCCCGACCGGGACATCTGTCGCAAAAACGAACCCAGCGGGCGGGAAGACCGATCCGACCGGCGCCAAGGGCGATCCGACGGGGACGAAGGCCGACCCGGCCGGCGGGAAGACATCGACGACGGGCGCCACTACGGGCGCGGCCGGCGTCAAGACGGCGACCGTCACGACACCCAACGGCCGCCGGGCCGAGGTCGCCGAGGTGCGCGACCCCGAAGAAGCCAAGAGCTTTCCCCTACCGGCGTCGACCCAACATCGCTCCGCGAGCACGCCCAGCGTGGCCGGCGAAGCCGCGGTCGCGGCGGGCGCGCCCTCCGACGCCGAAATCAAGCGCGAGCTGAACGAGATGCACGCCGTCGAACGCGCGGCGGCGCAGACGCAGCGGCGCGAGCTCACCCCCGTCGCCGGCGGCGAGTCGGTCGGCGGCAACGGCACGATCCCGATCCCGTCCGGCGTGCCCGAAGTCGTGCAGCGCGTGATCGCCGGCGGCAACGCGATCGCCGACTTCCCCTACATCTGGGGCGGTGGGCACGCCTCGTTCGTCGCCAACGGCTATGACTGCTCGGGCTCGGTCAGCTATGCGCTCGCCGCGGGCGGGCTGCTCAGCGCGCCGCTCGTCTCCGGCGACCTCGCGAGCTGGGGCGAACCGGGTCCGGGACGCTGGATCACGATCTACGCCAACGCCGGGCACACGTTCATGGACGTCGACGGCATGTGGTTCGACACCGCCGGACGCTCGGGGCCATACGCCTCGCGCTGGCTGGTCGCCACGCCGCCGTTGGAAGGCTATGCCGTGCGGCATCCGCCGGGGCTGTAGTCACTCCTTCGCGGGGGGGGGGCGCGCCAAGGCCCATCACTCCGCGGGATGCGTAACGTCATGCGCCGCCGTTATCCGCCGCGGGGCGGGTAGGACAGGGCAGGGCAGGGCAGGCAGGGCGCAGGACGGGCGGGAATACCTCAGCGCGAGAGCGTCACGGCGCTGATCACGGTCGTCGTCTGCGGATTGTGCGAGGCGGCGTTGCGGACGATCAGCCTGATCGTCAGCGGTACGCTGCCGAGGCGGCGCAGTTTCGCGGCGGTCTGCTTGCCGAACGTGATCTTGACCGTGTTGCGCCCACCCTTCGTCGTCACGAGGATCGCTTTGCCGATCACGATCGACGGCGCCGAACCCGGGGCCATGCCGGTCGCGGCGGGGCCGTGCAGGCCGATGCGCTTCGCGAGGCTGCTCGCGAGCAGCACCTGGAACTGGCCGGCGACCTGCTCGTTGACGGAGTAGCTGATCACGAGGCCCTTCTTCAGGGCGGTCGTGAGGGAGCGGGAGACGACGGCCGCGCTTGCCACGGGGCCGGGAATCGGTTTCGCGGGGGACGATCCGGCGGCGGGGGTTGTGGTTGTGCCCGTGGCGGTTGTGGAACCTGCGGTGCTCGTGGCGGGGGACGTCGTGCCGGGGGTTGTGCCGGAGCTACCAGAGCCGGAGCCGGAGCCGGAGCCGGAGCCCGGTTCGGAGCCAGAGCCGGAGCCGGAGCCGGAGCCGCCGCCGGAGCCTTTTTCTTCGGGCCATGTTTCGCCTTCAACCACCGTGACCGAGCCCGACGTGGTCGCTTCGTTGCCGGCGACATCTCTGACGGTGAGCGTCACGTCGTAGGTGCCGTTGTATTGGTACTGGTGGAACACGCTCGCCGCACACCCGACCCACGTGCCGGCCGGTTTGAATGAGGTGGGAGGCCCTTCGCTCAGCCATGGCGGTTCACATGCCTTGGCGCCCGGAGCGTAACCGGAGACTTCCGGGGTTTTGTCCCCTCGACTTCCGTCTCCGAAGCTCCACGTGTAGGTGGCGTAGTTCGGCTGCGGTTTGCCGGCGGCGGAGAAGGCGATCGCCGAGTTCAGTGAAATATCCGACTCCATCCCGTCAAACCCAACGACTTCATTGCCTTTGACGGTGTTGGGGGAAGTGAATTTCGGTTCGAGCGCCACTCCGAGCGGGCAGGGTGTAACGGCGGGATAAGGCAGCCCCGGATATTCCACGCCCGAATGCTTCCGTTCAACCTGCTCGAGGTTGTCGACCCCGGCCAGGCTGTAACCGCTGTTGAGATAGTAGCTACCACCGTTCAGTTCTTGGTTGGCGAGCGTTCCGGCGAGCGTGTTTCCGTTGGCGGCCGCCGCGCTCCCCGTCGCGGGGAAGAAGAAGTTGCGGCACTCGTCGGTCACCTCATTGTGTTCGGAGTCCTGCCAGGCATTCAGGAACGGGTCGGTCACGATGTTCTGCTGCTCGACGGCGATCTGGTTGATGACGAGATCGGCCAGTCCCGTGTCGAACGAGCCGTCTGAACCGCGACCGGGGAGCTGGTTGGGCTCCTGGTCGACAGGTTTAGTCGTTTCCTGTTCTTTTTCAACTTCCGCCGGCGCTTTTTCCGCTTTCGATTTCACTTCGAATTCATATCGCGCTTTGGCCGTTTCCGATGGTTCGCGCTCCTTTGACGCAAATTCCGGGTCGGCCTTGGTAGATTCGTGCGGTTCGAAGCCACCGTCCTGGCAAGCGAAGCCACCGGTCTCATCAGAGAGTGTCAGGTGATAATCGCCGTCTCCGCCAGCGGTCCAGGGAATCGCGGCGTAGAGGATCGCGCTGCTCCCGCTGCCGATCGCGGCGTGATAGCTGCAGAAGCTCTGCTTGTAAGTTTTGTAGCCTTCTGGTTCCGTCGGGGGCACCGGTTCAAATGGGTGTATGGGTGCAACGGGCGCGGTGGGTGCGACCGGCTTGGTGGGTGCGACGGGTTCCGTTTCGGTGTCCCGTTCTTTTTTCGCCTCGTCTTCCGCTCTCTTTTCCTTGTATATTTTCAATTCCTCTTTGTAGGCCACGACCGCTTCGTTGTACGCCACCACTTCTTCATTGTACTTCGTTTCCGCTTCGTCGTACTTCGTCAGTTCTTCGCTGTACTTTGTTTTCGCCTTTTCGTAGGCAGTCAGTTCCGAGGCGTATATTTCCTGCTCTTCAGGGAAACGTTTCTGACCTTCTTCGTAACGTGAGATTTCAATCGGCGTGCCTTTGAAGTCCGAGCAATGCCCTTCGGCCCCACCTTCGTTCAGGCACACGGTAACCCCGGGGGGTGTCAGCAGGTAGAAGATCGAGCCCATGCCCTTGGGGAGGGGATCGTGTTCTTCTCCGCGCTGCTTGATGAAGCGTTCGAGCTCCGCCTGCACCTGCGCCGCGGTGACGCAGACCGTTTCGCTCGTGCCTTCCAGTAGAGGGATTCCCAGTTCCAGCGCGCGCGGATCCGTGCAGCCATTTTTAGCCGGGTACGGATGCGTGTCGGTATATGCGCCATGGAAGCTCGTGTAGGAGGCTGCGGGCTTGTTCGTCTTGTCGGTGTACTGCGCATCGACCGCGAACACTTTTGAGAGGTGGCCGGCGGCGGAGCCGACGTTCGCCATGAAGCCATCGATCGAACTCTGCCAGTCGCCGTGGTAGTAATCCTGCGGGTCCCAGTAGATCACGTATGTGTTGGCGGTGTGGACCACTTCATTACCGCTCGCGTTGTCGAAGCTCGCCGCTGCTTTGTTTTCCACAAAGCCGGATTTTTTGCCCAGCCCTTCGTACTTTCGGGAGCCTTCCCAGGAGAATTGGGATTCGCGCGGCTGCAAGCCGACCCTGACCTTCGGTCCGCCGGTTTTTGTCAACACTTCTTCGACGTGCGCGTAGGCGGGCGGCGCGAGCCCCGTGAGGGAGAGCGCGGCCGCTAGGGTCGTGAGCAAAAGGAGCGCAAGCGCCATCCGGCGCGCGAGGGCCGAGCGCAGGCCGGCCAGCTGGGAGAACGAGCGAGTAGATGTGGGCACGAGCCCATCATCGGCAGCCCTCCGCGGATGCCTTAGCCCCAACGTGCGCAGCCTGCAAGAGGTCCACCACCGGACGTCGGACAGGCTCTCGCCGGTGGTCTACCTACCCCTCCCGCGGAATCACGCGATCGACCTCGACGGCCTCGCCCGATTTCGTATCCGGATAGGCGACGAATACCGTCGGCGCCCCGCCGAACCAGGAGCTCGTCTCCGCCCCGCCGACGTACTCTCCGGCGCGCTGCGAGCCGTCGGCCTGAATCACCCACACGGGCTGGCCCTCGTGGAACGGTCCGTCGGCTATGTCGGTCGGTCGTGCCAAGGTTGCGATCCGGGGACGGTCGGGGAGGGGCTCAACTGGGATCTCAACCTTAGAGCATGGTATCCCCGACGCGCGACCCCCCGTGCGGCGGGAGCCATCGCTCGCCCGTAACGCAGGCATCCTCCCAGTGATGCGGTGATGCGATAACATCAAATTGATGCGCACGACGCTCAATATCGATGACGACGTGGCCGCCGCCGCGCGGGAGCTCGCCGCGTGCGAGCATCGCTCGCTCGGCTCGGTCATCTCCGCACTGGCACGGCGAGGGCTGACGCCCGCGCGCGTCGAGGTCGACGGCGGCCTCCCGGTGATCCGTGTGCCGTCCGGCACGCCGACCATCACCCCAGAGATGGTGAGACGCGCGCTCGACGAGGACTGACGCTCCAGTGGCGCTGCTGGATGTCAATGCGCTGATCGCGCTTGCGTGGGACTCTCACGTGCACCACGCGCGCATGCGCGCGTGGTTTGCCGAGAACGGCTCGGCAGGATGGGCCACCTGTCCACTCACCGAGCGCGGCTTCGTGCGCGTGTCCTCCAACCCCCGAGTGCTTCCCGCCGCGATCGGCGTCGATGCGGCGCGCACTGTGCTGTCGGCGCTGCGGGCACATGATTCCCATCGATTTCTCGACGACAACGTGTCTTTCGGCGACAGCGACATCCCAAAAATCGCGGGCTATCGCCAGGTGACAGATGCACATTTGTTGACGCTCGCTCGGCGGCGCGGACTTCGCCTCGTAACCTTCGACGCCGGCCTGCTGGCGCTGAGTGGGGGACGCAACGTGGAACTGCTGAGCGTTCTGTGACCGGCGCAGGATCGGCACTTCGTCCGGCCGGCAAGAGATGAAGTCCCTCGGCCGGGAGGGTGCGCGGCCCTGATGGCCGGCCCGAAGCTTCCGACCTGCTTTAGCCGAGAGGCGATCGTAGGGCCAGTCGAACCGACCTCCCGAAGAAACCCACATGGGCGATCCAGGACTCGAACCTGGGACCTCTTCCTTATCAGAGAAGCGCTCTAACCATCTGAGCTAATCGCCCGCGGTCGCCGATTCTAGCGAGCAGCCCCTGGCCGGCTTTCGTTGGGGCTCATGCCGCGGCGCGGGGGCGCAGACGGCGCGCCAACTCCAGCGCCTCCTCGAATCCATCGAACTCGAGCTCCGCGCGGTAACCGCCGGCGCGCGTCGGCTTCACCTGCACGTCCGCCCCGAGCGCAGCGCCGAGCGCCTCGGCGATCTCCTGCGCCGCCGCCTCCTGGTCGGGGTGCGTCCCGCGACCGGCGCGCTGCTCGCCCTTGGATCCACCCGTGCGAGCACCATTCGCCGCGGCGGCGCCCACACCCGCGCCGGCCTCCTCAGCGGCATTGGCCGCGCGCGCGCGAGCTTCCACCGTCCGCACCGACCACCCCTCCGCGGCCGCCGTCCGCGCGAGGCTCCTGCGCGCCCCGTGGTCCTCGGCGAGCAGCAGCGCCCTGCCGTGGCCCTCGCTCAGAGCTTCCCGCTCCAGTAGCTCGATCACCTCGTCGGGCAGGTCGAGCAGCCGCATCAGGTTGCTGACGGCCACGCGACCGCGGCCCACGCGCAGACCGACATCCTCGCGCGTCAGGCCGAGCTCCTCGACGAGCGCCGCGCAGGCACGGGCCTCCTCGATCGGGTTGAGGTCCTCGCGCGCCATGTTCTCGATCAGCGCCAGCTCCAGCGCCTCGGCGTCTCCCCGCGCGCGCACGAGCGCGGGAATCTTCTCCAGCCCGGCGATCTGCGCCGCGCGCCAGCGGCGCTCGCCGGCGACGAGCTCGTATGTGCCGCCCGGCTTCGCGCGCACGAGCACCGGCTGCAGCACCCCGCGCTCACCGAGCGAGCCCGCGAGCGCCTGTAGCGCCTCCTCGTCGAAGTGCCGTCGCGGCTGCTGCGGGTTCGCGACGATCAGCTCGACGGGCAGCTGGCGCAGCTCGTCCTCCGGCGCGTCAACCCCCCCTCCCGAAACCGACAGGATCGCATCGAGGCCCCTGCCCATTCCCGGTTTACGTTTAGCCACGCGCCGCCACCTCCTTTGCCAACTCAAAATATGCTGCCGCGCCGGCGCTGTGGGGATCGTGGTGCGTGACCGGCAGCCCGTAGCTCGGCGCCTCGCCGATCCGAACGTTCCGCGGGATCACCGTGTCGAACACGAGCTCCGGAAAGTGCTCGCGGACCTCGCGCTCCACATCCCGGCCCAGCCGCGTGCGCGAGTCGTGCATCGTCAACAGCATCCCGGCGACGGTCAGGCGCGGGTTCAGCTCGCGCTGCACGAGCGCGAGCGTCTCCAGCAGCCCCGCCAGGCCCTCCAGCGCGAAGTACTCGGTCTGCACCGGCACGATCACCCGATCGGCCGCGACCAGGGCGCTGACGGTCAGCGGCCCGAGCGACGGCGGGCAGTCGAGCAGGATGAACTCGAACATGCCCCGCAGCGGCTCCAGGCGCTCAGCGAGGCGTTGCTCAAAACCCTCGATCCTCGGCAGCTCCACGTTCGCGCCCGCTAGCCCTGGACCCGCCGGCAACACCTGCAGGCCGTGGATCGACGTCTCGACCAGGGCATCGGTCGCGGGCACATCCCCCGTCAGCACCTCATACAAACCGGGTACCTGCGCGCGCGCAAGGCCCAGACCCACGGTGGCGTTCGCCTGCGGATCGACGTCGACCAGCAGCGTCGATCGACCCGCCTCGGCAATGCACGCGGCGACGTTCACCGCCGTCGTCGTCTTGCCAACCCCGCCCTTCTGGTTGGCGATTGCGTATACGGTGCCCACACCCCAGCACGCTACCGCCGATTGCGGTCACTCTGCCGCACGGGGGCCCAGCGGGCGCTTACGGGCGACGCCCGCCCGCCGGGGAAAGCGCGACGGGGTCTCGGTGACCTTCTCGAACACGTGCAGATGATGATCCCGCGCGCCCTCGTACGGCTCTGTGTGGCATATCTCCAGGCGGCGCATACCCAACTGCTCGGCCGCGCGGGCCGCCTCCGCCTCCTGGGCCGGGTCGCGGCGACCACGCCAGTCCACGAGAACGCCTCCGTGTTCGAGCAGCGGCGCCGCATACTCCAGCACCACCGCTTGCGGCGCCAGTGCGCGGGCCACGACCGCGTCGTTTCCTCCCAACCCCTCGGACCACTCCTCGACCCTGCTTTCGAGCACACGTGCGTTGTCGACCCCCGCGGCCGCTATCACCCGCCGTAGGAACTGGCACTTCTTCGATTGGCTCTCCACCAGCCGCACCTCACTCGCCGGCAAAGCAATCGCCAGCGGTAGCCCCGGAAAGCCGGCGCCTGTCCCGATGTCGGCGATGCGCCGCGCGGATCGGAGGCGGTCGACCTCGAGCCCCACGAGTGAGTCGGCGAGATGGACGTCAACGGCCTCCCCGGGATCACGCACGGTCGTCGGTGCCCGCTTGTTCTGGGCCAACTCATCAAGCACCGCATCCAACTGGTCCAACTGATGACTTTCCAATTGATGTCGCTCGGCCAGTGACATCAGCGACCTTGGTTTCACGGGAACGCCGCCATACAAGGATCGATGCTCCGGTGAAGATGTTTCACGGGAAACACTTCTAGACGAGGCTCAGCCCCCGAGAGGAGACACAACCAGCCGCCGCTCGGGCTCGTCGCCCTCGCTGTGCGTCTCCACTCCGCCGAGATCGCGCAGAAACTCGTGGACGATCCGCCGCTCCGCCGCCGGCATCGGCGCGAGCTCGACCGGACGCCCACTGCGCAGAGCCTCCTCGGCGGCATCCTCGGCGTCGGCCTGCAGCGACTCGGCACGGCGCTGGCGGTATCCGTCGGCGTCGACGACCACGCGGGTCGGCGACGGTCCTTCGCGGAACACGATCCGCTGCGCGAGGTGCTGCACGGCATCGATCGTCTGGCCACGGCGACCGATGAACAGGCCGACGTCGTCCCCCCGCAGAGAGCCCCGCAGCACTCCGTCGGCCTCCTGCACCTCGATCTCAGCGTCCAACCCCAGCCCATCGACGACCTCCTCGAGCAGCTCCTCGAGCGCCTCCGCCGGCTCCAGCTCCTCGACGGGGCCGGGGTTGGGGTCGCTGCCGGAGCTGTCGAAACCGTGATCGGGGCCATCGTCAGCAGCGGGGATGGGACGATTATCGGGGCCGGCAGCCAGGCGATCATCGGGGCCGGGAATCGGGCTGCGCTCTGAGCCGGGGTCAACCATCGGGGGATCCTCCTCCTCCTCGCTCATCGTCGCCGCCCCGAGCGCTTCTTCTTCTTGCGCGGAGAGCGCGGCGGCGGCGGTGCGGAGATCCCGCCCCCGGCGGCTGCGATCGCCACGGCAGGCTCAGCGGCGCCGCGGGGGCGCCCGTTGGAAGACTCCACCTTCGCCGCTTTCGGCGGCGCCGGTCCGATGCGACGGCGGATGAAGTACTGCTGGACGATCGTCCACACGTTCGTCGTGATCCAGTACACCAGCAGACCGGCCGGGTAGCGGAACAGGAATGCGACGATCACCAAGGGCAGCACCAGCATCATGCGGCGCTGGTTCGGATCGGCCGAGGCGGTCGCCATCAGCGTCGAGATGATCTGCGAGGCGATGTAGATGGCGATCAGGACGATCAGGACGACCCCGGTCGCCTTCGAGGTGATGTCCGGGATGAACAGGAACTTCGCGGAGCCCGGGTAGACGACGTTGCAGCCGGTTTCGGTCAGGCCCGCGACCGTGTGGCCCATGACTTTGACGGCGTGTTCCGGGATCTGGCTGTTGGAGGTGATCGGGCGGTGCAGTTCGCGCGTGTAGTGCTCGCGCAACTGCGGACCGCAGATATCGAACTTGAGGTCGGTGCGGAGCATGTAGAAGAGCGAGATGAACACCGGCAACTGCAGCGCGAAGGGCAGGCAGGAGGCGAGCGGGTTGATCTTGTTGTCCTTGTAGAACTTCATGATCTCCTGCTGCTGGCGCTGCTTGTCCTCGGCGTACTTGTCTTTGATCGCCTTCATCTCCGGCGCCAGGCGCTGCATTTCCTGCATCGACTTCAGCTGCCTGAAGGTCACGGGCACGAGGATCGCCCGCACGAGCACCGTCAATCCGACGATCGCCAAGCCCCAGCTGCCGCCCACGAGATGGGCGTGGATGAACACCATGATCGACTCGAACAGGCTGATCAGCGGCGAGAACGCCTGCTCGATGATGTTCGCGGGGATGGGCATACGCTTAGCTGATCAGGCTCTCTGTGCTTGTACTGGTTGGCGCGGGGATTGACTGGGGATGATCTGGATCTGGGGTGCTGCGGGGGGATTGCGAGCTGTGTTCTGGTGTGGGTTCTGGTTTGAAGCCCCAGGACTTAGATCCCAGTTCGAGACCAGCCCTAGCCGCCATGAGCCCGCCTCGATCGGATCCCGTCCGCAGCGCCCACATCGACCTTGAACAGACGCTGATCCTCAACGGGATCGTATCCGCCATAGCTCCACGGGTTGCACCTGAGCAACCTCCACAGGGCGAGCACCGCGCCGCGAAGTATGCCGTATTCGCCGATCGCGTCGACGGCGTAGTGCGAGCACGTCGGCTCGTACTTGCAGCGCCGCGGCAGCAGGGGCGAGAGCAACCGCTGGTAGAGGACGATCGGCGCGACGACCACGGCGCGGAGGACCCTACTCATCATGATGACCGCTCCGCTCCTTCGCCACCACGCTCCGCTCCTTCGCCACCACGCCCGCGCCGCGCAGGCCGGCGCGGGCGATCAGATCCGTGAGCGACGCGTCGATCCCGGTCAGCCCCTCCCGCTCGGCGAGCTCGCGGGCCTGCGGGCGGGCGACGAGCACGATGTCCTGACCCTGCGCCAGCCCAGGCTCGGCGGACGCGAATGCCTCGCGCAGGAGGCGCTTTACGCGATTGCGCTCGACGGCCCCACCGACCTTGCGCGAGACCGATAGGCCCAGCCGTGGGCGCTCGGCTTGGGGGTTGGGGAAGGCGTAGAGCACCAGATGACGGTTGGCCGTCGCGCGACCCTGCCGGTAGACGCGCTCGAACTCGGCGCTGCGCGAGAGACGGCCACGGCTCGAGGATCGCGGCTGCATCGCGCGGGCCGACCCGACCTCAGGTCGAGAGGCGCTTACGGCCCTTGTCGCGGCGGCGCTTGAGTAGCAGCCGTCCCGCGCGCGTGCGCATACGTCCACGAAACCCGTGGGCGCGGGCGCGCTTGCGCTTCTTCGGCTGATAGGTGCGCTTCATCGTCTGGTTTCTCCACTCGTGGCCACGTTCCTGCCAAGCTCACGCGGCACGTTCGGCGTCAGAGTATAGGCCGGGTTGAAGCCGATTGGCCGCACGCTGATTTTTCTCGCCATTTGCGGGCAGCGACCGCGATCGGCAAAGGCGCGTTGGTTATAGTCGCCAGACCGGGCCGTCCGCGGCCCTCCTTGAATAGACGCCATCACTTTCTCCCGGGAGGAGCGGGTCGACGCTGCCGTGAATACCGTGAACGACGAGCTGGAACACATGTGGTCGCGCGTGCAAGAGGAGCTCGCGCGGGCCGTCGGTGAGCCGACCTACTGCACCTGGCTAGACGATCTCCGCGCGCGCGGACTCAACGAGAGGCGCCTCTGCGTCGAGACCCCGCCGCAGGCTCGGGGGTGGATCGAAGCCCGTTTCGGCCGCGTGATCCAGTCGTGCGTCGCGACCGTCCTCGGCGCGGACATCGCCCTCGAGCTGGTCGGCGGCGAGCGGACCGACGCAGCCACGCACAGCGCCGCCGGAGCAGACGGCAGGCACGGGTCCTTCAGGCAGCGACCAGAACGACCAGGGCTACATTCGCGCGCGCGACGCGAGAGCTCCTCCTCCGCCGCGCGGATCGACCCGGATCAGAACGGCGACGTTCGGCGCTCCGGGCCCCTCGGAAACCCGAAGCTCAGCTTCGACCAGTTCGTGATCGGCGACAGCAACCGTCTGGCGCACGCGGCCGCGCTGACGGTCGCCGAGCTGCCGGCGCAGGCCTACAACCCACTGTTCATCTGCGGGCCGCCGGGGGTCGGCAAGACCCACCTGCTGAGCTCGATCGCGACCCTGCTCACCGCCCACAACCCGGGGTTGATCGTGCGTTGCACGACCGGCGAGGAGTTCACGAACGAGTTCCTCGGCGCGCTCGCCGCCGGCCATGCGGATGGCTTCAAGGCGAGCTTCCGCGACCTCGACGTGCTGCTCATCGACGACGTCCAGTTCCTCGAGCGCAAGACGAAGACCGAGGAGGAGTTCTTCCACACCTTCAACGCCCTCTACGACGCCGGCCGGCAGATCGTGCTGAGCTCCGACCGCCCACCCCGTGACCTGCAGGCGCTCGAGGACCGCCTGCGCGAGCGCTTCGAGGCCGGCCTCGTCGCCGACATCAAGCCGCCCGAGCTCACGACCCGCCTGGCGATCCTGCGCAAGCGCGCGCACCACGACGGCATCGAGCTGTCAGACACCCACGTTCTAGACCTGATCGCCGAGCGCGTCACGATGAACGTCCGCGCGCTCGAGGGGGCGCTGATCCGCGTCGTCGCCTTCAGCTCGCTGACCGGACGAGAGCTGACCGTAGACCTAGCGCGCGAGGTGCTGGACGGCCTCTACCCCGCGAGCGAGCGCCACCTGCCGCGGAGGCAGAAGTCCGTCGGCGAGATCCAGACGGCGGTGGGCGAGCACTTCGGCCTCAGCCCCGAGGAGCTCCTCTCCACCGCCCGCACCGCCCGGATCGCCTGGCCACGACAGGTGGCGATGTACCTCGCGCGCGAGCTGACCGGCGAGTCACTGCCCTCGATCGGACGGCACTTCGGCGGACGCGACCACACGACCGTGCTGCATGCCTGGCGGCGCACCGGTGCGCGCATCCTCACCGACGAGGCCTCCCGCGAAGCTGTGGAGAAGCTGTGCAGCCAGCTCGGCGCAGAGGCCCAGGAGCCACAGCCGGCGTCCCCCGACCGACGCTCCTGAAAGACTTCCCCAGATCCGTCCCCAGCCAGCGCACAGCCTCCACCGCCGATTCATGCACCCCTGAACAGAACACACAACTTCACAGCCCCTACTACTCACTACCCTTTCAGAAGGTATATCCATGAAGCTGTCCCTTTCAGCAGCGGAGCTGTTGAATCAACTGCAGACCGTCACTCGCGTCGCCTCGACGCGCAGCGCCGTGCAGGCGCTGTCCGGAGTGATGATCTCGGCCCAGGAAGGATCCCCGCCGGAGCTGCTCGCAACCGACATGGAGATCGGCCTGCGCGTCCCCCTCGCCGCAGAAATGCTGGCCCCCGGCGCCGCCGTGCTACCGGCTCGCCTCCTGCTCGACGTCGCTCGCTCGCTACCGGCCGATCAGTTGACGCTCGAGCTGCGCGGCGCCGAGCAGGACGTCGAGCTGATCTCGGGACCCGCCACGTTCCATCTGCGCACGCTCCGCGCCGAGGACTTCCCGACGCTGCCGGAGCCATCACCGGATACCCGCGTTGCGCTGCCGGCCGAGGCGTTCGTGCAGACGATCTCCCGCGTCGCACGCTCGGCCTCGCGCGATGAGACGCGCCCCGTCCTCACCGGCATCCTGATGTCCGCCTCAGGCCAGGAGCTGAGGATGGTCGCAACCGACTCCTACCGTCTGAGCGTCAAGCAGACCGCGCTGGAGACGCCGCTGCAGGGCAGCCTCGAGGCGAACGTGCCGGCCCGCGCCCTGCAGGAGCTGGCGCGGATCGCGCAGCAGGCCGAGAACGATTCGCTCGCTGTCAGCGTCGGACAGAACCAGGTGGTCTTCGAGCTCGGCGACGTCGTGCTCTCATCGCGCCTGATCGACGGCCAGTTCCCCAACTACCGCCAGTTGCTGCCGGAGTCGGTCGAGCACGAACTGCGCCTCTCCAGCGCCGAGATCACCGGGGTCGCGCGCCGCATCAGCCTGCTCGCGCAGAAGAACGCCCCGCTGCGCCTCTCCTTCCGCGAGGGGGAGCTGACGATCTCGGCCCAGACCCCCGACGTCGGCGAGGCCTCGGAGACGATTCCGGTCGCCTTCCACGGCGAGTCCTTTGAGATCGGCTTCAACCCCGAGTTCTTGCGTGACGGCCTGGAGAGCGTGGAGTCCGACGAGCTCGTCCTGAAGTTGATCAGCCCACTGCGCCCGGGCCTGATCGAGTCCCCCGATTCGGGTGATTTTGTGTATCTGATCATGCCTATTCGTTTGAACGCATGATGTGTTGCGGTGGGTGCATGCACCCACCGCCGGGGCCGCACATGTGCGGCCCCGAAGCAGGGCCACATGTGGCCCTGCTGGCCTCGCCACATGTGGCGAGGCCTCCCCTAATGAGTATCTGAACGATGCGTGTGATCAACGTGCAGCTGCGTGACTTCCGCACCTACACACGCGCCGAGGCCCATCTCGGCGAGGGTCTCACGGTCGTGCACGGTCCGAACGGCGCCGGCAAGTCAAACCTGCTCGAGGCGCTCTACTTCGGCTGCACGGGCCGCTCGCCGCGGACCAGAAACGAGCGCGAGGTCGTGCGCTTCGGCGCCCAGGCCACCCGCGTCGTCGTGCAGCTTGCCGATGGCGAGCGCCGGCACGAGCTGAGCGTCGGCTTCGAACCGGGACAGCCCAAGCGCATGAGCTCAGACGGAGCCGATGTCGAGCGCCTGCTCGATGTCGAGACGCGGCCGCTGCTGAGCGTGTTCGTGCCCGACCGCCTCGAGCTGCTGAAGGGCGCCCCCTCCGTGCGGCGCGCGCACCTCGACCGGTTCATCGCGGCCGTCTGGCCCGCTCGCGCGGTCGATCGTCTCGCCTACTCGCGGGTGCTCGCCCAGCGCAACGCGCTGCTCGGCGGGATCCGCTCCGGCCGCGCCTCGCGCGCGACGATCTCCACCTGGGACCGGCAGCTCGCCCGCCAGGCGATCGCCCTGCGCGAGCATCGCGCCGCCGCCGTAGCTCTGCTCGCCGAGCCGTTCACCCAGCGCGCATCCCAGCTCGGCCTCGCCGGCAGGCCGAGCCTCGAGTACCGCCCCCGTTCGCGCGCCGCGGACGAGGACGAGCTCGTCGCCGAGCTGCAGGCCCGCCTGCAGAGCGATCTCGAACGCGGCTTCTCCACCCACGGACCCCACCGCGACGAGCTGGCGGTTCTGCGCGACGGGCGCGAGCTGCGCCTGTATGGCTCCCAGGGCGAGCAGCGCCTGGCGTTGCTCGCGATGCTGCTCGCCGAGCGCACAGTGCTCGCTCGCGAGCGCGGCCGCACGCCGTTGATGCTGCTCGATGACGTGATGAGCGAGCTCGACGCCGAGCGCCGCGAGCTGCTCGCGCGCGAGCTCGCAAGCGGCGGGCAGAGCGTGATCGCCACCACCGACCTCGGTCACGTCCCCGGCGCCGGCGCGGCGGGGGTCACGCGGCTGCGCGTCTCTCCCGGCGCGGTCCTGCAGGAGGCGCTGGCCGCGTGAGGATCGCAGGGACCGCCGCGCCCCACATCTCTCCAGGTGTGGTCCTCCGGGAGGAGTTGGCGGCATGAGGATCGCTCCGCGCCCCCTAGCCACGGCGCTCGAGGCGCTGACCGCCACGATCGCCCCTGCAACGACGCTCGCCCGCGTGCAAGAGATCTGGGAGCAGGCGGCCGGCCCGGCGATCGCCTCCTCAGCCGAGCCCACGGCCGAGCGCGGCGGTGTGCTCACCGTCACCTGCGCCGCGGCGGTGTGGGCCCAGGAGCTCGACCTGATGGCGTCTGAGTTGATCGAGAGGCTGAACTCCGCGCTCGCCGAAGATGCGATTCGCGAGCTGCGCTGCAGGACCGGCTGAGGGTCTTGCGCACGTTCGCCCACACCCGATCGAATGCTCCCGCGGCGCTCGATTAGTCCAATCTTGGGCACCCGCCCGGGGGGCACCTGGACAACCCCTGGACGACGTCCCGACACGGTCCACCCCAAATCGATTCCGAGGGGAGTCATCCGACCCATTTTCTGGCTTGTTTGCAGGGGTTTATGACCGCCGTTCCGTCCGAATCAGAGACCCCGATGTGGTATAGTCCCGCAAACACTTTCCTCGCCCCGGACCGTGGTCTTCGGACCCGGGATTCCGGGGCGTTCTCACGTCATCGAGGGACCATTGACCGCAGCAGGAAGCAGCGAGAACTCTGAGCAGGGCGGCGCCACGAAGGGCGGCGTCAACGACCCGTCGATGACCGGCGGCTCCGCCGGCTACGACGCGCAGGACATCACGGTCCTCGAGGGTCTCGAGGCGGTTCGCAAGCGACCCGGCATGTACATCGGCTCGACCGGCGTGATGGGCCTGCACCACCTCGTCTACGAGGTCGTCGACAACTCCGTCGACGAGGCTCTGGCGGGGTTCTGCACCGAAGTCGCGGTCACGATCCACCCCGACAACTCCGTGACCGTCTTCGACAACGGCCGCGGCATCCCCGTCGCGACGATGGAGAAGGAGGGCAAGCCGGCGGTGGAAGTGGTCCTCACCGTCCTGCACTCGGGCGGCAAGTTCGGTGAGGGCGGCGGCTACAAGGTCTCCGGCGGCCTGCACGGCGTGGGCGTCTCGGTCGTCAACGCGCTCTCCGAGCAGCTGCGTGTGGAGATCCGCCGCGACGGCCACGTCTTTAGCCAGGAGTACTCGCGCGGCGCGCCGCAAGCCCCGCTCCAGAAGGGCGAGAAGCTGGCGAAGGGCGCCGGCACCAGCAACTCGGTGACGTTCCTACCCGACGCCGACATCTTCGAGTCGCTGCAGTTCGACTTCCGCACGCTCGAAGAGCGTCTGCGCGAGACCGCGTTCCTCACGCGCGGGCTGAAGATCTCGATCGTCGACGAGCGCGGCGAAGGCCACTCCGCAGAGTTCCAGTACGAGGGCGGGATCGAGGACTTCGTCACCTACCTGAACGAGAACAAGGAGACCGTCCACCGCAAGGTCGTGTTCTTCGCCGGCGAGGGCGAGGAAGGCGCCGCCGAGGTCGCGATGCAGTGGAACTCCTCCTACCAGGAGTCGATCCACTCGTTCGCCAACAACATCTCCACGCGCGAGGGCGGCTCGCACATGTCGGGCTTCCGCTCCGCGCTGACGCGCACCTTGAACAGGTACGCGCGCGAGAAGGGACTGTTGAAGGAGAAAGAGGACAACCTCTCGGGCGAGGACGTCCGCGAGGGGCTGACGGCCGTGATCTCGGTCAAGCTCCGCGACCCCCAGTTCGAGGGCCAGACGAAGACCAAGCTCGGCAACCCCGGGATGGCCGGATTCGTCGAGTCGATCGTCAACACCGGCCTCGGCGAGTTCCTCGAGGAGAACCCGTCGGAGGCGCGCGCGGTGATCATGAAGTCCGTCCAGGCCCAGCGCGCCCGTGAGGCCGCGCGCAAGGCACGCGACCTGACCCGCCGCAAGTCGGCGCTGGAGAACTCGACGCTGCCGGGCAAGCTCGCCGACTGCTCGGTCAAAGACCCCTCGCTGGCGGAGCTGTTCGTGGTCGAGGGCGACTCCGCCGGTGGCTCGGCCAAGCAGGGCCGCGACCGCAACACGCAGGCGGTGCTGCCGCTGCGGGGAAAGATCCTCAACGTCGAGAAGTCGCGCATCGACAAGGTCCTGCAGAACGTCGAGATCCAGGCGCTGATCACGGCGATCGGGACCGGCGTGCGCGACGAGTTCAACATCGAGAACGCGCGCTACCACAAGGTGATCCTGATGACCGACGCCGACGTCGACGGCGCCCACATCAGAACGCTCGCGCTGACGTTGCTGTTCCGCGAGATGCAGGAGCTGATCGAGGCCGGCTACGTCTACATCGCCAAGCCGCCGCTGTACAAGCTCAAGCAGGGCTCGCGCGAGCGCTACATCGAGAAGGACTCCGAGCTCGAGGAGATCCTGCTCGCGGACAAATGGGAGAAGATCGAGGTCTTCGACCGCCACGGCACCCAGTTCAAGCTCACGGAGACGCGCTGGCAGCGCTTCTCGCGCCTGCTCAAGCAGTACGAAGGCTGGTCGCTGACGTTGCGCGGGCGCTACGGCCACGACGTCGTCCAGTTCCTCGAGGAGTCCTCGCTGCTCGGGGAGCAGGTGACGAGCGCCGAGGGGGCGATCGAGCTGCTGCGGCGCGCGGGGCTCGATGGGGACACACATTCGACGGAGCTCGTCGAGGGGACCGACGGTGAGATCCACGTCAAGGCGATCGAAGCGAACACCGGCTTTGCGCTGACCCACAGGATCGAGCGCGCGCTGTTCGACTCCCAGGAGTACCGCCAGCTCGCGCGCGTCCACGGCGAGCTGACCGAGCTCGCCGGCGCGCCCGCGTTTACGGTGCGTCTCGGCGACGCTCGCGAGACCGCGTCCTCGTTCGAGGCGCTGCGCGAAGCCGTGATGACGGTCGCCCAGAAGGGCATCAAACTGCAGCGCTTCAAGGGCCTCGGCGAGATGAACGCCGACCAGCTCGGCGAAACGACGATGTCGCCGGCGACCCGCATGCTCGCCCAGGTGACGCTCGAGGACGCCGCCGCCGCCGACCGCGTCTTCTCCAGGCTGATGGGCGACCAGGTCGAGCCGCGGCGCGAATTCATCGAAGAGAACGCGCGTACCGTCGCGAACCTGGATGTCTGAGGCCTAGGCGATGGCTACCCCGGAGACACTCAGTGGCGGGAATATAGAACCGCGGGCGCTCGAGGAGGAGATGCGCTCGGCCTACCTCGACTACGCGATGTCGGTGATCGTCGGCCGCGCCCTGCCGGACGTGCGCGACGGCCTGAAGCCCGTGCACCGGCGCGTGCTGTACGCGATGAACGAGCTCGGGCTCAGCCCGACGCGCTCCTACTCCAAGTGCGCGCTGATCGTCGGCGAGGTGATGGGCAAGTACCACCCGCACGGCGACTCGGCGATCTACGACACGCTCGTGCGGATGGCGCAGGAGTTCTCGATGCGCAACGAGCTCGTCGACGGTCAGGGCAACTTCGGCTCGGTCGACGATGACCCGGCCGCCGCGATGCGCTACACGGAGGCGCGGCTGGCGCGGATCGCGACGGAGATGCTGCGCGATCTCGACATGGACACGGTCGACTTCGCGCCGAACTACGACGGCTCCAAGCGCGAACCGCTGGTGCTGCCGGCGCGCTTTCCGAACCTGCTCGTCAACGGTTCCTCGGGGATCGCCGTCGGCATGGCGACGAACATCCCGCCGCACAACCTGCGCGAGGTGATCGACGCGACGGTCGCCTATATCGACGATCCCGAGATCGACGTCGACGGGCTGATGGCGCACGTCAAGGGCCCCGACTTCCCCACCGGCGGGATCATCCTCGGCCGCCAGGGCATCCGCGACGCGTATGAGACCGGCCGCGGCCGCGTGCGCGTGCAGGCGCGCGCCCACATCGAGCCGCTGAAGCAGGGCAAGGAGGCGATCGTCGTCACCGAGCTGCCGTTCATGGTCAAGAAGGGCGGCCCCGGGAACCTGATCGAGAAGATCGCCGAACTGGTGCGCGACAAACGCATCGCCGAGATCTCCGACCTGCGCGACGAGTCCGACAAGCGCGGGATGCGGCTCGTGATCGAGCTCAAGCGCGACGTGATCCCGAAGGTCGCGCTGAACAAGCTCTACAAGCACACGCAGATGCAGACGACGTTCGGCGTGAACATGGTCGCGCTCGTCGACAACGTCCCCCGCACGCTGAACCTGCGCGCGGTGATCCACAACTACGTCGCCCATCAGCGCGAGGTGATCGTGCGCCGCACCAAGCACGAGCTGGCCGAGAAGGAGGCCCGCGCGCACATCCTGCTCGGGCTGCTGATCGCGCTGGACAACCTCGACGCGATCATCGAGCTGATCCGCGCCTCGCGCGACCGCGAGGCGGCCCGTGAGCAGCTGGTCGCACGGTTCGAGCTCAGCACGATCCAGGCGACTGCGATCCTCGACCTGCGCCTCTCCCAGCTGACCGCGCTCGAGGCCGACTCGATCAAACAGGAGCACGCCGACGTGACCGAGCGGATCGCCGAGCTGCGCGCGATCCTCGGCGACGAGTCGCGCGTGCTCGCGGTGATCAAGGAGGAGCTCGCCGAGATCCGCGAGCGCTTCGGCGACGAGCGCAGGACGGAGATAAGCCACTCCGAGGACGAGATCGACATCGAGGACCTGATCGCCGACCAGCAGATGGTGATCACGATCACGCAGACCGGCTACATCAAGTCGCTGCCGCTGGCCACCTACCGCCAGCAGGCGCGCGGCGGGCGCGGGGTGACCGGGATGGACATGAAGGACGGCGACTTCATCGAGCACCTGTTCGTCTGCTCATCCCACGACTATCTACTGTTTTTCTCAAACCGCGGCAAGGTCTACCGCTCGAAGGTCTACGAGCTGCCGGAGGCGCAGCGCACCGCGAAGGGTCGCGCGCTCGTCAACATCCTGCCGCTGCGCGAGGGCGAGCGGATCCAGGCGGTGCTCTCCACGCGCGACTTCTCCGAGACCAAGTACCTCGTGTTCGCGACCCGCAACGGAACCGTCAAGAAGACCGAGCTTGCCTCCTACAACACGCCGATGAAAGCCGACGGCATCATCGCGATCAAGATCCGCGACGACGATGAACTGCTCGCGGTCCGCGCCGTCGACCCCGACGACGAGGTGATCATGACCTCGCGCGCGGGCCTGACCGTGCGCTTCGCCGAGTCCGACGCGCGCTCGATGGGCCGCGACACGACCGGCGTGCGCGGGATGGACGTCGGCAAGGACGGGCGCGTGATCGCGATGGACGTAGCCCGCGACGACATGGACCTGCTCGTCGTCACCGAGAACGGCTACGGCAAGCGCACCCAGATCAGCCAGTACCGCAAAACCCAGCGCGGCGCCAAAGGTGTCAAGACGATCAAGCTGACCGAGCAGAAGGGCGGCCTCGCCGGCGCCCTGGTCGTGCGCGAGCACCAGGAGCTCGTGTTCATCTCGGTCGGCGGGATGGTTCAAAGGACGGCCGCCGGGGGGATCTCCCAGCAGGGACGCTCGGCGACCGGCGTGCGCGTGATGAACCTCAAGGAGGACGACGTCGTCTCGGCGATCGCCCCCGTCGTCGACGAGGAGGCCGTCGAGCCGGGCGATGATGTGCTCGCGAGCAGTGAGGCGCCTGCGCGCGGTGAGGCGCCCGCAGATGGCGTCACGCCCGCCGAGTCCGGCGATGATGGCGAGGCGTCTGCCGCACCGGCCGACGATCAAGACGGCGACGAGGACGAGGCCGACGAGACCCCGGAGGACCAATAGCGACGGCAGCGACTTGCCCGGTGTCACCTCCGTTCGCTACTCTGGGCGGACCAGAGAAAGGAGGTGGTCCGTACGTTAGTTGACAGTCTTTGCGGGACCCTGGAGGTGACCGGCCGCTAGGTCGGAAAGGCTGGACCGCTTGGCGGAATCCAACCCGGGACACCCCGAGACGTTGGCCGGTTCTGGTCCCTCCGGCAGCCGCATTCAAGCCGTCTCGGTTTTCCAGTCAGCGTTGCATGCGAGGGGCGTCCCGTCGAGGGCGCCCTTCGCATTTTAAGGACTGGTCAGGCCGCCTGAGGCAGGTACTGCAGCCACGCCGCCGGGATCGTCGGCGAGGCGACGTGGATGAAGATCTCCGCACGCGGGATGCGGGGGGCGTGGCGGGGGTGCATGTTCGCCTGCTTGGGCAGACGATCGCCCTTGCGGCGATTGCAGGGTGCGCAGGAGGCGACGATGTTCTCCCAGCTGGAGGTGCCGCCCTTGGAGCGGGGGATCACGTGGTCGACCGTGAGGTTCGAGTGCGAGCCGCAGTACTGGCAACTCCAGCCGTCGCGCGCGAAGACAGCCCGGCGGGTGATCTTGCGCCGGTGCGCGTCGCGGGGAACGTGGACGTAGCTGACCAGACGGATCACGACCGGCCGCGCGAGCGTCGCGTTCTCGGAGTGCAGCTCCCATCCGCCCCGCTCCAGCAGCTCCGCCTTGTCCTTCAGCAACAGCACGACGGCGCGCCGGACCGAGCAGACGTTGATCGGCTCGTACGTCGCGTTCAGAACGAGCACCCGGCCACCGTCAGGCCCGCGTCGCCGATGCTCGGTGAGCGACACGGACCGGATTGATACAGGTGGAACGCTGGTATCCACTGCGCCGCGAGTGTATCGATCGATCGGCCGGCATTGGCCGGTGCGCCGCTGCGATCCTACGCCGCGCCCGGTATTGCGAAGCCATCCGCCCTCCGGTGCGGTCCAACGCCCGCCCAGGGTCGTGCCGACCGCGCCGCCCGTCCCGCCGATGGCCGGGCGCCGCCGCCGTTAGTTAGGAGGCCGAAGGGTAGGAGCCGAGGACGCGAACCTCCTCGCACATCTCGCGCACGCCGGCGATGGCATCGCTGACGCTGCGCTCGGTCTGCACGCCGCCGACGAGGTCGACGAAGAACATGTAGTGCCCGAGCCGTTCGCGCCGTGGCCGGGACTCGATCTTGGTCAGATTGATCTCGCGCCGCGCGAACTCATCCAGACAGCGCACCAGCCAGCCGGGGCTGTCCGCGCCGGGGCCCCAGAACACGAGCGAGGTCTTCAGGTCTCGCCCTGCGCTCGCGGTGCTATTCCTCTCGCCACCGTCGTTGCTCCGCCCGCCGCCGCCCACACCGCGGGGATGAGCTCCGCGCAGCCGCACGAGCGTCGGCGCCCCCTCCCCCGAACGAGCGAGCCACACGAAGCGCGTCTCATTGTCGTCTCGGTCCTGTACTCCCTCGCGCAGAACGGTGCCCCCATAGATTTCGCCCGCAAGCCTCGGCCCCAGCGCCGCGCGCCCGGGCCGAGCATCCTCGACGACCTCTCGCACCGCCTCGGCAGTCGAGCTGGCGGGGAGCACCCGCGCGCGGGCGAGCTCGCCGCGCAGAAACCGCTCACACTGCCCGGGGACCTGTGGGTGGGTGAGGACCGTGTCGATCTCGCTGAGCTCGAGCGCCTGCGCGGCGATCAGCGAATGCCTGACGGTGAGCAACGTCTCGCCCACGATTTGTACGGCTCCGGCCTCCTCGGCGAGCAGGTCGAGCGTGACGCTGATCGAGCCGTCGAGCGAGTTCTCGATCGGCACGACCGCACCCTCCAGATCTCCCCTGCGCAGCGCCACGACCGTCTCATAGATGCTCGCCTGTGGAACTGGCTGCATAGAACCCGGCTCGGCGCCGGCGAGCAGCGCCTCCTCGCTGAAGGTCCCCTCGGGACCGAGATAGCCGACCCTGGGTATCGATACCCACCGGGAACCTCGAGGTTCCTGAGACCCCCCCTCCGCAGCCTGCGGGATGTGGGCCGAGGGGTCCCTGGATGGTCCCTCAGACCCCATCGTCGCGCGCCGGCGGGGCAAGCGCCAAGCGCACCGCCTCGGCCTCCTCGGGCGAGAGCTCCAGCTCGCCCTGCCCACCGTACACCTGCTTCGCGTAGACGCGCGCCTGGTCGCGATGGTGGATGCAGGAGAGCACGATCCCCGAGCGCTCGTCGTCGAGCAGCGCGATCGACATCGACTGCTGACCGGAGAGCTCGTTGTAGGCGTCGTAGCGGACCAGCGCGCGGTGAGCGATCGCTCCCCGTAGCGCCAGCTCGGCGCCGGCGAGTCGCTCGTCCAGACGCGCGGCGACATCCTCGACGTATCCCTGCATCCCCGCGAACGCCTCCTGCATCATGGCTGCATGAGCGACGAGGTCGCGCTGGCCCTGCTCGCCGAGGACCACCCGCTGAGCACGGCGCACGCGCCGCATCCCGAGGGCCAGCCCGAGGCAGGCGAGCAGCGCCGCGATCGCCACGGCGCAGGCCGCGATCGCAATGATTCCCTGGGTGTCGTCGATCGCCGCGATCATCGCCACAAGTTAGCCGCTGGGGAAGCGGGTGCGCCGGCTCCACGTGTCTGTCCCGCTTGCGGGACCTGGCAACGAGGCGGCGCTATTCGAAGATCCCCAAGAAGGTGCCCTTCGTTCCTTCGTGGTTGGTTTCGCCGGGCACCGGTTCGATCTGGACTTCGATCTTCGAGGCCACGTTGGGCGGAATCCCGGAGACGGGGATTTCGGCGTTGACGGTCTTCTTGGGTTCGGTCGTGTCGATCACGTGGGAGGCCTTCAGCTGTTTACCGCCCGCCGTCACGTTGAGATCGACCTTCACGTCGGTCTCGGGGAATTCGCCGTCGTTTTCGACCATCACGGTGAAGGTCGGGCTGCTCCCGCCGCTGATGTGGTTGAGCGCGGGTTCGGATTCGAGTGCCTTGGTCCCCACGCTCACCCCCTTGAGCACGCTGCCGTGGTGCCCCGTGGCAGCCGCGCTGGAGGAGCTGCCGGCCGGCTGTCCGGTCAGGCGCGAGTAGACGGTCGTCGGTTCGAGCCAGCCGATGTTGGGGAGGAAGCGGCTGGCCGCCGTGCTCTGCCCCCCGATGCCATTGGATGCGAGCGTCTGCTGGATCAGCGGCGCGACGCGCTGGGAGTAGACCACGTCGGAGGCGAGGAAGATCTCCATGTCGCCCGCGATCTGAGTGCTCGCCTGTTTGGCCTGCCCACCGAGCGCGGTGCGCACGAGGCTCGCGACCTTGGCGAGACCTTCGGCACGGAAATCGAGCGCCAGCAGCAAGTCGCGCTGGGCGCCGGTCATCGCGCTCGGCACGCTCAGACCCTTGGCGGCGGACGCCTGACTCTGAGCCTGGATGTGCAGCTGGTCGAGCTGGTTCTCGACGTCGAGCGCCGACTTCGAATTGGCGTCGGCGAGTTCGGCGAAGAACGGCTTGGAGACCTGCTGTTCGGATTCCTGAGCGATCCGGCTGACGTCGCGGTTGTAGGTTTCCAGCGACTGCTTCTGCTGGCTTTTCAGGCAGCCGTTGATCACCAGCACGATCACGATCAGCAGCACCACACCAACGCCGGCCGCCACGCGCCGGCGCACCATCAGTGTGTGCTGGTCGAGCCCGTGCGGATCCGCCCCGTGCTGTGCCCGGCGCGGCTGCGGACGCCGCGGCGAACGGGGTGCGCGAGCCTGCGGCCGGGACGCTGTCTCTGTCTCCTCGCCGTCGTCGAAGAACGACAAAAGCCAATCACTCCTTCCCAGGGGCTGTCGAAGTGGCCCAGTATGACTGGCGACCATCCGGCTCGTAATCCTGCAACTTCTCGCTCACGGCGCTTTTTCCTGCCAGGTGAGGCAGGGAGTGGGCCTACGGACGGCGAAGGCAGGAGGCGGTGGACTCGCTCGACACCCTCGTCCACGCCCCCGGCGGGCACCCGGATCGACGCGATTCCGAGACGCATGCCTCAGCCGCCGAGCCGACCGCGAGATTCGCGTGGCGCTCTCCCCGGCGCGCTGCCGGACAGGGTTCCCACGAGCGCGCCGATCTCGAACGCGAGCCCGACGGCACACCGGGGGAGACCTTGGCGCTTGGCCGCTACCGCCTGCTCGAGCGTCTCGGCGCGGGCGGCTTCGGGGTGGTATGGCGTGCCCACGACGAGCTGCTGCACCGCGAGGTGGCGGTCAAGCGGATCCCGCTTGGGGTGGGCGGCGATCCGATCGACAGCGAACGCGCGAGTCGTGAGGCGCACGCCGGCGCACGTCTGGCGCACCCGGCGATCGTCGTTCTGCACGAGGCGTGCGCCGCCCAGGACGCCTTCTACCTGATCTCCGAGCTGATCCACGGCGACACGCTCGCGGAGCTGATCGCCGCCGATGCGCTGCACGACGAGGACCTGCTCGAAATCGGCCTCGCGCTCGCCGAGGCGCTCGCCCACGCCCACGCCCGCGGCGTTATCCACCGTGACGTCAAGCCTCAGAACGTGCTTGTTCCCCACGAGCCGAACGAGCGCGGCGGTGTGGCCAAGCTGGCCGACTTTGGCGGCGCGCGGCTGACGGGCGAAGATGCGCTGACGCGCACCGGCGACGTGCTCGGCACGCTCGCGTATATGGCGCCGGAGCAGAGTGAGGGGCACGAGGCCGCCGAGCCGGCCGATCTCTACGCGCTGGCGCTCGTTCTATACGAGGGCCTTGCGGGCGTAAACCCCGTGCGCGGCGCGACGCCGGCCGCGACGGCACGGCGCATCGGCAGTCGGCTCGAGCCGCTGGAGCGCCGCCGTGGAGATCTGCCCCGCTCGCTGACGCGCGCGATCGATCTGGCGCTCCTGCCCGATCCCGCGCAGCGGGGCGAGCTCGAGGACCTGCATGCGGCGCTCGAGCAGGCGCTCGCGCACGGTCTCAGACGCTCCTCACGCCGTCCCCCGTTGTGGAGCGAGCGAGATTCGACGCAGGGGGATGAGTCCCCGACGGCCCCGCCGCGCCGCCTGGCATTGCCGCGCGCGGTGTGGCTGGGCTGCGCGCTCGCGGCGATCGTCTGGCTGCTCGCGACGAGCCGTCCGGGCGCCGCGCTGCTGTTGCTTGCCGCGGCTGCTCCGCTGGTCCTGCTGCCACGCCGCTCCGGGCTCGGCTGGCTTACGGCCGCGCTGGCGCCGGTGCTCGGCATGGTTGGCCTGGCGGGCGCGTTCCCTGCGCTGGCTGGTCAGCGCGCGCGTCTGATCGAGCGTGCCGCGCTCGCCGCGCTCGGCTACTGGTGGTTGATCCTCGCCGAGCCGCTGCTGGACCGTCGCTTGTGGTTGGGTGTCCCCGCCGGAACGCCTGCGCGTGCGGTGTGGGAGGGATCGCTGAGCAGCGCCGCCACGCACGTGATCGGGCCCAGCATGGGTCTCGGCCTCCTGTACGGCGCGGCCGTTTGGGCTGTGGCCGCGGGGTCGCTGCCGTTGGTGGTGCGCGGGCGCAGCGCGGTGCTCGACATGGTCGCCGCGAGCGTTTGGTCGCTGGCGCTGCTGCTCGCCTGCGCTCCTCACTACGCCGGCTACGCGGTGTCTTTCCTGGCCGCGCCTCCCCGCGGCGCGGTCTTCGGCGCTGTTCTCGGCGGGGCGATTGCGGTGGCCGCGCGCGCGTTGCGCGGACCCCTCTGAGGCCGGTTTGACGACACGCTCTGCGCCGCGATCGTCCCGGCACCGTACGCTCCCATCGAGGTGGGTCCTTAAAGTGAGCAGTGCCGGCCCGCGGACGAACCCAGTCCACCCCTCCGATGAACCCGCTGAAGAGCCTCGAGACCACGATCGCCAACCTCGTCGAAGGCGGCTTCGGACGCCTGTTCCGCACAGAGGTGCGCCCGATGGAGCTCGCGCGCAAGCTCGCGCGCGAGATGGACGAGCACCGCACAGCCTCGGTCTCGCGCACGTACGCGCCGAACGAGTACTCGGTGTGGCTCTCGCCCCAGGACCGTGCGCGCTACGACGGGGTGGAGCACGAGGTGATCGACGAGCTGTGTGGCTATCTGCTCGAGCACGCCCGTCGCGAGCAGCTGATCCTTGCCTCGCCCCCGTCGATCAGCTTCCACACCGACGAGGACCTCGCGCTCGGAGAATTCGGCATCCAGGCGCGCCTGGTGCGTCCGCCCGAGCCACGCAAGCCACGCGAGGATCCGGTCCCACCGGTCTCGCCGCCGGCAGATTCGATCGACCCCCAGGCGTCCGACGAACACGGCCAAACGATGATCTACAGCGCTTCTGCGCGTACCAGGCAGCCGCTCGAAGAAGCCCAGGCGCGCCGCGCCGCTCGCGCGCTGCTTGCGGTCGATGGCCGCCGCCTGATCGTCCCTCCGGGAGGCGGCACGATCGGGCGCAGTCGTGAATGCGAGATCGTCCTTGACGACGCCGGTGCGTCCCGCCGGCACGCCGAGCTTCGTCCCGACCCCGCAGGCTGGGTGCTGCGCGACCTCGCCTCGACCAACGGCGTGCGCGTGAATGGCCGTGCGATCCACGGCGCACAGCTGCTGCGTCAGGGAGACCGCGTCGAGATCGGCTCGACCGAGATCGTCTTCGAGCTCGGATGACCACGCTCGCACCCGTATCGGTGGCGCTGAAGTTTGGCTTCCTCGCCGTTCTCTACGTGTTCTTGCTGTGGGTGGCGCGTAGCGCGCTGAAGGATCTCCGCGGCGGCGGCCGCGGAGGATCGGGCGCGACGGCGGGCGGCATTCCCTTCCAAGGCGAGGCGATCCCGGGCGACGCGACGGGGCTGTACTCGGCCTCGACGCTCGGCAGCGCCGACGTCGCCCATCGCGCCCCCAAGCTGGTCGTCGAGCGAGCGCCCGGCCATGATCCGGGGATGATCTACGACCTCGACGGCGACATCGTGCTCGGTCGCGGTGAGCGCGCGGAGATCCGTCTCGAGGACCCGTTCGCCTCCTCGCGCCACGCGCATGTGTATGAGCAGGGCAACATAGTGGTCATCGAGGATCTCGGCTCGACCAACGGCACCTACCTCAACGAGGAGCTGCTGGAGACACCCAGGCCGCTGCACCCGGGGGATCGCGTGCGCATCGGCGACAGCGAATTCGCCTTCGAGGTGGATTGATCGAGATGCTGCGCGTCGCTGAGCAATACGTGGGAACCGACACCGGGCGCCAGCGCCGCGCGAACGAGGACTCGATGCTTGCCCGCGCGCCCCTGTTCGTGGTCGCTGACGGCATGGGCGGCGCCCAGGCCGGGGAGGTCGCCTCGCGCCTGGCGATCGAGTCCTTCCAGCACGGCCTCGACGACACGACCGACGTCGAGGGCAGCCTCGCCGACTACGCGCGCGCGGCGAACGTCAGTATCCACGAGCGCTCCCAGGCCAGCGCGGAGCACGCGGGCATGGGCACGACGCTCACCGCCGTCTATGTCGGCGCCGAGGAGGTCGCGATCGCGCACGTCGGCGACAGCCGCGCCTACTGCCTGCGCGCCGGCGAGCTGCTGCGCCTGACCGACGACCATTCGCTCGTCGACGAGCTGATCCGCCAGGGCAAGCTCACGCCCGAGGAGGCCGTCGAGCATCCTCAGCGCTCGGTCATCACACGCGCGCTCGGGCCCGAGCCGGAGGTCGAGATCGACACCCGCTCCTACCGCGCCCGCGACGGCGACGTGTACCTACTCTGCAGCGACGGTCTCACGACGATGGTCCCGGACGCGCTGCTCGTGGAGATTCTGCTTGCTCATTCGCGGTTGCGCGACGCGGGCGAGGCGCTGATCGGTGCGGCGAACGACGCGGGCGGCCGCGACAACATCACGGTCGTGCTGCTGCGCGTCGAGGAGGTCGCGATTGCGGCTGCATCGCCGGCTGACGATCCGGCCACGTTGACGGGCATCCCGGTGCTGCCGGCGAACGGCGCGGTCGAGTCGCTACCGGGTGCGAGCGATGGGCAGCAGATCCAGCAGATCCAGCATGTCGGCGCCGGCGCAGCGCCGGCGACGCTCGCGCCCCCGTTCGCAGGTGCTGCGGAGGGAGAGCGCCGCGCAGGCCGGCGACAGCCACGTCATCCCTCGCCAAGTGCGCCACCACGTACGCGACGCAGGCGTCGGCTGCGCCGCGCGATTGCCGCCGGGATAGTGCTTGGGGTGCTGGTCCTGATCGGCGCTGGGGTGTACGTGACCGCGCAGTCGGTCTACTTCATCGGCACGAACAGTCGCGGCCTGGTGACGCTGTACAGCGGCTTTCCTTACGAACTGCCCGGCGGCCTGAAGCTCTACGGCAAAGACTACGTCTCCGGGGTCAGCGCCTCGACGCTCAGCGCTCAGCGGCGCAGGACGCTGCTCGACCAAACGCTTCGCTCGGAAGCCAATGCGGCGGAACTGGTGCGCAGCCTCGAACTGGGCGAGGTCAAATGAGGGACTCACGGCGATGAACCGCCCGATCGTACGTCTGTACGGGCTCGTCGTGGTGCTGTTCGCGCTTCTGATCGCGTTCACCTCACGCTGGACGATCTTCGAAGCCTCGTCGCTGCGCGGCAGCCCGCTCAACGCGCGCGCGCTGCTCGAGCAGGAACGCATCGCCCGTGGCCCGATCCTCGCGGCAGGCGGGGAGGTCCTCGCGCGCAGTGTGCGCGGCTCCGAAGGCACCTACCGCCGGACCTACCCGAGCGGGTCGCTATTCGCGCAGACGGTCGGATACGCCTATACCGACCTCACGCAGACCGGCATCGAGCGCTATCGCAACACTGCGCTGAACGGGGAAGCGAGCGCCTCCAACTTGCAGGCGATCCTCGACCAGCTACAGGGCAAGCGCCGTCAGGGCGATGAAGTCCTGACCACGCTCGACCCGAGCGCGCAGCGCACTGCGATTGCGGCCCTGGGCGAACACAGCGGCGCGGTGGTCGCACTCGACCCGCGGGATGGGGCGGTGAAGGTGATGGCCTCCTCCCCGACCTATGACCCCAACACGCTGCGCGCGCCGCGCAGCTACGAACGGCTCGCGCACGAGTCGAGCTCGCCGCTGTTGAACCGTGCTGTGCAGTATGGCTACGCACCTGGCTCGACCTTCAAGATCGTCACGGCGACAGCGGCGATCGACACGGGACAGTTCGCGCCGTCCTCGACGCTCAGCGGGCGCAACGACCTGCTCGTTTCCGGTGTGCCGCTGGCGAACGACTACAACGAAAGCTTTGGTCCGCTGACGCTCACCGCGGCGCTCGCCAAATCGGTCAACACCGTGTGGGCACAGGTGGCCGAACACGTCGGCAAGCGGACGCTGGCCCGCTACATGAACCGCTTCGGCTTCGACGCGAAGCCCCGGCTCGACTATCCCGCAGACGAGATGTCCGCCAGCGGCTCCTACGAGGGCGAACGCCTGCTTGCGCCGACCAGCCCGCTGATCGATGTCGGGCGCATGGGCATCGGCCAGGACAAACTGCAGGTCACGCCACTGCAGATGGCCGAGGTGGCGGCTGCCGTCGCGAACCACGGCAGGCTGATGACACCGCACCTGACCGAACGGATCGTCGACCCCGAAGGCCGCACAGTGGAGCAGATCTCACCGCGTGTGCAGTCCGTCGTGATGAAGCCGTCGACCGCCACGGCCGTCACCTCGATGATGGAAGCGGTTGTAAACGAAGGCACCGGCACCCCCGCGCAGATCCCGGGGGTGCAGGTCGCCGGTAAGACCGGCACCGCCGAAACCCAGGTCGCGGGCGAAGATAACAACGTCTGGTTCATCGCCTTCGCCCCGGCCGCAAACCCGACGGTCGCGATCGCCGTCACGATCAAGGGGGTGCCGGGATTCGGGGCCACCTACGCGGCGCCGGTCGCCAAGCAGGTCATGGAAGTGCTGCTCCATGGTTGAGATCCGCTCGATAGCACGCTGTGCTTACCCGGCCAAACGGCCGTGCCCGCACCCGCACCGACAGAACGCCCCGAGGAGGTCGACGCATGGTTGAGCCGGAGACGATCATCGACGGGCGCTACCGGGTGATCTCGCGCCTGGGCTCGGGAGGGATGGCCGACGTGTACCTCGCCGAAGACCAACTGCTCGGCCGCCAGCTCGCGGTGAAGCTGCTGCACCACCACTTCGCCGAAGACCAGGAGTTCGTCGAGCGCTTCCGCCGCGAGGCCTCGAGCGCGGCCGGGCTGTCGCACCCGAACATCGTCGCGATCTTCGATCGGGGCGAGTGGAACGGGACCTACTACATCGCGATGGAGTACGTCGCCGGACGTACGTTGAAGACCGTCGTGCGCGAGCAGGGGGCGCTTGACCCCGCCGCTGCGATCGACATCGTCACGCAAATCCTGCGCGCTGCGCGCTTCGCCCACAAGCGCGGCGTCATCCACCGCGATCTGAAGCCCCACAATGTGATCCTCGACGATGAGGGTCGCGCACGGGTCACGGACTTCGGAATCGCCAAGGCGGGCGCCTCGGACATGACGCTGACGGGGTCGATCATGGGCACCGCTCAATATTTATCCCCCGAGCAGGCCCAGGGACACACGGTGAGCGGGCGCTCCGACCTGTACGCGGTGGGGATCATCCTCTACGAGCTGCTCACCGGCTCGGTCCCGTTCGACGGCGAGACCGCGGTCGCGATCGCCTTCAAGCAGGTCTCGGCCGAGCCCCGGCCGCCGAGCGAGCTGCAACCGGGCGTCTCGGCGGCGCTCGACGCGGTCGTGTTGCGCGCGCTCGCCAAGGATCCTGCGCGACGCTTCGCCGACGCCGACGAGCTCATCGCAGCCCTCCAGCAGGTGCGCACGGCGCTGCCGATCAGCGCAGGCACCGCCTTCGCCGGCGCGATCGCCGGCACTGCGCTCGCTGCCGGCGAGCCCTACGCAGCGCCGCCGGGCGCAGGGCCGGGCGCGGCCGCCCCGTTCCCGGAGTCCGGAGCGCTGCTGCTGCCGCCGGCCGACGGGCGCGGCGATGAGAACGGCCGCCTGCCCGAGGACGGGGACTCGCGCCGCCGCTGGCTGCTGTGGGGCAGTGGCCTGCTGCTCGTCGCCGCGCTGGTCGTGCTCGGCCTTTTGCTCAGCTCCTCCGGCGGCAAAGTGACGGTGCCGGGGGTCGTCGGCCAGACCGAAGCGGTCGCACTCGCGCGACTACGTGGCGCGAACCTCGACCCGGTCGCGTCGAGCACCGCGAGCTCCACGGTGCCCAGCGGTGTGGTGGTGAGCATGACGCCGTCGAGCGGCAGCGAAGTGGGGAAGGGGTCGCGCGTAAGCATCCTCGTCTCCGCCGGTCCCGGCACCGCCGCACTGCCCGCGGTTGGAGGGCTCACCGCGGCTGCGGCCGAGAGCAAGTTGCGCAAGGCGGGCTTCAAGCCGACGGCGCAGGAACAGTCGAGCTCGAAGGTGGCGCAAGGACACGTGGTCTCGACCGACCCATCGCCCGGGATCGTCGTGCAGGTCGGCAGTCCGGTCACCGTATTCGTCTCCAGCGGGCCTGCGCAGATACATGTCCCTGACGTGACCGGCCAGACCCAGAAGGCGGCCGAAGCGACGCTCACGACCGCCGGCCTGGCGGTTGGCGCGATCACACTGCAGGTTTCCGCGAGCCAGACTCCGGAAACGGTTCTCTCGCAGTCGCCCACAGCGCCCGCGACGCTGCCCACTGGGGGGACGGTGAACCTGGTCGTGGCGCAGGCGCCGAAGGAAGTCGCGGTCCCCGGGGTCGCGAACAAGACCGAAGTGGCCGCGACGGAAGCGCTCGAAAAGGCTGGTTTCACGGTCAAGACCGTCACAGAAGCGACGAGCGAACCGGCGCGCGTCGGTCACGTGCTCAAGCAGAGCCCCTCCGCCGGCGCGCACGCGCGCAAGGGTGCCACGGTGACGATCTGGATCGGGATGGCCACCGAAACGACGCCCACCACGCCGACCACCACAACTACTACGCCAACCACGCCGACCACCACGACGCCGCCCGCTGCCACGCCGACCCCGACCCCCGGCCAGTGAGCGCCCCGGCGCCGCTGCGGGTGGCGGTGCTCGCCGGGGGACGCTCGGCCGAGCACGAGGTCTCGCTGTCCTCCGGGCGTGCGGTGCGCGCGGGCCTCGAGGCGGCCGGGCACGAGGTGTTGTGGGTGCAGATCGAACGCGACGGGACGTGGTGCTACGAAGGCGATCCGCTGAGCGTGCGCCCGGGCGCTGGCCTGCTCGCCGCCGACGTAGTGTTCGCGGCGCTGCATGGGCCGTTCGGCGAGGACGGCGCGGTGCAGGGGATGCTCGAGAGCCTCGACGTCCCGTACGTCGGAGCCGGGGTGGCGGCCTCGGCGGTGTGCATGGACAAGGTCCTGTTCAAGCGGCTGATGGGAGCGGCCGGCGTCGACCAGGTCGAATATCTGGGTGTGCGAAAGTCGCGCTGGCGCGCCGCGCCGAGGCAAGTGATCGCCGAGGCCGCCGCGCTCGGGCTGCCGGTGTTCGTCAAGCCGGCGCACCAGGGCTCGTCGGTCGGGATCGCGAAGGTGAGCGCCGCGGAGGAGCTGGCGGAAGCGCTCGAGGCAGCGTTCACACACGACGCGCTGGCGATCGTCGAGGCGCAGGCCGCAGGAGTTGAGGTCGAGTGCGGGGTGCTCGGCCTAATCGACGCAGCGGACGCACCCGCGCTCGGGGCCGCGCTCGGGCAGCGGCTCGCGGAGGTCGGCGCGCACGCCCCGTCGGGGGAGCCGGCCGGTGCCGGCGACGTGGCTGCAGGCGGTGCCAACGGCCACGCCGGGGTCGGACGCGGTACCGCCACGGGCGCGCTGGCGCTGGCACTGGCGAGCGAGCCGGGGGAGATCGTGTTCGCGGGCGACTGGTACGACTACGGCGCGAAGTACACGCAGGGGGGCATGGAGTTGAAGGTCCCCGCACGGATCAGCGCGAGCGCTCACGCGCGGGTGATGGAGCTCGCGCTGGAGACCTTTGCTTACGCGGGCTGCGAGGGGCTCGCGCGGGTCGACTTCTTCATCGACGGCGAGCGCGTGCTGGTGAACGAGCTGAACACGATGCCCGGCTTCACGCCGACGAGCGTCTACGCGAAGCTGATGGAGGCCTCCGGGATCGCTTACCCGGAGCTGGTGGACCATCTCTGCCGGCTCGCAATCGAGCGCCACGAACGCCAGTCGCCGCTCAGCGAAACAGGGTGATTTCGGCGATCGACGCGAGCTCCATGCCGGCCGGCAGCTTGGTGATCCAGACGAGGTAGTAGCGATAGCGGGCGCCCCCGAGGGCGAGTGGAATGTGAGCGCTGTTGCGGACATCGGGGTCGGTGCCGACCGGTCCACGCCAGCCGCGCGCGGTCAGCGGGGTCGAGTCGCCATAGGGCAGGGAGAGGTCGATGTGGTTGGCGACGTAGACCTGGACCGCGAAGCCGGGCGTCGGCGTCTGGATTTCGATCTGCCTGCCGGCGACGTTGGGAGCCGCGTCGACATACAGCCCCACGCCGGTCCCGCCGGCCTTCTCGAGCGTGCCGTCGTAGTAGTGCTCGGTGCTCCAGCTGGTGTTCGGGTCGCCGTCAACGGCGTTCTGGTCGTCTTCGCGGTTTTCGGGGCCGGTGCCGAACGGGTTGTAATCGTGGGCCGCCGTCTGCGCGAGCGGAACTGCGGTCAACCCGTGCTGCGCGACGACATCCGACGTGATGCCTCGGTGCGCGCCGTTCGCGGCGATGATCAGCGTCAGCGCGACGAGCGCCGCGAGCAGCGCAAGCGAAACGATCCAGCGCACGGGATGGCGCATGCGCCAGGGCAGTCGCCGGCGCGTGCTCCCGGGCAGCGTGCGCAGCACGGTCGTGGCCTCCCCGGTGGCCTGTCCCGCGCGCGAGGCCTCGATCGCGAGCGCCTCCTCGAGATCGGCGACCATGCTCGCGGCGTCGGGGTAGCGCAGCGACAGGTCCTTGAGGGTCGCGCGATCGACTACTGCGGCGGTTGCGGCGGAGACCTCGGGCCGTGCGAGCTGCACGTCGGGTACGTCCTCGCGCACGTGTCTCATCGCCACGGCGACAGGGCTCTCGCCGGTGAACGGCACGACGCCGGCGAGCATCTCGTAGAAGACGATGCCGAGCGAGTAGAGATCGGATTGACCTGTGACCGACTGTCCGAGCGCCTGCTCGGGAGAGATGTAGTCGGTCGTGCCGAGCACGCGGCCGTCCATCGTGAGACCCTCCTCGGTAAGCGTGCGGGCGATCCCGAAGTCGGTGATCTTGGCGCCGCCTTCGACCCCGATCAGGACGTTCTGGGGCTTGACGTCGCGGTGCACGATCAGGCGCTCGTGCGCGGCGCCGAGCGCTCGCGCGAGCTCGATCGCATAGGCGATCGCGCTGGATATCTCGAGTGGCCCCTCGCGACGGATCAGAGCCTTGAGCGTCTCGCCTTCGACGTACTCGAGCACGATGTACGGAGCTCCCACTCCGCCGACCCCGACTCCAGACCCGTCCGCTCTGTCCGGATCGTCGAGCGTGCCATCCGGCGAGGGCTCCTCGCCGACGTCGATCACCGTCACGATATGGGGATGGTTGAGTCGCGCGACCGACCGCGCCTCGCGGCGAAAGCGCTCCAGCTGGGCTGAGTCCGAGGCGATCTCGCGGTGCATCAGCTTGATCGCGACCGGGCGCTCGAGCACCGTGTCGAAGGCCCGGTACACCGTCGACATCCCGCCGCGCCCGATCTGGGCGTCGAGGCGATAGCGACCGCCGAGCAGGGTCCCGAGCATCGTCATGCACTCCTATTGTGCGCCGGGGCCAGGCGGCCTGCACGCGCGTCGTAGCTCGAGGCGTGCCGGCCCAGCGTTTTTTTAGAGACGACCGCGGCGCTCGCGGGTTGGGTCACAGCATGCGTGGTTGTGCTGTGGGTGCTCTCACAGCGAGGGGTTGGGGCGTTCGTCTCTGGCCAGCCGGGAGCGACGGAGAGCCACGAGCGTGGCGAGCAGCCCGCGGTAGAGCGCATAGGGCCAGAGCGCGGACGCGGGTTGCGAGCGGCGGTCCCGTCGCAACAGCCGGGTCGCCGCGAGCGTCGAGAGGAAGGAGGCGCCGCCGCCGAGCAGCAGCGCCTGCGCGCCCGGGATCGGCGCTCCCCTCGCCGCGCCGCGCTGGAGCAGGCGGCCGGTCTTGAGCGCGCCTGCGCCGACGATCACCGGCAGCCCGGTGCGACGCGCGAGCGTGCCGGAGTCGACGCGCCCGAATCCCCGTGCCCGCGCTGCGGTGAGCACGGCGCCGCTGCGCGAGACCCCGGGGACGAGCGCACACGTCTGGGCCAGGCCGAGCAGTAGGCCGTCGAGCACGCTCGCCTGTGCGAGCGGGCGCGTGCCGTCCGCGGCATGGGCGTCGGCGAGCGCCATCGCCGCGCCCCCGAGCAACAGGCCGGCGACGATTGTGGTCGGTCCGCTGAAACGGCGTTGGAGTGGCTGCTCGAAGACGTAGCCGACGATCGCCGGCGGAAGGAAGGAGAGCGCGACGACGAGCAGCGCCTTGCGGGCAGGGAGCTCCGAGGATCCCGTCGCCGGGGGAAACGGCGCCATCGCCGTGCCCGGCAGCGAGCGCTCGAGCGGCTGTCCTCGAGCGGCCGGGTTGGCGTGGCTCGCCCCGAGCCGCTCGAGCACGGCGCGTACGATGGGATGTGACTCGAGCGAGCGCAGATCGACGAGCAGCGCCGCGGCGGTGCCCGCATGGAGCGCCACCTCGAATGACTTACGCAGCTCCGGATCGAGCTCGGCGTAGGGCCAGCCGGCGAGCAACGGAATCACGATCGTATGCGCCGATGAGGAGATCGGCAAGAGCTCGGTCGGGCCGTGCGCCAAGCCGAGCGCGAGCGCGTGACGGAGGGAGAGCCGGGCCGGCGGCGATCCCATTGCGCGTGTTCTCTCAGCCCGCGTCGGTCGCCGCGTTGGAGTTGGAGCCCGTCCCCGACGCTTCCGCCGCTACCGGCCCTGCGCTCGCCGCCGACGCCTCACCCGTTACCGGCCCAGGTCCCGTCTCCGGACCCTCGTCCGGTGCGTTGGTCTGGGATTGCCCACCGGCGCGGCCGCGCCGGCGCACGACCGCATAGGCGATCCCGGCGAGGATCAGTAGGAGGATCAGATAGTCGACGTATTGAAAGCCCTTGCGCACGGTCGTCCAATCGCTCCCGAGCGCCTGCCCGGCGAACGCGAGCGCGAGCACCCAGGGAATCGAGCCGAGGAAGGACAGCACGGTGAAGCGCCAGAACGGCATCCGGGCGACGCCGGCCGGCAGGGAGACGAAGGCGCGGATCAGCGGGACCATGCGCCCGAAGAAGACGACCGGTTCTCCGAAGCGCTCGAACCAGCGTTCGGCGCGGGCTATCTGAGCCGGTCCGATGTGGAGCTTCGAGCCGTGACGTTCGAGCAGCTCGAGGCGCCCGCCGCGCCCGATGCCGTAGGTGATCCACGAGCCGACCATCGTGCCGAGCAGCCCGGCGAGCACGATCCCGACCATCGTCATGTGATGGTGGGAGGCGCTCTGACCAGGGTCGGCGACCGCGAAGCCGGCGAACAGCATCACCACCTCGGAGGGGATCGGGATGCAGGCCGAGCCGATCGCCATCAGCGCGAAGACCCCAGGTAGGCCGGCGTCGCGCACGAAGTGCGCGGTTTCGTTGACGAGCGTCTCGGAGATCGATGCGAGGATCAGCATGCGGGGCAACGATACCGGCGTTCGAGAGGTCGCGAACCGGGCATATTCGGTCCGATGACCGGACAGCGCACGCCCGCGATCGGTCCGAGCCGCGAGGCAGGGCGTTACCGTGCGGCAGATGCGCGTCTGGATCGACCTGACCAACAGCCCGCACGTGCTCGTGATGCGACCGGTGATCGAGCGGCTGCGGGCGGATGGCCACGAGGTGGAGGTGACCGCGCGCGACTTCGCGCAGACGCTCGCGCTGTGCGAGCGCTTCGGGATCGCGCACACGGCGATCGGCCATCATCGCGGCGAGCGCCTGGGAGCAAAGGCAATCGGGCTCGCGTCACGCTCCGCCGCGCTCGTGCGCTGGGCGCGAAGCCAGGGCGCACGGCCGGCCGCATCCCACGTCGCCGCCGCATCTAACATGCCGCCGGGCTCCTCGCCCTCCGCCGCGGCCTTCCCTGCCGACCCTTCCGTGCGCTCTCGGCGCCGGTGCTTCGACATCGCGCTCGGCCACGGCTCCAACGACGTGAGCGTGGCGGCCGCGCTGCTGCGGATTCCGAGCGCGACGATGTTCGACTACGAGTGGGCGACCGTGCAGCACAACGTCAACTGCCGCCTGGCGCGCGCTGTCGTGGTGCCCGACGCGATCCCGCCGGCGCGGCTGGATCGTTACGGCGCGCGCGGCAAGATCCGAGCGTACGAGGGCCTCAAGGAGGAGTATTACCTGGCCGATTTCGAGCCCGATCCCGGCGTGCTCGGCGAGATCGGCCTCGACCCGACGCGGCCGATCGTCGTCGTGCGGACACCGCCGGAGGTCTCGCTCTACCACCGTTTCGAGAACGACCTGTTCGCGCGGGTCCTGCAACGCCTGCGCGATGCCGCCACCACCGACGGCCTGCAGCCGGTGCTGCTGCCGCGCGTGGACGCCCAGCGCCGTGAGCTCGCCCGGGTGCCCGGTTTTGTGGTGCCCGAGCACGCGATCGACGCGCAGTCGTTGATCGCCAGCGCAGACTTGGTGGTCTCGGCCGGCGGCACGATGAATCGCGAGGCGGTCGCGCTTGGCACGCCCGTGTACACGACCTTCGAGGGACGCTTGGGGGCGGTGGATGAGCGCCTGATCGGGGAAGGTCGCATGCGCAAGCTGGAGGATCCGGACGAGCTTCCGCTGGAGCGACGACTCCCCGCCGCCGACACGGCGCGCGTGCGTCGTGACCCGCGGGTGCTGGTGGAGCTGTTGCTGAGTCCACTGAGCGACTGAGCAGCCCGTACAATCGAGCCAATGCGCCGACGGATCCGCGCGGCGGCCCTTCCCATACACAGGCACTCCCTGCCTCAGCTCGCTGTGGATGGGGCGCTGGTCGCGCTCGCCTACTATCTCGCGTTCGCACTGCGCTTCGACGACGGCGGCAGCGGCGGCTCGCGACTGCCACACGACTACGAGCTGCTGTTCGAACGGACTGTCTGGTGGGTGCTGGCGGGGAGCCTCGTCGTGCTCGTGCTGGCGCGGGTCTACCAGCGACGCTGGCGCTACGCCGGGCAGCGCGACTACGAGGCGATTTTGCGGGCGGTCGTGTTGATCGTGCTGCTGAGCGTGGTCGGAATCGAGGTCGCGCGTCCGGTGCACCGCTACCCGCATGGAATCACCGTGGCGGTGGTGCTGCCGATCGGTGTGGTCGTGCTGTTTGGCCTGCTGTGCCTGCTGTTCCTGTGCGGCGCGAGAATGGGTGCGCGCGCGATCTACGAGCGTCGTCCGCTGGCCGGGTTCAGAGGTGGGCGCAAGGGTGAGCGCAGCGTCTTGATCGTCGGCGCCGGCGACGGCGGGCGCCTGGTGCTGCGAGAGATCGTGCGCAACCGCGGTCTTGGCCTGCAGCCGGCGGGCTTTCTCGACGACGACCCGCGCAAGCGCGGGCTGCGGATCGAAGGGGTGAAGGTGCGTGGCAACACCGAAGAGGAGCTGCCGCGGGTGCTGGGCGAGACAGAGCCCGACGAAGTGATCATCGCGATTCCCTCGGCTCCCGGCTCCACGCGCGCGCGCGTGGTGCGCGAGTGCCGTACGCGGGGCATCCCCGTGAGGACGCTGCCGACGGTGTTCGAGCTGCTGCAGACCAGCAGCGGCTCCGGGACGCTCGCGCGGCAGATGCGCGAGGTGCGCGTGGAGGATGTGCTCGGCCGTGAGCCGGTGCAGATGGAGCTCGAGCGGGTAGGCGCCTACCTGGCGGGCGAGACGGTGCTCGTGACGGGCGCGGGCGGCTCGATCGGCGCCGAGCTGTGCCGCCAGATCGCGCGCGTGGAGCCACACAAGATCGTGCTCGTCGACCACGCCGAGGACAACCTCTTTCAGATCCAGCGCGAGCTGCAGGACGAGCGCCACGTGCCTCCCACGATGCTCGCCGCGGTGCTGGCGGATTGCAAGGAAGAGGAGCGCATGCGCGAGGTCTTCGCCGAGCACCGTCCTACGGTCGTGTTCCACGCCGCGGCCTACAAGCACGTCGGGTTGATGGAGTCCAACCCGGTGGAGGCTGTCCGTAACAACGCGCTCGCCACGCGTGTCGTCGCGCACATCGCGGGCGAGCTCGAAGTAGGGCGATTCGTGCTCGTCTCGACCGACAAGGCAGTGGCGCCGGCGACCGTGATGGGCGCCTCGAAGGCGCTCGCCGAGTTCGCGCTGGAGGCGGCCTCGGCGCGCTGGCCGGGGACGCACTACAACGCCGTGCGCTTTGGCAACGTGCTCGGCTCCTCGGGCAGCGTCGTGCCGATCTTCCGTCGCCAGATTGCGCGCGGTGGCCCGGTGACGGTGACCGACGAGCGGATGACGCGCTACTTCATGACGATTCCCGAGGCGGTGCACCTGATCATCCGCTCGGGCGCGCTCGGGGATCGTCAGATGGGCGACCGGGTGGGGGGGCACATGGGCTCTCAATCCCCGCGCGCGGAGGTGTTCGTGCTCGACATGGGCGAGCCGGTGCGGATCGTCGAGCTCGCCCGCGCGATGATCGAGCTGTCCGGGCTGGACCCCGATCGCGACATCGACATCGAGATCGTCGGTGCGCGCGGCGGGGAGAAGCTGCACGAGCAGCTGTTCAACTCCTATGAGCGTTCGAGGCCGACGGACGCCGAGAAGATCCTGATCGCTGAGCGCGAGCCGCTGGCGGCGGAGGCGGTCGAGGCGATGTTTGCCGAGATCGGCCTGCTTGTGCTGGAGGGCGACGCGGCGGGCCTGGCGGCGAAGGTGTCCGAGCTGTCTGCCGCACGTGACGCACCGGCGGACCTGGAAGAGCCCAGCATTGAGGCCCTCAATGGCGCCGGTCCCGACCACGAGCGACGCGGTGCGCCTGCGCCCCTCATACACTCCCGGGATTCATGACGGCTCTGCCTGTAGCGCTATCGCTTTCGAACACGTTCACGAAGATCGGCGCGATTGCGGCATTCGCCGCGCTGGCGGGAATCGCGATCCTTGCGCTGCTCCTCTTTTCGCAGGCGCGCGAGCTGAAGCGCCTGCGCGAGTGGGCCGGCCGCGCCCCCGAGCGCTCCGCCGAACTGGAGCAGCGTGTCAGCGCCGGGGCTGCTGCGCGCGTGCAGCAGGGCGCCCCGTCCGTGCCGCCAGTGCGTCAGGTTCCGCGCGCGACACCGGTCGTCGCCCGTCCGGTGACCGCCGCGGGGCCGGCGACGCGCGTCGTGACGAGCCCGATCACACCCCCCGCGGGGAGCGCCGAGGCTGTCCCGGGAGCTCCCGGGCAGGCCGTTACCGCCGCCGCCGGGCAGGTGGCGCCCGGAGTTGCCACTGGATCGGGCACCGCGGTCCCGAGCCAGGCAACGCCGCCGGCGGGAGCTTCGGCAGGGGCCCCTCCGTCTGGCGCCGGCCCGACCGCGGCGCAGACCGTCGGGCAGGCGATCTCGGCAGCCTCCAGTGGACCCACACCGCCGTCGTCCACGACGCCAGGGCAGACGCCTCCGGCTGCAGAGGTAGGTGCGATCGCGCCGGCGACGGCCGCGGGAACCACATCAGGGACAGGTAGCGCAGGTGGCGCGGCCACGCCCGCTGCCCCGCCCGGTAGCGCGCCTGCGCCTTCGGCCCCGCCATCTCCTCATGGGGGCGCCGGCGCCGAGGGGGGCTCGGACGGTCCTCGCGCTCAGTCTCAGGCCCCCGACTCCCCGCCGCGAGCAGCAGCAGTTGGCACATCGCCGCAGGACGAGGCATCGGCCCCGACTGCGGGTGCTCCTGCCACCGCGGCCGCGCGCGTGGCCGGCCCGGCGACCGCGACACCACGTGCGCCGGCGCCACCCGCCGGCGCCGGACCCTCTTCGCCTGCCACGCCGGGTGCCCGGTCGAGCCAAGTCGCTGCCGGGCCACGGCCGAGTCCATCCACCTCGCGTCCGCCCGCACCCACGGATCCGCGGCGAAGCTCTGGCACGACGGCTGTCCCCGTAGGCACCGCCGCGGCGGCACGGCAGGCGGAGCGCTTGAACGCCGAGTCGCGCGCGCGCCGCCCGGACCCGGCCGGCGTGAGCGTCCACAGGGTGCGGCGCTCGCCCGCGCGCGCCACGATGATGATCCTCGCCGGGGTGGTCGTGGCTGTCGTGGCGATCGTACTCGTGCTCAGCTTGCACGGTGGCGGCAAATCCGGCGGCCAGAGCTCACCAAACGCCGGTGGTGGCGTCACAAGCACCGGCTCGACGACAACGAAGGTCCACAAGCGGGCGAGCTCGCGCCACGGCGAAAGCACAGTGGCGGCGAGTCCCGCGAGCACGGCGGTCGTGGTGCTGAACGGCACCAACACCAACGGCCTCGCCCACAATCTGGCGAGCGATCTGCAGCAGGGGGGCTACTCGCAGGCGGCCGCGATGAGTGGTACGCCGCCTGGGTCTCACGCGACGACGGTCGTCGAGTACAAGAGCGGACACCGAGCCGATGCGCAGGGCGTCGCGAGTGCGCTCAGCGTCACGCGGGTGCAGCCGATCGAAACGGCTGTCTCCTCGCTCGCCGGCTCGGCGACGGTGGTGGTCCTCGCCGGTGAAGACAAGGCCGCCGCGGCCGGCGAAACGTCGGGGGCAGCGGGTGCGTCAGGGGCGTCGGGAGCCGCCGGCGCGAGCAGCGAAAACAACTCGGAAGCCGGTGCGAGCAGTGCCGCGGGCCAGTGATCGCGCCATGGCTCCCCTTGCTGTAGCAGCGTCCTTTCTCGACCTTCCCGAGCGCTCGGAAAAGCCTCGCGAGCGGGGTCTGACGCACGTGATCGACCGCGGGCTGTCGGTCGCCGAGGTCGATGGTCTGCTCGAGGTCGCGGGGGCGGCGGTGGACATCGTCAAGCTCGGCTGGGGCACAGCGCTCGTGAGCGAGAACCTGAGGCCCAAGCTGGAGCTCTATGCGAGGCGCGACATCCCCGTTGTGCTCGGCGGCACGCTCACCGAGCTGACGATCAGGCAGGGTCGCGTCGAGGAGCTAATCGCGTGGTTGCGCGAGCTCGGGCTCCGTCACGTCGAGATATCCGACGGCACGATCGCATTGGCGCCCGAGGTCAAGACCCATTTGATCCGGCTGTTCGCCTCGAGCGGGTTCACGGTGCTGTCGGAGGTCGGCAGCAAGGACGCCGACTTCATCATGGCGCCGTACGTATGGGTGGAACAGATCGAACGCGACCTGCAGGCGGGTGCGTGGAAGGTGATCGCCGAGGCGCGCGAGTCGGGCACCGCCGGCATCTACCGGGCCGACGGGGAGGTGCGGACCGGGTTGATCGACGAGATCGTGCACGCGATCGACCCCGGCAAGCTGATCTTCGAGGCGCCCCGGCGCGAGCAGCAGGTATGGCTGCTGCAGAAATTCGGCACGGAGTGCAATCTCGGCAACATCGTGCCCGCCGACGTGCTCTCGCTGGAGACGCTGCGGCTCGGTCTGCGCTCGGACACGGTCGAGCGCTTCGCGCTGGGCGATTCCCGACCGCCGGCCGGACGAGATTGACCGGTTCGAAAGGCGCCGCGGGCGGCGCCTCGATCGGCGACGCCGGCGCGGAGGGGGTATCGGCGGATCGATTGGCCGCCTGGGTGTTCGCGGCGCTCCTCCTCGCCTGCCTCGCCGCGTTCGTGATCACGCAACGGCTGAAGCACACGCCGACGGCGGTGCAGAGCTTCAAGTTGACGCCGATCTTCGCGCCGACGCCGGCCGGGCGTCACAAAGTGGAGAAGATCTCGTTCAAGCTCGCAAACGCCGAACCGGTGACGGTCACGATCCTCGACGCAGACGAACGCGCCGTCGCCACGCTCGTGCGCGATCGGCCGGTGGCGAGGTACAAACAGTTCTCGCTGCGCTGGAACGGCCGCGAGGGATCGGCGTACATCAAGACAGTCGCCCTCGGACCGGACGGCACCACGATCGTGACGCCCGTCAACACCGGCGCGCCCGCGCCCGCGGGTGAATATCACGTGCGGGTGTACCTGCACGAACAGCGCCGCGCGGTGCTCTCGCCCACTGGATTCACGTTGGCGAGGCCATGATCGTCTACATCCTGGGAGTGCTCGCCGCCGCGGCGGTCGTCGGCGTGCTCGTGCTGGCGATGCGCCGCTGGCCGGATGCCCTCCCGCTGCTTGCGATCCTTGCGCTCCCCTTCAGGTTGCCGATCTCGATGGACGGCAGGACGGTCAACCTGCTGATACCCCTATATCTGGTGATCGCCGCTGGGACGCTCACGTTCCTCGTGCCGCGATGGCTCGGCCTCGGTGGCCTCATCGCTCCCGCCGATGGGCCCGGTGGCGGCGGAGGGAGTGGCCGGCGCGATCGCGCGCGACGCGGAAAGGAGGAGTCGTTAAGGGACTCGTCCACATCGTCCACATCCACAGCGATCTCGACCTGGCTCTCTCCGCGAGGCCTCGAATGGTTGCTGCTCGGCGCCGTCGTGCTCTACACGCTGCAGGCGGTCTATTCGACCGACCACGGGAAGGCGGCGGAGAACATCGCCTTCTTCTACATCCCCTTCGGCCTGCTGTTCATGCTGCTGCGCGACGTGCGCTGGACGCGCGAGCTGATCCTCAGATGCCTGGCGATCGCGGTCGCGCTGGCGGTCGTGTTCGCGGGGATCGGGTTCGTCGAGTATTACCGCAAGACGCTGTTCTTGAACCCGAAGGTGATCGCGGCGGACCAGTACGGGAACTATTTCCGCGTCAACTCACTGTTCTTCGATCCGAATATCTATGGCCGCTTCCTCGCGATCGTAATGATCGCCGTCACCACGGTCGTGCTATGGAGCCGCAGCCGCCGCGAGGTGCTGATCGGCGCGGGCGTGCTCGCGTGGCTGCTCGCGGGGCTGATCACGAGCTTCTCGCAGTCGAGCATCGCCGCGTTATTGCTGGGAATGACGGTGCTCGCGGCCTATCGCTGGGATGCGCGTGGGACCCTGTACGCCGCGGGGGCGCTGCTGGCGATCGTCCTCGTGGTCGTCGTCGCGGCGCCGTCGAGCTTGCATTTCGGCCTGAAGGGCTCGGGCGGTTCGACGAGCAACGCGACGAGCGGGCGCACGAAGCTGATCGACGGCGGTCTCGAACTGTTCGCCGATCGGCCACTCTGGGGCTACGGCTCGGGCTCGTTCGAAACCGAGTACCGGCGCCACGGGGATGCGAGCGCCGCGAACGCGGTATCGGCCTCCCATACGATCCCGATCACGGTCGCCGCCGAGCAGGGCATCGTCGGGCTCGCCATCTATGTCGCGCTGCTCGTAGCGGCCTTCGCAACGCTGTTCCGCGGCGCCGGCCGAGCGCCGCCACCGCGACCGAGGCTGGGGGACACCGGCGCGTCTCCGTTTTTGCAGGCATCGCCGTTTCGCCTGGCGATCGCGGCCTGCTTCACCGCGCTGGTACTGCACACATGGACCTACGCGGACTTCCTCGAGGACCCGATCACCTGGACGCTGCTCGGCATCGGGGTCGCGCTCGCCCGTGGGACCGGGGACGAGGGAATAGATTCTGACTCGTGCGCGACTACCTGAAGCGCCTCGTCACGACCGGCGCGGCGTATCAGTTCGGGGACATTCTCGCGAAGGGTCTCGCCCTCGTCACGCTGCCGCTGTACACGCGCCACGTCGATCCAAAGTCCTACGGCGCCGCCGAATCGCTGCTGACGGCAGTGATCCTGACGAGCATCGTGCTGAGGGCCGGCATCGGCGAGGCGTTCATCCGCTTCTACTTCGACGACGAGGACGAAGACAGACGCGACCGCATGACGCGCACGGCGATCGCCGCCGTCATCTGGACCACGACCCTGGCGTCGCTGATCGCGGTCGCGTGCGCCGGCGCCCTCTCGAACCTGCTGCTCGGCTACAACGATCCGGACCTGATCGACTGCGCGATCCTCGGCTTGTGGGCGTTTACGAACCTGGAGATGGTCTACGCGCAACTGCGCGTCGACGAACGCACGCGCACGTACATCCGCGCCTCGGCCGCGAACGTCGTGATGTCGGTCACGTTCACGGTCGCGCTCGTCGTGTTCGCCGGCCAGGGCGCGCGCGGGCTGCTGCTGGGCAACTTCGGCGCCTCGACGCTGGTCGTGCTCGGGCTGTGGGTCGTGCTGCGCCGACGTTTCTCGCTGCGCGTGAGGAGCCACGACTTGAAGGCGATGCTGAGCTTTGGCCTGCCGACGGTGCCGGCCGACGCGAGCGTGTACGCGCTGCAGGTCGCCGACCGCTTCTACCTGCTGCGCTTCTACAGCGGCAGCTCCGCGGGCCTCTACGCGGTCGCGCTGAAGCTCGCGACGGTCGTGTTCGTCGCGGTCAGGGGCTTCCAGTACGCGTGGCCGCCGCTGGCGTACTCGATCGAGAGCGACGAACAGGCAGCCAGGCTGTACTCGCTTGTGACGACCTACTACGCGCTCGCGACCGGCGTGGTCGTGTGCGGCGTAGCGCTGCTCGGCCGCTGGATGGTACGGCTGCTGGCGGGCCCGGAATTTTTCGGCGCCTACCGGGCGTTGCCGTGGTTGGCGCTCGGCTGGGCGCTGTACGGGCTGTACCTCGTGTTCATCGTGATCGCCGGCCGCGCGCGCGTGACCTCACGCAACTTCCCCGCCGCGGCCGCCGGCTTGGCGGCGAACGTGGCGCTGCTCGTGCTGCTCGTCCCCCACGGCGGCGCCAACCTCGGGATCGCGGGCGCGGGACTGGCGCTGTGCGGCGCCTACGCGGTGATGCTCGTTGTGATGTACACGCTCACGCGCAGCCTCTTTCGCGTGGGCTTTCAGTGGCGGCGCCTGGCGCAGCTGACGGCGACCTTCGCGGCTGTGGCGATCTCCGGCGAGCTGTTGCTGCCGACCGCCGGTCTCGCTGGGCTCGTCTCGCGCGCGGCCTGGCTCTGCCTCGTGCCGGCCCTGCTGCTGGGTACGCGCTTCTTCGCCCCCCACGAGTGGTCCCAGGCGCGCGCGCTGCTCGTCGATGGACGCCGTCGCGTGGCGGCCTTCCGGGCCAGGGGTGGTGAGGCTGAGGAGTACGCGGAGGACCCGCTGAAAGATCTCTGATCGCCGCGTGTCTAATCCCGCAAATATGGCTCAAGCGTGCGGGCGGCCGAGCCGATTACGCCCGGGAGATGCCAGAGCTGTCCGTCAAGCCCGCACACCCCGCCGGCAGTCGTGAGCGCGCGCGACGCGCCGAGGCGGTGCGGTTGCACCGTTCCGACAAGCGCGCCCAGAAGATGGCCGCTGCCGGCGAGCTCGCCTACCTGCGGGCGCAGCTGCGTGTGGCGGGTCGGCTGACCGCGCGGCTGGCGGCGATGCGCGATGTCGAGGAGATGGTCGGCCTGGTCGTCGACGAGCTGCACGACACGTTCGCGTTCTACCTCGCTGCGATCCAGCGCCTCGACGAGGACGGCGTGCTGCGTCTGATCGCCGGCCGCGGTCCGCTGGCGGACGTGATGACGGAGTTCCTGCTCGTCGAGCAGTCCGTCGGCGAGGGCGTCAACGGCCGCGTGGCCCGCACCGGCGTGACGGCGCTCGTGCACGACACGCGCCGCGACCGCGACTACATCGCACGCGACCCGCAGACCGACCCCCGCTCGGAGCTGAGCGTGGCGATCGTCGTCGACGGCCGCGTGTGGGGCGTGCTGAACATCGAGGCGGTCGAGGCGGAGGCCTTTCGCGAGGCTGACGCGGTGCTCGTCGAGACGATCGTCGCGAGCCTCGGCAGCGCCGTGCACCGAGCCGAGCTGATCGCCGATCTCGAGCGCGCCTTCACGACCACGCTCGCGGCGCTGACGAGCACGGTCGAGGCGAAGGACGACTACACCTCCGCCCACGGCGAGGACGTCGCCGGGCTGGCCGAGCGCGTCGCGGCGAGGATGGGGCTGACCGGCGCCGAGGTCCGCGACGTGCGCTACGCGGCGATGCTCCACGACGTCGGCAAGATCGCCGTGCCCAGCGAGATCCTGCTGAAGCCCGGTCCGCTGAGCGAGGAGGAGTGGGTGGTGATGCGCAGCCACGCCGCGGTCGGCGGCGAGCTCGTCGGCCGGATCGACGCCTTCGCGCACCTCGCGGCGGCCGTGCGCGCGAGCCACGAGCGCTGGGACGGCGGCGGCTATCCGGACGGTCTCGCGGGCGAGCAGATCCCGCTCGCGGCGCGGATCATCGCGGCCTGCGACACCTACGACGCGATCGTCACCGATCGCCCTTACCGGCCCGGGCGCACTCCGGTGCAGGCGCTCGTGGAGCTCGAGCGTGTCGCGGGCACGCAGCTCGATGCCCAGGCCGTCGAGGCGCTCGCGCTGGAGCTCACGGAGGTATAGGCCCCCTCTTTGGGCCGCGCGCCGGCCCTTCTCACGCCGCGCGCCGGTTGTACTCCGCGGCGGCCTCGCGCAGTCCCTCGCCGCGCGCAGGGCGCAGCGTCGCGGTCACGTGGCGCCAGTAGCGCCGCGGCGAGTGGCCGGGCAGCACGAGCGCGGCGAGCGCGCGCAGCGCGTACGTCCAGGCGGTCAGCCAGCGCACGGCTCGCGCGGCGGTCGGGGAGTGGTGCTTGCGCATGTACAGGTCGCGGTTGCGCGACATTTCCACGATCCGCCGCTCGGGGACGGCGTCGGTGGAGAGCTGCTCGTGGTGGATCGCGACGGCGCCCGGCACGTAGAGGCTGTACCAGCTGACGTCGCGCAGGCGCCGGGCGAAGTCGACCTCGTCGGAGTAGACGAAGAAGTCGGGGTCGAGATAGCCGACCTGCTCGGCGGCGGAGCGCCTGAGAAGTAGTGCGGCCGACTGGCACCAGTCGACTTCGCGGGTCCGCTCGCCCTTGCTCTGCACGGTGAAGCGGTTGTGCAGGAGCAGCGCCCCGGCAAAGGCCGTCGCGACCGTCGGGAAGGCCCAGGCGGACGGCTGGCCGCTCCCGTCGGGGCGCCGCAGCGCCGCCCCCGCGCAGGCGCTGTCGGGATGCTCCTCGAGGGCTTCGTAGAGCGCGAGCGTCGCGCCCGGCTGCAGCTCGGAGTCCTCGTTCAGCAGCAGCGCGTAGCGCCCGCGCGCCCGACGCAACAGCTCGGAGTCGTTCAGCGCCTTGCCGCGACGTTCCCCCAGCGCGATCACCTCGTCGACCGCGGGGTGTTCCCGGGCGGCCGCGGTGGAGCCATCGCGCGAGCCGTTGTCGAGCACGAGCACCTCGGTCGCGAACGGGACGCTCTCCCGCTCTCGGGCAATCGCGTCGAGCCCGCGCAGCAGCAGCTCCCGCTGGGAGGTGTTCACGACGCAGTACGTCAGCTCGACCGGGTCATCCACACGCCTATTGTCCCGTGCGTGCGCGTCCATGTCGTCGATCCCTCCGCCTACACGCCTCCGTACGACCATGCGCTGTGCCGCGCGCTCGGTCTCGCGGGGGCCGAGGTCGAGCTCTACACGAGCCGCTTCGCCTACGGGCCCGTGGCGCTTGCAGAGGCCTACGAGCGGCGCGAGCTGTTCTACCGCGCCGCGCGCTTCGCGCCCGGCTCCCGCGCGCAGCGGGCGGTGAAGCTCGCCGAGCACGTTCCCGACATGCTCGCCTACCGCCGTGCCGCGCGCGCGGCGGACGTCGTGCACTTCCAGTGGCTGCCGGTCCAGCACGTCGACGGACGGCTACTCCCGCGGCGCCGGACCCCGTCAGGCGGGCGGCGGCCGCTCGTGCTGACCGCCCACGACGTGCTCCCGCGCGAGCCCCGCCGGGGTCAGCTTGTGGCGCAGCGGCGTCTGTATGACCGCTTCGACGCGGTGGTCGTGCACTCCGAGCACGGCCGCGCGCGCCTCACGCGCGAGCTGGGCCTGGACGGCGACCGGGTCCACGTGATCCCCCACGGCGTGTTCGCGCACCTCGCCGACGTCCCTTCACCGTCCACAGCGGGTGGGCAGGCTCCTTTTCAAACCGAGAAGCCGGTCGTGCTGTGCTTCGGGTTGATGCGCCCCTACAAGGGGATCGACGTGCTGCTCGAGGCCTGGCGCGGGATCGTCGACGCGGAGCTGTGGATCGCGGGGATGCCCCGCATGGACATCTCTTCGCTCCGCGCGAGCGCCCCGGAGAATGTCCGCTTCGTACCGCGTTTCATCACCGACTCGGAGCTGCCCGCGTACTTCCGGCGCGCCGACCTGGTCGTGTTGCCCTACCGCGAGATCGACCAGTCGGGGGTCCTGTTCACGGCGCTCGCGTTCGGCAAGCCGCTGCTGCTGAGCGATGTCGGCGGGTTTCCCGAGGTCGCCTCCACCGGCGCTGCGCGGATTGTTCCGGCGGGCGATCCGGCGGCGCTGCGCGAGGCGTTGTTGGAGCTGCTCGGCGATCCCGCGGCATTGGCGGCGATGGCCTCCCGGGCACGCGAGGCGGCGGAGGGAAGGTATTCGTGGGACACGATCGCCGCGCAGGCGCTGGATCTCTACCGCTCGCTGGGCGCCCGATCTCCTCTCCCGTCGTAGGACGACCGTAAGGTCTTCCGCGTGGCTGATCGTCCTGCGCCTGTGGTCCTCCTCTCCGGGTTGTTCCGGGCCGTACGCCTCGGAGAAAGGAGGTTGCCTATGTCTGGTTCAGTAGATGTATTAGCCATCGCTCTACTGATTGCCCTAATGGTCATAGACCGGCTGGTGCGATAGCAGAGCGCCCCGGTGGTTGCAGTCAAGACGGTCCCGGCAACCACCGGGGGCTTATTTAAAAGAAGAGGAGCCCGGTTGCCCGGACTCCTCTGGAGGATCTCTACGACAGATTCAGTAGATGTATTAGCCGTCTCAAAGATTAGCGGCGCCTGCGGCGAGATACAAGGATCGCTCACTTCACTGCGAGAATCGCGCCATGCTCGTCCTCGAAATCTTCTTCTGGCTGTCCGCTGCGCTGATCGTGTGGACCCAACTCGGCTACGCCGCCGTACTAGCGGTGCTAGCGCGCCTGTTCGTGCCGACCGCATCGCCCTCGGCGGTGGGCCCATCACCGTCTGCGGGCGTCGTTGTCGGAGGGCTCCCTTCCCTGTCCCTGATCGTCGCCGCCCACGACGAGCAGCCGGTGATCGCCGCGAAGGTCGAGAACGCGCTCGTGCTCGACTACCCGCGCGAGCTGCTGGAGTTGATCGTCGCGTGCGACGGCTGTTCGGATGCGACGGCGCAGTGGGCGAGAGAAGCCGGCGCCGATCTCGTCCTGGAGCTCCCGCGCGGCGGCAAGATCCGCGCGCAGGACGCCGCCGTGCGCGAGGCGCGCGGGGAGATCGTCGCGTTCTCCGACGCGAACGCGCTGTGGGAGCCCGGCGCCGCCCGTGCGCTCGTCGCCGCGTTCGCCGCCGACCCGCGCGTGGGCTACGCCTGCGGCCAGGTGCGCTTCTACCAGGACTCTCGCCATCCACCCCACGGCCTCGGGCCGGCGGGCGCTTCGAATCAGGAGGGCGTCTACTGGCGCTACGAGATGGCCGTCCGCACGCTGGAGTCGCGGCTCAGCTCTGTCACCGCCGGCAACGGCGCGATCTACGCCACCCGCCGCAGCTCCTACATCGTCGTCGATCCGATCATGGGCCACGACCTGTCGCTGCCTTTCAACATCGTCAAGCGCGATCAGCGCGCCGTCTATGTGCCCAACGCTCGCGCCAGCGAGAAGATGGTCCCGACGCTCTCCGGCGAGTTCGCCCGCAAGCGGCGCATGATGAGCCACACCTGGCCGATCGTCCTGCGCGGCGGCATGCTTTCCCCGCGCGGCTATACCCCCGGCTATGCGCTGATGATCGTCTCTCACCGGCTGCTGCGCTACACAAGCCCGTTCCTGCACCTGCTAGCGCTCGGCTGCAACATCGCGCTCGTAGCCGCGGGCGCGGGGACGCTCTACACCGTCACCCTCCTCCTGCAGTGGGCGCTGCTCGTGTGCGCGGGCATCGGCGGCGTGATCCCCCTGCGCCCCCTGCTGATCGCTCGCTACTACGTCCTCACCACCGCCTCCGCCGCCTTCGGGTTGTGGGATTGGCTACGCCACGGTACGGAGGCCTCGTGGGACGTCGCCGAGGGGACGCGCTGACGGCCGGGAGCCGGCGCCACGCAGCGTCCTACCGATCAAAGATCGGCCAGCACCCGCGGGGGCGATCGCAGATCCCATCGATCACCGATCGGTACGCCACGTGGGTATGAGGTTCTCATCCGCGCCCCGCTCGGCCCTCGACCGTCAGCGTCGCGATGTCCGTATCGTCCGCCAAATGATCCGCCGCGCCGTCGACATCGCCGTCTCCTCGCTAGCTCTGCTGGCCGCCGCACCCGTCCTTGCCGTGGCGGCGCTGGCCGTCCGCCTGGAGAGCCCCGGTCCGATCGTCTACCGCCAGGCGCGCTCGGGGCTGGGCGGGCACGAGTTCGAGGTGCTGAAGCTGCGCACGATGGTGGACGGTGCAGAGCACATCGGCGCGGGCCTGGCGATCAACGCGAACGACCCCCGTGTCACCCGTGTGGGCGCGTTCCTGCGGCGCACTTCGATCGATGAGCTGCCGAATCTGCTGAACGTTCTCCGCGGCGAGATGTCGCTGATCGGCCCGCGCCCAACGCTGCCGGTCCAGGTCGCGCAATACACCCCCCGCCAGCGCGGACGGCTCGCAATCAAGCCGGGCATCACCGGCTGGGCGCAGGTCAACGGCCGCGCCTCGTTGCCGTGGCCGGAGCGGATCGAGCTCGACCTGTACTACATCGAACATCGCTCGCTCGCGCTCGACTTGCAGATCCTGAAGCGCACCGTGGCGATGGTGCTCGGCGGCGGCGATCTCTACAAGGGCGCAGCCGGCGGCTGGGAGGGCAAGCTGTGAACGCGCCCCGCCCCGGCGTGCTGCTCACGGGCGCCGGTAAGCGCTACGACATCGTGTCGTGCTTCGCGCAGCTCGCCACGACCGTCGTTGCCGACCCCGCGCCGCTCGCGCCGGCGCAGTACGCCGCGCACGTGCGCGCAGCCGTACCGCTGATCTCCGACCCCGGCTACGTCCCGGCGCTGGAGCGATTGTGCGCCGATCACAACGTCGGCGTGGTGTTGCCGCTCACCGACCTCGACCTGGAGGTGCTGGCGCGCGCCCGCGAAGCGGGCCGTCTGCCCACCCTCGGGCCCTCCGCCGAGGTCGCTCGTGCCACGTTCGACAAGTACGAGACGCACCTGCTGCTCGGCCGCCTCGGGCTGCCCTCGCCGCCGACGGTGTTGCCCGAGCACGAGCACGATCTCGACTCGTTCGAATATCCCGTCATGATCAAGCCCCGGCGCGGCTCCGGCGCCCGCTCGATCCACCTCGCCCACAACCCCGCCCAAGCACGCTTCTTCATCGATTACGTCGACGAGCCGACGATGGTGCAGCGCGCCATGAACGGGCCCGAGATCTCGATCGACTGCCTCGGCGATCGCGACGGGCGCTGCCTCAACGCGATCCCCCGCACGATGCTCGAGTCGCGCGGCGGCGAGTCGATCAAGGGCGAAGTGGTGCACGACGAGGAGATGATCGGATTGGGGCGCGCCGCGATGGAGGCGCTGGAGGTGGCCGGGCCGGCAACGATTCAGGTGTTCCGCGACCCCGACGTGGGGCTTGGCATCACCGACGTGAACACGCGCTTCGGCGGTGCCTTTCCCGCGCCCATCTATGCGGCGCTCCCTGGACGCACCTATCCCGAGCTGATCGTGCGCATGGCCGCCGGCGAGCGGATCGAGCCGCATGTTGGGCAGTTCCACCACGGGATGACGTTCACCCGCTACTACTGGCAGCTCGAGCTCGACTCGCAGCTGCGACCGACCGGGCGCGAGATCGTCCCCGGCGGACCACCTGCGCCAAGGTAGAGGCCGCCGGAGCTAGAATCAAGAGCCTGTGAACCCAGTGCTCGCCGATCCGCCGGCTGTCGCAGACCCTGAGCAGCCTTCCACTCAGGTCCCAGGTGCCACGTCGCCCGGCGCGTCGCCCTCCTCATCCGCGCCGTCTGACCCCGCGACCCAGGCCGCGGCGGGGCCGACCTGCACGAAGTGCGGCGCCCCGCTGGCCCCCGGCCAGGACTGGTGCCTGCAGTGCGGCGCCGGCGCGCCGGGCAGCCTCGACGATGGAGGGCCGAGCTGGCGCTCGGCGGCGATGATCCTCACCGCCACGGCGGTGCTAGTGCTCGGCGCCGCCGCGGCGGCCTACGCCGCGCTGAATAAGGAAGGCGCCCACAAGGCCACCCCGACGGTTGTTGCCGTTGCGACGACTCCCGCCACGGCGACACCCACGCCCACGACGCCGGTCACCCCGACCCCGACGACCCCGGGGGGGACGGCGACCCCCACCCCCAAAGCCTCCACGCCGACGCCCGCCACCGTCAATCCGCTGGTCTCCACAGGCGCCGCCAAACCGCCGAAAATCCCGCTCACGGCGCCCACGCCGAAATCTTCGGGCACGACCACCACGCCTGCGAGCACGACCAAAGAAACGACACCCACGACGACCACCCCGGCGGCGGGCAAGGAAACCGGCGGCGGCGAAGCCGCAACCGAACCGCAGCCCAGCGCGATCGTGCTCGATCCCAACGCGGCCACCACCTACAACCCCTACAACTACCCGGCGAGCGAATTCGGCGATCCGAGCCTCGCGATCGACGGCGACACCTCGACCGAATGGACCGCCCAGGTCAACCCGGCGGTGGCGCCGAAGATGGCGGAGGGGCTGGCGATCGATCTGAACAGCCCCCAGCGCCTGTCGGCGATCGAGCTCGTCACCTCCACCCCGGGCATGAGCGTCCAGGTCTACGGCGCCAAGACCGGCAGCCTGCCCACTTCGATCACCGACCCGGCATGGGTGCAGCTGACCCCCTACTTGACCGTGAAGAAGCACCACGAGCACATCAAATTGCAGGACTCAGGCAAAGGCTTCCGCTTCGTCACCCTCTGGATCAGCAAAGCCCCCGCAGCGGCGAGCCACGTCAGCGTGAACGAACTGGAACTGTTCCCGGCGAAGTAGTGGGCGTTTAGCCAGCGCGCTTCGAGGGCCGTTTTGCCGCAGGGCGTTTCGTCGCGTCTTTGACGACCCTGCTTTTCGCGGGCGCACGTTTCGCGGCGGCGCTTTTTGTCACGGCAGTACTGCTCGCCCCAGCGCGTTTCGCGGCAGGACGTTTTGCGCCGACCGCGCGCGGCATGCCCCAGACCTCGTCGAGGAAGGCGGCGATCTCGTCCGTCAGGCGCTCGGGTTGCAGGCGCAGCTCGACGAGCGAGTCGGCCTCGAGCAGGCGCCCGTTCGGCAGCTCTTTCGCGAGCATGCCGGCATCGGAGAAGGGGTGCACGGGATCGCGGTGGTGTCCGAGTACGAGCGCGGGCGTCTGGAAGGTGCGGCGCTCGCTGCGATGCGGGGCGATGCGGCCGAAGAACAGACCCTGGATCAGCGCGCCGCCGGGGCCCGGTTCCTGGCGTACGAGGTCGAGCACGACGTTGCCGTAGTGGGGCAGCAGTCGCCGCGGCACCGCGCGCGTGGCCCGTGCGAGCAGCTTCATCGCGGGCTCGCCGAACGTGAGCGCGACGAGCAGCGGCGTGAAGGTCAGCGCGCTTCCGAGCAGCCCGTTGTCGAGCACCGGCATCTCGATCACCATCCCGCGCAGCCGCTCCGGCGCCGCCGAGGCGATCTCGAGCGCCGCGTTCGCGCCCAGCGAGGTTCCCATCACGACCGCCTGCTCGAGCTCGAGGTGGTCCATCAGTCCGACGATCTGCTCGCCGAAGATGCTCATCGAGTAGCGCCACATGTCGCGCGGGCGATCGGACTGGCCGTGGCCGAGCAGGTCGACGGTGATCACGCGATTGCCGCGCGCGGCGAGGTCTTCGGCGAGCGGGCGATGCATTTCCTGGGAGAGCAGCAATCCGTGCACGAGGATCACCGGACGGTTCGCCGCTGGCGCGCTCTTTGCGGTCCGCCCGCGTGAGCCGCCACGGGTGACGGCCGCCGGCCCGCCGCCGTACTCGGTGTAGGCGATGCGCTGGCCCTTGAAGCGGAAAGAAGACATCGGCTTCTACTCTACCCCGGTTACACCCGAGCCCGGGCGGTTTCCGTGGATCGCCCGGGCTCGATGGTGTCCCTCCCTATCCCCCTCCTGCGATCTTCCGCCGACTGGTTGGCAGGTAACCGTCGTTGGATGATCTCCTCTATAAACCCACCCACTACACGAAAGATGCGGTGTTTCTCAAAACGGACTGGCGGACGGTCCCACGGGGCGCTAGGTTTGGGCGGAGACTTCTATTCGCCGGGCATCCACAGGAGGAGATTCATGGCCAAGCACCCCCGTATCCTCGCCGGACAGACCGCCGCGATCACGGGCGGCGCACGCGGTATCGGCCGTGCGACCGCCAAAGCGCTCCTGCGTCAGGGAATGAGGGTGGCGATCGGCGACGTCGATCAACGAGCCGCCGAGGAGACCGTGAGCGAGCTTGGGGGCCCCGGCGACGCTCCCCGGCCGAGCGCGATCGCGCTCGGGCTCGACGTCACCGAGCGTGAGTCGTTCGCGGCCTTTCTCGACGCGACCGAAGCGCAGCTCGGTCCGGTGGACGTGCTGATCAACAACGCCGGGATCATGCCGCTCGGACGTTTCATCGACGAGGACGATCTGACGGCGAGGCGCATGATCGACATCAACCTCCACGGGGTGATCCTCGGCACGAAGCTGGCGCTCGCACGGATGGTCCCGCGCGACCGTGGCCACATCGTCAACATCGCCTCGCAGGCCGGCAAGTTCGGAGCGCCTGGCGGAGCGACCTATTCGGCGACCAAGCACGCGGTCGTCGGCCTGTCCGAGGCGGTGCGTGGCGAGCTGCACCTGATGGGCGCCCACATCGATCTGAGCTACGTGATGCCCTACGCCGTCAACACCGAACTGGGTTCGGGCCTGGGGGAGGTCAGGGGTCAGCACAACCTCGAGCCTGAGGAAGTGGCAGACGCGATCGTAGAGGCGCTACAGCACGGGCTCGTCGAAGTATGGGTTCCGAAGTCGACCAAGCGGACCTATCAGCTCGGCACCCTGTTGCCACGGCGCCTCTCCGAGGGCCTTGGTCGGGCGATGAAGGCCGACCGTCTGCTGGCCGACGCCGACGTGACGGCGCGCCGCGATTACGAGTTGCGTGCCGCGCAGTCCGAGCCGGGGTTGCCGCCGGCGCCCGAGCAGGCACAGCTCGCCGAGCGCGCGACCGAGTAGAACGCGGCGCCCGAGCCCCGCGCGCAGAGACGGCGGTAAATACCGACGAGCGTCACGCGCACCCGCGCAGCGGCTCGGACTCCGCTCAGCTCTGCGTGAGCCACTCGGCGATCAGCCGGCCGATCAGTGGACCCTGGTCCTCCTGGAGGAAGTGCGAGGCGTTCTCGATCACGCGCGGCGGTGGCTGACCGATCGCGGCGGCGAAGCTCTCGCCCACCGCCGGCGGCAGTACGGGATCGGAGTCAGCCCACAGCATCAACGCAGGCCGGCTGTCCGCGCGCAGAGCCTCCAGCACGCGCGCCCCGTCCGCGGCGCCGGGCTCCTCGGGCGTCTGGGGTATCAGCAGCGGGAAGGCGCGCGCGCCGGCCTTTGCGTCGACGCTCGGGAACGGCGCGTCGTAGGCGGCTATCACCGCGTCGCCCGGGTCGTTCTTGCAGGCGCCGCGCACGAGCATCCCGACCGGCAGGTCCTCGGTGCGGGCGACGAAGTCGCGGAATGCGTTCCAGGCGTCGGTCATGCGCTGGCGACCGGTGAACAGGCCGGTGTCGAGGATCACGATCCGCGCGATCCGCTGCGGCTGCTCGACCGCGAGGCGCAGCCCAATCGGACCGCCCCAGTCGTGCACGACGATCGTCGCGTCGCGCAGGTCGAGCTGCTCGAGCAGGCTCGCCGTGTTTGCGACGTGGCGATCGTAGGAGTACCAGTCGAGCTCGATCGGCTTGTCCGAGCGGCCGAAGCCGGCGAGGTCGGGGGCGATGCAGCGGAAGCCCGCCTCGCGCACCGGCGGGAGCACCTTTCGCCAGAGAAACGACCAGGTCGGCTCGCCATGCACGAAGACCACCGGCGCGCCGTCGCCCTCGTCGAGATGCGCCAGGCGCAGACCATCGACCTCGCGGTAGCGGGACTCGAACGGGAAGTCGGGAAGCCCCTCCAGCAACTCGTCGGGGGTGCGCACCGCGTCGGTCATCCGCCGATCCTATTCGCCCGCGGTCCCCCTTAGACTTTCGAGGCCCACATACGCCACGAGAGAGGAATCAACTTTATGGACATCCTTGCCAGATTGGATCAGGCCCGCGGCGAATGCAACGTGCTGGAGCATTCCTTCTACGAGCGCTGGAGCGCCGGCGAGCTGAGCGGCGCGGAGCTCGCGTGCTACGCGGGCGAGTATCGCCACGCGGTCGTCGCGCTGGCGGAGGCCTCGTGCGCGGCCGCCGCGCAGGCCGGCCCGGCGCACGCACAGGGGTTGCGCCGCCATGCCGCGGAGGAGACCGCCCACGTCGAGCTGTGGGACGACTTCGCGCGCGCGGCCGGGGCTCGGTCCGAGGAGGCTGGGGACGGGAAGGACGCGCTGGCGGCAATCTCGGTGCAGACACAGACACAGACACAGACGCAGACGGCGACCTCGGCGCCGGCGCAGACACAGGCGCTGGCCCAGACGCAGGCCTGCGCACGGGCGTGGACGGCGGGCGAGGATCTGCTCGAGCACCTCGCGGTGCTCTACGCGATCGAGGCCGGCCAGCCGCAGATCTCCACGACAAAGCTCGAGGGCCTCACCGAGCACTACGGCTACAGCGAGGAAGGCCCGGCGCTCGAGTACTTCAAGGTCCACGAGCTGCGCGACGTCGAGCACGCGCGCGAGGCCGGCGCGCTGATCGAAGAGCTGCTCGCCGCCTGCGACGAGCCCGAGGCCCAGGTCGAGCGGATGCTCGCGCGAGCACGCGCGGCGCTGCGCGGCAACTGGGATCTGCTCAGCGGCGTCGAAGCGGCGCGTTAGCCGGAGAGCCGCCAGGCGAACAGCACGGCGGCGACCGAGGTTGCGAGGTTGAGGCTCGAGACCCCGGCGCGCATCGGAATGCTGACGCTCGCGTCGGCATGGGCGCTCAGCTCCTCGGAGAGGCCGTAGCGCTCGGTGCCGAACGCGAGCACCGCGCGCGGCGGCAGCTCGCCGGGCTGCAGCGGCTCGCCGTCTGGGTCGATCGCGAGCAGTGGTCGGCCGCTGGCCGGCCCGCGGGGCGCGGACTCATGGAGTGCCGGCCGATCGAGCGCCGGCGTGTCCTCTGCGCGCCGGCGCTCCGCCCGCGCGCCCTCCACGGGTCTTCGATTCAGCACCGGCAGCCCCTCCAGGCGCGCGACCGGCAGCGCGTAGTGCAGCCCCGCCGCGCCGCGCAGCGCGTCGGGATGCCAGGGGTCGTGGCCGCCGGTGGTGAGCACGCCGGCGGCGTCCGCCGCGGCGGCGACGCGCACGCAGGCGCCCATGTTGCCGAGGTCGCGCGGGTCCTCGAGCAGGATCACCGGCGAGGAGCGCGGGTCGGCGAGCATTGCCGCGGGCTCCCCCGCACGACGCCGGGCCAGCGCGATCACACCCGTCGGCGGCGGCAGCGGCGCGAGCTGGGCAAAGACCGCCGGCTCGACAGGTCGCGCGAGCTCGTGCAGCCGCGCGCCGAGATCCGGGGCGAGCGCGCGCGACAGGCGCTCCAGGGGGGCCTCCACCGAGATCACAACCTCCAGCAGCGGCGCGTCGAAGCGCAGCGCGTGCTTGAGCGCGTGGAACCCTTCGAGCACCGCCAGCTCGGGATCGCGCCGCGCGCGGCGAAAGCGAGGAATCAGCGCGCCGCCTGCGCTCGAACCGACTCCGCGCGAGCTCATGCGGAAGCGAGCGCGCGCAGCACCGATTTGGCTGCGTTATAGCCGTTCATCCCGTGCGCGCCCGCGCCCGGAGGGGTCGCCGCGGAGCAGATGTATACGCCCGGGATGCCTGTGGCGTAGGGGTCGCGCGCCGGCCGCGGGCGGATCACGGTCTGCAGCGGCGTGTTCGCGCCGGTGAGGATGTCACCGCCGAGGAAGTTGGCGTTGTCACGCTCGATCTGGCCTGTCGAGCGTGCGGCGCACGCCAGGATTCGCTCGCGCAGGCCCGGCGCGAAGCGTTCGATCTGGTCGAGCAGGGCCTCGGTCGCGTCGCCGGTATAGCCGCTCGGCACGTGCGCGTAGGCCCATACGGGGTGGACGCCGCGCCGCGCGCGCGAGGGGTCGGCGAGCGACTGCTGGCAGACGAGCACGAACGGGCGCTCGGGCATGCGTCCGCGGTTGATCTCGCGCTCGCCCGCGACGATCTCTGCGAACGAGCCGGCTGCATGCACCGTGCCCGCGCGGCGCGCGGCCGCGTCCGTCCACGGCACGCCGCCCTCGACGGCGAAGTCGACCTTGAATGCCCCCGGGCCGTGGCGGTAGCGGCGGTATGCCCTCGCTACGCGCGCCGGCAGTCGCGCGCCGGCGATCTCGACGACCGCGACGGGCGCGAGGTCGAGCACGACCGCATCGGTGGGGGGAAGCTCCGCCAGCGACGTGACGCGCCGCCCCGTCTCGATCCTCCCGCCATGCTCGTGCACGACCGCGGCGAGCGCGTCTGAGATCGCGCGTGAGCCACCGCGCGCGACAGGCCAGCCGTAGCGGTGTCCCGCGCAGACGAGTGCCATCCCGACCGAGGCGCTCAGCGGCCGCGACAGCGGTGCGAACGCGTGCGCGGCACAGCCACCCCACAGTGCCTTCGCCTGCTCGCCTCTGAACCCGCGCGCGAGCGCGGTCGCCGGCAACGCCGCTCTCACGCCGAAGCGCATCAGCCTCAATGGGTGGCGCGGCAGGCGGATGATCGGCCGCATGATGTCCTCGCTGAGCGCGTCGAAGCTCCGTGCGGGTGTCCCGAAGACACGCTCCCAGGCCGGCCCGTCCGCGCCGAGTCCCGCGCGCGTGTCTGCGAGTGAGCGCAGCATCACCGCGGCGTCGCCGCCGTCGAGCGGGTGCGCGAGATCGATCTCGGGCCAGCACCACTGCAGCCCGTGGCGCTGCAGGTCGAGCCCATTCAGCGAGGGCGCGCCGACCGCCATCGCGTGTATGGCCGAGCAATCGTCGTGCAGCAGGCCGGGCAGCGTCAGCTCGCTCGTCGTCGTACCGCCGCCGATTCGCTCGCGCGCCTCGAGCACCGTCACCCGCACGCCCGCGCGCGCGAGCCATGCGGCGCACGCCAGCCCGTTCGGGCCGGAGCCGACGACGATCGCCTCGCTCATCTCGCGGACGGATGTTCGGTCATGGCGCAGGTGTCGCGAGCGCCGGCCGGGAGGACGCGCCGCGCGAACGGATCACCTCGACCGGGAAAGGCCCGTCCTCTACGAGCCACGGTTGCCGGCAGACCATCTCGCCGACCGCGACGTAGCCCTCCTCGATCAGCCCGGTCGCCGCGTCGTGGATGCGATAGCGCTGTCGTTGCGTCTGCATGGGCTGCGACTCGATCATCACCACGCGCAGTTCACCGGGCTCGTATTCGCAGCGCTCCTGCACGGCCGCGAGCAGCTGCTCGTTGTGGAAGTGCCCATCGCCGAAGTTGTATCCGAGCACCACACCGGCGACCACCTCGCCCTCGCGCACGTGGTAGCGCTCGACGTTCGCGATGTCGTTGCCGACGGCGCGCGGCAGCAGGCCGTTCAGCGCGCGGCCATGCGCGTGCATCGAGCGGAACGCGAGGCCCTTGCACATCAATAGCTCGGCAGTATCGCGGTCGTAAAATTTGACCAGTTGCTCGACGGCGACCGGGGCGGCCTTTACGATCGAGCTGTCCAGCCGCGCCTCCGCGTCCGACTCCTTCAGAAACAGCCACTGGCTCGTCGCCCAGTTGCCGGCGTAGTAGCGCATCGATGGCAGGAACGAGACGAGGTCCGGGCGCAGGTTGCCGAGCACCGGGATCCCGACGCAGGTCACGGCGAGGATCGCGATCAGCAGCGGATCGTCGAGGTGCGAGAGCGGCACCCCGCCGTAGTGGCCGAACAGGAAGAGGATCCCAAAGATCATGAACACGTTCCACTCCAGCGGCACCGCCAGCGGAAACGTCGAGAAGATGTGGACGTGGAACAGCACCATCCCGATGACCGCGATCGTCAAAAGCGGTCCGCTCGGCGCGACGAGCAGCAGCAACGGCAGCGTGAGCTCTGTCACCGTCCCCATGTGCGCGGCCAGCGCGCCGGTCGCGGAGGGGAGCAGGTCCTTGGGATGGTCTCGCCAGAGCCGGCGCTTGAACGCGCGCGAGCGGTTCCACGGCGTGTTGCTGATCATCACCGTCACCACGAACGGAAAGTGCCGGTTCAGCTTCGAGGACGCGGCGCCCCACCAGATGCACACGAACACGATCTGCGCGGCGGCGAGCAGATTGGAGAACGGGAACAGGAAGAGGATCATCAGATTCCCGTAGATCTCCGCGCGGGCGGCGAGGAACGGGACCTTGTCGCGCAACCCGAGCAGGATCCCGATCCCGAGCAGCGCCCCGACCGCTTCCGGATGCAGGCGTCCGGCGGCGGTCCCGGCGACCGGCTGCGTGCCGGCCACGAGCAGATACACCGCTGCTGCGAGCAGACCGGCGTAGAGCGCGACGTCGATCACCGTGCGCCGCGTTCCGCGCGTCAGCGGCACCCGCTTGGGCCACGGCGGCAGGCGGATCGTCCCCGGCCGCAACCAGTAGAGCACGCCCCCGATCATCGGCGAGAAGCGCAGCGTCAGCGGCATCGACCCGGCGCCCAAGCCGAGCACCTCCCACAGCATCGTCCACACGACCGCCTTCTCGAACACGATCGGTTCCGTCCACCAGCTACTCAACTCGCCGAGCCCGCCGAGGCCCGGTGTCGTCGCGGCGATCACGAGCAGGCCGCCGAGCGCGTAGACGACGATCTTGACGATGTACAGCAGGAACACCGCGTAGGGCGTGCCGAACCCGTTCAGCGCCCAGTCCTGTGCGAGCGGCTCGATCCGCTCCAGGTGGCTCAGCCGCTTCCACTCCTCCAACTCGACCGGCGGCGGCGCCGGCGCGATGAATCCCATTCCGCTCCCTGTCTCCCGATCTCCTCAACCCCACTCTGACAGGCGCCGCAGAGGACGCGCGCTGTGCTGCGCCGCGTGCGCCGCGCCAACAGCGCCGATCGCCGCCGGATCAGCCACCCGTTTGTAGTGATCGGCACGCACTGGACCGGCGTACCAATCCCGGAAAGGCATCTTGGCCGGCCGACCATATGGATGGGCCCTGCCCGCGAGGACGATATCGGCATGGCTCTGGTGCCCCTCACGGCAGAGGAACTGGCCGAGACACCGACGCTGTTCGACAGCTTCATGGGCCACGTGGGCACCGGCTACAAGACGCTCGGCCAGCTGTGGGCAATCTACCGCGAGCGCAGCAAGGCGCTGTCCGCAACCGAGGACCGCGCGGATGATCTGCGCGTCGAGCGCTTCATCGAGGACATGGCGAGCAAACGCTGGAGCTCGAGCGTGGTCATGCGGATCGGCGTGTTCGACGGCACGATGCTCGCGATCGACGGGATCCATCGCGGCATCGCCTACCTCGCGTGCGTCGAACGGGGGATCAGCCCCGATAGGCTGCCCCCGCTGCGCGTCGAGCGCTGAACGATCTCCATAGGCGCCGCCGCGGTGGCCGCGACGCCGATCGATTAGAGCGGCCGACCCCGTTGGGCTGCTCGAGGCCGGCTCCGGACCTCGTTGGGTCTCGCGCGCTAGGCCGGTAGACGCCTGAGCTCTTCGCGCGGGTTGCCGAAGAGCATGTGCAGGACGCCGTTGACCGCGCTCACGATGATCGCTGCGAGCGCCGCCCACCAGAAGGTCGCGATCGTGAACTGCGGGACGATCCAGTGGGTCAGGTAGAGCATCAGGACGTTGATCAGGAAGTAGAAGATTCCGAACGTGACGATGATGAACGGGATCGAGAGGATCGCGAGCACGGGCTTGACGAAGAAGTTCACGATCGTGAAGACGAGCCCGGCGATCAGTAGCGCCCACCAGTCGCTGCCGTAGCTCAGGCCGGACAGCAGCCACGTCGCGACGAACAGGGCGACGGTATTGAACAGCCAGGTGATCGCAAGCTGGCGAGTCATCCGCCCCCCGGTCCCAACATCGCCTTCATCGCGTGCATCGAGCCGGAGGAGCCCGGTGAACCCGGCACGACGAACCCCGGCAGCTCGTGCGGCACGGCGAGGATCGCGACCGCGAGCACGACGAGCACGCCCGCCGTCGCCAGCTTGGCCGTGCGCCCCCATGGTCCGACCTTTTCGAGCGCGACGAGCCCCGCGATCAGTGCCATCCAGGTGAGGCTCATGACGCCGAGCGCGAACAGCGCGGCCATCAGCGCCCACGAGCATCCCAGGCACCATCCGCCGCTGTGCAGGCCCATCGCGAACGCCCCCGCGGAGTCCTCACGCCAGCTCGCGCGCAGGAATCGCATCGGGTGGCGGCACCGCAGCAGGAAAGCGCGCTTGGGGGCCGTCAGCTGATAGAGCGCGGCGAGCGCCAGTACGCCCGCCGCGAGCCAGCGTCCGCCACCGTGCCACGCCAGGGTATCTCCGGACAGGCTCTTGCCGAGCTCGAACAGCCCGTAGGCGAGGACTCCCGCGACGCTCCAGACGAGCAGATAGCCGGCGCCGAACAGGAGCAAACGGCTCGGGAGCGCCCGATTCGACTCCAGGCTCGGGAGCGCCCGACTCGGCTGACGGCGCACCAGCGCGGCGTAGACGGCGGCCGTTGGCGCGAGCGAGGGCAGCATCATCGCGGCCATCATCACCGCCCACACCCCCGTGAACCAGCCGAGCGCGCCGAGGTCAGTGCCCGGTCCCGCGTTCATCCCCGCCATCCGCTCGGTCGTCGACCACCACGCGAGGCCCGCCGCCGCGAGCAGCGCCGCGACGGTTCCCAGCTCGGCGCGCATCGCCACGAGCGGATCGGTGAGCCCGCCTTCCTCAGATGCCGGCCGCAGCGCCGTCTCGGCGCTCACTGCCACGAACCTCCTTCTTGGCGTTCGCGTGTCCGGCGGCGCATCACGCGCCGGCGTATTCGTCGTGACGGCGGATCCACATCGGCTCCGAGCCGTGCTCGTCGCGGCCCCGCGGCGTGCGGTCGAGCAGGCCGTAGTAGGCCATCGCGAGCTCGAGGCCGCGCGCGCTCGTCACGTACGTCCGGTAGACGACGCCGTCCGAGCTCGCGTACACGCTCAGGCCCGGACCCTCGGTCACGTAGGCGCCCGCATCGATCCCGCACATGCGCGCGTTCTGCTCGACCGTCATCGGGATCTCCCCTTCGAGGAAAGGTTTCAACTGCTCCGGCGTGTTCAGGAAGCCGATGTCGCGGTTGAAGTCGCTGCCGGCGCTCGAGACCCAGTCGATGCCCCAGCCCATCCGCTCTTTGAAGGCGAGCAGCTTGCCGATCGGCGCGCGCGAGGCGAGCAGCAGCGTCGTGTCCTTGGCCTTCAGATGCGCGACCTGAGGATCGAGCGTGTCGGCGATCGAGGAGCAGACCGGACAGCCCGCCGACCAGTCCGGCCCGAACATGAAGTGGTAGACGAGCAGCTGGGAACGGTCGTCGAACAGCTCGGCGAGGGTCTTCGTGCCGGCGGCGGTCTCGAACCGGTAGTCCTGCTCGACAGCGACCCACGGCAGCTCGCGCCGCTTACAGGCCAGCTCGTCGCTGCGGCGGGTGAGCTCCTTCTCCTGTGCCAGCAGCTCCTCGCGCTCGGCCTGCCACTCCTCCTGCGTGCCGATCCGGTGCTCTGTCATCGACATCTACCTCCTGTCTGGGTCCAGGTCCGCGATCTCAGGGCCCGCGATCGAGAGGACCCCCATTCGGGTGAGCCCTGTCATCCTGCCGTCATCATCATCATAGGCGAGAGGCTTCGACGCGCTCGCTCGTCGTGATCACTCCCACTCCCGTCGGGCCGGACGTCGCGATCGCTCTTACCGGCGAGCAAGCCGTGGGTTGTAGAGGATCTCCCACAGGTGTCCATCCGGATCGCGAAAGTAGCCGGAGTAGATCCCCCAGGGACGGTCGTGCGGTTGGTCTGTGAGCGTCGCTCCGGCGGCCTGGGCTTGGGTGAGCACGGCGTCGACCTCGGCTCTGCTCGCGACCGCCTGGCCGATGCTGAGCTCGCCGGTCTGCGGCGGACCGGGCGGCACGCCGGCGTCCTTCGCGAGCTCGCTGCGGGGGTAGAGCGACAGCAGCAGTCCGTTGCTCAGCTCGAACAGCGCTATGGCCCCGGCCGGCTGGGTCTCGTCGCCGGCAAACTCGGTGCCGATGATCCCGCGCGACTCCAACCCGAGCCCATCTCGGTAGAACTCGAGCGCGCGCTCGAGATCGTCGACGGCGAGCGTGATTATGTCGACTCTGGGTTCCATCTTCTCTTACTCCCGGTTTTTGCGGAATGCGGAGTCTGCTGCCCACTTGCTGTCTCGCGAGTCGATTTTAGGGACGAGGGGGGCAGTAGGAGGGCGTAGAACGAGATTCCTCAGTGCGACGATTACCGGTCGCGTCAACCGGGTAGGGAAAGGATCCGATGCGTCTTGTGATCGGACGGGGAAGGAAATGGGGAACGGGCATGCTCGCGTCCGGACTGCTCGTGATCCTCATGGTGCTAACGGCGCCGGCCGCGAGCGCGGCGGTCGCGCCCGGACAGGATCCCTTCTACTCCTACGAAGGCTCTGCGCCCCTGGCGAGCATCGCCACGGGCACCGTGCTGAAGACACGGACGCTCTCCTACCACGTGGCGGGCGTGCCGCTGCCGGTCGAGGCGGTGCAGCTGCTCTATCGATCGACGGGTGAGACGGGACAGCCGACGGTCAACGTGACCTCGGTGTTGCAACCGCCGCTGCGCTTCGGCGCTCCCACGATCGTCTCCTACCAGTCCTTCTATGACTCGCTCAATCCCGAAGACGAGCCCTCCTACGCGATCTCCGGAGGGGTCACGCTCGGCGGCCTGATCCCGACCGCGGAGTCGGCCCTGATCGCGCCCGCGCTGCTCGCCGGGGAGACCGTCGTCGTGCCCGACACCGAGGGCGAGGCGGCGGATTTCGCGGCGGGTCCGGAGTACGGGATGAACACGCTCGATTCGTTGCGGGCGGTGCTGAGCTCTCCGGCGAGCGGAGCGGCGGGAGCGAAGAAGATCGGCCTGATCGGCTACTCCGGCGGCGCGATTGCGACCGGCTGGGCGGCCGAGCTCGCGTCCTCCTATGCGCCCGAGATCGGCTCGCGTCTCGTCGGCGCGGCGATCGGCGGAGTGCTCGTCGATCCGGCGCACAACCTGCACTACGTCGAAGGCAGCACCGTCTGGGCCGGCGTGATCCCGATGGCGATCATCGGTGTCTCGCGAGCTTTCCACATCAATCTCACGCCGTACATGAACGAATACGGGCTCGAGCTCTACAACAAGCTCCAGCACGCCTCGATCGAGACCGTGCTCGCCGAGTATCCGGGCCTCACCTGGGCGCAGATCGCCAAGCCCGAATACCCGACGCCCGAAAGCGTGCCCGTGTATGTCGAAGTGGTGAACCAGCTGATCATGGGCAGTCGCGGCACGCCCAGCATGCCGATGTTCATCGGCCAGGGCAACGGCGGCGAGCTCGAAGGTACCGCGGGCAACAAGGAAGGCATCGGTCCCGGTGACGGCGTGATGATCGCGGGTGACGTGCGCAGCCTCGCGCGCGAATACTGCAGCCGCGGCGTCACCGTGCAGTACGAGGAATACGATCACCTCAGCCACGTGCCGAGCGCGGCGGTGTGGCTGCCCGAAGCCGACGCCTGGCTCACCGCGCGTTTCGCCGGGCTGCCGGCGCCGCAGAACTGCTCGAGCATCGCCCCGGGCAACTCGCTGGCGCCGATCGGCTGAGCCTCCCCGCTTTTGGCCTCCGTCGTTGAACTGCTCGGCGCTATGTAGGGGTCGGGGGGATCGGCGGTTGCTGGCGATACCCGCGAGACCGGGCATAGGAACTGGCCCTATAGAAGCCCGATCGAGCGTCTCGCCGCAGCCACCGAAGCCCGGGCTTCGCGCCTTGGTCATCGCAGAGCGCAGCGACGGGCCGGTCTACCTGGCGAAGTGGCGACGCGCGGGACGGCAGGTGAAGCGTCCGAGGGCGCCTTTGTCTGACCGCGCGTATGTGGTAGCGATTGGCGGTGTGTGGCGGTGTGTGGCGGTGTGTGGCGGTGTGTGGCGGTGTGGCGGCTTTACTTGCGGCGATAAAAGCCGATCTGTGGAGCGCCAACGAACTCAACTACGCCAGCCTCGCGAAGATGACGGAGGTCGCGCTCCAAGCTCCTCATCGAGATGCCGGTGTGCTGCTGAATGTTAACTGTATTCGGACGCTCTAGCTCGTCGATCGCGGCCAGCACGTCGGCGTGGCGCTCGTCCGTCGTAGGACGGGATCGTGCTGGCCGTCGCGTTCGCTCTAGGCCGGCGGGGGTCGGCTGCGGCGACAGGCCGCTGGCCGGATGCGGCCGGAGGACGACCTTGATCTGCGGTCCGTTCTCGATCCACTCGGGCTCGGGATAGCCCTCATCACGGCAGGCAGCAATCACGCGGTCGTATCCGCTCCCATAGCCCTCGATCACGCCCAGTCGCATCAGCACTCGCGAGATCGCCTTGTTACGGCGGAGGCTCACGCCCGATTCGAAATCCTCGCGGGAGAAGCCTGGTGGCCAGGTTCCAGGGCTGGAGATCTCCAGGCGATCGGAGAAGAGAGCGACGAAGATCGAAGCGCCTTCCACCGCGTAGTCCGTATGGACGACCGCGTTGTTCAGAACCTCACGGACAGCAAGGTTTGGGTAGAGGTCCAGCTCGTCGCGGCGGGCGCGGCCGGTGATCCGCACGATCGTGTCGGTGTTGCGCTCGATGAATCTCGTCGCCTCCTCGATCCCGTCGAGCACCGTCCCGTCGTTGTCCTCGCCCCTGACAACCGGCCGGCTCTTGTCGACTCCGCGAAACACGACGCACCTGATCTGCGCGTCAGGGAAATGGATGGCCTGCTCTCGTCCAAACAGGATGACCCCGGCACGGGTGGGGACCGGCTGGCCGCCGTACTCGGCCAGGACACCGAGGCTTCGCAACTTGGCATCCGTCAGACGCTCTCCGACCACGTCCAGCCACCGCTTGATCGCCTGCCGGTCGAGGTCCTCGCGCGTCAGGCCGGGCATTGGCTCCTGGTCCCAGGCGCCCATTCGCCGCGCCCGTTCGAGCTCGGCGACCTTCTCTGGGCTCGCGGGGAGCGAGTTGCTGCCGATCCGGACGAACGTGCCTCGCTCCTTGCCTTTGTCCCTGATGAAGAAAGGTCCCGCGGCATAGGCAGCGCGCAGGAGGAGCAGATCGCGCTCGTCGTGAGTCACGATCTCCAGCTGCACCGTGGGTTGCGGCTCAATCGAGCTCGCGACGGCGTTTGCCAGTTTCTCTTCCTGCTTCTCCACGTCGTCGAGCCCGAGGACGACCTTCGTCTGATCCTCGACGCCCACGACGAGGGTCCCGCCGGCCGTGTTCAGAAACGAGCAGACGGTCTCCAGCACCCGCTTCATGCTCGACAGGTCTCCCTTGAAGTCCAGACGAGTTCCCTCCCGCTCGGACAGTAGGTCGGCAACGGACTTGGCCATTACGAGAGCGTAAGACTCTCCACGGCCGGACGCTCACAGCCGGGGAGAACGACCGACGGGGATTGCGTCCGTCGGCCTTTCGACGAGCGCATCCGGAGGGGTTTATCGGGTCAGCCTGAATCCGCAGCTCGATGACCAGTCCCCTGCGCAGAGCATCCGCGAGGGAGACTTCCGCGACGTGCTCGTGGCCGCCAAGGCATTCCTCGCGGGGGGATGAGCACCAAAAAGATCGAAATCGTGATTCCGTGGCGGGCCGCCACTGAGCTGCCATAATAGGCGGCAGAAAAGGCAAGTTATGGCGGACCTGGCGGAACGACTTGGTAGGGCAACCGGGCAAATCGAGCTTGACCAAGCTGAACTCGCGCGCGTGCTCGGAACGAATCCGCGCACCGTGTCGCGCTGGCTCTCACGGCAGACCGCCCCGCGCCCCGACGCTCGCGAGCGCTTGCTGGAGCTGATCGTGGTCCTCGAGAAGCTCTCAGGCGTTCTACGACCCGAACCGGCCCACGATTGGCTGTTCACTCCCAACGACTCGCTCGATCACCACAAGCCCGTCGACCTGCTGCGCACGGGCGAGTTTCGGCGCGTGCTGGGAGCGATAGACGCGATGTCCGAGGGCGTCTTCGTCTAACCGCGCGTGATCGATCAGCAGCTCATCGCTCGAATCGACGCGATCGAGCCGACCACCTTCGCCGGTCAGGCATTCCGGCATCTGTCCCACGACCATCACCCGCTCTCGGGCATGGGCGCCCGAATCCACGGCGGCGCTGGAATCCACCGGAGAGCTTCTCCACCCTGTACCTCGCGCTCGACCGCGAGACGACGGTCCGCGAGTTCTATCGCCTCGCCGAACGGCAGGGCCGCGACCCGGAGGACTTCCTGCCGAGGCGCCTGTACCGCTACGACATCGCCCTGGGCGCCCTCCTGGACCTCCGCGACTGCGCCACCCGCGCGGCGCTGCAACTCAGTGACCCCGAGCTGCGCGCCAGCGACGCCACCAAGTGCCAACAGATCGGAGAGTCCGCTCATCACTTCGGACTGGAGGGCATACTCGCGCCATCGGCGACCGGCGAGGGAGTCGTCCTGGCCGTGTTCTTCGATCGCCTACACGCAGACTCACAGGTCCGCGATCTCGACCACGAGCCATGGATCGCCGCACCTCCTGAGCCACGGTCTTCCTGATCTCGTCCAGCGCTCGGGCGATAGCGAGGCGCTCGTCGCCAGCGACGAAGAGCAAGAGTTTAGGCCCATAAATAGGCCCACGGGCCAATCTGACGCTTCGGTCGCCTCGAGAGATCCCGCCCAGGCCGCCTAAAGCTGGCTTGGTTACTAGTGATTCTCCAGTGGAGCCTACCGGGATCGAACCGGTGACCTCCTGCTTGCAAAGCAGGCGCTCTCCCAGCTGAGCTAAGGCCCCAGGAAGGGTCAAATATAGGGCCTACGGAACGGTGGACCGCCCCCGAGCTCCTACGGGTCGAAGTCGAAGTCCCGTGGCGCCTGCTGCTGTTGCTGGTCGAACCACAGCCGCTCCTGTCCCGGTGTCTCGCCCGGGATCTCCGGCGAGACATCGAGCGGACCATCCTCCGGCTGCGCGTCGAGCACGGTGCGCATGTCGAGCTCCGCGGTCTCCTGGCCGACGTGCGCAAAGTCTGGGCCCCTCGCGGCGTGGTCCTCTTCGATCGCGTGGCCACCGCGCTCGTCGTCCTCACGCGCTCCCTCGCCGTCCTCGAACACCCCCGCCCCCTCGGGATCCTCCTGCTCGCGCACGACAGGCCCCAGCGCGTCGCGCTCCTGCCGCGCGACCTCACCGGGATCGGCGCCGCGCAGGCGCTTGAGCTCCATGTGTTCGCGGATGGCCTCGTCGAGCAGTCCCATCTCCCCGCCAAACGATACTGCCTACCTCCCCCGCCGCCGGACTCACCGGCGGCTCGCGGCGACTACACTTCCCAGACCTCGCACCGCCCCCGCGGCGCGAGCGCGCGGGGCTATAGCTCAGTTGGGAGAGCGCCTGGATCGCACCCAGGAGGTCGGGGGTTCGAGTCCCCCTAGCTCCACTCCTAAAGATCCCTGCATATCAGCCGTTTCCGACGAGGGCCAGGGAGGGCCCCGCGGGCGATGTTTTATGCGGGTGGGCCCGCCGGTGGGCCGAGATGGGTGGTTGGGCGGCTGGGTCGTAGAGGGTGCTGCGCGCGGACGCCAGCAGCGCGTCGAAGGCCGCGCCGTGCTCGCGCTTGCTGCGGTCGAGCAACTGGTTGTAGACGTCGAGGGTCATCTTCGCGTTGGCGTGCCCAACCTGGCTCTGCACAAACCGGATGTCGAACTTGGTGGCGAGCAGCATGATCGACACGTAGGTCCGTCGCAGCGAGTGGGGCGTGATGTGGGGGAGGGGCGGGAGACCTCGCTCGACGAGCCGGCGGCTCGCGAGCTCGGCGATCGGGGCGAGGAGGTGCTGGCGGATGTTGCCCTCGTCCCAGGGGGTGCCCTTCGCGGTGCAGAAGAGCGGCGCCTCGGGCGTGGTCGGGTAGCCGCGCCGAATCTTCTCAGCGCGGTGGGCGAGCAGCTCCTGACGCAATGATGAGGTGATCTCGACATGCCGGATGCCTGTTTCGGTCTTGCTGTCGGGGATCCACAGCCGCGAGCCCTGCGGATCGTGCAAGCGCACGTCGCGCTCCAGGAGATCGACAGCTTCGGAAATCCTCAGACCGGCGTAGCCGAGTACCGCGCAGAGCGCACGCCACCCGATACGGCTGTTCTCGGCGCGATAGGTCTTGCCCTGCGCGAGCATAGACATCGCGGCGCTGCTCAACCCGTACTCCTGGCGTAGCGCGTACTGAGTCTCGCCGCCTGCCATACGCGCTCGTACCTGCTCCGCCTGCTCCTGGGTGAGCTTCGCGCGTTTGTTAAGCATGGGCGTCACCTCGAGCTCTCGCGCGGCGTCCAGCAGCGCGACAAGCTGGTCGATCTCAAGGAATGTGCGGTTGGGCTTTGGTACGCGGATGCGCAGACGCTTTGACCTGGCGGGGTTATCCGGGCGCAGCTCATCTTCGACGGCGTCCTGGAGGATCTGGCCGAGCAGCGCCATGACGCTGCGGATCGAGCGCAGTGACAGCGGCTTGCGCGGCTGGCCGTTCTCGTAGGTCGGCTTGCCGCCCGCATCGATCATGACGCGCAGCGCCTCGCTGTCGGCGAACAGCTTGCCGCGGAAGCGTTCACAGTCGCGCTTGGAGATCTTCGCCACGGGCATCGAGGCGAAGAACGGCAGCAGGTGCGAGAGGCCCCAGAGATAGTGCTCGCGCGTGCCCTCGGTTGGGGGCCGTTCGCCGAGCTCGCCGCTGCAGCGACGCTTGAACCATTCCGAGGCGTACTCGTGGAACGTGAAGTCGCCGCTTTTGGTCGATGGGTCTGCGTCGACTGACCGTTCGGGCTGGTAGCGCTTGAGAACCTCCTCGACCGGCACGTCGGCTCGCAGCAGGACACGGATGTTCTCCATCTCCCGCCGCGCCCGTGCTTCTGTCCAGCCGTCGTCGTCACGGCCGAACACGACGCGGTAGCGCTCGCCGTTATGGCGAAAGCGGCCACGGATGCTCCTGGCGCCATCATCCAACGGCGCGGATTCGATGGTTCCAAAGGCGCGCGCCATCACGCCACCCCCGTCCCTACCGTGTGGCTGGCGGTGCCGCTAGCGAGCGCAGCGCGGCGGACGCTCGCCCTGGCGGGCGAGGCGAATGTGGTGCTCATGTCGGACTCCTTTCGCTCGTAGGGCACGAGGGAGTCCCACGGACTGCCACCGCCGAGCGTCGCCGACCAATGTCGGCGCGTTCGCTTGGGGCGGCGCGTAATACGCTGAGAGCTGCATGAAGGGCCTACTCCTTCGTGCCGGCCCCCGGCTGTTAGCGCAGCGCGGGGGCAGTTGATGTCGGTCGGCTCATCGTACCTCGTGGTCCGCTGGGATCCAAGTCCAACAAGGCCGGGCGAGAGCATCAGCGACACCCTGCCGAGGGGGGCCTCTCGTTGCGAATCGGCAGCAGGTCGTACCCCGCGAGCCTTTGACGACGATGACGCGATGACGGTAGCCTGGCGGCTGTCTTTCGTGCTGCGGTCCGCTCACGCGATCGAAGGACTGCTGTGGCCTTGGTGACGTCAAAGCGCAGCCTTGCGCGTACGCCACGCCCGAGACGGATGGCCCCCAGCTCTCGAGCGTGTTCGTAGATGGTGCTCCTGGAGACACCGAGGATACGCGCGAGCTCTTGCGCATCGACAAATTCGCGGCCGTTATCCTCCTGCTCTCTGAGCAATTCGACAACGCACGCGGCAATTGCCTCGACCGACTCACGGGTGACAGCGACAGCGACGCCAGGCTGGGGACGATCGGTTTCCGAACATCGAGTGCAGGAGCGACACGCCACTCTTCAGCCACTCCTTTCGCAACGCTGAGGTTGATCGCGACTCTGGCGAGCCCAATGCGTGATCCGTGCACGGGCGATCGGCACATACTCGCGTTCGCGCTCGATCCCGAGGAAGCGGGCGCTCTCGAGCACGGCGGCGGCACCGGTGCTGCCGCTGCCCGTGAAGGGGTCGAGCACGAGCCCGCCCGGCGGGTTGAGCAGCCGCACCAGCCAGCGCATCAGCTCGATCGGCTTGACCGTCGGATGAATGTTCGCGACGGGCCGAGCCCTCGCTTCCTTCTCCCGCCCGGCGCCGATCTTGAATGTCTGCGTGACGCGACGGGGTAGCTGCTCGCAGCCGGCCTCGCGCTCGCGTCGGGGTGCCTTCGCGGCGTAGAAGAAGCGGTGGCGCTCGCCGAGCAGCTCGATCGGGCAGTCGCGTTCGCATCGGCTGCCGGTGCATCTGCGGTCGTGGGAGAGGATGAGGTTCGCTGGCCAGCGTCCCTTCTCGCTCGCCGAATATGGCTTGTGGTGTGTTCGTCCCTCAGCCGGGCACTGGGTGGTGTCGTGGATGCGGCACCGGTCGATGTTCAGTGCCCCGGTGCCGTAGCGGGCGAGGTTCTGCTCGAGGGTGCAGTCATCGAGCGGTCGGCGGGCGAGGAGGATCGGCTCATAGGCGGGCTTCAGGCGGACGCCCAGACCTTTGGCGAGCGCGGGGGATGAGGGGAAGCCTTGGCCTTGGATCCACATCAGCGTGTCGCGGATCTCGAACCCGGCTTCTTCCAGGCCGCACGCCAACAAGTGGGCGGTCCGTGTCCCTCCGAACGCGGCGAGGTGAGCACCGGGCTTCAGGACGCGCAGGCACTCGCTGGCCCACTCGGCGCAGAACGTCTGAAACGCGATGCTCGGGCTCGTGCGCGAGTGGTACTGCCCCGGTGGCCGCGCTGGGTCGAGCTTCTTGGCGTTGTCCCACTTCATGCCGACCAGGCCAATCCCGTAGGGAGGGTCGGTGATGACGACATCGACGCTCGCGGCGTCGAGGGTCGGGAGCGCTTTCAGGCAGTCGGCTTGCTTGATTTGCCAGCGGCGAGGAGTGCGTGACGGGCGGCTCATGATTACCTCCTGGGGTCGCACTGTTGAAAGACAAGAACGTCCTCGTGACAGACGAGATGCATGCGCTCGCCCCGGGCGCGTGCTTGACGGACTTGCGTCAGCTGGAAATACGAGGGGCGTGGCAGGAGCTCGTCGTCGCGGAGGGTCGCGTGCAGCGCAATGATGTGCTGCTGGAACACCAGCCCGGCCTGTTGACAGAGGGTGATCGTGTCGCCGGCGATGTTTCGGAGCGCCCCGTCGGCGCGTAGGTTCTTCGTGACGAGCACGAGGTATCCGCCGGGGCTGAGCATCCTCGCGCACGCGGTGTAGATCGTGGCCATCGCCGCGAGGTAGCTCTCTCCCCTCCCCAGAACGAAGGCTTCCGTGGTCGTGCCGTAGCGAAGCCGCGCGATCGTCCCGCTGTTATCGCCGTAGCGGCACCTCTTCGAGGCCGTGGCTGCGTGAGCCCGGTCGGCCGTGGTGACGCGGCGTCCTTCGGATGCGCGGGCGTGGGTTATCCCCTTGCCACCTCGTGGGTCGCCGAGCGTCGCGTTGCCGTAGGGCGGCGAGGTGAGGATCAACGGCACCTGTCCGGTGAGCTCGTCGAGTACGCCGCGTCCGAGTCGCCGAGCATCGTCCTGCAGAACGAGGGCCTGACCGTGCGCGCCTTGGCTGCGGGCGTATGTGACGTTCTTCGCGGCGAGCGACGCCCAGCGGCCTTCCAGCTCGACACCGATCGCACGGCGGTCTTGATGGATCGCCTCCACGAGCGTGGTGCCGATCCCGCACATCGGGTCAAGGACGAGATCACTTGGGTTGCTGTAGGCCGAGATCACACGGCGTGCGATCTCGGGCAGCATCTTCGCGGGGTGACGATTACTCTCAGGCACAAACCGGCCGTGGCGCTGCCACTGGCTCGTGCGTTGAGCACACGGCCACACCGCAAGCGACAGATCAGCCGTGCGCGAAGCCGCCCGAACCGCGCTGCTCGAGGGTGGTTGCGCTCGGCGTCGACTGCCTGTTGGCGAGGAGCCGCGCTCGCCGCTTCGGGCGCGTTTGTGCTGGGTCGATTTGCTCGGAGGCATGTTCACGTCTCCTCGGGTTGTGGTTGGCCGAGCCAGTCCACGGACTGTCCGGGGTGCTCGGCGGAGCTGAAGATCGGCGCGAACGGCCCCTGCTCGACCAGGTCGTCGAGCATTACGAACGAGACGGGTACTGTCCCCTCGTGGTCTTTGGCCGGGTCGGATTGGTGCAGCGTCAGCGTTCTGTGGATGCGCTGGCGCATACGCTCGCGGGACTGGTCGGCGAGGACGATCAGCAGGTGCGGCCAGGAGCGGTAGTAGTCGCGCCACAACGGCTTGGCGGGCGCGCCGGACGCGACTGTGGTGCCGGTGTAGTGGCGTAGTCGTGCGTAGCGCGTGATCTTGCTCGCGAGCTGCTCCGCGGGGCGGGCGGTGCCGCGGTCAAGCTCGATGAAGCGCTGGTGCAGGACGAACGATCCGTCCTTGGCGGCCTGGAGGTAGGTCAGCAGCGCGTCGGCGATCACGAGCTCGGCGGGCCTGCGAGCACGGGCGGGGGTGATGGGGTGCGCGATCTCGTGCCGCCAGGACTCCGGGCCGCACTCATCGCCGCGCTGTCGGGCCGCCTGGACGAACGCGATCCCGACATCGTTGACCGCGAGGGTATGTGCGCGCAATGGTCCTTCGGCTTGCGCGACTGTACTCAGCCGTCGGCGCGGCTCGGCTCGCGGCCCGGCGGTCTCGACGGTGTCGGCGCCGTACTCGGTCAGGAACCAGAGCGAGCTGGTGCGGGGGACTTGGACACGGTCCGCGAGTCCTCGGGTTGCGAGGCGTCCGAGTACGCGCCTGGTCCAGCGGAGCCGCTGCTCGGGTGTGTACAGCGCGTGGAGTTGCAGGGTGGACAGCAGCCGGTGCTGGTAGAGACCTGCGAGCATCGCCGGCGCGACTGCGGGCAACCGTCGCTTGTCTGCTTGTTGGACGCTCACGACTGGCCCCCGTCGTCTGCCTGTTCGGGTGCTGGCGCACGGTAGGGCTGATCGGCGTTTTCATCCGAGCTCGCCGCCTTCTTCTCGCCTTTCAGGGTCTGCTTGATGCGCTCATCGAGGGTGTCCAGTTCTTTGACTGTCTCGGCGGCACTCGTTCTGCCCGACGCCTCGTCGATCACGGGCTGAACGTCAGCGATCGCGTCCGGCTTGCATGCTTGAGTGAAGTGCTCCTCGACGGATTCGTTGCGCAGGAGGAACGGTCGGGTGAGCTGACCGTGATGGGTGACCTGCGCGATGAACGTCCGGCGGGGCAGTCCCGTGATCGCACTGGCCGGCGGGTCCCCGCCCCACTCCCGCGCGATCAGGCCGGCGGCGTGCGCGTTCAACGCCGTTGTGATCAGATGCGAGCGATTGGTCGTCAGCGCGTTCAGCGTCTCGCGCGTCAGCCGCTCCGGGTTCTGGTTGAGCAGCGTGCCCCTGATCCCGTACTTCGCGGTCTGCTCCAATAGCGCCGCGAGGTTCCCTCCGGCGGCACCGTCGTAGGTTTGGACCTCGTCGAGGAAGACGTAGAACGGCTTGCGATCCTCGGGCGCGATGTGCGCGCGGCCCTTCGCGCCGTGCAGCAGGTCATAGACCAGGAGGTTGGCGACGAGCTTGTCCTTCGCTCCCCCGGCGCCGGGGCACGCGAGGACGATCTTCTGCTCGTCCATCGCCCTGGCGATGTCATACGTCGAGGTCTGTGCGCCGAGCAGCGCTGCGAGCTGCGTGGAGGACCGCAGCCGGTCGATCAGGTTCGTGACGGGCGTGATCGCCTCTTCTGAGAGGCGGGGGAAACGCTCGGTGAAGAACTGGCGGCGCGCCGGAGAGAGATGCGGCAGGGCCGCCGCGAGCCAGTCCTCGTTGCCGAGAATGCTCGGGACCTGAAAGATCGTCGGCTGCAGATCCTCCGGCAGCACGGCCGCGAGCTCGATCAGTGCCGCTGTCGCCTGCGTCGTGAGGGTCAGCGCGCGGTTGTTGCGCTCGGTCCACTGAAGCGCGGAGGCGAAGGAGTCGACGATCGCCTCCACCCGTCGCTCCGCGGCCTCCGGGTCAAGATCGTGGGCGGCGAATAGGTTCCATCCGGGCTGGCCTTCCCTGGAGCGCGACCCGACCAAATCCAGCTCGATCATCCGGGCGGCGAGCTCGGGCTCGGTGAGGCAGCTCTTGATCCGCTGGATCGCGTCCTGGTGAGGATCGAGGAACAACCCGCCGTGCCCCGAGCGGACGAGGTGCAGGAACTGCGTGATCGCGAGCTCGGTCTTGCCCCACCTGCTCCGTCCGGCGGTGTATGTGAAGAAGGAGTCCTCGACGCGCAGGCCGATCCGTCGCTCGCCATGCTCGCCCTCGACCCGCCCAAGGGGCACGAGGTCGTGCTGCCCGTTGAACGTCGGGAGGGTCTTTGGCGCGGGATACACCGCCGGGCCGAGCCGCAGCACGTCCGGCGCGGCGCAATGCACCGTCGGCGGCTTCAGCAACCCCGCCATCTCCCGCGCGGTCACATAGTCGTTCCGTGCCGGACGGAACAGCCCGGTGTTCATCCGCCGGTCAAACCAGTCCCGCTGACCGGGGAGGTCCGATCCCGCGAACGCCAACCCCAGGACCCGAACACCGACGACTCGCAGAGAGTTCGCGCCGGCGAACGCGTCAAAGCACCCGAGCAACCCTTGTAGGTGATTGACCGCCCGGCCCTTCTCCGGGCTCGAGCACCGGATCAGGATCTGCATCCCGAACAGCGGATCGGGCTGCAACAGCTTCGCGCCGATCTCCTCCCGCGCCGCTCGCTGCTCGACCATCTCCGCCGGGCGAGCGCGCCCGACTGGCCGTCCGCCACCCAGCACTCCGAGCAGTCCGCCATCGCGGCCCGGATCACCGTCCCTGCGGCGGGCCTGTCTGAGCAGGCGACGACGAAGACGCCGACGGGTCCCCGGAGTCGTAGGGAGCAGATCGACAGCGATCTCCGCCTGCTCACCATGCTCACGATCCAACCCAGCGAGAACGCGCGCGAACCCCTGAAGCGGATCGGGACTCAACGGGAGATGAGCCAGCGGCTCGCTGCTGGACCGCGCCAGCCGCAACTCCGCACGCACGACGCTCAGCTGCCGCTCCGCTCCCTCCTCGTTCGTCCCGGGCTCCTTGCTATCGGAGTCGGGCTCGGGGACATGCGCCTCCTTGGCCTCCTCGCTCGCGCGGACCTCGGCGTCGGTGTCGGGGAGATGCGCTTGCACCCGGTCGTACACGCCGAGCGCCGAGCGGATCGCCGGCAGCGCTCGCTCGGGGACGCTGAGGGAGTAGCGCATCCGGCCCTGCTCGTCGCAGTCGAGCAGCACTCGTACCGCTCGCGCGCGCGGGTCAAGCCATCCGCCGACGACCCGCCGTACGCGGGAGAGCTGCGCGGCGCAGCGCAGCACGGCGTCGACAGAGGGGTCGAACGAATCCGGGGCGAGTACCACGAGCCGCGTTCGGGAGGCAAGCGAACGACGAGTAGCGACGACACGACACGCGACCATCACCACCAACAGCAACGTCACCGGGATCAGGACGAGCGAGCGCCCGAGCAGAGCACCAGCCCAGTCGGCGAGCCCTGACGGGGAATGCAAGGTACCCAACAGCGACATGATCACGAGACCCGCCACGACGGCCACCAGCGGCCGAGCATCCTGTGCAGGCTGGCGGTTCATGGCGAGACACCAGCGGACATAGAGATGTCGCACAGCACACACCCGCGAAAACCCGCATGGGAACGGCACGAACGCGGTGTTCCGGCCGAACCCAGATGGTCTCGTGAACGGTCCCGCGAACGGTCTCGCAAAGGGTCCCGTAAACGGTCCCGCAGACGGTCCTCTGCGCGGGCACCGCGCGACTCGCTTGATCGTGTGCTCACCGGACTCTCTCCTTCCTGCCAGCGCGCGGCTGGTCGTCTTGGCTCGGCCGGATCGCCTGCTCGAGCACCCGGTATGCGAGTGGCGGCGGGACGGCGTTGCCGACCTGCTCGAACTGCCTGGTTCTCGTCCCCTGCCACGGATAGTCCGCCGGGAAGCCCTGCAGGACCGCCGCCTGGCAGACCGTGACCCGCACCGCGTTCGCGCCGCGCCGCTGCTCGAAGCGGCCGGGAGGATCGCTCGCGTTCTGCTTGTGGCCAGGTGGATGGACACGCCGGTCGCACGCGACGGTCGTCGCGGGACGCCGCCCGGTCCATGCGGGAACCCACTCGATCTGATTGAGGGCGTGGCCGAAGTGGACGGTCGGCGCGGGCTCCTCCGCAGCACGGACTGCCGCGTTGCGCTGGTTGCCGTTGCGCCAAGCCCACCCATCCTCGACACCGTTGGCCTGCCAGCGGTTGACTCGCGTGGTGACCGCCTGCGCTGGGGCGCTCGTGGGATCGAAGCCCTCGGTGATCCGCTCGCCGCTGCGCCGGATCTGAACGCAAGGCTTACGAGTCCAGGACCGGGTCTTCGCGGTCAGCGTCGGCGCGGGGTTGCAGGCCGGGCGACGGTCCCGCTTGCGGTAGGTCCCGGTGTCACGCTTGCTTGGGGTGTCGTTACGGCGCGGGAACCCGACCTCTTCGGACGGTGTCCAGCCGAGCGCCTCGGCCATGCTGACCCACGGCAGGAGCGCCTGCTCGTCCTCCGGTGTCTCCTTGCGGCGAGCGTTGTAGGAGCGGTGCGTCGGGTCGGGCAGGCTCACTGGCCCGTCGAGCGACGCGACCAGGAACGCGCGCTTGCGGGTCTGCGGCACGCCGTAGCGCTCAGCGCTAAGCACACCAACGGCGCTCTCATACCCGTGAGCGGAGAGCAGGCCGGCGAGGAGTGTCCATAGCTCGAGGACGGCAGGGACCTGCTCCAGCGCGACCCACCTCGGTTTGAGAGCGAGCGCGAACCGCAACGGCTCGACGGTCAACAGCGACCGGGGGTCACGACACTCCTTCAGGCGTACGGCTCGGGTGTCGTTCCCGGCGGCGAGCTCGTGCGCGCACGCGATCACCAAAGGCTTATCAGCGCGGCCCAATCCCTTGCCGGCGGTGGAGTACGCCTGGCACGGCGGGGATCCGACCAGCCCCCACACTGGCGAGAACTCGTGCGGGTCGAGCGTGGCGACATCGGCCTGCAGCCGTTCGTGCCCGGCGGCACGCGCGGTCTCGCACGCCCACGGCTCCGTCTCGATCCCGAGAGCGCTCAGGCCAAGCAGTCGCAGGCCCTCCTCCCAGCCCCCCGCGCCGGCGAACAGGTCGAGGATCTTCCCCGGCTGTCTACGTGGGCTCGCGCGGCGCTTCTTGAGAGCGGCTGTCGTGTCGCGTGAGGAGGCCATCACGCTCCTCCCGCCTTCGAAGAGCTTGCGGCGGGCGGCTGTGCGTACCCGTAGATCGGTCCGGCCTCACCAGCGCTGGTCGCCTTCGCGGGGAGGAACGGCCCGACGCGGCTGACGTGGTTGGCGTAGTTCCCCTCGACGGTGACGATCTCCCCGTCCTGGAGAACGCGGGCGACGATCCCGACATGCGCGCTTTCGCTCGGCCCAGCGCCGTAGAAGACGGCGTCGCCCGGGGAGGGCTGCGCGGATGGCGGGAGGATTTTCCCGCCGTGTTCTCGTGCCCAGGTGTACAGCGACCCGCTGTAGGCGTATAGCGCGGTCGACCCGGGCAAGGGGACGCCGGCGTGTTGCCAGACCCAGGCGGTGAATAGCGAGCACCACTCCTCGCACGGCCCGTAGACGGTGCAGTTGGAGCCTTCGGGGTGCTCACCCTGCCCGAGCTGGCTTTCGGCGACGCGCACGATCTGCGAGCTGCTGGCCGCTTCGGGCGCGAACACGCTCGCGCTACAGCCCCCGGCTGATTCGTGGACGGGTTCTGCGAGCGGTGGGCTGCTCGCGGTTGGTGAGCCGGTGCCGGTGAAGCCGTATTGCACCGCGCGGGCCATGACCTCTTCGGCGTAACTGACCGACGCGTCCGCGCACGCGCCGTAGTACCGGCAAGCGGCCTGGCGGTATTCGCTGTAGCTGCCGCCGGTCGGCGGCGCGCCCATGTCCTGGCGCAGGATCCTTGCGGCGGTGTAGATCGCGTCCCCCAGATCGTCGATCGACGGCTCCTGCCCGGGGTGCGCGCTGACGGCGTACCGTTCCCACAACGTCGGCCCGGGACCAGGGCTGCACGGGCTGCCGCGGACGAAGGCGATCTGCATCGGGCCGGCGCACCCGGAGGAGTTCGTCCCGGCGCAGGTGCCGTTGCCGCACTCCTGCGCGCCGATCGACGCGAGGAAGGACCAGTCGATATCGAACCGGGTCCCGGCCTGCTCGTAGAGGCGTAGGCGTTCCGGTGGGATGCTCTGCAGCGCGTACGCCGAGGGAGTCGGCTCTGACGGTCCCGACGTTGCCGCGAGCGCCGGTTCATCACCGGGTTGGCAGCCTGTGAAGCTCGCGCCGAATACCGCGACGGCGAGACCAAAGACCGCGATGAATGCCAGGCCGGAGCCTCCGAACGCGCCGAGGAGCCAGAGCCACAACTTCTTCTGCGCGAACCTTCGTGCGGTGGTGCCCATCACGCGCCGCCTTCCAGGCCGATGACAAGTAACCGTCCGTTTTGGGGGGCGAGGCGCAGCTCGATCGAGTAGTCGATGAGGTCGCCGTCGTTGACGAGGGCGCTGACCCCGAGCAGACCCGCGGGCGCGGGCGTGCTGTGCAACGCCACGACGCGCGGCTGGCGTGTTCGCATCTCCGGCGACACGCGCGGTGGTTGGGCTCGCAGGGAGCGCAGCAGCGCGGGCGTCGCGCCCTTGATCGTCCTTACCGGGACGTGCCCGTAGAGGTAGCCGAGATACCTGGTGAGGAACAGGTCCGCCGCACGCGCAACGGGGAGCGTCAGCGTTGTCGTTCTTTCTTCAGACGCCCGCGCGAGTGAGGCGGGCGCGGGCTGAGCGACGCTCGGGGCGGAGCGTGTCGGCGAGGATCGTCGCGGCTGACCGTGGGGTTGGGAGAGCGTGAGCAGGATCGCTGCCGCGAGGATCAGCACGGTCACGACCGCCATCGCGGTGGCGCGCTCTGACTCGGCGATCGGCCGGTCGCGCAGCGATGTGAGCCAGGCCGTCATCGCCGCTCACCCTCTGCGCCGGTGGGGTTTGCGGGCTCGGTGATCCCGAGGAAGCTGCGGCCGGTGCAAAGCGCCGCGTCCGCGGTCAGGATGCCGGCCCGGTCATAGAACGGGTCGAGTACGAGGCAGCACCCGCCGGGGTTGTTGTGCGCACACGTCGGCCGGCGCAACCCGGCGCTGGCGCGGCGGTAAGGGGCGCCGCACTCTCCGCATGCCAGTAGTGATGAGCCCGTGAGGATGCATTGCTTGACCAGCCGTAGACGATGCTCGTGCTCGCTGGTGTGGCTGCAGGTCTGGGCGCGCCTGGTCTGAATGCTTGCGCTTGCGCGGAGCTGTCGCAGCGCCCCGCGGCGAGCGGCGATCAGGTCGGTGCGGAAGTAGCCGGGCTGCTTGGTGAATAGGTACAGCCGTGCCGCGCGGCATCTCGCCCAAGCGGGTCGGGGTTGCTGGATCCACCCTTCCTCGCGTAGTTCGTCGGCGAGGGGCAGCTGGCTGGATGCGAGGAGGACCCAGAGCGTTCCGTCGTTGCGGAGTACACGGCGTGTCTCGGTGAGGATCGCGAGCGTCCGGTCGGGGTCAGCGGCGCGGGGTGGGCGCGCGATGCAGGTCTGTGCCCATCCGTCGGGGAGTTCGCGCAGGAGCTCCAGTGCGTCTGTTTGTTCGATGCGCCAGCTCATGTGGGTTCCTCCGGGGTCTCGGTTGGGCTTGGGTTGGGCGCCGGGCGCGGCGCTTCGGATGTCGTGGGGGTGGGTGAAGGTGTCGGGGAGGCGCCCGGGTCGGGGTCGCCTCCCCGCGGGGGTGCCGTCATGGGCGGGTTTTGCCGGTGCAGAGCGGCCATCCGCGAGAGGCCGGTGGCGTAGTAGAGGCTCTGCAGGCGACTCGCCCCATCCCGGCCCGCGTGCGGACCGGCCATGACAGCGAGAAGATCTGAGGCCAGGCGCTCGCGCTGCAAGAAGACCGTCCAAAGGAACGCGGCCTGCAGCACGAACGCCAAGAGCCAGCCGAGGTTCGATGTCGCGTCATCCAGCGCCTGGCAGACGGCGAGGAGGACCGCGAGGATCAGGCTGTAGACGACCTTCCGCGCCAGGTACGCGGCGAGCTTCCCGACCCACGCGCGGAAGAAGTCATGGCCGCGTCCGGGGAACACGGCAACGACGAGCGCGACGGGCGCGAACGCGAGCAGCGCGAGGAGCAGGATTTGCGCGAGGATCACGCCGAGGGAGAGCGCGCCGAGCAGCAGGAACGCGCCGAGCTCCCCGGCGAAGATCACGACCGCGAGCAGCAGCCGCTGGTACTGGCCGCCCTTGCCCATCGCTTCCGCCGCCGGTTCATCGGCCTTGCCGAGCGGATAGCTGCCGTTGCTCTTCGCGGGATCGGAGCTGGGTAGGTCGCCGGTGTCGCCGTGTTCGAGCGCTTCGTGCTCGGCGTTTCTGTCCTTGGACTGGAATTCGTAGGCGAGGAAGTGCGGGGCGTACTTGTTGCGGTCGTTGATGCACGTCTTCCCTTCGGCGTGGACTTCTGTGCCGCGTTCCAGCTCCGCGGCGAGCTGGGAGTCCTGTGTCGGGTCGGCGCTCAGCGGCCGGACTGCGACCGACCGGGTCTTCCCTCCTGTGGTGGTGGTGCAGTGCTCGATCCCGCCGAACTCGAGGACGGTCCAGGGGTCCAGGACGAGGAGCTGGAAGAGTTGGTCGCTGGCGGCGCTCTTGGCCTGCTGTTCATTACCGATACTGCCTTGGCTGGTGAGGGACAGCAGCGCTGTGGAGAGCTGGTTTGAGAGCTTGCTGACCGGCGCGATCGTCCGTTCTGGTTGTGTGACGATCCCGATCGCGAGCACGCAGTACAAAAGGGAGATGGCGAGCGCGCCGGCGGTCTCTGTGTAGCGGCGTTGGACGAGGGCCTTCCACATCGCCCAGCAGCCCGCAAGCACGACCGCCGCGATCAGCCACGGCGCGCCGAACGTGTTTGCGTAGAGGTTGTGGATCGCGTCGGAGATCGGTGTCAGCGCGCCGGAGCCGGGGCTGCCGTTCCCGTTGACGAGGTCGAGGTTGAACGCGAAGCCGAAGAGCGTGATCACGGCGTTCGCGAGAAACGCGGTCAAGAGCCAGATGACCTGTGCGGCGAAGTACGCCATCATCGGCGCGACCCCCGAGACATCCACCCCGCTCGTCAGCCCGACGCTGACGGCGGGGAAGTACTGGTCGAGCTCGTAGTTGGCGAGCGGGTAGCGGCCGAAGATCCCACCGGAAGGGACCTGTGGTGCGGGGCCGATGTTGCTGTACACGTCACCCGCGAGCGCCGGGGCCGCGAGCAGCAACAACGCGACGGAAGCGAACCCGAGCGTCAGAACAACCCGCCGACGGTGAGCAGCCAACCGGAGGGCGTGGAGGATCCCGGTTTTCATGCGACACTCCTTTGCGGCTGGCCGGGGGTCGTCTGGAGTGCCTGGAGGAGGTGGGGGTAGACGAGGTCGACCTGCACCTCGCCGACGCGGCCGTGCAGGTCGCGCATCAGGCACCGGCCGGCGCGGAGTTCGCGGACGAGCCCGACGAGTGCGCGCGTGGGGTCGAGGCCGATGAACCGCAGCGCGGCGCGCGCGGCGTCGTCGGAGTCCTGGCCGAAGACCAACACCACGCCGATCAGGTCCGAGAGATCTCCCAGGTCGCCGATGCGGTGTGTGCCGAGCAGCACCGTCGCGTTGAACGCACGGCCAAGACGGATAAGCCTGTTGATGAGCTGCCGTCCCTGCGGGGAGGAGAGCAGGAACCACACCTCGTCCAGAACGATGATCTTGTGCCGCGTCCGGTCACCGGAGATCAGCTTCAGCGCGTACGCCGCGACCAGCGAGAGCGTCGCGACGGACACCCGCTCGGCACGGGTGTAGGTATCTCGCGCCGCCGACGGTTCAGGCAAGGACAGGCCGGGCATCCGGATCGTCGTGACCGGCCGATCGGTGCGGCTGATCGTGGTGGTGCCGTCGCCGAACCCGAGGCGGGCGAGGCCGAAATCGTGGATTACCTCAAGCGCCTCCGAGGCTTCCCTTGCGCCCGCACGGTCGCTTGCGGCGAGCAGCTCGACGACCCGTGAAAGGCTTTTGGAGCCCTCACGGACGGCGTCCTTCACGGCCAGGCTGACCGCGTTCTCCCACGTACTCGCCTGGCCCGGCAGCAGCTCCAACAGATACGAGCAGGCCAGTTCCTCGCGCATCTCCTCCAGCCCGATCGCGAGCGGGTCCAGGCGGCCCTGCTGCTTGGGGTCACCGGACAGTTCGAGCACCTGCAGGCGCTCGCTCAGCTCCGGCAGCTCGTGCAGGCCGTGGTCGGGCTTCGGGTCGAAGTCCACGACCAGCGATCCGCGGCGCTCGGCCGCGTAGGCGATCGTTTGCGCGGCGACGGTCTTCCCCGACCCCAAGGTCCCGATCAGCAGCACCCCGGACGCGCGGTCTTCTCTCGGCGCTTGCGTCGCGTCGAAGCGCACGGGCAGCGGCGCGCCTGTCGGCGTGTAACCGAGATATGGGCCCCTGCTCGACCCGACGGTGCGGGTGGCGGTGGCGACCATGCCACCGAACTGCTCGACCGTGAGCTGCTGGGTGTAGTCGCGCATCAGAGCCACCCATCCGCGCGCGGCAGGTGCTCGAAGAACATCTCCCGCTGCAAACCGGCGGGACGGTGAACCTGAATGTCGCCGTACTGCTCTTTCAGGACCGCAACCCTGCGCTCAAGCTCCTCCTCGCTCCCGGTGCCGACGGCCAGGCCGATCGAGGCGTACAGCATCGGCGGGTGCCCGCCGGCCTGCAGCTGCGCCTCGTACTCCCGCGCGAGCATCCGATCCTCACCCGCCAAGAGGCTGGGGCCGTGCGCGGCGCCCTGGACCTGCTCGTGGTAGGCGTGCTCTACATCAGCGATCCGCTTCCGAACCTGCGCCAGCGCCTGCCGATTCCCAAGCCACCGCGCGTGGACGACCGCGTCGACCGGAAACCCGACAGCCTCAAGCGGCGCGAACAGCACCTCCGCGGTCGAGCCGGGAAACTCCGGTGCGTCCGCGAGCGAGCCGAGCGCGAGCATCGCCTGCCAGCACAGGCCCTGCTCACCGTCGATGACGAGGGTCTGTTGCTGCTCGGTGATCGCGGCGTTCGCGCACTGGCGCAAGTCGTGCCCGAGCGGCTGGAACGCGACCCGCCCGTCAGCGCCAGTGACGGCGAGCGCGTCTGGCCGCCAGTGCTGGTCAAGCTCGGGCTCTGCCACTCCGCGCGAGCTGGCGCGGCGTAGCAGCCATTGCAGCTCGAGCGTCCTCGCGCGCCTTGCGGGAATCACCCCGTTCAGCCGCTCATAGATCCGCTGCTCCCGCGTCGCCAGCTCGGAAAGCTCACCTCCCGAGATCGGTGAGGCGCTGCCGATCCCGGCGAGCTCCTCGACACGGCGCCGCACACGATCCACACCCCGCACGAGGCTCGACCCCATACCCACCGGGGCGCCCGTCGCGAGAGAGACTGCGAGATACACCTCCGGGATATGCGATCCCAGCTCGCGCAGCCGGTCGCGATGACCCTCCAGGAACTCCTGCCACGCCTGCGGGTCCTGGTGGCGATCGTCGAGCAGGCCGGCGGTGTGCGCGACGTACCCCTCGGCGGGGTAGGCGCGGTTCACACGCCACAGCGAGAAGTCGGCGGCGATCGTGTGAGCGACACGCTGCAGACGGCGCTGCAAAGCCCACTTCTCACCCGTCGGCAAATACGGGTAAGACGTCATCCCCAGCCGGTAAAGGCCAGCGGCCTCACCGCCGCGCCCGAGGATCACGTTGCCGTGCGCATAACGCAACGGGAAACTCATGGCCGCACCTCCACGACCTGCCCGTCGCCGAGCTCAACCACTTCGGCGCGGCGCTCCCCCCGGCGCATCCGGTGACCCTCCGCGGGCCGCACAAGGAACCGCCCCCGGCCGGGGATCACGACAACGGGCCTGCCGAACACGAGCCGCGCCGGCCCACGAACACGCCCGTGATGCAATACAGGCGAGTGCTCGTCGGGGGCGACCCACACCGAGGGCGCCCACACACGCCTCTCGCCATCGGCGGGCAGCGCCCGGTCGAGCGACCGGCGACCCGCACGCAGGCGAAACGCCAGCCACGACGTCAAATAACGGTGAGCTGGACGACCATCCGGGGATGCCTGCCCGGCGAGTGTCGCGACCATCGCTGGTGCGATCAACAGCCGCAACGGCCAATCGAGCCACCCCAACAGCACGCCCGCAACGAGCACCAGCACGAATCCGGCCGCGGCCGCGATCGTGGCGCCGAGCCAGCCGTGGGAGCTCGCGCCGAGCAGCGCCGCGATACCCCCGGCCACCAGCGCGAACACGAGCGAGCGCTGACTCAAAACGAGGATCAGCACGAGCGCGCCAAACGCCCACGCCAGCCACTCGAGCGGCACCCCACCAGGAACAGGCAGACGCCGCCCATCGATCTGGTAGATCCGCCGGTCGGGCCGGAATATCCGCTGGTAGGAGCGGATCGGTGCAGAGGAGTCACTCATCCCAAATCCCCCCAGCTCAACCGAAGACCTGTTTGCCGATGCCTTCAGCCGCGGTCGCGATCTCACTCGGCGCGAACACCATCCACGCCACCACGATCGCTGCGAACAGGAACACCGCGAGCTCGGTGTAACGCCGGTTCATCAGAAACATCAAGCTGATGACGGCAACGACACCGCCATAAACCTCACCGGCATAATGCTTCAACAGATCGCCGACGTTTTTACCGACATCGTTACCCGCCGCGAGTGCATCAGCCGGAAACAACACCAACACAATGCCCGCGAGCAGCCATGCAATCCAGACAGGACGTTTGTGTGACATACCGATCACTTCCCTTGTGCGTTTGACGGGCCGGTAACGGCGGGCTGCGTAACAGTCACCGTCGCACCGCGTGGTATTGGGCGCGGGTTGCTGCTGAAATAGGAAGCGACGCCACGCACGAGTAAAAGCAGCACGCAACCCCACAACAGCACCCGCGCAACGAACCGAACCAAGCTAGTAACACCCGTCCCGGGTGAACCGATAATTCCTGGCTCGCTGTCTTGTGAATTAGTCCTACGAAAAACACTCATAGGACGACAGTAAGCACCGCCGCCGTAAAACACCACAAGCGCACATAATGTGAAAACGATCCCTTACATCCAATATGAAAGCGATCACTTGCATAAGGCAACACCCACAGAAGCAGGACCCACACGCAGACGTGAATCGCGAGCAGCACGAAGCCGCCCACGACTGTCACCCCGAGGCTATGCCGGCACTACTCGCGGGCTATGCGGCGAGCTTCACCAAGTCGGCCAGCTCGTCGATCTGGCCGGTGATACTCGCAAGCGTCTGATCGAGCAGGCGGCAGGCGGAGTAGTCGACCAGCGAGTAGTGAACCGACGTGCCCTCGCGGCGCCTGCCAACGATGCCCGAGCCGTGCAAGATGCAAAGATGTCGAGACACATTCTGCGGAGTACCGGCCATCTTGTCGGCCAGTTCTTGCACCGTCGCTTCGCCATCTTCAAGCAACGCGAGAAGCTGCACACGAGTCGGGTCCGCCAACAACGCGAGGCGAGTCGTAACCAACTCCACCACCGGTACAGACCAAGCCCGAGCCATACCAGCCTCACCAGCCCATGCGCCAGGATCGGTCAACGCGGCGATCAGAAAAAGTCCTCATACCCGTTAAGCACCGAAGCGCCCGAAAACGGGTCAAAAACTTTAGGCCGAGCGAGACTTCGTCGCCGTCAACCGTGCTAGGGGACGGTGCCCCTTGCTGACAGTGACAGTGATGCGGCCACGCCGCGCCCGTGAGGACGGGTGGAACGTAATGGCGATGCGCCCGGGCCTGACATGCAGCGTCACACAGCGAGACCCGAGCGTACGTCTGCCTCGCTTGGAGTGCCAGCAGACCCAGACGGGACTTAGTCCTTTTGGAATGGGACCAGAGACATATAGGCGTCCGCGCGAGTCGATGATCGCCTTGAATTTGGACTTAGCCGATGGTGATGACACCGGCACAGTAAAGGTCGTGGTTGCGGGTGCGGAGGTTTTGCCCGCCGCGTCGGTGAGTGACAGGCGCACCGTGTAGGCACCGGGCGTCGACGGCGCCGGAATGCGGACGGGGCCGGTCACCGAAACTGTGCTTGACGGTAGGCAGGCTGTCGAGCAGAATGTCGCCGTGGCCGATGCGATTGGCGCCGGTGGCGCGGTCGGATCGGTCCAGGAGAGGATGACTTCCTTGCCCGCGAGTGTTGCCGCGAGTGCGGTCGGCGCAGCCGGGCCGTCATTGTCTATCGTCACCGGCGGCGAGATTATGCTGGTGAGGTTGCCTGCTGCGTCGGTCACGGTTAGGATGAGACTTTGGGAGCCGTCGGGTGCCGCGGACGTGTTCAGCTCGATTGTGGCGCCCGAAAGGTTCGGGCAAGGAACCGCCGAGTAATAGTCACACGGCTGGGGCGCGCGAGCAAGCACGACCCCGATCGTGGAGCGGACTTCCACGCTTGCGATGCCCGAGTAGTCACTCGCCGAGAGCGCCAGCGGAGCCAGGCCCGACACATAACCCCCACTCCAGTCAGCGCCGGAGACCGACGAGATGGTCGGCGAGGATGCCTCAGACAGCGTGACGCCGGCGGAGTAGAGGTCGGCCTGCGCGTGCCGCTCGCCAGGAGCCGCCGGTATGCAGTATTCACCGCCGCTGACGAGGTTGCATCGCACGCCGAAGAACAGCGAGCTCGCATCCAGGTTTGAAAAGATCTTTGCTCCCTGGTTGTTGAGGGAGTTGCATTCGTGGGTGCCTTCGGGTGGTGACTGGCACGACTCCAGCGTCGTGCCTTCGCCGGTCCAGAGTCCCGGGACGAGGCTCTGCTGGTCATAGGCGTGAAGCGAACGCCAGTAGGTGAGACCGGCGATGCTGAGTCCTGTTGGGGCGGTGAAGCGCCATCCTGCTTCGGCGCCGTTTGGGATGTCCGCTGTCGTGTTCGTGCCGTCCTCGGCGAACAGCGCCCCTTCGTCGATTGGCCCTTGCGGTTCATTGGGTCCGGTAGCCGAACCTCCACACAGGTTGCCCACAATCAAACCGGAGGGAAAGGTATTCACCGGCTGCCAGCCGCCGGCGCTGCTGGTCGGGCTGCACGCGGACACGGTATAGGTTCCGGCGCTCGCGCCCGGCGCAGCCAAGAGCGCCACGGCAGCCGCCGAGGCGAGCGTGAGAAGCAGTGTCCACAGAGAGCGCAATCCCGTCAAGCCCGCTTCCTCTTCCGTCTCCTCTTCTCGTGCCTGTGCTTTCTCTTCCTGCGCTTCCTATGATGACGCTTCGTCTTGTGGGAGCTCGGCCGGGCACCGCGTACCGGTGCCACTCCGCTGGCCGGGGCCGGTTCGGACGGTATCGCTGCATTCCCCGCTGCGACCACCGACCCCAATCCTGCCGCCTCGAACGCCCCGGCGACATTCAGATGTCCGCTGACCGCCGTCGTCACAAGCAGGTTCTCGGCCTGCGCGAGGGTCAATGTCGGCGCGTAGCTCCTGAGCGCTGTGAGTGCCGCGGCGACGATTGCCGATGCGTCGGAGGTTCCCTGGACGTATTCGGTGGGCTCGTATTCGTCTTTGAAGGGGTCGGCGAAGTCCAGTTCGCATCCGGGGGCGTATAGCCCCACGCCTTCATTTGCGCTGAACGAGCATGTGCCTCCCGCGGTCGTTCCGGCGCCAACCGACAGGACACCTGGTTCCGAGCCTGGGTACTGCACCTTGCCGGGTGCGTTGCCCGCAGCTGCGACCACCGCGATCCCACGAGACACCAATTCACTCATAGCCTGAGCGAACTTCTGCGACTGATCCGGTGTGGGCGGGATCGTGGAGGCGAGCGAGAGGTTGACGGTCTTGACGTTCAGCTTGGCGTGTTCCAGGCACTTCTCGAGCCCTTCGACATAATTTTCATACTGGTATGTCGGTGCTTGTCCAGGCGGCGCGGGCGAGGTCGCCCTGATCGAGACGATCTTGATCTGGGGCCAGATGCCCCGCAGCCCGTGCCCTTGCCCACCCGCGAGGATCGCCAGCAGCGTGCCGTGCCCTTCGGGGTCGTTGTCGTTTGGGCTGCCGCCGTCCAGCGCGGTCGAATATGCGAGCGTCGGGGTGGTGTCGGGTGCCTGGTTTACGCCTGTATCCACGAGGCACATCGCGCCCGCGGTTTCCGGTGCGGGCGCGTAGGCGAGGAACGCGGCGTTTGCGGCCCGCGCCTGCGCGGTGACGGCCGGCGGAGTTGCCGCCAAGGCATTGGCGGGCAGGCTAAATGCCACGTTGCCTGCTGCGACGGTGCCCGCGGTGAGCGCTGTGACGATCAGGATGAGAGTCCTCGTGCGCATCACCGCACCCGCAGCCATCGTGTCCTGGTCGCGCTCGCCAGCCACAGTCCTGTTTCGGGTGTGCTGGCACGAAACGCGAAGCGCCCACCCACCGCTGCCGATGAGGAGTAGGAGAGGTGAAACGCCCCGGTGCTGTTGGCGCGAGCTTGGTGTCCTACGATCTGCCAGTGACGCCCGTCCGCGGAGGCTTCGATTACGACGATCGGGTATGGACGCCCCAGCGGACCTACGGACACCTGCCCGCTGAAGGAGAGCTGTCCCCCGGCACGGTCGCGTATGTGCAGTTTCATGGTCGGGCTGACGCTCTCCCTGATCGCGATGCTGGTGGGAGTGTTCGCCGCGCTCGCCTGACCGTAGCCGAGGCGCAGAGTCCGAGAAGCTCCCTTCGGCGCCGTCAGGCTCCAATGCCCTGCCGCGTCGCTGGTCGTTGTGGCGAGCATCGTTTCCGTCCCGGAGCTGCTGCCGTCGCGGGCGAAGAGGTGCATCGGCACGTCGGGAGCCACGGCGCCCTGGGGCGTGGTCAGCGTCCCGCTGAGCGTCAGCGTCGAGTTTGCGTAGGAGCGGCGCACGCCATGCAGCAGGCTCTCGGTGCGCCCGTCGAACTGCACCGTGTAGGCGGGTTCCGTCCCGGTGCCGTGACGCGCGAGGCGGCCGGCGCTCGCGGTTGAGATCAAGTTTTCGCTGCGGAAAATGATCTGCGAGGTGCTCGATACATCACCAGCCGCGTCGGTCGCGGTAACCATCAGCGAATGGATCCCATCTGGCAGAGTCCCGGTCTGGATCGGCAAGGTCACTGGGACCGTCTGCGGGCACGGATAGGCGGTGTAGAACTCAGGCACAGAGCGGTAGGTGCCCACGGGTGCGCATGCTCCGCCGTTGAGGTTCGGCGTGGCCTGATAGACGACTTTGCCGTCGATCGTGGCGGTGACCTCGTAGATCCCGGGACCGCCAAGGTCGCTTGCGGTGAAGCTCACGTTCTGTGTGCCGTGCTGGGGCCCGCTTGCGCTCAACGGCCCCGAGAGCGCAGAGACGGAGGGGTTGGCGTCGGGTGTGAGTAGGATGGTCGCCCCGAGTACAAACAGGGTCTCGACATAGCAGGGTTCTCCTCCTGGTTTGCTTCTGCACAGGACGCTGGCGAACAGTTCGCGGCCGCCTGTCGGGATCGTGACCGTCATGGGCCTGTTGTTGATGCCTTCCCAGAACACGTCTTCCGGGCTGCCCGCCGCCAGTTGCGAGGCTACGGGCCTACTGATTTCACCGCTTTCTCCTCGTCCCAGCGGGACGACATTGATATCCCCGCCGCTGATCGTCTCGCCGCTGGGAGCTTTGAATTCCAGCCCCGCGCGATCACCCTCTCGAGCGCCTTCGGACAGGTTCGTCTCCATCGCGGGCGGGTAGGTCGTGGAATCGAACGTCAAAAGCTGCGAGCAGGTGGACACGGAATATCCACCTTCGCCACCTCCACCTACGCCTCTGCTTCTGAATGGGCTCCAGCCTTCGCTTGCGCTGCTGCCCCCGCAGGTAAGCAACGCCAAGCGAGCGTGAGCGCTCGCGGGTAATAGAAGCAGCACCATCGCAAGACAGAACGCCAGCAGGCCGCTCCGTCTACAGGGTGTCCCCACCCACGAGCTCGGGAAACTGGAGCTCAGCATGAAAGGCTCCCCGGCACGCACGGCCCATGCTTGTCAGCACTCGAAGACGATGACTGCGAGGATGAGGACGTCGCGGACGGGACGTATTCTGTCGAGACTTCAGACCCGCTCGCCGAATCCGGCGTGCTCGCAGCTCGAGCGCTCGGCTGAGACGCGGCCTCATTCGTGTTCGTCGCCGAGGATGTCGCGACCAGGCTCCCCGGCGTCACCGGGCGCGCCGACCTGCTGATCGTATGAGCAGCGCTGGCCCGTTGAGCATTCTTGCCAGCTCGCGCAGCCAACATATCGCCCTGCGTCGATGCCGTCTGACCATTGGACACTGCGACCGTGCTCCTCGCCCTAGCGGCAGCCGCAGCGTCGCTACGGCGGACCACAATCTTGTGATGGTGGTGATGGGAGACGGTCCGTGACGCGATGATGCCCGCCGGGAGACCCACGAGCGCGGCGGTACCCATTCCGGTCGCGCACAGCACGCCCACGCAGACCGCTGCGCCCTTACCCGCCAGCGCCCCGGCGGTGCCCGCTGTGCCCGCCGCTCCACCGGCAGTCGCCCGTCCCACGCTCGACCCTACCCGTATCCGCAGATCCCAGAACAGGCGATCCAGCCTCCCCAGCGCCCGGCGACCGGCAGCGATCGCCGACCCGCCGACCCCGGCGAGCTTGCCGGTGAAAACAGCCGGGAAGAACACCAGGCGTGGGCGCAACAGCCTGTTCTGCGCCTTCCGCCACGCCCGCTCGCACTCCTCGCACCCCGCGATATGCAGCGCGACCTGCTCATACAACTCCGAGCCGAGCGTCGAACGCTCCTCAAGCCGTACCGCGAGAGCAGGGTCTCGCCGCACGAGCTGGGTAGCCGCGAACGCGTCCATGACGGCCTGGCGGCGCTCACAGATCGCACCGCTCGCGCGTGCGGCCACGAACTCCCGCAGGCGCGCACGGGTCCTCCACGCCACCGTTTTCAACTTCTCCCGATCCCACCCAAGCGTCCGCGCGACCTCCCGCGGCGGCGCCCCGGGAGCGTCGATGACCACTTCGAGCCAGCGCTGGGCATCCCCCGAGACCTGGCGCACGATCTCCTGCGCCCTGGCCTCCGCCTGCGACGCCGCGTCCGCCATCGCCGCCGTGTCGCTCTCGCTGAGCACGTCGGCGGCGTCCAGCTCCTCCAGCGTCACGGAGTCGATGAAATGGCGTCGGCGCCCACGGACCCCGTTCAGCGCCCGTAGATACGCCAATTCCCGCCACCGAGCCAGCCAGCTCTCCGGCGGCCCATCACAGCCCTGCTCATAAAGCTCCACCCACGCCTGATCCACCGCGGCCTCGACCATGACCGACCCGACCGTCGGGAAGCTCCGCGCGACCGCGCGCAACACCCGCGCGCGGCCCTCAACCCACGCCCGAGTAAGCTCGGCCTCATTGCCTTGTCTCTCCTCAACTACACCCATCGCATCCCAGCTAAAGGTTCGACTCCATACCAACGATGAACCATAGCTACCCAAAAGCCGGTCAATAGAATCCAACCGGCCCGCCATCCCCGAAGCACATGGCGCCCGAGCGAGCTGAGACCGCTGGCCGTGAGCGTCAGCATCCCAGCGTCCCAGGCAGACACGGAGGCTTCCTACGAGGCGCGGAAGACGGCACGACCGCGCGCGTCGAGGCAGGCGCAGAATCAACCGACCGGGCGCCACTACCGCGCGTGGCGCTTTCAGAGCGAGGCGGAGCGCTCCCCACACGGGTCCGCACACCGGCATCCGGCGCACCCGAAACGACCCTCGCCCCCTTCGCCGGGCCCGAACGATGATGGATGGTCCCACGCCGCCACTCGCCTCCCCGCTGCGGCGACCTCTCCGTCCAGCGTCGCGCCGAGATCAACCCCGGACCACGCCGCGCTACCGGAGACGCAAAGTGCCGCGTAGCCGCTCCCGTCCGAAGACTATCGTGACCGCCCGGGCGCCTCAACAGCCTGACCGAGACACCGGCCCCGAGAACGGCCAACGTCACCGCCGCGACCCGAGGCGCCCGCAACCGCACCGGGAACCGACCACGCCCGTGGGCCGGCAGGATGACCGTCACGGCCTCGCCAACGTCCACAGGCTCGGACTCAGGCTGCGCATCGAAGTCACCGGCACCCAAAGAGTCGGCAAGACGCAACATCGCCCGGGGATCCGCAGCACCACGAGCCGAGGGGGCCAGGCTCTCGTAGACGTCGTCCTCGGGAAGGGTCTCCATATCCCTTAAGCACCGAAGACCCCAAAACCGGGTCAACGGATTTGGGTTCGCCCAACTGAGACACGTGCAACCAGTCAGCGAGCAGGTGAGCTGCCGGTGAGCGCTGGTGGCTGCTTTCAGCGTACGCCCCGCAGCAGGCTCGCTGGGCTCACGTCCAGGGCGCGAGCGAGTCGCAGCAGGGTCCGGAACTCCGGTGCACGCTCGCATGTCTCGAGGCGGGAGAGGGCGGTTCGGTGCATGTCGGCCTCGGCGGCGAGCGCTTCTTGGCTGAGGTCGGCGCGCAGTCGTGCGCGCCGGAGGTTGGTGGCGAAGCGGGAGAGCGGCTCGTCGAGCTCGGGGTCTGCGGGCGGTGGCAAGCCGCCATCGTCTAGACCTGTAGCCGCTCAGGCAACCGCCACAACGGCACATCTGTAGCCACAACAGCACGACAAGGCCCGCAATGTGCGGCTGACCGACGGTGTATCGTGCATCTTGCGACTCATTCGTGTAGGTGCCCGGTTCTGTCCAGCCTACGCGTGTCCGTCTTTGGGATACGATGCCGCGCGGCATGGCACGAGCGCGCAAGGGGGATCTCTCGGGTAGGGCGGCGGTCTTGGGGCTGCTGATCAAGCAGTCCGACACGATCAACGGCCTGAAGCCGCGGTTGGAGCGGAAGTTTCCCGGGGCGTGGGGGCCGACGACCGTCTACAGCGCTGTGGATCATCTCGCCAAAGATGGGCATGTGCGGATTGTCACGCACGGAGTGGAGCGGTCGCTGAATCTTTATGAAGCGACGCCCGAGGGGGTGGATTGGTTCAGGAGGTGGGTGAGCGAATTCTCGGTGCCGGTGCTGCGCGATGCGGTGCGAGCGAAGCTGGAGTATGTCTCAGATGAGCATGAGCTACGGATGTTGCTGGATGCCATCCGTGAGCAGGAGGAGGCTTGTTTTGCAGCGAGCAACGCTGCGCAGTACCGCCTGAGTCGGGCGCGAGAGCGCGGGGAGCTCGGCTCGGCGAAGGGTGATGAGTGGGAAATGAGGTTGCGGTACGTGCTGATGGGGGATGAGGTGTCTTGGTGGCGGGATTGGGGTGTGCGGTTGAAGAGGGTACGCGAGGGTTTGGAAGGTTCCGGGGAGTGGCAGGAGGGGTCTGATGGCGGGGGCGTTGGTGATGGGTGATGTGCTCGTTTTGTCGGGGGTGTGCAAGAGCTACAAGCGTGGCGATCGGCGCCTGCGAGTGCTGGTCGATCTGGATCTGCGGGTGGGGATTCGGGAGCTCGTTGCTGTGACTGGCGGGCGGGATGAAGGCAAGACGACTTTGTTGCGGGTCGCCGCCGGTCTGCTGAGGCCGGATAAGGGCGAGGTATCGCTGGCGGGTGTCGACTTGTTGCGATGTTCGGACAGGGATCGTGCGGAGGTGCTGGGTCGCGAGGTCGCGTGGGTTCATCGCGAGGATGTGCGGCTCGATCTCAAGATGCTCGCCTATATGGCGATACCGTTGATAGTGAGCGGGCGCTGCGGCAAACGCGAAGCTGAGCATCTGGTGATGCAGGCGCTGGAGCGGGTCGGCGCGGAGGAGTGCGCGGGGCAGCGGTGGAGAGATCTCACGAATTGGGAGCGGGTATTGGTCGGGTTCGCGCGAGGAATAGTCCGCAAGCCCAGTTTGTTGATAGTGGATGATGTGCTCGAGGGGTTCGGGATGGACAGGACACGAGAGGCAGGCGAGCTGCTGCTCTCTTTCCTGGATGATCCGGGTTGTTCTGTGTTGATGAGTTCGTCGGCTTCCGAGCCTACGCTGGTCGCTCAGCAAGTGTGGTGCTTTGAACGTGGTGGGCTGAAATCGACGTATGACGAATTCCCCGGAAATGCAGAGGTCATCGAGCTTCGTGGTAATGCCCGTGGGGAGCGCGATTCGCGCGGGTCTCTGTAGGTGCTGGAGTTACGCGATCTGTATAAGCATTACCGTATCGGTGACGGCGAGCCGATCCATGTCCTCGACGGCGTTTCCCTGACCGCCGACGCCGGAGAGTTTGTGGCGTTATACGGTCCCAGCGGTTCGGGCAAGACGACGCTGCTGGACTTGATCGCAGGGATTCGCCGGCCGGATCGGGGGACGGTCCTGGTTGGGGGTTCTGACGTCTTTACGATGTCTGAATCTGAACGTGATGAGTATCGCTTGCGAGTGCTGGGCGTTGTGGGCCAGCCTCACCATTTGCTCCCCGGTGCGCGTGCGATCCAGAACGCTGTCCTGAAGCTGTTGCTTACCAACAAGCGCGCGGCTGAGGCGGAGATCGAACCGTTGCTTGAGCGACTGGGTCTCGGGGAGCGTCTGTGGCATCGCACAGAGCAGTTGTCGATGGGTGAGCGTCAGCGGGTGATGATCGCTCGTGCGTTGGCGCTCGATCCACGGCTGGTGCTCGCCGATGAGCCCACAGGGAATCTGGATACTCACCGCACCGCGGAGGTTCTTGGTCTATTGCGTGAGATCTGCGCGGAGCGGAGCACGACCGTTCTCCTTGCGACCCACGACCCGCAGGTGGTGAGGTTTGCGGACCGAGTATACGAACTGCGTGATGGGCATCTGGAGGAGTACTCGCCTGAGTATACATTTGCGCCGGAGCGGGAGTCGGCAGGATGATGACAATATCGAATGTGATCTACCTGTATCGCGCCAGGTTGCAAGCGAGGCTCGTGTTGGTGCAGGAGGGCTTTGCTCTGTTTGGGATCGCGGTGGGGGTGGCGCTGCTGTTCGCGAGCCAGGTGGCGAGTACTGGCTTGTCTCGCTCTGTCGCACAGCTTGATCGAGAGGTGGTCGGAAACGCACAATTTCAGCTCGCCGCCAGAGGCCCGTATGGCTTTGATGAACGACTGTTGAATCAGGTAAGAGGCGTGCCGGGGGTACGGGAGGCTTTGCCGGTACTTGAGCGGGAGGTCAATTTGATCGGGCCGGAGGGGCAGCGATCGGTCGACCTGATCGGCACCGATCCGCATTTGGCTGCCGCGAGTGGACCTCTGCTGCGACGTTTCTCCTCGACACAGCTCATGGTACAGAAAGCGATCATATTGCCTACTACGCTTGCGCGGGACATCGGCGCGAGTTCGTTGCAACAGGTCAAAATCCAGGTGGGTGCTCAAGTGGTGAGCGCGCTGCTCGGTGCAACACTGGGGGGAAGCGAAATCGGGGGCTTGGCCGATAGTCCCATCGCGGCCGCTCCCGTCCGTTACGCGCAGAGCTTGACAGGGATGAGTGGCAGGCTCACACGTATCTTCGTCCGCTCTGAACCAGGGCAGGCACGGCTGGTCGAAGCATCGCTCAGAAGACTGGCGCAGTCTACCGGGACGAATCTCGAGCCCGGGGATTACGACTCGCAATTGTTCGCGGTGGCAGTGGCGCCGGAGAATAGGAGCGAGGAGTTGTTCTCGGCGATCAGCGCGCTCGTCGGGTTCATGTTTGCGTTGAATGCGATGCTGATTACTGTGCCCTCGCGTCGTCGGCTGATCGAAGAGGTCCGGCTTCAGGGTGCTACTCGGTTGACTGTCATTGAGCTTTTGCTGTTCGATGCCTTTCTGTTGGGGATTCTTGCGTGCGTGGTCGGTTTGGCGTTGGGTGAGCTGCTCTCTGTTGCTGCGTTTCATTCCGAGCCGGGGTATCTGTCGTCGGCGTTCCCCATAGGCAGCGATCGGATCGTGACGTGGCAGTGCGTCGCGCTGGCTGTCGGCGCGGGTATGGCTGCCGCGGTCGTGGGAGTATTGTGGCCATTGCGGGACGCGCTTTCGCATTCTCTGCTGTGGGAGGACACCACCGAACATACCGGCCCAAAATGGGCTGTTGCCCGTGTGGCTTTTGGGCTGGTGTGCCTTGCTTTTACGACCATTATTCCAGTGGTCCACGGCCAAGGGGAGATCGTCGGCAATATCTTGCTGGTCGTAGCGCTCGTTTGCCTGCTGCCGCTGCTCTTCGACGGACTCGTGATCTTGTTCGACCGCGCGCAGCGGCATTTCAATAGTGCAGCCAGTACGCTCGCGGTGGTCGAGTTGCAGACCTCACAGACCCGTGTTCGATCGCTGGCGATAGCCGCGACAGCCGCAGTTGCCGTTTTTGGCGCAGTCGAGTTCCAGGGGGTTCAGAAGAACCTCGCGAGCGGTCTGGACGCCTCAGCGCGTGGCATCGACCTGGCCGCTCAAGTCTGGGTGATCCCCAATGGCGAAGCCGGCGCATTCCCCACGACGTCGTTCAAGGATGCCGACTCGCGTGCTCTGGCCGACCTGCCGGGTGTCAAGACTGTGGGCCTCTATCGTGGCGGCTTACTGAACTGGCAACAGCGCCGCCTATGGGTTCTCGCGCCGCCCGCCAGCAGCCCAAACCTGATTCCCGTGAGCCAAATCATCAGCGGCGATCCCACTCTCGCAGCTTCGCGAGTCAGTCGGGGAGGTTGGGCGGTCCTATCGCAAGCGCTGGCCAGCGAACATCATCTGCAGATCGGCAATCTATTCGAGTTGCCTTCCCCCCGCCCGATCAGGTTGCGTGTGGCCGCCATCGCCACCAATCTTGGCTGGCCACCAGGCGCGATCGTCATGAATGCGACTGACTACGCGTCAGCGTGGGAGAGTGACGATCCGAGTGCGTACGCGATCCAGGTCAAGCCCGGCGCTGCGTTCGCGACCGTAGGATCTGAGGTGCGGCGTGCCTTGGGGACACGAAGCGGTCTCATCGTCGAAACCTTGAACGAGCGCGAGCAGCGCGACTATGCGGTGGCCTCACAAGCACTCTCGCGGCTGACGCAGATCAGGCTGCTGCTGCTCATCGCCGCGGCGCTTGCTGTGACGGCTGCGATGGGCTCGATGGTCTGGCAGCGCCGCGATCTCATCGCGTTCATGAAGGTCGATGGATATCGCCGCGGTGTGTTGTTGCGGTGGCTGCTATGCGAGAGCGCGGTGCTGCTGGTCAGCGGCTGCCTGATCGGTGCGGCCGTCGGTCTCTACGGCGAGTTCCTGGGCAGCCGCTTCCTTGCGGGCGTCACCGGCTTTCCGATCGCCATTCAGGTACAGGTGCTTTCCGCGCTCTCAACTTTCGCGCTCGTCAGCCTGGTCACGATAGTGGTGACAGCCGTGCCGGGGTACCTCGTGGCGCGCGTGCCTCCCCAGGTCGTCAGCCCAGCGTACTAGCAGCCTGTACAGGCCGCTATATCCGCACGCGCCCAGCTCGTTTGGTCTGGGGTACTCATACCTGCACAACCCTACCAAAAGTTAGGGTAACATACGATATCGCTAAATCATTCGGTTGTCCCAACCGAGATGGGCGGGGCAGCACCGGGCAGCGCCTCTGACTCGTGCCGCTCTCACGACGACAGCTCGGCGTCCTTGCTCGTGGAGCAACTCGCGAATTGGTATGGGGGTTGCCCGCCGTAGCGAGTGAGCTGGACGCTTGGCGTGCGCTCGCGCATCGCGTCCCTGATCCGGCGATCCGCGAGGACGCACTGAACGCGCTTGCTCGCAAGCGTGGAAACACCAACGGGGCCGCGCTGTTCTGGACCGTTACGCGCGCCCGCAGTCGGCCGCTGCTGCGGCTACTCGTCGCCTACCAAGCTCTGTGGGACTTTCTGGACAACGTCAATGAGCATGGAGCGGAGGCAGGGGGACTGGCCAATGGGCTGCAGTTGCACATGGCGTTGGTCGATGCGCTTGACCCCGGCCGTCCCCCCTCTGACTATTACCTTCACCATCCCTGGCAGGAAGACGGTGGCTATTTAAACGCAATAGTGCGGGTCTGCCGTGAATGTTGCGCGCAGCTTCCGTCATATGAGTGTGTGCGCGAGGTGCTCCTTCAGGAAGCGACCCGAGCTCGGGTGCTGGCCATCAACCACGAGCTCGACCCCGATCGCCGCGACGAGACTTTGCGTGCGTGGGCCGTCAAAGAACAGCACCAGGGCTTCCACGTCGACTGGTTTGAGCTGACAGCCGCGGCCAGCGCGTCGCTCACCATATTTGCGCTTCTGGCTCTCAGCGCTGAACCATCGTGTGGTGAGTCAGACATCGAGCGTACCCGCAATGCCTATTTCCCTTGGATTTCGGCGACGGCCACAATGCTTGACAGCTATGTGGACGAGGTCGAAGACACCGCTAATGGTGACCACAGGTACATAGTTCATTACCGGGATCCACAATTTACCTCAGAGCGTCTACACCAGCTGATACGGCGGAGTTTCTCAGAAGCACACGCGCTGCCAAACGGTGGGCGACACGAGCTGATCGTCGCCTGCATGATCGCGATGTATCTGTCCAAGGACAGCGCCCGCACCGAAGCGATGCGCGCCGCTACCGACAGGCTCGTAAATGCCGGCGGACCGCTCACTAAGGCTCTGCTGCCAATCCTGCGGTTGTGGCGAATCGCCTACGCCCAAAGCTCTGCGTGATGAACCTTACGGCAAGAGAAACAGAACAAATAAACCAATATAGACAAAGGAGACAAAAGTGAGATATATACACCCCTTCTTTCCAGTGCATAGTGAGAGGCAGAAAAGCCCCGACCTCCCTCCGCTACCACGCACACTACAGACACTTGCCTGCCGGTGGCGGCCCTACGAATACGTCGAGCGATGCCGAGCTCGATATGACGATCGCTTCAGTATTCACCCCATCGATATGCCGCCCCTAGTGTTTCTCTCAAGCCCACAGGACATTCACGCAATCACCACTGCATCTCCAGATGTCTTGTACTCGGGAGCCGGCGGATCCATCATGGAGCCGTTGTTCGGGCAAAGCTCGTTTGTTATAAGTGACGGTAAAGAGCACGTGAACGTACGCGATGCAATAGCGCCAGCATTCCGCAGACAAGCAACGGATAGCCACGCCGATACCGTCTCCGATGTCGTACTTAGCGAGATCGCATCCTGGCCAGTCGGTGAAGCGTTCTCGATCACTCCATTGCTGGATCGGCTGACGATGAAGGTGATGTTGAGAACCTCCATTGCCAGTCAGGAGCCGGTATATGAGGCGTTGTGTCGTCATATGCTGGGCATGTTGTCAATAATGTCGACTCCTTTGCTGCAAGCGCCGCGACTCCGTCATCTCCCCGGGTGGCGCAGGGCTTGGGTGAGGTTCTTGCACCAGCGTGAACAGGTGGACGATCTCGTCCTGGGGATCATCGCTGAGCGTCGTCGCGAAAACTCAGCAGGAAACCTACTCGATCTGCTATTGGCCTCATGCAACCCAGACAGTTCTCCAAAGTCAGACCAGCAAGTGCGAGACAATCTCATGTCGGTGATCATCGCTGGCCAGGAGACGACTGCCTCGACACTGGCATGGACGTTTCAGTTGCTGGCGCACAACCCAGCGGCCCAAGACCGTCTGATCGATGAGATCGATGAGGGGCGGAGCGAGGCGTACATGAACGCGACGATCCAAGAGGCGCTGCGAGATAAGCCCACCTTCCTTTTCCTACCGCCGCGAGTGGTCGTACAGCCAACAGAAATCGGGGGTTGGAGCTATCACCCTCCTACACAACTGCTTGCCTGCATCTACCTCATGCACCACGATCCCGAACTCTATCCCGACCCGCACTCCTTCACGCCAGAGCGCTTTCTGTGCCAGACACCTCGGCCGGGCACGTTGCTTCCCTGGGGGGCGGGGCGCAAGCGCTGTCCCGGGCGAGGACTGGCGCTCATGGAGATACGGACAGTGCTGCGCGAGGTGCTGTCGAGGTGGCGCGTCCTACCAGTCGGCGGCCATATTGAGCGTCCACACTGGAGAACAGCGCTCCTTGCTCCCCACGACGGATCCAAAGTCATTCTGCACACGCGTGGATCGCGGCTCGGCGGCCGGTCTCGTGCACACGTCAGGGCTTCTATTTAGAACCAAAACTTTCTATTAGATTTCATTTGGAAACTTTTTATATTCGGAATAAAACAACCTGCTTGACATAAGCTGAGCGTCTGGTCACTATGCGACGACATGCCCGAACTTCTTGAATCTCGGCAATGGTCTGCGGTCCCAGGGGTGGACATGGAAACATTCCCAAAGCTAAGATGGGCATTCGTAGCTGCGATCGAGTCGGCGAGATGAGCGGACCGACCTACTCAAAGTCCTTGATCAGGGGCCTTGCGATTCTCGGCTGCTTCACGTCCGAGCAACCCATGCTCGGGATCGCCGACATCGCCGACGAGCTCGAGATGAGCCGTTCCACCACCCACCGCTATGTGATCACGCTCGTTGCGCTGGGCTACCTTGAGCAGGGCGAATCGCGCAAGTACCGTCTTGCGCCGCGCGCGATCAACCTCGGTCTGTCTGCGCTCGATGCGATGGGGATGCGCGAGGACGCGCATCCGTACCTGGAGGACTTGCGCCGGGCCAGTGGCTACACCGTGAGCTTGGCGGTGCTGAACGACACGGAGATCGTGTTGGTCGATCGTGTTCGTGGCTTTCGGGGCGGGCAGGGGAAGGTGGTTGATCTCAGGCTGTCCCGTGGGTCGCGCCTGCCGGCGTACTGCACGGCAATGGGCAAGGTGCTGCTCGCGTACCTACCCGAGGACGAGCGTCAGGAGCGGATCGCGGGGATTGGCAATCTCACCAAGCGCGGCCCGAACACGACCACCAGCAAGAGCGAGCTGTATCAAGAGCTGGAGCGGGTGCCGACGGCGGGTCTTGCGGTCGGCGACGAAGAGCTCGCGCCGGGTCTGCGCGCGATCGCCGCGCCGGTATGCGGTGAGGCGGGCAAGGTCGTAGCCGCCCTGGGCATCGTTATGCCCTCAGCGGTGATCTCGCGGAAGGAGCTGGTCGATGCGCTCGGCCCGCGTCTGGGTTCCACGGCCGACCGTATCTCCGCGAGGTTGGGTCATCGCCGTGAGGATGGGCTGTGAAGCGAAGACGCGGGGAGGAGCGGGTGGTTGGGTCTGGTGGAGCGCTCCGGAGGCGTCGCGAGGTAGGTGTGCCTATGAGTGAGCAGATCGGTGTCGGGCACTTCAGGCGCCTAGTGATGGCGTCGGCGTCGATGCCGTCCGTGCGGTATGAGCTTCACAGTCGCATCGCGCACTTGAGGTCGGAGGACGTACCCGACATGATCGAGGTCGTCCGCGAGGCCGAGATGTGCTGCTTACAGCAGCTTCAGAGTTCGCACCAGAGAGCGCGAGCCGCACGGAATGGCGCTGGCGCGAGTGATTGGGCGCAGAAGGTGCAGTTGATCGTGATGCACGGTGAGGTCGTGGAGTGGCATGCAAAGATCAAGTGGCTGCAGGACGTGCGCCTCTTGTTGGAGGATGAGCTGCAACGCTCCGAGATCGCGTGGGCACCGACTCGATGATGTCCGTTGTCAAGCGATAGTTCTCCGCCGCGCCCGAAGCAATCGATAGCCCGCGCGCACGAGCGCGGGCACGCGGCGCGCCCAGACGAGCAGCAACGTGAGGATCTCGTACGCAGGCTACTGACCGGAGTCCATGCCGATCTGGCTGAGACCGGCCGGCTTGGCTACGAGTTGGACGCGTGGCACCTTGGCATCGTGGCCACCGGCACGAGCGCAACGCGGACGCTACGAGACCTCAAAGCGGCCCTTGGTTGCGAATTGCTGCTGGTCAACCACGGCGAAAGTGTCTGGGCGTGGCTTGGGAGGTCGAGTCCAATCAAGACCGCGGATCTGGGGCGCATGCTCTCGCGCGGCCGGGACACGAACGTGCAGCTTGCGTTTGGCGAACCGGGCGTAGGGGTCAAGGGCTGGCGCCTGACGCATCATCAGGCCCGTGAAGCACGGGGCGTCGCGATCCATCTGCCCCAACGGCTCACGTGGTATGCCGACGTCCTGCTTCTGGCCGCAGCGCTGCGAAACGACACGATGGTGAGCTCGCTCAAGCAGAAATACCTGGCGCCGCTCCGTGGCGAGAAGGACGGCGGCATGGCGCTGCGTAAGACGCTGCGAGCGTACATAGATGCGGGATGCAGCGCCACGTCAGCAGAATCCAAGGCCGGCGTCGGCCGGCACACGGTCGCGGACCGCGTCCAGAAAGCCGAGCAGCTGATCGGCCGGTCTGTACGCGCAGGCCTATCGGAGCTGGATATGGCTCTCCGGTTGGAGGAACTCGACGAACATCGCGCCTGATGGTCGCCCCGAGGGTGCAGCAACGGCGGTTTCCGCTCCCTGCCCAAGCAGCCGAAATCGTCCACATTGGCATCCTGGGGCGACCACATTGGCACCCTGGAAACCGATTGACTACGCGCAATCCTTCGCAAAGCTACTCAACGCGACACGAACCTACCAACGCGACACGAACCTACGAAAGGGTGCGCATGCTCAGGCGAGCCGGTTCTATGCAGACGGTGATTGATCTCTTGACAGCAGTCCGGAAGGCGTCGTTGGCGCTGCGGCCTGCCCGTCTGTTGGCTCTCTTTTTGTGTTGTGGAGCGGGACTCCTGGCCTTTGGCGCAGTGACGGCTTCTGCTGCGGACGTGTGGACGACCGAAGGTAGCACCCATTATCTCAAGACCAGTGGCGGGGAACTGATTAAGAGTTGGACAGCTACAGAATGGTTGGTCTGGAAAAAAGAGGTCCAGTCTGTAGGGGAGTGTATGGGTGTGGAAGAACACTGCGCCGCTGAGGAGGCCGCCGGGGAAACACCAGTCGAAGGCGTCTCGAAAATTAATGCCGAAGATGCTCAAGAAGGCGTCCACGCCGCTCGCGAAGAACGTACTTCTATCGCCCGAGCGGTACAGACAGGTCTTGACCGCTCTGGGGAAGATAGCAAAACGCTGCCGGAAGGTGTAGGAGCATCGGTAATTGCTGGCGTGGGCCTTAGTAATGAAAGGTCGTATATCCTTGCCGTTGAACTGGGCAACGGGCTTGACCAACTTTTTGAAGTGCCTGCATGGAGTCCGCTTGACCCAGAAGAATCGAAATCTGTCGAAAGTGACTCCGAGACGCTAGTTCCAGCCCTGGTACCTTTTAAAGAAGAAACAAATGAATGCTTGCACGGCAGTTCGAGCTGCGTAAAAGGATCTACGGAACTGCCGCCCGGATATTATGTCAAGTATTGGGGCTCTAAATATGCCCGCTTGGTAGAATACGGGGAACAGTACTGTTCGGAAAAAGAAGGTGAACTGTACGGTTGCTCCCCCTACCGTAGAGAACACCCAGGAAAAGGTGAACTTTATTTCCCGTCGGGGTTCACAGAATTTGAACGCACAGTCCAGTTTGGCAATTTCCCAGAATACGCAGAGAAGGGTTTTACGGTTGGGGAGGCTTTTTTCTGGAAAAAAATCCTGACGTGTGAAGAAGCGAAAACGTGCGTGCCGATCGGCGTTCCCGCCCCCAATTTGTTTGATTCGTATGTCGAAAACAATAACGTGGAACACGGTCTACCTGCACGGCCTAAAGCAACGCCAGTGACCTTGCCTAAATCCCCGCCGTCTGCGCTCAACGAAGCAAATCTAAAGACGATTAGCGAAGAAGCGTCCGCTCGCGAACGGATCGAAGGTCTGTTCTCGACCAAAGCTCGTGAAGTGGAAGAAAAAGAAGGCGAAATGCTTGGGCCAAATAGTCCGGGTGAGCCAGGGCGTAAAAACTGTCGAGCCGGTAAACCAGTGAATTGCGCTACGGGCGATGAGGTTCAGACAGAGACCGATCTGTCCGTCGGTGGCCGAGGGCCAGGGTTGCGACAGGCTTTGACGTACAACTCGCTTCTCGCGGTCAAACAGGCCACGGCAGGGCCGTTTGGGTTTGGATGGACAGGTTCCTACAGTGCGCATCTGGAACTCAAAGAATCAGGGGCATTCGCGACTGTTTATCAGGCCAACGGGAGTACGATCACGTTCGCTCATTCGGGAGAAAGCTGGACTGCGCCTGCCGGTTTGGTTCAGGGCAAGCTCGCCAGTGAAGGCGGCGGATACGTTTTCACGTTGCCAGACCAGACCAAGCTAGAATTTAACAGCGAAGGACGACTAACAAAGGAAACGGATCGTAATGGTAACGCAGTCACGCTTGCGTACAACGCCGAAAAACAACTTGAAACAGCGACCGACGGTGCCGGGCGCAAACTCACCTTCAAATACAACGGTAGTGGTGAGGTCGAAAGCGTCAAAGACCCGATGGGTCATACCGTCAAATACACGTATGAATCGGGGAACCTCGCGACCGTGACGCTGCCGGGCGAAGTGAAAGCCCGCTGGAAATACAAATATAACACTGAACATGAGCTGACATCTGCAACGGACGGGCGCGAACACGCCACCGCCATCGAATACAACGGAGCCCACCAGGTTAGCTCTCAAACCGATGCGCTTTCACGCAAACGCACCTGGAAATACGCCACAACCGAAACAGGCACCGAAACGACGATCACCGAACCAAACAACGCGACTACGGTCGAGCAGTTCAATGAATACGGCTCGCCAACGAGCGTCACGCACGCATACGGGACATCCATCGCGGCGACTACCGCTTACGAATATAACGGGGCCGACGAGCTGGTAGCTGTGACCGACCCCAATAAACACAAGACCGAATACAGCTACGACTCCGAAGGAAACCGCACGAGCGAAAAGAACGCCGACAGCGATGAAACCAAATGGAAATACGACAGCAAACACGACATAGAAACCGAAACGACGCCGGACGGCGAGACCACAACGATCAAACGCAACAGCGCCGGTGACCCCGAAGTGATCGAACGTCCCGCCCCGGGTAGCACGACACAGAAGACCACCTACAAATACGACGCCGACGGCGAAGTCGAAAGCATGACGAACCCGCTGGAACGCACGTGGAAATACGAATACGACTCCTACGGGGACCGCAAGGCCGAAACAGACCCCGAAAGCAACAAGCGCACCTGGGAATACAACGAAGACTCCCAGAAGACCGCAGAAGTCAGCCCCCGCGGGAACGCTTCAGGCGCGAAAGCCAGCGAATTCACGACCAAAACCGAACGCGACGAACAGGGCCGTCCGCTGAAGATCACCGATCCCCTCGGACATACCACGAAATACACGTATGACGGAGACGGCAACGTGGAAACAGTGATCGATGGCAACTCGCACAAAACGAAATACACCTACGATGCGGACAATGAGCTGACCAAGACAGAAGAACCCAACAAAACTGTCACCGAAACAGAATACGACTCGATGGGGCAGATCAAAAGCCAAACGGACGGCAACAAACACGTCACCAAATACGTACGCAACGCCCTCGAGGAGGTCGAAGAAGTCGTCAACCCGCTCGGTAAGGTAACGCTCAAGGAATACGACAAAGCGGGCAACCTCGTCAAGCTCACCGACCCAGCCAAACGCACGACCACATATAAATACGATCCGGCGAACCGTCTCGAAGAAGTCAGCTATTCCAGCGGCAAACCAGCGACGATCAAATACGAATACAACAAAGACGGCGACCGCACAAAGATGACCGATGGGACGGGCACGACCACGTACACCCTTGACCAGCTCGACCGGATGACCGAAAGCGAAAACGGGCATAAAGAAGTTGTCAAGTACGAATACAACCTCGGTAATCAACAGACCAAGATCACCTACCCAAACACTAAAGCCGTCGAACGCGCTTACGACAAAGATGGGCGTCTTGAAAAGGTCACAGACTGGAACTCAAAGATAACGAAATTCTCCTATAACGCCGACTCTGAGCTCGAAAAGGAGACGTTCCCCAGCGAAACCAAAGACGAAGACACATACGCATACAACGACGCCGATCAGATGGGCGAAGTAAAAATGAAGAAAAGCACAGAAACATTGGCATCGCTTGTCTATACCCGCGATAGTGATGGGCAGGTGAAAAAGACCACCTCCAAAGGTCTACCCGGCGCAGAAGTGACGGAAAACACGTATGACGAAAACAATCGTCTTACGAAATCGGGGACAGAATATAAATACGACGCTGCCAACAACCCCACAACGGAGGGCTCTAGCACCAACACCTACAACGAAGGCGACGAGCTCGAAAAAGGCACCGGCGTGACGTACTCCTACGACGAACTGGGTGAGCGCACAAAAGCGACGCCCGAAAAAGGCGGGGCGACCACCTACGGCTACGACCAGGCTGGGAACCTCACCTCGATCGAACGGCCCGAAAAAGAATCGGTACCCAAGATCGAAGACGGTTACGCCTACAACGGCGAAGACCTACGCACGTCGCAGACCATCTCTGGCACGACCAGCTATCTTGCTTGGGACATGACGGAAGAACTTCCGCTGATTCTCGCCGACGGCACAAACAGCTACATCCAAGGACCAAACGGGCTACCGATCGAGCAGATTTCGAGCGGCGGCACCGTGACCTACCTCCACCACGATCAGCAGGGCTCCACACGCCTCCTGACCGGCTCAACCGGGACCGTCACCGGCAAATGCACCTACAGCGCCTATGGAGCCCCGACCTGCGAAGGCGCCTCGACCACGCCGCTCGGCTACGACGGCCAGCTGACGAGTTCGGACACAGGGCTCGTCTATCTGCGCAACCGGGTCTATGATCCAGCGACCGCACAGTTCCTCACCGTTGATCCGATCGTGGCTCTCACGCGTGCGCCTTACAACTACGGGGGCGACAGCCCGCTGAATAACACGGACCCGACTGGTCTCTCCTCGACGGCGGAAGGGCTCGGTGAAGGCGGCGTCCCATGCTACGCCCCGCTCTGTGGTCCGTCCCCAGGGGCGGAAGAAGCAATCAGCCACAGCGTAGAAAGCGCCGAACAGGGCATCGAAAGCGTGTGGAACGCGGTCAACGAAGACGAAGGCGCCAACGACGAAGGCGAACAACAGGTCAGAGAAGAGAACGAATGCGCATCCGAAGCCCGCACCGGAGGCCAGCTCCGAAGTGAATCGGAACAGTTGCTCGGAAGAGGTCACAATCCATCTCGCGTCAAGCAATGGCAGGAATGGTGGAAAGATCTTACTGCGGCCGAGCGCAAGGCGTTCAAGAAAGCTGGCGGAAACCCACCAAGAAAGCGCACCTAGCTAGAAAGGCCCCTGAACATGCTTTGTTCGACGCTTGATGGATGCTATTATGATGCCTATGGCTTTGGATATCGCAGATAGGGACTTGCTCCGCGCGTGGGAGATTTTTGACGGTGATTTCACCGATGAGGTGTTTGCGGAGATCGAGGAGCTGCTCCCAACACTCGTCGCTGCCGGGTATGTCGAGGCGCAGGAAGACCGATGGGGCTTGACGCCCAAGGGAGTCGCGCGGGCCGAAGAGCTGGAGCGCACCGCCGGAACATAGGCGGCCGATGCGCCCTGGTATCGGCGCTAGGCATATTCGGGCGATCTTCTAACATGGTATTTATGGTCATGAATGACGTTGACCGAGATTTACTTGTCCACAAGAACGGGGGCGGGCCACTTCGCGCGTGGGAGCTCTCTCTCCAGGATCGCACTATGAGGTGTTTGCGAAGACAGAGGAGCTACTCCCGGCGCTCATCGAGGCCGGATATGTGGAAGTAGAGGACAACACGTGGGGCTTTTCGCCGAAGGGGATAGAGCGGGCCGAAGACCTAGAGCGTGACGCCAGCGCATGACCGTCTGATGACTGGCGATGGCGTTTGCGCTTTGCGTGACGGCAGCCGCTAGCGGAGTCCTGTCGGGAGTAAACGATCACTGGCAGTCGGCTCATTCATAAGCGCTCGCTTGGGCTTCGACGTACGTGACGAACTCTCGTAGAGCCGCCGCTCGCCGAGCCTGCGTTGTGTGTCGCGACGGCTCGCCTCGCTCGGTACGCTCGGCGTCTGCGCCCGTCGCGTCGTGTAGCTGGTCTTCCACTACCAGTGCTTCCAGGCGTAGCGCCTTCAGGATTGCTTGCCGGCGCTCACGCAGATCGAGGCGGACTTCGCGCGGCTGCTGCTTCCAGCCGATCTGGTCCAGCAGCGCACGAGCGCGGTCGAGGTGCGCAAGAGCTCCTCGTAGCACTTGGGATGCTCGAGGCGATCCGTCCGGAACGAGGCGGCCGAGATCTCCTCGCCCGCTTTGCCAAGCTCGCAATGCAGGCTCTCACGCTGAGAGTCCACCATCGCGGTTGGTACGACGAGGATCGCGCCTGACGATGGCCTCCTCGGTTGAAGCTCGGCGTGCAGGCCGAGGACGTTGAGGATGAGCAGCGCGAGTTCCAATGCGCGTTACCGTCCCGCTCCAATTCGCTTACTGCGGTTCGGTTGAGGCCGGTCAGCTCAGCGAGGTGCTTCTTTGGCAGTTCCAGATTGCGGCGTCTCGCGCGCACGGCCCGGCCAACCTCCGCCGAGGAGTAGACGGTCACCGGAGGGCGGCTGGGCGCCAGGGCACTGGCTTGCGCTTCGATGGCCGCAGCCCACGCGCGTAGCGCGAGCACGCGCTCGGTGAGTGTCTCGTCTCGCGGTGGTTCGCCGGCCTCGGCCCGTTCGGCCTCGACTAGCATCCCTTCCCGCAGATCATCATCGCCGTAGTTCAACGCTGACCACAACGCCTCCAGGATCGCCTCGCGATGCTCTTGCAGGTCGATCGGGACGTCGCTCTGGGGGTCGGTGTCTTCCCAGCCGATCAGCTCCAACGACACGCGATGACGATCGAGGTACGTCAGGGCTCTCGATATCACCCGGGCTTGCTCATCTTCTCGGTATGCGTCCCGGCGTCGCTGACATTTGTGTCGGCGTCAATGATCCTTCCGAGTAAGCCGTCACGCAGGTATCTGATCATCTCGGCGGGGAACGACGAGCGTGGCAGTCATACGCCCACCAGCCCCAGCTCGTCAAGCCGCCTGACAGCCGGCGACGCCTGGACGTCCTCTCCCTCAACCATCGCGACGCCTTGGCGCTCGAGGTGCGCAATGGCGTCGTTCAGCGCCAAGGGCACAAAGTCGCCGAGCTCGGTTTCAAGCTCGGCGACTGACCACTGCCCGCCGTGATCGTCACGCAGGAGTTGCAGGACGATGGCACGCTCGACGCGCCGAGAATCGGCGCTTGGTTGGTGATGCTCGGTCATGGGACTCCCTTCGATCGGCCAAAAGAAGACCACCGACAAAGCCATGACCCGATCACTCGCAGCCAGGGGAGGCTACGGTGTCGTGCGTGGCATCGAAGGAGGCTTCTTCGGTGTCCACAGGCCGGGCGGGTGCGTCAACACCCGTCCGGCCGATGTTTGATTTGGATGCTGAACGTTTAGCTCGATCCGCGAGGGATCTCAAGTCCAATCACGGATCAAGAGCCCCAACCCGGTCGAAGCTGATCACCTGCCGCAGCGCTCGCGCCGATCACGTGCTGGCTTGTCAACGCGGCGCCTGGCCTATGTCGCGGGAGGCGTAAATGTATGGCGCCGTTTACTTCGACGGGGCGAGGAGGGTTGCGAGCTCGGCGGGGGCGTGGGCGAGCGTGTCGGCTCCGGCGGTGCGCAGCTCCTCTTCGGAGCCGATTCCCCATAGAACGCCGATGGCGTGGAGGCGGTGCTCGTGGGCAGCTACGATGTCGTGCTTTCGATCGCCGACCATGACCGGCCGGGCTTTGGGCGAGAGCTCCTGCATCGCGCGGCCGATCGTCACGGCCTTTTGCTCGTTCTCGCTGTCGAGCTCTGGGCCGACCACCGCAGCAAAGAAGCGGCGCAGGTTCAGAGCGTCAAGCAATGGCTCGGCCAGCGCACGTGGCTTGGAGGTGGCGACGATCAGCGGCACTTGGTCTACGAGCCCGTCGAGGATCTCGCGGATGCCGGGGAATATGGTCGTCTCGCTCGTGGCCATCTCGCGGTAGCGCGCGCGATAGGCATCGACACACGGCTGAACAAGCGATTGCTCACCCGCCAGCGCCTGGAATGTCCGGTGCAGGGGAGGACCGAGGTACTGGTGGAGTTCGTCCTCCGGCCTCGGTGTCAAACCGTGCGCGGTGAGCGCGCTGTTGACGCTACGTGCGAACGGTGTCCGCGAGTCGACGAGTACGCCGTCAAGGTCGAACAGCACAGCGTCGTGATCAGTCATCCCGGTAGATCATTACCGCCGGTCCGGCTGGGTGCCGTTGCCCGGTGTCCGTGCCGGTAAGGATGTCGGGGCGCTAGCTGACCTCTGCCTCATTTGCCTGGGATTCTCCACGCGCCCCCGGTAGTCCTTGAAGCTTCGAGAGCGTGTGAGCGCCGTGCTGACGCATCGGGTGTTCAGTATGGTTTCGGGCGATGATGATGACCAAATGGCGTAGTCCTGTGCGATGGTCTCTTGGGACTCGCATGCTCGTGGTCTCGGCTGCCGGCGTGGCGATAGCGGCTCTCCCCACGGTTGCGATGGCCAGCTCAGGCCGGTTTCGCCCGGCGACCGCGAACCTTGCGCCCGAACCGAACGGCAGCGTTCATCTTCCTGTGCTGACGGCTCCGCAGGCGATCACGCTGCTCAACCAGCAGCGCATCGCAAACGGCATCCCGGGCGACCTCGTGGAAGAACCTACACTCAGCAGTGGATGTCTGAGCTGGGCGACGGTGTACCGGCCTGCGAAGGGCCAGTACCCTCACGAAGAGTTGCCGAGTCAGCCCGGCTACACCGCGGAGGGAAACGAAGCCGCAGCGTCCTCCGATCTGGATGGCGAACCGGGAACCAAGTTCACCGTTGGCACACTTTGGGGGCCTCTGTTCAATCCGTGGTCGGGTGCGGCGATTCACCTGGCGGGCCTCATGAATCCCACTGCCACGACGGCCTGGTACGGAGCAACCGCAAGCGCCGCCTGCATGGGAACCGGCGGCTCGCGAACCTTTACAACACCGACCTTCTTTTCCGTTCCCGGCCCCGGCGCGACCAACGTACCGATCGCGCAGAACACCGGCGAGGAGCCCTATTCGCCGCAACAGGCTGCCGGTCTGAGGACCGAATACAGCGCGCCCGCGATTATCCTCTTCGCGGAGGGCACCGACGCGAAGCTCCAAAACGCAACGCTCACGAGCGCAACCGGGAGCACCGTTTCGACCAAGGACATCACGCCGGAAAGTCCCGCCCCCCCGAGCGCCCCCGGATTTGTCCCAAGCGCGACGTTTGGCTTCACCGCAAGCTATGTCGTGCCCACAACGAAGTTCAAGCCCGACACAACCTATGTAATGACCGCGACTTGGCAGAACGGCCAGGGAGTCAGCAGCACGCAGACAGTGCAGTTCAAGACGGCGGCCACTGATCTGAATGGGCTGATCGAAGCCGACGAAAAGGCCGCGCAATTCGCGGGCATCGAAACGGGGGCGTTTACTCCGACCTTGAAGGGCCGCGTACTCACGATTGTGGCCACGGGCCTAGCGATCGGCCGCAACGTCACGGCCCAGATGCTTCACTGCCCAATCGTCGAGTGTGGTGTTCACCCCGACGAGGTGTCCTTCAAGCGCACGATTCGTCTCAGCGCGACTGCAGTGCGACTCAAGATCCCGCAGCCACCGCGCGGCAAGCGATCGGTTCTTGAGCTGTTGATGGCGCCGTTCCGGGTGAAAGGCAAATCCGTATACCCGGCCGAGCCGTCCCTGCTGCTACCGCGGCGATAGCGACTTACGCCGCAGCGGCGGGTTGGCTGGGGTGCCCGGGGCCGGGCCAGGGCGCGAGGCAGAGCACGAGTTGGCACTCGCTGATCGCGCGCACTTCGTGACGCTCCCCTGGTGCGAAGTGGATCAGGCTCGGCGCGGACAGGGTGCGCTCGTTGGCGCCGGCGCTCACCAGCAGCTCGCCCCGCACGACGAACACGAGTGCATGCTCGTGGATCTGGTGCTCTTGCAAGACCTCCCCCTGGGGCAGCAGCAGCGCGATGACGCGGTTGGCGTCGTCATCGGATCGCAGGATCTGCGGATGGTGCGCCGCGACACGCAGACGATCAAGCTCCCAAACCTGCATTGGGCCCGATTGTATGCCCACCCAACGCTCCGGCCCGCTTGCTGAGTTCGTGAGCACGTCCCCTTCGACACGCACAACGCGGACGCTGTGCCGGCCGTGCGCGGGGCTCCCCCACCTCCTCTCATCGAGGCGAGCAGCCCCGCGCGCGGGCTTCCTGGTCAGGCTGCGAGGCTGTAGCGGCGGGGCGTCTCGCTGTCCTGGCTCACCTGCTTGGTCTTCGCCAGACGGACGAGGCAATTCCCGATCGCGCCGCTGGAGCGCTCCAGCGACCGCGCGACGGTCGTCGGCCCGTGCGGGCCGCTGCTGGCGTTCTCCTTCAGGAAGGCAAGCACGAGACCGTCGAGCTGCCCAGGTTTCAGGCGCTCTCCGGCGGCGGCCGGCACCTTCGTGACCTTGGACTTGGCTGTCTTTGCCTTGGGCTTCGTGGAAACCAATGAGAAACGGTCGGGCAGCCGGCGGGCCCCTTCGCGCCCGCCCTCGGAGCGGCGCACCTTCCCCGCGCTCGCCAGTCGCGCGAGCGCCTTGCTCGCGGTCGACCGGCCGACGCCAGCGGTGACCGCCACCTCCGCTGCGGTCGCGTCCGGGTTGGCTGCCAGGGCCTTCAGGATCGCCTGCTCGGAGGCGGGCTTCTCGGTGGTCTGTTTGCTGTTGCTCATCGTGAATCTCCTTTGATTTTGGCGCCTTGCTCGGCGTTGGACGTGGACGTGGTAGCTCGATCCGCGCAAAAGCTCAAGTCCATCGCGAGCAATGCCCGCAAGGCTCCCGTCACCTCGCCCGAGAGACCCGCACACGCGCGCGGACACGGATCGAGACAGGCTCGCGTCAGGTTGTGCGGCCCGCTCACGCACGTTCCCGCTCGCCGCAGTGGCGCCTGGGATGGTCGCTACATGCCATCTCGGCGAGCGGACTTGAACTTCCCGCCGGATCGAGGTAGACGTTGGGCCGACGCCAGATCAGCCGACCGAGAGAGGACGCGCCATGCCTACGACCGAGCAGTCCGAGACGATCTGCACCGCCAAGCGGGCGATGGCTCCCGCCGAGAACGAGGTCGCGCGATGACCGGGCTGCTCAGCTTGCTCGCGACGGGCGTGCTCGTCGCCCTCGGTATCTGGCTGCTGGGCGGGGTCGTGCTGAGAGTCGGCGGCGTCCTCATGGTTGCCGTAGGGCTGTTGAGCACCGCTGCGACCGGCTCGCCCTCGGCGGCGCTGGCGACCGTGCTCGGCAGTCTCGCGTGGCTCGCCGGGCACTGGCTGTTTGGGCTGCGCCACCATTACTTCCGCTCGCCCCTCGCCCGCCGCGTATTCCTCGAGGCGCTGCCCCGGCAGCTGGACCCCACCCGTGGATGGGGGGTCGCCAACGTGCCATCGGACCAGCGCAAATAGACGCCGCCAAGCGGGGTCCTGAACGGGGGCCCAGGGTCCACGGCGGGTTCGGCGCCACAGTCGCATTGCCCCGTGGCGCTGCGGAGCTGGCTGCCTTGGGAGCAGAGACCCTGACAATTGTTTGGCCCACCTGCCCCACGCGGTGGGCCCAATCGCCCGTAAACACCCCAAAGCACGGGTAATTCAGGTCGCGCAGATCGCCGGTATCCCGCATGGTTGAGCGGGATTCGCTGCCCGACCACCTGGCATCGCACCCAGGAGGTCGGGGGTTCGAGTCCCCCTAGCTCCACTCGAGGAAGTGCCTGCAAAATCGTGGGTTTTGAGTCGGCCTCGCCAAGCGCGAGGAGGCCGCTGGAGCCCCAAAATCTCTGTTTGTGCCCGTTTGTGCCAGGAACCGCACGGCCTCCTCGGTGCGGTTGACGAGCCGATGTGCGCCCTGCTCGCCGCGCAGGAACGGCACGCCCTCTCCCTCCTGTGGCCGCCTGAGCCGAACAGGACACGCCCGATATCTTTCCGGCGTATGCTCACGGAAGCGAGCTTGAAGTCGTGTTGACTGACCTCGAGGACGGTTTGCGTGGCTGAGCGGGGAGGATGGGATGTCGAGGCACCTGACCGGCAAGCGGCGGTCGGGCTGCGTAGAGGGCTCCTACCGGCGCGCTGGGGACTGTTCGCGTTGGTGCTCGCGCTCGCCATGGTGTGGGTGCTCGCGCAGAGCGCCGCGGTCGCTTCGGCTACCGACGGGTTGCCGCCCGGCGTGCCGGTGCCCGCGTGGGCCAAGGGCAAGCGGGTGCACTTCGACCCGGCTGAACCGCAGAATCCCCGCCTGGCTGGCGCTGATCGGGTCGCGTCAAACGCCGAGACGGTCACGTCAAACGCCGAGACGGTCGCGTCAAACGCCAAGGCAAGCCCGGCCGCGTTGTCGGCCGACTCGATGCACTACTACGGCGGGCCGGTCGAGAACGAACCGCGCCTCGTGCTCGTCTTTTGGGGGTCGGGTTGGTCGAGCTCGTCGGGGTTGGAGCACGAACTGGAAGCAGCGGCAGAGGGACTGACCGGCTCGGGGTATCAGAAGATCCTGACGCAGTACAGCGGACTCGACGGTCCGATATCCCCGAATCTGCTGGATTCGCCGGTCGTCGACAAATACTATGACCGGCGAGAAATCACCACGAAGGTCACAGGTCGCCTAGCCGCCCAGGAGGGACGGGAAGCTATAGAACATACCGGTGGCCTGGACGATGACAACGCCATCTATGCGGTCCTGCCTGCGCCCGGGACGGCCGGAATAGAAGACGACACGTGTGGATTCCATGAAGCAGTGGGGAGCACTTCGGCGCCCGCGCCGTCGATTGCCGTGCTCTTGGACACCGAAGGGGCTCCGGGCTGCGGTCCTCTCACGGAGAGTCTCACTCACGAGTACGCCGAGAGCGTCACCGATCCGGACGGCGGATCGGGCTGGACCCGCGCGGACAGCGGCGACACTGAGATCGCAGACGTCTGCAGTGCCCTGGGGCCGGCGCGCATGGCTGACGGAGCGCTGGTCGCCCAGCTGTGGGACGACTCCAAGGATGCGTGCGAGGTCGAAGACCCCAACCCTGAATCCGTGCCCATCGGCCCATACGCCCAGCGGTCGATCGAAGTTCCCTCACCGGAAGGCTCGACGAACCTGACGAAAGAATCCGAGAAGCTCGAAACATCCATCTACCCGTGCGACCTCGAAGCGCACTATTACTTCGAATACGGAACAAGCACCGCCTATGGCCACAGGACCGCCGAAGCGCCCGTCGCGGCTACCTGGGGTGCTGTCGAAGTGAACACCACGATATCCGGACTGCAGCACAACACTCCGTATCACTGGCGGGTGGTGGTGCGGAGTAGCAACGGCACCTTCGACGGGGTGGACCATGAATTCTCCATAACCTACGACCCCGAAGTCCGTGGCGAGAACGCAAAAGTCGTGTTGTCCTCGTCCGCGGGATTGGGCGGTCAGATACAGCCCGGTGGCATAGAAACCAAGTATTGGTTCGAATATGGCCCAACTGAAGCGTATGGGACGAGAACGGAAGAAGTCAGCGCCGGGTCAGGCGATGTCTTTGAAGGGGTGAGCGTCCAGCTCGAAGATCTTGAACCGGGCACGCTCTATCACTTCAGGATCGTTGCAACAAATGCTCATGGGACGACGATGGGTAAAGACAGTGAGTTCGAAACGCACGGCGGAAAACCTACCGTGGACACTTTGCCGGCGGCGAATATCGGTTATACCAGCGCTGATCTCATGGGTAGTGTTTATGGAAAACACGTCGCCACCAATTATTATTTCGAGTACGGCACGACGACCTCATACGGACAGCTGACCCCCGAACGGAAAGCGCGCGGTGAAGAACACGCGGAAATAAACGAAGAGGTCCTCAGCGGTATCACTCCGGACACGGTCTATCACTATCGGATCGTCGCAACCAACAGCTATGGAGCAAGTTACGGTGCCGACCAGACTTTCTCGACCGACCAAGAACCGGTGGTGGAAACAGGTGCGCCGGCATCGGTGGGCTACGACGAAGCCACGCTGAGCGGAGCGATCAACCCACGTGGGGTATCAGCTGAATACTATTTTGAATACGGAACCAGCAACACCTATGGCCAGCGCACCAGCCAATCCCCTGCTGGTTCAGGCGAAAGTGCTTCCCAAGAGATACAAGTCGTCACCGGCCTTGCGGAATACACCGCCTACCACTACCGCTTGGTCGCTATCACCAGGTACGGGACCACCTACGGCGCCGACCAGACATTTACCACCGGCACCCAACCTACGGGGCAAACCAACACCCCGACAAGTATCCCTTCCCCAATTGCCGCACCCATCAGCCCGACGCCGCTCTCTACCATATCGCCCGTTCCGCACCCCCCAGCCGCGGCGCACGTCGGCCCAGCGCTTCATGTGGCCCAACACGGCGACTCGCTGGTGATCTGGCTCGAATCGGATCTCGAAGCGACGCGAGTGGAAGTCAAAGCCACTGTCCCCGACGTGCAACTCGGTGGGCGGCTCGATACCGGCCGAAGTGGTCACCGCCCGCATCCCGTGCCTGTCGTGCTGGCGCAGGCGGTGCGCACCGAGGTCGAGGCGGGCCGGTTGAAGCTCGTCGCGCCACTCGATGCGCGCGGCAAGCAGGCGTTGGAGCACGGACTCAGGTTGACGTTGACGGTCACGGCCACGGTCATCGCGCGCGGCGAACGACTGACGACTACTCGAATGCTTGTGCTTGCAGGACGGTCGATCGACTCCCGATCATGATCAGCGGCCCAAGCTCCGCACGCACCATCGTGGTAGCCACACGGGTGTGCCCCGGTGGCTACGGCAGTTGCCGGGACGTGGAGGTTCTTTGATGGTCCGCCTACGGCACCCGCACCGCGAGCTCCCCGACCCGCACCCCCGGTTCGAGCGTTTCCCCGGGTTCGCTGGACTGTACGTAGTCGAGGATCCCGGGCGCGAGACCGGGACGCAATGGGGGTCCGGTCTCCCCGATCGTAAGCGTCACGGTCTGCCCGGCGGCGATCGCGCCGTGGGTGGCCTGGAGCCTGACGTAGGGCGGCTGCGGCTGGTGCACGCGCAGCAGGTAGTGCCCGTGGGTGGCGGCGGTCGCGACGCGTGAGGTGAAGCTGAGCGCGATCTCATAGCGCCCGTCCGCTCGGCGAGTGAGGCGGGTGTGCAACGGCGTCGTGACCTGCGCCTCGGTGAGGGGCGGCCGTCTCGGCACGAGGTAGCCGACGGGTACCTGCAGCGCAGGCGTGCAGGGGCTGGCGGCGCCGGTGCCCTCGCTGCTCTTGCTCGCTTCGGTGCTTCTGCCATTGCTCTCCTCGGGGGGGCCGGGGGTGTAGCGTGAGTTGAGGTTGCAGACGCTGCCGTCGCTATAGGCGATCCGGGTGATCGGCCCGTCGATCGGGACGGGCGCGGGCGCAGAGCCGTTGAGGGTGCTCACGCCGTTGAGGTAGCCGGGCTGCTGGGCGTTGGGAGCGCGGGTGACGATCAGGTAGGCGCCCTCGGGACCGGCGGTAGGTTGGGTGCGGGTTTGCCCGTCGAGGGTGTAGGTGACGCTCTTCGCGTAGGGGCCGAGCAGACCGTAGTAGAGGTTGCGCTCGTCGGCCTGTGGGCAGGTCGTGAAGTGGGAGCGCAGGAAGGGGGTGCTGGTCGCGGGGACGCAGCTGTTGGCGCCGGGCTCGCCGCGCCAGGCGCTCGCGGGCTGATCGCCGGCGGTGACGTTCGTGAACAGCCTGTGGTTGGCATCGAGGGCGGTGCAGCTGCCGGGATCGAAGAGCGTGTTGACGGGCAGTTCGTGAAAGCGACTGTCGTCACCGAACGCCGCGTCCTGGCCGAGCGCGCCGAGCTTGCCATCGACGACGCGCCCGATCTGCACGCAGCCGAGACCGCGCGTGGTCGAGAGCACTCGCATCCCCCATTCCGGTCCGCCCGCCGGATCGGGCGTGGTGATCGGGAGCATTCGTACGGTCCCGGGCGCGATCGCCCCGAGGTTCAAGGACGGGTTGGAGAACACACGGACGGGCTTCGCAGGCGAGCCGATGCGGATGATTCCAGCTGCCAGCGCACCACCGCCGAGCGCCAAGAGCACGGGCAGCACGATCGCGAGCGTCCGCGTCCGCCGGCGCCGGCGCTGGCGCTGGCGCTGGCGAGAGGGGGTGGGCGCGTCGAGCGCTTCGCGGGGGGCCTCCCCGGCGAGGATCCGATCCCACAACTGCGCCCGCGCGTGCGTGTCGAGCGCGAGCCCGCGGGCGGGGTCCGCGGCCGTGAGCCGCGCCATCGCGTCGTTGCTGTTGAGTCTCATCGGGACCTCGCTTCCTGGGGGACGATCGGGGCGGACGGCGCGTCGAAGTCGGAGGGGTCTCCCACGGTGGAAGGGTCCCCGGCGGTGGAGGTTGCCCCGGCGGTGGAGGTTGCCTCGACGGTCAAAGGCCTGGCGACCGCAGTGCGCCGATCGAGATCGGCAGGCCGATCGCCGCCGCCTCCCTGGCCGGAGAGCGCGCGCGCGAGCCGCCGCCGCGCGCGGTGCACACGGACCGTGAACGCGCCCGTGCTCGAGCCCATCGCGCGCGCGGCGGTGCGATGGTCGAGACCATCCCACGCGACGAGCAGCAACGCTTCGCGGTCGTGCTCGGACAGGCCCGCGAGCGCCATCTGTAGCCGCGAATCCCCGATCCGCGCCACCTCGCCTTCCTCGACCCCGCTTCCCTCAACGCCGGGCGCCGGGCGCTGCTCGGCGATCAGTCGCCGCGCGAGCGCATCGCGCCGAGCGCCGCCACGGCGCTGGTTGGCAGCGACCCGCCGCGCGATCCCGAGCAGCCACGGCAACGGCTCGCCGTCGAGCTCCCCAAACCGCCGCCACGCGATCAGGAACGTCTCCGCGACGACGTCCTGCACGGCAGCCGGCTCGACCCGCCGCGCCGCGTAGCCATGCACAGCGCGGTAGCACTCGTTGAAGACCCGCTCGAATCGCTCACGAGAATCGCTCATAACACCCACTTGTCCAGCCGGCCGCAGACATTACATCCGCACGCCAAGAGCTCGGCCGCCTGTTCCGTAGGCGCCGCGCGCGAGCCGGATATAAAACGAGCTCGTACCCAGCGCGCCAAATCCCTCGCTCCAAGCGCGTCAAATCCCCCGCTCCAAATCGCACTTGAATTCGGCTCTGCTGAGCCTTTTCTGCCGGATGCGGTGCTCGCCTGCAATGTGTGCATCCCGATCATCCGGAATCTGACAACGGGCACGCCGAGCCGTGCCGAACGCGTCAATGACAGGCAAGGTCGGCAAATCTCGTTTACGGAAAGCTTTTGAAATGCGCTTCCGCTCCCGCGGCGGCGCCCGCTCGTGCTCGCCGGTCATAATCGCCCGGTGCTCGTGCTCGCCGTGAAGGCTCTGCTGGCGCCGATCTTCGTCGTCGGCGCGTCCGTAGCCGCGCGGCGTTTCGGCCCGTGGGTCGGCGGAGTGGTCGGCGGGCTGCCGGTCGTCGCCGGTCCGATTCTGCTCGCCTACGCGCTCGAGCACGGTCGCGCATTCGCTGGACAGGCAGCGGCGGGAACGCTGCTTGGCCTGCTCTCGTTGACGGCGTTCGTCCTCGTCTACGGCCGTCTTGCCAGTCGCGCGCCGTGGTTTGTCTGCATGCTCTGTGGTTGGGTCGCGTTCGCGCTCGTCACGGTCGTGCTCGACGGCATCGCGCTGCCGGTCGGCGTGGCGGTGGGCCTGGTGTGCCTGGGGTTCGCCGCCGGCCTGCTCCTGCTCCCCGGCCAGCCGGACGCTGCCGGGGGCGGTGCGGTTGCCCCGGCGCCGGCGTGGGATCTGCCGGTGCGCGCCGTTTGCGCGCTGGCGCTCGTGCTGGCGCTGACGACCGCGGCGGGCTGGCTCGGACCCCAGCTCAGCGGGCTGCTCGCGCCGTTCCCGGTGATCACGACGGTGCTGGCGACGTTCACCCACAGCCAGCGCGGAGCAGACGAAGCGATCCGCCTATTGCGCGGGATGCTCAGCGGCTTCGTCGCGTTCGCGCTGTTCTGCTTCACGCTCGCGATCTCGCTGGGGGCAGCGACCGTCGCGGCCGCGTTCGTGCTCGCGACGGCCGCCGCGCTGAGCACCCAGGCGCTGATGCTCGCGCGCGCACGACACCGCACAGCGGTCCCCGGCGAGGCGCAGCTGTCGCGGTGAGAAGGTGGGCAAGCCGGCCCTGGGCCTGTGACTGCCTGACCGAACAGTTCTGCGTGGAACGTCAATAGGCTTAGGCGGCGATGCTCGACCCTCACCTGCTCCACGCGCTCCATGTGCAGGCCGTGCGCCACACCGAGCTGCCCAGCGGCAGCGAACCGCACGAGCTGTTCCAGGTGTCGACGATCGAGGCGCTGCTGCACGGCGCCTACGACGGCGACGTGACCGTCGCCGAGCTCGCCGGCCGCGGCGATCTGGGGCTCGGCACGTTCAACGCGCTCGACGGCGAGCTCGTGCTCACCGACGGGATCCTCTACCGCGCCGCGCAGGACGGCTCCGTACACCCCGCCGAGCCCGAGCGGCGCAGCCCGTTCGCGCTCGTCACGAGCTTCCAGCCGGGCGTCGAGATCTATCTCGGCGTCGCCCAGGACGTCGACGCGCTGCTCTCCCAGGTCGCGCCGCAGTCGCCGCGCTGCACCGCGGTGCGGATCGAAGGACGCTTCGAGCACGTGCGGCTGCGCTCCGTCGGCCCCCAGCGCAAGCCCTACCCGCCGCTCACGGACGTGCTCGCCGAGCAGCAGGTGTTCGACGAAGACGAGATCGAGGGCGTCGTCGTCGGCTTCTGCTTCCCCGCGCACGAGGGCCGGCTCAACATCCCCGGCCGCCACCTGCACTTCCTCTCTTCCGACCGCACCCGCGGCGGCCACGTGCTCTCCTGCCGCCCGGCCGAGTGCGTCGTGCGCGTCGACCACGAGGCCGAGATCGAAGTCGAGCTCCCACCCGGCGTCGAGCTGAAGGTCCATCCGGGCGAGGGTGGCGGCGGCAGCGGTCCCGAGGACGGCGGCGGCGCCGACGAGCTGCTGCGGTTCGAGCGCGACTGAGGGGCGGTGACTGAGAATCTGTCCGAAAACCCTCAGCTCACGTTCCAGCGACCTCTGTGGAGGGATCTCGGGGTTTTCGGACCGTTACTAAGGGGCGGTACCTCCCCGGCGGGCGGGGTTTTCTGGGCGCGAGGTCTGCGCGGATCCCCATCTCACCGTGCGGATCTCTGGAGGCGTAGCGCGCCCGTACAATGGCCGCAATCGAGAAAGGATCGAGCATGCGTCTTCCCCAGCGCCGTACCAGCCCCGGCTCCGCCGCGATCGCTCGCCTCGTCGCGCTCGCCGTCCTCGCAACGTTCGCTCTGAGCGGCACGGCGCTTGCGAGCAGGAACGCCACCTCGGCGCAGCTGAGGGCGCTCACCCGCGCGATCCGCGCAACCCCCGTCGCCGGCATCGACAAGATCCCCACGAACCGCTACCGCGTCACGCGCGCGAAGATCTCGACCGTCAGCACCTCCTGGGCCTCGGCCTGGGTCGAGCCGACCAAGCGCTTCCAGGCGACGCTCCAGGGCATCGAGGTGCTCGCCGTCAAGCCCGGCGGCACGAGCACCTGGGTGGTGGTCGACGCCGGCACCGCCGAGGTCGGCTGTGGCATCGCGCCCGACCCCGTGCTCGCCGACTTGCTCGGGTTGAAGGCGGGCGAACAGCCGTGCGCGCCCGGGGAAGGGATCTCCTAGCGCAAGCGGGCGGCGACGGTCTGGTGGGCGGGCAACGCCGCGTTCGACGAGCAAGCGACGGTCCGTGGGCGGTTCTTTGCTTGCAGCCCCCGGACGGCGCGGATCTGTGCATACCCTGCGGTGATGGCCTATACGAACACGCAGGCGCGCGAGCAGCTGCTGGAGAGCGTCGCCCAGGCAATCGACGAGATCGCCTTCGCGCTCGCCGCGCTCGGTGAGGCCTACGAGCAGCTCGACGAACAGAGCGCGGACCGGCTCGAGCAGGAGCTGTTCAAGCCCGTGCAGGCCGCCTACGGCCGCGCCCAGCGCACCTACAACGACTTCGCCGCCCGCCACGAGCTCCCCGACCAGCAGTTCGGCCCAGCCCCCGCGGGCGCCCCCTCGCACGGCGTCAAGGGCTTCCTCGACAGCGCGGTGGATGGCGTGGTCAGGGCCGACGGCGCGCTCGCGACGCTGCAGGATTCGATGCTCCCGGTCGAGGTCGGCGACCCCGAGCTGCGCGCCGGCCTGGAGGAGGTGCGGGCTCTCCTCGGCGAGGTTCCGGCGCACGCCCGCCAGTTCGTGCGCACGCTGGGGCGCTGACTCGCCCGGGACGACCTAGTGTGGCCGCACGGTTGAGAAGCTGGCCCCCGCGTGGCCCGCGCGCTCGGCCCTCTCCCGGCGGAGTGCAGCGCGTCTGCGATCCAGAGTCGCCGCGTCTCGCAGCGACCGCGACGGCCGCGTGCTTAGATACCCCCAGCGCGCGCCCGTAGCTCAGTGGTCAACGGTTCTCTTCGGGGAGCCAAAGAGCAGCGGTCTTTCAAGCCGCAGGCCGCGGGTTCGATTCCCGCCGGGCGCATTTTTGGAGGGCTCCATTTGCGGGGATCTTGGGGTTGGGGACGGCGCTTTGGGACGGGCCTTTGGTCTTTGGGTACCACTTTTGGGTACCAAACCGAGGGCATCAGCGATCTGGTAGCGGCTGTGGCGGGGCCAGTTTGTGGGAGCGTTCTGGTCCGGCGTAGGCCATAGAAGAGCAGAACCATTGGCCTCCTCTCCGGCGGGCTACGGTGGAGATCCCAACGACCACGGAGGGCGGCGGTGTTGACGTGTCCGGTGATTCGACAGGCGTTGCCGGAGGACCGGTCCGGCGTGGTGGCGGCTGTGGCGGCAGCCTTCGCGCGCGACCCGGGGTGGGCGTTCATCGCAGCCACGAGCCTGTGACCGGCATGCGCGTCGCGCCCGGCGCGTCTACGGCGGGCTACGTGAAGGTCGGGGATTCGAGTACGGCGACTATGCGCGAGAGCTCCTCGTAGCCGCCGCCGGCGAGCACGTCGATCGGCTTACGATGCCCGAGCGCTGTGAGTGGGCGGTTCAGCCACACCGGCACGTAGTCTACCTCCAGCACCCCCGCGAGCCGGTCGATGATCGCCGAGAGCTCGACCAGTCGTTCTGCCCGGCGGCCGGTGGGCGCGCGGGTGCGGTGAAGCCACGCGCTGACCGTCGAGACGCCCGCCCCGGTCGCGCGCGCGATGTCGCGCTCGGTCAGCGGCGCGAGCTGCCTGATCTTGATTGCCTCGTCTGCGTAAGCCAAGCTCATGTCCTTACTGTAGCAAAAAACAGAAGCAAAACAGAAGTCAGACGGAAATTCAGCGGCATCGATTGGCGTGATGGGAGCGAAGGCCCGGGTGAACACCTGCGCCTGCTCACTCGCGGGCCGGGCGTGTAGGTAGCGCCCGGTGGCGGCGAGGGCGCTGTGACCCAACGCCGCCTTGATGTCACTACGTCCACGCCGGCAACAGCCAGCAGCGAGCCGAACGTGGCGCAGGTCGTGGAAACGCAGAGGACGGACGCCAGCGGCAACTTGACCGCGGGGAGACCGACTCGGATGCCACCACGAGGGTGAGCTCAGAACGAGGGTGCGCTCAGGCGCCCTTGGCCGCGACCCAGGCGTCCTCGGCGCCCAGCAGCGGAGTGAGGGCGATGTAGACGATGTGCTCAGCCAGCTCACCCAGCTTGCTGGTGTCGCCGCGCAGGATGTAATCGTGCAGCAGCTCGAACACGCCGCCCACGGTCGCCTCGCCGACGATCAGCCCCGCCCGTAGCGAGGGGGCGTCTTTACCGACCCTGAGGCTGAGCAGCTGCGTGTAGAAGGCGTTCGCCTCCTCCAGCCGATCGGCCACTTGGGGGTAGGCGATCAGCATGTCGACGCACGCCAGATGCGCGTAGGAGGGCTCGGATGCGAGGAACTCGAGCAGCGCCCGCGCGCCGGCGCGGACCGCCTCGATCCAGCCTGACTGCACGGCGAGTGTCTGGGTGACGAACGCCATCGACTTCGCGTGCCCGACCTCATAGGTTGCAAGGAACGCCTCCTCCTTGTTCGCGAAGTGCGTGTAGAAAGTCTGCAGCGAGATTGCCGCCTCGGCCGCGATCTCGTCCAGGCTCAGGGAGGAATACCCCTTGGTCGCGGTCAGATTGGCGATCGCATCGAAGATTCGCTCGCGCTGGTTGTAGATCACGAATGCCCGCGGCAGGTTGTGCTCGCCACGCGGCAGGCCGCGCGAGCCGACGAGCGGTCGCGGCGAGAGCGTGCCGGGGGCGCGTCCGCCGATCCGCGGTCTGTCCGTGACCCCGCGCCGGCGCCGCGGGCGGGCGGGTACTCCTCCTGGGGAGGGGTAGTAGAGGCCGATCCAGCCGAGCAAATCCGGCAGCGTCTTCAGCAACTCGACCTTCAATGTCCTGCTTGAGCGCTCGCGGCGCACGCGCGAGTACAGGATCCTGCGCAGCGCCCCGACGATCGCGCGGGCCACGGGCTCGGGGATCGTCCCCGGTCCGCTAACGCGCTCGAAGCCGGCGACGAGCAGGCGCTGTAATGCCGCCGCGTCCTCCGCCCAGCGCTGCACGCCCACCGCGCCCGCGGCGCCCATCTCGACACACACGAGTCGCGCCAGGTCCGGTCGATCGCCGGCGGCCTCGAACAGCTCGTGTAGGAAGGCCTCGAGCTGCATGGGCCACCCGTCGGTCGCCTCGGTCGCCTCGATCAGCCGTCGCCGCAGGCGCTCGACGATCGCGTCGTAGGCGGCCAGCAGACACTCCTCCTTGTTCTGAAAGTGCTCATAGAAGCTGCGCCGGGAGATGCCCGCCCGTGCGACGAGATCGGCGATCGTCGTGGCCAGGAAGCCCTGCTCATTGACGGCCTCGATCATCGCCTTGAACAGGCGCTCGCGCTGGTGCGTGGCCACGGCCTCTCGCGGCAGCGCCTGGGGCCCTCGCGGCAGCCCCGGGTGTGCCGCCCGGGGCCGTTGCGGCTGCTTGTCCGGTGCGGTGCTCACGCTCGGGTCGGCCCCGGCCTCGGCGCCAGTAATTTGACAGATTGAGTAAAACCTGATTTATATGTCTGTGGCGGGGACGGATCTCCGCTCATCCAGAGATGGCTTTGGTCGGATGGCATAAAGGTCGAAGACGATGGAGGGGACTGGGAGATGTGGATAGAGCAAGACATCGGATCGGGATCGGGTGGGGGCCCGTCTAGGGGTGGAGACTATCGAGTGAGATCTGCGAAGTTCTGTAGGGAGCGGACTATTAGCTGGAAAGCTCCGAAGAACGAGGAGGGGTGACTAGCGATGCGACTGCTCAACTGCGAGGAGCAACGGATGCTCCGTGCGCTGCACGGCCGCTGGCCGTACCGGCGCTCTCACTGCCGTCACGATCTGCACTGGCTGGTACGCGTGCAGCCACGGCGGGCGTGGTGCGGGAGGGGACGGGCGCACTCGATGGCGAGCCTGTCGCCCTGCCACCGACGACCGCATCCGGATTGACGCTAAGTCAGTTGCCCGAGTGCCGGGCGGCGCTCGGCGAGTCGATCGGCCTCGGCCGCGTGGGCGGCGAAGGCGTCGATCAGTCGCGGCCAGAGCACGCGCGGCAGGTCGTGGCCCATGCCCTCAATCATCACAAGCTTCGCGCCTGGGATCGCGCGCGCCGTCGCACGTCCACCAGAGGGCACGACGAGCGGGTCGACGCTGCCGTGGATCACGAGGGTCGGCGCGGCGATGCGCCCCAGCTCGGAGGTGCGATCGCCGGAGGCGATGATCGCGGCGAGCTGCCGTCCGGCGCCCGTGCGGTCAAGCTCACGGTCGAAGGAGCGTGCCGCGATCCGGCGGACCCCCTCGGTGTCCTGAGGGATTCCGCGGGAGCCAATCTTCGCGAACAGTCGGGTGGCGTGCTCGATAAACGCCTCACGCTCCCGGGGCGCCTTGCGCAGGAAGATCGGGTAGCTGGTGAGCGCGGGCGCCCCGACCCAGCGCCCGCCGGTGCTGGACATGATCGAGATCAGCGAGCGCACTCGCGCCGGGTGCCTGGCCGCGAGCGTCTGCGCAATCATCCCGCCCATCGAGGCCCCGATCACATGCGCCCGATCGATTTCCAGCTCGTCCAATAGGCCGACTGTGTCCCGCGCCATGTCCGCGAGCGTGTAGCGAGCGGGGACCGAGTAGCGCAGTAGCTGCAGAAGCGACGGCGGCGGCCCCTGCAGATGGGTCGAGCGGCCGATGTCGCGGTTGTCGAAGCGCACCACGTACAGGCCGCGCTTGGCGAGGGCTTCGCAGAAGTCCTCCTGCCAGGCGACCATCTGTGCGCCGAGGCCCATGATCAGCAGCGCCGGCGAATCGGAGGGGTCGCCGAAGGTCTCGTAGCAGAGGGTGATCCCGCCGCCGACGTCGCAGAGCTGCTCGGACATGAACGTTCGACTGTAGCGACGAGGTTGGGCCGCCGCCCCTCGTTGTCGTGCCCGGCCGTGTTGTGCGGTGAGGTTGCTCGAGCCTGCGGCGGGGGGTGGGGGCAGCCCCACGTTGCGGTGAAGTGTCCTGTGTAGCGGTAAGCGCTCCCGTATAGCGGTGAGTTATCTCGTGTCGCGGTGAGGTGACCTTTCCCGCCCACGGCGCCGGGCATCGCTAGGATCGGTTCGGTGGAGCAGCCGGAGATGGAGATGGAGATGGAGATCAGCAAGCTGTCGATCGACACGATTCGCGGTCTCGCGATGGACGCGGTGCAGAAGGCCAACGCGGGACACCCCGGCACCGCGATGGCGCTGGCGCCGCTGGCGTACACGATCTTCAAGCGCTTTCTGCACGCCGACCCGACCGTGACGGACTGGCCCGACCGCGATCGCTTCGTGCTGAGCTCGGGCCACGCCTGCATGCTGCAATACGCGCTGCTGCATCTGACCGGCTACGAGCTGGGCATCGACGATCTGAAGCAGTTCCGCCAATGGGGCTCACGCACGCCGGGGCATCCCGAGCGCGGGCACACACCCGGGATCGAGGTCACGACGGGCCCGCTCGGACAGGGCTTCGCGAACGCCGTCGGCATGGCGATCGCCGAGCGCTTCCTCGCCGAGCGCTTCAACCGCCCGGGGCAGAAAGTCGTCGATCACCACACGTATGTGATCTGCTCCGACGGGGATCTGATGGAGGGCATCAGCCAGGAGGCCGCCTCGATCGCCGGGCAGTTCGGGCTCGGCAAGCTCGTCGTCTGCTACGACGACAACCGCATCACGATCGACGGCTCGACGACGATCAGCTTCGACGGCGAGAGCCACGGGGCGCGCCTGGAGGCCGACGGCTGGCACGTGCAGCGGGTCGAGGACTCCGAGGATCTCGACGCGCTGAGCGCCGCGCTCGAAGCGGGACGCGACGAAGCCGAGCGCCCCTCGTTCATCTCGATCCGCTCGCACATCGCCTACCCGGCGCCGAATGCAGTCGACACCGCCGCCTCACACGGGTCGGCGCTCGGCGAGAAGGAGGTGCGCGCGACGAAGGAGGCGATGGGCTTCGATCCCGACAAGCACTTCTGGGTGGACGAGCGCGTGTACGAGCACATGAGCCTGCGCGACTCGGGCGCGCGGGCGCGCGGCGAGTGGCAGGAGCGGTACGAGGCCTGGCGCGAGGCCTCCCCCGAGCTGGCCGCGGACTGGGACCTTGCCTGGGCAGGGCGCCTGCGCGACGGCTGGCTCCAGACGCTGCCGAGCTTTGAGGCTGGCGAAAAGCTCGCCACGCGCGCGGCCGGGCAAAAGGTGATGGCGGCCTTCGGCGCGCATGCCCCGACGATGATCGGCGGCGCGGCCGACCTCGTCGAGTCGACGAAGACGCTGTTCGAGGGCGGGGGCGAGTTCTCGAAGGTCCACGCCGGGCGCAACGTGCCGTTCGGCATCCGCGAGCACGCGATGGGGGCGATCGTCAACGGCGCCGCCGCCCACGGCGGGATCGTCTCGCCGTACGGCTCGACGTTTTTGATGTTCTCCGACTACATGCGCGGTTCGGTGCGGCTGTCGGCGTTGATGGGGCTGCCGGTCGTCTGGGTCTGGACGCACGACTCGATCGGCCTCGGCGAGGACGGGCCGACGCACCAGCCGGTCGAGCACTACGCCTCGCTGCGCGCGATCCCCGAGCTGTGGGTGATCCGCCCCGGCGACGCGAACGAGACGGCGCAGGCATGGCGCGTGGCGCTGGAGCGTGCGGACGGCCCTGTGGCGCTGCTGCTCTCGCGCCAGGGCGTCGAGACGCTCGATCGTGCATCTGGGCTCGGGTCCGCGGAGGAGCTCGCGCGCGGCGGGTACGTGCTGTGGGATTCGGCCGGCGGCGGGTCGGCACCGGATGGCGGGTCGGCCGCGGAAGCGCCGGAGCTGATCATGATCTCGACCGGCGCCGAGGTGCCGCCGACGCTCGCGGCCGCGCGGAAACTGGCCGCGGAGACGAAAGCGAATGTGCGCGTGGTCTCGATGCCGTGCGTGGAGCTGTTCGAAGCCCAGACCCAGGAGTACCGCGATAGCGTGCTGCCGCCGGGTACACCGAAGCGGCTGGCCGTCGAGCCGGGCGCGAGCATGAGCTGGTGGAAGTGGGTCGGCACCGACGGAGACGTGCTCGGGCTCGACCGCTTCGGCGCCTCGGCGCCGGGGACGACGGTGCTCGAGAAGCTCGGCTTCAGCGTCGAGAACATCGCCGCGCGCGCCGGCGCGCTGCTGGAGCGAAAGGGCTGATCTGCGGATGGGACTCTCGCCACTCGGCCATCTTTCCGCGCTCGGGCAGAGCGTGTGGATCGACTTCCTCTCGCGCGAATCGATCCGCGAGGGTCACCTGCAGCGCCTGATCGACGAGGACTCCGTGGTGGGAGCGACCTCGAACCCGACGATCTTCCAGAAGGCGATGACGGCGGGAAACGCTTACGACGAGCAGCTGCGCAAAGAGGCCGGGCGGGGGAGCAACGTCTCCGAGACGTTCTGGGCGCTGGCGCAGCGCGACATCCAAGACGCCTGCGATCTGTTTCGCCCTGTCTGGGACGGGGGCGCCGGCCGCGACGGGTATGTCTCGCTCGAGGTAGATCCGGGCCTGGCCTACGACACGCTCGCGACCTACCGCGAAGCGATTCGCATACACAAGGCCGTCGACAGGCCGAACCTGATGGTGAAGATCCCCGCGACCAAGCCGGGGCTAGCCGCGATCGAGGACGTGATCGCGCAGGGGCACTCGATCAACGTGACGCTGATCTTCTCGCTGCGGCGCTACGCCGACGTGGCCGAGTCCTACACGCGCGGGATCGAGCGGCTCGTCGCCGCGGGCGGCGATCCGAGCACGGTCGCCTCGGTGGCGAGCTTCTTCGTCTCGCGGATCGACACCGAGGCCGACCGTCGCCTGGACGAGTTGGATGGATCGGACCGTGCCCTTCCGGGCCGGGTATCGATCGACGAGCTCAAGGGCAAGCTCGCGGTCGCCAACGCGAAGCTCGCTTATCAGCACTACAAGCGCGCGTTCGCCGGCCCCCGCTGGGAGTACCTCGCCGGCAAGGGAGCCACGCCGCAGCGGGTGCTGTGGGCGAGCACCTCGACGAAGAACCCGGACTATCGCGACACGATCTACGTCGAGGAGCTGATCGGCGCCGACACCGTGAACACGATGCCCGAGGAGACGATCCGCGACTTCCAGGATCACGGCAAGCCCGCGCCCCGCCTGGAGCAGGGCCTCGCCGAGGCGCGAGGACTGCTCGACCAGCTCGCCGCAGTGGGTGTCGATTATGAGGACCTGACCGACACGCTCGAGCGCGAGGGCGTCGAGAAATTCTCGGCCTCGTTCGACGAACTGCTGCAGGCGCTCGGCGAGAAGCAGGCCACGCTCTCCTCCTGAGAGCGTGCGCGCCGCCGGCATCGTGGGGTTCTTCTTCTTTAAGGGGCCGCCTCCGGCGGCTGGATCGGCGTGCTGGATGGCGCACCGGAGGTCGGTGGCCGTGACCGGCCGACGATGGGCTCAGGAGTAGGGAATCGGGACGAGCACCCGAACTTGCAGCGTGCCCGTCGGGAACGCGTGGGCATCGAGCGTGAACACGCGGAAGGCGCGCCCGCGGTAGTGGTAGGCGCCGCTTGCGGGTACGGACGAGAACCCGCCCACCCCAGGGCCGAGGCTGTTCTTCACCAGTTCGGGGTGTGTGCCGGTGGGGTTCATATACATGAGCACGTCGAGCCCGACCAGGCGCCGCGCGAGGCGCAGGTAGCCTTCGTCGTCCTGGATCGAGAGCTCCAGTTCGCCGATCTGCCTGCCGTGCAGGCGCAGCGGCGCGCTGACGGGCGCGAGCACGTAGGGGCCGCCGACGTCCGCCAGCAGGTGCCCGCCGGCGCTCACGCGCAGGCGCACGATGTGGCTGTGGTCGTAGACCAGCCCGACGACGGCCTTGCGGGCGGCGGCGGGATTGCGTTCGGCGACCGCCTGCAGCAGGGCGCTGTTCTGCTGCGCGTTGCGGACCTGCAGCAGCGCGTGCGGACCGCCCTCGCCGGCATAGATCAGCGCCGCGACGCGGCCGAGCGTGTTGACGAGCGTGTCCTGTGGGGTCGCGCCGCAGAAGTGGGCGGTCGAGCCGGCGGTTCTCAGCAGGTAGACCCGCAGCGAGCCGGAGGGGTAGGCCGCGGCGGGGAACGAGGCGTACTGAAAGACGGTGCCGTGCTCGGTCAGCGTGCCCGCCGGTGGGATCGTGCCGGACGGCATCTCGAACGAGCCGTCGAGGCTGTGGTCGTTGCCCTCGCGCAGGGCGACGTCGCCCTCGACGACGCCCTTCAGCTCGGAGAGGAAGCCGCGATCGGCCCACACGCTCGCGACGAAGCTCGCGATTCGCGCTCCCGCGACATCCGTGATCGACCCGTGCAGCGGGGCCAGGGCCCCTTCGGCGCCGACGCTCGCCAGGGTCTTGCCTTCGCGGGTCACCGCCAGGTTCGCCAGATGCCCGCCCGCGAGCAATGCCTGGGCGGCCGTGCGCGCGGCTGTGGGATCGTCGTGTTCGACGGCTTCGCGCAGGGCGCGTGAGCCTTTGACGAGACGCATCGCGATTTCGGTGCGTTCGCTGGAGACGCCCTCGTCGTAGACGCGCTGCGTCACCTGGCTGAGCGTTTTGAGCACCGTCGGGCCACAGGCGCTGGTCGATGTTCCGCCGAGCTGGGCCGCGCCGCTCGCGTGTGCGGGAGGGTCGTCGTCGGCGCTCGCCACATAGCCGATCGCAAGCGCCGCGAGCAGCGCCAGCACGATCGCCGCGCGTTTGGCGCTCAGATATCTGCCCATCCCGGAAATCATCGAAGGACATCCTAAGCGGTCGCTAATCGCGCGATGAGGTCATACTCATCCGATGCCCACGGTCCTCATCACCGGAGCCTCGACGGGCATCGGCCGCGCGACCGCGCTGCGGTTGGCCGGCTCCGGCTGGACCGTGCTCGCGGGCGTGCGCAAGGCCGCGGACGGAGAGTCGTTGCGGTCGGCTGGCGGCGAGCGCATCGTTCCGATCGAGCTGGATGTAACCGACGCCGCGCAGATCGCCGCGGCTGCCGCTGAGGTGGGCACGCGGGGAGGGCTGGACGCGCTCGTCAACAACGCCGGGATCGGCTTCGGCGGTCCGCTGGAGCTGGTGCCGATCGACGATCTGCGCAGCCAGCTCGAGGTCAACGTGCTCGGACCGGTGGCCCTCACCCAGGCGTTGCTCCCAGCGCTGCGCCGCGCGCGCGGGCGGATCCTGTTCATCTCCTCCGTTGGCGGCCGCGTGGCGATGGCTTTCACCGCGCCCTACGCCGCCTCCAAGCACGCGATCGAGGCGATTGGCGACGCCCTGCGCGTGGAGCTGCGCAGCTCGAACGTGCAGGTGGCGCTGATCGAGCCGGGGTCAGTCGCGACACCGATCTGGGACAAGGGTCGCGCACAGGGCGAGAGCCTGCACGTCCCGGCGGAGCTGGCGGCTCAGTACGGGCATGTGCCGGCGGCGATGAACAAGGTTCTGGAGAACACCGAGCGACGCGGCGTCCCGCCCGAGCAGGTGGCGGAGACGGTCGAACGGGCGCTCACGGCGCGGCGGATGCGGGCGCGCTACCTGATCGGCCGTGACGCGCGCGCGATGCTGATCGCCAAGCGACTGCTGCCAGACCACGTATTCGACCGGGTGGCACGGCGCGCGCTCGGGGTCTGATCGGCGGTCGGGATGGCGAAGTGCCGTCGGGGCCGGGACGGCGGCGAGGCACGGCGGCGAAGATGCCGGCTGCGGTCAGGGGGCGGCGCGGCGGCGAGGCACGATGGCGATGAGGGCGGCTGCGGCCAGGGGCGGCGGCAAGGAAGGCGTAAGTTAGGAAGGCGGCGGCGGTGGGTACACCGCCAGCCACGCGAACAGGCTCGTCGTCGCCGCCTGTGTCTGCAGGCTCCCCGGCAGCGCATCGGCCGTGGGCAGGGTCGCGCCGCTCCAGGAGAGCAGGTAGAGCCCTTCACCGTTCAGCGCGTGCGCGTGGGCTTCGCGGGCGTTGTCGGCGGCGAGCGCGTAGAGGGTGGGGCTGTGGTCGAGCGAGTACAGCGCGAGCATCCACTGCAGGTAGATCGCGTCATACTGGGGCGAGAAGTCGAGGATCTGGCCGAAGCGCTTGAGGGCCGTTGCCGTGAGCGGCCCGACCCGTTCGCAGTCTTCCGCGTTCCCTGTCGCTTCGCACAGCAGCGCCTGCGCATAGATCAGAGGCGACTCGATGTAGTCGATCGGGGTCGGGTTGAGGTTGCTGGCCGCGTACAGGCCATTGGTTGAGCTGAAGCCGAGCGTGTTTCCCCAGAGCAGGAACTTTTCTGCCTGAGCGAGGGCGAAGGTCGAATGCGTCTGCCGGTAGATCAGCGTGGCCAGCAGCGTATCGGCGGCGAGCGCCTCGCCGGCCTTGTACGGGTGCTCGGTGTTCCACCAGATCCCGCCCCCCTGTGGATCCCAGCCGGAGGCGGCGACGTAGGCGAGCGCCCGTTCGGCGTCGGTCAGCCAGCGGCGCGTGCCGGTCGCGCGGTAGGCGTTTACGAACGCGAGGCCCCACCAGCCATTGTCGTCGAACCACGTCTCGGTGTCGGCTTCGCGATCGCCCGGGTAGGGCGAGTAGCCGAGCAGCGGGCGCAGACCCCGGTTCAGATAGCGCTCGGCGCCGGTGGCGAAGCGCGAGACGGCCCGACGGTTGGCACGGTCAGGCTCGGCGATCGCGATCGCGTCGAGCGACTCGAACAGCGGCACGATGTCCCAGATCGTCGCCAGCGGGTAGCGTTCGCGGTCGTTCAGTTGTGCGTCGTACCAGCCGCGGCGGCGATCGCCCCAGCGCTGCTCGGCGCGCGCGACGCCGGCCTGGGCGAGGGCGAGGTAGTGTTGCTGAGCGGCCGACAGCGGCGCCGGGGCGGCTGCACGCGCGGGCGAGGCGCTCAAGCCGGCGGGCGCGAGGGTCGAGAGAATCAGAGCGAGGGCGAGCCGGTTCATGTCGATCACAACCCGCGCGCGGGCCGATCGACGCGCTCTCAACCGGCTACCCGGTGGGGTCGACCTGGATACGGTATAGCGCAGCGGCAAGCGATGACAGACGACACCAAGACATCCACGGCGCACGGCGCACAGGATTCACAGATCCTCGCCGCGGAGCCTTCCGATCCAGCGGCGCATGGCCCACTCGGACCCGGCGCCGCGCCCGGCGCCCCGGCTCCCGCCGGACAGACCCCTGGTGCCGCCGCGCCCGGTATGCATCCTCACCTGCCGGCGCCGCCGTCCGAACGGGGAGCGTGGCTCGTAGCGCTGGCCCTCGGAGCGCTCGGCGTGGCCGTACTGGTGGCCGTGCTCAGCGGCTTGGTTGGACGGACGAGCACCACTGCGCCCCACGCGGCGCCTCCCGCGGTGCTCGTGGCGGCCATCACCCCGGCACCGAACGCGGCTGCGTCCACGGGCGAGGCATCCTCCTCCGGGGTGCACGTCGCCGGCCGCGGGGGCAGCGGACGGGGCGCATCTCGCGCGGCGATTGTCGCGCGGCCCTCGAGCGCGCAGCAGGCCGCGGAGTCCACGCGCCTGGTCGATCAGACTGAAACAGAGATATCGCAGCGCTGGATGGAAGGCTTCTACCCGATCTACGCCACGGCGCAGCGAACGTTCGGGGTCAACTGGCTGCTGATCGCCTCGATCCACAAGCAGGAGTCGGCGTTCTCGACCGCGCCCACCACCTACCACGGGCTGAACTTCGCCGGGTGCTGCGGGGGGCCGATGCAGTTCAACGTGACGAATGGGTCCCGCTCGGGGATCGGATCGACTTGGGATCTCGTGAGCGACTCCTTCGAGTACGGCAAACGCCCCGCGGTCTATGATCACATGACGGCGAAGCACCCTTCGATCTACGACGATTTCGACGCGATCATGGCCGCCGCGCACCTGCTCTCCGCCGACGGCGCCGAATACGCGCTGAACGGCGCGGCGTGGGATGCGGCGTACGACTACTACGGACATGACACGACCGGCGTGAGCTATGCCGACGAAGTGCTCGCGCGCGCGATCGGCTGGTCCCAGCACGGTTTCTGCATCAACTGTGGCGTCGAGACGGCGATGGTTGAAGCCGTTTACTCCGCCTACGGCGCGCCGGTGCTCGCGGCGCTCGAAGCCGAAGCGGCGAAACCGGCGCGGGCCGTCACCGCCCGCGCCGTCAAACCTCCGCGCCGCCGCGGGTAGCACCGTCGCCTCGGTTCACCTGTAGGCCTGGCGACGGCCGGATGGCGAGCGATGCAAGGGGGTGGCGATCAAAAATGTGCTCGGCACATGGACGACACAGCGGCGCGCCGTTGCCGTAGCCCTCTCCGGCTCAGGCAGCGTCCGCCTGGACGATCAACTCACCCGCAACGCGATCCGTGGCGCCGGCGGTCCCACCAAGCAGGCGGCGGGAGAGCTGGGCGCGGCGAAAGTAGAGCGGTGCGTCGTGCTCCCAGGTGGCGCCGATGCCACCGTGCACGGAGATCATCGTGCGCGCGGCCTGGTCAAGCGCACGGCCTGCGACCGAGCGCGCGGCGGCCGCGGCGAGTGGGAACTCCTCCGGCGCGCCATGGCGCGACCAGCCGGCGTAGTAGAGCAGCGAGCGGCCGTTCTCCAGCTGGCGGAGCACCTCGGTGAGGGAGTGCTTGACCGCCTGGTAGGAGCCGATCGCGCGACCGAACGTGTGGCGCTCCTTGGCGTAGGCGACGGAGACGTCGAGCGCTGTCTCAACGCTGCCGAGCGACTCGGCCGCGACAAGTGCCTGGGCGAGATGCCAGGCGCCCGCGAGCGAGTCGGGCGAGGCGTCGAGTACCGTCGCGGGGGCGTCCGCGAGCGTCACGTGCCCGAGCGAGCGAGTGGAGTCATAGCCCTGCACCGTCTCGATCGCGACGCCGGATGCGGAGGCGTCGATCGCGACGCCGGTGGACTTGCCGTCGAGCAGCGCCACGCCGACGAGCACTGAGGCGCCGGGGGCGTCCGGTACGAACGACAGCCGTCCGCTGATGCGCGCCTGGCCGGCGTCGCTGTCGCTGCGGGTGGCCGTCGGGGCGGACGGGCGCGCGAGGCCGTGGGCGGGGTCGAGCGTCCACTCCTTGGAGACGTCGCTTGGAGGGCTCGCCGGCAGATAGGCGGCGCGTTGCTCGCCGGTGGCCAGCGCCTCGAGCAGCTCCTTCGGCGCGTTCGGCGAGTCGTTCAGGATCGACGTCGCGGGCAGGTGGCCGAGCAGCGCCACGCCGGCCAGTACGCGGCCGCACTCGCCGAGCACGAGCATCGCGTCAAACGCGTCCAGTCCAGCTCCGCCGGAGGACTCGTCGATCAGCAGGCCGGGCCAGCCGGCCTCGCATGCGGTAGGCCACAGGTCCGGCAGCGGCGCATTGCCGTCGAGCGCCTCGCGGGCCGCTTCGACGGTCTTGAAGCGTGAGAGCGCGCCACGCGCGGCCTCACGCAGGAACACCTGCTCGTCTGAGAGTGCGAGGTTCATGCTGCAGCCTTCTTCCGGGGGGTGGTCGGGAGGGGGGCCTGGTGGGCGAGCTTCGGGGGGGCGGGCTCCAATCTAGATGCGAGGTTCATGCTGCCGCTCCTTCCTTGGAGCGCAGCTCCGAGAACGGGATGCCCTTGTCCAGGCGCGGCTCGGGCGGCAGCCCGAGCACGCGCTCGCCGATCGTGTTGCGCAGGATCTCTTCGGTCCCGCCGGCGGACTTCAGGCCCGGGAGGAAGGAGATCATGTAGGCCCACTCGCTGTCCTCGGCGAGCGCGTCGGGTCCGACCACGTCGGTGATCAGGTCGCCGGCCTTGATCGCGCCGTTGACGATCGTGACCTTCGCGAGGCCAGCCTCCGGGCCGGGGATCTGACCTTTCTGCAGCGCCGTCAGCGTGCGATAGCCGGTGAAGCGCACGGCGAGCAGCTCGGAGACGATCTCGCCGAGCTGGTGGCGCACCTCGGGGTCGCGGCGCGCGCGCTCGTCCTCGGCGATCGCCTTGGCGAAGCGGGTCGAGTTGTAGCCGAGCCCCTCGCCGCCGAGGCCGATCGTGACGCGCTCGAACATCAGCGTCGTCAGCGCGGTGCCCCAGCCGTTGCCGACGCCCCCGACGACCGCATCGGCGTCGATCGCGACGTCGTCGAAGAACACCTCGTTGAACTCGGCCTCGCCGGAGATCTGGCGCAGGCCCCTGACCGTGACGCCGGCGCCGTCCATCGGCACGATGAACATCGTCATGCCCTTGTGCTTGGGCACGTCGGCGTCGGTGCGCGCGAGCAGCAGCCCGTAGGAGGCGAACTGGGCGTTCGTCGTCCACACCTTCTGACCGGAGATGCGCCAGCTACCGTCGTCCTGCAGGCGCGCGCGGGTCTGCACGGCCGCGAGGTCCGAGCCGGCGGCGGGCTCGGAGAACAGCTGGCACCAGACCTCGTCGGCGTGGAGCATCGGGCCGAGATAGCGCGTCTTCTGCTCCTCGGCGCCGTGGGCGATCAGCGTCGGCCCCAGCATCCCGACGCCGATCGCGTCGAGGATCCCCGGCACCTTCGCCTGGGCGATCTCCTGGTTGCAGATCAGCTGCTCGATCGGACCGAGACCCTGGCCACCATACTCCCTCGGCCAGGTCACGCCCGCAAGGCCGGCCTCGGCGAGTTGTCCCTGCCACGCGCGTCGTGCGGCGACGATCTCCTCCTCGTCCTTCAGCGCACTGACGCCGGTGAGGATCGGCGCCTGGGACTTGTGCTCTGAGAGCCATGTCCGCACCTGCGCACGATAGGCGGCCTGCTCTGGTGTGTCGTCGAGATCCACGGCTGCATCCTCCTTTGGCTGACTGACCAGTCAATCGATACGAGGAACGGTACTCCCTTGCGGGCGAGAGGGCGTGTTCCTCTCAGGCGCCCGGGGGGATCGGCGGCGTCTGGGGGACGGGAGCCTGGTGGTAGATGCCTTGGAAGCCGCGGTTCAGTAGATAGGCCGCCTGCGTGCCCGGATCGGGCGAGTGCAGGAGCACCACGCCGAGACGTACCCCGTGGCGTTCGGCGGTTGCGACCAGGCAGCGCCCGGCCGACATGGTTTCGCCCGTCTTCATCCCGGTGACCCCGGGGTATTTGTAGATCAGCAGCGGGTTGTTGTTGTAGAGGTAGAGCTTGCCGCCCTTGATTGGGAACGGCAGGACCGCCGAGTAAGTGCGCACGACGCTCGCGATCCGCGGCTGCTCGAGGTCGACATGAGCGAGCAGCGCGAGGTCGGCGGCGCAGGAGAAGTTGTACTGGTTGTAGTAGCCCGAGGGCGAGGTGTAGTGCGTGCAGCCCATGCCCAGCTTGGCCGCCTCTTCGTTCATGCGCGTGACGAATTGATTGACGGATCCCGCGACGTGCTGGGCGAGTGCGACCGCAGCGTCGTTGCCCGAGGGCAGGAGCAAACCGTAGAGGAGCGTCTCGAGCTTGACGTGTTTGCCGAGCGGCAGCACCCCGACCTTCGAGCCGGACATGTCGACCGCTTCCTTGGTGATCAGCACGGGCGCGTCCGGCGGGGCCGAGGTGACCGTGAGCAGCGCGGTCATCATCTTTGTCAGGCTTGCGATCCGCAGGCGCGTGTAGGCGTTGCGCTGCCAGAGAACCTGACCAGTGTCGAGGTTGAATAGGAGGCCCGCGTGCGGAGGTTCGGGGAACGGGGGATGCACTGGGTTCTTTGCGGGATCGGCGATCCCCGTCAGCGCGAGCGCGGGCTTGCCGAGGGGCAGTCCGATCGGGGAGCGAGCTGGTGTGGGGGTCATCGCGGCGACCGATGTGCTGTTCGCCGCAGTCGTGCCACGCGCCTGCACTTGGTGGTGCGCCGACGCGGTCGATTCGTGCGCGGTGCCCGGGCCGGCGAAGGCCATCACGACGACCACCGCCCCGAGCACGAGCGCGACCGCGACCGCAAACATCGCGCGTCTGCGGCGTCGCCGTCGAGACGCGAGCTCGCGCCGGCGGCGACGGTGGCTGGGGGTCATGAACGGTGAGGTGCTCATAGCTCTCCTTTGACTTCGACCCCGACCCGCCGCCGTCGATGAGCACCCCGCGACGTTCGTCCGGGAGTCACGACGAGACTAGCTCGCCGCGGCGTGGGAAGTGCCGGGTGAGGAGAGTGTTACCGGCGGGGAGGATTGAAAAGCGCGCTGACGATTCCCACGAGCAGCAGCAGGATGACAAGCGCCGACAGCAGGCTGCCGATCGTCAGCCCCTGTTCGAGTGCGGAGCTGATCGTAAGAAAAGCGAAGCCAAGGACGAAGACGAGCCCCACGGCGAGCACGAGGGTCCGCGTCATGGCCGCCGCGATCGGGTGTTGTTGGGCGTGAGGATCGACGCAGACTATCCGCGGCTCGGTGGATCGACGCTGGCGAGTCGGCCGAGGTCGCCCGCGAGGACGGTGGTCAGATGGCGTCGGGCGCCGACGGAAGGGCCGCCGCCGCGCCGCCGGCGCCCGCGAGCGGCCCGGTGCCCGGACGGACCTGCGGGACGTGCTGATCGGCGTGGTAGCTGGAGCGCACCAGTGGCCCGGCCGCGACGTGGTCGAAGCCGAGCTCGTAGGCGGCGCTCTGCAGCGCGGCGAACTCGTCCGGGTGCCAGTAGCGCACTACCGGCAGGTGGCGCTCTGAGGGACGCAGGTACTGGCCGACGGTCAGCACCCGGACGCCGTGCTCGCGCAGGACGGCGAAGGTGTCGACGAGCTCCTCGTGGGTCTCACCGAGTCCGACCATCAGGCCGGACTTTGTCACGACCTCGCCCTCGCCCATCTCGCCGGCGAGCCGCAGGACGCGGCAGGAGCGCTGGAACTCCGAGCCGCGCCGCGCGATCGGGTAGAGGCGAGGGACGACCTCGACGTTGTGGTTGAAGACGTCGGGACGCTCGGCGATCACCTTCGCGAGTGGCATCTCCTGACCCTGGAAGTCGGGGGTGAGCACCTCGACCTGGCAGTCGGGCGCCTGGCGGCGAATCTGGCGGATGACCCCGACGAACGCGTGGGCACCCTTGTCGGGCAGGTCGTCGCGGTCGACCGATGTGATCACCGCGTGGCGCAGGCCCATGCGCGCGATCGAGCGCGCCACTCGCGCGGGCTCGAGCGGATCGTTCCAGGTCGGCTTGCCGGTCTGCACGTTGCAGAACCCGCAGCGCCGCGTGCAGGTGTCGCCGAGGATCATGAACGTCGCGGTGCCCCGCTCCCAGCACTCGCCGACGTTCGGACAGGCCGCCTCCTGGCAGACGGTGTGCAGGTTCTCTGAGGAGATCAGCGCGGTCAGCGCGCGGTAGCGCTCGCCGCCCGGCGGCGGGACTTTGAACCATGGCGGCTTGCGCTCGCGCAGCGGGCGCACGTCCGGGCCGAGGATCTCGAGCACGTCCATCCCGCCGGGGTTCGCGCGCGAGCGTGTGACGTGCTCGCGCGCGGGTGCGGTATCGGTGGCCGCGAGGGGTGCGGCCGTGGGAGGTGGGCTCACACGGGCACCGCCACTGCTCGCGCAGGGGCCGGCGCGAGCGGCGCCTCGATGCCGAGACGCCGCGGCGAGACCAGGCGCTGGTGGCGCGAGTGGGCCTCGCAGAACGCGTGGGCAACGCGGCGCCGGAAGCAGGGCAGGCCCACCGTCGCGCCCGCCGGGGCCTCGCGGGCGAGGGATGTCATCGCGATGTCGGGCAGGCCGCAGGCGACAACCCAGGAGAAGGGGTCGAGGTCGTTGTCGACGTTCACCGCGAAGCCGTGCGTGGAGATGCCGCGGGAGACGTGCACGCCGATCGAGGCGATCTTCCGCGGCCCGACCCACACGCCGGTGTAGTCGGGGCTCTCGTCCGAGCGCGAGTGGGCGCCGACCGCTTCCGCACTGAGCGCGGCGATGATCGCCGCTTCCATCGTGCGCAGGTGCGAGCCGATGTCGGGAACGCCCATGATCGGATAGCCGACGAGCTGACCGGGGCCGTGGTAGGTGACACGCCCGCCGCGGTCGGTTTGCGCCACGTCGATCCCTTTCGCACGGTAGAAGTCTGCCTCGAACGCCAGCTCGCCCGCACGCGTGCGTCGCCCGTGGGTGTAGACGGGGGGATGCTCGAGCAACAGGAGGGTGTCGGGCAACTGATCCGCCTGTCTGCGCTCAAGAACCCGCTCCTGGAGACCGACCGCATCGAGGTAGGGAATCGTGCCGAGGTGGCACACCCATAGCTCGTTGCGGCGCATATTCTCAGGGTAGCGTGGGAGCGAAGTGGCAAGGCGCTGCGTACTTGACTCGTCCCGTCATACATCCGATATAATTGAGACTCGCCAAGATGAGCTCTATGGAGTTGTTCATCTAGTCACCCGACGGGGCCCGGTTCGCCGGGCCCCGTCTCGTTAAAGTTCGCTCCGGCGGGCTCGAGGCCGACTCCCGCCGGAGCTTGGGTGGCTCTACGTCTGGCTACGGATGACCGTGACCAGAAGCGCGATCGCCAAAATGAGCGCTATAGAAGTACTCATCTCATCACCCCCTTTCCCGGGCCGATCGGCCTCGGGTCGGCATGATCGGGCGGTTGGGCGATAACCCTGCCGAAAAAGCTACACGCGGCTACGTACGGCGACTACAGCGTGAGTGCCGCCGGCGCTTCGAGCAGTTCGCGGATCCGAGCGAGGAACTTCGCCGCGTCGGCGCCGTAGAGGATGCGGTGGTCGCAGGCGAGCGTCACGGTCATCGTGTTTCGCGCGACGATCTCGCCATCGCGGACCACCGCGCGCGGCCCGAGCACGCCGACCGAGAGGATCGCCGCCTGGGGCGGGTTGATGATCGCGGTGAAGGCGCTGATGCCGAACATGCCGAGGTTGGAGACCGTGAACGTCCCGCCGCCGAGCTCGGGTGGAGTGATCGATCCGTCGCGCACCCGCCCTGCCAGCGTGCGCGTCTCGCGGGCGATCTCGCCCAGCGACTTCTGATCGGCGTCGAACACCGTCGGCACGACCAGCGTCGCACCCGCCGGCCCGTCGCTCTCGCCCGCGACCGCCACCCCGACGTTCACGCGCGAGTGCAGTTGCAGGCGCCCGTCGCGATAGCCTCCGTTCGCGCGCGGGGACTCGCGCAGCGCCAGCGCGCACGCCTTCACGACCATGTCGTTGTACGTCGGCGCGTCGTCCTGGCCGAGCGACTTCAACTCTGCGCGCAGCGCGACGCACGCCTCCATGTCGATCTCCGTCTGCAGCGTGAACTCGGGGATCGTCGCCTTCGCCTCGGCCATCCGCCGCGCGATCGTCTGCTGGGTGCGGCTGAGCTCGACGACCGTCGTCTCGCCCTTCGCAGTGCTCACGCCAGTCGGGGCGCCGCCTGTGTCAGATGACGTCTCTGCGCTGCCGGAGAACACAGCGGGCGATGGCGAACCGGCGCCAGCTCCCTCCACATCCGCCTTCACGATCCTCCCGCCGGGGCCGCTACCCGTCAGCGTGCTCAAATCGATCTCCTTCTCCTGCGCGATTCGACGTGCGACCGGGGACGCCCTCAGGCGTTCATCTCCTCCTGTCTCCACCACCCCGGCCAGCTCGGGCGAAGCCGGCTCAGCTGGGGGCTTCTTTGGCTGCGCCGCCGTCCCCGCGGATGCGCTCGGCCCTTCCTCACCGACTCGCGCGATCGGCGCGCCGACCGGCAGCGTTTCGCCCTCGGCGGCGAGCGTCCGCAGCACCCCCTCCTGATCGGACTCGTAGGTCATGTTCGCCTTGTCGGTCTCGATCTCGACGAGCTCCTGCCCGCGGCTGACGGTCTCGCCGTCGGCGACGAGCCAGCTGAGGATCGTGCCCTCCTCCATCGTGTCCGACAGCCGCGGCATCACGATCTCGGCCATCTAGCGTCCTCCGATCGTGGCCGGGCGCCGACCGAGGCTCGCGAGCGCCGCCTGCACGATCTGGGGCTCGTGCGGGAACGCGATGTCCTCGAGCGGCTTCGAATAGGGCATCGGCACGTCGGCGCCGGACACGCGCACGATCGGCGCGTCGAGGTCGTCGAAGGCGTGCTCGGCGACGAGCGCCGCGAGGTTCGCGCCGACGCCCCCGTGCGGCCAGCCCTCCTCGACGACGACGCAGCGGTTCGTCTGCTTCACCGAGGCGAGGATCGTGTCGAGGTCGAGCGGGCGCAACGTCCGCGGGTCGATCACCTCGGCCTCGACGCCGTGCTCTCGCGCGAGCGTCTCCGCGGCGCGTTCGGCCGTCAACGCCATCCTCGAGACGCCGACGATCGTCACGTCGGAGCCCGCGCGGGCGATCCGCGCATGGCCGAAGTCGACGGTCACGTTCTCGCCGTCGGGCACCTCGCCGCGGATGCCGTAGAGCGACTCGTGCTCGATGAAGATCACCGGGTTCTCGTCGCGGATCGCCGTCTTCAAGAGGCCCTTCGCGTCGGCCGGCGTCGCGGGCACGGCGACGAGTAGGCCGGGTACGTGCAGGAACATGGCCTCCAGGCAGTGGGAGTGCGTCGGCCCGAGCTGGTGGCCGGCGCCCTGGGGCATGCGGATCACGAGCGGGACCGTCACCTGGCCGCCGAACATGTAGCGGACGTGCGCCGCGCTGTTGACGATCTGGTCGAAGGCGAGCAGCGCGAAGTTGACCGTCATCAGCTCGACGACCGGACGCAGGCCGGCCATCGCGGCGCCGACGCCGATCCCGACGATCGTGTTCTCCGAGATCGGCGTGTCGCGCACGCGCCGCTCGCCGAACGCCTCGAGCAGCCCCGCCGTGACCTTGAACGCGCCGCCGAACACGCCGATGTCCTCGCCCATGAGCATCACGCGCTCGTCTCGCGCGAGCTCCTCGCGCAGCGCCGCGTTCAGCGCCTCGCGGTAGCGCAGCTCACTCATCGAAGCCCACCGCCCCGTCCTCGCCGAGCTCCAGTGCGCTCGACAGTTGTCGCGTGACCTCGTCGTTGCTGCTCGCCGGCGCCGCATCGCGCTCGTTTGCAGGCTCCTGTGCGCCGCCGGTCTTTCTGGCCGAATAGTCGCCACGCGAGCGCTGGTCGAGCACGTAGATGTCCTCGTACAGCGACTCCGAGGCCGGGAACGGCGAGGCCTCGGCGAACTCGACCGCAGTCTCGACACGGGCCGCCGCCTCTTGATCGAGCTGCTCTCGTCCCTGCGCGTCGAGGACCCCCTCTCCTTCGAGCAGCGCGCCGAAGGCTGGGATCGGGTCGCGCTCACGCCAGTGGGCGACCTCCTCCTTGGAGCGGTACTCCTCCGGGTCGGCCATCGAATGGCCGCGAAAGCGGTAGGTGACCGCCTCGACGAGCACCGGGCGGCGATCCTGCCGTACGCGCTCGACCGCCTCGGCGACGACCGCGTGGGTGTCGAGCACGTCCATCCCGTCACAGCGCGTCCCGGGCACGCCGAGCGACTCGCCCTTGCGCTGCAGGTCGGTCACCGCGGAATGGCGCGCGAGCGAGGTGCCCATGCCGAACTGGTTGTTGATCACGACGAACACGACCGGCAGTCGCCACAGCGCCGCAAGGTTCAGCGTTTCGCCGAACGTGCCCTGGTTGGAGGCGCCGTCGCCGAAAGTGCAGAGGGTCACGTCGTCGCTCTCCGTGTAGTCGCTGCTCAACGCGATCCCGGTCGCGATCGGCAGGTTGCCGCCGACGATCCCGTAGCCGCCCATGAAGCGCCGCTCGAGATCGAACATGTGCATCGAGCCGCCGTGCCCGCCGCAGCAGCCGTCGACACGCCCGAACAGCTCCGCCATCACCCGCTCGGGCTCGGTACCGCGCGCGAGCGCGTAGCCGTGCGAGCGGTAGGTCGAGACGAGGTAGTCGCTCTCTCGCAGCGCGCGCGTGCTGCCTACGATCGTCGCCTCCTCGCCGATCGACAGGTGCAGGAAGCCGCCGATCTTCGCCCGTGCGTACATCTCCCCCGCGCGCTCCTCGAAGTGACGGATCAGCGTCATCGTCTGCAGCCACTCGATTGCGGTCTCTGGCTCGGGCAGGTCTCCCATCAGTGTTCAACGGTAGCCCAGCGCGCGATGAACTCCTCGTCCTGCAGCTGCGAGAGATCAGCGCGGAGGGCGCGCGCGAGCTTCGAGGCCGCCTGGGGCGGGCGATCCCAGAAGAGGATCACTTCGCCGGTATCGACCTCCACGATCTCCAGGTGGTCCACACGGCTCGTATCCGCCAGCAGCGCCGGCATCAGTCCGCCGCGCGTGACGATCAGCCGGTAGGCGCGGTTGGCCTTCATCGCCTCCCCGCGCCCATCGTGTGGCTCGCCGCGTCCTCGACCGCGCGCTCTCCGACGAACACCCTCGCTCCGATCCGCACCGCCGGCACGTCCGTCACGCCCGCCTGCGCCGCGCGTGCGGTGGCGCTTGCCAGTTGCTCCCTGACCGAGCGCAGCTCCGCCCCCTTGAGCACCGCCGCCGGGTGCATCTCGCAGGCCGCTGCTGCGATCACGACGAAGTCGGGGTCCTCGAGCGAGCGCCCTCCCGCATAAGCTTGGCGGAAGGCCGCCTGCGCGAACGGCACCGTGCGCCCGATCGACTTGGCATAGGTGGCGACACGCATCGACAGGCTGCTGTCGAACGGGAATGGGACGGGCCACTTCAGCGGTTGCAGACGCTGCCGGGCGATGCCCCGCTCGATCTCCTCTCGAAAGACATCCTCCTCGGTGCGGCAGCGGTAGGCCTCGAATGTCTCCGCGCCCGGCAGATCCCGGGCGAGCACCGGCTGCCACTCGGCGGGGCCGTCCAACACGTGCAGCACGCGCTCGGCCGCGAGGTAGGCCAGCGGGCTCGCGAGATCGAAATAGAAAGCTGCGTCCGGGTCGGGCATTCCCGCCGAGACTAGTGGGCTTGCCTCAACCGTGGATCAGCCAACCGTCAGCGGCGCGGCCCGCCTCCATCACTGCCTCAGACAGCGTCGGATGCCCGTGGATCGTGCGCGCCACCTCGGCGAAGCCGCCCTCGAGCGCGCGCACGTTGACGAGCTCCTGGATCAGCTCGGTCGCGCGGGCGCCGACGATGTGGCCGCCGAGCAACTCGCCGTACTTCGACTCGCCGACGAGCTTCACCATCCCCGAGCGATCGCCGTAGACGATCCCGCCGCCGACCGCGCCGTAGGGCACCTTGCCGACGACCACGTCGTAGCCCTGCTCCCTCGCCTGCGCCTCGGTCAATCCGAAGGAGCCGACGTTCGGCGTGCAGAAGGTCGCGCGCGGGATGTCGAGATAGGCGATCGGATGGGTCTGCAGGCCGGCGGAGTCCTCGGCGGCGACTACGCCCTCGTCGGATGCCTTGTGCGCGAGCGCGGGACCCGGGACGAGGTCGCCGATCGCGTAGACGCCCTTGCGTGTGCTGCGCAGCGCGCCGTCGACCTTCACGAGGCCGCGCTCGTCCAGCTCGACGCCGACGTCGGCGAGGCCGAGCCCGTCGACATCCGCGCCGCGTCCGGCGGCGATCACGAGGTAGTCGACCTCTGCGGTCTGATCCCCGTAGGAAAAGCTCACGTTCTTGTCGGTCCCCTGAACGTCTTTCACCGGGGTGCCGGTGTGGACCTCGATGCCCTGGCGCTTAAGGCCTCGCTCGACCAGCCGCGAGATGTCCGCGTCCTCGCTCGGCAGCACGCGCTCGAGCGCCTCCAGCAGTAGCACCTCGCTGCCGAGCCGGGCAAAGCCCGAGGCGATCTCCGCCCCCGAGGCGCCGGCGCCGACGACCGCGAGACGCGCGGGCAGCTCCGGCAGCGCCCAGGCCTGCTCGGTGCCGATCACGCGCCCCCCGAACTCGACGCCCGGGATCGCGCGCGGGACCGAGCCGGTGGCGAGGATCACGGTCTCGGCCACGAGCGTTTGCTTGCCTGCGTCGGACTTGACAAGCACGTTGCCGTCCGCGTCGAGCGCGCCGGAGCCCTCGATCAGGTCGATCTTGTTTTTCTTGAACAGGCCGGCTACCCCACCGGTGAGGGTGGAGACGACTTTCTCGCGACGGGCCTGCACGCCGGCGTAGTCGATCTCGACGCTCGCGACCTTCAGCCCGTACTCGTCGGCCTCATTGATCTCCGTGAGCAGGTCGGCCGAGCGCAGGACCGCCTTCGCGGGGATGCACGCGTAGTTCAGGCAACGTCCCCCGACCTTGTCCTGCTCGATCACCGCGGTCTTTTTCCCGAGCTGGGCAGCGCGGATCGCGGCGACGTAGCCGCCCGGACCGGAGCCGATCACGATGCAGTCGTAACTTGTCTCTGCCATCTCGGATCTGAGCCTATCGAAGCGTCTCCACCTGCCCCTGTTCACCCGCTTGAATCCGACCCATCACCCGGATGAGCTTCCAGAACAGCCAGCCTCCGAGCCCGATGCTCACCACGCAGATCAACGCGGCGAGGATTGTGGAGGCCACGATCAGCGCGAGCGAGGTGACGATGATCTGGAAGGCGAGCAGCGCCTCGAAGCCGAGCACCGCCCAGTAGCGCTTTCGGTGCATCCCTACAGCGAGCAGCAGGAAGATCAAAGCCAGGAAGATTCCGCCGGGGAGCGAGCCGCCGTGTTGGCTGAGGTTGTGGACGGTTGTGGCCCCCAGGATCACTGCGATAGCGAGCAGCGCGCAGACGGCGATCGCGGCCAGCAGTGCGCGCGGACGCTCGTCCTCGCCCAGGGGCTCCAGCTCGGCGCGCAGCAGCTCCTCGCGCGGTCCGCGCTCCGGGCGTCCAGGCGGGTCTCCCGGAGGCGCGCCTCCACCTTTACTCGGGAATGCCACTTCAACTCCCCAGCGGACGCTGGTCGAGCAGCTCGCGTAGCTCGTGGGCCGCATGCTCGGGATCCGCGGCGGCGGCGATCGCCCGCAGCACGCACAACCGCCTCGCGCCGGCGTCGATTGCGGCAAGTGCGTTCGCGCTGTCGATCCCGCCGATCGCGAAGAACGGCACCGACGCATGGGCGGCGGCGTAGCGCACGAGCTCGAGTCCGACGGCGGGACGCCCGGGCTTGGTCGGGGTGGCGTGGACGGGGCCGACACCGATGTAGTCGACGAGGCCCGCGGCTGCGTTAGCGGCGACCGCGTCGATCTCCGCCGGCGCGTGCGTGGAAAGCCCGATCAACATCTCCGGGCCAACCAGCGCGCGCACCTCGGCCACCGGCATGTCCTCCTGGCCGATATGCACGCCGTCGGCGCCGACCTCGCACGCGACGAGCGGGCGGTCGTTGACGATCAACAGCGCGCCCAGCCGCTCGCATAGCGCCCGCACGGCGTTTGCGACGGCGACGAGCTCCTCGTCCGGCAGGTGCTTCTCGCGTAGCTGCACGATCTCTACGCCGCCGGCGATCGCGCCGCGCAGCAGATCGGGCAGCGCGCTCTCGGCCGCAGAATCCTCAGGCCTGGATCCACCGCAGACGAGGTACAGCCGCGCGGTGGCCAGACGATCGCGGCGCTGGGCGCCGAGGTCTTGGACGGACATAGATCCGCAGTCTGACAGCGGGCTAGCATCAAGCCCATGCCCAATCACATCGATTCCCGGGTGGACGTGACAATCGTCGGCGGTGGCGTTATCGGCCTTGCCGTCGCCTGGCGCGCGCGCTCCAGAGGACTGTCGGTGACGGTGCTCGAGCGTGGGGAGATCGGGCGTGGAACCTCGTACGTGGCCGCAGGGATGCTCGCGCCGGTGGCTGAGGTCGAGTTCGGCGACGCCGGGCGGGTGGCGCTCGAGCTGGGGCTGTGCTCGGGGGAGCTGTGGCCTGGGTTTGCGGCCGAGCTGGAGCAGGTAAGCGGCATGGAGGTCGGCCTGCGGCGGTACGGCACGCTCGTGCTCGCCCGCGACGAGGACGAGGCGCGCGAGCTCGAACGTCAGATCGCCTTCCGCGAATCGCTCGGGCTGCGCACGATCCGCTTGCGCGGGAGCGGGGCGCGTGCGCGCGAGCCAGGGCTCGCCCCGACTGTACGCCTGGCCTTCGAGGCCCCGGACGACCACTCGGTCGATCCGCGCCTCGTGCTCGCGGCCCTACGCCGGGCATGTGAGGCTACGGGTGTTCAGCTGCGCGAGCACGCACCAGTCGTACGCATCGAGTGCGATGGAAAAGACGAGCGTGACGGCGGTGGCTCCGGCGATGGCACGCGAGTCACGGGAGTCGAGCTGGAGGACGGCGAGCTGGTCGCGGTGCGCCAACTAGTGATCGCCGCCGGTCCGTGGAGCGATGGACTCGAGGGATTGCCCGCTCTGGGTCGCGTTCCGGTGCGCCCGGTCAAGGGCCAGCTCCTGCGCCTGCGCGATCCCGGCGGTCCGGGGCTGCTGGAACGCGTTGTGAGGTTCGAGGGTGGCTACCTGGTTCCGCGCGTAGATGGCCGCTACGTGCTGGGCGCCACCGTCGAGGAGCGCGGCTTCGAGCGGCACGCGACCGCGGGCGGCGTATATGAGTTGCTGCGCGACGCCCACGAGCTCGTCCCGGGAGTGAGCGAGCTGCAGATCGAGGAGCTGTGCGTCGGGCTACGGCCGGGCACCCCGGACAATCTGCCCGTGATCGGTCCGGGGGCTGTCGATGGGTTGACCTGGGCGACGGGTCACTATCGAAATGGGATCCTGCTCGCGCCCCTCACCGCTGAGCTGGTGTCCGACACGCTTGCCGGGGTGTCGCCGGCGCCATCCCAGGCTTCGCTTCTCGAGTCGTTCCCTGAGGCCTGTCGCGCGGATCGCTTCTCGGTGGTGACGGCATGATCGTCCTCAACGGCAAGTGCGCTGCGTTCGGGGCGGGCGAGAGGCTGGATGCTGTGCTGGCGAGCTTGGGCTTGACCGCCACTTCCCCTGGGGTGGCGATCGCCGTCGATCGCGAGGTCGTGCCGCGCGCCGAATGGGAGACCTTCACGCTCGCGGAGGGCGCGCGCGTCGAGGTGCTCACGGCGATGCAGGGAGGATGATCCGAGGATGACCGATTCCACGAGCTCGTCGGAGACGTGCTGCGCGAGTGTAACGGAGACCTCTGGCGCGGTGGAGGCCCCTGACGGTCACGCGGATTCATCGCCTGGCCGCGACATTGAGCCCTTCGAGGACGCTCTGAGGATCGCCGGCCGCACATTCTCCTCGCGCCTCTTGCTTGGCACCGGCGGCTTCCCATCGCTGGGGTTGATGGGAGAGGCGATCGCGCGCAGTGGCTCGCAGCTCGTGACGGTTGCGCTGCGGAGAATCGACCCGGCCGCGCGCGGCTCGCTCGTGGACGTGCTCTCCGCCGCCGGCGTGGAGCTTTTGCCGAATACGGCCGGTTGCTTCACCGCGCGCGACGCCGTTCTCACCGCGCAGCTCGCGCGGGAGGCGTTCCAGACCGATCTGGTGAAGCTCGAGGTGATCGGCGACGATGACACGCTGCTGCCCGACGCCCCCGAGCTGCTGCGCGCGGCCGAGGAGCTCGTCGACGACGGCTTCACCGTGCTGCCCTACACCACCGACGATCCGATTCTCGCCCGGCGTCTGGTCGACGTCGGCTGTGCGGCGGTGATGCCGCTAGGCTCGCCGATCGGCAGCGGGATGGGCATCCGCAACCCGTACAACATCTCGCTGATCCGCGAAGCCGTCCAGGTCCCGGTCGTGCTCGATGCCGGGATCGGCACCGCCTCCGACGCGGCGATCGCGATGGAGCTCGGCTGCGATGCGGTGATGGCCGCCAGCGCGATCGCCCGCGCCCAGGATCCGTTGGGGATGGCGAGCGCGATGCGCCACGCGGTGCAGGCCGGGCGCCTGGCGCGTACTGCCGGGCGGATTCCCCGCCGCCGCTACGCCACCGCCTCGACGCCGAACGAAGGCCTCCCGGAGTTCGACTGAGGCCGAAGCCGTCGCCTACCCGACGACTCGATCGTCCCGCAATGAAGCTGGGGGGAAGGCAGGTCCCTCCCCCCAGAGTCCGTCCCGACGAAATTACCCGACGACTTCGATCGTCCCGTTCATCGTCGCTGGGTAGTGGGTGCACTCGTAGTGAATCGTCCCCGGCTTGTCGAGCTTCAGTTCGAACGTGCCGCCTTCGCCGAAGTCGCCGGAAGAGAACTTGTACGGTCCGCCCTCGCTCGTAACGTTGCACTTCTCGGGGTCGTTGTTCGTCCACTTGACCGTGCTCCCGACCTTCGCCCTGACGGTGTCGGGGTCGATCGCGATGTTGCTGTAGGCGATCTGCACGAGTCCGCTCTGCACCGGTTCGGAGGAGGACGGCGATGCGTATTTCGGCGTCGTGTTTGCTTTCAAGCCGCCGGATGTGGATGCGCCGGAGTGGGTTGTCGTCGCGACCGTCGTGGTGATGGTCGAGCCGGAGTTGGAGTTGCTGGATCCGCAGCCCGCCACGAACAGCGCCGCGACGCAGACGAGCGCGACGGGCAACGTAGACTGGCGGACTATGCCTCTCCACTTCCTCACAGGCGCCGAGCTTAGCGTTGCCGAGCTGAACGCGCTGCTCGACCGCGCCGCCGAGCTGAAGGCCGCACCGCTCTCCTCGCGCGCGCTCGCCGGGCGCAGCGTCGCATTGATCTTCCAGAAGCCCTCGACCAGGACGAGGCTGTCGTTCGAGGTCGGCATCGACGAGCTCGGCGGCCATCCGGTGGTGCTGCGCTCAGACGAGTTGCAGCTCTCGCGCGGGGAGTCGCTGCGCGACACCGCGCTCGTCCTCTCCCGCCACGTCTGCGCGGTGGGCGTGCGCACGGGACCCGACGCGATGCTCGCGGAGCTGGCCGAGTACAGCGACGTGCCGATCTTCAACATGCTCACGGCCCTGCACCATCCCTGCCAGGCGCTGGCCGACCTGCTGACGCTGCGCGAGGCGCTCGGCGCGGGCACTTTTAGGGGTCCCAGCCGCCCCCGCCTCGCCTATGTCGGCGACGGCAACAACGTCGCCCGCTCGCTCGCGCTGCTCGGCACGCTCGCCGGGCTGGACGTCGCGGTCGCCTCCCCTCCCGGCTACGCGCTGGAGGAGGATCTGGAGCTGCTCGACGGCGCCACCGGCGCGCTCACGCTGCACACCGACCCGCTGGAGGCCGTCGCCGGCGCGCAGGCTGTGTACACCGACGTGTGGGTCAGCATGGGCGACGAGGCGACCGCCGACGAACGTCGGGCGGCGCTGAGCGCCTATCGCGTCGACGACGCGCTGCTCGACGTCGCCGCGCCGGGCGCCTTCGCGATGCACGACCTGCCCGCGCATCCCGGCGAGGAGATCACCGCGGAGGTCCTCTATGGCTCGCGCCAGCGCGTCTGGGACCAGGCCGAGAACCGCCGCCACGCGCAGAAGGCGCTCTTGGAGCTATTGGTGGCTCCCGCCGACGGTTCACAGCCGCGGGCATGACCGTCGATCCGCGGGTGGTCCCCGATGCCGAGGGCTCGGCCGATCGGCCTGATGCGCCTGAAGCTGGGGCGGTCCCCGGTGCCGCGGTCGCCGATCTCCCCACACAGCGACCCCAGCGCGGCGACGAGCTCGAGCTGAGCATCGATTCGCTCGCCTTCGGCGGCGAGGGCGTCGCGCGCTTGGGCGACGGCGGCTATGTCGTGTTCGTCGCCGGCGCCGTACCCGGAGATCGCGTGCGCGCGGTCGTGCACAAGCGCAAGCGCAGCTACGCGCACGCCCGCGCGGTTGAGATCCTCGAGCCCGGCGCCGAGCGGATCGCGCCGCGCGCCGACCATCCCGGGGTTCCCTGGCAGGTGCTCCCGTACGAGCGCCAGCTGGAGATCAAGCGCGGGCAGGTCGACGACGCGCTGCGCCGGATCGGGCGGCTCGACGGGTTCGAGCTGGAGGAGATCGTGCCGGCGCTGGAGCAGTGGCGGTATCGAAACAAGCTCGAGTACTCCTTCGGAGCCGACGCCGGAGGCGTTTTGGTGTGCGGCTTTCACGCCCCCGCGGGGGCGAATAGCGTGATCGCGATCGAGGACTGCCTGCTCGCCTCCGAGCGAGGCAACCTCGCTCGGGAGACGGCGCTGAGTTGGTGTCGCGCGCAAGGCCTCACCGCGTGGGACCGCGGCGCGGACCGTCGAGGCGCCTCAATGGCAGATCGTGAGCGCACCGCGGCCGCCCCCGACGGCCGCGCCCGACTGCGCAACCTCGTCGTGCGCGAAGGCCGGCGCACCGGCAAGCTGCAGATCAGGATCGTCACGACCGACGGCGAGCTCGAGGCTGGTGCGCTCGCGCAGGCGCTGAGCGACGCGCTGGGGACCCACCTCGCGGGGGTGCTGTGGACGCGCTCGCGCAGCCTCGCGGAGACGACCGCGGGCGGCGATACCGAGCTGGTGTGGGGCGAGGCCGAGCTGCCGGAGCGCCTCGGCGAGCTCGACCTGCGGATCTCTCCCGAGGCGTTCTTTCAGACGAACACGGAGATGGCCGAGCTGCTCTACGGGGTGGTCGTGCAGTACGCGGCGCTGGAGGGCTGGGAGCGCGTCTATGACCTCTACTCGGGGATCGGCACGATCGCGCTGACGCTCGCCCCGCGCGCCGGCGAGCTGTGGGGGATCGAGCTGATTGAGGAGGCCGTCGCCGACGCGATCGCCGCCGCGCGACGCAATGAGATCGAGGGGGTGCAGTTCTTCGCCGGCGACACCCGCCTCGCGCTCCCCGAGCTGGTCGAGCGCGCCGGGCGCCCGGACGTGGTCGTCGTCGATCCGCCGCGCGCGGGGCTCTCCCAGAAAGTCGTGCGCAGGATCGTCGAGGCCTCGCCGAAGCGGATCGTCTACGTGTCCTGCAACCCCACCACCCTCGCCCCCAACGCCGCCCAGCTGGTCGAGGCGGGGTGGGTCCTGAAGAAGGTCCGCCCGGTGGACATGTTCCCGCAGACCCATCACATCGAGGCCGTTGCTCTGTTAGAGCGCGGGTAGGGTTCTGAGGAAGATGCGCGCCGCCACCATTCGCGAGCAGCAGATCGTGATCGAGGAGCACCCCGATCCAGAGCCCGTCGCCGGCGAGGTGCTCGTGCGCGTCCACGCAGCGGGGTTGAACGGCGGCGACATGATGCAGCTGCGCGGGCTGTACCCGGCGCCCCCCGGCTACCCGCAGGACATCCCCGGTATGGAGCTCGCCGGCGAGTTGGTCGCGCTCGGCGCCCATGCTCCCGGGACCGAGCGCTTCGCGGTCGGCGACCGCGTGATGGCGATCGTCGGCGGCGGCGCGCAGGCCGAGTTGATGACGCTCAACGAGCGCCTGCTGATGCCGGTTCCGCAGTCGCTCGACTGGCCCGCCGCCGGGGGCCTGCCCGAGGTCTTCACAACCGCGCACGATGCCGTGTTCGTCCAGGCCGAGCTGCGCCCCGGTGAGCGGCTGCTCGTGCACGGCGGCGCCGGCGGCGTCGGCACGGCCGCCATCCAGCTTGCCCGCGCGGCCGGCGCGCGGGTGACCGCGACGGTGCGCCACGAGGCGCTGCGCGAGCAAGTTGCCGCGCTCGGGGCCGAGGCGATCGCCTCCGAGGGCTTTGCCGAGCACGGTCCCTTCGATGTGATCCTCGAGCTCGTCGGCGCGCCGAACCTCGCCGAGAACCTCAAGGCGCTCGCCACCGGCGGGCGGATCGCCGTGATCGGCGTCCCCGCCGGCGCGAAGGGGGAGCTGAACCTGCTTGCGCTGATGGGCAAGCGCGCCCGCATCCACGGCTCGACCCTGCGCGCGCGAACGCTCGAGGAGAAAGCGCTGAACGCGAGGCGCGTCGAGCACGAGGTGCTGCCGCTGTTCGAGTCCGGCGCCCTGCGCGTGCCCGTTGCCGAGACCTTCCCGCTCGAGCGCGCCGCCGACGCCTACGCGCGCTTCGCGGCGGGGGGCAAGCTCGGCAAGATCGTCCTGCTGCCCTGACGGCGTCGATCAGTACGGCGGTTGTGCCGCATACCAGTCGCCGAGCGTGCGGAACGCCGCCCAGAAGGCGCGCTTGGCGTCTTGTTCGTCCAAAGACTCGTCGATGTTCGGCACGTACAGCGCATCAATCGTCGGCGTCAACCGCTGGATCTCGCCCAGCCGGTCTTTGTCGATCCCATCCACCCGCGCGAGCGGGATCTCCATCTCGGCGAGCGCGGCGAGCGCCTCCGGGCCCATCACGACGACGATCTTCGGCTGCACGATCGCGAGCTCTTCGACGACGCGCGCCACGCACGCGAAGTCCGCAAGCGAGGAGTCGCTCAGAGGGCACTTCACGCAGAGCGTGCCGTAGACCGCCAAAGGATCGATCGACAGGCGCTTCAAAGACTTCATCAGCGCGCCGCCCGCGCGACCGTAGAAGGCGACGCCCTCCTCGATCTCTGAGGGTAGCGGGGCGTGCTTGAGCAGCATGATGTCCGCCTGCGGGTGTCCCGAGCCGAGCACCGGCATCAGGTTTCCGCGCGGGCAGTGCGGGCAGGACTGCAGCTCGCGCGTGAGCGAGTTCAGCTCGCGGATGGCGCGCTCGAGGTACTTCTCACGGATCTCGTCATCGGTTACGGGCATCGACCCCGTGAGATTTGACGACGTCGGGACTTGTCCTTGCTCGTGCACCAGGACTTGCGCTTTCTAGGACTTGCGACGACCCTCTCGAGGACCTTGCTTCGCACGCTTGACCTGTCTGGCCTTGCGCGCTCGCTGGGCCGAGGCGGGGGTCGCCTTCGTCTGCAGGAACTTGAGCGCCTGCACGTACAGCAGGCTGGTGGGGCGTGTGAGGATGTCGGCGTCGCGTAGCGACTGCAGGAACTCCTGCGGCCCGTCGAAGTCCCGCATCCTGATCCGCACCGAGCCGAGGCCCTGGGCGACGTGGGAGTCCGAGCCGGCGCCCGCGACGATCCGGTACTTGGCGGCGAAGCGCGCGGCCTCCTCGTTGAACGCGCCGATCGCGACGCGCGGGTTGAAGACCTCGATTGCGTCGACGTCGTCGAGGATCTTCAACAGGTGCTCGTAGTCGGGGACCGAGTGCATCCGGTCAAACGGATGGGGCACGTACACGAGTCCCCCCTGGCGCTTGATCTCCGCGACGGTTTCCTCCAGCGTGAGGCCACGCGGGATCTTCTCCTCGATGAACAGCCCGATCACCTCGCCCTGCTCGGCCGTCTTGACCTCCTCGGCGACGATCACTTTGATCGGGCTCCCCGCCCCGCCCGACGGGTCGGCCGGGTCTGCGGCCTGCGCCTGCCTGCGCGCCTCGATCGCGCCGGAGATCTCGTTGTGGTCGGTCACCGCGATCGCGCCCAGGCCCTGCTCGCGCGCCCGCGCCAGCAGCACCTCGACCGGCGTGGCGCAGTCGCCGGAGTGGTCGGTGTGCATGTGCAGGTCGACGTCGATCAGCGGCCGTTTCGCCAGACGCCGCTTCAGGACCGGGTCTCCGTCCGTGGGATGACGCCGGGCGGCGAGCTCGCGGTAGATCGCCTCGAGCGCGGCGGCAGCGTCCGCGGCGTCGAGCGCATCGTTGAGCAGTCGGTAGTCCCCGGGGAAGTGCCGCGCCATCAACTCGGCGGTCGCCGGCAGACTCGCGGTGCGTGCGTCGAGGCGCCCGAAGAACGTCTCGACGAAGCGCCGCGCGACGAGCGTCGAGAGCAATCGCTCGGTGGGCGTGTGGAAGGAGCCGACGTTGAGCGAGCGCGAATGACGTAGCGCCGCGTTCGAGGTACTCGGCGCGAACGGCTCGTGCACGTGGACGAAATCGAGCGGGACGCTGCTCAAAAGCTCCTCGATCGTGCGCGCGACGTCGATCGGCAGGGCGGGCGCCCGCCGCCTGCTCGACTGGGTTCCGATCGGCCGCTCGGTGCTCTGCAGGTCGAGCACCTCACCGACGGAGATCACGCGCGGCGTGCCCCCGTCGGTTCCCGTCAGGAGGTCGGCCGCCCCTGCGCGCCCCCCCGCCGCCGTTCGGCCTTTGCTCTCGCGCAACTCCCGTCGCGAGGCGCGCACGCGCTCCTGCGAGCGCGAGGGGGCGAGCACCAGCATGCGATGGCCGCGCGCGGAGAGCTCGCGCGTGACGCGCTCGACATAGATGTTTACCTCGTGCTCCCGTGCCTCCCACGGGTACGGGGTCACATGGGCGATCGAGAAGTGTTCCGAGGCGGCCATCTGGCCCGCAATGATCACACCTTCTGCGTCACCTTCCGCGGCTTGCTCGCCGGCCGGGACTTGGCCGGAGATCCAGATTGGGATGCCGAGCCGGCACGCGGGCGGGCAGGCGATCTTCCATATTTGGCGATGAACTTCTCCGTGTCCAGCCGCGCCTGGTTGTCGGGGCGCTGGTTGTGCGGGGACTTCATCAGGTAGGAGGAGGGCCCGTCGAGCTGGCCACCGAGGCCGTGGTTGAGCGCGAGCTTGCAGCACCGCACGGCGTCGATCACGATCCCGGCGGAGTTCGGCGAGTCCCACACCTCGAGCTTCATCTCGAGGTTCAGCGGCACGTCCCCGAAGGCCTGGCCCTCGACGCGGATGTGCGCCCACTTGCGGTCGGTCAGCCACGGCACGTAGTCGGAGGGGCCGACGTGCACGTCGTTGGCGGGGATCTCGTGGTCGATGATCGAGGTGACGGCGTTGGTCTTCGAGATCTTCTTGGACTCCAGCCGCTCGCGCTCGAGCATGTTGTAGAAGTCCATGTTGCCGCCGACGTTCAGCTGGGAGGTGCGCTGGATGCGCACGCCGCGCTCCTCGAACAGGCGGGCGAGCGTGCGGTGCACGATCGTGGCGCCGACCTGCGACTTGATGTCATCGCCGACGATCGGCAGGTGCGCCTTTTTGAAGCGCTTGTCCCAGTAGTCCTCGCGGGCGATGAACACGGGGATGCAGTTGACGAAGCCGCAGCCGGCCTCGAGCACCTGCTCGACGTACCACTTGGTGGCCTGCTCGGAACCGACGGGCAGGTAAGAGACGACCACGTCGGTGTGGGTGTCCCTGAGGATCTTCACGATGTCGGCGGTCTCGCCGGGGGCCTTTGTGATCTTCTCTTTCAGGTATTTGCCCAAGCCGTCGTGGGTCATCCCTCGATACACGGGCACGCCCATCTTCTTGGGGACCGCGCGCGCGCCCTGCGCGAACTTCATCGTGTTGTTCTGACCGGCCCAGATCGCCTGGCCGAGATCCTTGCCGACCTTCGTGGAGTCGATGTCGAAGGCCGCCGTGAATTCGATGTCGCGCACGTGGTAGCCGCCGAGGTCGACGTGCATCAGGCCGGGGACTTCCTGCGTCGGGTCGGCGTCGCGGTAGTAGTTGACGCCCTGCACGAACGCCGAGGCGCAGTTGCCGACGCCGACGATCGCGACGCGGACCTTGTCCGACTGGTAGCGCGGGGCGCCGTTGCTCGAGGCGCCGTTCTTGGAGGCGACGCCGTTGCCGCTTGAGTGTTGGGGGGGAGTCAAGTCGTATGTCCTTCCTGAAGGTTCGGGGTAACTACTCCGACGGGCGGCCTAGGTCACACGCCGGGCTTGGAGGGCTCGCGGCACGGGTCAGTTCACACGGCCGGCTTGGACAGCTCGCTGCGCACGTGCCAGATGCGCTGTGCGACGGTGATCAGGCTGAGCGCCGCGAGCACGTAGACCGCGCCCTTCAGCGGCGCGAGTCGATCGCCCCCGGCGACGTCGGCGAACAGTAGCCCGATCGCGAGGATCACGACGCGCACCGGCCGCGTGGCGATCCCGACCTTGCACTCCACGCCGAGCGCCTCGGCGCGGGCGCGCGTGTAGCTGACCATCAGCGAGCTGAGCACCGCGACGACGACCGCGGCCGCCGCGACGCGGTCCCCTTTCAGCGCGAAGTCTCCGGCGACGGCGGTCAGCACGATCCCCTCCTCGATGCGGTCGAGCGTCGAGTCTAGGAACGCGCCGAAGGGGGTGCCCTTGCCGGACATCCGCGAGTAGCGCCCGTCAAGCGTGTCCATCACCGAGCCGACGATGAACGCGACGCCGCCGAGGAAGTACAGCTGTTCCCACACGAGCACGGCCGCCACTAGGTTCAGCGCAAAGCCCGTCAGCGAGATCGCGTTCGGGGTCAGGCGCGACTGGATCAGACGGTTGCGCACGAGCTCGCGCCGCTCGCCCGCACCGATCGGGGCCCTACCGTTCGCGCGCGCCCGGGGCGCGCGAAGCCGCGCGCGCCGTGGCGGAGCCTGATGTCGCTGGGGCATTGGCGTCAGCCTGCCTGCAGGTTGGTGGATGGCGCGCCCGAGAAGCGCCACACGGCGGGGCGTGCGCGCGCCATCCACGTGGCGCCGTAGGCGGCGAGGCCGGCGGTGAGCGCGCCGAGGATCGCGTCAAAGATGAAGTGGTTGGCGGTGGCGATGATCACGAACGCCATCAGGAACGGGTAGAGGAACCACATCACCTTCACGACCCGGTGCCGCGCCAGGCGCGCGAGTGGCCAGCCGATCATCAGCGCGAAGCAGACGTGCATCGAGGGGACCGCGGCATAGGGGTTGACGAGCGCGTTTAGCGAGGCGCTCGCGTGGTTGACATGCACGCCGGTGACGCTCGCGACGGAGTCGATGAAGCCCCATTCCGGCATGAACCGGGGGGGCGCCGTCGGGAACACGGTGTAGCCGATCAACGCGACGAACATCGCGATCGCGAACATGTTGCGCACGAAGTAGAAGCTGCGGTTGTGGCGCAGATACAGGTACACCAGCGCGCTGACCGTGACCGTCGTCTGCGCGTTCACGTACAGCCAGCTGAGGAAGTCCATCAGCGTGCGGCTGCCCGAGGCCCACGCCTGGATCGAGGGCTCGACGAACACATGCAGCGAGAGCTCGAGCGAGATCACGTCGCGGGCGTGGGCGAAGGCGGCGTTGGCGTCGCCCTCCACCAGTCCGCGCACCAGCCGGTAGGCGAGGTAGGCCGCGCCGAACAGCGCGACTTGGCGCAGCACGTCCAGCCATCCACGGGGCAGGACACGTGCCTGCAGGAGACGAGCACGAGCGACCACTACGAGAAGCCTAGACGATGTAAAGAGGGCCTATCTAAGAACCTCCCCCGTCTTCCCTGCCCGTCAGCCGGGATTGCAACGGGGGCCGTGATTGAAGATCCGCCCGAGCGAGAAGTCGATCCCGACGCGCACTTCGCCCGCGCTGCGCGCCCGCACCTCGGTCCAACCTCCCGGAGCTTCGCTTATGCAGCCCCGTCCCTTGGTGATCGCCCAGTAGGGGGTGAAGCGGATCCGCACGATCGTGCTCGCTGGGTGAGGCTCGACGAGCGTGAACGAGTCGGTCGTGGCGCCTGCCAGCGTCGCGGGCGCCTGCGCGAGCGGAGTTGCCACGAGCACCGCGAACAGGCGCCAGTGCCTCGAGCGCCAGATTTCCCGCAGATAGGCGGGCGGCCTGTGCAGCAGCTTGGCCTCGCCCTTCGCCGAGTAGTCCAGCGGCGCGTCGGGCAGCGCCACGTAGGAGACGGCGTTTTCGGAGAGCCACGCGCGGTAGCGCGCGGGCGTCAGCGGTGTGCTCGCTTCGTCGTAGAACAGCGGCCCGTCCTTTTGGTCGAGCTGGCGCTCCCAGCCGCGCGCGAGCATCACGTGCGGCGCCATCCAGCGGGCCTCGCCGTGATCGGCGCTGGGGACGACCTCGATCCGCGCGGGGCGTGCTCCGTAGCCGACTTCGAGCGTCCGCAGCTCACCCAGCAGCGGCGTGAAGTAGGAAGCGTTCACGGCCGGGTCCGAGGCGGCCGAGGCGAAATCCGTGAGCGGGGCGTTGACTTGCCAGTAAAGGAACAGCGGCGCGAGCGCGAGCAGCAGGCGCGGGTGGCGCGGCGCGAGCACGCAGGCGAGCACGGGTCCGGCGAGCAGCGCTCCGAGGCGGTCGACGTTGCCGCCGACGGCCGAGGGGATCGCGTAGGCGCCGAGCAGCGCGAGCGCATACAGCAGCGCGCCGGTCAGCAGCAGCCGATCGACGGTATCGCCTGGAATGCCGATCCCGCTCGAACCAACGCCGCCAGCCGGATCGATGACTGCGGCCGAGTCGCCGGGATCGTCGGCCTTGCCTGGGCCAGCAGTTCTGCTGTCGCGGTTAGAAGCCTCGCTGGGGGCGCCGGGTCGCTCGCGCAGATCGCGCAGAATCAGCGCGGCGATCAAGAGGATCGCCGCGATGTCGGGATAGAACGCCGAGGCGACGAATGGCTGCCTCCCCCCTTCTGGGAAGGTGAGCGTCAACAAGCCGATCGGCGCGAGCGCGGCGAGCGTGAAGACGATCGGCCAGGCGCGGGGCCATCCGTTCGCGGCTCGGCTGGTGAGCGCCCAGGCGAGACCCGCGAGCGCGAGGAATGCGCCCGCGACGGGGCTCGCGACGGCGCAGAGCACGGCGAGGACGATCGCCGCCGCGTGCCGCCCGAGGCCCGCGCGCGATCCATTTCGCTTGGGTTGCTCGCTCACGCCGGTGGAACTGGCGCTGGGAGGGTCGCTCGCGCCGCGCAGGACGAGCAGCGTGCCCAGCCCGAGCGCCAGGCCGAGGTCGTAGGGAACGCGGTTGGACAGCAGCGCGACGGAGGCTCCGACCGCGAACCAGAGCGCCGCGATCCGCGTCGCCCGCGCCGGGAAGCAGCCCTCGATCAACAGCGCGAACAGGGCCGTGGCGGCGATCATCGCGAGCGCGTTCAAGAGCTGCGGCCCGAGCCAAGCGCCGAGCGCCGGCGCAAGCAGCGAGTAGGCGGGCAGGTGGTGGCCGCCGTACCAGGTGTTGTCCCAGAGCGTGAAGCCGACGTGCGAGAAGAGCGTGCTGCGGTAGGCGGCCGCCGCGAGATCGGTGCTGGGCGGCGCGACGATCACGTAGACGAGCCCCAGCACCGCCGTCAGCGCGGTCGCGAGCGCCCAGGTGGGAATCCGCTCCAGAAGCGCGCCGGGCTCGTGCTCGCTCACCGGGCGAGGATATATACCGTGGGCCGATGCGCTCGCCGACTTGGACGCCTCCCACCCGTGTGCGGGTGCGCCGGATTCGCGATCGCCTGCGCGAGGTCTATGGCATTCCGCTGATGGCCCCCCACGGCGATCCGATCGCCGAGCTGGTGCTGACGGTGCTTTCGCAGAGCACAAACGACCGCAACCGCGACGTCGCCTACCTGCGCCTGCGCGAGCGCTTTGCCACCTGGGAGGGGGTGATGCGCGCGCCGGTGGGTGAGGTTGAGGAGGCGATCCGCCCGGGCGGGATCTCGAAGGTGAAGTCGGCCCGCATCAAGGCGATCCTCGAGGCGATCGCCGCGCGGCCCGGTGGCGGCGGGGCCCGCGCCTCGGCCGCGTCCTCTCCGGCTGGGACTTCATCGAAGGTTCGCCGGGGCGCATCGAAGGTGCACCGAGGGGACGCATCGTCCGAGCTCTCGCTGGACTGGCTGCCCGATGTCCCGATCGAGCAGGCGCGCGACTACCTCACCGCCCTCCCCGGCGTCGGCCGCAAGACCGCGGCGTGCGTGCTGCTGTTCGCCTACGGCCTGCATGACGTCCCCGTCGACACGCACGTCTCGCGCGTGGGCATGCGCCTGCAGCTGCTCCAGCCGGGGGCGTCGTTCGAGCTGCTGCATGATCAGATGCTCGCGCTCACCCCGCCCGGCGAGGAGCTCGAGCTACACGTCAACCTGCTCCGCCACGGCCGGCGCACGTGCCACGCGCGCAAGCCGGCTTGCGGCGAATGCGCGCTCGCGCGGATGTGCCCGAGCCGCAAGGACTTCGTCTAGGGCTAACCACGCGGCAGCACGGCGAACGCGATCACCGCGTACTGCAGCGCCGCCGCCGCGAGCACGAGCGCGTGGAAGACCTCGTGGTAGCCGAACACCTTCGGCCACGGGTTCGGTTTGCCGCTCGCGTAGATCACCGCGCCTGCGACGTACAGCGCGCCGCCGATCGCCAGGCCCGCGACTCCGAGCCAGCCGATCGCCGTGGGCAGCTCGCCGAAGACTGCGGCCGTGACCAGCCCGAGCAGCACGTAGACGGCCGCGAACAGCCACTTCGGCGCGTCGATCCAGGCGAGCTTGAAGATCGCCCCGCCGAGCGCGCCGGCCCAGAGCACGATCAGGATTGCGTTAGCGAGCGATCCCTTCAACGCGAGCAACGCAATGGGCGTATACGTGCCGGCGATCAGCACGAAGATCATCGAGTGGTCGAGCCTCCGCATCCAGCGGCGCGGTCCTGGGCGCCAGGTCACGCGGTGGTACAGCGCGCTCGTGCCCAAGAGGCCCGACACCGCGACGGCGTAGATGCTCGCCGCCAGGCGCGCGCGTCCGTCGGAGGCCGCGAGGATCAGGCCCACACCGCAGAGCAGCGAAACGAAAAACGCGTACTGATGCGAGACGCCCCGCAGTCTGGGCTTGATCGGTGCCAGCGAAGCTAGCTCCATCCGCACAAGGTACACCCACTGAAATGACTCCGGCCTGACGTGAGACCCCGGGCTCTGTATCGCGGGATCTAAAGGGCACTTGACGACTCCAAGAAAATCTGCCACACTCACGCTTAGATTTCCTCAGGACGCAAAAGCGAGCGTCCTACCCGCGCACGCCGCTCGGGCGATCGAGCTGGGCGCGCGTCGGGCGAATCCCATCCATCTTCTTCATTAAAAAAGGAGCACCACAATGGCTAAGACAATCGGCATCGACCTCGGAACCACGAACTCGTGCATGGCCGTGCTCGAGGGCGGCGAGCCCACCGTGATCGAGAACTCCGAGGGTGGACGTACGACGCCCTCCGTCGTCGCGTTCACGGCCGCGGGCGAGCGACTCGTCGGCACCGTCGCCAAGCGCCAGGCCGTCACCAACCCGCAGAACACGATCTTCTCGATCAAGCGCTTCATGGGCCGCAAGGAGGCCGAAGTCAAGGAGGAGGAGTCGATCGTCCCCTACAAGGTCGTCTCCGGACCCAACGGCGACGCGCGCGTCGAGGCCGGCGGCGAGCAGCACTCCCCGCCGGAGATCTCCGCGATGATCCTGCAGAAGCTGAAGACCGACGCCGAAGCGTATTTGGGCGAGACGGTCGACGGCGCGGTGATCACCGTCCCCGCCTACTTCAACGACGACCAGCGCCAGGCCACGAAGGACGCCGGCAAGATCGCCGGGCTCGATGTCAAGCGCATCATCAACGAGCCGACCGCGGCCTCGCTCGCGTACGGACTCGACAAGGAGTCAGACCAGACGATCCTCGTCTTCGACCTCGGCGGCGGCACCTTCGACGTGTCCGTGCTGGAGATCGGCGACGGCGTGTTCGAGGTCAAGTCGACCGCCGGCGACAACCACCTCGGCGGCGACAACTTCGACAAGGCGATCGTCGACTGGCTCGTGAGCGACTTCAAGAAGTCCCAGGGGATCGACCTCTCGACCGACCCGATGGCCCTGCAGCGTCTCTACGAGGCGGCCGAGAAGGCGAAGATCGAGCTCTCGACCACGCAGGAGACGCAGATCAACCTGCCGTTCATCACCGCCGATTCGTCAGGGCCGAAGCACCTCGACACGCGTCTGACGCGCGCGAAGCTGTCCGAGCTGACCTCGGATCTGCTCGAGAAGATCGTCGCGCCCGTGCGCCAGGCGATCGACGACGCCAAAGACAAGGGCGTCAAGGAGATCGAGCACGTCGTGCTGGTCGGCGGCATGACCCGCATGCCGGCCGTGCAGGAGAAGGTCAAGGATCTGACAGGCAAGGAGCCCCATCGTGGGGTCAACCCCGATGAGGTCGTCGCCGTCGGCGCCGCGATCCAGGCGGGCGTGCTGGCCGGCGACGTCAAGGACGTGCTGCTGCTCGACGTCACACCCCTCACACTCGGGATCGAGACCAAGGGCGGCGTGATGACGAAGCTGATCGAGCGCAACACCACGATCCCGACGCGCAAGGGCGAGGTCTTCTCGACCGCCGAGGACAACCAGCCCTCGGTTGAAATCCACGTGCTGCAGGGCGAGCGTGAGATGGCCCAGTACAACAAGTCACTCGGCAAGTTCCAGCTCACCGGCATCCCGCCGGCGCCGCGCGGTATCCCCCAGATCGAGGTCGCGTTCGACATCGACGCGAACGGGATCTTGAATGTCTCCGCGAAGGACCTCGGCACGGGCAAGGAGCAGAAGATCGAGATCAAGGCCGGCTCCGGCCTGTCGGATGAGGAGATCAAGAACATGGTCTCCGACGCCGAGTCCCACGCCGAGGAGGATGCCCGCGCACGCGAGCTCGCCGAGGCCCGCAACAACGGCGAGAACGCCGCCTACCAGGCCGAGAAACAGCTCTCCGATCTCGGCGACCAGGTCGACGCCGACTCCAAGTCGCGGATCGAGGAGTCGATCAAGGAGGTGCGCGAGTCGCTCGAGTCCGAGGACCCCGCCGCGATCAACGCCAAGACCGAGACGCTCCAGACCGCGTTCCACGCCGTCTCCGAGGCGATGTACCAGCGCGCCCAGGAGCAGGCGGCGGCGACCGGCGATGGGGCGGCGGCCAACGGTGGCGGCGCCGACGGCGCCGGCGACTCCTCGGATGACGAGGATGTTGTCGACGCCGAGGTTGTCGACGAGCCCCAGCAGAGCTGATCGCGATGACCGATACCGATACGGGACAGACGGTCGAGAAGCAGAACGAGGCTCCATTGGCTCCCGGTGCCGCACAGGCGCCGGTGGGGGCCCCTTCTACAACAGCTGGTCAGGCGTCAACGCCGGGAAACGGGACCTCTGCTGGAGAGGCTGATATCCAAAACGAGGTCGTGGACGGCGAGGTCGTCCAAGACGAGGCCGAGGAGGACGCGGTCGAGGTTGAGGGCGACCTCGACGAGCTGGAGGTGCTCGCCGCCAAGCGCGACGAGTACCTGGCGCTTGCTCAGCGCACACAGGCCGACTTCGAGAACTACCGCAAGCGCGTCGCGCGCGACGCCGCCGCCGCGGCCGAGCGGGGGGTGGCGAAGCTTGCGAAGGAGCTGCTGCCCGCGCTCGACAACCTCGACCGCGCGCTCGATGCCGCCGCGCAGGACGATCCGCTGCTCGACGGGGTGCGGCTCGTGCGCGGGGAACTGAGCTCGGGGCTCGCGCGCGTGGGGATCGAGTCGTTCGGGGCGGCCGGCGACACGTTCGATCCGGTCGAGCACGAGGCCGTCGCCCAGCAGCCGGTCGAGGGGGCTGAGAGTGGGTCTGTCGTCGAGGTCTACCAGCCCGGCTACCGGCTGGGCGCGAGCATCATCCGCCCGGCGCGGGTGCTCGTCGCCGCGTAAGCCGAGGGGGGTTTGACAGATGGCATCGCGTCCCGATTACTACAAGACGCTCGGGGTCGACAAGAAGGCGACCCCCGAGGAGATCAAGAAGGCCTACCGCAAGCTCGCGCGGAAATACCACCCCGACACGAACCCCGGGGACAAGGACGCCGAGGCCAAATTCAAGGAGATCTCCCAGGCCCACGACGTGCTCGGCGACCCCGAGAAGCGTAAGCAGTACGACTCAGGCTCGGGCGCCTTCGCCTCCGGTGGCGGGCCGGGCGGGGGATTCGGCGGCTTTGGCAACTTCGACTTCGACGCCTCCTCGATGGGCGACATCCTTTCGAACCTGTTCGGGGGCGGTGGAGGCGCCGGTGGCCCAGGCGGAGCAGGCGGCGGGGCGGGAGCCGGACGCGGTGGCCGGCGCGCGCGCGTGCAGCGCGGCAACGACCTCGAGGCGCAGGTCTCGATCTCCTTCGACCAGGCGATCTCCGGCGCGCAGATCCCGCTGTCGGTGCCGATGCGCACGAGCTGCCCCACCTGCCACGGGACCGGCGCGAAGCCCGGCACGACGCCCGTCGTCTGTCCCCGCTGCGAAGGTCGCGGTGTTGAGCCCCAAGGGCAGGGCATGTTCTCGATCTCCCGGCCGTGCTCGCGCTGCGGCGGCTCCGGGACGATCATCGAGGACCCCTGCCCGACCTGCCACGGCGCGGGCGCCGTGCGCACGGTCAAGAAGCTGCGCGTGAACATCCCTGCCGGCGTGCGCGACGGCGGGCGCATCAAGCTCGCCGGCAAGGGCGAGCCCGGGCCGGGGGGCGGGCCGCCCGGCGACCTGTACCTCGTCGTCCACGTCTCGCCCTCGCCCGTGTTCGCGCGCAAGGGCAACAACCTCGAGGTCGAGGTGCCACTCACGATCCCCGAGGCGCTGCGCGGCGCCGAGGTGCAGGTGCCGACCCTGAACGGCGCGAAGACTTTGCGCGTCGCGCCCGGCACCAGGCACGGCACCGTCCAGCGGCTGCGCGGCGAGGGGCCGACAATACCGGGGGCCCACCCACCCGGCGGCAAACCGCCGAAGAAGGGCGACATCCACTACCGCTTCCTGATTGACGTGCCGAAGGATCTCACCGAGGAGCAGGCGCAGGCCGTCGACGCGTTCGCGAAGACGCTCGACGGCGGCGACCCGCGCGCGGGGCTGTTCGAGGGAGCGCAGGGGGCCGGCACACAGGCCGGGGTGGAGGGCTCGTGATGGCGTCTCCACGTCGCGCAATCAAACGGGCCGAGCTCTCCGGCCAGGCCGGCCGCGTTGAGGTCGAGACCAGCCGCGGCGTGTTCATGATCTCGGTCGCCGCCGAGCTCGCGAACATGCACCCGCAGACGCTCCGCGTGTACGAGGCACGCGGCTTGATCGAGCCCAAGCGCTCCCCCAAGGGCACGCGCCTGTACTCCCAGGACGATGTCGAGCAGCTGCGGCGCATCCAGGAGCTGACGGCCGACCTCGGGCTGAACCTCGCGGGGGTCGAGCGCGTGCTCGAGCAGGAGGCGGAGCTCGAAAAGATGCACGCGCGGATCGAGCAGCTCGAGCTGGAAGCGCTGCACGCGCAGGTGAAGCTCGCCGAAGAGCTCGAGGCGGTGCGCCGCTCATTCCGCGCGGAGCTGACCGTGCCCTACCGTGGGGGGACCTCGCTCGTGCGCGCGGCCGACGCGCGGTCGCCGTTCCGCGGGCCGGTCGCGCGGGCGTCCGCGAACCCGTCCGAGAGGAGTCCCGATGGCAGCTAACCCGACCGCCCCCACCGCACAGGTCCCCGACGAGGAGCAGAGCCCGCTCGAGCGCTTCGGGCGCGACCTGACCGAGAGCGCCGAGCAGGGCAAGCTCGACCCGGTGATCGGCCGCGACGAGGAGATCCGCCGCGTGATCCAGGTGCTCTCCCGCCGCACGAAGAACAACCCCGTCTTGATCGGCGAGCCGGGTGTCGGCAAGACCGCGATCGTCGAGGGCCTCGCCCAGCGGATCGTCTCCGGCGACGTGCCCGAGTCGCTGCGCGACCGCCGCGTGATCGCGCTCGACATGGGCGCCCTGATCGCCGGCGCCGCCTACCGGGGCGAGTTCGAGGAACGCTTGAAGGGTGTCCTCAAAGAGGTCTCCGACGCGCAGGGCCAGGTGATCCTGTTCCTCGACGAGCTCCACACGATCGTCGGCGCGGGCGCCGCGCAGGGGTCGGTCGACGCCTCGAACCTGCTCAAGCCAATGCTCGCCCGCGGGGAACTGCGCGCGGTCGGCGCGACGACGCTCGACGAGTACACGAAATACATCGAGAAGGACGCCGCGCTGGAGCGCCGCTTCCAGCCGGTCAACGTCGGCGAGCCGACCGTGCAGGACACGATCGCGATCCTGCGCGGTCTGAAGGAGCGCTACGAGCTCCACCACCACGTCACGATCCAAGACAACGCGCTCGTCGCCGCGGCGACACTCTCGAACCGCTACATCGCCGACCGCTTCCTGCCGGACAAGGCGATCGACCTCGTCGACGAGGCCGCCTCGAAGATCCGGATCGAGATCGACTCGCTGCCGACGGAGATCGACGAGGTCAAACGGCGCGTGATGCAGCTGAAGATCGAGCTCGAGTCGCTGCGCAAGGAGAAGGACGCGGCCGCCAAGGAGCGCCGCAAGGCGCTCGAGTCCGAGGTCGCCGAGCTCGAGACCCGCGAGCGCGAGATGACCGCGCAGTGGGAAAGCGAGAAGCAGGCGATCGCCGGGATCAGCCAGGCGCGCGAGCAGCTCGACGCCGCGCGGATCGAGATGGAGCGCGCCGAACGCGAGGCCGACCTGCAGCGCGCCGCCGAGCTGCGCTACGGCGAGATCCCCGAGCTCGAGCGCAAGATCGCCGAATACGAATCGGCCGAGCGCGAGCACGAAGGCGAGTCGGCGCGGGTTGTTGGAGCCGATGGGGACGCCGGGGCCGATGGGGCCGCCGGGGGACACGGTGCGGCGGGGCAGGCGCCCGTCTTCCTCAAAGAGGAGGTCGACGCCGACGACATCGCCGAGGTCGTCGCGCGCTGGACCGGGATCCCCGTCAGCCGTCTGCTGGAGGGCGAAACGGAGAAGCTCGTCCACATGGAGACCCGCCTGCACGAACGCGTCGTCGGCCAGGACGAGGCGATCGAGGCGGTCGCCTCCGCGCTGCGGCGCTCCCGCGCGGGGCTGCAGGACCCAGATAGGCCGATTGGCAGCTTCCTGTTCCTGGGCCCCACTGGGGTGGGGAAGACTGAGCTGGCCAGGGCACTCGCCGAGTTCATGTTCGACTCCCAGGACGCGATGATCAGGATCGACATGTCCGAGTACATGGAGAAACACTCCGTCTCTCGATTGGTAGGTGCCCCTCCCGGCTACGTCGGCTATGAAGAGGGCGGCCAGCTGACCGAGGCCGTGCGCAGACGACCCTATGCGGTGGTGCTGCTCGACGAGATCGAGAAGGCCCACTCCGATGTGTTCAACACCTTGCTGCAGGTGATGGACGACGGTCGTTTGACTGATGGTCAGGGGAGGACTGTGGACTTCAAGAACACCGTCCTGATCATGACCTCGAACATTCCCGTGGGGGCGGGCACGGACGGCGCCGGCGACTCCAACTCGGCCCACGCCGACGCGCAACTGAGGGCGGGCCTGCTCGACTACTTCAAGCCCGAGTTCATCAACCGACTGGATGACATCGTCCGATTCAAGGCGCTCACCCGTGAGCAGATCTCGGAGATCGTCGATTTGCAGGTCACCCGTGTGATCGCCCGCGTTGCCGAGCGCGGTATCGAGGTCACACTCACCCCCGATGCACGCACCCTACTTGGGAACCTCGGTTATGACCCCACCTACGGGGCGCGCCCGTTGCGCCGGGTGATCCAGAAGCAGCTCACCGACCGCCTGGCACTGGCGCTGCTGAAGGGCGAGCTGCGCGAAGGGGACTCCGTGAGGGTCGACGCGCGGGAGGGGGAGCTGGTGTTGGATGGAGCGGGGGCCGAGATGAGCGCAGCCAGCTGATATGTACCACTATGTGACACATCGTGGTATGCTCACTGTATGAGCGATCACTTCACGCTGCGGTTCCAGTCAGGCGTGAGCGAGCGGTTGGCAGCGCAAGCGCGTCGTGCCGGTCTCGCTCCACGGACGCTGGCTCAGCGCCTGGTTGACGAGGGGCTGCGCCGCGAGGATCATCCGCTCATCCGCTTCGCCGACGGGCCGAGCGGTAGACGGGCCGCGCTGGTGGGCAACGGGCTGGATGTGTGGGAGGTGATCGCGACTGTTCGCGATAACGACAACGATCCCGAGGAGGCCGCCGCATACCTCGAGATCGCGCCCAGGCTCGTTCAGGCGGCTGTTTCCTACTACGGAAGCTACCGTGAGGAGATCGACGCCGAGATCGCGCTCAACGAGGCCGAGTACGAGCGCGGATACGCCGCCTGGGTGGCAGGCCAGCAGGCGCTGGCTTCGTGAAGGTGCTGCTTGATGAGCACTTCTCGCACCGGATAGCCCAGACACTGAGCGAGCGCAGCCTGGACGTCCAGGCAGTCTCCGAGCGCGCTGATCTAGCGGAGGCTCCCGATCGGGAGATCATGGAAGTGGCTCGTCGCGAGGAGCGGGCGGTGGTGACAAACAACATCAAGGACTTCCGCCCGATCGCCGCCGAGCGCCTGACCGATGGGCGCGGCCACGCCGGACTGATTCTCCTGCCGGCAGATCGCAGTCGTCGCCGCGGCTCCACCGGCGTGCTCGCCGACGCGATCGAGGGCCTGATGCGCGCTCACCCAGAGGGAATCCCCGATGCCGAGCATTGGATCTGACTGCTGCCCTGACCCCAACCCAACCGATCCGCTACAAACAGCTTTTAAAAGCGTCAAAAGTGATTGTCCAGCCTACGGAGGAGTCACCATGCCCACCTACATCATGCTCTCGACCCTCACACCGGAGGGCGTGCAGACCGTCAAGAACAACCCACAGCGGATCCAGGAGGTCAACAAGGAGGTCGAGCAGCTCGGCGCCACCGTGAAGGCGCAGTGGGCGACGCTCGGGCACGTCGACTTCATCTCGATCATCGAGGCGCCCGACGAGGGCACGATGGCGCGTGTCTCCCTGGAGCTCGGCTCGCGCGGCACCGGCCGCTACGAGACGCTGTCGGCGATCCCCGTAGACGAGTTCATCGCTTCCCTCTGACGTGAGGGTCCTCGTCGTCGGCGCGGGCGGGCGCGAGCACGCGATCGTGCGCGCGCTGAAGCGCTCGCCGCAGCGGCCGGAGCTGTTGTGCGCGCCCGGCAACGCGGGGATCGCCGCCGACGCGCGCCTGCTGGAGATCCCCGTCGACGACGTCCAATGGCTGCTGGCCGCGGTCGAGCGCGAGGACGTCGATTTCACGGTCGTCGGGCCGGAGGCGCCGCTCGTGGGCGGCCTCGTCGACGCACTCGCCGCGCGCGGGCGGCTCGCCTTCGGTCCCAGCCAGGCCGCGGCTTGGCTGGAGGGTTCGAAGGCGTTCGCGAAGGACGCGATGGTGCAGGCCGGGGTGCCGACGGCGCGCTGGTCGCGCGTGCGCTCTCTGCAGGAGGGGTTGGATGCCGTGCGCGAGCTGACGAACGAGCCGGGGTCGCCGGGAGCGGGCGTGGTGATCAAGGCCGACGGTCTCGCCGCCGGCAAGGGTGTGACCGTTGCCGACACCTCCGCGCAGGCCGAGACGGCGCTCAGGGAGATCTTCGTCGAGGGCCGCTTCGGCGACGGCGATGTGAGCGCCGTGGTCGAGGAGCGCTTGACGGGCGAGGAGCTCTCGCTGCTCGCGGTCTGCGACGGCGAGCGCGCCGTGGCGTTGGCGCCGGCGCGCGACTTCAAGCGCATCGGCGAGGGCGACGCGGGGCCGAACACCGGCGGCATGGGCTCCTACTCGCCGGTGGCCGGATTCGACGATGCGCGCATCGAGGAGATCGTCGCCACCGTCCACCAGCCGGTCGTCGATCTGATGCGCGAACGCGGCACTCCATTCCACGGGATCCTCTACGCCGGTCTGATGCTCACGCCCGACGGCCTGCGCGTGCTCGAGTACAACGTGCGCTTCGGCGATCCCGAGACGCAGGCGGTGCTGCCGCGGTTGCGCTCGGATCTGCTCGAGGTGCTGCTGCGCGCCGCGCGTCCGGGCGGCCTGCAGGGCGTGCGCTTGGAGTGGTCGCCCGCCTGTGCGGTGACGGTCGTGCTGGCGAGCGCCGGCTATCCGGAGTCCTCCTCTAAGGGTGAGGAGATCGCCGGCCTCGAGCAGTTTCGCGAACGCTATGGAGATGCCGGCGCCGAGCGCGCAGTCGACAGCGGGATGGCCGTCGAGCTGACGCACGCCGGCACCGCGCGCACCGCGGCGGGCGTGGTCACGGCGGGCGGGCGCGTGTTGAACGTGACCGCGCTCGGCGACGGCGCCGACTCCGCCCGTCGCGCCGCGTATGCTGCGGCCGAGATGATCTACTTCGACGGGATGCAACTGAGGCATGACATTGCCGCAAACGCGGCCGGGGGATCGGCGTGAGTGAGCGTGAGACACCCGGACTCTCATTGGCGCCCGAGCCGATGCAGGAGGCGGAAGTGCAGGCCCAGCTCGACGACATCGACGTCGACGCGCCGCGCGTCGGCATCGTGATGGGCTCGAAGAGCGACATGGAGGCGATGGAGAAGGCCGCAAAGGAGCTCGAAGCGCGCGAGATCCTGCACGAGATTCGCGTGATGTCCGCGCACCGCGAACCCGATGTGGTCGCCGACTACGCGAAGAACGCGCACATGAGAGGACTGCGCGTGATCATCGCCGGCGCCGGCATCTCCGCCGCGCTGCCCGGCGCCGTCGCCGCGCACACCGACCTGCCCGTGATCGGCGTCCCCCTCTCCGGCCGCCTAACCGCCGCCGGCGGATTGGACGCGATCCTCTCGATCGTGCAGATGCCCCCAGGCGTGCCCGTCGCCTGCGTGGGCCTGGACAACGCGCGCAACGCGGCGATCCTGGCCGCGCAGATTCTCGGAGCGTAAGCTGGCGTCGGCCGGTCGCGGGACGGAATCGCCTCGGGGTCGACACAGCGAGGCGACTGGCCGGCGATACTTCGATAAATGATCCCCCGCTACACACGCCCCGAGCTCGGCCGTCTGTGGACCGACGAGGCGCGGATGGAGACCTGGCGCCGCGTGGAGATCGCCGCCTGTGAGGAGCTGCCGGGGCTGCTCGGCGGATTGATTGGGTCCCCGCCCGCCCCGACGCCTGCGGACCTGGAGGCGATCCGCGGGGCGAGGTTCACGGTGCAGGCTGTGAACGAGCGCGAGAAGACGACCGACCACGACATGGCCGCGTTTGTCGACGTGCTCGCCGGATCGGCGGGCGAGGCGGGGCGCTGGATCCACTTCGGACTGACCTCCTCGGACGTGCTCGACACGGCGCTCGCGCTGCAGCTGAGAGCCGTCGGCGAGGTGGTCGTCCCCGGCGCCCGCGCGCTGACGGAGACCTTAGTCAGACGCGCGCGCGAGCACGCGCAGACGCTGTGCGTCGGCAGGACGCACGGAGTCCACGCCGAGCCGACGACGTTCGGGGTGAAGCTCGCGGGGTTCGCGTTCGAGGCGCACCGCAACGCACTGCGCCTGGAGCGCGCGTTCGCGCAGGTGGTCGTCGGCGCGATCTCCGGCGCGGTGGGAACGTACGCCGCGACGAGCCCCGAGTTCGAGATGCGTGTGCTGGAGCGTTTGGACATCAAGCGCGAGGATGTCTCCACGCAGGTCGTCGCGCGCGACAGGCACGCCGAGCTGCTGAGCGCGATCGCGCTCGCGGGGGCTGGACTGGAGCGCTTCGCGACCGAGATCAGGCATCTGCAGCGCACGGAGGTGCGTGAGGTCGAAGAGCCGTTCAGGGCCGGACAGAAGGGCTCGAGCGCGATGCCGCACAAGCGCAACCCGATCAAGAGCGAGCAGATCTCCGGGCTGGCCCGCGTGCTGCGCGGGAACGCCCAGGCGGGATTGGAGAACGTCGCGCTGTGGCACGAGCGCGACATCTCGCACTCCTCCGTCGAGCGCGTGATCCTGCCCGACTCGACGATCCTGCTCGACTACCTGCAGCACCGCACGATCGCGCTCGTGGAGGGCATGAGCGTGAACGTGGAGCGGATGCGCGAGAACCTCGAGCTGACGTACGGCGCGCTGTTCTCCCAGCGGGTTCTCTTGGCGCTTGTCGCGGCCGGCAAGACCCGCGACGACGCCTATCGGATCGTGCAAGAGCTGGCGCAGCGAGCCTGGGATGAGGGCACGCCACTACAGGGCCTGCTCGCCGAGGACGATCGCGCGGCAGGCTTGGACCTCGATGAGATCTTCACGTACGACCACTACACGCGCCACGCCGAGGAGATCGTCCGACGTCTCGACGGGATATCTTCCGACCTATGACCACGCTCGTCGACCTGAAGCTGCTCGCCAAAGGGAAGGTCCGCGAGATGTACTCGCTGGACGACGACCGCCTGCTGATGGTCGCCAGCGATCGGATCTCGACCTACGACGCGGTCCACCCGACGCCGATCCCCGACAAGGGCAAGGTGCTGACGGGACTGTCGGTGTTCTGGTTCGAGAAGACGAGGCAGATCGTCGCCAACCACCTGATCTCCGCAACGGAGGACGTCCCCGAGGAAGTGCGCGGACGGGCGCTGACGGTGCGCAAGCTGAAAATGCTGCCGGTCGAGTGCGTCGTCAGGGGCTACATCACGGGCTCGGGTTGGAAGGACTACCAAGCCACGGGCGCCGTCTCGGGGATCGAGCTGCCGCAGGGCCTGCGCGAGTCCGAGCAGCTGCCGGAGCCGATCTTCACGCCGAGCACGAAGGCCGACGTCGGCCACGACGAGACGATCGACTTCGCGCAGGCGACCGAGCTGGTCGGTGACGGGGCGCTGATGGAGCGGGTGCGCGCGAAGTCGATCGAGCTGTACTCGTTCGCCGCCGAGCACGCGCGTGAGCGTGGCGTGATCCTCGCCGACACGAAGTTCGAGCTCGGCCTAGACGAGCACGACGAGCTGGTCGTCGGCGACGAGGTGCTGACGCCTGACTCCTCGCGCTACTGGCCGGTCGACACCTACGAGGTGGGGAAGGGCCAGCCGAGCTTCGACAAGCAGTACGTGCGCGACTGGGCAGCGGGCAGCGGCTGGGACAAGCGCCCGCCCGCGCCGGAGATCCCGGCCGATGTCGTCGCGGGCACGCGCGCGCGCTACATCGAGGCCTACGAGCTGATCACCGGGGAGCCGTTCAAAGCGTGGCTGGAGCGGACCGGCGCGGACGCATGAGCATGCGCGGCGTCTGGATCCCCTCACCGGCCGCAGCATTCCTAACGCGATGAGGGCGCGCGTGCTGATCCGCCCGAAGGCGGGGATCCTCGACCCGCAGGGCGAGGCCGTGCAGCGCGCGCTGCCGGCGCTCGGCTTCGCGGGCGTCGCGAACGTGCACATCGGCCGGCTGGTGGAGCTCGACGTCGACGACCCGACCCAGCTGGAGGGGATGTGCGAGAAGCTGCTCGCGAACCCCCTGGTCGAGGATTACGAGGTCGAGCTTCTCGACCGGGTGGGAAGCCGGTAGTGATAGTTGCTACGCATGTGCATGTGCATGTGCTAGCGTATGTGTATGTCGTCCCCATCCCTGAATCGCAGAACCCAGCTGCTGCTCGATGACGAGCTGCATCGGCGCCTGCGTGAGAGCGCCGAACAGAGGGGTATCTCGATGGGCGCGCTGATCCGGGAGGCGATCGACGAGAAGTTGGCGAGTACCCAGGACACGCGTTCCCGGGCGATTCGAGAGCTGCTCGACGCGGAGCCGATGCCGGTCGAGGACTGGCCCATCATGAAGCGGCAGATGATCGAAGACATGAACGCCGGCGGGATGGCCATTCTCGACAGCTACGAGTGACCTTAAGGTGCGACGGTTCCTCTTCGACACGGGAGTGTTCGTGTATGCGATGGGAGGTGAGCACAGCTACCGCGAGCCCTGCAGGGCGATCTTGGGCGACGTGGAGAGCAGGCGCCTCGGGGCGGAGGCAAGTACCGAGTTGGTTCACGAGTTCGCCTATGTCCGTGCTCGCCGGCTCGGTAGCCGCACCGCGGCCGTGCAATCGGCGCAGGCGATCAGACGCGCCTGCACGTTGCACACCGTTGAAAGCGCCGATATGGAGCGCGCACTCGATCTTTGGGACGAGTACAGGCGACTGGACGTTCGCGACGCGATCTTCGCGGCGCAGGCGCTAAATCGTGGCATCGACGCGATCCTCAGTCCCGACCGAGGCTTTGACGAAGTATCTGGCCTCGAACGCATCGATCCCGCCGACGCGGATGCCGTGGCGACGCTTCGATGAAGTTCGGGGTAATCCAGTTCCCCGGGTCCTGCGACGAGGTCGACGCGCTGAACGCCGCGAGGAAGGTCGCCGACGCGGAGCTGTTGTGGCATGGAGACAGAGATCTGAAGGGCGCCGACGCGCTCGTCGTGCCGGGGGGCTTCTCCTACGGCGACTACCTCAGGGCGGGCGCGATCGCGCGGTTCGCGCCGGTGATGGAGTCGGTGATCGAGTTCGCGCGCGGCGGCGGTCTCGTGCTGGGGATCTGCAACGGTTTTCAGGTGCTGTGCGAGGCGCGGCTCTTGCCGGGGGCGCTGCTCGTGAACGCGAACCGGCGCTTCACCTTCAGGCAAGTGGGGCTGGAGGTGCTGAACAGCGGTGGCTCGTTCACGCATGGATGTGGATCGGATGCCCACCCACCCGCGCGGTTGAGCATTCCCGCGAAGCACTCGTGGGGGCGCTACTACGCCGACGAGGAGACGCTCGCGGCGATGGATCGCGCCGGGCAGATCGTGCTGAGATACGCCGCAGGCGAGAACTTCAACGGCTCGCTGCACGACATCGCCGGGGTGAGCAACGAGCGGGGGAACGTGTTCGGGTTGATGCCCCATCCGGAGCACGCGGTCGACGAGCTGGTCGGCGGCTCGGCCGACGGGTTGAAGATCTTTGAGTCGATGCGCCTGACGGTCGAGGGCGCGCAAACGTCTGAAGTACCCGCGTCTGTCTGACGATGGCTATACGCAACTCGTAAAGAGAGACGCACATCCCACCATCACCAACCCCCAGCACAGGCCCTGTCACGCAGGTAGGCCCCACCCAGCCGACCGTCGAGGACGGGCTCGCGCTGGGTCTGACGCGCGCGGAGTACGAGCTCGTGTGCGAGAAGCAGGGTGGGCGGGCGCCGAATCAGGTCGAGCTGGCGATGTACTCGCTGCTGTGGAGCGAGCACTGCGCGTACAAGCACTCGAAGAAGCTGCTGCGGACGCTGCCGACGGAGGGCAGACACGTGGTGATGGGCCCCGGGGAGAACGCCGGCGCGGTCGACGTCGGCGACGGGATTGTGTGCGCGTTCAAGGTCGAGTCGCACAATCATCCGAGCGCGGTCGAGCCGTTCCAGGGCGCGGCGACGGGCGTGGGGGGCATCCTGCGCGACATCTTCGCGATCGGCGCGCGCCCGATCGCGGTGCTCGACTCGCTGCGCTTCGGCGAGCCGTCGGGAACTCGCTCCCGTTACCTACTCGATGGAGCAGTTAGAGGGATCGGCCACTACGGCAACTCGATCGGCGTGCCGACGATCGGCGGCGAGGTCTACTTCGAGGGGCCGTACGAGCAGAACTGCCTGGTGAACGCGATGGCGCTCGGCCTCGGCGATCGCGAGAAGCTCGTGCGCAGCGCGGCCGCCGGCCCCGGCAACACGCTCCTGCTGTTCGGCGCGCGGACCGGCCGCGACGGAATCGGCGGGGCCTCGGTGCTGGCCTCGGCCGAGCTTGGCGAGGCGGATACCGACGAAGGCAAGCGCCCGACCGTGCAGGTCGGCGACCCGTTCGAGGAGAAGAAGCTGCTGGAGTGCTCGCTAGAGCTGCTGGAGCGGGGGCTGATCGTCGCGCTGCAGGACCTCGGCGCGGCCGGCCTGACCTCCTCGGCCGCGGAGATGGCCTCGAAAGGCGAGGTCGGGATCGACCTCGACGTCGCGAAGATCCCGCTGCGCGAGCCTGACATGGAGCCGTTCGAGGTGATGGTGAGCGAGTCGCAGGAGCGGATGCTGTGCGTCGTCGAGCCGGCGAACGTGGATGCGGTGATCGCGCTGTGTGAGAAGTGGGAGGTCAACAGCGCGGCGATCGGCACGGTCACGACGACCGGACGGATGCGGGTGTTCGACGGGGAGCAGCTCGTCGGGGACATGCCGGTCAGGGCGCTCGTCGACGACTGCCCGCTGTACGACCTGCGCCCGGAGCGCCCGGCGGCGCCGATCTACGCGCCACCGTCGCCGACGCTGGCCGCGGATGCACCGCCGCGAGAGACCTTGCTGGCGCTGCTGGCATCCCCGAACATCGCCTCGCGACGGCCGCTGTTCGAGCAGTACGACGCGATCGTGCAGTCGCGGACGGTGCGCCGGCCCGAGCAGGCCGACGCTGCGGTGCTGGCGCTCGCGGATGGGAGTGGACTGGCGGTGAGCATCGACTGCAACGGCCGCCGCGTCGCCGCCGATCCGTACACCGGAACGATCGAGGCGGTGCTCGAGTGCGCGGCGAACCTGGCGTGCGTCGGCGCAGAGCCGCTGGGGACGACGAACAACCTCAACTTCGGCAACCCCGAGAAGGGCCACATCGCCTGGCAGCTGACTGAGTCGGTGCGGGGCCTCGGCGAGGCCTGCCGCGCGCTGGAGGCGCCGATCGTCGGCGGGAACGTGTCGCTGTACAACGAGGGCGCGACGGCGGGGCCGATCTATCCGACGCCGGTGATCGGCATGGTGGGACGCCTGCCTGATGCGCGCAGGGCCGGGGGATCGGGGTTCGCGCGGGAGGGCGACGCGATCGCGCTGGTTGGTCCGTTCGCACCGTCGCGGGCGGCGAGCGAGCTGGCGAAGCTGCACGGGGAGGCTTTGCCGGACGGGCTCGCGGAGGTCGACATCGAGGCGGTCCACGAGAGCCAGATCGCGGTGCGCGACGCGGTCCGGGCGGGGACTCTGACGAGCGCCCACGACATCGCCGAGGGCGGCCTGGCCGTGGCGCTGGCGGAGGGCTGCCTGGGAGGGAAGCTTGGCGCTGAGATCGAGTTGGGAGCAGATTTTTGGGAGACAACTACGCGGGCTGAGACGAGTCGAGGGTCACTTTCGCCGGTCACGCCGGTGCAGCCCGTGACGGGGACTCAGGTCGTGCTGTTCGGGGAGGGTCCGGGAGGTTTCCTCGTGAGCGGCGCCCCCGATGCGCTGCGCGCGCTGGGCGAGCGGACACCGGTGAGGACGATCGGCACGGTCGGCGGGGATGCGCTGCGCATCGATCTTGGCGCCGTATCCCTCTCCGCTACGCTTGAGGAGTTGATCGACGCCCACACCTCGCTGCGCGAGCTGTTCCCTTGATGATCGAGTCATCTCAGCCGGACCGCGACGGACCGCGCGACGAGTGCGGTGTGTTTGGCCTATACGCGCCCGGGCACGAGGTTTCGCGACTGTCGTACTTCGCGCTGTACGCGCTCCAGCATCGCGGGCAGGAGTCGGCGGGGATCGCCGCCGCCGACCGCGGCGGTCACATCATCACGCGGCGCGAGCTGGGTCTCGTCAACCAGGTGTTCACCGAGAACGACCTCTCAACGCTCGCCGGCGAGCTCGCGATCGGGCACGTGCGCTATTCGACGACGGGCTCGAATGCGTGGGAGAACTCGCAGCCGGTGCAGCGCTCGGTCGGCACGCGCGGCTCCCAGCGTGAGGTTGCGCTGGCCCACAACGGCAACCTAACGAACGCGGTTGAGCTGCACAATGAGCTCTTGGCGCAGGGGGTCACGTTCAGCTCGACCTCGGACTCGGAGATCATCGCCGCGCTGATCGCGACGCACCCCGCGGAGCACGTCGAGGACGCGATCGCAGCGGTGCTGCCGAGGCTGAAGGGCGCGTTCTCGACGGTCGTGATGACGAAGGATCGCGTCGTCGCCTTCCGCGACCCGCACGGCCTGCGCCCGTTGGCGCTGGGGACGCTCGAGTCCGCCTCCGCCGAGTCCGAAGGGGATTCCGATCTTGAGCTCCGCTACTGCGTGGCGAGCGAGTCGTGCGCGTTCGACATCATCGGCGCGAAGTTCCTGCGCGACGTCGCGCCGGGCGAGGTCGTGACGCTGAGCGAGGAGGGCTGCGCGAGCAAACAGGTCTCCTCGGACGCGCGACGGGCGCTGTGCGTGTTCGAGTACATCTACTTCGCGCGCCCCGATTCGCGGATGAACGACCAGGTGCTGCAGGTGGCGCGCGGGCGGATGGGCGAGATCCTCTGGCGCGAGTCGCCCGTCGAGGCCGATGTCGTGATCGCGGTGCCCGATTCCGGCAATCCGGCCGCGCGGGGCTTGGCGCGCGTGAGCGGGATCCCCCAGGATGACGGCTTCGTGAAGAACCGCTACGTCGCGCGCACGTTCATCCAGCCCGGGCAGGAGCTGCGCAAGCACGGCCTGCGGCTGAAGTTCAACCCCCTGCCGGAGGTGGTCGCGGGCAAGCGGTTGATCGTCGTCGACGATTCGATCGTGAGGGGCAACACGACCAGGCAGATCGTGCAGATGCTGCGCGACTCAGGCGCCGCCGAGGTGCACATGCGGATCTCGGCGCCGCCGATCAAGCACCCGTGCCACTACGGAATCGACATGAGTACGCGCGAGGAGATGATCGCCCACGGCCGCACGACGGAAGAGGTCGCGCAAGAGCTGGGTTGCGATTCGCTGCACTACCTGAGCCTGGCGGGCGTCTACGAGGCGATCCGCGGCACCAGAGAGACCCACTGCGACGGCTGCTTCACCGGCGAGTACCCGCTGACGGGCAGCGACGAGGCGAACGGAAAGTACGCGCTGGAGGACGAGCGGGACCCGGCGGGGCCCTCCTTACCACTCGTGCGCGTCTGACCGGCAGCGCGACGGGCGCCGCAACGCCGGTCTGGCGGCGTCCTCGTTCCCTTGCGTTCGTACTAACTCAGGTCGCGCGCGCCCGCGGCGGGGTTGTAGCGGTTGTTGTAGGGACGACTGATGATGATGTCGCCGCGTCCCGGCCGCGATGCGTTGGTCAGGGCGGCGATGATGACGACGGTGATGATTACGGCTGACAACATGGGAGAACCTCGATTCGTTGTTTGTTCTCCACCCTCGCCATCATTGAAGGCGCGATCTGGGCGTCGCTCTGTGAGTTGAGTCACACCTTCGCTAGGCCGCTCGGCCGGACAGGCATAAACCCAATACCCACGCCGGTATGTGGCCCCGGTGCGCGGCGACGGCGCCCGGTATGGTCTCGCGCGTGCAAGGGAAATTGCCGATCGCCGTGCTCGTGTCGGGGGCCGGCACGAACCTCGGGGCGCTGCTCGAGACTGTGCATGGGCGCGAGGCGGAGGTCGTGGCGGTGGCGTCGAGCGTCGCGGGCGTCCCTGCGTTGGAGCGCGCCGCCGCGCACGGGGTGCCGACGGCGGTGTTTCCCCGCGCGGACTACGAGGACCGCAAGGCGCGCGACGGCGCGATGGCGGACTGGCTGGGAGAGCGGGGCGTGCGCCTGGTCGTGCTCGCGGGCTACATGGAGCTGCTCGGCGAGGCCTTCCTCGAGCGTTTCCCGGCGGCGGTGATCAACGTGCATCCCTCCCTGCTGCCGGCGTTCCCGGGGTTGGGCGCGGTTGGGCAGGCCCTCGCGTACGGGGTGAAGGTGTTCGGCGTGACGGTGCACTTCGTCGACGCGGGCGTCGACAGCGGGCCGGTGATCTCCCAGCGCGCGGTCGAGCTGCGCGACGTGCGCGACCCGGAGCAGGTGCTCGAGGCGTTGCGCCCGCTCGAGCACACGCTGTTGCCGGAGGCCGTGCGCGTGTTCGCACGCGGTGCGCTGAGCATCGATCCCGAGAACCCGCGGCGGATCCTCGTCGAGGGATAGGCTGCGGGCCATGAGCGTGGACGGCGAGACGGACAGCGAGATGGAGGTGGCTGTGACGGGTGCCACCGGGACTGCGGGCGGGCTCGAGCGCGCCGCGCCCGGCGAGGTTCAGGTCAAGCGAGCCCTGCTGTCGGTCTCGGACAAGACCGGGATCGTCGACTTCGCCCGCGGGCTGAGTGAGCTGGGAGTCGAGCTGGTCTCCACGGGGGGCACTGCGCGCGCGCTTGCGGACGCGGGGATCCAGACGCGTGCGATCGAGGGCTTTACGGGCTTCCCGGAGATGATGGACGGGCGCGTGAAGACGCTGCACCCGCGGCTGTACGCGGGCCTGCTCGCGCGACGCGACGACGAGGCCCACCTGCAGTCCGCGCGCGAGCACGAGATCGAGCAGGTCGACCTCGTGTGCGTGAACCTCTATCCGTTTGAGCGCACGATCGCCCGCGGCGACGCGAGCGAGGCGGAGGCGATCGAGAACATCGACATCGGTGGCCCGACGATGATCAGGGCGGCGGCGAAGAACCAGGCGTTTGCGGCCGTGCTCGTCGACCCCGGGGACTACGACGACGTGCTCGGGGAGCTGCGCGAGTCGGGAGGGCGTCTGTCCCTGGAGCGCCGCAAAGAGCTGGCGGCGAAGGCGTTCGCGTGCACCGCCCGCTACGACGCGGCGATCTCGACGTGGTTTGCCGCGCGAACCTACGAGGGCTTCCCGCCGACGTGGAACGAGTCCTACATGAAGGTGAGCGAGTTGCGCTACGGCGAGAACCCCCACCAGAGCGCCGCCTACTACGCGCGCGTGGGAGCGCCGACCCACCTGCTGGAGGGTGTGGAGCAGCTGCACGGCAAGGAGCTGTCGTTCAACAATCTGCTCGACCTGAGCTCGGCGCGCGAGCTTGCTGAGGACTTCGCGGGGCCGGCATGCGCGATCGTCAAGCACAACAACCCCTGCGGTTGCGCGCTCGGCGAGAGCGCCGAGGAGGCCTATGAGCGCGCCTTCGCGTGTGACCCGGAAAGCGCCTACGGCGGCGTGATCGCGGTCAACCGCCGGGTCGATCGGGACTGCGCCGAGCGCATGAACGCCCAGTTCATCGAGGTGCTGCTCGCGCCGGGCTACGACGAGGACGCGCTGGAGGTGCTGAGGGGGAAAAAGAACGTGCGGCTGTTGGAGCTGGCGGAGTGGCCGCCGCCGGCTGAGAAGTACGACTCCAAGCCGGTGCTCGGTGGACTGCTCGTGCAGCAACGCGATGCGGTCACCGAGACACGCGAGCAGATGCGCGCGATGACCGAGCGGGAGCCGAGCGAGGCGCAGTGGGAGGACCTGCTGTTCGCGTGGAAGGTCTGCCGGCGCGTGCGCTCGAACGCGATTGTGCTCGCCGCCGCCGGCGCGACGATCGGGATCGGCGCGGGGCAGATGAGCCGCGTCGACTCGGTGCGGATCGCGGTCGAGAAGGCCCAGGCCAACCAGGCTCGGGCGGGCACCGATCTTCTAGCCGGTGCGGCGCTGGCCTCAGATGCGTTCTTCCCCTTCGCCGACGGCCCCGAGCTGGCGATCGCGGCGGGCGTGACGTCGATCATCCAGCCGGGTGGATCGGTGCGCGACGCGGATGTGGTCGCCGCCGCCGACGCGGCAGGCATTGCGATGGTCGCGACCGACCGCCGCCACTTCCGCCACTGACGGCCGCATGACGGCTGGCCGATCCCGGATGATCGGTGCTGCGTCCTCGGTCGCTCGCGTACGTAGCACGCCACGCGGGGTGGGCGGGCCTGCTCGATCTTGCGACGCGCTTGCCCTGCGACCGTCAGGAGCCAAGGGACAACCTCGAGGGAACCTCTTTCGCGAGAGGGGACTTGACAGAAGTAAGATTACGATATATCGTGAGCTTACAAAGACAGTTCACGATAGGAGAAGACATGTTTGGAAATAGGATTCACTCAACAGATCCGGATCATCCCGGCCACCACCCGGACCACCATCACGGCCATCACGGCGGGCATCGCCATCGCCACGGCCCGCGCGGCGGCGGCCCGTTCGGGGCCTTTGGTCCAGGAGGTTTCGGCGGCGGTCCCCGAGGCCGCGGTCGCAAGGCGCGCCGCGGCGACATCCGCACAGCCGCGCTGCTGCTACTGGCAGAGGAGCCGAGAAACGGCTACCAGATCATGCAGGAGGTCCAAGAGCGCAGCGACGGCGTCTGGCGCCCGAGCCCCGGCTCGACATACCCCGCCTTGCAGCAGCTGGAGGACGAGGGCCTGATCCGCGCGCAGGAATCGGACGGCCGCAAGCTGTTCGAGCTGACCGACGCGGGACGTGAGCATGTGAGGGAGCGCGGCGAGGACAAGCCCGCCCCGTGGGAGCAGATGAGCGACGACGTCTCAGACCAGGCGCACGAGCTGGGCAGGTTGATCCGCGAGGTCGCCTCCGCCTTCACGCAGGTGGTGAAGACCGGCAGCGACGCGCAGATGGGCGAGGCCCGCAAGGTGCTCACGCGGACGCGGAAAGACCTCTACAGGATCCTCGCCGACGGCGACCCCGGCGAGGGCGATTCAGGGGCCGGTATCGTGCGCGAGGACGCCTGAACTCGAGCCCGCGAGATGCCCGACGCCTTCAGCCAAGTGACTTCCGACACCCACTCGAACGGCGGGGCGCCAACCGGCCGCGCCGGCTCACCCAACTCCGTTGCGGCGGACAACGGCGCCTCGACACTCGGTGGCGTGGCGTCCCCCGCCGTGGCGGTGGAAGGCCTCGTCAAGCGCTACGGCGAGCTGGAAGCCGTGAAGGGCATCGACTTCGAGGTCGCCCCCGGGGAGACGTTCGGGTTCCTGGGTCCGAACGGGGCGGGGAAGTCGACGACGATCAGCGTGCTGTGTACGCTGGTCAAGCCCAGCGGCGGCGCGGCGCGGGTGGCCGGGCACGACGTCGAGCACGAACGCGACGAGGTCCGGCGCAACATCGGGCTGGTGTTCCAGGACACCACGCTCGATGGGTATCTGACGGCCGAGCAGAACCTGCGCTTGCACGCCGAGCTGTACGGGATGCCGCGCGGCGCGGTGGCGGAGCGGCTGCGGCAGGTGATGGAGATGGTCGGGTTGTGGGAGCGGCGGGCGAGCCTCGTGATGACATTCAGCGGCGGGATGAAGCGCCGGCTGGAGATCGGCCGGGGGCTGCTGCATTCGCCGCGGGTGCTGTTCCTCGACGAGCCGACGGTCGGGCTGGACCCGCAGACCAGGAGCTCGATCTGGAGCTATATATCGGAGCTGAAGCGCGACGAGGACATCACGATCTTCATGACCACCCACTACATGGACGAGGCCGAGTACTGCGATCGGATCGCGATCATGGACCGTGGCGAGATCGTCGCGCTGGACACGCCCGAGGCGTTGAAGGCGAGCGTCGGCAAGGACCGCGTGCAGATCCAGACTGAGGACGACGAGGCCGCGATCGCGGCCTTGCGCGAGAGGTTCGAGATCGAGGCGACGATCGCCGAAGGGGCCGTCACTTTTGGGGTGGAGGCGGGCGAGCAGTTCGTGCCGCGCCTGTTCGCCGAGCTCGAGCAGCCGATCAGGTCGGTCAATCTGTCCAGGCCCTCGCTGGATGACGTGTTCATGTCCTATACGGGGAAGACGATCCGCGACGCCGAGGAGTCGGGCCAGAGCGACATGCGCCGCAACATGGCACGGATGATGAGCCGCTGATGATCCTCATTTGCCGATTTCCTCCATTTCGTCGATGACCCCCATTTCGCTGATACTCCCCATCTCGGACACACACGTGCGTCCTACCATGCACCGCTGATGGCCACCGAGACCGCCACGACCACGCCCCGGCCCGGTCAGGCTCCCACGCCCTCCGCCTCCGATGGCCCTTCGACCCCCGCGCAACCGCACCAAGTCGCCCGCGTGCGCGTCCCCGCGCGCAGCCTGCGCAGCGAGCTGCGCGCGATCCGCGTCGTGTGGAAGCGCGAGCTGATCCGCTTCAGCCGCGACCGCCTGCGGATCTTGACCTCATTGATCCAGCCGTTCCTGTTCCTGTTCGTGCTCGGCACGGGCATCGGGACGCTTGCATCGGCGGGAACGCACGGGGTCAACTTCAAAACGTTCATCTACCCCGGCGTGCTGTGCATGGCGGTGATGTTCACCGCGATGTTCTCGGCCGCCTCGATCGTCTGGGACCGCGAGTTCGGGTTCCTGCGCGAGATGATGGTCGCACCGGTCCGGCGCAGCTCGATCGTGCTCGGCAAGGTCGCGGGCGGCGCCACCGTCGCGGCGTTCCAGGGCCTGATCGTGATCGCGATCGCCGGCCTGGTCGACATCCCCTACAACCTCGGCTTGATCCTCGAGTTGTTCGGGCTTTCGCTGCTGGTGGCGTTCGCGATCACCGCTTTCGGCGTGATGTTCGCCGCGCGGATCAACCAGATGCAGTCGTTCATGGCGCTGATGCAGATGGTCGTGATGCCGATGTTCTTCCTGTCCGGCGCGATGTTCTCGGTCGCCGCCCTGCCGCAGTGGCTGGCGGTGCTCAACCGCCTGGACCCGCTCACCTACGCGGTCGAACCGATGCGCCGCGCGATCTTCTCCCACATAGAAGTCTCGCCCGCCGCGCGCAAGGCGCTCGACCCCGGCATCACCTGGTTCGGCTGGCGCGTGCCAACCGCGCTCGAGGTCGCGGTGATCGCGATCCTCGGGCTGGTGATGCTGTCGATCGCGATCTGGGAGTTCTCCCAGGCGGAGTGATACCCGCCCCCTGACGCCCGAAGAGCAAGCGGGGCGAGATCAGAACGGCCCGCCCACCCCCGCGTGGTGTGCCGATCGTCGGGGATTGGCCAGCACCGCTATTCGGTCGTCAAGGCGTGTGCGATCGCGCGGAGACGCCTAGCAGAGGATCCTGGTCGGCCACTTCGCCTGAGCCCGAGCGCGGATCGGCGAGGCGCAGGCTCTCGGCCAGCGGCGCCGGGTTGCGTTCGACGCCGCGCTCGATCAGCGGCTGCAGCAAGCCCCGCAAAGCCAGCATCGGCCCGACCCAGCGCGGCGCCCAGACGCGCGCGGCCCGTCGCGAGATCCCGTCCTCGATCGCGTCGATCGCCGTCGCGAGCGGAGCGGGCCGACCGATGAAGCCCGGCATCTGACCGCGCGCGGCCTGGCCGGAGGGGCCGGCGAAGCCGCCGCGGACGAGGTCGGTGTCGATGAAGCCGAAGTAGGCGCAGCCGACGCGCGCGCCCGAGGGGAGCGTCTCCAGGCGCAGGGCGTCGCTGAGGGCCTCGACCCCGGCCTTGGCGGTCGAGTAGGCGCCGAGCAGCGGCGCGTGCGTGATCGCCGAGAGCGAAGAGATGTTCAGCAGGTAGCCGCGGCGCGCGCTGATGTGCTCGATCACTGCGCGGTCGGTGCGCCAGACGCCGAGCAGGTTGACGGAGAGGACGCGCTCGATCTGCTCGACCGGCGCCGTCGCCAGCGCGCCGTTGAACTGGACACCGGCGTTGGCGATCGCCACGTCGAGCGCGCCGAAGCGATCGACCGTCGCGCGCACGGCGCGCTGCAGAGCCTCGTAGTCGGTGACGTCGACCTCGAAGCTGACGGCGCGCTCGGAGCCGAGCTCGGCGGCGAGCTCCTCCAGGCGCTCGGGCTCCAGGCCGACGAGCGCGACGTTGGCGCCCTTGCCATGGAGCCGCCTGGCGGTCTCCGCCCCGATCCCGCGCGCGGCGCCGGTGATGAAGACGGTGCGGCCGTTGACGTTGAACGGGGTGATGTGCTTGCGGCTCATGCTGGGAGGGCCTCTTCGTTGGTTGTGCCGGGCATGGAATCGTCCGTGGCCGGGGCGGAGGTGGTCGGGACCGAAGCGGATGTGGTCGAGGCGGTTGTGACCGGAGCCGGATCGCCGGTACTCGGAGGGCGTGGGATCAGCTCATAGTCCCCCGTGTCGAAGCGCGCGGTGCGCGAGCGAAAGCGGAACGTGAAGTCGGGCCAGATCGTCGAGGCGTTGCCGTGCGCGTCGAGGTACCAGCTCTGACAGCCGCCGGCGGTCCAGACGGTGCCCGCGGCCATGCGGCTCATCTCGGCCACGAACGCGGCCTGCGCCTGCGGGCGCACGTCAACGGCCGCGCCGCCGTGCGCGTCGATCGCGTCGAGCGCCCTCAGCATGTACTCGATCTGGGCCTCGATCATGATCACGATCGAGGTGTGGCCGAGCCCTGTGTAGGGGCCGAGCAGGGTGAACAGGTTGGGGAAGCCCGTGATCGTGGTGCCGTTGAAGGCGGCCATCGTGCCGTGCCAGTGCTCGGCCAGCAGGCGCCCGTCGCGGCCGCGCAGGCGGTCGACGAGCGGTTGATCGGTGACGTGGAAGCCGGTTCCGAAGATGATCGTGTCGACCTCATGCTCGACCCCGTCAGCGGTCACGATCGAGCGCGGGCGCACTTCGCGGATGCCCGCGTCGATCACCTCGACGTTCGGCTGCGCGAGCGCCGGCAGGTACTGATCGGTGAAGAGGATGCGCTTGCAGCCGAGGCGATAGCTCGGTTTGAGCTTGGCCCGCAGCGCGGGGTCGGGGACCTGGCGCGCGAGGTTCTTTTCGGCGACGCGCTCGAGGATCCGCATCAGGCGCGGCTCCTTCGCCAGCCCGAGCACGAGCAGCTCGGCGCTCCAGTAGAGCGCGCCGCGCGCAAGCTTCATCGCCGGCGGGAAGCGCTGGAACAGGCGCCGCAGGCGCGGGTTGATCGGCGCGTTGCGGCGCGGCACGATCCACGGCGCGGTGCGCTGGTAGACCTGCAGCTCGCCGACTTCGGGCTGGATCTCGGGGATGAACTGGACGGCGGACGCGCCCGTGCCGATCACCGCCACCCGCTCGCCCGCGAGCGAGTGCTCGTGGTCCCACTGCGCGGAGTGGAAGGTGGTGCCTTGGAAGGAATCGAGGCCCTGCAACGCGGGCAGCGCCGGCTCGCTCAGCCCGCCCATGCCGCTGATCAGGATCTCGGCCGTGAAGTCGCCGGCCGAGGTGTGGATCTCCCACAGCCCGCGCTGCTCGTTCCAGGCGGCTTCGAGCAGCTCGTGCCCGAAGCGGATGTGCGATGGCACGGCGTATTCGTCGGCCACACGTTCCAGATAGGCCTGGATCTCCCCCTGGGGCGAGCACAGGCGCGTCCAGTCCGGGTTGAGCGCGAACGAGAACGAGTACAGATGCGAGGGCACGTCGCAGGCGCAGCCGGGGTAGCTGTTGTCGCGCCAGGTGCCGCCGAGCCGCGAGGCGCGCTCGAGCAGCACGAAGTCGTGCTCGCCGCGCTGCTTGAGCCGGATCGCCGAGCCGAGGCCGGCGAAGCCGGTGCCGACGATCACGATCCGGTGGTGCTCGGGCGGGTGGGGGGAGGCCGATGTGGATGGGGCGGTGATAGGTGCGGCAACGTCAATCATATTTCAAGATTACATCATTTGATGTCACATTGTTTGGCGTTATGCTGGTGGGATGATCCAGCAGGCCACGGAGACCATCGAGCGCGTAGAGAGCACGGAGAACTCGGAAAGCATGCTGACGATCGAGCAGCTGGCTGCCGCGAGCGGGATGACCGTGCGGAACATACGCGCGCACCGCGCCCGCGGACTGCTGGACGCGCCGCACGTGCGAGATCGCATCGGCTACTACGGTCGCGAGCACCTCGATCGGCTGCGGTTGATCCTGCAGATGCAGTCCGACGGATTCAACTTGCGGGCGATCGGGCGGTTGCTGGAGGAGACAAACGGCCGGCCCGAGCAGCTGATGAGCCTCAAGCAGGCGGTGAGCGAGCCGTGGGAGAGCGAGCAGCCGTGCGTGTTCACGCTCGCGGAGTTGCGCGCGCGCTTTGGCGAGCAGGCCGACGCGCGCGCGATCAGGCACGCCGAGAAGATTGGCATGCTCGTGGCGCTCGGCGAGGACCGCTTCGAGGCGCCGATGCCCTCCTCGATCGATGCGGCCGAGGAGGTGGTCAGGCGCGGCGTTCCGCTACGGCACGCGTTGAGCGTGACGGCCAAGCTCCAGGCCCATTGCCGCGCGGTCGCGCGCGAGTTCGTGAAGCTGTTCCTCGAGGACGTGTGGGAGCCGTTCGCCGGCGCCGGCTATCCGGAGGAGCGCTGGTCGGAGGTGACCGAGTCGATCGAGCGGCTGCGCCCGCTCTCCTCACAGGCGCTGCTCGCCGCCTACCAGCTGACGATGTCCGAGGAGGTCGAGGACGCGTTCGGCCGCGAGCTGGAGCGGCTGACCCGGCGCCGGCGCTGAATGCGCAGGTGCCCTCGGAATGCTCCGTGCGGGACTTGAACCCGCCCCACCGGATTAAAAGTGGCTCCAAAGGGGGCTGTGTGAGGTGCGATCGCCAGCAAACACGGGCGATCGTGTGCGCTCAGATTACCTTAGAAATGCTCATCTCGGGACCAAGTTGGGGACCCAGCCTAGACCCAATTGACAGAACTTCAGGGTGTCGTGGTGGGGGCTGGAGGCCTCCGAGCCCGCCGGATTTAAGATCCGCTACCCGCCGGATTCTTCCACCAGCGATGTGTTGGCGAGTCATCCGATGTCAACCCGCCTGTAGGTGTAAAGCTCGGTGATGTAGCCGAGGCGAAGCGGTCTGTCGTCGTGGCGTTGCGCGAGCGCTCGCACCTCTCTCTCCACCTCATCTCTCGCAGACGTTGAGAGCGCCGCGATGAAGCTGACCGAGAGCACACGGTCGGTAAGCTGATCGATGGCGAGGGACTGCTCATAGGAAACTTGATGCTCGGCCTTTGGGATGAACAGTCGCGTGTGCTGGAAGGCCTCTCGCCAGTTCCCTGTCATGAAGGACGGTGTCGATCCGCGATGTGGCTCGACAATCTCGCTGATTGCGGCCTGCAGGGGCTCGCGCAGATCGCGGCGGTTCCAGACCAGCCCAAGGCGGCCGGTAGGGGTCAGGACGCGAGCGATCTCCGCGAGCGTCTGCTCGCTCGCGAACCAGTGAAACGCTTGCGCGACGACGACCGCATCGACGCTGGCGTCTGAAAGGGGGATCGCCTCTGCGGTGCCCGTTCTCACATCGACTCCTGGCGCCAGCCCGGCGAAAGCACTGCGCATCTCAGCTACCGGCTCAACCGCGATCAGCGAGGCGCCCGTGGCGATCAGCAGACGTGTCAGCTTGCCGGTTCCGGCGCCGAGATCCAGCACCCTCCTACCGGGTGCCATTCCCATCTGCTCGGCGAGCCACGACACAGCTTCGGGGGGATAGCTTGGGCGACCACGCTCGTAGGCGCCCGCCCCGCGAGCGAAACCCTCGGCCGCCGTCTCGTGCACGGCATTCGTGGCACCGGCCGTCGCGCCCGAGAGCTCCTCCGGTGGTCCTGGTTCGCCGGGGTGGAGGTCCAGATGCCACCACCGGACATCGTGCCAGGCGCCGGCCTTCCAGCCGATGCGCCGGTAGGTCCCGACGGGGACGAATCCAAGGGCGCGGTGCAGTCCGTTGCTCGCCTCGTTCGGTTGGGTGATCCCGGCACACAGTGTCCACAGGCCGATCGCTCGCAGCTGCTCGAACAGGCGGGTGTACAGCGCCCGCCCGATGCCCGACCGGTGATGGTCCGAATTGATGTACACGGCAACGTCCGCCGCCCAGCGGTACGCGGCCCGTTCCCGGTGGCGCGAGCCGTACGCGTAGCCCAGCGTGACGCCCTCGTGCTCGGCGACGATCCACGCGCGTATGCCGCACCTATGCGATCCGCCATCTCCTCTGTGGTCGGCGGGCACTCCTCGAAGGACACGACCGAATCGGAGACATACGGCTCGTAGATCGCCGCACAGGCGCTCGCGTCGCGCTCTGGATCGGCATCCCGGATCAGCATGCCCGCAGACCATAACCCGTCGCGGCATCTCCCTGCGCCTGATTGGGGCCCGCGTGCCCGCTCAGAGACATCAAAGCCGAACTCACCCTCAGCGCCCACTACAACATCCTCGCCGCAGCCGGCATCGCCCGCCACACCGCGCGAGAGCTCGCGTTTACGATGCTCTCGCTACTGGAGGGCGCCTTCATCTTCTGCCGCGCGATACGCACCACCGAGCCACTGCAAATCGCGGGTGCGAGTGCCGTCGTCGCCGTCCAAGCCGCTCTCACCCGCCCCGCGTGACGCACGAATCCTGGCCGACTCCGAATTCTCATTCACTCCATGTTCAGGGAATGAACTCTCCGAACACTTCATCGGTGGCGGGCCTCATGCGCACAGGGGCCGTCTTGCCGGCCGCAAGGGTACGCTGGCACAGCTGGGCATTGTGCGTCCCCACCATGGCGCTGATCTGTGGAGCTGAGGCATGCCTCACGGTGCCTCTGAGATCACGAGGCGCAGGGCGCCGTCGAGCTCGTCCTGTTGGCGTAGGTGGCCGTGCTCTGCGTCCCAGGCGCCGGAGTTCAGTGCGGTGGCGAGCCGCTCGACGATGCGCTGCTCCACGCTCGGCTCGAGCAGCGCCCAAACCGATTGGGCACCACGAATCTCCGGGTCCAGGAGCTGCTCGGGCCGCCGCCAGAACGCCTCGAAGAACCCGTCTGTGCAGTCGCCGGGTGTCGGGATGCGCTCCACGCGCGTGTGCCCACCCAGGGCAGCCGCGATGTCGTCGATCGCGGGAAACCTTGGCTGCTCCTTCGCTACCCCCTCGCGCAGGTACTCCAGCTGCCAGGCGGGCAGATGGTCGAGCTCGAACGTGAAGATCACGACCGGCCCGCGCGCCACCCGGCGAAGCTCCGCGAGACCCGCCTCAGGGGACTCCCAATGGTGGATCGTCACGCACGCCATCGCCGCGTCGACCGCCCCGTCGTCGAGCGGCAGCGCCTCCGCGCGAGCGTCGATCGCCGGCGCGGCGCCGGGGGGTCGTTGGGCGCGCATGGTCGCGCTCGGCTCGACCGCGAGCACCCAGCGATCATCGGGCTCGTAGGATCCTGCGCCCGCACCGACGTTGAGCACTGTGCGCGCATCACCGAGCGCGGCATGGATATGCGCGGCGATCCGAGGATCTGCCCGGCGATGCTGCGCATAGGTGCGCCCGTGACGCTCATAGTCGACCCGCACGCTCACCCGCGGACCCTAACATTCCGTTGTTGATGAGGATCGCCGCGATGCTCGGCAAACGGTGCTCACGAGGAGGCGTTTGCGCCGTTAGGCTGCGCACAATCGATGACCGAGCAGCCGGATCACAATGCGGCAGCTGCGCAGGGCCAGCGGCGAAATGTCGAGCTCGAGGCATGGGATCCAGATCCGGCTCGCTCGTTGGAGGCGTGTCGAGCGCTGGGCGCCGAGAACAATGGGACGATCTGGCGCAACCTGCGCTTCCACGATCTGCGCCACACCTTCGGAACCCGCGCCGTCGAGCAGGCCGAGTCGATCCTCGAGCAGAAGGAGTGGATGGGACACGCCAACGTCCAGAGCACCACGCGCTACCTGCACTACAAGTCCAAGGCCGACGCCGCACAGAGACTGGCAGCGGCGTTCGCGGACGACGACGCAGCCGAGGCGTCCCCGGAGCCGGTGGCGGTGTGAGCACGGCACGAGAAAGCCCTCTCCTGTGAGCGACGATCTGTTCGACGACGAGCAGTTGCAGGCCCTGGACGCCGCCGACCAAGACCAGGTCGATCAGTTCCGAGATCCAGCGCAGATCGCAGCTGCCCGGACCTTCGGCCCATTCAACGACATGCCCGACTCACCGTTTTACTCAGTCGAGGATCTCTCACCCGAGCAGACCTGGGAGCGAATCGCCGAGCACGTCGTTCTCGCCACCACCGTCGCGGCCGTACACGGCGCTGCACGGCGACCGATCACCGTCGCGACGATCCGCCGCCTGCACGAGATCATCTTCCTGACCACGTTCCCCGAGCACGCGGGACGCCTCCGCCAGCGCAACGAGGAAGGGGAATACGGAATCGTCCTGGGCACCGCCGAGCAGCCCATCGCCAAGGGCGAACGTGCCACCGCCGGCGCCCGGGTCGTGTCACGCCTCGAACAGATCTGCAGCGAGTTCAACGAGACCGTCGCTGAGCAGGACCAGTCCGACCCGATCGCGCTCGACGCCCTCGTATTCACCGCGGTCCGGCTCTACGCCAAGGTGCTCTCCACCCACCCGTTCCTGGACGGCAACGGCCGCACCGCATTCACCATCCTGCAGTACGCGCTCACGCGAAGCGGCCTCGCATGCGTAGCCCTGGAGGACTTCGACGCCCACCAACGAGCGCTCGGGACCGCCCTGCGCAGCGACGGAAAACAATCGTATATCACGCTCCAGGCGCTGATAGTCGATAAGCTGACCAAAGGAAGATTCCCCGAGACGACTGAAGATCGAGATGCCCATGCAACGGAAGATCATCGGCTATGACGGACCAGGCGGCACCTACGCGGTCGTCGATGGCGAGTTCCTGTCCCTGAGCGATCCGCAGGCCCTCGTCGCCCTGACCGACTCCGCACTCCTCACCGGCCTCGGCTACTCCAAGAAGGCGGCGGAGTACCAGAAGCTGACGCAGTGCCGGCGGCAGCCCGCAGCGGCAGTGCCGTCCCGTTAGATCTGGCTCATCCGAGGCCAGGGCTCTGTAGCCGCGTCTCGATGTCGGATAGTTGCCTCAGGCGCCGCTTGAGTGATGGGTGCGTACGAACGAGCGGGTACTCCTCGCCGATGGCGACGATGTGGAACACGTCAAGGCTCGCGGCTCGCCGAAGGTCGACCAGCGGAATCGCGTCCGGCGGCGTGTTGCTAAGCACCATCAGCGCCGACGCGAGCGCCGAGGGCTTGCCTGTCAGCCGGGCTGCGCCGGCGTCGGCCTCAAGCTCGCGCGCCCGGGAAAACAACGCGGTGATCGCACGAGAGGCCATGCCTACGATTAAGAAGAGAAGTCCAATTGGCAGCAAGAGGAGCCAGAAGATCCCGGCATAAATGCCGGTATCCACGAGGAGCGCCGCTTCCCCAACAGGAGATTCGCCGCGTCGCACCGGTCGACGATTCTTCGTTGCGCGGATCGTCCGGAAAGTGCCAATGGGAGCGTGGAAGTAGAGGCCCGCCCCGTCGAGCATCGCAGCCACCGGCGCCCCGACTGCGGACATCAGGGCTGAGTCCTTCTGTCCCACGTGAGAGAGCTCGTGAGCGATCACGGCCTCCAATTGGCGCTCGTCCAAGAGCTCGACGAGTCGCGAGGTCAGATGCAGCGTCGTTCGCCCGGAGGTCAGCCCCCTGATCCAGCTGTTCGCGTAGCGCTTGTCGTGAAGAACGATCTTGGGCTTCGCCAGTCCCCCGGTGGCGCAGAGACGCTCAACGGTGGCATGGATCTCTGGCGCGTCGTGCGGAGATACCGCCTTGGGACGCAGGCCGGTCCAGCGTTTCGCAATGGCAGCCTGCATGCCGATAACGAACGCGAAACCGACCGCAACCGCTAGCCAAGGACTGACGGCAACAAGCACCCACGTGATTGCCGCGAGGATCACGGGAACGGCGACTAGGCTCGCTACGCCGGCAACCTGCACGCGGTAGCTGACGTGAAACACTCGGTTCGCCCGCCGCGACATCGCCATAGATCATCGCGGATTGCGCGTACTGGCGCTACGAACGCAGGAGTCGGTCCAAGCTGGGCCTGCGCTTGCGGATCGGACGACATCCGACTGTCGTCCGCGATCGACTCTCGTTCGCTTCCCGCGACGGCGTTGAAGCTCGGACGCTTGACGCTGGTTGCAACTCCCCATCCCAGCAGCATGGCTGCAGCGCACACCACGCCGCGAGATGACAGCTCGTGCGCGGGCACCGGCCGTCGCTGGCGCCGTGTCGCCGCAAATCTCGGGACCAAATGGGGACCAATTTGTAAATTGGTGGGTCGTTATGTATCAAAACCCGCCTATTTCCAGGCATTTCGCAGTGCCCCGTGCGGGACTCGAACCCGCCCCACCGGATTAAAAGTCCGGCGCTCTACCAGATGAGCTAACGGGGCTCGCGGGCGACAGTCTGCCAGATGGGGTTCGGACCGACTGTGCAGATTGCGAGGGCAACGATGGGTTACGTCGCCATATCGTCATCTTCGCCGGCGACGCGGAGCATCTGCTCGATCCGCGTGAGCTTCACGCGCGGGCGCCCTGACGACTCGCCGAGCGAGCGCTCGTGGCGGTCGATCGAGGCCCAGCCCTCGTAGGTGACGAGCTCGGGCTGGCGTTCGCGCAGCAGCCTCTCGACGGCGGCGGCATCGGCCGCGGCGGGCACGTTCAGTCCGGCTCCACCGGCCGCGGCGTCGGCGAGGATCGCGTCGACCGTCTCCTGGGCGTCCTTCTTGTTCGTGCCGATAACGCCGGAGGGCCCGCGCTTGATCCAGCCGACGACGTACTCGCCGCGCAGGTGTTCGCCGGCCCGCGGGCGCTCACTGCCGCTGCCCCCATCTCGATCCCTGACCCCACTCTCGCCACGGCCACTATCGCCATCGCCCTCTTGCTCCCCCGGGCGCCCGCCGAGCACGCGCCCGCCCTCGTTGGGTATCACGCCACGGCGCTCGTCGAGCGGGACACCGGGGAGGGGCACGCCGCGGTAGCCGATCGCGCGGAAGACGAGCCCGGCCGCGATCGTCTCCCGCTCCCCCGTGTCACGCGCGCGCAGCTGCGGGTGGGCGGGATTCGTTTGATCGGCGGCGAGCTCGTTGCGGGCCAGCTCGACCGCGCCGAGATGGCCGGAGTCGTCGGGGAGGAGCGCCACGGGCGAGAGCAGGAAGCGCAGCACGATCCGCTTGGCGCGGCCCGCGGGCGGGCGCTCGGCGTAGGAGCGCAGGATCTCGACATTGCGCCGCGCGGTGATGTTGGCCTCGGCGCCGGCGTCGTGCACCGCTAGCGCACGATCGAGCTCGGCCGGATCGACGATCACGTCGGCGTCGGCCAGCTCGCCGAGCTCGAGTAGCTCGGGGTTCGTGAAGGCCGCCTGCGCCGGCCCGCGGCGCCCGACGATCACGACCTCATTGACGCGACTGTCGGCCAGCACCTCCAAGGCGTGGTCGGCGGTGTCGGTCGGGGCGAGCTCGGAGGGCGCGAGCACGAGCATACGGGCGACGTCGATCGCGACGTTGCCGTTGCCGATCACGACGGCGCGCTCGGCCGCGCGCAGGTCGACCTCGAGGTCGGTGTGATCGGGGTGGCCGTTGTACCAGCCGACGAACTCGGTCGCCGCGTGCGAGCCGGGGAGCGCTTCGCCGGGGATCCCGAGCGGCCGATCGACGGGCGTGCCGGTCGCGTAGACGATCGCGTGGTAGTGGTCGAGCAGCTCCTCGCGCGAGACGTGCTCGCCGAAGGCGACGTTGCCGAAGAAGCGGAAGCGCGGGTGCGCGGCGGTCTTCTCGTAGACGCGCGTGACGGACTTGATCTTCGGGTGGTCGGGCGCGACGCCGGAGCGCACGAGCCCCCAGGGCGTGGGCAGCCGCTCGAGCATGTCTACCTCGAAGTCGATCGAATCTCCGCCCGCCCCATCCTTGAGCAGGTGCCCGGCGGCGTAGAAGCCGGCCGGCCCGGAGCCGATCACGGCGATGCGAATGGGGGGATCAGACATGGGATGGGCGCGGCCCGACTCGAACGGGCGACCCCCTCGGTGTAAACGAGGTGCTCTGACCAACTGAGCTACGCGCCCCCGGGGCTGGAGACCCTAAGGCTAGCGAGGCTGCAAAGCTGTGCGGGTGGGGAGAGCCGCCCGAATCGGAGCGCTGCTGGCGGGCGGAGTCGTGCTGGTGCTCGTGCTCGCGCAGATCTTCCTGCCTGGGATCGCGGCGAGCAGGATCCGCTCGCAGATCGAGCGGTACGGGACCGTACGGAGCGTCACCGTGAAGGCCTGGCCGGCGGTGGAGCTGTTGTGGGGGAAGGCCGATTCGGTCGATGTGAGAGCGGGCAGCCTGAGCATGAGCTCGGCGCAGACGGTCAAGCTGCTGGGAGAAGCGCGTGGAGTGAAGCACATGAGCCTGACGGCCGAAAGCTTGAAGGAGGGCCCACTGCAACTGCACGAAGCGAGCTTCCAGAAGCACGGCGACGCGCTGCTGGGACAGGCGCAAACCTCACGCGCGGACGTGGGGAAGGCGCTCGGCGAAGGTATTGAAGTGCGGCTGCAGAGCAGCCACGACGGCCAGGTGCAGGTGAGCGCGAGCGGCGGCCTGTTCGGCGTGCGGGCGTCAGTCGACGCAGTGGCGCAGGCAGAGGAAGGCAAGCTGGTCGTGCATCCGCTGGGCTTCCTGCTGGAAGGGCTGAAGCTGACCCTGATCGACAATCCCCGCGTGTATGTCGAAGGCGTGGGTGCGAGCTCCGTGGCGGGGTCCTCAGGCGAAGTGGTGGGCTACAGGCTCTCGATCTGGGCGAGCCTGCGCTGAGCTGCGCGCGTGGACGATCACGGGCAGGCCGTCCTTCGGGCTGATCGTCGGCATCTGGCGGATCTCCAGCCGGAAGTCGTCGGGCACCGAGAGCGTGAAGCGCGAGAGCAGCAGCGTGGCGATCGTGCGGATCTCGAGCTGACCGAAGCGCATCCCGATGCACGTGCGCGAGCCGCCGCCGAAGGGGACGTAGGCGCCCTTGGGCAGCGCGGCCCTGGCCTCGGGCGCGAAGCGCTCGGGACGGAACCGGTCGGGCTCGGGGTAGACGTCGGGCAGGTGGTGCGAGGCCCACGAGCAGTAGTTGACGAAGGCGCGGCCGGGGACGGTGTGCCCCTCGAACTCGAACGCCTCGACCGAGCGTCGCGGCCCGATCCAGGCGGGCGGGTACATGCGGAGCGTCTCGTCGAGGACCAACTCGAGCTCGGCGAGCTCACCCGACATCAGCTGCGATGGAGTTGGACGCCCGCCCGCCCGACCGTCGACGAGCTGGGAGTCCTGCTCGGCGAGCAGGCGCGCGACGATCTCCGGATGGTGGGCGAGCTCGTAGAACATGAACGCGACGGTCGAAGTCGTCGTGTCGTGCCCGGCGAACATCAGCGTCATCACCTCGTCGCGGACCTGCAGGTCGGTCAACGTGTTGCCGTCCTCGTCCTGGGCGTCGAGCAGCAGCGAGAGGATGTCCTCGCCGCGCGCGCCGGAGGCCCGGCGCGAGGAGATCTCCGCGTAGATCAGCTCATCGAGCGAGCGTGCGGCCTGCTGCAGGCGCGCCCATGGCGTGTAGGGGCCGCGGAGCATGCGCAGCGCGTAGTCGGTCGAGTAGAAGGAGAGCGCCCGCTCAAACAGGCCGGCGGCGTCGATTGCGCGCGCTGGCCCGCCGTCGGGATCGAGCCCGAACAGTGCGCGCATCGCGATCCGCAGCGCGAGTCGGCGCGTCCACGCATAGAGGTCGATGCGCTCGCCCGCGGAGAGCTCGTCGAGCGCGCGTGAGGTCTCGTCGACCATCACATCGACCGAGGCGGCGATCCGCTCGCGGTGGAAGCCGGGAAGCATGATCAGCCGCGAGCGCCGGTGGAAGTCGCCGTCGATCGTCAGCAGCCCATCGCCCATCAGCCCGATCAGGTCGCGGAAGTGCGATTCGCGCCAGGTGAAGTTGGCGGCGTGGGAGACGGTGATGTAGTGGTTGGCGGCCGGCCCGAGCATGAAGACGACGTTGCCGTGGAACAGCCGCAGCGTGAAGACCGGCCCGTACCGCTCGTAGGCGTCGAGCAGCAGCGGCAGCGGATCGTTGGCGAAGCGCTGCGTGCGCGCGAGCGAGAAGCGCGTGTCCCCGGGCGGGAACGGCACGGTCGCGGCGCGCTCCTCGCGCAGATCCCCCAACACCGCCGCGAAGGGGTTGAGGTCGAGCAGTGGGGGAGGACCGACGAGCGCCACGCGGTCACCCTACAACAAAACTGGCTGGCTGGCCAGTTTTCTTTGGGGAGGTCAGTGGGCGCGGCTCCTTGGCATACTGGGGAGGCGTTGGGTGCCCCGCGGGGCCCGTGGCGCAAACGCGGGGACGTAGCTCAGTTGGTTAGAGCGCCGGCCTGTCACGTCGGAGGTCGCGGGTTCGAGTCCCGTCGTTCCCGTTCTTTTCTCCCGCTTCGCCTGTACCCGAGTGCCCGCCGGTTCTCGAAGGAGGTAGGAACAGGTGGCTACGGGACTGGGGTTACATGTCGACGACCGCGGCCTGCCCAAGGGGTAGGTCGCCCGTGACGTCGAGCCTCGACGGGCGCCGTATGAACTGCCCGGGAGTATTCGAGGACTCAATGTGTCCCGTTTGCCGCGTGCCGTCGGAGTAGGGAGGGGGACATCAGTGGTCATGAGGCTGCTGGATGTCTACCGACCCGACGGACACGACGACTACAGAGGAGCAGAAGAACATGTTTGGAGCATCACGAACAGCGGGTGCGCTCGCGATCACCATTGCCGGGTTGCTCACGCTTCCCGCGGCCGCGATGGCGGCGAACGAAGGCACGTCGTCGCCATTACTCGAAGTGACGACGAGATCTCGCTACGAACCAGGGGTTCCCAGCGAACCGGGAGAGACCGAAATCGATATCAGGGCAACTTTCTTGTGGAGCGTGGCCGTCACGGTAAGCGCACATGGAGCGACTGTGCTTTCCGCAGAACCGCCTGCCGACGAAGGCGCCGAATTTAATTCCAACCCGGGAGAGCTACACACATCGTTCGTGCCCTGGTCATGCAAGCAGCCGGGGACCGTGTACAGCTACGTGGTCACGGCCACGTCGGGGTTCGGCGAAGAACCGCCGCTCACAAAGACTGGAAGCTTCGCTGGAGCGAGCAAACGGCAGTGCGAGGAGGCGCCGGGCATTGCCCGGCGAAAGCATCGCGAAGAAGTGCGTGAGCAGCGCGCGCGGGAACGCCGCAAACTGGAAGAAGAATGGGCCCGCGACCGACTCTACGAAGCCAACTGCCGCAAGGTAGGCGGCAAGCCGGTCACGATCCAGACGAACGAAGGGCCGGAGCTCGTGTGCCGCAGCCAGACCGGTGGCATTGTCGAAGCCTAGGTTGGTGTTCGCGGGCAGGATGCTCCGCCCATGAGCAGGAAGCGCGACATCAAGCAATTCCGGCAGGCCTGCAAGGAGGCCGGCCTGACCGTCGGTGAGCGTTATGAGGCCAGCCAGGCGCTGCACGCTGAGAAGGAGGCTGGCGGCGGGCGGGATGACATGAGCTATGGAGAATTGCTGACATGGCTGCGACAATGGAAGGACTCATGGCGACCGTCGTAGCCCTAGATGCCTCACCGAGAACCGTCCTGCGCTCGATGCGTGGGTCGATCATCGATGCGCGTATCGCCTATCCAGATGTCCTCCACGTTGAAGTTCGCGACTCGAGCGGAGAGATCTGGCGTCTGGCCACCCAAGATGCCGAGTTCTCGCCATCTGACCCGGCCAGGCTGGTGGGGCGCTCGATCGATGATGCTGCCATCGACGAGGAGTCCGGCGTGCTGCGTTGCCGGCTTTCCGACGGCTCCGTGCTCGACATCAAGCCCACCGCAGCCGAGACAGAGCACGACCCGCCTTGTTGGGAGCTGATCAGCCCCGCTGGAGTCGTCCTTGAGTTCGGCCCAGGAGTTCGCTGGCAGATCAGTGGCGCCGACTCGCAGATCTCGGGTAGCTGAGTGGCGATGCGGCTGATGGGCGAGTGCTCCGTGGGCGCGCCGGTCTCACTCAATGGACGGTCAATGGACGGCCAGGATGGATCGCGAGGGTCCTACGCTGAGGGGACCCAAACTGCAACGAGGGAGGTGGACGATGTCCGAGGAGAAGAAGATCGGAAGCCGCGAGCAGTGGCAGGCGGCGCGCGATGAGCTCGCGAAGCTCGAGGCCGAGCATGCGACGCTCGGCAGGAAGGTGTCTGAGCACCGCCGTCGACTTCCCTGGGTCCAGGTGCAGAAGGAGTACGTGTTCGATACCGAGGACGGGAAGAAGACGCTCGCCGAGCTCTTCGATGGGCGCTCCCAGCTACTGGCCTACAACATCATGTTCGGCCCCGACTACACCGGCGGCGCGTGTCCCGGGTGCACGTCCCTCGGCGATGGCCTCGACGGGTCGCTCGTCCACCTCAACCACCGCGACGTGACGCTGCTGTGCTTCTCGCGCGCGCCGATCGCGCAGCTCACGGCCTACAAGGAGCGGATGGGCTGGGAGTTCCCCTACGTCTCCACCTACGACACCGAGTTCCCGTTCGACTTCGGGCTCGCGCTGACCGAGGAGCAGGCACGGCGCGTTCCCCAGATCGAGGAGATGGTCGAGAACCCGCCCGACTGGCTCGTCGAGTGGTCGCACCAGGTCGGGGCCGAGCTGAAGGATGGGCTGCGCGAGACCCCCGCCTGGATCGCCTTCGCGCGCGGTGGGGACGGGACCGTCTACCACACCTACACGGTGAGCGCGCCCGATCCGTTCGTCGCGCCGTACTTCAACTTCCTGCTCGATCGCACGCCCAAGCCCCAGCCCGAGGAGCCACGCAGCCTCCGCAAGGACGAATATCCGCTCTGACCGCGGAAGCAGCGATCCCGGCCGCTGGGTCCTCCTCCGGGTTCTCGCCGTCCGCCGGGTAGCTCGCTGCCGCCGCCGGACCGGCCGTCGCCCTCAGGTTTCGATCGTGACGAGCGTGCCGATCGGCGTGTAGGGGTAGATCTCCGCGGAGGCTGCGAGCGGCAGCTCGACGCAGCCGAGGCTCTGGGGGGTGCCGAAGGAGGAGCGGTCGAAGTTGTGCAGCGCATCGCCGCCGTTGAAGTAGCTGACCCACTTGATCCCGGGGTCTTCGTAGTGGGAACCGTCGGGGTTTGTACCCGACATCGTCGTTTCGGGCAGGTGCTCGAACACGGCGAACGTCCCCAGTTCGGTTTCCGCGCCGGAGATGCCCGTGTTCGCGGGCGAGGTGATGACCGTCTGGCCGTTGTGCCACAGCGTCATCGTCTCCGGGACTTCACGGTGCACGTAGACGTAGGAGTAGCCGCTGCTGAGGTGCTTGCCGGCGATCACGTAGCCGAGCAGCGCGTGCCACACGGCAGGTCCGGGGAGGCCATCGACGGTCATTTCGTTTTCGTTCTCGAACTTCATCACCGCACCCTTCATGATCTCGCTCCACTGTCCGGGGCTCCACATCGCCTGCAGCTGGTGCGGCGTGTTCGAGTAGCGCCAGCTGAAGCTGCCGCTGGGCGGTTCGACCGCCGCCTGCGCCTCGGCGCTCGGCGTACGCGCCACCGCCGCGGTGCCCGCCGCCGGCTGCCAGCTGACCGGCAGGTAGCCGGTCTCGGCAAGGAGCTGCTGTAGGCGCAGCGTCGAGCCGGGCGGGACCGTCCATTCGATCTGGCTGGTCGTGCGCAGCCCGCCGCCGCCGGAGCCGCCTGAGCCTGAGCCGCCGCCTGAGCCACTGGTCCCGGACCCAGACCCCGATCCGGCCCCGGAGCTGGACCCCGACCCGGCCGTCACCGCAACCGCGCGGGGAAGCAGGATATGCAGTTGCGAGCCGAGCGCCGCCCCGAGCCCCGAGGGGATGAACACGAGCGTGTGGCTGTTGGTCTGGCGCCAGCTGCCGGGCGTGGCGGGCGAGAGGCGCGGGCGGCTCGAGCCGAGCACCGCGGAGACCGGCTTGGAGAAGGTCAGGTGGATCGGCGTTGCCGGGGAGATGTGCGTGCCCGCGGCGGGCAGGCTGACCATCACGGGCGTGTTCGAGGGCGGGAACCAGCTCACCTGCGTGGGCGCGCCGACGGTCTCCCAGGGTCGCGCCGCGACCGCGACCTCGGTGGCGCCGGTCTCGGGTTGGGCGCCGAGCGAAACCGTGTGCTGGGGCGCGCTGAGCCTGTGGACGGTGGTGTCGCCCTTGCTTCCGTAGACGACCGTGCTGACCGGCTGGTTGAAGTTGACATGCACCGACGAGCCCGAGCGGACGGTCATCCAGGGTTCGGTCACGTGCGCGACAGGAGCGGTCAGCGTGAGGTGCTCGGTGCGCTGGCTGCCCAGTGCCCAGCTGAGCAGGCCCGGCCGGCGGACCTCGACCTCGACCGAGATCTGCTCGCCCGGGGAGAGCTTCCGCAGCGGCGTCAGCAGTCCGCCCTGCACCGCGATCGGCACACGCCGGCCATCTGGCCCGAAGGCCTGGACGTGCTCGATCGTCCCGCCGAACGGCTGCACCGTCACGTGCGCGAGCGCGTGAGAGTCGCTCGCGAGCGTCACGCCGGAGAAGGCAAATACCGCCACCAGCACGAGCGCGACGATCACGGCGATCACCATCGCCATGCCGAGCAGCACGCGTTTCAGGCCGTATCGAGCTGGCGCAGCGTCACGATGAGCCGAGATCGCCATCTATGGATGGTAGGACGTATTCGGCAAGAACGACCCATTCGACGGGGATGGTTGGGACCCTGCGTATCAGCGTCCCTCGTAGCTTGCTCGCCCGGGTCCGTGCTCCAGGAACGATCGCACGGCGTCGCGCAGGTCCTCGGTCGCGAACAGATTCCCGGCGAGCTCGGGCACACGCTCGTCGGCGGCGCGGGCGCCCCCGCCCTGCAGGCCGGCGCGGACGATCGCCTTCGTGGCCGCATGCGCGCGCGTCGGGCCCTGCGCGAGGCCCAGCGCGAACGCGCGCGCGGCCGCGTCGAAGCCGGCGTCGGGGAGTACGCGGTTGACGACGTTCCAACGCTCGAGCGTCGCGGCGTCGTAGAGCGCGCCGGTCATCACCAGCTCGCGCGCCCGCGCCGGGCCGGCGCGCTCGGACAGGCGTTGGGTGCCGCCCATCGCCGGGGTGAGGCCGACGACGGTCTCGACCAGGCCGAAGCGCGCGGACTCGGCCGCGAGCAGCAGATCGCAGCCGAGCGACAGCTCGAACGCCGCCGTCAGGCAGAGGGCGTGCGCCGCGAACACCGTCGGCAAAGGCAGCTCCTCGACGCGATGGATCAACCCGAGCAGCTCCCGCCACAGATCGGCGGCCTGCGCCGGGGTGAGTCCCTCGAACAGGTGCACGTCGACGCCGCCGCTGACGGCGCGGCCCTCGGCGCGGACGAGCAGGCCGCGTGGCGGATCGGCCTCGATCCGCTCGACCGCGCCGGACAGCTCGGAGATCAGCTCGCGCGTGAACAGGTTCAGCGGCGGCGAGTCGATCGTGAGGACCGCGAGCGGGCCGTCGTGTTCGACCTCGATCATCGTGCTCATCGCTCTGGCTCCATCCTCGGGAGATTATCTCGGCCCGATAATTCGACGCCACACCGCTCCATCGGACGCGCCCGGTTGTTGAGAACCTCTATAGGCATGCCCGACCGGTTCATCGATGTGGAGAGCGACCGCCGCAGCGACCGCCGCACGTTCCTCAAGCGAGGGCTGCTCGCGGGCGGCGCGCTGGCGCTGTCCGGAGCCGGCGCTCCCGGCGTGGCACAGGCTAGACGGACCCAGCGGCCGCGGCACGCTCGCCATGGCCGGGGGCGCGGCGCGCAAGGCTCGAGCCGAGCGCCGAACATCCTCGTGATCCTCGTCGATCAGCTGCGCGCGCCGGCCTGGGCGCCGGCGTCGCTGGCGCTCGACGCGCTGCTGCCGAACATCACGGCGCTGCGCGAAGAGTCGGTGAGCTTCGAGGGCCACTACACCGCGTCGAACGACTGCTCGCCCTCGCGCGGGACGCTGCTGACTGGCCTCTACTCCCACCAGACCGGCTGCATGATCACCGGCCGCAGCCGGCTGAGCCCCGGCTTCCCCACGTGGGGCACGCTATTGCGGGAACTGGACTACGAGACGACGTGGTGGGGCAAGTGGCATCTGAACCCCGACGCACGGGCGTCGCTGCAGCCCTACGGCTTCTCCGGCGGGACCTATCCTTCGCCCAACGGAGCTCCCGGACAGGGCACGGAGGTCGACCCGACGATCGTCGATCAGTTCGAGGACTGGTTCGATCACGAGTCCGGCAACGGGCCCTGGTGCACGACGGTCTCACTCGTGAACCCCCACGACGTAGCCTGGTGGTACCGCTTCACGAGCGAAATCCAGCGCGAGAGCGAACCACCGGCGTGGGTCGGCGAAATCCCGCCGAACTTCGAGACTCCCGAACAGTTGCTGGCGGGCGGCAAGCCGCTGCTGCACCGCTCGCTGCAGGAGACCGCCGCGCGCTCGTTCGGCGCCGTGCCGTTCGACGGTCCCGAAGCGGTCGCCGCGTGGAGCGGTCTGATGAACACGTATCTGCTGCTGCAGACCTACGTCGACCGCCAGATCGGGCGCGTGCTCGCGAAGCTCGCAGGGCGGGCTGAGATCAGCGCCAACACGGTGATCGTGTTCACCTCCGACCACGGCGAGTACGGCGGCGCGCACGGCATGCGCGGCAAGGGCGCCTCCGCCTACGAGGAGGCGATCAACGTCCCCCTCTACGTGAGCGACCGCCGCGGCCTCGCGACCGCCGCCCCGGGCGTGCCACGCAGTCAGCTGACCTCGAGCGTCGACATCGTCCCGCTGCTGCTGAGCCTCGCGACCGGGTCGAACGCGTGGCGTGCGGAGAGCTCGCTGAGGCACCTCGCCGGGCGTGCCGACCTGGCCGCGATCTGCGCCGACGCCGCGGCGCCCGGCAGGTCCTGGGTGCTGCACGCCACCGACGAGGACGTGACCGAGTTCGCGAGCGACCTGCACGACGCCGAAGCGCCCCGCCACGTGGTGGCGATTAGAACCGCGCAGGGAAAGTTGGGCCTGTACTCGAACTGGAGCGATGAAAGCATCGAGGCCGAGTCGACCGGCCAGGAAGTCGAGTGCTACGAATACGGGACAGGAGAAGGCCGGGCCGAGCTCGCGAACGTCGCCGGCTCGAGCGCGCTCGAGGAACAGCTGCGGGCGACGCTCGAACAGGATGCGATTCCGAACGAGCTGCACGCGCCGCTGCCGGGTTATCTGGAGAAGCCGCAGGGGAGGGGGATCGGCAATTTCTACGACGTCGATGCGAACGAGGACGAACGGGCCGCCGCCTCCCACCTGCACGTGGCGGCGCCGATCGAAGCGACGCCGGACTGAGCTCCGCCGGACGGCGGGCGGGCGTTCTTCACTAAATGCTCACCTGCCGACATAGGCTCAGACGCGATGCCCGGATCTCTGCTGATGCTCGGAAGGGTCGCTCGCGCCGCGCGCATCCCCGCGCCGACCTTGGCCGCTGCACTACTGCTCGGGATCGTCGTCGTGGGGCCGGTCGACGGTGTGGCGCCGGCGATGGCCGCGGTCTCCGCCCCCGCGCCCGCGGTCACGATCTCGCCGCTGCCGGGCACGCCCGACGCGACGCCGAGCACGCAGATCAGCTTCCTCGGCGCGCCCGCGTCGGAGCTGCACGACATCAGGGTGGTCGGCTCGCGCAGCGGGGCGCACTCCGGCAGGCTCGTCGCCTACAAGACCGCAGCCGGGGCGAGCTTGCTGCCGTCGAAGGGCTTTGACGAAGGCGAGCGCGTGACCGTCACCGCGGTGGTTCAGGCGGGGACGTCGAGGCGGCGGATCGGCACGAGCTTCACGATCGCCCACCTTTACTCCCTGCCGAGCGAACCGCTCCCGAAACGCCCGGCGGACAGCCCCTCGGACGTGCAGGGCTTTCATTCGCGCCACGACCTGAGCCCGCCCGTCGTGGAGGTGACCGTGCCTGCAACGGATCCCTCGGCGGGAGACATCTTCATCACCCCGGCGACCGGCCCGGGCCAGGACGGCCCGATGATCCTCGAACCGAACGGCGCGCTCGTGTGGTTCAAACCGGTTCCGACGGGCGTCAACACGAGCGACCTGCGCGTGCAGCAGTTTGAAGGCAAGCCCGTCCTCACATGGTGGGAGGGCCAGATCATCGACGGCCACGGCCGTGGCGAGGACTACATCTACAACACGGCCTACGAGTCCGTCGCGACCGTGCACGCGGGCAACGGCCTGCAGGCGGATCTGCACGAATTCGACCTCACCCCGCAGGGCACGGCGCTGATCAGCGCGTACGAGCCGATCCACGCGAACCTCTCCTCGATTGGATCCCCGCCCGGCCCGAGCGATGGCCTGCTGAACGACTGCGTGGTGCAGGAGATCGACGTGCGGACCGGCCTGGTGATGTTCGAATGGCACGCCCTCGGGCACGTCCCGCTGAGCTATTCCTACGCGCCCGTGCCGCACCTGAGCAGCACCCCGTACGACTACTTCCACCTCAACTCGATCCAGCCTCAGGCCGATGGGGACCTGCTGATCGGCTCGCGCAATACGTGGGCCGCGTACATGATCAGCACCGCGGGCGGCGCGACGGTCTGGACGCTGGGAGGCAAGCGCTCGAGCTTCACGCTCGGCTCCGGCGTGCGCTTCGCCTGGGAGCACAACGCCGAAGTGCTGCCGGAAGGGAACGTGAGCATCTTCGACGACGAGGCCTCGCCGCCCGAGAGCGACCAATCGCGCGCGATCGTGATCGCCCTGAACCAGGTCACGCACACGGCGACGCTCACGCGCCAGCTCGTTCATCCGGGCACGCGCATCCTCACCGAGAGTCAGGGCAACGCACAGGCGCTGCCCGAAGACGAAGAGTTCGTCGGCTGGGGCGAAGTCGGCTTTGCCTCCGAGTTCTCCGCCGCCGGCGCGCTCGACTTCGACATGCACCTGCCGCCGGGCGGGAGCAGCTATCGCGCCTATCGGATGCCCTGGAGCGCGACCCCGGCGCACGCCCCGATCCTCGCCGCCTCTCCAGGCGCCGGCGCGAGCACTGTGGTCTACGCGAGCTGGAACGGCGCCACCGCCGTCACCGGCTGGCGCGTGTTCGCCGGACGCTCACCGCAGGCGCTGACCGCCGTCGGGCAGTTCCCGCGCGCGGGCTTCGAGACCGAGATGACGGTGCCCGGCACGCTGCACTACCTCGCCGTCCAGGCCCTGGGTTCGACGGGCCAGGTGCTGGGGAGCTCGCGCGCGGTCTTGCGCTGAGCGTCCGGTCTTGCGCTGAGCCTCCGGTCTGTCAGGCTGTAGGCGTGAGCGTGCTCCCGCCCGGCCCGAGTGAGGCCCCCGCGATCCAGACGGCCCGCTGGCTGTTGCGGCCGATCGCCTTCATGGAGTCCTGCCGGCGGCGCTACGGCGACGCTTTCGGCGTGCAGTTCCTCGGCTTCGAGCGGCCGATGGTGATGCTCTCAGACCCCGAGGCGATCAGGGCGCTCTATACCGCCCACGAGCATGGCTTGCCGCCCGGGCGGAGCATCGCGCTGCTGCCGGTGATGGGGCCGGGCTCGGTGTTGCTGCTCGAAGGCAAGGAGCACATCGCGCGGCGCAAGCTGATGTTGCCGCCGTTTCACGGCGAGCGGATGCGCGCCTACGAGACGACGGTCAGGGAGGTAACCGAGCGTGAGATCGACAGCTGGTCGAGCCTCGGCGAGCGGCCCTTTGCGCTGCACCCACGGATGCAGGCGATCACGCTCGAGGTGATCCTGAAGGCGGTGTTCGGCGTCACCGACCCCGAGCGCGACGCGCGCCTGCACGAGCGGCTGCCGTCGCTGCTGGGCGAGACGGCCTCGCCGATCCTGCAGTTCAGGGTGCTGCTCTCACGCCGCTTGCGCCGCGGCGATCCGCTGGCCGGGCTGCGCGAGCTGATCGTGGAGATCGACGAGCTGCTGCTCGCGGAGATCGCCGAGCGCCGCGCCGATCCGAATTCGGATCCCACCCATCCCGAGCGCGAGGACATTCTCTCGCTGCTCGTCGCGGCGCGCTTCGAGGATGGCAGCGAGATGAGCGACCGCGAGGTTCGCGATCAGTTGATCACGCTGCTGCTCGCCGGTCACGAGACGACCGCGACGGCGCTCGCCTGGACGTTCGATCTGCTGTTGCGCAATCCCGCGACGCTTGCTCGGCTGACCGCCGAGGTCGACGCGGGCGAGGGGGACAGCTACCTGCGTGCGGTGATCTCCGAGTCGCTGCGCCTGCGCCCGGTGGTTCCGCTCGCGGGACGGCGCCTGGCGTCTGAGCTGAGCGTCGACGGTCTCAGCCTGCCGGCCGGGACCGACGTGACGCCGGCGATCTGGCTCACGCACACGCGCGCGGATCTGTATCCCGAGCCCTACGCATTCCGTCCTGAGCGTTTCCTCGAGGACTCGCCGACGACCTACGGCTGGGTCCCGTTCGGCGGCGGCATCAGGCGCTGCCTCGGCGCGGCGTTCGCCGAAATGGAGATGCGGATCGTGCTCGAGGCCGTGCTGCGACGCTGCACGTTGAGCCCCGCGAGCGGGAGCGCCGAGCACCTGACGCGCCGCAACGTGACGTTCTCCCCGCGCCACGGCACCCGTGTGCGCAGCCGTCCGCGCGTGGCGCCCGCTCTGGTCGCTGCCTCGGCGCCGGTGCTGCCGGGACCCGCTCCCGCGCTCGTCGCCTAGCGACTCCGGCCCCTCAGGAGTGACGCTTCGCTTGGTGCTCGAGCACCTTGCCGAAGGCGCTCTCCAGCTGGCTCGTCATCCGCTGCTTGAATACCGCCAGCAGCGCCTCGGAGGCGAGTGGCCGCAAAGCGGAGACGGCCTCGATCACCTCGTCCCAGCGCTCGTCCGGCTGTCCGGCCTGCTCGAATGGGTCCCACAGCTCCTTTAGAAACAGCTTTGAGAACGCCCGCGAGATCGACTCGCAGTCGCGGCTGACGCGCTCCATCAGCGCCAGCGCCGCATGCAGGGAGATGCCGAGCGCGACGACCTCTTCGGCGGCGCGCAACAGCGCCGGCGAGGGCACTTCGAAGCGATCGCCGCCGAGCGGTACGAGCAGCCGCAGCTTGCGCACGCGCTCGATGTCCTTCCCGCTGACATCGCCGAAGCTCCTCGCGAGGTCCTCGGCGGTGACGACTTCGGGCGTCTCGGCCTCGAACGGCGTGGTGACGGCGTGGCGCAGGCCGAGCAGCCGCTCGGCCAGGCCGTCGGAGCCTGAGAGCAGCCGCTCGATCGCCGCGAGGTTGAAGCCGTCGGCCTGCAGGTCGAGGATCAGGCGCAGTCGCGCGACGTGGTCGGCGCCGTAATAACCCACGCGCGCGCGTACCTCGGGTGCGGGGAGTAGGCCGCGCGAGTGGTGGTTGCGGATGTTCCGCACCGACATCCCGACTTCGGCCGCGAGCTGCTCGATCGTCAGGTCCGGCGAGGTGTCGGCCGGCGAGGTGTCGGCCGAGGTCCGATCGGGTATGGAGGTCGTGTCGGTCTTTGTTTTCGTCGCCGCTGCCATCTCAATACAAGGGTACCACTATCCATGTAACCTCGTTTGAGGTAGCATAGGCTCAGGTCGTCAAACCAGCGCGAACCAAACCGGCGCGAACGGATGAGCATCCAGGCCACCAGATGATGAGCAACCCACATCACCCCAACCACCCCAACCATCTCGACCGGCGACCCCAAGATGGCTGAACGGGGCGCGATCCCGCAGGTCTCCGACGGCCGCCGCCGGGTGCTGGGCATGATCCGCTCGTTCACCTCTCCGCTCCTGCCCGACGACTATCTCGAGCTCGTCAACCCGCTGTGGTCGACGCGCGAGCTGCGCGGGCGCGTCGAGCGGATCGAGCGCGAGGGACCGAACGCGGCGACCGTGCTGATCAAGCCCGGCTGGGAGTGGCCGCGTCACCGACCCGGGCAGTACCTGCGGCTGGGGGTCGAGGTCGACGGCGTGCACCACTGGCGCGCCTACTCGCTGACCTCCGACCCCGGGCGCGCCGACGGCTGCATCTCGATCACCCCGAAGCTCGTAGCGGACGGGAAGGTCTCGCCGTTCCTGTTCTCCGGCGTGCGCCCCGGGACGATCGTCAGGCTCGGTGGCGTCGAAGGCACGTTCGTGCTGCCCGATCCATTGCCCGCCGGAACGAAGTTGCTGTTCGTCAGCGCCGGCAGCGGGATCACCCCGATCATGAGCATGCTGCGCGCGCTCGCGCGCGAGGGGAAGCTCGGAGACGTCGTGCACGTGCACTGCGCGCGGACGGCGGAGGAAGTGATCTTCGGGAGCGAGCTGCGCGAGCTGGCCGCCGCCAATCCGGGATATCGCTTGCACGAGCGCCTGACCGGGGCGGAGGGCCGGCTGACGGCGGAGGGGCTGGTCGGGTTGTGTCCCGACTGGCGCGCGCGGGAGACGTTCCTGTGTGGGCCCGCGGGTTTGCTGCAGACGCTGAGCGAGCGCTGGCGAGCTGAGGGGGACCCGGAGAAGCTCCACGTCGAGCACTTCCAGCCCGACGACGAGACGGTCGGCGATGGCGAACGCGGGGAGGGCGGCACGATCCACTTCTGCAAGAGCGACATCGAGGCGCAAAGCGACGGCGAGCAGCCGATCCTCATCGCCGGCGAGCAGGCCGGCGCGAAGTTGCCCTACGGCTGTCGCATGGGCATCTGCCACACGTGCGTCGGGCGGCTGCGCTCGGGTCGGGTCCGCGACCTGCGCACCGGTCAGGTGCACGGGCAGGCGGGGGAGATGATGCGCACGTGCATCAACGCACCGGAGGGCGCCGTCGAGATCGAGCTTTAGAGAAACCCCGAAACATCCATTCCCAGAATCACCCGAACCCCAAAGCAAGCTTCCCGAGACCGACCCCAAAAAACTCCCCCAAAACCGCGAGGACCGAAAAATGGCAACGAACCAGATCGAGACCCCACCGGCCGCGATGCGACTCAACGAGGTCGAGGGCCCACCCCCGCGCGACAGCGCCCACACCGCCGTGCCCGCAGACCCGACTCCAGCCGCCACCGTCCACTCCCCCAGACCGTCCCAGCGAGGCTTCGAGGACGAGCCCGAGAACCCCCTCGCGCGCCTCACCCCCGAGCAGATCGAGCAGCTCGGCCGCGAGTTCGACGCGATCCACGATGACGTCTACGCCGAGCTCGGCGACCGCGACGCGCGCTACATACGCTCGACGATCAAGCTCCATCGCGAGCTCGTGCTGGCCGCCCGCGCGATGCTCGCGGGCGCGCGCTACCGGCCGCTGTGGCTCGGCGGCACGGCGGCGCTGTCGGTCGCGAAGATCCTCGAGAACATGGAGATCGGCCACAACGTGATGCACGGGCAGTGGGATTGGATGAACGACCCGGACATCAACTCCCAGAACTGGGACTGGGATACGGCCTCCCCGGCGGATGCGTGGCGGCACTCGCACAACTACGAGCACCACACGTTCACGAACATCAGAGGCAAGGACCGTGACCTCGGCTACGAGATCATGCGCATCGACCCGCACCAGCCGTGGCACCCGGTGTATCTGCTGCAGCCGCTCTACAACCTGCTGCTGATGGGCTTCTTCGAGTGGGGCGTCGCGCTGCACGACCTCAACTTCGACGCGATCCACTCGGGCGAGAAGTCAAAGAAGCAGGTGAGCGACGAGCTGAAGGCGATCGGCGTCAAGGCGCGCCGGCAGATCGTGAAGGACTACATCGCCTTTCCCCTCCTCTCCGCGGCGATCGCGGCGCTCATTCCCGAGCGGCCGGGGTCGCCGGCCACTCCCAGAGGGTCAGCCGCGGATCGCGGGTCCGCCGCGAATCGAGGGGCCGCCGCGGCGCGGAGCTTCAAGGCGACGCTCGCGGCGAACTTTACGGCGAACATCGTGAGAAACGTGTGGGCTTACTCGATCATCTTCTGCGGGCACTTCCCCGATCAGACATACACGTTCAGCCAGGCCGAGGTCGAGAACGAGACCCGCGGGGGCTGGTATGTCAGACAGTTGCTCGGCTCGGCGAACATCGACGGTGGGCCCCTATTCCATCTGCTCGCCGGCAACCTCAGCTTCCAGGTAGAGCACCATCTCTACCCGGACATGCCCTCAAGCCGTTATGCCGAGATCGCACCGAGGGTGAGGGACATCTGCCGTCGCTACGGGCTGCCGTACAACACCGGCCCGCTGCACAAGCAACTAGGGACCGTCCACCGCACGATCCTGCGGCTTGCGTTCCCAGGTGGGAAGGTACGTCCGAAGCCCGGCCCGTATCGACCCGAGGGGACTTGAAGACACCCCCGGGGGGTTATCCCCCGGGTGGGGGCCCAGATCAGGGGGCATGCAGGGGCATGTCGGGTGGTCGGCCGCAGCGAAAATCGTCCACTGCTCCGTCAAGATTCCACGCATGAGCGCAACCACCGGCCCGATCGAGGCTCCCGAGGTCTCCGCCGAACCCATCGAATCCGCTGATGCTCCTGTTGTGCCCACACAGGAGGGCCCGACTTTTGACGCTCCTGCTGTGTCCAACCACGAGGGCCCGACCCCCGAGGAGATCCAGGAGCCGGTGCTCGAGAACCTCGACCGCTTCATCACCGGCCTGATCACCGTGGTGCCGCCGGCGCTCGTCGTGCTCGCCGGCTGGCAGCTGTGGAACCGGGAGCTGCACCTGCGCGACCTCGTGCTGCTGGTGGCGCTCTACGTACCGATCGGCCTCGGCGTGACGGTCGGCTTTCACCGGCTGCTGACGCACCGCAGCTTCAAGACCTCGCCGGCGCTGCGCGGGCTGTTCGCGGTGCTCGGGACGATGTCGATCGAGGGTCCGGTGATCTCGTGGGTCGCCGACCACCGCAAGCACCACGCCTATTCCGACCGCTTCGGCGACCCGCACAGCCCCCACGTCGACCGCGGCGGTGGCTGGAAGGGCGCGCTGCGCGGCCTCGCGCATGCCCACGTCGGCTGGCTGTTCGACCACCAGCAGCGCGGCGCGCGCGAGCGCTTCGCGCCGGATCTGATCGCCGACCCCGTCGTCAACTTCGTCGACAAGACGTTCATCTTCTGGTCGCTGCTCGGCCTCGCGATCCCGTTCGGCCTCGGCTGGCTGATCGCCGGCACCGTCGCCGCGGGCCTGGAGGCGATGCTGTGGGCGGGCGCGGTGCGGATCTTCATCCTCCATCACGTCACCTACTCGATCAACTCGCTCTGCCACTTCTTCGGCTACCGCCGCTTCGCGACCGAAGACGAATCGCACAACCTCACCTGGCTGGCGCCGCTGTCGTTCGGCGAGGCCTGGCACAACAACCACCACGCCTTCCCGACCTCGGCCTTCCACGGGATGACAAAACGCGAGGTCGACCTGTCCGGCCTGACGATTGCGGGCCTCGAGCGCCTCGGCCTGGTCTGGGACGTGCAGCGGATCAGCCCCGACCGGCAGGCCGCGAAGGCACTGATCGACTGAGCTGTGGCCCCGCGGCGGGCGCCGATTGCGCTGGTCTACGGGGACGCGCGGTCTCTGCCCATCGCCGGGACATCCGCACGCCTGAGACGCTGTCTGCCGCGTTCGGTCTCTACCGCTCTCTGAAGTGGGACCATTGACCGGTGAGCCAGCAGCCCGCTCCCCCGGCGCCCCACTCGCTCGAGTCGACTCCACCCGCCTCCCTTCCGCGGCGGCGCCGGTTGCCGCGTCCGGCCGGCGGGCTTTCGTGGGGTCAGTACGCGCGTTCGCTGGTACGTCGCCTGGCGGCTCTGACGGCGGTCCTGCTCGCGGCGATCTGGGCGCTGACCGGGCAGGGGTACTTCTGGCCGGCGTGGGCCTGGCTGGGCCTGCTGGTGATCGTCCTGTGCGATTCGGCGGCGGGCTGGGTGTGGCGCCGCGCGCCGGGCGCGCCGCGGAGGGTCGCGTGCGTGTGGGCCGCGATCGGCGTCGCGGCGGTGATCCTCGTGATGACCTGGCTGCTCACATGGCTCTTGGCGGGAGTGCACGCGTTCTGGCCGGCGTGGGCGCTGCTCGGCCTCGCGACCGCCGGCGCCGCCTACTCGTCGATCGCGCTGCACGACCGCGTGCTGATCGCAAGCGGGGGCCGGGCGCTGCGCCGGCGCACGGCGGCGGCCAAAGCGCGCGTCGGCGCTCTGCGTGCGTTCCTCGGCGCGCAACGTCGCCTCTCCCGTGAGGGCATCGTGCTCGACCGCGAGGCCGTGACCCGGCTGCTCACGCCGGACGGGGCGCTGACGGAAGCCGGAGCGGGGGTGGGAGCGCAGGAGGCCCAGCTCGGCCTGCCGGCGGACGCGCTAGCGGCCCTCGATCGCTCCAGCCTGGGCGCGGCGGGCACGGCCGATGTCCTCGCGCGCCTGACGACCCGCGAGCGCGAGGTGCTCGAGCTGATGGCGGCGGGGCGCTCGAACGGGGCGATCGCGGAGAGCCTCGTCGTCAGCCTCGGCGCGATCGAGAAGCACATCACGAACATCTTCACGAAGCTCGATCTGCCGGCCTGCGATGAGGACCACCGGCGCGTGCTGGCGGTGCTGGTCTACCTGCGCTTCGCGCCTCGCTGAAAGCGATGATCGCTTAGACGGTTATGGAGGTGCGGTTGCGCCCCGCCGTCTTCGCCTCGTAGAGCGCGGCGTCGGCCTGAGCCATCAGCGCCTCCGGTGGAGATCCGGGCTTGTGTGTCGCGATTCCGGCCGAGCAGGTCTGACCGCTGGGCAGGCGCAGACGTAAGCGCTCGACGACCTCGAGCGCATTGGTCGCGGTGCAGTCCGGCAACAGCAGCGCGAACTCGTCGCCGCCGAGCCGTGCGACGAAGTCTCCGGCGCGCAGCTCCTCGCGCCAGGCCGCGGCCGTCTCGCGCAGCAGGCGGTCGCCCGCCGGGTGGCCCTGGCTGTCGTTGAACTCCTTGAAGTGGTCGAAGTCGAGCATCGCGAGCGCGATCTGCTTTTCCTCGGCGAGCGCCTGCTGCAGGCTCGTCTCCCATGCGCGGCGGTTGGGTAGGCCGGTGAGCGCGTCGGTGCTCGCCATGTCGGTCAGCTGGGTGAGCATGTCGGCGCGTTCGATCACGGTGGCGACCTCGTGCGCCAGCAGCGCGATCGCGGTTGCGCGTGTGCCGCCGACTTTGATCGCCTGCGGCCAACCGACGACGAGCACGCCGACCGGTGTGCCGCCCCTCAGCAGGGGCTCGAACAGCACCGAGGCCGGTTCGCCGGAGAGCTTCCAGATGTCGCTGTTGAAGAACTGAGACTCACTGTCCTCGTCGAAGAACAGCGAGCGCCCCGAACGGAACGCCTCGCGCACGCCCGAATGCTCGTTGAGGGGGATCTCGATCGGCTCGGCCTGCAGGCCCGCCATCGAGGTCGAGCGCAGCAGGCCTGATGCGTTTGCCGGCTCATAAAGAATCGCCATGCTCGCGTTGCTGATCGTCTTCGCCGCTTCGCACACCTCGTCGCGAGCGCGAGAGCTGTGCGAGAGGTTGCGCACGACCTCGGCGATCTGCTCGAGCATGCGCTCGCGATGGCGCGCGTCGGCGGCCTGCAGCTGGGCCTGCGTGACAAGCCGCTGGGTGACCAGGCCGATGATCGCGCTGACGGCGATGAAGATCAGACCGCCGCGGTACTGGCTGTTGGGGTAGGCGGGTGGCCCGATCAGCAGGTTCTGCGCGAGCAGCACGGTCGTCATCCCGACCAAGACCGTGCATAGCTGCGCACGGTTGCTGTAGAGGGCGGTGTAGAACACCGGCAGCAGCGCCAGCGTGCCGACGGCCGAGTTGATGCCGCCGGCGGAGTCGCGCAGCAGCGCGATCGCCAGCAGAAAGAGGAGCGAGGGAATCGCCTCCCGCGCCTTCGCGAGCGCTCCGCCCAGCGCCACGACGCCCAGGACACCGGCGGCGAGCGCCGTCGCTGCCGAGGCCGCATAGGTGCCCCAGTGCATCGAGGAGCCGATTGGCACCGCGATCCAAGCCAGCAGCGAGGCGGCGAGGAATGGAGCCATGTGGCGTGCTGTACGTGTCTCGCGGTCGGTCTGCTCGGGGAGTTGGAGAAGCTGTGCGGGGGGTGGGGAAATGCTCATCATCGCCCCCTAATCGGCAGCTCGCCGCCGAAACTAGACCCCATTCGCACTGTAGGATCCCCCTGCATGAGAGCCATGCAGATCGTCAGCCTCACGGGCCCGGACAGCGCACTCGAATCGGTCGAACTACCCGAGCCGGAGGCAACCCACATGCTCAGCGCGGGCGCAGGCGTGCTCGTCGAGGTGCACTGCGCCGGCGTGGCGTTCCCCGAGCTGCTGCAGACCCGCGGCGAGTACCAGATCAAACCGCCGCTCCCGTTCGTGCCCGGCAGCGAGGTCGCCGGCATCGTGCGCAGCGCGCCCGCCGAGGCGACGATCCAGGAGGGCGACCGCGTGGCGGCGTTCTGCGCGCTCGGCGGCTTCGCTGAGACGGCGGTCGCGCCCCCGTTCCTCACGTTCGCGCTGCCCGCGGCGCTCGACTTCGCGCAGGGCGCGGGGCTGATCCTCAACTACCACACCGCCTATTTCTCCCTGGTCCTGCGCGGGCGCCTGCGCGAGGGCGAGACGGTGCTCGTGCACGGGGCCGCGGGCGGCGTCGGCACCGCGGCGCTGCAGGTCGCGAAGGGTCTCGGCGCGCGCACGATCGCGGTCGTCTCAAGCGATGAGAAGGAAAAGGTCGCGCTCCAGGCCGGCGCGGACCACGTCGTGCGCTCCGAGTGCGCCTGGAAGGATGAGGTCAAGGAGCTAACCGGCGGTGGCGTCGAGCTCGTGTTCGACCCGGTCGGCGGCTCGCGCTTCACTGACAGCCTGCGCGCGCTGCGCGAGGGTGGCCGCCTGCTCGTCGTCGGCTTCGCCGGTGGCTCGATCCCGGAGGTCAAGGTCAACCGCCTGCTGCTCGGCAACACCGAGGTGATCGGCGCCGGCTGGGGCGGCTACGTGATGGGCCGCCCCGAGGTCAATCGGGAGATCGGCGCGGCCGTCAACCGTCTGATCGAGCAGGGCGACGTGGCGCCGATCGTCGGCGAGCGCTTCCCGTTGGAGCGCGCCGCGGACGCGCTGCGCTTCCTCGACGAGCGCCGCGCGACCGGCAAGGTCGTGCTCGACGTGCGGAGCTGAGTGGACTTCGAGCACTCACCCCGCGCGTGGGAGCTGCTGGAGCGCCTGACGGCCTTCCAGCAGCAAGAGATCGAGCCGCGCGAGGAGGCCTACCACCGGGAGCTGCTCGCGCGCGCGAGCCCGTGGGTCGTACTGCCGGTGATCGAGGAGCTGAAGGCCAAGGCGCGCGCGGAGGGCCTGTGGAACCTGTTTCTCCCACCCGGCGCGGAGCTTGCCGGCGAGCCGCTCGGCGCCGGCCTTGCGAACGTCGAGTACGCGCCGCTGGCCGAGCGCATGGGTCGCTCGCTGATCGCGAGCGAGGTGTTCAACTGCAACGCCCCCGACACCGGCAACATGGAGGTGCTGCTGCACTTCGGCTCGGACGAGCAGCGCGAGCGCTGGCTGCGACCCCTGCTGGACGGCGAGATCCGCTCGGCGTTCTGCATGACCGAGCCCGAGGTCGCCTCCTCGGACGCGACGAACATGCAGGCGACAGCGACGCTCGAGGGCGGGGAGGTCGTCGTCAACGGACGCAAGTGGTGGAGCACCGGCATCGGTCACCCCAACTGCGAGGCGATCGTCTTCATGGGGCTGACCGATCCCGCGGCCGATCGCTACCACCAGCATTCGATGGTGCTCGTCCCGCGCGCCGCGCCCGGCGTGGAGGTCGAGCGGATGCTGCCGGCGATGGGCTTCCTCGACGCGCCCGGCGGGCATGGCGAGGTGTCCTTCAGCGACGTGCGCCTGCCGGCCAGCGCGGTCATCGGCGGTCCCGGCCAGGCGTTCGCGATCGCGCAGGCGCGACTGGGCCCCGGGCGCGTGCACCACTGCATGCGCCTGATCGGCCTCGCCGAGCTGGCGCTCGAGCTCGCTTGCCGCCGCGCGTCCGAGCGCGTCGCGTTCGGCAAGCCGCTGGCGAACCTCGGCGGCAACCGTGAGCGGATCGCGGATGCGAGGATCGCGATCGACCAGGCGCGGTTGCGGGTGCTGCACGCGGCGTGGTTGGTCGACCGGCAGTCCCCCGAGGCGCTCGGCGCGGTCTCGCAGATCAAGGTCGCGGTGCCGAACATGGCTCAGGCGGTCGTCGATATGGCGATCCAGCTGCACGGCGGCGCCGGCCTCAGCGACGATCTGCCGCTCGGGGCGGCCTGGACCACGGCGCGCGCGCTGCGGCTGGCCGATGGCCCCGACGAGGTCCACCGCGGCGTGATCGCGCGCCTCGAGCTCGCGCGCCACGGCCACGGCAAGTGGGCCGGCTGAGCTACCGCCGCCCCGGCGCCCGCCGCGCGGCCTTGGCCGCGTCCCTGGGCCCGATGAAGGGCGTGAGTGCGGCGTAGATCAGCTGCGGCGCGACCTCGGGCAGCTCCTCGGTGCGTTCGTCCTCGATGTAGTAGTTGAGCACCTGCCAGATGCCGCCGGCGATCGCCTCGGGCGCGACGCCCGGCACGCTCCCTCGCCGGGGCGCGCCCCCGCCAGCCGACGCTCCGGAGCCGTTGCTCGACGACGGCGATGATCCCGATGTCGACGATGCCGACGACGACGATCCCGACGACCGCGACGATCCCGACGGCGACGACGATCCCGGCGACGACGATGCCGACGACGAGGCGTAGTGGTAGCCGGGCTGCAGGTAGGCGGCGAAGGCGTGGATGCTCGTGTCGCGGATCTCGATCGCCTCGGGGCTGGCGGCGAACGTGTCGACGAGGATCAGGTGCGCGTGGGCCGGCTCGGAGGCGAGGTAGCCGAGCAGCGCGCGCAGGCCGGCCGCGACGCCCCGCGGCCAGTCCTCCTTGTTCTCCTCGTAGGCCGCGACCGTCACGCGCAGCGCCTGGTGCAGCCCGACCTTCTGGGTGCCGAGGAAGGCGTCGTGCTTGGTCGGGTACATCTCGTAGAAGGTCTGATGGGAGACGTTCGCGCGGCGCGCGATCTCGGGGATCGTGAGGTTGGCCAGGCCCTTCTCGGCGACGATCGCGGCGGTCGCGTCGACGATCCGCTCGCGCTGGTTTTTGACGATGAACTGGCGCGGCAGGTCGTGGCGCCCGCTCGGCAGGCGGCCTTCGGCGCGCAGCGCCCGCTCGGATGGGGTGCCCGCCGCCGCGGCCCCCGTCGAAGCTTCGCTCGATCCTCCCGCGCCCCCCCCTGATCGCTCCGATCCGTGGGCACGCCGGTATGGCGCCCGCAGGCCGGCGGGAAGCTTCACCGGATAGCACGCCGCCCAGTCCGCGAGCTCGCCGGCGAGCTCGGGCAGCTCCGCGACGCGGCCCTGACGCAGGCGCGCGGCTGTCACCTCGCGGATGCCGCCGAGGATCACCTTGACCGTGAGGTCCTCCCCGCTCTCCTGCTTTGCCTGCGCGGCCTTCGATCCCGCACGAGATCCCCCACTGGCCTTCCGGCCCCCGCGCGTCCCACGCCCGGCTCTCCCCCCGGCTCCGTCCCCGGCGTCCGCGCCCGCGTCGCCGTCGCGGCTCACGCGAATGCTCTGCTCGAGCGCCGCGAGCGTGTGATTGCGGCGTTCGATCGCCTTCGGTCCGGCGCCGAAGGCGCCCAGCACCATCAGCGATGTCGCCTCCGGCGCGGCTGCGGCCAGCTCGGCGAAGGCGCGGATCGCCGCCTGCAGGCGCCCGTTCGGCACCTTGTCCGCGTCCTTGACCTCGTAGGCTTCGATCACCGTCTTCGCGGTGCGCTGGGCGATCTCGTCGTAGGCGGCGAGGAACAGCTCTTCCTTGTCGTCGTAGAGGCTGTAGAAGGTCGGGCGCGAGACGCGGGCGAGCTTCGTCAGGTCGAGGATCCGCACGGCCTGGTAGCCGCGCTCGGCGATCAGCTCGACGATCGCGCTCTGCAGGCGCTCGCGCTGATCGCGCTTGACCTCCTCGGGGTCGATCCCGTGCGCGCCCGTCGGCAGGCGCCGGTAGCGCTCACCGCCGGACTTGCCGGCCTGCGGCGATGAAGATCTTGACTTGGCGTCCGGCACGGACAAGGCCCCTCAGAAACCCCCATTTGACATCGAGCCAAGAAAGGGTATCGAAACGTTCACCCGCAGTCAAGTAAACGTGATCCACGCCCTCGTTGGAGCAAGAGGCCGTCTCTCAGCCCTTGATCGTCTTCGACGTCCCGATCACCGCCCCCGAGGCTTCGAGCGCCTGCACCGCCACGTAGGGCGCGGCGCCGGGCGTGGCGATCGCGGTCTCGAAGCTCGTGTCGGCGGCCGTGGCGACTGGCGCGAGCTGTGTCGGCGAGGCGCCCGCTAGCACGCGCCAGTTCGTGACCTGGGTGGCGCCGTTCCAGCTCGCATAGACGGTCGCCGTGCCGGAGGAGGCGGTGACTGCGGCGATCGCGGGCGCGGTCGCCGGCGTGCCGACCCAGGGGAATCGGTAGGTGCGGTAGGACTCGTAGGAGCCGTGCATGTGGCCGTCGAAGAGCAGCTGCCCGGAGGCGCTGTATTCGGAGAAGTAGGGCTCGGCGCCCCAGCCGACGAGCATGTCGCCGCCCGGCAGCGGCTGGATGTTGCCCTGGCTGCCGGAGGAGACCGCCGGGGAGTGCTCGTACTCGGCGACGATCGAGTCGGTCTTCGTCTGCGGGTCGATCGCGAGCACGAGCCCGCGCGACTGCGGATGGACCTTCGGGACGCCGCCGTTGTCGAACACGCTGATCGTGCCGTTTTCGAGCATCGTCGCGTCGTGCTGGAAGGCGGTGGCGGCGTCGCCGGCGAGCTTGACTTCGGAGCGCTTGCCGCCGATCCGCAACAGGATCTGGCCGGTGGTTGTGTTCAGTTCGTACAGCGCCCAGGTGTTGCGCGCCGAGAGCAGGGTCCGGCCCGTGGCGAGCTGGTCGATCGAGTTCAGGTGGAAGTAGTCGAACGGCCATTCGGCGCTGGTCGTGTTCGCGGCGCTGTAGGAGTCGCTGAGGGGGACGTGGTCGAGGCTCGTCCATTCGCGGCGGACGAGCCCGGTGCGGAGGTCGATTTCCTGGAAGGTGCTGTCGGTGACGGCGCCGCTCGAGGGGCCGCCGTCGCTCGAGAGGTTGCAGTCGATCGGCTCGAAGACCGTCAGCACGGCCGTGCCCTGCGGCGTGATGTGGAAGTCGTGCAGGTCGGCTTTGAGGCCGTTGCCCGCGTAGACGCGGCCGACGAGCTGATAGTCGCTGCCCAGGATCACCTCTTCGCCCTCGCCGAAGCCCTGCGGCGGGATGTAGCCCTGCCAGTAGGTGAGCACGGGCTTGCCGTTCAGCTGCTGCACCTGCAGGTTGGTCGCCGCGTCATTGGCCGGCACGGGGTCAAACCAGATCACCTGGCCGGCCTGGTTGAAGATCACCGGCCCGTTCTGGCCCGGGCCGGAGTAGGGCGCGGAGAACAGGTCTCCCGGCGCCGCCGCGGGCGAGCTCGCCGTGATCACGAGCTGCGGCGGCTCCAGTTCCGGGCGCGAGTGGAAGTGCTGCACCTCGGCGGGGTCGGCGGGAGCGTGCCCGGGCGTGACGTAGCGCAGCTTGTCGGGCACCGCGACGACGAAGTGGTAGGCGAACGTCTGCGCCTTTCCCCCGGGGACCGCGAGCCGCCCGCGGACGGTGACAGTCTCGCCCGCGGCGAACGGCTTGGACGGCACGAAGCTCGCGCCGTCGCCCTGCGAGTAGGCCCCCAGATGACCGCTGTGGCGGCCGCTACGGGAGCCGCTGACGCTGATGGCGGAGAGATCCGCTGCGGGCGCGCCGAGCAGGCTGATTTGCGTGCCGGGCGCGGCGTCGAAGGAGTCGGGCAGTGGCGAGACTGCGAGGCTCGTGCCCGGTAGCACCGCCGAGCGGTTGAGCGTGCTCGGCACGCAGCGCGGGGCGGACGCGGGCGAGGACGCGGCCTGTGCGACGACCATCCGTTTGGCGGCGTAGGCGAGCGCGGTGACGCTGCAGCACAGCACAACCACGCCCGCGCAGAGCAGCAGCCTGCGCAGGAGGTAGGTGGTGGGCGGGTGGTGGTCGATGTCGTGGTTACCGGGCATCGCGACCGAGCGAAGGCCCGGGGAGATCGGGGATCCTAACGCCCTGATAACACGGATCGCCGTCGAAAGCTGCACGTGGAGGGTAAGAAGTTACGAAGGCTCACCCCGATTGGTTTTCCTCGTAGGCTTGATCTCCTGCACATGAGAGCCGGCGCGCGATGAGAGCAGCAATTCCAGCCGGCCGGCGCCCGCCGCTCGCGCGTTCGCTGCTGGCGATCGTCCTCTGTGCGACGGCGCTCGCTGCGTGCGGATCGACGACGCCGGCGCGGCCGGCGCGCCCGGCGCACGTGACGCTGATCCTCGACTTCGTGCCGAACGCCGTGCACGCGGGCATCTACCGCGCGCTGGCGGATGGGCTGTACCGGCGCGAGCACATCGACCTGCAGGTGATCGAACCGACGAGCACGCAGGAAACGCTGAGGCTGATCGACGCGGGCAGGGCCCAGTTCGGGCTGGCCGACGGGAGCGACGTGGCGGACCTGATCGACTCCGGCGGCGACGCGCAGGCGGTGATGGCGCTCGTGCAGCGTCCGCTCGGCGGGCTGATCGCGCTGGCCTCCGAGCGCCTGAGCACCCCCGCGCAACTGCAGGGGAAGACCGTCGGCATCACGGGCGTGCCCTCGGATACGGCGGTGCTCGACACCGAGGTGCGCCACGCCGGCGGCGATCCGGCGAAGGTGCACGTGGTCACGGTCGGCTTCAACGGCCCGCAGGCGCTGCTCGCCGGGCGGATCGCCGCGTTCACGGGCTTCATCCCCGACGAAGGCGTGACGCTGCGCGAGAGCGGGCATCCGATTACGTCGTTCGCGCTCGACGAGAACGGCGGACCCCAGTATCCCGGGCTGGTCGCGTTCACGACACGCCGGCTGATCGCGGCGGACCCGGCGCTCGTGCGCGGCTTCGTGCAGGCCACGGTCGCGGGCTACGAAGACACGTTGAAGGAACCGGCGCGCAGCCTCGACGAGGAGCTGCGCCTGAACCCGTCGCTCCCGCGCGCGCTGACGGAAGCTTCGCTGAAGGTCTACCTGCCGCTGTTCGCCGGGGGCGGGGTGCCGTTCGGGACGCTGCAGAGCGGGAACGTCGCGGCGATGAGCGCGTGGATGGTGGAGAATCATCTGCTCGAGGCGCCGGTTTCGCCCGCCCGTTACGGAACCAACCGGTTCTTGCCTTCTGGATAGCCGCTTGACAAGCGCCGCGCGCGGCGGAACCCTGGGAGAGCATGCGGATCCTCGTCACCGGCGCGAGTGGCCTGGTGGGCTCCAACCTCGCCGCTGCCGCGGTGCAGCAGAGCTGGAGCGTGCTCGGCACGTGGGGCAGGACGCCGGTCGCGATCGACGGGGCGAGCACGGCCGGCCTGGAGCTGGCCGACAGGTCCGCTTGCGTGAGGGCGGCGACTGACTTCGGGCCGGATGTGGTCGTGCACGCGGGCGCGCCGGGCGGGGCGGGCGGGCCGGGTAGATACGAGCGCGAGCCGCGGCTGGGGTGGTACGCCAGGCAGGCCGCCGAGAACACGCTCGTGGCGGCGGCCATGGCGCACGCGCGCTACGTGCTCGTCTCCTGCGACTGGGTGTTCAGCGGGGTGCGCGAGATCGGCGAGCGCTGGGCGGAGGAGGAGCGAGCGGAGCCGGTGAACGAGTACGGCCGTGCGCAGCTGGCCGCGGAGGAGCTCGTGCGGGAGGCGGGCGTGGGCTGGTTGATCACGCGCGTCGCCGACGTGTACGGCGTGAACCTGGCGAAGCCACTCGAGCAGAGCGCGGTGCGGCACGTATGGGAGCGCTCGGGGAGTCCCCTGCGGCTGGTGGGCCGGCTGCGGGAGGGGCGGCCGCTGCCGGCCCCGGCGGACGTGTATCGCTCGCCGACGTACGTGTGGGACTACGCGCAGCGCACGTGCGAGCTGATCGCGCAGTGGCAGGAGGGCGTGCTGCACACGGCGGGGCCGGACGCGATGCACCGGCGCGAGTACCTGCGATTGCTCGCGCGCGCGTTCGGCTGCGATCCGGGGTTGGTGCGCGCGGGCGAGATCGACGCCTATCTTGAGGCCTGCGGCGAAGATCCCGGCCTGCCGCTGCCGCCGAACACGACGCTCGACGACGAGCGTGCCCGCGCGCGGCTGGGCCATCCGGCGACCGACGTCGAGACGGGTCTGAGACTGATGGGCGAGCAACTGCGGCGGGTCTTGAACAGCGCCGGATGAGCACCGCCGAGCGGCCCAAGTAGGACCCCAAAACAGGACCCACAACAGAACCTGACGGGACCCAAGCAGCATCCAAGCCGACCCCAAAACAGAATCCCAAACGGCACCCAGCTACACGACGATCCCAAGCAGACAAGCGGTCTTTCCGCCCGGCACGGTAGCCTGCGCGCGTCTGGATAGACACCTAACCAAACCACGAGGGAAGGAAGCGCATGAACAAGTCCGAGCTGATCGAGGCGGTCGCCGCCGACACCGGTCTGACGAAAGCCGACTCCGCGCTGGTGCTCGAGTCCGTGCTGGGGTCTGTGACGAAGGCGCTGAAGAAGGGCGATGACGTGATCATCACCGGCTTCGGCAAGTTCTCCGTCGTCAAACGCGCCGCGCGCCAGGGCGTCAACCCGCGCACGGGCGAGCGCGTCAAAATCAAAGCCTCGAAGGCGCCGAAGTTCAGCGCCGGCGCGACGCTGAAGCAGGCGGTGAGCGGCAAGAAGAAATAGACCGAATCGCACCGCGGGGTTAGCGGGCCCTCAGGGCGGGTATGCCTTCCGACGGCGGGCGCAATCCAGCGCCGCCCGAAGATGGGACGAGGAGGAAACATGGTCGCTTTGGTTGTGCTCGTGCTCTTGCTGGCGATTCTCGGAGGGTTGGGCTTCGCCGTGCACGTGCTGTGGTACGTGCTCGTGATCGCCGTGATCCTCTGGCTGATCGGGTTCTTCGTGGGCGGACTGCCCGAAGGCGGAGGACGCCGCCGGTGGTACGGACGCTGGTGACGCGGGAGCAGGATTGAAAGAGCAGCCGGCGCGGGCACGGATCGAGGCCCGCTGGGGGAGCGGCATGGATGCCGGGTCCGAGCATCGTGGGAAGCGGTCCCGGACTGCCTTCCCGGTGTGGACTGTCTCCCCATGAATGGAAAGCTGCGATTATCCGGTTGCGGCCCCGTGCCAGGAGGGCATTTGAGAGGGGGGTCGCACGCGATTTCGGAGCGACATGGAGAGATGGACGGCAGAGCGGGACTACTGAGGGCGATCTTCGTTGTGGCTGGTCTCACGGGGCTTGCGGCCCTTGGGCCGGCGGCGTTGACGGCGGGCGCGGGCGAGTATCACGTGTACTCGTGCAGGATGCCGTCGGGGGCGAGCGCGCCGACCGATGGGTGGACGGGGTCGGTCACGGGCGCTTACGACGATTATGCGGTTGATACTTGTGGCACGGGCGGGGCACTGACGGCAGCACTCGGGGATCGGACCCCCCATCTGGCCAATTTGGATATAGCGACTTGGACCTTGAGCGTGCCGTCTGGAGAGACATTGTCAGGTGCAACCCTATGGCGCGCGGGAGATGCTGATGGAGGAGAGGCTGAAGACACTACGTACGAGTTTTGGCTCGGGGGTTTCAATCAGAATGCCTTTGATGCGTGTGTATACCAATCCATTGCGTCTCCCTGTTTAAACGGCGTAGGGGAACCAAATCAACCCTTATCTTTGGCCAACCGCGTCCCTGTCCCAAGTGCTGACCTAAGTGCCCATATCTATTCGAATGTAGCCTGCGAGGGTGCTTCCTCGGGGAAAGAATGCCCCAAGGGCAAAGGCGACGCAAACGAATACGCCGCCGTCGTCTATCTGTACGCCGCCGACCTCCTCCTCGAACAGACCGCGGGGCCGACCGCGAGCAGCGTCGGCGGCGAACTGGCGAGCGCAACGACGGTGAGCGGGATGAGCGACGTCACGTTCGACGCCACAGATCCAGGGGCGGGCGTGTGGGAGACGACCTTCAGCATCGACGGGAAGGTCGTGCAGAGCACGGTGCCGAACGAAGCCGGCGGGCGCTGCAAGAACGTCGGCCAGACGACAGACGGCCTGCCGGCGTTCCTCTACCTGCAGCCCTGCCCGCAGACCGAGAGCGTCGACGTGCCGTTCAATACGACCGCGGTCGGCAACGGCCAGCACCATCTCGTCGTCAGCGTCGTCGACCCGGCCGGCAATTCGGCGCCGGTGCTCGACCGCGAGATCGACGTCGACAACCCCATCCCGCCGGCCCCACCGCAGCCGAACGGCACGAACGCCTCCACGCACGCGACGCTCGCGGCCCGCTGGGCGAGCACGACGAAGCCGCATCTGACGCGCGACTGGGGCAAGCGCGAGACGATCACGGGCAGGCTGACGGCCCCCGGCGGCGGGGCGGGCGGGATTCCGATCGCGGGCGCGTCGATCGACCTGACCGCGACGCCCGCGTACACCGGCGCGAAGCCGCTCACGATCGCGAGCCCACGTACCGGCCCGGACGGGGACTTCACGGTGAGCCTCCCGCGCGGGGAGTCCTCGCGCACGCTGCGCCTGGCCTACAGCGCCTACATCGGCGCCCCGCCGGTCGCGACGCGCACGCTGACGCTCGGGGTGAGGGCCGGCGTGCGCCTCAGCATCGCCCCGCGCGTGACGAGCGTCGGCCACAGCATCTTCTTCAAAGGCGTGCTGCGGGGCGCCCCTTTGCCGGCCGGCGGTAAGCAGCTGGTGCTCGAGGCGCGCTCGCCGGGGCGCGAATGGATCGAGTTCGACACGATCACGACGAATGCGCACGGCCGCTACCGGGCGAGCTATCGCTTCAAGTTCCCGGGCCCCGCGCGCTACCAGTTTCGGGTCCTCTCAAAGCAGGAGGCGGACTTCCCGTTCCTGGAAGCCAGCTCGAACGTCGTCGGCGTCCTGGAGCGCTGATCGCGCAGCCGGAAAAGTCCCATTCAGGCAGTTTCGGCTACGGTTCGTGATATGGGACGCACGACCGCGCAGCCACTGTCGGCCGGGGAGGCAGTCCTCGGGCTGGTGATCGAGCTGCCCGGGAACAGCTATCAGCTGGAGCGGCGCCTGGAGGGACGCTTCGGCTCGGCGCAGTTCGGCCATGCGACCGCATATCACGCGCTGAAGCGGCTCACGAAGCAGGGCCTGATCCGTCCGGTCGAAGATCCGAGCCCTCCCGCCGGGTCCTCCGCCGGCGCCGGCACGGGGACCGCGGAGCTCCCGGGGACGACCTACGAGGTGACCCCGGAGGGTGTCGCGTACTTCAGGCACTGGCTGCGGGCCTCGTCGGCGACGCCGCCGGTGCGCGAGGAGCTGCAGGCGAAGATCGCCTTCTGCGGCCCCGAGGATCTGCCGCGGATGATCGAGATCGTGCGCGAGGCCGAGCTCGCCTGCGCGGCGCAGCTGGAGGATCTCAACGAGCGCATGCGCCGCCAGCGGCGCCTGGAAGGGGACGACCCCTGGCGGCGGTTGATGGGGATGATCGTCACGGCCGGCGACGTCGCCTGGTGGGACTCGCGGATCAAGTGGCTGCAGGCGCTGCGGCAGTACCTGCAGAACGAAGGGCAGCGCTACGCGGCCGAACGCCGGTCGGTTTCCTCGCCGCCCAGGGTTTGAGATGTCGGTGCTGTCCCTCACGGGGGTCTGCCTGAGCTTCCCGCGGGGACGCCGGCACGTGATCCGCGTGCTCTCGGACGTCACGTTCGAGCTCGATGCGGGAGAGACCGTGGCCGTGCTGGCACAGCGCGCGCAGGGCAAGACCTCGCTGCTGCGGGTCGCGGCCGGGATCGAGCGTCCCGACCGTGGCTGCGTGCGCTTCGAAGGAGAGGACATCTGGGACTTCTCCGAGCGCCGTCGCTCGCGGCTGCTCGGCGGGCAGATCGGTTGGATCGGTCCGGCGGTCCCCGATCTCGACGTGCCGATGCTCGCGAACGTCGCGCTGCCGATGTTCGCGTCCTACGGCAAGAGCGAGGCCTACGCGCGAGCACGGCGCGCGCTGCAGCGGGTGGGCGCGGGCGAGTGCGCCGAGCAGCTGTGGGGCAGCCTGGCCGACTGGGAGCGCGCGCTGGTGGCGGTCGCGCAGGGGATCGCGCGCGAGCCGCGGCTGCTGCTCGTCGATGACCTGACGCTGTCGCTCGGGCTGGCGGAGGCCGATGAGATCACGCACCTGCTCGACACGCTCGCCGTCGAACACGGCTTCGCCGTGCTGATGAGCGTCTCCGACGCCGCCGCCACGAGCTGGTCGCGGCGCGTCGCGACGCTGGCCGGCGGCGAGCTGCTGGAGACCGCGCGGGCGCCCGAGCCGCTGGGCAACATCATCGACTTCCCGAGCGCCGCGCAGGGTGGGCATGAGCAAGGGCGCGGGATCACCTAGATGACCCGCACCCCCCGCCGGGCAGCGCACACGACCGCCGAAGCGATCCGTCCGTGCTCGAGCTGCGCGAGCTGACAAAGCAGTACCCCGTCGGCGACGGTGAGCCGGTCCGCGCCGTCGACGGCGTAACGCTCGAGGTCGCTGCCGGTGAGCTGGTCGCGCTGTACGGTCCGAGCGGCTCGGGCAAGACGACGCTGTTGATGCTGATCGCGGCGCTGCTCGAGCCCGACAGCGGCGCGGTGCTCGTCGACGGCCGCGAGATCTCGGCGTGCTCCGAGGACGAGCGTGCACGCTACCGCCTGCACGAATTGGGATACGTCGACCAGGCCTTCGATCTGCTGCCGGGCGGGACGGTCGTTGAGAACGCCGCGATGAAGCTGTGGCTGACCGGCGGCGCGCGCCGCGCTGAGCAAACCGTCGAGCCGCTGCTCGTGCGCCTCGGGCTGGGCGAGCGCCTGGGTCACCGCCCCGAGCAGCTCTCGATGGGCGAGCGTCAGCGCGTGATGATCGCGCGCGCTCTCTCGACCGATCCGAAGCTCGTGCTCGCGGACGAGCCGACGGGGAGCCTCGACACGCGCCGTGGCCGCGAGATCCTCGAGCTGCTGAGCGAGGTCTGCCGCGAGCGCGGCGCCGCGGTGCTGCTCGTCACCCACGACCCCTGGGCGACTGCGTTCGCCGACCGGGCGCACGCGCTGCGCGACGGCCGGCTCGTCGACTACGAGCCCGACGAGGTGCTTGCCCCGCTCAGCGGATCGTAGGCCGGCGCGTGCGCCTCTCGAGCATCGCCCATCTGTACCGCGTGCGCCTGAAAGTGCGGCTCGTGCTCGTGCAGGAGCTGCTCGCGGTGCTCGGCCTGTCCGTGGGGGTGGCGCTGCTGTTCGCCTCGCAGATCGCGAGCGCGAGCCTCAACGGCTCGGTCCAGCAGATCGCGAGCGAGATCGTCGGCAACATGCAGTACCAGATCGAGTCGCGCGATCCGCAGGGCTTCGACGAAGGCCTGCTCGGACAGGTGCGCCGCCTGCCCGGCGTCGCCGCGGCGGTGCCGGTGCTCGAGCAGCCGGCCGAGGCGATCGGGCCGACCGGCCGCCAGTCGGTCGAACTGATCGGCGCCGATCCGCGCCTGGCGCTTCGCAACAGCCCGCTGATGAAGCACTTCCGCTACGCCCAGATCGCCCGCCTGCAGGCGCTCGCGCTGCCGATCTCCGTCGCCGAAGCGGTCGGCGCCCAGCCGCTCTCGCCGATCGAGCTGCAGATCGGCGCGCGCACGGTCAGCGCGCTCGTCGGCATCACGCTCGATGCCTCGGCGATCGGGGGTATCGCCAGCAGTCCGGTCGCCGTCGCGCCGCTGGCCTATCTGCAGAAGCTGACCGGGATGCGGGGGCGCGTCACGCGCATCTTCGTGCGTGTGCTGCCCGGGCGCGCGCTCGAGGTGCAGGCCGGTCTGCGAAGGCTGGCCGCGGATCGCCTGAACGTCGAGCCGGCCAACTTCGACGTGGCCCTCTTCGGCGTCGCCGCGGCGCCGGCCGACCAGGGTGAGAGCCTGTTCGCGGGGATCAGCGCGCTCGTCGGGTTCATGTTCGCGTTCAACGCGATGCTGCTGACGCTGCCGCTGCGCCGTGGCCTGGTCGCCGGTCTGCGCTCCAACGGCGCCACGCGCCTGGACATCGTGCAGGCGCTGCTGTTCGACGCGTTCGTGCTCGCCGGCGCCGCGGCGCTGCTGGGCCTGGCGCTCGGCGACCTGCTCTCGATCGCGGTGTTCCGTTCGAATCCGGGCTACCTGTCGTTCGCCTTCCCCGTCGGCTCGCAGCGGGTGCTCACCTGGCACAGCGCCGCGATCGCCGTCGGCGCGGGGCTGCTGGCCGCATGCGTCGGCGTGCTGATACCGCTCCGGGAGATCCTTTCGGGCTCGGGCCGAACAGCCGCGTCCGGTGGGCGTCACGTCCTGCGCCGGTGGATGATCACGGCCCTGGTCGCAGGCTTGGCCTGCATTGGGGCGACGACGGCGATTCTGCTCGCCGCGCCGCAGTCGGCGGTCCTTGGCAGCGTGATCTTGGTGGTCGCGCTGCTGTTGCTGCTGCCGCTCCTGCTCTACGCGGTCGTCACGGTCTTCGCTCGCGTGCAGGCCCACTTCGGCTCGGCCTCGACACGGATCGCCGTGATCGAACTACGCTCCCCGCAGACACGGGCGCGCTCGATCGCGATCGCCGCGACCGGAGCGATCGCGGTGTTCGGCAGCGTCGCGATCCAGGGAGCGCACGCCAACCTGCAACACGGTCTCGATCGCCTGTTCCAGGGTGTCACGACGGTGAGCGACCTGTGGGTGGTCCCGCCTGGCGTGCAGAACCTGCTTGCGACGACTCCTTTTCATGCTTCCGCAGCCTCCACCCTGGCTCGCCTGCCCGACGTCAGGGCCGTTGGTATGTACCGGGCTAGCTTTCTCGACTATGGCGAACGTCGCGTATGGGTGCTGGCGCCACCGCCGACAGCCGCAAACCCGATTCCTGCGGGCCAGCTGGTGAGCGGCGATCTCAAGCGAGCGACGTCCTTGCTTCGAGGGGGTGGTTGGGCGATCCTCTCGCAAGCGATTGCGGTCCAGTACCACTTGCGTATCGGGCAGGCTTTTACGTTGCCTGCCCCACGTCCGGTGAGCTTGCGCGTCGCCGCCCTCACCACCAACCTTGGCTGGCCACCGGGAGCGATCATCCTCAACTCGGGCGACTACGTGCGCGCCTGGGGCAACGCTGACCCGAGCGCCTACAACGTCACGCTGCGGGAAGGCGTTTCTGCGCAGCGAGGACGCCAGGAGGTCGAGCAGGCGCTGGGGCCGGGGTCGGCGCTCGTGGTGCAGACCGCTCAGCAGCGCGATGCGCTCCAGCAGGCGGCCAGTCGCCAGGGGCTCTCGCGTCTGACGCAGATCGCGACACTCGTTTTGATCGCAACAGTGCTTGCGATGTCGATCGCGATGGGGACGATGATCTGGCAGCGCCGACCGAGGTTGGCGCGTATGAAGGTGCAGGGCTACGAGCAGAGGACGCTGTGGGGGGCGCTCCTGTGCGAGAGCGCTCTGCTGCTCGGCGCCGGCTGCTCGATCGGCGCGGCGTTCGGCATCTACGGGCAGCTGCTGATCAGCCATGCGCTGGCGAGCGTCACGGGCTTTCCGGTCGTCTATTCGGCCGGGGGTATCATCGCGATCGCGAGCTTTGCGCTCGTCAGCGTGCTCGCGGTGGCGATCGTCGCCCTACCTGGTCACCGCGCCGCCGGCGTGGCCCCGTATACGTAGCATGCTTCGCTTGGCGGCGGCTCCTTCACCCGGCGCGGCGGTATCGAAAAGTCGTCCAGTAGGCGAGATTTTGCTTTAGAAACACTCGTTCTCAACGATTGGGTGCTTGCGATCCACTCGATCTTCTACGCTCGGGGAATATCCCCGCCCTGCGAAAGAGCGATCCTGCGCCGCTCGGCCCCAGGCAAGCCTGGGCGCTTCTGGGTGCCGCTGGGCGGGAGCTGTTCTGGGGTCTTCCAGCCGCCTCGCGCGAGCTAGACGCCTGGCGAGCTCGGGCAGAGGCGATTCCCGACCGCACGCTCCGCGAAGATGCGCTTGATTCAATTGCGCACAAGCGCGATCATGCCCACGGCGCGGCACTGTTCTGTGTCCTACCGAGGAGCAGAAATCGACAACTGCTGCGCCTGCTCGTTGCCTACCAGACGCTGTGGGATTTCCTCGACAACGTCAGCGAGCGCGACACGGAGTGGGTAAACAGCCGCCAGCTGCATACTGCGTTGGTCGAGGCGCTCGAACCAAGGGGGCCGATATCTGATTACTACAGATACCACCCGTGGAAAGACGACGGTGGCTATCTGCGCGCGCTGGTGGAAGCTTGTCGTGAAAACTGCGAGGCGCTGCCCTCCTATCCCCGTGTGCGCCCGCATGTGCTCGAGGGGGTCCGGCGGTGTTCGATTCAGAGCATCAATCACGACACCGTTCCCGAGCGTCGTGACGCGGCGCTGAGGGATTGGGCTGAACGGGAGTTCCCTCGCGAGAAGGAGATGCGCTGGTTTGAGCTCACCGCAGCGGCCAGTGCCTTTCTGCCCCACGCGTTGCTCGCCCTGGCCGTGGAACCGAGCTGCGAGGACCGCGATATCGCTCAGGCCTACGCCGCCTATTTCCCGTGGATCTCGCTTGCGATCGCAATGCTCGATAGCTACGTCGACCGCTTCGATGATGCCTTCCGTGGCGATCACAGCTACATCTCGCACTATGACGACGACGAACTGGTCGCTCTGCGGTTACGCGAGATCGTCGATCAAACGCTACGGGGAGCAAATGGCCTGCGCAACGGCGCTCGCCATGCGGTCATCGCCGGCTGCATGGTGGCCATGTACTTGTCCAGAGAGCAGGGCCAGACGCCTGAGATGCGTGCCAGGACACGCATTCTTGCCACCGCGGGTGGTTCGCTTACGCAGTTTTTGCTGCCAGTCCTGCGGATATGGCGCATGGCGTACCTACGGCGCCCGCGCCGCGCGGGTACCGCGCGTCTCCCCGACCCGCGTATGTGGTGCAGGAAGGCGTTCACGAGAGGAAGCGAGCACGCGCGTTCAGCGAATCTGAGAACACGTAAGACGCCGGCTGCCGCTCGAGTAGACCGTTTACCGGGCCTACGGCTGCCACGTCCTGTACAGACGTTCCTGTTCTGGAAGTCCCCGCTCGAGTACCTCGAGCGCTGTCGTCATCGGTACGGGAGCAGCTTTACGCTGCGCGCGACCAGCCACCCCCCGCTCGTGTTCCTGTCCGATCTCGAGGAGATCAAGGTGATGCTGGCGGCGCCGGCCGAGGTGCTGCATCCGGGAGAGGGCGCGGGTACGATCGAGGAGCTCGTCGGCGATCAGTCGTTCATGCTGCGCGAGGGGGAGGAGCATCTGAACGGTCGACGGCTGATCCTCCCGCCGTTCCACGCGAAGGTTGTGCGCGAGCACGCCGAGCTGGTGCGCGGGGTGGCGCGTCGCGAGATCGCCTCGTGGCCGCTGGACGCTCCCTTCGCACTGCATCCACACCTGCGCGCGCTGACGCTCGAGACGCTCCTGCGGACGATCCTCGGCGCCCCCGGCATGCTCGCCGACACCCGCCTCTATGCCCTGCGCGATCGGCTGCTGAGGATGCTGTCGGTGACCGCCAGCGCGGTCTTCCCCGAGCCGCTGCTGCGCCACGGTCCGGGACGAAGGATCTGGAACCGCTTTCTGCGCGAGCGTGCGGAAGTCGACGAGCTGATCTACGCGATCATCGCTGACCGCAGCCACGCGCAGGACGCCCAGGGTGTGCAGGACATGCAGGGTGTGCGGGACATGCAGCTAGGGCAGGGCATGCAGGCCGGGCGGTCCGGCTGCGGGGACATGCTCGGCGCGCTGCTAGCAGCGCGCAACCCCGACGGCTCGCGGATGACGCCGCGGCAGGTGCGCGACAACCTGATGTCGATCGTGCTCGCCGGACACGAGACCACCGCCTCGGAGCTGGCGTGGGCCTTTCAGCTGCTGGCGCACAACCCGCGGGTGCAGGATCGGCTGATCGAGGAGATCGACGCCGGCGGCGGCGAGGAGTACCTGACCGCGACCGTGCGCGAGGTGCTGCGCCATCGACCCGTGTTCCTGTTCACGATTCCGCGGGCGGTCAAGCAGCCGTTCGAGCTGGGCGGCTGGACCTACCGGCCGCCGGCGCAGCTGCTGGGCTGCATCTACCTCGTGCACCACGATCCCGAGCTCTACCCGGAGCCGCACGAGTTCCGCCCCGAGCGCTTCCTCGAGGCGGCGCCGAGCACGTACACGTGGCTGGCGTGGGGCGGGGGTCGCAAGCGCTGCCCCGGCCTGCACCTGGCCACGCTCGAGATGAAGACGGTGCTGCGCACGGTGCTGGAGACGATGACCGTCAGGCCGGCCGCCCGCAAGATCGAGCATCCGCGCTGGCGCAGCGTGATCGTCACCCCGCATGCGGGATCGCGCGTTGTGCTGCAGCAGCGTCGCAGATGACATGTCGCTGAGAGCTGGGGCCCGCGATGACGCGTCGCTGAGCGCTGGGCGGTTGGGGACGGCGGGGTCGAACCGAGCAGGTCGAACCGAGCAGGTGGGAGCGCGAGGCCCGAGAACTGCCGGAATCGCGAGAGTGCTCGGAATCTGTGGCGACGAGTCACTAGGCAGGGGCTGATGGCGCCGTCAGTATCGTTCACGTGGCAACGGTGTCCGAGAACGGAGTCTCAATCGAGCTGTCCAAGGCGCAGATCAATCGCGTGATTCGCGAAGCTGCGCACGACGCCAGCATCGCTGACTCGCGGATGCTCGAACAGCTCGACCTCGACGCCTTCAACTCGCGCCTCGACGACGTGCGGTTCTCGCGGTCGCTGCTGCGGGGCCTGATGGTGCTCGCCGCCTTCCCGGTGGATGGGAGCGATCGCGCGGTCACGGACGTGGCGAAGCAGCTCGGTATGGGCGTCTCGACGACGCACCGCTACGCCGCGACATTCGTAGAGGTTGGACTGCTGGAGCGCGACCCGATCTCGCGCCGCTACCGGCGTGCCGGTAAGGGATGAACATAAGGGGCGAGCAGTTCTGCTCGTCTATATTTGTTGTGCGATGAGGAGGTTGAATGCCTAGGAGAAGCCCCAACGCAATCGAGAATCCGGCCTGGTCGGTTCCGTCGTTGCGCGAGCCGCGTTACTCGCAGTCGCTCGAGCGCGGCCTGGCGATCCTGGGGTGCTTCTCCCCGGAGCGCCCGGTGCTCGGGATCGCCGACATCGCGGACGAGCTCGGTATGAGCCGCTCGACGACCCACCGGTACGTGATCACGCTCGTCGCGCTGGGCTACCTCGAGCAGGGCGCCTCTCGCAAGTACCGCCTCGGCCTGAAGGTGACGGACCTGGGCATGTCGGCGCTGAACGCGACCGGCCTGCGCGAGCACGCGCGCGAGGACCTCGAGGAGCTGCGCGTCCGCAGCTCCTACACCGTGAACCTCGGCGTGCTCGACGGCACCGATGTGCTGTACGTGGAGCGCGCCCGCAGCTGGCGCCGCGGCCAGGACAAAATCGACCTCGGCCTGCACCCCGGCTCCAGGCTGCCGGCGTACTGCACCTCGATGGGCAAGATCCTGCTCGCCTACCTGCCCGAGGGAGAGCAGAACGAGCTGATCGGCGAGATGACGCTCGCGAAGAAGGGCCCGAACACGATCACGAGCAAGAAGGCGCTGCGCGATGAGCTCGACGAGGTGCTCGACGCCGGCTTCGCCGTCAACGACCAGGAGCTCGAGGCCGACCTCTATTCGATCGCCGCGCCCGTCCGCAACGAGGCCCGCGAGGTCGTGGCGGCCGTGAACATGGCCGCCCACAGCTCGATGATCTCCCTCGGCGAGCTCGTCGACGCGCTCGGCCCGCATCTGGTCTCGACGGCCGATCGGATCTCGGCGCGGCTGGGGTACCGGCGCGACGACGAGCGGTAGGGCGCGGTACCTCGCGGAGTCCCCACGGGGCAGTAGTCTGCCCCCCGTGAAGGCGGTGATCCTGGCTGGTGGCTTCGGCTCGCGACTGAGCGAGGAGACCGCCGTGCGCCCGAAGCCGATGGTGGAGATCGGCGGCAAGCCGATCCTCTGGCACATCATGAAGATCTACGCCGCGCACGGGATCGAGGAGTTCGTGATCTGCCTCGGCTACAAGGGCTACCTGATCAAGGAGTACTTCGCCAACTACTACCTGCACACATGCGACGTCTCCTTCGATCTCGCAGGCGGCGATATGGAGGTGCATCGGTCGGCGACCGAGCCGTGGAAGGTGACGCTCGTCGACACCGGCGAGGGGACGATGACGGGCGGACGGCTGAAGCGCGTGTTGGGGTACGTCGAAGATCAGGACTTCTGCTTCACCTACGGCGACGGCCTCTCCGACGTCGACATCACCGCGGCGATCGCCTTCCATCGCGAGCAGGGGAGGGCGGCGACCGTCACAGCGGTTCAGCCCGCAGGACGCTTCGGGGCGATCGACGTCGACGGCGAGCGGGTGAGCGGGTTCGAGGAGAAGCCCCGCGGCGATCGTGCGTGGACCAACGGTGGTTTCTTCGTGCTCTCGCCCGGCGTCGGGCGATACCTGGAGGATGGCGGCGACGAGCTCGTGTGGGAGCAGCAGCCGATGCGCGGACTGGCGGCCGACGGCGAGCTAGCGGCCTTTCAGCACGAGGGCTTCTGGCAGCCGATGGACACCCTGCGCGACCGTCGCGAGCTCGAGCAGCTGTGGGACTCGGGACAGGCCCCCTGGCGGACGTGGGTATGAGCGCCGTCGACCCCGCCTTCTGGCGCGATCGCAGGGTTTTGCTGACCGGGCACACCGGCTTCAAGGGTTCGTGGCTGTCGCTGTGGCTGCAGACGCTCGGCGCCCGCGTGACGGGCTTCTCGATAGGTGTTCCGACGCAACCGTCGCTGTACGAGCTGGCAACGGTCGGGGAGGGCATGGAGAGCATCGAGGGCGATGTGCGCGACCCCGAGGCGGTCGCGGCGGCGGTCGCGCAAGCCAAGCCGGAGGTCGTGATCCACATGGCGGCGCAGTCGCTCGTGCGGCCCTCCTTCGTGGAACCGAGACAGACCTACGAGACGAACGTGATGGGCACCGTCAACGTGCTCGACGCCGTGCGCTTGCATGGCGGCGATGTGCGCGCGATCGTGAACGTGACCTCGGACAAGTGCTACGAGAACCGCGAGTGGGAGTGGGGCTACCGCGAGCACGAGCCGATGGGCGGCTTCGATCCGTATTCGAGCTCGAAGGGCTGCTCGGAGCTCGTGACCGACGCCTTCCGCCGCTCGTTCTTCTCAGCCGCCGACGGGCCCCATCTGGCCTCCGCCCGCGCCGGCAACGTGATCGGCGGCGGCGACTGGGGCGAGGACCGGCTGGTGCCGGACATCATGCGCGCGGCGCTCGCCGGCGAGCCGGTGCGCGTGCGCAACCCGAGCTCGATCCGGCCCTGGCAGCACGTGCTGAACCCGCTCAGCGGTTACCTGCTGCTGGCCCAGGCGCTGTGGGTGCAGCCGCGGTTAGCGCAGGGCTGGAACTTCGGTCCGACCGACGAGGACGCCCGCCCGGTCGGCTGGATCGTCGAGCGGATCGCCGCGCGGTGGCCGGACCCACTGCAGTCTGTTCAGGACGACGGCCCGCACCCGCACGAGGCGCGTTATCTGAAGCTCGACTCCTCGAAGGCGCGGGCGCAGCTCGGTTGGTGTCCCGGGATCGACTTGGCGGCGACGCTGGACGGCATCGTGGACTGGTATCGCCGACTGCGCGAGGGAGCGGACATGCGCGCGGTGACGCGGGAGCAGATCGAGGCCTTCCAATACGCTGCGGCCCAATCATGAGCGAGACACTCTGTCGATTCTGCCGCGCGCCCGTCGAGGCGGTCTTTGCCGACCTCGGGATGTCGCCGCTGGCGAACTCCTACCTGCCACCCGAGCGGGCCAACGGCATGGAGCCGTTCTATCCGCTGCGCGCGCTCGTCTGCGGGAAGTGCTTTCTCGTGCAGCTGGAGGAGTTCGAGACGCCCGAGCGGATCTTCTCCGACTACGCCTACTTCTCGTCCTACTCTTCGAGCTGGCTCGAGCACAGCCGCCGCTACTCCGAGCTGATGATCGAGCGGTTCGGCCTGGGCGAGGACAGTCACGTGGTGGAGATCGCCTCCAACGACGGCTACCTGCTGCAGTTCTTTCACGAGCGCCAGATCCCCGTGCTCGGGATCGAGCCGGCGGCGAACGTCGCGAAGGTGGCGCTGCAGAAGGGTATTCCCACGCTCGTGGAGTTCTTCGGCCAGGAGACCGCCCGTTCGCTCGCGGGCGAATCCTCGGCGGACCTGCTGCTCGGCAACAACGTGCTCGCCCACGTCCCCGACCTCAACGACTTCGTCGCGGGGATGAAGATCCTGCTGAAGCAGGGGGGCGTGATCACGATGGAGTTCCCCCACCTGATGAGCCTGATCGACGACAAGCAGTGGGACACGATCTACCACGAGCACTTCTCCTACTTCTCGTTCCTGACCGTCAACAGGGTGTTCGAGGCGCACGGCCTGCGCCTGTTCGACGTCGACGAGCTGCCCACGCACGGTGGTTCGCTGCGGATCTACGGCTGTCACGCGGACGATCCGCAGAAGCCCGACACCGACGCCGCCCGCGAGCTGCGCGAGCGCGAGCGCGGCGCCGGCTACGAGCTGCTCGAGACCTACCTCGGCTACGGCCGGCTGGTCGAGCGCGACAAGCGCCAGATCCTGCGCTTCCTCAGCGACCTGAAGGAACAGGGACTGAGCATCGCCGGTTACGGAGCGCCCGCGAAGGGCAACACGCTGCTCAACTACTGCGGTGTCGGCTGTGACTTCCTCGACTGTACGTATGACCTGAACCCCCACAAGCAGGAACATCTATTGCCGGGCAGCCACATCCCGATCCGCTCGCCGGAGACCCTGCGCGAGGACAGGCCCGACGTCGTGCTGATCCTGCCCTGGAACCTCAAGGACGAGATCGTCGAGCAGCTCGGCTTCATCCGCGAGTGGGGTGGCCGCTTCGCGGCGCGTACGCCGGAGCTGACGCTGCTCTCGTGATTGCCGACATCGCTCAGTCGTCCAAGCCGGTCGTTACCGAGAGGTGTGGGTGATGCGGTTCGTCGAGACCCCCCTGCCCGGAGCGTGGGTGATCGAGTTGGAGGAGATCGAGGACGAGCGCGGCTGGTTCGCGAGGACATTCGACGCCGAGGAGTTCCGGGCGCGGGGTTTGAATCCCGATGTCGTGCAGTGCAACGCTTCGTTCAACCGTCGCGCGGGCACCTTGCGCGGCATGCACTACCAGGCCCCACCACACGGCGAGTCAAAGCTCGTGCGCTGCGTGGGCGGGGCGATCTTCGATGTCGCCGTCGATTTGCGCGACGGTTCTCCGACCTACCGCGGCTGGCACGGGGTCGAGCTGAGCGCCGAGAACCGCCGTGCGTTCTACATCCCCGCCGGGCTTGCGCACGGGTTTCAGACGCTGGCGGATGACTCAGAAGTGCTCTACCAGATGGGTGATCCCTACGTTCCCGAGGCGGCGCGGGGTGTGCGCTGGGACGATCCGGCGCTTGGGATTGCGTGGCCGGCGCCGGACGGCGAGCGGGTCATTTCCGAGAAGGATCGCGCTTACGCCAGCCTGGAGCTCTAGGCTGGAGCGAAGATGAGCAGCCGTATAAGCCCTGCGAGCCGAGGGCCGATCGTGGGGGAGGCCTCCGCCTCGACCGTGGGAGGGGCCGCGGCTTCAACCGGTGCGGAGCCCCCCGGCGCTGACGTGACCGGGACGCCGGATCTCCTGTCGAGCTCACAAGCCGGCCCTGCTGCGGTTCGCGGTGGTGCGTTCCGGGTGGGCGGGTACATCCTGGGTGCGCTGGTCAGCGTGATATCGGCCGCGCTGCTGTTTCGCTACCTGGGGGTCATCGATATTGGACGCTACGTCACGGCGATGTCGCTCGTCGCGATCGTGGGCGCGCTGTCGGACCTCGGACTGACGGCGGTGGGAGTGAGGGAAACTTCTATACGACCGCCGAACGAGCGATGGGAGGTGGCGCGGGAGCTGCTCGGCCTGCGGATCGCCTTGACCGTCCTGGGAGGGGTGATCATCACGGCAATTGCCGCATTCGCCTACTCGGCGACCCTTGCAACCGGGGTTGCGCTGGCGAGCGTCGGTCTGCTGCTGCAGGCAACGCAGGACAACTTCGCGCTTCCCTTGCTCGTCGGACTGCGACTCGGGTGGGTCGCGGCGCTTGACCTTCTTCGCCAAGTGCTCACGACGATCGTGGTCGTCCTGCTCGTGCTTGCGGGTGCGCCGTTCCTGTCCTTTCTCGCGATCTCGATCCCAGTGGGCGCCGTCGTTCTGGTCACCACCGCGTGGCTGGTTTGGACCACGCGCTCGCTGACCCCTGTCTTCAGCTGGTCGCGCTGGCGCAAGCTGTGGGCCGCGGTGCTGCCCTATGCGGCCGCCGTTGCCGCCGCAGCCCTGTATTTTCGTGTGTCGATCCTGCTCGTCTCGCTGCTGTCCGATCCCACGCAACTCGGCTACTTCGCTGCCTCGTTTCGCATCATCGAAGTGCTCGCTCCGATACCCGCCCTGCTGGTCGGCTCAGCCTTTCCGATCTTTGCTCGTGCCGCACGCGACGATCACGACCGTCTCGGCTATTCGCTCGGGAAGGTCTACGAGGTGTCCCTGATCGTCGGCGCCTGGGCAGCGGTATCGATCGCGGTGGGCGCGCCACTGGCGATCGCGATCGTCGGCGGCTCGAAGTTCCAGCCCGCCGCGCCGGTGCTTGCCATCCAGGGGCTGGGTCTGGGAGCGATGTGCGTGAGCGCCGTGTGGGCCAACGGTCTGCTCAGCCTCGGTCTGTATCGGCAGATCCTCGTGCTAAACGTCGCGGCGCTGATGCTCAACGCGCTGCTCGTGAGCGCGTTGATCCCGCTGGACGGCGCGCGAGGTGCGGCGATCGGAACCAGCGCCGCGGAGACAGTTGCCGCGATCGTGTTGGCTGTGGCGGTTGTGAGAGGAAGACCTCAGTTGCGTCCTGCCACGCGCATCCTGCCGCGCGTCGCGCTGGCCGCTGCCCTCGGGCTCGTGCCGTTGGCGATGACAGGCGTGCCGGTGATTGTGCGCCTCGCGATCTCCACGACGCTGTTCGGGATCGTGCTGCTGGCAACCGGGGCGCTGCCATCGGAGTTGCGGGCGTTGATTCCCGACTTTCTCGCTCGTTCTAGGCTGGCCGGTCGATGAGCCGGGTGCTGCTGACGGGAGCCACGGGCCTGATCGGTTCTCGCGCGATTGCGCCGCTGCTGGCCGCCGGTCATGAGGTTCATGCCCTCGCCCGCGACCCGCGCGCGGTCGGTGACGGTCGCGACGCCAACTCCCACGACCGCTACGCCATCTCCAACGTCAATTGGCATACGGTGGATCTGCTCGAGCGGGAGGCCACCCGTGCGGCTGTAGACGAGATCCAGGCCGATGCCCTGCTGCACTTTGCCTGGTATGCCGAGCACGGCCGCTTCTGGGAATCGGCCGAGAACCTTCCCTGGGTCGGCGCCACGCTGAACCTGCTGCGCCTGTTCGGCGAAGCCGGCGGCGCCCGCGCGGTGCTCGCTGGAAGCTGTGCGGAGTACGAGTGGGGCGCCGGCGGGATCTGCTCGGAGGCCGATACGCCGCTGCGGCCGGCCACGCTCTACGGAACGGCGAAGCACGCGACCGAGATGGTCGCCTCGGCGTACGCAAACGGCACGGGACTGGAGCTTGCATGGGGGAGGATCTTCCTCTGCTACGGACCGGGTGAGGACGAGCGACGTCTGGTGCCCTCTGTCATCCGAGCCCTGCTCGCTGGCCACGAGGCGAACGTCAGCGATGGCGAGCAGCTGCGCGACTTCATACACATCGACGATCTCGCGCGTGCCTTTGTCGCGCTACTCGATAGCAGGGTCGATGGCGCCGTCAACATCGCGTCCGGAGAGAGGGTGCGCCTGGCTGAGGTGATCGCGCTGATCGCCGAGGAGATTGGACGCCCAGAGATGGTTCGACTTGGGGCTCTCCCCAGGCGGGAGGGCGATCCGGCAAAGCTGCTTGCGGACGTGAGTCGCCTGCGCGAGGAGGTGGGCTTCGAGCGGCGGATCGGTCTCGAGCGTGGCATCCGGGACACGATCGCGTGGTGGCGTGAGCGGTGACGAGCAGATCTAAGCCGCCGCTGGTCCTGCACTTGGTATGGGGTCCGCTCGGCCCCCGGCCGCTCCGTGACTTCCTGGCTTCCTACCGAGAGCACGATCCCGGAGAAACCCACGAACTGGCGATCGTGCTCAACGGGATGATCCCCGGGCTGCCGGGAACCTCGACGTCCCGTGAGGAGCTGCTCGCGGAGCTGGAGGGCATCGAGCACCGCCTGATCGAGTTGGAGCGGCCGGTGCTTGACCTCGTCGCCTACGGCCAGGCTATACGAGCGGTCGAGCACGAGCGCGTGTGCATCCTCAACTCGCACAGCCGGATTTGCTGCGACGGCTGGCTTATCGCACTCGATCAGGCCCTCGATCGGCCCGGTATCGGCATCGTGGGTGCGACCGGTTCGTGGACGGGCATGCGCTCCTACGCCCAGTATCATCTGCGCCTGCCGAGCTCCTACCGGCGTGTGTGGCGGGATCGATCGACGACCCTCAGGGAGTTTCGGGAGTTGGCGCTCGAGCGTGACGGCGCTGTCAAGCCGCGGGGATTGCGTGGTCGTGTGAATACCCTCCGCACGCTGCTGGACATGGCGGTGTACTGCCCACCCTTCCCGAGCCCCCACCTGCGCACCAACGCGTTTATGGCCGACCGCGAGCTGCTTCTACAACTGCTTCCTAATCACCTGACACGCAAGATCCACGCGTACAGGCTGGAGAGCGGTGCAGGGGGAATCACTCGACAGGTACAGAGCAGGGGTCTGCGCGCGTTGGTCGTCGACTGCTCGGGGCAGGTCTATGAACCGCAGGATTGGCCGGACAGCGAGACCTTCTGGCAGGGCGCTCAGAGCGGGCTGCTCGTGGCCGACAACCAGACCGATTCCTACCAGCGAGGCGACGCCGATCGTCGCCGGCTCCTCTCGTGCTTTGCGTGGGGTGAGCGGGCTGCGCCGCTGTAGCGCCGCCATGCGTCACGCTGAGCGCGGACGCGTGAGGTTGGCTCGGCCGGACGTGTGCGTGCAGGCGAGATAACCCGACTAGAGTCCTCCCGGAATGACCCAAGTCAGCGCGGCCGTGCTCAATTACGATGGACGACATCATCTCGAGCGACTGCTGCCGTCGCTGGCCCGGCAGACGCATGTGGATCTGCAAGTCGTGGTCGTCGACAATGGCTCGCGCGACGACAGCGTCGCATGGCTGCGGGCGAACTGGCCCGAGGTCGAGATCGTCGCGCTGCCGGCGAACGTTGGCATAACCCCGGCCCTGAACATCTGCGTGCGAGCCGCGCGTGGGGATCTCGTGCTCCTTCTGAATAACGACGTTGAGCTCGAGCCGGTCTGTGTGGCCGAGCTCGTCGCGGCACTCCAGCGACATCCCGCCTCCGCTGTAGCCGCCCCCAAGCTGCTCGACATGCACAGCCGGGACGTGATCGACGGCGCCGGGGATACCTACGCCTGGATGGGTCACGCCAACCGTCGTGGCCACGGTATGCTCGACCAAGGCCAGTTCGATCAGCCGGCGGAGGTGTTTGGGGCGTGCGGTGGAGCGGCTCTCTACCGCCGGTCGGCGCTCGAGGAGGTTGGGTCCTTCGACGAGCGCTTCTTCGCGATGTACGAGGACGTCGACTGGTCCTTCCGCGCTCAGTTGAGGGGCTGGTCGACCGTTTATGTGCCTACTGCCGTGGCCTACCACGCGGGCAGCGCCACGGTCGGCGCGGTCAGCGATTTCAGCCTCTACCACAACTGGCGCAACGCGCCCTGGGTGGTGGTGAAGAACTATCCCGCGGGCGCCCTTCTCAGGCACGCCCCCCAGCTGGTGTGGGGACAGCTGTATACCCTCGCGACGGCCCTTCGTCGTGGCTGGGTTCCCGTACTGCTGCGCGCCTGGCGAGACTCGTCGAAAAGCATGCCGGCCGTGCTCCGGGACCGGCGAGAGGTGCAGCGAGCTCGCACCCGCACAGCGAGCGAGCTGGAGAGCGTGATCGACTAGTGTCCCGATCCATGGCAAGCGACCTTCAGTACGTCCACCCGACCCGCCGCTCGGAGAAGCTCATTTCGCTCGTGGGTTCGGCGGTGATGCGCTCCGGCGCCAACGAGTGGATGCGCGCCGGGATGCTGCGTATCGCGAGGCCGACGTACACCCGCACCCTGCGCATGGTTCCGAGCCGGCTGGAGTTGCCGTTTCTGCTCAACGCACGCCAATTGACCGGGACCGCCGTCGAGATCGGCGTCGACGAGGGAATCTTCTCTGAGTACTTGCTCGAGTACTGGCACGGTCAGCATCTGATATCCGTCGATCCGTGGTTGGAGATGCCGCCCGACGAATACACGGATACCTGCAATACCTCGCAGGCGACGATGGAGGAGAAGTACGAGAGCACCAGACGCCGGCTGGCCGGCTTCGGCGATCGCAGCGAGATCTGGCGCGAGACGAGCGTGCAGGCCGGCGCGCGTGTGACGTCTGGTTCGCTCGATTTCGTTTATCTCGACGCACGTCACTCCTATGAGGGCGTGATGGAGGATCTGCAGGTGTGGTTTCCGCTGGTGCGACGAGGTGGGCTGATGGCTGGCCACGATTACAACGATGGGGTGTTCGTCGAGGGTGTGCATGGCGTGCGCTCGGCCGTCGACGAGTTCTTCGGCGCCCGGGGGATCCCCGTGCGGCACACGTACACTGATTTGCCAAACGCCTCCTGGATCGCCCGGGTCCCGTGAGGTTGTCAATCCCGCTTTCACGCTGATGGCGGCGACGATCTCTCGCATCGCCGATGCTCTGCCGCAGCGTCTCAAGGATGCCCTGCCGGAACCGGTGAAGGACGCTTCGTTTGGTGTCCTGCACCGGGGGGTGGTGGCCTGGCAATTGCTCAGAAAGCAGGGCTCGAAGTTCGTCACCGGCTACCTCGAGGGGCTGAGCGGAATCGAGATCGGCGCTGCCAGCCACAACCGGTTCTATCTCGACACGATCAACGTGGATCGCTACCCAGGCGACGACACTGCCTACAAGCACCTGGAGCGCCGCCTGGCGCGGAGCACCGCAACGGTTGACGTCGTGGCGCCCGGTGACGCGCTGCCGTTCGAGGAGAGCTCATACGACTTCGTGTTCTCCTCGCATGTGATCGAGCACTTTCCCGATCCGATCAAGGCGCTGTACGAGTGGGTGCGCGTCGCGCGGCGCTACGTGGTGGTGATCGCCCCGCACCGCGATCGCACCTTCGATGCCGATCGTCCGTTGAGCACGATCGATGAGCTGCGCGAGCGCCACCGCTCGGCCTTCACATCCGAGCAGGACAAGCACTGGAGCGTGTGGACGTGCGAGAGCTTCATCGAGATGTGCGAGGCCACGGGCCTGCGTGTGATCGACCATCAGGACCCCGACGACAAGGTCGGGAATGGCTTCACGGTCGTGATCGACGCCGCGACCTCCGTGCCCGGGCTTCCTTCGTCTGGGTCCACGGTGGATCCAGACGAAGCTCAGCTGCGCGGGTAGCGGCGCTCGAGTACCAGCCGTCCTCCGGCGAGATACGCCGCCGAGCGCATTAGGTGCGCCGGTGTCGCCCTGGTTGCACCGCGTGTTTCGCCGAGGCGCGTCGGCGGTGTGCGCAGAGCCGCCCACGCGACGAGCGCGCGCGCGACTCGGGGCCATCTGTAGTCCAGCGCGACGCGTGCGAGCGCGTCGGCATAGCTCCCGCGACCGCGGTCGAGCACCTGCTCCAGGGCGCTCGCGACGGCGCCGACGTCGCCGGGTGGCGCGATCGCTCCAAGGTCGTCTCGCGCGACGCGGTCGGCGAGATCGTCTCCCCCGGTGCACACCACCGGCAGGCCCGCCCAGAAGCAGTCGAGCAAGCGCGTGCGAAACGCAAAGCGCGTCTCCAGGTGCTCGGCGTGAGTGGAGATCGCGCAATCGGCCTGCATCAACCAGGCGGCGCGCTCGTGGTAGGGCACCCATGTCTCGTTGAAATGGACGACCGAGCCGTGCACGCCCAGCTCGCGAGCAGCCGCATGCGCGGCGTCGGTCGCGGTCGCGGCGGCCGACTGACGTGCGGCCCCCATGAACACCAGGCGCAGGCGCGGGCGGCGCTCGGCGAGCAGCGCCGCGGCCCGCACGGCGGTGACCGGGTCGAGCCAGTTCCACAGCCCGCCGTTCCACAGCACCAGCTCGCTGTCGTCGTGCACGCCGTCCAGCCGCCCGCGGGGACCGGCCCCGGCGGGTGGCGGGGAGGGCGCTCGGTCAGGTAGCCCGAAGGGCACGGTATCGATCACCGAGCGCAGGGTCGGGTCGAGGTCATAGCTACGCGGGTCGATCAGACGCTGGCCCAGCATCGCTCCGAGCCACAGGTCGCGTTGCTTCTCGCTGGCGCACATGAAGTGGTGGCCGGTGCGCAGGGCGTCGTGCAGTCGGTCGAGCGTCAGGTCTGCGTAGCCACGCCTGATCAGCGGCCGCTCGCTGGCCATCAGCTCGAGCGTCTCGAACGTCTCGGGGTCATAGATGTCGAAGACGATCCGCGCGTGGGCCCGGCGCAGCCAGCGGTTGATCAGTGGCCACTGGGGTTGGGCGATGACCACGTCCGCGCGCGCCAGCGGCCCGCGCAGCCGGCGGGGGGCATGGGGACGGTAGGCGACGGTTGGGATGCCTTCGAGCGTCTCGTCGCCGGCGCCGGTGTGCGCGATCGTCACATCGGCGTGGACGGCAAGCACGCGTGCGAGCTCGAAATAGCGGATGCCGACACCGGCCATGCTGGCGCCGACAGGGTCGGCGCTGATGAACAGCACCTGCCGGCGGCGCCCGTTTGAGGAGCCCGCGACCGCGGGGACTGTAGGCGGAGGGCCCTTGGCGGTTTCCGCAACGGCGATCTCGGTGGCTCCCACGGTGGCGCCCTGCGGGATGCCCTCAGGCGGCGCGGCGTCCATACACCCCCCGTCGCAGCGCGAGAGAATCGCGGAAGCCGATGCGCTGGTCGACTGCCTCCGCCGGCGGGCGGGACAGCCGCGGCGCCAGCCGGCCGGCACGCCAGCCGGCCAACCGCCCGCGGAGCGCGGCCAGGTCGCGCGAGATCGCCATATCTCCGAGCACGACGATGGCCTCGGTGGCCAGCGTGCGCGGTGCGCCTCGGCCGCGCAGCAGACCGTAGCGGCGCAACATGTAGCCCCGTCCGAAGCCGCCGTGGCGGCGCTGCCAGGCAGAGCGGTGCCCATGGGTGGCCGACCCAAGGTGCACACCGACGGCGTCGGCGGCCACGACCGCCTTCCAGCCTGCGCTGCGCAGGCGCAGGGCGAGGTCGAAGTCCTCCATGTAGGCGAAGATCGCTTCGTCCAGGCCGCCGAGCTGCTCCCACGCCGAGCGACGGTAGGCCGCGGCGGTGCCGGCCGGACCTGCCAGCATCGGCTGCTCGGCGCGCGCCTGCCCGGCGTCGAGTCCCTGCAGGCGCGGAAACCCTCCGAGCGTCACGTCGGCGGCAAGCCCGGCGCTGTCGATCAGCCGCTCGCCGGGCTGCAGCATCAATGCGGCCACTGCCCCGACCTGGGGGTTCTCCTGGAGCGGCGCCACGAGTCGCTCCAGGAAGTCGGGCCGGCAGTCGACGTCGTTGTTCAGCAGTACCACGAGCTCGCCGCTTCCAGCGGCCACGCCTCGGTTGCAGGCCTCGGCGAAGCCGCGGTTGTCCTCGAAGGCCTCTAGGCGCACGGCCGGCCACTCCGCTGTAACGCGGGCGCGGGTGTCGTCGGTGGAGCCGTTGTCGACGAGGATCACCCGGTGCTCGAGCGTCTGGCGGGCGAGGTGACGCAGACAGCTGTCGGTCAACTCGTAGCGGTTGTAGGCGACGATCACGACGTCGATGCGGGGCGGCATGCGCGTCATCGTATTGGCTGCTGGGACAGCGCCAAGGCAATGCCACTAGCGTTTGCCGGCCTTGAGCGCGTGCGAGCCCCACATCGGCCTGAACCTGATCTTCCTCGTCCCCGGCGAGACCGGCGGCATGGAGGTCGCCGCGCGTGAGCTGATCCCGGCGCTGCTCGAGCAGGCGCCGGCGGGGATGCGCTTCACCGCGTTCGTCAACCGCGAGGCCGCCGCCGCGAAAGACGGCCCGTGGGGCGAGCTGCTGCCGGCGGTGACGGTGCCGGTGAACGCGCGCAACCGCGCGCAGTGGGTGCTCGGCGAGCAGACATTGCTGCCGCCTCTGGCGATGCGAGCGGGCGTCGACCTCGTGCACAGCCTCGCGAGCACCGCGCCGCTGTGGGGTCGCTTTCGCCGGGTTGTGACTGTGCATGATCTGATCTACGCGCGCTTTCCCGAGGCGCACGCGGGGATTCGCGACAAGGGCATGAGGGTGCTCGTCCCGCAGGCCGCGCGCCACTCGCACCGGGTGATCGCCGACTCGCAGAGTACGCGCGACGATCTCGTCGAAATGCTCAATGTGCGGGCCGAGAAGATCGACGTCGTGCCGCTCGGGCTCGGCGGCGTCAAGCGCGCTGCGTCGCTGTCCGAGCGCGAAACGCGCACTAGGTTCGAGCTGGGCGAGCGCCGGGTCGTGCTCAGCCTCTCCGCGAAGCGCCCGCACAAGAACCTGCTCGCGCTGATCGGCGCCCTGGCGAGGATCCCCGCCGAGCATCGTCCGCTGCTGGTGCTCCCCGGCTACCCGACCTGGCACGAGGCCGAGCTGCGCGCGCGCGCCGAGGCCGAGGGCGTCGCCGGGGACGTGCGCTTTCTCGGCTGGCTCTCCGGGGAGGAGCTCGAGGGCCTGTGGGCGCTCGCGGAGGCGTTCGTGTTCCCGTCGCTGTACGAGGGCTTCGGACTGCCGGTGCTCGAGGCGATGGTGCGGGGCGTCCCGGTCGCGTGCTCGAACGCCTCCTCGCTGCCCGAGGTCGCCGGCGAGGCGGCGCTGCTGTTCGACCCGCACGCGGAGCAGGCGATCGCCGGTGCGCTGTGCCGGCTGCTGGACGACGCCACGCTATGCGAGGAACTGCGTGCTCGCGGCCTTGCTCGCGCGGAGGAGTTCACGTGGCAGCGCACCGCGCGGCTCACGCTGGAGAGCTACCGCCGCGCGCTGTAAACGCACGGGCAGACGACCCGGCTAAAGATTTGACGGCCAACTGTCCCGTTGGAAGCCATTGGTCGGTATAAGAAGCGGGAAGATTTCTGAAGCGAGGTATGAATGCGCAACATGTCAATAGTCGTGATGTCGCTACTTTTGTATGTCTGCCTGGCGTGGGCACCGGCAGCGAATGCGGGCGAGTGGGTGCAGCGCTCGTGCTCCTACGGCACGGAATACATCGTCCCCGAAAACTGGGAAGGCAAAGAGGTCAACGGCTACAAAAACCCTAACCAAGACAGGCCATTCGATGGCTGTCTCGGATTCAACATGGGTGGCGGTCTAGACGTCGGAGCCGCTGCTGATAATGGGGATCAGTCGGGCGCAGGCGAGATATGGCTCTACAGAGCACCGCGTGAATCCACGATCGCGGGTGGCCTGTTGACAGCGACGCTCACAGCCCACAACGGTGACGCGCGGATTGTTGCGTCGGCAAAAAACGGGCCGGCGACCCTCGCGAACTGCGAAAGCCCGAACTGCCAGAGCGGCGGCGGGTTCGTTCCGATCACGGCAAGCGGCGGCACAGAACTTTACGAGCAGGCGAGCTGCTTCGGCACCGACGGAGGGCTCTGTCCGTCAGAACCGGGCTTCGCGGCCGAAGCCGGCATCAGCAGCGCCCAAATCGTCCTCGCAACCAACGCCACTCCGGGGGGCTCTGGGTTCAGCGGAACGCTCCTGAGTGAAACGGTCAGCGGCAAGGGCAGGCTGAGCTTTACAGCCACCGACCCAGGTCCGGGCGTCTACCAGGTCATAGTTCGAATCGACAGCCAACAAATGTGGGCAGCGATGCCGAGCCTTAATGAAGGTAAGTGTGTCGTGAAGGGCGCCTATGAAGGTGCGCGTGCGTTCAACTATGCGCAGCCCTGTCCTACCTCGACCCCCGTCAGTGCGGAAATCGACACGGCCAGCCTCGCCGACGGCCCGCACCATCTCACCGTTGAAGTTGAAGACGCCGCCGGGAACACGTCGGTCGTCTATGACGGGACGGTCGCGATTGATAATCAGAGCACCGATGGCGCCCTGCGCGGCGCGGCCAACGGCACGAACGCCTCCGATCAGGCCAAGCTGACCGCGCGCTGGAACAGCACGGCGAAGGCGATGCGCACGAGCAGTTATGGGCAAGCCGACCGCGCCACGGGGCGTCTGATGACTTCCACCGGGCAGCCGATCTCCGGCGCGGTGCTCGACGTCAGCGAGACTCCGGCCGATCAGGGCGCGAAGACCGTGCAGTTGGCGGGTGTGCGCACCGAATCCGCTGGCGGGTGGACCCTGACCCTGCCTCGGGGCGTCTCCTCGGAGACACTGCGTTTTACTTACCGCAGCCACGTGGACGACACGGTCCCCGTCGCTACGGCCACTCTGACGTTGCGTGTGCACGCCGGGATCAGGCTGCGTATCGCACCCCACGTCACGAGTGTCGGCCACAGGATCGTCTTCAGCGGTGTGCTGCAGGGCGCGCCGATTCCCCCAGGTGGCAAGCAGATGGTGTTAGAGGCGAGCTCGGGAGGGGAATGGGTCCAGTTCGACACGATCACGACCAATGCGAAGGGCCGCTACCGTGCGACCTATCGCTTCAAGTTCCCCGGCCCCGCGAGCTACCGTTTTCGTGTGTACTCGCCACACGAAGCGGACTTCCCGTTCTTGGAGGGAAAGTCGAATGTGGTTGGCGTGTATGAGCGCTGAGCTGGGTCCGATAACCCCCAAGAGGTTGGATAGCTCGCCGGTGGCGTTGGCCCGCCAAGGAGGTCGAGGGTGGGTCGCAAGCGAGCGGAAGTGTCCCGCTGGCCGAGCATCGTCGGTATAAGGAGCAGGCCCGATTCTGGAAAGTGAGGTGTGGATGCGCAGCTTGTCAATAGTCGTGATGTCGCTGCTCTTGGGCATTTGCCTCGTCTGGGCGTCGGCGGCGCGCGCCGGCGAGTGGGCACAGGTCACGTGCACCCAGACAGACGGCAAGCCCGCTCCCGTCGAAGGCTGGGAGTCGGTCAATCAGGGTGGACCTGACAGTGGCCTGAGCGACACGTGCGAACAGTCGGGTGGCGCGTTGACGGCGTTTGACAGCTCGATCGGCGGGGAAGAAATGCCATATGCGGGTCCGATGTGGGTGTACACGGCGCCCGAAGGCTCCAAGATCGCTGGTGGTGCGCTCACGGTCTCACTGCTCACGCCACAGGGTCAAGCATATGTTGCGACGCCGCAGAACAGCTTCACATCCGCGGCCGATGTACTGGTCAACTGCCAGTACAACATCGCACCCTGCGCGACCAGTGGCATCACAGGCACGTGGACGATTCCCTCCATCCAGGCCGGCGGCACGCAACTGTTCATGGCGGCGTTCTGCGTAGCGCCGCACGAAAAAGAACCCAAGTGCCCGGCGGACTCGGGCGGGGGGGTAAACGCCGAGATCAGCCTGTATGCCGCCGATGTGGAGCTTCAAAACAGCTCAACACCTACTGGGACGGACTTTGCCGGCTCGCTGCTGGGGCCCAATGCGAGCGGTACCGCCGATCTGACGTTCAACGCTCAGGACCTGGAAGGGCCTGGTGTGTATCGGGTGATCGTGGATGTTGACGGAACCGCCGTCTATCAGGGCACGCCCGAAGCCAACGGTGGCAGGTGTGCCAGCATCGGCGTCGATTCCAACGGCGTCAGCGAGTTCCTCTACCCCCAGCCCTGCAAGCGCTCGGTCGCGGTCGATGTTCCCGTCAACACAACCAAGCTCTCCAACGGGTCTCATCAGCTGAAGGTCATCGTGCAGGACGCCGCTGGTAACTTCTCAACCGTCTACGCCGGCACGATCTCGGTCGCAAACCCAGGCTCCCCCATGGGCACGCCGATCGGCCCCGGGAGCCCTGCCGCTGAGCGTGGTCCGGCGAACGGTACGAACGCCTCCGATCAGGCAAAGCTCAGCGCCCGCTGGCAGAGCACGGCAAAGCCGACACGCACGAGCACCTACGGCCAGGTCGACCGCGTCACCGGACGTCTGACGACTTCCACCGGTCAGCCCATCTCCGGCGCGATGATCGACGTGACCGAGACCCCCGCCGATCAGGGCGCGAGGGCTGCATCTCTCGCAAGCGTGCGCACGGGACCCACGGGTGCATGGACGCTCGCTCCGCCCAAGGACATCTCTTCGGGCACCCTTCGCTTCGCCTACCGCAGCCACGTGAACGACACGGTCCCGGTGACCGCAGCCGTCCTGACGTTGCGCGTGCACGCCGGCATCGCGCTGCGCATCGCCCCCCACGTCACGAGCGTCGGCCACACGATCCACTTCAGCGGCGTGCTGCATGGCGCGCCGATTCCTCCGGGCGGCAAGCAGCTCGTGCTGGAGGCGTCCTCGGGCGGCGAATGGATCCAGTTCGACACGATCACGACCGATTCGAAGGGACGCTACCACGCGAGCTATCGCTTCAAGTTCCCCGGCCCCGCGGGCTACCGCTTCCGCGTGTACGTGCCCCACGAAGCGGACTTCCCGTTCTTGGGGGGAACGTCGAACGTCGTCGGTGTGTATGAGCGCTGAGCCTCTTGATTCTTCGACCTCGACATCGTGATCTGTCGTCAGCTCGCCTCATCCGGTGCATAGCGCTTCGATCGCAGCGAGGAAGGTGCCCGAGAGCTCGATCGCGTGGCGCGCGTCCTCGGCTGGCGCCGCCCAGGCGTCATAGTCGGCTTGCTCTCGCTCGGGCTGGATCTTCTGCACCGACGCGACGAGGTCGGCATCGAGCTCACCCGTCTCGACAAAGACTCGACGAAGCTCATGCCAGAGACCGCGATGTGTCTTCGTATAAACGTTGCGCTCGCTGAGCGCCGCGCGGGCCGCGTACAGCATCGCGTAGTAGGCGGCGCTCAACGCAGTGGATGGATCCTCTTCCTCCACTGCCGACGCGGCCGCCAGCCGTCGGCGGCCGGCCTCGAGGAACTCGGTCGAGCGGGGGCTCATACCTGACCCTGGAGCACGATCTTGTCGCGGTCGACCTCGGCGATGAAAAAGGAGCGAATCTCCCTGCGCTGCTCGAGCCACGCTGGCGTGTTTACATGGATCGAGAACGAGAAGGTGAGTGCCTGGAGGTCGAGCTCGCGTGCCGCGGATTGAAGAGCATCGTGGACGCGCGCCTTGGCTGCCCATGATGAGTCCTCGAGGAGCACGAGCACATCCACATCCGAATCCTCCGCCGGAGGCTCCCCCCGCGCGCGAGAGCCGAACAGCCACACCGCCTTCGGTTCTAGGCTCTGCTCGGCATTCAGCGCGGAGGAGAAGAGCGTCAGCAGGGCCCGCTCATCGGTGCTCAACGACGCTTGGGCAAGCGTGGTCATGGGCCCAATGTACCGTCGCTGGCGGGCCCCGCGTAGCTCGCAAGCACCTTCTCCAGCGAGGACTCGAGCGACAGCCGCTCGGCGTTCTCCGCGAACCACGCGGCGGTGCTCTGACGAAGCGCGAGCCCCGACTCGTGTACGCGCACGATCGCGTCCGCGATCGCCTGGGGATCGTCCGAGCGCGCGAGCACGCCGTTGACGCCATCGTCCAAGAGCTCGACGGCGGCGTTGTCGGGTCCGGGGACGACGACGCTCGGGGTGGTGCGTGCGGCGGCCTCGATCACGATCATCCCGTAGCCCTCGCGGCTGGAGGTGGAGAGCATGCACATCGCCTCGTGCAGCGCCGCGTCGATCCGGTCAGCTTCGACGAAGCCGGGAGCGCTGAGCCGATCGGCGATGCTGTGCTCGGCGATCGCGCGCAGCACCGCCTCGCGCTCGGGGCCGTCGCCGTAGAGCTCGCCGCGCAGGCCCTCGATCCGCGCGGCGGCGGCGACAAAGGCGGCGACCGCCAGTGGCGCGCGCTTCTCGGGGATCAGCCGCCCGGCGAACACGACGACCGGCTCCACCGCGTGAGCCACAGGTGTCTCGAGCGACCCCGCGTACTCGCCCTCGAGCACGATCGGCTCGCCGCGCAGGCCTTCGCCACGCAGCCGCGCGGCGTGCAGGCGCGAGAAGCAGAAGGCGCGCTGTGGCACGCGCGCGCAGATACGCTGAACGAGACGCCCGATCGCGCCTGCCGGGCGCCCGAGGTATTCGCGCCAGTAGTCGGCGCTCCACACCTCGTGCCAGTCCACGACCAGCCCGTAGCCGCCAAGCCGGCGCACGAGGGCGGCGGCGAGCAGCGAGAAGTAGGGGAACGAGCAGGTGTGCACGACCTCGTAGCGGCGGCCGTGGCGCAGCAGGTGCCAGAGCACGCCGAGCCCGAACACGAGCGGCGGCAGGATCCGCCGCCGGCCGCTCTCGGTGTAGAGCCCCATCTGTGGCCCGACCGCCACGACCCGCACAGGCCCGTCCAGCGCCGGCGCCGCGCCGCGGTTCCACTGGCGCAGCGTCAGGTAGGTGACCTCGTGCCCGTCGGCCGCGAGGCGCTCGGCGAGGTTGCGATACCAGCGCTCGGCGCCGCCGACCGTGAATGGGAAGAGGCAGTCGTAGATGACGCAGATGCGCATGGCGGTAGCATCATCTCGCGAATCCGCCACTTTCCGCCCCCTCGGGCGTTATAACCGGATGGCTCCACGTCCCGACCCCGGAGACTTGGGATGTCGAGCAACCGCCCATGAGCACAGCCGTCCAGACAAAGCCCCCGATACCCACGGATGCAGACCGCGCCGCGCCGCTCGTGTCGGTCGTGATCCCCTGCCTGAACGAGGCCGAGAACATCGAGGTCTGCGTGACCGCCGCGCTCGGCGCGCTGAAGGACGGCGCGATCGCCGGCGAGGTGCTCGTCGTCGACAACGCCTCCGAAGACGACTCGGCTGCGCTGGCCGCCGCTGCGGGCGCGCGTGTGATCTCCGAGCCCCGCCGCGGCTACGGCAGCGCCTACCTCGCCGGCTTCGCGGCCGCGAAGGGCAAGTACATCGTGATGGCCGACGCCGACCTGACGTACGACTTCAACGAGATCCCGCGCTTCGTGTCAGAGCTCGACGATGGCGCCGAGCTCGTGATGGGCGACCGCATGGACAACATCCAGCCGGGCGCGATGCCGTGGCTGCACCGCTACATCGGCAACCCGCTGCTCTCGGGCATCCTCAACCTGTTCTTCCGGACTGGCGTCAAAGACGCCCACTGCGGCATGCGCGCGCTGCGCCGCGACGTGCTGCCCCGTCTCGACCTGCGCACGACCGGCATGGAGTTCGCCTCCGAGATGGTGATCAGGGCCTCGAAGGAGCACCTGAAGATCGCCGAGTTCCCGATCGAATACCACCCCCGCGGCGGCGAGTCGAAGCTGTCGAGCTTCCGCGACGGCTGGCGGCACCTGCGCTTTCTGCTCGTCCATAGCCCCACGCACCTGTTCATCGTTCCCGGCACCCTGCTCGCGGTGCTGGGCGTGCTGATCGCCGGTATCGCCGGCGCGGGCCTTGAAATTTTCGGGCGAGCATGGGGCATCCACGCGCTGATCCTCGGCTCGCTGCTGATGGTCGTCGGCACCCAGGTGCTCGCCATGGGCCTCTGCGCGCACGCCTACGGCACGTACTTCATGGGCGAGAAGGACCCATGGTTCGATCGCATGCGAGCGCGCTTTCGCCTCGAGCACGGGCTGATGCTGGGCGGTCTGTTCATGTTGATCGGGGTGGTGATGGGCGCGGTGATCGTCGCGAGTTGGATCGCCCACGGCTTCGGTTCGCTCTCCAAGGAGTGGCTCGCGGTGGTGTCCGCGTCTTTCCTGATTGTCGGCATCCAGATCTTCTTCTCCTCCTTCCTGCTCAGCATCCTCGGGTTGCGGCGTCGCTGACGTGCGTTTGCGCCTGGTGCTCGGCGTCGCGCTCCTGGCGGTGGCGGGGGCGCTCGTGCTCGACATGTCCGGACGAGCCCCGCGCCAGGCGGGCAGCGATCACATCAACCGCGCCGTCTTTGCCGCGACGCTGCCCGCCGGCGGGGTGGTCTGCCAACCGGCACCGTTCCTGCCCAGCGATGCGGCTCGGGCGCAACTGCTGATCGGCACCTACGGCCGTCCCGCGCCGGCGCTGCGCCTCAGCTTCCTCGACGCGGCGGGCGCGGAGGTCGCGAGCGGCGGTCTGCCCGCGGGCGCGCAACAGGGCATCGTTGTGATCCCGTTCAGCCGCGTACGCGGAGCGCCCGAAGCCGCCAGCGTCTGCCTGCGCGTGGGCGGCTCGCACGAGGTCGTGCTCGGCGGCGAAGGCGGTCCTGTCAATCCGACCTCAGAGGTGGTCGACAAGAGGCCCCAGCCTGGGCGGATCAGCCTGATCTACCTGCGCCACGGCAGGGAATCGTGGTGGCAACTGCTGGGGGTGCTCAGCCAGCGCTTCGGGCTGGGGAAGGCGTCCTTCTTCGGTGACTGGACCTTGGTTTTCTGTGCGCTCCTGCTGCTCGGCGTCTGGGTCGGAACAATCCGTCTGCTGCTGCGTGAGCTCGCGTGAGTAGCGCGATCGCACACCGGGCAGGTCGCAGCTCGCGAGCCGGCGGGGTCGGAGGCCGTACGATCGCCGCGATTGGCGACGGCGTGCGACGGATTCCGCGCGCCGGGCGGGCCTGCTTCTTGATCGCCCTACTGAACGCCGTCATCTGGGGGATCGTCGTGCCGCCCTTTCAAGTCCCCGACGAGATCTCCCACTTCGGCTACGCCCAGTATCTCGCTGAAACCGGCAAGGCGCCACCCCAGGGGCCAACCGCGCAGTATTCGCCGCAGGAGAACGTCGCGCTCGGGGCGCTGTTCTTCGCCAGCGTGGTCGGGCGGCCCGAGATGCGCGGGATCATGACGCCCCCCGAAGACAGTGGTCTGCGCGCACAGATGGCCACCAATCCCAGTCCCGTCGGTCCCGGTGGCGCCAGCTCGATCACCAACCAGCCCCCGCTCTACTACGCGCTCGCGGCCGTCCCCTATCTGCTTTCACCCTCGCACGAAATCCTGACGAGGCTCGCGCTGATGCGGTTGCTATCGGCGCTGCTCGCTGCCGGCACCGTGCTATGCATATTCCTGTTCCTGCGCGAGCTGCTGCCGGCTTCGCCCTGGGCGTGGACGGTCGGCGCTCTGATGGTCGCTTTCCAGCCCACATTCGACTTCATTGCCGCCGGAGTCCAGGGCGACAACTTGCTGTTCTTCGCCTCGGCCGCGACTTTCCTCGCGCTTGCGCGGACCTACAAGCGCGGCCTCACGACGCGACGCGCCGCGGCGATCGGAACAGTGACCGTGGTTGGCGTGCTCGGCAAGCTCACTTTCATCTCGCTCGTGCCCGGAATCGCGCTTGCGCTACTGCTGCTCGGCTGGCGCGCGTGGCCGCGAGGTCGCGAGCGGGCGCTGCTGAACGTGGGGCTGGCATGCGCGATCGTGGTGCTGCCCGTGCTCGTGTACGCGGTTCTGAACGCGACCGTGTGGCACCGCGGAGGCGTGACCGCCGGTGGCTTCGCCGGTGCTGCGACGGGGGCGCTGCCGATGGGGGACACCGTCAACTTCAAGGAGACGCTCGACTACATCTGGCAGCTGTGCCTACCGCGCCTGCCCTTCATGTTCAAGGAGTTCAACTACTTCCCGCTCACCGCGACCTGGCTAAACGGCACGATTGGGCACTTCGGCTGGCTCGATTACACGTTCCCGCTGTGGGTGTACACCGTGGCGCGCTGGCTGTTCATCGCGCTCGCCATGCTGGCGGTGAGCACGCTGATAGGCCTGCGTGCGCGGATCCGCGCGCTGCTGCCGTTGCTGGTCTGCTTCGCGGTGATGGCAGGGGGGTTGCTAGCCGCGATCGGCTACGCCGGCATCCGCTATCGGGCGGTCCACGGCGTCCCCTTCGAGCAGGCGCGCTACCTGTTTCCGCTGCTCGCGCTCTACGCCCTGTTCATGGTGCTCGCCGCCCGCGGTCTCGGTCGCCGCTGGGCGCCGGTGCTAGGGGGCGCGCTGGTCGTGCTCGCAATGGCGCACGGCCTGTTCGCCGAGACACTGACGATCTCCCGCTACTACGGTTAGTCAGGGCCGGCTGGATAGCGGGCAGATGTAGCGCGGGTGGGCAACGGCGGGATTGCCGAGGATTACGTAGAGGCCGGTGCCGTCGGGGAAGCGGCCGCAGGGCGCAGGCCCACCGGAGGTGACCGGCTTGCGCAGCAGGAATGCGTCGCTCGGCGTCAGCTGTTGCGCCGTCAACGTGGCGGGTACCGGTAGCTGCGCCATCGCCGCCAGGCGTTCCAGGCCGGTGGGCTGGAAGAAGAGCTTGTCCGCGGAGGCGTGTTCGTACTGAAGCGCCTGGATCCCGTCGCGATGCAGCGCGAGCAGCACGTTCAGCAGCATCGTGCGCGCGGGGCCGGTGATTTCGGGATGGAGCTGCATTTCCGTTTCAAACGACAGCGGAGCAGTGCGCCGGTAGATCTCGGGATGGTGTTTTGGGCAGAGCAGCGTGTAGGACTCGAATGGCTCGAAGGCATCGCCGAGCACCACGTACACGCCGCTGCCGTCTTTGAGGCGCTGGCACGGGGGCGGGTCTCCGGGCTGCGGGACGTGGCGCAGCATGAAGACCCCGTGGGGCCCGAGCGAGCTCGGGTTATAGACGGGCGTTGGCGTCAGCCCGGCCTGGATCGCGCGTACCTGCAGGCCATATGTGGTGAAGTCGGAGACGTCGGTGCTGCCGGCGTCGAAGGTGATCGTCCGCACGCCGGCCCGCTTCAGTTCGCGCATCAGCTGCAGGATGTCGCCGTCGTGCTCGGGGCCGCCGCGGATATAGCCTTCCGGCGAGTAGAGCGTGACCTGGCGAGTGAAGATGCCGCTATCGGCCGATGCGCCGGGCAGGGCGATGCGCACGAGATGGCCGATCCCGATTGATACGCCGAGGAAGTTGACTGCCAGGACGACTCCCAGCACGGCGGTGGCCATAAGTCGCACGCGTGGCTGCGCGAGCACGATCCAGCCCGTCGCGAGCACCGCGACATAGATCAGCGCGGGCAGCGTAAAGCGCACGTCCTTGTGCTTGATCAGCGTGATCCCGAGCCACGAGACGAACGCCCCGCCCAGCAGCTCGGGGCCGAGGTTCTCGGGTGTCCAGCGACGGATGCAGTCGCGGATCGTGAACACCACACCGGCGAGCAGGAACAGGAGCAGCGGCACGAGCACCTGGATGTTGACCGCGGCCCAGAAGTACCAGAGCAGGCTCTTGTGCGAGAACAGCGGCGGCGCCGCTTCGGTGCTCGGCGCCGCGCCCGTTCCTCCCTGGCCTTCGACGAGCCCGTTGAGCTGGGCTTTGTGGTAGACGTACCACGGCAGCGAGATCGCGGCGGCGATCACGAGAAATAGCAGCAGGCCGCGCCAGTTGCGCCAGCCGCCGCGCAGGAACGCGACCGCGACGAGGCCCGTCACAAAGATGACGCTTGTCTCCTTGGTCATCAGCGCCAGCCCGACCGCCACCCCGGCGAGCGCCGCAATCCCGACACGCCGGAAGCGTTCGGAGGCGAGGATCGCCCAGGCGCTCGCCGCGACCATCGCCGCCTCGGGCGGGTCGACCATGAACACATGCATCTGCGAGACCAGCAGCGGCGTGCCTAGCGCGAACAGGCCCGCCAAGAGGCCGGCGCGTGGCCCGTAGGCGAGCTTGCCGACGCCGTAGCAGCTGAGCGCGAGCAGCGGGACGAAGACGAGGTTCGAGGCGATGATCACCGACATCGGGCTCTTGCCGCCGACGAACACGCCCAGCGCGCCGATCACGTGCACGAGCGGCGGGTAGGTGTTGAATTCGGTGAACCAGCCGGTCAGGTTGCCCGCGGCGAGCTGATCGTGGATCCCGAACGCAAGCAGCGTGTGCAGCCCGTTGTCCCAGTCCTGCACGCGATCGTCCTGCGTCAGCCACCAGACCGTCATCGCCACGAACGCGACCACGGCGGCGAGCAACAGCCACAGCTCGCGCGAGGGCTCGCCGCCCCGTTCGCGCGCGGGGCCGCGCTCGCGCGGGGCCGCGTCGGTGGGATCTGCGGTGGTCGCGCTCAACCGCCCGATGCCACCTGTTCGCGCTCGCGCAGGGCATGCCGCAGCCCAGCTTCGACCTCGTCGGTCGCGTGCTCCCAGGTGTGGGAGGCGACGAACTCGATCCCCTCGCGCGAGCGCTGCTCGCGGTGCTCGGGGTGGTCGAGCAGGCGCTCGAGCGCATCGGCGATCGCACGCGGGTCGAGCGAGGCGAGCTCGAGCGGGCCGTTGGAGCCGAAGATCGACTCGGCGCTGACGCCGGCGAGCTCGACGCAGGGCAGTCCGCAGGCGAGCATCTCCTTGGGCATCAGCGAGAAGTTCGTCAGCGACAGGCACAGCCCGACGGTTGCTTCGGAGTAGAGCGTCGCGAGCTGCGGGGGGGTGAGCACGCCGAGGTGCTCGTAGGGGAAGGGGCTCTCGAGCCGACCCTCGTCGCCGAACAGCACGATCCGCAGATCGGGGCGGCGGCGGTGCAGCTCCGAGAGCGCCATCAGCCCGACCGGCACCGCGCGGCGCGGAGTGACGTGGCGAGCGTAGTAGATCACGGTGTCCTGGCGGCGGGGCACGGGCCGGGGCTGGTAGAGCGAGTGGTCGACGCCAAGCTGGAAGGCGTCGGCGCTCGTCGCGTAGCGCTCGATCAAGAGGTCGCGCAGCCAGGGGCTCGCGGCGATGCAATGGAGATCGTGGCGGTAGGTGTCCTCGGCCATTTCGCGCTCGGTCGAAGCGGCGTAGAACTCAGGCTCGTGGTCGTTGACGATGTAGGCGCGCGCGCGACACTGGTCCAGCATCAGCGTCGGGTGAACCGTCTGCCACCCGGTCGCGATCGCCACGTCGGCGCCCTGCCAGTCCGCGAAGCCCTTGTACACGGGCCCCTCGATCGGCGCGAAGAACTCGCGGATGTCGGCACGGATCACCGCCGGCCACTCGGCGTTGTGCTGGCCGGTGAAGTCGTACAGCCAGACGCTGCACAGGTGCCCGCGCTGCTCGAGGCGCGAGAAGATCTGCAGCAGCGTGTTGTGCCCGCCGCTGCCGCGGCGGAAGGAGGGGATCACGAGCGCCAGGCGCAGGCGCTCGCGCTCGGCCATTCCCGGCACCGGGTCGAGCAGCGGCGCGGCGCCCTCGCGCCAGAAGCGCGCGACGTCCTCGTAGTCGTCGTGGTCGCGCTTCGGCGGCATGTGCGTCGTCGGTGGCACCGGGGAAACGCCCGGCTCGGCGTCGGGCGCCAGCTTCGCGGGCGAGTCCGGCGAGTGGCCCGGCGCGGAGGCCGACTCCCCCGCCCCACCGCTCGCGGTACCCCCGTTGGCGCCGCCGTCGCGGCCCTCGAGCGAAAGGCGCCCGCGCACGGGCGCGGGCAGGCGCTCGGCGCGCGAGCCGAGCGCGGAGAACACGCGCCGCCCGCCGTGGTGCACGGCCGAGCGCGCCGCCAGGCGCGCCTGTGCGGCGCCGCCGAGACCCTGCGACTTGGCCCAACGACGGTCGCCCGCCACCTCCGCGCGCACCTGGCGTGCGGTCGCGAGCACGCCGAAGGGCTCGACATGGCCGGTGCTCTCGTGCAGGCCGCGGTACTCGTCGAAGTAGCGGCGCATGAACTCCAGCGCGCCGTAGTCGTGCGCGTGCAGGACCGCGGCGGCGGGCTGGTAGACCTTGACCCAGCCTGCCTCTAAAAGATCGACACCGAAGGCCTGGTCCTCGGAGTAGGCGATCTCGCGAAAGCGGATCTCCTCCCAGCAGGCGCGCAGGTAGCAGGCGTTGACGTTCGAGAGGAACGTCGAGTCGCCCGCTCGCTGGAGCACCGGGGCGTGGGAGGCGCTCGCCGAGGCGCCGTTTTCGTGCGCGCCGTCCAGCGCTACACCCAGGCCACTCGAGATCTCGCCGCGCTCGCCTGTGCCATCCGCGGGATCGCCGCCAGAGGGGCCGGACTCGAACCCGGCGAAGAACTCGGTCAGCTCACGGGCGATCATCGGGCTCGTGTCCGGCCGCGGCCGGTGCGGTCCGTAGGCGGCGCCGACCCGCTCGGGCAGCGCGAACGCCGCACGGTATGCCGCGGCCCAGCCGGGGACGGGGGTGGCGTCCTGGGTGAGGAAGCAGATCAGCTCGCCGCTCGTGCGTTCGGCGCCCAGATTGCGGGTGCGACCGTGGCCGAACTCCGCGGGATCGATCTCGAGCAACTCGACACCGGCGGAGCGGACGATCTGGCGCGAGCGGTCACGCGAGCCGGAGTCGATCACGAGTACCTCATCGACCTTCTCACGTGCGAGCGTGGCGAGCAGCTCCTCCAGGTAGCGCTCGCCGTCCTTGACGGGGATCACGGCCGACATGCTGGGCACGGCGGGGGACTCGCTCACGGGCGCAGCCGGCGCTTGGCCCGTCGCAGCGCGCGGCTCACCGACCGCCCCGCGCGTAGCGCGCCACGGAGCTCCGCGGCGCCGCGACGGCGCATCAGCGCGTTCAGGTCGAGGTGCCAGCGATCTAGCCAGTAGACGCGCTCCTGGGTCTGGGCGACGATTGCGTTCGTGCGTGCCTGCGTCTCGACGAGCTCTGCTTCCAGCGCAGCTACCTGCGCGCGCAATTGCTGCACTTCGGATTGCTCCTGCTCTGTCATCTCGAGGCCTCCCACGTCACCGGCGTCCATCTACAGGTTCTCGGCGATTTTCTCGGCCGCACGATGAAACACGGTGAAGCCGACGACAAAGATCACCGCGACGATCGCAAGCGCACCCAGGAGGCTGGTCCAGCTTCCCAGCACCGCCCCGGCGCTGGGAGAGGCGTTGGTGATCATCGCGTGGCGGAACTGCTGCAGGATCACCGCGAGCGGATTGAGCATATAGACGTGCAGCCACGTGGGGTCGAGCTTCTTTTGGATCGTCTCGATCGAGATGATCACCGGCGAGGCGTAGAAGAGGATCTGCGAGATCACTTCCCAGATCGGCTGGATGTCGCGGAAGTGCACGAACATCGCCGAGAGAAGCATCGCCAGACCGAGGCTGAAGATCACGATCATCGTGATGATCAGCGGCAGCTCCAGCCAGCTGAGCATCGGCCGCACGCCTTCGCTGACCGCGAACAGAAACACGACGATCAGGTTCATGCCGAGGTTGAACAGCGACAGCAGCACGACCGAGGTCGGAATCACCAACCGCGGGAAGTGGATCTTGCGGACGAGGTTCTCGCGGTCGACGACGCTGCGCACGGCGCCGGCGGTGGCTTCGGCGAAGAAGGTGAAAAGCACGATCGACGCGAGCAGCTGAGCGCCGTAGTGCGCTTCCCCCGGCGACTTGTTGTCGTTGACGTGGGCTACTTCGGTGAAGAAGACGTAGAGCACTCCGAACAGCAGCAGCGGTCGCACGAGCGTCCACAGGTAGCCGAGCACCGAGCCGAAGAAGCGCAGCTTGAATTCGGTGCGCGCGAGCGTGAAGGTCAGTGACCAGAAGCGGCGAAAATCGCCGCTCAACGCAGACGGTCCGTGTACGCGGTGGCGCGCCGGACGGCCGGGCAGTGGGAAGCCGATGCCCTGGCTTGAGCTCATGCACGCTCGATGTTGACGTCGATCGGAAGCTCGAGAATGCCGCCGCTGGATTCGCCGTGGATCACGACCGAGGCCATGTCCTCGACCAGCGCCAGGGCGTTCTCCCCCGTGCCCTCACGCGCGACCGAAGGGGTCATCGCGTAGCGGCTCGGCGTCAGCCAGCTGGGCAGCTCAAAGCGGGCAATCGCCGTTTCACCGGCTTTGAAGGCACCGGTCTCCTGGCCGTGCTGGTCGCTGCGAGCGACCACGATCGTGTGTCCGAGCTCCGTCCGCAGCGTCGATGCGAAGACCGGTTCAAAGATGTCCTCCGCAAAGCGCACCTCGAAGCACATCGTCAGCTTCTCCTCCTGGCTGACGCTGGTTACCTTGGTTCCGTCAACGCCCTCGAACCAGGCCTCGCCGATCGTCGTGCCGCTGCCGACGTTGGTATCGGCGGGTGCCTCGTGTGGGAGGTGTCCGAAGTTCAGCTTCTGGTAGGCGCGACCGATCGCTCGCGGTTCGCCGATCTGGACCATGTCGCCCCGCTCCATCAGCATCGCGCGATCGCAGAAGCGCTCGACCGAGTGCATGTCGTGGGAGACGAACACGATCGTGCGGCCCTCGCGCTTCAGGCGGAAGAACTCCTCGAAGCACTTCTGCTGGAACGCGGCATCGCCGACCGCGAGCACCTCGTCGATCAGCAGGATCTCGGCTTCGACCTGGATCGAGGTGGCGAAGGCGAGCCTCACGAGCATCCCCGAGGAGTAGTTCTTGAGCTTCAGGTCGATGAACTCCTCGAGTTCGGCAAACGCGATCACCGCGTCAAACCGCGTTCGTGCCTCGCGGCGGCTGAGCCCGAGCATGATCGCGTTGATGATCACGTTGTCGCGCGCGGTCAGGTCCATGTTGAAGCCGACACCCAGCTCGATGAACGGCGACAGTCGTCCCGCGACGGTGATGCGCCCGCGATCTACGCCGTAGATCCCCGCCAGGCACTTCAGCAGCGTGCTCTTGCCGCTGCCGTTGCGCCCGACGATCCCGAAGAACTCGCCGTTTGCGATCTCCAGTGAGATGTCCTTGACGGCGTGCAGCTCGTCGTAGTCGGTGCTCCTGAACGGGTGCAGCGCCCGCTCCTTCAGCGTCGAGTACTGCTGATGGGGCAGCCGGAAGGTCTTGCTGACGTTCTCGACCGAGATCGCCGAGGGGGCCGCGGATGCGGTGGCTGGCGGCATCGCTGCCGGTCGTGTGGTGGTGGTCGGCAAGGTCAATGAACGCTACCAACCGAGGCCACGACTTCTGCCTGCTTCGATCCCGACGTATTGCTCTACTGAGGCTGTGGGCGTCACGCCGAGGGTGCGGCGATCCACAGCGTGCGGATGCCGAGCAGCTTGCCGAGGCGTTCGAAGTGATGGTCGTAGTGCAGCACGTCCAAGCTCGAGATCTGCGCCGCCACTGCGACCGTCAGGTCGGCCAGCGGCAGCCGGTGGGCGCCATGCGAGCCCTCGTCCGCCAGCTCGCGCATCGTCGACAGGACGCCTCGCTGGACGGTGCGATCGACGGCGATCTCGCGCAGGCCCTCAAACGTACGATCGACGGCCGCAATCCCCTCTGGGCCGCGCGCGTCGATCAGCAGCTCGTAGCGGACCGGCCAGCACCATGTAATCTCGCCGCGTCCGACGGCGGTGAGTAGCAGCTCATGCGCCCTCGGATCGCGCCGCGCATGCGTCCAGGCCGAGGTGTCGGCGAGCACCGCGCCATGGCCATCCCATACATCGACGCTCACACGCTGCTCGCGGGTGCGTTGAGGCGATCGATCGCATCCAGATCGAGGTCGAACCCGCCGCTGTCCATCAAGGCGAACAGTGCCTCGGCGGCCGCGCGACGCTCGTGGCCGGCCTGCAGCTCGACCTGCGCACCCTCGACCGCGAGCCGTCGCACCAGCGTGGCGTCGGCCTCCAGCGTGCCGGTCGCCGCACGCACGCTCTGAAGCGCATGCCCAAGCTCCGGGTCCGTCGTCACGGCGATGCGCTGGTGTTTGCTCGGCATACCATCAGTGTAGCTCGTAGGAGTTACACCTGTTGCTACCTCGTTGCGGTGGGTGGGAGTTGTGCGGTCAGAGCAAAAGTAATTGCACCGAACAAATACGTGCCAAGGCCGCCATGGAGGCCCTGGCCCCCGATCTCGAGGAGTCTGAGCCCGCTATTGCCGTCGAAAGTCTCGGATAGCATGCGCGCGTGCCGCCAGAGGACTCGCAGCGGCTGCTTCGCGTGCAAGTGGCACCGCTGGCCATCTGCCTCCTCGTGGCGCTCGCGATCATGCTGCTGTCGTGGCATGCGCTGCCGCTCGTGCCGCAGCCCGGCCTCGATGCCAGCTGGCAGGGGGCGCTGCACATGGCGCTCCACTATGGGGTCACGTCCGGGAATCACCTGATCTTCACCTACGGGCCGCTCGGCTTCCTGAGCGTGCCCACGCTTTGGTACGGGGGCACAGGGACCGTCGCCGTGCTCTACGCCGTGCTCGCGCGCTTCGCGCTGGCGCTAGCCCTGTTCCTGGGCGCTCGACGGACGTACGGTCCGGTCGTTGGGGGGGTCGTCGCCCTGCTCGTGGCGGGCGCTAGCGCCGTCACGCTCGACTCGGTGTCGTTCCTCGTGTTCTGCGTATGGATGGTCGACCGTGTCCCGGGCTCTCGCCCGGACCCTCGACGACGCCTGACGCTGGCATTGATGGCGGGGGCCGGCGCCGTGGCCGGCTTGGAGCTGCTCAACGAGATATCGCTGGGCATCGAGATCGCGGCGCTGGCCATGATTGTGGCGCTGGGAGCTCAGGGCAGGCGTCGCGATCACTTAATCGTTACGCTCGCTGCGCTCGTCCTAGCCTTGCTGACGGCCTGGACGACGACCGGACAGGATTGGGGGGCGCTGCCCGCATACGTGCACAATTCCGCGCGGATCGTCTCCGGCTATGCGGCGGCGATGGGCTACGAAGATCCGAGCCTGACCTGGGAGTACACCACGGGGTTGATCGCCTTCGCCTTCGGCCTGGCCGGCGCGCTGCAGATGACCAGGACCGGGTCTGCCCGTCGGCGTTGGGGGATCGTCGCGTTGTGGGTCGTGTTCTGTTTTTTCGAGTACAAGGAGGGCTTTGTCCGTCACGACGCCGGCCACGGCGCCATCTATTTCGTCGCGTTGATGGGTGGATTCTTAGCGCTGCGCTGGCGTCCGCGAGATCGCTTCGTCGGGTTGGGTCTGGCTGCCGCTCTGTTCGCCTTTGCCCTCACGGCGCAGCAGCCGAGCTCCTTCTCCGTGGTTTTCGACCCCGGCGAAAACGCGAAGACGGCGATCGACCAGATCGAACAGGTCTCGACCTCGGCGCAGCGTGCTGCCGTCATCGCCCAGGGTCGGCAAGAAATCGAGCAGGCGCTGCCCGTCGACCAACCGACACTCGACCTGCTACAGGGCCACACCGTCGATGTGGCTCCCTATGAGGCGGGGGTGGCGTGGGCCTATAACCTGGATTGGCGACCGCTTCCCGTGTTTCAATCTTATGCGGCCTACACGACCGGGCTGGATCAGGAAAACGCCGATACATTGAACTCGACACGGGCGCCCCAGCGCATCCTGCGCAATCGGGAACCCGGAGTCGACGGGCGCGTGCCGACGTTTGACGAAGGACTGAGCATGCGCACGATCCTATGCCGCTACCAAGAGTTGCGCACCACCGGCACCTGGCAGGTTTTGGGGCTGGGGCCAAACCGCTGCGGGGCGTCGATGCTCTTGGGCACGGTGCACGCCGGCTGGGATCAGAATGTGTCCGTGCCGCCGCCGCCAAACGATCTCAGCTTCGTCTTCGTGCGCATCGGCGGCGTCGCGGTTGGGGGGCTCGAACGTCTACGAGCGCTGCTCTACAAGCCCGTCGAACGGTTGGTGCTGCTGGATGGTGAAGCGCACCGGCTGGTCGAGGGAACGGCGACCGATGGACTGCTGCTGCGTGCTCCCGCCGGCGTTGACTTCACGGCGCCGTTCAACCTCGCGCCCAACAGCTCCACGATCGCCGTCGCCAAGACTGGACAGGGCGCGGGGGATGGGCAGCCGATCACGTTCTCGTTTTTCGCCCAGTCGGTCAGCGCCGGTCCACGCCCGACGCCGGCCACCCGTCCACGTCCGGTGAGGGCCACCCCTCGTTTGGCGCGCGTGCGAGGGTGAGACCATCGATGTTATCTGTCCACAAAGTCGAGCCACCTCGCTCGCCATCAGCTTCCCGTCGTGTCCTCGTCACCGGCGGCGCCGGTTTCATCGGTGCCAGCCTGGCGATCGGCCTCGCCGGCAGGCATCCGGACTGGGAAGTGCTGGCCCTCGACAACCTGCGCCGCCGTGGGTCGGAGCTGAACCTGCCGCGCCTGCGCGAGGCGGGGGTGAGCTTCCATCACGGTGACGTGCGCGATCTGGACGATCTGCTGGCGCTCGGCGAGGTGGATGCGCTGGTCGAGTGCTCGGCCGAGCCGTCGGTCATGGCCGGCGTCGGTGGCAGTCCCGACTACGTCGTGCAGACGAACCTGATCGGCGCCTACAACTGCCTCGAGCTGGCGCGCCGCTCGCGGGCGCAGTTCGTGTTTCTGTCGACGAGCCGCGTATATCCGGTGGCCGCGCTGGGGAGGCTGGCCTACCGAGAGTCCGACACGCGCCTGGAGCTCGAAGACGAGCAGCCCGTGCCCGGGGCCTCAGCGCGGGGAATCGCCGAGTCCTTCCCGCTGGAGGGAGCGAGGACGCTGTACGGCGCGACCAAGCTATCGGCAGAGCTGCTGATCGCCGAGTACGCCGCCGGCTACGGCCTGAACGCGGTGATCGATCGCTGCGGCGTGGTCGCCGGACCGTGGCAGATGGGCAAGGCCGACCAGGGCGTCTTCACATACTGGATGCTCGCCCACCACTTCAAGCGGCCCCTGTCCTACATTGGATTCGGGGGCACGGGCAAGCAGGTGCGCGACCTGTTGCACGTGCAGGACCTACTCGAGCTGGTCGACGAGCAGCTGGGCGATCCCGCGCGCTGGGCCGGCGCGACGATCAACGTCGGCGGCGGACGGGAGTGCAGCCTGTCGCTTTGCGAGACGACCGAGCTGTGCCGGCAGATCACCGGCAGCACGATCGAGGTGAGCGCATCGGCCGAGGAACGCCCCGGCGACATCCCGATCTACATCTCCGACTGCAGCCGTCTGCACGAGCTGACAGGCTGGCGGGCGCGTCGCGGTCCGGCGGCGATATTGACCGATATCCACGCCTGGATCGCCGCGCACGAGTCGGCCCTCGCGCGGGCGCTATAGCGAAAGGATCGAATGCCCACAGTCATCGTCACCGGTTCGGGAGGCTTGATCGGCTCGGAGTCCGTCAGCCACTTCATCGAGGCCGGCTATCGGGCGATCGGCCTGGAGAACGACATGCGCGCGCGCTTCTTCGGCCCCGACGCGTCGACCGCCCACACGACCGCGGCGCTGAGCGAGCGCTACCCCGACGAGCTGCGCACGGTCGAGCTCGACATCCGCGACGCGGACGGTGTCGAGCGGCTGTTCGCCGAGCACGCGAGTGAGGTTGAGCTCGTGATCCACACCGCCGCGCAGCCCTCCCACGACTGGGCCGCCTCCGATCCGCAGACCGATTTCGGCGTCAACGCGAACGGGACGCTGAACCTGCTCGAGGCCACGCGCAGGCACGCGCCGAGCGCGACGTTCGTGTTCTGCTCGACGAACAAGGTCTACGGCGACCTACCCAACTCGCTACCGCTTATAGAGCTGCCCGAGCGTCTGGAGCTGCCCGAGGATCACCGCTACCACAAGGGCATCGATACGACGATGTCGATCGACCAGAGCACCCATTCGTTGTTCGGGGTCTCCAAGGCGTCCGCTGACCTGCTTGTGCAGGAGTACGGTCGCTACTTCGAGCTGCCGACGGTCTGCTTTCGCGGGGGCTGCCTGACCGGCCCCAACCATGCGGGGACGCAGCTGCACGGGTTCCTTTCCTACCTGATGCGCTGCACGATGACGGGCGAGCAATACACGGTCTTCGGATACGGCGGCAAGCAGGTGCGCGACAACATCCACGCGGCCGACCTGGTCGCGGCGTTCAAGGAGTTCCATCGCGCGCCGAAGGCGGGCGCCGTCTACAACATTGGCGGGGGCAGGCAGTCGAACTGCTCGATGCTGGAGGCGATCACGCTCTGCCAGGAGATCGCCGGCCGCGAGCTGCACTGGAGCCTCGGCGAGGACAACCGGATCGGCGATCACCGCTGGTGGATCTCAGACCTGGAGCCGTTCAAGCACGACTACCCGGAGTGGGACATCACCAACGACGTGCGCGACATCCTGACCCAGATCCACGACCGCAACGCCGAGCGGTGGGTCGCCCGCGCGTGAAGCTGTCGGTCGTCATCCCCGCCCACGACGAGGTCGAGTCGATCGGCGCGACCATCGCGGCGGTGAGCACGGAGCTCGCGGCCGAGCGGATCCCCCATGAGGTCGTCGTGGTTGACGACCACAGCGGCGATGGCACGGGAGACGTGGTGCGCGCGATCGGCGAGCGCGATCCGGCGGTACGCTGCGTGCGCTCCCAGCGCTCGCCCGGGTTCGGCCAGGCGGTGCGCTCGGGCCTGGACGAGTACACCGGCGATGCCGTCGCGATCGTGATGGCCGACCTGTCGGACTCGCCCAGGGACCTCGTCCGCTACTACCGCGTGCTGGAGGAAGGGTTCGACTGCGCGTTCGGCTCACGCTTCGTCCGCGGCGGCAAGGTCAGCGACTACCCGAGGGCCAAGCTGATCCTCAACCGCCTGGTGAACCTCGGCATCCGCGTGCTGTTCAGACACGGCTACAACGACACGACGAACGCGTTCAAGGCCTACCGGCGCGAGGCGATCGACAACGTGCAGCCGCTGCTGTCCAACCATTTCAACCTGACCGTCGAGCTGCCGCTGAAGGCGGTGGTGCGCGGACACTCCTACGCGGTCGTGCCGATCTCCTGGACCAACCGCGCGCATGGCGTCTCCAAGCTCAGGCTCCAGGAGATGGGCAGCCGCTACCTGTTCATCGTCCTGTACGTGTTCCTCGAGCACCATCTGAGCAGGGGTGATTACCAGCGACCGGAGGCGCGCGGCGAGCGTCGCGCCCGCCCGCGGCCGGGCAGGCGGACATTGCAGGAGAGCGGTCATCGCCGGGCGAACGAGGTCTCGTCTTGAACTATCAGCGCCTGTATGAGTATCGCTTCCGGGGGGTCGACCAGGGTCGTCGCGACGATGTCTGGGTCGCGGTCGCGCCGATGCTGCACGAGTTGCTGGGGCGGCCCGAGCGGGTGCTCGATCCGGCCGCCGGCCGCTGCGAGTTCATCAACGCGGTCCCGGCCGCGGAGCGCTGGGCGGTCGACGCGGTCGACTACGAGGAGGGCGTTGCGCGCGAGGGCACTCGCCTGATCGTCTCGGAGATCATGGCGGCCGAGCTGCCGAGCGAGTACTTCGGCGGCGTGTTCGTCTCCAACTTCCTCGAGCATCTGCTCAGCCAGGAGGCGGTCGCCGCGTTCCTGGAGAAGATGCGCGACTGCACGGCGCCGGGGGGACGCATCGCGATCATGGGGCCGAACTTCCGCTACTGTGTGCGGGAGTACTTCGACTTCGCCGACCACACGGTTGTGCTGACCGAGCGCGCGGTCGAGGAGCACCTGTACGCCGCCGGCTTTGAGATCCGCGAGGTGCACCCTCGCTTCCTGCCCTATACCTTCACCGGCCGTCTGCCGTCGCATCCCGCGCTCGTGCGCGCGTATCTGCGCTTTCCTTTGGCTTGGCGGATCCTCGGCAAGCAGTTCCTCGTCGTGGCCGAACGCACGAGCATGGAGTAGCTCGGCTTCAGGCCCTGACGCGCTTGTAGCGCTCGGCTAGGTATTCATCGACCCAGGCGCGGGTGCTGCGCCACGTCCCGTCGGCGGCCTTGGAGGCCTGCAAGCGTCCCCGAGTCGCGGCCACGCGGAGCGCGTTTGCAGAGATCCGCTCGGATGCCAGGGCGGGCAGCGGGACCAGGCGCGATGGGCCGGCGACGGCGGGGACGACGAACTTGTGGAGGTTGTTGAGGATTGCACGCGCGAGCAGCTCTGCGAGGGGGCTAAGGTCGCCCTAAATTGTGCGGCCAGAGCGAAAGTAATTGCACCGAACAAATACGTCCCAAGGGTCTCCTTGACAACGCCGGCTTATCGGCCGACCTGCAGCGGATCGATCCAGCGCAGGCCTTGGAAGCGCGCAAAATCGTTGTCGCACGAACAAAGCGTTGCCCCATGCTCTATCGCCAGCGCGGCGAGGTGGGCGTCGTTCGTCAGATTGCCTGCCGTGCCGAGCGGGAGCAGCAGTTCACGCAGCACCGTCGCGTGCCGGTCGGTGGGATGGATCACGGTGACGCACGGCTGATCCAGCCATCCATCGACGAGGTCCAGCGCATACTCCACCTCGAGCGGCTGCTCGAACAGATTCGCACGCGTGCTCAGCCGAACAAAGCCGACCAGCGTCGTCCAGGCCAGGGCCACGGTCTCCGATCCGGACAGCGTTGCCTCCACCCATGCATGTGCAGGCTCATAGTGCGGCGAGGCTTCATCGATCGCGTACAGGAACAGATTGACGTCGGGGAGCTTCACTTGCGCAGCTGCAGCTTGCGAATAATCTCCGCGTCCTCGAGTTCACCCACGAGGCGTCCGGCATGATCGAGATCCACGCCCTCCCTCACGCCCATTCGGCGCGAGGGCATCCGGTAGGGCTGGGCGGTCGGAGCGCCATTGCTGAGGCCCTGTCGAATCGCGTCGTTGATGGTCGCCTTGAACGACATGCCACGCTCCCGTGCCAGCTCGCGAAGCTTCGCCGCGACATCCTGATCGAGAGTTACCGTCGTTCTCATGGACGCATCATAGCAGCAGCCTATTTGCTGTCATGATGCTCAGAGGTCGATCAGCTCGGCATGCTCGTGTGAACGCGCGAGTCGTGCATCCGTGGTCAGGAGTCGCGCCGGTGCAAGGGAGGCCGCTAGCTCGACGTAGAGAGCGTCGACGAGGCGCTGTCGATTTCGACGCTCCCAAGCGCCCAAAAGCAGGCCTGCAAGTGGGTGACGATGGATCGGCGCGGCGGCGAGCTCAACGAGCGCCGCAGTGACTGCCGTCTCGTCGAGGTCGCCCGCCCGGTGTAGTCGACCGACCGCTGAGAGCACCTCCGCATCGAGGTGCGCGGGAGCGTGAAGCATGTGTCCGCGCATCCGCTCGCGCACCTTCATGCCGCGGTCGGTGCCGAGCAACGCTTCCACGAGGGCGGAAGCGTCGAGTACGAGTGCCGCGTCAGGAGGGGCGGTCGCCGAGCTCGGCGCGGGCGCCATCGATCGCCTCGATCACTCGCCGGTGGGAGATCTCCGTGCGCGACAAGCCTTCTAGCCGGTCGAGCCAGCGGTCGCTGTCGTTCCGGGCGAGGTTGTAGCTCAGGGCCTCGCGCGTGACTTTGGAGATGTTGAGGCCGGCGGATCGCGCTCGCTGGGCGAGATCGTCCGGAAGATAGACATTCACACGCGCCATGCGCATAGTATACACACACCACTCTTGACGAGGGGGAGATGGCTCAAACCCGCTGTAGCACGTACACGTCCTGGTTCTCCTGGTTGCGCCCGGGGGCGAGCTCGAGCACGCGCCAGCGGGGGCAGAGGTGGGTCAACATCCACTCGGGGGAGAGGAACGCGGTGCCCCAGTCGGGGTTCACGACGCCCCAGTCCCCCTCCTCGCCGAACTCGGGCGCGTACCAGGAGCCCTGGCGGTAGAGGGAGTCGAGGATCTCCTCGACCTGCTCCTCAGAGCGGCCGTGGGCGGCGCTGTAGGCGACCGAGGTCAGCCCGTGCGTCGTGCAGACGAGGTGGCCGCCGGGCCGGATCACGCGGTGCATCTCCTCGAACCAACGCAGACCGAGCTCGGGTGCGAAGTGCGACCAGATCGAGATCGCGTAGGCCATGTCGAGCGAGCCGTCGGCGAGCGGCAGCGGGGGCGCGTTGTCGTTGACGAAGAACTCGATCCCCGGGAGGTTCTCAGCCGCCCACTCAATCGCCGGGGCATTGGGGTCGCAGCCGTGCCAGCGAGCATCGGGGTAGGCGGCTTGAAGGGTCCGGGTCACACGGCCAGAGGAGCACCCGAAGTCGAGGCCGTCACGTACGTCCTGCATGTCGACGCCGGCGCCGGCGAGCGCATCGACCACGATGTCTGCCTCGTAGAGCCCGCCCGCGGCGGAGAGCGGTCCACGGGCCATCACGTGGATGCCCTCGGGGGGCTGGGCGTCGGTCAGGCCTGTCTTCTCGACCAGGTTCTGCGCGCCGAGCCAGACGCCGAAGGCGAGCAGCACGTGTCGCCTGGCGGCGCCCTCGGGCGCGGCGGCATAGTGCTCCCAGGCTCCGGGAGTGTCTCTGATCAACTGCTCGACGGCGGCGATGTCCGCCTCGCTCAGCCGGCGGTAGAGGAGCTCAGTCGCCAAACCCTGCTCGCAGGCCAGCAGCCCCGGCGTGAGCTCCCGCACGAAGCGTGCCGGGTCCGGCGGTGGTGGCGGTGGCTCGGGCTCCGGGACCTCGACGGGCTCCTCGACCGGTGGCGCGGGGGTCTGGACCGCGGCCAGCACGCGCAGCGCCGCTCGCTCGGTCAGCGACCGCAGTGAGCGTTGGTGGCTCGGCTCAGTCACGGCGCGTGAAGCTATCAGGCGCAGATACCCTGCGATACTGTCCCGGAGTGAGCTTGCGGCGCCGTGCGGGGGCTCCCCGCTTGATTGATTGGACCGGGGAGCGATGCGTCCCCTGGGCGCCCGATGTGCAGGTCGTCTACGAGCACATGCACCGTTATCTGTGGGCGGCCACGGTCGTCGCGGGCCGTCGCGTGTTGGATCTGGGCAGCGGCGAGGGCTTCGGAGCGTCGATTCTGGCCGGCGCCGAGGAGACCGAGGTCGTCGGCATCGACATCGACGCGCGCACCGTCGAGCACGCCCAGCTGAACTGGGGCGGTCCGCGGACTTCGTTCAGGGTGGGCGACGCGCTCGATCTCTCCGCGTTCGAGGACGGCTCGTTTGGCGCCGTCGTCGCCTTCGAGGTGATCGAGCATGTGGACGGGCAGGAGCGAGTACTCGCCGAGGTGGCGCGTGTGTTGGCCGACGACGGAGTGCTGATCGTCTCCACGCCCGACCGCCGGCTCTACAGCGACGCCACCGGTCAGGTCAACCCATTCCATCAGCACGAGTTGACCTACGAAGAGTTCTCCGCATTGCTCGAAGGGCCGTTCCCACATGTGGCCGTCTGGGGTCAGCAAACGATCACCGGCTCGCACCTGGCGGCGCTCGACTCCCCCGCGGAGGAGCTGTCAGCCACCGAGTTCTTCATCGAGCGCGCCGGTGATGAATGGCGCATGGCGAGCGAGCCGGCGGCTCTGTATCTGGTGGCCTTGGCGTCGAAGAGCGCGCTGCCGGATGCTTCGTCCTCGTCAGTGCTCGGCGATTGCGATCTCGAGCTTGTGCGGACGGCAGAGAGGAAAGCCGGTGAAGCGGCGAAAGCAATCGCCCTCGAACGCGACGAGGTCGCCGAGCGCGAGCGGAATGCCCGGATTACGATGGAGCGCGAGCGGAGTGAGACCGCCGCTGAGCGAAAGCGCGGCGTGCTGGAACGAGAACGCCACAACGTTCTGCTGGTGCAGCGCGACGAGTACGTGCGGCATCGCCAGGCGGAGATCGCCTCGCTCCGAGCGCGTCTCGAGCGCACCACCTCTGAACTAGCCAATCTGGGGGAGAGCTTCGAGCAAGCACAGCGCTTCAACCGCCGGGTCGAGGAGTCTGTGACCTGGCAGACCTTCCAGCGTGTGCGCGGTCGCGTCTTCTCGTCCATCGGCGGCGAGACCTCGTTGTTTGCGCGGGGACTGCGGTTCTCGCTGCGCCTCGCTGGCCGCGTCATCAGCAAACGACCGACGCCCCCATCGTTGGAGCAGGCGCAGGCGCAGGAGGCGCTGGACGATCTCGCTCAGAGCATCGAGCTCCCAACCTTCGATCAGCCGCAGGTGTCGCTGGTGATCCCGCTTTTCGCCGCGGCCGATCTCACGCGACGCTGCCTGGAGACGATCCGCGACAACACGATGGCGATCGGCTACGAGGTGATCCTCGTCGACGACACCGCTGACGCCGACACGAAACAGCTGCTAGAGCAGGTGCAGGGGGCGCGGGTGCTCGTCAACGAGCGCAACGAGGGCTATCTGCGCAGCATGAACCGCGGGGCGGCGCTTGCGCGCGGCGAGTGGCTCGTCCTGTGCAACAACGACATCGAGGTGCAGCCCGGCTGGCTGGAGGCGATGCTCGAGTGCGGCGAGTCCGGCGAGTCGGTGGGCGTCGTGGCGCCCAAGTTCGTCTCGCCGGACGGATCGCTGAGCGAGGCCGGTGGCATCGTCTGGAGCGACGGTACGGGAGCCAACTATGGTCGAGGCGATGACCCTGGACTGTTCCAGTACGAGTACAGGCGGGAGATCGATTATGGCTCAGCTGCGGCTTTGATGGTCCGAGCCGAGCTGTGGAAGGAGGTCGGGGGCTTCGATGAGCGCTTCCTGCCGATGTATTACGAGGACACCGACCTTTGCTTCGAGGCGCGTGCTCGCGGCTGGCGCGTCCTCTATGAGCCCGGTGCCGTTGTCATGCACGTCGAGGGTGGCACGGCCGGCAACGATCTCGAGTCTGGTCACAAGCGCCACCAGGAGCTCAATCGCCCCAAGTTTGTTGAGAAGTGGCGTCAACGACTCGAGTCCGAACAGATGCGCCCGGCGCCGACGAACGTGCGAATGGCGGCCAATCGCCACCGAGGTCCCCATGTGCTGGTGGTCGACCACCGCGTGCCGACCTGGGATCGGGACTCCGGGTCGCTGCGCATGATCAACATCATGCGGACGATGCTCGAGCTCGGCGCTCGGGTGAGCTTCATGCCGGACAACTTCTCGCCCCTGCAGCCTTATACCCGGCTTCTGCAGAGTATGGGCATCGAGGTGTTTTATGGTCAGCTCGACGTGAATGCCGAGTTGGTCACGATCGGTCCAAGGCTGAGCACGGTCATCTTGTCCCGTCCTCATGCCGCCAGTCGCTGGCTGGATGTGTTGCGTGAGTTCGCTCCCGCGGCCACGATCGTGTACGACACGGTGGATCTGCACTGGCTGCGCGAGGCCCGCCGAGTCGGCCGCGATACCTCGGCAGCAGCGCTGGGGAACGGCCACCGCAGTCTCGATGACCTGCCCCCCAAGGCTCGGGCATTGCGTCACCTGGAGCTGGCCATGGTCAGGGCCGCCGACGTCTCGCTGACCGTCACCGAGGACGAGCGTATTCAGATCGAATACGACGTGCCGGATGCGGATGTGCGTGTGGTGCCGAACGTTCACGATGTGCAATCGCTGGTGCCCCCCCCTGAGGATCGGACAGGCATCCTGTTCGTGGGCGGTTTTGAGCATCCGCCGAATGTCGATGCGGCGCTGCAGCTCGTCAAAGACGTGATGCCGGATGTGTGGCGAGAGCTTGGCGATGTGCGCGTCTCGATCGTCGGCGCCGAGGCGCCGGCCGAGGTACGGGCGCTGGCCTCTCCTCTGGTCGACGTGCTGGGCTGGGTCGAGGATCTTCAGCCGCTGCTCGATGGTTCCCGGTTGATGCTGGCGCCCCTGCGTTACGGAGCTGGAATGAAGGGCAAGGTAACCCAATGCATGGCCGCTGGACTTCCCGTGGTGACGACTTCGATTGGCGCCGAGGGTCTACTCGGTCGGGGCGGGGAGGACGAACCAAATGAGCAGGAGGCGTTACTGGTAGCCGATGCGCCCTTGGATCTGGCTGCCCACGCCGTCCGCCTCTATCGTGACCCTGATCTCTGGCGACGCATGTCTAGCTTGGGGCAGGAGCTTATTTCGGGACTATGTTCGACAGAGGTTGTATCCAGCCGGATTGGCGTGCTTCTGGGTTACGAGCGCGTGTCGTAGGTTGCTGACTGTCTGACTAGAGACGTGTAATACGGCGAATCCAGAGGGACCCTCCCCCGTCAGGATAATTCGCCGGGAAGTCCGGTAACGCCTGTGCCAGAACGTCATGCCGAAAGTGGCTCATCCAAGCAACTCCCAGGACTATCTCGAACTCTGAGTTGAACGTCAGGAAGCAGCGCACCGCATACTGCTCGTTCCACGCTCGACCAGCAAACACCCACTCCTGCGGGTAGTCCCACGGGAGGAAGATGTCGTGTATGTGCACTACGACGCCCGGTGCGAGCCTGGGAAGCACCTCGTGGAGGAGGAACGTGACGTCGCCGCCTGTCTTGACGGTATGAGAGCTGTCGATGAACAGCACATCTCCCGCCTCTAGAGAGAGAAACCGCTCGACGGGAACCTCCTCGACAGGTAAGGCTATTAGATCGGAAATCCCCTCAACTCCGTCGGACAGGAAGTCGGGCGGGTAGGGCTCGATGCAGGTGAACTCGATCGCACCGTCGAAGCACTCGCGGTTTACCCTCGCCGTGACCAGGGATGACCATCCACAGCCGACCTCGATCACTCGGCGAGGTCTGAGATCGCGAAGCATGGCCTGGAGCACCCAGGCGTCCAGCCGAGAGAACATCTCGTTGCCGGCGTGGTAGTCGCGAGGGTCCCCGGTCGGACCGTCGGGGAATGGGAATGTGGCTTGAGTCGCCAGCCGGTCGCGAACGAGCGCGGCTTGCTGGTCTGGCCTCCAGTCGAGGCCCGGTGTCGATGGAGGGCCGGACGGCGGCCATACGCGCGAGCGAGCGGGCTCACGGCTGAGCAGCGGGCTGTTGGCGATCGGGCTGTAGTAGTGGCCCAGCGGCCAGCAGAGTAGCTGCGGCGATGGATCCTGCTGGTCGGACACCGACGGTAGGCTACCGATCCTTGCTTCTTTTGCCGACTCCCCCAAGAGCTGCGGTTGCCCTCGCTGGCCCGCTGATGACGTCAGCATGGCTATGACGCCGCCGCGGCAGCGCTTGGCTAGGTGGCGTGTCGCCGCGTCTAGCCGCCTCGCTGCAGGCTGGTCCAAGAGTTCCGCTCTTGCTCCCGTGGTGATCATCGGAGGTCTGGCGATACTCACGGTGCTGGTGTTCAGGCAGCAGCTGTTCGATCACTGGACTTTTCCCTGGGACTTCGTGGGGGCGTATACGACGACGCCGGCCTTTGTCGCGGCCTCTGTCGGCAGCGGGCATCTACTCTCCTGGTCGCCATTCGTGGCGAGTGGGTTTCCAGTCGATATAGATCCGCAAGCAGGGCTCTATTTCCCAGGGTGGTGGCTGTTGGGCGGTCTGGGGGTGCCTGCCACACTGCGAGTCCTGACCGCGGTGCAGATTGCGCACGTACTTTTTGGATCGGTGGGTGTGCTCGCTTTGGCGAGGGCTCGGAAGCTTGGTTGGTCGTGGGCCGCGGTCGCGGCGGTGGCGTATCTATTCTTCGGCGGCTTCTATGGAGAGGCCGAGCACGCCGACATAGTCAGAGGATTTGCCTACCTTCCATGGCTACTATGGTCCCTGACGCCACCATCTGGGACCGGACGATGGACTCGTCTGGCGGCCTTGCCTCCGCTTGCGTGGCTGATCGTCTCTGGGGCCTATCCGGGGCAAATCATCTCGTTTGGTCTGACTGGTTTCGTGTACGTATGCGTGGCGCTGCGGGTCAGTGGGCGGGAGACGTGGCGACGTTATCGAGTGGCGCTGATACTCGCCGTCGCTGCGGCCGGCGCTACATGTATAGCGGTACTCCTGCCTTACGTGCGTGCTGAACAGGCTCAAGAACTCTATCGGGCCTTCCAGCCCACGGCTGCGGTGCGGGCCGGCGAGTCGATCGCTCCACGGGATTTGCTCGGCCTGTATCTCAACAACTTTGCCTGGACGTACGACGGCACCGTCACGGCTTTAGCAGTCGGGATCCCGATGCTGATAGGACTGGCCTGTGTCAGGTGGGAAGCAGTGCGTCGGCAAGCTCCGCTGGTTGTCTGTGGTACATTAGCGCTCGTACTTGCGATGGCACCGAAAATCGGTCCCATCGGTAGGGCAATGGTGTCGGCACGCCCTCTATTTTCCAGCCGTTTCCCGGCGGCTGAATACAAGGCAGTCGTAGCTGTGGCGCTGGTGGTGTTAGCTGCCGATGCGTGGAGTCTGGTGGCGGTCCGGCGTCGTGGTCTCACGTGGAGGGCGATGCTATTAGGTGGTTTGCTGCTGATCGGTGCGCTTATTGCGCCATCGACCTACGAGCAGCCTACGCATGAGCTATGGCTAGTTTTCATTGAGGTTGCTGCCTGTGTAGCGCTGGTCCTGATACGCCTGCCGCAACGCGTTGTGGTCAGCTTGCTCGTGGTCTTGGTTGTGATTGATGGTGTGCGAGATATCAATGACTATCAGTTTATGGGCCATATCTCGCCGTGGCGGGTGTCTCCTTCTGAAGTCGCGCCCTATCGAGCTCGCGATGTCTATGTACGCAAGCTTCCAAAGCTTCTTGAACAGGCGCCGGTAAGTCGCCCCGCCCGCGTACCACCATATGCACCCTTGAGCAGCGCCCCAACCGGTAGTGATCCAGATGCCACCGGCTGGATCGCCGACGGCTATCACTTAGTCGATTACGGCGGCACGATCGAGCGGGTGCTCTCGCAGGCTGAGCACAATCCTGCCTGGTTATCAATACTGCTCGCACCCTGGCACGCGTATACATTTCCATGCGCCACCACCGGATGTAGTAGCAGCACAGTGCATCTGCCTGCACCGACGACATGGACGCCCAGTGCTGGCGTTCATACTCTTTCTTACGGTACCGAAAGCATTGTGTATGAAGTGAACATCTCTCAGCCCATGCTGATGGTCGAGAACGAGCTTGCGATACACGGCTGGCGTGCAAATACCTCTAGGGTGCATCTTGTAAACGCGGGAATCCCGTTGCGCGCCTGGCGCCTGTCACCGGGTCACTATCGGTTTACCGCCACGTACCGAGAATCAGATCGCACACTGCAGTATCTGGCAGTTATAGCGGCACTGCTGGCATGGCTTGGCTGTGCTGTCATATTGCGTCGCAAGTCGAATGCCGATCTGACGCAGCAACCAGTCTGACGATGGCGGTACGGCGAATCCTCGGCCTGGTACGTTCGCCGGCAAGCCATCATCCCGCCCACCAGCTCGTTCGCTATGGCATCGTCGCGGGCTGTGGCTATCTGCTGGCGATCGCCTTCTACTCCGGGGAGTTGGCGGTTGGCATCGCCCCCTACCCAGCGCTCGGCATCGCATTTGTGCTCAACGGCCTCTTCAACTTCGCGCTTATACGCATCTGGGCCTTTCCCCCCAGCGGGCGGGCCGTCAAGAGCGATCTGAGCCGTTTTGCGATCGTCGCAGCCGTATCGTTCGTCTTCAACTACGCTAGCTTTGCCATCCTCTACTCGGCGATCGGCCTCGGCGCGAGTACCTCACAGCGTCTGGCGATCCTGATCGCCGCGCCGGTCACGTTCCTGCTCAACCGACTCTGGTCCTTTCGGTCCCATCGAGTCGAAGTTTCATAATCGACCGATCACGTTCGCTGCGCGGCCGTGCCCGTCTCGAGCAGAAACTGGTCGTACTCGCGGATGTAGTCGTCTGGGTCGTAGGGATGGGAGGCCAGCACCAGCAACGCCGCATCGGCGTCGTAACGGTACTGGCTGCCCCACACGAGCGGCGGTATATATATCCCCAGTGTGGGGTCATCGAGCAATATCTCGCCGCGATCCTGGCCATCGTCGACCGAGACGGTTACTCGGCCGGATACGCAGAGCAAGAACTGATGGCACACGCGATGAGCATGCTCTCCGCGTATCTCTCGACTGGGCACGTCGTAGACCAAGAACCACCGCTGTGGAGTAAAAGGAATGGCCTCGGCAGGAAATTCACCCGCAGTGAGTCGACCGCGGAGGTCCGAGAACTCGGCGAATCGTTGCACGTGCACTGCTCCGACACCGAGCTCCGTCCTCCCCGGTTCGTTTATCGCCGGCGGTATCGTCGGCGCCTCGGTGGTCGACGTCTGGGCGTAGCCGGTGATGCGGGCGGGGTTGCCCGTCACCACTGCATGGGGAGGCACCGACCGCGTGACGACCGCGCCTGCGCCGACCATCGCCCCCAAACCGATTTCGAGGCCCGGGAGGATCGTCGCATTGGCGCCGATCGACGCTCCGGCTCGGACAACGGTCTCCTCGTTGGCTTTGAGCCACTGCCTGCTGCGAGGAAAGCGATCGTTTGTGAAGGTCGCATTCGGTCCTACGAACACGTCATCCTCGAGCACGACTCCATTCCAGAGCTGGACTCCGCACTTGACAGTCACTCGATCGCCGACGACCGCGTCACCCTCGATAAAAACGCCGTCGCAGATATTGCAGTCCTCGCCGATACGTGCTCCCTCGAGCACGTGGGCAAAGGCCCAGACGCGCGTGCGAGCACCGATTGCGTCGCTCTCGCATAGTGCCTGCTCGTGTACAAAAACATCATTCATCAGCTGCGCTCCCGACGATCTCTGTGGTGTCTCGTACTATCGCACCTGGCCGCCCCTTGGTGGTCTCGTAGGCTCTCCACACATACGAGCCGATGATCCCCAGCCCGAGTGAGTTGAGGCTCATGAAGATCAGCAGGATCAAGACCGTCGCGGCGTAGCCCGGAACGGTGATCGCCCCGGCGGCCCGCGCGACCAGCACAATCGCTCCGACGAGCACCCCGAGCGCCATTCCCAAGAGGCCCACGATCCAGAGGATCCTGACCGGCAGGTCGGTGAAGGCGAAGACGCTGTCGGAGAGGTAGCGAAGCTTGCGGCGCAACGTCCACCCGCTCTTACCCGATCGGGGCAGCCTGTCGTAGGGAACGAGCTCTCGACGGAAGCCCACCCAGAAAAGCTGAGCCACGAGCGATGTGTGAACACTCTCCAGCGAGCAGATGACGTCGCGGACGGCCGCTGTACACGCGAACACATCGACGCCTGCAGAGGGCATGTCGCTGACCACGAACCGGCGATACAGGCGCCAGTAGAGCTTGGATGCGGTGTCTCCGTCGTCGTCGCGGCTTCTGCGCTCACCGGCGACGACGTCGACGTCCCCGCTCGCCAGCCGACGGAGGAACTCGATCACGAGCTCGGGAGGCTCCTGGAGATCTGCGGCCATGACCGCGATGCGATCTCCCTGGGCGACGCTCATGCCGGTCCGGATCGCCGCGAAGGAACCAAAGTTCCGCGAATGATCGACAACCCGAGCACGGAGCTTGCTCGTTGCCAAGGCGGTCAGCAGCAGCTTCCGCGAGTCGTCTGGGCTTCCGTCGATTACAAAGATCGCCTCCAAGCCTCCGTCGAGGTGATCGGCTATGTGCTCGATCGCTCCCACAAGCGCCGTGATCGTGCCGGCGTTGCCGTAGACCGGAACGACGAGCGAGTTGAGTGGAGGACTCATGCGCAGGCCTCCAGACAGGCCTCGATTACGGCTTCGACCTCGTGATCCTCCAGGTATGGATGGATCGGCAGGGACAACTCGCGCTCGGCCAGTCGACGAGCGATCGCGAGATCGCTGACGATCGTTCCGATGCCTTGTACGGCTGGCTGGTCGGGACATACGAGCGGGTAGTGGCGACCTACGGCCACCCCCCGTTGGACGATCTGCTCCCTGACGGCTCCGGGGTTGAGGCCGAGCACCTCGACCGGGAACAGGTGATGGGCTGAGTGCCCGCCCGCGGCGGCGATCGGACGCAAGCGGCTCTTGCCCAGCGCCTCTGTATAGCGCGAGGCGATCTCGGCCCGCCGCGCCAGCCATCGATCGAGCCGTGGCAGCATCGCCGAGCGCAGAATTGCAGCGTGGAGCTCGTCCAGCCTGCTGTTCAGTCCCAGCTCGATGTGCTCGTACTGTGCGCCCTGCCCGTAGTTGCGCAGCCTCCTCGCCCGCTCGGCGATCGCCTCGTCGGATGTCAGCAGCACGCCGCCATCGCCGATCGCGCCGAGGTTCTTCGTCGGGTAGAGGCTTGTGCCGGCCGCGATCCCGGCAAGCCCCGTCGGCTTTCCGTCGCGCGCAGCGCCCGCGGACTGCGCACAGTCCTCGATCACGACCACGTCGTGCTCGGCCGCGAGACGCTCGAGCCCAGCCGGATCGAGCGGATGACCGTAGAGATGGACCGGCATCACGGCCCGGATCGAGCGATCGGCACGCAGGGCCGCGTCGGCTTGGTCGAGGTCCAGGCCACCAGACCGATCTACGTCGCACCAGACAGGTTCGGCTCCCGCACGAACGATCGCCAGCGTCGTCGCGAAAGCGGTCAGCGGCGTCGTGAGCACGCGGGCGCCCGGAGGGATGTCCGTGCATCGCAGCGCGATCTCGAGCGCATCCAGCCCGCTCGCCACCCCGACGGCATGCGGGACTCCCCACCAGGCGGCGAGCTCATGCTCAAATGCGCGTACCTCCTCGCCGAGAACCAGCCAACCGCTACGGCCGACGCGATCGATCGCTACAACGGCGTCGACACCAACATCTTGCCACTGGCGCGCGAAATCATTTGCACGGACATGGGTCAGTGACTGCGGATCAACCACGACGACAGCCTATCTGGAAGGGCACGCATGGTTCTGGGCGGTCCAGCATCATCGGGCAGTCAGACCGTTCCAAAGTGAAGGTGCTGGCTGGCATGGCTGACCACATCCCATACAAGGGCCATAAAGATCAGGTAGGCGGCAGCGATAACAACCACGGTTCGGTAGCGACGGAGCCCCGTAACGGAAAGGTCAACGGGGTTCGGCCATCCCGGTACTAGTAGGAGGATGTAGCTGAGTAGGAAGATCGGCAACATATAACGGGTTTCAACCGCAGATGGCACTGACGTGAGACAGCAAAGTGCGAGTGCGGCCGGATAGCGCCACCGTGCAGACGCCAGACGGCGTCGAGCGGTAGACCACAGTACGCGCAGGAGCGCGAGGAAGATGAGCAGAAATCCAGCTAGGCGCAGCCAACGGTTGGAGCCGGTTGATAGATGGGACACATAAGGCGTGCTGTAACGTTGGTCGAGGCCATTGACAATGTGGCGGATGAAAACCCCTGCCATTGTGAGCGGATGACTGGCCACGAGCCCCAGGTATTGAGAGGTACTCGAGACTGTCTGACCCTTTTGCTCTAACAGAAGCTTCGTGCCTGTCGGATCTTCATAAAGCATTCTCGGCGACATATTTGATCCCACGTAGGTTTCGTAGCGCTGGAGGTGGAGGCCTTCATCGAATTGTATGGTTGTCAAATGTGCGGCTGAGCCTGGCACGAAGCTCCATGTATGGAAATAGCGATGTGAGGAAAGCGACTGTGGCAGCGAGATTATGAAAAAGCCGACCAAAAAAAGACCTCCGCAGAGCATGCGCCATCGAACCGAAGGGCTCTCTCTATAATGGCCCTTTAACCATGCCCATACGATCAGGACAACAAGAATCGGCGCCAACAGCAAATAGGATGGTCTCATATCGATTGCCGCTGCAGACGAGAGGCCCCCGAGCAACATCCAGCCGGGACTTTCCGCACGATCTATCGATACGAGCGCCAGTAACGCCAACGTGAAGGCCGGAAAATCACTAAGCGGATAAGGAAGATAGCCTTTCCAAAAGATCAGCAGTAATGTCATCAGGGCTAGACGCCGACCGATGCCCCAGCGCCATTGAGGCCACGTGATCTCAGCGAGCCGGGGTCCAAGGACAGTTCCGATCAGCGCAAATGACAATACGTTAAAGAACTTTGCAAAAGACGATGAATTCCACCGAAAAGTAACGGCGAGTCCCTGCAGCCCGTGGTCAATCAGAGGGAGCAGATAGCCCCGGAGCGAACTTTCAAAGTTGAGGAGCGAGAAGTGCCCGTTACGGATATATGTGGTGCCGAGCGCCCAGTAGCCACCGGAGTCGTAGTAGAACGTCTTGAGGCCCAAGAGGAGTGCGATCACCAAGGTACCCGCAAAGGCGATTCCTAATGCTATGAGTGCGGCGCCGCGTCTGGCGGGCCTCGGCTCGCCTGGGGCCGTGCTTACAGCTATAGGCATATCGGTGGGCGTTGTCCAAGTCAAGACGCGGTACCGTACCTTACGGGCCGGAAGCGGCTATTGTGAACCACCCCGGTGGACTTTTGGGGCCTTGAGGTTCTCGGCTTTGTTGAGGTTCTCGGCTTTGGTGGGGCCGAGAAGGTGCCGGTGCTTCTCATCGGGTGGAGTGTCGACGCCTCTCGATCCTTGCTGCCGCAGAGACACTAAGGGCGGACACGGCCGTGATGAAAACGATGTAGTCCAACTGTAAACTGGTGTCCCAAATTTCATCGGGAACTCCGAGAAGAATCGCGAGGGCAAACGTCCAGACCCCCACAGTTGCTGTTCTTACCCAGCGGCCGGTCAGCAGGCAGCAGATTGGTCCAGCAGCAAGCAGCGGAATGAGGATGACGTGGCTCAACACAGCATCGCTGACTGCGATGACCGAACTGAGGACAAAGGCGAGCCACCAGACACGGTTGACCGACCATCCAGCCAGTAGCGATTGGTGGCGCTTGTCGGGCCCTGTATGTGACTGCACGATCGGCGTACGCGTGGCAAGATGGGCGTATAGATTGGCGGCCTCGGGCGAAACCTCCCGGATGCGTACGGCTCCCTCTGATGAGTCGCGATTGTGCCATAGCTCCGGATCAATAAAGCTCCGGATACGATCATAGGCATCGTCACTGAGTTGAGTGTCTGGCCCACAGACGAACTCCGTAAGTCGCTCGATTTGGCGCTCGGTGTCTGTGAAATAGTCCTCATAGCGAAGGATCAGTCGCCGACTTTTCTCTGTGTCCTTCAGGGCAGCTCTCAGGTAGAGGAGCCATAGGGCAACAGAATCCTCGAAATCGAGGTCTTCGTTATCCCGCTTGGCGAGCGATGCTGCGACATCGGCTGGGTTTCGCACGCAGAGTACATAGTCCATATCACCGATCAACTCGCGCCAGAAGGGCAGCGTCACGGATGCTCGTGGATCCTTCCATGCCCAACGCCGGTTTTCGGCACCGAACAGGGTCGTAAGGGAGTCACGGGCTTGGTCTCGAATACCGTCCAGCGCCGGCGAGCGCTCCCAGCCTTGCGGAAGCTCCGGTGGGTTTGCCCAGGTGCCCCCGAAGGCGTGCAGTATCTGCTCGTTGATTTCGTATATGTCGCGTTGCTCCCAGTATCCGCGGGCATTGTCGTTTGGGTTTGCTGAGAGCATCGTCTCCGCTGGGCCGAGATCTACTCCCAGGAGGCCGATGATGGCGGTCGTCAAGGATGTCCCGCATCGGCCCATTCCGGTAATACAAATCGGGCGTCTTTGGAGTCTGGCACGCGGCCTCCACCAGGCTTGCTCCGGCGTTACAGCTGTGCTCATTCCAAATGTTCCAACGCCGCTCTGCCTTGCATGTGAAGACAATATCCGATGCCGGCGAGACTGCCGTGCTCGTTGGGCTTGAGCCTAGGCGAACGGTGACCGTGGGAGCCACTTTTCGAGTCCGAGCTTTGGTGCCGGCAGGCGCTCGATCGTGCAGGGTTCTGTTGGGGTGCAGGTCGGGGGCTGCCCTCTCGGTACCGGCGCGACCAGTGCGTAGAGGACGCTCCCGCTGCGGATGACCTGCAGGACTTCGCCTGTTACGGGGGCGGAGGAAGAAAGACGGCGGGTCGTGGAGTCGAAGCGCCTGACTGAAATGGTGTTGACGTAGCATTCCGACTCCAGCTGCGTGTACCACACGCGTTCTCCTTCGACGGATGGGTACGAGGGGACGCTGCCGTCGATGCCGGCCATGCACACATCGCCATGCAAGCCTGAACCGGCAAGGAGGCTCGCGCCGGTGGCGAGGCGATCCGCGCGCACTTCCCAGCCTCCACCGGTACTGAGTACCCCAGGCCCGTCGATCTTCCACAAAAAGGAAACAAGGCCTGGACCCAGGTCGACGCTCTCGATCACTCCCTCAGTGATGTCTCCTTTGATGCCGTTGGGGAGGCATTCTGTTTTGCTTTCGCGTATCCGTCGACCGCCCTCATCTTTTGCTGGTGGACAAGGTTGTCCCGTCGGTGTCGCGCCATGGCGTAGCACCCGCAGCGTGTGTGTCCGTCCGGACCAGAGCAGCAGTTGGGCGACATCGGCATGGTGGCGCGGGTCGTACCGCGCGAAGGCGATGTTGCCGTCCCACATCGACGGCGTCGTGTCCGAGGTGTCTGCCGGGTGCGGGATCGCTGGAGCCCTTTCCCGTTCGCTTGCGAGGTTCAGGACGTGCACTCTGCAGCCGATCCCTTCCAGCTCCAGAAACAGATCCGCCGCGTAGCGCGGGGCCTTCACGCAGCGCGAGAACGTCGCGACCACTTCCCGGGACGCGTTCGTGCCGAGGTCCACGTCGAACGGCTGCGTGCGCGGCGCCACGCGTAGGGCCTTGACCTCGCCCGCGTGGTAGGCGTCCAGCCCCCAGCCCCCGCTCACCGGTGTGCTCCACACGACCCAGCCGCCGTACGCGCCGATCGGGGAGCGCACCGTCACCGACGCGAGCGTCTGCGGGCTCGCGGCCGCGGCCTGGGCACCGCAAAGCGCAACGGCAGTCGCCGCTAGCACGACCGTCCCCCGCAGCGATTGCTTGATCCCCCGCATGCCGCTCATCAGACAGTCCTAACCTCATAGATACCCAGGAGTTGCGCCGGCGGCTTTTCCTCGGGAGGAGTTCGTTCTGAAAGCTGGTCAGGGTCGCGCAGGGGAGGTAGAGCGGGTTGTGGTCTTTGGTTCAGATGGACTTCGTAAGCAAGGCCAGCGGATCGAGGTGAACCTTGGGGGTTTGTGATCGGGCAATGTAGGCCCGGATGGAAATTTGAAGTGCTCGAACATATTGGCGTGAACTCGGAACATCACACTTCTTCATATGGCGGTTACCTCGAAGGCGCTTTCGATGCCTGTGGCTGGATCGAAAGCGACGAAGGTCCAGAACAGATCAATGAAAAACTTCCCAATCACTGCCCAGGCCTAAACCAGAAAAAATCGACAGTAGGGACCTTCTATGAAAAATACAATGGACAGCCTGCTCCGACCGGCGATGGCTATTACATCGTGAACAAGGTACCTTGCAAAGAGTATGCTAACTTCCGGCCGTGGAGCAGCGAATCAGTGGAGAAAGAAGAAATTCGCACTGTCCCCGCGTACGCGACTGAAAAGACCGACATCCCTGCCCTCAAGTGGCGCTATGTAACGGAGTACGCCAGCACCGATGGAAGCGGCAAGTATGTAATGGTCCGTGATACACGGTTCAACGGCGGTGAAGGCAACTGGGTTTTTGTTCCCCTTTCGTGCCTCCGGGCAAACGCATCGGAACTGCCTACGGGCGAAGGCGAACTCGTACCGCCGCCGCCGACGGTGACCACGGGTACCCCGACGGGCATAGCGACCCCCAACGCAACTTTGGTCGGCTTCGTGAACCCAAATGGGCTGGACACTAAATACTTCTTCGAGTACGGAACGACGACAAGCTACGGTTCGTATACCCCCACGGAGGACGCTGGCTCAGGCACCGGAATCGTGCAGGAGGACGAACCAATCAGCGGTCTGGCGCCAGGCACAACCTACTACTTCCGCATCGTTGCCAGCAGCGCAACTGGGGAGTCGTTTGGCGGTCCTGTGGTCTTTACCACCCAACCACCACAGAGCGTCACAACAACTGCTGCATCAGGGGTAGAGGAAGAACAGGCTACTCTGAATGGGGAAGTGAACGGAAACGGTCTTAACACGACCTACCACTTTGAATACGGCGAAACCACATCCTACGGCTCGTCGACATCACCAGTAGAAGGTGGTTCAGGGAGTAGTAGCCCGCATGTTCCAGTTGCTGAACTTAAACCCGACACAACCTATCACTACCGACTCGTGGCCACAAGCAGCGCAGGCACCAGCACCGGAAGCGACCAAACGTTCACGACGCTCGAAGCAGAGATGGCTTCCCGGTGGGCGGACGCAGTCAGAAATCCAATATCGACTGTGTGTATTACGTCAATTCGAGCAAAGAAATTGCTCAGTGGTTTTTCGAACCGATCGAAGGGAAATGGCACAACGCGCTCCTGTGAGCGACGAGGCTAGGGATTATCTTATCTGTGGGGCATCGCTTGGTGGGATACGAGGCTACTGCTCGGCGACGTCCACATGGATGTTGGCGCCGGATGAATCCCATGAGTAGATGACGTACCGGGCTGGTTGTGTCCTGCGAGCCCGGCACTCTCGGGGCATGAATGAATGATGGAAAGGACGAGTCGAGCCGGGTGGCTATGGGGTTGCGTCGTGATTCTCTGTGCCTCTGCGCCCCGGCTCGTCGGATGGTTCTTCGGAGTGTCCCCTTCGCCCCGGGGGTGAGCTACTGCAGTCGCGAAGCTGCAGATCGCGATCGCGCGCGCCGGGCGCGGTGAGGAGTGGACCGCCTCGCCCGAGTGGAAGCAGGGGTTGATCGAAGACGTCCTCGCCAGGTGGATACCCGAGGGCGGGGTCGTGTTGGAGATCGGGCCGGGCGCCGGACGTTGGTCGGGGGTTCTCGCTGCGCGTGCATCGCGGCTGGTGCTCGTGGATGTAAGCGAGCGCCCGGCTAGCGTGTAGTCGCCGCTGGCTCAGGCTTGATCGTCAAACCCCTCGAGCGGATGATTTTCTCGGAGGTACTCGGCGAACAGGGGGACGGTGAAGTCAAGTTGCCCGCGGCGGGGGCTCCAGATCAGGCCCTTGTGGATGAGGGCCTCGCGGTGGACGGATACTCCGCGCTGGTCTTTGACGCCGAAGCGGTGTGCGACGTCGGCTGAACGGTAGGGCGCGCTGCCGGCGGTGGCCATCGCCGCGAGGTAGCGCTGCTCGGCGTCGGTGGCCATCTGCAGGCGGGTTCCGAAGAAGTTGCGCGCCAGCGAGTCCCTGACGATCTCGCGCACCGCCTCCACGTCGGCCCTGCCGATCGGCGAGCTTTCGGCGTAGTTCCACAGCTCGAGGCCGTATTCCTGAAGGAAGTAGGGGTAGCCCGCCGAGTCGCGCACGACCTCGCGTGCCGCGTCCTCGTCGTAGTCGACACCGCGCGTGCCGGCTGGGGCGATCAGCGCGGCGCGTGCCGCCGCGCCGGAGAGGCGCCCGAGCTCGCGGTAGGAGAACAGGCGGTCGGCATAGGGCTTGGCCGACATCAGGCGAACCTGCAGATCGGGCAGCCCGGCCGCGACCATCGCGACCGGCAGGCCATTGCGGCTGACGGCCTGGAAGGCGATGCAGATCGCCGCCAGCGACGAAGCGTCGAGGTTGTGCATCTCGTCGATCAGGAACAGCGCGCCCGCGCCCGTCGTCTGCGCGACCTCGCCGATCTCGCACAGCAGGTCTGTCAGATCCTGCTCGGGATCGCCCGAGTCGGCGATCCCCGAGGCGGCCTGCACGTCGAGCTTGAGCTGCACCCCGGAGGGGACGGCGACGCTGAACGCCTTGACCACCCCCAGCGCCCGCTCGGCTCGGTCCTTGATGCGATGGCGGCGGCTCATCTCGCGCAGCAGCCGCATCGCCATCCGCGCAAACGTCACGCGGAAGTCCGGCTGGGAGCCGACCTCCTGCACGTCGGTGCTCGCCCAGCCGGCCTCGCTTGCCAGCACGTCGAGCTCCATCAGCAGCACCGTCTTGCCGACGCCTCTCAGGCCCGAGTAGATCAGGCTGCGCTCATAGCCGCCGGCGCCGAGGCGCTCGATCAGGGCCTGAAAGCCCTCCAGGTCCCGATCGCGGCCTGCCAGCATCGGAGGCTTGCGTCCCGCGCCCGGCGTGTATGGGTTCTCGCGCTTGTGCATCCCGGCCTCTTTCTACGTGTTTCTAAGAAGACAAATGCAAGCTTAGAAAGTTTGGGCCGGACTCTCTGGGGAGGCAGGCTCTAACTTTGTCTAAGATCTAGCTTAGAATGTCACAGAGTTCTAGTTTCCACGCCGATTCGATCTCGTTGCTGGATACCGCGTACGCTCGCCGGCCGCGAGCTGAACGCTGGCGCGGACGAGCCTTAGCGCCGACGGACCCTAGTCCGTCGAGTCGGTGAGCCTCCCCGATCTCGCGATGCGGCATCTCGAACGACAGCGGGCGATCGGCCGATCAGCTCACGTCCCCCGCTCTCCAGCCCCGCATCCGCCTGCCCCGGCGCGCGAGGGCGCAAAGAAGAAGACAGGAACGAATGCCCGTAGCGATAGTCACCGGATCGGGGGGCCTGATCGGCTCGGAGTCGGTGCGCCACTTCGTGCAGGCCGGTTATGACGTCGTCGGCCTGGAGAACGACATGCGCGCAACGTTCTTCGGCGCAGGCGCCTCGACCGCGCACACGACGCGCGCGCTGACCGAGCGCTACCCGACGGAGCTCCGCTCGCTCGAGCTCGACGTACGCGACGCCGACGGCGTGGCGCGGGTCTTCGCCGAGCACGGGGGCAGAATCGAGCTCGTGATCCACGCCGCGGCGCAGCCCTCGCACGACTGGGCGGCCAGGGATCCGCAGACGGATTTCGCCGTGAACGCCGTCGCCACGCTGAACCTGCTCGAGGCCACGCGCAAGCACGCCCCGAGCGCGACGTTCGTGTTTTGCTCGACGAATAAGGTCTACGGCGACCTGCCCAACCAGCTGCCGCTCGTAGAGTTGGAGCAGCGCCTCGAGCTCCCCGAGGACCACCGTTACTGGAAGGGCATCGATACGTCGATGTCGATCGACCGGAGCACCCATTCGCTGTTCGGGGTTTCGAAGGCCTCCGCCGACTTGCTCGTGCAGGAGTACGGCCGCTATTTCGAGCTGCCGACGGTCTGCTTCCGCGGCGGCTGCCTGACGGGTCCCAACCACGCGGGGGCGCAGCTGCACGGGTTCCTTTCCTACCTGATGCGCTGCACGATGACCGGTGAGCAATACACGGTCTTTGGGTACGGGGGAAAGCAGGTGCGCGACAACATCCACGCCGCCGATCTCGTCGCGGCGTTCGCGGCCTTCCACCACCGGCCGAAGGCGGCGGCCGTCTATAACATCGGCGGTGGTCGCGAGAGCAACTGTTCGATGCTCGAGGCGATCGAGCTGTGCGAGCGGATCGCCGACCGCGAGCTGCGCTGGAGCCTCGGCGAGGAGGCTCGAGCCGTTCAGGAGCGACTATCCCGAGTGGGAGATCACCCGCGACGTCGAGGGCATCCTGCAAGAGATCCACGACCAGAACGCCGAGCGCTGGGAACCTGGCGGCTCAGTCTGAGCACGCGGTCGAGCTCGTCCATCACGATCGGGTCGATCGTGGGGTCGAACTTGCGGGCGAAGTCGGCGCCCGAGCCAAGGATGCGGTCCAGGTCGGCGACCCTGAGCACCTCCGGATGTGCGGATCGACTGGGCCATAGGGTGAAGCGGCGTGTGTCGTTGCTGAGTCGCAGTGTGGGCTCCGCGTGAAGGACGGTGTGCGGGAAGGACTCGGTAGGCAGGACGGTCCGCCGGTAGTGGCGCATTAGCTCGGGCTTGGTCTGCGCCGCGCGGACGACGACCTCGACGGCGCGCCTCGATAGCGAGAGCCAGTCGCCGCCGCGCTGGCAGGGCAGCGCCGGTGAGAATGGTGTGGCGCATCGCCGGCCGAGCAAGACGCCCCACGGCATCTCGCGCACCAGAAGCGCGGGCCGCACGGCCGCGATCGCCCGCCGCAGAACGGCGCCGGAGTTGCGGATCGGCCGGTGGCGATAGAAGTAGCGGCGCGTAAACTCGTCGAGCTCGCCCCGCGTCCAGCGCGGCGGGTGGACCTCGATCCCTTCCACGTAGCCGTCGTACGCACTGTCAAGGAGGTCGCGCTCGATCTCCGCCGGCGGCCGGATCGGATAATCCTGCCCCGAGAGCACGACGAGCCAGTCAAATGGCACCCGCTCGAGCGCCCACGAAAGGCAGCGCAGCAGCATCTCGAGCTGCGACGCCCATCCCCAGGCGACCGCGGTCGGCGGGCGGACGAGCTGGACGCCCCCGAGCCCGGCGATCGCCGCCACGTCGAGCTGTGACTGCCGGTCGTCGTGATGGATCAACAGCGGTGCGTCCGGACTACCCGCCCGCAGCGTCCGCGCCAGCCGCAGCACCTGCTCCGGGTAATGATATGAGGTCACGACATAGGCGACGCTCACCGGAGGACCCCACCAGTCGCCATCGCGAGCGCGACCGTCCCCCGCGGCAATTCTCCTATCCCCCATAGGCCGCTCATCTCCGGCACCAACCTCATGGATATCCAGAAGTTGCGCGTATACGTCTTACCGAGATAGGCCGTTAGGTCATCTGCGCCTCACCGAATCCGCAACTCGGGCTGGAGTCGCGAGTTGTTCCGGGCATGAGACGTTTATTTGGGGGGATCGCGACCGCGGTGTCGCTGGGGCTGGGCGTGACGCCGGCGCTGGGGGCGCCCGTGCTGTCGCCGGCGCACACGATCTCGCCGAAACCCGCTCCAGTTGCTGAACCGGTGCTGGCTGCGTCCGGCAATGGGCGCGCGTTGGCGGCATGGGACGTCGTAGACGAAACGACCAGAAACGAAGGAGACTTGGCACGGTCCGATCCAGGCGCGTCTCGGCAGGGTGGGCGGGAGGTGGGGTGCTGTCCAGACCCTGAGCGGGTGGGGTAAAGCACCTGTCGCGGCGCTAGGAAACGACGGGACCGCGGCCCTCGGCTGGACCGCGGAAGAACGACCCGGCAGATCTCCTCTGCGGCTGAGCATCGCCCCGCCCGGACGGCCGTTCGGGCGATCCATCGAGATCACGAGGGGCAGGTCCTTCGGCGTGCTCGATGGAGTGGAGGTGTTGCCGGACGATCGCGTGGTCGTGATCTGGTCACGCGCGGTGGAAACGGAAGCGATCACCGACCGCCGTCTCGGGCCGGGAATCCCTATAGACATCTCGTCTGGCGGCCCGCACGAAATCGGGCACTCATTCGAAGCTTCGCTACCCAAGGTTGCCTTCTCTGCGGATGGCACGCGAGTTGCGGCGTGGGCGAGATCTTCTTGGGCCGAATATCACGAAGGAGCAGGCCGGTTAGAAGAACAGGTCGTCATGCTCACAACGGCCCCACCGGGGGCGAGCACCTTCACGGCTCCGGTGGCGCTCTCGTCTGGCCCGGGATTCGCCGGCGAACCTTCAGTGGCCTCGGCTGGCTCGGCGACGGCAGTAGTGTGGACGCAGAGCCGCTCCCAGATGGGCGGCGCGGCATCGTGTCCGAAACAGGTCTACGCGGTCGTGCGAGCCCAGGACGGGAGCCTTTCCCCCGGTCGCCCACTCTCACCCGCCCTGTCTGGCAATCGCCGGACATACCCGGGCGGTCCTCCAGATGGATGTGAAGCACAGCTCGTCGTCGCGGGCTCGAGCCGCTACGCGCTCGTGGGATGGATCCAGCATTCGGCTCTTCACATCGCGACGCTGACCGGATAGAGGGCCCGTTCCGGATCGTTGTCTGGCTTTTCGGCGTTGTTTCCTTCCGCGAAGACGACGTCAATGACGACCACTCGTGTCAGGTATGCCATGTCGGCAGGGTAGGTGGGCCGGGCCCGTCCCTGTGGCTTAAAGCAGAGAGCCCCAGCCGCGTCATCCCGAGGGAGAGAGGCGAACTGGGGCGTTCCCTGTCAGAGTAGCACTCCTTGTGGAGCTTGACCAGGTCACCGCATGGATCTCGGAGAAGCGCTTTGCGCCTTTCCTCGAGCGCAGCGACGGCGACGAGACGCTTGCCGGCGAAATCTACCTCTGGCACGCGGAAGTTGCGGGCGCCAGTCTCGTCACCCTGCATCACTTCGAGGTGGCGCTGCGAAACGCGATCGATCGCAGGCTCGGTGCTGATGGTCCGGAGGCGCCACTCGAGGAAACCTGGCTGCTCGATCCGGCGACACTCAGCACGCAGGGGACTGCGAAGGTGCGCAGCGTACTCAGGCGTCTGGAGCGCGAGGGCTATCCTCGCGAGCGCCAGTGCGTCGTTGCGAGCCTGCCGTTCTCCTTCTGGAAGGGCCTCTTTGCGCGCCGCTATGAGCATCTGTGGCGGACGCGGCTGCGGCATGCATTTCCCGGTGCCGGCCTGCGGCGCGAGATCCTCGAGCCGCTCACAAATCTGCACCTGTGGCGTAACAGGATCGCTCACCACGACTCTCTACTGGACCAGAACCTGGAGCGGCGACTGCACGAGATGATCGAGGTCGCCAATGCAATCGATCCCGCATGCGGAGAGTGGCTCATGGCAAACACGCGGCTAGCGATCCTGCTGAAGCAGCGGCCCACCAAGTAGGCCCCACCCGTATCTCGACAGACGTTTGCGATCACGCGCTCCGTGGGAGGCATGAACGAGGAGCCTGAGATGACCGCAAGACGATCGACGTGGAGGGTGCGATGCGTCGCTTGATGGGTTCCATTCGTCGGGCGATGCGGCGGCTGGGGTGGGTGTTGGAGGATCGCCGTCTCACAGGTGAGCAGTGGCGTGGTGTGCTCGGGCCCCCGACCGATAGCCACCGTCGGTACTGGTCGGCTTACGTTTGGCGCGGGCTCGGCGAGGAGTGGACCGCATCGCCCGAGTGGAAGCGTGGGTTGATCGAAGATGTAATCGCCAGGTGGATACCCGAGGGCGCGGTCGTGTTGGAGATCGGGCCGGGCGCCGGGCGTTGGTCGGGGGTTCTCGCTGCGCGTGCGTCGCGGCTCGTGCTCGCGGATGTGAGCGAGCGTCCACTGGAGCTGTCGAGTCCTCGCCGGGGTCGGAGATACCATTGAGCGATGTCGCCACAGTCGAAGTCGGATCTGGCTCGCGAGCACTTCACCAGGGCCAACGGGGCGTTCGAGGCCGGAGATCTGGTCGTCGGTGTTACGTTCCTGTATCTCGCCGCAGAGGCGGCGATTGTCGCCCTGGCCGAGCTAAACGATATTGCCACCGAGCGCCAGCATTGGCGCAAGGCGCAGGCGGCCGGCGAACTGCAAACGCGCATCGATGCTTCCTGGGATGCGCGACTGAAGGACGATCGCCGTCGAGCCGTAGCGCTGCAGACACCTGCCCAGCGGCAGGCCACCGAGACGATCCTCCAGCGTGCGCTCGCCGTGGACGCGGAGGCGGTGGTGCTCACCGGTTCCACCGTTCGTGCGCGACGGACGGCGAGCAGCGATTTGGATTTCATGGTCGTCGGCGAGCGGCCCGGCTTGGGCGGTGTCGACGAAGACCTCGACGTGTACGCGGCCGGCGCAGAGGCATTTTGGAAGCGGCTCATCGCCGGTGATGATTACATCCAGTGGACGCTTCGCTTTGGGTGCATATTGCATGACGACGGGATTCTCCGGGCGGCGAGCCGCTATAGCGAGGAGACGTGTCTCGAGCCATCTGCCGAGCGCAAGCTAATCCAGGCCCGTCGTGGGCTCAGCCTCGCCCGGCTCGTGCTCGGGAGCGGCGACCTCGAAGCAGCTCGTGAGCAATCGCGCGCGGCGCTCACCACCGTCGCGCGATGGCTGTTGATCGCAAACGACGTTTTCCCCCTCGCCCGCGACGAGCTCTCCGACCAAGTGCTCGATCTCGGGTACTTCGACCTCGCCGCGGCGCTCGACCGGCTGATCCACGTCCAGCCCTGCCGCGAGGAGTTGCTCACCGGTCTGGGGGTCGGCGAGAAACTGGTGAGGGTGTAGCTTCGATCGTCAAGCGCTGATGGGGAATAGGCGCCGTGGCGCGTATTCCACCGGACCGCGGGTGCCAGCCAAAAAGGCGGGCATGGACAACTAATCCTATGTCCGGGCACGAGGGGCAACGACCTACCGGTCCAGTCCTTCGTGTTCCTCGGGGGCCGCGTCGCCCGAGTGGAAACATAGGTTGATCGAAGATATGTCCTCGCCAGATGGATACCCGTCGGCGGGTCGTGTTGGAGGTCGGACCAGCCGCCAGTTATCAGAGCTTATAGTGCATTATCAGATTTTCTTGATAGTACCTTATATTTCTGATATCCTTTGCGGCCGTGGACCCGTGATGGTCCCTACCGCACCGGCGACGTCGCCAAGCGACTCGGCATCGGTGTCTAATCCACCTCCGTCCACCGAGACGCGCTCATCAAGAAGGGCCTGATTTTCAGCCCCGACCACGGAGAGGTCAACTTCACCGTGCCACATTTCTCCCCGTTCATGCGCCGACGCTACCCGCTGAACCCGTAGCATCGAACCCACGATTCCGAGGCCCTTGAACCCACGATTCCGAGGGGCTGTTTCCGCAGTGGAGCGTCGTGGTCGAGTGGCTGTTACTCCCCTGGTACGCCGCGGCCGGAACCCTCCGAGCCGACGTGAGCGCCCCTACCGCAGCCCCCGCACCCGCGTGCGCACCAAAACGAACACCGCCCGGAACCCGTCCCGCCAGGTGATGTTCTTGCCCTCCTCGTAGGTTCGCCCGTAGTAGGCGATCGGCATCTCGTAGATCCGCAGCCCGCGGCGGCAGATCTCGCCGGTGATCTCGGGCTCGATCCCGAAGTGGTTCTCGGTCAGGTGGAGCTGTTCGAGCGCATCGCGGCGGAAGGCCTTGTAGCCGGTCTCCATGTCGGTGATCGTCGTGTTGTAGAGCAGCCCGGTCAGCAGCGAGAGGAAGCGGTTGCCGACGAGGTGCCAGAACAGGTAGGCGCGCTGCGGCCGCCCGCCGGAGAGGCGCGAGCCGTAGACGACGTCGGCGATCTGGCGCTGGATCGGCTCGATCAAAGCCGGCACGTCGCCGGGGTCGTACTCCATGTCGGCGTCCTGCACGACCACGATCTCGCCTCGGCAGTGCGGGATCCCGTGGCGCAAAGCCGAGCCCTTGCCGCCGTTGGGCTTGCCGAGCAGGCGCACGCGCTCGCCGCCCTCGGCCGCGCGCGCGGTGACGATGGACGCGGTCGCGTCGGTCGAGCCGTCGTCGACGACGATCGCCTCGTAGTCGAGCTCGAGCGAGGCGATCCGGTCGAGCACCTCGGCGATCGTCCGCGCCTCGTTGTAGGCGGGGATCAGGAACGTGATTTCCACGGGCGTGCGGCATCGTAGCCCACGTGTGACGGATCCAGACCGTGACCGGCCGGTAGGCTCCCGCAACGATGCAGCCGATCCAAACGACCCTCCCCGGCCTGACGATCCTCGAGCCGCGCGCGTTCCCCGACGAGCGCGGCTTCTTCGCCGAGACCTACCGCCGCGAGTGGCACGCGCAGGCGGGGATCCCGGCGGCGGAGGACTTCGTCCAGGACAACCACTCCCGCTCGAGCAGGGGCGTCGTCAGGGGCATGCACTTCCACATCGGCGCGGGCGTCGCGAAGCTCGTGCGCTGCGCGCGCGGAAAGATCGTCGACGTGAACGTCGACCTGCGCAAGGGCTCCCCGACCTACGGCAAGTGGCACGGAGTCGAGCTCGACGACGAGAACATGCGCATCCTCTATGTGCCGGTCGGCTTCGCCCACGGCTTCTGCGTGCTGAGCGAGACCGCCGACGTGCTGTACAAGCAGACCGCCTACTACGACCCGGCGGTCGAGCGCGGGATCGCCTGGGACGACCCCGAGATCGGGATCGAGTGGCCGCTGCCCGCGCAGGATCTGATCGTCTCTGAGCGCGACCGCGAGGCACCACGGCTCGCTGAGGTCGCGGCCGAGCTGCCGTTTCGCTACTGACGCCTTCCCCGTGACACCGGGCCCGGTCTCGCCGAGGCGCACCTCCTTTTCCCGGCGGCCCGACCGCGCCGCGCGGTTTCGCTCGATGGGCCACGGGGAGCGCCCAGCCTAAGGAGCACTCGCCTTTTGCCGATAGATGGAGTGCCTTGCTTTTTCGTTCCCCGCTCCGCGCGACGACGCGCCTCCCGATTGCCCGTACTCCGCTCCGCGCGTTCCACGCGCTGACGCGCCTGTCGACCGCCGCCCTGCTGGCGGCCGCGCTGTTTGCCACCGCCTCGGCGGGAACGACGGCGACGCTGCTAGCCACCACCCCCGCCCCCGCGCAGGCGGCCGAAGCCGGCGTGAACCTGAACAGCCTCGAACCGGCGGCGGTAGCGCAGGCGACGGCGCTCGGCGTGCACTGGGTCCGCGTGTTCGCGCCCTGGCCCGACCTCGAACCGGAGCCGGGCGTGCATTCGGCCTACTGGCTGGGTCAGTACGAGCGGCTGCTGGATTCGCTGCCGAAGGGCGACCACGCGATCGTCGCGTTCGTCGACACGCCATCTTGGGAGAGCGGCGAGAGCGCGCCGAACGCGCCCCCGAGCAACGACGCCGACTACGCGAGCATCCTGCACTTCCTCGCCGGGCAGTGGCAGGGGAAGGTCGCCGCGTACGAAATCTGGAACGAGGAGGACGCGCCCCTGTGGTGGGCCGGCGCCCCCGACCCCGCGGCGTACACCCGTCTGCTGCAGGCCGCCTACCCGGCCGTGAAGTCGGCCGACCCCGCGGCGAAGGTCGTGCTCGGCGGGCTGACGGGCAACGACTACGACTTCCTCGCGGGCGTGTACAGGGCAGGCGGGAAGGGCTATTTCGACGCGATCGGCGTGCATACGGACACCGCCTGCGACGTCAACTCGCCGCTCACATTCTTGCGCAACAACGACGGGCAGATCAACGAAGACTCGTTCATCGGCTACCGCGAAGTGCACGCGACCGAGGTCGCCAACGGCGACAGCAAGCCGATCTGGATGACCGAGATGAGCTGGCGCACGACGAGCGCGGAGTGCGGCGAAGGCGCCTTCGCCGGGCAGAAGCAAGCGGGCGTGAGCGAAGCCCAGCAGGCGAAGTACCTGACCGAGGCCTATCACTGCCTCGCGCAGGCCCCGTACGTGAAGCTCGGCCTGTGGTATCCGATCGAGGACGAAGGCGCGGTCGTCTCCGGCCTCGAGCGCGCGAACCGCTCGCACAAGCCCTCCTACGCGGCGATGCGCGCGTACGTCAAGCGCGGCGACCGCACGAGCGGCGCCTGCGGAGACTTCAGCGGCCCGAAGATCGCGGTCGAGACCCCGGCGAACGGCGACCGCTACAGCGGCCATCTGTGGATCAGGGTCAGAGCGACCGACAGCACGGGCATCGCGACCATCCGCCTGCTGTACGACGGCCACGCGATCCGCAACTTCGACCCGTTCGTGGAAGGGAAGGGCTACCCGCGGACGGTGCTCGCACAGATCCATTGGGCGGGCGCGCGGCACATCTCGATCGGCCGGCACACGCTGGAGATCCTCGCGTACGACAAACTGAAAAACGTGACGCGCAAGGACATCACGATCGTGCACCTGCCCGAAGGCTCGCACCACGGGTAGACCTACGATCCTCGGGTGAGCCCCCGCCGCCCGCCGATCCTGCTCGCCGTTCTCGCGGCGCTCGCCTTGGTCGCCCTCGTGTCTGCCCTCTCAGCCGGATCCTTTGCAACCTCAGCCGGCGCCGCCGCCCCCGCCGAGAGTGCCCCAATCACCGCAACCGGCGCCCGCGTCTCCTACGATGGTGCCCTCGCCCCCGCCGACGACGGGGCGTCCACGAGCTACGTCGACGGGATCTCAGACCAGAGCCTCCCGGCGTGGGACGGCTCCTTCGAGGAGAGCTGGTTCGCGGGTCTGTTCGACGACACCTGGGTGCACGGCCCCGGCGCGCACGTCGATTACGCGCGGTATGTCGTGCAGTGGAACGTGATCTCCGGCGATTACCAGAGGTATCTGCGCGAATTTGAAGCGTGGCTTGGTGATGTGGCGAGCATGGATCTTAAACCTGTGATTGCGTTGACGAGCTACGACGGTTCACTTCCCGCGTCACCCAGCGAATATGAATTCGAGCTGGTGGAGATCTTGGACCGTGCGCGTGCGCTCGGCCACCCGATCGCGTGGCTGGAGGCGTGGAACGAGCCGAACGGTCAGGGCCACGAGCCGGCGGCGAGCGCCGCGGCGCTGGCGAACGCGGCGTCGCGCGTGTGCGCCGAAGAACACCGGGACTGCACCGTGATCGCAGGCGACTTCGAGGACTCGCCCGGCGTGGGGTCCTACGAGGAGCAGTACGTGCGCCACCTCGACCCAACTCCGAAGAACTGGGGCGTGCACCCGTATTACTCGGTGGGGGAGGAGAGCGAAGCCCCGCTGAGGACCGTCCGCGAGCACCTGCCGCACGGCGGCGCGGGCGCGCGCGTCTGGTTCACGGAGCTCGCCGCGCGCATGTGCACGGACTTCGACGGCGACCTGGTCGAGAACGGCGAAGCGGGTCAGGCGCGCCAGGCGGCCTGGCTGGTCGACACGCTGATCAGGAACGCGAAACCGGCGCACGCCTTCTACTACGAGGTGTTACTGCGCGAAGGCCGCGAGCCTGCCTGCGAAACGGAAGGCAGCGACAGCGCGCTCTACGTCCCGAGCGGAGACCCCGCCGAGCCCGACCGCCCGCGCCCGGCGGCGGCCTACATCTGGGGCGGCGATGGCGCCGGCGCGCCGGGCGAAGTGGGCGAGCCCTTCCTGGCGAACATCGCCGAGGCGACGCTCACCGGCGGGGCCTCCCTGGGGTGAGGGCCGCTCTCGCCGGGGCAGCGCGCGCGATGCGCCAGGGCCCCCCGGTCAGGCGCACCAGTCTCGGATGTGCAGCTCGCAGGGTCCGCCCTCGACCGCGACGGCTGCATAGGTGTCGGGACCGCCGACGTCGAGCTCGGCCGTCCACAGATCGGTCTGCGTCGAGCACCCTCGCCGCGCGAAGTCCGCCGGCGGCGCCGAATCCGCGGGCTGCGTGAAGAGCCCGACTCCGCGGCACTTGACGGCCGCCTCGTGTGCGACCCACATGTGCATGAGCTCGTGCCGGCGCGTCTGGGGATCGAGCGCCGCCAGACGCTCGGCCTGCGTGCGCCCCAGCACGCGTGCGGCGATAGCGAGCTCGTCGCCCCGTCCGCCCCCGACCTCCACGTCCACCCCGACCTCGCGTCCGGCGCTTACCGCGACGAGCGCGAGCTCACCGGAGTGGGACAGATTGAAGCGCAGGTTCGCCGCTGCCGCCTGGTTCTCCCCCGAGGCCAGGTCCCCACCCAAGGTCAGATTCCCCTCCGGCCCCCGGTCGATCCCCGGCGCTCGGTCCTCGCGTGCCAGAGCGGGCTTGCCATGGGCGCCGAGCACGAACCGCAGCTCCCGCGGATCGCGCTCCAGATAGCGCCCGAGCAGCTCCCGCAGGAAGCCCCGCGAGCGCGCCCACAGCGTCCGCCCGCGCGGGGAAAGAATTCGCGCGGCGCGCGCGCGCTCATCCGCGCAGAGCAGATCCTCGAGGCCGTCGTCGCTCGCCGCGAGCTCGGCTAGCCACACATCGACTACGTGCGCGCGCGACGGGTCCGGGGGAGAGGATCGAAACGGAGCATCCATCCCTCGTATTATCTGGCCCTCCACCCCGGTTGTGCGCGACTTGGCATCCTTAGGGCGATGAGCAGCGGACTGGAGCGCCTGCGCGAGCGCACGAACGGCTACACCGTCACCCCGGAGCAGTACCTGCGCGTCGCCTACGTCGCGCTGGGCGCGCTGACGCTGATCGTGCTGAGCGGCGCCGCGGTCCGCTTGACCGGCTCGGGCCTCGGCTGCCCGACCTGGCCGAAGTGCTACGGGAACGTGTATCCCCCGCTGAACACGCACGCCGTGATCGAGTTCTCGAACAGGATGATCACCGTCCCCGTGTCGATCGCGGCGGGCCTGGCATGGCTGTGCGCGCTGCGCCGGCGCCCGTATCGCCGCGACCTGATGTGGCTGGGCGCGCTGCTGCCGCTGGGCGTGGTCGCGCAGGCGGTGCTCGGAGGCCTGACGGTCAAAGGCGCGCTCGACTACGGCTGGGTGATGGGGCATTTCGCGCTGTCGATGCTGATTCTCGTCGCGGCGGTCGTGCTCGTCTGGCGGGCCGGGCACGAGCCCGAAACGGTCGGCGACGGCCCGGACCGAGCGGGCGCACGGGAGGGGGCCACCGGCCGAGCGGGAGCTCCGTCCCAGCACGGCTTGCTCGATCGCAGGCTCGTGTGGTCGATTCGCGGGCTCGTGGGCCTCGGCGCGCTGACGATCTTCGCGGGCACCGCCGCCACCGCCGCGGGCCCGCACGCGGGCGGAGAGCCGGGGCAGAAGATCAATCGCCTCGACTTCGACGGGCGCGGGACGATGGACTTCGTGATTCATCGCCACGCCGAGATCGCGTTCGTCTTCAGCCTCGCGGCCGTCGCCGTCTGGTTCATCGCGCGCCGTCGCGAGGTCGGCCCGGCTGTGCAGCGCCCGCTGACGGTGCTGTGCGTGCTGCTCGCCCTGCAGGGCGTGGTGGGGTTGGACCAGTACGAGACGCATCTCCCGACCGAGCTGGTCTGGATCCATGTCGGGCTAGCCTCGCTGAGCTGGCTGTCGGCGCTCTGGGCGGCGTGCGCCGCGGGCAGACCGGCCTTGCGCGAGGCGCCTGTCACGGAGCACCGCGTGGTGCCCCCGGCGCGCGTCTCGGCCTGACCGCGGGGCGAAGTTCCCCGGAAATTAGGGCTTCTATCGAGGTCAGATCGGCCCGTTTGGCGGGCAATCGTCCTAGCCAGCGGTTAGCCTGAGCGAAGAACGACACTCGAGAAGGGAGTGCCATGACCAAGAACGAGCTAGCTGAGCAGGTCGCATCGAGTACTGGACTGGCTGCCAGTCAGGCCCGCGAGGCTCTGGAGGCGGCGATCGAGACGATCGCCAAGGAGCTGGAGGCCGGGGGCGAGGTTGCGCTCGCCGGCTTTGGAAAGTTCAGCGTCAGCCAGCGCGCCGCAAGGCAGGGACGTAACCCATCGACCGGCGAGACGATCAACATCGCGGCCAGCAAGGCGGCGAAATTCTCGGCGGCGAGCGCGCTGAAGAAGCGCCTCAACTAGATCGCACCCGCGCGTTGTTCGGTGTGTCACCGGCCCCCCGAGGGCCGGTGCGCACTGGGCCCGCGGTCGCGAGCGCGCGGCGACCGATGTGGTCTGCCGTCGTGGCCACACCGCAACCGGCGTCGGCCAGCGCTCCTCGGCGGAGGATCGATAGGATCCCGCCAGTACATGACGCACGCACCGCAGACAGACCGTCGCCCGACTAAGAAACTGTCCGAAAACCACGTGATCTCTTCTCGGCGGTCACTAGAACGTAAGCCGAGGGGTTTTCGGACAGATACTCATACAGCTGACGGAGGGACCCGATGAGCAACGCCCCCGGCTGGGGCTCCTGGAGCTTCAGCCCGATCGTGATCCTCGCGCTGCTTGGCGCGGGCTACGTCTACTGGCGCATGTACAGGCGCGCCGCGACCCGCTCGAACAAGGGCCCCGGCATCGGCCATTGGCTGCCATACGCGTGTGGCCTGGCGACGATCGCGATCGCCCTGCTCTCGCCGCTGGACCCGATCGGCGACGAATACCTGCTGTCGGCGCACATGATGCAGCACGTGCTCCTCTCCGACATCGCGCCCGCGCTGCTCGTCCTCGGCCTGCGCTCCCCGATCCTGCCGCTCGGCCTCTCGCGCCGCGCGCTGACGGCGGTCGCCCCGGGACGCCCCTCCGGCCGCTGGCTCGCGCGCCTGACCTCGCCGTGGGTCGCGATCCCGCTGTGGATGCTCGCCACCTGGGTCTGGGCGATCCCGAGCATCTTCGACTACACCGCCCAGCACCCCGTCGTCCACGCCTTCGAGCACGCCACGCTCTTCTACACGGGCCTGGCGATGTGGTGGCTGATCATCGACCCGTTGCCCCGCGCGCGCCTGCGCCCCAACGGCGAGCGCCTCGCGCTGCTCGGCTTCACCCGCCTGGCCAGCGCCTGCGTGTGCCTACCGCTGACGTGGCTGTCGGCGACCGAGTACCCCCTCTACGCGAGCGCCCCCCGCGCCTACGGCCTCTCGGCGATCAACGACCAGCACCTCGCCGGCGCCGCGATGTGCTTCGCCGAGTTCCTCGTCTTCGGCATCGCCTTCGCCGCCGTCTTCATCACGATGCTCGGCCGCGACGACGACCGTGTCACTCTGGCGGAGTACGCAGCCGCCGGCGCGCCCGACCAGCTGCCGACCTGATTCACCGCGCTTTACGCGTTCAGCCCGGATATGGAACTGCGCCCCTGACGGCCGGGAGTCAAGCAGATCAAGGACGCAGCGAGCGACGTGTGCTCTGCACACGAGCGAGCGAGGACGCCGAGATGCGCCGCGCTCCCGGCCGTCAGCCGCAGCCGGTGTTGTTGCCGCAGCTGCTACAGGTGTAGCAAGAGCCGGTGCGCTGCATCATCCCCCCGCACTGGCTACAAGCCGGCCCGAGGTCGAGCCCCTGGAGGCGCGCCGGGACGACGGGGGGCGTGTCCGTTAGCGCGGCCGTCGGCGCGCTGGAGCCTCCGCCGTTGCCGCCGGCTGCTTTGGATGCGCTCGAACCCGAGCTGTTGGGGGTGGCGTCGGCGGCCGCCGCATCGGCGCCGTCGCCGGCAGAACCACTGGGCCCAGCCGTGTCGGAGGCCGTGACCGACTGTGCCGTGTCCTGGGAGGCCGCGCGGGCACGCACGGCGGGCGTGAGGATGCCGAGCTCCTCCTGGACGTCGGTGTCGAGGAAGCGCGAGGCGAGCCAGCGCATGATGTAGTCGGGCATCGACTTCGCGAACGGGATCTCCGGGTTGGAGGTGATCCCCTCGGGGTCGAAGCGCATGTAGCAGAACTTCTGCACGAGGGTCTCGAGCGGCACGCCGTACTGGAGCGCGATCGAGATCGCCGTGGCGTAGGAGTTCATCATTCCGCGCAGCGTCGAGCCCTCCTTGCCGATGTCGGTCAGGAAGATCTCGCCGACCGAACCGTCCTCGTACATGCCCGCGGTGATGTAGCCCTCGTGGCCCCCGATCGAGAACTTGTGCGTGATCGACTGGCGCTCGCGTGGCATCCGCTTGCGCCGGGGACCGGCCTCCTTCAGCGCCTTCGAAACGGCCTGCTCGACGATCGCGTCGATCTCCGCCTGGTTCGCCGGCGCCCCATCGTTGGCCTCGCCCTCCTTTGCGTCCTTGCCCTGCTGCGCGTCGGTGCGCAGCGCCTGCGCGGTCTTCGAGCCGTCGCGGTAGATCGCGAGCGCCTTCACGCCGAGGTGCCAGGCCTGCGTGTAGGCGTCGGCGATGTCCTCGACCGTCGACTCCTGGGGCATGTTCACGGTCTTCGAGATCGCGCCCGAGATGAACGGCTGTACGGCGCCCATCATCTTCAGGTGGCCCATGTGGCTGATCGCGCGCGCGCCGACGGCCACGTCGAACACCGGCAGGTGCTCCTCGAGCAGGCCGGGGGCGCCGACGATTGTGCCGTGCTCGGCCAGATGCGCCTCGATCTGCTCGACCTGGGACTCGGAGTAGCCGAGCGTCTGCAGCGCCAGCGGCACCGTTTTGTTGACGATCGTCATCTGCCCGCCGCCGACCAGCTCCTTGAACTTCACGAGCGAGAAGTCGGGCTCCACGCCGGTCGTGTCGCAGTCCATCAGGAACGAGATCGTCCCCGTCGGGGCGAGCACGGTCGCCTGCGCGTTGCGGTAGCCGTGCTCCTCGCCCAGCTCCACGGCCTCCTCCCACGAACGCCGGGCGGCCGCGAGCAGCTCATCGTCGGCGCAGGTCGAGTCGGGGATCGCGTAGGAGGCGTCGCGGTGCATCGCCATCACGCCGTTGTGCGCCTCGCGGTTGACCTCGTAGTGCTCGTATGGACCGAGCGCCGCTGCGACCTCGGCCGAGCGGCGGTAGGCGCGACCGGTCATCAGCGCCGTGATCGCCGCCGCGGTGCCGCGCCCGGCGTCGGAGTCATATGGCATCCCGTCGCTCATCAGGTAGGCGCCGAGGTTCGCGTAGCCGAGCCCCAGCTGGCGGAAGGCGCGCGCGTTGACGCCGATCTCCTCGGTCGGGTAGGAGGAGGGCGAGACGACGATCTCCTGCGCGAGCAGCATCACATCGACGACGTGCTCGAAGGTCTCGGTGTCGAGCGTGCCGTCGGCGCGGCGGAGCTTCATCAGGTTGATCGAGGCGAGGTTGCAGGCCGAGTCATCGACGTGCATGTACTCGCTGCACGGGTTCGAGGCGTTGATCCGCCCGCTGTTCGGCGAGGTGTGCCACTGGTTGATCGTCGTGTCGTACTGCACGCCCGGGTCGGCGCAGCGCCAGGCGGCCTCGGCGATCTCGCGCATCAGCTCGCGCGCGGGGATCGGCTCTCCCACCGGCTTGCCGGTGGCGCGGGCGGTCAGGTGCCAGTCCTCGCCGTTCTCGACCGCGCGCATGAACTCGTCGGTGACGCGCACCGAGTTGTTCGCGTTCTGGTACTGGATCGACTTGAAGCCCTCGCCGTCGATCGACATGTCAAAGCCCGCATCGCGCAGCGCTGCGGCCTTGTCCTCCTCCTTGGCCTTGCACCAGATGAACTCGCGGATGTCCGGATGATCGACGTCGAGCACGACCATCTTCGCGGCGCGGCGAGTCTTGCCGCCGGACTTGATCGTGCCTGCCCACGAGTCGGCGCCGCGCATGAACGAGACGGGGCCCGAGGCGGTGCCGCCCTTGGCCAGCGGCTCCATCGAGCCGCGGATGTTCGACAGGTTGATCCCCGAGCCCGAGCCGCCGCGGAAGATCATCCCCTCCTTGGTGTTCCAGTCGAGGATCGACTCCATCGTGTCGTCGACGCTGAGAATGAAGCAGGCCGAGCACTGCGGCGACTCCTCGAAGCCGACGTTGAACCAGACGGGGGAGTTGAACGCGGCCATCTGGTGCAGCAGGATGTGGGTCAGCTCGTCCTCGAAGGCCTGCGCGTCCTCCGCGCCGGCGAAATAGCCGCGCTCCCGCCCCCAGCCGGCGATCGTGCCCGCGACGCGGGAGATCATCTGTTTGACCGAGCGCTCGCGCGCGGGGCTGCCGAGCTGCCCGCGGAAGTACTTCTGGGCGACGATGTTCGTCGCGTTCTGCGACCAGCTCTTCGGGAACTCGACGTCGCTCTGCTCGAATGCGATCCGCTCGCCGTGGCCGATGCGCGCGTCGCGCGTCTCCCACTCGACGGCCTCGAACGGATGTTGCTCTGCGGAGGTGAGCAGGCGTCTGATCTGAAGCCCCGCTCCGGGCGTCGTCTCCTGGGTGGTCGTGGGGTGCGTGACTGGGTTCATCGGCCTGCCTCCTCTGCGCTGTGCCGGCGCGCGCGACGCCTACTCGAAGCTGTTGTCTGGGCCGAGCATCATCTCTCCCCGACCGGCGGAAAAAAACGAGGACGCACCCTCGATTTTAGGACGTGTCAGTGCCCCAAACGGACCCAGTCCGCAAATTCCGCCCACGTTGCGGAAAGACGAAAACCGGCCTCGGCCATCGCGTGGCGCAGGGACAGCAGCCAGTGGGGCTCGAACGCGCGTCGCCGCGCGAGCGCCCAGGCGATGCAGGCGAGCACGAGCACCGCGGCGAGGATCACGGCGAGGATCGCTACCGTCGAGAACGACTCGGAGTGCTTGGCGGTGTGCGTGACCGGATGTCCCACGATCGCCGTGGTGGTGGGTTGAACGGCAGAGCTCGGCGTAGTGGCCGTCGGGACCGTCGTTTTGGCCGGCGCCGTCGCGGTCGGCACAGTAGTGGTCGGCACAGTAGCGGCGGGCACAGTAGCGGTCGGCGTCGTGGCCGGGTGCACCCTCGCCGAGGCGGGCACCGGGAAGGTTGGCGTCGAGCTCGTGTTGGCGGCCATCTGCCGATGAATGCTAATCCTCTCCCCGGGCTACAGCAGATCCTCGATCGCCGCGAGCGCGTCGCGCATCACCGCTGCGGGCGGCTGTCCGGCGTCGATCGCACGGATCCGCGCCGGCTCCTCGCGCGCGAGCGCGTCGTAGGCGGCGGCAATCGTGGCGAAGAACCGCTCGCCCTCGCGCTCCAGACGGTCTGGCTCGAGCTCTCGCCCCCGAGCGCGCGCGCGACCCACAGCCGGGTCGATCCGCAGCAGCAGCGTGCAGTCGGGCGCCAGATCGCCGGTGGCGAAGCGGTTGATCTGACGTACCTCCTCCACGCCCAGCTCGCGCCCGGCGCCCTGATAGGCCAGCGAGGAGTCGACGAACCGGTCGAGCAGCACGAGCGTGCCCCGCTCGAGCAGCGGCGCGAGCAGCTCCTGCACGAGTTGCGCGCGCGCGGCCGCGTACAGCAACGCCTCCGCGCGTGGCGCGACCGCCAGTGCGGGATCCTGGACGAGGGCTCGAATCCGCTCGGACACCTCGACCCCACCGGGCTCGCGCAGTAGCTCGACTGGACGTCCCCCCGCCGCTCGCGCGGCGAGCTCGCGCGAGAGCGCCTGCGCGAGCGTCGACTTGCCGGCGCCGTCGATGCCCTCGATCGTGATCAGCTTGCCGCGGGCCACGGCGGGGACGGTAGCGTCTCTACGATGACGGCCGTGAGAACCCCCGCCCAGGTGTCGCCGCTCCCCGGCATCGACGCGCATCCCCACGCGCGCGCGGTGCTCGTGCCCGCCCTCGGATCCGACGGCGCCCCGTCGCACGCCTATCTGTTCCACGGACCGGCCGGGACCGGCAAGCGTGCGATCGCGCGTGCGTTTGCGGCTGCGCTGCTCGCCGAAGGAGCGCGCGATCCCGGCGCGGTGGCCGAGCGGGTCGCGCGCGGCACGCATTCAGACCTGACCTGGGTGACGCCGAGCGGCGCCGCCGAGATGCTCGTCGGCGATATCGAGGAGCCGGTCGTCGCCGCTGCGACACGCACCCCGTTCGAATCGGCGCGGCGCGTGTTCGTGATCGAGGGAGCCGACACGATGAACGATCAGGCGGCGAACAGGATGCTGAAGACGCTCGAGGAGCCGCCTCCGTTCGTCCATCTCCTGTTGCTGACCGACCGTCGCGAGGACGTGCTGCCGACGATCGCCTCGCGCTGTCAGGCGGTGCGCTTCGATCCGCTGCCCCCGGCGCTGATCGCGGAGCGCTTGCAGGGCCTCATCCAGGACATCGAGCCGGAGCGTGCGCGCGCGTGCGCGCGCCTGGCGCTCGGTGACACCCGCCTGGCTGAGCGTCTGGCGAGCGAGCAGGGCGAGGCTCTGCGCGCGGGCGCCGAGGAGCTCGTGCGCTCGGCCCTGCGCGGGTCGACCGCAGAGCGGCGCTGGACCGCCTCGCTCGATGTCGCCAAGGCGGCGGGCGTGGCCGCGGGAGAGGTCGAGGAGGAGCGTCTGCGAGGAGAGCTAGAGCTGGTGCCGAGCAAAGAGCGCAAACGCTACGAGCGCGAAGGCGCGGATGCTCGCCGGCGAGCCGAACGCCGCGCGCGCACGCAGGCGCTCGATCTGACGCTGCGCCTGGCCGAGCTCTGGCTGCGCGATGTGCTCTGCGTGGCCGAAGGTGCGCCCGAGTGCGTCTATGCGGTTGATGGTATTGACGAGCTGACGGAGGACGCCCATGCGCAGGATGTCCTCGCCCTACGCGTGGGCGTCGAGCTGGTGCAGGACACGCGGTTGCGCTTGGCTCTGAACGTGTCCGAGGAGCTTGCGTTGGAGGCTTTGAGCTACAGGCTGGAAGATCGGCTCGTCAATAAGGACAGCTCGGTCGCGTAGGGATTGAACGTCGAAGATCTTCTAAAACCCCGGAGACCCTACTTATATAAGGGTCCGTTATAAGGTCCGACAAGGGTCCGTTATAGGGGTCCGGTCCGCCTCGGTCTGGGGGTCCTCTCAGCCTGCGAGAGGACCGAGGTTTGGCTCCATGCCATAGAGGTCGAAGGCGAGAAACTTAGAGAACAGCCGGTTCTCGGGTCCGTGGAAGTCGGCCGAGCCGGTGCTGAGCAGGTCGAGCTCCTCGCAGCGCTGGGCCAGCAGCGTCGTCTGCTCCTGGGTGTGGGTCACGTAGAAGACCTCGACGCCGTCGATTCCGAGCGCGCGGAAACGGTCGATCGTCGCGAGCACCTCGTCGGGGTCGGGGATATCCCAGAACGGGTGCGCCCACACGACCACGCCGCCGGCCTCGTGGATCGCGTCGATGGCTTGGGCGACGGTGGGTGTCTCGCGCAGGCGGAAGGCGGGCTTGCCCTCGATCAGGTAGCCGCGAATCAGCGAGCCGATGTCGTCGATCTCCTCCTCCTTCAGCCGGGCGGCGTTACCCGGCGCGTCGAGCACCGCTTCGGCCAGGTGCGGGCGCCCGATCGGCTTGCCGGCGGCGACGCGCGCCTGCAGTTGCGCCCGGTCGAGCTCGAAGCCGAGCTCCTGCAGGGCGGCTGCCATTCGCAGCGTGCGCTGCTCGCGGTCGGCGAGGAATTCGGCGAGTCGTGCGGTGAGGGTCGGGCCGGTGTGGTCGATCAGGTAGCCGAGGATGTGCAGTTCGCGCGGCGTTTGCGCGTCGGCATCGATCGCGGAGATCTCGACCGCTGGCACCACGCGCACGCCGTAGCGCTCGCCCGCGCGCAGCGCCTCGGCGACGCCGGAGACGGTGTCGTGGTCGCTCAGCGCCAGCAGCTCGACGCCGGCGCGGGCGGCGCGCTCGACGACCTCGGTGGCCTCGAGCGCGCCGTCGGAGTTCCTCGAGTGGGATTGAAGGTCGAAGCGGATCGCCATTCGCGGGAGCGTACCGGGGCGTCGACTTGCTCAGTAGCTCGCGTGCTGGCGGGTCGCATCGGGCGCGGCGAGCAGCGAGGCGACTTGGCGCCCGATCACATCGCGAAGGGTCAGAACGGCCACGCGGTAGCGGCGGGCCTTGCTCGGTAGCGTCCATCCGCCGCTGGCGGGCGGGGCGTCGGGCTCGGCGCGGGCTGCATCGGCTCTGGCGGCGCGCTCGGAAGCTTCGAGCTCGGCGTATGCGGCGTCGGTCTCGGCGGCTCGCTGAGAGGCCTCGATCCAGAGCACCTCGAGGTAGGCGAGCGCGGCGCCCAGCTGATCTTCGGGGAGCGAATCGCGCTGGCGCAGCTGCCGCAGGACGGGGCCGACCTCGTGGTTCAGCCAGCGTTGCTCGGCGTGCGCCCGCAGGAGCAGGCAGACGTCGGAGGGAGGGGATATTTCCTGATCTTGGGTCATGCAAGCATCCATGCTCGGCCTCGATCGACGTGATCGGCGATCTGTCCTTGGCTTCGACGGGCTGCGACGATGGCTTTAGGAGATCCGGAGAGTTTCCACGCTTCTTGGGAGAGATTCCTTCGGTCTCCTCTCGACCCGCCGTTGCTCAGGTCGAATCTGGGGGCGCTCGGCACGCACCCACCGTTTCGCGCGTGCCGATTGTGGCAAGCAAGCGAGCTCCCGCTGGGGTGATCCCTGGTTTGCGGGCCGGTTGCCTCTCGCTTGTGGGCGACCCTTTAAGGGGTAGGCTCGAATAGACCGATGCAAGGGGAGAGATGCAGCTAGCGAGCTATGACTCGAGCTACGACCCCGCCGCTCGTGCGCCTGGCCAGCACGAGCGCACGACCGTGCGGCGGCTGCGCATGCGCACGCTCGTGGCGCTGGGGGTACTGGCCGTGGCGACCGCGGGTCTCGGCCGGACCTTCGGGCTGCGCAACCTGGGCTTCATCGGCTCGGAGATCGGGTTGCTGGTGGGCATGTTCGTGATCTTGCGCTACGTGCTGCCGCTCGTCGAGCGCCACGACCGCGGGGCGACCGGCGAGGAGCAGGTGGGGGGGCTGCTGGACGAGATGGCGGGCGACGATTGGCACGTGATTCACGACGCGAGCCTCGGACAGGGCAACGTCGACCACATCCTGATCGGGCCTGCGGGGGTATTCACGGTCGAGACGAAGAGCCACCCCGGCCCGATCCGTGTGGCGGCCGTGCACGGTGCCACGCTGCGCCAAGCGCAGGCGCAGAGAAAGGCGATCGAACGCGCGACCGATATCCCGGTGGAGCCGCTGATCGTGTTCAGTCGCGCATGGGTGGACAAACCGCTCGCGCGGCGCAAGGGCGTGCGGGTCACCCCCGCCCGGATGTTGCCAGGGTATCTGGAGCGCCACCAGGTGACGCTCACACCGGTGGAGGTCGATCGCGCGCGCGTGTGTGTAGCGGAAGCCCTGCGCGAGCATCGCGCTGCGGTGCCGGGCACCGACCGCTCGACGCGCCCCGTATACCGTCGCTGGCAGGCGACGAAGGCGCGCATCTTTGGCTGACATGGACTCGTCGATCATGGGGGCGCCAATCGCAAGATAAAGGCGGCGTGGGCTGATACCGCCTTTGCCAACTGCGTGCAACTATGGTTGTTCTCGGGCATGACGGAACCGCCCGTCGAGAGCGAGCCGGCCGGGGCGAGGGGTAGCTTCTGGGAGATGGAGGAATCGATCCAGGCGGCTGTCCTTCCGAGCCCCGAGGCGCTACTCGAGCGTTTCGGGTTGAACAGGTTCCGGCCCGGTCAGCGCGAGGCGGTGCAGGCCGCGCTCGACGGGCGCGACAGCCTGGTCGTGATGCCGACGGGTGGCGGCAAGTCACTGTGCTACCAGCTGCCGGCTTTGGCGACCGACTGCCTGCCGGGCCGTCCACTGGTCGTGGTCGTGAGCCCGCTGATCGCGCTGATGACCGACCAGTGGCGCCGCCTGCAAGAGGCGGGCGTGAACGCGACGATGCTCGCGTCGGGGATGGAGGAGGGCCACAATGCCCAGGCGCTCACGGAAATCGCGGCGGGCGAGACACAGCTCGTGCTGGCGGCGCCGGAGCGCTTTGCCTCGCGCGCCTTCCGCGAGGCGCTGGCGAAGCGGAAGGTGGCGCTGTTTGTGGTCGACGAGGCGCATTGCGTGGCGGAGTGGGGCCACGACTTCCGGCCGGACTATCTGCGCCTGCACAGCGCGATCGAATCGCTCGGTCGGCCGCCGGTGATGGCAGCGACCGCGACCGCGACCCCGCGCGTGGCCGAGGAGATCGCCGCGCGGCTGGGGCTGCGCGACTGGCTTTCGATCCGCTCCGGGTTCGACCGCCCCAGCCTCGCGTTCGACGTCGTCAGCGTCGAAGGCAAGGGTGCGGTCGCGCGCAAGCGGGCGGCGCTGCTGCACGTGCTCGGAGGGGCCGGTGCAGAGGCGGGCGCGCCGGGCGGGACTTCATCGCTCCCGGCGATCGTGTACTGCGGCACGCGCAAGGACACCGACGAGGTGGCGGCGCTGATCGCCGAGCGGACGGGGATCGAGACGGTCCGCTACCACGCGGGCATGACTCCGGACGCGCGCCGGGCCAGCCAGGAGGCGTTCATGGCGGGGCGCGCCGAGGTGGTGGTGGCGACGAACGCGTTTGGGATGGGCGTCGACAAGGCGGACGTGCGGACGGTCGCCCACTGGGCGCTGCCGACGAGCCTCGAGGCCTACTACCAAGAGGCCGGCCGGGGAGGGCGCGATGGACGCCCGGCGCGGGCGTTGCTGCTCGCGGCCCGAATGGACTTGGGGCGGCTGATCAGGTTCATCAACGAGCGCGAGACGAGCGTCGAAGACGTCAAGCGCTATGTCGCCGGCCTGCGACGAGGGGCGGAGGATGATGTGGTTGCGATTGCGCCGGGCGAGCTGGCTGAGCGCGATCGGGTCCTGCTCTCGATCGCCGAGCGCGCGGGCGCGGTCGAGCTGGCGCCTGGCGCCGGCGGCGGGCTGCGGGTACGGCTCACAGGCCAGGGCTCGCCGCGCAAGGCCTACCAGGCGATCAGGGCCGCGAAGGACCGCGGCTGGGAGGCGTATCGCTCGATCGAGCGCTACATGTCAAGCGGCGAGCGCTGTCGCAGACGCCAGATCCTCGATCATTTCGGCGACTCCCAGGAGGGTGCGCCCGAGGGGCGTTGCTGCGACGTGTGCGACCCCGACCCGGAGCTCGAGCGGGCATTGCAGGCAAAGCCCATAGAGGTGTCCCGCCGGCGTGGCGGGCGTGCGCGCGCCGGGCGTGGCGACGGCACAGGCGGAGGTGGCGCGGTGGGTGGAGCCGGCACGGGCGGAGGTGGCGCGGACGGCGCGGTGGGGACGATAGACGCCCTCGGAGCCCCAGGCTCAGCACCCGAGGAGCCTGCCGAGCCCGTCGACGAGGGGGAGTTCGAAGTGCTGAAAACCTGGCGCTTCGAGCGGGCTGAAGGCAAGCCTGCCTATACGGTTGCCCCGAACACCGTGCTCGAGGAGATTCTGCGCCGGCGCCCGGAGAGCCTCGACGAGCTGATCGAGATCCGTGGCATCGGCCCGACGTTCTGCGAGAAGCACGGCGAGTCCCTGCTGGCGGAGCTGACCACGCTGGATCGTGTGGGCGCCGGGGCAGCGTCATAAGAATCCCCACCGGCGCCGGCGTCGCTAGCATCCGTCCCCGCGCCGACGTAGCTCAGCTGGTAGAGCACTTCACTCGTAATGCAGTAAGGCGCGCCGACTTAGCTCAGCTGGTAGAGCACCACTCTCGTAAAGTGGGGGTCCCGGGTTCGAGTCCCGGAGTCGGCTTGCGGTGAACATAGGGTGGTGCCTGCGGGCGCAGCGGGACAATCTCATCTATGGGTGGCGCAGGCACCGTGGCGACGTTACTAAACACGCCTGCGTCGTCTGGATGGATGCGCCCAGCGTCGTCTCACGAGCCCTACACAGAAGTTCTGCAAAGTAGCTCGATTGCGGCCACTTTCGCAGGTTTCCCCAGTAAAGGGCTCTGCAAAGTAACTCAAAAATGCTATATTTTGCAGTATGGCTCGTCCGTTACAACGCCTGTTTGACGTCGCCGAGGGGCAGTGGGGTCTTTGTACGCGCCAGCAGGCCCATCAGGTCAGTGTCGGGGCGAGCTCGCTCGCACGGCTCACGGACGACGGGCTGCTCGAGCGTGTTGCGCACGGTGTCTATCGGGTCCGAGGCACAGCCGAGCCGGACCACGTCGAGTTGCGAGCCGCCTGGCTTCAACTTGAACCGGGTGTGCCGGCATGGGAGCGGGTCCGCATGCCCGGCGTCGCCTTGGTGTCGCACGCCTCCGCGGCGTCTCTGTACGGAGTCGGCGATCTGCGTGCCGACGTGCATGAGCTCACGCTTCCGGTTCGCCGCCAGACCCGCCGGACCGATGTACGCCTGCACCGCGGCCTGGTGCCTGACGAGCAGTGGATTCTGCTGCACGGGCTCCCCATCACCCGCGCCGGACGGATGATCGCCGACCTGCTGGACGATCATGTCGAGCCCGCGAGCGTGGCCCAGATCACCGCGGAGGTCGTCCATCGGGTGCTCGACTACCCCGGGACTATCGCCGAATGTGTCGGACCGTATGCGGCGCGCTTCGGGTTTCGTCGGGGGGACGGCGTGGCGCTGCTGGAGCATCTCCTGACGCTGGCCGACTACTCGGATCGGGGCGAAATGGTTGCCATCGCGCGAGGCGATGAGTCCTAGCCAATACAGCGACCCGCGCGCCTTCCGTCTCGCGATCACCGACCGCCTCCGGCCGTTGGCGCGTGATCGTGGCATCGAGCTGACCGATCTTCTGCGGCAGTTCGCCTACGACCGTCTTCTATGTCGAGTATTCACCAGCGACCCTGAGCGGTGGGTGCTCAAGGGGGCCACCGCGATGCTCGCTCGTCTCGAAGGCGTTGCTCGGCATACACGAGACGTGGATCTACTCAGTCGCACCGGCGGATTGAGCGAAGCGGAGCAGGCGCTGCAGGCCGCGGCTGCCCTCGATCTGGACGACTACTTCAGCTTCACGCTGAGTCCCGGCAGACAGATCGTGCAAGGCGCAGGCGCGATGCGGGTGGATGTCGTCGCGTTCCTCGGCATCCGGGAGTTCGCGAAGTTCCATGTCGATCTCGTGATCGATCGCTCCATGACGATGACTCCGGATGCCGTCCCGCCGCTCGTAGCCCTCGACCTGCCGGGCCTACCGTCGACGAACTATCGCGCGTATCCCGTCGCCGACCACGTAGCCGACAAGGTCTGTGCGCTGCTCGAACTGCACGAGCGCGCCAGCGGGGTGAAGGAGGGGAGCACGCGCTTTCGCGACCTGGCCGACCTGGTGGTGTTCGCTCACACTGCAACTATCGACGCCACAGAACTGACGACAGGGCTTTCCTCCGAGGCCGAGCGCCGCGGCCTCGTCCTGCCCAGCCGCATCGCCGCACCCACCGGGCGCGATTGGCCAAGGGGCTACGCGGGAGTCGCACGCGATGTCCCCCATCTGAAAGAGCGCGACCTTCCGAGCGCGCTCGAGACCGTCGGCCTCTTCATCGATCCGGTGCTTGCAGGGACAGCACGTGGGTCATGGGATCCCGCGACACTACGTTGGCTTGACGTTGACGCGGCACCTCGATCCTAGGGTTCATGCCGACTCTCCCATCGTGGCCACGTGCGTTCCATCGAGAATGAAGGGGGCTGTGCCCCGGCGACCCGCGTCCCGAAATATGTCCCGAGCTCCGCAAATCTGAGGTGATCTGGGACACGTTTCTGCCACCAAATATGGCTTGCTAGAGCCATACAAGGGTCTGCGTCGTCGGGATGGACAACCAGATCCACAAGCGTCGTCTTACCGGTCGCGAGGTGCATGCGGCCGGTGTCGACTCGACGTTCTTCGGTCGCCATCTTGCCGAGATGCTCGTTGGCGTAGAAACGCAGGCGTACCCGCTCGATGTCGCGGTCGGCGACGTGCCGGTCGACCATCACCTGAAAGACCTGCGGTGTCTGGTGTGCGGCCCCGTGCATCGATGCCGCGGTCAGCAGGCTGACGTAGTAGTCTGTGTCTGTCGGCGGTGTGGCTGAAGACCCTCGAGCAGGCTGGTGAGCACTGTGCCCGTGTCCTCCCGGGCCCGGGCCGTGTCATCGCTGTCGGCGATGGCCATGCACCCTTCGAGGATCGCCCCGGTGAGCATCAATGCGAGGATCTTCAAGGGGAGCGGACGTATGACGCCGGCGCGGATCGCGCGCCGCAGCGCGCCGCGCAGGACGACCGCGCCGTAGCGCTTGTCCACACGGCGGATGGTCTCCGCGTCGAGCACTGCCTGCGCGTCCTGGAGCACAATGCGCTGCACGCGCGGGTCGAGGTGGGCGTCGAGCATCGCCTGGCATCCCGCGCATAGGTCGACCCACGGATCGGGCTCCAAGAACGCTGCCGCCACGCGCTCGGAGACCTCGCGCTTGACCTGTTCGTAGACGCCCGCGAACAGCTCCTGCTTACCGCCGTAGTGGTGATAGAAGGCTCCCTTCGTGACGTTCGCGGCGTGCGCGACATCGTCGATCGAGGTCGCCGTGTAGCCCTGTTCGCCGAACAGCTTGCATGCGACGTCGAGCAATGCGCGGCGGGTCGCCTCGCCTTGCCGCGCCTTCTTGCTCTTGACATTCGTACTCTGGGTATGCATGATGGGTACCGTCAGTATGTTAGCGAGTGCTGGTCAACCATCGACAGGAGGAGACAATGCCCAAGTATGTGATCGAGCGCGAGCTTCCCGGAGCGGGGAGCCTGAGCGCCGAGGAGTTGCAGGGAATATCGGCGACGTCCAACAAGGTGATCGGCGAGCTCGGCCCGGACATTCGCTGGCTCACGAGCTATGTCACAGACGACAAGATCTACTGCGTCTACGTCGCTCCCGACGAGGACATCCTCTACGAGCACGCCCGCTGCGGCGCCTTCCCCGCGAACCGCATCTCCAAGGTCTCGACGGTCATCGACCCTTCGACCGGGGAGTGAATCGCGATGTCTGATTCTGAGCTGAAGGCACGTCATCGCGCGATGTGGGCCTCGGGTGACTATCCGGATATGGTCGAAACGTTCCTGCTTCCGCTGGGGCCGCGGCTCGTGGAGGCATGCAGCATCGGCCCCGGCAACGTTGTCTTGGACGTGGCAGCCGGGACCGGCAACGCGTCGATACCGGCGGCGAAGGCCGGTGCGCAGGTCACCGCCGGCGACCTGACCCCCGAGCTGCTCGAGGTTGGACGCATCCGTGCTGAGAGCGAAGGGCTGGCCCTCGAGTGGGTGCAGGCCGACGCCGAGCGCCTGCCGTTCGAGGACGAGTCGTTCGATGTCGTGATCTCCTCGATCGGCGCGATGTTCGCCCCGCACCACCAGCAGGTCGCCGATGAGCTCATCCGCGTGTGTCGCCCCGGCGGCAAGGTCGGGCTACTGAGCTGGACTCCCGAGGGGCTGGTCGGCGCGCTGTTCAGGACGATGGGGCCGTTTGCGCCCGCCCCGCCGCCGGGTGCACAGCCGCCGCCGCTGTGGGGCAGCGAGCAACACATCGCCGAACTGTTTGGCGAGCACGTCGACTTCGGTTTGCTGGAGCGTGACGCGTTGGAGGTCAGCGTCTTCGAGCACCCGCGTGATTTCGGCGAGCACTTCAAGGCGCGGTACGGTCCGACGATCGCGGCGCGTGCGAATGCCGCCAAGGCCGGACGCGGGGCAGAGCTCGATGCCGCTCTGGACGAGCTCTGCGACGAGTGGAACCGCGGTACCCCGGGAGATGCGCGGTTTGAGATGGAGTACCTGCTCGCAGTTGGCACACGAGCGTGACGGCGAGTGAGATGGTGAATGGGGCGTTCCTGCACTACGAGGAGCAGGGATCGGGCCGCCACTGTTGCTCGTGCACGGGACCGGCTCTTATGCGGACGGGCGGCAATGCGTCCGCGCGCCTCACGCCTGACCCGACGAGGTGGTGGAGCGCATGCCTTCCCGATTGCGTAGCCTTAGGTAGTGATGCTCTTTGTTCTGATCGCAAGTGCTTTGGTGGTAGCGATCGCCGTGCTCGGATTGAGCATGTTTCGCCTCGCCGCGCTCAGTGATCGCAACAGTGCCCTCGCCTTGACCGAGTGGCTCGCGGCGAGCCGGCGCGCCGAGCGTCAGGTGGCGACCCCAGAGCACGCCGGCGAGCGGTTCCGCTTTGACCCCCCCGACGAAGCCTTTCGCGCGGCCGGCTGGCGATGACCGGCAGCGCAAACACGCTTCGGATCCTCGCCCGGACTCCGGCCAGAGGCCCCCTCTGTGCAGTCGTGGTCACCCTGGTGCTGCTCGGGATACTCCTCATCGCCGCGAGTGCCCGCGCGGCGTCGGCTGAACCTGCTTCGGAAGCGTCATCGCCGCCGTCTGCCGAACCGGCTCCCCAGGTCTCGTCTCCTGCCTCGGCTGCTGAACCAGCTCCGGAAGCGTCATCGCCGGCCGCTGCTGAACCAGCCCCGGAAGCGTCCCCGCCGGCGTCTGCTGAACCAGCCCCCCAGGCTTCGTCTTCGGCGCCGGCTGCCGAACCTGCTCCAGAAACCTCCTCGACACCGGCGGCTGAACCAACTGCCGAAGCGTCGGCGCCGGCCGCCGAACCGGCTCCGGAACAGCCTTCTCCGGTGGCGCCGGTCGTTGAAACGGCTCAGGAAGCTCCCGCTCCCGTTGAAACGGTCGTCGAATCCGCCCCGGAAGTTCCGGTGCTCGCGCCGGTCGTCGAGTCCGCCCCGGAAGTTCCGGTTCTCGCGCCGGTCGTCGAAGCGGCGCCGGAAGCCTTGCCTCCCCTCGAAGCGATCAAGGAAGTCAAGGAAGCGCCGGCCGTCGAACCGATCAAAGAAGCGAAGGAAGCACCCGTCGCCGAATCGATCAAGGAAGCCATGCAAGTAACCGCCACGGCTGGGCAGGGCGTGGCGCCGGCCGGTAACAACCCAGCGACCGCGGTCGGCCCGGAAGTCTCGAGCGCCCCGAACGGGCCGCTCACAACGACCTTCCCGATGATCTCTGGCGAGAGCCAGGCGACCTCCCTCACAAGCTCGGCCGATGCCGTGGCGCTCGCGCGGAGGATGATCGCCGCGCAGCGCGCCGAGAGCTTCAATCGTGCGCTCGGCGGCCTGGGCTTGTCCCTGACCGACACGGCCGGCGGGCTGGATGGTCCTCCAGGTCTGCTCTCGGTCTCGGCGGCCTTGGTCGACGGGTTGTCCGGTGAGGCGAGCTCGAGCATGAGTGCGCGGCTGGGTGGCCACTCCGGCGGCTCCCCCCGCGGCAGCAGTCCGATCGGTCCCTCGCCCGGGCCCGCTCCGAATGGGACCTTTGGCGGGGCGGCCGGGGGCGGCGCCGGTATCGCGCTCTCCGGGTTCACGACGTTCACGGGTCACCTGTTGCCGGGTGCCCCGCTCGCGCTCCGCCGCCTGCGACTTTCGTTTCAGCCGTGGCTCACGGCGTTCTTCGTTCTGATTCCAGAGCGGCCTGGCTAGCTCCTCCCGGTCGCTTCGCCTCGGCCCCGATCTCGCGATCGGGGCCCACTGCAATCAATTCGAAGCCCCTCTTGGAAGGAGCAGTACGCGATGGAAGCTCATTCGAGGACGTCTACAGGAAGCATCAGTACAAGCAACGAGAGCACAACGAGACTGGTCGTAATACGCGCGGACACAGCCAGCGACGGGAGCGCCGCCTTCGACAGGGATAGGCGCGCATGGCCCACTCGGAAGCAGCCCCATCCGCTGGCGGAGAGCGAGAGCATCTGGACGCACACGCTGATCCTCACGGGTGAGCTGACTCACCGTTCTGCGCACACGCTCGAAGTGGAGATGGAACGCCTCTTCGAAGAGGGTGTCACCAGTATCGCGCTGGATCTACGTCAGCTGACGCAGATCGACCCGATCGGCGTGGCGGTGATCGCTTTCCGCTGCCGTCTCAGCAAACGACAGGGACGCGGCCTCGTGCTGATTCCCGGGTCGCTGTTCGTCCAGCGCGCCTTCACGGAGGCGGGCGTCATCGACGAGCTGCCTTTCCAAGAGGACGAGCTCGCCGCCCGTCGACTGCGTGCGCCCGCTTGAGGATCGACTACGCCAGTCCACCCTGCGGGGGCCCCGTCAGCGGCGGTTCTCGGGTCTGTTCGGTCCCGGCCCCGGGCCCGGTCCCGGCCGTGCGATCGGCGCTTCGCTGCGTGTAGAGAAACCAGGCGAAGCCGGCGAGCATGAGCAGGCTCGCGACCCAAAAGTTCAGGCGCTCGCCGAGGAAGTGGTGCGCGGGATCGACGCGCAGTAGCTCCTCGAAGATGCGGAAAGCCGAGTAGCCGGTCACGTACAGCGCGAAGATGCCCGGCGCGCGAATCTGCCGGTGGCGGATCAGCCAGACCAGCGCGGCGGCGAGCGCGAGGTCCCAGATCAGCTCGTACAGGAACGTGGGATTGAAGGTCGCGTAGCCCAGATAGCCGGGCGGCCGATGCACGGGGCCGATCTGCAGCGCCCAGGGCAGGTTCGTCGGGCCGCCGAAGAGCTCTTGGTTGAAGTAGTTGCCGACGCGCCCGATCGCCTGCGCGACGAGCAGGCCCGGGGCGGCGGCGTCCATGAACCGCGCAACGCTCACCCGGTGGCGGCGCAGCGGGATCAAGCCGCCGAGGAAGCCACCGGCGATCCCGCCCCAGATCCCGAGACCCCCCTGCCAGATCGCCAGCCATCCCCACCAGGTGTGCGGGACTTCGTTCCAGCTCGTCGCGTCGTGGTAGAGCCGGCCGCCGAGGATGCCCGCGGGCACGCCCCACAGCGCGACCGTGTAGACGAGGCCCGGATCGCCGCCTTGCTCGCGCCACAGCCTGCGGGTCAGGATCACCGCGGCGGTGATGCCGAGGACGTAGCAGAGCCCGTAGAAGTGGAAGAACAGCGGGCCGACGTGGAACCCGTTGGCCGACGGGCTGGGGATCGAGGCGAGCACTGGATCAGGCTTGGGCGCCATCTGCGGCCGCTGCGATCCCGATTGTTCCCTCGGGCATCTCGCCCTCCGCGGATGGCTGTCCGGCTTCCGCAGCCGCGGTCCCCACCTTCGGCACGAGCAGGCCCGCGAGCAGGCAGATCAGCAGGAAGCCGGTCGCCATCCAGAAGGTCTGGGTGAAGCCCGTCACGGTCGGCAGCCCGTCGGAGGAGACGTTTCCGGCGATGAACGTCGCCGACAGCTGGCCGCCGAGCGCTCCGCCGAGCGTCCTCATCACGGTGTTCATGCCGCTCGCCACGCCGGTCTGGTGAGGGGAGACCGCCTGCACGATCAGGTTGCCGAGCGCCGCGAAGGCGAGACCGACGCCGACCCCGAGCAGCCCGGCGGCGATCAGCAGGTCGTAGGGGTGGCTGTGCGCGACGGCGAGCAGCGCGAACGACGCCGTGCTGAACGCAGTCCCCGCCAGCAGCGCCGCGCGCGAGCCGAAGCGCGCGGAGATCCGCCCGGCGGACAGGCCGAGGATCGTCATCCCGATCGTCGTCGGCAGCAGGTAGAGACCGGAGACGACGACGGAGGCGCCGAACCCGAACCCGGTGCTCTTCGGCAGCTGGGCGATCTGGGGGATCACGATGAACGACGCGTACATGCCCGCGCCGAGCAGAAACGCGGACGCGTTAGTCGTCCACACGCCCTTGATCCGCATCATCGTCATGTCGACGAGCGGTTCGCTGCTGCGAACCTCGACCGCGATCCAGGCGACCGTGACGGCGAGCCCGACGGCGAGCAGCCCGAGCGTCTTCGCAGAGCCCCAGCCCCAGCTCGTCGTCTCCGAGATCGCGATCAGCACGATCGACATGCCGATCGTCATCAGCGTCGCGGCGAGCCAGTTCACCCGGCCGGGCTGCTTGACCGGAGACTCGGGGATGAAGCGCCACGTCGCCACCGCGGCGAACACCGTCGGGATCAGCGGCAGCCAGAACAGCCAGTGGTAGTCGAGGTGCTCGATGATCAGACCCGACAGCACGATCCCGACGCCGCCTCCGACGCCGAGGATCGCCGACAGCAGGCCGATGCTCCCGGCGACCCTCTCGCGCGGGAACTCGTCGCGGACGATCCCGAACGCGAGCGGGAAGATCCCGCCGGCGGCGCCCTGGATGAAGCGCCCGACGACGATCACCGCCAGCGAGCTCGAGACCGCCGACAGCAGCGTGCCCGCGGCGAGGATCACAAGCGTCCACAGCAGGATCTTCTCCTTGCCGTACATGTCGCCCAGGCGCCCGAGGATCGCGGTGCCGACCGAGGCGGCGAGCAGGTAGGCCGTCAGCAGCCATGTGACACCGGTCTCGCTCGCTCCCAGCGCGTGCTGAAAGGTCGGCAGCGCCGGCAGCACGGCCGAGCTGAGCATCGCGTATGCGAGCCCGCCGAGCGCGAGCACGGCGAGGATCAGATTGGGATGCGTGCGGTCTTCGGTTGCTGTCATGCGTGCGCTTGCCCGGCGGGCTCGCGGCGAAATAGCTGCCTCCGCAAGCGGCTAGCTCACCAGGGTAGCGAGCGACCTGCCGGCGCCCCCTACGGCTGCAGATCGAGCGCGTCGAGGATCTTCGACCAGGGCTCGACGGCACGCGCTTCGGCTTCGACGAGTTCGTTTTCGGACTGTTTCGTCAACGACAGCTGCGCGTGCTCGTGCGCGTTCTCAGATGGCGCGAGCAGGCGCGCGGGGACTTCGCCGATGCCGACGTCGTTCGCGCTGTATTCGCGGTCGAACTGCGTCGTCGCCGACTGCAGCGTCTTGTAGCCGCTCGCGGCCCATGCGCGCACGTCGCCGCACACGTCCGGCTCTTGGAGCGCGGCGAGCGCCTTCAGCTTGTCGGCGTAGACCACGACCTTCCGGGTGAGCTTCGCGTTGCTCCAGCGCAGCGGCGTGACCGCCGCGGCGAAGGCTGTGACCGCCTGGACGTCGGAGCGGATGAAGACGACTCCCATCGCGCCGACGACCTCGTTGCTCAGGTGTTCGGCCGCTGTGTTCTCGGGCGAGGCCGCGGCCGCCTTCGGGCATTCGTCGCTGATCGTCTGGCGCAGGCTTTCGAGCGCCGCTTCGCCGGTCTTCAGGTTGACCCGCGCCGTGTGCACGAGCGCGTAGTCGGCCGCGATGTAGGCCCGCGTCGCGGCGATGTCCGCCTTCGATGCGACGTGCTTCTTCCCCGCGAGCGCCTGCGCCGGCATTACTGCAACGGCGAGAAGTGCGACGAGGATCGAGATCTGAAGTCTGGCCATGTCGAGAGAGTATGTACCGTTCATCACGCGCGGGCGCCGCTCGGGCATTCCAACACGAAGGGTAGGACGACGATGGACCTCATGAACCGCCAGTGCCGCCTCGCCGCCCGTCCCGTCGGCCTGCCGAAGGGGAGCGACTGGCGCTACACCGAGGAGCCCGTCCCCGAGCCCGGTGAGGGCGAGGCGCTCGTGAAGACGCTGCTGATCTCGCTCGATCCCGCGATGCGCGGCTGGATGAGCGACGCGCCCTCCTACATCCCGCCGGTCGGCGTCGGCGAGGTGATGCGCGCGCTCGCCGCGGGCGAAGTCGTCGTCTCCAACGATCCCGCGCTCTCTCCCGGCGATCTCGTCACCGGCCTGCTCGGTGTGCAGAGCTATGCCGTCGCGCCCGCCGCCGCGCTGCAGAAGCTGGACACAACGCTGGCGCCGCTGCCCGTCTACTTGAGCACGCTCGGGATGACCGGTATGACCGCCTACTTCGGTCTGCTCGACATCGGCAAGCCGGTTGCGGGTGAGACCGTCGTCGTCTCCGGCGCCGCCGGCGCGGTCGGCGGGGTCGTCGGCCAGCTCGCGAAGCTGAAGGACTGCCGCGCCGTCGGGATCGCGGGCGGCCCCGAGAAGTGCGCCTACATCGTCGAGGAGCTCGGCTTCGACGCGGCGATCGACTACAAGTCCCAGGACCTCGCCGCGGCTCTGCGCGAGCACTGCCCGCAGGGGATCGACGTCTACTTCGACAACGTCGGCGGGGAGATCCTCGACGCCGCGCTCGCGCGCCTGGCGCGGCACGCGCGCGTGGTGATCTGCGGCGCGATCTCCCAGTACAACGCGACCGGCGCGATGGCCGGTCCGTCCAACTACCTCTCGCTGCTCGTCAACCGCGCGTCGATGACCGGCTTCGTGATCCTCGACTACTACGACCGCTACCCGGAGGGCCTGCGCGAGATGGCCGGCTGGTATGCCGCCGGCAAGCTCTCCTCGCGCGAGGACATCGTCACCGGCCTGGAGAGCTTCAACGACGCGCTCCTGCGCCTGTTCTCCGGTGAGAACGACGGCAAGCTGGTGCTCGAGGTCGCCTAGGGCGAAGAAGTTGGTAAAGATCGGCCCGCCCGCCGCATCTGCGCAGGAAGTGGGCGGTTTGCGGCGGTATCGTGCACATTCGACTCGATGGTCTGCTCCGTACCGGAGCCGAAGGGTTGACTCTGAATGAAACGGAACGGGCCTATCGTCGCGCTGGTCGTCCTCGTCGCGCTGGTCGCGGCCGCGGTCGTGCTGGCCGGCTGCGGCGGTTCGGGATCAGCAGGTTCGGGGAGCTCGGCCCAGAGCGGCGCCTCGCCGGCGTGCCTGCCGTCGACGCTCGACCGCAGCGCGAAGCTCGCCGGCGTCCCGGTCGACGTCTCGCCGGCGCCGGAAACCGACACGGCGAACGCGGCGACGCAGATCAGCTTTCTCGGCGTGCCGGCAGCGCAGATCCAAGTGGTCTCGGTTGTGGGTGAGCACAGCGGCTCCCACGCCGGGCGCCTTGAGGCCTACTCGCAGGGCGACGGCGCGAGCTTCGTGCCCGACAAGCCGTTTGACCCGGGCGAGCGCGTGCTCGTGCACGCCGTGATCGGCCCGGCGTCTGGGTCAGCATCGGCGTCTGAGTCGGCATCGGCGTCTGGGTCGGCGTCAGCAGGCGCGGGCGGCGGAGGCCCCGGCAGGCAGATCGCGTTCGGCTTCCGCGTCGACACCCCGTACCCGACCGCGAACATACCTGCATACAAGAACCCGCCCGCATCGCCGGCCGACCAGGAAAGCTTCGACACGCTGCCCGGCGTGAAGGCCCCGATTCTGACCGTCACGACACCCGATCGCGACCCCGCGGCGGGGGACATCTTCACGACCAACGGTCCCGGCCCCGGCGCCTACGGGCCGCTGATCTACACGCCGCAGGGCAAGCTCGTGTGGTTCGACCAATTCTCGGGCGGGCTGACGGCCGAGGATCTGAACGTGCAGAGCTACGAAGGCAAGCGCGACCTGACCTACTGGCAGGGCAAGGTGCTCTCGCTGGGCTTCGGCCAGGGCGAAGACGTTGTGCTCAACTCCAGCTACGAACACGTCGCGACCGTCAAGGGCGGCAATGGGCTGAAGGCCGACCTGCACGAGCTTCAGATCGCGCCGCGCGACGTCGCCTACATCACCGCCTACAACCCGATCCGCTGCGACCTCACCGCCGCGGAAGGATCCTCGAAGGGCGCGCTCGTCGACGCCGCCGTGCAGGAGATCGACGTCAAGACCGGCCTCGTGCGCTGGGAATGGCACGCCCTCGACCACGTCGCGGTCGCCGAGTCCGAGACCTCCCCGCCGAAGGGGACGCCATGGGACTGGTTTCATCTCAATTCGATCGATCCGGAGCCCGACGGGAACATTCTGATCTCGGCGCGGAGCACCTGGGCGACCTACCAGCTCGCAGGCGCCAGCGGCAAGATTCTTTGGCGTCTTGGCGGCTTGAAGAGCTCGTTCAAGATGGGGCCGGGCACGAAGACCGCCTGGCAGCACGACGGCCGCGTGCTTCCGAACGGGGAAGTCACCCTGTACGACGACGGTTCCAACCCGCCGGTCCACGAACAGTCGCGCGCCCTGCGGATCCGGCTGGACCTGAGGGCGCATACGGCGACACTGACCAAGGCCTACACGCACCCCAATCCGCCGCTGCTGGCGGCCAGCCAGGGCAACATGCAGACGCTCTCAGACGGCAACACGCTCGTCGAGTACGGCGGCGTGCCGCAGATCAGCGAGTACGAGCCCGACGGCGCACTGCTGTTCGACGCCCACCTCTCCTACGAAGAGATCTCCTACCGTGGCTTTCGCTTCCCCTGGAGCGGGCGTCCGTCGAGCCCGCCGGCGGTCGTGGCCAACCTGAACAACACCGGCGAAGAGACGATCGTGCACGTGAGCTGGAACGGCGCGACCGAAGTCGCCTCCTGGCGCGTGCTCGCGGGAGAGCATCCGAAGTCACTCACCCCGCGGACGACGATCGCGGCGGCCGGCTTCGAAAGCTCGACGATCCTGCCGAAGCAGTACGCCTATGCGGCGGTCCAAGCGCTCGACTCCGCCGGCCGCGTGCTCGGGACCTCGCCGGCGGCGCGGGTCGGCAGCTATGACTCCGCGCTGCCGGGCACCGGCAGTTGATCGTGAGCGCGACGCTCAGTAGCCGGGCGTTTTCGCGGCCTTCTTGTGCGTGCTCGTCGTCGGCGCGCTCGTGGTGGTGCTCGTCGAGGACGTCGTCGCGGGCGTCGTCTGGGAGCTGCCGGTCGTGCTCGATTTGCCGCCGCACCCCGCCACCGCCAGCGTGGCCGGGATCGTGGCCAGCAGCGTTAGCATGGCGGCCAGTGACGTTCGCTTCATCGGCCAGCCTCCTGTTCTCGCTCGCAAACTTGGAGGCGCACACTACCAGGCGTACCCATCATCGCTTGCCGGTTGGACGAGGCGCATGAGCACCGTGGCTCCGGCCGGCCCCGGGATGCAGCCGGTCGAGTCCGAGCCGGCCGGGGGCGGCCTGCGCTCGCGCACGACGTGGCTGCTGGTCGTCTGTTGCGTCGCGCAGTTCATGGTGATCCTCGACCTGTCGATCGTCAACGTCGCGCTGCCCTCGATCCAGTCGAGCCTCGGTTTCTCCGCGCCGGAACTGCAGTGGATCGTCGACGCGTACGCGATCACGTTCGCGGGCTTCTTGATGTTCGGCGGCCGCGCCGCCGACCACTTCGGCCAGCGGCGGATGTTCGTGCTGGCGCTGCTGCTGTTCGCGCTCGCCTCGCTGGCCGGAGGTCTCGCGCCCGACCGCGTGACGCTCGTCGCCGCGCGCGCGGTTCAGGGTCTCGGCGGCGCGCTGATGGCGGCGTGCTCGCTGGCGGTCATCACCTCCTCGTTCGCGCCCGGCCCGCAGCTGCACCGTGCGATCGGCGCGTGGGCGGCGATGAACGGCCTCGGCGGCGCCGCGGGGATGCTGTTCGGGGGGATCATCACCCAGGAGCTCACCTGGCGCTGGGTGCTGCTGATCAACCCCCCGATCGGGATCGCGGCCGCGATCGGGGCCTACGCGGTCGTCAGCGAGCGCCGTCGCGGATCAGGCTCCCGCAGCTTCGACCTCGCCGGGGCGCTGACGCTGACGATCGGCCAGATGGTGCTCGTCTTCGGGATCGTCGAAGCGGGTCTCGCCGGCCTCGGTACGCTCGCCGCGCTCGGCCCGATCGCCGTCGGCATCGCGCTGCTCGTCGTGTTCGTCGTGATCGAGTTGCGCCTCGCCTCCGAACCGCTGATCCCCTTCAAGGAACTGACCAAGCCATTGCGGGTCGCGAACAACATCGTGCTCCTGTTCAGCGCGTCGCTGTTCCCGATGTGGTTCGTCAGCTCCCTGTATCTGCAGCAGGTGCTGTACCTCTCGCCGCTGCACACCGGTCTGATCTTCCTGCCGATGACGCTCGTGATCATGGCCGTCGCCTCGCGCACGGGCAGGCTCGTGAGCCACTTCGGGGTCCGCGCGGTGCTCGGCGGGGGCCTCGTGATGCTGACCGGCGGGATGCTGCTGCTCGCGAAAGTCGGCTCGAGCGGCAGCCCGATCGTCTACATCATGCTCCCCGGGCTGCTCACCGCGGCGGGGATCGCGATGTCGATCGTGCCCTCGACGATCGCCGCGACGCAGGGCGCCAAGGAGGGACAGGCGGGGCTCGCCTCGGGTCTCGTGAACACCTCGCGTCAGATCGGCGGCGGGCTCGGGCTGGCGATCCTCGTGACGCTCGCGACCTCGCGCTCGAGCCACCTGATCGGCGACGGCCACGGTGTGGCTCAGTCGTTGACGGACGGCTTTCGCCTCGCGTACCTGATCGGCGGTGGCCTCGCCGCGGCGGCGGCGGTCGTGACGTTCACGGCGCTGCCCAACCCTGCCGGTGCGGCGCTGCCCTCGGCGCGGCGTCTGGCGATCGTGGTCGTCGTGGTGCTCGCCGGTTTCGTCGCGCTCGACACTGCGTTCGCGGGCTCCCACGGCGCGCCGGTCGGCGCGTACACGACCCACGGCGCTTACAGCTTCGTCACCGAGCCGGCGCTGCATCCGCCGAAGCTCCAGCGCGAAGGCGCGACCGCCCCCGCGAGCGAGCTCGAATCCGGCTATATCTTCACGACCAACTTCTACAACCTCAACTATCCGCCGCTGGTGGGCCAGAGCGGGCCGTTGATCCTCGACGACGACCTGCAGCCGGTCTGGTTCCAGCCGGTGGCGGAAAAGCTCGTCGCCTCCAACCTCAGCTTGCAGACCTATGAAGGCAAGCCGGCGCTCGCCTGGTGGCAGGGGGTGGTCACGAGCACGGGCTCGACCGAAAGCGGCGAATACGTGGTCGTCAACCGGCACTACCAGACGGTCGCCAGGCTGCGTGGCGCAGGCGGCTGGAAGCTGACCCTGCACACGATCGTGATCTCCGGCCAGGACGCGTGGGTGACGGCGAACAAGAACGTCGCCAAGAACCTCTCCGACTACGGCGGCGCCTATAACGGCGCGCTGATCGACTCGGCCGTGCAGGAGTACGACCTGAAGACCGGCGAGCTGCTGCACAGCTGGGACGCGCTCGAACACATTCCGCTGGGTGACTCGCGCGCCACCGTGCCGACGAACGGGTTCCCCTGGGACGCCTACCACGTCAACGCGATCGACCTGGCCGGCGACGGTACGTTCCTCGTCTCGATGCGCAACACCTGGGCCGCCTACCTCGTGGACATTGCAACGGGCAAGATCGAGTGGACGCTCGGCGGCAGGCACTCGAGCTTCAAGTTCGGGCCGAACGCCGAATTCCAGTGGCAGCACGATGTCGCGTTCGGGGTGGGCGGGGGTTCCGATCCAACGCCTTCCCGTTCCGATTCGACGGTCACGCTGTTCGACGATCACTGCTGCCAGCTGACCGGCGGCGGCACCTCCGTGCCGGCCACGGGACCTTCGCGCGGACTGATCCTCGAGCTCGACCAGCAGACACAAACGGCGACGCTCCTGCACCAGTACACCGGCGGCGAGGAGTTCGAATCGGAATACATGGGCGACACGCAGCCGCTCGCGAACGGCAACACGCTGATCGGCTGGGGATCGGAGCCCTACTTCAGTGAGTACGCATCGTCGGGCAAGCGGCTGCTGGAAGCGCGCTTCCCCGGGAACGACCTGAGCTACCGCACGATGCGCGAGCCGTGGGTCGGCGAGCCGCTCACCGATCCCGCGGGCGCTGCGCGCCAGGCGGGTGGCTCAACGACCGTGTACGCGAGCTGGAACGGCGCTACCGAGCTCGCCTCCTGGCGGGTCCTCGCCGGCTCCTCGAGCGCCGGCCGGATGACCGCCGTGGCGAGCGCGGCCAAGTCCGGGTTCGAGACCGCGATCGCCGTGCCGTCGGGCTATCAGAGCTTCGAGCTGCAGGCACTCGACGCGACGGGCCGTGTAATCGGAGCATCCCGCCCGTTCACACGGTAGGGTCGATGGCCGACGAGGATTTAAAGACCGTCCGAAAGCTCCTCAGATCGTATTGTTGCGCCCTCAGAGCGGAAGATGGGGGAGTTTTCGGACTGTTTCTTAGCTCGCCGTGTGCGGCGAACCGGCGAGAAAAACGTGAGCATTGGAGTGGGTATGAGACGAACGACGGGTGCGATCTTCCTCGCGCTGACGATGGCAATCGCGCTGTCCGCCTGCGGCGGCACCTCCTCGGCGAGCTCCGGTGCGCTCGTCCCCACAGCGGACGTCAGCGCCGCTTCCGCGAACGCGGTCACGGTCTCGCCGCTGCCCGGCACCCCCGACGCCTCCCCGGTGACCCAGATCAGCTTCCTCGGCGGGGCGGGCACGAAGGTCACCGACGTGCACGTCACCGGGTCTCGCAGCGGCGTCCACGGAGGGCGCCTGCAGGGCTACTCGACCGGGACGGGCGAGAGCTTCATCCCGACGCATCGCTTTCAGACTGGGGAGCGCGTGAGCGTCCATGCGAGCGTGAACGCCGGCGGTGCGACACACACGGTCAGCACGAGCTTTACGATCGCCAACCAGGACACGCCGAGCCAGAAGCAGTTCCCGAACAACCCGGGCGATCCAAAGGCGATCCAGCACTACAGCTCCGCTCCCTCGATCACGCCTTCGACGGTGCGGATCACCACGCCCGCGAAGGCCGGCGCCAGCCCCGGCGATCTGTTCCTGGCTCCATACCAGGGCATGGGCACGCCGGGTCCGATGATCTCTGAACAGAACGGCAACCTCGTGTGGTTCCACTCGCTGCCGGCGGGCGACTCCGCGACCAACTTCCAGGTGCAGCAGTACGAAGGCAAGCCCGTGCTGACGTGGTGGCAGGGGCGGATCCTCGAGGTCGGCTTCGGCCAGGGCGAGGACGTGATCTACAACACCTCCTACCAGCACGTCGCGACGATCTACGCTGGAAATGGATATCACGCCGACCTGCACGAAGTCCGAATCATGCCGAACGGCACAGCCTGGATCGACATGTTCGACCCGATCCACATGAACCTGACCTCGGCGGGCGGCGAGGCAAACGGCGTGCTCACCGACTCGGTCGTGCAGGAGATCGACATCAAGACGGGCCTGGTGATGTGGGAGTGGCACGCGCTCGGGCACGTCGCGCTCGGCGAATCGAACAACCCGGCGCCGAAGGCCAGCTACCCCTGGGATTACGTCCACATCAACTCGATCTCGCCCGGGCCGTCGAGCGGAACGGGAACGGGAACGGGAACAGGAACGGGAACGGGGGCCGACCAGCCGGGCCAGGTGCTGCTGTCTTCGCGCAGCACCTGGACGCTGTACGACGTCAACATGCATACGGGGTCGATCGACTGGCGACTGGGAGGCAGTCACTCGAGCTTCAGGCTCGGCGCGGGCACGCGCTTCTACTGGCAGCACGACGCCGAATGGCAGCCCGGGGGTCTGATTTCGGTGTTCGACAACGGTTCGGACCCGCCGAAGGAGAAGCAGTCGCGCGGCTTGCTGCTGGATCCGAACACGAGCAGCCGCTCGGTGACGCTCGTCAAGCAGTTCACCAACCCGTACAAGACGTTGCTCGCCGAAAGCCAGGGCAACACCCTCAACCTGTCCTCGGGGGAAAGCACCTCCGGCAACTGGCTGATGGGCTACGGCGGCCTGCCCAACTTCACCGAGTACGACTCCTCCGGCCACGTGCTGCTCGACGGGACGCTCGGCAAGAACGTGCAGAGCTTCCGCACCTACCTGCAGCCCTGGAGCGCTCAGGCGCCGGGTGTGCCGTCGGTGGCGGTCAGCGGCTCATCGGTCGCGGTCAGCTGGAACGGGGCCACGAACGTCGCCTCCTGGCAGGTGCTCGGCGGTGCTTCGGCGACGACGCTCGCACCGGTCGCGAAGGCCGCGAAGGCGGGCTTCCAGACGACGATCTCGGTGCCGGCCGGCAGCGCCTACGTCGCCGTGCAGGCGCTCGACTCGAGTGGGGCGGTGCTCGCCACCTCGCATACCGTCAAGGGCTAATCGCCGTCCTTCCGTGCGCACCCGCCCATGTCCTTCATCCGGCGCCGTCTGATCGTGCGCTCGCTGTCGGCCGGCCTCGCCGCGACGCTCGGGGTCGCGGCGCTCGCCGCGGGCTGCGCAGGGGCGAGCGGGGGCGCGGACGGGAGCGGTAGCGGTACGGGCGGGAACGGTGCCGCCGCCAGGGCCGTGGCCGCGCGCGCCACGGCTGCCACGGGCCCGCCCGCTCCGAGCTGCGTTCCGCAGACGTCGAACGTCTCCGCGGCGCTCGCCGGTGGGCGCGTGACGGTCTCGCCCGGTCCCGGCGTGCACGACGCGTCGAGCACGGTCCAGCTGAGCTTTCTCGGGGTTCCGGCGGCCGACCTCTCGCACGTCCTCGTCAAAGGCTCGCGCAGCGGCGCGCACGCGGGCAGCCTGCGCGCCTACTCCGAGGGCGACGGCGCGAGCTTTCTGCCAGCGAAACCGTTTACGCCCGGCGAGCTCGTGACGGTCCACGCGGTCCTGGACGAAGCGGGCAGGAGCGCCCCATTCGCGTGGAGCTTCACCGTCGCCGTGCCCGACAACCCGGGGGCCGAAGACGTGACCGAGAGCACACGCCTGGGCTCGGCGTCGACGCCCGCGCCGGCGCCCGCGCCGAAGGAATACCAGAGCTTTCATTCGCTCCCGGAACTGCGCCCGCCTGAGGTGACGGTGTCCTCGACGGCGCGCACCGCGACCGGCGGCGATCTGTTCCTCGCGCCCTACTCCGGGGTGGGCCAGTACGGGCCGATGGTACTGAACGAACACGGAGAACTGATCTGGTTCAAGTCGCTGTCGCCCGCCGGCACGCGTGCCGCGGACCTGCGCGTGCAGGAATACGAGGGCAAGCCCGTGCTGACCTGGTGGCAGGACCCGCTCGTCGCCGACGGATCGACGACGGCCGGCGAGGTGATCGCCAACAGCGCCTACCAGACGATCGCGATCCTCCGCGCCGGCAATGGTTACCAGCCCGACCTGCACGAATTCCAGATCACCCCGCAGGGGACCGCACTGGTCACGGTCTACGACGCGATCGACTGCAACCTCTCGAGCGTAGGAGGCCCGCGCGACGGCGCCGTCGCGGACACTTTGCTACAGGAGATCGACCTGAAGACGGGCCTCGTGATGTACGAGTGGCACTCGCTCGACCACGTCCCGCTCGCGAGCTCCTACGCGTCCGCCGCGCAGACGAGCAAGGCCGAACCGTTCGACTACTTTCACATCAACTCGATCGACGTCGAGCAGGGCGGCGACCTGCTGGTCGACTCGCGCAACACCTGGGCGGCGTACGACGTCGACCCAAAGACCGGCCAGGTGCGCTGGGAGCTGGGCGGCAGGCACTCGAGCTTCAAGCTGGGTCCGGGCGCCGCGCCGGCGTGGCAGCACGACGCGCGCCAGCAGCCAGACGGCGCGATCACGTTCTTCGACAACGGCGCGACGCCCGTCGTGCACAAGCAGTCGCGCGCGATCGAACTGACGCTCGACACGGCGAACATGACCGCGACGCTCGCGCGCAGCGACGAACACTCCAACCCGCTCGTCGCCGGCAGCCAGGGCAACGTGCAGGCGCTCGCGAACGGAGATTGGATGGTCGGCTGGGGCCAGGCCGGCTATCTCTCGGAGGTCAACCCCGCCGGCCAGGTTCTCTTCAACGCGCACCTGCCGCCGGGCTGGGAGTCCTACCGAACTTTCGCGCAGCCCTGGAGCGGCCAGCCGGCGGAACCGCCGGCGCTGGCGGTCACAGAAGAACCGGCGGGCGCGGCGAGCGCCACGAGCGCCGCGGGCGGCAAGGCCGGCGCGAAGTCCGCTGCCGTCGCGGGCGCCGTCGTCTACGCGAGCTGGAACGGCGCCACCGAAGTCGCCTCCTGGCGGGTGCTAGCCGGGCCCTCGCCGAGCGCGCTGACGCCGTTGGCGACCGCGCCGAAGGACGGCTTCGAGACCGCGATCGCAACCCCCGCGTCGGTGACGGGAGGCTACGTCTCGGTGCAGGCCCTGAACGGCGCGGGCGCGGTGATCGGCTCCTCGCGCACGATCAAGGGTTAGCTTCTTCTCCGCCGGCCCGGACCTCCGAGTCCTCCCTGCGTGGAGAGTCCACCGGGGGATCCGCGCCCTCCGCCCGGGCCGCCGGCATGACCGAACGGTCCGCCGGGATGTTCCAGTGGTCCCGGGGGCGGACCGAGCGGTCCGGCTTCGCGTTCGGAGCGGTGCTTGCGCCGGCCGGCGGCTTCCGCGGCGGCGCGCCGGGCGGTGGAGAAGTAGTCGGCAAAGCCGCGCGCGTGCGATTCGGTCAGCCGCGGCGGCAGCGGCTCGCGCAGCTCCTCGCGGAAGGCGCGCTCCAGTTCGGCCCGCAGCGGCTCCTCCAGCGCGCTCTGGGAAGCGCTGTTGTGGAGCTCCAGGCGCCCGCTGTGGGTGCGGTAGTCGTAGAGCTCGCGTTCCTCCCCGCTCGCAAGCTGTTCGATCCCATGGAACGGCCAGTTGGAGTACGTCGCGAGCTTTGCCTCGGGTGTGCGCAGCGCGACCACGTGCAGCGGTGCGTTGGCGGCGTAGGGCTCGATCGCGTACTCGGTCACGATCTCGTCGGTCGCGTGCAGGATGTAGGGACGGCCGGGCGCGGCCGGGTCGGCGAGGATCGCGGCGAGGTCGGCGCGGCCGGCGATGTGGGAGTAGTGCGGGTCGCGCCGCCAGTCGTTCGAGCCGCTGCCGATCGTGAGCAGCAGCGGCGCCAGGTCGACGCTCGAGGTGAGCTGCTCGCGCAGACGTTCGGGCGAGCTCGTGAGCAGGCCGCGGGGGTCCTTGACGAGCAGCGGCACGCGGATGCCCTCTTCGTAGGCGCAGGCGCCCTTGCCGCGCAACCCGTGCGAGCCGCCGTACTCGCCGTGGTCGGAGGTGAACACGATCACCGTGTTATCCGCGACCGACGGGCGGCTGTGGAGCGTCTGCAGCACGCGGCCGATGTGGCGGTCCACCTCGAGCTGGATCTTCATGTAGAGGTCGAGGAATTCCGGCCATCTTTCCTGCGCTTCCGGGCCGGTGAAGGGAACCGGCCCGAAGGAGGCGGCCGAGGTGTCCTGGAAGGTGCGCTGCAGCAGGGGCTTGTTGCGCTCGATCAGCAGCTGTGGCGTCTCGAAGTTGGGCGGCATCCGCCCGATCACGCTCGGCGCCTGCGCCTCGGCGGGAACGCGATCGCTCCACTTGTACCACCAGGCGATGTCGTGGGGGTTGACGAACGAGACCGTCGTGCACCACGGCTCGCTGCCCCCCTCGTGCGCGAACCAGTCCTCGAACTGATGCCCGATTCCCGGATCGACCCGGAAGCCCTGACCCGGCCCGCCGTCGGGCGAGGGGTAGGTGCCGCCGGAGAAATCGTAGTCCTCGAGCAGCGGCCGGCCCGTCGCCTGTGTCCACTTGTTGTCGTGGTGAGTCAGGTGCCACTTGCCATACCACCAGGTGTGGTAGCCGTGATCGCGCAGCATCGTCCCCCACGTGGGAAAGCCTGGGTCGAGCGTGCTGCCGCCCGTGATCATGCAGCCGGTCTGGTGGGTGTAGAGGCCGGTCAGCATCGCCGCGCGCGAGGGCGTGCAATCGTTCGAGGCGGTGTAGTGCCGGCCGAAGGAAACCGCCCCCTCGCGCAGGCGCTGGAGGTTCGGCGGCAGGCTCACACCGCGCCCCGGGAGCGGGCCGAACCATTGCGGGAAGCGCAGCTGGTCGACCATGATCACGAGGATGTTCGGCCGCCGCGCGACCGCGGCGCCAGGCGTGACGCGTCGCGGCGGTTGAGCGGCTGTGGTCGCGCCCGACTGTGACTGCGCGCCGTTACTCGAGCCCCCGCAGCCGGCGAGCGCCGCGCCCACGCCGGCGCCCGTGAGCAGGCCGCCCGCGATCGCGCCCTGCTTGAGGAACGTGCGCCTGTCGGTCTTCCGATCTGGTTTCATGCCTGCGGTGCGCGTGAGGACCGTTGGCTTGGCAGTGTTGCTTGGGATGGCGCTGGCGGCCCCAGACGCTCATGCGGCCGGAGCCGCTCCGGATTGCGAACCAACGACATTGAATACCTCCGCGACGCTTGCTGGAGCTGTGACGGTTTCCCCGCTGCCGGGAAGTCGCGACGCCTCGCCGCAGACGCAGATCAGCTTCCTGGGTCCTCCTAAAGGCGACCTTAGCCGAATCAGCGTCGTCGGCTCGCGTACGGGCGCGCACGCGGGGCGGCTCGAGGGCTACTCCGACGGCGACGGCGCGAGCTTTTTGCCGAGCAGGCCGTTCGCCGAAGGCGAGACCGTGACGGTCAGCGCGCAGGTGAGCACGGGTGGCGCCGTCCAGCCGCTGAGCGACAGTTTTACGATCGCCCGCGAGGACCCGCTCAGCACGACCCCCGAGACCGTCCACGAAGGCAGCCCGAGCGAGATCCAGTACTTCCACACGCGCCCGGACCTGCGCCCGCCGACGGTCACCGTGACCGCGCGCTCGCCCGCGACGGCGCCGGGCGAGATCTTCGCGGCGCCGTACGACGGGCCGGGGCAGAGCGGTCCGATGATCCTCGATTCAGATGGCGGGCTGGTGTGGTTCAAAGCGCTGCCGAAGTACACCTCGGCGACCAACCTGCGCATGCAGGAATTCGCGGGCAAACCGGTGCTGACGTGGTGGCAGGGCGACATCTCGGTCCACGGGTTCGGGCAGGGCGAAGACGTGATCCTCGACGACGCCTACGCGCCCCTCGCCCGCGTGCGGGCCGGGAACGGGCTGCAGGCCGACCTGCACGAGTTCCAGCTGACGCCCGAGGGGACGGCGCTGATCACCGCCTATGACCCGATCCACTGCGACCTCGCACCTGTCGGCGGCCCGGCCGACGGCGCCGTGACCGACGGGACCTTCCAGGAGATCGACGTGCGCACGGGGCTCGTGATGTTCCAGTGGACGAGCCTCGACCACGTCGCGCTGGCCGAATCCTACGCGCCCGCGAACGTCAGCGATATCGCTTTCCCGTTCGACTACTTCCACATCAACTCGATCAACCTCGACCGGGACGACAGCCTGCTGATCTCCTCGCGCAACACGTGGACGACCTACGACATCAATTCCCAGACCGGCCAGATCGCCTGGCAGCTGGGGGGCAAGCACTCCAGCTTCACGATGGGGCCGGGGACGAGGACCGCCTGGCAGCACGATCCGCGCGAGCTCGCGGACGGTTCGCTGTCGATCTTCGACAACGGCGCCTCGCCGACCGTCCACAGCCAGTCGCGCGGCATCGTCGTCGCCCTCGAACCCCAGGCCAAGACGGCGACGCTCGTCAGCGAATTCACGCACACGCCGCCGATCTCCGCGAAGAGCCAGGGCAACGTGCAGGCGCTCGGGAATGGCGACTGGTTCGTCGGCTGGGGCGAAGTCCCAGATTTCTCCGAGCTCAGTCCGACCGGCGCGCTGCTCCTCGACGCGCACTTTCCCGCGGGCGACCAGTCCTACCGCGCCTTGCGCTTCGCCTGGACCGGCGTCCCCGCGACCCGGCCGGCGCTCGCGCTGGCTGCTGCGCATGGCGCGTCCGCGGCTCACAGCGCGGGCACGGTCTACGCGAGCTGGAACGGCGCCACGCTCGTCGCGAGCTGGCGAGTGCTCGTGGGCGCCGGCATGCGCGATCTGAAGCCGGTCGTGCAGGCCCCGCGCAGCGGCTTCGAGACGGCGATCGCGCTGCCGGCGGGAATCCGCGGCCGCTATCTGGCGGTGCAGGCGCTCGGCGCGGCGGGGCAGGTGCTCGGCGGCGCCACGACGGTCGCGGGGCAGGGCCTCTGATCTTCACTCGCGCCCCCGGCGCACCCGCCGTGCTTGGTCGCTGTGGACAGAGCGCGTCGGTCGGCGAGCGAATGATGCGATCCGCGATGCGCCCCGACGAGGGTGCCATGATCAGAACGATGAGGGCAATGCAGATCGAGCGCCCGGGTGTGCTGCGCGCCGTCGAGCGCAAGGATCCCAGTCCGAGCCCCGACCAGGTGCTCGTGCGGGTCAGAGCGTGCGGGGTCTGCCGCACCGACCTGCATCTGCTCGACGGGGAGGTCGAGATCCCCGAGCCGCCGATCATCCCCGGCCATCAGATCGTGGGGACGGTCGTCGAGTGCGGCGCGCGGGTGCAGGACCGCGAGAGACAGGACGAGAGGGCGCAGGCAGACGGAGGGGCCGGTGAGCCGGACGGGCGGGCAAAGGCGGCCCAGTCGCTGGAGCCCGGCATGCGCGTCGGCATTCCCTGGCTCGGCTGGACCTGCGGCAGCTGCCGCTACTGCCGCAGCGGCCGCGAGAACCTGTGCGAGCTGGCGCGCTTCACCGGTCGCGACATCGACGGCGGCTACGCGGAGTTGACGGTCGCCGACGCGCGCTACTGCTTTGTGCTGGGAGAGGAGGGCTCCGACCTGCAGCTCGCCCCGCTCTTGTGCGCCGGGCTGATCGGCTACCGCGCCCTGAGGATGACCGGCGAGGCCGAGCGGCTCGGCCTGTACGGGTTTGGGTCCTCGGCGCACATCATCGCCCAGGTCGCTCGCTTCGAAGGCCGGCGCGTGTTCGCGTTCACGCGCCCGGGGGATGAGGCGACGCAGGCGTTCGCGCTGAAAAACGGCGCCGAGTGGGCGGGAGGCTCTTCGACAGAGTCCCCGGAAGAGCTGGACGCGGCGATCGTGTTCGCCTCCGCCGGCGAGCTCGTGCCAGCGGCGCTGCGCGCGCTTGCGAAGGGCGGCACGGTCGTGTGCGCGGGCATTCACATGTCCGAGATCCCGAGCTTTCCCTACGAGATCCTGTGGGGGGAGCGTGCGATCCGCTCGGTCGCCAACCTAACCCGAAAGGACGCCCGCGAGATGCTCGACCTCGCCCCGCGTGCGGGGGTTCGCACCGACGTTCACACGTACGCGCTCGAGGATGCAGGCGCCGCGCTGGAGGATCTGCGCGAAGGGCGCTTCACGGGCAGCGCAGTGCTCGACCTCGCCGGGTGAGGTCGACATCGGCTGGCTGTGTGTCGCGGATCGGGGCGTCCGTTGCCCTGCGCGGGGTACTGTGCGGCGGATTGAGGCGTCTGCTCGTTCCCGCGTGCCCCCCGTGTTGTGGATCGAGGCGCCTGACCGCCGCTCCAGCCGGCCTCCCGCGCGGCGGACTGAGATGTCTGCTCGCTCGTGCGAGTGTCCTTCTGCGGCAGCGTGAACCAGACGAGCTTTCCGCTGGCCGATGGAATCGTGCCCCAGGAATCGGAGAGCTCCTGAACGATGCGAAGCCCTCGTCCCGAGTGCTCCTCGGGCGTCGGGGAGCGCAGCGTCGGCTGGCCCCGACCATGATCGCTGACCTCGACGCGGATCTCGCGCGGCGAGTCGTGGATCGCAAGCTCGAAGTCGCTGTGCGCGTGCAGAACGCAGTTGGTGGCAAGCTCGGAGGTCATCAGTTCGGCGGCTTCGACGAGCTCGCGCGGATGGTCGTGCAGTGCGTCCCTGATGAAGCGCCGCGCGGCGGCGACGGACTCGGCGCGGCAGGGAAATCGGCTCGCGCTGGTCACGATTCGATCGGGAGCACGCCGGTGAGGCCCGTGGCTTCGAGCACGCGCCGGATGATCGGGGATGGGTTGCGGAGCGAGACGCTTGTCTGCTTCGTGGTGTTGATCAGCACCGCGATCCCGGCGCTGTCCATGAAGCTCAGGCCGGCCAGATCGAAGATCAGCCGCTCCGGGCGCTGCGCGACGATCGACGCCACGGCGTCCTGTAGCGAGCTCGCGTTTGAGCTGTCGAGCTCGCCGCGGAGGATCACGATTTGAGCGCCTGAGGGATCGACGTGGGCGTCGATCTGCACCGCCGTCGGTATCTCTGCGTTCGGGTCGGCGTCTAGCTTTGCCATCGGATGCCCACAATCGCGGTGTCGTCGTGATGGCCCTCGGATGCGAGTCCGTGTGCCAGCATCGTCAGGAGGTCGTCGAGGGGAAGTTGACGCCCCGTGGCGGCCGTGCGCAGGCGCGCCAGGCCCGTGTCGATGATCTCGCCGCGGCGCTCCACCAAGCCATCGGTGAAAGCTATCAGCGTCGTGCTGGGCGCCACGGTTACGGTCACCTCCTCGTAGGGCGAGTTGCGCGCGACGCCGATCGGGACGTTGGCGGCGAGCTCGACGAAGCGCCCGTCGGAGGAGTCCGCGCCGTCGATCAGCAGCGGCGCCATGTGACCGGCGCTCGCCACCGTCAGCCGGTGGGCGCGCACGTCGATCAGCGCGCAGAGCATCGTCGCGAAATGCTCGTGCGGGTCGCTGTTGACGAAGTCCGAGAGCCGGGCGAGCACCGCTGCCGGATTGTGGTCCTGCGCCGCATATGCCAGCGCGGCGTGGCGCAGCGCGGCCATCGTCGTCGCAGCGCGCAGCCCGTGGCCCGAGACGTCGCCGATCATCACCAGCGCCCGCCCGTCGCCGGTGTCGACGATGTCGTACCAGTCGCCGCCGACGTCGATGCCCGAAGCGGCCGGCACGTAGCGGGCGTCGACCTCCAGGCCGCTGAGCGCGGGCAGCTCGTCGGGCAGCAGCGCGTGCTGGAGCGTCTGCGCGATGCTGCGCTGTTCGGTATACATCTCGCGGTTCTCGGCGGCGACCCGATCGAGCACGTCGACGAGCTGCTCGGCGTAGCGCCGGCGCCGGGCGAGCCGATCGGTCAGCAGCGCCGCGGCCAGCGTCAGCAGCACCCCTCCCACGACGATGATCCAGGGCAGGCTCTCGAAGAACGTGCCGCCGAGCGACCCGTTCGGCGTGACCACGAGCGTGAACGCGCTGTCTCCGAACGGCACGACGTCCGCGGCCTGACGGCCGCTGATCGGGAACCGCGTGATGTTCGTCACCAGCAGCTCGCCGGCGCGCCGGGTATGGCCGAGGTAGAGCGCGTAGTTGAGATCGGAGAATGCCGAGTCGTTCGAGAGCCGCGAGCGCCGATCCTTCGGAAGCGGGCTTTCCGCGTATACGGCGAAGCCACGTCGAACGCCGGGCGTGGTGAACTCGTAGCCGAGGCTCGCGTTGGCCGTGCCGAGAATCCCGGTCACGTTCAGCAGGTGCGTGTGTTCGCCGCGCGCAAACAGCGCGCGGGTCTGTGCCGGCAGCGCCGCGAGCGCCGGCGTGCTCCCCGCCACGACGACCGGCGCCAGGCGCGAGCTGCCCAGGGGCCACAGCGATACCGACGTGAACTGGCGGCCCGGGCCGACGTAGGAGTCGATGAACGTGTGGAACTTCTGCGGGCTGCCGCCCGTCGCGTCGGCCAGCTCGGCGGCCGATGCCAGCGGCGTCTGAATCGAGGTGACTGCCGTCGTCAGGACCAGCCCGAGCTGACGGGCGCGCAAGCCGAGCAGCCGGTCCTCGTTGCGGTTGTACAGACCGAGGGAGGTCAGCGCCAGCGCCGCGGTCACGACCAGCCCGATCGCCAGCGTCAAGCAGGCGGCCCGCGACGGGCTCCACCACCGATCCGGGCCGGCCGGCACTGTCGCCCCGGCAATGGCCCGATCCGCGGCTGCTGTCTCGCCGGGCGAGCCCTCCCGGTAGCCCGCCGTCCCCATCGAGACCGTCCGGCTACCCATAGCAAGCATCTACCCAGCCATAGCAAGCATCTCCCCAGCCCATTTCTGCCGGCTAGCTTATCCGTGCTCGCCGGATTTCACCGGGATGGCGGGCGTAGGGCGCCCGCCGCTCGCCCTGCCTCTACGACGGCGCCGGCGAGCCGATCCGTCCAAGGTGCGGTCGCCAGGCGAGCGGTGCTCGTGACCTGCCAATCTGCGCATGTGCCGGAAGTCCGGGCAGTGGGAGTGGCCACACCGCGCGAGAAGCAGCTGACCCTGCTCGCGGCCGTGCTCGGTACGAGCGTCGTGTTCCTCGACGCGACCGTGACGAGCGTCGCGTTGCCGGCGATTCGTGGCGACCTCGGTGGCGGCCTGGCGGGCCAGCAGTGGGTGACGAACGCGTATCTGCTGACGCTCTCCTCGCTGTTGTTGATCGGCGGCTCGCTTGGCGATGTATTCGGTCAGAAGCGCGTGTTCTTGGTCGGCGTTGCCGGGTTCGGACTCACGTCGGCGCTCTGCGCGGTCGCGTCGTCGATCCCTGAGCTGTGCGTGTTTCGGTCGATGCAGGGGGTGTGCGCGGCGCTGGTGACGCCCAGCGCACTGGCGGTGATCATCCACGTGTTTCCCGAAGACGAGCGGGCCAAAGCGATCGGGACATGGACCGCGCTCAGCTCGATCGTCGGGGTGATCGGGCCGTTCGTCGGGGGCGTGTTGATCGCCGCCGGCTCGTGGCGCCTGATCTTTCTGCTTAATGCGCCGCTCGTGCTCGTGACAGTGACGCTGATTGCCCGCGGCGTGCCTGCGAGCGCGAGCGCCGGCAGCGGCGGGCGTCTGGACCTCTTCGGGGCTCTCCTGGCGGCGGTCGCGCTCTCGGGGACGGTGTTCGCCGTGACCGAGGTGCCGGCGCGCGGATGGAGCACCCTGGTGGTCGGCTCGCTCGTGGCAGGGATTCTGGGAGCGATCGCGTTTGTTGCGCGCGAGGCGCGAGCACGGACGCCGATGCTCCCGTTGGGCCTGTTTCGCGAGCGCAACTTCACGATCGGAAACCTGGCGACGTTGACCGCCTACCTCGGGCTGGGGGGTGTGATCTTTCTGCTGCCCGTGTTTCTGCAGGAGGTCAGCGGCTACAGTCCCGTTCAGGCGGGGCTTGCGCTGCTGCCGGTCACCTTGCTGATGATCGTGTTCTCCCGCCGGTTCGGCGCGCTCGCCGACCGCATCGGGTCGCGGGTGCCGATCAGCCTCGGGGCGCTGGTCGCTGCGGGCGGCCTCTTGCTGCTGGCGCGTGTCGACCGGCGCGCCGATTACCTCAGCGAGGTTCTGCCGGCGCTGGTGGTGTTCGGGTCAGGGCTCGCGATGCTCGTCGCGCCGTTGACCGCCACGGTCCTTGGGGCGGTCCAGGAGGATCACGCAGGTGTCGCCGCGGCGGTGAATACGACGCTCTCACGCGTTGCGCAGCTGTTCGCGGTCGCCGTGCTGGGAGCCGTCGTTTCGCTAGCGTTCGCCACTCGCGTCGACGCGACGCTGCGACGATCCGCGATCGACCCCGCCGGCCGCGCGGCGATCAGCCGCGCCAAGCGAGCGCCGCTCGGCTCGCCCAGCCTGGTTGGAGCGCCTCCCGGCGAGCGGGTTCTCCTCAGAGCGGCCTTCGACGATGCGTCGGTGCACGCCTTCCGCGTAGCGGACACGCTCGCAGCCGTGCTGGTCGCCGCTGGCGGTCTGATCGCGCTCGCCGGGATCCGCAATCCCCGCCGCAGGGTGGCCGCCGAGCTGTGCCCAGCCGGGGCGCTCTGCGGAGCCAGCCAAGAACTCGCGAGTACTGGCCCGTTTCGAATCTCGGACCGAGGTTTCGTCGACCGCGGCTTCGAGACGCCGATCAGCCCTTGATCTCGTTGTGAACTCGAGCCACCATCGGCTCGTTCATCTCGACGCCCGCCGCCGCGAGGATCGGCAAGAGGGTCGCCCCGAATGCCTCGAATGCCTCCCGCGACTCCCAAACGTCGAAGACCTGGATCTCGCCGTCCGTCTCGAGGGCGATGTGGGAGATACGACCGTCGGGCGCTCCGACGCCCGCTTCCTCGAGCTGGACGAGCGTCGTGTCGTACCGCTCCTGCGTAAAGCCCTTGGCGGTGATATAGAACCCGAGCGCCATTTAGATTCCCCCTTCGCGCGGTCTGCGCGGTGGTTTGCACGACAATGCGATGGACTGTACTCCCCCCCTCCCCCCAGCTGGATCGTGGGCGGCCCGCCGAGGCCGACTGCCGAGGCCGACTGCCGAGGGCGTCCGCCGAGACCGCCCACCGAGCCGGCCGCCGAGCTGCCCGCCGAGGGCGCCGCGCGAGCGAGATTCTCGCGCCCGGGGCAGTGATCCCAACTGTGCAGGGCCCGGTGCAATCTCTCTGGTGTGAGATAGTTCGCTCGTGAGCGTCGCCGAGCCATACGCTGTCCGCCTGATCGCCGTCGAGGATCTCGGTAGCTCCCAGGTCGCCGTGGTAGAGCAGACGCCGCACGGCGCCCTCGCCGTCGGCATCAGTACGGGCAAGCCGTTTGCGGTGTCCAACCGCTGCCGCCACCTGTTCGCCTCGCTGGGCAACGGACACGTGACCGAGGACGGATGCCTGCAGTGCCCATCGCACGCGGCGCTGTACGACGTGGGCTCCGGAAAAATGGTGCGGGGACCCCAGGGCGCGTTCAAGCCCCTCGCCGGTGCGGTGAAGGCTACCGCCGGTGCCCGCGCGCTGAAGACTTTCCCGGTCGAGGTGCGCGACGGAGCAATCTGGCTCGTCGGCTGATCGGCGGAGTGAGCTTTCAGCGAGCGCTCGGCGCTGTCGCTTACGCGACCGAGCAGGTGTCGATCAGCATGCTCGTTTGTCGCGGGTCGAGTTGCAATGGCGATCGACCGGCCGGGGGCTAGCCAGTCCACCAGTCGCGCTGACCCTCCACGTCCTCGCGCGGGTTCTCACCGAGGTGGGGCGCACCGAAGACGAGGATCTCGAGGCCCTCCGGGCCGCCCTCGTAGCCTCGCCATGTGCCGGGAGGGACACAAACAACGTCCCACTCCTTGACCTCGACGATCGCCTCGTCGAGCTTCATCCGCCCGCTCCCGCGCACGACCACGAAGATCTCCTCCTGCTCCTTGTGCGTGTGGCCGTATGGAAAGCGATAGTCGGGCGGGATGCGCTGATAGCAAAGCCCGCACTGCTCGAGCCCGAGCGCCTTGCCTGCGGCGCGAAACTCCAGGTCCGGCGCGCCGTCGAAGTTGGACCCGAGATCCTCCAGATCCTCCTTGAGGTTCCTGAGCGTGAACGGCACGGCCGCGATCCTACTATCCATCTGCGTCCCCGCCGGCGGATCGTGGGCATCGTCGCTGGCCCGGCGTCACTCGAGCAAGTCGCACCATTCTCGATGGCCCCGGCCTCGTTCTTCGCTACGGCGAGGTCTGTGGTTCCAGGCGTCGGAGACCGCTACCGATCGGTTGATTCAGGCAGGCGTCGCCGTGGTATCCCGGTGACCTCCCATGCTCGTCCCAATGCGCTTCCGAACAATCCCACGATGACCAGCACCAGAGCGCGCTGCAACGCAGAGCTTTGCGTGTCGGCCAGGAGCGCGATGGCAAGGCCGAGCTGGATTGAATAGCCCCCGGCCGAAATGATTGCAAAGGAGATGTTCAGCCTGCGGGTTGGAAAGCCGCGGGAGAAGTTCCCGGCCCGGTTTGCTCGCGCGATCAGGCGGTTGGTGGCCAGCAAGCCGACGACCAGCAGGCCGAGGATCGCAGCGGATGCGCCCGCGCTCGCAGCGAAGAACATTTCGTAGTGGCCCAGCAACAGCGCCACCTTACGAGCATCACCCGATGCGCGCGTCCACGACCAGCACGCGCACCGATGCGCTCACCATCGCTCGATAGATGCCCTGATCACGTTGTGTGGGGCCCGGGCAGACCGGTAGCCTCCGCGTGGTAGCCGAGGAAGGGTGGCAGAGCGGTTGAATGCACCGGTCTTGAAATCCCACCGGCCGAAAAGTCGCGCCTTTTGCCAGCGCCTGGATTCTTGGCTTTCCTGAGCCGTTTTCCGCATGGTTGAGCCGCATTCGGCCGGTTGGCGGCTGCGGGTGTCCAGCCCCGCGGGACCGCTGTTAACCGCCTGAAACCGCACGATCCGCACTCGGACTGGCGCGGATTTGGCGCGAGTGAGGCCAGGCTGGTTGAGGGTTTGCGACGGCCCAAGACAAAACCCCGACAGAGTAGTTCGCGATCGTCGCCTCTGCTGTAGCTGGCGTGCCTGCCTGTCGTGCTGGATAGCGCACTCCGATCGCGGTCTCGACTCCGTCGATCAGTTTCGTTGCATCTCGGATGGCGGCACCGGGCGTGAGTTGGTTCACGGGGCGGCCTATCGTCGACAGGCCGAGGGTGGCAAGCATCCAGGTGAGGGCGACGAGCAGGACGATGCTCCGCAGGTAACGTACGGTGCTCGCCCGTGACCTCTGTTTCATTTCTTTGCCGAGTGCTTCCTCGCTGAGCCTGTTCGCCACCCGGCTTGCGCGTAGATTCTCTTCGTCTAGGGCTGCCTGCACTTCGGCGCGTCTTGTCGCGGCGTCACGTAGGCGCCGTTGGAACTCGGCGATGACTGCCGGGCTCTCGTAATGTGCGCACGGCGTCGGCGCGTCTATCCAGTCGAAGCGGCGTCGGGGCACCTGGCTGGTCTCGCCGAGGATCTCCGTGGTCTCCTCGCCTATGGGGGACGGGTCTCGGACAAGCCAGAGTTCTCGAGTGATCGCTCGTTCGTAGGCTTGAGGCGGAGAGTGCTCGGAGTTCTGCATGTCAGGCGCTGTTTTCGAGCGGAAGGACGGCTGCCGCATCGGGCGGCTTCCGGGTTCGCGCCTGCTGGGTAGTGGTCCTGCGGAACTCTCGTAGCCGGCTTCGTGCTTCCTCGACACGCTCGGCGAGTTCGATGACGATCACCGGCTCGTTGCGTGGGAGCAGCCGATCAAGCTGGGTGCTGTCTTGGATGCTGTACGCCCGCTTGGTGGTGGTGCAGACCATGACCTGGAGGTGCGGGGTGAGCGTGTTCAGGTCTTTCTCCACTTGAAGCCATGTCGTTTTGGCCAGGGACGGCTTTACGACACGTGTGAGCTCGTCGAGGATTGCGGCGCGTATCAGGTCGAGCTCGCCGTACTCTTGCTTGGTCGCGAGCAGGCGGTCCTTGGTCCAGCGGATGTGCTTACCGCGGGGGACTTTGGCGAGCTGACAGAGCCGAGTACGGTCGAGTGGCACTTTTCCGTTTATCTGGACGCCCATATCGGCGTCTAATCCTACATAAATCTGAACGCAAGCTAAAGAGTGCGCTACGCGCCGAAGACCTCAACCTCCGCATGTAGCTCGGGCAATGGAGCGCTACGCGTGTAGGGAGCCGTGTCCAGGCACCTCACGGTCGCCGGCCACACTATCGCGCGTCGCTTGTGGCGAGAGCACGCGACGCTCCGAGAGTGGCCAAGTGCAGGCGACGGCGAGCAGGCAGCGCTGGCGGAGCCCTGCGTGATCAGGGAGCCCGCCGCCGGATCGGACCGCTGGATGACCGCCCTCTCTAGCGATGCGCCCGATGGCTGAGGCCAACCGCGTTGAATCAACCCTCCGGGTGACGTTTGTGACGTCAGTGTCGGCGTTCCATCGAGGTGCGTCGGATCTCGGCTGCGAGCGCGAGACCAGACGCGACCCCCGGCCCACTGACGAGAGAGGGAGTCTGCCAGGAGTGCCCGTGAAGCGCGCAGATGATGGCGGCGGTCGCCGACGCTACGGTAACCACGAGCAGGATCGCCCGGCAGGCGAGGGCGAAGCGTCGTTCGGTGAGCTCAAAGGCGAGGAGATTCAGCTCGAGCTCCCGGCGCCTGCTGTTGGCTGTTCGTGCCATCGCCCGCTCGCTCAGGTCAGGCGTTCGCGAGCATACTGTTGACGATGTCGGCAACCTCGGCGGGCATCATGTGGCGGGCTTCCTCGCGACCGCCGTCCCACTCGGAAATCCAGGGCTTCTGGTGTCCGTAGCGGTTCTTTGACCGGCGTCCGAACGCGCCGAGCATCCCCGCGACCCCTCGCGAGCCCTTGGCGATGTCAAGGTCGGTGGCGATCTCCGCCGTGTAGGTCCACTCGTCTGGCGTCTTCGCCAGGAGCTCCATGAGCCGTTTGTGGCCTTCGTAGCTCTCGCGGTACATGCGCCGAATGAGCTCGGGGTCCGGGATGGCGGCCGGGTCTGGGTTGTCGGCGGGATTGCCTGCGGGAGATGGGATCGTGCCCTGGTCGGCTCCGGCTAGAAGGCGGTACACGGCGGGCACGTGCTCACTCGGGACGGGGACATAGACGAACTCGCTCATGGCTCTCCTTCAAGATGGCCCTATTGGCGTCATTGGAACATCTAGCATTGTAGCAATACAACAGTATCCAGTGGTAAATGGATTCGGGAGCAGAGACATGAGCGCCGATAGCTGCTCCAGCAAACCGTCAGCAAGCGGCTGCGTCGCGTGCTGCCATCGACAGGAGAGCGGCATCGACTGTGGTTCCGGCGGGTAGCAGCCCGCTGTAGCTCGTGGCCTTCGGCGGCCTCCCCAGACCCTCGGTGGTCAGCGTGGGCGAGAGCGATAATCGAACGGAGGACACCACGATTTGCCTCGTGGTCTGAGCCCGTCGATGGACTAGCTTTCACGGATCGCGGCAGGGTGGCAGAGCGCTTGAATGCACCGGTCTTGAAATTCCTCCGGCCGAAAAGTCGCGCCTTTGCCAGCGCCCGGATTCTTGTCTTTCCTGAGCCGTTTTCCGCACCACTCAGGCGTCCTCGCCGCGCTCTTCCAACAGCGAAGGGCCGACCGTGACCGGGCAGCGTTGCTCGAGGTACTTCGCCTGTTTGATCGCGTCGGCGATCGGGTCCGGCATTCCGAGCAATCCGTTGTCGAGCTCGTCGCGGATTAGCTCGTCGGGGGAGCCGCCGCCGCTCAGCACGAGCCACAGCGCCGCAGAGATACGAGCGCCGTGGAGTCGCTCCTCGAACATCGCCCATTCGCCGTTTGACGCGAGTTCTCTGATCGTCTTGCGGGCCTGAAGCAGGAGATCGGCCGCGCCTACGGCGATGCCGAGTGTGGCGTCCTCACGGTCGGCTGGTTTGCTCGGCAACCGGCCGACGGCCGTGTTCCACGGCGGAATCTCGCCGAAGCGCAGCTTCGCGTCGGCTATCAGCTTTCCCTCCACGGCACGGGTCTCATCCACGACTTCGGCCGATAGCGCCTCGTTCAACTCGATGAGCTCGCGGTCCTTCAACTTGAGCGCTCGGCGCTGGCGGGCCGTGCTCGGCTGGCTGAGACTCGACAGCGCGAGAATCGTGTAGCCCAGCTCGTCGGACTCGGCGAAATGCCGCTCGACCCGCTCGCGCTTGCAGCCCGCTGCCGGGCACGAGCGAAGGCCGTTGTGCTGGGCGAACCGGAGTGGGAAGTCCCCGGCGATCCCGACGTAGAGTGGCTTGCGGGTGTCTGGGTGCCAGAACAAGTAAGCGCCGCCTGTGCTCCAGCCAGACGACGACTCCGGTCCAAGGAGGGCCTCCAACGCGTCGCGTACATCTGCCGCCTCCTCTCGCCGGTAGACATCGAGAATGAAAGTTCCCCACATCGCAGGCGATCAACGGTGGCGATCGCCACGCTTGAGGTTCGCGAACGGAAGCTGCCCGAAGTGATCGAGGAACTCATCGATCAGGTCAGTCTCGACGCCCCCGAAGTTTGGCTCCTCGCGCCATCCGAGCAGGAAGTCCTGCGAGCCCCCGAGTTGCCACAGCAGCCGGCCGCCCCAATGGCGGACGGCCTCGCCATCGGAGAATCGCAACAGCTCGCCGACGCGCTCCCGCAGCGACTTCGCCTTCCCGATGTAAAGAGTCGGAGTGCCGTCGACCCACCGGCCTTCGAGGCGCTCGATCGGGACGGTCGGATCGTTGCCCTTCCACCAGCCACCCCTGCCGACTGCAAGGAACTCCGGCCGTCCGCCCGCGGCACGCAGCACCACGTACACGCCGCCCGCCTCCGGCAGCTCGAGCGGCTCGGGCCGTCCAAGTCCGCCGATCGCGGTGAAGCCACCGAACCCACGCCGCCTCCAGTCAGCATCATCGAACAACACATTGCTCATTTGTGGTCGCCATAGGCGTCGAAGAACTCGCGCTTCAACAGCTGCTCCCGCAATTCGTCACGAGCGTCTTGTGTGGCGGGGTCGTGGCCTTTGAGAAGTTGCAGGCCGGCGCGTCCGACATCCTCTAGGTACCAGAGCTTCAGGTCTGCGTCGAGTAGCGCGGCGACGATACGGATGGCGCGTTGGTCGTGGGGATGCTTGGCGGCGCGCTCGGCAATGTGATTGGCTTGGTCGAGCTGTCCGTGTGCGGCCTGGGCTGCTGAGAGCGTGAGGTCGAGCCAGGTGTCGCTGTCGATTCGTTCGACTCGCGAGAGCCAGCCGAGTGCTTCGTAGGTGCTGGCGCACAGGTCGCGTTTGAGCGCGAGCCGCAAGAACTCGATTGAGTGCTCAAGCGGTATCTCCGGCTGGTGGAACGCGCCGAACGCGAGCCACTGGATCGCCTCCGATACCTGACTATCGCCCACCCCCGCGAGCATCTCGAGGACGACGGCGGGGTCATATCCGTCCGATCCCCAGAGTAGCGCGTGGAGAAGGTGCCGTCGCACATGGTCGGGCACGCGGGCCAACGCGGCCTCATATAGGTCTCGATGCTCGGTCAGCAGCGCTGCTGCGGGAGTTCCCCACTCCAGGTACTGGTCGAATGTATGCGTGCCGAGTCCGGCGGGTGCGTCAGGACCGATGAGGCGGCTCCACCGGGAGCGCGTCCACTCTGGGGCGCGACTTGCGAGCCATGCCAGGTTCCGGCCGATGATGGCGCGGGCGTGGAGTCCGTCGGACGGCTCGAGATCGAGTGCTTCGTCTAGCAGCGCGAGCAACAGTTCCGGTTCGCTGTCGCCGTCAGTGGTCGTGTCGGCGTAGACGAAGGCATCGCCGAGCGCGCGCATGGAGCGCCGGTAGATGGCATGCTGAAACGATCCGGCGCCGGCGTGCTCGTCGAGTGCGGACCGTTCCTCACGGCGGCGGGCGGCGCGCTCGATCAGCTCCCAGCCCCGATTCGTGTCGGATCCGAGCGGTGCCCCGGCGGCTGCGAGTTTGCTGATCAGGTCGATCCCGGCGCTGACCACGCTTGGCCAGCCTGCACCTTCAGCGGACTCGCCCGGTGCTGGCTCTGTGGTCAGGTTGTGCTCTGCGAACTCGACTGCCTCGAGTATCTCTGGAACGCGCTCGTGAAGTTCGTCTACGTGATCTGCGAGCGCGTTGAGGTAGCGCTCGGCATACATTGGGTCTCGCAGTGTCTCTAGGATCGGGGCGGGGGCTTGTGCTAGCCAGCGCTGGGGGTCGTTGTTGATCAGCTGCTGGAGTTCACGCGCGGCGTCGTGCAGGGTGGCGCCGCGGTAGTCCCCAGTGGGTTTCCAGGCGGCGATGCGATGTGCAGCCTCGAGCGGCTCGAGCTCGGCGAGCTCTTCGACCCCGATCGCAGTGGCGGGAGGCACGCTGATAACGGACGGCTCTGGCCAAAGGAACCCGTTCGGGGAAGCTTGTAGCCAGCGGCCTTCGACGCACTCGTTTGCTGCCGACCACGCCTCTTTGACAGATGCTGGCATCGCGATCAGCCAGCCGAAGGCGTGCGTCCATGTGCGGGGGAAGTCGGCCGCGTCATCGAGTGCGGCTACCTCCTCGGCACTGGGCGGGTCACCGAGCGCTTGCAGCATGCGCTGGTCGAGGCCGGGCAGTTTCCGCTCGGTGAGCTCGCGCAGCAGCTTGAGGGTCTCTGGCATAGGGTCGTGGTGTGTGACCTCGTCGGTGATCAGGGTCAGCGCCGCGGTGGCGTCTAGGTCGACGGTGTCGATCAGGTGGGAGGCGATCAGCCGGCCGGGAATCGACGCGGGAAGTTTGTCGAGGCGCTCGATCCGCTCCGCGGCCGGCATGCCCGCGCTTGCGGCAAGACGCGCTACATCACGCACAGACACGACGAGCTGGTCGAACACCGGAGCGTCCGGCGTGAGGGTGAGACCATCGATCGCCTGGAGACGGCGCACCTCGGTCGGGTAGTGATCGCAAGCAGCTGCGAGCTTGGCCGTCAGGATCCCTAGCCAGCGACGGGACTGGCCCTGACGGGCGCCCGATAGCGCTGTGCTCAGCATCCCAGCCGACAGATACGAGTCATCTGCGGGAGCGCCTTCGCGGGTCACTCCGTCAAGCGCGCGCTTGACTAGGCTGATCACCGCGTCGCTGGTGTGCTCACCCGTCGGCAGTTCTTCGAGGTAGCCAGCGATCTGATGGAGCACTCCAGTGTCGCCGGTTCGATCCATTGCAAGGTGCAACACGGCATCGGTCACCGGCCCAGCGACTGCGCGTGCGGTAGCGATCAGCAGGAGCGCCTGGTGGTCGCTGAGCTCGCGGCCGCTGGGGCGTGAGCTCAGCCAGCTACTTACATCCTCGGGATGCGACTTGGCTAGCGTCATCAGGTAGCCGTACGCAAACCAGGGTCCCTGCTCCGGTGGCTGCAAGAGCGGATGGCCCGCGAGTGCGTGAAGCCATCCAGGCCCATCGAGACGGCTATAGAAGTAGCCGAGTGTCCGCGGATCGCCAGCAAGGCTTGCCAGCTGCGACACGTTCTCCGCCGTCGGCTCGGTGATGCGGGTGAGCGGATCGATCTCCTCGAGACGCGCGGTCATCGGGCCGAACAACCGAGCAAGCGTGATTCGAGCGCGCGAGTAGAGCTCGACCGCCGAATCGACCGTGACGTCAGCATGCAATGCGTTGACCTCGCTGAGAAGATCCTTGTAGGCGTCGAGCAGGTCCGCCTCCGCGCGAACAGGGGGACGCCGGGCAAGAGAGCCAATCAGCGTCTGCAGCCGGGCGATGTGAGGCCCCGGACCCTCGAGTGCCGCGGCAAGCTCCTGGACGGCATCCAGCAGCGACTCCTGCGATGCTCGCTCGCGACGCAACTTGTCCGCGATCTCCACAACACGGCTCGCGGTATCGCTCACCAGCCGTTCCCGCTTGCCACCCATATCAAGCAGCGACATCAACGCCTCGCGAACGCAGTAGGCGATCTGGTTGCCTGCACGAATTCCAGGCCGCTCTACGTGCTCCGCCGCAGCCATGAGCATCTCCGCCGCCCGCACGCCCTCGGGACCGAGCCGGCGCAACTCCTCAAGCAGTTGATCCGGCTGCTCCTGATCCACCCTCAAGACGATGGCAGACAACAGATGGCCGTGCCGAACGCGCTGCCCACCGTCCGCTCCGCCTAGCCGCGACCCACCGGCGCTCCGGGGGCACTCCACTCCATCCGCGAAGAAGGCATCGCCGTCGCCTGATAAGACTAGCTGGAGTGTTCGAACCAACCATGAGATGCGCCACGCATGCCTGATCAACTACGTATCCAGATCGACAACCGCAAGGACTTTTTGCTGCTTCTGCTCGCCGCCCACGGCGAGCACGAGGACGCCGAGCCGGTTGTCGGCGTGACTCGACTGCAGAAGTACCTGTTCCTCCTGCAAAAGGAGCACGAATGGGATCGCCGGTTCCATGTCTCCGACCCATACGAGTTCGAGGCCTACGACTACGGGCCGTTCGACGCTCAGCTCTACGACGACCTCGTCATGCTCGAGAACGCCGGGCTGATCCAGACGAGCTCAGCGGGACCGGAGCCAAGTGCCGAGAACAACGAGTCTCGCCGTCGAGACTTCGACTGGGCGACCGTCGACCGCGAGCTCGCGCCGTGGGAATCAGAGGATCAGATCCAGCGCTATGCCCTGACCGACCGGGGCCGCGAGTTCGCTAGCCGCTATGAGATATCCCCCGAGGACACCGCGGTGCTCGCCGATCTCAAGCGCAAATGGAACGGGCGGCCGCTGCAAGATCTGCTGCGCTGGCTGTACCAGACCTATCCGGAGTGGGCGACGAACACCAGGCTTACCCACCTGAGGGCCTAGATGGCATCGACGGGCAGAACTGAGCGCAGGAGAGGCCGGGGCGCCGGACTCAGCGTAACTGGCTTCCCGCGGACCCGGCGTCTTGACCAGCCCGAGCGATTGAACGATGACCGCATAGGGGCGCTGCCGGCGCCGATCCCCGAGCTAGCGCTGTTCCCGCCGGTGGCGGACCTACTCGCGAAAGACGGCTACACGAGCTGGCGCGACGTGTCGTTCCTCGGCAGCTGGATCGATCTCTACGCGCGGGCAGAGTCGGGAGACACGATCGCAGTGGAGCTGAAGATCGCCGACTGGCGGCGCGCGCTCGCACAGGCACGGCTGCTGCGCAACAGCGCCCACGCCGTCTACATCGCCATGTGGGCACCTTATGTCCACCGTGGGCTGACTGAGGAGGCGCAGGCGCTGCTAGCGGGCGCCGGGGTGGGGCTGCTCAGCGTCAACGGCCGCTGCACCGTGAAGCTCGCATCGGCCGCGAACGAGCCACGCTACCTCGAGCAAGTGCATCTTCCCCGACGCCCGTCGCGGCGAGCGTCATGAAGGACGGCGCAACCGGCTGGCCCGAAGAGGCTCGGCATTGCCTGCGTCTCGGCGCGATGAACGACAAGGCGATCGTTGAGTCTGAGCAGGACAGTTTCGACGTGCTCGTGCTGCAGGCGAACCTCGCGGTGTCAGCGCGCAACGCGCTCAGCTCATGGGTCGCGATGAAAAAGCCGTTCTGGATCGACCCGATCGCTTATGCGTTTGCGGCTGCACCTGCGTATCTGATGAGCGAGCAGAAACTGAAGCGAGGCGAGCCCGAGACCGAGATCACATTCAAGCGGACGTTCAGGGACCTCGCCGATGTGTACGGAGAGCCGTTCTCTCGGGTGATCGAGGAGCGGCGCTCACTCAAGCCCGAGGACTTTGACCACCAGGAGGACCAGCACGTCATCGAGAGAATGCTGGCGTGGCAGAAGATGGTCTTGTCCCCACCGGCAGAGGACGCGAAGTTCTTCGAAGCCGAGGAGGTTGCGCTGGAGCCAGTGCTGTTGACCGTGCCGAGCTTTCCACTGCAGCCGGATATCGAACGGGAGGAAGAGCCCGCGTGGCTGTCGGTCAATCTGAGGTTGGTCGACGCTGCCGCGAAAGTCTATGACCGAAGCCGACTGGCGGCGGGCCTCCTGATAGAGGAGAGCCTTTTCGACTCCGAGCCGCAGCTCGATAGGGTCTGTCAGGCCTATCAGGAGGTCCCAGCGGACCACATCTGGCTATGGGTGAGCGACAACGAGGAGATTGACATGACGATCCCTCGTGCGCGGCGCCTACGCGATCTTGTGCGGAGCCTCATCGAGAGCGGAAAGCAGGTCCATCAGGCGTTCGGTGGATCGTTCTCATCGCTGCTGCTTCGCGACGGCCTGTCGTCCGTCGGGCATGGTGTGGCTTACTGGGAACACAAGTCGTGGGAGCCGCTGGCTGGCGGCGGTCTACCCACCCTTCGCTATTTCTATCCGCCTCTTGGCCAGAGACTGCGTTTCCTCGATGTCGATGCCCTCGTCGATGCCCTCGTCTCGGACACTGAGGAATTCCACGAGGAGGTGTGCGGCTGTGAGGTTTGCCGGGAAACATTGGATGGCAACCTCGGCAACTTCGCCGCGTATGGTGCGGTCGTTGTCCGCGAGCGTCGCGATCGCTCGGGTCGCGTGATCGAGTACGACGTGCCGGAGCCTTCAGCGCTCGCGCTCAGTAAGCGCCACTACCTGCGTGCGAAGGCTCGGGAGATCGCGCGGTTTCTCGCGGCGGACTTCGATCCACAAGTGCGTCTTACCTACCAGATCGACCGCCACGAGGGTGGTCAGCAAATCGTCGATCCGGGGCATCTGAAGGTGTGGCGGGCCGCGCTGGCGGGGCACGCGGGCACGCCGGCTTAAGGGCGCCGTGACGCTCGGGCATGAAGAAGCGGTCGCTCTTGCCGCCGGCCTGACCGGCGTGTTGGCAGTCCCGCTGGCCGTCGCGACGTTCTTCGCCGAGCGTGTGGCCAGCACGCTTCGCAGTCAGAAGGGCCTCAGGGCAGCGCTTCTCGGTGGCCTTTTCATCTCGGGATTCTACTTGCTCGTCTGCGCAGCGGTGGCGTGGTGGGCCTGGGATCAGGCAATCGCAAGCGGCACAACCCTTATCTGGAACGTATCGAGCGAAACCGTGTTCGCAGTGTTGTTCGTGCCACCGATCTTCTTTGCTGTCCTTTGTGTCGTGGGCGGCGGGATTGGGCTCGGTAAAGCCGTTCTGGACAAGAAGCGCGAGATGCCTGCATGACCATCGCGCTGCGACTGCTATCCCGTGACCAGATGAACGCGCTGGACGAGTGCCAGCTTCACGAGGTGCTGTGCCGCGAGTACCACGAGCAGGTCGTCGCGGTGCTCTCACCGCTTGAGGCCGTCTACATTGGCGACCCCAGAGTGTCTCTCGACGAGGTACAGCGACTGGTACGGGACAGGCTGCGGTCGATCGACGGACTCGAAGACAAGATCATCGATGCCGTCGCCGCTGGCGGGCTCAGCCTCCGCGAGCCAGAGCTGTGGCTGGCGCTGGCCTGCTGGGTCGTTGAGAACCAGCTCGCCGCCCGGCCGAGCTGGGATCCGAGCAGGCGACCAAAAACCTAGATTGACGAGCTCCGCTTGGGGGCTGTCAATTTTCGATCTACGAACAAATGACGGGGCGATGGGGCCAACTCTCGAAACATTACCTCGCATGGGCGCAGATCGTAGAGCTGTACTCGCGCCGGTTCGGGCCGAGCTGACGGATCCAGCCGCATCAAATGCGAACATATGTTCCCCTCACGCCCACTGCGGCGTGCGAGGCTTCGTATTCCGATCGATCCAAGGACCTCCTAATGCCTGCCGTATTCTCGGCCTTCAGCAACATCTCGACTCCAGATATGCAAACACCCGGCTCGACCCAAAACCGCCCCGAAGGCCCCGGAGCACGGAGCCGGTTGGATGATCTACAGGAAGCGTTCTTCCGCGCGCGGGTGCTGCTCAGCTCCTATGCCGCCCTGAACTTCATCTTGGTGGCCCGGCTCAGCCATTGGGGAACGCTGAGATGGATCTGTCTCGGGCTCGGCGTTCTCGGCGTTGTCGATGCCCTTCGGCTGACGCTGCTTGCAAAGACGAGGGGCGGAGACGAAAAGTCTTTGTCGAGGTGCGCGACTCGGGCTCGGAGATAGCGGGATATCTCGCCACGTATCTGCTGCCTCTCTTGGCAGCTCCCAACCCCGACATGGGCGAAATCGTTGGCTATGCCATCTACGGCTTGCTCATCATCGTCATCACGCTGCGATCAGACTTGGCCCACGTCAACCCCACGCTCTACGCGCTTGGCTGGAAGATCGTGAGCGTGCGGACAAGCGCAGGCCACGAGCAGTTTCTAGTATGTCGGACTGCTCCACGTCCTGGGCATCCGGTATACGTGACAGACATGAATGGGCTCCTGCACGAGGCTCGTCCTCGGTGACTCGTCGCAAGCCGGCCGATTGGGCCAACCTCAAGCTCGGCAAAGGCGCTCGCCTGCTGCTCGGCTGGCGGGACGGCCGACGCGGCCTCAATGCCCAGGCCGCCCGCATGACCGCGGATGTCTCGAAAGCGATGATTGCTGCGTGCCAGGAAGCGTTGGACGGTATGGCGAAGCTCGATCGCCGGATCTACAGTGGAATCCCTGCGCTTGAGCCAAAACAGTACCTGAGCCTTGTGCTTGCCGCAGGCAGTAATGATGCGGAGAGCGACGACGCCGAGGCGCTTCAGAATGTCGATCACATGATGCCGGAGGAAGCAGCCACTACGGCAGATCTCGTAGAGCTTGTCAATGGCGCCTTTGATGTGAACGAATGGCTGACCCGGGACGAACTCGCTGAGGGCTCTTGGCTGTTCTATGCAGTTGTCGTCCAGCTACAAGACGGCGGGGTTATGGCCTTCGTCAGAAAGTACAATCCACAGCGCGGGCTCAAGGCAAGCAGGTTCCGTGTTTCCGCGAACGGTGACACGCTCACACGATTCGATGACCCGCTTTTCAACTTCGATTTTGACTTCAATCTCATCATTGCGCCTAACGAGATCGCGATCTTCAGCGTGTCAGCGTTCAATTCTGTATTCGCCGATATCGAGCTGTCCAAAATACATGCCAGCGAACATGTAACAACCATTACATCCGGTATGGCTGCATCCCTGTCAGCCTCGTCCGAGGCGCTGTTCCGCAAAGAGTGCGAACAGCGTGCTTCATTCGCAAATCGGGCTCGCCGACTCGCTCACGTTGACTATCTCAGTCGTGTCACCACTGCGGATTTGCGAGACGCCTTGCAGAAACATGGCATGAAACCAGATCGGCTCGGCAAAACGAAGATAAAACTTGGCAATCGAGAGGACATCGAAGTCTTCCTAGATCTGGTGGAGGGTCTTTATTACGAGGCTGACTTCACGGGAGAGGCACGACGCGCCGATAGGTACTCAGTAAGGCACTAACCGGCTGGTCTTCGGACACGATCTCTGTGCCCGAAGACCCATGCCAGCGCGATCAGCACGTCGTACTTGGGATCGAGCCGTCCCGCTTCTGTCGCAAGGCGGTAGCCGTCGAAGGCACCCACACGCTCGCGCCAGCTCGGGTGAGCGCTTTGCACAAGCGGCAGGCGTGGGAATCCAACGGCCTCAAAGCGTCCTCGGCGGTAGCGCCACACTCGGGGCAGTAGCTCGCTCTTGGAAAGACGCAGGTCGGTTCGCGTGCCAGGTAGAGCAACAGGGCGTAGTCGCGTCGGCGCAGCTCCACGGTGGTGGAGCCGTTGACGACAGGGCCGGGAGCGCTACTGCCGAGTGCTCCGCTGGCCCCACTTCGATCTACGAGCAAATGACGGAGGGGGAGGGATTCGAACCCTCGTCCGAGGAAGACCCCGAAAACGGCTTTCAAGGCCGCCGCGTTCAACCGCTCCGCCACCCCTCCTGGGCGACATCCTCAAGGCTAATAGATCAATGCCGTCCGAGAGATGCGGCCGAACTGTCTGGCCGAAGGCTGGCGATGGTGCGCGCGGATCTCAGACAGGTCGCGAAGGAGGCCAGATGCAACATCTTTCGAGCAAGGAGACCTCTCCGAGTCCGGCGGTGGGCCTATGGCGCATCGTCGGCTGCCTGACCCCGGAGCAGACCAGGCGGTTTGCGCGCGAGATCAAGCTGTTGGCGTCTGCGACGTCCCCGGAGCAGTCTTCTGTCCAACCCCGTACGCGCGCCGCGGAGGGCGTACGGGTGAGGCACTCCCAGTGGTGCCCGGGCCGTCGAGATGCGGCATGTGGGTGCTCCCCACGATGGGAGGCATGGGTGTACTCGCGGAAGGACAGGGGCAAGGTCCGCAAGACGTTCTCCGAGCACTGGGAAGCGAAGACCTGGCGTCATCAGCAGCTCGAGCTGGCGAGCATCGGGCGGCTGCGTGCTCCGGGTCGCCATACCTTTGCCGAGGCTGCGTCGCTGTGGGTCGAGATGGCCAAGGAGGGACAAATACGCAACCGCTCGGGGCGCCGCTACAAGCCGAGCGCACTACGCACGATCGAGGGAGACCTGCGCCTGCACCTAGTTCCGAGCCTGGGCGCGAAGGTCATGGTGGGAGTCACCCGTGCGGACCTGCAGCGTCTTGTGGGTAGCTGGCTGGCCAAGGGATTAAGCCCGAGCAAGATCCGGTCGATCGTCAATGCCGCGCGTGTGCTTTGGCGAGACCTTGACCTCCTGACCGGGCAGGATGACCCGTTGCTCATTGATCCAACGCGCGGACTGCGTCTGCCTGCCAGCACTGGGCGACGCGAACGGATCGCTACCCCCGACGAAGCTCGACGGCTGATCGAGGCGCTCCAGCCACAAGATCGTGCGTTGTGGGCGACTGCAATGTATGCCGGGCTTCGCCACGGCGAGCTACGCGCGCTGCAGGTCCGCGACGTCGACCTCGAGCGACGCCGGATCGACGTGCAGCGAGGCTGGGACCAGTACGAGGGCGAAATCGACCCGAAGAGCGAAAAGGGCACCCGTCCAACCATCATCACCAGATCCCTACAGCACCTCCTCGCCAAACATCTCCAAGACACCGGGCGCATAGGCACCGATCTCGTCTTCGGAGACACCCCAACCAATCCGTTCCGAAGCGACCGTGTCTACAAACGCGCCCGTAAGGCGTGGGCGACTGCGCGCAAGCGCGAAGACCACCAGAACACCAGACCCACGGCGGAGCGGATACGTCCGATCGGACTGCAGGACTGCCGCCACACCGCGGTCTCGCAGATGCTCGACGCTGGGATCACGATCGACAAAGTCAGCAGGTTCATCGGGCACGCCTCGATCACAATCACGATCGACCGCTACGGACACCTCCTCCCCGGAGGCGAAGTCGACGCCCTCGCACTCCTGGACGCCTACCACCAACGAACTGAGAGCGAGTAAAAGTCCCGAGGCCATGCGGGACTATGGCGCGAGCAGTCGATATTTGGCTCTCCAGAGCCAAACGTTAACGGTCTTAAAACTGCACCCGAACACTGGCGCACGCGACGAGTATTTCGGCTCTAGCAAGCCAAAAAATCGGGGAGTCATTCAAGGTCTTGAAAACCGGCAGGCGGGCAACCCCCGTCTCGGGAGTTCGAATCTCCCCCCTTCCGTTGCTGCGCTGGCCGGCGCATCGCTTATGGCGCAGTCGTCTCGCGCGACACGGTCATCGGCAAGATCGCCGCGCGCGGGTCGGGCAGTCTTTACACTGGCCTGCCAATCCCAGGGAGAGGTGGCCGAGTGGCTGAAGGCACTCGCCTGCTAAGCGAGTATGGGGGTTAAACTCCATCGCGGGTTCGAATCCCGCCCTCTCCGTCGCTGTGCCTACCAACTTGGTACGGCCCTTGTAGGACACGAGCCCGACGTACTTTGGTTTGTGGCGTGCGCCTCGGTTGTGCGGCATCAGATCGATCCTTCAGCGAGCCGCCCATGGATCTGCTTGCGCCGCGGCATCCATATTGCATCGTGGCTCGGCTTCGCTGAACCGCCGCCGGTGGCGATGCCTGCTCGATCTCGAGCCAGGCATCGGGCACCCGTCCGACGTCATGGCGATCAGGTGCGATCCGAGGACAGGCCGGACGTCCGCAACTGGTCAACTCGCTTGTTGACCAGTTCGGGGAGGCTGTCGGGTAGCGCGTCGATTTCCTCGATGGTTTGCGAGATGGCGGCTCCTAGACGGTCGAGCGAGTCAGCGACGATCTCCTCGGCGATCCTGCGGTTCATGCCCCAACTTGTTGCCTCGTTGACGATGCGCTCGGCAGTAACGCGGTCTGCCTTCTGCACGCTGTCGACGTACATCGCGAGCTTGTCGTCTAGTGGGTACAGCCTGGTGGACAGCAGGTCGTATAGCGGTGCTAGTCGCAGGCCGCCCGCCCGGGTGTGCAGCAGCGAGAAGTTCTTGCCGTGGGCATCGCAGTTGCCGAGCGCCACGTTGAGCGTGAGAGCTCGCAGTAGCGTTGCGGGGGCTGATGGCTCGGCGAAGTCCTGTAGGACTCGCGCGATGCGTGCGAGGCTTGGCCCGGCGTCTTGCTCGTACTTCTTCTCCGGCGGGAGCCCGAGCGCCTGGCAGAAGTCCTCTTGGTGGATCCTGTGAACAGCCCCGTCGGGGTCGATGACGCGGTCGTAGCGTTCTACGACGAGCACGGGGCGCTCATCAACGAGGATCGATTGCACGGGGGCGACGCTCAGCCCGAGGTTCTTCGCGACGGTCATGCAGAACAACTCATTCTCGACGGTGTTCTCGAACGGTTCGATCTCGGGCTTGAGTATGTGGGTAGCGGGCGTTCCCTCTACGGGCCGGCCCCATCTGCCGTCCGGCATGCGGGTGAGCAGCAGCTTCTCCTGGACGCCCGCGAGCGAGAGACGGACGTTGCGATCGATACCGAGAGGGGCGCGGTGGAGGTTCGCGATCAACTCGGCGAGGTCATCCTCGGTGAGGGGCTCGGCGGTCAGCGTTGTGGGTAGCGGAGGAGACGGAGCGCCCTCTGGTTGAATGACCAGCGCCCCGGCACAGTCTTTGCCGAGAGCGGCAAGCAGGCCGAAGACGTCGCTCGCCGGGAGGTCGAGGTCCTGCGCGATCGCCCTGCGCGGCTCGCCCTCGGGTAGGAGGCCGTCGAGAAATGCGCGGGTCGCGCCGTTCGGGTAGCGGTCGCGCGTCAGAGGGAACGCGAGCGACAGGAGCGGGGTGCCGCCCTCGTAGGTGTCGAGTGCGTACTCGGTGTAGGAGAGGCGCAGGCGGTTGTTGCGCTGTTTCTCCACGATCGCGATCTGATGGCCGTAGAGCCAGATCGCGAGGGCGCCCAGCATCTACCAGTCCGCCTTCTGGAGCGTCGCTCGTACGCCGAGCAGCTTCAACAGACGCAGGACGCGACGCATCTGCTCGGTCTCCCGCCCCTGCTCTAGCTCTGATAAGTAGCTTCGGTTCAGGCCCGCCATCTCAGCGAGCTCCTCCTGCGTCAACCCGGCTTCTTCGCGGTAATGACGGATCGCTGGCCCAGCCGATGCCGCGGTATACAGGCGGAAGGGCTTGCCTGCGGGAGCGCTCTCGGGTACACCGCTATCGTTTGATGTCCGCATATCTCGACATCATAGCAGGTTCGACCAGAAGTCGGCTTTTCCCGACAGAGAACAGTTCTTCCTTCGATGTTGAGATTCTCGGACATGTCGTCACGTCCACGGCCCCTGGTTGCGGGCACTCCCGCGGCGCCCAACTCGCCGTTCGTCTCGCCTGAGGCCGGCTACTCGGCTGCGATTTGGAATTTGACCTCGGCCGAGATCTCACCGAACTTGGCGTCATCCTCGGCCAGCAGTTCGCGGCCACGAGTAATCCGACGCTCATAGAGCACAGCAGCGCTACCCATCCGCCCCCGCCTCCCCCTCCCCCGACGCCGCCACCGCGAACACGATGTGCCGCCGCGCGAGCGTCAGGTACTCGTGCAGCTCGATCGGCCCCCCGTCGAGCGGTTCGACGGTGACCTCGGTCAGCGTCAGGAAGTCCCGCTCGGAGGCGTTGAGGACGTCGGAGACGCGGCTGCGGTAGCCGTCGCGGGCGAGCGTCAAAGAGCCCTCGATCCGGTGGCGCTCGGTCTCGATCCGGACGCGCTCCTGGCGGTGTTCGGCGTTCGAGGGATCGTCCTCGGGCGGGGTCTCGGGAGTGCTCACGAGGTCATTATCGCCGCTGGGACGAACGCCGCCGATCCGGAGCGCGCTCTTCCTCACCGGCGCCCGGTCCGGCAGAGAGCACGCGCTCGTTCCCACCGGCCTCGCTCTTCTCGCTGGCCTGCGACAAATCGAGATCAGCGCGTGACCGAGTAGGTCCGCGAGACGGTCGTGCGCAGCCCGGTGGGCCCGGCGGCGACGATCGTGACGTGCGCGAGCATGCCTCGACGGGAGCCGAGCGCACGCTGGAGCGAACGCAACGCGCTGCGGCTGAGGCGGACGCGCAACCGGGAAGCGCGCTTGGGCGAAAGCGTGGCGGCGGCGGAGATCAGCTTGACGGTGCGCCGCGGGCGCACGCTGGAGAGCGTCGCCGAGACGAGCACCCGACATCCCCGCAGGCAGCTGACGCTCGGCGCCAGCGCGCCCCGCGCGAGCACCCCCGAAGGCCGCGGGAGCGAGACTTGGAGCACGGGCGCGACGTTCAGCGGCGGCGGCCACAGCCCGGGCGCCAGGCAGCCCGAGCCGGAGGGCGAGACGAGGTTGAAGCGCTCGACGCGGTTGTTGTTCGTGTCGGCGACGTAGACATCGCCGGCGCAGTCGACGGCGACAGCGCTCGGGAAGGAGAATTCGCCGGGGCCGATCCCGCGCTCGCCCCACTTCGCCAGGAAGTGTCCGCCCGCGTCGAACACCTCGACGCGGTCGTTTTCGGAGTCGACGACGTAGACGTGCCCGGCGGCGTCGAGCGCGATCCCGGTCGGCGAGTGCAAGCGCCCGTCGCCGCTCCCGCGCGAGCCGAATTCGTTGAGCGGAGCGCCCGAGGGCGAGAGCTCGACGATCCGGTCGTTGCCGGTGTCGGCCACGTAGGCATCGCCGGAGCCGTCGACGGCGACCGCCTCGGGGTGATCGAACTGGCCGGGACCGGAGCCCGAGGCGCCGTTGCCGCCGCCGGCGCCGTAGCGCGCGAGCAGGGTGCCCGCCGGCGAGTAGACGAGGATCCGGTTGTGCGAGGTGTCGGCCACGTAGAGATCGCCCGTGCCGGAGGCGACCGCCACCGAGCCGGCTTCGGAGAGCCCGGCGCCGCCGGTGTCGGCCGGGCCGCCGATTTCGGAGAGGTAGGTGCCTTCGCCCCAGAAGCGCGAGATCCGCCCGTCGGCGGGGTCGGTCACGTACAGAGAGCCGCGCGGGTCGACGGCGATCCCCGCGGGGCGGTTGAAGCCGGTCGTGTAGCCGCCCGGGGAGGCGAGCGTGCCGGCGTAGGCGTCCGTCACGGGCGCGAACTCCTCGACGCGCGAGTCGACGGTGTCGGAGACGAACAGACGGCCGGTGGGGTCGACCGCCAGGCCGCGCGGGCCGGTCAGCGGCCCGGGGCCGCGCGCGGAGGCGCCGATCGTGCGCAGGTAATGGCCTTCCGGGTCGAACACCTGGACGCGGTCGTTGGCGGTGTCGGCGACGAACGTTTCGCCGGCGGGGTCGGCGGCCAGGCCGCGCGGGAACGCGAGCTGGCCCGGTTTCGAGCCGAAGCCGCCCCATTCGGTGAGGTAGCCGAGCGACGGGCTGAGCTTGACGACGCGGTGGTTGATGTCGTCGGCGACGTAGACGTTGCCCGCGGCGTCGAGCGCGATCCCGTAGGGGAAGTCGAAGCGGTCGCCGCTCGTGCCTTCGGAGCCGTCAAGACCTTCGAACTGCCCGGCGGGGCTGAATTTCTCGACGCGGTGGTTGTCGTCGTCGGTGACGAGCACCTCGGTCGCGTTCGCGGCGACCCCGCGCGGGTAGGAGAACTGCCCGCCGCCGGTCCCGTAGGAGCCAAATTCGAGCGCTTCGCCACCTTCGAGGTTGAAGCGCTCGATCCGATCGTTGCCGGAGTCGACGACGTAGACGTAGGAGCCGTACACCGCGATCCCGCCCCCGGGTGGCTTGGTCGGGTCCTGGGAGGAGCCGAAGTTGAACTGGCCGAGTTCCTGCCCGAAGTGGCCCCAGTCCTTGATGTATTCGCCGGAGGGCGAGAACTTCTCGATCCGGTTGTGGGAGGAGTCGACCACGTAGACGTTGCCGGCGGCGTCGGTCGCGAGGCCGCCGATCGGCCCGAACTGCCCGTGCCCGCCGCCGTAGGAGCCCCACTGGCCGAGATAGGCGCCGGCCGCGGAGAACTTCTGGACGACGTAGGAGAGCTGGTCGGCGACGTAGACGTTGCCGAAGGAGTCGACGGCGACCGCCTCGGGGAAGCGCAGGACGCCTTCGGCGCGCATGCCGATGATCGACGCGGAGGAGTAGGGACATTCCCCGCCCGAACCGGGGCAGGAGGCCGCGAGCGCTGGACCCGCAGTCACTCCCGCGAGCACGACGCCGCCACCCGCCAGCACGAGGACGCAGGCGAGGGCGGCGGCGAGACGGTGCGTCGGTCGAAGCATCGACCGAATGTTCTCAAGCCTCAGGGGGTGAGGATGTAAACGAGCGTCGGGTCATGGAACCACGATCGTGAAGGCAAACCCGTCGCTGGGAGTCGTGCTTCCCTGAGCGTATGTATCGACCTCGAAGGCAGTCGCGGGACAGTTGGGGTGCTGGACATTGACGGCGATCACACCCAGCGCTCCCCCGGGGCTGTAGCTGACCTCAGGTGAGACGGCCACGGGCTCTACGGCCGGGTTGATCGGGGTGGCGGGAGTGATGCAGTAGACGCCGCCATTCGAACCGTTGACGCTGGTCTCGGTGACGCTGGTGAGGTTGGAGGTCTGGCCGGGAATCAGGGTGGCGACCGTCGCCGTGTTGGGCTGCACAACTCCGTAGGCGCGCGCCGTGCCGGCAGGTCCCGTTTCCCCTTTCAGTCCCCGTTCTCCGGTAGCGCCTTTCGCCCCCGTCGTTCCTTTCGCCCCCGTTTTCCCCGTCGCCCCGTTGAACCCGCGATACCCGCGCGGCCCCGGGATCAGGCAGGCGCGGATGCGCCGATGGTGCGAGATCACGATCACGGCGGAGCAGTGACGCGCGGCGGCGTGGGCATCAACCGACGAAGACGAGCCGGACGAGCCGGGGGAGGCGAGCGCGGGAACGGCGAGGGCCATCGCGCCGACAGCGGCGGCGGAGGCGACCAACGGCAGGGTGGGACGCATGGGGAGTCCTTTCGCATTGAGGGGCGAGAACGAACAGCAGCGGTCGAAACACGCTACCGGCCCCGATGGAGCGGTGGCGCACCTGACGGGGACCTCATCTCAACCGGGCGCCCTTGCCCGACAGGGCCTCACCCGACGCGACGGCGCCTCACCCGATCCGCTCGGGAGTGCGCGCCGGCAGCCCCGCCCGCGCCGAGGCCGCCGGGACGAGCAAAGAGTCCGAGTCCGCCGGCCGGTTGCGCTCCGAGCGCACGATGTAGAGAGGCCGGTGCTTGACCTCGTCGTAGATCCGCCCGACGTACTCGCCGATCACGCCGAGCGCGATCAGCTGGATCCCGCCGAGCAAGAGAATCGCGATCGTGATCGACCCGAACCCGGGCAGGTAGGAGTCGAAGATCCGCAAGAGAATCACGACGGGAATCGCGATGAACGCGACGCCCGCCGACAGCATCCCGACGTACGTCGCCAGTTGCAGAGGAAGATGCGAGAACGAGGCGATCGCATCCAGAGAGAACCGCAGCATCTTGCGCAGCGTGTACTTGGTCTCCCCGGCGTGGCGCGCGTCGCGCTCGTAGGGGACGGCGGTCTGTACGAAGCCGACCCAGACGGTCATCCCCCGCAAAAACCGCGACCGCTCGGTCATCGCCAGCAACGCGTCCAGAGCACGCCGGTCGAGCAGGCGGAAGTCGCCGGAGTTGGGCTCGAGGTCGACCTGGGCGAGCTTGTCGAAGAGCTTGTAGAACCAGGAGGCGGTGGCGAGCTTGAAGGCGGTCTCGCCCTCGCGCGCGCGGCGGACCGCGTAGACGACGTCGGAGCCCTCGCGCCAGCGGGAGATCATCTCGAGGATGAGCTCCGGGGGGTCCTGGAGGTCGGCGTCGATCATCGCGACGATGTCGCCCGCGGCGTGCTCGAGCCCGGCGGTGAGCGCGGCCTGGTGGCCGAAGTTGCGCGAGAGATGGATCACGCGGATGCGCGGGTCCGAGGCGGCGAGACGGTCGAGCAGCACGGGCGTGCGATCGCAAGACCCGTCGTTGACGAGCACGAGCTCGAAGTGCAGGCCGGCGACGGCGGCGAGCGTGCGCGCGACGAACTCCTCGACGAGGTCCTCCTCGTCGTAGACGGGCGCGACGATCGAGAGCAAAGAGTAGGTGCGGGGTGTTGCCTGCGACATGACTGCCTTCCGAAGCTGATTGAGTATGGATCGATGCAAAGACTAAGGGACAGGCCTTTGCCCGGACTAAAAAACGCGCCGGTCGTGGTCCAGTTCGTGAAGTTCGGGATCGTCGGCGTGTCGAACACGTTGCTCGCGTTCGCGGTGTATACGCTGCTGCTGAAGGTGTTCGGCGTGTGGTACGTGGCCGCGTCGGGGATCGGCTTCGCGGTCGGGGCCGTCAACGGCTTCTTGCTGAACCGCAGATGGACCTTCAGCGGGCACGTCGGCGACGCGCTGACGCCGGTGCGCTGGGCGGTCGTGCAGACCTGCGGCCTGGCCTGCAACCTCGGCCTCGTGTACCTGTTCGTGGACGGCCTCGGGATGGACGAACTGGTCGGCCAGATCCCCACGACGGCGATCGTGACGGTGCTGACGTTCGCCGCAAACCGCGCCTGGACGTTCAAGATGCACCCCGCTGAGGCGCGATAGCCGGCGCATCTCGGCGTCCTCGATCGCTCGTGTGCAAAGCACACGTCGCTCACTGCGTCCTTGATCTGCTTGGCTCTCACACCTCAGGAGGCCGTTGCAAATTCGTACCGATGAACTACGACGGGGAGACCGTCGCGCCGAAGTCACGCAGGACGGTGGACATCGCCGGTCAACACGGCAGCCGGCGAGTTCGGGAGAGCGGACGACCGGTCGCGCCGCCTGCCACCGAAGCATCTGATCCACCCCGAACTGGGCTTCCACCCCGAACTTTGGCTCATTAAGAACCCCCTTTTAGGTTAAGCGTTGTTATGATGTTTACTGTTATGTGTGCCATGCTCGGTAAGAATCCCTTTCGCCCTGGGGTCGGCACCAAGCCGCTGTATCTGGCAGGCAGGGACCAATCCCTGCGGCGGTTCAAATCGGTTATCCGGGCGGCTCCCGAGCAGCCCGCCAATATGAGGCTGACGGGCTTGCGCGGCGTGGGCAAGACGGTGCTCCTCGGCGAGTTTCGTGCAGTCGCCCAAGAACTGGATTGGGCCACGGCGTTTCTGGAGCTTCAACCCGGCCACAACACGGACGACGCAGTGTCGACGGCCCTGGCGGCCGCGCTGAGGGCCGCGCGTGAGGAGGTGTCTCGGGTCGAGCGACTGAAGAGCGTTGTGGGAAGCGCCACGCGCAAGGTGGGAACGCTCGGCATCGAGTGGGGAGAGCTCCGAATGACGTACGAGCCCGGTGCCAGCCCCGCGCGCGAGGAGCTGTCTCGCGCGCTGTTCGAGACGGTCGAGAGCGTCGTTACGCACGGCAAGGAAGGTCTGATGCTCCTGCTCGATGAGGTCCAGGTGATTCGAGACGAGACGCGCGCGGGAGGGCAACACCCGCTGTCTTTGCTCGTCGCCGCGGTTTCGTCTTTGCAGAAGGCGGAATTGCCGATCGGGATGGTGCTCTGCGGGCTGCCCACGCTCACGGGCAACCTCCTTCGCGCTCGCTCCTACACGGAGCGGATGTTCCGGGGCGAGGAGATCGGGTCACTGGGACCGGAGGACGCCCGCGACGCGCTCGTCAGGCCGCTCGCCGGGTCTCCCGTAGTCCTCGACTCCGGACTGGCAGAGCGCGTCGTCGAGGAAGTTGAGGGCTATCCATACTTCCTGCAGTTGTGGGGCGCCGAGCTTTGGGATGCTGCCGACGTGGCGGGGGTGGATCGCTTCAGCGAACGACTCCTCGATGCCGTCCGTCCCGAGATCTACCGCCGCCTCGATCTCGACTTCTACGATCCGCGCGTTGCCACACTGACCCCGGCCGAGCAGGACGTGCTGCTCGCAAGCGCCGATTGCGAGTATCCGCCCCTTGTGGTTTCGGATCTGAACGTGGCGGTCAGCAAGACCCCAGGCAACATCAATGTCCTGCTGGGGCGCCTCGTCGATAGCGGCGTGCTCTATCGGATTCGGAAGGGCCAGTACGAATACACGGCGCCGAAGTTCAGGGACTTTCTGTTGCGCCGCGGAGACGATGCCAGCCAGGCGACGCTCTTTGGCCGTAGCACCTGAGGTTCAGCGCAGCACGACGAGCAGCGAAAGCCCCGCCGGGATTCGCCCGCCGCGCCGGATCAGCGCCGCCTCGAGCGCCAGGGGCCGTTCGAGCAGCCAGTTGAGCAGCGGCGGCGGCACCCACAGATCGAGGCTCGACTCGGTCGTCTTGCGCGAGAAGCGGTCGAGCACGCGCAGCAAGATCGCGACGGGCAGGAGCAGCGAGTTGAAGTAGGTCGTCCGCACGGGCTCCCAGCCGGCCTCGCGCGCGACGGCAAGCAGCGAGGAGCGCGTGTAGCGGCGATGGTGGTGGTTGATCTCGTCGTGGCCGGACCACAGCCACTGGTAGGCGGGGACGGTGATGAGCAAAGTGCCGCCGGGCGCGACCACGCGGCGCAGCTCGCGCAGGGCGGCGAGGTCGTCGGCGAGATGCTCGACGACGTCGAGCGAGGCGGCCAGCTCGAAGGAGTCGGCGGCGAACGGCATCTCCAGGACGGACCCTTCGATCACCTCGCCCGCGTCGCGAGCGCGCGCGAGCGAGACACTGGTCTCGGAGAGCTCGATCCCGGTGACGGCGCCGTGGCGCGAAAGCTCGACCATGTTGCGACCGGAGCCGCAGCCGGCGTCGAGGATCCGCGCGCGCGCGGGCAGGCGCAGCTGCGCGATCACGCCCTCGAGCACCGTGCGCCGTCCCCGGTACCACCAGTGGCGCTCCTCCGCGCGGTGCGTCTGTAGCTCGTAGTCCCGATCCATCCCCCGGGCATCTTTTCCTAAAGCACCCAACGACGTGTCTCCGGCCGGCCCTTGAAAAAAGATTTGGCATGCCATAAGATAATTTGAATGTCGACGGTGGAGCAGACGAGGACGCAGGCGGTCGAGGACTACTGCAAGGCGATCTACACGCTCGAATCGCGCGAGCAGGAGCCCGTCGCGACGAACGCGCTCGCGGAGCGCTTGGAGATCACGCCGGGGTCGGTCTCGGCGATGTTGAGGAGGCTCGGGGAGCTCGGATTGATCGCGCACGTCCCCTATCGCGGCGTGCGCCTGACCGAGGCGGGCCAGAGGGTCGCGCTCGAGGTGATCAGACATCATCGCCTGCTCGAGCTGTTCCTCGCGGAGACGCTGGAGATGCCCTGGGACAGGGTGCACGCCGAGGCCGAGGTGCTCGAGCACGTGCTCAGCGAGGAGCTCGAGCAGCTGATCGCCGCGAAGCTCGGCGACCCGACGTTCGACCCGCACGGCGATCCGATCCCGAGCGCAGAGCTGGAGCTGCGCGAGCGCGAGACGGTCCCGCTCGACACCATGAAAGCGGGCGAGCGGGGCGTGTTCGTGCGCGTGTCCGACGCCGACCCGGAGATGCTGAGATACCTATCCGAGCGCGGTATCTCCCCGGGCGAACGCATGGAGGTGCTCGAGTGTCAGCCGTTCGGCGGCCCGCTGACGGTGAGCTTCGAGGGCGGCGAGCAAAGCGATCCCCACGAGTCCCGCAAGTCCCACGAGCACGCTCTCGGCGGCCAGCTCGCCGGCGCGATGCGCGTGGAGCTCGATCCCAAATGAGCACCCCTGAGGTAACGGCCTCCCCATTGCTCGGGCAGCCCCGCGCGCGTGTGGGTGGGCCTCAAATCACCGACGAGGACATCGCGCGCTCGCGCGATCGCTCGCGCGTGCACCACGCTCGCCACCACAGCAAGCGCTGGCGGCTGTTGTGGCTGCTCGTAGGGCCGGGGATCCTCGCGATGCTCGGCGAGAACGACGGGCCGAGCATGATCGCCTACGCCGCCGACGGCGCGCAGTACGGGCTCGGGTTCTTCGTGCCGTTCATCCCGGTGCTGTTCGCGATGGCGTACGTCTGCCAGGAGATGTGCATGCGCGTCGGCGCGGTCACCCACCGCGGCTACGGCGAGCTCGTGCTGCAGCGCTACGGCCGCGTGTGGGGCTGGTTCGGCGCCGGCGATCTGACGCTCACGAACCTCGTGACGCTCGTCGCCGAGTTCGTCGCGATCCGCGTTGGGCTGGCCTACTTCCACCTCGGCGCCGGCGTCGCGGTCGCGCTCGGGCTGGCGCTGGTCGCGTTCACGCTCAGCGGCGGACGCTACTGGCGCTGGGAGCGGATCGTGCTCGGCCTGGCGCTCTTCAACGGCCTCTTTCTAGTCGCGGCGATCCTCGTCAAACCCCACTTCGGCGCGGTCGCCGGCGCGTTCGATTTCAGTCCGCTACCGAGCGGGAGCTTCAACACGCTGCTGTTGCTACTGGCCTCGACGATCGGCGCGACGGTGACGCCGTGGATGATCTTCTTTCAGCAGAGCGCGAGCGCCGACAAGGGGATGACTCCCGGCGACGTCAAGCACGGCCGCTATGACACCGCGACCGGCGCGGTGCTGGCCGCGATCTTCGGCATCGGTGCGCTGATCGCCGGCGCGGCGCTGCTCGGCCACGGTGGATCGGGCATCGAGGGCTTCGCGGGCGCCGGCTTTCCCGAGGCGCTCAGCCACGTCGCCGGCGGCGCCGTCGGCACGGTCTTCGCGCTGGGTCTGATCGAGGCCGGCGCGGTGGCGATCCTGACGATCTCCGCGAGCACCGCCTACGCGGCCGGGGAATGTGTCGGTGTCTCCCACAGCTTCAACAGCTCGCCGCGCAACGCCGGCGTGTTCTATGCGGCCAACGCCGGTATCGCGCTCTTGGCGGCGGCGGTGATCCTGATCCCGGGCGCCCCGCTGCTCTCGATCGCGCTCAACGCGAACGTGCTCGCAACGGTGCTGCTGCCGGTGAGCCTCGTCTTCATGGTGATGCTCGCGAACGACCGGGGGCTGATGGGCGCGTGGACGAACAGGCGCTCGACGAACGTGATCGGGATCGCCGTGATCGCGTTCGTCGGACTCTGCGGAGCCGCCTACGGGATCGATTCCTTCCTGCAGGCGATCCACCTGGTCGGCTCATGAGGGCGGGGATCCCTACGGCGCCCGACTCACAACACGCGGTCCCTGGAAACGGGGCCTCCGCGACGCGCGACGCGCAACCGTCGCCCCCCGGAAACGGCGCCCGCCCCAGCCCGGCCGAGAGCCCGGAGATCCAAGAGCGCGACCTGCAGCGACAAGAGCGCTTCGAGGACGAGCTGATCATGCACCTCGAGCGCGACCAGTTCGTCGCCGAAACCTCCCGACCGGTGCCGCCGGCCGTGCTCAGCGCGCGCGCCACGGCCGGCCTGTGGGCGCTCAGGATCTTCGTCGTGATCGTCAGCCTGATGGTGATCTACACGTTCATCGACCAGCTGCACTGATGCCGCGCGTCCGGCCCCCGCTCCAATCGATGTTCCGTCCGGCGGGCCGCCCGCGGTGGGCATCCGAAACGCCGCCCGCCCGAGCCCACGAGGCATACCGAGCTCACGGAGCCCCGGGCGCGCGGACCGCATAGGCGAGCGCCCCCGCGCCCGTGCGCCAAGCAGCGACCGCGCGGTCGCTGTCGGGATCGAAGGCGACGGTCGCGTCGCTGTTAGGCCCCGGCGGGGCGAGCAGTTCGGCGTCGGCGAACTTGACCCGTTCGGGGTAGCCGTCGAACCCGCGCGCGGCGTAGATCGCCTGGGAGCCGAGATCCAAGCTCGTGGCCGAGGGCTGTGGTTCGCTCCACAGCGCGAGCGCCTCGTCGTTCGGTCCCGGCGCGAGCCCGGCAAGCAGCGCGTCGCGGCCGGCGGGCGAGAGCGTGCTCGGCGGGAGCACGCCGCCCTGGTCGATCGCCGCGGCGCGGATCGCCCAGTGCCCGGCGGCGGCGCCCGTCCACGCGAGGATCACGCTCTCCGAGGAGAGGCGGACGAGCTGCGGCGAGTCGATGTAGCCCGGCAGGCCGGGCGGGTCGGGGAATTCTTCGAGCAGGTGCGGCGCGGCGAAGCGGACGCCGGGCTGGGAGTGGGAGACGTAGACGCTCGTCAGCCCGGCGTGGCGAACGGTCCAGGCGACGATCGCACGGTCATCGTCGCTGAGCACGGCCGCGACGTGCGCGCCGGCGGGAGGGCTCGGCCCGAGTCGCTGAACAACATGTGGCGCGCCTTTGCCGGGCAGCTCGCGCGCGAGGAGTGAGCCGCCCCGCGAGAACACGACGAGCCGGTCGGAGCGGAAGTCGAGCGCGACCGTGAGCGCTTCGATCGCGCCGGTCCCCGCAGCCCCGCCGGTCCCCGCACCCCCGCGCGCCCTCGTGGCAGTGACCTCGGCGGGAGGTGCGAACGCGGATGCGTAGAAGCGCTGGACGCGCAGCTGCACATCCGTGCGCCCATGGGGATCGGCGAGCGATGCGAGCGCGGCGTCGCCGAGGTAGCCGGTGGCGAACGCGAACATGCTTGCGGGACCGCCGAGCGCGAGGGGTGATGTGAAAGGACCACCGGCCGAGCCCTCGGTAAGCATCAGCCCACGTTTTGGCGAGGCCGCCGCGATCACGACACGTCCCGACGATCCGCCGGTCGCGGAGACCGGCCCGCGCAGCGCGATCGTCGCGCCCGCCGCCGTACGCGGCGCGGCCGGTTGGCCGGGGAGGTCCGCTGCGGAGATCGGTGCGACCAGCACGCCGGCGCCCGCGCCGGAGGAGCAGGGCGCGGTGACGCTCCACACGATCGCGCCCGGGCCGGTGCCGTGGGTGGGAGAGTCCTCCGGGAACACCACGTGTGGCGCTCCGGTTCCAGGGCAGCCGTCGAGGATCGCCGGCGTGGTCCACTTCCCCGTGCCCGTCGATCCCGCGGCGCCGGTTGCGCCCGCGAGGAGCAGCAGAAAAGCGGCCGCACAGCCAAGCACAAGCGGTTTCACCGGCCGACCCTAGCGAGGAATCTCAGGCGTCCGGGCCGCTACGCTGTCAGCACGGTCTTGACCCCACCGCCGAGAAACTGCTCGCGCAGGACCCGCGGCGCGTCGTCGAGCGCGCCGACCGAGGTGACGACGCGCTCCGGTTGCAGGCGGCCGTCGAGCATCAGCTCGAGCACGCGCGGGATCAGCGAGCGCGTGTGGGTGCGCCCGATGTGGAGCGTCGCGTTGCGCACGTACATCTGCACGAGCGGGACCCGCGTGCTGCGGTGGAAGCCACCGAGGCTCGAGCAGATGCCGTCGGCGGCGGTGTGGGAGAGCGAGACGCCGAGCGCGTCGACGGTCGCGTCGACGACCAGCGGCGCCGGCGGGCGGCGGCGCAGCTCGCGTGGGGTCAGGGCGTTCAGACCAAGGCGCTCGGCGTGCGCGCGCACGGCCGGCCGCGCGTCGACGAGCGTGACGTTGCGCGCGCCGAACGCGCGCGCGATCAGGCCGGTGTAGAGCGGCGCGCTCGCGCCGAAGGGCGTGCGCCGATCGAGCGCGGCGACGATCAGGACCTCGGCGTCGGGATCCTCCTCGAGCAGCGCCGGCAGGTGCGGTGCGATGTGGCGATAGGCGTCGCAGACGTTGTCGGCGACGCTCGCGGCGGCGACGGGGTCGATGCCCGAGGGCAGTGCGACGAGCATCGCGTCGGCGAAGGGCACGGGCAGCTGATCGGCGAACGCCCCGCCCCACAGCCCGCCGGCGAGCCCCATCCCGTACATCGAGGCCGGCGGCACGCTCGTGCAACTGCCGGTGCGCCCGGCGCGGCAGTCCGGGCAGGCGCCGCAGTTGATCTGGAATGGCACGATCACGCGGTCCCCGGCCTTGACGGTGCGCACGCGCTCGCCGACGGAGAGGACGTCGGCGACGCATTCGTGGCCGAGGTGCAGGGGCAGCGCGAACTGCGTCGCGCCGAGCGCGATCCCGCAGTCGAGATCGCAGGTCGAGCAAGCGATCGGATGCACCACCGCCCCGTCCGGCCCCGGCGGCGCGGGCGCCGGTACGTCACGCCAACTCAGTCGTGCCCCGGGCGCGAGGAGCAGTGCGCGCATCCGCGGACGTGTGCGCCGCACGCGCTGACCGGCGCTGTCGCCGATCGAGGCCCCCAGCCGCCGCAGCCGCTGCATGCGATCGCGTTCCAGCAGCACCGGCATCGCCGCCGCGGCGTCCGGCGTGAGGAAGCCCGCGTAGTGACGCAGCCAGCCGCGCGGACGGGGACGGGAGGAGCCGAGCATCGGACGCACACGATACGCCTCAACCTCCAGCCCGATACCTCGGCCTTGCGGCATACGGTGGTGTATCAGTTGGGAGTTGGCGGCTTGGGCCGTCGCGTCCATTAGGCTCAGGGCATCGCGACCGCCAATGTCTATATCGACGGTTTCAACCTCTATTACGCTATCCGGAAGCGGTTTCGGGATTGCAAGTGGCTAGACGTATGGAAGCTCTCCGAGACGCTGTTCCCGGCCGACACCATCCAGCACGTCCGGTACTTCACGGCAAAAGTATCTGCGCGGCCCCACGACCTCTCGCAGCCCCAGCGTCAGCAGGCGTATCTGCGCGCACTAGAGGCGGTCGGCGTAGAGCCACATTACGGCCGCTTCAAAAAAGACAAGGTTGATATGTGGCGAGTCCATCCATGCGCCGTCGCGGGCTGCACCGAGTCGCAGGTCGTGGAGGTCTTAAAGACTGAGGAGAAGGGGTCGGATGTTGCCCTCGGCTCCTACATCCTGCGCGATAGCTTCAAGGAAGACATGGATATCGCGGTCGTCATAACGAACGACACCGACCTGACGACGCCCCTGCGGATCGCTCGTGAGGAGGTTGGTATGAAGATCGCGCTCGTGAGCCCATACAAGAAGGCCCACCGTGATCTAGAAGCTCATGCAGACGTCGTCAAGAAGCTGCGCCGCAAGCCCGTTGCGGGCTCGCTGCTACCGCTGAGCCTCAACGACGAAAAGGGCGAAATCCACTGTCCCGAGGCCTGGCGTCCCTGAAACGCGAAGACCCGGCATCGCCGGGTCTTCGCCACCCAACCACCGAAGTGGCCGGGGGGATATGCATGTTTTGTAGCACAAACGATCGACAGAATCAATGGCGCTGCAACCGCCAAGGGCACGCGCGTCAGTCGAGGTCACACCCCTGGCCACCTCACCCCAAGGCCTGGTTATGCGCCTCAACCTCAACCCCCCGGCGGCTTCGTCCACTCCGGATCCCCCCGCGAGAGCACGTGCGAAGCGAGCGCCACGATCGCCATCAGCACCGCCGCGATCGAGAGCGGCAGCACGAGATCCCCATCGAGCACGAGCGCCGCCCCGACGAGCGCGCCGAGGAACATCGCCGCGACCGAGATGAACCGCCGGCCGGGGCGCCCGCCGGGGCCGCCCGCCAGGCGCGAGTCGGAGGCGATGCCCGTCAACGTGAGCGTGAGCACGGTCGTCGTCAGGTCGGGCACCGCGAGCCGCCGCGCGGCCGCGTTCTGGGAGCCCATCGCCAGCCCGAGGATCACGACGAGCGTGTAGCGAGCCGGTTCGGACACCGGTCGGCCGACCGCAAGCGCGAGGATCGCCGCGATCGCGACGAGCAGCGCCGAGCATCCCATCACCGTGCGCAGATGCCGTCCGCGGTGCGCGCCGGAGCGCGCCCCGACGAGCCCGCCGAGGAACGCCCCGAGGAAGAACGCCACGAGCGCCGCCAGCGAGGCCGACGCCGACAGCCCGTGCGCGCCGGCGAGCGCGAAGCCGAGGAACACGACGTTGCCGGTCATGTTCGCGACGAACACGTGCCCGAACGTCAGGTAGCTGACCGCGTCGACGAGCCCGGTGACGACCGTCAAGAGCACGAGCAGCGCCGGCAACGGCCCGTGCCCACTGCCGCTCCAGGGCCAGAGCCTGCGTGCGGTCTCAGCCATCGGTGTCAGCCATCTCCCCGCACGCCAATCTGCGATTTCAGCCCGCGAAGTGCTTGGCCGCGAGCTGTTCGATCGTGCCCTGCGTACGGGTCGTGGTCGGCCCGAGCAGCCGGCCGATCGCCTTGAAGTCGAGCGCCGAGTCGAGGATCCCGCCGCTCGGCAGCCAGTGCAGCTCGCGCTCGCCGAACGCGATCCTGTCCTTCTCATCGTCGGCCAGCGCCAGCACTTCCTTACGCGCCCGTGCGGCGGGACGTTCGGTGAGCAGCACCACCTGGAGCTTGCCCTTGGAGGCCTCGACGAGGGACTCGTCGAAGGGTCGATGTGCCGCGATCGCGGCGATCTCGCTCGCGGAGCGCAGGAACACGGGCACCTCGTAGCCGAGCGCGGCCGCGAGCCCCGCTTCGATTCGCTTGCGCAGCTTCTCCTCCTGTCGTTCCTCGACGGCGGTGGCGAAGATCACGTTGCCACTGGCCCGGAACGTCCGCACTCGATCGAGGCCGAGCTCCTCGAAGTGTGCGCGCAGATCGTCGTTCGTGATCCGGTGACCTCCGACGTTCATCCCGCGGAGAAATGCGGCGTACTCCGGCATGGGGTCACTTTATCCCCAGGTCGCTCCACCTGTTCCCATGCCGGTTTCTCCACTTGTTCCTCATGCAGGTCACTTCATCTGTCCTCTTGCGGGTCGCTCCACTTGTCCCCTATCCCGGTCCCCCTCACTCCACTGTCCTTGGCCCGCTGTTGGTATTCCATCCCAGCATTTGGGGTTGAGTCGGTTCATAGGCGGGTACTCACTCATGAAGCCTGAACGCGCCAGGGCGATGGAGCGAGCTTTCTGCCTCGCACAGCGCAGGCCCCGTATCCGCGACCGAGAGGAAGTAATGGCAGAGCTAACCGCCGGCGATGCGAAGCTGGTCCAGTATCTGAACGAGGCTTATGGCATCGAGAAGCGCCTGGAGACGGCCTTGGAGGCGCACATCGCGATGACCGCGAAGATGTCCTACCGCAAGCGTCTGCGGGAGCATCTGACCGAGACCAAGCGCCACGCCCGCGAGGTGCAGCGGCGGATCAAGCAGCTGGGCGGCGCCGCCGAGACGATCTCCCTGCCGGGCCCCGACCGGGTCGAGGAGGCCGCCCAGGCTGTGCTCGGGGGCGCTCAGAAAGCGCTCGCGCTCGCCCAGGGGCCATTGCACGCGCTGCGGGGAACGGGCGAGGACGAGAAGCAGCTGAAGAACGCAAAGACCGAGCTCGCGTCCGAGGCCGAGGAGATCGCAACATACACGGCGCTCGCGTCGCTCGCCGAGGCGCTCGGCGACAAGGAAACCCAGCGCCTGGCTCGCGCGATCCTGCGCGAGGAGGTGCGGATGAGCGCCTTCCTGGGGCGCGAGATTCCCCGCCTGGCGAAGGCCGTCGCCAAAGCTGAGGTTCCGGCGTCGCAGCGCAGGACGCCGACCCCGGCGCAGAAAACGCGAGCGAGTCGCCCGCGTGGCGCCGCCGGCAAAACGACGGCCGCCGGTAAAGCGACGGCCCGCGGGCGCGCTTCCGCGGCGAGGACCGCCAAAGCCGGCGCCCGACAGACGAAAGCGAAAGCCGGCTCCGCGAAAGCGAAAGCCAAAGCCAAAGCCGGGCGCGCGTAGACGCTGGCGCCCCTCGGCCCGGTCGGCCAAAGCCAAATCCGGGCGCGCGTAGCTGGCGCTCCTCGGCCCGATCGGCGTATAGGTCATCGCTGGCGCCGGCGCCGCCGGCTCGGCGCTCGCACCGGCGCCGGCCACCGAGGAGGCTCAGCGACGGACAAGCCACTATTGGCCGCCGGCCGTCTACTGCCCGCCCGCGATCATCCCCACGCCGGCCACGGCGAGCGCGATCCCCGCCGCGTGCCAGAGCCGGACGCGCTCTTCGAGCACGGTCACGCCGAGCGCGATCGTGACGAGCGGGTAGAGGTTGCCGAGCACCGAGGCGACGGTCAGCGGCCCGCGTTGCAGCGCGGTCGTGAGCGCGCTGTCGGCGATGCCCAGCGCCAGGCCGGCCGCGAGGGCGGGGCGCGAGAGGGAGCTGAGCGAAGGCATCGCGGAGCCGCGCGCGGCGACGGGAATCGTGACCGCGATCGCCACGACGAGGGTGGCCACGGTTGGCCACAGTCCGGAGCTGCGATGCGTGTGTCCGATGCAGATGAAGTAGAACGCGAAGCCGGCCCCGCAGAGGATCGACACGATCACCTGCCGGGTGGTCGACCAGTCGTGCTCGGCGGCGCCGTTCTCGGTCTCGTAGGCGACGAGCGGGATCGCGAGGAACGCGCAGAGGACGCCCCAGCGGGCGAGCGTCGAGAGGGCGTTGCCTTCGGCGATCCCGACGATCGCGGGCAGTAGAGCGGTCACCGCCGCCGAGATCGGCGCGACGATGCTGATCCGCCCGTGGCCGATCGCGGCGAAGAAGCCGACGTAGGCGACGCTGGTCGTGAGGCCGCTGACGGCGCCGAGCTCCAGGTCGTGGACCGTGAGGTGGCTCGCGCCGAGCAGGGCGGCGATCGGCACGAGCGTGACGAGCGTGGCGAGAAACACCACGAGGCTCGTTTCCAGCGGGCTGCGCGTGCGGCTGGCGACGCCGCCGAGGAAATCGGAGACCCCGATCAGCAGCGAGGCGAACAGTGCGAGGACGACGGTCATCTGCGGCTCCTACGATCGCACGAGTCGGAGAGCCCGGCCGGCCGAGGGCCGCGGTATTCGAAGCAGCTGCTAGTGCGCCCGCTCGACGGCGCTGACTGGCGTGGACCTCATGCGGGCGTTCCAGGTTCGTTCGATCTGGCGTGTGAGCGCGGGGTAGACGATCCAGTACCGGAACGGCTTGATGAGCGCCATGTATGCCTTCCCGAGTGGGCCGCGTGGCTTGACGTAGACGGCCATCCGTCCCTGATAGCGGCCCGCGCCCTGATCCACCCAAGCCAGGTGCATCACGCCGTGCACGGTCCGGTTCGACAGCTCGGCGGCGAGCTCGTCGTCGGTGCGATAGAGCGGCGTGAAGGGCAGGGAGTCGAAATGCAGATCCGCCGCGGTGTCGCGCAGGTCCTCTGGCAGGCGGGCGGCCAGTGAGGCTTCGCGCTCGCCGGGAATCGGCAGGCTGACAGCGGTGCCCTCCCGGCCGCTGTCGACCGGGGTCGAGATCCTGCCGAGATCTAACCACTCGCCGAGGCGGTCACGGACGCCCCAGAGCACGCGAGTAGGGAGGGATTCCGCGTGGGCCGGATCCGCGGAGAGGGCTAGCTCGATCAGCGCTTGGAAGTCCCCGGCGCCGCCGGGCACGGGCAGTGCCCAGACATCCTCGAGGATGAAGTCCGGCGTGATCTCGCGGATGCGCCAGGGTCGAGATTCGTGGGGCGCGTTCGAAAGTCTCATGGTCAGCTCTCCGGTCTCATGGTCAGCTCTCCGAGGTTTGGACGGGAGGTTCCGTGCGCCGGTAGGATAACATACATACATTCATGCATGTATCTTCTGTCGAGGATCACGCCGGCGGGTCTACGGAACCCCGATCCAAGGCTGGAACCGGAACTGGAACCGGAGACGGCGTCGGACCCAAGTCCGGGGGCAATCGCCCGACGCAGGCCGATCGGAGTGCGCGCACGCGCGGCGCCCTGCTCGAGTCGGCCGCGAGGGACCTGTCCCGCTACGGCTACGGCAACCTGATCCTCGAGCGGGTGGCGAGCGAGGCCGGCTACACCCGCGGGGCGCTGTATCACCAGTTCAAGGACAAGGAAGCTCTCGCGCTGGCTGTGATCGAGTGGGTCGATCGGACCTGGCGAGAGGAGGTCGGCCGGCTGATCGAGCGGGAGCAAGATCCGGTGCTCGCCCTGGTCGCGATGGCGCGCGGTCACGCCGTCTACTGCCGGCGAGACGTGGCCCGCGTGGCGATGGCGCTGAGGCTCGAGTTCAGTGGCCAGGATCACCCCGTGGGGCGCCATCTCGAACGGGTCTCCGAAAGTCTCGTCAAGCGCTGCGCCCGCCTGATCGGCGCCGGGCGCAGAGCGGGGACGATCCCAGCCGGGCCGCCCGCCCGAGCCGTCGCGCTCGCCTTCATCGGCGCCCTGGAGGGCACGGTCATCGGCCTCGCCGGGCAGGCGCCGCACGACGAGGTGCTGGCCGCGCGCGTGGCCGCCGGCGTGCTTGGCCTGACCCGCGTGCCGGCGGCGGTGAGCGCAGGCAGGCTGAGCGATGAGGGGGGCAAAACCCTGAGGACGAGGGGGTCATCCTGAGGATGAGGACGAGGACGATCGCCGAAAAGCTGGTCCTCTGGGACGATTGATATTCGGCGCGCTGCGGTTATTGTGAGTGCGTGATCGAGTCGCAGTCGCGGGAAAACCAGCTTCCGCTGATCGGTCGTTTCCTTCCCGCCCCGGTCGCGGCGAAGGTCCCGGAGGTCATCTTCGTCTTCTGGGTGGTGAAGATCCTGACCACCGCCGGCGGGGAGGCAACGTCGGATTACCTGAAGACCTACGGCAACTTCGGAGGCGGCGGCATCGAGGTGCTCGTGATCGTCGTGGGCCTGGCGTTGCAGTTCGGCACCCGCCGCTACCGGGCGTTTGCCTACTGGTCGCTGGCGTTCGCGATCGCGATCACCGGCACCGGCGTCTCGGACTTCCTGCATCTCGACGCCCACATCCCCTATGCGGGAACGACTCTGTTGTGGGCGGTGGTTCTGGGCGCGATCTTCTGGGTCTGGCAGCGCGGTGAGGGCACGCTGTCGATCCACAGCATCTCCACCCAGCGCCGTGAGGGCTACTACTGGGCGACGGTGTTCGCGACCTTTGCCCTCGGAACGGCGCTCGGGGACTTCACCGCGACTACGCTTCACCTCGGCTACCTGGACTCGGGCATCCTCTTCACGATCGTCATCCTGATCCCCGCGCTGGCTCACTGGCGGTTTGGCCTGAACGGCATCGCCGCGTTTTGGAGGTCGCGTCTCATTTCCCGGGTGAATTTGTTCGGGGTAGCTCCGCTTGGGGGGGGATGTTATGCGGCGATCACCTGCTCGGTGTTCGTCGTGGCTGGTGGAGCTGTTGTGGTGTCGCGGAGTTGTCGGCGTAGCCGTTCGATCGCGGCGACGGTTTGGGGGTTCATCTTCACGCCGCGCCAGCCGCGGGAGGAGAGCTCCAGCACGGCCCAGATCAGTGAGAGGGCGGAGGTCTCGCCGGGGAACCGGCCGATCACCTTCGTGCGCCGTCGGACCTCCACGAACGTCCTCTCGAGGAGATTCGTCGTGCGGATCCGCTTGCGGTGCCCGGAGGGGAACTGCAGGTGCGTGACGAGCGCTGGCAGGTCCGTTTCGATGACGGCCATCGCTGAGGGGTAGCTGGTTTTGTAGTCAGCGATGATGCTCTGCAGCTCACGGGTGGCCTCAGCTGGGGAGCTGGCGTCGTCGAATGCTTTCCACCAGCGTGCCTTGATCTCCTGGTGGTGGCGCTCGGGAAGCTTGCCGGTGACGTTCCGCAAGGCGTGGACTGTGCAGCGCTGCTCTAACGCCTGTGGCCAGAGCTCCCGCGTGGCCTTCCAGATCCCGGGTGCCCCGTCAGCGATCACGAGCGCCGGCGCCCGCAGGCCGCGGGCGATCATGTCCCGGCCAAAAGCGAGCCAGCTGTCATAGCTCTCACGGCTCCCCAATGCCAATCCGAGGAGGACCTTGCGGCCCTCCAGCGTGACACCCCAGCACACCAGGACGCCCTCCGCCGGCGTGTCGTCTGGGTGCAGCTTCAGATAGATCGCATCCAAGAAGCAGTAGACGATGTCGTGCTGCTCAAGGCGCCGCCGGCACCATTGGCGGTATCGCTCCCGGGTGTCCTCACAGATCCTGGAAACCGTGCTCTTGGACGCGATTGGCTCCTCGAAGACTTCCTCCAAAGCAGCCTCCACGTCCCGCGTGGACAGACCTCGCAAGAACGAGCTGATCACGAGCGACTCCAGCGCATGCGTCCGCGTGACACCCTTGCCGAGCACCCTGCTCTCGAACCCCAGCCTGCTCGCGTTGCGAACCCGCGGACGCTCCAACGCCACCGAGCCACTCGTCGTCTTGACCGTCCTCGGTTCGTGTCCATTGCGGTGACTGACCGTCTCCTCAGCACGCTCATACCGCCGACGGCCGAGAAACTCCGTCACCTCGTCCTCGAGCACCTGCTGCAAGATCAGCCGCGCTCCTAGCCGTCCGACCGTCTCAATCGGGTCTAGCTCCTCGCCGACACCGGCCAACACCTCATCCAGTTCAGAGCGAAACCTCTCGCTCGGGGCTACCTTCTCCATGCGGGCGTACCTCCATCGCTTGGTCTTCTCAGGACAAAGCGGAGGCTACGCCCGCAACATCAAACCCCCCGGCTCATGAGACGCGACCGTTTTGGATGTCTTACATCGTCACGCGGCCGCTGGGCGCTTCGTTCGCCGATTACATCTCAAAGCCCAAGAACCTCAGCGGGATCGACTTCGGCGACGGTCCCACGGCGATCGTGTTCGCGCTCGCCGTCTTCGTCCTGGTCTCCTACCTCGCGCTCGCCCGCCCGGACATCCAGAAGCCACGCGAGGGCCCAACGGCACAGACGCGATCGAGGCCCATGCTCCCCGATCTTCCCCCCGCGGGCGAGCCCGAGCTCGAGGTGGAGTAGCTAGCTGCTGTGGCCCTAGGATGGCCCGCGATGGTGGACGCGAACCGCCGCGCGGCGGATATGACCCTGCGCCCGCTCGCCGACGGCGACGAGGCCGAGTTGCTGAGGATCCACGCGACCCACGAGGTGGCGCGCTGGTGGGATGCCCCGCAGGAGGGCTTCCCTTGGGATGAGCCCGAGTCGACGCGCCTGACGATCCTCGTACGGGGCGTGGTCGTGGGTCTGATCCAGTACGTCGAGGAGCACGAGCCGAAGTACCGCCACGCCGGTATCGACCTGTTCCTCGATCCTGCGCTGCACGGACAGGGCTACGGCAGTGAGGCCGTCCGGCGTGTCGTGCGCCTGCTGATCGACGAGCGCGGCCATCACCGCATCACGATCGACCCCGCGGCGGCGAACGTTGCGGCGATCAGGGCCTACGAGAAGGCGGGCTTCAAGCCGGTCGGTGTGATGCGCCAGGCCGAGCGCGACGCCGACGGCGGCGGCTGGCACGACGCGTTGCTGATGGAGCTGCTCGCGGGCGAGGAGCGCTGAGCGGCGCGAGCGTCCGCGCGGGAACCCGAGCTACGCCGCGCCCGAGCCATGCCACGCCCGAACCATGCCGCGCCCGAACTATGCCGCGCCCGAGCCAAGCCGCGCCCGAGCCACACCGAGTCACGCCACGCCGCGCCCGAGCCACACCGCCCGGCCCAAGCCGCGCCCGAGCTACGCCGCGAAGCGCTGCGCGCTCAAGGCCCTGCGCTTCGCCGCCTCGACCTCGCGGTCCTTCGGCGGCGCCGAGGTGACCAGTTCGCCCAGCAGTCGAGCGGAGATCGCGGCGACCTCCTCGACGGCGCGCTCGAAGGCCTCGGCGTTCGCCTGTGAGGGCTTGGTGAAGCCGCTGATCTTGCGCACGTATTGAAGGGCCGCGCCGTGGACCTCGTCCTCGCTCGCGGGTGGCTCGAAGTTGTAGAGGGTACGGATGTTTCTGCACATGGGGGAGAGGTTAGCCATTCGGAGAACGTAAGCCCCGGCGGCTGCTGCCCCGGCGCCCGGCGACCTGCTCCTCAGCCGCTCGCTCTTGTGAGCGTCTCTGCCTCCTAGACTGAGCTGAGTCGGTCGGCGTACGTCGATCCAGCGTCCATCGATCCGCCCCGACGATCGCCCTTTCCATCCGTACCCAGCAGAGGAGGAGCACGATGTCAACCTCGCCGTCGCCCGCAGACTTCAACGCCCAGATCATCGAGGAGTTCCACGCCAACGACGGTCGCGTGGGAGGCATGTTCGAGGGCATGCCGCTGCTGCTGTTGCACCACACCGGCGCGAAGTCCGGCAAGCGCCGCATCAACCCGCTCGCCTACCAGTCCGACGGCGGCCGCTACGTGATCTTCGCGTCGAAGGGCGGCGCCCCGGCGAACCCCGACTGGTACCACAACCTGAAGGCCCAGCCGAACGTCAAGATCGAGGTCGGGACCGACACGATCGACGCGGTGGCGAGCGAGGCGACCGGCGAGGAGCGCGAGCGCCTGTTCCGCACGCAGGCCGAGCGCGTCCCCCAGTTCGCCGACTACGAGCAGAAAGCCGACCGCGTGATCCCGGTGATCGTGCTGACGCCCACCGAGGCCGGTTGAGCCGCTCGGGATCTGGATCTTGGCAGGAGCATGGCGTCAGCCGGCTGGCAGAGCGTTGGTCTCACCAGAGCGCCCATTCAATCCGAAGAGAAAGGCCGTGTGATGCATCATCCGTTCCGCAGCGCTATCGAAACGGGGGAGATCGATCGTGCACTCGAGCTGTTCTCGCCCGAGGTCGTGTTCAACAGCCCGGCCGTGTTTCGCCCCTACCACGGGCGCGAGGCGCTCGGCGTGATCCTCAGCGCCGTGATGCGTGTGTTCGAGGACTTCAAATACGAACGCGAGATCGGCGCCGAGGGAGCGAGCGATCACGCGCTCGTGTTCAGGACGCGCGTCGGCGACCGCGAGCTGCAGGGATGCGACTTCCTGCACACGGGCGAGGACGGCCTGATCGACGAAATGACCGTGATGGTCCGCCCGCGCTCGGCGCTGCTCGCGCTCGCGGAGGCGATGCAGGTCGAGGTGCCGAAGGTCCAGCAGGAGCTTGGCGCGCAGGCGTCAGTCTGAAACCGCTCCAGCCGCCACGGATCGAGGAGCCACTCGGTCTCGTACGGGCTCGGTCGCGGGCCTGATCCAGTACGTCGACGAGCACGGATCGGGGCAAACGCCCCCCACCCCCGGAGCCGCATGTGAACAACGAGTGACGTCGGCGCGGGGTTAAACCGCTGGGCAACACGAGCGAGCGCCGGCCTGCCTATAAGTCGCAAAAGCACCCGGGAATCGCGACCGGGAGGCTGGGTGACGCCCGCTTCCTGCAGCGCAGCTTCCCGGAGCGCCACCCCCTCGCCACCGCTCGTACAAAGCAACAAAGGAGACGTGACGTGATGAGAACAAAACGACGCCCAAGCCGGCGAGCGCTCGCCCGCACGGCGGCCGTGACCCTCGCAGCGACCGCGCTCGGCGCCGGCCTCGGCGGCGCCGCCGCGCAGGCGGATCCCGGACGCTTCCCGCCCCCCGGCGGCCACTTCCCATCGCCACCACCACCGCCCTCACCCCCTCACCACGGCGGCGGCGGGACGACGCTCGCGCCCGGCAACCTGCTCGTCAGCCGCACGGTGTTCGAAAACGACCCGGGCTTGAAGGCCGGCGAAACGCAGCTCGCGCCAGGCTGCACGCCGCCCAACTGCGGGACCGCCGTGGCCAACGGGGTCTACCCGGAAGTGTTCAACAACGACACGGTCGACGAACACTTCGGGATCACCTCGAAGATCTTCCTCGATCAGCTGACGCCCCTCGGGTTCCCGGTCAACTCGCTCGAGGTTCCCAACAGCTCCGAGCCCGGGATCACGCCCAGCTCCGATCAGATGGTCACGAGCTTCTCATCGAAGTCCGAACTGGCGCTCAACCTGTCGACGGGCGGGCGCTACGTGACGTTCATGGGCTATGACGCGCCCGCCGATCAGATCGACACCTCCAACGGCAGCACGCCCGGCGTGTTCGATCCCACCGACACCGACCCCGTGACCGCGTATCGAACGGTTGCGCAGGTCGACGCGGCCGGGAGCTTCAGGTTCACGAACACGAACGCCTTCAGCGGCGACAACCCGCGCGCGGCGATCCTCGACGAAGAGGAAGGGGCCAACCTGATCTACGCGGCGGGCAACTCCGGCAACGGCTCCAAGCCGATCCCGGCCGGGATCGTCGCCGGTGGCGGCGCGCAGATCATCGCGCCCTCGCTGAAGTCCGAGATCCTGCAGGAACCGGCCTTCCCGACTCCCGTCGGCAGCTTCAACATCACCGAGCTCGGCGACGCGCACGACAAGCAGAGCAAGGACAACAACTACCGCGGCATCACCGTGTTCGACAACGTTCTGTACTACACGAAGGGCAGCGGCGGCAACGGCGTCAACACGGTGTACTTCGTCGATACGACGGGCAAAGCCTGCCCCACGGGCGTTGGGCTGCCGGCGCCGGGCGCGAAGCTGCCGAGCGCGGCGATCGAACCGCTCGCGGAAGCGCTCGCCAAAGAAGAACTGAAGCCCGACGACATGTGCATCCTCAAGGGCTTTCCGACCGAACTGAAGTCGACGACATCGTTCCCGTTCGGCCTCTGGTTCGCGAACGCCGACACGGTCTACGTCGCGGACGAGGGCAACGGCGAAAACACCTACTCGACGAGCACGGGCGAATACACCGAAGCGGCGGCCGACGCCGACTCCGGTCTGCAGAAGTGGGTGTTCGACCCCGCGGCCGGCGAATGGAAGCACGTCTACACCCTGCAGGCGGGCCTCGACCTCGGCAAGCCCTACACCGTCCCCGGCTACCCCTCGGGCGACAATCCCGCGACAAGCCTGCCGTGGTCTCCCGCCACGGACGGGCTGCGCAACCTGACCGGCCGCGTCTACGGCAACCTCGCCGTGATCTACGCGGTGACCTCGACCGTCAGCGGCAACGGCGATCAGGGCGCCGACCCGGACAAGCTGGTCGCGATCATCGATCCGCTGAGCGCGAGCACCCCGGCGCCGTGGGAGCGCTTCCTCGCCCTGAAAACGGCGGGCTTCGGCGAAGTCCTGCGCGGCGTCTCGTTCACCCCCGGCACCGGCGAAGCGCCGGGCGCCTTCAATGCCGCGCCGCCCTCCTGGGGCGCCCCGCCGCCGGCGGGCGGTAGATAGCCGGCCTAGCCGGCGCACGGCGCAGACACAGCAGCCATATCCGGGCGGCCCGTCGAGAAGATCATCGGCGCGGCCGCCCGGCGCGTGGCCTCGTGCCCGGCCACCCGGTGCATGCCCTCGTGCGCGGCCCGCCCCGGCGCATGTCCCCTATCGGCGTACCGACTACCGAGGGGCCTCGGCCCGACAGGCGGGCGGCACGGGTCCTACCGATTTCATACCGACCCCATCCCCGGTCCCTCCCCGGGTGAGGGACCTTGCCGGCAGAAGGTTCTTACAACTCGAGCAGGAGGCAAGGAAATGCACAGGCACACAATGAAGAGGCTGTTGGGCTCCGTCGCAGTGGTCGGCGCCGCGGCGGCGATGGCGGGGCTGGGCACGTTCGCGACGTTTACGAGCTCGACCTCGGCCAGCCACACGATCTCCTCGGGCACGGTTTCGATCGCGCTGGGGGCGACGGGAGCGTCGACGAACCGGCTGACGGTCGGCGCGTCGAACGTGGTCCCGGGCGACACGATTCAGCGGACGGCAGATCTCCTCAACAACGGCAACGGCAGCTCGGACAACCTGTCCGGGATCGTGCTGAGCACGACCGCCTCGCCGAGCTCGTTGCTCGACACCGAAGCGACGAACGGGTTGCAGATGGCGATCGAAAAATGCTCGGTGCCGTGGACTGAGGCGGGCACCGCGCCGGCCTACACGTACACGTGCAGCGGCACGACCTCGACGGTGCTCGCCTCGCGCGCGGTGATCGGGTCGAACCTGCCCCTGGCGGGCCTCGCGTCGCTGAGCACGGGCGCGACCGACCACCTGCGCGTGACCTTGACGCTGCCGGCGGCGGCGCCGAACACGATGCAGGGCCTGACATCGACGATCTCCTACAACTTCGTCGGCACCCAGCGTGTCGCCGGGAACAAGTAGTCGGGGGACACCACCATGGCAAGGCTGATGATTCCCGCGGAGGGCTCCCGGACGGAGCCCTCCGCACAGCCTCGGCGTCAAAGCCCCGGCCGTCAAAGCCTCGGGCGTCAGAGCCTCGGGCGTCAGAGCCCCGGATCTCAGAGCCCCGGGCGTCCAAGTCACCCCCTCCGCGCCGTGTGGGTGTGGGCCCAGCGCGCGCTGCTCGCGCTGGCTTTTGCTCTGTTTCTCTTCTTGGGCGTGCTGCCCAGGCTGGGGCTGTACCGCCCCGTGACGGTGCTCTCCGGCAGCATGCGCCCGACCTTCTCGCCCGGCGACATGGTGGTCGTGGCGCCCGAGCCGGTCAGCGCGGTGCGCGTCGGTCAGGTGATCTCCTACCAGGTCCCCACGGGGGTCCATCAGGTCGAGACGCACCGCGTCGTGAAGATCCTGCAAGGCGGCGCGCACCCGACGATCCAGACCCAGGGCGACGCCAACAACTACCACGATCCTTGGACGGCGAAGCTCGCGGGCGCCACCGCGTGGCGGATGGTCGCCGTCGTGCCGCATCTCGGCTACCTCGTCAACCTGCTCCGCTCCGGCACGCTGCGCCTGCTGGCGATCATGGTCGCCCCGCTGCTGCTGGCGCTTGCGATGCTCGCTGAGATCTGGGGCTCCGGCGGCGAGGAGCCCGCGCCCGCCGCACAGTCCCAGGACAGGCGGCGCATACCCCGCACCGGCGCCCGACGGCTACGCCTGGTCGCGCAGATCGGGTCCGAGGGCCGGCCCTACTGACGGCGATGCGCCCCCGGCGGACACACATCTACGCAGCAAGCATCGCGCTGCTGGCGATCGCGATGCTCGTGAGCGCGCAGGCGGCGCTCGCGGCGTTCACGCACACCGCGACGGGCGGGCCGCTGACGCTCGTGACGGCGAAGCTCGCGCCGCCCACGAACGCCGCTGCGACCCAGGTCAACTGCCGTTTCAACAAGAGTCCGGAAATCGAAGTGAGCTGGACCGCGACGAGCTCGACCTACGCGAGCACGTACACGATCGAACGCGCCACGCTCAGCGCCGGTCCCTACACGGCGCTCGCAAGCGTGCCGAGCAGCGAAACCAACTACGCCGACAAGAGCGGAACGCTGGCGAGCTCGACCACCTACTACTACCGCGTCAGCGCCTCCTATCGCTCCTGGAGCGCGACCTCGACGACGACCGCGATCAAGACGCTCAGCAAATCCTGCCTGTCGTAATCCTGCCCCGCCGCCCTGGTCAGACGGCGATCGAGCCCTACGAGCACGCCTCGCCGCCCCCGCCATAAACCATTTCGTACCCGACTCGGTCAGACGCCTACCCGGATCTGCTGTGGATTTTTGGCTCTGTAAAGGGGTTTTTTGCCGGGTTGCGGTTCCTGCTTGCAATGTGCACGTGTTGTGCATATAGTTTTTGTCAGAAGGTGCTCCCTGGGAGGGGGGCACGGGACATAGGTCGGGTTTGGGTTGATCTTCTGGATCGATGTCAAGCGCTTGTAGGGGATGTAGAGGGAGAGGGCCGGATCGTTGTGAATAGGGGATGTTTTTGCATGAGTCCTGAGGGGACAGATGTGATGAGGGTCGGCGTGCCCGCAATGGGTGTCGTAGCTAGATGCGTCAGCGTCGCTGACACATCTCTCTCTCTCTCTCTCTCTCTGCCAGGAATCTAGCGACGGCCAAAAAGCCCGTTTCGGCGCTCGTAACGGCGCCCGCCATCATCTTCTAGGGGTCTCTCGCCGCGGTAATAGCCGCGGCATTGGTCGTTCTGTCTGCGCGCGCGCCTGTATAGGCGGTGGGCGCTGATGAGCTTGCCGTCCCCCGAGGATGAGCGCGTGCCGATGCGGAATGGTCGTGCGGGCGCGCCGGGGCTGCGGGGCGGTGGGGTGTATCTGTCGCGGGTGCAGCAGACGCGCCTGTTGGACGCGGCGGTGGGGGTCGTCGCCGAGGAAGGCTTGAAGCGCCTTACGGCGACGCGGGTGTCGGCGCGTGCGGGGATGTCGACGAAGACGTTCTACGACCTGTTCGCCAACAGCGAAGACTGCTTCCTCGGCGTCTTCGACCGCGCGGTCGAAGAACTGACGGCGGCCGTCGCTCCGGCGTGGACGGGGCAGGATGAGTGGGTTGAGCGTGTGCGGGCCGCGCTGATCGTGCTGCTGGCGAGCTTGGAGCGCGACCCGGCGCTGGCGCGGGTTGTGGTCGTGGAGGCGTTGGCCGCGGGTCCGCGGGTGCTCGCGCGCCGCGCGGAGGTCTTGGACAGGGTCGCGCAGTTCATCGACGAGGGCCGTGAGGGCGGGCTGGCGCCCGCCGGTTTGCCGGAGCTGGTCGCGCCGGGTGTTGTCGGCGCGGCGTTCAGCATCGTGCACGCGCGACTGCTCGAGCAGCACCCCGAGTCGCTCATGGAGCTCATGGGTCGTGTGATGGCGACGGTCGTGCTTCCGTACCGTGGCCAGGAGGCTTCCGCGCGGGAGCTGGCGCGTGCGGCGCCGGAGCTCCCCGCGCTGCCCGAGCCACCCGAGCCCGCGGTGTCTGTCGAGGGAGCCGTCGAGATGGATCGCTCGCTCGACAGGCCGTCGATCGATCGCCTGAAGGTCAGACCCAGTGAGCGCACGTTGATGGTGCTCGCCTCGGTTGGCGAGCACGGCGGTGCGAACAACCGCGGGGTCGCGGCGGGCGCGGATATCCACGACGACGCGCAGATCTCACGTTTGCTCGCGCGCCTGGAGGGCCTGGGCTTGGTCGAGAACAGGGGCGCCGGCCGGGCGCGTCCGCAAAGGCGTGGTGGCTGACGGCGAGCGGGACGGAGTTCCTGCGCACCGGCCCCGCGCTGATGCGCGCCGAGCCGACCGCCGTGCGCGCACGGCCCGCGGTGCGCGCACGGACCGCGCCGCGCGACAGCTCGAAGTCGGCCGGGGCCGGGCGCGGCGCGCGCGCCGCGCGTCGTGGCGTCAGGCAAGACGTGGTCAAGGGTGGCGCGTTGCTGGCGGGCATGGATGAGCTCGAGTACCGGCGCGTACGGTTGCTGCGCGCCGCGGCCGCGGCGGTCGACGAGCACGGCTATACAGCGGTGACGGTCGCGCACATCACTGCCCGCGCGAAGGTCTCGCGGCGCACGTTTTACGAGTTGTTCGAGGATCGCGAGCAGTGTCTGCTCGCGGTGATGCAGGACATCGACGCGCAGCTCATGGCCGAGCTGCGGGCGGCGGACTTGGGTGGCTTGTCGTGGCGTGAGCGTGTGCGGATGGGCTTGTGGACGGTGCTGCGCTTCTTCGACCGTGACCCGGTGCTGGCGCGGTTCTGCGTCGTTGAGTCCGCGCGTGGTGATGACCGTATGGCCGCGTATCGAGGGCAGTTGCTTGCGCGGTTCGCGGCGGTGATCGCCGAAGGCGGCGAGCTGGGCCTGCTGGGTTTTTCGCCGGTCGTGGCGGAGGGCATCGCGGGCGGCGTCGTCTCGATCCTCGCCACACGCCTCTCTGCATCTTCAAGTGCAGGGCGGCGAGAGGCAAGTAGATCAAGGACGCAGCAAGCGAAGTGTGCTCCGCACATGAGCGCGCGAGGACGCAGACCGATCGTCCGGGATCGGCCAGCGCCGCCTCTCGTCGTCCTGCACGGTGAGTTGATGGGTTTGGTGGTTCTGCCGTATCTCGGGGCTGGCCTCGCGATGCTGGAACGCGACCGCCCCGCCCCCAACGACCCCACACCGGCGCCGTTGCCGCTCCCCGCGCCGGGCGGCAACCGGGGCGGCAAGCACCTCACGCTCGACCCACAGCAGCCACGTGTCCCGGGCCTGCGCATGACCTACCGCACCGCGCTGGTCTTGGAGGCGATCGCGCAGGCGCCGGGCATCTCAAACCTCGACGTCGCCCACCAAGCCGGTATCAGCGACCAGGGCCAGGTCTCAAAGCTCCTAGCCCGCCTGCACCGCCACGGCCTCGTGCAGAACACCGCCGCCGGCCAGGGCCAGGGCGCCCCCAACCAGTGGCGCCTGACCCCCGCGGGTCAAGAGCTAGAGCGCGGCATCCGCGAGCACCAGAAGCAGGCGGCGGCGTGATGAAGGGCTTACGGCCACATGAGCTCGTCGAAGTGGCGGATGAAGCCGGCTACGCAGCCGACCACCATGACCACCACGACCGTCCACAGCGGCGCGCCGAGGGCGAGGGTGCCCACCATCAGGATGCCGAGCACCAGCCACATGGCGATGTCATAGCGGTCGACGATGTCAAAGCCCGTCATGACACCAGCCTAGCAACGAAGACAAAGAGCAGCACGGTGCCGAGGAACATTCCCAAGAGGAATCCGTATCCCAGTCCCTGGTTGATTCGTCGCGCCAGCGAGTCGGGCCTGCTGGGGATGAACACGGCGACGGCCGCGGGCAGCCCTGAGAAGAGCACGGTGCAGCCGCCGAGCATTGCTGCCCACGCGAGCAGCCCGTTGACGATCGATGTCCCAAGCGAGGGGTTGCCCTCGCAGAGGACGCGAATGATGGCTATCGCAGTCACGGCCGGCAAAGCTACGCAGCGCTTGGGACGGGAGAGCAGATTCGAGCTCTCTCGCGCCGGAAACCCCTGCAAACCCGCCACAAAATCAAAAAGCTCCCCCGCACCTGCCCCTAGCGATGCGGGTCAGGGAACGGACGCTATGCGGGCTTCGGCCTCATCGTGGTCGCTTCTTGCGGCAGGATGCGAGCCGCGAGCGGTCGGTGTAGACGGTGAGTTGGCTTGCGGGCAGCAGCGCGAAGCCGGTGTCGAGCGTGACGATTGCTTGGGCGCCGGCGGCGAGGGCGGTTGCGGCGTGGGCGGCGTCGTAGGAGGCGAGTCCGTGGTCGGCCATGAGCTTGATGGCGGCGGTTGTGATGTCGCCGAGTGGCACGGGGAAGTGGTCGATGGGCGCGAGCAGCGCTTCATAGCGCGAGATGGTGTCGTTCATGAGTCGTGCGGCGCGTGGGCGGGAGCGTCCGTCGGTGCGGTGTGCTCGCCACTTGCCGCGCCAGCGTTCCTTGAGGGCGTGAGCGAATGTCGCCTCGGCGAGCTCGACCGCGAGCAGGTCGCTGGTCACGACCGTGACGTCGCTGTCGGCGATGCGTGTGAGGAATACGTCGCAGACGCCGTGCAGCGGTTGGGTCGCGAGCAGCGCCTCGACGACGAAGCTGGTGTCCAGCGCGATCGGGTCGGGCAGCACGATTTGCTTGTCCTCGATCGCGAAGAGGTTGTGGGGGACGGGCCGGCGCCCGTCTGGGGGGCTCATCGGGGCCTACCGCGGGCGGTAGAGGTCCAGCGTGATCGGCGTCTTGAAGCGCGGGCCGGTGGTAGCACCGGTGGTGGCCCGCTTCAGGGCCGCTCGCTTTTCCTCGGGCGTTTTGGCCTTGGCGGGCACGAACAGTTCAGCCAGCCGCTCGGGGCTGAGCTTCTCGATCTTCCCGTTGCTCTGCGCTTTTGCTGCTTTCGCCATGACTTTCATGATGCCACGTCTCCTCTCGATCATCAACGGACGACCGGGATCGATCGCCGTCCAAGCACCGTACGCCGCCCCTGGGACGGGAGACGCGATCGGCCACGGTTTGCCCTCAAAACCCCTGCAAACCCCTCAAAAAATCCCTCCGCCCCCGACCCGGCCCATACCCCATCGATAGCCCCCATCCAGGGACCACCAACAGCGGCCAAAACGTTTACGCGGAATAGCAACAACGCAATTCAGCCACGCATAAGCCGGCAAGCAACCACGCAACCGGTGACCACCCAGCCCTGTTGCGTAGCTGGATCTAAGCGACCCCGGTCACTTTTCCCCAACCCCGGTCTCACACCTGTTTCCAGCCGACCCGGGTCCTTTTTCCCCACCCCCGCTTTCACAGCAGGTCTCACCCGACCCGGGCCCCTTTTCCCCACCCCTTGTTCTACAGCTATTCCCACCCAACCCAAGTCACTTTTCCCAACCCCCGGTTTCACACCTGCCCCCAGCGGCGCGGGTCAGGCGACGGACGCTATACGGGCTTCGGCCTCATCGCGGTCGCTTCTTGCGGCAGGACGCGAGCCGCGAGCGGTCGGTGTAGACGGTGAGTTGGCTTGCGGGCAGCAGCACGAAGCTGGTGTCCAGTGCGATCGGGTCGGGCAGGGAAAGTCGCTCGTCCTCGATCGCGATGACGTTGTGGTTGGCGGGCCGGTGCCCGCCTGTGGGGCTCATCGGGGCCTACCCGGGGCGGTACATGTCCCGCGTGACGCGGGTCTTGAAGCCCAGACCGCTGGTGGCTCGCTTGAGGGCCGCTCGTCTTTCCTCGACGGTCTCATAGGCAGCCGGGACCCTCAGTTCAGCCAGCCGCTCGGGGCTGAGCTTCTCGATCTTCCCATTGCTCTGCGCTTTCGCTGCTTTCGCCATGAGCTCCATGATGCCACGTCTCCTCTCGATCATCAACGGACGACCGGGATCGATCGCCGTCCAAGCACCGTACGCCGCCCCTGGGACGGCAGACGCGATCGGGCACGGTTTGCCACGAAAGCCCCTGCAAACGCGCCAAAAAATCCCTCCGCCCCCGACCCGGCCCATAGCCCATCGATTCGCCCCCTCCAGGGACCACCGACAGCGGCGGAAACGTTTACGCGGAATAGCAACAAGTCGGTTGATGCACGTAATGGCCGGCAAGCAACCGCCCAACCCGGGTCCCTTAAAGACCAGTGCCGGCGCGGTCCCCGGAAGGACGGCGCGCCGGCACCAAATGAGACAGTCGGCAGCCTAGCACACAACTCCGCCCACCGCAACAGTCCTAAACTTAAAGATCGCATCCCCCGGGAAACAACCTCCCCCTCAGCCTGCGCTCGCTCACACACAAGGGGTTCGCTCCCCGCCTTGACCACACAGAAAGAAGTGGAGAGCTCGCTATGAACGCTCGCAAACTATTCTCGCTGACCGCCGTGCTGGTCTGTGCGCTGGCCGGCGGGGCCGGGAGCGTGGCGGCGCCGGCGGCGCTGGCGAGGGGGGACCTCAACAACGAAGCCTGCGCCAACGAAGCCAACACGGGGTTCAGCGGCGCGCTGCCGGATTGTCGGGCTTATGAGCTGGTTAGCCCTCCGTTCAAGGATGGGTTTGGTCTCAATTTTGAACACCTCATGGATGGTGGCGACCGGGTGCAGGCGATCTCGTTGGGCCTGTTTGATGGAGCGGTGGGTAGTAGGAATTGTGTATCGAACTATTATGATCCGGCTCGCACCGCGTCGGGTTGGAGTACGGTCTCGATCGATGCGCCGCCGCCGGAATTGGTGTATGCCGCGTCGACCTGTACGGCGCTGCTGATCAACGGCGAAGGCGAATCCCTGATGCAGCTGCATCCGGTGTCGCAGTCGATCTACGCGCGCGATCTGTATATCAATCGTGGTGGGGCGCCCGGCTACGAACTGGTTGGGCCAATGCTTCCTCCGCGGGCTGTCCCGCCGACGCCCACGGGTGGCCGCAAGCAGGGTGAATCCAATGCTGTGTATTTCGTCGCTGCTACATCGAACCTGCATCACGTTCTGTTCACGATTCCGCCGGAAACCGAAAGCCCCAAGACGCCCCCGGGTGTCAAATCCCTACTTTGGCCTGGTGACGAAACGATTCTCACCTCGGGCGGTACCCAAATGGCGTCTCTGTATGAGTATGCCGGTACCAACAACACGACGCCGAGCCTGGTCGGGGTGGAAGGCAGTGGCAAGCTGATCAGCGACTGCGGCACTTTCCCTGGTGGCATGAGCGGGCCCCCGGGGTCGGGCCTGCCGGGCAATCATCGCAACGTGATCTCCACGGATGGAGAAGCCGTCTTCTTCACCGCGGTCGGCACTGACATGCAGGGTTGCGGGGTCGGGTCCGGGAGGCCGCCGGTGAATGAGGTCTTCGCGCGGATCGGCGGATCGCAGACGGTCGCAATATCGCAGCCGGATGGTCTGGCTGTCGCGACGTCCGATGAAGGCTGTAGCACGTCCCTGTGTAAGAGCGATATCGAAGATCAAGCGAACTTCCGTGACGCCAACTTCGAGGGCGCCTCCGAAGACGGGACGAAGGTGTTCTTCACCTCGACTCAGCAGCTGCTCAACGAAGCTGGACAGGATCCCGAAACGGCCGACAGCGCATACGAAACGGGCAGCGAACACGGTGGCTGTCGCAACACCCACTTCGCGAACGGGTGCAATCTCTATGAGTACGATCTCGCACAACCAGAAGGTCACCGCCTGACGCTTGTCTCGGGAGGTGACTCTAGCGGCCGCGGCCCGGAGGTGCAGGGGGTCGCGGCGGTCTCCGAAGACGGCTCGCACGTGTACTTCGTGGCGAAGGGGGTCTTGACCAAAGCGCTGAACGAGTACGGCGCCGAAGCTGCCGCCGGGGCGGAGAACCTCTACGTGCGCGACACGCTCACCGAACAGACCGCGTTCATCGGGGTACTCGACGAAACCGACGCGCGGCAGTGGCCGGCCGACGGGGCGATCGGCGAAGGCGGTGTGGGACCGATGAACGTGACCGACGACGGCAACGTGCTCGTCTTCACGAGTACGGCGCACCTCACTCCAGGCGATACGAGCGCCGTGCAACAGGTTTTTCGCTATACGGCGAATACCGGTGCGCTCGAACGTATCTCGGTCGGTGACGAAGGCTTCAACGCAGACGGCAACGTGGCGCAGGGGGAAACCGAAATTGCCCGAGCCGGGTCCCTCTACCTGGAAGGGTTTCAGATCGATCAGCACCCGACCGTCTCGGAGAACGGCGAAATCGTCGTCTTCAAGAGCAGCGTCGCCTTGACGCCGGGTGCGCTCGATGACAAATGCGTGGTCGGTAGCGGCAGCACCTGCTTCGAATACGCGCAGAACGTATACGAGTACCGCGGTGGGCATGTGTATCTGATCTCCGACAGCTCGGTGGCGCCGCTCGGCATCTCTGAAGGAGCGGATGCGGTGAGCCCGTCGGGGACCGACGTATTCTTCCAATCCGACGGATCGCTCCTGCCGCAGGACACAGATACGCTCGCCGACATCTACGACGCGCGCGCGGGCGGGGGCTTTCCTATCTCGCCGTCGCTGGAACCCTGTACGGGAGAAGCATGTCAAGGCGTTCCAAGCAGCCCGTTGGTTGTGCCGACTTCAGGGAATCCGACGTTTGGGGTGCCGCAAGCGCCGGCCATCCCGCCGGCTGCTCCGGCAATCAAAAAGCCGAAGCGCAAGCCGCGCTCTGCCGCGGAAATCAGGAAGAAAGCATTGCTCGGGGCGCTGAGGACGTGCCGTCGGAAGCACGCCGGGCGTAGGCGAGAAAGTTGCGAAGCGAAAGCTCGCAGGCATTTTCACGCGGCAAAGGCGTCATTGGGGGTCAGCAAATGAATATCGATCTGAGTAGCCAACAATTCATGAAATCGCGCGGTGTCCGTCGAGCGCTGGGCAGCGCCACGCTGATCGTCTGCGCATGTGGTGCGCTGAGCACGACCGCGGCGGCCGCGCCCGTGGCCGCGCCTGCGCTGGCGATTCGCGCATCCGTAGCGCCGACCGATATCGCGCCGGGCGGGACGGGAACCTTGACGGTGCTCGTGACGAACGTCGGCGGGGCGGGAACCACCAGCCCGGTTACGGTCACCGGCACCGTACCCCACGGCCTCACGGTTACCGGGGTGAGTAACTATATAAGTCCCGAAGAAGGCAACTTTTCCTGCGAATACACAGCTAGCTCGGTTACGTGCACGATTGCCCAGGAACTGGTGGGCGACTCAACGACAGGCGCCTCTGTGGGAATCAATCTGGCGGCGGAACCCACCGCCGCGCGCAGCGTATTGAGCTCCGTTACGGCCTCAGGCGGCGGCGCGCGCACGGTGACGCAGACCGATGCGCTCACGATCGAACCGCAGGATGCTCCATTTGGCCTGGATCAGCCGCTGAGCGCGACGGCCTTCGATGCGGCCGGAGAAGTCGACGTCCAAGCGGGCGGTCATCCAAGCAGCTACGTCACGAGCCTCGTACTGAACAGCAGGATTAAACCAAGCGGAATACGAAACTTCGAACCGGTTCAGGAACTGAGGGATCTCGCGGTTGACCTGCCGCCAGGCCTCGTGGGCGATCCACAAGCGGCGGCCACCTGCCCGCAATACCTGCTGGTCCCGCCCAGCGACGGGTTGAAATGTCCCGCGGCGAGCGTCCTCGGCTCGGTCGCCGTGCGACGCTCGGCAAGCGTGTGGTCCCTGTCCGGGCCGGCCGCCAGCAACGACAGCGTGAAGCCGCTGTTCAACGTGACCCCAGAGCATGGGCACCCCGCCCAATTCGCGTTCATATTCGAAAATCAGGAGGCGACGCTGTACGCGAACCTCGTGCACAAGAGCACCGGCTACACGATCGAGGTGACATCGTCCTCGATCCTCCCGCAAGCCGAACTGACAGGCGTGAAAGTGACGTTCTTCGGCGACCCCGGGTTGGAGGACGGCGGCGCGACCCCGGATGTGCCGTTCTTTACCAATCCGTCCGATTGCGCCGGCGGGCCGTCGACGACGACGATGCATTTTGACTCCTGGCAGCAGCCGGGCGTATTGCCGCTGTACGGCGACGGCTCCCCCAATTTCCCGGCCGTGAACCTCGAAGAACCGCAATGGCAGAAATCGGAATCCGTAGCGCAGGCGCCGTCCGGCTGCAACAAGTTGTCGTTTTCGCCTGAATTTGTGCTCTCGCCCTCCACCGCGGCGGCGGGATCGCCGTCTGGCCTCGGTGTGGACCTGCGGGTTCCGCAAAGCTCGGATCCCACGGGATTGGCGACGCCACCGGTGCAGAGCGTGCGGGTGGCGCTGCCACGGGGACTGGCGCTGAGTCCTTCTTCAGCCGGCGGCTTGACGTCGTGCGGCGACAGCCAGTTCGATGTCGATTCGACGGAAGTTGGGTCGTGTCCGGCGGCCTCGAAGGTGGGAAGCGTCGTGGCGCACACCCCGATTCTCGCGAACCCGATTGAAGGCGAAGTGTTCGTCGGCGCGCCGGAATGTGATCCTTGCTCAAACGCGGACGCGCAGGCCGGGCGGATGGTGCGGCTGTTCGTGCAGCTCCATTCCGACGAATATGGCGTCACGATCAAGCTCCCGGGGCGAGTGCTCGTGGATCCCGTCTCGGGACAGTTGACCGCCGTGTTTGAAAATCTGCCACAGCAGCCGGTCGACGATTTCAAGTTCAGCTTCAAGAGCGGTCCCCGCGCGCCGCTGTCGACACCGACGGCATGCGGCTCCTATGCAACGAGCGCCGAGATTGCGCCGTGGAGCGCGCCGTATACGCCCGACGCGGTCTTGAGCTCGCCGTTTGAGATCAACGAAAACTGTGGTCCGCATGGCTTCGCTCCGTCGTTCACGGCCAGCACCGTCAACAACCAGGCGGGCGCGTACAGCCCGCTGACGTTGACGTTCGCGCGTAACGATGGCGAACAGTACCTCGACGATGTCGAACAGACGCTGCCGCCGGGTCTGTCGGCGAAGCTCGCGGGCGTCCCCCGCTGCGGTAACGCGGAAGCCGGCGCGGGCACTTGCCCCGAAGCGTCGCGGATCGGTACGGTCACGGTTGGCGCCGGTCCGGGCGCTGACCCGTACTACGTGCAAGGCCGGATCTACCTGACCGGTCCCTATAACGGTGGCCCGTTCGGCGAGGTCGTCGAGGTCCCCGCGGTCGCGGGCCCGTTCAACCTCGGCACGGTAGTCGTGCGCGGTTCGATCAGGGTCGACCCGACGACGGCGCAGGCGACGGTCGTCTCGGACCCGTTCCCGAGCATCCTCGACGGGATCCCGTTGCAGATCCGGACGGTCAACGTGACGTTGGATCGGCCCGGGTTCACGTTCAACCCGACGAGCTGCGGCTCCTCGGCGGTGACGGGGAAGCTGCTCTCCACACAGGGCGCGAGCGCGGGCGTGTCCGCGCCGTTTGCGGCAGCGAACTGCGCGAGCCTCGCCTTCAAACCCGCCGTCACCGTCAGCACGCAGGGCAGGGCGAGCAAACAGGGCGGCGCAAGCCTCACGGTCAAGATCGTCCCCGTCGCCGGCCAGGCAAACACCGCAAAGTTCGACATCGAGCTGCCGAAGCAGCTCCCCGCGCGCTTGACGACGCTGCAGAAGGCGTGCACCGAAGCGCAGTTCGACAGTAACCCGGCGGGCTGCCCGGCGGCGTCGGACATCGGCACCGCGGTCGTCTCGACCCTTGTGTTGAGCAGTCAGCTCGCGGGCCCGATCTACCTCGTCTCTCACGGCGGCGCAGCGTTCCCTGATACGGAGGTGATCCTGCAGGGCGAAGGCGTCCGCGTCGTGCTGGACGGCAAGACGCAGATCAAGAAGGGCGTCACCTATTCGCACTTCGAAACGGTCCCCGACGTCCCGTTCACGTCTTTTGAAGCCAAGCTCCCCACGGGCAAGTTCTCGATCTTCGGCGCGAACCTCCCGGCGAGCGCAAAGTACAGCTTCTGTGGGCAGAAACTGTCGATGCCAATCTCGCTCACGGGGCAGAACGGTGCGGTCGACAAGCAGACAACAAAGGTCGGCGTAACCGGTTGTCCAAAAGTAAAGAAAGCAAAGGCGAGCAAGGCGCGAAGGTCGAGCAACAACGGGAGGGCTAAGAAATGAGAAACAGGGCCCAAAAACTAGTCTCGCAACCCCTGGCACTCGCATTCACGCTCGCCCTCCTCGCCCTGGCCCTGACCGCGACCCCGGCGCTCGCCGCGCAGGAAACGCCCGTCGCAAAGCCCGCGACCGAAGTCACCGGTAACTCCGCCGTCCTGCACGGCGAATTGAATCCCAACGCGCCGGGGGAACCTGGCGGATACTATTTCAAAGTCAAGCAGTCTGCCGTAACCTGTTTTCCCGAAGCCACCGAATTTCCCGAAGAACCATATGATCCTGCGTTCGGCAACGAAAAAGAAGCCGTCGAAGTAGAAGCGACGAACCTCGAACCGAACCAGACGTACTCCTACTGTTTGGTCGAGGAACCCTCGTCCCTGCTCAGCACGCCGCTGACGTTCAAAACACTGCCCGCCGCCAAGCCGTTCGTCTACAAGGGCTATAAAGGAAAAGCCACTGCGATCGAAGTGGGGACGTTTTCGGCGACGCTCCGTGCCGCGGTCAACCCGGAGGAGCAGGACACGACGTACGCGTTCGAATACGCGACGAACGAAGCGTTCACGGGCGCGAAAACGATCCCCGGGACGAGTACGTTGAAGCCCCAGGCGTACTTCTATGAAGAAGTACCTGCGAGCGTCTCGACCGGGAGCGTGCTCGGAGCGGGGACGACCTACTACTTCCGCGTCGTCGCGACCAACCCGACGGGGACGACCACGGGGCCCACGGAACAGCTCACGACCGTCGCGACACAGGAAAAGCCCGTGGTGATCGGCGAGAGCCTCTCGGCGCACAACTCCTACGAACCGAAGCTCGAAGCGAGCATCGACCCGAACTATGAGGAAACGAGCTACAGCTTCGAATACTCGACGAAAGCGACGGGCGAAGTCCTCGAAGGCACGATCCACACGCTCCCCGGCGCGCCGCCCGCGAAACCGCTGCCGGCCTTCTTCGAAGAATTCGGTCTACCCACGAGCCCCGTGGGGATGCCCGGCCTGCAAGCCGGCACGACGTACTACTACCGCGTCGTCGCGAACGACAAAACCAGCGAAGAAGCCGGCACACCGGTCTACGGTCCCGTGCAGTCCTTCCAAGCCGACGGCGCGCCGGCGATAACCACCGCAGCCACCGGCGAGCCGGCACCCACGACCGTCGCCGTGTCGGGGAACGTCACCCCCCAGGGCCTGCCGAGCACGTACCACTTCGCATACATCCCGCTGGCGGCCTACGAAGCGGCCGTGGCGAAAGGGCTCGACCCCTTTGCGGCGAGCTTCGGCGGCCGCGAAACGTACAACACGAAGCTCGCGAACGAAACCGAAGAAAGCTTCGAAGACTACGCCCCCCACCCCGTCGAACTACGCCTCGAAGAACTAGCCCCGGAAACGACATACGTATACGCGCTCGTCGCCCACAACGAACTGGGCACAACCTACGCCGCCCCGCAGACCTTCACGACCGCCCCCGCACCGCCCGCGCCCCCGGCCCCCGGCGCAACCGAACCGCAAACCACCCCGCCCGCGCCCGCGTTCCCCGGCGCGACGCTCCCCCCGCTGGTCCCCTACACCCCGATCGCGCAGTTGAACGCCAACGAAGCCCGCGAAGGCAAGGCCGTCAACCCGCCGCCGAAGAAAAAAGGCAAGGCGAAGAAGCGGCGGAAGGCTAAGAAGCGCAAGCGGGGGAAGCGATGAGGGCTCCGGCGCCTGACAACAGTTTTATGCCGCTCAGTACTTGGTCCATCACGAAGGGAAAGGTCTCACCATGAACGCTCGTAGGTTGCTGTCGCTGCTCGCCGTGCTTGCCTGTCTGGCGGTTGGTGGGGTTGGGAGCGTGGGGGCGCCGGCGGCGCTTGCGGCGGGAGATGTTAATCAGGGCGCCTGTCCCAATGAAGGGAACACGGGGTTCAGCCCTGCGCTTCCGGACTGCCGGGCGTTTGAGCAGGTCAGTCCTCCGTTTAAGAATGGGTTTGGGATGGGATTCGTGCGCCAGCTTGCGGGTGGGGATCGCGTTGAGGCATCCTCGCTGGGCTTGGTCGCCGGGGCCACCACCTCGGTCGCATGCTTTGAAAACTGGTACGACCTCGCGCGGGGAGAAGGCGGTTGGGTGACCGAGCCGGTGGGGGACATACCGCCGCAGCTTGAATATGCGGGGTCTACGGGTTGCCCTGCATACATTGGCGAATCGGGGGAAACGCTTCTCCAGTTGCATCCTGCGGGTGGGTCTATCTATGAACGCGACCTGTACGTCCATGAAGCCGATGGTTCGTTTGTCGAGGTCGGACCGATGCTCCCCCCGACCGCGGTGCCGCCCGCGCCAACAGGAAGCTTAGAGCAGACGAGCGTTGGCACTAAAGCGTTCGTCGCGACAACGCCCGATCTATCCCACGTGCTTTATGAGCTTCAGCCTTTGCGGATGGGCGAAGGCGAACTTCCGGCGGGCGCTACCTCCGAGCTTTGGCCAAGTGACGGGACGCTGCTAACGGGTGACGCATCGAATTTGGCGTCCCTCTATGAGTACGTTGGCAGAGATAATGAGAGTCCTGAGCTTGTTGGCGTGGATAACGAAGGGCATCAGATCAGTGTTTGCGGGACGTTTGCAGGCGGCGCGAGCGGTGAGAGCATCACGGGTATGCCGGGGAACCATCACAATGCGTTGTCGGCGAGCGGGGAAACGGTGTTCTTTACGGCGGTCGGGGCGGGCTATCCTGAATGTGGGAGCGGGCCGGGGCGTCCTGGGGTTGATGAGCTGTTCGCGCGCTTGCGGGGGGCCGAAACGGTGTCGATCTCCGAGCCGCAGGCGATCTCGCCCGTCGTACCCCAGCGCGGGTGTGAAACCGGCGAATGTCAGGCCAATACGAGCAAGGCCAACGAACTGACCGACTGGCGTGACGCAAATTTTGAGGGCGCCTCAGCCGATGGCACGAAGGCGTTCTTTACCTCCACGCAGCAGCTGCTCGACGGAGCCGGCGAGGACCCCGAACAAGGCGACAGCGCAGTCGAAACCGACACGCGAACACGAGGCTGCAGACGGACGACAGGCCGCAATGGCTGTAACCTGTATGAGTATGATTTTGAGGTGAACCCGGCGAGTGGGCTGCCAGTCGGGTTGGTCCTGGTGTCGGGCGGTGGATCGGATCCGCGTGTTCAGGGGGTCGCGGCGGTTTCGGAAGACGGCTCGCACGTCTACTTTGTAGCTAAGGGCGTACTCACTGCGACAGCAAATCAGTACGGAGATAGCGCAGTCGAAGGTGACGATAACTTGTATGTGTACAACACGCTCACGAGAGCCACCGCGTTCGTCGGTGCGCTCGAAGAAGCCGATGCCGGGCAGTGGTTATCTGAGGGTGGCGGGTTTGGTGGCGGTGAAGAACCGATGAACGTGACCGATGATGGGAGGTTCCTGGTGTTCACCAGCGTGGCGCATTTGACGCCGGGTGATACCGGCAGCACGACCCAGGTGTTTCGCTATGATGCGCTCACGGGAGAACTCGCGCGGGTATCGGTTGGCGAGGAAGGCTATAACAACAACGGAAACTCGCACCAGGGCGAAGCGAGCGTGGTGCACGCAGGAGATCCGCGGTTTGAGGAGATGGCGTCGGACGCGCATCCGGCGGTCTCCGACAACGGCGAAATCGTCGTGTTTTCGAGCACCGTTGCATTGACGCCTGAAGCCGTCAACAACAAGTGCGTTGTCGGTGTCAACGACGGTAAATGTGAAGGCTTCGCCTTCAATGAGTATGAGTATGAGGATGGGCATGTGTACTTGATCACCGGCGATAAAGCCTCAGGGGGTGAAGCGTCAGTGAGCCCGTCGGGTCGCGATGTTTTCTTTACAACGTCCCAGTCGCTGGTGCCGCAGGACAGGGACACGCTTGAAGACATCTACGATGCACGCATCGATGGCGGCTTTCCCGCCACGGGGGCGTCTGGTTGTAAAGGCGAAGGGTGTCAGGGTCCGTCGGGTCCGGCGCCCGCGTTTGGCCAGCCGGGCAGTGCGTCGTTCGGGGGAGCCGCCAATCCCACATCACCGTCGATTCCCGCGGTCGTCAAATCGAAACCAAAGGCGAGGGCGAAAGCGTGTAAGCGAGGGTACGTGAAGAAGCGCGGTCGCTGCGTAAAGAAGCCGCACGTAAAGAAGTCGGCGAAGGGGAGGCGTTAGTCATGCGGATCTCGTTCAGGCAGTCTCTGGTAGCGACGCTCGCGCTGATTGGTGTGATGATTGCTCCGGCGGCCGCGCGGGCGGTAACCCCCGGTCCGGCGTTCGCGGTTCGTGGTGATACGAAGCCGACCGTGATAGCTCCAGGTACTTCGGGAGAAGTTGTGGTGTTGGTGACAAATACTGGTGTGGCGCCTGCGGGCGGTACACCGATCACCGTGAGCGATGTGCTCCCGCACGGTTTGACTGTGACGAACGCAGAAGTATTTGAGCAGCCGAATGGCGGTGCCCATATTCCTTGCTTGCACACAAGCTCCACGGTGAGCTGCACGTATGGTGGCGAACTGGCGGGTGATAGCGTTGCTGGGCTTGAGATCGAAATCGGAGTCACTACCGAACCGGATGCTTCAGGCGCGGCGGTGAACACGGTGACGGTGTCCGGCGGTGGCGCTGCCGTAGTGTCAGAAGCAAATAGCGTCGTGTTTGGGTCTCAGGAACCGCCGTTCGGTTTGGATGGGCCGTTTGAAGCGAGCCTGTACGATCCGGCGGGCGCCGTTGACAGTCAAGCGGGCGACCACCCCAGTTCCGACACGACCGGATTCGTCGTGAACAGCATCCGTAACCCGATTACCGTGGGTAGCTTCCAGCCCGTCCGCGAAGTCAAGGACATAGCGGTACAGCTACCCGCGGGGTTTGTCGGTGACCCGCGGGCCGCGGCGACGTGCCCGCAGTACTTGCTGGCGCCACCCAGCGATGGTCTGCAGTGCCCGCCAGCAAGCATTGTCGGCTCGATAGCGATTCAGACCCAAACGCAGACCTGGGGAATCTCCGGGCCCGCCACCGCAACAATAAAGCCGCTCTTCAACGTTGTCCCCGAGGGTGGGCACCCAGCCCAGTTCGCGTTCATTTTTACAAACCAAGAGGCGACGCTCTACGCCAGCCTGCTGCACACAGCCGCGGGATATGTGGTCGGGGTGAGCTCTGCAAACGTGTTGCCGGCAGCCCATCTCACGGGCGTGAAAGTCACGTTGTTTGGCTATCCGTTTGAACAGAACGGTGGAGGAACACCGCGTGTGCCGTTCTTCACGAACCCCACCGACTGCTCCGCCGGCCCGCTCGTCACGACAATGCACATGGACTCGTGGCAGAACCCGGCGTCCTTGCCCTCAAACCCGGACGGCTCGCCCGACATCGCGGCGGCGAACTTTGAAGAACCGCAGTGGCAGGAATACAAGTCCGAATCCCCCCCGATCACGGGCTGCAACAAATTGCAGTTCAACCCCGAATTCAAAGCGCAGCCGACGAGCAAGCAGACGAGCTCGCCGACGGGGCTCAACGTCAACCTCGAAATTCCGCAGGATCCCGACCCGACGGGACTCGCGACGGCGGAGCTGAAGAACGCGACGGTCACGCTGCCGCAGGGGTTGTCGGTCAGCCCTTCGCTCGCGAACGGGCTGCAGGCTTGTACGAACGCGCAGTTCGCTGAACAGACGACGGAACCCGCTACTTGTCCCGAAGCGTCGCAGATCGGGACGGTCACGGCGCATACGCCGATCCTCGCGAACGCGCTCGAAGGGCAGCTGTTCATCGGCGCGCCGGAATGCGATCCGTGCTCGAATGCGGATGCGCAGGACGGGCGTCTCGCGCGCGTGTTCCTGCAGGTGCATTCCGAAGAATATGGCGTGACGGTGAAGCTCCCGGGTTCGGTCAGCGTCGACCCGAGCACGGGGCAGTTGACGGCGACGTTCCGGGAAAATCCGCAGGTGCCGATCGATCACGTCGAACTGCATTTCAAGAGCGGCGAACGCGCTCCCCTGTCAACTCCCACCGCTTGCGGCTCCTACGCGAGCAGCGTCGATCTGACGCCGTGGAGCGCGCCGTATACGAAGGACGCGCTGCTCAACCCCGGGTTTGAAATCACCGAAGGCTGCGGTGCGCGTGGTTTCGCTCCTTCCTTTAGCGCCGGGACCGTCAACCCGCAGGCGGGCGCGTACAGTCCGTTCACGCTGACGTTCTCGCGCAACGACGGCGAACAGTACGCGAGCGACATCGAACAGACGCTGCCGCCGGGGCTCTTGGCGAAGCTCGCCGGGGTGCAGCGCTGCGGCGACGCGGAAGCGAACGCGGGCAGCTGTCCCGCCGGGTCGCGGATCGGCTCGGTCACGGTGGCCGCCGGTCCGGGCTCCGACCCGTATTACGTCACCGGGCAGATTTATCTGACCGGTCCCTACAACGGCGGGCCGTTCGGTGAGGCCGTGATCGTGCAGGACGTCGCGGGGCCGTTCAACCTCGGCACGACGGTCGTGCGCGGGTCGATCCGGGTCAACCCGAGCACGGCGCAGGCGACGGTCGTCTCCGACCCGTTCCCGAGCATCATCGACGGGATCCCGTTGCAGATTCGCACGGTCAGCGTGAACCTCGACCGTGAAGGCTTCACGTTCAACCCGACGAACTGCGCTGCGACGGCGGTGACGGGCAAGCTCGTCTCGACGCAGGGCGCGAGCGAGCCGGTAGCGACCCGTTTCCAGGCGGCGAACTGCGGAGGCCTTGGGTTCAAGCCGGTGCTGTCGGCCGCGACCGCGGGGCGGGCGAGCAAAGCCGGCGGCGCGAGCTTCGACGTGAAGGTGAGCTACCCGTCCGGTCCGGAGGGGACGTACGCGAACATCAAGTCGGTCAAGGTCGACCTTCCAAAGCAGCTTCCCTCGCGCTTGACGACGCTGCAGAAGGCGTGTCTGGCGAAGGTGTTCGAAGCCAACCCCGCGAGTTGCCCCGCGGCCTCGGATGTCGGCACGGCGACGGCGACCACGCCGCTGCTGAACGTGCCCGTCAGCGGCCCCGCGTACTTGGTCAGCCACGGTGGCGAGGCGTTCCCGGATTTGGAGATCGTCTTGCAGGGCGAAGGCGTGACCCTGATCCTTGTTGGGAATACCCAGATCAAGAAGGGGATCACGAGCAGCACGTTCAAAGCGATCCCCGACGCCCCCGTCTCCGGCTTCGAGCTGAAGCTCCCCACGGGCAAGTACTCGATCCTCGGCGCGAACGTCCCCGCGAGTGCGCAATACAGCCTCTGCGGGCAGTCGCTGACGATGCCGACGGCGATCACGGGGCAGAACGGCACGCCGATCAAGCAGAACACGAAGATCGCGGTCACCGGTTGCCCAAAGGTGAAGAAAGCGACCAAAAAGAAGGCTCATAAAGCGTCCAACTCGACCCGGAGGGGTAAGTAGATCATGAGGATTCAACGATTCATCCCGACGGTGTTGGTTGGCGTTGTGGCGATGCTGGCGTTTGCGTCAGCGCCCGCGCTGGCGGCTGCTCCGGAAACACCGGTGACCGTGAACGCCACGGAAGTCACGGGTAATTCTGCGGTCCTGCACGGCGAATTGAACCCGCATGCGCCAGGGGAAAACGGTCAGGAGTATCAATTTCTGTACGCGCTTTCGGGCAGTAGATGCCGTATACCGGGGGAAACTGAATATCTTCCCGAACCACCTGCGGTATCGCTGGGTAATGAAAAAGAAGCTGTGAGCATCGAGGCCACAAATCTGATGCCCGATACGACCTACGCATTCTGTTTGCTGGAGGAACACGAAGGCGAAGAAATACAGGGCACGCCGCTGACGTTCAAAACGCTGGCCACGGCCAAGCCTTTTATCTACAAAGACGAAACACCCGCGACGGAAGTGGGGACGTTCTCGGCGACGCTCAACGCCTCGATCAACACGGAGAAAGAAGAAACCACCTACTTGTTTGAATATGCTACCAACGAAGCGATGACGGGCGCCCAAACCGTTGCCGGGAAGGGTCCGCTTCCCGCCCAGGAATTCCCCGGGCAGCCAATTCCCGCCAGCGTATCGACCGGGAGTGTCCTTGCGGCGGGGACGACGTACTACTTCCGGGTCCTCGCGACCAACCCGACCGGTACGACGACGGGGCCGGTAGAACAGTTCACGACCGTGGCGACGCAGGAAAAGCCGACCGTCGTCAGCGAGAGCTTCTCGGCGCACAACTCCTACGAACCGAAGCTCGAAGCGAGCATCGACCCGAATTTCGAGGAAACGAGCTACAGCTTCCAGTACTCGACCGAAGAATCAGGTGGCGTGCTCACGGGCACGATCCACACGCTCCCCGGTGCGCCCCCGGCCAAGCTGCTGCCGGCGGTATCCGAAGAAGCCGGCCTACCCACGAGCCCCGTGGGGATGCCCGGCCTGCAGCCTGGCGTCACGTACTACTACCGCGTCGTCGCGAACGATAAAACCAGCGAAGAAGCCCACGAACCCGCCTACGGTCCCGTGCAGTCCTTCCAGGCCGACGGGTCACCGGCGATAACCATCGCGGCCGCCGGCGAAACGACGCGCACGAGCGCGGACGTGTCGGGCACGGTCACGGCGCAGGGCCTGGCGAGCACGTATCACTTCGAGTACATCCCCTTGGCCTCCTATGAAGCGGCGGTGGCGGATGGGGCCGCGGATCCCTATGCGGCGAGCCTTGGCGGCAGGGATACGTATGACACGAAGCTCTCCTACTTGGAAGAAGGTCATGAACTGAGCTTTGAAGATTATGTGGCGCATCCGGTTGAAGCGACGCTCGAAGAACTCGCGCCGGAAACTACGTATGTGTATGCGCTCGTTGCGCACAACGAACTGGGCAGCAGGACGGGCGCGCAGCAGACGTTCACGACGCAGGCGCGGACGGCGCCGGTCGCGGTCACGGGCGGCGCGAGCGGGGTCGGGCAGACCGCGGCGACGTTGAGCGGGGCGGTCGATACGCGCGGGTTGCAGAGCACGGTGCAGTTCGAATTCGGGACGAGCGCGACGCCGGGGGCAAACCCACTCGTGCCCGCGGTCGTGGTCCCCGGCTCGGAAGCGGGGACGGCGGAGAGCATCGAAGCGGCGCTCGGCGGCAACCTGCAGCCCGGCACTACCTACTACTACCGGGCGCTCGCCACAAACCAGGACGGGACGGGCTACGGCGCGCTGCTGTCGTTCACGACGCCCGGGTTCCCCGCGGCGTTCCCGGCCGCGGCGCTGACGCCGGCGATCCCGTACACGCCGATCGCGCAATTGGACGCCAAAGAAGCCAAGGAAGGCAAGGCAGTCAACCCCAAGAAAAAAGCCAAAGGCAAGAAGAAGCGGGGCAAGAAGGGCAGGCACAAGCACAAGAAAAAGAAGTAAGCGAGGTGAAAAGAAGTAAGCGAGGTGCAGTGAGACGCGAAAGTAGAGGGGGGAGCCGCCGGTCAACCAGAGAGGGAAACGATGAGCGTTTTGAGGTTTGTTCCAGGGAGCGTGGTGGGCGTTGTGGCCCTGCTCGTGTGCTCGGCGGCGCCGGCGCTCGCGGCGGGCGACGCGAACCGGGCGACGTGCCCGAACGAAGCGAAGACCGGGTTCAGCAGCGCGCTGCCGGACTGCCGCGCGTACGAGCTCGTCAGCCCCGTGAACAAGAAAGGTAACCGAGTTACGTTCGACGATTCACTGGCGGGCGGCGAACGTGTCGCCACTGCCTCGGTCGGCGTGCTCGCGAATGCGACGAGCGATCCCGACTGCCCTACCACGGCTTACGACCTGGCTCGCACCGAATCAGGCTGGACGCCGTTCGCGGTTGATGATGCACCTCTGTCGGAATTCACGTACGCCACAAAGTTCTGCGCCAAGATGCTCGTGAACGGCGAAGGCGGGACCCTGACTCTCCTGCGACCGTCATCGCATTCGGCCTATGAGCGTGACATATACCGCCAGTCCGCCGGCGGACCGCTTGTCCCCGTCGGGCCGATGCTTCCGCCGAGTGGTGTGCCGCCAACTCCCGCGGGACCCGACCAACAGGCGGGAGCCAGTGGCTACATGGCCGCCACTCCAGACCTCTCTCATGTCCTCTTCTCGCTGCAAGCGTTCAACTCCAATGAACGTTGGCCCGGTGACACCACGATCCTTGCCCCGAACGAATCGTTCCCGATCAGCGCTCTATTCGAGTACGTCGGCAGCGGAAACACAACGCCGACGCTGGTCGGTGTCGACAACGAAGGCAAGCTGCTCAGCGATTGCGGCACCTCACCGGGCGGGAGTCAACAGGGCGGCAACCGGCTCAACGTGATCTCCACGGACAGCGGCAGGGTGTTCTTCACGGCCGTCGGCAACGGAGATCCCGCCACGCCGGAATGCGCGGGCGCGGCGAGGCTGCCGCACAGCGACGAGCTGTTCGCGCGGATCGACGGGACCGCGCCGCAGAGCCCGCTCGACCCCGCGGGGGATTGCACCGTCGCCGCGGACGCCTGCACGGTCGCGCTCTCCGAGCCGCACGCGCTGCCGGAAGCCCCGATGGCCGATCCCGGGTGTGCGAGCAGCGAATGCGAAGCGAACATCGAGGACGAAGCGAATTTTCGTGATGCCAACTACGAGGGCGCCGCGGCAGGCGGCGGGAAGGTCTTCTTCACCAGTACCCAGCAACTCCTCAACGGGGCTACCCAGGACAGCGACCCAGAAGACAGTGCCGTGCTGCGCAACAACGAAAAAGGCTGCGCGGTGACGAAAGGCCCAAATGGCTGCAACCTGTACGAGTACGACTTCGAAGAAAACCCCGAAACGGGAAAGCCGGTCGGGCTCGTGCTGATCTCCAAGGCCGAAGCCGGCGGCGTCGAACCGCGGGTACAGGGCGTCGCCGCCGTCTCCGAAGACGGCTCGCACGTGTACTTCGTCGCCCAGGGCAAGCTCACCGACACGGCGAATCCGGAGGGCGCCACAGCCGTGCCGGGCGGGGAGAACCTGTACGTGACAGACACGGGCACGGGGCAGGTGAGCCTGATCGCGACGCTCAAAGCGGGAGACGCCGCGGAAGGGGGAGACGCGGCGCAGTGGCAATTCAACGGCGCAGAACCGATGGACGTCAGCGGCAACGGTCGCTATCTCGTGTTCACGAGCGCGGCGGCGCTGACGCCGGACGACACCGGCGCCCAGAAGCAGGTCTTCCGCTATGAAACCGGATCGGGCGCCCAGCCACCCACGCTCGTGCGGGTCTCGGCCGGCGAGCAAGGTTACAACAGGGACGGCAACACGGCGCCCGCGCCGGCGCTGATCACGAGAGTGGGGAGCGCCGCGACCGAATCGGTGCAGGGGATCGGCGCCACCGGCGCCGATCGGCACCCCGCCGTCTCCGAAAACGGAGCCGTCGTGTTCGGCAGCAGCGACGCGCTCACGCCGGGCGCGCTCGAGAACGAATGCCTCTACGAAGAAGCAGGCGCTTGCGAAGAATACGCGCTGAACATCTACGAGTACCGCGCAGGACACGTCTATCTGATCGCCGCGCCGTCGATGGACACGGTGTCGACCAACCCGCACGAAGCGAGCCGCGTCACGGCGGCGATCAGCGAGTCCGGGCGCGACATCTTCTTCGAAACGCGCAAGCCGCTCGCGCCGCAGGACCCGGACACGATCGCCGACATCTACGACGCCCACGTGGAAGGCGGCTTTCCCACGACCGGCTCGCGGCCCCCGTGTCAGGCCGAAGCCTGTCAGGGCGCGCCGAGCACGCCCGTCAGCCTGCAGGCGCCGAGCAGCCTCGCGCTCGCGCCGCCGCCGAGCGCGCCCGCGCCGGCGGTTGTGCGCACGGCGCCGAAGAAGACCGTCGCGAAGTGCGCGAAAGGTAAGCGGCGGATCCGTGGGAAGTGCACCAAGGCGAAACCACGGAAGAAGTCCAAGCCCAAGCCCGGGCGGAGCGGACGCTCGTGAGGACCGCCGCGCAGCGCCTCACGAGGCTCACGAGCGTTGGAGCCGTCGCGGCCGTGACGGTCAGCATCGGCGTGTCGGCCGCCGCCGCGGCGACGGTTGCGCCCGCGCCCCACTGGGCGATCGCGACGAACACGTTCCCGACGGTGCTCTCGCCGAGCGAAGGCGGTTCGATCACGGTGCTCGCGACGGACACCGGCGCGGCGCCGACGAACGGCACGGCGATCACGATCACCGACGTGCTGCCGGCGGGCCTGGCCGTCAGCCAAATCGAAGCGAACAAGCAGCCCGGAGAAGAAGGGCTCAACTGCAAGCACACAGCCACGAGCGTGTCGTGCGAATACCCCGAAGCGCTGCCGGGAGATCAGAGGGCCGGGCTCAGCGTGCGGATCACGGTCACCCCGGAAAGCCCCGGCGCCGGGCCGTTCGAAGCGGCGAACGTGGCGAGCGTCGGCGGCGGCGGCGCCGCGCCCGCGTCGAGCACGGACAGCGTGAGCGTGAGCGCGCTGCAAGCGCCGTTCGGCCCGCAGGGCGCGTTCAGCGCGATGGCATTGGACTCCGCCGGCGCGCTCGACACGCAGGCGGGCGATCACGCGAACCTCGACACGACCGGGTTCGTGCTCAACAGCGTGCTCGTACCTGGGTTCGTGCCCGGCGAAGAACTGCGCAACCGCACGCAGCCCGCGCAGGATCTGCAGAGCGCGTCGGTCGAGCTGCCCCCCGGCTTCGTCGGCGACCCGCAGGCGGCCGCGACGTGCCCGCAGTACCTGCTGAACCCGCCGGGCGACGGCCGCGAATGCCCCGCCGCGAGCATTCTCGGCACGGCCGCGATCACAAAAGTAGCGCCCTCCAGCACGTGGGGCTTCTCCGGGCCACAGGTCAGCTCGGCGACCGAGAAACCGCTGTACAACGTGGCGCCCGAGCATGGGCACCCGGCGCAGTTCGCGTTCGTCGTCGAGAACCAGCTCGCGACGCTGTACGCGAACCTCGTCCACGGCGAAGCCGGCTACGTCGTGCAGGTCGTCTCCTCGGCGATCCCGCGCCTGATCCACCTCGCCGGGGTGAAAGTCACGTTCTTCGGCGACCCGATCGCGATCGACGGTGGCGGCCTCGCCCCGCAGGCGTTCTTCACGAACCCGACCGACTGCGCCGGCGGGCCGCTGAAGACCTCGATCCAGCTCAAATCGTGGCAGGGCGGGGAAACGGAAGGAACATCGATCTCGCCCGCGCCGACGGGCTGCAAGAACCTCGTGTTCGAACCGGAAATCAAAGCCAAGCCGACGAGCGAACACACCGCCGCGCCGAGCGGCCTGAACGTCAACCTGCAGATCCCGCAGAACACCGAACCGAACGGCCTCGCCACGCCGGAGCTCGAGAACGCGACCGTCACGCTGCCGCGCGGCCTATCGATCAGCCCCTCCTCGGCGAACGGGTTGCAGGCGTGCAGCGACGCGCAGTTCGCGGCCGCGAGCACGGAAGTCGCGTCGTGTCCGGAAGCCTCGCAGGTGGGGACCGTTACGGTGCACACGCCGATCCTCGCGAACCCGCTGCAGGGCCAGGTGTTCGTCGGCTCCCCCGAATGCGGGGTGGGTGGGATCTGTACAAATGGGGATGCGCAGAGCGGGCGGTTGGTGCGCCTCTTCATCCAGATCCACTCCGACGAATACGGCGTGACGGTGAAGATCCCGGGCCGGGTTGCGGTCGACCCGAGCACGGGCCAGCTGACCGCGACGTTCACGCAAACGCCGCAGCTGCCGTTCGACGACCTCGAATTCAACTTCAAGAGCGGCGAACGCGCACCCTTGTCGACGCCGGCCGCGTGCGGTTCATATTCAGGCGATGTGGACCTGACGCCGTGGAGCGCGCCGTACACAAAGGACGCGCTGCTCAGTCCCGGCTTCAACATCAGCGAAGGCTGCGGCGCGCAGGGCTTCGCACCGACGTTCGTCGCGGGCACGGCGAGCAGCCAGGCGGGCGCGTACAGCCCGCTGACGCTTGGCTTCTCGCGCAGCGACTCCCAGCAGGATTTCGACGCGCTCGAAGCGACGCTCCCGCCCGGGTTGCTCGCGAAGATCGCCGGCGTTCCCAAGTGCGGCGAAGTTGAAGCGAACGCGGGCACGTGTCCGGAAAGCTCCAAAATCGGCTCGGTCGCCGTCAGCGCGGGACCGGGGACCGATCCATACACCGTGACAGGGCGGCTCTACCTGACAGCTGCGTACAACGGCGGGCCGTTCGGAGCGGTCGCGGAGGTCCCGGCGATTGCGGGGCCGTTCAACCTCGGCACCGTCGTTGTACGCAGCTCGATCAGGATCAACCCCACAACCGCGCAGGCGACGGTCGTCTCAAACCCGTTCCCGAGCATCCTCGACGGGATTCCGTTGCAGGTCAAGACGGTGAACGTAACGTTGAACCGCGAAGGGTTCATGGTCAACCCGACGAGCTGCGGTCAGCTCGCGGTCACGGGCAAGCTCACGAGCACCCAGGGTGCGAGCGCGAACGTGTCGAGCCCGTTCGCGGCCACGAGCTGCGCGAGCCTCGGCTTCAAACCCGTGTTCTCCGCTTCGACCGCGGGGCGGGCGAGCAAAGCGGGTGGGGCGAGCCTCGATGTGAAGGTCACCTACCCCAAGGCCCCGTTCAACGGCTACGCGAACATCAAGTCGGTCAAGGTCGACCTTCCAAAGCAACTCCCGTCGCGGTTGACGACGTTGCAGAAGGCCTGTACCGCGGCGCAGTTCGAAGCCAACCCGGCGGGGTGTCCGGCAGCGTCGGATGTGGGAACCGCTACTGCGACGACGCCGCTGTTGAGCGTGCCGGTGAGCGGACCCGCGTACCTCGTGTCACACGGTGGGGAGGCGTTCCCCGATTTGGAGATCGTGCTGCAGGGCGAAAACGTCAAGCTCGTCCTCGTCGGTAACACCCAAATCAAGAAAGGCATCACGAGCAGTACGTTCAAATCAATTCCCGACGCGCCGGTGTCAGGCTTCGAATTGAAGCTGCCGACGGGCAAGTACTCGATCCTCGGCGCGAACGTACCCCAGAGCGCGAAGTACAGCCTTTGTGGGCAGACGCTGTCGATGCCGACCGCGATCACCGCTCAGAACGGGGCGGTGATCAAACAGACGACGAAGGTTGGGGTTACTGGGTGCCCGAAGCCGAAGAAGGCCGCCCGGCAGGTGAAGAGGAAGAGGGGCAGGGGGTGACCCTCGAATGCGGCCGCCGCTCCGTCCCTTCCTCAGGCCTCTCTGGGGGCGCGTTTGAAGAGCTTGCGGTAGAGCTTGGCCATCGGCGCGGGGAACGGGAAGTCCGGTCCGACGAGGTCGGGCACGGTGCGCGGTTTGTGGTAGCGCGGCGACCCGTCCCACGCCGTGTACTTGTATTTACCGTCGGGCGTCCTTGGATAGTCCATGGTGGGTCGGTTTGTGGTGGGTTGCTGCATGTGGCTCATCATATCCTCCCTGTCAGCGCGACTGCCGACGGGGCCCGGCAAACGGGACAGATCGCTTCGAAAGAAAGCAGCGAAGAAGGCCGGCGGGGATGATCGAGTGGGCCCCCTTACTCGTTGTTCTCGCCGACGGTGACGGGAATGCGGTCGTTGCCGAAGACGGCGGTGATCTCCAGGTGGCCGCCGAGGGCGTCTTCCATAGCGCGGCAGTACTCGTCGAAGGGCAGCCGCAGGTGAGGCCCTTCAAAGCAGCGTCTCATTCGGTCCGCGTGCGCGCGGAGGGTTTTCGTGCCCCATGTCCCAGGGGCATCCAAGTGTGCGTCCAGGTGGGGTGGATTTAGCTCCGCTCGGACGTACTTGCAGTAATGACCGGCGTCCGTCCGCCCGTTGTGGGTGGGGTGGGCGTTTGAATGAGACGAAAAGGAGTAGTAATGAGACATATGTACAGGACGATGTTCCTCGCCCTGCTGGCCGTGCTCGCGTTGAGCGCCACAGCGGCCTCATCGGCGGAGGCGAACGAATGCAATCACATCGAAAAAAAGTGGACGATGTTCTGTGTCCATACCGGGAAAAACGAAGAAGTCAAGGAAGTCGTCGGCGAAGTCGCGTTCGCCGGCGGGAAAAGCGCGTCCCATGCGACGATCGAATTCGAAGACGGCTGGAGGTATAAGATCACCTGCAACTCCGTAAAGGAGAACGGTGTCTTTCACTCAGAACAGGCAGTTGGTGTCCCTGTGGGTAAAAATATCATTGAACTGGGAAGCTGTCATGATGAAGGTGAACTATCCCGTAACTGTGAAGTCGCCGGCTCAGTCGTCCTAGGCGAGGAAGGTGGAGCAGCGGGCCTGGAAGGCGCCATCACGCCGAGCAGCGGCGAATTCAAGCTCAACGCCTACCCTGTCAGCAAAGGCATCAAATGGGGCACGCTGACGATCAAAAAAATCAGCGGCGGCGGCACCTGTTATGACCAGGGCACGTACCCGATCAAAAGCGAAAGCGTCGAAGAAGCCAAAGCGGGGCTCCCGTGCGTGTTCACGGCGATGAAAACCGAAACGGTCGAACAGCCCCTGACCTGCAGCGGCTACAAGCTCGAGTACTCGGGTCTACCGCTGCGCCTGCAGATCGAATCCGACGTCACGCTGTCCGGCACATACGCCGGCGACGCGTGGGGTCTGAGGGAAAAATAGGACGATACGGCTGAACCGGGCCGACCCCGAGCCCGAGTCCGATCCTGAACCGGGCCTGAGGTAGGCCTATGGAGCAACGGCCCGATCCGGGCCGGCTGAAGTGTGGGTCGCGCGAGTTATAGGTGGCCCGCAGAAGAAAGCCCGGTGCCGGGCGCCCGTCGAAGGTTGGCGTGGCGCCCGGCCACCCGTTGGGGTGGGGTGGGCGTTTGAATGAGACGGGAACTATTTATAAAATAAGACGAGCTTGTCAAGCGAGAAACATGGGCAGCGGGGCTGAGGTCTCGTGTTCGTGTCGGGCGCGAGCGCCGGTATGCAGATCGAGAAGGGGACCACCTGCGGCGCGTTCAAGTCGATCTTCGGTGCGGTGGCTCTGCCTCAGCGTATGAGCTTGACTTCGGCGTGCGTTTCGGCTTTGGTCCAGATCGAGTCGGCGGTCAGCGCTGGTACTCCGAGGCGTGTGGCGAGTGCGAGGCAGGCGCGGTCGGCGAGCGAGAGTCCCTGTGTCTTGGTGGAGGGTCGTAGCCTGGCGATCTCGACGCAATCGGCCGCCGTCAGGGGCTCGATCGATAGTGCTCTGCTGGAGCCTTTGGCTTTGCGCAGTTCGGCTGCGGCCTGTGCTGGGTCCTTGCCGCTCATCGCGAGCGTCGATAGCACCTCGGTCCAGTTGACGACGCTGATCGCTGCTCCATCCGTGATCGCCTCGACGACGATCTCGGCGCCTTCCTCGTCGCGAACGACGGCGAGCAGTGCCGAGGCGTCCAGCGCCGCCGTCGCCGGCTCAGCGCTGGGCACTGCGCCGTTTGGACCGTGCGACTGCGGTCTCGGCGAGTGCTTCGGCTCGTGCTTCGGAGCGCCGCTCGGCGATCAGCTCATCGACCATGCTGTGGTTGGGCGTGAGGTCGGCGAACAGCCCACGCATCCTCTCGGCCGCCGCTCGCCGTCGCCGCGCCGCGAGCTCGGCCGGGGACTTCTTGGACGAGGTCTTCTTAGTCTTGGGAGCTTTGAGTGGAGCTTTGAGCGCGTGTGCCACGCACAGAGCTTAGCGTCGCGCGAGCAGGTACCCGGTCGGCGCCGTGATCAGCACCGCGACGCCGCCGATGAGTGCGAAGCTCTCCACGGCCACTGCGGTCCCGGCGGAGAACACGACCGGGAACCCCGTGACGCTCGCCAGCGCGTGGCTGATCAGGAGCTCGCCGTAGATCCCGAAGACCGCGCCGATCGCGCATCCGGCGCCGACCACCAGCGCGCTCTCCAGTAGCAAAGACCGCCATACATCGAGGGTGCTCAGCCCGTCGAGCTTCAGCCGTCGCAGCCGTGTTCGCCGCTGGTAGATCATGTTGGCGATCGCGGCCGCCATCGCCAGCACCGCCGCGATCGATACCAGCGCTGCGATCTCACTCAAGCGTGAAAGTCCCTGGCGCGATGTGGCGCCCGAGAGCGCTTCGCGCTGAGCGGCGCTCTGCACGACGAGACCGGTTTGGGCGTCCCGCCCACCCCCGAGTGCGTCCCGGACCTCGCGAGCAACCGTTTTCGCCGAGGCGCCCGGCCGCAGCGACACCTCGTATGCGCTTGCCTGGTTGCTCTGCCATGCCCGGGCGTACTCTTCGGCGTTGAGGAAGATCGCTCCCGAGGGCCAGCCGATGTTCGTCGAGAGCGCCGCCACACGCAAGGTCGTCGGCGTGGGGGAGGGCAGTACGAATGCCTCGCCGATGTGCAGGTGGTGTTCCTGGGCGATTGCTTGTGAGATCACGGCCCATCCGCCTTCACGTACACGCGCGTCCGCAAACGCCAGATCGCCCTGCACGAGCTCGTGGGGGTAGATCATCTGCGGCTGCGCGCGTGGTTGGGCGCCGATCACGATGCGACGATCCCCCCAGTCCAGGAACCCGCCCCGGTAGAGCCACACCGCGCGCACGCCGGGAAGCCCCTCCAGCTTGGCTTGCCGGTTCGGCGCAAACGCCGTCGTGGCAAGCAGGTTGCTCACGCCCGGCGCCAGGACCCATATCGCCGCGGGACTCGCGACGTCGTGCCCCGAGCGATACACGCCCGCCAGGACGTTCCGGTGGGTGCCCTGTAGCGCGACGGTCCCGAATACCGCGAGCGCTCCCGTCGCGGCGATCCCAATGCTTCGCGCCCAGCTCGAGCGCAACTCGCCGACCGCCACGACCGGCGCTCTGACACGCATACCCTCCGTTGCACGCTCCACGACCCTCAGCGCCAATGCCACGAGCTCGGGTAGCAACAGCAGCAGCGACACGGTCAGCACCACGACCCCGAGCACGGAATCCTGGGGCGCCAAAACGAGTATTGCGGTGGTCGATCCGAGGCACAGGAGCCCCGCGAATACCATCGCTCTCGCTTTATCGATCCTCATTCCCTTGTCTCTCACCCGCTGACTGCGAGGCCTTTTGAACACGTCCCGCAGAGGAATCAGTACCCCGGCGAACGCTGCAACCATCCCTCCGGCGATCGCCACGACAAAGCTCAGCCAGTCCACGATTCGCTCCGAGCCAACAGGGAACGCGAACGACAGGTAGCTGGGGGTCCCCCCGAACAACCGCAATGAAATCTCATCTCCGATTACCAGCCCCAGCGCGCAGGCGAGGACTCCCAGCACCAGTGCATCGAACACCAGCACCTCGATGATCGCCCGGGGGCTGTAGCCGTCGGTCCGCAGGTCCACAACCAGGGCTCGCCGCGCCGGCACCGTGAGCAGCATCGCGTTGAAGGCAAAGACAAACCCGACCAGCGCGCTGATGGCCGCGAACACAGCCGTCGATGTGTCGCTCGACCACGCGGCCTCGTCGAACAGCTTTGCGTCGTAGTCCGCCGGCTCGACGTTCAGGCGCCCCGCTGCGAGCCTCTCGAGGCCGTCCCGAACCTCCGCTTCGCGTCCTTTCTCTGGAGCCACGAAGATCCTTGTGATCCGCCCGCTCATTCCCGCCAGCTGCTGTGCATAGCCGAGCGGTGCGAGCGCCACCGGGCTTCCGACCAGCGCGCCGATCTCGTTTTCCTTCAGCGTTACGCCCAGCAGCACGGGGATGCTGCGCCCTCCGATTTCCAGGTTCGGGACCTCCAGCGTCTTGGCGCCCAGACGCTGCACGACCGGCAGTGGCAATGCGATCCCGTGCAGGTGTTCGAGCGTGCGGACCTTGAAGCGCTGCAACAGGCTGCCGGCGAAACGCACGAAACGCGGGTCGGCGCCGATCAGCTCCACCGACTCTCGCCCCTTGCGCCCGGACACGGTCGCCGGCTGATCGAGCAACGGCGCCGCGGAGCGCACGCCGGGCAGTCTCTGAACCTCGCCCAACAGACCGGCGGGGAAGCCGTTTGGACCACGCGCTTGCAGCTGCAGCCGCGCGCCGCCAACCAGCCCGCTCGTCAGTCCTCCAACCGAACCCTCGAGGCTCGTGTTCGCCACCTGCGAGGCGAACAACAACCCGACCCCCACGGCTATCCCGAGAACCGCGAACACTTCCTGCGGCAACCCGGACCGCAACCGCATCCGGTACAGGTGCAGGATCCCTCCGGGTCTCATCAGGTGCAGGTGCAGGATCCCTCCAGGTCTCATCCGGTGCAGGTGCAGGATCCCTCCAGGCCTCATCCCGCGGGCGCCGGCGATCGTCCATCGATCAGACCGCCGTCGCGCAGCGTCTGCACACGGTCCGCGTATGCGGCCGCCTCTGGATCGTGGGTCACCAACAGCACCGCCATCCCGCGATCCCGGCAGAGCTCACTCAGCAGACCGAGCACTTCGCCTCCGCGCTCTGAGTCGAGGCTGCCCGTCGGCTCATCCGCCAGCACAAGCCTCGGATCGGCCGACAGTGCACGGGCGATCATCACGCGCTGGCGCTCACCCATCGACAGCCGATCCGCGCGCTGTCTGAGCCGCCCACCCAGGCCCAGTCCCTCCAGCAGCGGTGCCACTGCGCGCCGTGCCTTGCGCACGCTCATCGGCTTGCCGAGCAGCTTCAGGGCCGCGTTGTCGAGCGCGCTCGCTCCCGGGATCAACTCTAGGGACTGGCGGATGAACCCGAGCTCGTGCATGCGGTACCGCGCTGCCTCCCCGCCGCTCAACCGCGACACATCTCGGCCCCCCACAACCACTTCCCCCTGATCAGGCCTCAGCACGCCCGCGCACATCTCGAGCAGCGTCGTCTTGCCCGAGCCGCTCGGACCGTAGAGGGCCACCAGCTCTCCGCTGCGCACCGACAGCGAGACGCCGTTCACGGCTCGCACGAGCCCGCCGTCACCGGCTGGATAGTGCTTGACCAGTTCGCGTAGCTCGAGCACTACATCGACCGTTCCGGACTGGAGCACCCGATCACGTTCGCACCATACCCAAAACCGCTAGAGTTCGCATTGCTCGACTGAGTCACGGGGATGAGAATGCCGATCGCGATTACCTCTGCACCTTCCACACCGGCCCGCAGACATGGCGTCCTCTGGCTCGCCCGCGTCTTCCTCGCCGCCCTGATCCTGTCCGCCTCGCTTGCCGCCACCGGCTACGCCAACCAATCCCAACCAGCCGCGCACAGCGCTCGAACGCTGAACGTCACCGGCACTGCGAACAGCGCTCGAAGGTTGAACGTCACCGATACCGCGAACAGCGCTCGAACGCTGAACGTCACCGACACCGCGCACGTCCACCTCGTCGACGAAACCGAATCGGGCGAGCTCGTCGAGGAAGGAGAAGCCACGGGAGCCTTCCCCGGCACGGTCAAGGTTCAGTTGAGCATCGGCGCCACGATAGACGCCACCTTCACGATTCGGGGTCGCTACGGCTCGCTCAGCGGTCGCGGCTCTGGAGCGATCCACGGCACCGGCCGTGAAGCCAGCTTCGGCGGTTCGATGACCGTCACTCGCGGCACGGGCCGCTATGCACACGCCCACGGTCACGGCGGCTTCTACGGCACGATCGATCGTGAAAACAGCCACTACCCCGCGGTCGTACAGACGACCGGCACGCTCGTCTATCAGGGCTAGGAAGGGCCGTGGCTGCAGAGGCGCGACCGCGGGGCCCGTTGTTGGCCCTCGCCCTAGCTGTGACCCTGCTGCTCCCCTGTCACGCCGGCGCCTCGGAGTCCGCCAGCCTCCATGCCGCACTCCGACCAGAGCACCTCGGCGGACGCACCACAATCCTGTTCGACTTTCAGATTGCGGGCGCCGGCGCCGGCGCCCAGGCCCCGTCACCGCTGATCGCCGTCAGCCTGCTGTATCCACGCGACATCGGGCTGATCACCAGCGGCCTCGGTCTGCAGACCTGCTCTCCCGCTCACCTGGAAGCACAAGGTCGCTGCCCCGCCAACTCGCTGATGGGCTATGGCCAGGCGCTCGTCGAGTTTCCGATCGGCCCCGAACTGATCCAGGAGCACGGAGCCATCACCACCTGGATGGCCCCCGTGGAGGATGGCCATCTCACGCTCCTGTTCTACGCCGAAGGCCGGTCGCCGGTAGCCGCGTCTCTGATCTTCACCAGTCAACTGCTCGACGCCCCTGCGCCCTTCGGTGGCGAGCTCACCACCGACATCCCTCTGATCCCGACGCTCCCCGAAGGATCCGATGCAGCGGTCGTCCAGATGAACACCACGATCGGCCCCATGAACGTCACCTACTACCGGCAGTACGGCGGCAAGCGCGCCGCGTATCATCCACGCGGCGTGCGTCTACCCAGACACTGCCCCCAAGGGGGTTTCCCGTTCGCCGCGAGCTTCACCTTCCTCGACGGCGCCCACGCCAGCGCTCGCACCGCAGTCCCCTGTCCCAGACCCAGGTAGGTAGGTGGAATCCTGGCCGCCGCGTGAACCTCCCGACTTCGGCGAACGCCTGCCTTAGGCCGCGCTGCTGTAAGTGATCGTGTCGTGCATCCGGACGCCGAGCGCGTCGGCGATTTCCTGCAGGCGGGTGAGGTTGACACCGCGGTAGTTGCAGGCCTCCCAGCGCTGGACCTGCTGCTCGGCGACGCCGATGCGCTCGGCGAGCTGGCGCTGCGTGAGCTTCGCGGCGATGCGGGCTTCGATCAGCGCGTGGACAGATCGTCGAGCGAAGTGATCTCGCGGCCGGTTATCCGCCCGTCGCGTAGCTTCTCGTAGTGGTCGATCTGCGCGCGCAGTGATTCGATCTCGCTGGCAATCGCGTCGTGCATCAGCTTGGGCATACCCGGGTCGATGTTCGCGGGGAGATCGCGGGGGTCTTGAGCGTCGTGGGCGATCAGGCTCTTTTCGAAGCGGGCGAGCCAGCCTTTGGTGATGTTGTACTGGCGCTGGTTTTGGATGATCATGGGAGTCCTGCCAGATCGATGGCGATGATGCCCTTGGGTTGCTCAGTCGTGCGGTCGTGTTGGAAGAATTCGAGAAAAGGGGTACCGTCGGAATTCGCCGCCCAGTTGGCGGGATAGAGCTCCCCGCCGTAGCGTGCCTTCTGCGCGGTGCGGCAATCGCTGAAGTCCTGCAGCTCGGGGTCGAGACGGTGAGGTCCCGTCCCGCCAACAAAGTCTACACGCTGCGCTCGTCCACCTGCTGAACTGTCAATCCAAACAGCTCAGGTTCGAGAAAGCCCAGCGCCGGGCGCCCGCCGCAGGTTTGGCGTGGCGCCCGGCGCCCAGGCCAGGTGAGCGTGCGAGACGGGTGGTGAGGTGAACGAGGAGAGGAAACAGCGCCGAGTGGCCGGGGAAACCAAAAAGTAGTCACCACCCCCGCCCCGAATAACCACCCAATTCCCCAGCGTGCGAGTATTCGACTATTCCATGCGCGATCTGCGCGTTTTGAGCGCCGCAGACGAGCGGATTGTAGTTAATGCATCCGCCGAGGGTGACGTGTCACTAGTTTGGCGGGCGCGCGGGCATAGGATCGCCCGCGATGATCGCCGATGCAGGCCGGCGTGCGCCGGGGGATGCCGGGGGTTCGCGCGGCGATCGCGCCTGCAGCAGGGATCGCATCTTGTGGGCGGCGATTGAAGTCGTCGCCGAGCGCGGGTTCGCGGCCACGAATGTGAAGCTCGTGACGGCGCGGGCGGGGGTGTCGAGCAGGACGTACTACGCCGAGTTCGACGACCTCGAGGACTGTTTCGGGGCGGTGATCGACATGGGCCTCGAACAGGCCGGGGCGGTGATCGCGCAGGCCTACGGGAGCGAGCGCGACTGGGAGGACGCGACGCTCACGGCGCTCGCCTCGCTGCTGCAGTTCTTCGACGCCGAGCCGCTGCTGACGCGGATCTGGTTCGTCGAGGCGATGGCCGCCGGCGCGTGGGCGCAGGAACGGCGCGAGCGTCACGTCGCGCGGCTGCGGGGGATGGTGCTCGCGTGGTGGACCGCGCAGGGCAACGCGCCTCCCGATCCGGCCGCGCTGGCCGGCGTGATGGCCTCGGTGCTGGGGTTGATTCACATGCACGTGGTCACGAACGAACCGGGCCCGCTGATCGACCTGCTCGGCCCGATGATGGGCCTGATCACCGCCCCCTACCTCGGCGTCGGCGCCGCCGAACGAGAAGCCCGCCGCGGCGCCACGCGCGCGCGAGAGATACGCGCCGCGGGCTATGAGTGGAGCCCGCCCGTGCGCCCCGTCCGTCACGAGCAAGCCGACGAGCCCGAGGACCCCCGTGAGGACGGGCGGCGCGCGCTGCCACTCAGCCTGTCGGCCGCGCGGGCGCGCGAGTGTCTGCTGTTCATCGCCGCGCAGGCCGAGCGGGGATCGAGCCCCAACAACCGCGAGATCGCCGCCGGCACCGGCATCGCCCACGAGTCCCAGATCTCCCGCCTGCTCTCCGAACTGCGCCGCGACGGCCTGCTCGAAAAGCGCTCCGCCGGCGTCGGCAAGAACAACGCCTGGGAGCTGACGGTCGAGGGCGAGGCGGCGGCACGCGATCTGGCCGCGTGGGAGGGGGAGGGGAAGGAGTGAGTCCCGGATGCGGTCGAGGTTCCCGTTGGGGTGAGGTTCCGCAGGGGTCCGGTCCCGTTGGGGTCGAGGTCCCGTCCCGTTTGGGGTCGAGGTCCCGCAGGGAGTCGAGGTTCCCGCAGGCCGAATAAACAGTTTTAGTTAATGGTAAATCTCCCACTTAATACAGCGATCGGAAGATTTTCCTTACGTTAAGTCTTGACGCCCGCCGTAGGAGTTGGATACAAAGCCCCAGACGGCGAAAACGGGCCGTCATAAACATAGGTGTGGCATCTGTGTCGGCGCGTCGTAGGTGGGGAGCGTTGGGGGTCGCACCGCTGGCGGTGGGAGGAATTTCATGGCGGTTCGTGGAATCGGCGCGGCGTCGCGGCGTGCGGCGTCGCGGGTTGGTGGGCGACGGGTATGGGTGGCGGCGGCGGTGTGGATGGTCTGCGCGCTCGCCGGACTGGCAGGCGGGAGCGCATCCGTCGCGCTCGGGGCCGAATCGTCCTCGTCCTCGTCCTCGTCCTCGTCCGCGACCGGTGGGCTGGGTGCGCTTGTCGTTCCCGGCGTGCAATCGCTGACGGGCGATCAGCAGGTGCAGGCCGCCGAAGAAGCCAAGCGCCGTAACCCCGAAGCGGTCGCCCTGCGTGCGGCCTCGCGGACCAAGTTTGAGCACCTCGGCGCCGGGCAGGCCGCGCAGGTGGCGGGGGAAGCGTTCCCGGGGGTGGTCGATGAAGCGGCGGGTGGGCCGCCGCGGTTGCCGGCGGGGCAGCGGATCACTGGATATCTGACTGACAATGCGGCGTCTGTGGATGTCGGCGGCAGGCCGGCGGTGGTTGAATCGAGCGAACCGATCGCGGTTCAGACCTCTTCGGGTCGCCGTCAGCCGATCGATTTGGCTCTGAACGACACCGGCAGCTCGTTCCAGCCCGCGATCTCGATCGCGAGCGCGTCGATCCCGAAGCGGTTGGGCGCTGGGGTGAGCTTGCCGGGTGTCGGTGTGTCGGTGACGCCGGTCGATGCGCAGGGCGTGGCGCTGGGCGGTTCTGAAGGGGCTGCCAATGGTGTCAGCGTGTTGTATGCGAATACGCAGGCGGACTCCGACACGCTTGTGAAGCCGACTACATCGGGGTTTGAGGCGGATACTGTGTTGCGCTCGGTTGACAGCCCGCAGCAGTTGTTCTTTCGGGTTGGTTTGCCTGCCGGTGCGAAGCTCGTGCAGGCGAGGGACGGGTCGGGGTCTGTTGAGGTGGTCAAGGAAGGCGCTGTGATCGCGACCGTGTTGCCTGCCGGCGCGCAGGATGCCGCCGGCGCTTCGGTGCCGGTCTCGATGTCAGTCTCAGGTGACACGTTGGTGTTGAGCGTCGCTGACCAAACGGCGGAATACCAGTATCCGATCGAGGTCGATCCGACTTTCCTTGAAGAAAAATTCACCGAAAGCGGTAGCAAGCGCTCGAACTGGCAGTGGGAAACCAGCAACACTTCCAGGTTTGCGTCCAAACCGACCGAGAACAAGGAAACCAAAGAACTCGGCGAAGCTAGCCCTGGGGCGCTGGAGACGTACGGGACGGCGGCATATGCGGAAAGCGAAAAGGCTTACTGGGCGTATCAGACGCAGGGCGACTCGAAAATCTATGAGGTCTACGCTGAAACCGAAGCGAAAAACAAGGAAGACCGTATCGAAAGCTTCCTCGAACTCGAGGCTCATGGAACCGGTGCTGAAGAAAGCAAGGTGAAGCTCTCGACCGAAGCCGAAGGAACGTCGGAATACGCGCGTAAACCAGCGACGATCTGTCCGTGGAACAGCAAAAAAGAACTGGAATGCACCTCAACCGCCGGCGGTGAAGGCAACGCGGTGCGCTTCCAGCAGTCTGTCGTCAACAACCCGACGGGCAAATACTCGTTCTCGGATTTTCTCTACAAGGGCGAAGTCTATCTCTCTGAGCCCGCCGGGACTCATTCCACAGTCAAGTACAACACCAGCACGCAGGAATTCTCGCAAAAAGAAATTGAAACGGCAACAAAAGGACAAATAAAAGAACCACGGAAAAATATCCTGTATAGCGCCTCAAGCTGGCTGAGCGAATACGACGGCGCTTTTGAACCCATCGCCGAAGACCCGGGTATCGGGGTGTCCGCGACGAGGCTCGAATACGAAAGCTCGCCGGGTAAATGGGAACAGGTGGTTGAACACAACTATCTGACGGAAGGCAACTGCACGGGTGTTCAGTGCAACCCCAAACACACCGAACTGTGGACGCTGAACAAGCGGCTTCCCAACGGCGAAGACAAAATCCGCTACAGGGCGGAAGATGCGATGGGCGCCGCCAAACGCGAAACCGAGTCGCTCGAATCCGAAGGCGGCACGACCGTCAAAGTGGACTATGCAAAACCGCACGGAACCTTCATCACCGGGCTGCCCTATGGCAACGAACTGAGCGAAAAAACCTATGAACTGACCGCGTATACGACGGACGGCGAAGGCTCAACCATCGCGAGCTCCGGGATCGCTTCGACCGAACTATTCGTCGATAATAAATCGATCAAAGACGTAAGCGAAGAAGAAAAAGGGAAAAACACAGAAGGCACCTGCTCAGTCCCCAACGGAGAATGCACGGCGCAAGCAAAATACAAGATCAAAGGCGCAGAACTCGGCGCCGGCCATCACGCGATCGTGGTCGTGGCCAAGGACAAGGCCGGAAATGAACAACAGAAACCAGAAACGATCTCGATCCGGCATTCGACGCCGGTCGCGCTCGGGCCCGGCTCGGTCGACCTGGAGTCCGGGGACTTCACGCTCGGCCCCAGCGACGTGTCGCTCGGTTCGGGGCTGTCGGTCTCGCGGGTCTACAGCTCGCGTGATCTTACGGCCGGCGTGGAAGGGGGGTCGTTGCTGGGAGGGCAGTGGAGCCTCAGCGTCGGCAGCGAGGAGACGCTGGTCGAACTTGTCGACCACAGCGTGCTCGTCACCAGCGGCAGCGGCGGCCAGACGGTCTTCGCGGCAGTGCTCAACAGCGAAGGCAACCCGACGGGGAAGTTCGAAGCGCCCCCGGGCGACTCGAACCTGACGATGATCTTCGAAGAAAATAAAGTAACAAAAGAAAAGGCCTACTACCTGACGGATCCGGCGGAAGGGACGTCGACAAAGTTTGCGCTCAGCAGCACGCCGACGGTGTGGGTGCCGACCCAGCAGGAAGGCCCGGTCGCGAGCGATACCGTCAGCTATCTCTATGAAACTGTCGAAGTGGGCGGCAAAAAAGTCACGCGGCCCAGCGAAGAGCGCGCCGCGACGCCCGCCAAAGTCTCGTGTGCTCCGAAAATGGAACCGGGCTGCCGCGCGCTGAAGTTCACGTACGCGACCAAAACCAAGAGCGAAATCGGGGAAGGCCCGACCGAATGGGGCGAATACGAAGGGCGCCTCGTCAAGATCTCCTACGAAGGGTACAACCCGGCGACCAAAAAAATGACCGAACCCGCGATACCGGTCGCCGAATACGTCTACGACAAACAGGGCAGGTTGCGCGCCGAGTGGGATCCACGCCTCTCGCCCGCCTTGAAGACGACCTATGGATACGACGAAGAAGGGCACGTGACGGCGGTCTCTCCGCCGGGCCAGCAGCCCTGGCTGCTCCATTACGGCACCAGCACGACCGAAGCCAGCACGAGCAGGATCCTGTCGGTGATCCGCCCGCCGGCGTCCACCGCATTCGGCAACGGTCAGACACCGGTCAACACGGTGCTGCCGAAACTATCCACGAGCGCACCCACCCACGGCACGCAGCTATCGGTCAGCCGCGGCACGTGGAGCAACAGCCCACTCGAATACGGCTTTCAGTGGGAACGGTGCAACGTCAAAGGCGAAGCTTGCGCGCCGATCCTGGGCGCCACAAACGAACACTACACGCCCACCTACACCGACGAGGAAAACACGCTCAGAGCCCGCGTGAGCGCGATCAACGCGGCGGGAACCGTGGCGATGACGACGGCGGTGAGCGCTGAAGTGCCGTACTCGGTCGCGCCTTATGAATTGAAGAAGACGTTTACGGCCGAAGGCACCCACGCACTTAAAGCACCGGTGGATGTTTCTGGATACGGCACGCTCGTGACCGACAGCGGCAACAATCGTGTAGTAGAATTCAACAAAGGTGAATATAGGGGCGAATTCGGTAAAGAAGGCACCGAACTTGGGAAAATGAAAGGTCCAACTGGTATCTCATATCTAGGAGGTAATACCTACATCGCCAATACCGGGAATAATCGGGTAGAAAATTACAGCGGGGGCTTTTATCAATCAGGAGAAGTCTTTGGCTCCTGTGGCTCCGAAAAATTGAGCAAACCCGAAGGCGTGGCGAATGTCCTGGATGAATTCGGGGATTACAACACCTATATCCTGGATACTGGCAACTCCAAAGTCGACGAGTCCAATTATGATGGTCTCAAAAATTGTGTAGTTGGCTTTGGCAAATCTGGCACCGGTAATGGGCAATTCAAAACCCCCAAGGGAATAGCGGTGGCGAAGCCGAATGGAACGTATTATTTGTGGGTGTCGGATACCGGTAACAACAGGCTGCAGGAGTTCGAAGTCCATCCGTGGACGGGCGAACATGAATTCAAGTTGGTGCTCGGCTCGGCGGGAACCGGCAACGGAGAATTCAAAGAACAGCAAGGCATTTCATATCGAGAGGCTCTTGAAAAAGGCAAAGGACGCTCATTCTTGGCGGTCGCCGACACGGGCAACAGTCGAGTGCAACTCTTTTACGAAAAGCCGAGCGGCAAAGGTGTGATGTCGTACCTCGCTAAGTTTGGAAAAGCGGGTTCTGGGTCGGAACAGTTCAAAGAACCACGGGGCGTCGAAGTCGGTGAAACCGGCGAAATCTTTGTCGCCGATACGGGCAACAACCGCGTGCAGGAGTGGGTGCAGGGCCCGCGCACGGACCCGGCGCCGAGCAGCGGCGGTAACCAGGCGGTCGGTTCGAATTCCGTGTGGACGGTCGGTTACAACACGCCGCTGCAGGGCGTCAGCTCGCTGCCGCAGATGGGTGTCAACAGCGAAACCAAAAAACCGGAACCGGAAAAGTGGGGACAGGTCGACGATCCGGTCGAAGCGACGTCGATCTTCCCGCCCGACTCGCCGCAGGGGTGGCCGGCGTCGAGCTATACGCGGGCGACGACGTACTATCTCGACGAACAGGGCCGGCTGGTCAACACGGCGGCCCCGAGCACCGGTAAATACGGCGCCGTATCGACGACCGAATACAACGAAACCAACGATGTGGTGCGGACCCTCTCGCCGGACAACCGCGCGACCTCGCTCGGCGAAGGCTGCGAATCGGAAGCCAACTGCGCTTCGGCCAAAAAGGCGAAGTTGCTGTCCACTGAAAACACGTATAACGGCGAAGGCGAAAAAGAATCGGAAGTCTCGGAACCCGGCACTCGCATGATCTTGTCGCGTGGTCCGGAGCACACGGTCAAGTATGTCGCCGGCGAAGAACACTACGAAGCGGGTGAAAAACCGAAGGAAGGGCTGGCGCGAAGCCTGACTGAGTATTTCTACAACGAAGGCGCGCCGACAGAAAATCCGAGGACGAAAAAGAAAGAAACCTACGATCTCGCCACGACGACGCAGAGCTATGCCCAGCTGATCAACGGGGAAGGCAAAGAAACAGAAAGGGTCGACTTGAGCGAGACGAAGACCGGCTACGCCGGCCAGGAAGACCTCGGCTGGCAGCTGCGGACGCCCACGTCGACCACCGCTGCGCCGGGAGCTCAGAACTTGACGAGCACGACGGAATACTATGAATCCGGCGAAGCGATGGGCAAAGTAAAGGAAACGCGGACGCCGAAGGGCGCGGGCGGCAAATCGGCGCACGACAAGAAGATCGTCTACTACGGCATGGAAGAAAACAAAGAATATCCAGAATGCGGTAAACATCCCGAATGGGCCGGCCTGGTGTGCGAAACGCTCCCCGCCAAGCAACCGGAAACGACCGGCGTGCCGAACCTGCCGGTGACGAAAACCACCTACAACGTCTGGAACGAGCCGGAAACGATCGTCGAAACCTTCCCTAAATCTGGCAGCTTCGCGGAACACACGCGTACGACGAAAGACGAATACGACGCCGCCGGGCGGATGAAAACCAGCGAAAAAACGTCCACGGCGACCACCGGAACCACCGACAAGACACTGCCGATGGTCACCGAGGAATACAACTCGGCGACGGGAGCGCTCGAAAAGCAGAGCACGACCGTCAGCGGGAAAACGAAGACGATCACAAACGTCTACAACACGCTCGGGCAGCTCGAAAGCTCCACCGACGCGGACGGCAACGTCGCGAAATTCAAGTACACAGGGCCCGAAAGCGATGGCGCGCTCGAAGAAATGAGCGATGGCAGCGACGAAGGGAGCAGCACCCAGAAATACACGTACAGCACGACCACCAAGCAGCTCGAAAAGCTCGTGGACTCGGCCGCCGGCACGTTCACGGCGTCCTACGACACCGAAGGCAAGCTCGCGAGCGTCGTCTATCCAAACGAAACGTGCGCCAACTACACCAACAATTCGGTGGGCGAAGCGACGCACATCAGCTACACCAAGACCTCGAGCTGCTCGGAAGCGGAAGGGGTGTGGTTCAGCGAAACGAAGACCCCCTCGATCCGCGGCGAAGTGATCAGCAAGACGAGCACGCTCGCCAGCGAGGAATATGGTTACGACACGCTGGGGAGACTGACAGAAGTGCACGAAACCCCGGCGGGCGAATACTGCAAAACACGGCTCTATGAATATGACGAAGAATCGAACCGCAAAAAGCTGACCGCGCGCGCACCGAACAGCAAAAACGAATGCGCGACCACGGGCGGTACCGAAGAAAAACACGAATACGACGAAGCGAACCGTCTGATCGACAGCGGGATCGAATACGACCCGCTGGGCAACGTCACGAAGCTCCCCGCGGGCGACGCCGAAGGCCACGCGCTGGAAAGCAGCTTCTACGTCGACAACGCCGTTGCGACACAGACCCAGAACGGCGTGAGCCACAACTACTACATGGACCCCGACGGGCGGGTACGCGAAACGATCAGCGGCGCCCAGAAAATCATCACTCACTACGACAGCTCCGGCGAAGCCGTCGGATGGACCTGCGAAGGCTCAGAAAAAGCCGAAACATGCGAAAGCGGCGGGAAATGGACGCGCAACATCCCCGGCATCGACGGCACGCTCGCCGCGGTCGAGAACGGCAAAGGCGCGACCTACGAAACGCCGATCCTGCAACTCCATGACCTCCAGGGCAACGTCGTCGCGACGATCAAAGACAAAACCGGCGAAACCAAACTCGAATCGACGTACAACAGCACCGAGTACGGCGTCCCCAACGCAGGCAAAGAACCCCCCAAGTTCGCCTGGCTCGGCGCCGGCGGCGTCGAAAAATCGCTCGCCTCCGGAGTCGTCACCGAGGGCGCCACCTCCTACGTCCCCCAGACCGGCCGGGCGCTGCAAAGCGAAGAGGTCGCGCCCCCCGGCCTACCCGACGGCTCCGGCGCCGGCGCACCCTACATCTTCCAAGAGGAAGCCTGGGTCCTGGCCGGCGCCACACGAGAGGCCAACGAAGCGCCGGGGCTCGAAGCGCAGCGGGAAAAGGAAGCGTACGAAGCTGCGCTGAATGCTGCCGGTGCGGGCGAGGATCCAACAAGGTGGCTCTATCTCGAAGAAGCAGAACACACCGCTTCTAAACTAGAAAAGCTGAGCAGCTTCCAAGACTGGTTCGACGTTTTCAGCGAATTCTTTGATATAGCACAGCTACACCTGACGCAGGCTGTGGAAGGCGCCATAATCGATCATTTCGATGGATGGGATACGATCAAGAATTACGATAACCACGTCGCACACCTTCTGAATGAGTGCGCGTCCGTAATTTATGGTAGCGGCCATTACGCGTGGGAGCATGCGAAATGCAAACTAGATTTCACCGATTGGTTTAATATTTGGACCCCTTTTGGAAATATTGAGATGATTAATTTCTTCGACCCGGCGAGCGTGTCCGTATGCACGGGCGCAGATAACGGTGTGGGGACCTGTGCTCACCTGACTCACTAGCGTCGGCTCGGGATCTCGCTTCGGCTCGACTTCTCGATCGGCTGCGCAGCTTGCGCTTGGCGGTCGTCGAGCGTCGACGGTGACCGCAGATTGCGAGCTCGTCGGAGGCGTGGAGGACGCGCTGGATGGCCGTCGAGCAGAAGGCTGCGGCCCAGGCCGGTGCCCTGCTGGGGGCCGCGCGGCGCGGTCGCGGTCAGCCGCGAGCTCATGCTGCGGGCAGTGGGCGCGGCGGCTTGAGTCGTGGTCCTCGCGCTCCGCTCGGAGGCGCAGATCTCGATCCCGCTGCTTCGTGTCCTGCTTGTGGCCCTTGTAATCGATTGGCCTGTGCCGGACTTATAGGGTTGTGGAGATTGATGAGGAGAGGCGCTTCGAGGCGTATTTCCGTGGGTATGCGGGTCGGGTGCATGCCTTTGCGTTTGCGGCGGGCGCAGCACCCCCACGCCACGATTCTCCACGCAGACGTCCCTGCGAAATGACCTCCGCGACCGCAACCGGCGTGGATGCAGGTTCTGCCCGCCGGCCGGGAGACGGGGGCGTGGCGGAGAATCACGGAGGTGTATGATTGGTGTATGAGCACGGTGCGGACGAACATTGAGATCGAGGACACCCACGTGCGGGCGATCATGGCCCGCTATGGGTTGCGTACGAAGACGGCGGCCGTCGATCTCGCGCTGCGTCATCTCGCGGGGCAGCCGATGACGCGGGAGGAGGCGCTCGAGATGGGGGGAGCCCGCGCGATCGCCGAGTTGCCGGCGGATGTGCCCCCGCTCGCAGTCGCGGCCGCGTGATCCTCGTCGACAGCTCCGTGTGGGTCGAGTACGACCGCGCGACCGCCAGCGCCGCGGACCTTCGCCTCAAGGGATTGATCGAGACCGGTGGGCCAATCGCCGTCACCGAGCCGGTGATCATGGAGGTTCTGGCCGGCGCGCGCGACGAGCGGCGCGAGGCCGACCTGCGCCGTCTGCTGTTGCGTTTCGAGCTGCTCGCCTTCGATGCGGTGAGCGACTTCGACGGCGCCGTTGCGATCTACCGTCGCTGCCGCGCCGCGAGCGTCACCCCGCGAGGGATGCTCGACTGCATGATCGCCGCGGTCGCATGGCGCACGGGCGCGAAGCTGCTCTCCCACGACGTGGACATGGACCGCGTCGCAGGGGTTGTGGAGGTCGAGCTCGACGAGGCGTCGCTGCGGGCGTAGCTGCAACGGGCGCGCTATGCGAGGACGGCGCTCGGGTCCGGGCGAAAGCCCGAAAGTGCCCCCTAGCAGGGGATTCAACCGATGGGCGCGGCGGGTTTCGAACCTGCGACCTCTCGCGTGTGAAGCGTCCAAGGGGTTCGCCTCGGATAGACCCGATCACCCACGGATACAAGGGATTCTGGCCCCGTGGGTGCTCTACCCGTCATCGGGAGCCCCCTCGTTGCGCTTCGGCGCGCGAGATGCGAGAGCCCCCCGACTCTTGGCGAACAGAGCCTCCAGCCCTTCTATGGCTGGAGGCTCTTTGCTGCGGCTACTTGGCGAGGAGCTCGAGGGCGCCGCGACGGCGCTCGACGGCGGCATCGAGGCGCGCCTGGAGATCCTTGTCCTTGCGGAGTACGGCGAGGCGGTCGGAGATGGCGTCGCGCACAATCTCCGAGACGGTGGTCTCGTTTGCCATCGCGACGGCTTCGAGCGCGACGGCCTGCTCGTCTGGGATGCGGATGCTCTTCGTTGCCATTTGTGATGCTCCTTCGTTCGTAGACGTCAAGCATAGCACAAGTTACATCTGTTATCTTCTACCTTATGTAATACATGCTTACACTGTTGGCGTGGTCGAGATCGCGCTCTTTCTCCAAGTCGCCGAACGCGTACTCGACATCGACGCGGACCGTCTCAAGAACGTCACGAAGATTGGCAGTGCGGAGTCCGCCCTCGCAGCGCCATTCGCAAGCTTCGGCGGTCATGACTTCTACGGGGACCCCGTCCAGCGGGCCGCGATCCTCGCCTCACGCATCATGCGCAATCACCCCCTGCCGGACGGCAACAAGCGCGTCGCCCTGATCCTGATGGAACACTACCTCGAAGACCAGGGCCTCCGATGTACCGCCTCAGACGCCGAGGTCGACCGCATCTTCCGAGCGGTCGCCGGTAGCGAGATGAGCGAGGACTACTTCCACGTCTGGCTGATCTCGCGCACGGAGCCCATCGCCTAAACGTGACGCCCCTGGCCTGTGCCCCGGGGGCGTTCCTCGCGTTCAGGGGTTCGTTACCTGCGTGACCTCAGCCGGGCTGGCGAGCCGACGCATTCGAAGCCGTAGCGCAGGTACTGGCGCGCGTCGTAGATTTTGCAGTACTCGCCAGCTCCGAGGCACTTGTGTTCGCCGCCGATCGTGGCGGATACATCATGGGTGCAGGTCGTCGCCGGGGTAGCCGTAGCGGCCTGTGCGGAGGTGGCGGCTGGCAGCGCCAGGGCGGCGAGCGTCAACGTGGCGATGATCGTCTTCATCAGGATCTCCTCTCGGGCGGATACACACTCGACCCTACCCGAAGTTGGGATCTTGCCGCTCGCACGAAACTCCCCGACATGCCTTTCGGAGCTCCGCGACCAAGACTCACGTCATAGGCTGCCGGTCTGTGGACAAACATGCCCTGCTGTCGCCGAAGGAGATCGCTCGATCGGCGAGCTGTTCTCGCAGTCGGGGCAGTGGCTTCTATGGCTACTCACGGTCGTCACCACGGGCGCGGTCGGGATCGCCGCCTGATGCTTCCAAAATGCTTCCAAGGACCATAAAAGGTAGTCCCGTCCAACAATAAACCCGATGGGCGCGGCGGGTTTCGAACCTGCGACCTCTCGCGTGTGAAGCAGAAGTGCGCTGCGGTGTATTTGACTTGTCTTCCCTGCAAATCGGCGCTATCGAGGTCGCAGGCCGATCATCGAAAACCGGCTGATTTGGACTCGATTCGGCTGGGTTTGGGCCAGCGAGCGGCTCCACTGGCCTAAACGTTTTGGGACTCACTCGAGTGTGTAGCCGAGGGCGTGGTAGGTCTTTAGGCGCTTGGCGAACATGCGGCGCAGCACGGGCAGCTCGGTGTCGACATAGTCGTAGACGAGCGCGTCGTGCTTGCCGGGGTGTGGGCGGTGCAGGCGTCCGGCATATTGCACGACGGTTCCCTTCCACGCGATCGGCATCGCGAGTAGGAGGGTGTCAAGGCGCGAGTCGTCGAAGCCCTCGCCGATGTAGCGGCCGGTGGCGAGCACCACGCGCGCCGTGTCCGCGCTCGTGGTGGTGAGCTGCTCGATCGCGGCCCGCCGTGCGCGGGGGCGCATGTCGCCGTGCAGCTCGATCAGCGCCGGGATGCGGTCGCGTAGGCGATCGGCAAGCTGCTGCAGGTGCTCGCGCCGCTCGGTGAGGACGATCGGCGAACGTCCTTCGGTGGTCAGCTTGACTGTGTCTCGGGCGATCAGCTCGGTGCGCTGCTCGTCTGTGGCGAGCGCACCGTAGATCTCCTGGATGCCGGCATCGGTCGGGAGCACGGCTGGGTTGAAGGTCGTGTCGCGGCGGACGATTCGCAGGCTCAGCTTCGCTCCCGAGCGGGTCGTGTGCCGGTCGATCTCGTGACGTATGGGGCCGCACTGCATCGCGATGATCGGATGGTGCCCATCACGCCGGTAGGGGGTGGCGGTAAGGCCGGTCACGTAACGCGCTGGAGCGGATTGCAGCACCTGCTCGGTGGTGACCGCCGGGACGTGGTGGCACTCGTCGACCACGATGTGCCCGTAATCGGCCAGCAGCTCCTGCAAGTGCTCTCGGCGTGCCAGGCTCTGCACGGTCGCGACATCCAGACGGCCTTTTGGTTTGTTCCTGCCCGCGCCGATGATCCCGATCTGCTTCGTATCGAGGTCAAGGAACTGGGTCAGCCGCTGGATCCACTGCTCGAGCAGCGGCTTGCTATGCACCACCACGAGCGTCGAGCGGCCGCGGGCGGCGATCAGGTGCGCCGCGATCACGGTCTTGCCGATCCCCGGAGGCGCGCACAGCACTCCCAGCTCGTGCGTAAGCATCTCTTGCGCGGCCTCGGCCTGGGTGTCGGTCAGCTCGCCTGTGAACCGGGTATCGAGATCGGCCCCGTCGGTGCGCTCGTCGGCCAGCTCCAGCCGTACACCGAGGTCGTCGAGCAGCTCTTCCAGCGGCGCGAGGCTGCCGCGGGGAAGCACGAGGAACTGGCCCTGCTGCTCGAAACAGGCGATCACGCGCGGCGTGCGCGCCGTGGAGATCCGCAGCCGCTGGCGTTCCAGAAACAAGGGGTTGGAGAAAGTTGCGAGTCTGCGCATCGCGTCCAGCAGAGCGGCGGGCAGTCCTCCGCTGCGCACGTACAAGCGCTGTGCGAGCATCGCGCTGAGGACATCCGGCATCGTCGCCGCGGCGAGCCTGCTGGAGATCGACCGGGCCGGACGCCAAGGCGCGTCGCTGTCGATCGACTCCCCGGCAACACCCAGAACCTGACCGGCGGCGTCAGCCTGCTCAACCAGGTCCTCCAGGCGGCTGGGCTCGATGCGCGGCAGCGCCTCCAGGTAAGACCACTGGTCCTCGTGGGGCTCGAGCTGCTCGTCGAGGAACAGTGAGTTGCCGTGCCGGCGTGCCTCGTATTGCAGGGGCAGCGCGATCAGGTTCCCGAAGCCTCCCTTCGGGAGCGTGTCCTGGCTCGGGAACAGACGGTCGTAGGAGGCCATGCCGAGCGTCGAGCAGCGCCCCATCGCGTCCGTCAGCAGCATCAGCCCGAAGCGCCGGGCCAGAGCGGCCGGAACCGGAGCGCTGAAGAAGAACCAGATGTGTGCGCCGTCCCCCGAGCGCGAGCGCTCGACCGCCGGGAGCACGCTCAGCTCGCCGCACGCCTCGCGCAGCGCAGCGACATCGGTACGCCACGAGCCGCCGTCGAGGTCGATCGCGAGCAGCCGGCACGTGTCATCTGCAAGCAGCGGATAGACGCCCATCACCTGCCGGCCCTGCAGATGCGTGAGCAGCTCCGCCTCCACCGGTGCGACGAACGCCTGGTGCGAGCACTCCCCGCATCTCACGCGCGGCTTGGCGCACACTCCGGGGACCCACTCGTTCGAGCAGCGGGGCGCCCACCCGCTGCGACCCTTCCCGGGTTTCTCCCAGCGCCGCGGGAACACATCCTCGCGTCCTCGGAAGAGGCTCGCGAACAGCGCCACCTTGCGCTCCGGCGACCAAGTTGCCCCTGCATCTATGGCCCGCTCGGCTTCAGCATCGCGCGCCGTGGCCTGCTCGTGCGCCATGCGCAACTCCGCGAGGCGCGTGTGCGCGGCGTCGGTCAATCGGCCGAGTTCGGCAAGTCTCGTCTCCTCGGCGGCGATGGCCTCATCGAACTCTGTCTCAGCAAGCATCACCGGATTCTCCAACCTGCACCGGCCGATGCCTACATCGCCTGGCGCACTCACCACACGAGACGCATCTGAGGCCCGCTACGCAGCGAGCCGGCCAGCGTTCAGCCCAAGCTCGTCTCGCAGCCAGCTGACGTCGGGCCAGGGGGCGCCATCCCGGCGGGAGCGCTCGGCGCGGTTCTCGATTCCGCGCAGCAGCAGCTCGAGCTCGCCAAGCCGCCCGCTGCGCGCGGCCTCGCGCGGCGTGTTGCCTCCGAGCAACTTGAGTGGCTCGTCCAGCCAGCGGCGGTAGTGGTAGTTGAGGAGCCGGCTCTCGAGGTCGTGGGCTTCCGTCGCCGTCAGTCCGGGCGGTGGCTCGCGCCGACGGGGCGCATGGTCACGCCGGCGTGAGGAGAGGTCCGGTTCGAGCGGCAGGACGTTTAGCTCGTACAGCTCGGCGAGCGTCCCGAGGCGCTGCTCGACGAGCTCGATTGCCGCGTCGAGCCTCGCCTGGGAGACTGCTGTGCACCGCAGCTCCTCGTCGGTCAGCTCGAACGTGGCCAGGCATACTCGCCCGTGTAGCTCGGTGAGGCTGCTCTCAAAGCGCAGCGCCCCTGGTGGCAGCGGCGTATCTGACATGCGCAGTTGCTCGCGGGGCACGGTCCACTGAATCGTCTCCCCCGATCCGTCTTCGCTCTCACCCACCCATGCCAGCTCCGGCGGGTCGTCCAGCAGTTCGAGCGCAGCCGTGGCGTCGGTGATCCGCCAGCTCGCTCGGCCGTCGACGAGCGGGTCGCCCTCCGCGGTGAAGAAGCTCGGCTCGACATGACGGGCGGGAGGCACGAAGCGCATCAGCTCGAGCGCGGTCGTTCGGAATACACGATCACTGTCGGCGGGTATCCGGTGCGCGCCTGCGAGGCGGTCGAGCTCGGCGAGCAGTTCGGGCTCCTCGTCGGGCTTGTAGAACAGTGCGGGGCCCCACAGCGACGGGATCCAGTCGTCATCCATCACGCGGCAGAGCAGGATGTCCCAACGCGTCGCCTCGCGCGAGACATCGCCGCTGCGCACACGCACGGCCGCTCCGCTCAGCACGTCCTCGAGCTCGATCCAGCGGCCCGCCTCCACATCATGGACGCGCTGCAGGCTCAGGCGTGCCGCAGCGATCCGCGCGGCCACGTCCCGCTCGTGCGCATCGATGTCTGGGCGAGAGGCATAGCGCGCTGCTGGAGTGTCTCCGCAGGCAAGCTCTCTATCCGAGCAGAACCAGGTGGCGAAGATCGTCAGGTCGCGGTCATCCAACTCGGGCTCGGGACCCCCGAAGTGCTCGAGGGCCGCGTTCAGATCATCCGGGAACTGCTTCGCCGCCCACGTTGAGATGCGTTTGCCGACGGCGTCCTCGAAGCGCGCCGTCTCGCGCTCACGGCTCTCGGCCGCGAGGCAGCAGCGCTTGTACTTCAACCCACTGCCACAGGGACATGGAGCGTTACGCGAGGGTGCTCCCATCGACGTTCAACTTACGACCCAGAGCGGATGGAAGTGAGGGTGGCTCAGGCGCCGCCCTGCGTTGGCGCCGCCGGGGCGGCGGATCCATCCGGCCAAAGCAGAGGAATGAGGTGCTTGCGAACGGCCGGTCGCGCGTGGGACATCGTCACGGAGGGACCGATGTACCGGATGATCGACGCCGCGCGTCCGGGTTCGTTGGTCAGCGGAGCCATCCAGCTGTCCCCCTCTTCCAGGGGCTTGCGGAGATCATCCACACTCGCAAACGCCGCGTAGTTCGAGGGCTCACGTTGCTTGGCGTCGTCGAGCTTCTTGGTCAGGCACCTGATGACCGTCTCGCGCGAGATCTCGGCGCGCATCTGGCCTGAGATCCACGCGCAATCGAGGTAGTGCTTGGCCAGGCCGTTGACCGACCAGCCGAGGATCTTCTCGGCCAACTGCTCGTTGATGTTCATGATCGGAACCACGACATCCTCAATCCCCATGTCGGGGTAGTCATGAACGATGGGGCGCCAGCAGGCCGGCTCTATCAGTCCTCGACGGCTCACCGTCACCTTGAACGTTCGCTGTCTGCGGTCAGAGCGAAAGTTGGAGAACTCCTCCGAGAATTCAACCGGCTGTGCGGTCGTGAGTCGGTTCTTTCGCTGCCAGTAGGCTGGATCGGCAGCCTCGATGGTGAGGTCCTCCACCTCGATGTCCAGAGCGGCCTGGAGGTCAAGCTCGTCCCAATCATCCAACCTATAGCTGGCATCCGTGTCGGTGACGGTGAATCGTCGAGAGCCATAGAAGCGCATCGCCACGCCGCCGCACAGCACGCAATTGTCGTTGAGAAACTTCGCCTCGACGGTCATCTGGTGGATCGCGACCAGCCGTGCGATGTCGCGGAGCACGTCAGCCGGCGTCAGCCGGTGGGTCCGGGCGAATTGCGCGATGAATGCGTCGCTGGGGTAATCGAGCTCGAGCATCACTTGTCGTAACTCAGCCAGCCGCGCAGGCGCGACTGCGGGATGTTGATCCGCAGGCCCGTGGCCCGGTCTCGGGGCCACTCGCCGGGACCGAAGGCTCCGGTGAGATCCAGCCGCGCCTTGGAGCTGCGCGTGCGTGGCACCGTCGCAATGATGCGCTGCGCAAGGTCTTGCTGGTCGAGTTGCTGGCTGTAGAACGCCGCTCGCAGTGCGCTCACCCCGCCCAACCGTGTGGCGTAGTCGACCAATCGGTTGGTGTCCAGGCGCTCTTCATGGACCGCCCGTCCCCATGCCCGTGCCACCAGCTCGTTGCCTGCGCAAAGGTCGGGGCGGTCCACGGCATCGAGCAGGGTGCGCTCCAGGTCCGAGCGCCAGTACCCGGAGTGGGCTTCGCCCTTGACTCGCTCGCGACCGAACCATCGGCGGTCGCTGCTGACGCGAACGATCGTCACCTTCAAGCCCTGCACGGACAGTGCGTCATGGCCACCCACCGCGCTGGCTCGCGCCGCGATGATCGGATCTACGTTCTCGTCGATCAGGCCGTGGTCGGCCAGCGCCGACCCGAAGGCGAGGTAGTACTCCCGGCCACCCATCGCGACGTCCAGCGCAACCGAGAACGGCAACGCCTGACTGACGTCCACGCTGCCGCGCGGCGCGACCGCGTAGCGACCTCCGCCCAGCTGAAAGAGCGAGCCCTTGCCGGCCATGCGGTCCAGCAGCTGCCGTAGATGCGGCGTGCCGACCTCTTCGGCCAGCCACGTCTTGTCCCGGCGCAGGTCGAGCCAGTCGCGTGGTCGACCAGTCGTCCGGTCCCGTTTGCGCAGGGCCTCCAGTACACGAGACTCGGTGCGGGAAACCCGCCGGTCGGGGGCTATCGGGGAGTGGGTCTGCGTCATTGTTTGCATCTTACGTGGAGTAGCCGTCACCGTAGTCGCGACTCTCTCTCCATATAGTACGCGATCCCTCTACTTTTGTGGAGTGTTTGTCGCTGATATGGTGACTTGTGCTCCATGAAGTATGCGAAATTCTGAAGTCGCGGTCGGGCGAGGGCGGGCTGAAACACCTACCCATGGTTGCCCGTCGGCTGGCGACGTGAAGTACCGCACGTCCGCAGCGCGCAGCCAGTTTTAAGATCGCTTGGCCAAGAGGGCTCGGTGCCGGCGCATCGTGATTGCTCGGGCGTCGATGGTGTGCAGCGTCACACTGGACGAGGGTAGGGCGGCGAACCCGTGGGTCGAGCGTGGCCATGTCGCTCAACCCTGACGCCGGCAGGCTCGCGGCGTGCACCGCGTCGTAGGAGCGAAAGCCGTAGCTGCGCATGGGCTCCGGGACGTCCTCGCTGACTTCGCTCAGATCGATGGACGACCACGACAGCGAGGGCACACGGGAAGGCGCGCGGGAAACGGTCGAGGCGATGAAGGCCGGGGCCGAGGTGATCTACCAGGGCGTGCTGTTTGACGGCGTGCGCTGGCGCGGGCACCGCCCAGCCTGGCCCTTGCCGCCGATAGCGGCCACTTGGGGCACCAGACGCCGGATACGCACTACTCGGTGCGTCATGATCACGGATGCCATCCAATGAATACGCTGATTGCATTATATAGAATAAGCTCGGGCTCGGCACACTAAAGGAGCTCTGCATGAGAGACGGAGAGCAGTTCTCAAATCATCACGAAGTGGAGATCGATGGCATCTGTGTGGAGGCTGTCGTCCAAGCCGCCGTCAACCTCGCCCTGATTCACAACGAGGTGCCGCTCGTCCAAGCCGTAACCATCACGAACAACTCAGCGCGGGCGCTCGTGGACATGACGCTGACGCTGAACCTAGACGGTCGGGGCGTAGCGCTGGCCGAGCCGTGGTCGACCACTTCCAGCGAGTCGATTCCTGCGGGCGGACACCTACGGTGGGACACATTCCCAGCCTTCGCCCCGAGCTACGAGCACCTGGCGAAGCTGGACGAGAGCCATCCCGCCACGTTGACAGTCAGCGTGTCACGAACCTGGGGCGCCGATGTGAGGCTGACGGTGCCAGTTCAGGTGCTCTCGCACAACGAATGGCTGAACTCACCAGTGTTCTACGAGTCGCTCGCGGCTTTCGTGCAACCAAACACGCGTGCCGTGTCCACGGTTCTCGACACGGCCGCGGAGATCCTGCGCGAGCACACCGGCGACGCGAGCCTCACCGGATACCAGCAGGGGCCGGAGCGGGCCTCGCTGACCGCAGCCGCGATCTATGAGGCTCTGCGCAAGCGGGAGATCCGCTACGTCGTGCCGCCGGCGTCATTCGAGGACAGCGGACAAAAGGTCCGCACGACTGCGCAGGTACTCGAACAACGTTTCGGTACATGCATCGACCTCTCGGTCACCTACGCCGCCTGCCTCGAGCAGGCCGGCCTTCATCCGCTGCTCTGGCTGATCAATGGGCACGCGTTCACGGGGTACCTGAGGGAGGGCGGAACACTCGGGCAGACGGTGATCACGGAGGCCAACGCGATGATCAACCTCGTCGAGTCCGGCCGCGCGGTGCCCGTCGAGGCTACGTTCTACGAAGCAGGCGAGCAGGGAGCGTTCGCGGCAGCGGTCATCACGGCCAAGCGGCACTTCAGCGACCCAGACGCGCTACGCGGCGTCATAGATGTGCACGCGACCCATCGAGCCGGCACCCGACCGCTGCCCGGGAACGACCCCGTCCCGGTCCTCGCAGCAAGCGACGATCCAGAGATCAACCGCGGCGGATCCTCACCTCTGGAGTTGCCGAGCGAGCTTCTCGCGCACCCCGACACGAAGGACGTACTGCTCGAAGCTGTCGACGACGCGCCGGCGCGCGTTCGCCAATGGAAGAGAGCGCTGCTGGACCTGAGCACAAGCAACCGACTTTTGAATCTTCGTGCCTCTGGCGAGGTGCTCGACCTGCATATCCCGAGCGACACCCTCGCACTCCTCGATGACATCGTTCACGATGGCACCGCACTGACTCTCCTGCCCCAAGACGAGCTCAGCGACATCCAGCGGCTGCAAGGAGTGCGGCGTGCACAGGACCTGAACGCCGAGCCGGTACGCAAACTGCTCGTCGAGGACCACTCCGTATTCGTCGGCGTCACCGAGCAGGCGTACGTGTCACGAATGCGCAAGCTGCAACGAGCCGCACGGACACTCCTCGAGGAGACCGGCAACGCAAACCTCTACCTGACCGTCGGCGCACTCGTGCACCGCACACCAAGCGAGAAAGACGCACGTGCCCCACTGTTTCTCCTGCCGGTCAAGATAGAGGGCGGCAGCGGGCGCAGTGCGTTTGAAGTCCGAGTGGACACGACGAGCGTCGCTGCACCCAACCACTGCCTCGTCGAGTGGCTGCGCATCAAGCACGACGTTCGAATCGACGCCCTAGAGAATCCTGGACTCGACCACAGCGGAATCGACATCGTCTCTGCGCTGCCGGCGATCCGTGACGCGCTCGTCTCGCACAGACTCGACATGCGGATCGACGAGGTTGCGACCCTGGCGATCTGCCAGTTCAGCACGTTCGGGATGTGGCGAGACCTCGAGCATCATTGGGACATCATCTCCCGCAACCCCGTCGTCGAGCACCTTGCACTCAGGCCTGGAGAGACGTTCAAGGAGCTTTCGGCGGACTCGGAGGATAGGAACGATCTCGAGGACATCAACGTCGAGGAGGCCGAGATACCTCTGCCGATCCCCGCCGACGGGTCCCAGCTCCGTGCGGTCGTTGCCGCAGCGGCGGGACGATCGTTCGTCCTGGAAGGACCACCGGGGACAGGCAAGTCGCAAACGATCACGAACCTGATCGCTCATGCGCTTGCGAACAGTAAGACCGTACTGTTCGTCGCAGAGAAGCAGGCAGCACTTGAAGTCGTCAAGCGGCGCTTGGAGGCGATTGGCCTAGCCGACTTCACCCTGGACCTGCACGGCCGAAGCCAGCGTCCGGCCGAGATACGAGCCCAACTCAAGCGGGCGATCGACAACGGCAGCGTCTATGACCCCCGGGGATGGCAGGCAATCTGCGCGACGCTCCGCGCGCGCCACGCGCCACTAGAGGAGTACCCGCAGCGGATTCACGCCCGTAACGGGATTGGGGTGTCGCTATGGAGTGCCTACGAGAACCTCGAGCAGTACGGCGACGGCCCCACGGCACCGATCCCGGCAACATACGTGGCGGCGAGCGACACCGACGAGACTCCCGTGAAGGACGCGTTGCGCAACTTCGCCCGCGCAGCAAGAACCGTAGGCCTCTGCACAGCCCATCCCTGGTCGATCGTAGGGCGTGTATCAAGTGATCTCGAGCCGCGCTCGCTGAGCGACGCATCTGCAGCGCTCGAGAAAGCACGCAAGTCACTCGAAGCGCACCCCCAAGCGTTGAAGCTCCTGCAAGGGCTCGCGGACCCAGCGGACCTCGGCGTGCTGATGCCACACCTCGACGACCGGGCGACAGGACCCATTCCAACGGCCGCGCGCCTGACGGAGATGCGCTCGGCGGCGTGGATCGCCGCTCGCCAGCGGCTCACCGACGAGCTCAGCCGTTTCCCCGAGCTCCACGCTGTCGTGCTCTCAACGTTCACACAATCATTCCTCGAGCACGGCGAGACAGCGGGGCTCTCGAGCGCGGCGGAGCTTGCCGAACACGGCGTCTTTGGGAAGCGCAAGCGAGCGGAGCGCTTCGCACTCACCGTCGCGCCGCTACTCAACAACGGCGTGAGCATCCTGCCTGGCCAGGTCCCCGGGCTGATCGTCGGCATCGATGCGGCGAGGACACACGCAACCTCCCTCACGGCCGAGCTGAGCAAGACCCTCGGCGACTGCGCGCCCCAACCGTGGTCGCCGATGCGTCCTGACGCGCCCGTGACGCTCGCCGAGGCAATCGATCGGATAGGGCGCAGCGAGCGCTTCCATCAAGGCCAAAGCGAGCTCTGGGAGCTGATCGAACAGGCAGGGGCGCCGTCACCCGAGGACATCGAGACACTGCGAAGCGTCGCGGCCGCATGGGCGACGTGGCGCAGCCTGCTCGGGTCAGGTCAAGAGGAGTGCAGCCGATGGGCCGCAGGGCGACACTGGAGCGCCGCATGGAACGAGGACGCCGGCGTCTGGAGTGGAGAGATCGCCGACGGTGCCGATGCGGCTGCACAGCGATGGACGCGCATGCTCGAGATCTTGGACCCGCTCACAGCCGCCGGACTTCAGGAGTTCCGCAGCGAGCTGCTGGCAGCCAAACTCGACGCCGCAGACGCAGAGGTTGCCTACCTACGAGGCGTTGCGGCCGGCTCGCTACGCGAGCGAGCAAACGCCGGGGGGCTCGCGGGATTCGATGCGGCTCTGCGAGGTGGCGAGGTAGATGATCTAGCCACGGTCGCCGCAGAGTCACGATCAGAGCAGACAGTTGCCCTTCCAGCCGAACTGTTAGCGCGCCGGCCATACCAGAGCGATCGACTAACCGGCCCCGTGGCCGAGCTGCGCCGCCGACTCGACGCGAAGCGACGAGGACTGAGCTTTCGCCAACTGATCGAGCGCTACGGCGAGGAGATCCTCCAGGCAACACCCTGTTTCTTCGTCAGCCCCGCTTCACTCGCGCAATACGTCCCACCGGGAGCCGCAACGTTCGATCTCGTTGTCTTCGACGAGGCGTCACAAGTGGGCGTCCCACAGGCGATTGGTGCACTGGGACGAGGCCGCGCGGCGGTAATCGTCGGCGACTCACAACAGATGCCGCCGACCTCCGTCGGCAAGGTCAAGGCGGCCGAGGAAGCAGACCGGGATGACGATGACGAGTCAGGGGTACTCGAGGATCTCGAAAGCATCCTCACCGAGTGCGTCGAGTCCGGCCTGCCAAGACTCTGGCTCTCCTGGCACTACCGCAGCCAGGACGAGAGCCTGATCGCATTCTCGAACGCCTACTACTACGAAGGTCGGCTCGCCAGCCTGCCCTCTCCGGGGAACGACCCGACCGCCGGAGTGGAGATGAGAAGACTGGACGGACATTTCAACCGCGAGGACAAAAACGAGTTTCGGACTAACCGCGTTGAGGCCGAAGCAATCGTCGCGGAGATCCGAAGGAGACTCGCCGACCCCGAGCTCAGCGACCAGACGATCGGCGTCGTCACCTTCAACGCGCAGCAGCGCGACCTCGTGCTCAACCTGCTCGAGGAGTGCGGTGATCCGCTCGTCGCCAGGCAGCTCCGCGAGGACGCAACCGAGGGGATCTTTGTCAAGAATCTCGAGAACGTGCAGGGCGACGAGCGCGATGTTGTCCTCTTCTCGGTCGCATTCTCCAAGAGACCTGACGGCGGACCGCTGCCGATGAACTTCGGTCCGCTCGGCACTGCCGGCGGGGAGAAGCGCCTCAACGTGGCAATCACGCGCGCACGGCGCAAGGTGCTCCTGTTCGTCTCGTTTGAGCCGACCGACATAGACCTGTCAAGAACGAGCTCCAAGGGGATCGCCCACCTGCGCTCATACCTGGAGATGGCCGCACATGGGCCGGGGGGCCTTCCCCAGCCGCAAAGCCGCGCGGTGATCGGCACCGATCACGTGCGCGAGGCGATCGCCGATGCGCTACGCGGGCGAGGCTACGAGGTGGCCTGCGACTACGGGCTTTCCGACTTCTCCCTCGATCTCGTAATCCGCGACGCCGGCGCAGAGCACTGGCAGGTCGCGATCGTCCTCGACGGCCCGAGATGGGCCGAACGGCCCACCGTCGCCGACCGTGAGCTCACGCCGCTGCTGCTCGAGCGACTCATGGACTGGGGCGCGCTCCTGCGGTTGTGGCTACCGGAGTGGATCGCCGACGAAGCGAGCGCGCTAGGACGCGTCGACAAGGCGCTTCAGCGTGCGCGCGACCGAGCTAACACCAAGGCGGCGGAACGCGCGGCCGCCGCCGAGTGGGAGCAAACGATCACAGACGCGCTCACCGGCAACCCCAAGATAGAGCCCGAGGATGAGGCGCCAGAGGCTCCCGAGGAAGATGCCGTCGAGGTCGAGACGTACACGTTCGCGAGCCCCGACGAACGAGACGAGCATCTCACCGAGCGCGAACCGGAACCCGCACTACTCGTCGCGTCGGTCGGGGGCGCAACCCTTGAGGAGGACGTTGCCACGGCAACCGAGGAACATGACGTGCATGCACGAGGCTGCCCGTATCAAGAGACGAATCCAACGCCCCTGGGAACGCGCGATGACCTAGGACGGACCACGTCGCCGGAGGTGCGCCGGACAATCGCGGCGGCAGTACAAGACACAGTTGAAACCGAGGGGCCCATCGCGACAGACCGGCTAGCACGGAGTATCGGGCGCAGGTTCGGGTTCGATCGCGTAACCAGCGGACGCCAGCGATTCATTCTCGAAGCGGTCCCAGCCGAGCTGATCAAGCGTACGACGCTCGGTGAGTTCGTATGGCCGACCGGGCTCGACAAAGACACCTGGCGCGGATACCGCACAACGCCAGCCACCATCAATCGCCCGCTGACCGACATCGCCCCCGAGGAGCTCATCAACGCGATGGCAGACACCGCCAACGCCGGCCGATACGACGACGAGCATGAGCTGTACCGGGCGACGATGCTCGTCTTCGGACAACGCCGACTGACAAGCCAAACAATCGCGAGGCTCGAAGCCTGCCGATACCTTGGCGAAGAACGCAGCCGGCTGATCAGGACGACAAATGGAGGATGGCGGGCGGGAGCGTGACCAGCCATTGCATATCTCGCTGACTATCAAAGCGATGGAGGCAACCTCGGAATGGTGGGTACCGTCCCTTTCGCAGGCCAGGCACTCAAGCGCTCACACCCACCAAATCGGAGAAGACCAAAGAGGCGGTGGGTTTAGACTAAACGCACTAACGCCCGGAGGAAGCATTAAGTCGTGGAGTTTCATAAGTCTAAACTAATCAGCCTGAAGACGCATGAGATCTACAACGAGAAGTGGCTGCAGTCGCTGATCATCGAGGACCCCACGCTTCTGGGCCTCGGCGACCTTGCCGTCAAAGAGGTTGAGCGTCGACAGCCACGTGCTGGGCGCCTCGACTTGCTCCTGAGCGATTCCGAGACCCATACGCGGTACGAGGTGGAGATCCAACTAGGAGCAACCGACGAGACCCACATTATCCGCACGATTGAGTATTGGGACATCGAGAAAAGCCGGTACCCGCAATACGAGCATGTGGCTGTCATCGTAGCCGACAACTTCCTGGCCTTCCGTGCTCGTCGAGGATCTGTGATCGCCGAGTTCCGCATTCCCCGCAGCGATGAGGTGACTGCCCGGATCGATGATTCAGGCATAGACAGCCTGCCATACGACAAGCGATGGAACCGCTACCGCCTGCGACTAACGGGTGGGGACCTTGATTCGCACCGAGACCTGCTGCTGGAGATGATCGGCCTGGCCAGTGGTGCGCCGGCGCTGATTGAGGAGTGACATGCGCGGCGTGCACGCAAGAACAACTGTGGGCAAGTAGACAGAGGCTCTTGCCGTCCAATGCCACCTCAAAACGCTTTGGAGCACCACAAAATCCCTCGGGCGCGTCTCATGAGCCGGGGGGTTTGATGTTGCGGGCGTAGCCTCCGCTTTGTCCTGAGAAGACCAAGCGATGGAGGTACGCCCGCATGGAGAAGGTAGCCCCGAGCGAGAGGTTTCGCTCTGAACTGGATGAGGTCCTGGCCGGTGTCGGGGAGGAGCTAGACCCGATTGAGACGGTCGGACGGCTGGGTGCGCGGCTGATCTTGCAGCAGGTGCTCGAGGACGAGGTGACTGAGTTTCTCGGCCGTCGGTGGTATGAGCGTGCTGAGGAGACGGTCAGTCACCGCAATGGACACGAACCACGGACGGTCAAGACGACGAGTGGCTCGGTGGCGTTGGAGCGTCCGCGGGTGCGCAACGCGAGCAGGCTGGGGTTCGAGAGCAGGGTGCTCGGCAAGGGTGTCACGCGGACGCACGCGCTGGAGTCGCTCGTGATCAGCTCGTTCTTGCGAGGTCTGTCCACGCGGGACGTGGAGGCGGCTTTGGAGGAAGTCTTCGAGGAGCCGATCGCGTCGAAGGCGACTGTTTCACGGATCTGTGAGGACACCCGGGAGCGCTACCGCCAGTGGTGCCGGCGGCGCCTTGAGCAGCACGACATCGTCTACTGCTTCTTGGATGCGATCTATCTGAAGCTGCACCCAGACGACACGCCGGCGGAGGGCGTCCTGGTGTGCTGGGGTGTCACGCTTGAGGGCCGCAAGGTCCTCCTCGGATTGGCGTTGGGGAGCCGTGAGAGCTATGACAGCTGGCTCGCTTTTGGCCGGGACATGATCGCCCGCGGCCTGCGGGCGCCGGCGCTCGTGATCGCCGACGGGGCACCCGGGATCTGGAAGGCCACGCGGGAGCTCTGGCCACAGGCGTTAGAGCAGCGCTGCACAGTCCACGCCTTGCGGAACGTCACCGGCAAGCTTCCCGAGCGCCACCACCAGGAGATCAAGGCACGCTGGTGGAAAGCATTCGACGACGCCAGCTCCCCAGCTGAGGCCACCCGTGAGCTGCAGAGCATCATCGCTGACTACAAAACCAGCTACCCCTCAGCGATGGCCGTCATCGAAACGGACCTGCCAGCGCTCGTCACGCACCTACAGTTCCCCTCCGGGCACCGCAAGCGGATCCGCACGACGAATCTCCTCGAGAGGACGTTCGTGGAGGTCCGACGGCGCACGAAGGTGATCGGCCGGTTCCCCGGCGAGACCTCCGCCCTCTCACTGATCTGGGCCGTGCTGGAGCTCTCCTCCCGCGGCTGGCGCGGCGTGAAGATGAACCCCCAAACCGTCGCCGAGATCGAGCGTCTACGCCGACAACTCCGCGACACCACAACAGCTCCACCAGCCACGACGAACACCGAGCAGGTGATCGCCGCATAACATCCCCCCCAAGCGGAGCTACCCCGAACAAATTCACCCGGGAAATGAGACGCGACCAATCCCTCGATTGTCACCTTCTTGATTCTCACGGTGTCTCGTCCTCTGAGAACGCGACCTTCTCGACAACAGCCACAATCGATGGTGCCTCCCAGGGCTCTCGGAGCGGAGTGGCAAGGATCGCAAGCGCCGGGCGCGATGCCGCCGAGTCAAAGATTTCCTCGATGATGGCCTCTGGCTTAGTTTCCATTAGATCTAATCGTATAGCTCAGTCGGTAGATCGGGCCCATTTGGTCAGCATCAGTGTTGAGCGTCAGCCCAGTGAGATGACCTTCGCGCCCCCCACGCCGCGGTAGCGACCGGGCTCGCAGGTCAGCACGATCACCTGGCAGTCCTTGCCGGCGACGTTGAAGGCGGCGCCGATCTTGGCGAGTTTGTCGGGGTCGGAGTAGCCGAGCGCGTCGTCAATGACGACGGGCACGCCGCCGAGGGTCCCGTCGGCCGCGGGTGGGCTGACGAGTGCGCCGCATGCGAGGCGTGCGATGACGGCGAGTTGCTCGCGGGCCCCTGCGGAGAGCTGGTGGAAGCGTTCCGGCTTGCCGTTGAGGGTGCGGCCGGTGATCTCGAATGTGCGTGGGTCGACCGTGATCTCGACGTCGGGGCCGTAGAGGATGCGTGCGTACGCGTTGATCTTGTCGCGGTAGGGGCCGATGTAGGCCTGCTTGGCGGCTTCGCGCTTTGCGGTGAGGATGGTGTGGAGGTGCTCGACGGCGGCGGCCCTCCGGTTTTCGGATTCGAGTTCCTGTCCGAGCTCGGTGAGCTTGGCCTGGGTGTCCGCGAGGCGTCCGGCGAGGCCTTCGTGTCCCTCGAGCTCGAGCTGCGCGCGTGTTTCGGCGCTCTCGATTTCGCGGGCCTTGGTGTCGTCGTGGAGGCGAGCCTGTAGCTCCTGGGCATTTTCCAGCTCGGCGCGGGCGGTCTGCGGGTCGGCAGCGGCGAGATCCCCCTCGGCGCTCTCACACTCCCCTGTGGCTGCGGCGGCCGCGACCTGTGCCTGCTCGACGGTTTCCTCAAGCGTCACGTCAGCCGTCTGATCGCGCTGGGCTTTCAGTTCTCCTGCGCAGCGTGCCGCGTCGTCGCCGGCCCCTTGCAGGCGGGTGCGCTGCTCGATGGCCTTGTCCTGCAGCATCCGGAGGGCGCCCTCCGCGACGGTGACGGCGGTCTGCTGCTTGTCATGGTGCGTGCGCGCCTGTTCGACTTGTGCATCGGCTTCGCTGGCGCGGGCGCGGGCGTCGTCGATGGTCGTAGCGTCGGCGGCGGCTGTGTCAACCTGCGATTCCAGCGCATCGAGTCGTTCCTGTGCGCGGCTGAGCTTCGCCGCGAGCTGTGGGGGGGTCGAGGTCGTTCAGATCGGCGTCCCTGCGCTGCCTGGCGTTCTCTCGGTCTCCCAGATATCGGGCGCGTTCGCGTGCGAGCTCGCGGGCGTGCGCGGGGGATGATGCGTTGGCGTCGGCGAGCATCCGGTCGAGTGTCTGCTGGGCGTCCCTGAGCGCGGTCTCAGCGTCACCGTCTGCGTGCGGGCGCGTGACGATGATCCGCGCGAGGTCCCCTATCTCGGCCTCGAACCGGCCTGCGACGGTGACTTCGACCGGTTTCCCGGGCGTCGCGTCAACGCGGTCGCCGTCGACGATCATCTGGACGGGGCGGAGGGCTTCGAGAGCGATGTGAGGCTGGCCGCTCTCGGCGCGTCCTTTGGCGACTGCAACGTTGGTCGCGGCGGTGTCGATGTCCGACAGCTTGGCGTCGTCGATGCTGCACCCGGAAAGGAACCGCTCGGCTTCGGCGATGATCACGTCGGCAGCTTCGACACGCTTTAGGCGCTCGCTGAACTGGTCGCGTTGGAGCCGCAGTTCGAGCAGCTCGGCGAGGCCGCGCCGGCCGGCGGCTTCACCCTCGACCTGCTCGAGCGCGATCGCGGCCTCGCCGCGGGCGGCTGTCGCCGCCGCGACTGCCTGTTCCGCGGCGTCAAGGCCGGGAGCTGCGGCGGCCAGGTCGGCCTCGAACTTGGCGAGCGTCGCCTGCGCCGCCTCGGCGGTTGCCACGAGCGCCGCGCGGGCCTGATGGCTGGAGGTCGCTACGCGGAGCGCGGCCTCGGTTGTCTCGGCGGCGTGTGCGGCGCGCTCGAGCTGACGCTCGACGCCCTCGACGGCCTGCACGGCCTTGGATGTGTCAGCGATCTGCTGTTCGATTTCGGGTGCGCGCTCGGCGAGCTCGATCAGTTCGCGTTCGATCTGGAGCTGCCGTTCGGCGGCGGCGTCGAGCCTGCGGATCCTGTCGCGTGCCTCGTCGGCCTGCGCGCGAAGCTCCTCCGCCTGCGCGGCCTTGCTCTTACGTGCTGTGGGCACCGCGCCCTTGTCGGTGAAGTAGCGCAGCCTCTCGGTTTCGACGCGTTCCAGCAGGGCGTCGTGGCCGCCGATGTCGGACGGTCCCCCTCCCCCTCCTGCTGCCGCGTCGAGCGCGGCCTCGAGGCTGCTGGCGTGCTCGAGGCTGGCTTGGGTGATGGCGATGCCCTGCTGGTAGCGGAGCGCACGGAACAGGGTGGGATCGGTGTGGGCGTCGAGCAGCTCGGTCATGCGGTTGTGGGCGGCTTCCCCCGTGAGCTGCGCCGACTCGGGCCCTTTGATCTCGAGCTCGGTCTTCTTTTCTTTAAGCCACTGCTTGCGGTAGATGAGGCGGTGCGGGCCGAGCGTGAGCTCCCCTTCCGCGAACGGCGGCACATCCTGTCCGATCGGCTGGATGTCACGGATCACCTGTGTGCCTGAGCTGTCCTTTGAGTCGAGCAGCAGCATGAAGGCGTCCGCGAGCGATGTCTTGCCGATCTCGTTGCGTCCCTCGATGATCGTGACGCCGGACGTGTCGAACTCGACGTCGGCTTTCTCGACGCCGCGGAAGTTGCGCAGCGTGATGCGGTGGATCCTCATCTTGCGAGCCGATACAGCAGGTTCAGGGCGTCTCGCGCCACGATCGCCTGGTCGCCCGTGGAGTGCGTCTCCTCCTGCAGATGCTCCAAGGTTTCCCGGACGTAGCCGGTGACGTCGAGGCCGGCCAGCTCGTGCTCGCTGGGTTCGACCGAGAGTTCGGTGTGTCGTTCCCAGGTGTTGAGGGACGCGAATGTCAGCCGGTTGTGCTCGAGGGCGTCTTCGAGCTTGGCGTTCGCGGCCAGGCTGAGGGTCCCTGCGAGCGCGAGCTTCAGCACCGTCGTTTGCTTTGAGGGCAGCCCGTCGAGCCATGCCGAGAGCGCCTCGACGTCCTCTTCGCCGGTGAGGTCGCGCTCGGGCCTGTCGAACGTCCAGCTGCTGATCTTGTGTGGCTCGACGGTGCAGCGGTCCGGGTCGACCGTGACGATGAGCACCTGGTTGGGCTCGATCTCGCCGTAGTCGCTGGAGACTGGGGTGCCGGAGTAGCGGGCTCGCCCTTCGGTGCCGTCAATCTCGGTGGCTGAGTGCCGGTCGCCGAGGGCCACGTAGTGGAACTGCCCGCTTGTGATCGAGGCTCTGAGCGAGGAGGCTGAGATCAGAGACGGGTTGTCGGAGTCGGGGGTGAGCTCGTCGACGATGCCGTGGCCGACAAGGACACGCGTCGCTCCTTTGGCGGCGGCGGGGAGCGCGTAGGCGGCCGCGAGCGGGTCCCCCAGTTTGTGCTTGGTGTGCCATGGGCAGCCGACGACCTCGACGCCGGTGACGCCAGGCACCTGCATCACCGCGACCTCGTCGATGACGGTCGCGTTCTCGGGCCTTCGCTCCAGCCACGCGGCGGTCCGCAGCACCGACGACGGGTCGAGCGGGTCATGGTTGCCCGCCAGCAGATACACGGGCACGGTGAACGCGGAGAGCGCGTCGATGCCCTTCGCGACGGCCTGCCTGTCCACATGGTTGGAGTCGAAGATGTCGCCCGCGACCACAACGAACGCACAGCCCTCCTCGTGCGCGAGCTCGGCAATGCGCCGGACAGCGTCGAACCGGTCCTGTGCGAAACGGGCATGGGCCTCGTCCGGCAAGAAGTGAGCTTGCATACCAAGGTGCCAGTCGGCTGTATGGATGAACTTGACCATCGCGGGAATCGTGAATACCAGATATCGATATCTCATCAAGAGAGTGGCAGATGTTTGGCTCCCACGAAGCCCGACCATCGGTTTGTCAGACGGATGGCGACCGATGGAGACTGTGCGGCAGGCACCTACCCAAGCCCGTTGGCCACCGAGGGGCTGCTACACCGTCAAGCCCCTGCTGCGAGATGACGGCTTTCGCGCGTTCCATCATCAGTCTCACTCGGGCAGCATTCGCAGGAAGTCGTCCTCGGAGAGCAGCTCGATCGGCGCACCGGCGCGCTGCAATCCGATCGCCTTCAGCATCTTCTCGGAGTGGCTGCCGTCCTTGATCCTGCTCGCGTCTTGCATGCCGAGCACGAGATAGTCGACCTTCTTCGAGACGCTGCTCGCCGGGTGCCCGCCGGCGTCTACCACGAGCTGCGCCGCGTGCTTCCGAGTTAGTCCCGACGTCAGTGTGCCCGTGAATACCACGGTCTTCCCGGCGAACGGGCTGTCTTCAGGGATGTGGTCAACTGTTGGAGTGAGGTCGGATAGGCGCTGTGGGGCCACCCCGCTCGGTGCCCACCCGTCGGATGAGAGCCGCCCTGCCCTAACCCCGAGGGCTTTGCTCGCGTCGTCGAGCTGCCGCTCAGTAGCAAGGCCACAGCACGCGATGGCAAGCTGCGCCGCCGTCGTCGCGTCAGCCCCTGGCTCGTGATGTTGGAAGGTGAGGCCACATTCGTCGGCGAGGTCGACCAGGCGGTAGGACAGCATCCCTGGCCATCCTCGCTTCGCGAGCGTGCACGTGCAGAAGTAGGTCAGGTTCGGCCATTCACTTCCGTCGGCCGTGAGTGCATTGCGCAATACGCTCATGTCGAACGCCGCGTAGTGGGCTACCAGCGGCCTGTCGCCAACCGCCGCAAGTACCTCCTGCCACACGACGGCCATCGTCGGACTGTCCTTCGTCATCGCGGGCGTGATGCCGTGAATGGAGATATTGAAGCCGTCGTACTCGTTCCCAGGAGGCTGGATCAGCCACCGGAGTACGTCCTTCACTTGGCCATCTTCGACCATCGCCACCGCCACGGCGCATGCACTCGCGCGTGAGCCTGTGGCCGTCTCGAAGTCGATTGCGACAAAGCCCTCCGCCCCAAGTGCACGGCCCGCGTTGAGGGCCTTCGGAAGGTCAAGACGCGGACTGGCATAGTACGGCTGAGGCGCCGTTGGCGCATCGATAGGGTGCGACTCGCGTACGCGTCCGTCGCCATCGACGAGCTCGATCCGAGCTTCGAGGTAAAGCTCGGATTCGCCGTTGGCGACGCGCTGCGCAAGATCCTCGGCTGCGGCGCTGCGACGGTCTGCGGATCCCATCTCCCCGTAGTCTCTCATCGTGGACTGGGGAGCGTGGCACGACGCCTACGAGGACCCCGACTCCGGGCTTGCCCATCGCCTTGTGCTCGTGCAGAAGCAGATACGCGCCGCGCTGGACCGGCTGCCACCCGGCCCGGTCAAGGCGGTGAGCGTGTGCGCGGGGCAGGGACACGATCTCATCGGCGTGCTCGCCGGACACGAGCGATGTGGGGATGTCACCGCTCGTTTGGTCGAGCTTGACGAGCACAACGTGCTCCTCGCGCGCCGTACCGCGCACGAGGCAGGGCTCGCCGGGGTGCAGGTCGTCGCGGGCGATGCGTCGCTCATCGACGCCTACGTAGGTGCGGTCCCGGCCGACCTGGTGCTTGTCTGCGGCGTCTTCGGCAACATCTCGGCGCCGGACATCCAGCACACGATCGCCGGCCTGCCCCAGCTGTGCGCGAAGGATGCGACGGTGATCTGGACACGCCACCGTCTCCCGCCGGACATCACGCCCACGATTCGAGGCTGGTTCGCGGAGCGGGGATTCGAGGAGCTGGCGTTCGAGGTCGATCAGTCCGGGCGCTTCGCCGTCGGAGCGCAGTGGTTCACCGGTGCCCCGGCCATCCTGCGCGAGGGGGAGCGCCTGTTCAACTTCGTCGGGTTCTGGGACAAGGAGCTGGACGGCTGAAGGCTTTGGCTATGCCTATGCCGCTGTGGTCTGGGGCTCGAAGATGGTGGCCGCGCCAGCGAACGCCGCTCGTGCTCTTCCTGCCGGGCTATCTTGAAAACTGTCGTATTACTTCTCGGCACGAGCAAATCCGGGGTTTTGTCTGTCCGTGCAAGATTGTGTCGAGGTGCCAATTTGCAGGGGATTTTGGTTTTGGCTGCGGTGGGCTTGGGTCCGGTGACGCCGTGGAGTTTCGCACGGATTCAGGGCCGAAATCGGGGGTTTTGTCGATGCGAAAGGGGGTTTTGTCGACCATTGGTGGGGTTTCGCGCACCCCTTGGATTGGGGGCTTGCGCGCTCAGTCTGAGCTGTCCCAGACGCCGGCCGTGCGCGTAGCCACTCGTGGACGGAAGGGGGTAGCGGCCGGGCTCGGGCGTCAATAGGAGCACCCGTCCAAGGAGACCCGACAAAACCGATGACGCTCGACCACGAGGACATCGAGGCAATCGCAGAGCGCGCCGCGCACCATGTCGTACAGCTCTTGGAGAGGCCCAGTCCCGGGGCCTACCAGCTCCTCGACCCGAAGGAGCTCGCCGCGGCGCTGAATGTCTCGCTCGACTACGTCTACGCGCACGCCGCGGACCTCGGCGCGATGCGTCTCGGCGACGGTCCAAAGGCGCGGCTGCGCTTCGATCTCCAGACCGCGCAACGAGCGATGCGGGCGCGCAAGCAGTCCCCCGGGGCGCCGGTAAGGTGATCGCACCACGAAGAAGCCGGGGCGCCGCGGACACGCCCTCCGGCGCGACACCGGGAGGTGAGCACGATGCGTCCGAACCGTACATCCCGACACGATCGAGGGCTCTGATGGCCCGTCCCAACACCGGCGAGGTGACGCAATGGCCGTGGAAGGACGGCAAGACGATCACCTACGGCGCGCGCCTCTACGCCTACGGGCGTCGCCACCGGCTGGTCTTCGGCACCAACACGCAGGGCTGGAACGAAGTCCGCGCCGAGATCGGGCTCGAGTCGATCCTGCAGCAGGTCGAGCGCGGCACCTGGGCGCCGCCGGAGAAGAGGACATCGGTCGTGTAGACGGAGGCTGCGCGGCCCGACGGCCACCAGCCCTTCGGACCATTTGCTCGGAAGGTCGTCGATGCGAAGAAGAGTCACGGGCTCGACGACAACACGATCGCCGACCTCGAGTGGAAGCTCGGCTATCTGATCGGGCACTTCGGGCGCATGGAGCTCCTCGAGATCGATGTCGCCAGGGTCGACGGGTTCCGCGACGAGTTCGCGCACCGCTCACGCGTGATCCGCGAAGCCGAGGCTCGCGGCAAGCCGCTGATCGAGACCGTCGAGCGCAAGCCGGGGAAGCCCTACAAGCATCGCAAGCGGCCGCTGTCGAACACGTCGATCAACGGGCTGCTGACGCTGCTCAGCCAGATCATGCAGCGCGCCGCGGACTACGGACACGTCGCGCACAACCCGCTGAAGGTCGGCGAGCGCAAGGACCGCTTCCTGCCGTCGATCAAGCCCGTCCGAACGTTCCTTGAGGTTGACGAGCTGCTCGCGCTGCTGGACGCCGCCGGCGAGCTGGACACTGCCGCCCGACGCGACCGGCGGGTGGGACGTCGCGCCGCGCTGGTCACGCTCGGGCTGTCCGGCTTCAGGATCTCCGAGCTGTGCGACATGCGCTGCTCGCAGGTAGATCTCGCGCGAGCCCGGTTCAAGCTCCCCGACGCCAAGACTCCCAAGGGCGTCCGCGAGGTCGAGATGACGCTGTGGAATCGCGGCGAGCTCGTTCGCCACCGCGAGCAGCGCTTGCGCGACGGCTTCCCGATGGAGCCGGCCGACCACTTCTTCGGCACCGCCAACGGACGCCGGCGCGATCCCGACCGTTTCCGTGATCGCGTGCTCGCACGCAGCGCTCAACTTGCGAACGAGCGGCGGGCCGAACAGGGTCTGCCGTCGCTGCCGAAGATCACGCCGCATTTGCTGCGCCGCACCTGGGCGATGCTCGCCGCGCAGGCCGGCCGCGACCCGCACTGGATCGCCGATCAGATCGGCCACACCTCGGCGGCCTTTACGTTGCAGGTCTACCAGCAGACCCGCAACTGCCGCCTGACTGACTGCGAGCGCCAGGCGATCTGGGAGCTGATGCGCTTCGCCGATGAGCCCGCCGAGTGCCCGTTTACGCGCCAGGTCACCCGCACAGACGACCCGAAGTTTAGGCCAGTGAATGGGCCAATGGGCAATCTCGGCCCCTCAGCCGAGCTGCACGAACTCACCGACGATGAGTAAATCTGCCCCGTTTCCAGGCAGTTCCGGCATGGGCGCGGCGGGTTTCGAACCTGCGACCTCTCGCGTGTGAAACAGAGCCAGAAACGCCCAAGAAAGCGCAAGAAACGGCTCTAGCAAGCCGAATCTGCCCAGCGACTCGCTTACGTCGATTCCCGCAGTTACCGGGGGTTTCCGGGGGGTTTAGCCCACCAAACTGCTCTGGTGGGCTAAAGTCGGAGCGAGGGCTTGTGTATCGCGGGGGCGGTTGAGATGGGTCGCGTATGGACCTCGTTTGTGAGCGGTCACTATGCCGTGAGAATCGCGCTCTGCGGTGCATCCCTGAGCGACGGGAGACTGGCCAGGGCTGACGGTAGGGATTAGGCTAGGGCGAGTTCGAGGTCTGCCGAGCGGGCCTTCGCCGGCAGCTCGAGTAGTAGTTCGGTGCCCTGAGTCTCGTTGAGGAGTTCGCGCACGTCGATGAGCGTCAATCCGACGAGATCGCCGTTCTCGTCGTAGCTGACGGCGTGGCCGTCTGGTGTCTCGTCGAAGTCGACGGCGCGAGCTGGGTCGCCCTGGGAGAGGTAGAGCACGTCCGCGTCGTGGTCGTAGCGGACGCGGTCGAAGGTGTATGGGCCGATCTGGATGCTCATGGCTTGCTTCTCCTGGGGAATGCTGTTCGTACGCTTCCAACTGATTCCTCGTCAAAGGCTACTACGACCTTGAGCCATCGACTGGGGCCTGCACCTTCCAGGTAGAACCAATCCTGGCCGGGACGAGGCGATGCGATCCGGTCGGTGGACGTCTCGATCGCCCGGACTACGTCGGCCATGTGCGGGGCCATGTAGGGGTGGCCATCGATTACGTGCTTCCACCGCTCGGCGGTCAGATGGACCGTCCGGCCGAGCGGTCGATCGCCGAAGCCAGCTGTTTGGGCTCCTCGTGCGGCTGTGCGCCCGTTCCGGCGGATGAGTCGGTCGTCATCGCGCCGGACAGTCGGCCAGTCCTCGCGCTTGATGGCCCAGGCAGACGGCGAGCGCCCATGTTGCAGGGATAGACGTGATGCTCGTCATTTCTGCGACTGCTTAACATCAGCCACTTCAAGCCGCTCCTCGTGTCTTTTGATCCCCAGTGACGGGTCTGGCCTGTGGTGCACGTTCAGGCCGCGAGATCCAGGGCGGGCTCTGCGGCTTCCTCGACTGCGAGTGTGTCGGTGTGGGCTTCTACGGAGGCCATGAAGTTCCAGAGCACGTCTGCGCACTCGATCTCTGCGGCGGACTCCGGCGTGGCGTCGGGCGCGGTGTCGCCGGGAGTGGCTTCGCTTGCGTTTTGGTCGGCGATTTCGAGGGCTTTTGTGAGGGTGCGGATGAGGGTCCAGCTGTTCTCGTTGGGCTCGATTTGTACTGCGTGTGGGGGTGTGGTTTTGGTCCAGCCGATTGCGTCGAGTAGGGCGTAGATGTGGTGTAGGGTCTCGGCGGGTTCGCGGAACCACTCGGGGTGTGCTTCGCGGTCGGTGGAGAATGCGGCGTCGTCGAGGGCTTCGGCGGTGAGACCGATCTCGGTGTAGGCGGCTCGGCGTAGACAGTCCACGATGCTGGCCGGGATCGTCAGGGGCATGTCGTCGGCAACACGTTGACTGTGGGCATAATTGTCTTGCATGGGAGGTCGCTCTCCTGTGTCGGACCCCCGGCTGTTCGTAGCAGCGCGGGGGTCATTTGCTTTGTGGTTGGTTCTCCTATTTTAGCTCCAGTGCTGGGGAAAGTCGAGGTTTTTGGGTGAAGTTGGCGCGCAAACGCTCATGGATTTATGCCCCGAAGCATGGGGTGGTTGCGGTGATTCGGCGGGTGCTGGTCGCCGGCCGGGGAGCTGCTGGTTTGAAGCGCTCGGGGTCGCTGTTTGAGCCGGGGTCAAGGCCGACCCGGAGGGGTCGCCCCGGAGGGGCCGGAGGGCCTTGACGCCGGCGGCGCCGATCCCTTCGCCGGCCCCATCATGCTTGTAGTCGGCAGGTCCCTGCCGACCTGAGTGAGCATTTGTTTTCGTTCGCGCCCTTGCTGGCCTCGTTGTGCCACCGGGGCTCCCCTGAGTGCACGGGGTTGGGGCGGGAGCGTCTGTGAGCGCCCCCGGGGGGAGTCGCGGAGCGACTGGGGGCGCGATTTGCGGCGTAGCCGCCGTACCTTTGGCTGTTCGATCCTCCGCGGGCGCGCTGGATGGGAGCTGCGCTATTCGATGCCGAAGCCGCGGTCGTTCTCGCGGTCTTGGTCGATGCCTTGCTCCCAGGCTTGCTGGCGTTCGCGGGCCTGCTGGATGGCCTGTTCGATGTAGGGGTCGCGGTCGCGCTCGGGCTGCTCGGCTTGTTCGGGCTTGTGGGCTGTCTCGGAGTCGAGTTGGCGCTGTCGCTGCTGGTTGAGGATCCTGTCGATGTGTTGCTCGTGTTCGCGCTGGGCCTGGGTGTTGCGCTCCAGGTCTGCTTCGCGGCCGGCGGTCTGCTTCGCGATCTCCTTGGTGATCGTCGCCTCGCCGGCGCCCTCGCGGCGTAGTTGCTCGGCGAGGTTTTCGATCGCTTCGGCTTCCTTTGCCTGTTCGTTGACGTCGCCGGCGCGGTCTACGTCGATTGCGCGCTCCCAGTCGAACTGTCGTGCGCGGCGCGCCTGGAGAACTTCGTCGATCTCGCGCTCGGATCCCTGGGTTGCGTTGGAGGGGGAGGGGATCTCGGCCGGGTCTTGGGCTTCCTGTTCGGCGGTTGGGGCTGGGGGCTCGTGTCGCTGTGAGGCCGCTGTCGTGCCCTCCGGCTCGGGGTGCTCGACGGTCCGGTCGGGGGTGGCTTGTTCGGCGGGCTCGATCTGCATGGGCTGCTCCTTGGTCCGTTCGGGCGCTTCCGGTCGGTCTTGGGCGAGGCGCTTGGTGATGCTCGCCTCTTGGGCGCGGCTGCGCTTCATCCGCTCGGCGAGGCGTTCCATCGCCCCGGTGTCGAATCCCTCCTCGCCGAGGTCCTCCCTTGAGACGTAGACCTGGGTCTGCTCGCGGGCACGGCTCACGTCGACATAGGCGTGCTCCTTGTCCGTCTGCCAGCCCCCGAACAGGACCCCGGAGGTCTCGGCGGTGATGCCCTGGCCCTTGTTGATGTGCACGGCGTAGGACAGCGAGAGATCGGCGAACTTACTGGTGTCGACCGTGACCTCGCGCGGCTCGAGTTCCTTGGTCCTGATCGTGACCTTGTCCTTGCGGCGGCTGGTGTCGATGACGGTTCCCTCGATCCCGTTCTCGATCCGCTCTTCCTTTGGGATGTGGAATTGGGCGGAGAAGATCACCTCGTCGCCGGAGGCGAGGCCGTAGGGCTTGCCGGGTAGCTCGACACGACGGGAGCCCAACTCCCCCGCCTCGGCGCGGCGTGCCTGGGCCATTGCGTTCATCTGGTCTCTCTCCAAATTCGAGGCGTCGGTGATCATCACCGCCTGCCCGTCGGGGAAGTCCTTGCGTACCCGGTCCCAGTTATCGACCATCGCCTCCGCCGCTTCTGCCCTGGTGTCGTGGATGTGCAGGCGGTCGTGGGACTTGTATGCGGCGAGCGCCGGCCCGGGTTCTCCTTCCCTGATCTGCTCCCATGCCTTTCGCTCCCACTCGTGCCGGGCTCGGTGCACTTCGGTCAGTTCGGCGGTGGGGATGGTGCCTTCGAGCTCTTTGTAGACGCCGCCCGCGCCGATCGGGGAGAGTTGTGCGGAGTCGCCAGCGCCGAGGTACTTGCTGCCGGCTCGGTCGGTGAGCTTCGCGAGACGGTTTTCGCGGACGGTGTCCGCCATCGCGGCCTCGTCCATCACGACGATCGTCCTCGGCCCGATCTCGATGCGGCCCTGCTCGATGCCCTTGATCAGCCCGTCGGCGGTGTAGGCCCTGTCGAGCTTCGCCTCGTCTTTGAGCTGCTGTGCGCGGCTACCGGCGATCGCGGTGCCGATCACCTCGTATCCATCGAGCTGCCACGCCCGCGCGGCCGCGGAGATCACGACGCCCTTCCCGGTGCCCGCCCTGCCGACGAGCAGCGACATCCCACCAGGACCCGTGACCGTCCGCACGGCGTCCAGCTGCTCCTCGCTGAGGGGCGCTTTCAGCTGTCGTTCCATCTCCCGCCGTGCCCGCTTCAGGGATCGCTCGCTGACCGGAGCGGCGATCTCGCTCCCGCGACGCTGCGCGATCTCGATCGTCTCCTGCTCCAGCTCGCGGTGTTGCCGTGTGGTCCATGTCCCGTCCTCCAACTGGAGCAGCTCGCCTTCACGGGTCAGGTCGTTGACGAGCCGATCGGCCTCGGCGGGACGGCACACGCCGGCGCTCAGCTCATACGCCTTGGCTCGTAGTTCGGCCTCGGTGATCATCGACCGCTCGCTCGTGACCGCCGCGAGCAGTTCCTTCGCGAGGTCGATGTTGGGGTCGTTGTGCAGGCCCCAGTCGTGGAAGGCTTCCTCAGAGCGCCTCGCGGTCTGGTTGTGCTCCTCGCCGAGCGCGCGCCAAGCCCTGTTGACCTCCTGCGGCCCCGCCGCGGTCTTCGACCCCCTTGTGGACAGGGTGAGGGAGTCGAGCTCGCCGGGGCCGGGCTCGCGACCGTAGCGCTGGCGAAAGAGGTTCGCGGCGCGGTGCACGTCCTGGGTGCGGGTCGACCAGCGCTCGGACAGCTCCTTTGAGACGCCGCGCACGCCGAAGTAGCGCTCGCCGTTTCCCTGGCGCCGTTCGATCCCGACACCCAGCTCCCGCAGGTTCGCCGCCAGCTCTGAGCGGTACCACGCGCCGTTCTCCCTCGCGGCCTTCATCAGCTGCCTGGATTCGACGGCGGCGAGCGTGCCGTCCCGGCGTTCCGCTGCGATCACGACGATGTGGGAGTGCAGCTGCGGGTCGGGGATTCCATGCTCGTCCTCGTCTTTGCCCAAGCGGCTGGTCGTGTGCACGACCTCCGTGGCAAGCAGTCCTTTCGCCGTCTCAAAGCGGACGTGGCCGTTGGTTTTGCGCCGCACGAGCGCGACCTCACGCTCGGTCCGTTCCAGGGCGCTCTTGACGGCCTTGCGGTGCGCGACCTCGAGCTGCGCACGACGGTACGGATCGGTCGTAGCCCACAACGCGGAGACTTCCTTCGGCGGCGCGAAGCTCAGGTCGATCCCGGCGACCCTCGTCCCATTCGACCCCGCCGGGCGGATCGGCTTCTCGGTCACCGGATCGAAGCCCTGCATCAAAGGTCCCAAGTGCTTCATCTCGACGGCCTGCTCCGGGTCGATCCCAAACGAGCGCAACAGCCTCTCCGGACCATGCCACTGCGTCGGCACCGACCTACCACCCTCCCCGTCGTGGGTGTAGTAGTCACCCCGCGACGCTTCCGCCACGAGATACCTCGCGAACCTCACAGCGGAGCTGCCCTCGATCTTGTGAGTCGTCTGCATCCACCCCCGAACGTAGCCCCCATTCATTTGCACGTCAAGGGGACGATTAACTGTAAAACACTTACTGAAACTAATCCGCACTCACCGCATGAAACCTAAAGATCCAGCTCCTACGGTGCGTATAGTCTGCGCCGTTTGGAGGTCACTGCAAGGAGGCAGTGACCAGCTCTGCCCGAAGGGCCGTAACGTTGTTGTTCAGCCCCCGTAGGGGGCGTCATTTACTTCAGGCCGCTCGGTATTCGGAGCTCAGCGCTCGACGTGCTCGAGCTCGGCGAAGGCGTCGTCGGGGATGTCGATCGCGGGGTCGTGGCCGAGCCTTGCGAGGTGCTCCATGAGGACGTGGATGTGCTCGTAGGCGCATCCCCTTGGATCGTACGTCGGGTTCAGACGCTCGTGGGGGTGGTCTTCGGTGTGGATCTCGTCCTCCTCGCCGGGCGGGCCGAGCACGAGGTGGGCTGCATGGGTATCGACGCCTTTGTGGCCGATGAACGTCGAGGTGAGCTCGAACAGGACGCCATAGTCGGGCAGCACCGTGACGATTGTGAGCACGTCAGGTCCTGCGCAGATCGCGGTCGTCTCGCTGGTCACCCACTCCCCGTCGAGCCGGACCTCCAGATCGATAATGCGCCGCCGCTCGCCCACTGACCTCACCGTACCGCGCGCCTGAGACGGCTGTCTGCGATGCGTCTCGGCGCTCGACGACGGAGGATCGACAGCGCGGCCGGCGGGAGCCGGGATGCCGCGGTGCGGAGGCAGGAGCGGCGCCCCGAACATGGGGCGCCGCCTGCCTGTCGGCTACTCGCGAACCTCCGGGGTGAGCGCCGCGAGGTACTCGAACTCACCATTCAGCAGTGGCATCTGCTCGGGATACCTTGCCGCCCATGCTGCGCACTGCTCCAGCGAAAGCTCACCCTTGCGCATCGCGTTGATGCGCTGGCTCACCGTCATCTTCCACAACTTCTCCAGCCGCGTCTCGCGAGCCTTCAGATCGCGGATCGCCTGCTCGTCGAGCGTTGCCTGCTTACCTTTGCTTGTCATTGCACTGCTCCTTTGTGGTCGGGGGTGCTAGGCACGCCGCCCACGCCGCCGTGCATGCGCGGGCACGCACCTCGCCTCGGCCGGAGCAGGACCCTGCGAAGGCCAGGCCGCCTTCGTTTGCGGCGGCGATAATTGGCAAGTAACGACGCACCCCCGACCCTCGGGAGGCCTTCGTGAGACAGTTGGTCTCAGCTACATTGGTTGCTGCCCGGTGCGTTCCGAAGACGCGCGGAGTATCTTCATGTCGGACCCCCGACCAGCGAGGAGATAACCGTGTCCGACTTCCTTGATGACAGACGCAAAGAGATCACCGATCGGCTGAAGGAGCTGAAGCCCGTGGTGGACGAGTACCACCGGCTCGAGGCCGCCGCGGTGGCGCTGGCGGAGGCGGTCGGGAGTACGGTCAGTTCGGCTGCGTCTGACGCCGGCTCTGCCGCTGTCGCGACCGTCACACGCCGGCGTGGGCCGGGGCGTCCGCGCGGTTCGAGCACCCGCAAAAAAGTCGGTCGTCCGGCCGGCAAAGTCGGACGGCCCAAAGGCGGCGGTAAGCGTGCGGTGCAGGCACTCTCGCTCGTGCAGGGTCAGCCAGGCATCACGATCCCCGAGCTGGCCGCGACGATGGGCATCAAGCAGAACTACCTCTACCGCGTGCTTCCCGGCCTCGAGCAGGAAGGCAAGCTCGAGAAGAAAGGCCGTGGCTGGTATTCGAAGGCAGCATGACCACAAGGGCGTCTTGCTGATCGTCTGTGTTGGGCCTGGCGCAGATGTCGGAGATCAGGGTCACGATCGAGTTGTCCAAGGCTCAGGTCGAGCGGGTTGTTCGCGCGGCTGGGAAGGACGGCGGCCTGCTGGGCCTCGCGGGATGGATGGAGCGGCTCGAGCTCCGGTCCTTTCCGGGGCAGTTGGACGATCAGCGGCTGTCGCGCTCGTTGATGCTGGGCCTGATGGTGCTTGCGTCCTTCCCGGCCGATGGGGTCGCCCGGTCGGTGAAGCATGTGGCTACGGATCTCGACATGGGCGTCAGCACGACCCACCGCTACGTATCTACGCTCGTGGAGGTCGGGCTGTTGGAGCGCGACCCCGTGTCGCGTAAATACCGACGCGCAGTGAGAGGGTGAACAGATGCTGCGGGTCTCTCAAACCGCTCGCATCCGCGTCGATTCGTCCTCCTTCATTCCTCGCCAATAGTCACAGGTCTTCCCCGATCGCGGTGAGGATGTCCTCACGGGCGCGGCGAGCCTTCTCGGCCAGCCTGCTACGTAGCCGCTCGCCCTGCTCACCGGCGACGGCGCGAGCAGTGTAGTTGCCCGGCGGCCAAACCCCGACCTTACAGCCGAGTAGCTCACGGATGTCCCCAACCGGTTCCCAACGCGGGTCGCGAAAGTCTCCCTCGATCTCCGCTCCACGCGCCACCATGACCTCTTCGCCGGGATCCTCTCCGACGAGCACAATCGCGCCCGCGTAGTCGCGGGGGTCATCTGAGCAATCCTGGATCGCGCGGTGGTCGAAGTGGATGAGCGCGTAGGTTGGCGTCCCACGACCGTTGATCGTGTCGGGATAGTGCTCGACCAGCCTGAACTCGCGGCCATCTGAGAACTCGCTGCGCTGCACAGCCGCCGCGACCATCTCGATCGCATTCGTGATCGAGGTACCAGGGTTGTCGTCGAGGCCGCCGGCGATCACGATGGGGAGCTGCCCGGGCTGTTCGTATACGCGGACATGGCAGAGTCCGTCAAAGCCATTCAAGCCCTGGTAGGGCAGTAGCAGTTCGCGTGTGAGATGCATGTCTTGCTCCGTTTCGTTCGTGTGGGAGTTTGCCTCCTCCTACTCCGACGAGCGAGACGAAACGGGACAACGAGCTATTCAAAGTCCGAAACTGCGGAGTCATCTCGATACAGGCCGGAGGGCTTGCAATCACCACGCGGCCGACGGTATGGAGTACAGTATAGCTCAGACAATCGTATTCAACAGGGGAGGTTTCCTGTGTTTGAAGGCCGACAGCCCAAAGCAAGCCTTGTCCATTCAGGACGAGGTCATTCGGTTGGGCCAATAGCCGCGTGGCCTGAGCGTCGCCGCGCCGGCTGCTACCCCTCTGGTCCAGAGCGATATCGCCGCACTGGAAGACCGACCGCTCGATCCAGACTTCGAGCTGCTGCTTACGCATGCGGAGAAGATTGGCGTCTGTTCCTCTGCATCCATCTTACGGACCGAAGACCCGCAAACCACACTCTGGAGAGATAGCCATCTGCCTTGATTAGTATCTGAAGTCCGGGTTTTGTCCCGTTCTGGGCGCACCGTCGGAGTAGGGGACAGGCCCATGCATATCCCCGGCGTCAACAATGTATAGCTGCCCCTTGCGCTCCCCATCGAGAGGAGCGCCCGGTCGACGCCAAGCTGCTAAGCCCGCCGGAGTGGCAGTGGCCGGGATGGCGGGAGAGCGTCCGTCAAGCTTGGGATGAGCGACGGCTGCGCCCGATCGGGTTCGTACGGGCTGTGAGGGAGATCCATCGCGCTCGGACCGAGCTGTACGCCTGGGAATACGAGTGCGCACTAAGAACCTGTTTCATAATGACTGGAGGCGTCGCCAGCAGATGATTGCGGCGGCGAGGTGGAGGAACGCGAGGTGTTGTTCGGGGTCGCGCTCCCAGCGGATTCGTAGTCGTCGGAACTGGTGTAGCCAGGTGAAGGTTCTCTCGACGACCCAGCGGTGGCGGCCGAGTCCGGAGCCGTGCTCGGTGTTGCGTTTGGCGATAACGGGTTTGATGCCGCGCGCGCTGACCTCGCGCCGGTACTTGTCGTAGTCATAGCCACGATCTGCCAACAATGCATCAGGACGCTTGCGTGGACGGCCGACCTTCCCTGCGACGGGCTTCACGCCGTCAAGTAGCACCAACAACTGTGTGACGTCGTGGCGGTTGCCGCCGGTCAAGGTCAGTGCCAGCGGCAGACCGCCGGCGTCGGTCAGGAGGTGATGCTTTGAGCCCGTGCGGGCACGGTCGACTGGCGAGGGGCCGGTGAGGAGCCCCCCAAAAGCGCACGAATATGGCTTGCGTCAGCGGCAGCCCGTGACCAGTCGATCTCGCCGGCCGCGTTCAACCGCTCCAGCACCACCTGGTGCAAACGCTCCCAAACCCCCGCCTGCTCCCATTCCCGTAGTCGTCGCCAGCACGTCACACCGGACCCATAGCCGAACTCGGTTGGGAGATCTCGCCACGCGATCCCGGTGTGCAGCACGAAAAGGATCCCGTTCAGCGCAGCTCGATCATCCAAGCGCTTGCGCCCCGGATATCGCCGGCGACGCTCGACCACCGGCAACAACGGCTGAACCTCAGCCCACAAACCGTCATCTATCTCAAACCGTGATGGCACCTCCGACACCCCCGATAGTCGACCACACCTACCGGAAGACTTCGCCGCCTACCCCCAACACCCCTTCATTCTGAAACAGGTTCTAAAGGCATTCGAGGAACAGGCACGGAAGCATCAGAGACAGCGCGAGAAGGCCCGCGCAACGCATCTACGCCGCTTCCGGCCAAGCTGAGCGGCAGATTCGCTCGCCTCATTTGTCCCGTTCTGGGCGCACCGTCGGAGTAGAGGGTATGGCGCCCTACAGCCTCAGCCGGGTCTCGCTCGTGACGGCCGTTACGGTCGTAGGTCTGCTGATGGCTGCCAGCACGGCGAGCGCCCGACCGCAAGTCGACCGTCCCGGCGCCGATTCGCCGCCCACGCCGACCGGTAGGCCCACCACCGGCGGCTCACCGCGGGCGCCCACCGATCCGCCGCTGGAGTTGGGTTCAGTGGGCAGCACGGGCTCCGATGCTTCGGCATCGACACCGTCGAGTACCGGGGATCAGCTCGTGAGCAACGGCTTGGGCAGCCCCTCGTGTGCCGGTGGGGCGGGGACGCCGACGATCGAATTGTCCGCGGCCGCTGAGCGCAACTGTCAGCTCTCGGGCTTCCAGGCGACGGGGGCGCCGACAAGCAACTACGCGTTCGACGTACACATCAACACCGGGGTGCTCGGCCTGGGCAGCGGCGCGGTCTCCTCAGCGGTCCAGGATCTGCTGGTCACGCCCGTGTGGATGGGTCTGGTGTGGGTGGTGCACGTCCTGATCGTCGCGTTGGAATGGTGCTTCACGATCGACCTCTTGAACAGCGGCGCAATGAGCCGCGTAACGCAAGGCTTGCGCGTCGCGCAGGAGACATTCACGCGGCCGTGGCTGGTCGTGGTGCTCGCGATCGCTGGAGTGCTGGCGGCATATCACGGGCTGGTGCGCCGCAGAGTCGCCGAGACGCTCGGCCAGGCGCTGCTGATGCTCGCGATGATCGCAGGCGGGCTGTGGGTGATCGCAGATCCGCTTGGCACCGTCGGGGCGCTGGGAACATGGACAAACCAAGCAAGCCTCGGCGCGCTCGGGGCCGTCGCACAAGGCACACCCGATCACGCCCAGCTGAGCCTCTCAGACGGCATGGAAGAAGTCTTCGCCACCGGAGTCGGTGCGCCGTGGTGCTACATGGAGTTCGGGAACGTCCGCTGGTGCGATGACCCGCACAAGCTGGACCCCGGGTTGCACGCCGCCGCCCTCAAGCTAGCCGCGGCAGATCAGGCGCAGGCCAGCAGCGAACACGCCAAGGCGCTTGCCCAGAGCGTCCAGTTGCTGCGCGAAGCGCACACCAACGGCGAACTATTCCTCGCGCTGCCCGCAAACCAGGTGCAGCGCAACTCAATCAACGAAACCAGCTCCCTGCTGCGAGTCCTCTGCGACAGCGAAAACGCGACCCATTGTCGCGGGCCCACTGCGAAACAGGCCGAATTCCGCACCGAAGACGGGACCTGGCCGCGCGTCGAGGGTCTGCTCTTGATCCTGATCGGCTCGCTGGGCATGATCGTGCTGCTCGGGTTCATCGCGCTGCGACTGCTAGGCGCGGCGATCATGAGCCTGTTCTACCTGCTGCTCGCGCCCGCCGCGGTCCTCGCCCCCGCATTAGGAGATGACGGCAGGGCCGCATTCCGGGGATGGGCCACACGCCTGCTCGGCGCGCTCACCGCGAAGCTCCTCTACTCCCTAATGCTCGGGGTCGTGCTCCTGATTACGCGGATCGTCTTGAGCCTTGGCTTCGGTTGGTGGATCCAATGGCTGTTGACCTCGGTCTTGTGGTGGAGCGCATTCCGTCACCGCGACGCACTCTGGTCAGGGGCCTTTCGCCATCACCGGCAAGTGCTCAGCCTCGCGCGCGGCGATCGTAGCGGTGGAGGGTCTCGGATTGGAGGGATGCGGCTGACCTCGATATTGATGAGCGGCAGAGAAACCGCCCGTATAGCCGGCTGGGCCAAACACAAGGTCACCCGCCGGGGATCGAACGCCAAGCGTCGGCAGACACACTCAAAGCTCAACCCCGAGCAAGCGAAACACAAGGCCGCCGAGCAGGTCACGCGCCTGCTGGAGCACGAGCACCGCGACGCGAGCAAGCGTACCGCGCAGGCGCCACAGACCCGGTCGCGGCTTGCGCTCGAGCGCAATCAACTCGGACGTGTCCTCGCGGCACGCGAAGAGGCACGCGCAGGGGGCGATACGCGCCGGGCCATAAAGCTCGATGTGCGCGCAAAACGAATCGAAGCAGAGACAGCCGCAGAGGAGCAGAAGCTGAGCGCAGCCCGGCGTCTCACCGTCGGTGGCGAGCGGATGTGGGGAGTCGGAGATCACATAAAGACCGAGATGCGCCAGAGACGCGCGCGCTGGCTGGACGCTCAGGCCGCGCTGCCGGACAACGCGGCTGGGACTCCCGACGGCCAGCGCCGTGACTACCCGGCGCTCGCCGGCCTCGTCGGATACGAGCGCGCCGACTACGAACGGATGTCCCCAAGCAACCAGCGCCAGACGCGGCTGAACATCGACCGCGAGCTACGGCTCAGACGCGAGCTCAACAAAGCCGCCGCAGCCGCCGGCGGCGCGTTGAGCGTCGAGAAATCGCCCTCACCACAAAAGGGCTCCTCGATCGACACATCGCGCGAAGAGGGCCACCGCGCGCTGAAGGGGGAGACACCCGAACGCACCACGAAGGATCGCGCTGGCGAGTCCCAGGTCCTGCGCGACGCGCGCGCGAGGGCTGCCGCTCGCAAGCGTCAATTCGGGCGATAAACACTCCTGATCCTGCCGGGAGCTTCGTAAATCAGGCTGGCGCTCGTGAGCCCGCCGTCGCGCGCTACGCCGCTGCTCCAGCGACCAGCTCCAGCACATCTTGTGCGCAGCTGACGGGATGAGCACCGTCGCGCAGCAGCGCAAAAGTCCCCTGCGCGGTCGGGTCCGTGACACGTCCCGGCAGGACCGCAACATCGTGCCCCAGGCCAGTGGCAATCTGGGCCGTAAGCAGCGTGCTCGAGCGCTCATGCGCCTCGATGACCACAAGCACGCCTGCAAGCGCGGCGATAATGCGCTGGCTGGCGATAAAGCACCAGCGCCGGGGCGGAAAGAATCCAGGCGGGAGCTCAGAGACCACCACGCCACAATCAACTATGCGTTGGTGTAGATGGCTCTGTTGCCGGGGGTAGGCGATCTCCGGCGCGCAACCCGTCACGGCGATCGTATGCCCGCCGGTATGCAGCGCGCCATGATGAGCGACGCCATCGATCCCCTGATGCAGCCCGCTGACGATCGTAACCCCGGCCAAGGCAAGGTCATGTGCCAGCGCGAACGTGACTTCCCGGGCATAGCCCGTGTGGTGGCGCTCACCGACGATGGCAACAGCAGGCGCCGCAAGCAGCTCGCACAGGCGCTCCGGCTCGGATGTCGCATAAAGCACCGCCGGCGCCGAGTCCAGTCGCGCGAGCGCAACAGGGTAGGCAGGGTCATGGCGACAGAGCGCGCCCCGCGCATGCGACGAGCTGTGCCCGACGCTGGTCTCTCCGGCATAGCCCGAGAGCTCCTCATCGCTCGGCTGCTCGACTCCCACGGCGAGACAGAGCCGCGCGTCGTCCAACGCGAGCAGGCTAAGCAGAGACCGACGGGTCAGCGCTGCACGCTCGATCGCGGGGACGAGCACCGCGATCAGCGCTGAACGTTTACGGCATTCTGAGCAGGCCATCGAGTGCTCAGCCGCCCCGTGGCCGGGAGAGAAACTGCACAGCTCCGGCCATGATCTCGGTAACGTGCTGGGGTGCTCCGTCGGCGTCGAGAACACGCCGCGAAGACAGACGTCCCGAGATCGCGACGCCCTGTCCCTTGCACAGATGCTCGTGAGACGTGCGAGCCTGATGGCCGAACGCCTTGACCGTGAAGTAGTCCGGCCACTCCTCCCACACGCCCGTAACGTCGTTGCGCGAGCGGTGATTGCTGGCGACCTGCATCTCGCAGAAAACGTGCCCCGATGGCAGCGTGACGAGCTCCGGATCGCGGGTAAGGCAGCCGGTGATCGCCACCTGATTGATGTTGACAGTGCTCATGGGGGATGCTCCTTTGTTGGTTGGACTCCTCCGTCTTCTTCTCCGACGGGGCAGCCCAAACGGGACAACCGACTTTCCCGTCTTGCGAAAATCGGCTTTCCAGAGCCATTTTTTTGTCCTTGGAGCGGTCATATCGGTTATCGCTTGACATTTTTTGCGCAGGGAGGTACGTTTAGTCAAGCATCGGCTTCTCGCTGTGAGTAGTCGGGCAATCGATAGGTCTTGGTTTTGGGTTTGATCCTCTGGGATCGATGTCAAGCGCTTTTGCAGGGGATGGAGATGGAGAGGGCCGGATCGTTGTAATGAGGGGAAGTGTTTGCATGAGTCCGTTCGGGACAGATGTGATGGGGATCGCCGCGCGCCAGAAAGGCGTCGTAGCTAGATGCGTCAGCGTCGCTGACACATCTCTCTCTCTCTCTCTCTCTCTCAGCCATTGGCTTTCTAGCGCCGAAAACGGCGCAAACACTGACGATCTAGCAGGTTCTCCCCGCGTCTTCTGGCGCGGGTTCAGTCGTTCCTACAGCGGTAACTCACGGGGCCGCAATCGCTCCCTCTGCGCGCGTGCGTGTATAGGGGGTGGGCGCTGATGAGCTTCCGGCCCGCGGAGGATGATCGGGTGCCGGTGCGCGGTGGTCGTGCGGGTACGCCAGGTCTGCGGGGCGGCGGGGTCTACCTGTCGCGGGTGCAACAGACGCGGCTATTGGATGCGGCTGTGGCGGTCATCGCGGAGGAGGGCTTGAAGCGCCTCACCGCTACGCGCGTGTCGGGGCGCGCGGGGATGTCGTCGAAGACGTTCTACGACCTGTTCGCGAACAGCGAAGACTGCTTTCTTGGGGTCTTCGACCGTGCGGTCGGGGAGCTGGCGGCGGCGGCCGGCCCGGCGTGGACGGGCGAGGATGAGTGGGTTGAGCGTGTGCGGTCCGCGCTGATCGTGCTGCTCGCGTGCCTGGAGCGCGATCCGGCGCTCGCGAAGGTCGTGGTCGTGGAGGCGTTGGGCGCCGGCCCGCGGGTGCTTGCCCGCCGCGCGGAGATTTTGGATCGGGTGGCAGGTTTCGTCGACGAGGGTCGTGAGGGCGGGCTGGCGCCCGCCGGTTTGCCATCGCTGGTTGCTCCCGGCGTTGTCGGCGCCGCGTTCAGCATCGTGCACGCACGGTTGCTCGAGCAGAACCCCGGCTCACTGTTGGAGCTCGTCGGTCCCGTGATGGCGACGGTCGTGTTGCCTTACCGTGGCCAGGAGGCTTCCGCGCGGGAGCTCGCCCGTCCGGCGCCGGAGCTGCCCGTACTGCCCGAGCCCGCCGGGTCTGAGGGTTCGGCAGGTCCTCTCGGGGTCGCTGGTGTCAGTACGCCGTCGCCGAAGCCGACGGAGCGGACGTGCTCGGTGCTGGCCGCGGTCGGTGGGCATCCGGGTGCGAACAACCGCCAGGTAGCAGCCGGCGCGGGCGTCGATAACGAGCCGCAGATCTCCCGTTTGCTGGCGCGCTTGCAAGAACACGGCCTCGTCGAGAACCGTGATCGCGGGAGGGCGGGCATGCGGAAGGCGTGGTGGCTGACCGCCTCCGGCGTGGAGTTCCTGCGCACCGGCCGTCCCCTCCCCGGCGCTGAGCCGGCCGCCGGCAAGGCCACGCGCGGCAAGGACAAGTCCCCGGCGCGGCCTGGGCGTTCTGCACGGACTGGCCCCTTACGAACTGGCCCCTTGGATATGGCCGAGTATCAGCGCGTGCGGCTGCTGCGGGCTGCTGCCGTGGCGGCGGCTGAGCATGGCTATGAGGCGGTCACGGTCACGCACATCACCGCCCGCGCAAAGGTCTCGCGCCGCACGTTTTACGAGTTGTTTGAGGATCGCGAGCAGTGTCTGCTCGCGGTCATGGAAGACATCGACGCGCAGCTCATGGCCGAGCTGCGGGCGGCTGATTTGGGTCGTTTGTCGTGGCGTGAGCGTGTGCGGATGGGCTTGTGGACAGTCCTGCGGTTCTTCGATCGTGACCCGGTGCTCGCGCGGTTCTGCCTTGTCGAGTCCGCGCGTGGTGATGACCGTATGGCCGCGTATCGAGGGCAGTTGCTTGCGCGGTTCGCTGCTGTGATCGCTGAAGGTGGCGAGCTGGGTCTACTGGGTTTTTCGCCGGTCGTGGCGGAGGGCATCGCGGGCGGTGTCGTCTCGATCCTCGCCACGCGCCTCTCTGTGTCCTCGGGTGCAGGGCGCCGTGCGGCGCGCGGGACTCGCAAAGACGCGCAGCCCAGCGGCCTGCTGAGTGATCTCTTAGGTGAGTTGATGGGTTTGGTGGTTCTGCCGTATCTCGGGGCCGGCCTCGCGATGCTGGAACGTGATCGTCCCGCCCCCACCGACCCCGCACCCGCGCCGTTGTCGCTTCCCGTGTTGGGTGGCAACCGGGGTGGCAAGCACCTCGCGCTCGACCCGCAGCGGCCGCGCGTCCCCGGGCTGCGTATGACCTACCGCACGGCGCTCGTCCTGGAGGCGATCGCACTGGCGCCGGGCATCTCAAACCTCGACGTAGCCCGCCACGCCGAGATCAGCGACCAGGGCCAGATCTCAAAGCTCCTCGCGCGCCTGCAGCGCCACGGCCTGCTCCAGAACACCGCCGCCGGCCAGGGCCAGGGAGCACCGAACGAATGGCGCCTGACGCCCGCCGGCCAAGAGCTAGAGCGGGGCATCCGCGAACACCAGAAGCGGGAGGCCGCGTGAAGATGAGCGCCATCCCAAAGCGTCACGGGAGTGGGTGACTGAGATGCCACAGGTAAGGCTCAACCGCACCGCCGGCGCCCGACGCGGCATGACCTATGTCGGCGTCTCCCAGCGCTCCTTCTCCGACGATCACGAACGTCGTCAGCGCCGCGCCCTCAACAAAAAGAAGACCCTGATCCGTCAAGCCAAGCTGCTCGCGAAGTCCGAGGACTGGCAGGTCGCGGGGCAGGAACTGGCGAGCCTGCACAAGCGCTGGAAGGCAGTCGGATCGGCCGGCCGCCAGCGCGACGAGAAACTCTGGGAGGCCTTCCGCGCGCCGACGATCGAGTTCCGCAAGCGTCGCCAACGCCACTTCGCCGAGCTCAACCGTCTCGCCAAGACAAAAGCCACCGCGAAGCAACAGCTAATTGTCGAAGCCGAGCAGCTCGGCTCGATCAACGACTACCAGCAGGCCAACGGCCGGTTCAAGGATCTGATGGCACGCTGGCGCGAGACCGGGCATGCCGGGAACCTCGAGAGCGGTCTCTGGGAGCGTTTCACCGCCGCGAGGCAGGCGATGTACGACGCGACCGCCCAGGACCGTCGCTCGCTGCAATCCGAGTACGTTCAGCGGGTTGCCACGCGTATTCAACGCCACCGCGAGATCCTCGGCAAGGCCAGATCGTTTCGTCGCGAGCTCACGATCCGCCGCCAGCAGGTGATCCCTGGTTGGGTGGGCATCGAAATGGTCGAAGAGCTCGACGAACGGATTGCCGACATCGACGAATCGATGGCGCTGCGCAAGGATTGGCTGGAGCAGGACATCCGCAGGCTCGACCAAGCTCAAACGCGCCTCGCCGCCGAATCGTCCAGGGATTGAGTCCGATGAACGGTTCTGAGGAAGGGTTAGCCCCGCAGGGCACCCACTACGTTCTCCAGTCGCCGCCCCATCGAGGAGAGGATCTCCTCCCGGGGCGCCTCAAGACCGCCTCTTTCGCGGACGCTCTGGCCCAATATCACCGCGCGCGCGGGCGGCGGGTCTCAACCGAGTACGACGGTCGTCCCTTCGACGATCTCCGAGCACCCGAATGGCCTGAGCGCCTCGCGGATTTGCGGCGCGAGCTGACCGCTCACGCCGAGGGCGTCGAGCTGATCGTCGGTTGCACCCAGATCGACGAAGCGCGCCTCTTGACCAAGACCCTGAGGCGCACCGGGCCGATCAAGCCAACGGGGCCCCACGTGCGCGTACTCGCGTTCGGGATACTCACGGGCGAGGGTCACGTACCGATAGCCTCTGTGGAGCCTGACATCGAGCGCTACGGCGCCGACGCCGTACGCTGCTACATGATCTTCATGGGACCGCACGACCACGACCTGAATTGGTCGGACGGACAACTTGGTGGCATACATCGTTTCTTGGAGCGTCTTTCGCGGCTCGGAAGCGAGCTGGCGGACTCACCCACGACCGCTGGCCTACCCCGCTCCCGCTCCCGCTCACCCGCAGGCGCAGATCTCGAGCTGCTGCGCAAAGCTCACCGAGCCATCGACCACGTGACTGAGACCATGGAGGGCGACCTACGTCTACACGTGGCGATCGCGACGATCATGGAGCTCGTCAGTGGGGCCACACAGCTTCGTGATCAGGTCCAACCAGCAACCATGCGGTTTGCGATTCAAACAACCGCGTCACTACTCTTTCCCTTTGCGCCAGAGTGCGCCACGGATGTCTGCCACCAGCTCACCGGCGAGCACGCGCGGGAGATGATGTCCTGGCCGACCGCTGACCCGACTTTCTCAATCCCCGACGAGCGCGAGATCATCGTGCAGGTCAACGGCAAAGTGCGTGATCGCGTCCGTGTAAAGCGCGACATCCCGCCCAATGAGCTCACAGCTCTCGCGCGTCGCTGCACACACGCACGAGAACACATCCAAGGCCACGAGATCTTCAGAGAGGTGGTGGTGCCCGGCAAGCTCGTGAACTTCGTCACGGCCCAGTGAACTGAACACTGGACGTCACGGTCTGGCGAACATTCGACATCCGACATTCATATTTCGACACACACACACAGCATTTTCCCTCTTCCCCCCGTGGACAAACAGGCTAAAGTCAGCGGACTTAAAATCTGCTACTCCGCTGGAAGTAACTGGGATGCTGACGGTGAGTGAAGCCTTCTAGCCGTAGGGACTCGTCCTTGCGGTGGCCCCGTCTCCCACACGGCCCTCATCGACCCAGCGAGCAGTGAAAACATGAGATTGCGGGTTCAAATCCCGTCGGGGGGGCTTTTGCACCGCACGATCAAAACAATGTTTGCCCGCCCCAATGACCCCCAACCTGTTCGACTATTTCGAGAGCACCCCATCTCGTGGGAGCGCCTCGTCTCCTGGGAGCGCCCCATCCCGAGACACCACCCATCCTCCCTGGACGGCGCGCGCGCCATCGAGCCCAAATGACTCGTTCGATCTGGTCCTCGTCCCCCGCTCGCCCACATGGCGGGAGGACCCCGAGTCAGTCGCGGCCCTCGCGCAGATCGAATCCGAGCCCTGGGTCGACACCATCGTCGATGCCCGCGGCACGGCTCAGTTGCGCCTGGCAGACAGCTGGATCGAAGCCATTGGCGCGGGCCTCGAGGCCGGCGGCAGCGCCGAGGCGCCGCTCGCCGATCTCGCTCGCGGCCAGCGTTTCTCCGTCCAGTTCTGGGATCCGAACGCGACCAAGGCTTTGCACGCCGGCCACCTGCGCAATCTCGCGCTCGGAAACGGACTCGCGGCCGCGCTCACGCAGGCCGGCGGCCAGGTCGAGCGCCGCAGCCTGATCTCCGACATCGGTCGCAGCATCGGCGAGGCAATGGCCGGGGTGATCAACAGCGGCGCCCGCGCCCAGGGGTTCGCCGACAGCGATCAGAAGAGCGACCACTTCGTCGGCGCCTGCTACGCGGATTACGTTGCCGCTGCCGGCGGCTTCGCCTCAGGCTCCTCCTCCTCCTCCTCCGTCTTCGAGCAGGCCGAGGACTCCCTCTCACGCGAGCTGCGCCTGCAGGACGACGCCGCCAATGAGCTGATCCTCCGCGTGCTGCACGGCGAGCATGACGCGCTCGAGCTCTGGTACAAGACGCGCGCGTGGGTGATCTCCGGCCACCGCAAGACGCTCGCGCGGCTCGGTGTCTCATTCGACCGTGTCCTGTTCGAGTCCGACTTCCTACCTGAGACCGCCGAGCTGGCCGAAACAGGCTTGCGCGACGGCGTTCTCACTCGCCGCGAAGATGGCGTCGTGATCTACAACACCGGCTTGGCAGAGCTCGAAGAGCTGTCGCTCGTCCGCGCCGACGGTCTGCCGACGCAGCATCTGCGCTCGCTCGCCTACTGCATGACCGCGCCAGAGCTCGACCATGTGACGTCCCTGCAGGTTGCAGGCACAGAGTGGGTATCGCACCTGGCTAGCGTCCGCAAGCTCGCCGCCGAGCTGCGGCCGGACTCGAACAGCTTCCATCCCAGCCGCACCGTCTTTCACGGGATGGTCGCCCGCCAGAAGCGCGCGCTGGCCTCCAGCGAAGGGGCCCTGCTGATCGACGATCTCCTGCAATGGCTCGACGATCGGATCGATGCCGATCCGCAGCGACGCGACATGCGACGCGCGCACCCTTCCCCCGAACGCGTCGCGGCGCAGGTCGCGCTCGGGTTCTTTCTCCACCACCCGGCCGCCGCAGATATCGAGTTCGACCCCGACACGCTACTCGGCTCCGAAGACAGCTTAGGCTGGGACATCGTGCGTGCGCGAGCGAGGCATAGCCGTGTCCGCGGGCATCCGATCGAGCGCGTACGTCCAGTCGACGATCCCGACTATCGCTTCGCCGTAGTCCAGTCCGAGCTCTACCGCCGCTATCTGCGCCTCACCGTGCAGCGCCTCGACGTCTGGCCGCTCGCGCACTACCTCAAACGCCTGATCCGCTGGTACCTGCAGAGCGAGCGCGGCGAGCACGTGCAGCGGGTCATGCAGACCCTGCTCGATCGCAGCGAGCGCGGGCTGGGATTGGACGGGGGCAGATGAGCACGCTGCTGATCGACAACTACGACTCCTACACGTACAACATCTTCCATCTGCTCGCGGCCGTCTCCGGTGAGGAGCCGATCGTCGTTCACAACGACACCGTCAGCTGGCGGGCGCTCGAACGCTGGGATTTTGATGCGATCGTGCTCTCCCCGGGGCCCGGTCGTCCCGATCGCTGGCACGACTTCGGCGTCTGTGCCGACATCCTGCGCTCCAGTGAGATCCCAGTGCTGGGTATCTGCCTCGGCCACCAGGGCCTCGGGCAGGTGTTGAACGCGGACGTAACGACGGCGCCGCTGGCGATGCATGGGCGCCTGAGCCAAGTGGGGCATGTCGGCAGCGGGCTCTTCGCGGGCATTCCACAGCGGTTCTCGGTCGTCCGCTACCACTCGCTCGCCGTCACCGGATCATTCGGCGACAAGGGCCGCGTGATCGCCTGGACCGACGACGGGGCGGACGGAATATCCACGGACGGGGCTGACGGGGTACCCACGGACGGGGCGGACGAGGTGCAGAGGGCAAACGGGGTACCAATTGTGATGGGCATCGAACATGCGCACCGGCCGCTGTGGGGCGTGCAGTTTCACCCGGAGTCGATCGCGACCGAGCACGGTCAGCGGCTCTTCGAGAACTTCTATGCGCTCGCGCGAGAACGTAAGCCGTCCAGGCGAGGGCGCTTGAACCGGCCCCCCGTGCCTTCCAGAAAACAGTCCCTGACCTCGTCCCCGCGCCCGAGCGTGCCCAGCGCCGGCGATTCGCCCTTCGAGCTGTGCCTGCGCCAGATCGACGCAGAGCCCTCCACGGAGCTGCTGTTCGAGCGCCTCTTTGGGGAGGCCGAGCACGCCTTCTGGCTCGACAGCGCCGATGCTCCGTCGCCACTCGCGCGCACCTCCTATCTGGGCACAAGCATGGGTCCCAACCGCGAAGTGCTCGAATATGACGTCGAGCAGGGGATCGTGACTTCCCAGCGCGCCGCTCAGAGCGCTACCGGCACCGCTGAGGCGAGGACCGAGCATACGTCGATCTTCGACGTGCTCGACCGCGAACTGCAGCGCCGTGCGGTCGAGTCGCCGCCGGAGCTCGCCGGCCGATCTTCGATCGGTGGCCTCCTCGGCGGCTTCGTCGGCTATCTCGGCTATGAGTGCAAGGCCGACTGTGGCTCCGCCAACGCGCACCGCTCGGATCTGCCCGACGCCGTGCTGATGTTCGCCAACCGCCTCGTCGCGGTCGACCACGTCAACCACCGCACCACCCTGCTGGCAGTCTGTCGCGGCGAGGAGGAGGCCGAGTCCTGGCTTGCAGACGCCGAGCGGGCAGTTCGCGAGATCATCGAGGCTCCCGCCCCGTTCGAGCCGCAGGCAGCTCACCCGCTGGGGAATATCGAGCAGGTCGTTTTCCGCTGTGGCCGCGGCCGCGAGCAGTACCTCGCTGACATCGCACGCTGCCAGGCCGCGCTCGCCGCCGGGGAATCCTACGAGGTCTGCCTCACAGACCAGATCCACACCGACGCGAGCCCCGATCCGTGGGAGCTCTACCGACTCCTGCGCAGACGCAACCCCGCTCCGTTCTCGGCCTACTTCAGGCTCGGTGAGCTCAGCATTCTGAGCTCCTCGCCCGAGCGCTTTCTCTCGGTTGATCCCGATCGTAACGTGCAAGCCCGCCCGATCAAGGGGACCGCGCCGCGCTCGGCCGATCCCGCGCGCGACGAGGCGCTACGCGCCGGGCTGTTGGACGACGAGAAGACCTTCGCCGAGCACCTGATGATCGTCGATCTGCTGCGCAACGACCTCGGCCGTGTCTGCGAGGTTGACACCGTGCGCGTGCCGGACTTCATGGTCGTCGAGTCCTACGCCACCGTGCACCAGCTGATCTCGAACATCACCGGTACCCTGGAGCCCGGCCGCTCGTCGGTGGACTGTGTGCGCACCTGTTTCCCCGGAGGTTCAATGACCGGCGCGCCGAAGCTGCGCACGATGGAGCTGATCGACGAGATCGAGCGCGAGGCCCGCGGCGTCTACTCCGGCGCGCTGGGCTACTTCGGCCTCGACGGCAGCATCGACCTGTCGATCGTGATCCGCACGATCGTGATGCGGGCCGGCGGAGGTACTACGATCGGCGCCGGTGGCGCAATCGTGACGCAGTCAGACGCCGAGGAGGAGTTCGACGAGCTGCTGCTCAAGGCCCGCGCGCCGATCGCCGCAGTCGCGCAGGCCGTGATCGGCTCAGGCGCCCCAGAGGTGTGGACGGTTGAGCTGGAGCACGAGAGCGCGGCGGCGAGGTGAGCATGGACGAGGTTGCGCAGAGCGCTTCGCATTCCTCCGAGCCGGCCGTCCGGGCGAGGTGGCGCATACGCGCGGCCGGTCGTGGTGACGTCGACGCGGTTGCCCACGCAGTGCGCGAGCTGCTCGTCGAGCTCGGCGCCACGCCTCCCCGCTCGCTCGAGATGCAGGACGCGGCATTTGCACTGATCGACGATCACGAGGCCGGGGTAGTGTTTCTCGCCGAAGCCGAGGATCGGCTCGTGGGCGTGCTCGCGGCGAGCTGGCAGCTGGCGATCCACATACCCGGCGCCTACGCCCTGATCCAGGACCTGTGGGTGCAGGAGGCCTGGCGCGGGCAAGAGATCGGGGCCGGACTGCTCGATGCCTTATTTGCGCTAGCGCGCAGCCGTCACATGCGACGTGTCGAAGTAGGGCTGCCCCAAGAGCACTTTGCGCAATTTGCCGCCACCGAGGCCTTCTACCTGTCCAACGGCTTCACGCCCAACGGCCCACGGATGAAGCGCCCGCTCGGATGAGCGGTCTCGAGCCCTTCCGCCGCCGCCTGGACGCCCTCGACGAGGAAATCACGCGGCTGCTCGGCGCCCGCTTCGACATCATCCGGGAGGTCGCCTCTTACAAGCGCGCAAACGAGATCCCGATGATGCAACCCGACCGCATCGCCGAGGTACGAGCACGCTACCTCGCCCGCGCCGCCGAGCTGGAGATCCCCCTGGACTTCACAGCCAACCTCTTCGAGCTGCTGATCGCCGCCAGCTGCAAGCTCGAGGACGAGCTGATCGAAGCACAGGACGAAAGCGTTCAAGCGGCGCCAACAACCGAGCATCATGACCGCTGAGCTGCCCCCGGGTCCCCGGATGCCGAGCGCGCTGCAGGCCGTGGGCTGGGTGCTTAGGCCCCTGCCATACATGCGACGCGCGAGCGAGCGCTACGGTGACGTCTTCACGCTGCATGTCCGCCACGGGCGCCCGTGGGTTCTGCTGGCCGACCCGCGGGACATAAAGCGCGTGTTCACAGCCGCCGCCGAGACCGTGCGCCCGGCGGCCGTCGAGATCAATCCGCTGCTCGGGCCGCTGTTGGGGGCGCGCTCGGTGATGCTGCTCGACGAGCCCGAGCACATGATCCGCCGCCGCGGCCTGCTGCCCTCCTTTCACGGTCAGCGGATGCACGGGTACAGCGAGATGATCGACCAGGTGACGCGCCAGGCGATCGACGGCTGGCCGATCGGCGAGCCGTTCGCGCTGTGGCCGCGCATGCAGGCGATCACCGCAGAGGTCATCGTGCGCCTCCTCTTCGGCGACGCCGAGCAGGAGCTCACGCGACTGTTGCGCAGGCAGCTTGCAGATCTGAGCGCATGGCTGAACAATCCCCGCCGGCTGCCCCGGCTGATGCTCCTGGGTCCGGACCGGCTGTCGCGCGAGAAGGGGTTCCGCGCGGTCATGGACCCCGTCGAGGCCACGGTGCTCGCCGAGGCGCGCCGGCGCCGGGCCTGTCGTGAGGAGCGTGTGGAGGCCTGTCGTGAGCCGCAGGGGGAGGACATCCTCTCGACCCTCGAACAGGCGCACGGCCAGGACGGTTCGCCGATGAGCGAGCTGCAGCTGCGCGACGAACTGGTCACGCTGATCTCGGACGGGCCCACCTCGACCTCGCTGGCGTGGGCGTTCGAGCGCCTGCTGCGCCATCCGGACAAGCTCGAGCGTCTGCGCGAAGAGACGCTGGAGGGGGAGGGGGAGGAGTACGCCGATGCAGTCGTCAGGGAGACCCTGAGGTTGTGCCCGATCGTGCCTCTGGTCCCCCGGGAGCTGCTCGCGCCGATGTCGCTGGGTGGTTACGAGTTGCCCGCCCACACGATCGTTGCGCCATGCGCGTACCTCGTGCACCGTCGCGCGGATGTCTATCCCGACCCGCTACGCTTCCAGCCCGAGCGCTTCATCGCGAAACCGCCTCCCAGCTATGCGTGGATCCCCTTTGGTGGAGGAGTACGCCGCTGCCTGGCCGCGAACTTTGCGCAGCTGGTGATCAAGCGCGTGATGCAGACCGTGCTCGGGCATCTGGAGCTCGTCCCCGCACGCCCGCAGCCCGGTCCTGCAGGCACCTCCGCTGTAGGCGCCTCCGGCTCTGCGCGAACAAAGCGGGGCTCGGTAGCGTTTGCGCCGAGCGACGCGCGCGCGGTGGTCGCAAGGCGATCGACCCCGCGCGTCGCGGCCTAGTCGTTGCTGTTGGCCTGGAAGACCTGGAACGGAATATCGCCTGCGAGCGCACCGTCGATCTTGACGTTGACGCTGTGCGTGCCAGGCGCCTCGACGGCCAGCGTCACGGCGCCGGCAACGGCGTAGATGCCCTGCCAGCCATCGGCGTGGTACTCGCCGAGATGGGGTGTGATCTCGAAGTCGGTTGACTCTCCCACGGGCTGAATCTGGGGGTCGAGGGTGGCAAGAGCAATCCGGAATGATTGTCCAGCCTCGTGCTCGGGATACCGAAACTGAAGCGCGAAAGCAACCGAGAACTCAGCCGGAAGATGCTTCAGCCCAAATACGTCGAGGCCACCCCCCGTTACGTTGAGTAACCCGCTCTCGGGGTCGACCTCGGCGTAGCGGGCGAGCAGTGCGAACGTGAGCTTCACAAGGTACTGCTGGTCAGAACCAGCAACTCGCTGCTGCCGGCCATCCTGCGGGTGGCGTCTGCCGCTGCACGCGCCGCTTCGGCATTGTCGAGGACACGGCTCTGTCCACTGGCAAGGTTGACGAGCACGGTCAGGAAGTTTCCGCGGGCGGTAGAAAGCTCTCGGGGCTGGGGGTCGGGTTGAGCCATGAGTCCTCCTCTCAGTCTAGGCCAATCGGGATGAACTCAAAGTGTGCCGTGCCGAGCGGACAGACTACGCAACCCTTGGTGCTACCCGGCCGCCGGGCTCCCAGCCTCCACGCCATCGCCCGCGAACAGCCACGGCGCCCGCTGCCCGATGAGCTCGCCCGCGAAGCGCTTGCGCGGCCCGTACACGATCCATGTCGTGTCGACCGCCCCGTAGCTCTCCTGCACACGTAATGCATCCGGGTGTTCCTCGGCGTAATGCAGATGGGTGAGTCCCGCGTCGTATCGTCCCGCCAGCAGGTTCGCGCCGACGATCGGCTTTGAGGTCTCTTCGACGATCGTCTGGAACCGCGTCAGGTCTGTGTACCCCTTCGTCGCGTCGACGATCCCGAGGCTCTTCGGCTCGGCCACATCGGTCCGAACCAGCAGCGCCAGCTCCTTCGTGGGATACAGGAACGTGTCGATCGCGAACACCTCCTCGTGGTAGCGCTCGGTCACGAGATGCACCTGCAGATGCGCGCTGCACTGCACCAGGAATGTGTTCTCGCTCCCGCGGACCCGCTCGATCCCCTGCAGCAGGTCATCGACCAGGACGACCCGAGCGGTCCCATCGGCCAGGCCTTGTAGCTCCAAGTACCTCAACAGCGCGTTCTCGTGGCACGTGCCCGCCGGCCCGAGCGTGATAAACGTGGGAGCGACGCTCATGGGCCGATTGTAGGAAGGCCCGTGCCAGTCCCAAGATATACTCAGGCATTGCTCGTGACGACGCTCGAAGACCAAGACGCTCCTGTCGGTGCAGCGCAGGAGGCGCCGCTGCCTTACGACCCTGCACCCATCGAGCAGCGCTGGCAAAGGGCTTGGCGAGAGGCCGAGCTGTATCGCACACCGAGCCCATCGAGCGCGGACGCGGACACCGCCTACACATCCACGCCAAGCTCCTCCCTAGCGATCAGCACGCCCCTGGAGTTGATCCGCAACTACTCGATCGCCGACGCCTATGCACGCTTCACACGTGCCCGCGGTCTGCCCACGCTCCTGTCGCTTCACTTTGAAGCCTTCGGGCCCGCCGTCGAGCACGAGGCGATCGGGCTGCAGATGACGCCCGCCGAGTGGGTGCAGAGCGCCGTCGCACAGCGAACCGACCAGTTTCGCCGCTTCGGCTTCTCGCTGGATTTCTCGCGCGTGCTCTGCAGCTCCGAGCCCGACACCTACCGACTCTCCCAGCAGCTATTTCTGATCCTGCTCGAGAAGGGACTGATCGACCGCGCCGACTCCGGCTGGCGCCTGCGCCTCGGCGCCTACGTTCAGCAGAGCGAGCAGCGACTCAGCGGCGTACACGACATCTCGCTCTCTCTTCCGCAGGCCTGGGGCACGCCGATACCCGTGATCCAGTGTCAGGCATGCGGCGCCGTGCCCGTGCCGATCGAGGATCTCCCAGTCCGCCTATCCGAGGATCTGCGCCCCACCGGCGCCGGCAACGCTCTGCAGGAGGATGAGGACTTCCTGACCTGCAACTGCCCGCGCTGCTCCGCGCCGGCCCGCCGCGAAACCGACACGCTCGACCCCTACTTCGATCGCCTCTGGCAATGGCTCGCGCCATGCCTGCGCCTCCAAGATACGAAGACCCTGCTCGACGATCCTGAGCTCAGCCGCTGGCTGCCCGCTCGGCAGGCCGTCTTGGGCGTGAAGGACGACGGCTTGCTCTTCGACCAGCGCGCCGGCGCCAAGGCCCTGCGCGACTGCGGATTGCTCTCCGGGCTCGCAGACGATGACCCCTTTGCCTCCGTCACGATGCACCAAACCGTCAAGCAAGCCAACCCCAAAGAACGCATCCACATCGACGGGCTGATCAAGCGCTCGGGCGCCGACGCCTTTCGCCTCGCGCTATTGTTTGCCGCCGCGCCGCCGAACGTCCTTCCCTGGAACGCGCGCACCCTGCAGTATTGCCACGGCTGGCTGAGCTCGTTCTGGTCCTACGCGCTGCCGAGGTTGCAGGCCCTCGAGAAGCTCCCGCTGCTCGACGAAAAGGAAGGCGCCATCGCACTGCGAGTACGCCTTTCCAGATGGTCTAGCATCGCCGCCCAGCGAGTCACAGAGAACTTCGAAGGCCTGCGCACGCACCGCGCCGTGCGCAACGTAATGACGCTCCTGTTGCGGATCGAAGACTTCGAGCAGCGCGTCATCGACCAATACGGCCAGCTGACGCCCGCAGACAGCCATGCGATCGCGGACGCACTCCTCACCGCCATCCAACTGCTCGCGCCGCTCGCCCCGCACATCGCCGAGGAGCTATGGGCCGCAGCTGACCAGGATGGCTTCGTGGCCGGTGCCGGGTGGCCTCAGCTCTAGTAGGCCCCCCCGCGCGCGCTCGCGAGGGCCAGTAAGGCCGGCAAAAGCCCAAAAAACCCTGCAAACACTGATCTTTTGCTTAGGTCTTGACGCCTCAGCCCGGATCATGTAGGTTTCAAGGAGAGCTAAAAAGGACGCGCCGAAACTACGGCAAGGTCCAGGTGTTTCAGCTCTTGCAGGGTCAAAGCAACACAGGAGAGAGGGAGTACCTATACAAAGTCAGGGGACTTGCAAGCGACGAACATGTGTTCGAGCCGATTCGACTCACACACGCGTCGCGCGGCTGCCCCACATTCCTCATCAATCTTGTCGTCAGTTATGCCTAGTTCCCGCGTGTGGGTAGGGACGATCAGGCACAGCAGACAAGGGCTCGGCCCTCACGAGATCAATAGTCACTTTCGACTGCTTCTTCACGCTTCCCGCGTGTGGGTAGGAAGCTGAAACGGAAGAGAGCGACTACGCCTCGAGAGACCAAGTCAGCACCGCAGTAACCGCAGTACAGGTAGTACCTGAAGCAAAAGCAGGGAGACGTACAGCAGCAAGACGTATCGCAGTAAGTCGTACCTACGCAGTAAAGACAGCACCACATAGCTGAATCCGACCGTGCTGGGTACAGTTCTTACCCATACGGAATCGACCTAGCTGGATAACGCGTCGACGCGCGCTGGCAGGCACGTAGGATTAAAGGCCCTTCGAAATCTGAGGGGACTTGCGGGCCAACAAAAAGCCCGACCGCGAAACATTCAGGTTTGCGGATAATCGACCAACGCGTACTGTCGCGATTGGCGGTCCCCGAATCCACCGTCCACACCAGTGGGCCAGCGGACAAGACTGGTTAGGCGTTAGACAGCCTCTCGTACAGAGGTGTGCTAATGGCGAAACAATTTCATGCTGCCCGGGGAGGGTCTTCGGACCCTCCTTGGGGCAGCTACATCAGTCTGCTCGAGACCGTATCCGGGCAGGCTGATGCAGCTGTTTGAAGTTGACAGCTACACGGCGGGCAATTCACGAACCGGTTCCGATCGGTTCACGGCCGCCGGGGTGTTGTTTCTTGATGGCTAAGACAAGCTTTTTCTTGATGAAAAAAGGCTTGTAATCAAAGTCTCTTTAACACCGAAGCGAGCGGACGAGACGCAGTCGTCCCCGAAGCGAGCGGACGAGACGCAGTCGTCCGCAGAGCGAAGGCGGGAGCGAAGCTCCTCCATCGCAGCAGTCCTTACTTACCCGGCGGTTCTTAATAGAAGGAGATTCAAAAATGCGTACTACTAATTTTGCTCAAATTGAGAACGCCAGGTAAGCGGAAAGCTATAAGGGGAGGGGGAGGTATGGTGCGGAGATCAGTATCAGGCCTCATTGCTTCCTTTAGCTTGATGAGCGTGGTGATGCTCGTGGGCGCTCTCGCGCTCGTCCCGGCCGTCTCGCTGGCTGCTGGTGATGCAAACCAGGCCAGTTGTCCGAATGAAGCGTTGAGTGGCTTTAGCTCGTCGCTTCCTGACTGTCGTGCCTATGAGCAGGTCACGCCCACATTTAAGGCTGGTTTCGGCGTCGGCTTCAACTTTGCGGTGGAACCTCCCGCTGGCGAAGAAGCCACGCTGCGGGTGGCCGCGGATTCTCTTGGTGCGACTAACGGGGGGTCCTCGCCTCCGGGGGCGACAGGAACTTTCTATGATCTGTCGCGCGGCGGAGCGGGCTGGAGCACGATGCCGCTAAGCGTGTCTTTGGCGGAATACGCCTACGGAGACCCGACAGCCGACGCGACACTCGGGGATTCTGGGTCGAGCCTGCAAACGCTCCATCTCCTTGATGAATCCATCTATCAAAGTAACATTTATATCCGCAGGCCCAAGGGTGAACTCGAAGAGGTTGGCCCGACGCTCGCGAAATCAGTGCTACCGCCAACCCCTACTGGGAGTATAAGTCCAGCCGGCCAAACGTTATATGCGGGGGAACTCGTTGGAGCGACGCCCAATTTTGATCATATCGTGTTCCAGCTAGACGCACGCTTCCCCAACGAACTTCCGGTTGGGATAACCTCGGAGCTTTGGCCGGGGGATACGACCGTGAGCCGCAACCCGCTTTCGTCGTCGCTATATGAGTATGCGGGGGTGGGGAACTCCGAACCGGTGCTGGTAGGTGTGAAGAACGAAGGCGTCCTGCATGGGAGTCCTCATATCAACGAAGGCGCGGAACTGGTCAGCCAGTGTGGGACCGTTCTCGGTAGCGCGATCGGTGGGGGGATCACGCCAACGGAGAACCGTCACAACGCGGTTTCGGGGGATGGCTCATCGGTCGTTTTCACGGCGGTCGGCGCTGATGAACATGTTTGTAGCGGTTCGGAGCCGGCGGTCGATGAAGTCTTCGCGCGGATTGATGGTGCTCGTACGGTCGCGATCTCGGAGCCCGTGGGCCAGACCGGGTGCAGCGAAACTTCTTGTCTGGAAAATACGGGTGCTGGCCACGAAGCGAACTATCGTGACGCGAATTTTGAGGGAGCTTCCGCGGATGGGTCTAAGGTGTTCTTCACCTCGACGCAGCAGCTTTTGAATGGCGCGACCCAGGATCCGAGTACAGAAGACAGCGCGACACGCGGAGGAGAAAGCGAACGGTGCCTTAAGGCGGCTGGGGTGAATGGGTGTAACCTGTATGAGTATGATTTCGATGCTCCGGCGGGGCATAACCTGGTCGATTTGTCGATGCCTGAAGGGCTCGTCGGTGAACCGCTCGTGCAGGGTGTGGCAGCGGTTTCGGAGGACGGCTCACGCGTGTACTTTGTCGCGAAGGGCGTGCTCGCGAAAGATCGGTCCGCGACGGGGGAAGCCGCGGAACCGGGTGAAGATAATCTCTATGTGGCGGACACTGTTACGCACACCACGAGTTTCGTAGCGCGACTGTCACCGCAAGACGATGCGCACCGGTACGAACAGTGGTCGAGCACGGCTGATAATGATATGAATGTCACCTCGAATGGCAGGTTTCTTGTATTCACGAGTGTCCGTGATTTGACGCCCGACGATACGAGCAGCACGCCCCAGGTCTTCCGTTATGACGCGGAAACAGGTGTGATGACGCGCATATCGGTCGGCGATCGGGGATTCAACAGCGACGGCAACACCACCTCGATCCCTGCATATATTACTCCGGCTCAGTTTGGTGGGAATGCGGGCTTCAAAGCGGCGAATATTGACTTGCATCCGGCTATTTCTGAAGATGGTGGGTCTGTGGTGTTTGCGAGTGCTGCGCGTTTGACTCCCGATGCTCCTGAAAGTGTGTGCACGTATGAAGAAGCGGGTCAGTGCTTTGAATATGCGAGCGTGAAGATCTATGAGTATCACGAAGGGCGGGTGTTCCTAATCTCGGGTAGCTCCCCGTCGTCGGTTATACAGATCAGCCCGTCTGGGCGTGACATCATGTTTCAGACGAAGGATTCGCTGGTGCCGTCGGATACGGATTCACAGGAAGATATCTATGACGCGCGGGTTGAAGGTGGTTTTCCGGTGCATACATCGGCGCCACCGTGTGAAGGCGGTGCGTGCCAGGGCGCGCCCACGCCGCAGCCTGTGTTCGGGACGCCGGCGAGTGCGATCTTCTCCGCGCCGGGCGCGCTCACGCTTCCGCCCGTGCCCGCGGTCAAACAAAAACCAAAGGCAAAGCCGTTGAAGTGCAAGCGCGGCTTTGTCAAACGCAGGGGCAGGTGCGTCAAAAAACCCGCGGCGAAGCGGCGGGCTCGCAAGTCAAACGGAAGGACCGGACGATGACCAAGCTCAAGATCAGGACGATGACCAAGCTCAAGATTATGCTCGCCACGATCTCGATCGGGCTCGTGGGCGCTCTCGCGCTCGTCCCGGCCGTCTCGCTGGCTGCTGGTGATGCAAACCAGGCCAGTTGTCCGAATGAAGCGTTGAGTGGCTTTAGCTCGTCGCTTCCTGACTGTCGTGCCTATGAGCAGGTCACGCCCACATTTAAGGCTGGTTTCGGCGTCGGCTTCAACTTTGCGGTGGAACCTCCCGCTGGCGAAGAAGCCACGCTGCGGGTGGCCGCGGATTCTCTTGGTGCGACTAACGGGGGGTCCTCGCCTCCGGGGGCGACAGGAACTTTCTATGATCTGTCGCGCGGCGGAGCGGGCTGGAGCACGATGCCGCTAAGCGTGTCTTTGGCGGAATACGCCTACGGAGACCCGACAGCCGACGCGACACTCGGGGATTCTGGGTCGAGCCTGCAAACGCTCCATCTCCTTGATGAATCCATCTATCAAAGTAACATTTATATCCGCAGGCCCAAGGGTGAACTCGAAGAGGTTGGCCCGACGCTCGCGAAATCAGTGCTACCGCCAACCCCTACTGGGAGTATAAGTCCAGCCGGCCAAACGTTATATGCGGGGGAACTCGTTGGAGCGACGCCCAATTTTGATCATATCGTGTTCCAGCTAGACGCACGCTTCCCCAACGAACTTCCGGTTGGGATAACCTCGGAGCTTTGGCCGGGGGATACGACCGTGAGCCGCAACCCGCTTTCGTCGTCGCTATATGAGTATGCGGGGGTGGGGAACTCCGAACCGGTGCTGGTAGGTGTGAAGAACGAAGGCGTCCTGCATGGGAGTCCTCATATCAACGAAGGCGCGGAACTGGTCAGCCAGTGTGGGACCGTTCTCGGTAGCGCGATCGGTGGGGGGATCACGCCAACGGAGAACCGTCACAACGCGGTTTCGGGGGATGGCTCATCGGTCGTTTTCACGGCGGTCGGCGCTGATGAACATGTTTGTAGCGGTTCGGAGCCGGCGGTCGATGAAGTCTTCGCGCGGATTGATGGTGCTCGTACGGTCGCGATCTCGGAGCCCGTGGGCCAGACCGGGTGCAGCGAAACTTCTTGTCTGGAAAATACGGGTGCTGGCCACGAAGCGAACTATCGTGACGCGAATTTTGAGGGAGCTTCCGCGGATGGGTCTAAGGTGTTCTTCACCTCGACGCAGCAGCTTTTGAATGGCGCGACCCAGGATCCGAGTACAGAAGACAGCGCGACACGCGGAGGAGAAAGCGAACGGTGCCTTAAGGCGGCTGGGGTGAATGGGTGTAACCTGTATGAGTATGATTTCGATGCTCCGGCGGGGCATAACCTGGTCGATTTGTCGATGCCTGAAGGGCTCGTCGGTGAACCGCTCGTGCAGGGTGTGGCAGCGGTTTCGGAGGACGGCTCACGCGTGTACTTTGTCGCGAAGGGCGTGCTCGCGAAAGATCGGTCCGCGACGGGGGAAGCCGCGGAACCGGGTGAAGATAATCTCTATGTGGCGGACACTGTTACGCACACCACGAGTTTCGTAGCGCGACTGTCACCGCAAGACGATGCGCACCGGTACGAACAGTGGTCGAGCACGGCTGATAATGATATGAATGTCACCTCGAATGGCAGGTTTCTTGTATTCACGAGTGTCCGTGATTTGACGCCCGACGATACGAGCAGCACGCCCCAGGTCTTCCGTTATGACGCGGAAACAGGTGTGATGACGCGCATATCGGTCGGCGATCGGGGATTCAACAGCGACGGCAACACCACCTCGATCCCTGCATATATTACTCCGGCTCAGTTTGGTGGGAATGCGGGCTTCAAAGCGGCGAATATTGACTTGCATCCGGCTATTTCTGAAGATGGTGGGTCTGTGGTGTTTGCGAGTGCTGCGCGTTTGACTCCCGATGCTCCTGAAAGTGTGTGCACGTATGAAGAAGCGGGTCAGTGCTTTGAATATGCGAGCGTGAAGATCTATGAGTATCACGAAGGGCGGGTGTTCCTAATCTCGGGTAGCTCCCCGTCGTCGGTTATACAGATCAGCCCGTCTGGGCGTGACATCATGTTTCAGACGAAGGATTCGCTGGTGCCGTCGGATACGGATTCACAGGAAGATATCTATGACGCGCGGGTTGAAGGTGGTTTTCCGGTGCATACATCGGCGCCACCGTGTGAAGGCGGTGCGTGCCAGGGCGCGCCCACGCCGCAGCCTGTGTTCGGGACGCCGGCGAGTGCGATCTTCTCCGCGCCGGGCGCGCTCACGCTTCCGCCCGTGCCCGCGGTCAAACAAAAACCAAAGGCAAAGCCGTTGAAGTGCAAGCGCGGCTTTGTCAAACGCAGGGGCAGGTGCGTCAAAAAACCCGCGGCGAAGCGGCGGGCTCGCAAGTCAAACGGAAGGACCGGACGATGACCAAGCTCAAGATCAGGACGATGACCAAGCTCAAGATTATGCTCGCCACGATCTCGATCGGGCTCGTGGGCGCTCTCGCGCTCGTCCCGGCCGCGGCGGTGGCGGCGCGTCCGAGTGCTTTATTGTCGCTGCATGTGAATGCGCTGCCGACCCATTTCATTCCTGGCGATGGTCGCGGCACTATTGAGCTGCGCTTGACGAACAAGGGTACGGTGGCTACCAATGAATCGATCCCGATCGTCGTGAGTGACCATGTGCCGAATGGCTTGACTATCACGAGTGTCGCGGCGCTCCGCCAGCCTTCTGGAGAAGGCCGACCTTGTACGTTCACTAGCCAGGAAGTGTTATGTAGCGTTTCAGAAGCGTTGCCTGGCGAAGAGACGGCTGGTCTGGATGTCACGATTCATGTCACAGCCGAATCGGGCGCGTCAGGCTCAGCGATCAACGAAGCGAAGGTCTCGGGCGGGGGCGCAGGATTCGCTTCGACTACCGATCCTGTCGTATTCAGCGCTGGTGATCCGGGGTTCGGGCTGAGTGAATTCTATAGCGAACCGAGTGACGCGGCTGGTTTGTATTCGGATCAGGCTGGGGCGCATCCGAGCAGCTTTAGCACGGGCTTCGTGTTTAACAGCGTGTTTCATTCACCGCTGAATCCTGAAGCGCGCGAAGTGCTTCCTGCTAGTGACCCCAAGGATGTCCTGGTCGACCTCCCGAGTGGTCTTGTCGGGAACGCTCAGGCCCTACCGACCTGCTCTCAGGAAACGATTACTACGCAGGGAAAGCTGTGTCCATCGGGTAGCGTTGTGGGAACCATCATGTTCGATGGTGAAGCGCCGCAGTGGGAATTCTCGGTCCCTGGATGCCGGGGCTATCAATCCGAATGCGACGCGTCGTTGCTATATAACGTTGAACCTGAGCATGGTTATGCCGCCGAGTTCGGCTTTCATTACGCTGGGATTGCGGCCCTGATTTATGTCAAGCTTGTGCACACGAAGGCGGGCTACATCGCACGTGCGATAACACCAACGCTTCCGCGTGTCGCGACTATCAAAGGTTTCGTAGTCACGTTTTTCGGCGACCCGGCGATGAACGACGGCGGCGCGACGCCGCCTGTGCCATTTCTCACGAATCCCACTAGCTGCACGGCGACGGGCGAAGCGGTCGTTTTGCGGGCTGATTCGTGGGAGAACCCGGCGGCTGTGCCGCTGAACCCGGATGGGTCCTCGAATTTCGATGCCGCTAATCTCGAAGAACCGCAGTGGGCGACGGGCACGGATGGAGAGCCCGCGATGACGGGCTGCGAAAAACTCCAGTTCCACCCGGAACTGGAAGCGAGCGCCACAACCCAAAAAACGGACTCCCCGAGTGGCTTGGAAGTGGATCTGAGGATTCCACAGAACAGTGAACCGACAGGGCTCGCCACCCCGGAGCTGAAGGATGCGACGGTCGCGCTGCCGCGTGGCTTTAGCATCAGCCCTTCCAGCGCGAACGGGCTGCAGGCATGCACGGACGCGCAGATCGCGCTTGAATCGACCGGGCCTGCCTCCTGCCCTGAAGCGTCTGTGATCGGGACGGTCAAGGTACAGACGCCGCTGCTGGCAGAACCGCTGGAAGGACGCGTCTTCGTTGGCTCGCCCGAATGCGGCCCATGCACGAGCTCGGACGCGCAGAACGGCCGTCTTGTGCGCCTGTTCGTCGAGATCACCAACCCTGTTCGTGGGGTTGACGTGAAGATCCCCGGGACGGTCGCGGTCGATCCAAGCACCGGCCAGCTGACCGCTAGCTTTAGGCAAACCCCTGAGCTGCCGTTCAATGACCTCAAGTTCAAGTTTAAGAGCGGTGAAACGGCGCCGCTTTCAACGCCTGCGTCGTGCGGCAGCTACTCCACCTCGGTGGATCTAACTCCTTGGAGCACCCCGTATACGCCGGACGCGAGCTTGTCGCCGAGCCTCGCGATCAGCGAAGGCTGCGGGGCTCCCGGTTTTGCACCCATCTTCACAGCAGGCACGACCATGAACAATGCGGGCTCTTACAGCCCGTTCACGCTCACGTTCTCGCGTAATGATGGCGAACAGTACCTCGACGATGTCGAACAGACGCTGCCGCCGGGTCTGCTCGCAAAGCTCGCGGGCGTTCCAAGGTGTGGTGACGCGGAAGCAAACGCGGGTACGTGCCCGGAAAGCACGCGGATCGGCACCGTCACGGTTGCCGCCGGCCCCGGCGCGTACCCATACACGGTCACGGGACGGATCTACCTGACCGGCCCCTATAACGGCGGGCCGTTCGGTGAGGTCGTCGTGGTGCCGGCGGTCGCGGGCCCGTTCAACCTCGGGACGGTCGTGGTCCGTGGTTCGATCCGGGTGAACCCGAGCACGGTGCAGGCGAGCGTCGTCTCCGACCCGTTCCCGACGATCCTCGACGGGATCCCGCTGCAGGTCAGGAGCGTCACCGTGACGCTCGATCGGGAAAACTTCATCGTCAACCCGACGAGCTGCGGTGCGCTGGCGGTGACGGGGAGGCTGTTCTCCACGCAGGGCGCGGCTGCCGGTGTGTCGAGCCCGTTCGCGGCGACGAACTGTGCGGCGCTCGCGTTCAAGCCCCAGCTGACGGCCTCGGTGTCGGGCAGGGCGAGCAAAGTGGGCGGGGCGGGCTTCGATGTGAAGGTCACCTATCCCCAGGGGCCGGCGGGCACGTATGCGAACACGAAGTCCGTCAAGGTTGACCTGCCCAAGCAGCTGCCGTCGCGTTTGACGACGCTGCAGAAAGCCTGCCTCGCGGCGACGTTCGAAGCGAATCCGGCGAGCTGCCCGGCCGCATCGGATGTCGGCACCGCGACGGCCGTCACGCCGCTGTTGAACGTACCCGTGAGTGGGCCCGCTTACCTCGTCTCCCACGGCGGCGAGGCGTTCCCGGATCTGGAGGTAGTGCTCCAGGGCGAAGGCGTCACGGCGATCGTCGTCTTCAACACGAACATCAAAAAAGGCATCACGTCCAGCACATTGAAAGCGGCGCCCGATGTTCCTTTGAGCTCGTTCGAATTGAAGCTCCCGACGGGCAAGTACTCGATCCTCGGGGCCAACGTCCCACCGAGCGCTAAATACAGCCTCTGCGGCCAGTCGCTGGCGATGCCGACGGTGATCACCGGCCAGAACGGCACGCCGATCAAACAGAGCACGAAGATCGCCGTCACGGGCTGCCCCAAGGCGAAAAAGGCCAAGGCCGCCGGCCGGCGAGCCAAGCGAGCTACCAAGTCGAACCGGAGGGTTAGATCATGAGGGCTCAGCGATTCATCCCGACGGTTGTTGCTGGCGCGCTGTCCACGTTGGCGTTCTCGGCTGCGCCCGCGCTTGCCGTGGCGCCGGAAACCCCGCTTACACAGCCAGCGACCAGTGTGACGGCGACGACGGCGGTCTTGCACGGCGAACTGAACCCCCATGCGCCCGGTGTGGCGGGCGAATACCAGTTCTACTACCGCGCCTCGACCGAAGCCTGCAGACCCGGAGCGGAATCGAGCCCCGAACCACCCGGTACGGCGCTCGGCAACGAAAAAGAAGCCGTACAGGTCGAAGTCACGGGGCTGCATCCCTATCAGACCTACGAGTTTTGTCTGATCGCAGACCCGGAAAGCCTTTTTATTGAAGGCCCCTCAGTCTCGTTCAAAACACTGGCCTCCAAGCCGAGCATTTTTCCCGAAACGACGAAGGCTACTGCGGTGACACCGTTCGCGGCGACGCTGGGCGCGGAAGTAAATCCCAACAACGAGCAGACGACCTACTCGATCGAATACGCCCAAAACGAACTGCTCACAGGGGCCAAAGTCCTCCCGGGCACGAGCCCGCTCGAAGCAGAATACGGGGAACGTAATGCCAGCGTCGGGACCGGCAATGTGCTCACCCCCGAAACGACCTACTACTTCCGGGTGACGGCGACCAACGCGGCCGGGACTGTGGAAGGCCCCATAGAACACTTTACGACCGCGAAAGCGGAAGCGCCGATAGTCATCAGCGAGAATGCGACGAACGCGGCCGAACCAAAGCTCGAAGCCAAGATCAACCCGCAGTATGAGGAAACCAAATACAAGTTCGAATACTCAACCGAAGAATCCGGCGGAATGCTGACGGGCGCGATCCACACCGTCGCAGGCGCCGCAACACTGCCGGGGGTCAATGAAGAAGTGGCCGCCGGCCCTGTCGCGGTCACGGGTCTCGCGCCCGGCCGTTACTTCTACCGCGCGGTCGCGGAAAACTCAACGAGCGAGGCCAAAGGCGAAATCGTCGCCGGTGCGGTCGCGCCGTTCGAAGTGCTCGCGGGCCCTGCCGTCACGACCGTAGCCGCCGGCGAACCGACGAGCACGACCGTGGCGGTATCCGGAACGGTCACTGCGCAGGGTCTGCCGAGCACCTACCACTTTGCATACATCCCCCTCGCCGCCTACGAAGCGGCGCGCGCGGAAGGCGCGGCGAACCCGTTCGCGGCCACGGCGGGCAGGGAAACGTATGACACGAAGCTCGCCAACGAAAGGGAAGAAAGCTTTATCGACTACGCCGCGCACCCCGTCGGGCTGGTGCTCGAAGAACTCGCGCCGGGAACGACATACGTGTACACGCTCGTCGCGTCAAACGAACTCGGCACGCAGGCCGGCTCGCCCCAGACGTTCACGACTGCGCCCGCGCCGCCGCCGCCTGCTCCCCCGGCGCCCGAACCGGCGCCCGCTCCGTTCGTGCCGGCGCTCGCCCCCGCGGCGATTCTCGCGCCGCTCCCCCACAGCTCGATCGCGGAACTGGACGCGAGGGAAGCCAAAGAAGGCAAGGCGGTCAACCCCGGCAAGAAACGGGGCAAGGGACACAAGAAGAAGAAGTCAAAGCGGCGCCGTAGGGGGACCAGGGCGAAGAAGCGAAAGCAGGGGTAGTGCGCAAGCGTCTGATCGGGTCCGCGCTCGTCGCGGGGTGCTCGCTGCTCGCCGGCCTCGCGCTCAGCGCCTCGCCGGCGCTGGCTGCGGGGGACGCGAACGAAGCGAGCTGCCCCAACGAAGCGCTGTCGGGGTTCAGCGTGACGTTGCCGGACTGCCGGGCTTATGAGCAGGTCAGCCCGGTGTTCAAGGGCGGGTTTGCGTTTGGCTACAACTTCAGCTTGGCCGGTGGGGGGCTTGTCGATGGGCATTCGCTTGGTTCGCCCGATGGTGGGAATCCTCCTTTTGGTCCTGCTAGTACGCAGTATGCTTCGGCGCGTACTGAATCGGGTTGGGTTATCGAACCGCTCGGCGTCGCTTTTTCGTCGGGGTATACGTATGGTGAATATGGCGCCGGGCTGGTCGCGGAAGCGTCGTTGAGCGAAAGCGGCGCGAGCGTGCTGTCGTTGCGTCCGCTGCAGGCATCGGTCTACGAGGACGACCTGTACGTTCGCGCTCAGGGCGGTTCGCTGCAGAAAATCGGGGCGATGCTGCCGCCGTCGGCGCTGTCGCCGCAACAGCCGACGGGGACCACAACCGTGCGGCAGGGTTGGGAGGGCGGCGGGCACATCCTCGACGCGACGCCGGATCTCTCGCACGTGCTGTTCTCGTTGAACGCGACCACGGGACTCGAGCCGGGGATGACGAACAATCTGTGGCCCGGCGATGAAACCGTCAAATCGTCCTACGACAGACCTTCGCTGTATGAGTACGTCGCAGGCTCCGGTGCTTCCGAACCCGCATTGGTGGGCGTTCGCAACGAAGGCGCGCTCGACGGCAGCCCGCACCTCAACGAAGGCGCCGAGCTGATCAGCCAGTGCGAAACGGGGCTCGGCGGCGTGAACGGGTCGGCCAAGCACAACGCGATCTCGACCGACGGCTCGATCGTGTTCTTCGGCGCCGGCGGCACCGACGAAGCGCCGTGTGGTGGCCTCGCGCCCCCGGTCGGCGAGCTGTTCGCCCGTATCGACGGGTCCCACACGGTGCCGATCTCCGAGCCGAGGGCGCTTTCGCCCACCGCGCCCGACCCCGGCTGCATCTCCTCCGAATGTCAAAAGGACATCGGCGAAGAAGCGAACTTCAGTGGCGCGGACTTCGAGGGCGCCTCCGCGGACGGCTCGAAGGTGTTCTTCACCTCGACGCAGCGACTGCTCGACGGCGCCACGCAGGACGGTGAAGACAGCGCGACGCGGGGGGGCTGTCAACAAACCACGGGCGCAAACGGCTGCAACCTGTACGAGTACGAAGGCGTCGGCAGCGCGGATGGGCATCTCGTGCTGCTCTCCGGCGGCGATTCCAGCGGTCTCGGGGTGGGTGGGCCTCAGGTCCAGGGCGTCGCGGCGCTCTCCGAGGACGGCTCGCGCGTGTATTTCGTCGCGAAGGGCGTCCTCACGAAAGAATTGAACACCGAGGGCAGGGAAGCGCAGGCGGGCGCTGAGAATCTCTATTTGAAGGATACGACGAGCGCGGGGCCGCCCATATTCATCGCGACGCTCGCGACCGCCGACAGTTTTCAATGGCAGAAAAACTACGAATTCCCGATGGATGTCACCGCCGACGGTCGCTTCCTCGTCTTCACCAGCCGGGAACGGCTGACCCCCGACGACACGAGCACGGTCGCGCAGGTGTTTCGCTACGACGCTGGAGCGGGCTCCCACCCACCCACTCTGGTCAGGGTCTCGGCCGGCGACGAAGGGTACGGCGACGACGGCAATACGAGCGCTTACCCGGCAGTCATCGACAGGACCGGGCTCGAAGGTGGCCAGGGCGGGATGCCGATCGCGGACAAGAACCTGCACCCCGCGGTCGCCGAAGACGGCACGGTCGTATTCGAAAGCGCCGACACGCTCACCCCGCACGCGCTGAAAGCCGAATGCCTGTACGAAGAAGCAGGGAACTGCTACACGTACTCGCAGAACGTGTACGAGTACCGCGAAGGGCGCGTGCACCTGATCTCCGACGGGCTGCACCCCGCCACAGGGGGCTGGATCAGCCAGTCGGGCACGGACATCTTCTTCCAGACCGGTGGTTCGCTGGTGGCGCAGGACACCGACGTCCAGCAGGACGTCTACGACGCGCGCGTGGCCGGCGGCTTCCCCGTATCCGCGACCGCAAAGCCGTGCGCCGGCGAAGGCTGTCAGGGCGAAGCCGGCGCGGCGCCGGTGTTCGGCGCGCCCGCCAGCACGACGATCTCCGGGTCGGGCAACCTCGCTCCGGTCGCGCCCGCGGTCAAACCGGGGCCGAAGGCAAAGCCGGCGAAGTGCAGGCGTGGCTTTGTCAAACGCAGGGGCAGGTGCGTCGAGAAGCCCGCGGCGAGGCGACGGGTCCACAGGTCCAAGGGAAGGAGCAGACGATGATCAGGCTCGAGCCCCTGCTCGCCACGATCTCGATCGCGGTGGTGGGCGGCCTCGCGCTCGCTCCGGGGGCGGCGGTCGCGGAGGTGCCGGCCGCTCCCGCGTGGTCGATTCACGCCAATGCGTACCCCACGTATCTGGCGCCCGATTCCCTGCCCGGCGCCAAGCATCACATCTCGCTGCTCGTCACCAATCGCGGCGGCGCGCGCACGAGCGAAAGCGAACCGTTACCGTGACCGACGCGCTGCCGTCAGGGCTGACGGTCGTTGAAGCGAGCATCGCCCACGAACCGGAAGAAGGCAACAGCCCGGCGAGGCGGCCCTGCGCGTTCACGAGCTCGACCGTCACGTGCTCCGCCGGCGGGACGTTCGCCGGCGAAAGCGGCGAAGGCCTGGTCGTGAACATCATCGTCACGGTCACCGCGACCTCCGGGACGGAGATCAACGAAGCTGAGGTCAAAGGCGGCGGCGCGCCCAGCGCGACCGTGCTGGATCCCGTGACGTTCAGCTCGGCCGATCCTCCGTTCGGCCCGGAACCGCCGTTCGGGCTCGGCGAAAGCTTCTACTCGGGCCCGGCGGATGCCGCCGGCGCCACCGACAGCCAGGCGGGCGATCACCCCAACCTCGACACGACCGGCCTCGTCTTCGACAGCGAGCTCCACCCGTCGAACCTCGAATCGGGGAGCGTGATCGTCGGGCAGGAACCGAAGGACGTCGTGACCGACCTGCCGCCCGGGTTTCTCGGCGACCCGCAGGCCGCGCCGGCGTGCTCGCAGGAAACGATCACGACGCTCGGCAAACCCTGTCCCCCCGGCAGCGTGATCGGGACGGTCGCCTTCACCGGCGAAGGGCCTGAATGGTTTCTCTCAGAACCCAGCTGCACCACGGGGTTGCATTGCACCGTCAGCTCGCTGTACAACGTCACGCCCGAGCACGGCTACGCGGCGGAGTTCGGCTTCCGCTACGCCGGGATCGCCGCTGTGATCTACGCGAAGCTCGTGCACACCCGCGCCGGCTATGTCGTGCGCGTGATCGTGCCCGCGATCCCCCGTGCGGCGACGTTGACCGGTGTCGCGCTGACGTTCTTCGGCGACCCCGCCCAGCGCGACGGCGGCGGCACGCCGACCGCGTTCCTCACGAACCCGACCGACTGCGCGGCGCCGGGCGCGCCCGTCAGCGTCCACACCGACTCCTGGCCAGAACCCGCGCCCGTGCCGCTGAACCCCGACGGGTCGAGCGACTTCGACGCCGTCGGCTTTCAAGAACCGCAGTGGGTCGGCGAAAGCGCGCCCCAGCCGCAGCTGACCGGCTGCGAACAGCTGCAATTTCATCCGAGCATCGAAGTGCAGCCGACCAGCCAGAAGACCGGCGCGCCGAGCGGCCTGAACGTCGACCTGCGCATCCCCCAGAACCCTGACCCGAACGGTCTCGCGACGCCGCCGCTGAAGAACACGACGGTCATGCTCCCGCGCGGCCTGGCGATCAGCCCGTCCTCGGCGAACGGCCTCGCGGCGTGCAGCGACGCGCAGATCGCGTTGGAATCGACCGAACCGGCGACCTGCCCGGAAGCCTCGGCGATCGGCACGGTCAAGGTGCATACCCCGTTGCTCGCCGAAGAATTGGAGGGGCGTGTGTTCGTCGGCACGCCGCAGTGCGGGGTGGGCGGGATCTGTACAAACGCGGATGCGCAGGACGGGCGGATGGTGCGCCTGTTCATCGAGATCGCGAACCCGGCGCGCGGCGTCGACGTGAAGCTCCCGGGCACGGTCTCGCTGAACCCGGGCACGGGGCAGCTGACCGCGAGCTTCCAGGAAACGCCGCAGCTGCCGTTTGACAACCTCGAATTCCAGTTCAAGAGCGGCGAACGCGCGCCGCTGTCGACCCCGGCCGCGTGTGGCAGCTACGCGAGCAGCGTCGACTTGGCGCCGTGGAGCGCGCCGTACACGCCGGATGCGTTCCTGAGCCCGGGCTTCAACATCACCGAAGGGTGCGGCGCGCAGGGCTTTGCGCCGGCGTTCACGGCCGGGACGGTCAACCCGCAGGCGGGCGCGTACAGCCCGCTGACGTTCACGCTGGCGCGCAGCGACTCCCAGCAGGACCTCGACGCGCTCGAAGCGACGCTCCCGCCCGGCCTGCTCGCGAAGCTCGCCGGTGTGCCGCGCTGCGGCGACGCGGAAGCGAACGCGGGCACGTGCCCGGAAAGCACGCGGATCGGGACGATCACCGTCGCCGCGGGCCCGGGCAGCGATCCATACACCGTGACAGGGCGGCTCTACCTGACGGTTGCGTACAACGGCGGGCCGTTCGGAGCGGTCGCGGAGGTCCCGGCGATCGCCGGACCGTTCAACCTCGGCACCGTCGTTGTACGCAGCTCGATCAGGATCAACCCGAGCACCGCGCAGGCGACGGTCGTCAGCGACCCATTCCCACAAATACTCGATGGGATCCCGTTACAGGTGAGGACGGTGAACGTGACGTTGGAACGGGCGGGCGGGGCTCCATTTACGCTCAACCCGACGAGCTGCGCTCCGCTGGCGATCACGGGGAAATTGCTCTCCACGCAGGGCGCGGTCGCGGGCGTGTCGAGCCCGTTCCAGGCGACGGACTGCGCGAGCCTCGCGTTCAAGCCCGCCGTCACGATCAGCACGCAGGGCAGGGCCGGCAAAGCCGCCGGCGCGAGCCTCACGGTCAAGGTGCGTCCGGTCGCCGGCCAGGCGAACACGGCGAAGTTCGACATCGAGCTGCCCAAGCAGCTCCCGGCGCGCCTGACGACGCTGCAGAAAGCGTGCACCTCTGCTCAATTCGATTCAAATCCAGCCGGTTGCCCTGCGGCGTCGGACATCGGCACCGCGAAGGCGATCACGCCGGTCCTCGACAGCCCCCTGGAAGGCCCCGCCTACCTCGTCAGCCACGGTGGCGCGGCGTTCCCCGACGTCGAGCTGATCCTGCAGGGCGAAGGCGTCACCGTATATCTGGACGGCAAGACGCAGATCAAGAAGGGCGTGACGTACTCACACTTCGAAACGGTCCCCGACGCGCCGTTCACGAGCTTTGAAGCGACGCTGCCCGAGGGCAGGTACTCGATCCTCGGCGCGAACCTCCCCGCGGGCGCGCACTACAGCTTCTGCGGGCAGAAGCTCTCGATCCCGACCTCGCTGACGGGTCAGAACGGCGCGGTCGACAAGCAGACGACGAAGGTCAGCGTCACCGGCTGCCCACGGACCCATCCAAAAGCCAAGAGGACGGCGAAAAATAAAGCCAAAAAGGCGTCCAGGTCGACCCGGAGGGTAGGCAAATGAGGATTCGGCGATCGATCTCGAAGACGCTGGTCGGCGCGCTGGTCCTGGTGGCGTTCTCGGCCGCTCCGGCGTTGGCGACCGAACCGCCGTTCCTGTATCCGGGCAGCACCTCCGCTCCCCTTCAAGACATCACGCCGATCTCGGCGACGCTGAACACGGAAGTGGACCCCGAGGGGCAGCCGGTGGAATTCTTCTACGAATATTCCACGGAAGCGACGGGGGAAACGCTCAAGGGTACGATCGTGAAGGTCGTTGGGGAAACCCTCCCGCCTGAAGGCGGGGAAGTCGAAGCGAGGGTCAACACGGGGCCGGTGCTCGCGCCCGAAACGAAGTACTACTTCCGGATCGTCGCGAAAAACGGGAATGGGACGGTCGAAGGGCCCGTCGCCGAATTCACTACAGAAGCGGCGAAACCACCCGTCGTGCTCTCGGAGAGCGCGCACAACGCGGCCGAACCGTCGCTCGAAGCGAAGATCAACCCCGAGTACGGAGCGACGACATACAAGTTCGAATACTCGAGCGAAGAAGCCGGCGGGGTGCTGACGGGCGCGATCCACACCGTCGCGGGCGCGAGCACGCTGCCCGTGGTCAACGAAGCGCTCAGCGCGGGCCCCGTCGCGGTCGCGGGTCTCGCGCCCGGGCGCTACTTCTACCGCGCGGTCGCCGAAAACGCGACGAGCGAGGCCAAAAGCGAACCGGCGTACGGCCCCGTCCAGGAATTCCAGGCCTACGGCACGCCCCTCGTCACGACCGGCGCGGCGCAGTTCACAACGCACGCCGACGCGAGCCTGTCCGGGACGATCGACCCGCAGGGCCTGTTCACGACCTACCACTTCACCTACGTCCCCGCCGCCGACTACCGCCCCGGCGCGGGCGAATGCCAGGACGGCGCAGCGTGCGCGTTCGCGGCCGGCAGGGACACGTACGAGACGCGGCTGACCGAAGCCGGCGTGCCGCTGACCGACTACTCCAGCCACCCGATCCTGGCCGTGGGGCTCGAAGAACTGGCGCCGGAAACGACGTACGTGTACGCGCTCGTCGCGACAAACGAAGCCGGCACGACCGTCGGCCCGCCCGCAACGTTCACGACCCCCGCCGCGCCGGCGGCGCCCGCGCCGGCAGTGGCCCAGGCGGAACCCATCCCGCTCGCGCCGGCGCTCGCCCCCGCAACGGTGCTCCCGTTCGTCCCCTACACGAGCCTCGCGCAGCTGGACGCGAATGAAGCCAAGGAAGCCAAGGGGCTGCCCGCGCCCGCGGTCACGAAGTCGCTGACCCGGGGGCAGAAGCTGAGCAAAGCGCTGCGGGGATGTAGGAAAGAGCCGAAGGCCAAGCGCGCGAAGTGCGTGCGGCAGGCGCACAAGCGGGATTAGGGGGCGAGAGGGAAGCGTAATACCGTCTGGGTGATCGGCAGGTCTTGACGGGGATCCTGTTCGTGTTGAAAACAGGGATCCCGTGGGAGGATCTGCCCCAAGAGATGGGATGCGGGTCCGGGATGACGTGCTGGCGCCGGCTTCGGGACTGGAACGACGCCGGGGTCTGGGATCGCTTGCACCAGACGCTGCTGGATGAGCTGCAGGATGCGCCTGCTCGACTGGTCTCGCACGGTGGTTGATAGCTCGCATGTGCGGGCAAAGGGGGGGCGAAAAGACCGGTCCCTCGCCCGTCGACAGGCGCCGGGCTCGGCAAAAGACCGCTGGGTGATCGAGCACACCATCTCCTGGCTACACCAGGCACTCTAAGTGAAGTCTCGTCTCAAACCCGTCTCATTCGGGCCGCGTGCGCGTGGAGGTTTTCGGTGCCCATATTCCAGGACACCCAGGTGGGGCGCCGCTAGGCCCCGCTCGAACGCGCAGGCAGCAGGACCGGCGCCGAATTTATAAAGCGGCGCCGGAGCGTCCACCTGGCGAGGATCGCGCTCCGGCACCGAATGAGACAAGGGAATTTTAGCAGATGGCAGTTCCTTCTTGGGGAAGGGAATCGTATTCTTGTGGTCGTGCGCGGGCCGACGGTGAGGCGGCGTTCGGGTCGGGGGATGCGCGTGCGCACGGCGAGGTGGCGTTCGGGTCCGGTGACGCGCGCGGGGATGCGCGTGCGTATCGGGAGGTGGTGTTCACGCCGCGGGCACGGATTTTGCGGGCGTTGATCGAGGTCGTCGCCGAGCGGGGGTTTGCGGGGGCGAATGTGAAGTTGGTGATGGCGCGGGCGGGTGTGTCGAGCAGGACGTTCTACGGGGAGTTCGAGGGGTTGGAGGATTGTTTTGCGGCGGTGATCGATATGGGTCTCGAGCAGGCCTGGGCGTTGATCGCGCAGGCTTGTGTCGGCGGGGAGGAGGGCTGGGAGGATGCAGTGCTGGCGGCGCTCGCCTCGCTGCTGCAGTTCTTTGACTCTGAGCCGTTGTTGACGCGGATCTGGTTTGTCGAGGTGATGGCGGCGGGCGCGTGGGCGCAGGAGCGCCGCGAGCGCAACGTCGCACGGCTGCGGGAGATGGTGATCGCGTGGTGGGCGGGTTTTGGTAACGAGCCGCCCGATCCGCTGGTGCTGGCGGGTGTGGTGGCTTCGGTGCTGGGGTTGATCTATGTGCACGTCGTCACGGGGGAGTCGGGTCCGTTGGTCGAGCTGCTCGGTCCGATGATGGGTCTGATCAGCGCTCCCTACCTGGGTGTCGGCGCCTCTGCAAGGGAAGCGGAGCGGGGCGCGCGGCGGGCTCGCGAGCTGCGGGCGGGCGGCTACCGTTGGAGCTCGCCGGTGCGCCCGGATCCCCCTGCCGCCTCGACCCCGGGGGTTGGCGGCGCCGGTGGTGGTGGTGCGCGCTCGGAATCGGATCGCGTGGAGCTGCCCAGCCTGGCGGGGCGGCGAGCACGCGAATGTCTGCTGTTGATCGCAAGGCGGGCCGAGCGCGGGCGCGCTCCCAACAACCGTGAGATCGCCGTCGGTGTCGGGATCGCGTATGACTCGCAGGTTTCGCGCTTGCTGTCGGGTCTGCGCCGGGACGGCCTGATCGATAAACGCGCCACGGGCGTGGGAACGAACAATGCGTGGTGGCTGACCGCCCGGGGGGAAGAGGTTGCGGAGGAGCTGGTCGGCCTCGGTGGGTTTGGTAGATAGTGGAACTTTGGTTCGAGCGGCCTTAGAAGGTCTTTCAAAATGGTTGTAGGCGTCGCCAGCAGAGGATTGAGCAGGCGAGTGTTAGGAATGCGGTGTGTATGTCGGGGTCGCGCTCGTAGCGGATTCTGAGGCGGCGAAAGTTGTGTAGGTGCGCGAAGCCACGCTCGACGACCCAGCGCTGTCGGCCGAGGCCGGAGCCGTTCGCTGTTCCGCGGCGAGCGATCACTGGTGTGATCCCGAGCGCGCGCAGTAGCTGGCGGTGCTTGTCGTGGTCATAGCCACGGTCGGCGAGAACACGGTCGGGCTTCTGGCGTGGCCGGCCGACCTTGCCGGGCACAGGCCGACGGTGGAGGTCTTCGATCAGCGGCAGCAGCTGGGTCACGTCATTGCGGTTCCCGCCAGTCAGCGACACCGCTAACGGGATCCCGCTCGCGTCGACAAGCAGATGATGCTTCGAGCCCGTGCGGGCACGATCTACCGGGGATGGCCCCGTCAGGAGCCCCCCAAAAGAGCACGGATATGGCTCGCGTCAACCGAGGCGCGTGACCAGTCGATCTTTCCCGCCGCGTTCAACTTCACGAGCAGCTTCTGGTGCAGCGCGTCCCACACGCCGGCCTTCTGCCACGTCCGCAGCCGCCGCCAGCACGTCACCCCGGACCCATAGCCGTACTCGCGCGGGAGATCCTCCCAGGCGATCCCGGTATGCAGCACGTGCAGGATCCCGTTGAGCACGAGCCGGTCATCGATCGCCTTACGGCCAGGATGCTGGCGCCGGCGCTTGCGCACCGGGATCAACGGCTGAACCTCGGCCCACAGCTCATCACTTATCTCAAAGCGAGAAGGCACCTCCACGACCTCCAATCCTCGGGGACACACCCCAAAGATTCAAGACCAAACCCCACAACCCCTCCATTTTGAAAGACCTTCTAATTCTATTGAGAAACGATTGGTTCTTTTATGAAAAAGCGTGATTCTATTGAGCAAGCGCAATTCCCGTGGGTCGAAGTAACAGTTTTAGTTAATGGGGTTTCCTCTAATTAACACGGCTGTCACAAAATTTTCCTGGGGTTAAACCTTGACGCCGACTGTGGGAGTTGGATACAAAGCGCCAGACGGCGAAAATGGGCCGTCATAAACATAGGTGTGGCATCTGTGTCGGCGCGTCGTAGGTGGGGGGCGTTGGGGGTCGCACCGCTGGCGGTGGGAGGAATTTCATGGCGATTCGTGGAATCGACGCGGGGTTGCGGCGTGCGGCGGCGCGGGTCGCGTCGCGGGTTGGTGGGCGACGGGTATGGGCGGCGACGACGGCGTGGATGGTCTGCGCGGTCGCCTGTCTGGCAGGCGCTGGCGCCGCTGGCACATCCGTCGCGCTCGGGGCGGAATCTTCTTCGTCCGCTGGAATCGGTGGGAGTGGGGCGTTGGGCGGTTTGCTGGTGACGCCAGGCTCGCCCGTTGCGGGGGAGCAGGTTCGCGCGGTTGAGGAAGCGCGGAGGGCCAATCCCGAGGCTCGTCAGGCCCGAGAAAAGTCCCGAACCGCGTTTGAGGGCCTGGGAGTCGGGGTCGTTGCAAAGCTTGCCGGGGAAGTGTTTCCGGCGCTGATCGACGAACCGGTGGGTGGGCTGCCGCGGTTGCCGGCGGGGCAGCGGATCATCGGCTATCCGACCGACAGAGCTGTACAGGTCGATCTCGGCAACGGCAAGCACAGCGTGATCGAATCGACGGAACCGCTGGCGACCGAAACCTCGCGCGGCCATCGCGAAGCGATCGATCTTGGCCTCAGCGAAACGAACGGCGCCTTCCATCCCGTGCGATCCGATGTTGGGGTGGAGATACCCAAGCGGCTCGCCGGTGGTGTCCAACTGCCGGGTTCGGGCGTCTCGCTCACCCCGATAGACGCGCAGGGCGCTGCGCTGGGCGGCACCGAAGGCGCGCTTGACGGAAGCACGGTCCTGTATGCGAATACGCAAACCGATATGGATACTGTGGTCAAGCCAACTGCAGCCGGGTTTGCCGAGGACACGATGTTGCGCTCGGTGCAAAGCCCGCAGCAACTGTTCTTCCGTGTCGGGGCGCCGCAGGGCGCGAGCTTGGTTGACGACTCGGGAGCGATCCAGGTCGTCGATAACGGACACACGATCGCCAGCGTGCTGCCCGTGAGCGCGACGGATGCCGCCGGCGCCAACGTTCCCGTTTCGGCGAGCGTGTCGGGGAATACGATCACGCTTGCGGTCGACGATCGCGCGGGGGAATACCAGTTCCCGATCGCCGTCGATCCGACGGTCGAAGACCTAGAACTCACGGGGGTGAGCAAGCCTACGCGCTGGAAGTTCGGGCCGACTGGAGCGACGCACTTCACATCGTCCGGCTGGCGCGGCTCAGAAGCCCTGACCCTTCAAACGACGGGTACCTACAAAATAGGTGAAGATGGGTATCTGTATTACGAAACGCAGGGTGAATCCAAGATCACCGAAACAGACTTCGTCGAAGTGTCGGGTAAGAACACCGGGAACATCGAGACGGTGTTGCAGCTGGCCCATCTGAACGGAACCGAAGAAGTAGAAGAAGACACGGAGCGTCTCTTTCCGGAACAAGGAAAAGAATATGGTAGAGAACCGGCGCACGAAGTCTGCGACACGTACAAATTGCTAAAAGAATGCTCTTTTCCTGAAGAGGATAAAGATGGGGCTCCCCACAATCTCGTCAAGATTCAGCAATCGCCAACGGCCGAAGGTTCTGGCGAAAATATCGTCAAGCTATATAAGGCCCATGTCCATATCTATCAGGAAAAAGGGCCGGAAGAACCTGAATTCAATACAGCGAGCCCAACTCTGTACAACGGACATGAAAATGTCCAAAATGTTCTCTACAAATCAGAAAACAAACCGGAAGATTGGCTGGGCGAACATAATGGCGCGTACGAAGTAAAAACCAAAGATCCGGGAATAGGAATCAGTAATTTTGGCTTGAAAGTAGGGACGTGGAGCACAACCAAAGAACTATTCAACGAAGGCAAGTGCGAAGGGATACAGTGCAATCCAGAATTCAATCAGACATTTACCTATAACAAAGAAATCCCCGATGGCGAAGACCGTGCGGAGGTATACGTAGAGGACGGCGATGCGTATTTCGGTCCCTCTGCCGAAAAGTCTATTAAAGTCGATAACACTCCGCCATCCGGGCTTGCTCTTTCGGGGTTGCCGGCCAGCGGAGTGATCAATGAAGCGCAGTACCATCTGCAGGCACAGGCGATCGACGGTAAAGCGCCCACGCGGAGCTCGGGGATCAAGTCGTTGGTCCTGGGTCTGGACGGCTATACGCTCCCCGGCAAAGCGGGCAGCTGCACTCCCGGCCCGTGTTCGGCGACGGGGGAATGGGCGATCAATGGCGAAGTGTTCGGCGCAGGCAAGCATACGCTAACGCTCGTCGCGACCGACTATGCCGGGAACGTCGAAAAAAAGACGTACAACATCACGGTTCGTCACGCAAAGCCCCTGTCGGTTGGGCCGGGCTCAGTAAATCCGATCACCGGCGCTCTGCAATTGGGCGCTTCCGATGTATCGCTCAGCGGCGGGCGCGGCTCGCTCGGAGTTTCGCGCAGCTATAACTCGAGACAGCTGACGACGGGCGAACAGGGTCCACTGGGCCCGCAGTGGAACATCAACATCAGCGGCTCGCGGTCGATTGAACAAGAGCCCACGGGCGCCGTCGTGCTGGTCGGCCCGGATGGCGAGCGCACGACCTTCGAAAGCAACGGTAAAGGCGGCTACATCTCCCCGAAGGGCGATGAAAACCTCGTGTTGGAAACCGAAAAAGAAGGCGAAAAAATCAAGGCCTATCTGCTGAAGGACCCGGCCGCGGGCACCACTGTGAAGTACGTTCAGCCTGGCGGGGCCGGTCCGTGGGTGATCGCCAGCAGCGAAGGCGCGCTGACCAAAACCAGCGGCGAAAAGGAGACCGTCGAATGGGAAAGGCTCGAAGGCGTCACGAGGCCCAAGCTCGCGCTGGCGCCGTCTCCTGCCGGCGTGACCTGCTCGCCGACGGTCAAAGAACCGAAAGAACTCAGCAAAGGGTGTCGCGCGCTGAGCTTTACGTATGCGACGGCGACGACCGCGACGGGAGAAGCCCCGAGTCAGTGGAAAGCGTATAAGGGACGGTTGGAAAAGGTTTCATTCACGGCTTACAATCCTTCGATTCATGTGATGGAAACCAAGCCGGTGGCTGAATACTCCTACGATCAGCAGGGTCGTCTGCGGACGGAGTGGGATCCACGTATCTCGCCGGCGTTGACGACGACGTATGGATACGATTCTGAAGGGCACGTGGTCGCAGTCAATCCACCCGGACAAGAGTCGTGGCTGTTGCACTATGGGACGACCGCGAGCGACACGAGCGCGGGACGGTTGCTGTCGGTGACGCGGCCGCCGGCCGGTACCCCAACGCAGGTGAAAGAACAGGACGAACAGGCGGCGCCCTTTAATACGGCTGTGCCGACGCTATCGAGCACGAGCCCGGTGATCGGCACCACGCTGAGCATCTCCTCCAACGGGAGCTGGTCGAATGGCCCGTTGGCTTACAGCGATTCGTGGGAGGACTGCTACACCGCCGAATCCAAAGAAACGTGCACCGCGATACCAGGCGCCGTCAACAGCACCTACACGCCGCAGGCGCGTGACGCGGGATACACGTTGCGGGGGCAGGTCACGGCTGTGAACGCCGATGGAGCGACGGTCGCGGCCACGGCGGCCAGCAAAGCGCTCGCGGGAGTGGCGCCCGCGTATCACTTGCAGTTCGGTAAAGCGGGCGAAGCCGGAGGGCAGTTCAAAGGGCCGGCCGGCGACGCGATCGACTCGAGCGGCAACGTTTGGGTGGCCGATTCCGCCAACTCGCGGGTGCAGGAGTTCTCCGCGTCGGGGACGTTCATCAAAGCGATCGGCTGGGGCGTGAGCAACGGTAAAGCGGAACCTGAGACCTGCACGAGCCCTTGTAAAGCGGGAATCGCCGGTTCAGGGGCTGGACAGTTCTCAAAACCGGAAGCAATCGCGATCAATCTGGCGACCAAAAACGTGTACGTCCTGGACAGTGGCAACAGCCGGGTCGAGGAGTTCAACGTGGAAGGGAAATACACCGGAGCGTTCGGCAAATATGGCAAAGAACCGGGACAGCTAAACGCACCGAAGGGCATTGCGATCGTGCCGTCTGGCGCGGTCACGTCGTCCGCGAGCGGAGAGGTGTGGGTCGGGGACACGGGCAACGGTCGAGTCGAGGAGTTCTCAGAAACCGGCGAAGCGATCGGCTCATTTGGGACCGAAGGATCTGGCAACGGCCAGTTCAAAGCGCCCGACGGGATCGCGTTCTCCGGCGAAAACGCCTATGTCGTCGACTCGGGCAACAATCGCGTGCAGGAGCTCTCGCTCTCGGGGCAGTACGTAGCCCAATTTGGATCCAAAGGTACGGGTAGCGGCCAGTTCGAAACGCCGGGAGGGATAGCGACGGAACCGGTCTCCGGCGACCTATATGTCGCGGACTCCGCGAACAATCGCATCGAGGAGTTCAACCCAGCCGGCGTGTTCGTTGTTGCATACGGTAAAAATGGCGAAGGCAATGGTGAATTCTCGAACCCCGCGTCGCTAGCTGCCAACCCTGCCGGTGACCTCTACGTTGCCGACACAGGCAACAATCGCGTGCAGGAGCTCGAACCGAGGTACTCAACGAACAACCCGCTGCCCGAACCGCCGGCGCTTGGCACGAGCTCTGTAACGACGATCGACTACAACGTGCCTCTCTCGGGCACGGGCGCCCCGCATGAAATGACCAAAGCAGAACTGGAAAAATGGGGCCAGACCGACGATCCCGCCGAACCGGTTGTCGGCGAGTCGTTGGCGACGGCCGTCTTTCCGCCCGATGAGCCGATGGGCTGGCCCGCAAAAGACTACAAACGCGCGACGATCGCCTACCTCGACGAACTGGGCCGCACGGTCAACCAGGCCTCGCCCACCGGTGGTATCTCAACCAGCGAATATAACGAAACGAACGAGGTGGTCAGGAGCCTCGGCGCTGACAACCGCGCGGCGGCGCTGAAAGAATCAAACCCGAAGGAAGCCTCGGAACTGCTCGACACGAAAAGCAGGTACAACGGGGAAACAAAAGAAGAAAAAGAACAGGAAGAAAAAGAAGGATCGGTCGACCCCGGCACCAAATTGCTGGAAACACGGGGGCCGCAACATGTGGTCAAGCTTGCGAGCGGTGGCGAAGTCAAAGCACGCAACCACGTCAAGTACTACTACGACGAAGGCGCCCCTGGGGGCGAAAAGTTTAACCTCGTGACGAAATCCACCGACGGCGCGGAATATGAAGGCAAAGAATCGGACGTTCGGACGACCGCGACCTCTTACTCAGGGCAGGGAAACCTCGGCTGGCTGCTGCGCAAGCCGACCTCGGTAACCACCGATCCCGAAGGACTGAACCTCGTCAGCACCACGCTTTACGAACCGAGTACCGGTAACGTGATTGAATCGCGTGGGCCCGAACTCGGGCAGTCGCTGAGCTTCTTGTCGACGTTTGGCGTGGAAGGCAAAGAAAACGGCCAGTTCAAAAGCCCCAGAGGGGTTGTTCTCGCTCCCAACGGGAACTTGTATGTGACGGACGAAGGCAACAACCGTGTCCAGGAGATTTCGCCTTCCGGAGGATATCTGGCGCAGTGGGGTACATCGGGCACCGGGAATGGTCAGTTCAAAGGTCCGCGGGGGATCGCTGTGGCGTCGAATGGGAATATTTATGTTCCGGATACGGGTAACAATCGTGTGGAGGAGTTCTCTTCGTCGGGCGCTTATGTGACTAAGTGGGGTTCTGAAGGTGCTGGGAATGGTCAGTTCAAAAGCCCGGAAAGCATTGCGGTGGCGCCTAATGGGAATGTTTATGTGGGCGATACGGGTAACGATCGCGTGCAGGAGTTCTCGTCGTCGGGCGCCTATATCGCGCAGTGGGGTTCCGAAGGCACCGGGAATGGTCAGTTCAAGACCTTGAGAGGGATCGCTGTCGCGCCCAATGGGAACGTGTATGTGACCGATCTCATCGCTGATCGTGTGCAGGAGTTCACCGCGTCCGGTGGATATGTGACCCAGTTTGGCTCGGCCGGTAGCGGCAACGGTCAGTTCGTCGCGCCCGACGCCGTCGCCGTGGCGCCGAACGGGACGGTGTATGTCGGCGGAGAAGAAGGTCGAATTCAAGAGTTCACTTCCGGGGGCGCGTATCTCACAAAGTGGGGAACGTCAGGAAAAGAAAACGGCGGCCTCCGGTTTACGGACGGAATATCTATCGCCGCAAATGGGAACACATATGTCTCTGATCTGTACAACGATCGCGTTCAGACGTTTTCTTACGGCACACGGTTCGTCTTTGGTTCGCAATTTGGATCCGAAGGCACCGGGAATGGTCAGTTCAAAGGTCCGCGGGGGATTGCTGTGGCGTCGAATGGGAATATTTATGTTCCGGATACGGGTAACAATCGTGTGGAGGAGTTCTCTTCGTCGGGCGCTTATGTGACGAAGTGGGGTTCTGAAGGTGCTGGGAATGGTCAGTTCAAAAGCCCGGAAAGCATCGCGGTGGCGCCGAATGGGAATGTTTATGTGGGCGATACGGGTAACGATCGCGTGCAGGAGTTCTCGTCGTCGGGCGCCTATATCGCGCAGTGGGGTTCTGAAGGCACTGGGAATGGTCAGTTCAAGACCTTGAGGGGGATCGCTGTCGCGCCCAATGGGAACGTGTATGTGACCGATCTCACGTCCGACCGTGTGCAGGAGTTCACCGCGTCCGGTGGATATGTGACCCAGTTTGGCTCGGCCGGTAGCGGCAATGGCCAGTTCGTCGCGCCCGACGCCGTCGCCGTGGCGCCGAACGGGACGGTGTACGTCGGTGGAGAAGAATCACGAATTCAAGAGTTCACCTCCGCGGGCACGTACATCACAAAGTGGGGAACATCAGGAAAAGAAGACGGAGGGCTTCGTTTCTCCGACGGAATATCTCTGGACGTGAACGGGGACGTGTATGTTTCGGATCTATATAACGATCGGGTCCAGGAGTTCTCCCCTTCGGGCGAATATCTGGCCAAGTTCGGGCTCGAAGGAAGCGGCAGCGGGCAGCTGAAAAGCCCACGGGGTGTGGCCATCGCCCCGAACGGAGGAATGTATGTGACCGACGGTGGCAACTCGCGGGTACTGGAGTGGACGCCGACGACCAGTGAGAGCGCCCACGACGCGCAGACGATCTACTACACCTCCGCGGCGAACGCCTCGGTGCCCGCATGCGGGGGGCATCCAGAATGGGCAAACCTACCTTGTCAAAACCGACCCGCCGTGCAACCGGGTGGCCGTCTCCCCGAACTACCAGCCATCAGCGATACATATAACGTCTGGGATGAGCCGGAAGTCGTGACCGAAGTATTTGCGTCGGTGACGCGAACCAAGAAAATGAGCTATGACGGCGCCGGGCGTATCTCGACGACCGAAGAGGCCTCCAGCATCGATACGCCACTGCCGAAGGTGACCGATGAATATAGCCCCGAAACCGGTGTCATGACAACACAGAGCACGACCGTGGGAGAAACGACCAAGTCGATCGCAAGCGTGTATGACACCCTGGATCAGCTGACAGAATATACGGACGCCGACGGCAGCAAAGCGCAGTATGCATATTCCGGGCCGGCGAACGATAATCAGATCGAAGAAATGAGCTATGGCGGCAAAAAGGGCTCGCAGATGTATTCATACGATCCCACCACCAAGTTGCTCACAAAACTTCTGGACCTGGGTCCAGAAGGCGGTGTCGGCGCCGGAACTTTCACGGCCGGCTACGACGTTGAAGGCAGGATGACGAGCGAGGCTTATCCGAACGGCATGACGGCCAAGTACGTGTTCAACCCTGCCAGTGAAGCGACTGGGATCGAATACGAAAAGACCACGCACTGCACCGAAAAATGCGTGTGGTTCGGTGAAGCTTCTGTCCCGTCGATCCACGGCGAAGTGCTATCCCGTATCAGCACCTTGGCCAAAGAGGAATACGCTTATGACAATGCGGGGCGTCTGGTCCAGGTCAACGAAACACCGGCGGGCAAAGGTTGCACGAGTCGTATCTATGCATATGACGAATACTCCAACCGCACGAGCCTGACGACGCGGAAATCAGAAACCGAAACGTGCGCCACCTCGGGTGGTACGATCGAAAACCACACTTATGACGAAGCCAACCGCCTGCTCGACACCGGCGTGGAAGATGAAACGTTCGGCAATGGGACAAAAATCCCGTCGGCCGATGCAGGTGGGTCTGAAATCACCGCCGGCTTCTACGTGGATAACCAGGTCGCCAGCCAGACGCAGAACGGGGAGACAACCAAATACTCCTACGACCCGGCGGGACGCACGGAGAAGACCGTCTCCGAAGGCACCACCGCTTCGACGATGATCAATCACTATGCAGGGCCTGGAGAAGCGATCGCGTGGACCGAAGAAGAAGGGGGCAAAAAATGGTCCCGAAACATCGTCGATATCAGCGGCTCCCTCGCAGCCGTACAAAACAACGGCGAAACGCCGACCCTGCAGCTGCACGATCTGCTAGGCAATATCGTCGCCACCGCCGCGGTCAGCGAAACCGAAACCAAACTCCTCACGACCTACAACCCGACCGAGTTCGGTGTGCAGGTCAACGGCGCTCCACCGACGAAATACTCATGGCTCGGCGCCGGCGGCCTTGCGACCGAACAGGCCTCGGGCGCAGCCAACCCAGGCGGAAGCAGCTATGTATCTCAGCTGGGACGACCCCTGCAAACCCAACCCGTCGAGGCCCCGGGGGCCTATGCCAATGGTTCGTACGGCGGGTCGCCATATACCACTGAAGTATCTGCCCAATCCATAACTCTGGGTAACGACTGGGCTGCCGGAGCTCCCGAACGCGAAGCGGCGCGGCAAGCAGCTGCCAAGAAGGAACAGGAAGAAGCGGAAGAACGCGCGAGAGCCGACCAGCCACCTGGAGCGGTTCCGAGTCCGGGCGAAGGTGGGGCGGAAGGAGAGTTGTGTGAAGGGGAAAAAGCTATTTGGTGTGATGAGTATGGGGAGGAAACTGGGCAGCTTCCGAATGGCACTGATCCATGTTTTTCAGGCGGGTTCTGCATAGCGACTGTTTGCCATTTCGAGTGGCTTGAATCCTCGTGCGAAGCACAGGTCAATTTCAACAAGGCAGACTCTCTCCAAATCGCCGAAAAGGGCTCGCAACTAGCTGCAGTCTGGGTTGGCGGCCTGATTACGGCTGCGGGTCCGGAGGCGTGGCCGGTGGCTGCGGCTGTTACCAGCGCGATCTTGGCTGCAGGCTGGATCTCTACATCACATATCGAGAAAAATAACTGCATACGCGTATCGGTTGTGCTACCCCAATTTTTGGATGGCGGACTTAGCTTCTACCGAAGTAAGAAAGAGTGTGGATGAGCTCCGGGCAAAGGGAGCAGAACGCTTATGCGAGGGTACAGCTATATAGCTACTCAATAGGTCTGGTTGTATGTGGCTTGGTGCTTGCAGGCTATGTGGTAGTACGCAGCCGGGATTACGCATTCCTACTAACAACAGGCGCATGGGTGACGCTATTGGCGTTACTATGGGGGTTGTGGATGTGGTCGCGGCTACGGAAGGCGATAAATGATGCGCAGCCGATCGGTGAATACATACTGATACAAAGTCCACACCAGACGGCGAGGCGTGCCGGCGTTCGTACTGCTATATTTTGTATGCCGGCGGTGGCAGTTGTGATGCTGCTACACGAAGCTGATGTGCTATCCAGCGAGGCAGTCGGCATGATTGCGGCCACCTTTCTGGCTATGGGTGTAGTGTGCCTCGCTGAGGCCCTTTGGTTGCGGCGGTGGGAAATGCTGCACGAGGCGATCATTCTTCAGGACATCCAGCATCGGGGTTGGAATTTCAAGACCACGCCGAGTCCAAGACCACGCCGAGTCCTTGATCTCCATGCCAAGCTTTAGTTGACCGGCGTCCCTGCCAATTAGTATTCTGAGCGCGAATGAAGGCGACGGCTACATGACCTTCGGGACCAGGCAACAGTGGTGGTCCCATCATGGATCGACGTGCACTTTGACAGAGTTGCTGGAACCCGGCGTGTACGGGTAGCCCTGCGCTCCCGTATCCGGTAGCGAGATCCGGAACGTGTAGGTCGTAGGTTGAGGCGTGTCGTGGAAGCGGTAGCTATAACGGAATCGCCCCTTCGCGTCTGTCACGACCTGAGCAAACGCTTTCCAGCGGTGGCGGCCTTCCTGGACTTCTGTGACGAGCGTAACTCCCTGACTGGGATACGGTCCAGGGCCGATCGTGCCGCTCCAGTGCATCGAGCGACCGTTGGCAGTATGGCGGGGAGTGATATGCAGCGAGATCCGAGGACGGACATGCAGGACGACAGTCGAGCTCGCGGCTGGGCTAGAGTCGTTGCTGTAGGCGGTATAGGCAAAGCGCAACGTCCGGTCCGGGCCCGTCGGGACCTTGTAGGAGAACGACCCATCAGGCCCGCTCTGCACCTTGCCGTCGATCGCTGCATGAGATGGGCCAGCGACCGTGGTGACCTGGATACTCGCATCGCGGATCGGTGTGCTCCCGCAGTGCAAAAAGCCCCTGATCGTGACAGCACGACCATAGGGAACCGTCGCGGGCTTGGCCTTGCCGTCGACGGTGATACTCAGGCTCTCCCCCGCGCAAGGAGACTGGCCGTTGGCGATATGCGGGACCGGCAGCGGCCCATTCTCAACCGTGATCGTATGCTCGTCCACGATCGAGCTGTTCCCGCCCGCGTTGACGATCCGCAGCGCTATTTCGTGCTGTCCGTCGGTCACGCTGCCGGTGTTCCAGCTGATCGTGCCCGACACGTTGGCTGGGCACGCCGCGAAGTTCTGATACGGGCATTCCGCGATGTAGTCGGTCTTGGCGACCGATTGCCCATCGACCACCACTTCCACATAGCGCACACCCGAGCCACCATCCGCGGCGTTGTATGCAAGCGACTGGGTGCCCGACACGGGGCCGGCACCGGACAGGCTGCCACCGGTCACGCTGCCACTCGGCAGTCCGCTGTCGAACAGCGTCAGCTGTGCGCCGTAGAGCTCGAGGATGTTGTTCTCGCCTCCGCCGAACGTGCACCCGTTGCCGTAGTCGTCGTTGGAGCAGTAGTTCGCGAGCGTCAACTCCGTTGTTGTGGAGGAAAGCACGAAGGTGTCCGGGTTTCCCGCACCCAACGGGGTGGTGCTTTCGGCGACGACCCCACCGCTGTCATAGGCGACCGCGAACGTGTCAGCCCCGGAAACTTGATGGGAGGCCTGCCACCAGATCTTTGCTTCACGGATCGTGATCCCCGACGGCGCGGCTATCTGTACGCCTGCGAAAGCCCCCGGACTCATGCTCCCGCCCCGTGGCCCGATGTAGTCGCCCGACCCGCCGCTACAGGTTCCCTTGACGTTCTGGGGACTGCCGAACACGGACCATGATCCGGCGTTGCCGTTGCCCGCCGAGGGGCAGTTGTTGATCACATACGTTCCGGCGTGCGCGCCGGCGGCCCCGATCAGCGCGAGGACAACAGTGATAGCTACTATCGCGCTACAAACTGAAGTACGATGGGATTGCTCGCTCCTGCTCATAACCTCATGTCGTTGAACTCTGCGTCATGGCCCCCCGGCCAGCTCGCCACCGGATGGGGCACCGATAACGATACGAGGTTGCGCGCCGCCTCGAGTCAGCAGCGCCCGGCCAGGCTCTCGCGCAGCACATATCGTCCGCCATCGCCCCTGGCCAGCAGGCCCATCACCTCCAGCTCCGTCAGGGCAAGCAACCCCTCCCCGGCGGCGATCGGCCCAGTGGACGTCAGCTTGCCCGGCGTGTCTGCACCCGCGCCGACCTGCTCCAGCACCGCCTGCAACCGGGGCTCCAGCGGGGGGCGCTCCGGTAAGGCCGGCCTCCGTTCGCGAGGCCAGCTCAGCGCATCGATCAGGTCTAGTGCATCCTGCGGCCCCCGCACCATCAGCGCGTCTTCCATCAACAGCATATTCGTGCCCCTGCTCGCCGGCGAGGTCACCTGCCCTGGAACTGCCGCGACCGTTTGGCCCAAGGCTTGTGCGGCGCGCGCGCCGACCAGCTCGCGCGGGTTCTCATCGGCCTCGATGAGGATCGTCAGTCGCGTGAGGCCCGCGACCACGCGTGCCCGCGCCGGCGCACACCAGCGCTGCTCCTGAAACCCGCACGGTAGCTCCGCCACCGCGCACCCGCCGGCTATCACTCGCTCGTAGAGCCCGCGCTTGCTTGCCGGTTTGATCACATCCACGCCGCCGGCCATCGCGGTGATGGTCGGCCCGTTGACTTCCAGGGCCCCCGCATGCGCCGCTGCGGCGATCCCGTTCGCGAGCCCGCTCACGACCGTCACACCGCTCGCGGCCAGCCCGCGGGCGATGCAGCGTGCCATTTCGAGCCCATAGTCCGTCGGCCGCTGACTGCCCACGATCGCCACCGCCAGCTTTGTCGTGAGCCGCTTCAGGCGTCCGCGACCACCGACTACATGCAGCATCCTGGGTGCTGCTTCATGGTCACGGAGCGCGCGCGGATAACCGGGGCTGTGCTTGCAGATGCTCTGCACGCCTGGCTTTCCTTCGAGCTCGTCGAGCTCAAAGTGCTCCCAGCGCTCCGTCAATTCTTGCCGACGCCTACCAGCAATCGTCTGGATCAGTGCGCGGTCATCCAGCGCGAGCAGCCCCAGCAGCTTCTCGAGGTCTGTCCTGTGATAGTCAAGCAGCCTGCTCAGCTCGCCCAGCAGCCAGCTGCGACGCCGGCAAGCTCTACATGCATCCTCGATTGTGTTCGTCATCTCGCGTCTCCCTCACGTATCCCGGCTGCCGCCCAGCCCGATCTCCGGTCGCAACGACAGCGCCACGCCGACATCGTGCGCTCGTACTCGCTCACAGCGGTTCAAGTCGGCGATCGTGCGGGCCACACGTAGCGTCCGGTTCTGTCCACGCGCGCTCAACATGCCACGAGTCTGAGCGTCGTCCAGCATTCGCTGTCCCTGCTCGTCCAATCGCGCATGTCGCTGGAGGGTCTGCACATCCAGATGCGCGTTCGGCGTGATGGTCTCGCCCTGGATCCTGTGTGCTTGACGTTCGCGGGCTTCGATCACGCGCTCGCGTGCCTTCTCCGAACTCGTCCAGGACGGGGCGCTGAGTCCCTCGTGGCCTGCATTCTCGAGCTTGGCCTGCAGGTCGATCCTATCCAGCAGCGGGCCGCTCAATTTGCGCCGGTGGCGCGCAAGGTCGGTTTCGCTGCAACGACAGCGCGGACCGTCGCCCGCATACCCGCACGGGCAAGGATTTGTAGCGGCGATCAGCATGAACCGCGCCGGGTACACCGTTGAATGCCCCGCCCGAGCAATCGCCACGCGCCCATCCTCCAGCGGTTGGCGTAGCGCCTCCAAGGTCGGCTTGGCGAACTCCGAGAGCTCGTCGAGGAACAGCACACCCCGGTGGGCGAGCACAACCTCCCCGACTCGCCCCGCGATGGCGCCTCCCACCAACCCCGCGGTCGTGATCGAATGATGCGGCGCCCGGAAAGGCCTACTCGTCGCCAGCTCGCCTTCCATCTCGCCCGCGATGCTGTGGATACGCGTCACCTCGATCGCCTCCGGGCGGCTGAGCTCCGGCAGGATTGACGGGACGCGCTGGGCGAGCATCGTCTTGCCCGTCCCCGGCGAGCCACTCAGCAGGCAGTTGTGCCCGCCGGCCGCCGCCACGATCACCGCCCGGACCGCGTGGTGCTGGCCACGAACATCACTCAAGTCCAGGCCTGTGCCACTCGCACTCGCACTCACCTCGCCAGCCGATCCGGCATGCTCGGGAGCTGCGGGATCGGGCAGCGCGTCCGGCAAATGGCCTTTGAGCACGCGCACCGCACTTTTCAGATGCCGCACGGGCGCGATCTGCAGCTCCTCCACGAGCATCGCCTCTTGTGCGCCCTCGGGGGCGAGCAGGAGCGACTGCACCCCCGTCTCGACGCATGCCTGTGCGACAGCCAACGTTCCCTGGCAACCCCGCACGCTGCCATCGAGCGCGAGCTCACCGAACAAGACATGATTCTCCAAGCGATCCTTTGGCAGCTGATTGCTTGCCGCCAATACACCGCACGCGACCGCCAGATCCAACCCCGGACCCACCTTCGGCAAACTCGCGGGAGCGAGGCTGACCGTGATCTTACTCATGGGGAACTCATATCCCGAGTTGTGGATCGCCGCCTGCACTCGCTCGCGTGCCTCGCGCACCGAAGCATCGGCAAGACCCACGATCCTAAACGCGGGTAACCCCATCCTGATATCCACCTCGACGGTCACCTGCCTGGTCTGCAGATCGTCAATCGTAAACGTCTTGGTTCGTGCGAGCATCGCTTTCGCCTCCTGTGATTGCCGGGCCATCAAAGCTACGGCCCGCTTGGGACGCAATTCATTTTCGGGCCCATTTTGGGCGATGGGCCGGCCCTTAAGGGCCGGCCCGATTAACACGATCTCGGGCCAAGATCCGCGGAAGATCGAGAACCGTCCCAAGCTCTGAGTAGCTTGCATCGATCCAATCCATCAACGGCCAACCAGGAGCGGCATCATGTTAGATTCCGGCGTCAATCATGTCTTGTTGAGCGGAAGCCTCGCGCGGGACCCCGATATCCGGGAGCTCGTGGACGGCGATCTCGCCTGCTTTCTGCGCCTAGAGTGCATAACCGAGCAGCGGCTCGAGGGCAGCGAGGAGCATCGTCTAAACACCTTCGATGTGCTCATCCTCGGCGCGCAAGTTAAGAACATCGCGCCCTTTCTATACACAGGGTCCACCGTAATCATCGAGGGACGTCTGGAGTCCGGATGCTGGGAGTCGCAGGACATCCAGCGCGAGCGCGAGGCAGTCAGTGTATTCGCCGAGCGCCTCATGCTCCTGGACGCCACCTCGCCACGCGTAGGTTCTCTCTACGCCACCGATAAGAACGACAGGTGACCGATATGATCAACGTAAGACCAAGCCTCTAGACAGGCTGCACCAGATACAGCGAGTACCGCAACACACGACATTCAAGGTCCTCTATCGAGTATCACGAGGACAATCCAAGGAAGTGCTAACGCTCGCCGTGCCAAAGGCCGGCAAAATCAGCGCCGACGGTTATGAGATCAAACGCACCAAAGTATCCGCTCGCAAAGAGGGTCGCGTAACGCTCGAAGTCGAGCTGACGCCGGTTGCCAAGCGCGCCGTCAAGCGATACGGGCGCATCCGCGCACACATCAGATTGAGCTACCTGCCCTGTGGCGGCCATGCCATCACCAAGACCATCCCACTGACCTTTGGTCATTAAACGCAAAAAGAGCAGCGGGGCCTCGTCACACGGTGGTGACGAGGCCTGTCGCTGGTGCTAGGAAAGGTCGAAGCCCGGGAGTGAGCTGACAATCTCACTCAAGGGATTGACGATGATCACCTCCTGTGCCTTGAGCTGCTCGATAGTCTCGAGGAGCTTTTCCTCGATTTTCTGGGTCTCTGCGAAATACAATGTGCCCTGTATATGACGGCAACGGGCCAGCGCTCGGCAGATCCCGGTCAGTTCCTCCTTCGACTTCTTCGTCAACTCGACCTCCACCGCGATTGGTAGTGGAGATACCTCTGGCTCTGCATCTGCATCTTTCTCGGCGTCTATTCCCCCCGGTGCACCTGGCGGCCAGATCATGATGTCGGGGGAGTGGAATCGTCTTCCATTGCGGTTTTGGATATCCATAGTGATGAGCCGGCGTCCCTGCTCGCGCTCATCCCTACGCAGCTCAAGCTCCCCGCAGACCCGATGATCGGGATAGCGACGCTCCATTGCTGCTGCCACGCTCGCGCACGCGATCAGATGCCGGGCGTTTTTGATCGTGACATGGCACCTATTGATTCCGCTGGGGTATCGATAGTTCCCGGCGTCCTGATGCTTGCGCGCCAGCTTCCGACCGGCACTCGTGATCATGTAGAGCGCGGAATAGCCAACCAAGATCGGCTTGCGCTCCAGAAGCCCCAACCCCGTAGCCTCATCCAGTTGCTCCCGGGCTTGCGCCACCGGTATCTGCTCGCGCTCGGCCACCGCCTCGGGCGTCACCGCGCCCAGTCTCGCGATCCACGCGCTCAACGCCGCCTTCTGCACCACCTGCTTGGGAACATACCTTGCAGCCGTCATCTCGATCCTCCTTTCAACGAGAAGATCCGTGTGTCAGACACCGGGGACTCGCCCGTCGGCACGATCACCGCAGCGTGACCAGGACGCATCCTTTTCATGTCGTCGGGGTGGAACAGATACTCCCGTCCCCGCGAGCGGGTACTGCGGCCATCGCTGGCCACGCTCCCCGTCCAGGACCCTTCGGTGCCAGCGACCCCGGCCAGCAGCATTGCCGAGTCGGGGACCATCTGGCGATGGGCGATCAGGGCCGACAGGTTGCCCAAGACCTGCTCGAGCAGCCGCTCCCGTCCAGGCAAGCACAGATCCGAGACCTCCTGGGTGCCCAGCAGCAGGCTCACGCCCGCGCCGCTTGCCCTGCCGAACAGACCCGCCACACGCTCCGGCGCGATCGCCGAGAACTCGTCGATCATCACCAGCGTCGGTATCGGCCGGCCCTGCAGCTCCGCGACCATCGTCTGCAGGTCTTGCACAATCCCCGCACCCAGCATCTCGGCCAGCAGCGGCCGACGGTCAGCTTCCAGGTTGAAGTACACAACCGCCCTTCCTTCCGCCGCCTGCAAAAGGTCGAGCTGCTCCACGCCCCGTGTCTCCGGGTCAAGCCACGGTCCGATATCCGACTCGGCCATGATCGCCAGCCGGTCCCTGACTCCCGACAGGCCTTCTTCCTGGCGAGAGCTCAGGCCTCCTAGGTAGCTCAGCGCCCGCTCGACACGCTCCCCGGACAGACCGCGCGCCAGCACTTCAAGCTCCAGCGGCTCGAGATAGCGCACGATCTTCGCCAAGCCGATCGGACTGTCCGCCTCCCTCAGCAGGCGAATCTCATGGCCGATATAGCGCTGCGCCTGGCGCAGATAATGCGGCTCGGTGAAGCGCTCGCCAGCCAGCACCTTGTCGGCGATCTCCGTCTCCGAGCCCCGACCATAGGGGTTGTAAACCGACGGCCCCTGTGGAGCCCATTCGACGAACCGCCTGCCAGCGCTCTGCGCCGCGTCGCGCAGCTCACGGCACAGGTCACGATCGCCCTTCGGGTCGACCACGATCGCGCCCATGCCATGCTCGATCGCACGCACCGACATCCACGTCATCGTGACCGTCTTGCCCGAGCCAGTAGCCCCGACCACGAGCGTATGCGTACCCCTGGTCGGACCACCCAGCGGGACCCGGACCAGATGCCCATCCTGCTCCTCGCCGATCAACAGCTCGCTGCCCTGAAACCACGAGGTCCCGCCAGCACGGCTGGACAGCCGCTGCAGACTGATCCTGCTCTGCAGGCTACGCGCAACATCCAGCGGTCCGAGGAAGCTCCGGACAATCTGCGCCACATCGCCACCGATCTCGATGTCTTCGCGTCGCCACCGACGACCACGACGCGCGGCACCAAACGCAGCGACACCCAGCGTCAGCGCAAGGCCGCCCAACAGCGGACGCGCGATCCAGATACCGACGAGCGCCACCGCCGCCCAGCTCCAGCTCAGCTGCCGCGAGCGCATCAGCCGCGCCACGCCCCAACCCAACAACACACCCAACGCCACATGCGCCGTCGTGCTCGCGACCCACGCGATCAGCGCCCCAAGCGGCGCAAAGGGATCCGACCCCCCTTCGGGGGATACATATACGGGGGACATTGAAGTCCCTCCTCTCTTTGTCTATGGCCGCCCTTGAAGCGGCCCTGTGTTTAGCGACAGACGGCAGCAGCGCTCAGGCGTTCGGCCAGAGCAATCGCCGTCTCAGCAGAACCAAACTGCACCTCCAACTGCACACGCCCAGAAGCCATCGGACGGACCCGCACCTCGATACCGAGTAGCTCGCCCCACCCTCGGGCCATCGTCTGGACAGCCCCATCGAGCTCAGGCCCACGCTTCTCATCCTCGCCCAGGGCCTTAGCTTCGAGTGCCCGCACCGACCATCTCTCCTGCACCGCCATACGAGCAAGCTCATCGCGCACCCGCACATCCTTGACCCGCAAGAGCGCCCGCCCGTGACGTATGCCCAGCTCCCCCCGTGCCACAAGCTCCAGAATCTCCTCCGACAGGTTCAACAAGCGCATCAGGTTCGCGATCGCACTGCGGCTACGTCCCACACGCTCAGCGACCTGCTCCGGGCTCAGACCCAGCTCGCCGGTCAGCATCGCGCAAGCACGAGCCTTCTCGACGAGGTTCAGATCCGGACCCACCACGCGCTCGAGCAGCCTCGCTTCGCGCCCCCCACCATCGCCGGCCCGCCGGTCATCGGCATCCTGCGGGTTGTCGGCGTCCTGTGGGTTCTCGGCGGCCTGTTGGTTGTCGGCCGCCTGCGTGGTCGGTACATCGACGTTCATTTCGCGCGCCCGCGCTTCATGCGCGCGAGCTTCGAGCGCTCGCACCGACCATCCCTCCTGCGCCGCCATGCGAGCCAGCTCCACCCGGGTATCGAGATCGTTGACCATCAGCAACGCGCGCCCGTGACCCTCCCTCAGCTCCCTGCCGTCAAGGAGCTCGAGGACCTCCTCCGAGAGGTTCAGCAGCCGCACCAGATTCGTCACGACACCACGCGTGCGCCCCACACGCTTACCCACCTGCTCATGACTCAGGCCCAGCTCCGCGATCAGCGTCGCGCACGCCCGCGCCTCTTCCACAGGGCTCAGATCCTCCCGGGCCATATTCTCGATCAGCCCCACCTCCAGCGCCGCCGCATCGTCGTACCGAGAGACCAACGCAGGGATGCTCTGCAGGCCCGCGATCCGAGCCGCTCGCCAGCGTCGCTCTCCCGCGATCAGCTCATACCGTCCTTCCCCGATTCGATGTACCAGCACCGGCTGCAGCACACCCCGCTCGCCAATCGAGTCCGCCAGCCCCTGCAGCGTCGCCTCGTCGAAATGACGACGTGGCTGCGATAGGTTCGGTTCGATCGCATCGAGCCGCAGCTCGCACAACTCCTGCACCGACTGAGATACGGCGCCTTGCTTGACCTCGTCCGTCGTCGATCGTCCTGAGAACATGATCGCTCCTTTGTTTTGTTGATGTAGCCGGCATCTATGCCAGCGGGATGGGTTCCTCTGATGAGACAGGCCTTCTGATGAGACAGGCCTTCTGATGAGACAGGCCGAGGCCAATCTCAAGAGACGATGTATCGACCCGCCGATAGCGGGGGAGAGTCTGCTTCGGTGCTCGCGGATAGCGGGCTATGAGGGGTCGGCAGGTGCCGAATGGCTCAGGGAAGCGGAAAGAAGAAGAGATCGAGAGTAGCGCTCAGGCGAGGTCCGTCAAGCCACTGCGCTCTCTGACGCCGGCGAACGGCGCCGCGGTCCTGCTGAGGCGGCGCAGTTCGGCTCTAGGAAGCCAAACTGCAGCCATCCGGCGCGCAGTCACCCGGTCTTTTCGGCCCCGGGCAACTGCATGTTCTGGGCTTGCAGACCGGGGGCAACTGCGCTCTCGGGGGGGGGCGATTGCGTGCCTTCACCGGCAAATGCATGAGCGTTTGCGCGCCAACTTTGCCGGGGCATCCAAGCGACTCGCCCCTTCGGGGCGGCCGTGCCATCCGCAACCGCGAAGGCGGGATCTGGCGACCTCGATCACGGATTTCGTCCCAAGCGCGGCCTAGCTTGTTCGGTCCATCCCGATCCCTGACCGAAGGAGAATCACCATGTCCGCTGTAGCTGATGACCAGCAGAACGCCGCGATGACGCGGGAGCTTGCCCTGCAGGGCGCGCTGAAGCACCTCGAGCGCGAGTTCGGCGAGGGCACCGTCATGCGCATGGGCGATGAGGGCGCCCAGGTACGCTGCGACGCGATCCCCACAGGAGCGCTCTCGCTCGATCTAGCGCTCGGGATCGGCGGCGTGCCGAGAGGACGGATCGTGGAAGTGTTCGGGCCGGAGTCCTCCGGCAAGACGACACTCGTCTATCACGTACTCGCCGAGGCGCAGAAGCTCGGCGGTGTGTGTGCGTTCATCGACGCCGAGCACGCGATGGACCCCTCCTACGCCCGTGAGATCGGCGTCGACATCGACGAGTTGCTCGTCTCCCAGCCTGACTACGGCGAGCAGGGACTGGAGATCGCCGACATTCTCGTGCGCTCCGGTGCGCTGGACATCGTCGCGATCGACTCCGTCGCCGCGTTGATCCCGCGCAAGGAACTCGAAGGACAGATGGGCGATACGACGGTCGGCGCCCAGGCGCGGATGATGTCCCTGGCGATGCGCAAGCTCGCGGGCAACCTGAACCGCACCCAGACACTATGCCTGCTCACCAACCAGATCCGCGAGAAGATCGGCGTGGTATACGGCTCGCCGGAGACCCAGCCCGGCGGGCGCGCATTGAAGTTCTATGCCTCCCAGCGCCTTGACATCCGCCGCATCCAGACGCTCAAGGAGGGAACCGAGGCAGTTGGCAACCGCGTACGCGTAAAGGTCGTCAAGAACAAGGTCGCCGCGCCGTTCCGCCAAGCCGAGTTCGACATCGAGTACGGGCGCGGCATCTCCACGGCTGGTTGCCTGCTCGATCTCGGCCTGCGCTACGACATCTTGTCCAGGTCCGGCGCGCATTACTCCTATGGTCAGCAGCGCATCGGCCAAGGCCTCAAAGACGCCAAGACGTTCTTGGAAGCAAACCCAGAGACGGCGATGCAGATCGAGCAGGACATCCTCACGGCGGCAGGCCTCGACGCAAGGCGCGCCCGACCGCTCGAGCTCGTCCAGGACGACGAGACCCAGGTTCCCGCAGCGTCAGGCGAGCCGCTCGCGACGGCCGCCTGAGTCGGGGCGCAGGGCAGGCTGGGACGGGGGAGGCGGCTTGCTACCAACAGGTGAGCTGAAGCGATGGCGCTCGCCCGGGAGACGTTTCGCGAGGAGGAGGTCGGAGAGGCGCTGGGCTGTGGCGCGGAGGATCTTGTCGTGCTCGGTCGGCTGGATCGGGGGGTCGAGCTGACGCTTGCGGTGGACGATCACGCCGGTGATCGCGCGGCCTTTGGTCAGGTCGGGGGCCTGGCGGAGGAGATTGATCTGGGCTTTCATTTTGTGCAGCTGGTCGTTGGTTGGGTTTGCGTTCTTGGCGTCGAGGATCCAGACGGTGTGCTTGGTGTCGTCGGCGATGATCAGGTCGAGGTCGAGGTTGACGTCTTGCGGCTTCCAGCGTTCGGCCAGGACATGGATGTGGTCGTGCTCGGTGGCGAGGTGGTGGGCGAGGGTTATGAGGGCGCGCTCCCAGGCGAGGCCGGCGGCGATCTTGCGGGCGGCGCCGTCGGGGCTCTCGGGGTCGCGCTGGCGGGCGATCGTCTCCAGCGCGAATTGCTCGTCGGCGGCCTGGATTTGTGGGGTGATGGTCTTGGGCAGTTCGTTTTCGAGGTCGGTGAGGGCTTGGCGGAGCATCGTTGCGATCGTCTGTTGTCTTGGCTTGTGGCGTTGGGCGCGGGGGCGCAGGCGTTTGAGGTGCAGACGGTCGAGGGCCGCGCTGATCGCGCCGTCGTCGTGGGTTGCGTGCAGGTGCTGGCGGGTCGGTGTCGCGCGGCGGTCGAGGGTCGCGTCGGGGTCTGAGTGCACGACTGCGTGGGTGTCGTCGGCGAGGAGGGTCAGGGGTTGGGCGCGGCGGCTCGGGTCGGGGCTCGTCGTGAACTCGAACGGGGCCTTTTTCGGGGTGAGGTCGTCCTTGGCGGGGCAAAGGACGATCTGGACGTCACGGTCGTGCGTCTCGCTGAGTGTTTCCTGGAGCCATGTTGGGATGTTGCGGAGGTCGGGGGCGGCGAGGATCAGGCGGGTCTCGGCCTGTCCCGCGGCTTCTTTTATCTGCTCGCGCAGGATGCCGGGGTGGGGTTCGAGGGTTTGCCAGCGGCCGCGGCTCGTCAGGTCGGCGGGGTTCTGATGCTTGGCCTGCGCGGCGGTGGTGGCGGTGCCCTCGTCGGTGTCGGCGGTCGCGGCGGCGGCCAGCTCCGAGGAGTGGACAAGCCTTTCCAAATCGTCGGTGTAGAGGTTGCGTGCCCAGCCGGTCAGCTCGGGGTCGATCACTCCGTGCTGGGCCACCGAGAACTGGTATGTGGGCTTACGTTCGGCGATCACGAGCTGGGTGTCGGGGAGGCGCAGGACATGGGGGAGCGCTTTGTTGTTGCGGATGTCGGCGACGGCGTCGATCACTTCGAGCACCTCTACGTGGCCTTCGAGGCCGAGGTCCCAGGAGAGGAGGCCCGCGTCGAGGCCCATGTACTGCAACCGCTGTGGGGTCGGGGGGTCGACGGGGAGCGTGAAGGGGCCGTATTTGCTGGGTCTGACGGCGACGCCTGAGAGGGCGCTGTAGGGGAGGACGTTTTCGCGGGCGTGGTCGACCCAGAGGACGAAGTCGCGTTCGATCGGCTCGCCGCCTCGTTCGAGGTCGGCGAGGAGTCGCTCTGTTCGGGGGATCCGCAGGCCGAGGACCTCGGCGATCTCTTCGGGGCTCTCGCCCCAGTAGTCGGCGAGGCGCAGGGCGGCGGTGTGGACGGGGCCGCCGGTCGCAAGACAGCGGGCTGTGACCCTGATCCTGTGGACGGGGATCTGGATCGGGATCGCGCAGACCGTCTGGGCGCGGGCGCTCATGCCGCTCGCCCTCGCCGCCGTTGTTGTTGCCGGCGCTGTTGTGGGTCGCGTCGTTGCTGTGGGTCGCCGGGCCGGGGTTCGCGAGGTGGGCGTCCCTTGGATGGCCGGGCTGTGGAGGGTCGGGCGCGGCGGATTTCGTAGCCCTGGTCGCCGTCTTTGACCTGCCCGTCGATGAAGCTCGCGACGTCTTGTAATGGCTGGCCGATGCGTCCTTGCATTGCGGCGGGGAGGCTGGTAGTGAGGATGAGGAGGTCTTTCGCGCGGCTGATCGCGACGTTGATCCTGTTGGGGACCTTGAGGAAACCGGCGACGGTCGTCGCGGCGATGCTGAGGATCACGACCTGGTCCTCGTCGCCCTGAAAGCGGTCGACGATGCCAATCCTCACGTTCAGCGCGGGGTATCTGGTGAGGTCGAGGTTCGCGCGCAGCCTGCGCGCCTGCGCGGCGTATGGGGTGATGACGGCGACGCCGAGGCGCTCGGGGCCCTTTCGGGGCGGGCCTGTGTGGGCGGCGGCCTCTTGCAGGGCGGCGAGCTCTCGTTGGATGTGGTCGACCTCGGCGCTGCGGTGCTTGCTCTTGCCGTCGTACTCCTCCTTTCCCGGGATGTCGATCAGGCGCACGCGGGCGCCTTTGGCGAAGGCCTCGACGCGGGGGTCGATCGGGCGGCGGCGACCGTGCTTGAGGCCGCCGATGTCTTTGTAGAAGACCTCGCTTACGATCTCGCCGATCTCGGGGAGCATCCGGTACTGCGTGCTCAACGCCGTCTCGTGTGGCGTGTCCTTCAGACGGTCGGCGAAGTGGTCGAAGAGGGTCTGCTGGTCGGCGCGCTCGCGCTCTTGCGAGGTGCTGCCGAGGGCTTCGATCGCGGCGCGCAGCTCCTTTGCCTCGTCCTCGCGGGCTTGATTCTGGGTCTGCAGCTTGCTGGGGTTGCGCAGGACGTCGCGCATCGGGTCCCAAATGTGCGGGGGGAGCTGGCGGCTGTCGCCGACGAGGACAGTCTTTTGCGCACGCAACGCGATCATCAGCGCCTCCGGCGCGCTCGCCTTACCCGCCTCCTCGAGGATCGCCATTGAGAACGTTCGCTCGCGGGCCTCCTGGTTACTCTGCACGCCCGCGCACGTGCCCGCGATCACCCTGGCCTGGGCCAGTCGCTCCTGTGGGGTTTGCTGCGGGCCGATCGAAGCGAGGTAGTCCTCCTGGATCGCGAGCACCCGGCGCATCGTCTCGTCCTCGGTACGGTCACCCGCCGTCGTCTGGGCGTCGATCAACTGGCGGTAGGCGATTGCGCGCCTGACGATCGGGGGGTGCCACGGTTCCGGTGTCTGCGTCCAGTAGCGCTCCCGGATCGTCGTGTTCACACGGTCGACCGTGTGAACGCTCGCGACCCGCGCGATCGGCAGGTTCGGGTCTTCATTCGCGAGGCGCAGCAGCACGTTGTCGACGGCCTGATGTGTCTGCGCCGCAATCAGGATCTGGGCGTGGGGATCCCTCGCGAGGGCCTGTCTGACGATCTCGCAGATCGCCGTAGTCTTGCCGGTGCCGGGCGGACCCTGCACGATCAGCAGGTCGTCGGCGGAGATCGCGGCGCGCACTACGTGCTGCTGGCTCTCGTCGAGGTGCTCGTTGAAGAACGCGACGTTGCCCCTTGCCGGCCTCGTGCTCGCGAGGGCCGGGTTGGCGATTAGGGCCCGGAGGCGGTCGTCTTTCGCGGCTTCCCTCAGCGTCCATGCTTCCCTGTCGATCTGGCGATCCGTTTCATCGCTGTCCAAGGTCAGGCGCAGGGGCCTGTCCTTTTGGGCTTTTAGGTAGCGCTCGACGCGGACTATGTCCTCCTCGCCGCAGTCGATCACCAGCTCGCCAACGCCTGAGTCCTCCACACGTAACGCGACGTCGAGGTTTGGGAGGCGGTAGACGAAGTCCTTGGCGGCCGCGGCCGTCGCACTTGGGTCCTTCGTCAGCAATACCAACTGGCCTTCGGTGAGGCGATCTTGGTCCCACGGCTGCTCGGCGAGCTTCACGAGCGCGCCCTGCTCGCGCGCGATGAAACCCCGGATCCGGTTCAGCTTCCGCCAGCGCTCGATCTGGGCGCTTCTGCTCGCGGCGCGGCGGGCGTGCGCCTCCCGCCAGCGGTCTTCAAGGAGCGCGAGGACAGCTGAGTTGAGGTTCTCGTGGGATTGCTCGAACTGCTCGTAATACCTTCGGTTTCGCAGCACGTCCTCGTCGCTGCCATCCCACGGCTTGCGCTCCCTCGCGCCGACCAGCAGCAGCTGACCGGCTTCGATCAGGGCTACGTACGCGTAGCGTTTGCCGATCAGCTGCAGCCGCTCGGGGGTGCTCGCGAGGTCGTCGCGGGCGACCAACGTCCAGCCTTCGCACAGGTCTCCGCAGACCGGGGCATAGCTCTTCTCCATGCCGCTGACCTTTGATGTCACCCGGTTCGTGATCGCCACACCGATCCTCATCGGCGCGCGATCTCTATTCGGAACACCATGCCCTCCTGGTCTGTGAGCGCCGCTTCGGCCAGCTCGCATGCCTGCTCGGCGTCCGTCGCGTCGACCAGCATCCTGAACTCGCGGTCGGCTTGCTGATAGGCCTGGCCGCCGTGGCCGCGGGCGAGGTCGTCCAGGATCGCCGCGGTCTGCGCGAGGGCTGCCGACCATGCCATGCGGCCGAACAGCTCCCGGTAGGCGGTCGCGCTCTCTCGGTCGACCGTCACGTTCAGCAGCTCTATTGGGTGTCCCTCGCGCTGGCGCAGGGCCACATGCCTTGCGAGGGATCTCCTGTCGCCCAGCTGGGTCACCGTGTCGCGCTCGGCGCGCGCGTTCTTCACGCCGGCCAGGGAGCACACGACAGCCGTCGCCAGGGATTCCACGACCTCGGCCGTGTCCGGGCCCGCCTCCACGGCCGGTTGCCAGGTGCAGTTCACCGCGTTGGTGCCCGCGCGGACCGTTGTGCGGATCGGGCGGCCCTGCTCGTTGCGCGTGGTTTCGTGCTCCAGCTTGCCCGCTGTGTCGCCGTGCTTGATGTCCACGCTTGCGAGGAGGTGCTCGCCCGCGAGGTCCAGCACCGCCTCCGCCAAGGCCTGTTCGGCGTACTTCTCGGGCAGCTCGCCCGCCGCCAGGGACGCGAACGTCTCCAACGCCTCCGGCAAGCGCTCGGACCAGCCGGCCGTCTCTCTCAGGGCCAGTTGCGCGGAGTGGAGATCCTCGTCCAGGCCCTCGTTCTCGTGCTTTGCCTCGGCAAGGAAATGCTCCGTCTCGGTCAGCCTCCGTTCGAGGGCGTCTACATACTCGCTGTGGACACCGAACAACGACCGTCTTCTCTGGGGCTCAGACTCCGTTCCGGGCATCCTTCGACTATCTCGAAGGAGTTGGGGAGTCGTCAAGGTTTAGGCGCTAAGCTGGCGGGGTATCGCTCGCCGCTGTCTTGCGGGGGGTTTTGTGCGGGCTGATGTGCCGGCGCGGCCTGCTCATTGAGCATTAGGCCGCGCCGCTGTCGTCTTCCGAGCCCCCGGGTGAAGCGGTCCTACAGCTCGATGCCGCTCATGTAGCAATGCGCCGGAGTACCGGCCTGGTAGGTCGCTCCGACGACGCCGTACATGAGATCGAGCCACGTGGTGGTTCCATTCGCGCTGATCATGATGTCACCGGCGGTGTCGAACCTATCATTTGATTCAAAATTCTTTTCTTCGACGACGGGAGCCTTGGCTGGCGTTGTGCCGTCGAAATCAAACGGGTTGGGCGTACCTTTTTCGGTATTGAATCCAAACTCGGCCACCGTGAGCGGATTCGGGATCGACTCCGAGACGATGAACTTGACGTCGCCGGCAGCCGTCCCAGGCTGACAGGCGATGCCGAGCTGTATCGGCCCAACCGTCAGGAGGGGATGGACTTCGTCGTTGGCGGTCGGCGCCTCGGAGAGGAAGAACTTGGTCGCGCCCGGGCCCGGGGGTCCCTGAACGCCCTGGGGCCCGGTCGGCCCGGCCACGCCTTGTGGTCCCTGCGGGCCCGCCATGCCTTGTGGTCCCTGCGGTCCTCGCGGACCCGGCTTGCCGACCGGTTTCTTCGTCTTGGAGTGGGACTTCTTCGCTGGTTTGGCGTGGTGTACCGTCGGCTCGAGCCCGAAACCCGGTAGCGGGACGGGCAACTCGGCCTGCGCCACGGCGCCGCCGGCGAGCAGGCTCGCACAAGTGGCGCCCACGACCATGCTGCGCAGAATGACTATCGATCGCATGCTCATCTCCAGTGCTGTCGTCGTCGATGCGGCGGCGCGTTCGCCGCCGGCCGAACCTCCAAGCCGGCGCGCCGAGCCTATCTCACCGCTCGTAACGCTCGTCACCGAGATGTATGGACGGAAGCTTCGCAGCGAGAGCGCTCGCCCTGATGTCGGTGGTCTGGGTCGATCCGGTTCAGCTCGGCGGGTTGGCGATGCTTCTCCAGGGCTCGTATGCGTGCCAGGGGGTGAGTTGGATGAGGTCCCAGGTTGCGCCGCGGAGGAGGAGGGCGTGGCCTTCGGGGGGTTGGGCGATGTCGCCGGGGGTGAGGATGCGTTGGCGGTGGGTTTGGTAGCTGATGCTGTCGCTTTGGTTGTGTGGGCCGAACCATTCGTCGGTTTTCTCGCTCTGGCCGGTTGAGGTGCTGATGATGTCGCGGTCGTACTCGCCGATTGCGATTGAGATCGATTCGAGGGTTCTACTGTCGCCGATGCCCTCCAGGATCAGCCTCGTTTGGAAGAGGCTCATGAAGCCCTCCGCTGCCGCGTCCCCCCATCTGGTCCTCGCCTGGGTAAGGTCCTGCAGGCCGATCATCACTTGCAGGTTCTGCCCGCCGGCCTGGGAGACGAGCGCGGGGAGGTCGTGGATTGGGGCGATGTTCGCGATCTCGTCGAGCGCCCACAGCATCCGCTGGCCTGCGTACAGGCCTCTGCGCTCTCTCCGGGCGGAGTACTCGTAGGTGGCGTGGCGGATCTGCTCGAGCAGGCCGACGATCAGGGGGGCGCATAGCGCCTGGTGTTGCTCGGGGGCGGTGATGTAGATCGTGTCCGCGCTTTCCACGAACTGCTTGGGGTCGAAGTTCGGGTCCTTCGCGGTCGCTCTTGTTGCGTCGGCGTTGTAGGCGGCGAGTACGCCGGCGGTGGCGCTGAAGATGCTGGAGCGCTCCCTTGCGTCGGTGCGCTCGATCCCGACGAGGACGGCGGCGGCGATCTCATGTGCCTGGTCGGCGAGGACTTCCAGAGCCTTGCTGGGGTCTTGGTGCAGGGTCCAGCGCAGGACCTCCTCGATCGGCTTGTCGGTCAGGTGCGCGGCGTATAGGAAGGGAGCCAGCAGGGCCGTGGCGCGCTCGGTCCAGTGGGTCTCGGCGGTTGTGCCCGCGCCGACCCGTGTGCAGGCGGTCATCGCCCTGGCCGTGATCAGCGCGTCATCCCAGGTTGTTGCGGCCGCGACGGGGGACCAGCGTAGGCGTCTGACGCCGTTTGGCAGCTTCTCGGTGCCGGCGGGGTCGAACAGCCACACTTCGCCCAGCTGCCGGCGGGCTTTCCGTGTCTGTTTCATCACGTCGGGCTTCGTGCTCGTGCTGATCACGGGTCCGCAGGCGCTCATCACGGCGGGGATCATCACCGCGCTCGTCTTGCCCCTCTGTGGCGGGCCGAGGACCATCACGGCGCTCTGCGGGTCGGCTGTGATCCACTCGCCCTCCTCGCCGAGGCCGAGGTACGCGCCGCCGCCTTTGCATTCGACCTCCCACCTCGCCTCCTGGGCGGGGGAGCGCTCAACCGTTTGCTCCTGGTCGCGGTTTCGGAAGTACCAGCGCGCGATCAGTCGCACGATCGGCCTGGGGCCGACTTTGATGAACCGTGTCGCGAGGTCCCACCAGAGGCGTATCAGCCAGCGCGTGGGGATCCTGCCGCTACGCACGCCCGCGATGAGGTGTTTCGCGACCCAGCCGATCAGCATCACCTTCAAACACCACACCGGCTCGTCCATCACGTTGCCCCTGTTGTCGATGATCGTGTGCAGGAACATCGCTCCCACGAACCACGCTCCGAAGCGCCACAGGCCTGAGGGCTCGCCCCTTCGCTGCCAGGGTGGGCTCATCTGCTGGTGGTTTGGGCCCCATTGCTGCTGCCCCCGATTGTGGTTGTGGTGGTGGCTTTTGATTGCTCTTGACATCGTTCCCCATCCTTTGTAGAGTAGTATCGAGCACATAGAGTTGTATGCTCTATATTGAGTAATGTAGAACAGGATCTGGGGAATGTCAAGATCACCCAACGAAAGGTCACGAAGTGCCCGCCAACCCTGAGGAGCACGAGAACCCACTCGACACGGCACGCCAGCTGCTCCTGCAGGAACTGGACAAAGTCCGCGAGGACAAGAAGACCTACCCCGAGCTCGCCGAGCGCGAGAAACGCGTCTCCACCGCCCTCGCCGCACTCGACGGCGGCAAACCCCTCAAGAAGCGCCTGCGCTGGGAGCAGATCGCCGAATACCTCGCCGAACACCCGAACTCCAAAGCCGGAGAGATCGCCGCCGCACTCGAAGCTCCACTACAGAACGTCTACGCACACCTCGCCCGCAACGAAGGCACCGTGTTCAAGCGCGTCGGCGACGGCTGGGACGTGCTCGACGGCTGGGAGCAGCACCGCAGAGACACGGGGACCCGCTAGGCCCCGCACGCGCGAGTGGTTCGCGCCGATGGACAGGACAGAAGGGAAGGATCATGAGCACAGGACAGATGATCGAACGTGGCGCACGCGCCGAGGAACTGAACGAGGGGCTCGGCGACGGGCTCGAATACATGACCGCCGACGAGCTCGCCCGGCGGCTGCGCGTCAGCACCGCCTGGGTCTACACCGAGACACGGGCGGGACGCATTCCGCACCTCAGGCTGGGTCGCTACGTGCGCTACCGGCGCTCGGCGATTGCGGCGTGGGAGCGCGATCGCGAAAGGGGGCTGCGATGACTCTGGACGACGAGGACATCGAGCAGATCGCGCGGCGCGTGGCAGAGGTGGTCGGCGCGAGGAATGCCCATCCCGGTCCGAAGTACGTCGATGCGAGCGACCTCGCGAGGATGCTCGACGTGGACCGCGACTGGATCTATGCCAACGCGCGGCGTCTGGGCGCCGTTCGGCTGACCGAGCCGAGAGGGCGACTACGCTTCGACGTAGGGCAGGTCGTCGAGGTGCTTTCCCCGGCTGAGCCGCGGGCGAGGCCAACACGGCGGCCGCCCGCCCGACGACGAGGCTCCCGAGTGGAGAGGACGGAGGTGATCCAATATGAACGCTGATCGTCGCCGATCGACAGACACAAGGGGTGCGGCGGCGAGCGTAGCGCCCAACGAGTCGGCCCTCAGTGAATCGAACGGGACCGCACCCAAGACCGGTGCGAGAGGCCGACCCAAGACGGGCACGGTCGAAATGGTCCCGCTCAAGGACGGCAGCGTCAGCGTCCGTGGCCGGTTCTCGCACAGAGGCGAGCGGTATCGAGCCGTGTTCGGGCTGGACGTGGAGGGTTGGACGAAACAGCGAGGCGAACGGGAGCTGAAGAACATCTACGCGCAGCTGGACGCCGGCATCCCGATCGAGCAGATTCTCGCCCGCTACGATCCGCCGCCGCTCTCGGTGCTCAGCGACTACAGACCCGGTGTGCTGTTCGACGTCTACGCCTCCCGCTGGCTGGAGCGGATGCGCATCGGCGAGATCGGTGAAGCACCGATTGTGGACAACACCCACACCGACTATCTGTGGCGCCTGCGGCTGTACATCCTCCCCTTCTTTGGCCGCATCCCCGTTGCGCAGATCATCGACACGCATTGCAAGGACTTTCGAGCCAAGCTGTTCGCCGACCGCGACATGCTCCAGAAGGTCATCGAGGCGGGCGGGCGTCCCACGTACAAGAACGGGCGACCGCGTAAGCCGCTCTCGCTGCGCTCGATCCAGATGATGATGACCCTGCTCGCACAGATCCTCGACGAGGCCGTAGAGGACAAGCTGCGCGCGGACAATCCCGCGCGCTCCAAGCGCCTGCACGTGCGTGTCCCCAAGCCCAAGCGGACCTTTCTCGAGATTGACCAGCTCGTCGCGTGGCTCGACGCCGCAGGCGAGCTGGAGGCGGCGCCCAGGTCAACCAAGCGGGCGAAGCTCACGACCGCGCAGGTCGAGGAGATCCGCGCTCGTCTCGCCGGCGGCGAGACCCAGTACGCGGTGCGCCTGGACTATGGGCTGAGCAGTGGCTCGATGTCGATGCTCGCCAACGGCAAGACCTACCGTGGCGACAATGGCCGGGTCGGCTGGCGTGCTCTGTGCGCGATGCTTGGATATGCCGGCCCGCGGATCATCGAGGCGCTGGGTCTCAACGAAAAAGACGTACGCCTGCATGACCCCGCGGCCTCACGACTCTGGATCGCGGACAGCAAGACCGAGACCGGCGTCCGCCACGTCGAGGTCACGCTCACGCTGCGCGACTTCCTGATCGCCCACCGCGCGGAGAAGATCCGGCGCGGCTACCCGACGGAGCCGGACTCGCCATTCTTCTGCACGCGCAAGGGGACCCGCTGGGACGACGACAACGTGCGCGAACGGATCGTCGCCGCGGCCGCCGAGCTGGCAAGCACGCGGTTGGTGGCGAGCGGCCTGCCGCCATTGCCTCATGTCACGCCCCACACGTTGCGGCGGACCTACGTCTCGATCATGCTGCTGGCCACGAACTTCGATGTGACGTACGTCCAGAAACAGGTTGGGCACTCTGACTCCAAGCTGACCGTGGACGTGTACAACCAGCTCCTGGACCGCAGCAAGCGAGAGCACGGCATCGCGTTCGACAAGCTGGTCTCAGACGCTCAGACGACGCTCTATGGGGCGCAGAGCCGAGCCCAAGGCGGGGACTTTTGGCCATCGTTTTGGCCACCGAGCGATTTTGGGTCCTCAGCGGCCACTCCGGGCGAAACCGAGATTGGCTTGGATACTGAGGAAACTACCGATGGGCGCGGCGGGTTTCGAACCTGCGACCTCTCGCGTGTGAAGCGAGCGCTCTCCCACTGAGCTACGCGCCCTCGAACCCTGAGTCTATTGAGGTGTGGGCGAGTGGGACGGCGCCACGCCTAGGACCCGAGCTTGACCCCCGGATGCGGATGCAGCCGCTCGCTCGCCGGCGAGTAGGCGGCAGCGAGCGCGTCGACTTCCGCCTCGGTCAGCGTCGCGCCGAACGCGGCTGGGCCGCCGAGCTTCTGATAGCCGGCGAGCAGGCTCTTGCCGAGCAGCGCCGCGTCGAAGTGGCCGTCGTAGACGCTGTCGAGGTAGAGCGCGGCGTTCGCGCGGGCGAAGCGGGAGGCCGCGGCGGAGGGGCCGTCGATCTCTTCGCCGGCCGCGGCGGTGAGCGCCCAGCCGCGCTGAGTGAGGCCGTGGAAGGTCCGGTACAGCCCGGTGATGCCGGCCGCCGGGCCGGTGAGCGAGCGCGCCTGCGCTTCGCCCATCAGTCCAGGGAGCAGGAGCGCGCGCGCGGCACGATTGGCGGCCGAGAGCGAGGTCCGCGTGGCCGGCGGGAGGGTGGCCGTGGCCGTGGCCGGTAGCCCGTTCGCGACCGGCGGCCAGGCGATCCGCGCGGCAGCCATCTCGCGTGCGGCGGAGGCCTCGGCCTGGCGCAGCCCGTGGGCGACGGCGACGAGGTCTTCGCGCTGGAGGCGTTCGGCGGTCGGGGCGATGGCGCTGGGGGCGCCGCCGCAGCCGCTGAGCGCGCCGCCCAATCCCGAGACGGCGCTCAGGGTGAGCAGGAGCGCCGCGAGGCGAAGCGCTCTCAGGCCGCGAGCAGGTCGACGACGAAGATCAGGGCCGAGTTCGGCGGGATCGTCGGCGGCGAGCCTTTGGCGCCGTAGGCGAGGCTGGCGGGGATGATCAGCTCGCGCCGTCCGCCGACTTTCATGCCGACGATGCCCTGTTCCCAGCCGGGGATGACCTGGCTTTTGCCGAGCACGAAGGGGAACGTTTCGTTGCGTTTCCAGGAGGCGTCGAAGATTTTGCCGCCCTTGTAGAGGACGCCGACGTAGTTGACCGTGACCGACGAGCCCGCCTTCGCTTCGGGGCCGGTGCCGACGATCAGTTCCTTCGTCACGAGCTTCGTCGGCGGCGCGCCGGAGGGCGGCGTGACTGTCGGCTCTTTCGAGAGCGGCCCGCTCGCGGGCGTTTTGACCGATGCCGTCGTGGGCGAGGTCGAGGTCGCCGGCGTCGTCGAGGTCGAGGTCGCGAGCGTGTTGTCGGCGCTGTTCTCGTTGCCGACGCCGATCGTGCCCGAGGAGGAGCCGGAGGAGCCGCAGCCGGCGATCAGGGCAGCCGCGCCGAGCGTGGCGAGCGCGATGCCGGGGCGGGTGAGAGGACGTGCGAGGAGGCGTGGGGAGCTGCGCTTGAAGTAGGTCACGGTGGCGCAGCCTAGCGGAACTCGGGTGCGTGATGTGCGATTTATCTACGCGGCGCCGCGGCGCGCTAGGATCCGAGCCGGACCGTGCTAGGCGGGGAGGTAGCGGCGCCCTGTATCCGCAATCCGCTCTAGCGGGGCTGAACTCCCCTCCGAGGGGTTTCGCCCCGGTCGCTCCGCTGTTCGGGGCGTCGATGGTTCGGGTCCCGCGCGGTGTCGGCTCGTGAACCAGGTCAGGTCCGGAAGGAAGCAGCCTTAAGCGATCCCCGGCAGGCGCAGCGGGAGTGCCCGAGCCGGAGCCGTGGACAGCGATCAGACGGCCGGTGGCGAGGATCTCGACGAGGGGTGCACGGTCCGCTACTGCTGCTGCTGCGCTGCCTCCGCGGCATGGGCTTCTTCGCGCGCGCGGCGGTACTCGTTGACGACGATCTCGGTGAGCTCCTCGACGGAGGTCTCGGCGGTCGGCTTGTCGAGCGCGATTGCGCCGTCGACGATCATCGAGACGCGGTCGCAGGCCTGCAGGACGTGGACGTAGTTGTGGAGGATCATGATGATCGAGACGCGGCCTTCCTGCTTCAGGCGCGCGACGAGGTCGAGGATCTGCGCGCCCTCTTTGGCGCCCATCGCCGCCAGGGGCTCGTCGAGCAGGATGATGTCGGCCTCCCCGTTGACCGTGCGCGCGACCGCGATCGCCTGGCGCTGCCCGCCCGAGAGTCGCGCCACGGCGACGTCGATCCGGGGGATGTTGATCCCGATCTCATCGAGCGCCGCGCGCGCCCGGAGCTTCATCTCGCGGTTGGCCAGGAACGGGATCGGCCGGTGGACGCGCTCGCGGCGCAGGAAGAGGTTGTGGTAGACGGACAGTTCGTCGATCAGGGCCAGATCTTGATAGACGGTGTCGATTCCTTTCGCGCGCGCGTCGTCGACGCCTTTGGGGTTGTAGGGCTCGCCGTGCAGGAACATCTCGCCCGCGTCCTGGCGCTGGAAGCCGCAGAGGATCTTGATCAGCGTCGACTTGCCGGCGCCGTTGTCGCCGAGCAGGCCCAGCACCTCGCCCTTGCGCAGGTGCAGGTTGACGTCGCGCAGGGCGGTCACCGGGCCGAAGCGCTTGGCGATGTGCTCGACGCGCAGCACGTCGTCCGCAGCCGAGACCGGCCCGACGATCGTCTCCCCCTGTCCCATGCCGGGGCTCAGCGGGGTCGATACCGGCGGCACGGGATGGTCAGCCACTGTGGGACCCCCTGCGCACGCGCTGCACGTAGACGTTGATCGTCATCGCCAGGATGATCGCCAGGCCCAGGTAGAGGAGCTGGTAGTCGGCGTTGACGCCCTTGAGGATCAGGCCGTCGTGGAGGATGCCCAGGAACAGCGCGCCGATGAAGGCGCCGACGACGGTCCCGGACCCCCCGGCCAGCAGCGTGCCGCCGATCACCGCCGCCGAGATCGCCTCGAACAGGATTTCGTTCGCGCCGGCGACGTCCGGCTGCACCGAGGAGGCGCGCACGGCCTCGAGGATCCCGACGAAGCCGCCGGCGGTGGCGCAGAGGATGAAGTTGCGGATCATCACCAGGCGCACCCGCACCCCGGCCTCGGAGGCGCCGAGCTTGTTCGAGCCGACGGCCACCGTGTGCAGGCCCCAGCGGGTGAACGTCAGCACGATCTGCCCGACGACCACGATCGCGATCGCCCAGATCAGCTCCGAGTAGGTGCCCTCGCCGAGGACTTTCGCGAACGTCGAGACGTGGTTGACCGTTTCGGTGAGCACGATGTGCGCCCCGTTGATCACGTGGTGGACGCTCACCTGCGTGCTCGTCACTTCCGCGCCCGGCATCGAGACCGGCTGGGCATGCGAGATCACCAGCGTCAGCCCCTCCAGCGTGAACAGCATGCCGAGCGTGGTCACGAACGAGCTGATGCCGACGATCGCCGTGAAGAACCCGTTGATGGCGCCGACCACCATGCAGCCGGCCAGCGCGAGCAGCACGCACGGCACGTGCGGGATCCCGGCCTGCGCGAGCTTGTAGTAGAGGAACGGCGCGAACAGGTATGTCGCCCCGATCGAGAGGTCGATCTCGCCGAGGATCATCACGAACACCTCGCCCGCGCCGAGGATCGCGAACGGCGCGAAGAACGGCAGCAGCGTCGTGAAGCTGGATTTGGTGAGGAAGGTGCTGGTGCTCAGCGAGAAGTAGATCGCCGCGAGCAGCGTGACGACGATGATCGAGCCCTCGCGCAGGGACAGCGCGCGCTCGAGCAGCGCGCTGCGACTCGGCAGCGAGGCCCGGCGCGTGTGCTGCGCCGAGCCTCCCGCCGGCGGTGGCGTGGAGAGCCCCGGCGAGGCCGGGTTACCCGCCGCCTGCGCCATCGCCTAGGCCGGGGTCCCGGCCGCGATCGGCACCACCTTCGCTTCCGATGAGGTGCCCTCGAAGCGGCTCTTGGAGTTGACGTACGGGGCGATCGTTTCTTTGTCGACGAATTTCAGGCCCGTGTTCACTTCCGCCGGACCGGTCAGCGACCCGGAGACCTGCCACAGGAACAGCTGGACGATCGGCAGGAACCCCTGCAGGTAGGGCTGCTGGTCGATCGTGAATTCGAGGTAGCCTTCGTGCAGCAGTTTCTGGGTTTTTTCGGCCAGATCGAAGCCGCCGGCCTTGACGCCTTTCGCGTTCAGCCCGAGCTTCTGCATCACGCCCCCCAGTTCCGCGGTGTCGCCGCCGTCGACGGCGTACATCCCCTTCGTGCTCTGATGGCCGGTCCAGTACGCTTCGATCGCGGTTTTCTCGCCCGATTCCAGGGAGCCGGTGACGATCGTGTGCACGTTGATCGGCGCGCCCGATTCCTTGATCGCCCGTTCGGCTCCTTCCAGGCGCGGCTGCAGGTTCGCCGAGCCCGCGCTCGCGGTGAAGATCGCCACGTCGCCTTCTTTGACCGCGGCGACGATCCGCTTGCCCATCAGTTCGCCGGCCAGTTTCAGGTCCTGGCCGATGTAGGCCAGGCGCTTGTTGGGGGGCGAGGGTGCGTCGGCGTTGTAGGCGACGACCGGAATCCCGGCCTTCAGCGCGTTTTCGATCGGCACGTTGAACGCGGTCTTCGAGATCAGCGACACCGCGATCCCATCGGCGCCGGATGAGACGGCGGTGTTGATCGCGTTGACCATCTGGTTGATGTTTTCGCTTTCCGAGCCCGTCCACTCATACGAGCAGCCCAGCAGTTTGCAGGCGTCCTGGATCCCGTACTGGGTGGGGACGAAGAACGTGTTCGTCGTGACGTGGTTGACGACCACAAATTTGTAGCTCGGGTGGGACCCGAAGATGCTGCTCGAGCCGCCGCTGCTGCTCGACGCGCTCGACCCGCACGCCGCAAGCAGGCTGCTCACACCGCCGACGGCCACACCGGTCAGCGCCGTGCGCTGCAGAAACGCCCGCCTGTCGAGCCCGCGTCTGGGGATCTCCGCCGGCGCGTCGAGGCGCTCGAGGCTCCCCAAGCTCCCACGTGCCCGATCGTCGAGGTCACCCAAAGTCCCCTGTGTCCGATCGTCGAGACTCCCCAAAGTCCCCTGTGCCTGATCGATCTCCGACATCACATCCTCCTCCTCGGTGCGTTTGAGGACGCCGCGCCCGCCGGCGCCACCTGTGTTTGATCTCCCTCTCCCGTGTCCTTAGTTACCCAATCAACTATCTGGGCAATCCCCATTGCTCCAATCTGCCTGGTTCGTGTCTTTTCATACAAGCAAGGGTATACCCTCGATCAAATGATTTCCGGCGACGAGGGTTCATCCGTTTCCGCACGTTCCGAGAATGACCCGTCCGGGCGCGTGGAGACCTACGGCCCGATCCGGTTCAGGCGCTACGTGAAAGACGACGGTCGTGCACTGATCCTCTATATGGACGAGGGGTCCGCGCAAGACACCCCTGCGCAGGACATCCCCGCGCAGGACGGGCCGGCGAACGAATGAGCGACCGAACCGGGAGACGCTCGCTGCGCTCGCATCCCCGAACCGGCCAGCGCCGCAACGAGCTGCGCGACGAGCAGGTCGTCTACGCGATCCACCGCCAGGACCGCACGTTCCTGCCCGCGCGCGAGCACTGCCCGCTGTGCCCGACCCGTACGGGCGGCGAGAAGACGGAGATCCCCTTCCAAGCGTTCGAGATCGCGGTGTTCGAGAACCGCTTCCCGGCGTTCGAGGCGCCGCGGGGAGCCGCGGAGGTCGTCGTGTATACGGACCGTCACGACGACTCGTTCGGGACCCTCGAGCAAGAGCGCGCCGAGGCGCTGATGTGGGTCTGGCGCCAGCGCTACGAGGAGCTCGGCGCGCGCGAGGACGTGGAGTACGTGATGATCTTCGAGAACCGCGGGGTCGAGGTCGGCGTGACGCTGCACCACCCGCATGGGCAGATCTACGGCTACCCGTTCCTGCCACCCGTGCCACGACTCGAGCTCGCCGCTGACGCGCGTCTCGGCGGTTGCGCCCCGTGTGAGCTGTTGAAGAGAGAGCTCGAGGACGGCCGGCGGGTGGTCTACGAGAACGAGGCGGTCGTCGCGTACGTCCCGTATGCGGCGCGCTGGCCGTATGAAGCGCATGTGGTGCTGCGCGAGCACCGCGTGAGCCTGCTCGACTGCAGCGCGCAGGAGCTGCGCGGGCTCGCCGCGGGGCTGCAGGTGCTCGCGCGCGGGTATGACGCGCTGTTCGACCGGCCGTTCCCGTACGTGATGGTCGTCCACCAGGCCCCGACCACGCCCTCGCCGCTTGCGTCCCCGCTTGCGCACGAACCACAGGCCCAATCCTCGGCCCCGGCCTCTGCTCCGGCAACGGCCACGGTCGGGGGTCACCTGCACGTCGAGTTCTACCCGCCGCTACGGACGGCGGACAAGCTCAAGTACCTCGCCGGTTCCGAGCAGGGCGCGGGCACGTTCATCTCCGACGTGCTCCCCGAGGAGTCGGCGGCGATGCTGGGCGAGGCGATCCTGCGTGCGGAGTGAGCCGACGTGGCGTGGATCGAGACCGGGTGCGGGCGATGGCGAGTGACGCCGTCCGGCGCGGGGATGGGCCGCCCCGGCGTGTGGCCGAGGACGAGGCCAGGGACGGTGCCGCGACCGTGGCCGCTTTCGCCCCCGGGCGCGTGAACCTGATCGGCGAGCACACCGACTACAACGGCGGCCTCGCGCTGCCGTTCGCGATCGCCGAGGGCATCATCGTCCGCGCGCGAGCGGCCGCCCCCGACTCGATCGGCGCCCAGCGCATCTACGCCCACGCACGCGATCTCGACGAGTCGGACGAGCTCGACCTCACTGAGACCACCCCCGCGGAGGGTTGGTGCGCGTACGTGCGGGGAGTCGCCGCCGAGCTGCAGCGAGCCGGGGTTCCGCTGCGCGGCGCGCGCTTGGAGATCGGCGGCAATCTCGAGCGGGGCGCCGGCCTGTCCTCCTCGGCCGCGCTCGAGGTCGCCCTGTGCCTCGCTCTCACGGAGCTGGCACGGTCGCCGGCGCCGGGAAACGGCCCACGAGTGCCATCCGGGGATCCGCCCTCCGGCGTGGTGCAAACGCAGGCCGGTGGGGAGGCCACGCGGCAGTTCGATCTCGACCGCGTCGCCCTCGCGCGCCTGTGCGCGCGCGTGGAGAACGAGTGGGTGGGAGCGAGGACCGGGATGCTCGACCAGCTGGCGTCGCTGTTCGGCGCCGCCGAGACGGCGCTGCGGATCGACTTCCAAACGCTCGAGATCGAGCCCGTGCCGCTGCGGCTCGGGGGCTGGCGGTTCGCGGTCGTCGACTCCGGCGAGCGCCACGCGAACGCGAGCTCCGGCTACAACGAGCGCCGCGCGCAGTGCGAGCGCGCGCAAGAGCTGCTGGGCGTCGAGACGCTGCGCGACGCGCGCGCCACGGCCGTGGCCGGTCTGCCGCAACCGCTGCGTGCCCGCGCCGAGCACGTGCTCGGCGAAAACGCGCGGGTCGAAGAGGCCGTCGCGGCGCTGCTCGCGGGAGACTTGCCGGCGGTGGGCAGGCTCCTCGACGCCTCCCACGCGAGCCTGCGCGACCTCTACGAGGTATCCACCCCTGCGGTCGAGCGCACCGTCGAGCAGGTGCGCGAGCAGGGCGCCGCGGGCGCGCGGCTGATGGGCGGGGGCTTCGGCGGCAGCGTGCTCGGCCTGTTCGCGCCGGATGTTCCGACCCCTCCCGACGCGCGTGAGGTGCATCCGGGTCCCGGCGCCCACATGCTGTCCGCTGCGATCCACTGATCGGGGGCGGGCTGCGCCCGCGAAAGGCGCATCGCAGCAGACGGCGCGGCTCAGATCACGGGCAGTGCTCGAAGACGAACCACGCGCTGTTCGCATGCGCCTCGGTGAACCCTGGCGGCACCTCGACCGACAGGTGCGGGTCGTGCGGGTCGAGCACGTAGTCCCGTTCGACTTCCGCGCTCGCCGGGTCGATGTAGGTGCCATGCGCGATCGGGCTGGCTTCGGCGCTGACGATCTCCCGCGGGCTCGTCGACAGGTACAGCGCGAGCAGCGGGATCGGCGCGTGGTTGGGCACGCCCACGGGCAGACAGCGGCGCGTGATCGAGCCGTCTTGCACGAGCGCGACGAGCTCGTTCTGGAACGTTTCCTGGCGCGCCAGTTTCGTCAGTTCGCGGTGCACCGTGCGGTACTGCGTGGGGATGTAGACGAGCAGTGCCACGAGCACGACTGCGCCGCCGGCCATCCACCAGCGCCGGCGCGGGTCTTCGTGGGGCAGGCGCGTCCAGCCGAACACGCCGGCGCCGCAGAAGATGCAGAGGATCGCGGAGGCGAGGAACGCATAGCGCGTGTTGATCGGCAGACCCGCCGTGGCGAAGGCGGCGAACACGAGCACCGCGACGACCCCAATGACCGCCCCGAGGCGAGCCCGCCGCGGCAAGAGCAACAGCGACAGCACCCCGCCGAGCGCCGCGCCGAGCAGCACCGGTGGGCCGAGGATCTCGCCGATCCGCCGCGGGATGTACTCGGGCACGTTCGCGATCCCGGTCACGCGATCGAGCGTTTCGGCGGTGTGCTGCGTGTTCGTCAGCGACCACAGCGGATGTCCGGTCACCAGCCAGTCGCTCAGCACCCACAACAGCGGCGCCGCCGCGGCGAGCAGCGCCAGCCCGGCGATCTGCCGGTGCGAGAATCGGGGACTCACGGTCACAGCGCTCTCAGCTGCAGAAGGCTCCGAACGCTCAGAACGCGCGTGCCCGCGTGTACGTATGCGCGCGCGCACGGTTCGCGGCGTCCAGTTCATCAAGTACAGCCAGTAGAGCCCCGAGAACACCCACGCCTCGGGGCGCAGCAGCCCGGCGAGTGCGAGCAGCGCCAGCACCGGCGCCCCCGCCGGCCGATCGGGGGTTCCGTCGATCCCCGCGCGGTGGTGCCGCGCCTCGACGAGCACCGCGCAGAGCACGAGCAGCAGGTAGGGGATGTCCACGTACGCGCGCACGCCGTAGGAGAGGACGGGCACGCGCGTGAGCAGGATCAGGGCCGCCAGAGCCCCCGCCGCGCGGCCGAACCAGAGCGAGCCGAGCCGGTAGAGCACCCACCCGCACGCCGACAGCGCGAGGAAGCCGAGCGCGACCGTCACGTCTTCGATCGTGCCCGGGGAGAGCGGCGAGAGCACCGCCCCGAGCACCTCCACGAGCGGGTGCGGCGTCGGCGCGATCGCGATCCCGTACTGCGGCGTTTCGCCCCGCGCCAGCTGCTCGCCCCAGGCGAGCGCGTAGAGCGTGTCGTAGTTGGCGAAGCCGACCGCGGCGATGAGCCGCAGCACGACGGCGCCGGCGACGATCGCGAGCGGTGCCACCAGGCGGGCTGAGAAGCGCTCGGAAGCGGTTCGCAGACCCCGGAATCTCTGCTCGTCGTCGGCTCGAACGCGGGCTGACGGGTTTTCGGACGGAGGCTCGATCCGGGAACTCACGAGCGAGCACGCTATCCGGTCCAAGCGTCCCCGACGTACCCTGCCCGAACGGTCCCTGCCCACCTCGCGCCCGTGGGTAGACTCAGGACAACGGTGCCGATCGAGATCGACCAGCCACAGGCGCAAGCCGGGCAAGCGCAAGCCCAGTCTCTCTATCGCAGGCACCGGCCCCGTACGTTCGCCGACGTCGTCGGCCAGGAGCCGGTCGTGCGCACGCTGCGCAACGCCGTGCAGCGCGGGAAGGTTCATCACGCCTACCTGTTCGTGGGCTCCCGCGGGACGGGCAAGACCTCGATGGCGAAGATCCTCGCGGCCTGCCTGAACTGCGATCAGAATCCTGCCCACCCGACCCCTGGCCACCCGACGATCGACCCCTGCGGCGAGTGCGAATCGTGCCTCTCGATCGCGCACGCCTCATCGCTCGACGTGATCGAGATGGACGCCGCCTCGAACAACTCGGTCGACGACATCAGGGAACTGCGCGAGAGCGTCGCCTACTCGCCGGTCTCGGGCCGCAGCAAGGTCTACATCCTCGACGAGGCGCACATGCTCTCGACGGCGGCCTGGAATGCGTTCCTGAAGACGCTCGAGGAGCCGCCGCCGAACACGGTCTTCGTGCTCGCCACGACCGAGGCCCAGAAGGTGCCGGCGACGGTCGTCGACCGTTGCCACCGCTTCGACTTCCACCGCCCCACGGTCGAGCAGATCGCCTCCGTGCTGCGCCGCGCCGCCGCCGCCGAGTCGATCGAGATCCCGCCCGAGGCCCTCGCCGCCGTCGCGCGCTCGGCGACGGGCTCGTTCCGCGATGCGCTCGGCACGCTCGAGCAGCTGCTGACCTACAGCGGCAACGAGATCGCGCTCGCCGATGTGCTCGCGGTGCTCGGCGTGGCCGACGCGGGCCTGCTCGAAGAGCTCGTCGACGCCGTCGACGCGGGCGATGGCGCCCGCGCGCTGCGCGCGCTGGAGCGTTGCGTCGAGAGTGGCCGCGACGCCGGCTCGTTCGCCTCCGACCTCGAGGTGCACGCGCGCGAGCTCTTGGTCGTGCAGACGCTCGGCGAGCTGCCCGCTGAGCTCTCCCTCACCGAGGAGGCCGACGCGCGCCTGCGCGCCCAGGCCGAGCGCGTCGACCGCGCGGTGGTCGTACGCCTGCTTGAGCTGCTCGGAGAGGCGCTCGAGGGGGTACGCGCCGGCGCCGACCCGCGCACGCGGCTGGAGCTTGCCCTGGTCAAGGCCGCCCGTCCCGAGGTCGACTCTTCGACACCGGCGCTGCTCGCCCGGATCGAGCGCCTGGAACGCGAGCGTGGTGTTGTGTCCGCCCCTGAGCCTGAGCCTGCGTCTGTGTCGTCTCCGGACCCTGAGCCTGTGCCGGCTCCCGCACCTGTTGAGGAGGTGACATCCGAGCCGGCGCCGGCTGTGGAGATCGAGCCAGGGCCCGTTGCCGAGGTTGTCTCTGCGACCGATCTCGATTCCCTGCTCGCGGTGTGGCCGGCGGTGATCGACGTCGTGCGTGCCGACAACGCTCTGATCGGCGCGCTGATCGCCGATGCGCGCCCGGCGGCGGTCGACGGTGAGGATCTGACCGTCGCCTTCGCCTCGACGGCGGCGTTCCTGAAGAAGAAGGCCGAGCATCCCGACAACCGAGCGATCGTCTCCGAGGCGCTGCGCCAGGTCACCGGCGGGCGCTGGCGGCTCTCCTACGAGCTGCTCGAGCCCGACGCGGAGCTCGCCTCAGGAGGGGAGGCGCCGAGCGAGGAGGAGTGGGTGCAGCGCTTCATGGAGGAGTTCGACGCCGAGGAGCTGCTCAGCGATCAGGAGCCCGGCGGCGGCGCGGGCGAGAATGGCGGCGCGAATGGTGGGCTGAACCCCTCGCCCGCCAGTGGCGCGGGCGCGACCGACGAGCACGCGCAAGCGCAAGTGAACAGCGAACAGAGAGAGGCGTGATGGCAAAGCAGCAGCGGATGCCGAACATGCAGCAGATGATGCAGCAGGTCCAGAAGATGCAGCAGGACATGGAGTCGGCCCAGGAGGAGCTCAAGCACGAGACCGTCGAGGCCTCCGCCGGCGGCGGCATGGTCACCGTTCTAATCAGCGGCGACCTGCAGGTCCAGGCGGTGAAGATCGACCCCGCGGCGGTCGATCCGGAGGACGTGGAGATGCTCAACGACATGGTCCTCGCCGCCGTCAACGAGGCGCTGCGCTCGGCCCAGGAGCTCGCCGCGAGCAGGCTCGGCGCGACCACGGGCGGCCTGGATTTGGGATCTCTCCCACCCGGCCTCGGCGGGGGATTGGGCCTACCGGGCCTGTAGTCGGCAGTGAGCAGCTACGCCCCGCCCGTCCAGCGGCTCGTCACGGAGCTCTCGAAGCTTCCCGGGATCGGCAACCGCACCGCCCAGCGGCTCGCCTTCCACATCCTGCGCTCCTCCCCCGAGGACGCCGTCGCGCTGGCGGAGTCGATCCGCGAGGTGAAGGAGAAGATCGGCTTTTGCGAGGTCTGCTTCAACCTGACCGATGAGACCCGCTGCCGTATCTGCCAGGACCCGCGCCGCGATCACGGTCTGATCTGCGTCGTCGAGGAGCCCAGCGACGTGATCCCGATGGAGCGCACGCACGAGTACTCGGGCGTCTACCACGTGCTCGGCGGCGCGCTCTCCCCGATCGACGGGATCGACCCCGAGGACCTGCACATCGCCGAGCTGTTCGCGCGCGTCGCACCCGACGGCGCTGTGCCCGACGGCGCTACGCCTAACGGCGCTGCACCCGATGGCGCTGTGCCCAACGGCTCTTCCACGTCAGACGGCGCCGCGCACGAGGAGCAGGCGCCGCAAGTGCGCGAGGTGATCCTTGCCACGAACCCGACGACGACCGGCGAAACGACTGCGCTGCACATCGCCGAGGAGCTCCGCGCGCGGGGTGGGCGGGACTCCGATCTGAGGGTCACGCGCCTGGCCAGCGGCCTGCCGGTCGGCTCGGACCTCGAGTACGCCGACGAGGTCACGCTCGGCAAGGCCTTCGCCGGCCGGCGGTCCATGTAGCGGGCAGCACCTGTTCTGTGCCCACGGCCCAACGGCGTTTGCACTGCCTCAATGGCGACCTGAAGGCGTCGCCAAGCCCCGCTAGCGCAAGATGACTGGACCGTTCATAGCCATAAAGTATATCGCCCCCGTGAGCTCCCTCGGCGCAACCATCCTCGGCGCAACATCCGACGTCCCGAACTGGACGAGTAAGCTCGGAGCAATTGCAGAGGCCGCAACTGCACTGATCGCGCTCTTCGCGTTCCTCGGGGCGGTCTACCAACTCCTCCGCACACACAAGACTACTCTCGAGACTCGTGCTCACCAGTACCTGCAGCGCTACGACGAGCCGCGCCTACTCCCGTACATCGCCAAGACACATGCGGTTCTCACGGGCGACGAACAAATAGTTGCTCGTATCGCCAACTGGGACAAGATGCCGTTTGCCGAGCAGCTCGGTGCGCTGCTTTTCCTGAACTTCTGGGAGGAGTTGGCGGGTATGTACAACCGCAATCTCGTAGATCGCGAGATCGTCGCTGAGTGGTTTGGTGAGGCAGCAGTCACGTACTGGCAGATGGCCGAGTGGCTCGTGCTACACCAACGCGAGCAGTTGTCTGAGGAAAGCATCTATGACGAATGGGAAGAAATGTGCGCCGATATCGATCGCAAGCAGAAATGAGCCGAGAGACGAGCCCAGGCCCCGCGGCCGCTGTGGTAGTGATGAAGTTCGGCGGCACCTCCGTCGCCGACGCCGAGCGGATCCAGCGCGCCGCACGGCGGATCGTCGAGAAGCGCGAGGCGGGCAACCGCGTGGTCGCCGTGCTGTCGGCGCGCGGCAAGACGACCGACGAGCTGATCGCGATGGCCGAGGCCCTCTCGGCCGATCCGGACCCGCGCGAGATGGACATGCTGCTGTCCTCGGGTGAGCGGATCTCCTGCGCGCTCTGCGCGATCGCGATCAACGATCTCGGCCACCGCGCGATCTCGCTGACGGGCTCGCAGGCGGGGATCGTGACCGACGACTCGCACACGAAGGCGCGGATCCTCGACGTGCGCGCGGACCGCGTCAGGGCGGCGCTCGAGGAGGACGCGATCGTGCTCGTCGCCGGCTTTCAGGGCGTCTCCTCGACGGCCAAGAACGTCACCACGCTCGGCCGCGGCGGCTCGGACACGACCGCCGTCGCGGTCGCCGCCGCGCTCGGCGCGCAGGAGTGCGAGATCTACACCGACGTCGCCGGCGTCTACACCGCCGACCCGCGGATCGTGCCCGACGCCCGCAAGCTCGCGACGGTCTCCTTCGAGGAGATGCTCGAGATGGCCGCCTCCGGCGCGGGCGTGTTGCAGCTGCGCTCGGTCGAGTACGCGCGCAACCACGGCGTGCGTATCCACTGCCGCTCCTCCTTCGATGACGAGCCCGGTACGGTTGTGCTCGAAGAAGGCACGATGGAGCAGCCCCTGATCACAGCCGTCACCCACTCGACCGACGAGGCGCGCGTCACGCTCGTCGGCGTCCCCGACGAGCTCGGCGCCGCCGCGCGCATCTTCGAGGCGCTCGCCGCGGCGAACGTGAACGTCGACATGATCGTCCAGAACGAGCCCACCTCCGCGGGGGGGCTCGCGGAGATCTCCTTCACCGTCCCGCGCGAGGATCTGCGCGTCTCCCGCGCGGCGCTGCAGCCCCTCGCGGGGGAGGCGTTCGCGGACATGACGACGCACGAGGAGATGGGCAAGGTCTCGATCATCGGCGCCGGCATGCGCTCGCATCCCGGCGTCGCGGCGCGCGTGTTCTCGACGCTTGCGGAGGAGGGCGTGAACATCGAGATGATCGCCACCTCGCCGATCAAGATCTCCTGCGTGATCGATCGACCGCTCGTCCCGCGCGCGGTGCAGGTGCTGCATGCGGCCTTCGAGCTCGCCGGGCCCGGCACCTCGATCCCGGAGTAGCCACGATCCTGGAGTAGCGGAGGTCTCTACCGGAGTAGCCACGATCCCGGAGTAGCCGAGGTCTCTACCGGAGTAGCCACGATCCCGGAGTAGCCGAGGTCTCTACCGGAGTAGCCGAGATCCCTCCCGGAGTAGCCGAGGTCCTCAGGGCCGCCGGCGCCACCAGGTGCGGGGCACGGGCTCGATCCCGGGGAGCGCGACCGCCGGCCGTGGTGGGACCTCCTCGCCGGCGAGGATTGCGGCGGGCACTTCCTCGACGAGCCAGTTCTGCAGCGGCTCGAGCCCGGCCTGGCGCAGCTCGGCGAGCACGCTCGGTGGGCGCTTGACCGGGTCGTGGGTGTCGGAGGTGACGTTGTGGATCCAGCCCTCGCGGGCCATCATCAGCGCGAAACGCCGCACCTCCCCGCCGAAGCGCCCGACGAGCGAGCCGGCGGTGACCGACGCAAGGACGCCCTCGTGCACGAATTCGCGCAGCATCTCCGGTTCGCGGTGAAAGGCCGGACAGCGCTCGGGGTGGGCGAGCAGGATCTCGTGGCCCCGGCGCTGGAGGTCGAAGACGAGCATGTCCAGGCCGGTGACCGCCGGGGCGAACGGCGGCTCCAGCAGGATCCACGGTCCCCGGTTTAGGCTGAGGTCGGAGAGCTCGGCGCCGCGCATGTCGACGAGCCGCGTCATCGCGATCTCAGCGCCCGCCAGCACCTCGAGCTCGATCTCCTCTAAGCGGATCCGCAGGTTCAGCTCGTCGATCAGCGGAGCGATCGTCTCCGCGTCGTTGGGGTAGCTCCAGCTCACGTGGGGCGTCGCCACCATCACGCGCGTGCCGGCTGAGGACGCGGCGCGCGCGAGCTCGAGCGACTCTTCGAACGTGCTTGGGCCGTCGTCGATGCCGGGCAGGATGTGGGTGTGCAGGTCGATCATCGCGACCGGAACACTAGACGGCCGGCGAGGCGGCGGCGCGTGGGCGTCTCAGCCGACGATCACGCCGAACTCTTGCGAGTAGACCGCCCCGGGCTGACCTTCGGCCAGCGAGGCGGGCGCCTCGGGAGCGACGCCGATCGCGGTGTCGACGTAGGGGCTGTAGAGAATGTTCGCGAGGTGCTCGGGTGAGGCGATCCAGGCGGCGACGATCGCGGCGGGGGTGCTCAGCCCAAGCGTGCCCCAGGCGATGTTCTCGCCGAGCGTGTAGCCGGCCTGCTGGTTCGGCAGATAGCCCGTTTCTTCGACCCGCGCCACCGGCGTCAGCCCGCTCGGGGCGACGTGGGCGAAGTAGTCGTCGGCGACCATTTCTTCGCTGTGTCCCTGCGCGGCCTGCTCGAGCTGCGCGTTGGGCCGCAGCGGCAGCTCGCCGTTGCGGGCGCGCTCCTGGTTGACGAGGCACAGCGTCGCTGCGTCGATCGCTTCGAGGTCGCCGGGGTTGGGCGTCAGCTCGGTGTTTTCGCAGGGGGTGGCGAGCACGCTCGCGATCGTCTGCCCGCTTTCGCCGCCGGACACGGAGACCGTCTCGCCGTTCCTGTGCGTGGGGTGCGTGGCGCCCGTGACCGTGCGTCGCCCGTTGTGCGCGCGCTTGGCGGGACGGTTGCGCGCCGTGTGGGCGCCCCTGCGGGCTCTGGAGTGGCGGTTGCGCGTCGTATGGGCGCCCCTGCGGGCTCTGGAGTGGCGGTTGCGCGCCGTGTGGGCGCTCCCGCCGGCTCTGGAGGTGTGGGCCGCGGCGGGGCCGGCGAGGACCCCCGGGAGGGCGCAGGCGAGGATCGCGACGGTGCTGAGGAGAAGTGCTCTTAGGTGGCTCACACCGCCGCTATCGGACGGGGTGCGAGCATCTTTGAGCCAGATCGCCCGGTTTGGACTACAAGGGGTGGTTTATCACCCGATTGGTGCCTGACGTCCCCAGGCGACCCTTGGCTTTATGCTGAGCGCGATGGTGGCGAAGTACGCATGAGACGGCCGGGGTTGCTCGTCGGGCTGATCCTCGCTCTGGGCATCGCAGGGACCGTCGTGGCGCTGAAAAGCCACGAAAGCAACGCCGAGTTCGCGCTCCAGCAGCAGTCGCTGGTCCCGGTGCAAGCGGCCGCGCTGCAGACGCTGTTGCTGACCAGCAAGGACTCGCGCCCGTGGGTGTACCGAGCTCCGCCCACCCGCGCGCGGGCCGCGCATTGCTCCTCGGCGACGCACAGCGCGCTCGGCAACCCCTGGAGCTGCGTCGTGCGCTATCCGCGTCCCCCCAGCGTGCGCTTCCACGTGACCGTCCACGCCGACCGCTCGATCTCCGGCTTCGGCGAGCCCGTCTCCGGCCCGCTGCTGCACCCCGCGCTGACCGTCAGCGGCTGCTGCGTGGAAACGCCGTAGGCGCTCAGCGAAGGCTGTCGGCCGCGTCTGCCGAGAGGTTCTCGCGGAGCTTGCGCAGCGCCCGGTAGATCCGGCCCTCGACCGCGCTCTCGCCCTCGCCGAGCACGCCGGCGACGTCGCGCAGCTTCAGATCGGCCCCGAAGCGCAAGGCAAGCGCCTCGCGCTCGTCCTCGTTGAGCGTCGCGAGCGCGCGGTAGAGCTCGTCGCGGTGCTCGACCGCGTCCAAGCCTGCGTCGTGGTGCTCGAGCTCCTCGCCGGCGCTTGCGTGGCGCAGCACCTGCTCCTCGTTCGTCTGCCGCCGCGCGTGGTCGCGCAGCAGGTTCAGCGCGATCGTGTACAGCCAGCGGCGCTCGGAGCCGCGCCGCGGGTCGAAGCGCTGGCGCGAGCGCATCACGCGCTCGAAGGTTTCTGAGAGCAGGTCCTCGGCCAGCGCCCGGTTGCCGGTGCGGTAGGCGAGGAAGGAGAACAGCCGGCCGGCGTGCTCCTCGAACAGTCGCTCGAAGGTGTCTTGACGCATGCGCAGCGACATTCTCGCGTCTCGCGGCGCCGTGGCTCGCCTGGGGGGGTTTGTCAGTTCGTGTGCCATCGGTTCCTCGGAGTGCGCGTCGGCTTGTAGATAGAGCGAAGGCCCCCCGGGAGTCGGTTCCCAGGGGGCCCCTCGCTGCGGGACGGGTCAGGCTGCCTGTGCGGCCTTTACGCCTGGCACAGGTGGAACGTGTGGCTCTGCGTGACGGTCTTGCCGGTGGAGGTCACGGCGACGACGGTGATCGTCGTGGCGCCGTTGCTGCACGGCAGGTTCGTCAGCTTGATGTTCTTGGAAGCCGCCGAGCCCTTCAGCACCTTGAAGGTTTTCCCGTTGAGCTTCAGGGTGACCTTCCTCAGGTGCGTCTTGCGCGAGAGGTTCAGATGGATCTTGATGTCGCGCAGGCTGAGCGCTGGTTTGGTCGTTTTGGCTGCCAGAACGCCGCTGGTCGCCGCCGGGGGAGCGCTGACTGTCGTGAAGTAGTTGTTGTTGGTCGTGCCACCGGTGTTGGTGGTTGTGTTGGTGATGCTGGTGGTGCTGTTGTTTTCTTCGGTGTTGTAGCTGATTTCGCTGCAAGTGATGTTTTCGGCGCCGGCGCCGTTCTTGTCGCCGATGTTGCCGTTGCCGTTGTTGATGTTGCATTCGCCGTTGTACTGCGTGTTGGAGGCGTTGCCACCGCTGGTGCCGTGATGGTGGCCACCATCACCCTGACCCGCGATCACGCCGCCGGTACCGGCAGCCAGCAGACCGATCGTGAGGCCGGCCGTGGCGAGGCGACGGGCGCCCGCCTTGTGGCGACGCGAGCCTGACTTGGCGCGGGACATCGCCGAAGTCTTGATCTGGTCGAGCTGCAGGGGGCTCGCCTCGGGACGCTCGTTGCGCAGCCGCTGAGCGACGCCCTCCAACTCTGCCTTGTCGTGTGCGTCGTGCTTGCGCATCATGTTCGTCTCCTGGCCTCCTGTTGCATTGGCGGGAAAATCCCTCTTGACCACCGATACGAACGGGCTGGTCGTTTTCCGACAGTCACGAGCAAAGATTCTTCAAACGAATCCGCGGCTGGGGCGCCCGAATCCGGCGCGATCCGGCGCATCGGGGCCGCAGGTAGGCAATGCAGGCGGATCGCAGGCCCGTGCCGGGCGAGACCGGAGGAGCCCGGATCAGAGGTTCGTGATCGAGAACTTGCCCGAGTCGAGCGCTTCCGTGCGCAGGCGCGGCGCGGCTTCTTCCCATTCTGCCCGTTCGTCGCCGCTCAGTTCTTCGGCCGCGCTGCGCAGCCCGTGCTCCAGCGGGTTGAGCGCGATCGCCCGCGCGATCGCCGCGTGCGGATTCAATCCCGCGGCCGCCTGGGCGTCGGCGAGCCAGAACGCGTCCTGCCAGCTCGCGGGCTCGAGCGCGGCCGCCTGCGCCATCGCCGGCACGGCCGCCTGGGCGAAGCCCTGCTCGAGATCGCAGACGCCGACGATCGCGTAGGCCTCAGGGCGCCGAGCGGAGAGCGACAACGAGGACAGCGCTTCGCGCTTGGCCGACGCGCAGCCGCCGCGCGTCTTCAGGTCCAGCCCGGCCTGTTGCAGGCGTGCGTAGGAGACGGCCCCTAGCAGCGGCGAGACCGCGACGACGAGCCAGCAGAGCGCGACGAGCGTGCGGCCGAAGGGCAGCCCGAAGCGCCCCGGCCGGCCATCGGCGGGCCGCGCGAGCGCGAGGCCGGCGAGCATGAACACGCCCAGGGTGACCGCCGGCATCTGCCAGTCCCAATCGACCGCCTGGTGGATCGACCAGGCAAGCGTCAGTGCGAACAGCGCCGCATACACCCCCCGTCCCGGTCCGCGAATCCGGATGGCGAGCCCGACGAGCATCCCGAAGACGACGACGAGGATCAAAACGAAGCCGACGATCCCCAGCTCGGAGAGGCTCTGCAGGTAGAGGGAGTGGGTGTCGACGACGTAGGAGCGGACCGTGCGGTAGCGCGTGTAGTAGAGCTGGTAGGTGCCCGCGCCGGTGCCGTGGAAGGGGTCCGTTTCGTAGATCCGCAGCGCGGCGTTCCACAGCGGCAGCCGCCCGTCGTTGACGGGGTCCGACAGCCGTTCGCGGGTCTGCACGAGGTGCTTTTCGCGAGTGCCGTGGATGAACCGGTCGTACTCGCGGTGCGCGAAGCCGAACGCCCCGAGCGCGAGCGCGACGACGAGCACGAGCACCCCGGCCGCGACGCCCGACCACACGCGCACCGCACGCCGTGGTGGCGTTCGCACGAGCGCCGTCCGCGCGATCGCCCCGTCGGCGAGCAGCAACACCGCCCGCAAGAGCCCCGCGCCGAGCATGCAGAAGCCGACGACCACCGCCACGTGATGGCCCTGCGCGACCGCGGCCGCGCTCGTCGGGTGCTTGCTGGCCAGCAGGGTCGCGTCCCAGGCAGAGCGCAGCGCCACGGCGCTCGCCGGGGCGACCGCCAGCAGCGCCGTCGGCAAAGTGCTCAGCCGCGCGAGTAGGCAGTAGGCGAGCAGGCCGACGATCGTCACGCCGAGGGCGCCGCGCGAGAACGTCAGCAGCAGCGTTGCGGCCAGCCCCGGGAACAGCGCGGCCGCGAGCACGCGCACGGCGGGGTGCTCGGCGCGGTCGGCGGTGAGGTGGAAGCCGAGCACGAGCGCGAGCATCGCGAGCATGCCCTCGGCGTTCCAGTAGGTGAGGGGGTAGTTGAGGCGGTCGTCGTAGAAGCCGCTGGCGGTCGGCCAGGTGTGCGGCTCAACGCGCGAGACCAGGCCGATCAGGCATACGGCGGCGGTCCCCGCGAACAGCGCTCGCGCCAGCCAGCGCAGCCGCGCGGGCGTGCAGCGCAGCGAGCCGAACAGGGCGAGGGCGAGCACGTAGAGCAGCGTGCGGTCGTAGGCGTCGAGGCCGAGCGCGGTCGCATGCGACCAGAGCGTCGAGGCGAGCTGCCAGGCGCCGAACAGCACGAGCGCCGACAGCGGCACGGCGAGCGTGCGGCTGAAGCCCTCGAATGGGCGTGCGGCGCCCGTCGTGCGCACGATCAGCGCGAGCGCGAAGACGACCGCCGCAAAGCCGGTCGCGCTCGGGAAGAAGCCGCCGGCGTTGAACGACAGGTAGGCGATCGCCGCCGGCGCGAGCAGCACGAGAGCGACGAACCCGAGCAGCTGCCACGGATCGCGCTCGCGGGCCGCGGCCGCGGTCTCGACCCGGGGCGTCGAGACCTGAATCGCTTCGCTCGACATTGCGCGCAAGCCTAGACTTCTCGCCGCCACGATGGCGCGCGCGGCCGGCTCCGGCAGGGCGCTCAACCCTGGCAAAAGCTCACGGGAGGGTCGGACGGATGCCCCGTTGCGGACGAGCTTGGCTTCCGAAAGAACGAATCTTCTGTAGCTGGGCCAAAGCGGCCGCGTTTTTCTTGGCCAGGGGTCCTTGCGCGGTGACCGCGGATGTGCAAGATTCTTAGCTTGAGCTCGATAGCGGAAATTCAACATCCGCTTGATTGCGTGTGGCCATCATGCGAGGATCGATGACGGTAAGCAAGGAGGCTGGGGAGGCTCTATGGCAGGAGAAACGCGATGAGCGGTGAGACGCGAGGCAAGGCCGGGACGCACACGCGGCTTGGGCGCGTGCCGGTGGGAGGGGGCGTGCGCGGTCTGGCGGGGTTTGGGATCCGGCGCAGGCCGACCGCGCAGCAGATCACGGAGGCGCGGGGGCCGGCGGCGAGCCTGCGGCGGGATGCGTTGTTTCGGCGGATGTTGCTGGTGGCTGATGTGATCGCGATCGCGGGTACTTTCCTGCTGGTGACGCAGCTGTCGCCGCGGCCGTTGCAGTTGACGTGGTTGAGCATTGTTGGGTTGCCGTTGCTATTGGTCGGGGCGAAGTTGTTTGGGTTGTATGACCGTGATGAGACGTTGTTGCGGAAGACGACGTTGGATGAGGTGCCTAAGCTGTTTCATCTGGCCACGCTGTGCGCGTTGACCGCGTGGTTGGGCAGCGAACTGATCGTGAGGGGCGGTTTTCTGCGTCGTCCCGAAGCGCTCGTTTTGTGGCTGGCGTTGCTCGCGGGGTTGGTGCTCGCGCGCGCGGCGGCGCGTGCTTTGGCGTTGTACATGGCGCCGGTCGAGCGTTGTCTGTTCGTGGGGGATGAGGCGTCGGCGAAGACGATTCGCTGCAAGCTGACCGGTCATCGTGGGGTCAAGGCGACGATGGTCGCGCAGCTCGATCTCGACAAGGCCGCGCCGTGGTCGACCGATGCGTTGTCGGCGAGCCGTCTGACGGAGATCCGGGATCTCGCGCAGACGCTCGACGTGCACCGTGCGATCGTCGCGCCGGGCAGCGCGGAGGGTGGGGAGATCCTGAACCTCGTGCGTACGTTGAAGGCCGTCGGTGTGCGCGTGAGCGTGTTGCCGCGTTTGCTGGAGGTGGTGGGTTCGTCGGTCGAGTTCGACGACCTGCACGGGGTGACGGTGATGGGGGTCAGGCGCTTTGAGCTGACGCGCTCTTCGCGGATCGTCAAGCGCAGCTTCGACCTGCTCGGCGCCTCGCTCGGTCTGCTCGCGGTCTCGCCGCTGCTGGCGGTGATCGCGGCGGCGATCAAGCTCGACAGCAAGGGCCCGGTGTTCTTTCGTCAGCTGCGCGTCGGCCAGCATGGGGAGCGTTTTGAGATGTTGAAGTTCCGCACGATGGTCCCCGATGCGGAGGCGTTGAAGGACTCGCTGCGCGATCGCAACGAAGCGCAGGAGGGCCTGTTCAAGATCGCCGACGACCCGCGCGTGACGCGCGTCGGGCGCTTCCTCAGAAAGAGCGCCCTCGATGAGCTGCCCCAGCTGTTGAACATCCTCAAAGGCGAGATGAGCCTCGTCGGCCCGCGCCCACTGGTGGTCGAGGAGGACCAGCGCGTCGAGGGCTGGCACCGCCGCCGCCTCGAGCTGACCCCCGGGATGACCGGCCACTGGCAGATCCTCGGCCCCGCGCGGGTCCCGCTCGGGGAGATGGTCGCGATCGACTACCTGTACGTCGCGAACTGGTCGCTGTGGAAGGACGTCAAGATCCTGCTGCGTACCGTCCCCCACGTCCTCGGCCGCCACGGACTCTAGTAGCGGCGCCCGTACCTATACTCCCCATACCCGCGCCCGCGGCCATACCTGTACCCGCGCCCGAACCTCCCATGGCGCCCGCGGCCGCAGCGCCCGGGCGCAGATCTCGCGCCGCCGGCGCGTAGGGGCCGTCCCAGCGCCTCGGCCCCGGCAGCTTCGCGCGAGGTCCCTGCGCGGCGAGCGTCGGGTAGCGCCCGGCAGCGTCCTCGTAGCGGTTGTCCGCGGCCGCCGCGATCTGGCAGAGCGCCACGATGAAGGCAATCAGCAGAAGCCAGATGACGATGAGTGCGAACAGAATCATGGGATCGTTTGAGACAGGTGTAACGAAAGCTGGTGCTCATTGTTACCCGCTCGGCGGACGGGATACGCCGGTTGGCCCCGCGAACCCCGCTGTTTCCGAACTAATGTCCACTTCGTCTTCGACCTGCGCTGCGGATGTCCTTGGCGAGCCGAAGGACAGAGCATGCTCTTGCATGGCGTTCCCGCACGCACACGCGCGCGCGCGTGTGCGTGTATTGATGCGCAGGCCGCAAGCGATGCTCAGGCCGCAAGCGGTCTGAGCGCTCGGTCCGGAGCCGGTGCGTGAGGAGCGCCGTGGAAGGGGCGCCCGCCGCGAGCTTGGGGGAGCGTCCCACGGCGGCCGCGAGCGAGGCGGTAGCCACCCGCACGGGCGAGCTCGCGGCCGCGGCGCTGATGCTGCTGCCGGGCGCGCTGGTCGTGTTCACCGGCTTCAACGCGGGCGGCTACTTCCCGGCGACGCCGGCGATCGTGGCGATCGTGCTGACGCAGATCCTGCTCGTGCGGATCCTGCAGTCGAGCAGGCCGTTCGCGGGCTTTGCCCCGGCGACGCTCGTCGCGATCGCCGCGCTCGGGCTGTACACGCTACTGACGCTCGCCTCCGCGCTGTGGTCGCACGCGCTGGGCAGGGCGCTGATCGAGCTCGACCGCGCCTGGATGTACCTGCTGATCCTCGTCCTGTTCGGATCCGTGCGCGCGCGCAGCGAGGACCTGCGCCGGCTGATCTGGGGCCTGCTCGCGGGCGCGTCGATCGTCTGCCTCGCGGGCCTGACCAGCCGCCTGCTGCCGAACGTGTGGCACACCGCGCCGGCCGTCTCCAACGAGCGCCTCAGCTACCCCGTGACCTACTGGAACACGCTCGGTCTGCTCGCCGCGCTGGGGCTCGTGCTCGCATTCCACATCACCTGCTCGCTGCGCGAACGCCGGCCCGCACGGATCGTGGCGGCGGCGCTGATGCCGCTGCTCGCGGCGACGCTGTTCTTCACGTTCTCGCGCGGGGCGATCGCCGCGGGCGCGGCCGGCCTGCTCGTGTACGTGCTCGTCGCAAGGCCGAGCGGGTTGCTCAGCGGCGCGCTCGCGACGCTGCCGGCGACGGCCGCGCTGGTGCTCGTCGCCTACCACGCGAACCTGCTCGACACGGTCGACCCGACGAGCACCGCGGCGGTGATCCAGGGCCACCACGTCGCGCTCGTGGCGGGCATCTGCGCGCTCGCGGGCGCGGGGTTGCGGCTGCTGCTGGCGCTGACGCTCGACCCGGCGCTGCGCCGCCACGCGGGCAGAGCCTGGCTCGGCCGTGGCGCGCGCGCGGCCACGCTCGGCACGCTCGCCGTGGTGGCGGTCGCGGCGATCCTCGCGCTTGGCGTGCCCCACGCGCTCGCGCACGACTGGAGCCGGTTCATGAGCGGCGCCAGCACCGCCACGCGGGGCGGCGACCTGCGCGCGCGGTTGAGCGATCCGTCCAACGACGGGCGCACCGATCTGTGGCGGGTCGCGCTGAACGGCTTCTCGGCCTCGCCGCTGCACGGGTTCGGGGCGGGGATGTATCAGACGCTGTGGGATCGCGGCCGACCGCACTTCGCGTACGTGATCGACGCGCACAGCCTCTACCTGCAGGTGCTGGCCGAGCTGGGGATCGGCGGCCTGGCGCTGCTGCTCGTGCTCGTCGGCGCGGTCTTCGTCGGGCTCGCCCGCCGCGCGCGCGGGGAGCGACGTTCGCTCTACGGCGCGCTGCTCGCGGTCTGCGTGGTGTGGGCGCTGCGCGCGGGGATCGACTGGGACTGGGAGATGCCGGTCGTGACGCTCGTGTTCTTCGCCGTGGCGGGCACGGCGCTGGGCCCGCTGGGTGGGCGTGGGCGTGGGAGCGCCTTCGCCTCTGCCTCAACGGCCCAGGAGCCCTCGGAAGAAGCTGGCCAGGGCGAGCAGGACGAGCGCGGTGGGGCTCGAGCGTGGCGGAAGGTAGTAGATGGGCGCGGCATGCCGGGAGCGCGCGGGGACGGGTGGGTGCCGGGTGCCGGCGCCCGCATGGCACTCGGCCTGCTGTGCCTGATCGCGATCGTGACCCCGGCCCTGATCATCGGCTCCCAGCGCCGGCTCGGGGAAGCCGAGAACGCGCTGTATGAAACGCACAGCTGCCGGCAGGCGAGCTCGGCGGCGCTGTCCTCGATCGGCTGGCTCGACGTGCGTCCGGAACCGTATGAGATCGTCGGCTTCTGCGACCTGCGCGAAGCCCGGCCGCGGCAGGGCGTGGCGGCGATGAGCGAGGCCGTCAGCCACGACCCCGGCAGCTGGGAGACGCACTACGCGCTCGCGCTGGCGCAGGCCGCGGCCGGCATCGACCCGCGCGGCGAGGTCGAGCAGGCGCTGCGGATGGACCCCTACGAGCCGCTCACCAAGCAGGCGGCGAAGGCGCTGCGCACGGCCAGTCCGGCCGCGTGGGTCAGCCGCGCGAGCGCGCTCAGGGCGGCCGCGCTGAAGAGCAAAGACCTCTCGATCTTCCCCTCCTGAGCGGGGCTCGGCGCTCGCGAGCGTGCTCGGGCGAGTCGGTCTCCGAGTGCGTGTGCGTGCCGCGCGCTCGCGTGACCCAAGCGCAGATCCCATCTCCGTGGGCGTCGCCCACGGAGATGTTTAGGCGAGCGCCGCGCGGAGCTTGCGCAGCGCCCGGTAGACGCGCGCCTCGATCGTCGCGTGGCGCTCGCCGGTGAGCTTGGCGATTTCGGCGACGCTGAGGTCGGCGCCGAAGCGCAGCGCGATCGCCTCGCGCTCGGGGCCCTGCAGCAGCGCGAGGCTGCGCGAGAGCAGATCGCGCTCGGAGCGCTCGCCGTATTCGTCGAGCGCGATCTCCTCGAGCAGGTCGCTCTGCTCGCTCTCGAAACGCTCGCCGCTCGATTCCAGGCCGGGGCTGGTGGCGACGAGCTCGAGCGCGCGGCCCTCGCTCGTGCGGCGGCGATGGTGGTCGGAGAGGCAGTTCAGCGCGATCGTGTACAGCCACGTCTTCTCTGAGGCCCGGCGTGGGTCGAAGCGCCGGCGCGCGCGCAGCACGCGTTCGTAGGTGTCGGCGAGCAGGTCCTCGGCGAGCGTGGGATCGCCCGTGCGGTAGGCGAGAAACCCGAACAGGGCCTGGGCGTGCTCGGTGTAGAGCCGCTCGAATGCCTCGTCCGATGTGCCGGTCACATCGCCCGTATCGGCCATGTGTCCAGGCCTCGGAGCTTCGGTCTGGAATCTGGCCGCTCGTACGTATCAGGGCACATGAACCACCGAAAGAAGGACAACCAACTCCCCGACGACCTCAACGAGCTCGCCGAGACGCTGCGCAACGACCGGCCCCAGCTGGACCCGCTGGCACTCGACCAGGTGAAGGTGCGGGCGATGCGTGGGGCGCGCCGAGCACCACGACAAAAAGGATTCTTGATGAAGTCACGCCTGACGACGTTCATGACAGTCGGCTTCCTCGCCCTCGGCACCGGCGGCGCGATGGCGCTGGCCGGCGGTCACGGGGGCTTTGGCGGAGGCGACGGCGGCAGCGCCGCCTTCCACCAGTACCGGCCCGAATGCCCCTCGGGGTATGAATTGAGGGGCCGCAACTGCCGTCCGATCCCGCCGCCGAAATGCGGACGGGGATTCGAATACAAAGAAGGCCAGTGCGTTCCGACTCCGCCTCCGACGTGCCCGCCGGGGTACTACCTGAGGGGTAGGAACTGCCTGCCGATCCCGGTTCCGCACTGCCAGCGCGGATACGTCTACGAAGACGGGAAATGCGTGCGTGAAGTTGGCAACGGCGGGGGCGGCGGCTCCGGCGGTGGCGGCGGCAAAGGTGGCCACGGCGGTGGCGATGGGGGCCACGGCGGCGGAGGCGGCGGTGGCGATGGCGGCCACGGCGGCGGAGGCCACGGCGGCAACGGCGGCGGCTTCGGCGGCGGAGGCTTCGGCTTCGGCGGTGGCGGTGGTCACGACGGTGGTCACGGCGGCGACGGTGGCCACGGTGGTCATCACCACTGACGCCCAGCCGGCGGCAGCGAATCCGGCGGCGAGGAATCGCGAGGGGCCCGCATCGTGCGGGCCCTTTCGCGTGGGTGAGGTGTGATCGATGAGCAGCTTGAGGCCGCTGTCCAACGGGACTCTGGCCGCCGCGGTGGTCGTGTGGGGAGCGCTGCTGTTCGGCGCGGCGGGGGCGGTCGTCGCGTTCGGCAGTCGCGGCGGCGCGGAAGCGTTCCAGTACGAACAGTCCTCGCGCGCGCCCGCGGAAGGGGCCGGCCGGCAGGGCGCCACGAGCGAAGTGAGCCCGGCGCAGGTCGCGGCGGTCGTGGCCGAGGCCCCCGAGCCGGTGCCGGTCGCCCGGCGCACGCGTCCGGCGCGGGTGAGCTGCACCCCCGGCAGCGCGGCGGTGCTACGCAACCCGTGGTCGTGCGCGATCGTCTACCGAGACGGCCGGCGGGCGCACTACGAGGTGATGGTCGAGCCCGACGGACACTACGCCGGGCGGGGCACGGGGATCATCGACGGCTGCTGCGTGCGGACACCGGCGCTCGGCTGATCCGCGGACTCGTCAACCTCCGCCCGACTCGGCTGAGCTCCAGGCGCGATTGAACCCAGGCGTGCGATTGAACCGGGCATGGGCATGCGCGGCTGAACCCCAGGCATGCGCGGCTGAGCCGGGCGCGCTGAACCGGGCGCGCGGAGCGACGACAGAGGGCTAGACCGGGCGGTGGAGCTCGCGAGCGCCGCGGGTGTCGAATGCACTCGCGCGACGGCGGCGGACGGGCTGGGACACCGCGGACGCCAGTGGCGGTGCGGCGGGCATCTCTTGTTGAGCCCGGTCGCCGAGGCGCGCGGCGCGACAGGAGGAGACGACGAGCGTCATCAGCGCAAGCCATCCGAGCGCGATCATGGCGAGGACGATCATGACTTAAGTATCGGCTCCGTCGGGCATCTTCATTAGGTGTATTTCCCCAAACCTGCTCCGCGTACACCCCGTATTCGCGTCGAGGCGCGGAATGGCTCGCCGGCCCGATAGCGCGGAATGGCTCATCGGCCCGGCCGCGCAGCACGGCTCCCTGGCCCGGCCGCGCAGAATGGCTCCCCGATCGGGCAACGTAGAATGGCTCGTCGGCCCGGCCGCGCAGCACGGCTCCCTGGCCCGGCCGCGCAGAATGGCTGCCCGATCGGGTAGCGCGGAATGGCTCGCCGCCCCGGCAGCGCAGAATGGCTCGCCGATCGGGTAGCACAGCGCAGCACGGCTCGCCGGCCGGGCAGGTTAGGCTCTGGGCAACGGATGTCGACTCCCAGCCCGACCCGGAGCATGCACGAGGACGACCCGCTCGAGGACTTCGAGCATCGCGAGATCGCGCTGGAAGGCGTCGCGAAGGTCGTGCACACGGCCGGGACCGGCCCGGCGGTGATCGTGATGACGGAGATGCCGGGCATCAGCCCACACGTGGCGCGCTTCAGCCGCTGGGTCAGAGACGCGGGCTTCACCGTGTACATGCCCTCGCTGTTCGGCCGCGACGGCGCGGTGGCGCAAGTGCAGGAGGGCGCCGCAGTCTTTCAGCGAGCGTGCGTGAGCGCCGAGTTCAGGGCGTTCGCCGCGAACGGGTCGAGCCCGGTGACGCAGTGGCTGCGCTCGCTGGCGCGCCTCGCGCACGAGGAGTGCGGTGGCCCGGGCGTCGGCGCGATCGGGATGTGCTTCACCGGCAACTTCGCGCTGAGCATGATGCTCGAGCCTGCGATGCTCGCGCCTGTATTGGCCGAGCCGACGTTGCCGCTGGGCGACCCGGCCGGGCTGGAGATCGCGCCCGAGGAGCTCGCAGAGGTCGCCGAGCGCCTCGAGCGGGAGGACCTGACCGTGCTCGCGTACCGCTTCGCGGGCGATCGCTGGTGCAAAGCCGAGCGGTTCGCCGCCTACCGCGAGGCGCTCGGCGAGCGCTTCATCGGCAAGGTGCTCCCCGACAGCGCGGCCAACCCCGACACCGCGCCGTTCTTCAAAGACGTCGTCGCGAGCCCGCACAGCGTCGTGACCGCCCACCTGATCGACGAAGCGGGCCAGCCGACGATCGCGGCACGCGACGAGATCCTCGCGTTCTTCGCCGCGCGCCTGGCTCCGCGCTGAGGTCGCGCCAGCATCCCTCCTCGAACGAGGACCGGGGGAGCCCGCCGCCTTCGACGAACCCGCCGACCGCTCCGGATGCGGCGCCCGCTGCGTACGACGCCCGAACCAACGATAAAATAAAGCTGATAGACTAAGTGAGGAACACCCCGCCACATCCTCATCCCGACCGCCACCTCGACCCCGCTTGGAGCAGCAATGGCCCTTCCACTCCTGATCATCCTCGCCTCTTGGATCCTCGTCCTCGCGGTGGTCGCGGGGCTGTGCCTGAGCGCGCGCGAGGGGGATGCCGGGCTCTACCTCGTCGCGTACGAGCAGGACGGGGCCGCCGCCGGATCCTCTCTTGACGCGCGCGAGCGCGAGGAGGGAGAGCGCGTCAGTCTGAGCCCGCTTGCAGAGCGCGTCAGTCCGAGCCCGCTTGCGGGGGGCGCAGCAGGCGAGCGGCTAGCGTTTGCAGGACGCGTTCGACTGCGTCGTCGACCGTTTCGGCGCTCGAGCGCAGGACTAGGTCTGGCTGGTCGGGGGGCTGGTAGGGGGCGTCGACCCCGGTCATCCCGGTTATCTCCCCCGCGCGGGCGCGGGCGTAGAGGCCCTTCGGGTCGCGCTCTTCGCAGACCTCAAGCGGCGCGTCGACGAACACCTCGATGAAGTGCAGGTCGCTCGCCTCGTGCAGCCCGGACGCGATCTCGCGGTCACAGCCATAGGGGCTGACGAGGCTCACGAGCGCGACCGTGCCGGCCTCCGCGAACAGCCGCGCGACGTGCGCGGTGCGGCGCACGTTCTCACAGCGTGCCTGCTCGTCGAAGCCGAGATCGCCGTTCAGGCCGTGGCGCAGGTTGTCGCCGTCGAGCAGGAACGCCGGGCGTCCGGCGGCGATCAGGCGCTCCTCGACGGCGCCCGCGATCGTCGACTTGCCCGCGCCGGGCAGGCCCGTGAACCAGATCGTCGCGCCGGCGTGTCCGAGCGACTCCCAGCGTGCCTGCCTGGTCAGCTCCGAGCGCTGCCAGCGCACGTTGGGGCTCTGCGTCGTGCGCGGCCCATCGGCGGGCGGGGCGTCCTTGACCTCGGCCTCGGTCTCGGTATCGAGAATCGTGCCCGCGGCGACCGTCTCGTTCGTCGCTTCGTCGATCACGATCAGGCTGCCCGTGATCTTGTTGCGCCGGTAGGAGTCGAACACCAGCGGCGAGCTGAGCTCCATGCCGACCCTGCCGAGGTCGTTCAGCTCGAGCGTCGTCGCGCTCTCGTCGCGGTGCAACTGCCCCAGGTCGATCCGGTAGCGCATCTCGACGCCGCTCACCGAGGCTGTGCGGGTGGTGTGCTTGACCAGATAACGGCGGTTGGGGCTGAGCGGCTGCTCGGACATCCAGCAGAGCAGGCACTCGAAGCTGGAGGAGACCGTCGGCTGGTTCTGCACGCGCGCGATCGTGCTGCCGCGGCTGACATCGATGTCGTCCTCCAAGCGCAGCGCGACCGACATCGGCGGGAACGCCTCCGCGACCGGCCCGTCGAACGTGTCGATCCCCGCGATCTTCGTATGCCGGCCGCCGGGCAGCACGACGACATCGTCGCCGGGACGCAGCACGCCGCCGGCGACCTGGCCGGCGTACGCGCGATAGTCGCTCACGTCCCGGGCGCTGCCGCCGGGGAAGCTGCCGGAGGGGGCGCTGCCGCCAGAGGAGCCGCCGGAAGGGGAGTCGCCGGGGGGGGAGGGGGTGCCACGCTTCCCGCGGGGCCGGATCACCCACTGCACCGGGAAGCGCACATCGATCAGGTTCCTGTCCGAGGCGATGTGGACGTGCTCCAGGTGGTAGAGCAGCGGCGAGCCCTGATACCAGCCCATCGCCTCCGAACGCTCGACGACATTGTCCCCCAGCAACGCGGAGATCGGGATGAACGTGACGTCGGGCACTTCGAGCTTCGCCGCGAAGCCCTCGAATTCATCGACGATCCCGCGAAAGACCTGCTCGTCGAAGTCGACGAGATCCATCTTGTTCACGCACACGACCAGATGCGGGATCCGCAACAGCGAGCTGATGAACGCGTGACGGCGCGACTGCGGCAGCATCCCCTTGCGCGCGTCGATCAGCACGATCGCGAGATCCGCGGTCGATGCGCCCGTGACCATGTTCCGCGTGTACTGCTCGTGCCCGGGGGTGTCGGCGATGATGAACCGCCGCTGCGCCGTCGCGAAGTAGCGGTACGCGACATCGATCGTGATCCCCTGCTCGCGCTCGGCGCGCAACCCATCGGTCAGCAGCGACAGGTCGAGGAAGTCCGAGCCCATCCGCTTGCTCGTCTGCTCGACGTGCTCGAGCTGGTCCGCCAGAACCTGCTTGGAGTCGTAGAGCAACCGCCCGATCAACGTGCTCTTGCCGTCATCGACCGAGCCCGCCGTCGCGAAGCGCAGCAGTTCCGCCGGACGCTCCGACAGCCGCGCGAAGATGTCCGCCGCCTCCCCCTCAACATCGCCACCCTCGCGAGGCCCTGTTTTTTGGGTTGAGTCAAAGATCGCCATCAGAAGTACCCCTTACGCTTGCGATCCTCCATCGCCGCCTCCGTCACCCGATCGTCGGCGCGCGTCTGCCCGCGCTCGGTAAGATCGGTCGCGGCGATCTCGAGCACCACGTCCTGCAGCGTCGCGGCCGTCGACTCGACCGCCCCCGTGCACGTCATGTCGCCCACGGTCCTGTACCGCACCGACGCCACGAACGGCTCCTCGCCCGGGCCCAGCCGCACGTGCGGGCTCGTCGCGTACAGCATCCCGTCGCGCGCGAACACCTCACGCTCGTGCGCGAAATAGATCGAAGGGACCTCCAGGTCCTCCTCCGCGATGTACTGCCACACATCCAGCTCCGTCCAGTTCGAGATCGGGAACACACGCACATGCTCCCCCCGACGTATACGACCGTTATAGAGACCCCAGAGCTCCGGCCGCTGCCCCGCCGGCTCCCACTGGCCGAACTCGTCGCGGAACGACAGGATCCGCTCCTTCGCCCGCGCGCGCTCCTCGTCACGCCGCGCGCCGCCGAAGGCCGCGTCGAAGTTGTGCGCGGCGATCGCGTCGAGCAGCGTCACCGTCTGCAGAGCGTTGCGCGAAGCTCGCGGCCCGGTCTCATCGACCACCCGTCCCTGCGCGATCGAGTCCTCGACCGAGGCGACGATCAGGCGCTCGTCGATCTCCGCGATCCGCCGGTCGCGAAACTCGATCGCCTCCGGGAAGTTGTGACCCGTGTCGACGTGCATCACCGGGAATGGGAACGGCCCCGGCCGGAACGCCTTCTCGGCCAGGCGCAGCAGCACGATCGAATCCTTGCCGCCGCTGAACAGCAGCACCGGGCGCTCGAACTCGGCCGCGGCCTCGCGCAGCACGTGCACGGCCTCGGCCTCCAAGGTGCGCAAATGGGATAGGTGATACGTGACCGGCATCCGTGCTTGAGAACCCCCAGCTTGCTGGATCGAGCATCGAAACTGTAGTCGTTTCAGCCCGGCGCGTCCAATCTAGACACACGTGCATCACAAGTCCTTGGACGGCTGGCCAATCCTGCGCTGGGAAATGCCCACAGATCGCCGTTGAGCGCGGTTCTTCTAGCCTACTCGCCCATGCATGTCGATCCTTACATCGTCCTCGGCAGCGCTGTGATCGGGTTTCTGGTCGGGATGACCGGTGCGGGGGGTGGGGCGTTGATGACGCCGATGTTGATTCTGCTGTTCGGGGTCACGCCCTCGGCGGCGATCTCCAGCGATCTGGTGGCGGCGGTCGTGATGCGCCCGATCGGCGCGGGGGTGCACTGGAAGAAAGGGACGGTCAACCGCAGCCTGGTCGGCTGGATGGTGCTCGGCTCGGTCCCGAGCGCGTTCCTCGGCGCGTACCTGCTGCACCTGATGGGCAACGCGAAGTCCGCGCAGGAAAACATCGAGCTCGCGCTCGGCGCGGCGCTGCTGCTCGGGTCCGCGGCGATGGTCCTGCGCTACTACCTCGACCGCCGCACCGGCGAGAGCCGCACCGCGCGGGTCCACGAGATCGTCACGCGCCCGCTGCCGACGGTCCTGATCGGCGTCTTCGGCGGCATCATCGTCGGGATGACCTCGGTCGGCTCGGGGTCTTTGATGATCGTCCTGCTGCTGTTCCTCTACCCCGCGATCGGCGCCAGTCAGCTCGTCGGGACCGACCTCACGCAGGCCGTGCCGTTGACCGCGGCGGCCGCGCTCGGCGCGCTCGCGTTCGGGCACGTCGAGCTCGGAGTGACGCTCTCGCTGGTGATCGGCAGCGTCCCCGCGGTGCTCGTCGGCTCGCTGATCTCCTCGAGCGTCCCCGACCGCTACATTCGGCCTGTGATCACGTTCGTCGTGTTCGCCTCCGGGCTGAAGTACGTCGGCGTCGGCACCGAAGCGCTCGGCTGGATCCTCTGCGCCGTCCTGCTCGCCACTGCGACCGCCTGGCTGCTCACCGCCAAGCCCTGGCTCAAGCCAAGCCCCATGCCAGGCCCCGGGATCGAGGCCCCGGCGATCGAACCCCGGCCCGCGGAGACCCCACGGGAGACCTCCGTCTCCTAGCAGGCAGACAACGAAGGGGGTCGCACATCGGCGACCCGCACCCGCAAGCTGAAACGCGGGGGGCACGGAGCAGGGGCAGGGGCAGGGCCCTTTACGGCAGGTTCCAGCCGAAGTAGACCTCCGTCCGGACGAGCTTCTCGCCGGCGAACGTGAGCACCTCGGTGTTGCGGAACTTGCTCCCGTCCGTCCGCGTGCTCTCGTACGTGACGACGACCTCGTCGCCGTCCTCGATCAGGCGCGTGAACTTGAAGTCCCCGATCGCATCGGAGTTAGGCCAGCAGCGCTCGAAGTAGCGCTCCCGATCGATGCCCGCGTCGGCGGGGCTGTAGAACGTGAAGTCGTCGCTGAGGATGCGCTCGACGACGCTGCGATCGCCGGAGACGTAGGCGCCGTAGATGTCGCGGGCGAGCTGCAGGTGGTTGGGGGCGGGCATGGGTGCCTCCTCTCATCTTGGCATGTCCCGTTTGGTGCGGGTCGTCGGAGTAGGGAGTAGGCGATACCAGGCTCATTGGGCCAGGCGTCTGCCAACTCCGACGAAACGACGATAGAGGAGCTTGACATGTCTAAAGCATCAAGAGCAGCGGGCGTGCTCGCGGTCACCCTTGCGTTGGGAGCGGTGGCGGGCTGCGGCGGCGGCGAATCTCTCGCTGCGCTCAGGGATCCCGGAACGCAGGGCGTGGAAGCCCTACGCCAGGCGCTGCGGAGCGCGCTTGAAAAACATGACAACAAGCGGCAGTGCGAACTGCTCGCGCCGGCGCTGATCGACAGCCACGGCGGTTCGGTCGATGCCTGTGCGAATAGGCTGAGCCCCGAATCCGAGCCGTATCGCAAGTCCTTGGTCGAATACAAGGCGGGTGGTCGTATCGAACTTCTCGGTAACCAGGCGAGCTATCAGTCCCCACCGGGAACTCAGTCCTTCTCTGAAAGCGAAGCCTCCGATGGGTCTACACCGGCGACGGTCTTCACGGCGGTCTACACGGAAGGTGGCTGGAGGGTGACCGACAATGGCGAATGACGATCCTCAAACAGCCGGCGATGCTATGGAGTCGATGCGAACGGAGCTCGACCGTGGACAGCCCGGAGCCAGCGTGGCTCGTGAGCATCGGCGTCGCAAAACCGGCCGCGAAGCTCGCACCCGTGAGGCCCATCCGTGGATCGGAGGGCTGTTGCTCGCGTTGCGCGCAGCGCCGCGACACGAGTCGGCGTTTCACCGCGGCGAGCTCGGCGAGACGGCGGTCGCCGCGTATCTCGAGCAACGCACAGCGCGTGGGCCGACCATCCTTCTACATGATCGCCGCATGCCCGGCGGGTACGGAAACATCGATCATCTCGCGATCGCTCCCGGTGGCGTGTTTGTGATCGACGCGAAGAACATCCAGGGAAAGGTGCGCGTTGCTAACCCGCTGTTCGGAGCGCCAAAGCTGATGATCCGCGGACGAGATCGCACGAAGCTGATCGACGGTCTCGACAGGCAGGTACATGCCGTGCGCCGAGCGCTCACCGCGAGCGGTCATCCGGACGTACCGGTGCAGGGCGTGCTGTGCTTCATATCCGCTGACCTGCCTTTGTTCGGCACCCTGCATATGCGCGGGTACTCCCTGCTCCATCGCCGCGCGCTCGCCAGAAGGCTCAACAAGGAGGGACCGCTGCAACCGCCCACGATCGACTTGCTCGCTCGTGCGCTCGCCGCCTCCCTCCCGTCCGCCTGACCAGACATGAGGGCCATGCCGCCGGGCCTTACCCCTTCGGCGGCAACGACCGCGCGTAGCTCACGCCGCGGGCGACCCAGCGCTCGAGCTGGCGCTTGGTGTGCACACCCTCCGCCTCGACCCGCAGCCAGCCGTCCACCACCCGGCCGCGCATCTCGAACGGTCCAGCGTGGGGCTTGGAGCGCAGCTCCTCTGTCTCCGCCGGATCGCACCGCAGCATCAGGCCGCCGCGACCGCTGACGGCCACCGACATGTGGCCGTGCAAGAGGAAGGCGAGCCCGCCGAACATGCGCTTCTCGGTGAGACCGGGCTCCGCGGAGATCAGCTCGCGGATGCGGTTGGCGAGATCCTCGTCGTAGGCCACGGGGGAATTTTTGCAGTTTGTCTTGTCCGTCAGGGGCCATCGAATCGGTCGTCCCGCCGGCCGGCGCCCTTCGCGGGGCGGTGTGTCACTCCTCGGCGGCAGAGGGGGACTGGGTGTCGATGTACGCACGCACGAGCCGTTTGGGTGCGCGACACAGCCACGCCTCGACGATCACCTCCTCGAGCTCGGGCAGCGCGATGCGGTCGAGGCGCACAAGGATCGATGGATGGCCATCGAAGTGCGACGTGGTGAAGAAGACGGAGGAATCGTCCGCGATCAGCGCCTCCTTCGCGCCGAGGTGCTCGACACGTGCGCCGAGAATCGGCCCGTCGGGTGCGCTGGCGCCGAGCGCCTCGATTTCCTTCGGTCGCAGCGGACGCTCCCAGACGAACAGTTTCTCGTCCACGCGCCACTGGCGCAGATCGCGTGAGATCCGTTCGCTCGCCTCCGGCAGCGCGAGCGCGATCCGGCTGACGTCGTCCCAGGTGGGCGCGTGCTTCCTAGCCGCGGGCATCGCGCGGGGGCCTTGTCGTGGAGAGGGTCGATCGCGATGTGGCCACACGCAAATTATGGCGATCCTCGGGCTGATCGAGGCGATCAGAAGGCGCAGCTGCGGCAGGCCATCCGCTTGTGGAGAGCCACGAGTCATGCGAATCACGGCATAGTCATGCTAATCAACCCCATTTTTAGCACCATTATGCGATGATTAGCACCATGCGGAGCTTCGTCGACCTCGACCACACCTTCGGCAGCCAGCCACGTGAGTTGGGCGCCGCGCTTGCCCGGATCGACATGGGAAAGGGCCAGGAAAGGCTCTTTCAGGACCAAAGGCCCGAGCTGCTCCAACAGCTCTCGGAGCACGCTCGCGTCGCCTCGATCACAGCATCGAACGCGATCGAGAACGTCGTCCTCGACGATGACCGTGCCGAGCGAATCGCCGAGGGCTCGCCGCGCTTTCGCAATCGCAACGAGAAGGAGTTCGCCGGCTACCGCGACGCGATCGATTGGCTCGTACGCCTGGAGAGCTATGAGCCGCTGAGCATTCCGCTGATTCTGCATCTGCACCGTCTCATCTTCAGCCACGTCGATGGTCGCGGGGGTCATCTCAAGAGCAACCAGAATCTGATCGTCTCCTACGAGGGTGGTCGACGCGAGATCGTGTTTACGCCACCCGACGAGAACGAAACCCCACAATTGCTCTCGGAGCTGCTGATCCGCTATGCCGAGGCCAAGCACGAGGGCCGTACGCATCCGATCGTGTTGATCGGTGCATTGATCCTCGATTTCCTGGCGATCCATCCGGTCGCGGACGGCAATGGGCGCCTCGCGCGTCTGTTGACGACCTACGAGCTGCTCTCGGGGGGCTATGGCGTGGCCCGCTACATGAGCTTGGAGCAGCGGATCTATAAGTCCAAGAATGCCTACTACGCAAGCCTGTATGAATCCCAGCGAGGCTGGCATGGCTCAGAGCACAGCATCTGGCCGTGGACGAGTTATTTCGTGCGCATCCTCGACGGTGCCTATGAGGACTTCGAGCAGCGGGTCGCGGCCGCCGATCGGACCTACGGCAACAAGCAGGAGCGGGTCCGCCACTACATCCTCGAGCAGGCCCCGAGCGAATTCCGGACTCGCGACGTGCAGCGCGCGCTGCCGGACGTCAGCTCGGCGACGATTCGCCTTGTGCTCAATGAGCTGCGGGATGGGCTTCAGATCAGGTCCGAGGGTTCAGGATCAGGCGCGCGCTGGCACCGGGTATAGCCGGCGGAGTGTCCCGCCGAAGCGCCTCGCGCATGCATCCCGCTCTCGGCATCGCGGGGGCCCTATCCTCGAACAATGGGTATCAAATCCATCGAAGACCACGAGTGCGGCCTGAGCTGGGTGATGGACGACGCGATGCAGCGCGCATCCCACGCGCTGCGGGACGGGGATGATGTCTGGCTGATCGACCCGGTCGACGAGGGCGAGGCGATCGAGCGAGCGACTGCGCTGGGCACGCCGCGGGCGGTGATCCAGCTGCTGGACAGGCACAACCGCGATTGTGAGACGGTCGCGAAGCGGCTCGGGATTCCGTGGGAGGACCGCGCTGGCCCGCTTGCGAAGCGACATTCCCGTCTGCTGATGAGCCTCCCCGGCGCCGTGCGCGGGCACTCGTGATGACCCACGGTGGAGCTCCGCCCGACCCCGAGCCGCCCGACCCCGAGCCGCTCCTGCGCTCCGCCTACGTCGCCTTCAACACGCGCGACGTCGATGCGGCGCTCGAGCTGATGCACCCCGACGTGGACTGGCCGAACGCCTGGGAGGGAGGCAGGGCGGTCGGCCACGCGGCGGTCCGCGATTACTGGACGAGGCAGTTCGCGGAGATCTCGAGCAAGGTCGAGCCCCAGCGTTTCACCGAGGAGTCGAACGGCAGCGTCACGGTGGACGTCCACCAGGTGGTCCACGACGCCCACACCGGCGAGCTGATCTCGGAGACCGACGTCCGGCATTCCTACGAGCTCAGGGATGGGCTGATCGCGCGGATGGATGTGCTGGAGCCAGATGCGAGTTGAGACAGGCGACGGCCCACGCGCGCGTCGACGCGGAAGTCGATACTTCGCGACGCTGCCGCCGCGGGAACATGAGAGGATCCCGACCTATGGGTGAAGCGGGGGGCGGGAGAGCGCGCAAGAGAGTCGGCCTCGCTTGCGTGTTGTGGACCGCGCTCGCGGCGCTCTTCCTGCTGGCTCTCGCGGTGCCCACGGGGGCCTTCGCTAGTGCTGGCGTCAGGTCGCAGGATCGCGCGGCGACGCGCGCGTTGCTCGAAGCGAGGTACACGTATGAGCAGGCCCTCCTGGCCAGCACGCCGGCCTCCAGGGCGGCGACCGAAGCGCTCGCGAGCAGCCTTGGTGGCGAATGCCCCGGCGTGCTGGTTGGTGCTCCTCAGGAAACGCTGAGCACGCTCTTGCAATCCCCGCTGCACTCCGAGGCCCCGCCGCAATCTCCCAGGCAGATGGGCGAATCGAACCGCGAGCGCAGGCAGTTGAGCGACCTTCAGGACGAGCTTGCGCTCGCCCTCGAGTTGCCACCGGTTGAGGTCGATCGGCAGGCCGCGCTTGCCTACGCTCGCGCCGTGAGCTCGTTGCGATGGAGCAACAACACCGTGACAGCGCTCGAGCGCACGGGCGCCGCCGCGCTGGAATGGCAACTTCAGAGCGCACCCCCGGATGTGTGCGCCGACATGAAGGCGTGGGTGACTAACGGCTATCGGAGGCTCTCGCCCGCGACGAAGATCCTGATGCGCGAACAGGAATCGGTGGAGCGCCCAATCCTTCGTGTCCTGCGAGAACGGGTCGCAAGCCTTCCTGACGCCGATCCTCTGCTGCCCTATGAGGGATCGCGTGAGAAGGCTCTAGCCCGCAAGGTAGATGTGCTCGAGGACGATCTGAAGAGCGCCCGCAAGGGTCTCGCAACCGTCGAGACTGGATTGGAACGCACGCTCGGCCTGGCTACCCCGGCGGGAGCTCAGGCCGAAAGCGAAGAAGCGGATAAAGGCCCGACCAAGGGCTCGGTTGAGATCGGCCACGGCGCGACGGCGGTCGGAGGCAAGTACACCATCTGGCTTGAACCCAAGTCCGGTCCGAGCCTGCAGGGACCCGGCTGCCGGCTCAGCATGGAGGTCCTCGAAACGGAAGCAGAAAACACTCTCGAAACCAGGGAAATAGACGGCACCAGAGTAAATGAGGTGTGTCTCTCTCGCTCACACCCCAGGGCGATACGCGCCCAGTGCCGCGACCGCGGGCTCCTGACGATCGAAGCGCAGACCCTGCCAAGCGCTCGCAGCGTGCGCCTGAACTTCAGCGATGGCCGGCAGATCACCTCGCGCGTGGCGATCGTACCGGCGAAGCTCGGCGGTCCCGCCGGCTTCTACTACCAGGTGGCGCGCGGCCCCTCACCAATCCCCGTCTCGCTTACGGAAGTCGATGTACACGGCAAGGCACTGCGTACTGTGAAGCTGCCGCGTAGCGCCGAGTGCGTCGAACAACTGCGCAAGCGCCCCACTGGCGTGATCCGCAAGATCGCGAGCGGTAGCCTGCCGCAGGGACCGAGCTTCTCGATCAACGGCGAACGATCCAGCAGGTTCTCGGTCGGCGGCGAACGTTCCAGCGCGATCAGCACAGCACATTTTGAACTCAGCGTTGAAGTCGCGGCGGAAGACGAAGGCGGCGACTTGATCAGTGGCGCCGGCAGCATTGCTCTCATCGGCTCCAGCGTAGGTGGGCCCCCCACGCCGAAGTCCAGCCCGTTCGTCCTGCAGATGACGACGGGCTGCCAGCCTCATGAATACACGATCCTCTTCGGCCTCCTGAGGGCTCCCACGGATACGGTGCTGGCGCGGAGCCCCGGCAGCCTCCAGCCATTCCAACGGGTGCGCATTCCTGCCGGGCTCCACGCCCATGGAGTGCTTGCCTATATCGCGCTGGCAGCCGTGCCCAGCGAAGTGCTCGTTCGCACTCCCGCCGGCAAGACCGTCCTCACCGAAAATCTCGCCCACCGTGCGCGCGAAGCCAAGGAAACCTGCGAAGGCGAAGCGGAAGGCTCGGGCTGAGGCTCAACCTGCTGCCAGGAGTACCGCCGCTGTGTCTGTCCGGTAGGAGGCGATCGTGTTTTTGCCGCGTGCTCGTGCGCTGAGGAGCCTGGGCGGTCGTTGGTGGGGGTGGACGTCGATCGCGAACTCGGTGTCGAGTGCTTGCGCGAGGCGTGCGAGGGTGTCGATCGTGGGGTTGTGCTCGCCGGCCTCGAGGCGTGCGAGTTGTGGCTGGGTCATGTCGAGCTGTTTTGCGAGGTCTCGTTGGGAGAGGGCGTGCTCGGTGCGGTAGGCGAGCACCTTCAGCGCGACGGCCCGTGCGAGGGCGGTCCGGTCCCATTCGCGCTTGAACTCAGGGGCGCGTAGCTCCTCGGCCAGTACCTGCTCGCTTGTCTTGAGGTCAGTGAGCTTCACGCTGTTTCCTTTCCTTCTCATCAGCATGATAGCAAGCTTGTTATCAGATGTCTGGTCCGGGGTTTGCCGGCTCGAGCTCCTCGAAGCGTTGCCGAGCGTAGGCGACCTTCTGATCGAAGCCTCTCTTGTCGATCTGTGCCTCGGGTGCGATGGCGAGTATCACGAACATGCGGGGTTGGACCCGCCGGTAGATCGGGCGCCAGCGGCTTCGTCCAGCGCGTGGGCGCAGCTCTCGCATTCCAGAGCCATCCTCACCCTTGATCGCACTGGTATGTGGAGCGCCAAGTTGGGGGCCGAGGGCTTCGAGCTTCTCACGTGCGTGCTGAATCGCGTTACGCTCGGGAGCGTCCGAGATCGCGGCACGCTCTGCGTCGGCCGCTGGATGCCACAGCACCTCGTAAGACGGCCCAGGATCGGCGGCTGGCCTAGCGCGAGACCGTGTGGGTACGGTTCTTGCCGGGTTTCGAGTCATGCAGACAACAGTACGCAGAGCTTGGGACGTTTCTCGCGAGCCAGAGGATTGAAAGACGGGCGCAGCGCAGAACAGTAGGCTGAGCCCCGCATGTCAGCGACAGATCCGGGTCCGAGAGACCATCTCGTTACTCGTGCGCTGAGGGCGATGCTCGACCAGGTCGACGCGGAGCTCCGTCTGGAAGAGCCGCTCGACTCGGCTGAGGGCCCCGAGCGCCTGGCCCGCCACGCGATGGAGCAGATCCGCCGCGAGCTCGCTGGTGAGGAGTTAGCTGAGACCCAGGCAACTCGTATCAACGCGCTGCTCGGTGATCTCGCCGATGACGATGCTGAAAATGAGGATTCGCAGCTGGAGCTCCCACCGCAGGTCCTGCTCGGCATCAAGGCCCGATCCCCACTCGGCGATCCGCTTCCGCTCCCCGTCGCTCCGGCAACTCCCCTGAGCCAGAGCGATCTGCTGATCAACGCCGAGGGGCAGCCAAACATCGGCTCTGAGCTGCGCGCCGAGCTTGCGAGCGCCGAGTCGGTTGACCTGATCTGTGCGTTTGTGATCTGGTCGGGCGTTCGCCATCTTCGCGACGCGTTGGCGGAGGTGGTCGGCCGCGGCGGTCGAATCCGCGTCGTCACCACGACGTACATGGGCGCGACCGAGAAGCGCGCTGTCGATGAGCTGGTCTCCCTTGGCGCTGAGGTCCGTGTGGCGTTCGACGCGCGGACCACGAAGCTGCACGCAAAGGCCTGGTTGCTCGAGCGGGCTTCGGGTTTGAGCACAGCCTTTGTGGGCTCTTCAAATCTGTCGCATACGGCGCTCTTTGATGGCCTGGAGTGGAATGTCCGTCTGTCTGAAGTCGACGCCATGCACGTCGTCGAGCGCGTGCGGATGTCGTTTGAGAGTCACTGGGCCTCTGAGCACTTTGAGGCATACGACCCCGCGGTCAACGGCGAGGCACTCGAAGACGCGCTGCGCGAGCACAATCGTCGCTTGCTCGGTGAGACCTCGACGATCTCGTTCGCCAACCTCGACGTCCGTCCGTATCCGCATCAACGACGCATGCTCGAGGCACTGACCGTAGAGCGAGAGCGTCACGACAGGCACCGTAACCTCGTGGTCGCGGCGACCGGCACCGGCAAGACGGTGGTCGCCGCGCTTGACTATCGCCAGCTGCTCGAGCGTTCAAGCGGGGATCTCTCGCTGCTGTTCGTCGCGCATCGCGAGGAGATTCTGGATCAGTCGCTCGCGACATACCGAGCGGTTCTGCGCGACGGTGCCTTTGGCGAGAAGCACGGCGGCGGAAGGAATGCTGAGGGCCGTCACGTGTTTGCGATGATCCAGTCGCTAAGCGAGCTGCAGCTGGAGCGTGTCGCCCCGGACGCGTTCGATGTGGTCGTGGTCGATGAGTTCCATCACGCCGCCGCAGCGACGTATGATCGCCTGCTGAAGCATCTGAAACCTCAGGAGCTGCTTGGCCTGACCGCGACGCCTGAGCGGATGGACGGGCGTGATGTGACCGAGTGGTTCGACCATCGCGTCGCGGTTGAGCTCCGCCTGTGGGAAGCGATCGACCAGGGCTTCCTCGTCCCGTTTCAGTACTTCGGCGTCGCCGACGGCACCGACTACCGCGAGCTGACATGGCGGCGAGGAGGCTACGTCGTCGAGCAACTGAGCAACCTCTTTACGAACGACGACCGGCGGGTAGGCAAGCTACTCGAGGCAATCAAACGCATCGTGCTCGATCCAGGCTCGATGCGGGCGCTCGGGTTCTGCGTCTCCAAGGAGCACGCGCGGTACATGGCGCGGAAGTTCACGGAGGCGGGGTTGGAGAGTGTTGCCCTGACCGGCGATGATCCGCCTGACGTTCGGCGCGTCGCGCTCAGGAATCTCCAGGCAGGGCGGCTGCGCTGCATCTTCTCGGTTGAGGTGCTTGGCGAGGGAGTTGATGTGCCCGACGTCGATTGTGTGCTGCTGCTCCGGCCGACCGCGTCGGCGACGGTGTTCACGCAGCAGCTCGGCCGAGGTCTCAGGCGCGCGCAGGACAAGAGCCACCTGACCGTGATCGATCTGATTGGCCAGCACCGCCGCGAGTTCCGATTTGAGGACCGCTTGGCGGCGATCCTCGACCGCCGGCGCGGGCCGATCCTTGAGCAGGTTAGTGCCGAGTTCCCGTTCCTGCCAGCTGGTTGCACGATGGACCTCGACAGGCAGTCGTGCGAGATCATCTTGGAGAACCTGCGTGCTGCCGTGCAGCGCTCGCGTTGGCCTAAGCTCGTGGCGGACCTTCGTGCTGAACCCGGGGTCACTCGGCTACATGAGTTCCTCGAGCAGCCTGGGCACTCGCTGCCAGACGTCTACCGCGGCGGTCGCAGTTGGACCCAGCTGCGTCGCGACGCGGGCCGCGAACTTCCTTCGCCGCAAGACCCTGAGTTTGAGGCTCGATGCCTGCGCGCGCTCGGCCGCCTGACGCACGTGGACGACCGCGAGCGAGTGGACTTCTATCGAGCGCTGCTGAGGATGGATGAGCCCCCAGATCTATCGACCCTCAATGAACGTGAGCGCCGCCTAATCACGATGCTCGCATGGGGGCTTGAATCAGGTTCCTCCGGGGAGGAGTCGCTCGAGGCGTTCTTCGTCTCCCTTTGGCGGGAGGGGATGGTGCGGCAGGAGTTCGTAGAACTACTCGATGTCCTCGATGCACGCTCGACAACGCTGTCGACGCCATCAGACCTACCGCCCGAGGTTCCGCTGATGCTCCACGCCCGCTACTCCCGCAGAGAGGTCATCGCCGCCCTCGGCAACGGCGACGGCGTGAAGCCGAAGGTGACCCAGGGAGGCATCCTCTGGGCTCCGGAGGCTCAGAGCGACGTGTTCTTCGTCGACCTCCACAAGGCCGAGCGCGACTACTCCCCCACAACCATGTATCGCGACTACGCGGTCAACCGAGAGCTCTTCCACTGGGAGTCCCAGTCTCGGCAAACTTCCGAGCAGCCGACGGTGCAGCGCTACATCAATCACCAGGCCGAAGGCTCCCGCGTACTTCTCTTTGTTCGCGAGCGTAAGTACGACAAGCTAGGCACCCAGCCGTTCTACTTCCTCGGGCCCGTGAGCTATGTCGATCATCGTGGGGAGAAGCCAGTCTCGTTCACGCAGCCGATGCCGGAGGGGCTGTTTGAGGTGGCGCATAGCGTTGCGGCGGCGTAGACAAGGCGTCAGGCACGTGTTGACGCTGGCCTTGACGCGGCCTCGGCCGTTACGGCCGGGGGCGCTTTGAGCGTCTGAAGCCAATCACGCCGGTGGCGACGAAGTGCTTGATCGGGCTGTCGAAATACGCGACGTCCGGCGTGCCGAAACGCGTATTGCCGGCGAGTATCTCTAGGTACTGGTGCACGATGCTCGTGGCGAGAGTGGTATGGAGCAGGTCATTATCGCTTCTGGCCCCACCGCCCACGAGCCGATGCAGCGGCTCCTTGATGTGCTTTGGCAGACCGCAGCCCCTAGAGTCGCCGTTCTTCTCGAGGGTCTCTGCTTGGCTCTTTAAGTTGAGCAGCCCAGGCTCGATCTTCGCCAACCGCTGAAACGCCTGCTCTATGGGTACACGGCCGATCGACTCTTCCTGCGCGAACAGCTCCGCTCGCTCGGGAGGGACCGATGCCACGGCCGTGCCGGCAGCGACAGCGCTCAGCAGACGGTAGGAACGGTCGCCGATGTAGTCATCTAGGCGGTGGAAGTGGGCAACGGCCTCCTCGAGGGCAACGGCCTCCTCGACGATTTCCGGGTCGGCGTCTAGGTCCTCGCGCAGCTTCGCCTTGACTGTCTCGTCGTCGAGCGGGCTAAAGGCCGCCTTGTGGGCTGCACCAGTCACGGGCATCGTGCGCTCCGAACGTGCGATCCGCTCCTGAACCCCGGGCGACGCTTCAATGCGCTTCAGCACCTCCTTGCCCAGCCGCCCTCCCAAGCCCATCAGTGCCTCCTCGGCCCCCGTGCAGTCTGGGCAAAGTCTACGCCGGCGTCGGTCTGTTGGACGCGACGGGTTTTAGGCGACGTCTACCGATCCGCGCCCTAGTGCCTACATCTCTGCCACTCTGCCAAATGTTCTGCCAAAAGCTATGCTATGTTCCGTGGTATCTGATCTGCCATATCCGAAGGAGCCTGCTCATGGAGAGTTCTGCCAATACCGATTCCACAAAGACTGATCTTTCGCCGCCCTACGCGCCGTTCCGCACGGTTCAATCGCTGATCGAGCGGATGGAGTCGGAGGGCGACGTGCCCGCCCGCCTAGACAAGAGCTACCTGAGCAACATCCCTTGGGGTGCCAAGGACCAGTTGATGCAGGCATGCCGCTCGCTCGGCTTGATCGACTCGAACGACCAGCCCACACAGCTGCTGAAGGACCTTGTTCACAAGCCTGGCGAGCGCAAGGAGCTTTTTCGCAGTCTGCTGCAGAGACGCTATCCGGCCCAGCTGGCGCTCGGAAAGAACGCGACTCAGGACCAGCTCGCTGACGCGTTCAAGGCAGGCGGGACCAGTGGGTCCACGCTGACCAAGGCCGTCCGGTTCTACCTACAGGCTGCGCAGTACGCGGAGGTAGAGGTGAGTCGCCATTTCAAGGCTCCTAGAGCCGAGTCGGCGCCCCGCAAACCCCGCAGCCAGAACGGCCGTCGGAAAGTGGCGACGCGCCAAGACGAGGACGCGGAAGTCCAGCGCAAATCGCCGCCGCTGCCCGACGACAACGCGCCCGAGTTGATCCGCAACCTCCTGAGACAGCTCCCGCCCGAGGGCGCGAAATGGGAGCGCGCGAAGGCAAAGGTCTGGCTGACGATCGCCGAGAGCACCTTCGACCTCGTCTACCGCTGGGACGACGACAAGCCGAAGTCCCGCACGTCCAAAGCTTCTGCTCCCGAGTCAGAGGGAGGGGGTGAGCCAGATTAGGAGGGAGTAAGCGGAGCCCGGGCGCTGCGCCCAACTAGGACTTTCCGAGCTCCGCTTTCCAACCCTGCGGGGCGGCGCTTGGTCCACGCCGCCCCGTTATCTTTACGGAGAGGTAGGCCCCGAGATGGTCCCGCACTTAGAACGCAGGGGACCGGCCTCAGCGCCGATTGAGGATCGCGTCTGCCTCTCCGTTCTTACAATCGTACTGATCGAGCCAATTCCACTTCGCAAGACTCCATCCAAGGATGCTCCAACGCAGGTGCGTAAATGGCGGTTCGTATGACTGACCGGCCCATCGATACTCGAAACCTGCTCTACCACTTCCTGCAGCACGATCTTGCGTCAGATGATGTCTGGTTGTTTCAGGCTCTGGTGGCACGACTGGTCGTGCGACTGGGCATATGGCTTCCGGTTGATGTCTATGCGCGCATGCCGCTCCTAGTCCCGTATGCACGCAGGGATCCCACATGTCGTGGAGACACACGCCGTGGTATTCCGGACGCCTGGGGTGCTCCTGATGAAAGTGGCTACTTCCGTGATGACAACAGCCTCGTGAAGGGAGTGCCACGATCGATGGCGATCACGAGCACACTTCGTCGCTATATGGGGCGGAGCCTGGGAGCTGGGTTTGTCGCGTGCCATGTCTGGCGAATCGCACCAGACGAACAGCTGGCGAGCCGCAATCCTCTGACATACTCATTTGTACCCAATCTCGTATGGCTTCCGGCCCAAGTCGCCGACCTCACCGATCGAGAGGGATCCTTCGCCCAGCAGTATCTTCAGGCCGTATCTCGGCACATCTACAGCCAAGCGCCTGTGAATCGAGCGCATACCGAGCTTGTCGCCACCGCTTGGAGCCTGCTGCCGGGCTCGGTTGGTATACCTGACGCCGCGCTTCCCGCCACCGAGCATCTGAACTACTTTGTCGCTGATGAGTCGTTCTTTAAAAGACGCGGAAAGATGATCAACTTGGTGTCCGACGCCCTGCGGTCGGGGGCGCCTACTGCAAAGGTTGTCAGTCGTCGCTACACCGAGGGAATCCCGCACGTGCCCAACCAAGCGAGAATCAGCCTGGCCACAACTCTGGATAGATATGTGGCCGGGATCACCTCACTGGAGAAGGAGATCTGATGTCACACTTCACTGCTGGCTATCGTCAAGGGAGGGCACGACGCGGACCGAGAAAAGCGGAAGAGCAGCTGCGTGTCTAAGGTTGAAGGCTCTGGCGTAGCTCGCGTGACTGTGCCCCTGGGGCCGTCGCCACGCGCCAAGGCGCACAAGCCACGAGGTCCAAGCTATATGCGATTCCGTCCACGCCGGTCGGCACGGCGCCACCCACGAACGAATCCTTTGTAAGCCGTGGGAAATTGGTGTCGACTCGGTAGAGCTCCTCAGCGACAACCCTGAGCGGAGTGTCGTACCGGTCCTGATGCGCCGGGCTGTACCCAAGGGTGCCGAGACGCTCGTCGAACAGATGCAGGAGCTCGGCGCGCCCGGACAGACTCTGGCGAATGCGCGCGACGCTGTCATTGAGGGTGTGGGTCGCGATTGGATCTGGACTCACGCGAAGACTGAACAGGTACAGATCGCCCTTGGCGGGATCTTCGAGCTGGTCCAGCGAAGAGATCCGATGCGTCGCCGCTCCGTCGGTCCGCGCCCTAGTCGCCTTCGTCTCCACTGACGCTGCGGGCCACTTGAAGTCGTGACGATCCGCTCTTGGGCCGGTCCATGCCGTGAGCGTATGCACGTCGATCGGATCGAGCCAGAACTCCAAGAACCAGAGCTCGCCGAACAAGCCCACCGCCTCCGTGTCGCTCAGTCCGGATGGCGGCGCCTCCCAGAACCAGCGCCATCTCGCCAGAATGTGTTCGAGTATGTCTCGCACCTCCTTTGGTCCGGTGGCGAGTTCCTCGAGGATCTCGGCGGCCACGGCGGTGAAGTTAGGGTTCATCGAGCTGTCCCTACACGCCACGTCGTAGTAACGCGTGGGCGTCTCTTCGCCCACGCGGAGCTCATCAACGGTGATGCCCAAGCCCTTTGTGGTCGGTCTTGCCGGAGGATCATCCTCGGGGCCGGCCGGGATCAGCACGTGACGTCGCTGATCCCGATCCAGAGCAAGCAGCACGCCGTTGCTCTTATCGAGTCTTGGGGCCGGCCGCCCCGCGAGGTCCCCAGCGCGGACCGTTTGGTCGACGGCACCCCAAACGGCCTCCAAGTCGGCCGTGATCACCCCTCGGCCTCCGTCTCCTGAGCTACCGATCCGGCCACGTATTCGATTGTGGCCTCGCTATCCGACGGCGGGAACGCGAGAGCCACTCCGATTACCGTCTCCCCCTCCTCGTCGGGGCGCTCGAAGAGCGCCAGACGTGTGTCGCTCCCGCTTCTCGGTTTGGAGTGGCGACTGATCGGATAGATCAGCAGTAGCCCCTCGGCGGCAGTCCTTTGGGCGAGCAGCGCGTCCCGGATTTTCTCGTGGCGACCGTCCGCGTACTCCTGACGAGCGCGCAGAATCGCCTCATCGCTCAGTCCGATCTCCTCATCGCCCTGCCGGGGGGTGCCGCTCTTATCGGCTGGATTCGTGAGGACACCAATCGAGTTCTTGTCCTTTGTCAGACGCGTGCGTGAGATGGTGTTCACGGGTCCTAGGACCTTGATGTTGAGGTCGGCCGCTCCGAGGCGATCGTTGAGGCGATTCTGTGTCGCGATCGCAACCTTCCAGCTGACGAGCTCGCTGTGCTTGACCTGTACTTCGATGTATTTGGCCGCGGCGTCCGCGTCGAAGGACGTTCGGTCCTGCACGGTCTGGTATGCAAGCAGGAAGTCGCGGATCGTCTCCCACGGGATGTCTGGCCACAACGGCACTCCGCTCTCGTCCCGTCCCGGCTCGCCCAGTGACCCGAGCAGGCCTCGTGCGGCGGCCAGGTTATTCGCGAGCCACTTGCGATTCTCAAGACGAAAGCGTGTTGTCTGAATCATGCGTCCGGCGTACGAAAGACGCTCTTGGCGGCCTGCTCCCATCTTGTTCTGTGCGGTGACCATCATCGCTGGGTGCGAGCGGATGCGCGGGCCAACCTGAAGCGGCGTCAGATGGTCGCGCTCGGCCTGAAGTATCTGCTCGCGCAGCTCATCCTCGCGCAACGCGATGTCCCGAAACCAGCTGGCCAGATCGGGGGTCGTCCAAAGGCGGGTGAGATCGACGTACCACTCACGATAGCCAAACCAGCGGCCCATCTGTAGCAGCGTGTCCATGTAGGGGGTCTCGCGCACGTAGTACGAAACGGTCAGCCCCTCGAGCGTCATGCCTCGAGACAGACGGTTGCCGCCGATCAGCACCGCCTTGATGTTCGGGTCCTGCTCGTAGTCGAGAACCGCATCTGACTTGGAGTTGAGTGCCAGCACCGGAACTCCATCCTTCAACAGCCTGTCGATGTGCTCTTCGATCGCCTCAAAGGGCATGTCGCGATCGGCGTCTATGCGGCGCGTGACGGCTCGGAAGTCCTCATCCCAGTGCTCACTCATCTCGGCCCTGAGCGGACCGTCTTTGTCGTAACGCCACGAGTTTCGGATCGCCCGCACGACCTCGGCCACCTGCGGCGCGAGGTCGTTCTGGACGTCGGTTCTCTGGTGGACATGGATCAGCATCGCCGACGGTCTGTCTCCGTCGGCGCGTGCCAGCATCCCGGCCGTCGCCAAGACCCAGTCGAGGATCGCCTGTTCGAGCGATGGCGGCACGCTTGGCACGAAATCCGCGAGCTTCACGCCCTGCGGGGTCACCATCGGGAGATCGAAGTCGGGCACGAAGCGGATGACGTCAAGACCCTCGCGCGTCCCCTCGGGAGTTCCGTCCAAACTGTCGCGCCCGAACAGGCGCGCCGCGCCGACGTACCCGGGGCGCGGAAACAGCGTGAGCATGAAGTCCTTCGGATAGAGGTCTTCGTATACCTCCCGATCCTCGGCCCGGTGATCGATCAGCACGTTCGCAAACGGGGTCGCGGTGTAGGCGACGTAGGCCACGCGAGAGAACAGACCGAGCAGCTCACGGATCAGTCGATTTGTCGTCGAGGGGTTGGTCTCGTTCTCGAGGTCGACCGGTGGTTCGTCGGCGTCGATCAGATCCGGCAGCGGCTGCCTGTTGCCGCCAGTGTTGACCGACGCCTGATCGGCCTCATCATCAATGATCAGGACGGGAAGATGCGCCGGCATATCGGCGTCTCTGATGAATTTGATCAGCTTCTCCAAGACCGTGTACCACTTCTTGACGATGAAGATGACCTTCTCGTTGCCCTGCAGGATGCTGGGGTCGCTGGTGCCCGGCTCGAAATCACCGTCGAGGTCCGCCGTGGTCGGGTTGTTCCAGCGCAGTCCGGGACTCGGCAGACCAACACCGGGCGACACGTTCTCCAAGCCCAACTCGCGCTCTAGTCGGCGCTGGGTCTGTTGGCGCAGGCCGTTGTGGACGCCGGAGAGCACGATGATCACCTGGTAGCCGACATCGGCGGCCTTCGCGATCAGGGCGCTGAAGTTCTCCGTCTTGCCACTCTGCACGTGTCCGATGACCAAGCCTCGCGTGCTGAAGTCCGGGGGGCCGCTCTCGCGCGGATCCTCCAAATAGGAGAGAACGCGGTCACTGTCGTCGTCGGTGGCCTCCACGGCCTCTGGGCTGCGCCCCACCTGATCCAGAAGGTATTGGCGCTGCCGCGTCCAGTAGTAGCGCCCGGCCGGCTCCCAATCCTCAAACCACCCCTTCGGGCCACCCTCGGCCGAAACGCCACGCACGCGGCGAATCGGCTGGGTGGCCTGCTGTTGATGCAGCTCGCGCACGGCGGCCCGAAGGGCCTCTGGCACGATGGCCGCGAGCGCATTATCGAACGAAGCCTGAACGCCCGAATCAACGGCTGTGTTGACCACCCGCAGATAGTCGCTGGGGCCCGGCTCAGAAGCCAAGGTCCCTCGCCACCTCGGGTGAGCTGCGCGATACAGCGGCCATGATCCTCCGAAGTGCGCCCGCCTCCCCGGCCGCACCGGCGGCGGCCTCGAGTGCGCTGCGACGCACCTGGGCGATCGTGCTCGTCGCCGGTTTGGTGGCAACCGTCCCATCCCCGTGGGGATCATCACGCGACGCGCGTCCGTTTCCGACGGAAACGGACGCGGATAACGGCGGCGGTGTGGGACGACGAGGCTTGGCTTGGTCGGGCTTTGCGTCGTAGACCGTGCGCGCGTGCTTCACCGCCCGGTTGACAGGATCTTCGATCAGCTCGATGAGCTCGGGTGGAAGCGTCACGCGCATCTTCGCGACATTTATTCCAAAGGCCGCGTCGAGCTCCGGAGAGAACATCAGCGCGACTCTCGAGAGCTTGGTGTGCTCGTCGACCGTGCGCATTCCCGACCAGCCTCCGCTTTGGATCAGGCGATTGGCCCTGTAAATGTAGAAGCCCTGCTGACGATTCCAGTTGTTGGGCCCGGACATTCGGCGCCAAGCCGGATCGGTGCTGAAGCTCGCCTTCGATGGAAGTACGAACGGAGCGAGGTGCACGAGCCCCGAGCCGACGGCAGTCTTCAACTCGAAATCTTCTTCCTTGCCGGCCTCTGTGCTCGCCTGATCGCGAGCGAAAGGGTCCCAAGGATCAACGCGTTCGCCGTTGATCGTGATTTTGAGCTTCTTGCGCGAGACCTCGCCTTCGAGAAACCTGTGGAAGACCATTCCGAGATGAGCATCGAGAGCCTCAGCCAAACTCATCATGCGACGACGTGCCCAGCCCCCTCCGGGGTCTTGGTAGGTCAGGATCCGATCCAAGTCCTCCCAAAGGACGACGGTACCGCGGTGCTCTAGGAGAGGCTCGACCAAGAAGGGTTCTCGTTCATCCGCGCCGACGATGAGTATGTCCCACGTGTCATTGTCCTCGATGTAGTCGAGGTCCAGCTCCCGTGCCTCCATTCGCGCAACCTTCTTCGACGTGCGGCTCGCGACCGTCAGACGACGGCACTGTGACATCGAGGCTGTCTTCAACCCTAGCCCGAACTTGCCGAGATCGTCGTCCGCATAATCACGTCCTGCCCCGTAGCGCATTGCCTCGGTGATCGTCTCCGCGTCCATACCACGACCGTCGTCGCTGATTCGAATCCAGGAGTTGCCGCCATCGAAATGCAGGGCAACCGCGACGTTGTGAGCACCCGCCGCGATGCTGTTGTCGACCAGATCCGCCACGGCCTCGTTCGGTCCATAGCCCAAATCCCGCATTGATGTGATCAGGCGTCGCGCGCTGGGTACAACTCGGGCGGTATTTTGGCGTCTAGACATATTGAGAGGGAAGAATCAAGAACTTGGGGTTCGTGTTGTTGGCCGATGGGGTGACTGTACGATTCAGCTGGCCAATACATCAGCTCCAGCAGATGGCAGGCGCGCATTGGCCAAGGCCACGAGCACGCGATCGAGAAGGTCAGGGTGGTCTGTTATCTCGCGTTCGAGGACCTCGACGATCATGGGCCAATGATCGCCCATAGCGAAGCCGCTTGACTGTGGATCGTTCTGATGGATTTTTGCTTCCAGATCTGGCACAACATGCATTCGTCGACGATAGGTCTCCTGCGCTCTACTGAGCACCCCGGCTATAAGCACCCGAAGCTGGGGCCGCAAATCATCCGGGAGGCCCACGCTCATCTTTGCGACGTTGGTCCGAAAGGCGTCGTCGGCCTTGGCCGGGATATCCAGCGCGATGCGTGCCAGCTTTGTGTGCTCGTCCAAGGTTCGAAGCCGGTTCCAGCCGCCACTCTGAATGAGGCGGTCTCGACGGTAAATATAGAGCCCCTGTTGGCGATTCCAGCGGTTGGGGCCTCCTGCCGATTCGTGTGCCTCGGGGGTTGAGAAGTGATGCTGTGTGGGGAGGATGAAGGGCTTGGCGATCACGTCGAACCGGTGGCCCCCATGCTCGATGGGTAGCCTCTGTACGGGTAGGGTCTGTGTCAAGGGCTCCGCACGAGCAAAGGGGTCCCAAGCGCTTATCGGAGTGTCATTGAGCAGGATGCGGAAACGACGACGCCGGGTATCACCGGATAGGAAGCGGTGGAAGATCATTGCCAAGTGCAGCCGGAGGTCCTCAGCCACGACGTATAGCTTTCGCTGCGCAGCGTCACCTGCTGGGCGTCGATTACCGAGCACACGGTCGAGCTTTTCCCATAGGATCACTGTTCCGGTGCTACCGCGAAGAGGTTCTACAAGCTCGGGGCGACAGTCGAGCGCACGGGGACGCTCCAATAGCCAGGCGTCCATATCACTGACATGGTCGAGATCCCAACGTCGTATGCGGACCCGTCCCTTTAGCGTCGATCGAGTGGCGACCGTCAGGCGGCGGCATTGGGAAAGCGACGCGGTCTTCAGCCCCAGTCCAAAATAACCTAGATCATTCGAAAGATAGGACCGTCTGGTGCCGTAGCGCATCGCCTCCTCGAGACCAAGCTCGCTCATGCCGCTGCCATTATCGGCAAGACGTAGGAATGAACCGCGCCAATCTGATCCAGTTGTGATGCGGACCTCACTGGCTCCGGCATCGATACTGTTGTCCACTAGGTCGGCAACCGCCGACGGGAACTCGTAGCCCATGTCGCGGAGGGAGTGCATCAGCCGACGTGCGGATGGGATAACCTCGTCTTTGTGTGGGCTCACGCTGCCTCCTCGATGGGCATAGGGTCCAGAATGTCGGCTCCGGATCCCGTGAGACATCGCTCTCGTAGGGGGCATCCGTCACACTGGGGAGTCCCCGCGCGGCATATCAAGGCGCCGAGGTCGAGCAGAGCATAGTTGAACTCGGCATCGGGGCCATGCGCGCCTGCGAGTCGATGGAGGTCCAGTCGCATTTGCCAGCGAGTCGTCTCGGTCCGACCGCTGAGACGACTGATGATCCGTGCGGTGTTGGTGTCGACCAAGGTGGCGCGGCGGCCAAACCCGAAGCACAGCACGGCTTGGGCAACGTAATCTCCGACGCCCGGAAGCAGTCGCAGCTCGAGATCATTGTCTGGCACCCTGCCGCCGAATAGCTCGAGAAGGGTCGCGGCGGCGTTGATGAGGTTTTCCGCCCTCCAACGGAGTCCGAGTGAGCGCATCGCGTCGAGTGCCTCGTCGGAGTTGTCAATCATGGCCTGCGGCGTCGGAGCGATACGCAATAGCGCTTGAAATACCGGTGCGACCTGATCGGCACGGGTGCGGTGAAGGCACATCTCGGCCATGAGCACATGCCAAGGGTCGAGCTTGGTGGTTCGCCAAGGAAACGAGCGTGAGTGCGTACTGTGCCAATCCAACAGCAGGGTGCGCACATCTTGAGTTCTCACCCGCGAGGTGAGGGCAGTGTCATTCAAGGCCCTAGCTATCGAGAGACCGAGGATTTGACCCATCAGCGGGGGCACGGCGTTGCCAATCTGTCGGTATCTGTGACTGGGAGGACCGGCGAATCTCACGTGATCAGGAAATGTCTGGATACGGGCCGTCTCTCGTACCGAGAGCGTTCGGTGCTGCTCAGGGTGGATATACCAATAGCCATCCTTTGCTAGGTGAGCCGTAATCGTGCGGCTCAGCTCATTCCAAGCCAAACGCTTGTACTTGTCTGTGAATATGTCGCTGCGATATCGCCGGAGACGCTCCGGCAGGTCTGCATAGGTCTGTCCCTCGCCCAACAGCTCAAACGCCTCGAAGTCATCAGGGCGGACCGCGCGAGTGATGTGGTCATGGATCACGTGCTTTCTACCGGCGCCTCTGCACGCGGTGCGCATGCGCCGCTGGAAATCGGTCAATGGGTGGCGGGATCGATAGTGGAGCTTCTCATGGCGCTGTCCTCCAGGAACGACTGGAAGATCTCCAATGGCATCTCTTAGAGTCGTGAACTCGCCGGTGGGCTCCGGCCAATGGAAGGAGCCCGTATCTTTTGTGGCGACGATGAAAAGGCGTGCGCGATGCTGTGGGACGCCGTACAGGAAGCAATCCATTACACGGGCGTCGACGCTGTAGCCCAAGTCCCGAAATGACTCGAGGAAACCGATGAGCACCGCGCCGTCATCCCATCGAGGGAGGTCTGGGACGTTCTCAATCAGCACAACGCTCGGGTTGAGGCGCTCAACGACGTGCATAAAGCTCTGCCAGAGCGCTGCACGTGGATCGTCGTCAGGGCGCAGGCCGGCGCGGATCAGATCCTTCAGCTTTGAGTGTCCGGCACGTGAGAATGGTTGGCATGGAACTCCGCCGACAACCAAGTCCGCTGATTGTATGCCCCAGCCAGTGAGATGCTCTAGGAAGTCTGCGGGATCGGTGAGGTCTCCTGTATATCCGATGCCCCCGACGCTGGCCGTATGGGTCTCGACAGCCCACGGGTCGTTGTCCGCACCCACGAGCACCGTGAATCCGGCATCTTGAAGACCCAGACTCAGCCCGCCCGCGCCGCAGAACACGTCAACCACGGTTGGCGATTGGGCCGTCTCAGTCCACCGTCGAACGGCATCAAGGTCACTAGGGTCAGGTGCACTGGGGTGAGCCGGAAGTTCGAGGTTGACTCCCCGGTAGAGCGGGACCGCTGGACGGCGTGCTTTCTTGGTCTTAGTGGTGGTTGTTGAGCTCATTCGCGTTTGTTTAGCGGGATTCGAAGCCCTAGTCTTGGCACGCCTCGTGACCGAGCGCTGTGTGGTCTAGAGCCTGACTGGTCGACAGGACGGCAGATCAACCAACCTACCCCAAGTCATGCGGTGAAGTCAAGAAGTTCAAACAAAGACGGATTGAGATCGCGGTGTGACGCCATGCGCAAGCTTTGGAGCCGCGATCGGGTTACCCCGTCTCCGTGTCGGCGTAGCAACCAGCCCTAAAGCATAGGGGGCACGGATGATCGATAGAGGGGTAGTGCTTGAGCATTGCTCGGTGCCCTTCCTGCGCAATCTGGTGGTCCCGCTTGGCGCACTCATCCACATTGGTCTCATTGCGGTAGCGGCCTTTTAGGAGGGCACGCTCGCTGCTCGTGTAGGGACGACGTGTTGCATCCACGGCGATCTTGTGCTCGCCGGGCATTGATGCAGTCGAAAGCTCCATGGCCCCCGCGTTGATATCGAGACCGAAGAGCTTTGGGCCCTCTCCGGTGGCGCTAAGCAGAATGCCTCCCTCGCCCCCCGAATCGAGAACTGTTGCGGGCTCGACCTCACGGACGGCGTCGGTCAGCAGCTCGGCGATGGGCGTGAGCATGAAGAGTTGACCGATCTTACGCCGCCGCTCGCGCGATTTGAGGCGCTTGAGATCGGCCGCATGAGTGGTTGCGGATGAGAACATATGTTCGATCTTACGACGCCCCTCGGACAAGCCGCTGCATCACGCAACCAACTACCTAATCTGGGGTCGCCTTAGCAAGCTCGAGCGCGGCGGTGCCGTCTCATCGTGTCCGAAGTCTGCGACCTGATGTGCTGCTTCGATTTGGTCGCGAGATGGTTTAAGGATGGGGAGAGAGGCCGCGTCCAAAGTCCTTTGCCGGGCGGACGCGGCCTCCCAACGGGTCCAACCAGCCCCTTGGAAGCTACCGAATCATGGAGACGCCTCTTTCCGTCCTGCCTCGTGCCTATTCTCACGAGATCCTCCGCCGTGACCTTGCCGGGCCACGGTTGACGGGGTACCAACCAGCGAACACGAGGAGGTGATCAATGCCCAGCACTGGACACCAGGCAACTGTTTCAGGCATCTATGCCAACGACTGCCACGGTAAGCAGATTGCGCTGAGCAAAGGGGAGACGTTTCCCCCGTGCTCAGACTGCCGCCGTGCAGCCCACTGGCGGCTGATCAAAGCTACGAAATAACCGCAGCGAAGCGTCGACCCGATCCCTCCTCTTCATGGCGTGAGACGGCGGGTGTACCGTATCCTAGGAGCAAGCCGATGATCCGGTGTCGCTGCTCTTGGGGTACGGACGGGTCCTTCACGGTCCACTCGTACAGATCGAGCGCCCAGCGTGACTCGGAGTAGCCATAGCTCGCCACGCCGTCACCATGATCGACGACGAACGGGATCGCGTTGACCTCGGCGTAGCGCTCAAGATGCGTAGCCGTCCGAAGCAGAACAGCCGGATCGCTCTCCTCGGCGAGATGAAAGTGTCCAGCCAGCGAGAGAGTGCGTACCCCACGTGAGACGAGATACGCCTGCTCGCGAAGGACTTCCTCCGAGGGTAAGTACATAACCCGCTTGGTTTTCAACGCTACCGGCTACCCTCCTGCCTGCTTCGGATTTGAAACTGATCCTCCCCCGCCATCTCCACAAACAAACAAAGCGCGTTCAACAACCGCATCTGTTCAGCATCCCTACACCGAACCTCCAACAGCGCCGGACAACAAACCAGCACCGCCAAACACCGCGCCCGTGAAACCGCCACGTTCAGCCGGTTCCTGCTGAACAAAAACTCCAGGTTCCGAGGCATCTCCTCCCCGGAGGAAGTAGCCATCGAGAACAAGCACACCGCCGCCTCCTGCCCCTGGAACTTGTCGACGGTGCCCACCCTGACCCCCTCGGGCAGCCGCTCCCGTAGACAGCTGACCTGCGCGTTGTAGGGCGCGACAACCATGATCTCCTCGGGGCCGATGGCGCCGCGGGTCCCGTCCATCCGGAGGTACTCCCCCCGCAGCAGATCCTCGACGAGCCCCCTGATCCTCTCCGCCTCTTCGACCGACTCGCGCGTGTTCCCCTCGTGCGCGACCGGCACATACCTGATCCCGGTCCCGGTCAGCTCCCCCGGCGCGTCGACACGCTGGCCGGCGCAGTCCGCGAACGACTCGAACCGGTCCTCGTAGATCGCCGCCGAGATGAACCGGCACACGTCCTGGTGCATCCGTCGCGTCTGGTCGATGAACAGGCCGCGCTCGGGCGGGATCGTCGTGGCGTTGCCGAGCAGGTGCTCCAGCACGGACGCGCCCGCGCCCGGCGGGTGCACCGCCTGCCCGACCTGCGCGAGTTGCTGGGGGTCGACGAGCAGGATCAGGTTGCGCGCGCACGTGCCCATCGCGAGCGCGTCGGCGAGCGAGATCTGGCCGGCCTCGTCGACGAGGAGGTAGTCGAGCGTCCCGTCCAGCTCCTCGCGGCAGAACAGCCACGCCGTCCCCGCCACGAGGTCGCGGTCGCCGCCGGTGAAGTCGGAGATCTCGTTCGAGCTCTCGATCAGGCCGCGCTCGGACTCGTAGCGATTGCTGCCGTCGGCGCCGCAGCGCTTCAGGCCGGCGAACGGCTCGCCCGGCGGGGCGTGCCGCTCGACCTCCGCGAGCAGGTTGTGGATCGCGGCGTGGCTCGAGCTGGCGACGCCGACGCGGTGCCCCCGCGCGATCAGGTCGAGGATCAGCTGCGCGCCCGTGTAGGTCTTGCCCGAGCCCGGCGGCCCCTGGATGAACAGGTAGCTGTCGTCCAGGCCCTCCGCAATTCGCTTCGCGTCCTCGAGGTCGAACTTCCCCGCCTGCAGCGCCGTTCCGCGTGTGCACGCCGAGGTGAGCGGGAGCGCGCGCCGCAGGATCTGGCGCAACGCACCGTAACGGCCCCCGGCGTCGTGAGTGCCCACGGCATTGACTTCACTTGTCGCATCGATCCCGCCCCCGGCATCAAGCGCGCTCGCGGCATCGAGTCCGTCGCGGACATCGAATCTACGTTCGGCCTCGGCTCCACCTTCAGCATCGAATCCACGCGCGACGATGTCCTCGGCCAGTCGCCGCAGCGCGGCGCGCTGGACGCGGGTGTCGTACGGGCCGCCGGGGATCAGCGCGCGGGGGAGGGGCTCGCCGGAGCGCTTGGCCGCACGGGTGATGCGCAGCGTGCCGGCAGCGTTGTCGATCGACTCGACCGTCACCCCCCGCTGGCTCGCTGGGTCGACGAAGCCCCCAGCCCGAATCTTGTGATCCTGGGGCGGGAAGCGCAGCGTGTGGAGCAGCGATTGTGACGGCGCGGGGAGCGGGATCGGCTCGATCTCGGCTGCCGGGGCGATGCTCCCGAGCGCCTCGGTATCGACCTCCGTCAGTTGCTCCTCGTCGGCGTCGAGCCTTTCGAAGTACCGCCACCACGCGGGCTTGGCCTCGCGCCGGTGGTAGTCGAGCAGCTGCGCCATCAGCCAGTTGGAGCGCTGAGCATCGTCGCGATCGGCGCTGTCGTCGGGCACTCCAGCGAGCAGCGCGCTCTGCAACTGGTCGAGCTCTTCCTGGCTTTCCCGGTCCGGCTCGCGCGAGTCCGGCGCCGGCTTCCACGGGATCTCCCGGCCGAACGTCTCGATCGCCTCCGTGCGGCGCGCGAGCAGCCATTCGCGCAGCAAATGCGTCGAGCGGCAGTCGTCCTCGTTGTAGCGCTCGATCGACTCCAGCAGTGCACGGTCGCCGGTCTCGAGGAACCGCTCGAATGCGACGATCGAGTCGCCGCCGTCGGCCACATCGGTGTCCCGCCTGCCCATGTAGAACGCCTCGATGCTCTTGATCGAGTAGTTCGGCTGCCCGACGCGCACGCCCTGGCGCACGACGGCGTACAGATCGACCAGCACCTCGCCGCGCAGCAGCCGATCGACCTCCTCCTCACGCGTCCCGTGCAGCCCCATCAACCGCTTGATCGCGCTCGCCTCATACGGCGCGTAGTGGTAGATGTGCATGTCCGGATACCGCTCCAACTGCTCGATCGCGAAGTCGACGAACCCCTCGAACGCCCGCTTCTCGCTCGCTCGATCGGTGGCCCAGAACGCCTGGAATCGAGGCTGTCCATTTTGGGGTTGTTGTGCTGGAGATTTTTTATTTTTATTATTAATATTAAGGGAGACGCAGCCAAATAAATACTCGAGCCCGTTGTCGAAGAATGGGTCTCCCTCAATGTCAAAGAACAGGTCGCCCGCGGACGGTTGCGGCAGGCGGGCAAACCCGCACCCGTCCTCCGGCGTCTGCAGCTCGTAGCGCGGCTCCCCGCTCGCACGCTGGCTTAACGTTAGACGCGCGTGCGCGCGCAGAGTAGCGAACGCCCCGGCCCCAATCCGTTTTGGGCGATCCGCGGGCTCCGCCGCCGCGAGCTGCGTGATCGTCGCGATCCCCCGCTCGGTCAGGCGGTTGCGCTGCGAGCGCTGGATCCTGGCGACGAGGCTCAGGTGGTCGTCGGCCTCGCGCCGGGCGGCGCAGTGCTCCTGCCAGCGACACACCGCGCAATGCTCGACCGGCTCCGGGTAGGTGTTCGACAGGCCGGCGTCGACGACGGCTTCGAAGCCGCGCTTGACGCTGCGGTAGTAGGCCGCGAACTCGGCGACCCGGAACGCCTCCGTCTCGCGCGTCCCGAGCACGACGTGCATCCGCGCCGGCTGGACCCCCTGGATCGCCTCGACGAGCTCGGAATAGAAACACAGCTGCAGCAAGAAGTACGGCTTCACGCGCCGCGCGAGCTTCGTGTCCGCCACCTCGTAGCTGAAATCGCCCAGCTCCGAGGGCCGCTCGACGTGTTGCAGAAAGTCGCTGTATCCGCGCCAGCGCACGCCGTCGAACAGCACGCCCTGGTAGATCACCTCGGCCCCGGCGCGCATCGCCTCGACCGTTTCCCGCGCGCCCCGCCGCATCCCCTCCAAGCCCGGCTCGTTCCGGCTTGGCTCGGTCTGGGCCGACCCGTTCTGGCCCGGCCCGTTCTGGCTCGGCTCGCTTTGGACCGCACCCTTGCCCGGTCCGTTCTGGCTCGACCAGCTTTGGCCCGGCTCGCCCTGGTGCGACCCGCTCGGGCCCGGCCCGCTCTCGATCTTCACGACCTCGCGGCCTTCCTCGATCAGCCGCGCCAGGTGGCTCCGCTCGTGCTCGTCGCCCTTGCGCGCCACCAGGCTCGTCGTGTCCGACCGGCTCTGCTCGAGCTCCGCCCGCCCGAGCGCGACCTCGATGTTTAGGTGCGTCAGGTGCGGGCACTCCAGATGGTTGATCAGGTCGGTCGCCGAGAAGACGAGCCTGCCGTCGACGCGCTCCATCCCTCAGCCCCTCACCCTCGCCATATGCAAAACCTAATCGGTTGTTCGGGTGGTTGAACTTGAGTCGTGATCCTTCCTCGACCCCGAGGGGCAATCGCGAGCGGCGACCTCGACCCGCGCATGGCTCGTCACCACGCGGGTAAGGCCAGTCGCTATACGTCCAGTCGACTGCCGGTTGAGCTGGCGCTGATCGCGACACGCGCCGCCTGAGTTCCGGACGGCACGGGGTTACGGCAGGCGCGCAGATCCACGTGAGCGTTTTCGCGCCAAGTTTGAGGCCGTGAAGCCCGGTTTTACGGGGGATTGGGGTGGTGAGTAGGTCGCGATCGAGCGAACCATCGCAAGCGATGCGTAGTGTTTCTGTCGTGTTGCGTTCAGACCCGCGAGACCCCGATTGGGCGGCTTGGATGCCCCATGCCTGAGCTCCCGACCACGCCGTCTATCGACGCGCCCGGATCTGCGTCCCAGAGCTACGAGGAGTTCCTCGAAGACATCAAGGGTCGCATCCGCAGCGCACAGGCACGGGCTGCAAGGGCGATCAACTCGGAGCTCATCGAGGTGTACTGGCAGATCGGCCGGGAGATCGTGCAACGTCAGCAAGAAGGGGGTCCCGAGCTGGGACGCCATACGCGGGGGGTCGTGCAGCGGCTGTCCGCGGCCTTCCCAGGAGCCCGTGGGTTCTCCGTGCCCAACCTCTATCGAATGCGAGCATTCGCCGCTGCATGGCCAGATTCGGAGGGTCTCTCAGACCGTGTGAGAGACCTTCCCTGGGGCCATATAGCGACGCTTGTGGCTGTGACTGAGCCCTCGGTCCGGGATTGGTATGTGCAGCGAGCGGGAGCTTGGTCACACGCACAGCTCCAGACAGCCATCGCAAGTCGCCTGCACGAGCGCGAGGGGGCGGCGATCACCAACTTCGAGCAGGCTCTCCAGGCCGGTGATGCCGAGGCTGTGCAGCGGATCGTGCGGGATCCCGTGGTCTTGGACTTCGTGAGGCTCGCTGATGGCGCCAAGGAGCGCGACCTGGAAGCGGCACTGCTGGAGGACATCGAGCGCTTCATGCTGGCCTTGGGCGAGGGCTTCTACTTCGCTGGACGTCAGAAGTCGCTCTAGGTCGGCGGCGAGGAGTTCATCCTCGATCTCCTCTTCTTCCACCACCCGACCCGCCGCTTCGTGGTCATCGATCTGAAGCTCGGCCCCTTCAAGGCGGAGTTCGTGGGCAAGATGAACTTGTACGTCAACGCCGTCGACGTGCTCATCGCCCACAGCGAGGATCGCGCCAGCGTCGGCTTCATCCTCTGCGCCGGGCGTGACGAGGCGGTCGCCCACCTGACCCTGCAGGGAATCGCCACTCCGATAGCTGTAACTCGCTACACCGTCGGCGAGCACGGTGTCCAGATGGCCGGCGAGGACGCTCAGGTCACTGAGGGTCTAGAGGATGAGATGGAGGGTCTGCGGCGTGTCGAGCAGCAGGTCGCCGAGTTCGCCGCTCGCCGAGCGCACGAACTGGCGGAGGACAACTGACGACTGGCGAAGCCGGCGCTATCGTGCGAACCGTGACCTATCCCTCGCTGTCCTCCATCGAGTTCCCTGCGGACGATCCCGCGCGTGCGCGGCGCTTCTGGTCGGGGCTGCTGGGAGTCGAGCTGCAGGCGCGCGAGCCGGGCGAGGGGCAGGGGTGGCAGACCCGCTCGGACGGCCCATCGGTCGGCGTGCATGAGCGCGGACGCGGACCGGGGGACTCCTTTTCGCTGCCCTACTTCACCGTCGGTGATATCGCCGAGGCGCTGCAGAACGTCCAGGCGCTCGGTGGCAGCGTCGTCCACCCCGGGGAGCAGTGGGCGATCTGCAAGGACTCGGAGGGGACTCCATTCGGGCTGGCCCAAGGGCAGTAGGGATTCAAACTCGGGGCGCGCAGGCTGAAATTCAAAGCCAACAACGCAAGCTGGTCGGCGTCGTATCGGGGTGCCCCGCCAGCAGCCGGTCGAGCTCGGTGACCATGCGTCCGATGGTTCCCGGGCTCCCCCGGGGGTAGCGATTGAGGTCAACGAGCACGAGACCGTAGTGAGCCTCGCCGCGCTCCTCGTAAGCGTTGGCGATGTTGCTCAGGTCGGCGACGTCCTCAGTGACGAGGGCGCGCAGCTCGGTCTGGGCCAGCGCGAAGATCTCCGTGTCCGCGAGCCCGCGGAGCTCAGCGCGCTCGACCACCGCGTCAGCATCGTGCCCGCGGGCGCGGAGCTGCTCGGCAATCGCCGGCGGGTACATCTCGTCGAGCCTGAGCTTCACGGCTCAGGCGAACGCTTGCTGTGTGCGCTTCCAGGCGACGTATTGCCGTGCGGTCTCCTCGCGGTTGAAGACGATCCGCGCGTCCACCTCCTCGGGGAAGTCGCCGTAGTAGCGCAGGGCCACGTTGACCTGTGCGTGTGAGAGGCTGCCCCATTCGGCGGCGCCCGCAATCGCCCGCTCGCCGTCGGATCCAAATTCCTGGAATGTCTGCACAACCTGCCACACGTCAGGTCCACCGGCAAGCCCTGCGCGGCGTCCCGTCGGGCCGTCTCTGAACACGATCCCGGGGTGGTCCTCCATCCGCAGGCCCTCGTCGATCAGCCGCTCTGCCGTCCTCGACTTGGCCTCGCCGCGGCGCCGTGCGCCCAGATCGAGACGGGCGAGCGTCCGTGGGCTCATGCGGATCGAGAACGGCTTCGGGGCTGGCTGGCTGCTCATGTAGTTGAGTGTAGTCTAGCTCACTACATCGGGGTTGAATCACGCGACGCATCAAGCGCGCTTGGGATTTGCGAGCAGATCTGTCCCGTTTGCCGCGTGTCGTCGGATAAGGGTGTAGGGCGATACCCAGTGGTCATGAGCCCGCTGGGGCCGTCCGTCGACTCGATGACACCCGAGGACTGATACGGAGGCGTGATGGATCTGGACATTCCTTACAAGGACAAGGATCAAGCGAAGGCGCTCGGTGCGCGTTGGAATCCGAAGTCCCGCTCCTGGTGGGTGCCGCCACGCTCGGATCTCCGGCCTTTCGCCAAGTGGCTGCCAATGAGTCCCGCACCGGACGATCCCGTGCTGGCGATTGGCGGTCTGCGGCAATCCTGCTGGCGGTGTGGTGAGCCGACGACAGCTGTGGTCGCTTGCGAGGACAATGACTTCAAAGAATGGATCTTTGCAGGCGCCGGGGTGCTCCAGATGCTCGCGAGCCAGATCTCGGCCGAGGAACTTGATGCGGTCGGTGCCGGGCCCCTACGTTCGCGGTACTCACACACGGTAGAAGGTAGCTATTGGTCCAACGGATGTGTGAAATGTGGTGCGCTATTGGGGGAGTTTCCCTTGTATGAGGAATTTGCGAGATATATGGCTCATCAAAACTATGAGCTACCGGTGATCGCACACGCCCAGGTTTCAGAGGATGCGCTGTACGGCGCCCCCGAGGAAGACGAGGAAGAGCAATGAAGTTCTCCAACCCGAGAAGCGGCAATCTGGTTGCAAATGATCTCCAATCGGCTGCTGGAACTGGCTGACTCCACGTGGGCGAGGTCAAGTCAGCCGTGCGTCGCCGCGACGTAGCTGAGCCGCCCAAGCACGTCGGTCGTGGGTGCGACCTTGGCGTTCTCATAGTCCGACAGCCGGGAGGCCGAGGTGCCGGCCGCCCGCGCGAACTGGCGGAGTGTCATCCCGGTCTGGGTGCGCCAGGCGCGGATCTGTGACGCGTACTCGGCCCGTCCTTCGCGGGTGACGCGCTCGCGCGCGTTGCGAATCACGCCGATCATCAGCGCGTCGACGCCGTAGTGCTCGCCCCAGCCGGCCACGGTCTCGGCCGTGCGCGCGGCCGGTCCCCAGGGGTTGCCGCGAATCGCCTCGGCGAGCTCGCGCCAGTCCGACAGCGAGCCGCGGTCGATGACCGTCTCGATCGCCTCGGCCGGCCACCGGTCCAGCGGCGCGGCGGTGTCGAAGTCGAGGTTGCGAAAGCGCATCGTCATCGCACGATCCTCTCCGCCAGGTCCGCGAGCACCGCCTCGACCGTGGACCAGTCGTGCCAGCGGGGATCGAGCGCCTTGTAGTTGGCGAGTTGCGCGGTGACCTCGGCGTCTCGCGGTCGAGGATCCGCCAACTGCCTGACGAGTTGCGTGGCGACCGCCTCTGGCCGGGTGTTGACGCCGGCGTAGTAGTCGTCGATACCTCGCAGAACCCCAGCCGCCTCGTCGAGTCCCATGCTCTCCGCGAGGGCCGCGATGTCGAGGTAGTCCCGCGTCTGGTTGCGGCTCAGGGCAAGCCAAGCCTTGATCCTCAGGATCTCCTCCGCCGTCGGCAAGACGAGCTGCTTGCCGCGCACCTCGATCTCGGTCGTCTCGAGCGGCCGGCTGCGCAGCAGCTGACGCACGCCGGTCTCGATGCCTCCGAGCTCCCCGAGGATGATCTTCCCTGGTTGGGCCTTGGCCGTCGACCAGTCCCCGAGCGCCTCCAGGTTCTGGAGGATCGTGTCGAAGCGCTCGGCGAGGTCCCCGATGACGTGGTCGTGATCAAGCGACTCCCGATGGTGCGCGTAAAGCGCCGCCGCGGATCCCCCGACCAGCACGGCCCCGGGGACCAATTCCTGCAGCTGCGTGGCCTTCTCCAGGACGTCTTCCAGCGACGGGTTCACTAGCTGAATATTATCAGATCTGAGAACAAACTGAGCATGCCTCCAGCCTGAGAAGCGACAATCAGGTCGCGAATGACCTCAAAAATCAGCTGTTGGAACCGGCCGGTTCATCCCGGGTCTTCGTGGTGGCAGCTGACATGCTCGGGTGCGCCGCCATCTCGATCCCCGCAAGCCGCACCGCGAGCTCGTCGAGTCTCGCCATGATTGCCTGCTCGCCGTCGCTGAGCTCAACCGCGCGCGGGATCGCGCGACTTGCGATGAAGTGCTGGGAGACCGCGCCGGTCAGTAGTGCGAACACCCCGATGCCGGTGAGCATCAGCATGATTGCGATCGCGTGGCCCGCTGCGGTCGTGGGTTCTATGCGGGTGCCCTCGGTGCTGACCGTGCCGATCGCCCACCAGATTCCTTCCCAGGTCGAGACGGGATGCCCCACGTGACTCTCCACGCTCGCGAACACCGCTCCACCGCCGACCACGAGGAACGCCGCGAGCGCCATCGCGTACTTCAGTCCGTCGAGCGTGAGCAGCTTTGAGAGCAGCTCGAACCCGCGCGCCACGCGCAGCAGGCGGAGCAGCCGGAACACTCGCAGGGCCTGCACGGCCGCGGGCGCGAACGGCGGGGTCAGGATCAGCATTGCAGGGGCCAGCGGGTAACTGCGTAGCCACGATCGCCAATCCCGCGCGAAGATCATGATCGCCAGGAGCTCGACGAGGAACACGAGCCATATGACCCAATCGCCAACCACAGCGACCCGGTGCCACGAGGTGCGCAGCGGCTGCTCCTCTAGGATCAGATCCGGGATCACCAGCAACGTGGCCGCGATCATCGCGGCGCGCAGCCGGGCATCGATCGCGGCTGCCTCCCAGCGACGCGTCCAGGCACGGCCAATCGCGTAATCCGCCGCGCTCGCGGAGTCGAGTCGTTGGATCTGGGGCTCTTCTGTCGACAAGCAGGAGGGTCCTAAATGATGGGTCAGGCACTTTAGCTTTTTTGGGATGGCGTTGGTTAGAAGCCTGCCATCTCTAGGAAATTTGCTCTTGCTCTTGCTCTTGCTCTTGCTCTCTCTCTCTCTCTCTCTCTCTCTCTCTCTCTCTCTCTCTCTCTCTCTCTCTCTCTCTTCTGGTAGACGAGGACCGACGTCGACGCTCCTGAAGGGATGACGCATCATTTTCCCGCAAGATGCGGGATGAACCCACCAGCCCTCTTGAACCGGCGCCGGCCACCCCCTATGTTCTTCGACGACGCGGAACCGAGTCGCAAAGAGCGAGGCCACCGAGGTGTGAGGCCGCGCCACCAAGCTGGAGCGCCGCAAGGCGAGCCGGGGAGGGTTCCTCAAGCGGCCCGGGACCGCGTCATTTTCGTTCTCCGGCCGCGATGGGAACCGCGCTCTGTGGCCTATCGACCCATATCTGTTCAGCGATCCTGCCTGACCAGCGCATCCGCGTCCACTTCGTCGATGTTCGCGTAGCCGCTCAGGGCCATCGCGAGGTCGAGGTCCGCGAGGAAGCTGCGCAGCACCTCCGCCACGCCCTCGGCGCCGCCGAGCGCCAGACCCCATATGTAGGGACGCCCAAGCAGTACCGCGCGGGCGCCCAGCGCGAGCGCCTTCAGCGCGTCCGCGCCGCTGCGAATCCCGCTGTCGAACAGCACCTCGCAGCGGCCGTCCACGGCCGCCACCACCTCCGGCAGCGCGTCCAGCGCGCCGATCGCGCCGTCCACCTGCCGCCCGCCGTGGTTTGAGACGAGCACTCCGTCGACGCCGTGCTCGACCGCCAGCCGCGCGTCCTCGGGGTGCAGGATGCCCTTCAACACGATCGGCAGCTCCGTGGTCTCGCGCAGCCACTCGAGGTCCGCCCAAGTCACCTGCGGGTTCGCGAACTGCCACGCCCACTGGCCGATCGCGGCCTGCATGTCCTCCTCGGGTGGCTTCTCGAGCAGGCCCCGGAAGACGGGGTCCTCGAGGTAGTTCCTGTTCCCCTCGCCCCACAGGAACGGCAGGAACGCCTCGCTCAGATCGGCCGGGCGCCAGCCCAACAGCCACGTATCGAGCGTCACGACGATCGCGCCGTACCCCGCCTGCTCCGCGCGCTCCACGAAGCTCCTCGCCAGCTCCCGCTCGCGCGGCCAGTACAGCTGATACCAGCGGGGCTGTTGCTGCTGCCCGCCCAGCTCGTCCGCGATCTGCTCGATCGTGTGGCTCGCCGCCGAGCTTGCCACGAGCGGCACGCCGACCTGCGCCGCGCCACGCGCCACCGCCAGCTCGCCCTCCGGGTGCGCGAGCGTCTGCACGCCGATCGGCGCGAGCAGCACGGGGGCTTTGAGCTCTGTCCCCAGCACCGTCCTCGCGAGGCTCCGCTCGGACACGTCCCGCAGCATCCGCGGCCGCGAGCGCCAGTGGTCGAACGCCTCCCTGTTCGCCCGCATCGTCTCGCCCAACCCGGCGCCGCCCTCGATGTACCCCCGCGGGCCTCTCTGCAGGAGGTTCATCGCGTCGCGCTCGAGCCTGCGCCAGTCCAGCGTCCGCGCCGGGCGCTGCCCGGTCATGCCGCGCAGATAGATCTCGTACTGGTAGTTCGCGTATGGAACCTCGTCGGTCATTCGCTCCGCACCCGATTTACGACTGCTCCCAGCCCGTCGACTTCCACTTCGACCGCGTCCCCCTCGCGCAGGAAACGCCCCTGCGCTGCGCCGACCCCCGCCGGGGTCCCGGTCGCGATGATGTCCCCCGGCAGCAGCGTCATCGTGCGCGAGAGCCACGCGACGACCTCGGCCGGGCCGAAGATCAGGTTCTTCGTCGTACCTTCCTGCAGCACCTCGCCATTCACGCGCGTGCGCAGGCCGAGCGCCCGGAGGTCGTCGATCTCATCGAGCGTCACGAGCGCCGGGCCGCAGGGCGCGAACGTGTCGACCGCCTTGCCGCTCGTCCACAGCGGGTTCTGCATCTGCAGGTCGCGCGCGCTGACGTCGTTGAACGGCATCGCGCCGGCGATGTACCCGAGCGCGTGCTCTGCGCTCACGTTCTTCGCCCGGCGCCCGATCACGAGCGCGAGCTCGGCCTCGTAGTCGACGTGCTCGGGATGGGCGGCCGGGAGCACGATCTCCCCGCCGCTTCCCACAAGCGAGTTGGCGAACTTCGCGAACCACATCGGCGCAGTCGGGATCTCCTGCCCGGTCTCTTCGGCGTGGTCGCGGTAGTTGAGCCCGAGGCAGACGATCTTCTGGGGGTCGATCACCGGAGCGTGCAAGGTCGCGTCGGTGAGCGCGACGCGCTCGCTAGTCTCCTCGGCCCGGCTCGCCAGATCTCGCAATCCATCCGCGTCGAGCGCCTCCAGCAGCCCCCGCACGCTCGTCGCGGGCGCATCGAGCACCGTGACCGGGACGAGCTCCTCGCCGATCTGCACGCCGGCGGCCGGGCCGTTCTCTGTGTGGAAGCTCAGGAGGCGCATCGCTCGGGGAGCCTATCCGGCGCGAGCTCCGGCTACCCGCCGCCGCCTGCATTCTCCGGCGGCCACCCGACGGCAAGCCCGTCCTTCGCTGCCGATCGGCAATCTCTTTTCTCACCCGCCAACGAGCCCTGACCTATCATCACCCCCGTGTCCGGGCCAACCGTGTCGGTGACGTTCGACAATCTCGGCGAGGCCGCCCAGCTCGAGCTCGCCATGTGGCCGGCGGATGTGCCCCAGGGAGAGCACTTCTCCGTCGTCGAAGTGCTTCCACGGCTGCTCGACCTGCTCGCCGCACGCCACGTGCGGGCGACGTTCTTCGTCGAGGGTCTCAACGCGGAGATGTACCCGGACGCGCTGCATACGATCATCGCCGCCGGTCACGAGGTCGCCCTGCACGCCTGGCGCCACGAGGAGTGGGCCGCGCTCGACGCCGCGACGGAGGTCGCATTGCTCGAGCGCGCGACCGACGCGATCCGCGCGATCGGGATCGAGCCGCGCGGCTTTCGGCCGCCCGGCGGTGGCCTGACGGAGCGCACGACGATGCTGCTGGGCGAGCACGGCTACGACTACGTCTCGCCTGCGGGCGAGCGCGAGGGCCTGCTCGATGGCCTGGCGGTGCTGCCGTTCCGCTGGCCGCTCGTCGACGCCTACGCCTACCTGCCCCAGTTCGCGGGCCTGCGCGAGCGCTACGGCGACGGGCCCGATCCGCATACGCCCGAAGAGATGGCGGGAGAGATGATCGCCGCTCTGCGTGGCCACGCCGAGGCCGGCGGGAACGGTCACCTGACGCTGATTTTCCATCCCTTCACCGCCGCCTTCACCGGCGAGCCCGGCTGGGAGGCCCTCGACGGGGTGCTCGGTGAGGGCGCTCGCCTTGCCGATGCGGAGTCCCTCATCTTGACGCGCATGGACGAGGCCGCCGCGCGGATGCTCGCTCTCCCCGCGCAGCGCACGCACCAGCCACAGCTCGACGAGGCCACCTGGATGGCGTCGTGACGACGCTCGCCCGCGCCGCCTGTGATCGAGAGGATCAACGATGCGGTCTGGATCGCATGGCCACCCTCGGCAAAGCCGTCCGGAGGAGCCCGTGACCATGTGCCCGCGCCGTCCCTTCACCGTCCTCACCGCGCTCGGCACCGCCGCCCACCATGCCTTCGAGGTGCGCGCGGGCGTCGGCCTCGTGTTCGAGCCGTTCATCGGCAGGCGCGGCGCCGTCGCGATGTGGTCCGGCGGCCTGCCCGCATGGGCGCTCGCCGGCTGGATCGGGGAGGGCGAGGCGATCGAGAAGTGGCTCGCCGTAAACAATGGCGCCGGTCTGGCGGGTGGCATCGTCCATTTCGCCGAGTGGCCCTGGGAGCTCCGCCACGGCATTCCCTACCTGACCGAGGCGGAGGGCATGACCCCGGAGCAGCTCGGCCCCTACAACCGCGTGCTCCACCTGTGGATGCTCGCGGGTCTGCTCGCCGTCGCGCTGGAGACCCCGCGCCACGCGCGCCGGTGGGCGCTGCTCGGCCTGCTGCTCGGCGAGCCCCTGCGCCGCTCCGCCGCCCACCACTTCCGCTGGGCGCGCGAGCAGGCGAAGCGCGACCCCGAGCGCTGGAGCCCGATGCTGCGCGCGTAGGCCGGGCCAGTCGGTTCGGCTCGGTCCCGGCTTGGTCAGGCCCGGCGCTGGTCTACTGCGAGCGGCGGCTCTGCGCGAGCATCGCCCGAGGCGCGAGAATGCATGTCGATGTACGTCAAGCCCGATTACGCCACCCGCGAGCTGGGGGTTCTGCACGACATGATCGACGCCGCTCGCTTCGGCCTGCTCGTGCTCTGCGCCGACGGTCCGCTCGCCGCGCACATCCCGTTCGTGCTCCATCGCGATGAGGGCCCATCCGGGACGCTGGTCGCGCACGTCGCGCGCGCCGACCCGCTCGCGCGTCACCTGGCCGACGGCTCCGAGGCGCTCGCGATCTTCAGCGGCCACCGCGCCTACGTCTCGCCGCGCTGGTATCCCGACGGCGGCCTGCCGACCTACAACTTCCTCGCCGTCCATGCCTACGGCCGTCCGCGCCCGTTGGAGGATCGCGACGCGGTGCTCGCCCACCTCGCCGAGCTCGTCGCCGTCCACGAGGCCTCCACGTCCTGGTCGCTCGCGTCCGCTCCCGCTGGTCGCGTCGAGCAGCTGTTGCCGAACATCCTCGCGTTCACGCTCGAGATCTCCTCGCTGCAGGGCAAGCGCAAGCTCAGCCAGAACCGCACGCCCGCGGAGCGCGCCGGTGTCGTTCGCGGGCTTTCGCAGCGCGGGGGAGAGGAAGACCTGGCGATCGTCGCGGCGATGACCGGCGATCCGTCGGTTGCGCAGGGCTGAGTCCCTTACGGAGGAGACCTCTCTACCCGGGATTCGCTCCCCGGTACCCTTGACGTGTGGCGAGCTGGAAGAAGCCGGGACGGGCGATCCGCGTCGTGATCCACGAGGAAGAGGGCGTCGAGCATCACTACTGGCGCACCGAGGACGGCGCGGGGAACACCTCGTGGCGGAAAGACGCGCCGCACCCCACGGCGAAGGCCTCAACCGGGGACGGGCTGACGACGGCCGAGCTGAGCGAGGCGCTCGCGGAGTCGCTGCGAGAGCGTCGCCGCGCGAGCCGCGGTCGCAAGCTGCGCATGCCGTTTCGTTGAGTGGAGGCGAGGCGCCGGTCGCAGAGGGTCTAGTGTGGTCAGCGTGGACGACGATGCGATTCGTGAGCTGGTGACGCGCCTGGCCCGTCCTCACCCTTCCGGGGGCGAGGTGATCGAGCGCGCGGGGATCCTCGCCGCGGGCGTCGATTCGGCGGCCGTGATGGCCTGGATCACCGATCACGACGGGGTGCCGGAGGCCGCTGCTGCCGCGCCTGGAAGCTCCGGGCTGCACGGCGCACGCCTGGGTGGCCGGGGCGCGCAGCCGGCGACGCCGGCGCCGCTGCGCTTCGTCTTGCCCGCAGGCGCGCTCGCCTGACGCAGCAGGACGACCGCGAGGGACGCTCCGAGCAGCGAGATCAGCGCGCCGAGGCTATTACCTGAGGAATCCCACGGGTCTCTCCGGCTCCCGCTCGTAGCCCTCCGCGCGCGCGAAGAGGCTTGCGAGCGTCGCTGCAGTGGCGTTCCGGTCGTCGATGCCGCGCTCGGCGAGCCAAGCTACAGCCTCAACGGCCGGGAATGGCTCGAACTCCAGTCGCGCGGCGCACCGGCCCGGCCGCGCGACCGCGGGGTGCAGGCGCTGGAGCGGTTCGTTCGTGGTCACGAGCACGAGCACTCGTAGGCCCTGTCCGATGATCCCGTCGACCAGGTTGAGCAACCGCGAGAGTCCTTGTCCCGTTCGCTCCTTCGCATCGGCGGCGAGCAGCTCGCCGGTGTCCTCGAGTATCAGCAGCCGCCATTTGCGCTCCTGCTGCTCTTCCTCGTCGTCGAAGTGAAACATGCTGTCCTGGCCCAGCACCACGTCGAGCATGTAGTCGGCACGCTGGCCAAAGAACACCTCGGGATCGATCACGTAGTGCAGCTCGCACCAGTTGCGCCACTCCCAGCCGAGCGCACGTAGCGCATAGGTCTTGCCGGTGCCGGGCGCTCCGTGCCAGAGGATCAGCTGCCCTCCCTCCGCTGGGCGGAAGTCCGGACCCAGCAGCCGCCCGAGTCGTTCTCTCATCCCCAGCGGATAGTTATCCCGGACTTCGTCGAAGCCGGGGACGGCGATCGTGCGCGAGACGGCCTTTGCGCCACGCGGGCCGTACGACCAAAAGCGCACCGGCACCTCGCGGCTCTCGGTTATCTGCGGTGCAGGGAAGCGGTCGCGTAGCCAGCGCTCGATAGCGGCGATCGTCGCTCGCTCGGTGCTCGCCACTCGGCAGTGGGCGCTCCCACCCTGCAGGTCGAAAAGCGCCAATGCGCAATCGCCGAAGAGTGGCTCCAAATCGAGCAGCGCGGTCTGCGTCCGGGTGGTGCGCGAGGTGCTCACCGCGTGCTCCATCACGGCGTCGATCGAGCACGATGAGGTATCCCATTGCGACTGTGTCGTGTGGGGAAGCTCCCGCTCGAATGCGAGCGCCGCGAATTGTGTCCTGGGCGGTGCATCCAGGTTGACCTCGTCGGTCACCGTCAACGATCGTCTCGACGCCGACCGCCTCTTGGGTCTGTGTTGCTCATCTGTAGTTACTGCGATCAAAGCTTCTTCTCCAATCAATCCCAAATCATCGATATGCAGTCCCCTTACCCACCCTCGTCTCGAAGTCAGCGTCAGGTCATGCTCGGTTCCCGATGCTCGGTGTGCGTTGCGCGTTGCTGGGCTGACGGTGCATTTCTGCGCGTGCCCCGACGTCGCCACCGAGGATTTTCATTCCCGTGGTACGACCTTTGGCCGGTCGCTGGCCTTGACGCTCGCCCTTCGTGACTACCGACTGCTCGCTACTCCACCAGTTGTGTTGTCCAGTTGTGCTCTTGCAGATGATTGTCGAGCTCACGTCGCTCCCTGGCCAGCTTGTCGAGCAGGATCTAGACCAGTGCTTCTCCAACGATCATGAGCATGAGTATTGCATACTATAAGTAGCAATGGTTTGTGTCCTTCCGGGGCACTCTCAAAGACCAAAGATACTTATTGTCTGTAGACTCATAGGCTGCATCCTGACAGGATCGACCGACGGTGAAGCCCAAGTCGCTGGAACATCTCGCGCTTGGGCGGGCGATCCGGGAGCTTCGGCGCGGCGCCGGTATCTCCCAGGAGGGCCTGGCCGACCGCTCTGGCCTGCACCGCACCTACGTCGGCGGCATCGAGCGGGGCGAGCGCAACGTCAGCTTCAGCAATCTGCTGAGGCTCGCAAACGCGCTCGGCGTCCGGCCGTCGGAGCTCCTGGCACGCTCTGAGCGTCTCTCCCGCTCGGCGGTCAGCGACCCGGAGATGGGCACTTCGAACCGGTAGCCCGCTGAAGCACCTGTGCCGCGAGCTCAGCGAGCTCTTCGGCGCACCACTCGATCGTGTGCCAGTTTTGGTCGGCTTCGCTCACCTCCTCGAGGAGCAGCTCGGCGAGCTCAGCGGCTCGGCTGGTTACGTTTGCGTTGCTCATTCGATCAATGCCCCGATCCGATCCGGTCCGGTCCGGAAAACACTGTGCTGGAGTCGGCCCCCTGGGGCTTGCGCTCCAGCACAGCGTGTTCGTGGCTCCGCTAGCCGGCCGCGGCCACCGCCGCGATCGCCTCCTGGTCGCCGATCTCAAGCGCCTCCTCTTCGCCGCCGGCGATGCCCTCCAGCGCGCCCGTGCCGTAGTCGGCGAGGCCGTTGGAGTCGCTCGGCGGGCTGCCGAGGAACTGCACGGTGTTCGCGATCACGCTCACCGCCTGGGCGGGGCGACCGTCGGGCGTCTCCCACGAGCGCCAGTCCAGGCGCCCGTCGATCGCCACGGGGCGACCCTTGTAGACGTACTTGGCGACGCTCTCGCCGGGGCTGCCAAACACGGTGACGTCGAAGAAGTTCGGCTTCTCGACCCACTCTCCCGACGGATTGCGCCGCCTGGCGTTGACGGCGACGCGCAGGTGGCAGACGCTGCTTCCCGAGGGCAGGGTGCGCAGGTCGGGATCGCTCGTCAGCCGCCCGGTGAGGACGACGTGGTTGATGTTCATCGTTGACATGTTGCTGGCTCCTGTTCGCTTGGGTGTGATTGGACTCGAAGGTCCACACACGCCGCCGATTGCCGGCCGCTCATGTGGAAGGCCTCCGCTCCCTTATCCGACGAGGCGGGCCAGGCGGGACAACCCCTCGCAAAGAAATTTCTCCACGAGGCGAGGTTGGTTTGTCGAGCGCGTGTGCGAGGCCCGCTGGACCGCACGCGGTAGGGACCCGACGCGACCCGTGACTTCGACGGCGAGCTGAGAGCGGCTAACTTCGGCATCTCCCCATGCCCATGCCAAGCGGATCTCATCGGCCGGCGCTCTTGCTCGCGTTGCTCCTCGCGCTCTTCAGCGGCGGTTGCGCGAATGGATCGCTCGACGACAGCGCTTCTTCGGGCGTGCTTGCGCCTATCACGACGGCGCGCGGGCGCGAGCTGCCGGCGGTGGTTGATCGCGTCGTCGACGGAGACACGCTCGACGTCTCGATCCCGGCCCGTGGGGAGGTGCGGGTGCGCACGCTGCAGATCGACGCGCCGGAGAGCTCGACCCTGCGCTTCGGGCACGCCGATCGCTGCGGGCCCCCGGCGAAGTCCTACGCTGAGACGCTCGTGCATCCCGGCGAGCGGGTGACGCTCGAGCTTGCGGGCTCAGAACGCCACGACCGCTACGGACGCCTGCTTGCGCTCGTCCACCTCGGCGGCCCCGAGGCGATCACCTGGCAACAGCGCATGGTCCGCGCCGGCTGGGCGGAGGTGTTCGTGTTCGCTCGCAACCGGACCTGGCTACTGGCGACCCTGCGAGCGGATCAGGCTTACGCCCGCGCGCATCGCCTCGGTGTCTACGCGCTCTGCCGAGGCGAATTCCACGAAGAGGGCTGATCGTGGCGACGTACGCAGCCATCGCCCTCAACAACCAACTCCACGGCCGCGGCCGCGTCCTCGTCAACTACTGCGTCTACCCCGCGGAATCAATCATCTACGCCGCCGCATCCCCGACGCGCCGGGGCGGCGAATGCCTCGCCAGCACGGCGCCCCAGTCGGCGTCCTCGATCGCGCCGGGCTGGGTGGCGCTGAAGAACTCACGCAGCGCCTCGGAGAGCCCCTCCGGATCTTCCAGATGGGGAAAGTGCGCGGCGCGGGGCAGCGTCTTGAAGTAGCTGTGGGGGATCGCCGCGTGCGCTTCGCGGCCGTGCTCGATCGGGATCGTGTGGTCGCGCTCGCCCCAGACGATCATCGTCGGCATCCGCTCGAGCAGATAGAGCCGATCGGTCGCGCTGACGCGCTGGCCGTGCACGTCGATCACGGCGCGGAGCGTCTGCAAGAAGGCCTGGCGCGCTTCGCCGTTCTCCAGCGGACGCAGCGCCCGCGCCAGTGCCTGCATGTAGACGCCGAGGCGAATCCTGCGCTCGCGCAGGCGCCCGCCCCCGTCCATCAGCGCGCCGGTCAGGCGTCCGTGGATCGTCATCGAGAGCAGTGCAGAAACGCCGGGCAGCGCGGCGCTGCGCAGCATCGGGCTGACCTCGTGGCCGAGGCCACCGCTGGAGACCAGCACGAGCCGCTCGACGCGCTGGGGGAACTGGTAGAAGAACTGCATCGCCACGCCTCCGCCCAGCGAGTGCCCGACGATGCTCGCGCGCTCGACCCCGATTGCGGCGAGCAGGTCGCGGATGCTCGAGGCGTGCGCGCCGAGCGAGTAGTCGCCGCGGGGCGCCGCCGAGTCGCCGTGGCCGATCAGATCGGGCGCGATCACAGTGTGCTCGCGCGCCAGGCTCTGCGCCACCGCGCGCCAGTGGCTGGAGGAGTTGAGCATCCCGTGGATCAGCACGACCGGCGGTCCTGAGCCGGCGACGCGGTAGATCACGCGGCGACCGTGCAGCTCGATCTGCCACTCGTCGAATCGGGGCGGCGGTGGGGCGGCCACGGACACCGGACGCGGGGTCTGCCGCGGGCGCTCCTCGCGATGATCTGGTCTGTCCGTGTGGCTTGATGTCACGGTGCGGTTCTCACGCACCCTAGACGATCTCGCAGGATCGCGAAACGGGTCGCCAAGCGGCTGAATACGACTGCTTGGACCGGGCAGACGAGCTGGGCGAACCCGAGCCTCACTAAACGCCGACCGGCTGCTCGTGCCCCTGCGCGGCGTGCACGCCCGGAGTCAGGCCGAGCCGGGAGCTCACGCGCGCGAGCAGCGCAAGCAGCTGCTCGCGCTCTGGCGAGCTGAGATCGCCGCACAGCTCCTGCTCGTAGTCGACGGCGATCGCGATCGCGCGACCGAGCAGCTCGCGTCCCGCGCCGGTCAGGTAGAGCGCGTGGACGCGACGGTCGGCGGGATCCTGGCGGCGCTCGATCAGGCCATGCGCTTCGTGGGCGTCGATGAAGCGGACCATCCGGCTCGCGGGGATGCCGAGCCGCTCGCCGATCGCCTGCTGAGAGTCGCCCTCGGCGGCCGCCAGCGCGCGCAGCAGCGCGAAGTCGCGCGGTTCGATCTCCAGCGGCGCGAGCGCAGCGGTGAAACCGTGCGCGACCGCGTAGCCGAGGCTCGAGAGCGTGAAGCCGACCGAGCGAAACGGCTCGGGTGCGGAGCCCGGCAAGTCAGCTGTGCTCATTGTCCCGAGATCATAGCAATTGACAATCAGTTGTGATATGAATGATTTGGTTCTGAAACTGTCTGAGTGTGAAAGCGTCTGAGGTGAGCTTATGGCCAGCAGCAGCAGCGGCAGCAGCAGCAACAGCGACCCGATAGCCGAAACGGCAACAGAGACAACACCGACAACGACAACGACACCTACTCTGACGCCGATCCCCGACGGCTCGATCGCGCGCCTCTCGCGCTGGGTGCTCGCGCATCGCCGGCTCGTCGGCGCCGTATGGCTGATCGTGTTCATCGCCGGCGTCGCCGGGTCGGGCAGCGTCTCCAAACGCCTGTCGCTGAACTTCTCGCTCCCCGGTCAGCCGGGCTATGAGACCGCCAAGCAGATCGCGCACACCTACGGCAACGGCGGCGAAAGCCCGTCGTCGGTGCTCGTCGTGACCGTTCCTCCGGGCACGACGGTGAGCGAGGAGCAGAGTCAGATCGCGCAGGCGTTCAGCCACGCGCGCACGGTCGATCCGCGCGCGCGGATCGTCGACTACGGCGTCACCCACGATCAGCGCTTCGTGACCGACGACGGCCGCTCGACGTTCGCGCTGCTGTTCACGCCGCTCGAGAAGAGCTTCGGCGAATCGAAGGATCCCGTGCAGGCCCAACACGCCGTTGCGGCCGCCTTGCCGAGCGGCACGACCGTGCAAGTCACCGGGCTCGGCCAGCTCGCCAGCGGCGGCTCGAGCAAAGGGCCCGGCGTGCTCGTCGAGACGTTGATCGGCGCGCTCGGCGCACTCGCGGTGCTCGCCTTCGTGTTCGCCTCGATGCTTGCGTTCGTACCGTTGCTGATCGCCGCGGTGTCGATCCTGACGACGCTGCTCGTCGTGCTCGGGCTGACCTACTTCGCGGAAGTCTCGTTCATCGTCGAGTTCCTCGTCTCGCTCGTCGGCCTCGGCGTCGCGATCGACTACTCGCTCTTGATCGTCACCCGCTGGCGCGAGGAGCGCGCGCACGGGCGCGAGAACGCCGACGCGGTGACCGCCGCGATGGCGACGGCCGGGCGCGCGGTGCTGCTGTCGGGGCTGACCGTCGCGATCGGCCTGGTCTCGCTGGTCGTCCTCCCAGTGCCCGGCCTGCGCAGCGTCGGCTACGGGGGCATGCTGATCCCGCTCGTCTCAACGACCGTGGCGCTGACGTTGCTGCCGGCGCTGCTCGGCGGGATCGGCCCGCGCGTGGACTGGCCGCACATCCGCCACGAGTCCCGTGCGAGCCGCGGCTGGACGGCGTGGGCGCGGACGATCGTGCGCCATCGCGGCGTGGCCGCGGGGGCCGCCGTCCTGATCCTGGCGGTATTGATCGTGCCCGTGTTCAAACTCACGACCGGCGAAACGAGCGCGGGCGCGCTCGCCAAGACCGGCCCCGCGCACGAAGCCTATGCGCGCCTGCAGAGCGGCGGCTCGCCGAGCGGCGTCCTGACGCCGGTCGAAGTGCTCGCCCGCTCCGGCGAGGCTGCGAACGTGCGCGCCCGCCTGGCCGCGGTGCCCGGGATCGCCACGGCGGTGATCTCGACGGCGCCGGACAGCAACAAGGACGGCACGACCGTGCTGCTCGGCATCCCCCGGGAAGAGACGGTCAACGCCAGCTCGCTTGAACCGGTGCGCGCCGCGCGCACGGCTCTGCACGGGATGCCCGGCGTGATCGGCATCGCCGGCGAGGGCGCGATCGAGCTCGACTACCAGCACGCCGTGTTCGGCAACTTCCCGCTGATGTTCGCGGTGATCGCGCTGCTCACGATCGCGCTGCTGACGCGGGCCTTCCGCTCGCTCGTGCTCGCGGTCAAGGCGGTCCTCATGAACCTGATCTCGATGGGCGCGGCGTTCGGCGTGATGACCTGGTTCTGGCAGGAGGGGCACGGTTCCAGCGCGCTGTTCGGGATCCCCGCGACCGGGGCGATCACGTTCTGGATTCCGCTGATGGTGTTCGCGTTCCTGTTCGGGCTGTCGATGGACTACGAGGTCTTCATCCTCGCGCGGATCCGCGAGGAGTACGACCGCACGGACTCGACCGACGCCGCGGTGATCACGGGCCTCGGGCGCACCGGTCGTCTGGTCACGAGCGCCGCGCTGATCCTGTTCCTCGCGTTCGCCTCGCTCGCCTCCGCGCCGAACACCGACATCAAGGTGCTCGCGACCGGCCTCGGCGTCGGTATCCTGCTCGACGCGACGGTCGTGCGCGCGCTGCTGCTGCCGGCGGTGGTATCTCTGCTCGGCGACTGGAACTGGTATCTGCCGCGACCGCTGGCGCGCGTGATGCGCGTGCCGGCCCCGGGCCCGCTGCACCCGCGGCGGCCGGTGGTCGAAGGGAGTGGATCGTGACGGGCGCCGGTGGCAATAGGCATCGAGGAGAACGGCTCGTGACGAGCGTTGGTGGTAGCAGGCATCGAGGAACGCGGCTCGTGAGGAGCCTCGACACAGGCACAGCAAAGAGAAGGGAGGCGGATCGTGGCGAGCGTCGATAGCGGGATCGCAGCCGAGAACGGCATCGAGGTCGAGGGCCTCGTCAAGGACTTCAAGGGTGGCGTGCGCGCCGTCGACGGCATCGACCTGCAGGTCGCGCCGGGTGAGATCTACGGCTTCCTCGGGCCCAACGGCGCGGGCAAGTCGACGACCGTGCTGATGCTGACGACGCTGCTGCCGCCCACCGCCGGCAAGGCCCGCGTCGCGGGCCTCGACGTGGTCACGCAGGGCGCGGAGGTGCGCGGCGCGATCGGGGCGTCGCTACAGGAGTCCGCGCTCGACCCGTTCCTGACGGGCACCGAGCACATGCGCCTGCAGAGCGCGCTGCACGGGATCGGCAAGGACGAGCGCGAGGCGCGCGGCGCAGAGTTGCTCGAGCGCGTCGGGCTGACCGACGCGGCCGACCGCAAGGTCGGCGGCTACTCGGGCGGGATGAAGCGCCGCCTCGACCTCGGCCTCGCGCTCGTGCACCGCCCGCGGCTGCTGTTCCTCGACGAGCCGACGACCGGACTCGATCCGCAGTCGCGCGCCGCGCTGTGGGACGAGGTTCGCCGGCTGGCCGACGACGGGGTGACCGTGTTTCTGACGACGCAGTACCTCGAGGAGGCCGACGTGCTCGCCGACCGCGTCGGGATCATCGACCGCGGCACGATCGTCGCCGAGGGCACGCCCAAGGCGCTGAAGGCCGAGATCGGGCGCTCGAGCGTCGAGGTCGTGCCCCAGGACCCGGGCGATCGCGAGCGGCTGAAGAGCGTCCTTCACCGCTTCGGCGAGGAGGGCGCGTCCGCCGCCAACAGCGTCGCCGCGCAGCTGCCCGAGGGCGTGAGCGACCTGGCGGAGATCGTGCGGACGCTCGACGCCGAGAACCTGCCGATCGCCGACCTGCGCCTGCACACCCCGACGCTCGACGACGTGTTCCTGGCGAAGACCGGCCGCTCGCTGGAGGGCGCGGGCGATGGGGAGGGCGAGGACGCCGAGAGCACCCCCGCGGCCGCGAGCGCATGAGCGGCCTGCTCTCGACCCAGGTGAGCGTGCTCGCGCGACGTTCGATGCGCAAGACGCTGCGCCAGCCGTTCCAGCTGTTTCCGATCGTGTTCTTCCCGATCATCCTGCTGGCGGTCAATGCGAGCGGCCTGAAATCGGCGACGCTGCTGCCGGGCTTTCCGACGCACTCCTACGTCTCGTTCGCGATCGCCGTGGCGTTCCTGCAGGGGGCGATGTTCGCGCTGATCAACACCGGCACGAACCTCGCGGAGGACATCGAGAGCGGTTTCTTCAACCGGCTCGCGCTGACGCCGCTGCGACGGGTCGCGCTGATCGCGGGCCTGCTCGTCGGGGTCGCCGCGGTCGGCGCGCTGCAGTCGACGGTCTACATCCTGATCGGCCTGCTCGCCGGCGCCCATCTCGAGGCCGGCTTCGGCGGGGCGCTCGTCGTGATCGCGCTGGGCTCGCTGACGACCGTCGCGTTCGGCGCGTTCGGCTGCGCGGCCGCGCTGTGGACGGGTTCCGGCGAAGCTGTGCAGGGACTGTTCCCTCTGTTCTTCGTGTTCGTCTTCCTCTCCTCGAGCAACCTGCCGCGCAACCTGCTCGGCGACGGCTGGTTTCACACGGTCGCCAACTGGAACCCGATCTCCTATCTGATCGAGGGTTTCCGCAGCCTCTACATCTACGGCTGGGACGCGACCGCGCTGTGGCGCGGCTTCCTGGTGGCCGGCGTGCTCGGATTGATCGCGTTGATCGCGGCCAATTCGGCATTGAGCAAGAGGATGCAAAGAACATGAGCGCCGCGGCGAGTGGCAACTCGCGCTCCAGCGGTGTACATCCGGGCGCCGCCGGCGCGCCCGCCCCGCGCACAACCCACGGCGGCCTGTGGCGTGTCGCCTGGACGATCGCCTGGCGGGGTATGCACACCTACATCCGCCGCCCCGACCTGATCTTCCCGTCGCTGATCTTCCCGCTCGTGTTCTTCGCGAGCTTCGCGGGCGGGCTGTCGGCGCTCGGGAAAGTCCCCGGGTTCACGTTCCCGGCGGGGTATACGGCGTTTCAGTTCGTGTTCGTGATGTGCCAGTCGGCGATGTTCTCGGGGCTGTTCACCGGCTTCACGCTCGCGTTCGACTTCGAAAGTGGCTTCGCCCGCCGGCTGATGCTGGCGGCCGAGGATCGGCGCGGGATCGCGCTCGGCTACGCGATCGTGGCGCTCTCGCGCGCGGCGATCACGCTGAGCCTGGTGACGGTCGTGGCGCTCGTCTCGGGCATGCGGATCACCGGCGACGGGGTCGACATCTTCGGCCTGTACGGCCTCGCCGCGCTGCTCGTGCTCGTCGGCTACGGCTGGGCCGGCGGCGTGGCGTTCCGCTTCCGCACGATCCAAGCGGGCCCGCTGATGCAGACGCCGGTCTTCCTGATCCTGTTCCTCGCGCCCGTCTACGTTCCCCTGCATCTGCTGAAGGGCTGGATCCACGACGTCGCGAGCGTCAACCCGGCGACGGCCTTCCTCGATGCCGGGCGCGGTCTGATCTCCGGCGTGCACAACCACACGGGTCTGGCGTTCGTGTGCGCGGCGGGTTTGATCCTGCTGTTCGCCGTGTGGCTGCTGACCGGCCTGCGCACGGCCGAACGCGCGACATAACGAACGCGCCACATAATCTAGAAGGCGTGGAAGGCAGGCGATCGACTGCCGTGCTCGCGAGCGTGGCTGGGCGCGTGAGCGCGAAGGGATGCGGAGGCGCAAGCGAGCGTGCCGGCACGAATGGATGTGCGGGCGCAAACGGGCGCGCCAGCGCAGCTGTCGTTGCCCTCGCCGTCGTTGCTCTCTGCCTCGCCGTAGCTCTCGCCGGCTGCGGTACGAGTGGCCCCTCGAGCGGCGCGGGCTCGTCGAGCTCGAGCGTGCCCGCCTACGTGACGGCGCCCTTCACCCACGAGGAGCAGCTCGTCGAACAGGGCGCGCACCTCGCGGTCGCCGACGGCTGCACCGCGTGCCACCTGGTCGGCCGCTCACATAGCCTCGGACCGGATTTCGCGGGCTTTGCGGGCCATGCCGTGGCGCTCGCCGATGGGCGCAGAAGGATCGTCGACGAACGCTTCCTGCACGAAGGGCTCGAGCACCCCGAACAGGCCGAGCTGAGGGGATACGACGCCGCGCCGATGCTCGCGGCGGTCAAGCGCCTGCATCTCGCCAGTGAGCCGGGCCAGGTCGCGGCGCTGGCGGCGTTCATCGAGCAGATCGGGCCCGAAGAAGGCTGAGCGTTGCCGCGGGGGAGGGCGGCGCGGCGTTCGTTCCTCGACGCCCAATGGAGTGAATGCGGGGGAGAGGCTGACGCCCAGCTCAGGCCGAAAGCTCGGCGCCCGCGAGCGTCGCCGCGCGTCCTGCCACCGCGCGCCCAGTCGGCGCCCCGGCGCGCGCCCGTGCCTGACCCGCGGGGATCGAGCGCGTGCGCAGCTCGTGCGCGAACGTGTACCACTCGAGCTGCATCGTGTGGCGGGGCTTGTTGACGAAGTGGCCGAGGTGGAACGCCTCGTCGCGCACGATCTCGGCTTCCATCTCCGCTCGCGCGGGCGGTGCCCAATCGCCGGCGAGCCAGCGCGCGGCGAGCTTTGACTGCAGCTCGGCGAAGGGGAAGATCGTGGGGATCGGCTGGCCGAGTCCGATGAACGCGAGGTCGTCGATCCCCGGCCGCAACATCCGCTTGTACAGCGGCAGCACGTTCCCAGGGGCGGAGATGAGCTCGGGTGAGAAGAACGGGAAGGAGACCTTGTAGCCGGTCGCGTAGATGATCGCGTCGACGGGCTCGACCGAGCCGTCGGCGAAGCGCACGCGGTCGCCCAGCAGCTCCGCGACGTCCCCCTTCGCGATCGCGTCGCCGGAGCCGAGGCGTCCCAGCAGCTCCGAGGAGACGGTCGGGTGGGCGTCGAGGAAGTTGTGGTTGGGCGTCGGCAGCCCGAAGTCCTCCATCCGTCCCGAGAAGATCCGCGGCAGCGCCCGCGCGAGCCGCCGCTGCAGCCCGACCGGCAGCCGCGGGTTGACCTTGACGACCTGGTCGGAGGGTTTGCCGAAGATGTACTTCGGCACGACCCACGCGCCGGAGCGGGTCGACAGGAAGACGGTGTCCGAGACGGTCTTGCGGCCGAGCTCGGAGACGATGTCCACGGCGCTGTTGCCGATCCCGACGACGAGCACGCGCTTGCCGTAGAGGTCGAGCGGGGTGCTCGGATCGATGTAATCGTGCGAGTGGATCGCCGGCCCGTCGAAGGCGCCGGGGAAGTCGGGGTGGCGCGGGTCCCAGTGGTGGCCGTTGCAGACGAGCAGCGCGTCGAAGCGCTCGGTCGTGCCGTCGTCAAGCGTGATCTCCCAGCCGCCGCCGGGTCCCCGCTCGGCGCGGGCGACGCGCGTGCCAAAGCGGATCCGCTCGCGCAGGGAGAACGTGTCGGCGTAGTCGCGCAGCCACTCGAAGATGTGCGTGTGGTGGGGGTAGTCGGGGTAGCGCGCGGGCATCGGGAAGTCCTCGAAGGAGATCGAGGGCTTGGAGATGTCGATGTGCAGCGAGCGATACGCCGAGGAGGTGCCGTTCGGGTTTTCGAAGTACCAGTTGCCGCCGACCTCGTCGGAGACCTCGTAACACGTATGGGGGATGCCGCGGTCGGCGAGCGCCTTGCACGCGGTCAGGCCGCTGACGCCGGCGCCGATCACGCAGACAGTGGGAAGCTCGCTCACCGCCAAAATCCTACGCCCCGGGAGCAAGCGCGCGAGGAACGACTTTTATGGAGCCACCTACCGGTGGCCGCTGTTCTGGGGTCTCACCGCGGTGTGTGTCCTTAGTTCACGGTTCCCAGCCGTCCCTGGCCGCGCTCGAGCTCGAGCAGCAGTCGCTTGCGCTCCAGCCCGCCGCCGTAGCCGGTGAGCGAGCCGTCGGCGCCGATCACGCGATGGCAGGGGACGATCACGGCGATCGGGTTGCGCCCGTTGGCCGTGCCCACCGCGCGCGCGGCGGCTGGCTGGCCGACACGACGCGCGATCTCGCCGTAGCTGACGGTCTCGCCGTAGGGGATCGCTTCCAGCGCGCGCCAGACCTCGAGCTCGAACGGCGCTCCCTCCGGGGCGAGCGCGACGTCGAAGGTCGTGCGCTCGCCGGCGAAGTACTCCTCCAATTGGGTCTTCACATCGGCGAACGGCGCGGCGGACTCGCTCCAGTTCGTGGCGATCCGCTTGGGCTTGCGGCCGTCCTGCATGTAGAGGCCGTTGAGGGTGTCTTCGCTGCCCACGAGCAGCAGCTCTCCGATCGGGCTTGCCATCGTTGTGAAGAAGATGCGCTTGGTGGGGATAGGTGCGGTAGCGTTTGTCGGCATGGCTTGATCTCCCTTGCTCACGCGGCGAGCATCTCGGCGTCGCCTGTCGGTGTGTTCGTGCTTTGTGTCGTCTCGCTTGTCGGGGCTGTGTCGGTCGGCGCGGTCTCGTGCGCTCGCCCGTACGGGCTCAGCGATGCCCACAGATGCTGCAGTGCATAGGCTCGATAGGGCCGCCAACTTTCAGCGGTCGCTTGCGCCGCGGCGGGCCCTCCGTCGACGCCGAGCCGTTCGAGCGCGTGGCGGACGCCGAGGTCGCTTGGCAAGAACGCGTCGGGGTCGCGCATCGCTCGCATCGCGACGTACTCCGTCGTCCAGGGGCCGATCCCGGGAAGAGCCAGCAGCCGGCGTCGTGCCTCCCCGCGATCCGCTCCCGCGTCGAGCGTCAGCTCCCCGCTCGCCAATGCCCTCGCGAGCCCGAGCAGCGCGCCCTTGCGCGCCCGCGGCATCGCCAGCCGCTGTGGGTCGGCCTCGGCCAGCGCCGCCGCCGAGGGGAACACGTGGGTCACGCCGCCGAGCGGGCGCGTCAGCGGCTCGCCGTATTCGCTTGCCAGCCGTCCCGCGAGCGTCGCCGCCCCGCGGACCGAGATCTGCTGGCCGAGCACCGCTCTGATCGCGAGCTCGCTCCCGTCGATGTGTCCCGGCACCCGCCGTCCCGGCGCCTCACGCACGAGCGCTCCGAGCAGCGGATCCTCACCCAAAGCCTCGATCACACTGAGCGGATCGGAGTCGAGGTCGAGCAGCGCGCGCGAACGCTGCATCGCGGCGGCGAGGTCGCGCAGGTCCTCCAGCCAGTACCTGGCGCGCACGTACCCGTCGGCGGCGGGACGCAGCTCGACCACGCCGCTGCCGTGGGGCAGGCGCAGGCTGCGCCGGTAGGCCCCGTCGATGACCTCCTCGACGCCGGGCACGGCACGCAGGCCGAGGAACGCGATCAGGCCCTCCCCGTCCAGCGGCGCTCGATAGGGGAGTCGCAGCGATAGCGCGCCGCGCTCCTGCGCTTGCTCTCCCCGCCGCGCTCGCGTGCGCAACTCGCGTGGCGCCAGCGCGAACACGTCCCGTACGGTCGCGTTGAATTGCCGCACGCTCTGAAAGCCGGCGGCGAACGCGACGCCCGTGATCGGCACGCTCGTCGTCTCGAGCAGGATGCGCGCGGTCTGCGCGCGCTGGGCGCGCGCGAGCGCCAGCGGCCCCGCGCCGACGGTCGCGACGAGCTGGCGATGGACGTGGCGCTCGGTGTAGCCGAGACGGCCGGCGAGCCCGCCGACGCCCTCGCGGTCGACGACGCCGTCGGCGATCAGGCGCATCGCGCGTCCGACGAGATCCGCGCGCAGATCCCAGTCCGGCGAGCCCGGCGTCGCGTCGGGACGGCAGCGCTTGCATGCGCGAAACCCCGCGGCCTGCGCCGCGGCGGCGGTCGCGAAGAAGCGCACGTTCTCGCGTTCCGGCGTGCGCGCGGGGCAGCTCGGCCGGCAGTAGATCCCGGTTGTCTTCACGCCGCAGAAGACCCAGCCGTCAAAGCGCGGGTCTTCGGCCTCGACGGCGATCCACAGGCGGTCGGAATCAAAGTCCATTCGAGCACCTTGACACACCCCCCGGGCGATGTCTGGCGGGAATCGGACATGGCCGTTCATAGATGTCCGATACACGCTGTCTCAGGCAAACTGATCCTTACGTGATCGTAAGGTTGCTAGCGTGGGGGTATGGCCACCGCCACCGCCGTCTCGCGCGCGCCCGAAGACCCGCGCAGCAGCGACAAATACAAGTGGATCGCGCTCTCGAACGTCACGCTCGGCGTGCTGCTGGCGGTGCTCGACGGGTCGATCGTGCTGATCGCGATGCCCTCGATCTTCAGAGGCATCCACCTCGACCCGCTCGTGCCGGCGAACAGCTTCTACCTGCTGTGGATGATCCTCGGCTTCCTCGTTGTCACGAGCGTCCTGATCGTCAGCCTCGGCCGGCTGGGCGACATGTACGGCAGGGTGAAGATGTACAACCTCGGCTTCCTCGTCTACACGATCGCCTCGCTGTTTCTGACGGTCGACTGGATGACCGGACGCGCGGGCGCGCTCTACCTGATCGCCTTCCGCATCGTCCAGGGGGTCGGGGCGGCGTTCCTGCTCGCGAACTCCGCCGCGATCCTCACGGACGCGTTCCCCGCCAATCAGCGCGGGATGGCGCTTGGGATCAACAACATCGTCGGCGTCAGCGGCACCTTCATCGGCCTCGTGCTCGGCGGACTGCTCGCGCCGATCGACTGGCGGATGGTGTTCCTGATCTCCGTTCCGATCGGGCTGTTCGGGACCGTCTGGGCGTATCTGAAGCTCGAGGAGCGCAGCACGCCCAAACCCGCGCGCGTGGACTGGTGGGGCAACCTCACGTTCGCGCTCGGCCTCGTCCTGATCATGGTCTCCGTGACCTACGGCATCCGCCCCTACGGCGGGCATGCGACCGGCTGGACGAGCCCGAAGGTGCTCGCGCTGCTCGGCGCGGGGCTCGCCTCGCTCGTGGCGTTCGCGCTGATCGAGTACCGGGTCTCCGACCCGATGTTCCGCCTGCCGCTGTTCCGGATCAGAGCGTTCACGTTCGGCACGCTCTCGACGTTCCTCTCCGCGGTCGCGCGGGGCGGGTTGATGTTCATGCTGATCATCTGGCTGCAGGGCATCTGGCTGCCCCAGCACGGCTACGACTTCACGCAAACGCCGCTCTGGGCGGGCATCTACATGCTGCCGCTGATCGTCGGCATGCTCGTCGCCGGACCGACCTCCGGCTACCTGTCCGACCGCTTCGGCGCGCGCTGGTTTGCGACCGGGGGGATGCTCGGGGCGGCGCTCAGCTTCTTGCTGATGGCGCTTTTGCCGATCGACTTTCCCTATCCGCTGTTCGCCGCGATCCTGTTCTTGAACGGTGTCTCGATGGGGATGTTCGCCTCGCCGAATCGCGCCGCCGTGATGAACAGCCTGCCGGCGAGCGACCGGGGCGCGGGGGGCGGCATGAACCAGACCTTCCAGAACTCCGCCCAGGTGCTCTCGATCGGGATCTTCTTCACGCTGATGATCTTCGGCCTCTCCTCGAGCCTGCCCTCCGCGCTGACCGCCGGGCTGAAGGCCCACGGCGTCGCCGCCGCGACCGCCGCCGGGGTTGCGCACCTGCCGCCCGTTTCGATCCTGTTCGCCGCCTTCCTCGGCTACAACCCGATCCAGCACCTCGTCGGCGCGCACGCGCTGAGCGCGCTCTCCCCGGCCAACCGCGCGACGCTCGTCGGCCACTCGTTCTTCCCCCATCTGATCTCCGCGCCGTTCCGCGCCGGCCTGCACGAGGCGTTCGCGTTTGCGATCGTCGCCTGCCTGATCGCAGCAGCCGCGTCGTTGATGCGCGGCGGTCAATATCACGCCACCGACAGTGCTCCGGCGAGCAGTGGAGTCAGGACAATCATCCCAACCCAAACCCGAGAGGAGCAGCATGCAAGTTGAGTGGTACGGCCAGTCCGCCTTTCTCCTCACCACTGCTGAGAAGACCGTGGCGATCGACCCGTTCGCGGACATGTCGGCGATGGCGGCCAGTCGCGGCATGCAGTTCGAATACCCGCCGATCGAGGGCGTCGAGGCGGATCTGCTGCTCGTGACGCACGAGCACATCGACCACAACGGCGTCGATGCGATCGGCGGCGACCCCACGATCCTGCGCTCGACCGCCGGCAAGCTGGAGTCCCCGATCGGGACCGTCACGGCGATCGCCTCCGAGCACGACGAGGCGGCCGGCACCGAACGGGGGCCGAACACGATCTTCGTGTTCGAGCTCGACGGCCTGCGTGTGGCTCATTTCGGCGATTTTGGCCAGAGCGCGCTGCGCGACGAGCAAGCCGCCGCGATCGGATCGGTCGACCTGTTGATCCTGCCCGTCGGTGGCGGCCCGACGATCGGCGCCGAGGGCGCCGCCGCGATCATCGAGCGCCTGGCGCCGCGCTGGGTCGTGCCGATGCACTACCGCACGCCGCGGATCGGATTCCTCGAAACCGAGGAGGCCTTCCTCGAGCGGATGACGCAAGTCGAGCGCCTGCCGGGGCCGAGCTTCGATACGGCGGAGCTGTCGGCGCAGGATGTTCCGGTCGCCATTGTGCCCGCGGCGCCGTAGGACCCGAGCAGCGGGACGACCGTCCCGGTCTCCACGTGCAGGTTGAGCGCGTCGACGGCGGTGAGCTCGATCGCGGCATGCTTGGATCCCTGCATCGCTCGATCCCAGTGTTGACCAACGATTCCAAAAGGAGGCGTCCAGATGGCGCTTGATCAGACCAAGGTAGGGCAGGTTGTGGCGGCGCAGATGGAGGCGCTCGAAGAGGCCTACGGCGAGGACTGCGAGATCGGCGACGTCTGCACGATCGTCGAGGTGATCGGGCCGCACGGCTCCGACGTGAGGGTGCGCTCGAGCGAACTGCGTCCGCACGTCTCGATCGGGCTGCTGAGGATGGCGGAGAGCATCTTCCTCGCGAGCCTGCGCGCGGGATCGGACGGCGGCGGCGGGGGTGGTGAGGAGGGCTGATGAGTTCGCCGATGGGGACCGAAGGCACCAGCGCCGGCGCGACCTTCTACTTCGACCTCGGCTCCCCGTTCGCGTATCTGACCGCGGAGCGGATCGGCGAGGTGCTGGGCGAGGACGTCCTGTGGCAGCCGGTGTCGCTGGGCGCGCTGTTCAAGCTCGCCGGACGCTCGTCGTGGTCGCTCGGCGATCCCGATCGCCGCCGCGCTGGCATCGCCGAGGTGCAGCGCCGTGCTGAGGCCTACGGCCTGCCCGCGCTGCGCTGGCCCGAGCCGTGGCCGAGCAACTACCTGTTCGCGATGCGCGCCTGCACCTACGCCTTCCAGCGAGGCCGTGGCCAAGAGCTCACGCTCGCCGCCTTCCGGGCGGCCTTCCAGCACGGCCGTGACCTCGGCGTGCCCGAGCACGTCCTCGCGGCCTGCGCCGATGTCGGGCTCGATTCGAGCGAGGTGCAGGAGGCGAGCGGCGAGCCCGCGGTCAAGGGCGCGCTGCGCGCGGCGACACAGGACGCCTATGAGCGTGGCGTCTTCGGCGTGCCGACGATCGCCGTCGGCCGGGAGCTGTTCTGGGGCGACGATCGCCTCAATGAGGCTGCCGCGGTCCGCTGAGCGCGCGAAGGTCCCGCCGATATCCGGGCCTGGCGGCGAGAGCAAGGCAGTGGCAATCCCGGCCTGGGCAACGGTCGGAAGGGGCTATGATCTACACCTCTGTCGCTGCTCCGAGGTGGGCGGTGGCGGGCTGAGTCTCTCGGTTGTGCGCCAGACCTTCTGCGGGTTCAGGCGGACGACGAACCGTTCTTGATTCGTCGTTGCTCAGGAGGCCTGTGTTGGACATGTCGGCTGTGCCGCTGCCCGGTTGTCGCGTCGAGCTGCATCCAGATCGCGAGCGAGTGTCGGTCCTCGTGGATGGAGAGCTCGACCTCGCGACGGTCGCGGCGGTCGGGCACGAGCTCGAGACCCTGCGGGAGGCCGGCTGGCGTCAGCTGGTGCTCGATCTCAGTGCCGTCGGCTTCATGGATCTCGCGGGCGTCCGCCTGCTGCTCGGCGCCTTCGAGCAGGCGGACGCGGCCGGCGATCTGTTTCTGATCGCGGCGGTCTCTCCGCAGGTTCGCCGGATCCTCGAGCTGACGGGTCACGCGCACGTGCTCGCCGGGGACGCGGGCGCCCCCGAAGAGGGCATCGGCTCGTTGGATACAGCTCGCAACCGCGCGGTCGATGAACGACGCGCAGACGATGACCACTCGTGGGAAGCACGCTAGAGTCCCACCTCCAGACCAGGAGCCTCAGTGACATGAGCAGTACCGTCGATTCATCTGATGGAGTAGTCGCAGAGCAGGACGGGAATCGTCCGCTGGCGATGTTCTCGAAGGAGATCGTCCGCATCTACAAGGACCAGTTCGGTCGCGGACCGACGAAGGTGCGCTCGCACTTCGCGGGGCCCGACATCCTGATCTGCGTGCTCGAGAACACGTTCACCCCGGCCGAGCGCAGCCTGCAGGCGATGGGCGAGCACCAGCGCCTGCGGGACATGCGGATCTTCTTCCAGTACGCCTCGACGGCCGAATTCACCGAAGCGGTGGAGCGCGTCACCGGGCGGCGCGTGCGCAGCTTCATCAGCGGCATCGACACGAACACAGACATCGCCTGCGAGATGTTCGTGCTCGAGCCGCAGGCCGGCTAGAACGCGGCCTGGCCCGGCCCAGCGCAGCCCGTTCCGTCCCAGCGCAGCCCGTTCCGTCCCAGCGCAGCCTGTTCCGACGCGGCGCGCCCAACCCAGCCCAACCCAGCGCAGCCCAGCCCAGCCCAGCTAGCCTGCGCTTGCCGGCAGCTCGCTCGCCGGCAGCTCCGTCGCGAGCGTCCCCGGCTCGATGTCGCCGCGCATGCGCAGGCCGAGGATCGGGAAGACGAGGGTCGAGAGCACGGCGGCGCCGACGAGCGCGGCGGCCGTCGAGGCGCGCATGTGCCCGAGTTCCACGGCGAGCGTCGTGATCGCGAGCACCAGCGGCAATTGGGTCGAGCTCATGAACGCGAGCGCCGCGCGTTCGCGCGCGTCGAGCACGCCGCGGTAGAGCAGCAGCGCGGGCGTGCCGCGGACGACGAGGAACAGCAGGAAGAAGACGAGCATCTTGAGGACCCCGGAAACGCTCGCGAACAGGGCGTTGACGTCGAGCTTCATCCCGGAGACGACGAAGAAGAACGGCACGAAGACCCCGAACGCGACCGCGTTGAGCTTCGAGTCGAACGCCGGGATCTCGCGCGTTTTCAGGACCTGGCGGGTGATCAGGCCGGCCGCGAAGCCGCCGAGCAAGAGGTCGAGCCCCAGTTCGGAGGCGAGCAGGGCGAGCGCGAACACGAGCACGACGATCCAGCGCACGGCCAGCTGCGAGCTGTTCTCCAGGGTGCGCTCGAAGACCGGCAGCGTGCGCTCGGAGAAGCGCACCGCGAGCACGGCGACGAGCACCGCGAGCGCGACGAACGAGACGAGGATCACGGCGTTGTGGGCGGTGGACTGCGTCGAGAGGATCAGCGTCAGCAGGAGAATCGGGCCGAGCTCGCCGACCGCGCCGGCGGCGAGCAGGTAGGTGCCGAAGCGGGTGCGTAGCTCGCCGCTGTCGGAGAGGATCGGGATCAGCGTGCCGATCGCGGTCGTCGCGAGCGCCGAGCCGGTGTAGAGCAGCGACAGCACGATTCCCGCCTCCGCGAGCGCGCCGCCGATCGCGTAGGCGAGCGTGAGCGAGAGCGCCCAGCCGAGCAGCGCGAGGCGCAGCGGCTGGCCGACGATGCGGTGCACGTCGATCTCGTAGCCGGCGAAGAAGAACAGCATGCCGAGGCCGAGGTCGGAGAAGAACGAGACGAACTGGTCGGGATGCAGACCAAGCAATTCGGGTCCCAGGACGACGCCGAGGAGCAGCTCGATCACCACCACCGGCAGGACGATCCCGCGACCGGTCGCGAGCGCCGCGAGTGTGCCGGCGAGCGCCGCCGCGGCGATGATCGCGAGGAATGTGCCGGGAGCGATGTCGACGGCGGCGAGCACGGTGGGGGAAGTCTGACGCAGCGGTGGGCGCACTGACGGAGAGGTGAGCTGAGGAGGGGCTTGGTATCACTGTTCCCGTCTCGCAACCCAAACCTGAGGAGTCGCAACGATGCCCAACGTTCTCTACACCGCCGAAGCGCATGTCACCGGAGGCCGCGGGCAGGGACATGGCCGCACGAGCGACGGCCGGCTCGATGTGCAGCTGCGCCTGCCGACCGAGATGGGCGGCGCCGGCGACGGCACCAACCCCGAGCAGCTGTTCGCCGTTGGCTACGCCGCCTGCTTCGAGGGTGCGCTCGGCGTCGTCGCTCGCCGCGCGAAGGTCGAGGCCGGGGACGCCGCGATCGACTCGAAGGTGACGCTCACCCCGAACGGCTCCGGCGGCTTTTTGTTGGGCGTCGTGCTCGACGTGAGCCTGCCTTCGGTCGATGACGCGGACCTCGCGGTCGAGCTCGTGCGGGGCGCCCACGAGGTCTGCCCGTATTCGAACGCGACGCGCGGCAACATCGTGGTCGCGCTGACGGCGAACGGCCGGGCGGTCCAGTAGCCGGCAGAGGCTCGAAGCCACCGCTCGCCCGAAAGCTGCGGCTCAGCTTCTTTCGTCCGTCACAGCTGCCATCAGCTCCCGCGCCAGATATCTGCGCTGACCCCGAGGGCCGGCATTGCCCTGCGTGAGCACACCGACATCTTCGAGTTGACGAAGGAGCTTCAGGGCCGTGGGGCGCGTAACGCCAAGGCTGACCTCGACGGCGTGTGAGGAGATGATCGGTGCTTCGCATACGAGGTCGACCAGGGTCATGGCTTTGTTCGATGCGATCACAGAGGCGGCGGCGCGGTAGCGCTCGCGCAGCTGGACGATACGCTGGGAGCGCCCAACCGCATCCGCGGCTTGGCTACGCACTGCAGCGAGGAAGAGCTCGATCCAGGGAATCGCGTCGCCGTGTTGGCGAACTGCCTGGAGGGAGTCGTAGTACCGCGCGCGGTCACGCTCGAGATACGCGCTCAGATAGAGCAGGGGCGCTGGGAGTCGGCCGTGCTCCACGAGCAGGAAGACGGACAGCAGGCGGCCAATCCGACCGTTGCCGTCGAGGAAGGGATGCAGCGTCTCAAACTGGTAGTGCAGGAGAGCATTCTGAATGAGCAGCGGGACTTCGACGGTCTCGTGTGCATAGCGCTCCCAATCGGCGAGCAGGGCGGGGAGCTCCCCCGGCGGCGGTGGGACGAACGACGCTGTCTCGATCGTGGATCCGCTTCCACCGATCCAGTTCTGGGTGCTACGAAACTCGCCAGGCGTCCGCTCGCGGCCGCGCACGCCGGAGAGCAGTCGCTGGTGCATCTCGCGGATCAGGCGAACGCCGAGCGGAAGCTCGCCCAACTGGCCGAGGCCCCATTCGAGCGCATCGATGTAATTGAGGACCTCCTCGACATCCGCGTTTGGAGGCTCGCCGCTCGCCTGCACTTCGAAGACGTCTGCGAGCGACGCCTGCGTGCCCTCGATGCGAGTCGACGAGAGCGCCTCGCGCAGGAGATACGGCCGGATCAACAGATGTGGATTTGGCACCAGCTGACCGACGCCCGCGAGCCTTCCGAGCGAGGCCTCTGCGTCTGCCAACAGCCGAATCGTAGATACGGGCAGCTCGATTGCACGGGGTATGGGCGCCGGAAAATAGGCCACGTATCCGTGACGTCCAAGTGTGCGTCGCGGCCTGCCAAACTGGGTCGCTGCGTAGTCGGTGAGCTCCACAGCCACACCCTAGCGTCTCTAAAGAAAAAGCGCAAAAGCTTTAGAGACGACTTGCGACTGTAAAGCTCACTATAGGGTCGTGTTGCCGCGGTTTTGCGACGTCATCGGCGGTGGGGGGCGTCCAGGAAGTGCGATGATATGGGCGTGCGCCGGATTTGGCTCTCGACTCTCGCTTGTGTCTGCTGTCTGTCCGCGGTCGCGTCCGCACCTGCGCTGGGCTCGAATTCGAGCGCGCAGCTGTGGACGGCGCTGGGCGGGAATGTAGCCTGCGGGATCGCGATCCACCCGCCGAACACGCCGCCGACCCAGCTGCTCTGCAGCGCCAGATCGGTGCCGGCTCCGAAGGCGGGGGTGGGCTTTGGCGATCCCGGCTTCGTGTTCCTCGGCTCGGTGGGGCGCCCGTCGCTCGCGCGGCTCAGCCAGGACACCTTCGTCGGCATGCACCCGGTCGCGTTGGGGCGGGGACGCAAGTGGGGCGGGATCGGTCCGATCAGCGTGACCTGGACGATCGGCGCGAGCGCGGTCCGCTGCGTCAATCACGCGCGTCACGGTTTCACGATCACGCGCAGCTCCTACCGCGCGTTCTGAGTTGGGGAGCGACCGCGCGTTCTGAGGCTGCGGGAGGACTATTCGTCCGGGAACGCGGCCCGCGCGGGGCAGCCACGTTCGATCGCGCAGGCCAGGCTGGCGATGTCCTGGCTTGGGTTGTCGACCGGATGTCCCGAGTGCTCACAGGTCTGCTCGCCCATGTTGCCGAATGGGCAGAGCCATCCCTTGTAGAGAACGTATGAGTCGGCCGAGGAGCCGTGTTCGACGATCTTGCCCTTGCCGCTGTCGACCGCCCGCAGGATCCCGGTGGCGACGCTGCACTTGACGTGGCCGTCGGCGATGTAGACGCCGTACTTGGAGCCCTTGGCGCGGAAGGTCGCGCAGCGACTGACTGTATGCGTGTCGGATGCGATCGCCTGCGAAGTGAGGGCGACCGAACACGCGGCGAGACATGCAAGGATGCCGGCCACTCGGAAGGGGTTGCGCCTGCTCATCCGATGCTCCGTCCTCCGCCGGATCACCCGATCGCCACCGGCAGAGGCAGGCTGAACGTCGTGAACCCGTGCGTGACCGAGTGCTTGTTCGCGGCGACCTTGCTCGTGAGCCGGAAGATCGCGGCCCGGGCGTTGGGAGGCACGGTGACGGTGATGTCGAAGCGCCCGCTGGCGGGGGGCGTGAACGTCTTGGCGACGGTCGTCTTGCCGCATTCGAGCTGCTGTTCGACGGTGACGGGCGCGATCGGCTTGGTCAGCGGCGGCGTGACCTGGCCGGTGAGCGTGACCGTCGTTCCCGATGCAGCGAGCGGCGCCAGCAGCAGTCGCCGGACGAGCTTGAGGTGCAGGGAGCGCAGCTTGCCGATCTCGGCGGTGTAGCGGGTGTCGAGGTTGTCGCGAATCTTCGCGGGCGGCAGCGGCGCGGTGGTCGTGTACTGCCCGTTGGCCTCGACGGTCGCTGTGGCGACGGACTTGCCTTCGTTGAAGAGGATCTTGACCCGCTTGCCGACGTAGCTCTTGGCGGCGCTGCCCCGGATCTCGACGCGGGCGCCTTGGATGTAGACGTCGTTGAGGACCAGGGGGCTGCCGCTACAGCCGTTCAGGAGTTTTTCGACGGCATTGGGGGAGGTGGCGACGCTGACGGGAGTACCTGTGCTGGGCGTCGGAGTCGTCGTTGTGATGGGGGTCGTGCTTCCGGTTACCGTGGAGCTTCCCCCGCCAGGGGATTTTTCTTCAGGCGATTTTTCGTTGGGCGGGGTTTCGCCGCCTTTGCTGCCCTGCGTGGTGAACGTCTCATCGGCTCCGGGCACGGAGATCGTGGCGCCGGCCTCGTCGTACTCGGCGACGATCCGGTAGTGGTAGATGGTGCCTGGGGTGAGGCCACTGAGCACCTGGGTCTCCGCATGTTCTGCGTGGTTGCTGCCGACTTCGACCTCTGGCGTGCTTGCACCGTAGGTTACGGTCGTGCCGTATTCGAAGCTGTAGCCGATTGGCCGGCCCTGGGGATTGACTGATCCTTCGACGGTGTCTGATGTTTCGCTCGCGGTTCCGGCGGCACCGGTCGTCGCGGTGGGAACCGAGCCGCTGAGGACGCGGATGCGATTGTTGTAGCTGTCAGCGATCAAGATGTCTTCACCCGGCATCATCGCGACGGCCGTCGGTTGAGCCAGCTCTGCTTCGGTGCCGAGAAGGCCGTCACCGAAGAAGGCGTCGGTGCCGTTGCCGGCGATCGTGTAGATGTCGCCGACCGTCATCGCCTGACCGTAAAACGAGCCGCTGCTCGAGGGAAGGAAGCGGACGGCGTTGTCGTGATACAGCGGCCCGCGACCCTTCTGAGCGATGACCAGGTCCCCAGCGGTGTCGAACACCAGGCCGGACGGTGTGTCGAGCGCAGCGCTCGTCGCAGGGGCCCCGTCGCCGGTGTAGCCCTGCGTGCCGTTGCCCGCGATTTTGTACAAGGTGCCCGCGGTCATCGACTGGCCATAGAAGCTGTTGCTGCTGTTGGGGATGAAGCTGATCGAATCGAAGCCGTTGGACACAGCGATGTCGTCGTTCGAGTCCACGGCGATGCCATACGGTTCGGGGGTGGCGCTCGAAGAAACGACGGTCGACAGCGCGCCGGTCCCCGCGGCGATCTTCTTCACGTCGTCGTGGCCGTTGTCCGCAACGAACACGTTGCCGGCCGCATCGAGCGCAACATCGGTCGGATAGCTCAGTTCGCTGGGGCCGCCGATTTCATATACATCCCCGGCGGTCATCGCTTTGCCGTAGTAGTTCCCTGTCTGTGCGGGTACGAAGCGCACCTCGCTGGCGGCCGGGTCGGCAACTATGAGATCGCCATTTGCATCGAGCGCAATGCCGGCGCCGTCCTGGAACGTTGAGAATTTCGCGCCGGGAGCAGTCGCCGAACCGCCGTTTCCGCCCCCACCTATTGCCGGCCCGCCTGGTTTTCCGTTGCCGGCGATCGTGTAGATGTCTCCGCCGGTCATCGGCTGACCGAAGTAGGTGCCGCTCGCGGTCGGGATGAAGCGCACGCGTGAGTCCGGTCCGTCGACGATTGCGACATCCCCGTTTGCATCGCTTGTGACCCAGGTGACTTCGCTCAACTGCGCAGCGGCACCCTCGCCGCCATCGCCGTCATAGCCGTAGCTGCCATCGCCGGCGATCACACCCACGGCGGTGGCAGTGGGCGAGTAGAGGACAATTCCCGCGAGTCCCTCTCCGGCGAGCGCATCCTCGTCGCCCGCGACTGCGACGGGGTAGAAGGGAAGTTCAGTGCGGTAGATGTAGCCCGCTGTCGTTGCCGCCAGGCCGTAGAGGCAGTTGCTCGAGCAGTTCGTGGCCGCGACGAATCGCTGCTGGCCGTGGTGGCCGCCGTCTTCGCCGCCGTCGAGGATCAGCAGGTCGCCTGCGGCGTCGAACGCCAGCGACTCGGGGTTGACGAGGGCGCCGCTCGCGGGCCCGTCATCGCCTGAGTCGATCCCAAAACCGCCTTCGTTGACATAGTCGGCGAGGTGATTCGCACCCTGGGACATCGAACGTCCGAAGAAAGTGCCCGCCGCGGCCGCGTAGTAGTCGATCTCGTGGCCGGCTTTATTCGCAGTGCTTTCGCTGTCGATGTACGCGAAATTGCCAGGATGGGCGGGATCGGTAGCTATCGAGAGGTTGTCGATGTAGCCGCTGGTGAGCATCGTTTGCGAGCCACTGCTCGCCGGGTCGACTCGTATAACCCCGTCGTAGTCGTAGATCAGGTTTCCGCTGGGCTCCATCGCGATTGTCTGCGCATCGACTCCGGACAAGGTGTAGATGTGGCCACCTTCCATCGTCGAGCCGAAGTACGTTCCGCTGTTCACCGGCACAAACGCCACGAGCCCCCGTTCGCTGAGGATCGCCATGTCGCCGTTCGCGTCGACCGAGACCGAGTCCGCGGGGCCGATGGTCGTTTCGGTCGCCGGCTTTCCATCTGTCGGACGACCGAAGCCGCCGTTGCCGGCGACCACCTGCTCTTCGTCGGTCGTCAGGTCGATTCGACGTACGACGTTCTGGCTGCTGCCGGCGTAATAGGCGTACTGCGTCCCGCCGAGGGTTGCGGTCGCCACTTCACCGCTGTTGCCGCCGGCGGCACCGATCGATGTGGCGCTAACCGGCCCGAACACGGGCAAGCCCGCGAACGTGGAGATCGTCCCGACACCGACGCTGGCGTCGGCAATGGCCGGAACGAGAACGCACGCGAGAACGCTGGCGATGCATGCGACAGTCAGTTGGCGTTGTCTCACAGGCGCTCCATTCCGAAGGGTCGTTAGGCCCGCGCCCGCACACCGAACGAGACCGCGAAAGCAGAGAATACCCGCCCCGGAGACCCCCGCCCGCTATCCTGGACGGATGGCTACTCAGGCAGACCGTGCAGCCGAGCGTCGAGTCGCGAAACTCGAGGATGTCGAGCGCCAGCTCAAAGAAGGCTCGCTGACGATCCGCAAGATGACCGCCGCGGAGCGCAAGCGCTACCCGCCGCGCCCGGCGAAGCCGCGCAAGACCGGCCGCAAGTAACGCAGCGCCGCCGGCCGGCTTCGCGCGCCGTCTGGTCCGCAGGTCCTTCCAGGTTTCAAGTCGAGCCGGCTCCGACTCTCGCGATCGCATATCTTGCAGGCCGCGATGGCCTCCCCTGACCTGCTGAGCAAGATCTGCGACGAGCTCGACGCGCGCCTGCGCGAGCTGCGTCCGGCGGTGGATGAGTACGAGAGCCTGCTCGACGCCGCCGCCGCGCTCGAGCTCGATCAGGGTACCGCGCGTGGATCGAGCACCGCATCGGGATCCAGTCTCCGCGAGGCGTCGAGCCCTCGTAGGGCATCCGGCTCCCGCGAGGCGCCGAGTCCTCGTAGGGCGTCCGGCTCCCGTGCAGCATCGAGACCGACCCCGCGCCGCCCCATCCGCCCCGTCCGCAAAGCCGCCGCCGCTCCCAAGCGCGCCCGGCGCGGCGCGGCCGCCGTGGCGATCCTCGCGGCGCTCGAGCACGGCTCGCACACGGTTTCCGAGCTCGCGGTCGTGACGGCGATGAGCGGCGCGATCATCAACAACAACCTGCGCCGGCTGCAGCAGGCGGGAACGATCACGCGCGCCAAGCGTGCGGGCGACGGCAAGGCCGCCTACGCGCTGACGGCAACGCCTGTTTGACCCGATCGGGGTCACTCGACCGGGGCCGGGGCAGGTCCCGCCACCTCCCTTACCCGACCTCTCTTTCGTCGACCTAAAACCCTCCCCCGAGCATCCCCCGCCGCAGGCGGTTGACGCGCCGCAGTTCCTGGACATCCTCGTCATAGCCGCCGAGCGCTCCCGACGAATCCTCGCCGAGCAGCTCGGGCGTGAGGCGGTGGCGGACGAGCTCGCCGGCGACCTGGTCGACGCGCTGCGCGCCGGCGCCCGGCCGCGAGCTGACGACGCGCTGCAGGCGCTGTCCGCGGAACAGCAGCCCGACGCCGTCGTCGAGCGCCCAGCCCCCGGGGAGGGTGCCGTCGCGCACGCTCGCGAGCCAGACCGGCAGGCGCTCGGGCTCGCCGTCGGCGTGGACGGTCAGCGAGCCCTCGAGCAAGCCCAGCCCGGCCAGCGGCGCCGGCGGTCCGCTCGAGCGGGTCACCCCGCCCTCGAACCAGCACATCGCGCCGGCGCTGAGGCCGGCGAGCACTACTCCCGCGCGCCACGCCTGCTCGAGCAGCCTGTCGAGCCCGTGGGCGCGCCAGATCGCGAGCAGGTTGCGCATCGAGCCGCCGCCGACATAGACGATGTCCTGTTCGAGCACGATCTCCGCGAGCGGGCGCTTGAGATCGCCGAGGCGGAACAGGGAGAGGTGCTCGGGGATGCAGAGGCGGTCGCCGAAGCGCGCCTGGAAGGCGTTGATCTGCGCCGTCGTGTCGCCGGAGGCGGTCGGCAGGAACAGGATCCGGGGCTCCCGCGCGGATGCGAGCGAGAGCACGTAGTCGTCGAGCAGCGGGTTGCCGGGCTCCATCGTGAAGCCGCCGCCGCCGAGCGCGAGCAGCAGGGGAGAGCTCACGCGGCGGCGACCGCCGTCGCCGGTGGGAGTCGGAGCGCCTTGGCGGCGCTTGCTTTGGTGCGGGTTCCCTTGGTAGTGCGACCCATCACGGCCCTGGCCTTGGCGGCGCTCGCCTCAGTGGAGCCGCTCGCCGCGGCGCCGGCATCGGCGCCCCCGAGGTAGACCGTCTCGAGCGGCGTTTCGAGCACGCCGTCGGCGGCCGGCTCGACGCGGTAGGCGCATCCGTCGGGGCGCGAGCTGACGACGCGCTCGAGCTGCGTGCGGCGGAAGTGCAGCGCGACGCCATCCTCGGCGGCGTAGCCGGGGCGCATGCCGTCGCCGACGAAGCGGTGGTACTCCGCGCGCCGCGCGGGCTCGGCGTCGTAGTGGACGCAGTTGGAGTAGGGCAGCAGGCCGAGACCCCGCACGCGGCGGGGCGCGCCGTGGAAGGCGCTGAGCGACTCCGCGAACCAGCAGAGCGAGCCGGCGGAGGGGCCGCACAGCACGACGCCTTTGCGCCACGCCTGGCGCAGCACGCTGTCGAGGCCGTGCGCGCGCCACGCGCCGAGCATGCTGACGACGTTGCCGCCGCCGACGTAGATCAGATCCTGGGAGAGCAGATGCGTGGCGAGGTCGTCCTCGACCCCGCCGGTGCCCTGGTCGCGGCGGAACAGCGAGACGTGGCTAGCATCGCAGCCGGGCGAGAAGCGCCGGTAGAAGCGCACGACGTAGTGGTCGGCGTCACCGGAGGCGGTCGGCAGGAAGCAGACACGCGGGCGCTTGGACCCCGTGAGCGAGAGCACGTAGTCGTCGAGCAGGGGGTTGCCCTGCTCCATCGAGAAGCCGCCGCCGCCGAGCGCGACGATCTGGGGAACGCGGGGAACGGGAACGCGGGGTCGCATCGCTCTCCTCATCTCTCTGGATGGGTTGTGTGCCGACGTTACAGGTGTAGCTTCGCCGGACGGGGGCTCCCGAGGTATGGACTCCCGTTGAAGATTGACCTGGCGTCGCCTGGACAGGCGACCATAGGGCCGCTCAGTGCTCAGGGGAGTGTTCGTACCCTCAGTGTTCGCGCCCTCGGGTAGCGAGCGGATTGTTCCAGCGGATCTCCGTGAAGCGCGCGAAGTCGGTATCGGCCGAGCAGACTTCGAGACCGTGCTCGATCGCGAGGGCCGCGAGTTGGGCGTCGGTGATGAGGTTGCCCCTGGGGTGGTGGTGCTTGATCAGATCTCCCAGGATCTTCGCATGGTGCGGGGTTGGGGACGGCGTCCAGACTAGGTTGTTGTCGAGCCAGGTCTCGACTTGCCGCCAGGCCTCTGTGGGGGCGAGTGGTTGCCTAACGATCCTCGGATTGGTGACGAGCCGGATAAATGCGGCCAGCGACAGCCACGGAATGCCGACCTGCCGATCTCCGTTCAGCCGGTCGTCCAGCCAGGCGCGCGCCTTGGGGTGAAATGGGCTTTCCGCGTTGACCGCGAACACCAGTAGGTTCGCATCTATGAGCATCGGCGATGGCCGGTGCTCGGGGTTGCCGCGGACGCGATCAACGGTAGCCGGGGCCTTCGGCTTGCTCGAGCGCCTCGGCGACGTTGGTGACGTCGATCAGTTCCTCACCCAAGTTGTACGTCTGCTGAACGAACTTCTTGCGCGGTTCCTTCTTACGGATCATGCCCGCCCGCGCAAGCTCGTTCAATGCCTCGCTCACGCCGATCGAGCGCTCGTGGCGCATCCGATCCAGCTCGGCCGCGACATCGTCGGCGAGGGTGACGGTCGTTCGCATGTTTTCAGCTTAGCATCGTGATGCGAAGGGAAACGCATCTTGATGTGCAGTAGGAGCGTTCGGTAGCTCCTTTCAGCTCAGCGCCTCGCGCACCCCGCCGCGCAGGGCGTCGCCGGCCACGTAGCGAGTCGTGCGGCCAAGGCTCTGCCGGACGACGAGCCCCGCATCCAGCAGCCGGCGCAGATCCGCGCTGGCGGTCGCGGGGGAGATGCCGGACTCGGTGGCGTACGAGCTTCGATCCGCGCCGTGGAAGAGGCTCTGCTCGAGTGCGATGACGAGACGGTCGGACCAGCCGCGTCCTGCGACGAGCTCTTCGAGGAAGCGCCAGCGCTTGGCGGCCTGCTCGATCTGCGCGAGTCGCTGACGCGCCTGTACGAGATGCGCCTCCACACAGAAGGCGACCCAGCCGGTGGCATCTCGCTCCGGCTGGTAACGATCACGCAAGGCTCGAAGGGCCGCATAGTAGGCGGGGGTGTGCGCGCCGAGGTACTCCTCGATCGAGGAGAACTCGGGGGAGATCAGGCCCTCGCGTGCGAGCACGAGCGATTGTACGATCCGGGAGATGCGGCCGTTGCCGTCGCGGAAGGGGTGGATCGAGACCAGGTTCAGATGGGCCATCGCGGCTCTGACGACGGCCGGGGCAGCCAGATCGCCCTCCTGCAGCCAGTCGACGAGCTCGGCGAGGAGACCGGGTACCTCGTCCGCGTCGGGACCTCGATAGGCGAGGCTGCCATCGCCGCTGGTCACGCCGATCGGGCCTTCCCGCAACAGGCCTGGGCTCTTGTCTCGCTGGAAATTGCAGGCGTCGAAGTGCAGGTCGAGGATCACGCGGTCGAGCCAGCGGAAGTGCGGATCGTGCGACATCACGCCGACGTGATCCATCGCGCGGGCGTAGCAGGCCAGCGCCATCCGGCTTTCGTCCTCGGTGCCGGGCTGCTCCTCGCCGGAGACGAGCTTCGCGGCCTCCTCCTCGGGGACGCGGAAGCCCTCGATCGAGATCGAGCTCTCGGCCGAGCTTGCCCGAACCTGCCGGCGCAGGCTGCCGAGCCAGAGGCCAGCGCCACCGGCCTCGGCGCCGAGGCGCTCGCGCAACAGGTCGAGCTCGTCGAGCTGGGCGCCTAGCTTCTTCGTGATCTTGGGCGTTCGGAACAGCATGGGTATCAGTTTAGACGATTTGACGTATAATCGTATAGACGTATATTCGTCTAACCACTTATCTATCTTTACTCAGCCCACACGCAGCTCCTACGCAATGACGCGAGAATCAACCCATGAGGATCCTCGTCGTCGACGATGACCGCGCGGTGCGCGACGCGCTGCGGCGCGCGCTGACGCTCGCTGGGTATGAGGTGCAGGTCGCGGAGGACGGCGAGCAGGCGCTCGACCAGGTCGTGCAGGCGATCCCGGACGCGGTCGTGCTCGACGTGGGGCTGCCGGGGATCGACGGTCTGGAGGTTTGCCGCCGCCTGCGCCGGCTGGGCAACCGCGTGCCGATCCTGATCCTGACCGCGCGCGACGCGGTCGCCGACCGCATTGATGGGCTGGACGTGGGGGCGGACGACTACATGGTCAAGCCGTTCGACGTCGGCGAGCTGAAGGCGCGGCTGCGGGCGCTCTTGCGGCGTTCTCTGCCGCCGGAGGCAGGGGTGGGAGGGGACGAATCCCTGACGTTCGCGGAGCTGCGGCTGGACAGCTCGCGCCACGGGGCGGACGTCGACGGCAACTTTGTCGAGTTGACGCGCACTGAGTACCAGCTGCTCGAGCTGTTGATGCTCAACCCGAACCAGGTGCTCCAGCACACGCTGATCTACGACCGCGTGTGGGGCTATGACTTCGGCCCGGCCTCGAACGCGCTGCGCGTGTATGTCGGGTATCTGCGCCGCAAGCTCGAGGAGGCGGGCGCGCGCCAGCTGATCCACACCGTGCGCGGGGTCGGCTACGTGTTGCGCGAGCCGTGAGGGGTGGGTTTGGGGATGACATTACGGGCGCGCATCTCCGCGGCAGCCGGTCTCGCGGTCGGGCTGGCGGTGCTCGCGGCCGCGGTCGGCGTGTATCTGGCGGTGCGCTCGGACCTGCAGGGGGAGATCGACCAGGGGCTGCGCCAGCGCGCGCAGGCGTTCGTGGCCGAATCGAATGCCCACCAGCCCGGGCCAGGCGGTGGCGGGCCGGATGCGGGGGCGCCGGCGGACTCGACCGGAGGCGAGGGGAGCCAAAAGGCGGGCGAAACGGCGGCGACCGAAGCGCTCTTCTCCCCGGGCGGCTTCCCGAGGCATGTGCAGCCGGCGCCGTTCGGTGCGGCCTCAGGCTACGTGCAGTTCATCGCGCCGAGCGGCGCCGTCGAGGTGCCCGAGGGGCAGGGCAGCTCGCCGCGGATCCCGGTCAGCGCAGGCGACCGGGCGATCGCCGCGCGCGGCGCCGGCAGCGCGCTGAGCGACCGGACCGTGCAGGGGACGCAGCTGCGCGTGCTGACGGTCGGCACGGGGACGAACGGCGCGGTGCTGATCGCGCGTCCCTTGAACGAAATGAACAAGGAGCTGAGCCGGATCCTGCTGCTGCTCGTGATCGTCGGCATGGCCGGGATCGCGCTCGCGGCGATCCTCGGCGCCCTCGTCGCGCGCGTCGCGCTCGCGCCGGTCGCGCGCTTCACCAAACGCACGGAGGCGCTGACGGGCAACCTCGACCTGTCCCGGCGCCTGGACGTCGAGGGCCGCGACGAGCTCGCGCGGCTGGCGGAAAGCTTCAACACGACGCTCGACGCGCTCGAGCGCTCGGTGCAGGCGCAACGCCAGCTGATCGCCGACGCCGGGCACGAGCTGCGCACGCCGATCGCCTCGCTGCGCGCGAACATCCAGGTCCTCGGCGAAGCCGACCGTCTGCCCGCGGACGAGCAGGCGAACCTGCGGGGCGACATCGTCAGCGAGCTCGACGAGCTGACGGCGCTCGTCGGCGACGTGGTCGAGCTTGCGCGCGGCGCGGGCAGGGGAGATGCCGAAGCGGAGGTCGAGGCGGAGGACGTGCGCCTCGACGAGGTCGTGCAGGGCGCGGTGCAGCGCACCAAGCGCCGTGGCGATCTGCGCTTCGAGCTCGACCTCGAGCCGACGCTCGTGCGCGGGCAGGGCGAGCGGATCGTGCGCGCGGTCTCGAACCTGCTCGAGAACGCCCACAAGTGGAGCCCCGCGGGCGGCCTCGTCGAGGTCGGCCTGCACGACGGGGTGCTGAGCGTCCGCGACCACGGCCCCGGCTTCGACGAGGCCGACCTGCCGTTCGTGTTCGACCGCTTCTACCGCGCCGACCGCGCGCGCAAGCTCCCGGGCTCTGGCCTCGGGCTCGCGATCGTGCGCCAGGCCGCGGAGGCCTGCGGGGGGTTCGCCGAGGCGTCGAACGCGCCGGGGGGCGGGGCGCTGTTGCGGGTCAGCTTCGGCACGCCCGTCGGGTTCGCGTCTGCCGGGGAATGACGCGAGGGGCGAGGGGTTTCGTACTACAATTGCTGCGTGGAGATTCATCCATCGGCGCGCAAGCACGGGATTGCCGACGAGGACATCGACCACGCAGTGGAGCACGCGATGACGATCGACGATCAGGATGACAACACCCGCCTCTATCTCGGCCCTGCTCGCAGTGCGAGCCTGCTGGAGGTCGTCACGATCGTTCGGGATGACGGCTCGGAGTTGTCCATTCACGCGATGACGATGAGGGCTAAGTACCAACGACTGCTGCCAGGAGACTGAGCATGGCTAAGAAGACGCACGGAAGAACAGCGAGTGGCGCTCCGATCACCGATGAGCTGGTCCGCAAGCTCGCCAAGAAGGCCGAGGCAGGTTATGACGTCGAGCAGACGATCCGCCGTCGCGGAGGCCGGCCACCGATCGGGTCGGCGGCGGCAAGCGTCGAGTCGGTGCGACTCGAGCCGGAGTTGCGCAAAGCGCTGGCCAGCCGGGCGAAGCGCGACCACGAGACGACCTCATCGGTGATCCGCAAGGCTCTGCGCAGTTATCTCAAGGTCGCCTGAGATCGGCCCCAAGCACGCATCGTCCTCGCGGGATTAGCCGGCCACCCCAGCCTTCCTCACACTACCGCTGACTAATCGCCCCATGACGGTTCCCCCTGGACACCATCGGTTGCATCGTGTAAGGTGGGATTTGCAAGAGTGATGCAGGACACCGGCAGGCATCGTCTAAAGTAGACGTAGGTCCGCAGGATTCGATCAGTAGGAACTACGGATAAGAACTTTTGAAAAGGCCGCTAACGTAGCCGCAACTTTGGGAAGCACGGGGAGTCAAAGACCGGGTATCCAAGCCCCGGTCCGATAGGGAGGTCTCATGAGGTCCAGGTCCAACGCACGCTTTCGCTTCGCTGTTCTGGCGCCCCTCGTCGGCGCGCTCCTCGCGCTCGTCGCTGTCTCGGCACCCGCGGCTCAGGCCTCGTTTGGGGTTGCGAGCTTCTTCTCCTCGAACTGCCAGGTGGAAGCAACCCCATCGCATCCATGCACGGCCACGAGTACCGAAGCGAACCACTCGGAAATCTTCACACAGGCCGCCGGTCATCCCGCCGTTGGTATCACGGACTTCACGATCAAAACTTTTGAATCGGGTGGAGTGACCTATCCCGAAGGCTTCCCCGGGGGCAGCGTCAAGAACATACGCACCGACGTGGGTCCAGGTGAGTCCACAAATCCCGAGGCGGTTGCAAAGTGCTCGGTTGCCGATTTTACCTCGACCGAAGCCGAACCTGCAAAACATCTTTTCCTAGCCCCGAACTGTACAGAAAGCGGTCCGGGAAGCACGGTCATCGGTGAAAACAAAGTTACGACCGTGCTGGAAAATCCCCTTAAACCGGGTACTTTTGTGGACGTTCCGCTGTCGGGCACGATGTACAATCTTGAACAACCACCAGGCATGGCTTCATATTTCGGTATTGCGCTCAACTTAGAGCCCGTATTGGGGGTTCCTCTCTATGTGCATACCTTCCTTGAAGGGCATATCGAATGGGGCGCCGAAGCGGCCGGTACCGAAAAGGCTGATTATCACGATGTCTACGAAATCAAGAACGTCACCCCTGGGCTCATAAGCTCACGCATCATCTTCAAAGGCGACATTGGAACCGGCGGCTTCCTGACGCTCCCGAGTAATTGCGATGGCATTGGAGCCCAGACCACAACAACGCTGCACGTCGAATCCTATGAAGGGGTATCCGCCGAATCCAAGTTCGCAGGTCCCCTGGGCACCGAAGGCTGCAATGGGGCTTCTCCGTTCTCAAAAGTTCCCTTCGAACCCACTTTCGGTTTGACGCCGGGAGCAACGGAAACTCAGTCCGATCAGCCCGACGGGATCACCGCTGAACTGACGGTCCCCCATTTTGAAAGCGCAACCGAACCTGACTCATCCCAGCTCAGAACGGCCAACGTCACCCTGCCCGAAGGCATGACCCTGAACCCGTCGGCTGCCAGCGGCCTGCAGGCTTGCACGCCCGCCCAGATCGGGATCAAAACGAAGAATCCGGTCACGTGCCCGTCGGCGTCGAAGCTCGGCGAAGTCACCTTGACCGTGCCGGATCTGCCGGCGACCACGGAAGGGAAACCGACCTTGGAAGGGAGCGTCTATCTCGGTGGACCTGAAGGTGGAGGTCCGATTACGGGCGGCGCCAACCCTGCGGAACCGGAATACACGATCTACATCGACGCGGCATCGGCGAGATATGGGGTTGACGTGCGCCTCGAAGGGAAGGTCAAGCCCAACCCGACGACGGGTCAGGTCACGACCACCTTCGCCGAAAACCCCGAACAGCCGTTCAGCAACATCAAGCTGAAGTTCAACGGCGGTCCGCTCGCGCCGATCGCCAACCCGCTCACGTGCGGCACGGCGACGGCCACGACAAGTCTCGTTCCGTACATCGGCTCGTTCGCGACGGCGACGCCGTCCAGTCCGTTCACGACCACCGGATGCGCATCGCCGCTGCCGTTCACGCTGAGCCAGACCACGGCCAACCAGGCGCCAGGCACCGCGGGCGCGAAAACGTCCTACACGCTCAACATCACGCGGCCCGGTGGTAATCAGTACCTGTCGCAGATCCAGACGACGCTGCCGGCCGGGCTCGTCGGCCTGATCCCGGCGGTGACGCAGTGCGGCGAAGCGGAAGCCAACGCGGGCACCTGCCCCGGCTCCAGCGAAATCGGCGCCGTCAGTGTCTTGGCCGGCGCGGGCCCGACGCCCTACAGGTTCAACGGGCACCTCTACCTCACCGGGCCCTACAACGGCGCGCCGTTCGGGCTATCGGTCGTGGTGCCCGCTGTCGCCGGGCCGTTCAGCCTCGGCAACGTCGTCACCCGCGGGACGCTCACCGTCAACCCGTACACGGCGCGTGTGACGGCCACGACGACCGTGCCCACGATCTACAAGGGCATTCCCCTGCGCCTGCAACAGGTCTCGGTCAACATCAACAAACAGGGCTTCCTGCAGAACCCGACCAACTGCGGGGTGCTCGCGACCGAAACGACGGTGACGTCGACGTTCGGCGCGACCCAGAGCCTGTCCTATCCCTTCCAGGTCAACGCCTGCGGCGGCCTCGCGTTCAAGCCCTCGTTCAAGTCGAAAACGAGCGCGAAGACATCGAAAGCGAACGGGGCGAGCCTCGAAACGACGCTCAACATCGGGGCGGGCCAGACGAACTTCAAATCGGTCATGGTCCAGCTGCCCAAGCAGTTGCCGTCGCGGCTGACGACGCTGCAGAAAGCGTGCCCCGAATCGGTGTTCGCGTCCAACCCCTACCACTGCCCGAGCGGCTCGTTCGTCGGCGGCGCGCGGGCGAACACGCCGACGCTGCCCGGCAAACTGCAGGGGCCGGCGATCCTCGTCTCCCACGCGGGGCTCGCGTTCCCGGATCTCGACTTGGTGATGGAAGCCAACGGCGTGCGCGTGATCCTGGTCGGCAACACGAAGATCAGCAAGGGCATCACGACGACGACGTTCGCGAACCTGCCGGACGTCGGGGTCTCGAGCATCACCGTCAACCTGCCGGTCGGCGGCCACTCTGCGCTGACGGCGAACGGCAACCTCTGCGTCAACCCGCTGACGATGCCGACGACGATGATCGCGCAGAACGGCTTCAAAGTCACGCAGAAGACGAAGCTCACGGTCGCCAACTGCCCGGTGCGGATCGCCGGCAAGAAGGTAGTTGGAAACACGGCGTACATAACCGTGCAGACCTACTCCCCCGGACGCATCAGCGGCAGCGGCTCGAGCCTCAAAACGGTCTACCGCCACCTCGGCAAGGCCGAGAAAACCGCCACGCTGAAGGTCCCGCTCTCGAACGGGGGCCTGCGCCGGGGCAAGCCGTTCAAGGTCAAGCTGCGGGTCGGCTTCGTGCCCAAGACGAAAAGCATCGGCAACTCCGCGTCGAGCACGACGGTCGTCTTCGGGTAGCGCATTTGTAGTGCCCTAGTTGCGATTGATGATTAGAAGTTGAAGAAGCGGGTACCTCTCCTCTGAGATTCAATTGGTTCAGAGGAGGGGTATAGGATGAGGAACGTCGCTCGTTTCGCGATAGCGCTTGCAAGTGTCGCTCTGTGTGCGGGGATGCTCGTATCCTCCGCACAGGCTTCCTTCGGGGTCACCGAAAGCAACTTCGAAGCGGGCACGTGCAATGTTCGCAGCTGCGAATACTCCAGCCCAACATCTGAGTTCTACACCCAGGCCGCAGGACACCCCGAATGGGGAATCACGGCCTTTGAACTGAACTCGAAAACATCACTGCTCGGTAAAGAACCGGAAGGTGCCCTCAAGCGGCTACGTGTTGACGTGCCGGCTGGCCTTGCTGCCAATCCCCAGGCGCTCCCCAAGTGCGACATAGAAGCTTTTGAGAACGACAAATGTCCGGCTGAAACCAAGGTCGGTGAAACTGAATTGACCGTTTTTGTGCTTGCCGCAAACACAACGGTTACGGGTACGGTCTACAATTTGGATCCCGCTGCTGGTCTGCCTCTTGAGTTCGGGATACATGTAGAAGTGCCCGTTGTGGCAAACGAACATATCTTCCTCGAAGGGCACGTCGACTGGAGTGGGGACTATCACGAGTACTTTGAAATCAATAACGTCTCTAGGGCGATCCCGATTGTAAAGTCGAAGTTACTCTTTGAGGGTCGCGCGGGACAGGGCAACTTCCTTACTCTCCCAAGCATATGCTTGCCCAGCACAACTTCTTATCTGGAAGTCGAATCCTATGAAGGGGCGATCTCGAAGACGGTGACCCATACTCCTGTCGGTGTCGAAGGCTGTGGAAACGTCCCCTTTGAACCGACGGTTGAAGTAAAACCTGCAACCGCCGCGTCCGATCAGCCCGACGGTGCAACGACCGTTGTCACGGTTCCGCAAAACGCGACCAAAACCAACACGGCCGATATCCAAGACGCGCATGTGACGCTGCCCGAAGGGCTGACCCTCAATCCCCCGGCAGCCAACGGACTCGGGGTATGTACGGCTGCGCAGATTGCAATTGGCTCGACCAATCCGGTTGCCTGTCCCGTCAGTTCCCGTATCGGAACGGTCACGATCGAAACCGACCTTCCCCCGGGTTCGCTCACGGGCCCCGTGTATCTGGGTAGTCCTGCTGGGGGTTCGATCACCGGTCCTCCGTACACGATATATCTCGACGCTGAGAGCAACATGGGTGTATCGGTCAGGCTTCAAGGCCAGGTCAACCCGAACCCGACCACGGGCAGGCTGGAAGTCACGTTCACGAACAATCCTCAGCTGCCCTTCAGCGAACTGCGTCTCAGCTTGAATGGAGGGCCCCGTGCACCGCTTGCGAATCCCTTGACCTGCGGGAACGCGCCCACGGAAGCGATGTTCTCGCCCTACACAACGGGTGTACTGCGAGCTCTGACACCGACGCCCTTCGTGACCACGGGATGCCCCGCCTCGATCCCCTTCGCCCTCACCCAATCCGCCACGCCCACGAACACAACCGCCGGCGCCTACAGCCCCTACACGTTCAACCTCGCCCGCGCCGACGGCCAGCAGTACCTCTCCCAGATCTCCACGACGCTCCCCGCGGGTCTGCTCGGCGCGATCCCCTCGGTGACCCTCTGCGGCGAACCCCAGGCGGCGGCGGGAACGTGCGGGGAAGGCGCGAAGATCGGCACCGTCACGGTCACTGCGGGTTCAGGTTCAGAACCGTACCAGCTCACGGGGACGGCATACCTCACCGGACCCTTCGACGGCGCCCCCTACGGCCTCTCGATCGCCGTTCCGGTCATCGCCGGACCCTTCAACCTCGGCACCGTCCTCGCGCGCGCGTCTATAAGAGTCGACCCCCACAGCGCCCGTGTGACCGTGTCGACGCCCCCTCCGGGAGCCCCCGGCGCGCTGCCGAGCATCGTGGCCGGAGTGCCGGTTCGGCTTCGGACGCTGCGGGTCGAAGTCAACCGGCCGTCGTTTATCTTCAACCCGACCAACTGCGGTGTCCTGGCGACGGAATCGACGTTGACCTCGACGTTCGGCGCGACCCAGGGGGTCTCATCTGCGTTCCAGGTCGCGGGCTGCTCAGCGCTCCCGTTCAAACCCGTGTTCAAGGTCTCCGCGAGCGCGCGAACCTCGAAAAAGAACGGCGCGAGCCTGCAGGTCAGCCTCACCCAGCCCGCGCACCAGGCGAACATCAAATCGGTCTTCGTCTCGCTGCCCAAGCAGCTGCCCTCGCGCCTGACCACGCTCCAGAAAGCCTGCCCCGAAGGCACGTTCGCGGCGAACCCCGTCAACTGCCGCAAACTGGGCTCCGAAGTCGGCTCCGCGGTCGTCACGACGCCCGTCCTCCCCGGACAGCTGAAGGGGTCGGCCTACCTCGTCTCCCACGGCGGCGCGGCCTTCCCCGACCTCGACATCGTGCTCGAAGGCGACGGCGTCACCGTGATCCTCACGGGCAACACGAACATCAAAGGCGGGATCACTTCCTCGACGTTCGCGGCGATCCCCGACGTGCCCGTCTCGAGCTTTGTGCTGACGCTGCCCGTCGGCGAACACTCGGCGTTGACGGCCGACGGCAGCCTCTGCTCGAAGGCGCTCGCGGTGCCGACGACGATCGACGCGCAGAGCGGCGCGCAGCTCGTGCAGAAAACGCGGCTATCGGTGACCAGCTGCCCCGTGCAGATCCTCTCGCACAAGGTCGTCGGCCACAAGCTCGTCGTGCGGGTCAAGACGTTCGCGGCCGGGCGCCTCAGCCTCAAGGGCAAGAACCTCGCGGCGCCGCGCTACAAAAAGCTCGCGCGGGCGAAGATCGCGACGTTCACGGTCCCGCTCTCGCGCAAGGGTCTCGCCGCGCTCGCCCGCCATCGCCGGCTGAAGATCCGGGTGCGCGTCGGCTTCGTCCCGAAGACCAAAACCGAAGGGGTCTCCTCGGCCTCCGCGGCCGTCACGTTCAAGCGCTAGATTGCAGGGATGGATGTAGCTACGGGTACGGATACCTCGAAGCTCCCGTCCGCCGATGACTCGCTGCTGGCGGGAGTGCGGCGGATGACGCTGCTCGCCGACCACGCCGACGACGCGGAGGCGATCTTCCGCACGCTCGCGCGCGAGCTGCTCGGCACTCCGGGCGCCGACGAGATCCACGTCTACCACCTCGCCGGCGCCGGCGATGTCGACGAGCCCGAGCAGACGGTCATCTACCTGTTCGAGGGCGACGCGCGGCTCAGCTACCTCTCCTCGCGCTCCGAGCGCCCACCGGGCGTCAGCTGGGTCGCGGGCACCGGCCGCAGCTTCCTCGCCGGCGACCGCGATGAGCTCGCCGCCGGCGTGCCGCGGCTCGCGCTGGTGGGCGGTACCCCCGGCAGGCACGGCACGCCTGGCACACACGGCACGCCTGACGCCCCCGACCCGGCCGGCTGCGCGCTGCTGCTGCCGCTGAGCGTCCACGGCGAGGTCGAGGCCGTCGTGCTGCTCGCCCGCCGCCGCGCCGAGCCCTTCGACGAGCGCTCGGTCGAGCTCGCGGCCACGCTCGTCGACCAGGCCGCCACGGCGCTGGCATTGCTGCGCGCGCGCGCCGAGGCCGGCACCGACACCGTCACCGGCTGCATGAACCACCGCGGCATGCGCCGGCGCCTGCACGAGGAGGTCGGCCGCGCGCTGCGCGCCGGCAGCCCGCTGTCGGCGATGCTGATCGACCTCGACAACTTCAAGCTCGTCAACGACCGCCACGGCCACCAGGCCGGCGACGTGCTGCTGCGCGAAGTCGGCCAGACGCTCGTGCGCGAGGTCCGCGCCTTCGACTGCGTCGCGCGCTACGGCGGCGACGAGTTCGTCGTGATCCTCCCCAACGCCGCCCTCGAACCTGCCGCCGCCGCCGCCCAGCGCGCGCTCGATCGGCTGCTCGCGATCCCCTCCTTCGACTCAACCCCCGGCGCCTCCGCCTCGATTGGCGTCGCCCAATGGCAGGCGCCGATGTCCGTCGACGACCTGCTCGAAGCGTGCGATGCGGCGTTGTTGCGGTCCAAGCGCCAGGGGAAGGGGCGGGTCACGCGGGCCGTAGTCCCGGCCTCACACTAGCTGTACACATTGTGCTACCGTGCATTCATGGCTGCCCGGGGGCATCTTTCGATACGACCGTGGGAGAGCACGCTCGAGCGTCTGCGCATCCGAGCGCGGCTTGCCGGCGAGCAGCGTACGGCGCTCGCCGAGCGCTACCTGCGCGAGGGTCTGCTGATGGATGAGTTCCCCGGCATCCACTTCGTCGAGGGGGCGATGGGGCGGCGTCCGGCGATCGCGGGCATGGCACTCGATGTATGGGAGATCATCAAGGTCGTTCAGGACAACGACGGCTCCGTCGAAGAGGCCGCTGCCTATCTGGAGATCGAACCGCGGGTGGTGCGATTGGCGACTGAGTACTACGGCTCCAACCGTGAGGAGATCGACAACTGGATCGCCCGCGTTCACGAGTTCAACGAGCGCGAGCACGCCAAGTGGCTCGCGGCGCAGGAAGCTATCGCTGCTTGAAGCTGTTGCTCGATGAGCACTTCTCCCCGGAGATCGCCCGCCAACTGCGAGACCTCGGCCATGATGTGATCGCCGTCAAGGAGCGACCGGAGCTGATCGCCAGATCCGATCATCTGCACTTCGCGTCGATGCACGAGCAGCACCGGGTGATCGTCACCCAGGATCTTGCGGACTTCCGGCCTTTACTCAAGCAGGCGATGAATGCAGAGGAGAAGACCTACGGCTTGATTTGTGTTTCATCCAGGATGAGCTTGCGGCGCGAGGCGACTGGACGGATAATCATTGCGCTCGATCGTCTCTTGGGGGATAACCCAGATGACGATGCCGCCGTCAAACAGGGCGGGGAGATCTGGCTGAGCGTTGCGTGATCGTCTGCGAGACTGCGGGTAGACCACTGTAGAACGGCCCCGGGAGACACTCATGTCGGATAACAGCTTTGACGCGCGAGGAACACTCGAGGTGGGCGGCCGCGAGTACGAGATCTACCGGCTGGACGCGCTGCAAGAGCGCTTCGATGTCGCCCGGCTCCCGTTCTCGCTGAAGGTGCTGCTCGAGAACCTGCTGCGCACCGAGGGCAACGGCGCGGTCGAGGCCAAGGACATCGAAGCGCTCGCGAGCTGGGACGCGCAGGCGCAGCCGAGCAAGGAGATCGCCTTCACGCCCGCGCGCGTGCTGATGCAGGACTTCACCGGCGTGCCCGCGGTCGTCGATCTGGCCGCGATGCGCGACGCGATCGCCGAGATGGGCGGCGACCCCGCGAAGATCAACCCGCTCGCGCCGGCCGAGCTCGTGATCGACCACTCCGTGCAGGTCGACGCCTTCGGTACGCGCGACTCCTTTCAGATCAACGCCGAGCGCGAGTTCGAGCGCAACCAGGAGCGCTACGCCTTCCTGCGCTGGGGCCAGGGCGCGTTCGACGACTTCGCGGTCGTGCCCCCCGACACGGGGATCGTGCATCAGGTCAACCTCGAGTACCTCGCGCGCGTGGTCTTCCAAAAGGATCCGGATGATTCCGCGCCGGACGGGCAGCTGCCGCAGCTCTACCCGGACACGCTCGTCGGCACCGACTCGCACACGACGATGGTCAACGGCCTCGGCGTGCTCGGCTGGGGCGTCGGCGGGATCGAGGCCGAGGCGGCGATGCTCGGCCAGCCGATGTCGATGCTGATCCCGCGCGTCGTCGGCTTCGAGCTGCACGGCGAGCTGCCCGAGGGCGCGACCGCGACCGACCTCGTGCTGACCGTCACGCAGATGCTGCGCGAGCGCGGCGTGGTCGGCTCGTTCGTCGAGCTCTTCGGCTCAGGCCTCGCTGGCCTGCCGCTGGCCGACCGCGCAACGATCGGGAACATGTCCCCCGAGTTCGGCTCGACCTGCGCGATCTTCCCGATCGACGCGGAGACGCTGCGCTATCTCGAGTTCTCCGGCCGGCCCCGGGAGCAGATCGAGCTGGTCGAGGCCTACGCGCGCGAGCAGGGCCTGTGGCACGACGAGAATTCCGAGCGCACGACCTACTCGGACACGCTCGCGCTCGACCTCGGCGATGTCGTGCCCAGCATCGCGGGCCCCAAGCGCCCGCAGGACCGGGTCGCGCTGAGCGACGCGCGCGAGGAGTTCCGCCGCGTGGTCGGCGGCTACGTGCCCGACTACGACGAGCGCGACGAGGCTTCGGCCGAGAGCTTTCCTTCGAGCGACCCGCCGGCGAACGGCAACGATCACCCCGTCGCCGGCAACGGCGGCGGCCCCAGCTACGTGACCGAGACCATGAGCCCTGCCGTCGCGGTGAAGCTCGCCGACGGGACCGAGACCGAGCTCGACCACGGCCACGTCGTGATCGCGGCGATCACGAGCTGCACGAACACCTCGAACCCGTCGGTGATGGTCGGCGCGGGCATCCTCGCGCGCAACGCCCTCGCGCGCGGCCTGCAGACGAAGCCGTGGGTCAAGACCTCGCTCGCGCCCGGCTCGAAGGTCGTGACCGAGTACCTCGACAAGGCCGGCCTGACCGAGCCGCTCGAGCAGCTCGGCTTCAACCTCGTCGGCTACGGCTGCACGACCTGCATCGGCAACTCGGGGCCACTGCCGGAGGAGGTCGCAAAGGCGGTAGGCGACGCCGACCTGGCGGTAGTGTCGGTGCTGTCGGGCAACCGCAACTTCGAGGGGCGGATCAACCCCGACGTGAAGATGAACTACCTCGCCTCGCCGCCGCTGTGCGTCGCCTATGCGCTGGCGGGCACGATGGACATCGACATCGTCGGCGCGCCACTCGGCCGGGACGAGCAGGGCAACGACGTCTACCTGCGCGACATCTGGCCGAGCGAGCGCGAGGTCGCCGAGACGATCGAGCAGGCGGTCCAGTCGGACATGTTCCGCAAGAGCTACGGCGAGGTGTTCGCGGGCGACGAGCGCTGGAATTCGCTGCAGGTGCCGACCGGCGATCGCTTCGCGTGGGACGTGAGCTCGACGTACGTGCGCCTGCCGCCGTATTTCCAGGACATGCCCGCTGAGCCCGCGCCGGTCAAGGACATCGCGGGCGCGCGCGTGCTCGCAAAGCTCGGCGACAGCGTCACGACCGACCACATCTCCCCGGCCGGCTCGATCAAGCGCGACGGCCCGGCGGGGCGTTACCTGCAGGAACAGGGCGTGGCGCCGCGCGACTTCAACTCCTACGGCTCGCGGCGCGGCAACCACGAGGTGATGATGCGCGGCACGTTCGCGAACATTCGCCTGCGCAACCTGATCGAGCCGAGCGGGGGCGGCGCGGCGCTGGGAGAGGGTGGCGTGACGTATTACTTCGGGCCTTCGTCCTTGTCCGCTTCCTCACCAGAGGCCTCTGCCAGTTCGGCTTCCGCGCCTGCGGGGGATGGGGCGGCCGAGCAGTTGTCGATCTACGACGCGGCGATGAAGTACATCGCCGAGGACGTGCCGCTGGTCGTGCTCGGCGGCAAGGAGTACGGCTCGGGCTCCTCGCGCGACTGGGCCGCGAAGGGCACGAGGCTGCTCGGCGTGCGCGCGGTGATCGTCGAGAGCTTCGAGCGCATCCACCGTTCGAACCTGGTCGGGATGGGCGTGCTGCCGCTGCAGTTCCCCGAGGGGCAGAGCGCCGACTCGCTGGGGCTGACGGGCGAGGAGGTCTTTTCGATCGAAGGGCTCGCCGCGGCGTTGAACGAAGGTGGCAATGACGGATCGAGTCCTACGCCTCCTGCGGACGTGCACGTCACGGCCCAACGCGAGGGCGCCGACCCGATCGAGTTCGCGGCCCGCGTGCGGATCGACACCCCCCGAGAGGTGGAATACTTCCGACATGGCGGTATTCTGCAGTTCGTCTTGCGCAGGCTGCTGGCCGAACACTGACGTAGCCCGCGTGGGGTCGCGCCGAACCTGGGGCGGCACGTTCTGCACAAAGCGATGTGGGCATAAAGGTTGGAATTGCCGATGTCGATAGCTACGCGCAGCCTGGAAAAATGAGATGAGCCCGACACCCGCGAAAAGACCTCAGAAACGCGCTCCCGCACGCGCGAACGCCGCCGCGAAGAAAGCCGGTTCCGGCAAGTCCGCGGGGCGGGAGACCACCCCGCAGGTCCTGCTCGACCTGCTCGACGCGCACGGCCCCTCCGGCTACGAGACCGCCCCGGCGGCGGTCTGGCGCGACGCGGCGAAGGGCTTCGCGGCGGTCTCGACCGACGTCGTCGGCACGCCGCTGGCGCTCGTCGCCCCGCGGCACGACGCGCGCACGCCGGCACGGCGGCTGCTCGTGATGGGTCACATCGACGAGATCGGCCTGATCGTCACGCACATCGACGATCAGGGCTTCCTGTGGTTCGCCTCCGTCGGCGGCTGGGACGCGCAGATCCTCGTTGGCCAGCGCGTCGTGCTCGACACGCGCGGGGGCAAGGTCACGGGCGTCGTCGGCAAGAAGCCGATCCACCTGCTGCGCGACGAGGAGCGCAAGAAGGTCGCGGAGATCAGAGACCTGCACATCGACATCGGTGCACGCGACGGCGATGACGCGCGCGAGCGGGTTCGGATCGGCGACGTCGCGGTGATAGACGCCGACCCCGTCGAGCTGCCGCATGGCCGGCTGATCTCGCGCGCGCTCGACAACCGCCTCGGCTCGTTCGTGGCGCTCGAGGCGGCGCGGCTCGTGGCGCAGGCCGGCGGCGCGGAGTGGGAGCTCGCGGCCGTCGCGGTCGCCCAGGAGGAGATCACCTTCGGCGGCTCGAGCACGAGCGCCTTCTCGCTGGAGCCCGACGCGGCGATCGTCGTCGACGTCACCCATGCGACCGACGCACCGGGGATCGACGTGAAGGAGATCGGCAAGCACGAGCTCGGCTCGGGCCCGGTGCTCAGCCGCGGCTCGACCCTGCATCCGCAGCTGTTCGAGCTGCTCCACGAGACGGCCGAGCGCGAGAAGATCCCGTTCACGGTCGAGGCCACCGCGCGCAGCACCGGCACCGATGCCGACGCCGTCCACACCAGCCGCGCGGGCGTTCCCACGGGCCTCGTCTCGATCCCGATCCGCTACATGCACTCCCCGGTCGAGCTGGTCCAGCTCGACGACGTCCACGCCTGCGCCCGCCTGATCGCCGCGACCGCGTTGCGGTTGGACGGCGGGGCTGCCTTTTCGCGCTGAGGCTTACGCCGGCTTCGTCTCGTCTGACTGGGGCTGGGAAGCGCCCGGAGTCGCTGGCTCGGGTTGATCCTGCGGCGAACGCAGAGTCAGGCCCGGGACGCGCTCGAAGTGGCGGCGGTTGCGAGTCATCAGCGGGAGCTTGTGCTCGAGGGCGGTGGCTGCGATCAGAGCGTCGGCGATCTTCAATCCGGTGTCACGTTTGATGCGCCCAGCGCCGCGGGCGATCGCGGTGTCGACGTCAAGCTCCCCTACCCGCTCCAGCACTGCCTCGATCCTGGGCTCTTCGTGCTGATGACCGGCATACAACTCGGTCCGGGAGACGACGGATATCGACATGCGCTCGCCGGCCTGCAGCTGTCGATGACCGCGTAGATGGTCGATCAAGACATCGCTGTCAAGCAGGACGCCGCTCATGCCGCGGGGGTGCCGGCTGCCCTATGCAACCCGGTTCCAATCCTCGTCGAAGCGATCTGGCTCGTCGCGATCTGGATAGGGGAAGTCCGGCGCAATCCCGAACGTTTCGTCGAGCACGCGCTGCAGATCCGCGCGTCGTGCCTCCTCAGCCGCGGGGCCATGTGTCGCCAGATACTCGTCGAGCGCCGTGCGGATGACCTCGGCCAGCGTGCGCCCGTCATGCGAGCGCAGCTCCTCGATCCGGTCGCGCTGCTCTTGGGTCAGGTAGACCTGAGTGCGTGTAGAGGCGGCCATATACAGCGCAGTATACAGCAAGTTCGGGTGGTTTGCCGGGGAAGGCTACGCCGCGCCCACCTCCGTGGCGGGGATGACCTCGTAGGCGGCGCCGGGGGTGCCGCCGAGCGCGAGCATGCGCAGGCCCTCGGGGCCGGCGAACACCTTGCGCTTGGGCTCGGGGCCGACGCGCACGAGCACTTCCGGCTCGAGCTCGACGCGCTCGTCCTCGATCTCCATCCAGCCCGAGCCCTTCAGCGCGAGGAAGACCTCCTCCTGGCCGCTTTCGGCGTGGTCGTGCTGCGGGTAGTCCTCGTAGTTCGGTGGCAGCTGGATCACCTGCATGCCGAACGAGGTTACTCCCAGCTCGCCGCGGGCCTTGACGAAGCCGCCGCCGAACGCCGCCTCCATGTCCTTGATGTGCTTCGCGGTGTAGTCGCTCATGTTCGCTCCCGTCTCGATGTGGTCGTGATTTGAAGTCGTGGGGATGGATCGGCCCGATCGATCGTCGGCGCTGGATCGGCCGCCCGGCCGGTTCGATCAGCCCGCGCTCGCGTCCTCGTCGCTCGCCGAAAGCGCCGGCTGGAGCACCGGTTTGTCGGTCGGCATGATGATCCCGAGCTGGCGCGACTGCGCGAGCACCGCGCCGTCGGGCGCCCAGATCACGCCGTCCTCCTCGAACAGCCCGTCGTGCAGCAGCCGCGTCTCGAACACGCCGAGGCACAGCGTCGCCGGGTCGCAGTCACAGTCGGAGATCGGTTGGCGGAAGTGGATCGTGAGATCGATCGTGGGGCTGACGGCGGGGGAGTCGAGCGCGATGAACGAGGGCGGGAACCACGCGTCGCTGAACAGCGCGAGCGCGAGCGCGTCGACCGGGCGGGGCTCGGGCAGGCCGGTCCAGCCGCCGATCCGCATCGGTGCGCCGCTGCCGGCGAACGGGATCGCGCCGACGCGCGGCTGCATCACGAGCTGCTTGGTGAATTCAGGCGCCCCCTTGAAGAGCCCCGGCGTCGAGCGCCGCTCGGCGTCGGGCTCGCCCAGCTCGGGCAGCGGCAGTTCGTTCGCGCCCGGCGCCCGCCACGGCACCGAGAAGGCGGCGAGCGCGAGCGCGATCGTGCGGCCGTTCTGCTCCATCCGCGCCGAGAGCGTGCTCAGTGAGCGCCCCGCGCGCTCGATGGTCGTGCGGATCTCGACCGGTCCCAGCTCGGGGGAAGCGGCGTAGTGGATCGTGAGAGAACGCGGCGTACGCTCGGGGTCATCGACTGTGTCGGTCAGCGCGCGCAGCAGGATCGCCGCGAGGTAGCCGCCGTGGGGGCCGCGTCCCGCCCGCCAGCCCGGGGCGATCGTTGCTGCGAACGTGCCGTCCGAGAGCTGCGTGACGGCCGTGTCGCGGTCGAACACCGTGTCCATGCAGCGGCGAGCATACCGGTCGCCGGCCGGGCTGGCCGCTTGGCCAGTCGGGCTCGGGCCGTCCCGCGGCCTCATCGTTGGCGCGTGCTGACGTTCAGGCGCTCAGCCGCGGATCGGGAGCTCAGCCGCGAACGAGCCGCTTGTACGTGATCCTGTGCGGCCGGTCGGCGGCGGCGCCGAGCGTCTCGTGTCGGTGCTCCTCGTAGGCGTCGAAGTTGCCCTCGAACCACGTCACCTGGGAGTCGCCTTCGAAGGCGAGCACGTGCGTGGCGACGCGGTTCAGGAACCAGCGGTCGTGGGAGATCACGACGGCGCAGCCGGGGAATCCCAAGAGCGCGTTCTCCAGGGCGCGCAGCGTGTCGACGTCGAGGTCGTTCGTGGGCTCGTCGAGCAGCAGGAGGTTGCCGCCGGAGCGCAGCAGCTTGGCGAGGTGCACGCGGTTGCGCTCGCCGCCGGAGAGCTTGCCGATCCGGGCCTGCTGGGAGGAGCCCTTGAAGTTGAAGCCGGCGGTGTACTGGCGCGAGTTGACCTCGCGCTCGCCGACGCGGATGTGCTCGTAGCCTTCAGAGATCTCCTCCCAGACGGTCTTGGCAGGATCGAGCGAGTCGCGCGACTGGTCGACGTAGGCGAGCTGGACGGTGTCGCCGAGCGTCAAAGAGCCGGAGTCGGGCGACTCCGCGCCGGTGATCATGCGGAAGAGGGTCGTCTTGCCGGCGCCGTTGGCGCCGATCACGCCGACGATCCCGGCGCGGGGGAGATCGAAGGAGAGCGACTCGATCAGGAGCCGATCGCCGAAGCCCTTGGAGAGGGAGGCGGCGGTGAGGACCTTCTCGCCGAGGCGCGGCCCCGGCGGGATGTGGATCTGGACCTCGTCGAGCTTGACGTTGCGCTCTTCGGCGATCAGCTCCTCGTAGCGGGCCAGGCGCGCCTTGGACTTCGTGCGTTTGCCCTTGGGGTTCGTGCGCACCCACGCGAGCTCGGCGGCGATCGTCCGCTCGCGTCCCTTTTCCGAGCGCTCTTCCTGAGCCAGCCGCGCCTGCTTCTGCTCGAGCCAGCTCGAGTAGTTGCCCTCGTAGGGGATGCCCTTGCCGCGGTCGAGCTCGAGGATCCAGCCGGCGACGTTGTCGAGGAAGTAGCGGTCGTGGGTGACCGCGACGATCGCGCCCTTGTACTCGGAGAGGTGCTGCTCCAGCCAGGCGACGGACTCGGCGTCGAGGTGGTTGGTGGGCTCGTCGAGCAGCAGCAGATCGGGCGCGCGCAGGAGCAGCCGGCAGAGCGCGACGCGGCGGCGCTCGCCGCCGGAGAGCTTTGACACGTCGGCGTCCGGTGGCGGCAGGCGCAGCGCGTCCATCGCGTATTCGAGCCGCGTGTCGAGGTTCCACGCGTCGGCGGCTTCGATCTTGGCCTGGAGGTTGCCGAACTCCTCGGCGGTCTCGTCGGAGTAGTTGGCGGCGAGCTCGTTGAAGCGGTCGAGCAGCGCCTTGGTCTCGGCGACGCCGTCCTCGACGTTGCCGCGTACGTCCTTGGACTCGTCCAAGTGGGGCTCCTGCTCGAGCATCCCGACGGTCGCGCCGGGCGCGAGCGCGGCCTCGCCGCGGTACTCCTGATCGACGCCGGCCATGATCCGCAGGAGCGTCGACTTGCCGGAGCCGTTGTAGCCGAGCACGCCGATCTTCGCGCCCGGATAGAAGGCGAGCGTGATGTTGTCGAGCACCGTTTTGTCCGGCGGGTGGAGCTTGGAGAGCCGGTGCATCGTGAAGATGTATTGCGAGGACATCCGCACGCAGGATAGGAGGTTGCGCAGCTCGCTAACGTGTTTGGGTCATGCCCACGACCGTCCTCGACATCGAGCAGCACCTGCTGCTGCTGGAGCTGGAGCCCCCGTTCGACAAGCGCGCGGTGCAGCTGGCAAGACGCAAGATGGCCAAGCGCTGGCACCCGGATGTGGCGCCGCAGGGCAGGCAGTTCGAGCACGAGCGCCACCTGAAGGCGATCAACGAGGCGGCCGACCAGCTCGAGCGACTGGCGGAGGGCTCGCGCGGCGGGAGCGTGTCGCGGAACGCCGTGCGCGCGAGCGCGCAGGCGGCCAGGAGAGAGCGCGAAGAGGAAGGCAGGCGCGCGTACGAAGCCGAGCAGCGCGCTAGAGAACACGCCGAGGAGCAGCAGAAGCACGACCCGTTCGGCAGCAGGATGCCCGACCACTCGGTCGTGCACCGGTATGCGCGCTGCGAGTCCTATCCGGAGTGGGGCGTGGGCACCGTGGCGGGGATCTACTTCTCCACCGACACCGCCGGAGACGGCGAGGACGTGCAGCAGTGGGCGAGAGTCCAGTTCAGCCACGGGATCAGGACGGTGCCGGCGGGGAGCATGAAGTTCGTCGACTTCTCCAAGCCCGACCCCGGGAAGGAGCGTACCGAGCGCTTCCTGATCGCCGCGCAGAGGGCGATGGCCGAAGGCGAGTACGAGCTCGCCGCGCAGCGCCTGATCTACGCGCGCGACGCCGAGCCGCAGAACGTGGCGGTGTTGCGGTTGCTGACGCTCGCGTTCTGGAACGCGGGCAAACTGGAGGCCGCCGCGCGGGTGGTGCATGAATGGGCTCGTGCCGACGAGGGGCGCCCCGCCGCGCATCGGTTTGCCGCCCGCATCTATGAGGACATCGGCGCGATCGACCTCGCCGAGGAGGCCGCCGCTCGCGCGGTCGAGCACGGGCCGACGGATATGGGGGCCTGGGAGCGGTTGGGGAGGCTGCGGCTGCAATTGATGGACCGCGAGGGGGCGATCGAAGCGTTGGAGCGCGCGGGGGCGTTGGGGGCGGAGGCGGAGGGGGAATTGAGAGACCTCTTGGCACAGGCGCTGGCGCTGGAACCGCGGATGTCGGGGGTCCAGAGTCTCTGAGCTGTTCACGCCGGCTGTGGTTTACGCCGGCTGCGTTTACACCGGCTGCCCTCACTGAACACGGCCCCCGTCGTGATCGATGTCCGCTCGGCCGAAATGGGCGCGGTCCTGGGCTCGAATGCGGGGGAGAGCTCAACCGGCCGATCGTACCTCGCTCCCGACCGGGACCTGGTTTGTGGATACCGGGGGTGGCCGGTCCACCGGTCAAAGTGCCCCACGTTTCGCCTGATGATGGGGGCTTCTAGGATTTGGTATGTTCTCGGCCAATTGTCGGCGGCTTGGAGAGGGGCGGTGCGGTGAGGGTTCCTGGATTGTTGGCGGTCCGGTTCGGGTTTGGCGGGGCGACGGTTGGAGGATGGGCCGCTCGTGTGCTGGGTGCGCTTGCGACCCTTGGCGTTTCGCTAATGCTGACGTCGGCGGCGAACGCGAGCGGTTCGCCGTTCACATGGATGGGTAATTCTTCGGAACCTGACTGGTCCATCGGGCTCAACTGGGGGAACGGATCAGCGCCGTCCATTTCCGAACCGGTTACGCTTGAATTCCCACGAATCCCAAACTGTTACGGCACCTGTTACAAAAGCGAAAACAATCTGAGTGGGCTTACGGCCGAATCGATCGCGCTTGACAACGGCGACGAATATACACTCAGCGGCAATGAAATCACGCTGGGTAGCGGTGGGCTCACGGCGTCGCCCGCCAGTGGATCGAGTGGTGCTTCAGGGGATGTCCTCAAACTGCCGATAAAATTGACCGGATCGTCGCAGACGTGGAGTGTGGCGGGTCGCAGCGGCGGTGGCCTGGGTGAGAACGGTCTGGCCGTGCTGGAAAAGGTGAGTGGGTCGAGCAGCAACGCACTCGCGTTTGAAATCAGCAACGAGGCGGTGCTCTATCTCGAGAACGAAACCGAGGTGGGCCCCGCGGCAATCAGTGGAGCGGACACCGGCGAGGCCGGTATTTTCAACGGCTATGTCGGCTATTTCGGCGATCTCAATTTCGAAGATGGGAACCCCGTGAGCTTGAATCACATCTTCTTCGTCGGCAGCGGAGCGCTTGGAGCGCTCTCGACCGATGCAGCCGAGCTCGATGTGGGAAGCGGACTCGACCCGGCGGAAGGCATAGTCGCAGACAGCGCGACCTTTGACAGCGCCAGCGAAGTAGGATTCCAGATCACCGGCGAAGGCACGACGGCGGGTAAGGACTATTCACAATTGAGCTCCACTGGGCCGATCGAACTGGGCGGTTCCAGTCTGATCGTGCACGGGACACCGCCTTCCTCGAAGAGCGATATCTGCCCATCGCCTCGTCCCGGGCAGAAATACACGTTCGTCTCCACGACAGGGACGCTCTCAGGTACGTTCGCCAACGCGCCCGAACGTGGTTCGGAAATCCCGATTACCTTTGCCAAAAGCTGTAATCACACCGCCCAGACGATGCGGATCGCCTACGACCGCAGTGGCGGCACGAAGACGGTTATTGGGACGGTGGAAGAAGAAGCCGCCACGAATAAGCAAAAAGAAGAAGAAGCGACGAAAAAAATCCAGGAAGAAGAAGCCACAAAACGCAAACACGAAGAAGAAGTCAGGAAAGAAGAAGCCCTCAAAAGCCCTCCCGGAAAATTTGAATCCCCGACGCCGACACCAATCACGGGCAACATAGAAGCAACATCTGAAGAGGCGACTGCACGCGCCGCCCAGGAACGTGCGATCCGAGAAGCCGGTGAACGCGCGGGTCAAGAAGCTGCTGCCAAGAAAAAAGAAGAAGAAGAAAGCTCACCCACCGGCAGCGTGTTGCTCGACGGGTCGGGTCTCGCCGTTCAGAGCAGTGGCGAGGCGGTGGTCAAGCTCGCCTGCGCGGGCACGGCAAAGTGTGCCGGCAAGTTGACGCTGACGGTCAAGAGCGCCGCCAAGAAGGGCAAGAAGGCGAAGACGGAGACGATCGGAACGGCAACATTCTCCATCCTGCCCAATGAAACCACGTCGATCAAGCTCACGCTCAACGCGGCGGGCAAGGCATTGTTGGGCACCGATCACGGGCGCCTCGGCGCTACGCTTTCAATTCTGAAGTCTTCCCCAATTCCTTCGCAGGCACACACCGACAGCGTCCATCTCGTGCAGCAGAAGGTTCATGGTAAGACAAAGAAATAGTGGTGCGCTGAGTAAATCATCGCTGTGGCGTGCCCTTCGGGTCGTCCTCGCCTCATGCGCGATCCTGGCCGGGGGGCTTGAGCTCGCGGGTGCTCCGGCATCGGCGGCTGAAGGCATACGCCCCGTGATTGAACCCGAGCCGGCGACGAATATCAGCGAACACGGCGCGACCCTCAACGTGCAGATAAACCCGGAGGGCAGTGAAACTGAGTATGAAATCCGACTGGAGTGCGAGGCCCAGAATGTGTCGGAACTTATGGGATGTAACCCGGAACTGGGCGGCCAACGATGGCTGATCGGGGATCTGGGCGGAATGTATGAGGACGAAACTGTGAGCGTCACACTGGCGGACCTGCAACCCGGCTATATCTACATGTACGTAATCTTCGCGACCAATACTGTTGGTCGTACGGAACGTGGCGCAAATATCCTCCAAACGTATCCGCCCGGCGCCTACCCCGAAGGGTCGCCAGGCAAACAGTACGAACCCGCGCCGGTCACCCCAGGAGAGCTCGAACTAGTCAAACAAGAAGCCGAACGCATCACTGCCAGGGCCGAAGCAGAACGTCACCTGCATGCGCGTGAACACGAAGAACAGGTAGCCAAAGAAAACGCCGTTAGGTACGCCTCAGAAATAGCCGTGCTCAAAAAACGTGAGGAAGAAGAGGCGGCAACACAGGCAACCGGCAGTGTGACGCTCGTCGGTGATGCCATCACGATCACATCCACGGGAACACAAAGGGTCGCGTCTCATTTCCCGGGTGAATTTGTTCGGGGTAGCTCCGCTTGGGGGGGGATGTTATGCGGCGATCACCTGCTCGGTGTTCGTCGTGGCTGGTGGAGCTGTTGTGGTGTCGCGGAGTTGTCGGCGTAGCCGTTCGATCGCGGCGACGGTTTGGGGGTTCATCTTCACGCCGCGCCAGCCGCGGGAGGAGAGCTCCAGCACGGCCCAGATCAGTGAGAGGGCGGAGGTCTCGCCGGGGAACCGGCCGATCACCTTCGTGCGCCGTCGGACCTCCACGAACGTCCTCTCGAGGAGATTCGTCGTGCGGATCCGCTTGCGGTGCCCGGAGGGGAACTGCAGGTGCGTGACGAGCGCTGGCAGGTCCGTTTCGATGACGGCCATCGCTGAGGGGTAGCTGGTTTTGTAGTCAGCGATGATGCTCTGCAGCTCACGGGTGGCCTCAGCTGGGGAGCTGGCGTCGTCGAATGCTTTCCACCAGCGTGCCTTGATCTCCTGGTGGTGGCGCTCGGGAAGCTTGCCGGTGACGTTCCGCAAGGCGTGGACTGTGCAGCGCTGCTCTAACGCCTGTGGCCAGAGCTCCCGCGTGGCCTTCCAGATCCCGGGTGCCCCGTCAGCGATCACGAGCGCCGGCGCCCGCAGGCCGCGGGCGATCATGTCCCGGCCAAAAGCGAGCCAGCTGTCATAGCTCTCACGGCTCCCCAATGCCAATCCGAGGAGGACCTTGCGGCCCTCCAGCGTGACACCCCAGCACACCAGGACGCCCTCCGCCGGCGTGTCGTCTGGGTGCAGCTTCAGATAGATCGCATCCAAGAAGCAGTAGACGATGTCGTGCTGCTCAAGGCGCCGCCGGCACCATTGGCGGTATCGCTCCCGGGTGTCCTCACAGATCCTGGAAACCGTGCTCTTGGACGCGATTGGCTCCTCGAAGACTTCCTCCAAAGCAGCCTCCACGTCCCGCGTGGACAGACCTCGCAAGAACGAGCTGATCACGAGCGACTCCAGCGCATGCGTCCGCGTGACACCCTTGCCGAGCACCCTGCTCTCGAACCCCAGCCTGCTCGCGTTGCGAACCCGCGGACGCTCCAACGCCACCGAGCCACTCGTCGTCTTGACCGTCCTCGGTTCGTGTCCATTGCGGTGACTGACCGTCTCCTCAGCACGCTCATACCGCCGACGGCCGAGAAACTCCGTCACCTCGTCCTCGAGCACCTGCTGCAAGATCAGCCGCGCTCCTAGCCGTCCGACCGTCTCAATCGGGTCTAGCTCCTCGCCGACACCGGCCAACACCTCATCCAGTTCAGAGCGAAACCTCTCGCTCGGGGCTACCTTCTCCATGCGGGCGTACCTCCATCGCTTGGTCTTCTCAGGACAAAGCGGAGGCTACGCCCGCAACATCAAACCCCCCGGCTCATGAGACGCGACCCGGTATGTCGCAGGTGAAGCTTGAGTGCCTCGGGATCGCCGACTGTCATGGCAAGCTCGTCCTCTCGGCGCAGATCGCCGCTAATGTCAAGGGCAAGAAAAAGAAGCCAGCGCGGACAGTCAGCCTCGGGGCCGCGGGCTTCTCGATTCCGGGTGATGAAACGAAGACCGTGAAGGTCAAGCTGAACGCCGCCGGACGCGCCCTCCTCAGTATCGATCATGGGCACCTGAACGCCAGCCTGGCGATCCTCGAGTCCTCGCCGTCTCCGTCCAAGACGCTTGCCGAAAGTGTCCAGCTCGTGCAACGAAGGGCTCACGGGCGTGGGAAGAAGTAGCGGACGGCTATCCTTGGTTCACGATGGCCACGATGGTGCTGGACCCGTATGCCTACGAGCTGGACGCGCTCAAGGAGCGTCGGCGGATCTCCGGCCTGGATCGTCTCGACGAGGTATGGGAGGGTGTTCTGCACATGGTCCCCGCTCCGAACTTCGGACACGCCAGCGTTGGTCAGCAGTTGGCCGAGATTCTGGGCCCGCTGGCCCGCGCGGCGGGGCTGATTCCGACCATGCAAGAGTTCAACCTCGGCGACTCGATCGATGACTTCCGCGTCCCCGACGGCGGTCTGCATCGCCCCGGCGCAAAGGGTGTCTGGCTGCACACCGCCGCGCTCGTCGTGGAGATCGTCTCCCCGGGCGATGAGACCTGGCAGAAGCTACCGTTCTACGCCGCCCACGAGGTCGATGAGCTGCTGATCCTCGATCCCGAGGAGCACGCGGTCCACTGGCTCGGGCTCGGCGGGGGTGGTGGCGACGGCGAGTACCGTCCGATCGAACGCAGCGCCCTGATCGCGCTCGGCCCGCAGGATCTGGCCGGTCTGATCGACTGGCCGTAGCGCCGCGCATGGCGCCATCTCATGGCGCTACAATGTGGCTGCAATGGCGACGGATACGGCCACAATCAGGGTGACGCGCGACACGCGGAACCTGCTGGCCCAGCAGGCGCGTGTGCGGGGGATCTCGCTGGCGGCGTTGCTGGCGGAGATCGCGCGCGAGCAGGAGATCGAGGAAGCGTTCGAGTCCGAGCGGCAGGCCACCCTCGCCGATGCTCAGAACCCAGCCGCGCTGGAGGAGATGCGCCTGTGGGAGTCCACCCTCGAAGACGGCATCGACTTCGACGATGGCCTCAGCGTCTGAGCCACACCGCGGCGAGGTGTGGCTCGTGTCATTCGGCGCCGCCAGGCCCGGCGAGCCGGGAAAGAACCGCCCCGCGGTCGTCGTCTCGGTCGATTCCCTGAGCACGGGCAGCGTGGCCGACCTGATTGTTGTCGTGCCGCTGTCGAGCTCCAGCGCCCCTTCGATGCTGCGTCCCGCGGTGCATGATGTGGAGGGCGTCGATCGGCCGAGCTGCGCGATTCCTCGATCCGTCAAAGGCGTGGCGCGCTCACGACTGTTGCGCAGGCTGGGGACGCTCCCGCCGGAGAAGCTCGCGGAGATCGAGCGCGCGCTCGCGCTGATCCTCGGCTTGGCGCCGGGCTCGTCCCGTCCCCGTCAGTCGCGAAAACGCCGGGCCGGGTGAGGCTTGTGTATCTGGACTCGAAACTCTGATTCCAAGCCGAGCCTAGGTCGGGAATACCCAGTCCGGGGTCAAGCCGACGCTGCCGCTCAGCCCGTCGCCGGCTGCATCACCGTGAACGAGGCGCCCTGAAGATCGATCAGCCCCGCGAAGCGCCCGATCGGCATGTCCATCGGCTCGTTCGTGACGGTCGCCCCCAGCTCGCGGGCCTTGGCGACGGTGGCGTCGCAGTCGGCGACCGCGAAGCACACGCCCCAGTGCGGCGGGATCTCGGCCGGGAAGTACTCGTCGGTCATCTGCATCATGCCGCCGACGGGCTTGCCGTCGAGCTCCCAGACGGTGTAGCTCTCGGGCGCGCCCTCGAACGAGGGGCGACCGGCGGTCCAGCCGAACACGGCCGGGTAGAACGCCTTGTTGGTCTCGGCGTCGCGGGTCAGCACCTCGTTCCAGCACAGCGAGTTCGGCTCGTTGACGAGGTCGGCGCCGGTGAACGTCTTCGGCTGCCAGATCCCGAACGCGGCGCCGGTGGGATCGACGAAGACCGCCATCCGTCCGATATCCGTCACGTCCATCGGCTCGACGATCACGCTGCCGCCGGCGGCCTTGACCTTGGCCGCCGTCTGCTCGGCGTCGGCGACGCTCACGTACGTCGACCACGCCGTCGGCTGGCCCTCCTGCATGATCCCCATCAGCCCGGCGACGTTCGCGTCGCCCTGCTGAAACATGCGATAGCCACCGGTCTCGGCCGGTCCGGGCTCGGTCGCGCTCCAGCCCAGCAGCGCGCCGTAGAACTCCGCGGCGGCGTCGGTGTCTGGTGAGGAAAGTTCGATCCAGGACGGGGTTCCGGGTGCGTACTCGGGCATGGTGTTTCCTTTCGCGGCCGATGAAGAGGGTGATGCGATCCTGGCAGATCGGGGCGTGGGGCGCGGTACGGTGCTGGTCGCCGTTGGGCGTTGCGGGTCAGGAACAGTCGCCGAATCTCCACCCATAGCTGTGCCCCACACGTGCTAATGTTGGGCACATGCCCGTGATGATTCAAGTTCGCAACGTGCCCGATGCCGTGCACCGGACCCTGAAGACGAGAGCGGCCGCGACGGGGACGTCGCTGTCGGACTACATCAAGCGGGAGCTGGCGCGGGCGGCCGAACAGGCGACGCTCGAGGAAGTCGACGAGCGTATCCAGGCGCGCGGCCCGTCGAAGGTCAAGACCAAGACGATTCTCGCCGCGTTGCGCGAAGTACGCGGTGACTGATGCCCGTCGTCGATGCGTCGGTGCTGGTGACGCATCTGACCGCGGGTGAGGGCCACCGCGCGGTCGCCGTGCGCCTACTGGAGGGCGAGCTGTGGGCACCCCATCTGGTCGACGCCGAGGTCGGGCATACATTGCGCCGGACGGTACGCCTCGGCGAGCTGAGCGACCGTGGCGCTCGGGCTGCGCTCGACGATCTCAGGGATCTCCCGCTGCGGCGCGCGCGTCACCTTGGCCTGCTCGACCGGGCATGGAGCCTACGCGAGAACGTCAGCTTCTACGACGGGCTCTACATCGCTCTCGCCGAGCGCCTGGACCTGCCGCTGCTGACGCTCGACACTCGCTTGGCTCGTGCCCCAGGCCTGCGCGCCGACGTCGTCGTGGTCTCGTGATCGAGGAGCCCAGCCTCCCCAAATTGGTGCGCAGATCTGCAAAGTGAGGTGCGCAGATCTGTACTCGTGACTGTGCAGATCTGTATTGGTGTGCCCCGAAGGTCGTGACCGCGTGGGCCCTACAGAATGTTGATCGCGCGCGAGACGATCAGCCCGATCGTGACGAGCGAGACGAGCGATTGGATGCCCATGAAGATCTTCGCCATCGGCGTCAGCGGCATCGTGTCGGTGGGGGAGAAGGCCATCGCGTTGGTGAGCGAGACGTACAGGTAGTCGATGAACTTGGGCCGCCATGCGAGCGGCTCGATGCGGTCGTCGGCCATCTGCGGGAACAGGAAATCCGGGGGGCCGTCGTGTCCGGCCGAGCGCCTGCCGGGGCCGCCGCGGTCGATCTCCCAGTACCACAGCGCGAAGATCAGGAAGTTCGTGATCCAGATCAGCACGCCGGCGCCGATCAGCGCGCGCCCTTCGGAGACGACGTGGTTCAGCAGGTAGTGCGTCAACGCGCCGAGCGAGAAGATGTTCGCCACAGACACGAACGCCGTCAGCCCGAGCGCGATCCGCCGGCGGCGCGGGTGCTCGTCCTCGATCTGGTTGGGTGTGACGATGACCATGCCGATCAGCAGTGCGGCCTCGAAGCCCGGCACCAGCCATCTGGGCCCGACCGTCAGGCGCGCTGGCAACAGCAGCTGCGCGGCGATCGCGACGAGCACGGTCAGCTGCGCGGGCCAGAACGGTTCGGTCGCGGCTGGCGGTGGATAGGGGCGGCCGGGCTGTGTCGGGCGCTGTTGAGGTTGGCTCGCTTCGGTGGCCATTGCTCACACGAGAGCGTAGGGGGCCGTGCGGCGGTGGCGGTACTCTTGAAGTGATGATCGGATCTGACGATGGGAACGTAGGAAGCTGCGATGGGAATCGATAACCCCGTACACCTGATCTTCATCGCCGCCGTGGCGCTGGTCGTGCTCGGCCCCAAGCGCCTGCCCGACCTCGCCCGCTCGCTCGGGCACGGCATGCGCGAGTTTCGCGAGTCGATGAGCGAGGCCGTCAAAGACGACGGCTCGGTGACCGGGACGCTCGTCCCCGAGAACCCACAGCTCGTGGCCGCGCCGGAGTCGGCCACGCCTGTACCAGCGGATGCCGTGGTCGTCGATCCCGCTGCTCCGCCCGTCCCGCAGCCGGTCGCAGTTCCTCCCGCGCAGCCCGCCCCACCGACTGCTCCGCCTCCCGCCGCCTGACTCAGCCCGTCCCGTGCGACGGCCGGCGAGCGATCCGGGCCGCCCGATAGGTTCTCGCCGTGCGCCTGATCGTCGCCCGCTGTGAGGTCGCCTACATCGGCCGTCTGACCACCGCCCTGCCCGAGGCGGTGCGGCTGCTGATGCTGAAGGCCGACGGCACGTTCATGGTCTGGGCCGACGGCGGCGGGCCGAACGTCAAGCCGCTGAACTGGATGACCCCGCCGACGGTGCTCGAGGAGCAGACCGACGATGACGGCCGGCTGACGGGCCTGATCGTGCGCAAGCAGCGCCAGGAAGATCGGGTCGAGATCGCGATCACGGAGGTGCTCTCCGACATCGAGCACGAGCTCGACGTGCTCGCGACGCTCGAGAAGGAGGGTCTCGAGCGCGAGCTGCAGGAGCTGCTCGCCGATGCCCCGCAGTGGTGCGGCGAGGGCTTTCGGCTGGTGCGGCGCGAGTGGCCGACAGACATCGGCCCGGTCGACCTGATGTGCCGCGACTCGGAGGACGAGTGGATCGCGGTGGAGATCAAGCGGATCGCCACGATCGACGCGGTCGAGCAGCTGACGCGCTACCTTCAGCGGATTCGCCTCGACCCCGCGCTCGGCTCCTGCCGCGGCGTGCTCGCCGCGCAGATCATCAAGCCCCAGGCGCGCGTGCTCGCGCAGTCTCGCGGGATCGACTGCGTCGAGATCGACCTGCAGGTGCTGCGCGGCGAACGCGAGCCGGATCTGACGCTGTTCGCCGCGTAGGATGCGCGCATGAGCGATTCCGAGGCAGTACTCACAGAGCGGCGCGGCAACGTCCTGCTGATCACGATCAATCGGCCGGAGGTACGCAATGCGGTCAACGGCGCCGTCGCCGAGGGCATTGCCGGTGCGCTGGACGAGCTCGATGCTGACGACGGCCTGACGGTGGGCGTGCTGACCGGAGGCGGCGGCTTCTTCTGTGCCGGGATGGACCTCGGCGCGTTCGTCAGAGGCGAATCGCCCTGGTTCGGCGACCGCGGCTTCGCCGGCATCGCTCAGCGGGCATCGCGCAAGCCGCTGATCGCCGCAATCGAGGGCTTCGCGGTTGCCGGTGGCATGGAGATCGCGCTGGCGTGCGACCTGATCGTCGCCGCGCGGGGCGCCAAGATGGGCATCCCCGAGGCCAGACGCTCGCTCGTGGCCGCCGGTGGTGCGCTGCTGCGCCTGCCGCAGCGGATGCCCTACCACGTCGTGATGGAGCTGGCGCTCACGGGTGACCTGCTGTCGGCCGAGCGCTTCCATGAGCATGGCGTCGTCAACCGCCTCGCCGAGCCGGGAGCGGCCGTTGACGTTGCGCTCGAGCTCGCCGAGCGCCTGGCAAAGAGCGGCCCGCTCGCGCTGGTCGCCTCCAAGCGCATCTTGCAGGAGCAGTACGACTGGAGCACGGCGGAGATGTGGGAGAAGCAGGGCGCGATCTCGGGTCCGGTGTTCGCCTCCGAGGACGCCAAAGAGGGCGCGAGCGCGTTCAAGGAGAAGCGGGATCCTGTGTGGAAAGGGCGCTGACGCGTTGAGCGATGCGGTACGGGTGATGCTGCCGTGGCCTCGGTAGCTGTGCCGCCTATGCTTCAGTAGCAGCACTGCCTATGTTTGATTGGTAGGTGTAATCGCTGCGCGGGCATCATTCGGGTTGCTCGCGAGGCCCTTGCCGATCAGATCCCTGATGTCGCAGCTGACGAGTGTGTTTCCGCTTTGCATAGCGGCGGCTACATAGGCCGCATCGTAAACAGAAATGACATGTGTCTCGGCGAGTTGTGCCGCGCGTGTCAATAGCGTGGTGGTTGACACAAGAGCTCCTCCGTCGTCGGAGATTCGATCTACGGCTTCGAGCAGAGGCGTCACTTGCGCGGGCTTGCGCCACCCGCGAATCGCCACGTTTGCAACCTCATAGCGGGCGAGATCCAGGGTGGCGAGCGTGATCAGCGGGTCGACCAGCAGTTCGCGCGCGGACTCATGGAGATCATCATCGGGGTCGAACGCTGCGAGGATTGCGCTGGCGTCCAGTAGCAGGGCGCTCACGCTGGAGGTCGCGTCGCCTTGACGAGCTTCGCCGCCGCGCCTCCGTGCCGAGAGGGTTTTGCCAGAAGACTGCGCATAGCTGACGCGCGATCGGCTCGGCGCTTGCGTAGCGCCAAATCCGCGAAGCCGCGCAGCACCGCGCTGCGTGTAGTTCCAAGGCGGCTCGCCTCGGCGTCAACCTCGCTGAGGAGCTTATCCGGCATCGAAACCATGACCTTCGCCATAAGCTCAGTATACCCAGGTATAAGGACTACTCGGGAACGGCTTGTTAATACCCGCGCCGCTTACGCTTGCGCTGCGCCATCACGAGTCGCAATCTCCGCCACAAAGCCGCCATCAGCGCTGCCCAGGCGTCTTGCGCGGGTACTGCGAGATCGGCTGCTGCAGGTTGATCGCGGTGCCGACGATCCGGCTCTGTTCTTTGATGTGCGCGGCCGGATAGCCCTCGCCCGGGCTGGCGCGCTCGGGGCGGCCGATGTAGCCGAAGTGGATCTCCTCGGGCATGATCTGCATCAGCCTCGGGAACATGTGCGCGCGGGCGCCCATGTTGCGCGGCTCCTCCTGGACCCACAGCACCTCGCGCAGGTTCGGGTAACTGTTCATCAGCTCGAGGATCTGGCCCTCGGGGAAGGGGTAGAGCAGCTCGACGCGGCCGACGGCCAGACCGGGGTGTGAGACTCGCTCGGAGTGACCGACGAGGTCGTAGTAGATCTTCCCGGTGCACAGCACCAGGCGCGTGACCTGCTCGTTGTCGACCCCCGGCTCGGCGAGCACCGGCCGGAACTGCGTGCCCTCCGCGAGATCGGCGATCGTGCTGGTCGCCTGCGGCAGGCGCAGCAGCGACTTCGGCGTCATCACCACGAGCGGGCGCTGCTTGGCGATCCGCGCTTGGCGGCGCAGCAGGTGAAAGTACTGGGCCGGGGTCGTCGGGCTCGCGACGCGGATGTTGCCCTCCGCGGCGACCGTCAGGAAGCGCTCCAGCCGCGCCGAGGAGTGCTCGGGTCCCGAGCCCTCGTAGCCGTGTGGCAGCAGCAGCGTCAGGCGCGAGGTCTGGCCCCACTTGGCAAGGCCCGAGGTGATGAACTGGTCGACGATCACCTGCGCGGAGTTGACGAAGTCGCCGAACTGCGCCTCCCACAGCACGAGCGTCTCCGGCGCCTCCTGGCTGTAGCCATACTCGAAGCCCATGCACGCGAGCTCCGACAGCGGGCTGTTGTGCAGCTCCAGCGGCGCGAGCGCCTCGGGCAGGCTCTGGATCGGGCACACGGTCTGCCCGGTCTTCGCGTCGTGCAGCACGAGGTGGCGCTGGCTGAAGGTGCCGCGCTCGGTGTCCTGCCCGGTCAGCCGGATCGGGGTGCCCTCGGTCAAAAGCGACGCGAACGCGAGCGCCTCGCCGTGCGCCCAGTCGAGCGCGGGGACGGGAGCGGGGGTGGGGGTTGCACTGCTGGGCGCATCCGTCGAACCCGGTGCGCCGGCGCCGGCGCCATTGCCCTGCCCCGCATCCGTCCCGGCCAGCAGCGCCTCACGACGGCGATCGAGCTGTTTGACGAGCTTCGGATGGACGGTGAAGCCGGCGGGCACCTTCAGCAGCTCCTCGCCCAGCTCGCGCAGCCGGTCGGCGGGCACCGCGGTGCTCACCTCGGGGCTCGGTGAGCGGTCGAGCTGGTACTCGCCGGTGCTTTCGCTGTCTGCGCCGTGCTCGGCCGCGGCGGCGATCTTCGCCTTCAGGCGCTGGTGCAGCAGCGTCAGGTCGTCCCACACGCCCTGCGCCTGCGTCTCGACCTCCTCCTGGGTGACGACGCCGTCGGCCACTAGCCGCTCGGCCCATAGCTCCGAGACGCGTTTCTTGGCCTTGATCGTCGCGTACATCTCCGGCTGGGTGTAGGCGGGCTCGTCGGACTCGTTGTGGCCGAAGCGGCGGTAGCCGATCAGGTCGATCAGCACGTCGTGGCCGAACTCCTTGCGGAAGGCGAACGCGAGCCGCACGGCGCTGATGCAGGCGGGCACGTCGTCGGCGTTGACGTGGATGATCGGCACGTCGAAGCCCTTCGCCAGATCCGAGGCCCAGCGCGTCGAGCGCGCGTCGTCGGGGTCGGTCGTGAAGCCGATCTGGTTGTTCGTGATCAGGTGCACCGTGCCGCCGACCTTGTAGCCGTCGAGCGCCTGCAGGTTGAGCGTCTCCGCGGTCACGCCCTGCGCGGGGAAGGAGGCGTCGCCGTGGATCACGATCGGCACCGCCGCATCGGTGTCCTGATGGGCGTGTGGCCCCTGGCGCGTGGTCTGCGCCGCGCGTGTGGCGCCCTCGACGACCGGCGAGACGTACTCGAGGTGGCTCGGGTTGGACTCGAGGTTGACCTCGATGCTCTGGCCGTCGGGCAGCTCGTAGGAGCCCTGGGTGCCGTGGTGGTACTTGACGTCGCCCGTGCCGCCCTGCGGGATCGTCGTCACCGCCTCGAGCGTCGAGGCCCCCTCGAACTCGGCGAAGATCGTGTCGTAGGGGCGGCCGAGGTTGTGCGCGAGCACGTTCAGGCGGCCGCGATGGGCCATCCCGACGACGACCTCCTTGCCGCCGTTGACCGCCGAGAGCTGGATCAGCTCGTCGAGCATCGGCACCGTCATATCCAGGCCCTCGATCGAGAACTGGTGCTGGCCGAGGTAGGCCTTGTGCATGAAGCGCTCGAGCGCGTCGACCTTCGTCAGGCGCCGCAGCAGCGTCTTCTGCTCCTCGCTCGTCAGCGGCTGGCGGAAGGTCCCTGACTCGATGTTCTCGCGCAGCCACACCCGCTGGCGGTGGGAGGCGATGTGCTCGATCTCGTACGCGATCGTGCCGCAGTAGGTCTCGCGCAGGTGCGGCAGCGCGTCGGCCAGGGTCGCCCCCGGCACGTACATGTGCAGGATCTTCGCGGGGATCTTCGCCGTGATCTCGGGCGTCAGGCCGAGCGCCTCGGGGTCCAGGCCGGGGTCGCCCTCGGGCTCGGTGCCAAGCGGATCGAGCCGCGCGGCGAGGTGGCCGTGGCTGCGGAAGCGCGAGAGCAGCGTGCTGGCGGCTTGGACGGCTTGTAACAGCTCCTCGTCAGGGACCGTGCTCGGGGTCTTCTCCGAAGCGGCCGATGCGGCAGCGGATGCGGCGGCCGCCGGCGCGGGAGGCGCGGGCGCAGGGCCGAGCTCGACGCCGAGCGCCGCGAACACGTCCTCGTAGAAGCCGTGCTCGCCCTGCAGGTACTCCTCGATCTTCCCCAGAAAACGACCCGACTCGGCTCCCTGGATGATGCGATGGTCATACGTCGAGGTCATCGTCAGGACCTTCTCCGCGCCGATCATCGCGCCGATGTCCGTGAGCCCGACGGGGTAGGCGATCGAGCCGGTCGCGACGATCGTGCCCTGGCCCGCCATCAGCCGCGGGACGGAGGCGACGGTGCCGAGGCCGCCGGGGTTCGTCAGCGTCACGTTCGCGCCGGTCAGGTCGTCGGCCGTGAGCGTGTTCGTGCGCGCCTTCTCCACGAGCGCGTCGTACGCGTCGAGGAAGCGGTCGAACTTGAGCCGGCCGGCGTTGCGGATCACCGGCACCATCAATGTCCGCGAGCCGTCCTTCTTCTCGACGTCGACCGCGAGGCCGAGGTTCACCTGGCCGTCGTCGACGCGGTGCGGCTTGCCCTCGATCTCGTCGAAGTGGTTTGCCATCACGGGCATGTCGTCGGTTCCCGCGCGCGCGATCGCGTAGGCGATCAGGTGCGTGAAGGAGACCTTGCGCGTGCCCGCCTTCAGCTCGCGCCGGCGCGCGTCGAGCACGGTCACCGCCAGCGTGCGGAAGCTCGTCGCCGTGGGGATCTCCAGCGACTGCTCCATGTAGCGCGCGAGCGCGGCCGCGCCGCCCTTCAGTCGCTCGGAGCTCGCGGCCGCCGGTTTGCCGTTGGTGGCTGCGGCGCCCGTCGCCTGGTCGGCGGTGCCATTGGCAGTGCCAGCGCCGGCGGAGAGCACGTCGGCCTTCTTGATCCGTCCCCCGGTGCCACTCCCTGAGACGTTTGCCAGATCCACGCCCTCGACCGCCGCCGCGCGGGTCGCGACGGGTGTGGCCTTCACTCCATCGGGCAGTCCTTGGGATCCATCGCCCTGGGCAACATCGCTGGAAACGCCGGCTTCGGCGACGCCGTCAGCGGTGGCGCCATCGCTGGGTGCGCCATCACCGGCGCCTGCGCGGGGCGCGCGATCGTCAGAGGTGTCCTCGCCGGGCGCGCCGTCGCTCGAGGTCGTGCTGTTCCCGGGAGCGCCGTTACTACCAGACGCCCCGTTCTGCGCCGGCTCGCCGACGGCGATCCGCGCGATCACCTGGCCGACGGTGACGGTGTCGCCCTCCTGCGCGAGGATCTCGCTGACGGTCCCGGTCGCCGGGGAGGGGAGCTCGACGTCGACCTTGTCGGTGGAGATCTCGACGATCGTCTCGTCGACCTTGATCGGATCGCCGATCTGCGCGTGCCATTCGAGGATCGTTCCCTCGGTGACCGACTCGCCTGCTGCGGGTGTTACGACGTCGATTGTCTGCTCGGCGGTGGTGCTTGTTGCCATCTGCTCTCACTCTAGCGCGGCTGTCCGGCGGACATCCCCGCTGGCAGGTGAGGCTTTTCACAAATACTCGACAACGGTGTTGGGCGATACCCGTCGGCTGTGTTTTTGCGCTTCAGGACGTTGCCGATTCGTCGGGTCGCGCCGGCTTGGAATCGGTATGGGTATGGGTATGCGAGCGTTCCTCGCGGATGAACTCGTAGCTGCCGAAGAACGGCCCGATCCCGCCGAGCACCGCGACCGCGACCGCCAGCCGCAGCGAGACGATCCGTAGGCGCGCGGCGGCGATGCAGGCGAGCGACATGAAGATCCACAGCAGGCCGTGGCTGAGGCCGAGCACGAACGTGAACGGTTGCGGCTTGCCGATCGCGAAGGCGCAGATCAATAGCGCCGTGTAGATGCAGGAGTGCGTGAAGGAGATCCACTTCAGGCGCTTGAAACGCAGGGGGCCGACGGAGCGCTGGGGTGACGGGCCGGTAGGGGAAGAGTGGGTGCCGGCAGGAGCGTCCGCTCGAGCGGATTCGTGAAGCTGTGGCGGCGCGTCCGTTTGGGTGGGCGTATTTGCCCCGGGCGGTGTTCCCGTGCTCACTGCGTGAGCCAGCGCGCCATCCGCGGCAGGATCTCCCCAGCCTCCGGCGGCCACTCGTCGATCTCGCGCGGCCACCAGGCGAACGCGTCGTGCTCGTGGTCGGGCGTCACTTGCTCCTCGGCGCCCTCGGCGAGCCACGCTTGGCCGATGAACATCACCATCTTGTGGGGCAGTCGCAGCAGCGCCTCGCCCTGCACGCGCGCGGGCGCGACCGACCACTCCTCCTGCAGCTCCCGGGTCAGCGTCGCGGCCGGGTTCTCGCCGAGATCGACTGCGCCGCCCGCGCCCAAGGCCCAGCGCCCGGCCCACGAAGCGACCCACGGTGCGCGCCGCCCGGCCAGCCAGCGGCCGTCGGCCGAGCGTGTGACGCAGTTCGCCGCGACGCTGTCCGAAGCGTCGCCGGGTACCAGGCGCAGCCCCCAGCGCAGCGGCTGCAGCTCCAGCGCGACCCCATCATCGTCCTCGCGGTACTCGACCAGGCGCGCGGCGACCCCGTCGTGGCTGGGCGAGCCCCGCTGCTGCAGCTCGGCGATCGCCGCGTCGGCGGCCTGCGCGTGCTCGGGGGTGGGCTCGAAGAGCTCCTCGCGCCAGTGTGCCCGCACCTGCTCCAGCGGCCACGGCCCGCGGGCGAGAACCTCGGGTAGATCGGTGCTCGTCGGTGGGCTCTGCGGGGGCATCTTGGACCTAAGGTTAAATGGTTGATCCCCGCGCCGTGTGTCTTCGGTGGAATCGGTCGCGAGGCACATAGACTGCGAGGCGGTGAAGATCGCTGTACTCGGCCCCGGCGGCGTGGGCGGACTGATCGCGGGGCTGCTCGAGCAGGCCGGCACGCCTGTCGTTGTGGTCGCGAGAGAGGAGACCGCGGAGGTGATCGCCGAGCGGGGACTGCGCATCGACAGCGTCAGCTTTGGAGCGCTTGTTGCCCATCCGCGGGCGGTCGCCGCGCTGGAGGAGCCGGTCGACGTGCTGATCGTCGCGACGAAGGCCTCCGGTCTGCGGGCGGCGCTGGGGCGGGTTGGCACAGATCCGAGCGCTCAGCCGAAGCTGGTGCTGCCGCTGTTGAACGGCCTCGACCACCTAGCCGTCCTGCGCGAGCGTTTCGGTGCCGGCACGACCGTGCTCGCCGGCACGATCCGCGTCGAGGCCGACCGGCCCGAGCCCGGCGTCGTGGTGCACACGAGCCCGTTTCTGCTCGTCGAGATGGCAAGCCACGATCCTCGCGCGCGCGTGTGTATGAGTCGCCTGGCGGAGCTGCTCAAAGACGCCGGGGTCTCGGCGCGCGTCGGAGCCTCGGAGGCGCAGGTGATGTGGTCGAAGCTCGTGCGCCTGAACGCGCTCGCGTGCACGACGAGCGCCTACGACAAGCTGCTCGGCGAGATCCGCTCCACTCCGGAGCTGCGCGCCGCGCTTGTCGGGGCGATCGAGGAGGGCTGCGCCGTGGGGCGCGCCGAGGGCGCTACGAACGTCGATCCGGCCAAGGCGCTCGGCGAGCTGGAGCAGGCGCACGCCACGCTCGGCAGCTCGATGCAGCGCGACATCGCCGCCGGGCGCTCCCCCGAGCTCGACGCGATCCCGGGGTCGGTGCTGCGCGCCGCGGCGCGCCATGGCATCGAGTGCCCGACGATCGAGCGGCTGGTCGGGACGATCGCCGCGCGGGCGGGGGTTCCCGCGCCGGTCGTCTGAGCGCGGAAGTCCACACACCGGTTGAGAGGGTGAGATCTTACTGAGATGGAGCCGTCTGGCCGAACAGCCCGCGAGGCCTCACGATCGCTCGAGCGTCCAGCGTTCTACGCGCTACGCCCCGGGGGCTGGCGGGACCTCGTGACCCTGCTCCACCTTCCCTACACGGCGTGGAATCTGGCCAACGTGGCGATCGGGGCCGCGCTCGCTCCGCACATGTACCCGGGACGGCTGGCGGCGGCTCTCGCGGCGTTCTTCCTGGCGGTGGGCATCTGTGCGCACGTGCTGGACGAGCTGCACGGCAGGCCGTTGGGCACGCAGCTGGCAAGCCGCACGCTCGTCGTGCTTGCGGTCCTCTCGCTGGCGGGAGCAGCGGCGATCGGGATCGTGGGGGCCGTGACGATCTCGCTCACGCTGATCCCGTTCGTGCTCGCGGGCGCGTTCATCGTGCTCGCCTACAACCTCGAGTGGTTCGGAGGGCGCTTTCACACCACCTTCTGGCTCGCGATCGCCTGGGGTGTCTTCCCGGTTCTCACGGCCTACTGGGTCAACGCGCTCGAGCTTCGCCCCTCGGCATTGCTGGCAGCGGGTGGGTGCGCGATGCTGCTCGTCGCTCAGCGGAGTCTCAGCACGCCCGTGCGCGAGCTGCGCCGGCGCACGGTGTCGCTCACCGGAGAGCAGCGGCTCGCCGACGGATCGACCGTGCCCCTCGATGCCGCGCGGCTGGCGGCGCCGATGGAGCGGGCACTACAGGCGTGCGCTGTGGCGATGGTGCTGCTCGCCACGGGACTCGTACTCGCGCGCCTATAGCTCGCGCTCGCGTCTACGCCCCCTGAAGTAGATGGCGCTTGGGCGCCGGGGCTAACCCCCGAACGGAATTTCCCCGGGCGAGACGCCGGGCGCGCCGGCCGGGGCCGCGACCGGGACCATCTCGGTACCGACCGCCTCGACGACCTCCTCCTCAGACTCCATCTTGCCCTCGTCGTGCTCGCCGTCGCAGAGCACCCTGAAGTTTCCCGTCACCCCGCTGTCGGCGTGGATCGTGATGCCGGGCAGGATCTCCTCGCCCTCCTCGAGCCCCAGGCGCTCGAGGTCGAAGTGCGCGAGGCCGATCCCGTTGGCGGTGTGCGTCGGGTTCTCGCGGTCGTGCGCGGCCACCGCCTGGGCGAAGCGCTCGAGGTTCTTCGCGATCTTGCCGGTCGTGTCGGCCATCTCTTCCGGGGAGGGTAGCGCGGGCTTTCTACATTGGGAAGCGTGCCAAGCGCCCAGTCAGCCGATGCGGCCACGCTCGATCCGGCGCTGAGGACAGACGGCGGCGGGGATCGCCGCGAGGTGATCCGCACAGAGCAGCTGACGAAGGTCTACCCGGGGATGGACGTCGCCGCGGTCGACGCGCTCGACCTGAGCGTCCACGCGGGCGAGATCTTCGGCTTGCTCGGACCGAACGGCGCCGGCAAGACAACGACCGCGGGGATGCTGACGACGCGCGTGATTCCCACGTCGGGCACCGCCTACGTAGGCGCGGTCGACGTCGTCGCCCACCCTGCGCTCGCGAAGCAGCTGATCGGGATCGTCTCCCAGCAGAACACGCTCGATCGCCAGCTGACCGTGTGGGAGAACCTCTACTTCCACGGCCGCCTGTTCGGGATCTCCGCGTCGGAGTCGCGGCGCAAATCCGACGAGCTGCTCGAGCAGCTGCACCTGACGAAATGGGCGCAGGCGTCGGTCTACGCGCTCTCGGGCGGGATGGCGCAGCGGCTGATGATGGCGCGCGCGATCTTCCACCGCCCGGCGGTCCTGTTCCTCGACGAGCCGACCGCGGGCCTCGACCCGCAGAGCCGCCTCGCGCTGTGGGAGATCCTCGGCGAGCTGAACGAGGCGGGCCAGACGATCCTGCTGACGACGCACTACATGGAGGAGGCCGACGAGCTGTGCGATCGGCTGGCGATCATGGACCACGGCAAGATCCTTGCGCTCGACACGCCGGGCGATCTGAAGAAGTCGGTGGGAGCGGACACGATCGCCACGATCAAGGCGACGGGCGGCGGCGAGCTGCAGACGCTCGCCGAGCGGCTGTCGAGCGCGATCGCCGAGGTGAGCAGGACGCGCGTGATCGACGGCGGCGTCGAGCTCCACGCAAAAGAGGCCGAGCGGCTCGTGCCGCGCCTGGTCAGCGCGACCGAGGAGGCGGGCTTCGAGCTGGCCGACCTGTCGATCGCCGAGCCGAGCCTCGAGACCGTGTTCATCAGCCTGACCGGCAAGGAGCTGCGGGACTGATGGCTGATTCGTTTACAGACGCCGCGTCGGTGCTCGTCGATCCCCCGCGCAGGAAGTCCAACGACTGATGGCCGCGACCACCGCCCCCGTAGTCACCTCTACGGCCGCCCCCGGGTCCACTCCCGGCCGCATCACAATCGAGCCTGAGCGCTCGACGATGGCCGCGAGCCGCACGGCGCTGCTCGCGCTGATCCTGCGCGACCTGACGGTGCTCAGAAAGCACTCGCTCGAGTTCGTGATCCGCACGATCATCCAGCCGTTCCTGCTCGTGTTCGTGTTCCTGTACGTGTTCCCCACGATCGGCCAGGGGGTCGGTGGCGGTGGTGGCAAGGTCGCGGAGTCGGCGTTCGCCACCGTGCTCGTTCCGGGGGTGGTGGGCATCTCGATCATGTTCCAGGGCATCCAGGCGGTCGCGATGGTGATGGCCCAGGAGTTCGGCTACACGCGCGAGATCGAGGATCGCGTGCAGGCGCCCTGCCCGATCTGGCTGGTCGCGGCCGCGAAGGTGCTCTCGGGCGCGATGCAGGGTTTGCTCGCGGCGCTGATCGTGTTCCCGATCGCGGCGGTCATCCATGCGCCCGGGGTGCACGCGCACCTGTCGGTCCACTGGCCGATCGTGATCACGCTGCTGCCGCTCGCGTGCATCACGATGAGCTCGCTCGGCCTGCTGCTCGGGACGGCGTTCGAGGCGCGCAACCTTGGGCTGATGTTCGGCTTCGTCGTGCTGCCGTTGACGTTCCTCGGCGGCACCTACTACCAGTGGACGAAGCTCGCGCCGGTCCAGGTCGCCGGCATCCACTGGCTGCAGATCGTCGTGCTCGTCAACCCGCTCGTCTACATCAACGAGGGCCTGCGCGCCGGCCTCACCCACGCCGCGCACATGCACCTCTACGTCGTCTATCCGGTGCTGCTCGGCTTCTGCGCCGGGTTCCTCGCGTTGGGCCTGAGCAAATTCAGGGGGCGGGTGCTTTCGTAGGCGCCGTAGAGTAGGTGCACTTGTATCCCTCAGCTGGGAGACAGAACCGTGATGCCGTGCTCGCGGGCACCGGCTGCCAGTTGCTTGTCGTAGGTCATGAGCGCGTCCAGTTCGTCAGCCTTTGACAAGCGGACTGCCGTTGCGAGATGGATGGCATCAGGCGTTGCGACCGTCGATGGTGTGAGCGTCTCCGCATCCGTGAGGACCTGCTCGTCGAGTGGGATCAGCGAGATCCTGGCCAAGAGGTGGTCCACCCGGTCGAGCATGCCTCGCCGAAGTCCGAGGCGGCGCAGCTCGATGCGCAGCAGGCTGCTCGAGACACGGTTTACAAAGGCTTCAAGCCCACGCTCGATAGCTGGCTTGTCGGGTTCCTCGAGCAACGAGCGTCCGAGTACGCTCGTGTCGACATAGACTCGACTCACCGCGGCCCAAACTCTCCCCGTCGACTCTCGTCGAGGAAGGCGTCGGTTGTCCCGGCCGGCGCAGGCTTATCAAGCGGGGGCAAGTTCTTGATGGTCTCGACCAGGTCCCCCTTGGGGATCGTTGCACCGTACTTTTCCGCAAGCCGCAAGTAGTACGGGTCAACTGCATTAGGCGACGGTACGAGTCGTGCGACCTCACGCCCCCGCTCCGTGACCGTGAGGGTCTCGCCTTGCTTGACCCGCGTCAGATACTTGCTCAAGTTTTGACGTAGTTCGCGAACCCCGACTGTCTCAGCCTTTGTCCGAAAACCACTCAGCTTGCGTTTAGGCGACCGCTGAGGAGAGGCCTCGGGGTTGGGCCGTTTCTTAGGCCTAGGAGCGGAAACCGATTGTGTACGCTGTGCCGATGCCATTGTGCGTCATATTGTAGCACAAGGCTGAATGCTCAGGAAAACAGCGCCACCTACTGCTCGATCAGCTCGATCCGATACCCATCGGGGTCCCTCACGAAACACAGCCGTGACCCACCCTCGCGCACGGAGTACGGCGGCTTCTCGGGCTCGATCCCCTGCTCGGCCAGCCGCGCGAGCGTCGCGTCGAGGTCGTCGGCGGTGATCGCGATGTGGCCGTAGCCCGTGCCGAGCTCATACGAGGAGACGCCGAAGTTGTACGTCAGCTCCAGCCGCGGCATGTTCCCGTCGCCGGGCTGGTTCATGAACACGTTGACCGCCTCGTCCCCGATCGGGATCCGCCCGATCTCCTCGAACCCGAGCGCGTTGTAGAACGCGACGGAGCGGTCGATGTCGGTGATGCGGTAGCAGGTGTGGATCAGGGGCATGTCGGATTTTGAGCTGGAGGGAGTGGTGTCGGTCTTCCGGGTGTTACCGCTTACCGGCGACCGACGGTTTGGCGCTCCCTACGACTTCGGCACGACGTAGACGATCCCATTGCTCAGCACGACATGCTTGGAATTGGTGCACGACTGCCCCTTGAGCTTGGCGCTGAAGCCGCACTTCCAGCCTGCGGGGGAGACGCCTTTGCCCGTTCCGGTATCGGATTTTTCGAAGGTGCTCATCACCTGCTTGGCCTTCGCGCAGGAGATCGAGCCCTTGACGATGAAGGTGTGGATCTGGGGCCGGGCGTTGGCGGGCACGTTCGAGGGCGCCGGGCCACCGAAGCCGCCGACGATCGCCGCCTGGCCGCAGTCCTTACCGGCCGGCTTCTTGTACAGGTAGGCCGAGGCCGTGGTCGCCGCGATCAGGATCGCCGCCGCGAGACCGAGCAGTAGTCCCGTCGTCGCATATCGCTTGAGCATCTTCTTCGTCCTCCTCGTCCCGGTGAGCTTGGCTGTGCGCAGGAGCGTACCGCTCGGCGGACGTCTGGGTTGGCAGTATCGGCGGCGACCTGGGTTGGCAGCATCGGCGGCGACTTTCGGGAGGCGGTCCGCCCGAAGCGCCTTCGTGAGAGGATGCGCGCATGATCGTCGAGCACGCGACCCATCAACAGTTCCTCTCGAACACGTACCTCGTCGCCGACGGCCAGGGCGGGCCCGCGTTCTTCGTCGACGCCGGTGGACCGGTCGAGGGGCTGATCGCGACGGCGGACCGTCTCGGTTTGCAGCCGACGCACGTGCTGCTGACCCATCATCACTTCGACCACGTCAGCGAGGTCCCGAGGTTGCGCGAGCGCTGGCCGGGCCTGAAGGTGCTGATCGACCCGTTGGAGCTCGACCTGTTGCCGGACGGGATCGCCGCGGACACGATGGAGGCCGGCGAGACGCTGAGCTTCGGCGCGCTGCAGGTGCGGCCGCTGCACACGCCCGGGCACACGGCGGGGATGCTGTCCCTGCTCGTGGGGGAGCGCTCGCAGGCAGCCGGGGCCGGAGTCGCCCCGGGCGGCTTCGCCGGCGGCGAGGCGGTCGTGTTCACCGGCGACACGCTGTTCAAGGGCTCGGTCGGCGGCGTGCGCGCGCCCGGCCACACGACCTACACGGATCTGCGCGACTCGATCATGGGCACGCTGATGGAGCTGCCCCCGAGCACGGTCATCCACCCCGGCCACGCAGATCCGACGACCGTCGCGCGCGAGTGGGAGCAGAACGGCTTCATCCGCATCTGGCGCGGCCTGGACCCCGAGGGGACCGCCCGCTGCGTGGCCCTGGACGAGCCGGCGACGCTGATCTTGCTCGGCGATGACTACGACGGCGGCAAGAAGGCCTGGGTGCGCTGGGCCGATGGGAAAGACGACATCGTGCCGGGCTCCCGCGTGCAACCGGCGGGCTAGATCCCGGGCACCGGCGCCCGGGGCCTTAACATCAAGGGTTATGCCGCGCGAAAGCAACCAGAAGATCCCTACTTCGCGCGTGCGCCGCACGGCCACCGTCGGGAAACTGGCGGCGAGCGAGGCCGTCAAGCAGTTCGGCACCCGCGCGGCGAACACGACGCGCGGCGAGCAGGCCTCGGAGGAGGCGATGGGCCGGCGCCAGCTGGAGACCGCCAAGCAGATCGTCGCGGCGCTGGGGACGATGAAGGGCGCCGCGATGAAGCTCGGGCAGGTGCTGAGCTTCATCGACGTCGGGCTCGTGCCGGAGGAGCACCGCGAGGAGTTCCAGCGCGAGCTGGCGAAGCTGCGCGACGCCGCGCCGACGGTCTCGTTCAAGCAGATGCGGAAGGTGATCGAGGAGGACCTGGAAGAACCGATCAAGGAGGTCTTCTCGGAATTCGAAGAGGAGCCGATCGCGGCGGCCTCGATCGGCCAGGTCTACCGGGCGACGCTCAGAGACGACGGCCGCGAGGTCGCCGTCAAGGTCCAGTACCCTGGCGTCGCCGGCGCGGTGCGCGCGGACATGCAGAACCTGGGGATGATCATGCGGCTGATCAAGCGGGTCGCGCCGGGCATGGATGTGAAGGCGCTGACGGGGGAGATCTCCGAGCGCATGGAGGAGGAGCTCGACTACGAGCTCGAGGCCCAGAACCAGCGCAGGATCGCGCGCATCTACGACGGCCATCCGTTCATCGTCGTGCCCGCGGTGATCGGCGAGCTCTCGCGCGAGCACGTGATCGTCAGCGAGCTCGTGCACGGCCGTGGCTTCGAGGAGATGAAGCAGCTGCCCCAGGCCGAGCGCGACCGGCTGGGCGAGATCATCTTCCGCTTCTACTTCGAGTGCATGTACCGCCACCGCCAGTTCTCCGGCGATCCGCACCCGGGCAACTGCATCCTGCTCGACGACGGGCGCATGGCGTTCCTCGACTTCGGGCTGTTCAAGACGATCCCGGCGGAGGCCGCGGAGTTCGAGCTGCAGGCCCAGCGCCTGGCGATCGAGCGCCGCGCGGGCGATCTCGTCCAGCACATGTACTCGGGCGGCTGGGTCGGCGACCCGAAGTACTACACCGAGGAGAAGGCGATGGCGATGGTCGACGACATGACCTGGTGGTACACGCAGGACCGCGAGATCGCGCTCGACCCGGAGATCGCCAGCGACGTGCTGATCCAGATGAGCGACCCCCGCTCGCGACACTTCGGGACGATGCGCCACGAGACGCTGCCGCCCGACCACCTGTTCGGCCGCCGCCTCGAGGTCCTCACGCTCGCCGTCCTCAGCCAGCTGCGCGCGAAGGCGAACTGGAACCGGATCGCGCGCGAGTGGATCTACGGCGACGAGCCGGTGACCGAGCTCGGGCGTAAAGAGGCTGAGTTCTACGGACATGCGGTGCTCGGAACCGCCGGGTGAGGTGTTGAGGGGAGACTGAGCGGGCGTCGTTTTACCGGACGGGCCTCCTGGTGGCCGGTCACCACGGCCCCTGACGCCAGACGGCGGGTCGCTTAGAGCGCCGATACCGACGGCGGCGTCGTGTCCTGAGCGTGGTAGGCGGCGAGCAGGCGTTCCTCGTCGAGCTTGCCCGGGAACATGAAGAAGATCAGCGCGGCGCCGAACGCGATCGCGATGATGCCGGCCACGTAGGACCAGTCCGAGCCGGAGACGAATGAGGAGCGCGCGCCCGCGATGATCGCGCTCGAGTAGTGCGGGTACTGCTTGGCGACGGCTTCGGCGCTGGAGAAGGACTTCGTCAGGGTGTTCTGCACGGAGCTCGTGATCAGCGCTTTGTTCGGCGCCGCGGCGATCGCCTTGGAGACCGCGGTCGCGAAGCCGGCCGTCAGCAGCGCGCCCATGATCGACTGGATGATCGCGCCGCCGAGGTCGCGCTGCAGGTCGGCCGTGCCCGAGGCCATGCCCGCGCGTTTGACCGGGACCGAGCCCGTCAAAGAGCGCGAGGCGGGGGTGCCGGCGAAGCCGACGCCGATCCCGATCAAGCCGTAGGCGAGCGCGACCTTCCAGTAGGGGATGCCCGTTTCCCAGAGGGCAAGCATCGCGATGAAGCCGAGCAGGCAGAAGAGGTAGCCGACGAGCAGCGTGAAGCGCGCGCCGCGCGACTCCACCAGTTTCGCGGAGTGCGGCGCGATCAGCACCATCAGCACGGCAGCCGGCAGGATCGAGGCGCCGGCGCCGAGCGTCGAGTAGCCGAGCACGTTCTGCAGGAACTGCTGGCCGACGAAGATCGCGCCCATCAGGCTGCCGAACACGACGATACCGCCGAGCGCGGCGACCCAGAAGATCCGCCGCGAAGCGACGCGCAGGTCGAACAGCGGGAAGCGCGCGCCGCGCTCGCGCAGGTAGAAGAGCAGGAACGCGACGAGCGCGATCGCGCCCAGCACGAGCGCCACGGTGCCCTTTTCCGGGACCGGCGCGAAGTTGATCGCGAGCACGAGCGCGGCGATCGCGACGATCGAGAGGATCCCGCCGGGGTTGTCGACGGGGTTGGTCGTCTCGTTGACATGGGCGGGAACGAGCAGGATCGCGAGCACGAGCGCGACGGCCGCGAGCGGCAGCGTGATCAGGAACACCGAGCCCCAGGCGTGGTGCTCGAGCAGCGCGCCCGAGAGCAAAGGGCCGAGCGCCGACATCGAGGCGCCGATGCTCGACCACAGCGCGATCGCCCGCGTGCGCGCCGGGCCCGACCACAGCGCAGTGACGAGCGCGAGCGTCGTCGGGAAGGCCATCCCGGCCGCGAGGCCGCCGAAGATCCGCGCGCCGACGAGGATCCCGGCGCTGGAGGCGGTCGCGGCGAGGATCGAGGCGGGGATCGCGAGGAACGTGCCGAGCACGAGCATCAGCTTGCGCCCGTAGCGGTCGCCGAGCGCGCCGAGGTACAGCACCGAGGCGGCCAGCCCGAGCGAGTAGCCGACGGCGATCAGGTCGAGCGCGGTCTGCGAGGCGTTGAGCGCCTTGCCGATGTCGGGCAGCGCCGTGTTGGCGACCGCGAGGTTGAGGTTCGCGACCGAGGCGACGAGGATCAGCGCGCCGAGGACGAGACCCTGGCGGGCGGGTGCGCTCCCGGGCTCGGTTGTCACCTCGCCTGCATCGGTCATCGTCTCCCCCTTCTCGGTGGCCTCTTCGGGCAAGCCTACCGGGGCGCCCGATCCGACCCGAATCCGCGCGGCGCTACACCACCTGGATCTGCACGAGGCTCGTCGTGCCCGGCCGCCCCGAGGGCAGGCCGGCGGTGATGCCGACGCGCTGGCCGCGCTCGCACCAGCCGAGCTCGACGACGCGCCGGGCGGCGTCGGCGATCAGGGCCTCGGTCGTCTCGTGGCGGCGCATCGAGGCCGCCTGCACGCCCCACATCAAAGAGCAGCGCCGCACGGTCTCTTTGCCCGGCGAGAGCGCGTAGATCGGGACGGTCGGTCGGTGCGCGGAGACCAGGCGCGCGGAGCGCCCGGAGAGCGTCGGCACGATCAGCGCGTCGAGGTGCAGCTCGCGCGCGGCCAGGCAGAGGTTGTGCGCGACCGTGTAGGCGGTGTCGGCGTCGGTGCGGCGCACGCGCGAGTTGTTCCAGTCCTCGTAGGGGGCGATCGACTCGGCCTGGACGGCGACGGCGGCCATCATTTCGACCGCGCCGACGGGGTAGGCGCCGATCGCGGTCTCCTGCGAGAGCATCACCGCGTCGGTGCCGTCGAGGATCGCGTTGGCGACGTCGGCGACCTCCGCGCGCGTGGGGCGCGAGGAGACGACCATCGAGTCGAGCATCTGCGTGGCGGTGATCGACGGGCGCGCCATCCAGCCGGCGAGTTTGAGCAGCTTCTTCTGGGCGAGCGGGACCTGCTCGATCGGCAGCTCGATGCCGAGATCGCCGCGCGCGACCATCACGCAGTCCGCGGCGTGCATGATCGACTCGGCGCGCTCGACCGCCTCGGGCTTCTCCATCTTCGCGATCAGCGGCAGGCGCGTGTGTTCGCGCACGAGCTGCACGTCCTCGGGACTGCGCACGAACGACAGGGCGACCATGTCGACGCCGATCGACTCGCCGTGGCGCAGCAGCTCGAGATCCTCCTCCGGCACCGACGGCAGCCCGACGGTCGGCCCGGGGATGTTGAGCCCCTGGCGCGAGGCGACGGCGCCGCCGATCTCGACCTCCGCTTCGACCTCGGCCGCGGCCGAGCGCACCTCAACAACGCGCAGGCGCACGGAGCCGTCGGCGAGGTAGATCACGGCTTGGGGCTCGAGCGCGTCGGCGAGCCCGGGCCAGGTGATGCTCATGTGCTGGGCGTCCCCGAGGCGCTCCTCGCCGTCGATCGGATCTCCACTCACCCCGCAGGCGAACGTGACGCGATCGCCGGGCTTCAGCTCGACGACGTCGTCGCGCAAAGGCCCGATCCGCAGCTTCGGGCCGGGCAGGTCCTGCAGGATCGCGACCGGGCGCCCGGCGCGCCCCGCGGCGTCGCGCACGCGACGGACGGTCTCGGCGTGCTCGTCGAGCGTGCCGTGCGAGTAGTTCAGCCGCGCGACGTCCATCCCCGCTTGGACCATCCGCAGCAGGGTGGCGGGCTCGCGCGAGGCGGGACCGATCGTGGCGACGATCTTCGTGCGGCGCATGCCGGAAGAGTAACGGGAGGGGGCGGGCCCCCTCCCGACCACCCCCCGATCGGGTCACCCTCGGCTTGTCCCGATCACCCCGGGTTGGGCAAGCCCGGAGATGGGGCCTCACTCGACCGGCTCTTCGCGCGTGCGCGCGCGTCTGACTGAATGCGTGCGGGAGGGGGGCGTGGCGACGTGCGGTGGGGGAGCGTGGGACGTGCGGGAGGGGAGCGTGGCGACGTGCGGTGGGGGAGCGTGGGACGTGCGGGAGGGGAGCGGGCCGGGCGGCGAGGGGATCTTTCGAGAAATCCGTAGCCAGATCGGGCCCGGTGCTGTATGGTTCGCGAGATGACCCGCTGGAACCTATTGAACTCACCCGCAGAGCGCGCCCGCGCGAACGGGTCGACGCCCAACTACGACGAGCGCTCCGGCGGGATCCGGAGCCGATGGAGGCTGCTTGCTGATGTCCCGAACCAGAACTAGGTTGATCTTGCTGGGCGTGCTTGCGGCGGCGGTCGTCGTGGGCGTGGTCGTGTCGAGCTCGGGGGCGGAACCGCCGCCACCGTCCGCCTGCAAAACGACGGGGACGCCGTCCTACTGCATCGAAGGGGTGGCGCTGGTGAACGCCTCCGCGGAAGTCGAAGGCACGAACATCGGCGCATCGATCCTCAAAGGCACGATCGGAACGGTGACCGCGGAAGTCAAATGCGAAAAAGGCAAAGAGACCGGGACGATCGAAGGTGGAGCCGCCGGCACCGCCGGTAAATCAACGGCAAATATGACTTTTGAAGAATGCAAGCTCGTCGAACCCACCAACTGCAAGCTCACCGAAAAAACAATTGAAACGGTAGAACTCAAGGATGAACTGACCGGTGGGGGCACGAAAAGGATCGAAGATAAATTCGAACCCAAAGAAGGCACAACGTTTGCCTCGGTTGGGTTCGAAGGCAAAGAATCCTCGTGCGTTATCGCTCACGTTGGAGAAAAAGTAAGATTCTCCGTGTCGGGATCACAGGTATGCGAAGTTGACGCGAGCAATGCCGAAGCGGAAACTGAAGCGATCACCCACAAAATGAAATGCACTAATCCGGTCGGCCTTAAAATCGGCGGCAATAAAGCTGAAATGACGAGCGAAGTGAGCATCAAACTGAAATCGGGCAAAAAATGGAGCGTCAGAGAAACCTAGGTTGCCGGGGGTAACGGTCGGGGTAATTACTAGGGAGCGGGATGGTCCCGTTCCCTAGTCGTATCTGGATCGAGGTATCATAGGGTCGCTGGGCTTTGTGTAGGCTTGGTCCAGATGGCGTTGAGGGTTGAGGGAGGGCATGTGGCGTGGGCGGGCGGTGCTCGCCTGAGGTCACTCCGACTGCTCCTGCTGACATTTGTCTGTGCCGGGTTTGTCTGTGCCTGCGCGGGAACTGAAAGCTTTGCGGCGTACGCCCAGGCGGAGGGGTGCCCCAACGAACAGCTCCGCGGGCAGGACGGCTACGCGCTGGCGCTCCCGGACTGCCGCGCCTACGAGCAGGTTTCGCCCGTTGAGAAGAACTTCACCGACGCCCTTGGGTTTCCCGGTCTGGTGCAGGACTCGCCGTCCGGCGAAGCGGTCACCTTCTTTTCGATAGCGCCGTTCCCGGGGGCGACGAGCGCCGCGAGCCTTCCCACCTACCTCAGTACCCGCGGCGCCGGCGGGTGGTCGACCCAGGGGCTCGCACCCGCGGCCAATCCCCCGGCGGCGGGCGGCTCTGAGCAGGGCTCGACCGAGGGCCTGGCCGAAGACCTCTCCGCGGCGCTGATCCTCGTCGAACCCGGTCTCGAAGCGGGCCTGGCGCCCGGTGCCTACTCCTATCTCCGCGACAGCGCGACCGGCGCCTTCCGGTTGCTCGGCCCCGGCGCCGCCGCGTTCGCGGACGCCGCGGCCGGCGACTCGCGCATCATCTTCGAGTCCCGCGAACAGCTCCTGCCGAACGCCGCGCCCGGCGTCGTCAACCTGTACGAGTGGGACGGGAGCAAGGAGCCCGGTCAACAACTGAGCTTGGCCGGGATTCTGCCCGACGGCGAAGCCCCGGCCGGCGGGTCGTTTGCCGGCCCGGGCGGCCCCGCGCTCGGCGAAGAAGTTACGGGCGGCGCGACCGGCGAATTTTACACGCAGGACGCGATCTCCGCGGACGGCTCGCGGATCTTCTTCAGCGACGGGGGCACTGGGTGGATCTACATGCGCGAACCGGAAGCCGACAGGACGATCCCGGTCTCTGCAGGCCCCGCGTACTGGCGCGCCGCGACGGCTGACGGCTCGGAGGTCTTCTACACCGAAGGCGAAGACCTCTACCGCTTTGACGTGGAAAGCGAAACGCGCGAAGCGCTCACGAGCGGCGCCGCGGGCGTGCTGGGAATGCTGGGGATCGCGACCGAAAGCGGCGCCTACGCGTACTTCGTCGCCACGGGTGTGCTGGCGGACAACGAAAACGGCAACAAGGAAACGGCGGAAGCGGGCCAAGGCAATCTCTACGAGTGGCACGACCGCGAAACCATCTTCATCGCTCGGCTGGGCACAAAAGGCCCCGATCCAGCTGACTGGCGCGGGTTTCTTCACGGTGGCGAATCTCAAGGATCCGCGCAGGGAGAGAAGGGCTCGCGTGTCACGCCTTCGGGCGCGACGGCGCTGTTTGCTTCGCAAGCGCAACTGACGAGCTATGACAACGCTAAACACGATGAGCTCTATCTGTATCAGGCGCCGGACGCCAAGCTCATTTGCGTCTCGTGCAATCCGAATGGCGCCCCCGCCACCAGCGAAACGTATCTCACAAACAACGGGGAACTTGGCAGAGAACCTGGCGCTCGTGCCTTCCTGACGCGCAACCTCTCCGAAGACGGCAGCCGCGTCTTCTTCCAGACCAAGGAAGCGCTCGTGCACCAGGACACGAACGGGCAGACCGATGTCTACGAGTGGGAGCGTGAAGGGACGGGCTCTTGCGAACACGCCGGCGCGAGCTTCAGCGAACGCGACGGCGGCTGCTTATATCTGATCTCTACCGGCGAAAGCGCACAGCCGTCCTACTTCGGCGACGCCAGCGCCAGCGGCGATGACGTCTTCTTCTTCACGCGCCAATCGCTCGTATCTCAGGATCGGGACGAAAACATCGACATGTACGACGCGCGTGTCGAAGGTGGTATCGCCGCCCAGAACCCGGTACCTCCGGCGGGCTGCACGGGCGAAGGCTGTCTCGGACCGGTTGATCCGCCCCTCGCGCCCGGCGCCCCCGCGGCAACGACGTTCGCGGCGGCCGGCAACCTCGCGTCGCGGTCGGTCGCCAAGCCGAAGCCCAAGAAGGTCGTCGCCAAATGCCCCAAGCGCAAGAAGCGCAGCCACGGTAGGTGCCCGAGGAAGCAGAAGAAAGTCAGGCGAACCGGTCGCGACCGCAGGTCCAAATGATCAAGCCTGCCCTGTTGTTCCTACTGGTCCTGGTCGTGCTTGCCCCTGTGAGTTCTGCGTGGGCGGATGAAGCCTTCGGAGTCGAATCCTTCGGAACCTCGATCACGAGCGACGTGGAAGGTACGCTCGCCACCCAGGCCGGCTCGCACCCGTACGCGCTGACGACGGCGGTCATGTTCAACCACGTCGTGACGGCGATCGAAGAACCTCCGCGCGTGCGCACGTACGGCGATCCGAAGGACATCGAGGTCAACTTGCCGGCGGGCGTAACCGTCGCCCCGCGCGCGACCGAGGCGCGGTGCACCGAGGCCGAGCTCGAGAGCCGCGAGGGCCCGGCAAGCTGTCCGAACGCCGCCGCAGTGGGGGTCTTCTCGGTCTACCTCGACGGCATCGAGTTTATTGACGAACCGGTCTACAACATGATGTCCCCGCCGGGCGTCCCGGCCGAGCTCGGCTTCGACGTCGCTGGGATCGGCCTGATCATGCACGTTGGCGGTCGGCTGCGCACCGGCGGCGACTACGGCCTGTCGGCGGACATCTCCGGCATATCCGACGAACATCGGATCTACGGTCTCGAACTGACCCTGTGGGGCGACCCATCCGCCGCCGGCCACGATCAGGAACGTGGCCTGTGCACCGACGGGGAAGCCAAACAGCTATTCAAAGAAACGGGGATCCACGAAAGCTGCCCCGTCGAAAGGACCACCGAGCCGTTCCTAACGCTGCCGACATCGTGCACGGGCGAACCACTGAGCACGAGCATGAGCGCGGACTCCTGGCAGGAACCGGGAGCCCTGAACCCGGATGGAACCCCCGATCTGAGCGACCCGCGCTGGCGGACCGCGACCTCGTCCTCGCCGCCGCTGACCGGCTGCGACAAGCTCGGCTTCAGCCCGAGGTTGACGGTGGGCTTCGCCGAACCGGAGGCCTTCGGCGCGGAATCGCCGGCCGGGCTCGACATCGACCTGACGATCCCCCACGAAGAAAGCGTGAGCGGACTGGCCGGGGCGGACCTGAAGGACGCGACGGTGACGCTGCCCGCGGGCTTCGCGGTCTCGCCCTCGGCGGCGGCCGGCCGCGAAGCGTGCACGCCTGAAGAGATCGGCCTGAACAGCGCGAGCGCTCCCGTCTGCCCGGACGCCTCGATCCTCGGCGGCGCGAAGATCGTCACGCCGCTGCTCGAAGCGCCGCTTGAAGGGTCGGTCTACCTCGCGCAACCGTACGAGAACGTGCCCGCCTTCGGCTCACCCGAACACCCCGGCGGCTCGCTGTTGGCGCTGTACGTGGTCGCCGAAAGCGACGGGGTGCTGGTCAAGCTCGCGGGCCACGTCGAAGCGGACCCGCAAACGGGCCGGCTGACGGTCACGTTCGACAACGACCCGCAGCTCCCGTTCGGCGAGTTGAGGCTGAGCCTCTACGGCGGGCCGCGGGCGCTGCTCGTAACGCCGCCGGCCTGTGGCTCCTACGTAGCGCAGGGATCGCTGACGCCGTGGGATGGCGCGCCCGCCGTGACGGAGTCCTCGGACCTCGAAATCGACTCGGGGCCGAACGGCGAAGCCTGCCCGAGCGGCGCGTTCGGCCCGTCGCTCACGGCGGGCATGGCGAGCGATCGGGCAGGCGCGTTCAGCTCGTTCTCGCTGACGCTCTCGCGGCGCGACGGCGAGCAGCGCTTCGGGGCGGTCACGGTACGGATGCCCCCGGGATTGCTGGGGGACCTCCGCAACGTCGCGCTGTGCCCCCAAGCGCAGGCGTCGCAGGGGACCTGCCCGCCGGCGTCGCAGATCGGCACGACGACCGTCGGCGCCGGCCCCGGCGAAGACCCGCTGTACCTGCCCGCGCCGGACCGGCCGGCGAACGCGGTGTACCTGACGGGACCCTACGCGGGCGCCCCGTTCGGGCTGTCGATCGTCGTACCTGAGATCGCAGGACCGTTCAACCTCGGGACTGTCGTCGTGCGGGCGAAGGTCGAAGTCGACCCGCACACCGCGGCGCTGACCGTCACGAGCGATCCACTGCCGGCGATCGAGCAAGGCATCCCACTCGACGTCCGCACGATCGCCGTGAACGTCGATCGGGCCGACTTCATGTTCAACCCGACCAATTGCACGCCGCGGACGATCGCCGGAGCGATCTCCTCGACCGGCGGCGTGGGCGCGGCTGTCTCGAGTCCCTTCGCGGCCGCCGGCTGCGCGAGCCTGCCGTTCAGGCCGGTCTTCTCCGCTTCGACGGCGGCGAGAGCGAGCAAAGCCGGCGGTGTGAGCCTCGTCGTGAAGGTGGGCGCGAAGGGCGGTCCGCAGCCGGGCGGCGGTGAAGCGAACATCTCCTCGGTCAAGGTCGATCTCCCCAGGCGACTGCCCTCGCGCCTGACGACGCTGCAGAAGGCGTGCCCGGCCGGTGTGTTCGCCGCGAATCCCGCCGCGTGTCCGGCGCCATCGCTCGTGGGCGCGGCGACGGCGAGCACGCCGATGCTCGCGCAGCGGCTCACCGGGCCCGCCTATCTGGTCTCCCACGGTGGGGCCGCGCTCCCCGGCCTCGTGATCGTGCTGCAGGGCGAAGGGATCGTGATCGACCTGGAAGGGCAGACGAACATCGAGCGGGGCGTCACCTCGAGCACGTTCAGATCGCTGCCCGATGCGCCGCTGCGCTCGTTTGAGCTCGTGCTGGGAGGCGGACCTCATTCGCTGCTCGGCGCGAACCTGCCCGCGCGGGCAAAGTGGAGCCTGTGCAAGCAGAAGCTGCTGATGCCGACCGCGATCACCGGCCAGAACGGTGCGCACGTCAAACGGACCGTGCGGATCGGAATTACCGGATGTCCACCCACCCGCGCGAAGCCGACGCGGGCAAAGCGGGTCACTCGGGACAAGCAGGACAAGCAGGGGGGGCGGGGAGAGCGGGCAGGGAGCGCTGAGCGGCAGGCCAAGCGGCGATGACCGGGCGAGGATGCCCCCGGTCAGCCGGATTGCTGTTTGGGTTGTTGGCCGTATTGCTCGTCGGAACCCCGTCCGCGGCGGCGGCGGGCCACCGCCCGACCGGCGACTACGCCCCGTTCGCGGGTTGTCCGCTCGGCAACCCGCTGACCGACGTGTGCTTCTTCGCCCGGGCCGAAAGCGGCGAGCTGCGGATCGGCCGCCGGGCGATCCCGATCGCGCAGACGATCACGATTCAGGGCGGCATCCACGAAGATCGCGCCAGCGCCCGCCAGCAGTTCATCGCGGCCGAAGGCGGCGAAACGCTCTCGAAGGCTTCGCAGACGATCCCGGGAGGACCCTTCGAGATCGCCGCCCCGCGCTCGCTGCCGGCGTACGTGCGGGCGATCTTCGACGAATTCATCGCTCGCGAAGCCACCGCTCTGACCGCCACGACCGAATTCGCCGCGTCCCCGAGCGCGGTCCAGATCGACACGCAGGATCTGATCGAAGCCAAGCCCGGGGGGCTCTCGCTGCCGGTGAAGATCAAGCTCGACAGCCCGCTGCTCGGCGCCGGCTGCTACGTCGGCTCCGACGCCGACCCGGTCCTGATCCCGCTCACGACCGGCGTGACCGCCCGCGCGCCGGGGCGCCCCTCGCTCACGGGCAAACCGGGTCACGCCCACTTCAAGGACGAATACAACCTCGTCACGCTCGACGAAGACGTGCTCGTCAACGACTCCTTCCCGGCGCCGCGCGCGACCGGCTGCGGCGGCCCGCTCGCGTTCCTGGTCGAACCGGCGATCAACGCCGCGCTCGCGCTGCCGGTCCCCGCGGGCGGCAACGAGGCGATCCTCCGCGGCACCCTCCAGACCGCGAACGCCCCCGCGGTCAGGGCCAGCGAGTAGCCCGCGTCAGGGTGCCTGAACGTCGGGGAAATGCTCGGCGCAGTGCTCGCGCAGGACCGTCCTGATCCACGCGCGCTCCTCGGTCGAGGCCGCCCGGAAGCGCTGCAGCAGCTCGCGCTGGCGTTCGATCGGCGCGCCCGCGATGCTCCAGCGCACCGCGAGGCGCTCGAACAGCAGCTCGACCGCCCGCTGCCACGCATCCTCGCGATTCGCCGCCGGCCGGGGCGGCTGGGATCCCGATCCGGCGAGCACCCGCGCATACTCGCGCCGCGAGGCCGGGCTGAGCGCCCCGCGCAGCGTCAGCACGTTCCCCTCCGCGTCGGTGTAGTCGCTGTTCGGGGCGACGAGCTCCTCGTGATGGCCTCGGCTCTCCGCGGCCCGGCGGCGGTTGCGCTTGCCCACTGGCGCTCAGGCGTGCTGGATCGTCATACCGGCCCGGTCCTACCGGTCCGCCGCCGTCAACAGCTGCCCGCGCACGTCGCCCGTGACCGGTTTCGCGTGTCCCGCCCAGACGATCGCGGGCTCCATCTCCGCCAGCTTGCGAATGCTCGCGCGCGCCTGCTCGGTGTCGTAGTTGTACGTCGCCTCCGGCAGCTTCGCCGGGCAGTCGCGGCCGAACATGTCGAGCGTGTAGATCAGATCGCTGACGAGCGCCAGCCGGTCGGACTCGCGCCACAGCGCGATCAGGCCGGGGGCGTGACCGGGCAGGTCGATCACGCGAAAGCCCGCGATCTCATCGCCCGCGGCCTCGCTGACGGTGCCGGCGATCTGCACCGGCCCGCCGTCCCAGACGTAGCGGTGGAGCAGTTTCTGGACCTGTTTGGATCCCGGCGGCAGCCCCGCGAGGTCGGCCGGCCAGTAGCGCCAGCCGCCGCTGCCCTCCGCGTCCTGCACCTCATCCGGGTGGCACAGCACCGGCACTCCCAGCGCGGGCGCGACGCCGCGATGGTCGGTGTGGCCGTGGCCGAGCACGACCCGCGTGATCCCGCCGAGCTTTGCGCCTGCGCTGGCCACCGCGCGCGTCATCGTGCGCGCGCCCGCGTCATACAGCGTCACGCCGCCGCCGTCCTGCTCGCCGTTCTCGATCAGGAACACGTTGCAGCGGCCCGGCTGCCCCTGCACGACCCACACGCCCGTCGCGATCAGCTCTGCCTCGCCCGCGCCGAGGCTCTGCGTGAGCCGCGTCTTGACGTTGAAGGCGCCCGTCAACCGCTGCTCGGCCGCGGAGCCCTGCGGCGGCATCATCCCGATCTGGCGCGCGAAGGTCATCGAGTCCGTGAACGCGTCGTTTGACTGGATCAGCCCGTCGCGTACGGTCAGCAGGTCGAAGCCTTCGAGCACGATCGAGTTGCCCGTCGGCGCGACGCCGGCGAAGTGGCCCGGCCCGGCGAACGTGCCTGTCATCCGCCACTGCACGCCACAGCGCTCATCTTCGGCGGTCGTCGAGACGACCTGCATGTTCAGGTCGGGCATCGCGCCGACGAGCTCGCCGATGAACTCCCGCACTCCCTCCGGCGCGAGCACGTCGACCTGGCCGCGCACGTGCTCGCGACCCCCGGGCGCCCACATCGCCGTGGCGCGCTCCACGTCGCGCGCGTCGATCGCCTCGAAATACGCTCGTGCGACCGCCTCGGCCTCATTGCCGGTCGCGCGTTTGCGCCGTTTCGAGGCCTGGCGCACGCTGGCCGCGACCTCCTGCACCTTCGCGGCGGCCTCGCTTGCGCTCTCCTCCTCGGCCATCGCTCTAGTCTAGTCTCTCGCGCGATGGCCGAGGCAAACCGTAAGCCCGAGCTGGGGCGGGGCGAACGCGTGCTGCCGGGCGTCTTTCGCCTGCGCCTGCCGCTGCCCTGGCCCGGCGTGCCCCACTGCAACGCGTGGGCGGTCTCCGCGGGCGACGGGATCGTGCTGTTCGACACCGGGATGCACCAGCCCGGCTCGCTCGCGCAGCTGGAACGCGCGATGCAGATGTGCGGGCTGAGCATCGAGGACGTGCGTCTGGTCGTCTGCACGCACGCCCACTCCGATCACTACGGCCAGGCCGCGACGATCGTGCAGCGGACGGGCTGCGAGCTGTGGATGCACCCCAACTACGCGCACATGAAGCTGATGGCAGAGGATCCGGAGGCCGCGCTGGAACGCCGCCTCGAGGTCGCGCGCCAGAGCGGCGTGCCCGAGGAGCCGCTGCGCCGCTACGCGGCCGAGCGCGGCGAGCGCGAATCGGGGATCTCGGCGGTGATCGAGCCCGACCGCGAGCTCTTGCCGGGCGTTGTCGTCGAGACCGACCTCGGCCCCTGGACCGTCCACGAGACGCCCGGTCACGCGCCCTCGCACGTCTGCCTGTTCCAGCCCGAGCACCGCCTCTTGATCTCCGGCGACCACCTGCTCGGGCGCGTCTTCCCGTTCTTTGACTTCGGCTACTCGCCCGACCCCGTCGGTGAGTTTCTCGGCTCGCTCGACGTCGTCGAGGCGCTTGACGCGCGGTTGTGCCTGGCCGGCCACGGGCGCACGTTCACCGACGTGGAGGCCCACATCGAAGCCAACCGCGAGCTCGTCGCCGAGCACCTCGCGAAGATCACGGCCGTCGTGCGGGAGGGCGAGGCCGAGGGCGACGGGGCGGGGGAGGTCGAGGTCGAGGGGCGCGCGGTCGAGGCGGGAACGGTCGAGGCGGGCGCGGTCGAGGCGGGCGCGCCGCTGACGGCGTTCGAGATCCTGCCGCGCGTCTACGGAGACCATCTAACGCCGATGACCGCGCAGTGGCTGCTGACGGAGACGCTCGCGATGCTGCTGCACCTGGAGGTCACCGGCCGCGCGCGGCGGATCCCCGGAGAGCCCGAGCGCTGGGCTGCGGCGGCGGCTGGGTAGGGCGCGCTGGGCAGGCTATCCGGACCGCCTGGGCGAGCGTCCGCAATTGCGCTCGGAGGAGTTTGCCGGGGCCTGTCGCATACGATCAAACGATGCGCATCGACCAGATCCTCGCCGGTCGGGATTCGGCCCCGCCCAGGCCTTCATTCTCCTTCGAGTTCTTCCCGCCCAAGACGGAGGCGGGGGAGGAGAACCTGCGCACGGCGCTCGCCGAGCTGCGCGGCCTGGACCCGTCGTTCGTGTCCGTCACCTACGGTGCCGGCGGCACGACCAGAGGCAAAACGATCGAGATCGTCAAGCACATCAAGGACGAGTACGGCCTGGAGGCGATGGCCCACTTCACCTGCGTGGGCGCCACCGTCCCCCAACTGCGCGCCACACTCGATGAGATGCAGAGCGCCGGCATCGAAAACGTGCTCGCGCTGCGCGGCGACCCGCCGGCCGGTCAGGAGGATTGGCGCAAGACCGAGGGGGGCCTCGAGTACTCGCGCGAACTCGTGGAGCTGATCTCCGCCGACTATCCGTTCGCGATCGGCGCCGCCTGCTTCCCGGAGACGCACATCCACGCGGTCAGCCCCGAGGCCGACCTCGCCTACCTCGCGGAGAAGGTGCGCGCTGGCGTCGACTTCCTGATCACCCAGCTGTTCTTCGACAACGCTCTGTACTTCGATTTTGTCGATCGCGCACGCGCTGCCGGTGTGGATGTGCCGATCATCCCCGGCATCATGCCGATCACCCAGGTTGGGCAGGCTGAGCGCATGGCCAAGCTCTGCAAGGCGTCGATTCCCGACGGCCTGCACAGGGAGCTGCACGCCCGAGCAGAGGACTCCGAGGCGGTGCTCGACTTCGGCGTGGCCTACGCCACGCTGCAGTGCGCCGAGCTGCTCAGCGCAGGCGCCCCGGGCATCCACTTCATCACGCTCAACCGCTCGCCGGCCACACGCGCGATCGTCAGCGCGCTGCGGCTGGCGAAGCCGTGGGAGAAGGCGGTCTCCGCGGTCTCGACGACCCCGCTCTCGAGCTCTTCGGGCTCCCGCGGCGAGCCGTCAGCGACATAACGGAGTGCACGCCCGACGCTCCACGTACTCTCCTCGGGCGTGAGCGAGATCCCCTACACCGTGCGCCGTTCCGCCCGCGCGCGGCGCGTGCGCGTCAACGTCCATGCCCACACCGGGGTGGAGGTCGTGCTCCCGACCCGCGCGCCGGAGCGCGCGGCCGCGGCCGCCGTCAGCGAGCTGCGCCCGTGGATCGAGCGCCGCCTGTCAGACGCGCAGGAGGTGCTCGCCCGGATCGCCGAGCGCGCCGGCACCGTGCCATATCTGGGCACCCCGTTGGAGCTCGTCCCTGAGCCCGGCCGCACGCGCGCGCACCGCCGTGGCGAGCGCCTGCTGGTCCCCGCCGGCGATGCCGATGCCCGCCCGGCGATCGAGCGCTTCTATCGCCGCGCCGCGCGCGCGGAGATCGCACCGCGCCTGGATCGCGCGACCGCGCTCGCGGGCTCCCGCTACGACGGCCTCAGCATCCGCGGCCAGCGCACGCGCTGGGGATCGTGCTCGGCCGCGGGGCACATGAGCTTCAACTGGCGCCTGCTGCTCGCGCCCGAGCGCGTGCTCGAATACGTCGTCTGGCACGAGGTCTGCCACCTGCAGGTGCTCGACCACTCGCCCCGCTTCTGGGCGCTCGTCGAGCGCCACTGGCCGAGCTACCGCGAGGAGCGCGCGTGGTTGCAGCAAAACGGGGCGACGTTGGTGCTCTAGCGGCGCCCGGACTGCCCCTCATATCCGGAACGTTCCTCAAGCCACGCTGCCACGCGGCACGATCCACTGCACCGTCTGTCCGGTGAGCTCAGCGATTCGCTCGTAGTCGGCGTCGTAATGGAGGACTGTCAGCCCGGCATGCTCCGCGCAGGCCGCAACGAGCAAGTCGGGCAGTGGCACGGCGCGGTGCTGGGAGCGTTGGGCGAGCTTCGCTTGAACTTCCAATGCGCGATCGACGACGGCGTCATCGATGGGAGCGCGTGGCATTCCGCGCAGAGCCTCGGCGAGGGCTTTGTAGTTCGCGGGACTGGTGGCGCTGTAGAGCAGCTCCAAGTCGATGATCCCGCAGGTGGCGACCTGTCCGTCCAGCAGGAGGGAGTCCAGCGCCTCGCGAACCTCGGCTCGAGTCTGTCGCCGGGCCAGGGCGCTCTTGTCGGCGAGGAAGGTGGGCACTACTACTGCTCAGCGCCAGGCGCTGGCCATGACATCGGGATCGTCGAGCTGGAGCGCGCCGGGAGTGGATAGCAACTCGAGCAGATCCCGGCGTTGTCTGAGCTTGACAACTTCAGATAGCGCCGCGTCGACGGTGTCGGTCAGCGTCTTGGTGCCGAGAATGTCCTTTGCGGCTGCCACCTTGGCGGTGTCGATCTCGAACGAGGTCTTCCGTTTGATCGCCGTGCCCATGGGCACATGATATCAGAGATGCCTATTTAAGATATCAGAATGAGCAGTAATTCCATATCTGATTGGGCCTAATTTTCTCTCCTCTGGTCGATCGGCACGTAGTCGCGCTCCGCCGCGCCCGTGTAGATCTGCCGCGGGCGGGCGATCTTCTGCTCGGGGTCTTCGACCATCTCCAGCCACTGCGCGATCCAGCCGCTGGTGCGTCCAATCGCGAACATCACCGGGAACATCGCCACCGGCAGGCCGAGCGCCTCGTAGATCAGGCCCGAGTAGAAGTCGACGTTCGGGTAGAGCTTGCGCTGCGTGAAGTACTCGTCGTCCATCGCCTGCTTCTCGAGCTCGGTCGCGACGTCCAGCAGCGGGCTCTTGCCGCGCACCTCGAACACGTCGTCGAGGTATTTGCGGATGATCCGCGCGCGCGGGTCGTAGTTCTTGTAGACGCGATGGCCGAAGCCCATCAGGCGCTCCTCTCCCGCCTTGACCCCCTCGAGGAAGGCAGGGATGTTCTCGACCGTCTCGATCCGCGCGAGCATCCGCAGCGCGGCCTCGTTGGCGCCCCCGTGCAGCGGGCCGTACAGCGCCGCGACCCCGCCGGCGACCGCCGAGTAGGGGTCGACCTGCGTCGAGCCGATCGCCCGCACGGCACTCGTCGAGGCGTTCTGTTCGTGGTCGGCGTGGAGGATGAAGAGCACGTCCAGCGCCCGCTCGAGACGAGGGTCGGGCTGGTATTTGAGCTCGGTCATTTTGTACATCATCCCCAGGAAGTTGCCCGCGTAGGAGAGCTCGTTGTCGGGGTAGACGTAGGGCTGGCCCATGTTGTGACGGAAGGCGAAGGCGGCCAGCGTCGGCATCTTCGCGAGCAGGCGGATGATCTGGATCGCGCGCACGCGCTCCTCTTTGATCTTGTTCGCGTCCGGATAGAAGGTCGAGAGCGCGCCGACCGAGGCGACGAGCATCCCCATCGGGTTGGCGTCGTAGCGGAAGCCCTGCATGAAGTCCTTGACGTTCTCGTGCACGAACGTGTGGATCGTGATCTCGTCGACCCAGCCCTCGAGCTCCGCTTTGTTCGGCAGGCGCCCGTTGATCAGCAGGTAGGCGACCTCGAGGTAGGTCGAGTGCTCGCAGAGCTGCTCGATCGGGTAGCCGCGGTGGCGCAGGATTCCGGCGTCGCCGTCGATGTAGGTGATCGAGCTGCGACACGAGGCGGTGTTCATGAACGCCGGGTCGTAGGACATCATCCCGAATTCGTCGGGGTCGACCTTGATCTGGCGCAGGTCGCTCGCGCGCACGGTGCCGTCCTCGATCGGCAGCTCATAGGTCGCGCCCGTGCGGTTGTCGGTCACGCTGAGCGTCTCCCGCGAGCCGGCGCCGTTCTCCGACGACGGCGATTCCTGTCCCTCTGCCTGCGCCTGTGTCTCCGGGGTGCTCATGAGGCCGTCTCCTATCGAATGGGTTCCTACCCGATTATGCGCGATCCCAGGCCCGGGCCGGCCTGTTTATCGACGTTTTATGCGCGGGCTCCGTAGCGGCTCTCGGTCGCCTCGACCTGGCCCTGGTAGTGGCTGCCGAGGTCCTCGTGGCCGTAGGGCCGCAAGGCCGGGGCGTCGAGCGTCATGAACGACAGCTGCGCGATCGGCAGGCCGGGGTAGAGCTTGATCGGCACGCGCGTGAGGTTGTTGAGCTCGAGCGTCAGCGTGCCCTTCCAGCCGGGGTCGCAGAAGCCGGCGGTGGCGTGCACGATCAAACCGAGGCGCCCGAGCGAGCTCTTGCCCTCGATCCGGGCGACGATGTCGTCGGGCAGCTCGACGTGCTCGAGCGTGCGGCCGAGGCAGAACTCGCCGGGATGGATCACGAACGGCTCGCCCGGCGGTGGGCTGACCTGCTCGGTCAGCTCGCGCGGGGGCTCGCGCAGGTCGATCGCGGTGATCTTGTGGTTGTGGAAGACCCGGAAGGAGTCGCCGAGGCGCAGGTCGACGCTCGCCGGCTGGATCAGGCTCGCGTCCCAGGGGTCGATCTTGATCTTGCCCTCGCCGACGAGTCGCGCGATCGTGCCGTCGGAGAGGACGGAGGAGAGAGGGGAGGCGCTCATCGGCGCGATTCTCGCACGTGCGGGTGGCGCGGGCACGATGCCCGATGGGTGCCGTCGCCGAAAGCCCGTGGTGCACGAAGCCCAGGTGTCGAGGAGCGGAAGGTTCGGGCGGCTCGCAGGCAGGGATCGCGGCGTGCCGGACGCGACGACTCGCCCCGGCGTTGATCCGCTCGCGGCTCCTATGCGAATAGGTCGGCAGTAGTCATTGGGCGAGTTGGACAAGGAGCCGCTCATCCAACCATCCGCAGATGACCTAGGAGAATCACCATGAGCCACTCGATCAACCTCAAAGAGATCAACCCCGACGGCGCCGTCACGGAGGCCTATGAGGAGGCGCTCGACGGTCTGCCCAAGGGCGACACGCGCGCATCGTTCCTGCGCAAGTCCGCGATCGCCGGCGGCGCGGCCGTCAGCGGCGGCGCGCTGCTCGGGACCCTGGCGCCGAGCGCGCTCGCGGCCGGCGGCGGTCGACCCCCGAAGAGCTTCGGCAAGGGCGACATCGGCATCCTCAACTACGCGCTCACGCTGGAGTATCTGGAGGCGGCGTTCTACAACGGCGCGAGCGCCGCGAAGATGTCGCTCACCCCGCAGGTCTCGGCGTTCCTCGCGACGGTCACGAAGGACGAGAACGCGCACGTCGCGTTCCTGAAGAAGGCGCTCGGCGCGAAGGCCGCGAAGGAACCGGCCTTCAACTTCAAAGGCGCCAACACGAGCCCGGAAATGTTCATGAAGACCGCCCAGGTGCTCGAGAACACGGGCGTGCACGCCTACTCCGGCCAGGCGCTGAACATCAAGTCCGCGGCCTACGTGAAGGCCGCGATCTCGATCCTCACGATCGAGGCGCGCCATGCGAGCGTGATCGGCCTGCTCAATGAAGGCGCGATCCCGTCCGGCAAGGAAATCGCCCCGAATGGCCCGTTCGACACGCCGCTGACCGCGGCCCAAGTGCTGACCGCCGTGAAAGGCACGGGCTTCATCGTCTGAGCTGCAGCTGTGCGTGCGCCGGGGCGAGCCGGCGAGGATCGCACGCCACCAAGCCTCCGGGACCCCCACCCGTAGGGCCTTCACGAGGGAGGTCGCTTTCGAGCGGCCTCCCTCTCGGCGTTCTCCCACCGGCGGCGGAGAGGCGGGCTGGCCTCTGTCCCTGCGACGCCCCTAGCCGATCGCGGGGGCGCCGCTGAAGCTGGTGATCTCGCGCAGCTCGGCCACGCGCCCGGCGATCTCCGCCTCGCCGAGGCGCACGACGCGCTCGGTGCCGAACTCCTCGACGTTGAACGAGGCGAGGGCGGTGCCGTGGGCCATCGCCGCGCGCAGCAGCTCGTCCGAGAGGCGATCTCCGTCTGCGGCGGCGCGATCGTCGTCGAGGTGCGCGGCGATGTAGCCGACGAACCCGCCGGCGAAGGTGTCACCCGCGCCGGTCGGGTCGACCACGGTCTCGAGCGGGTAGGCGGGCAGCGAGAAGAAGCGCTCGGCCGTCACGAGCGCTGCGCCGTACTCGCCCTGCTTCGCGACGATAACCCGGGGTCCCCACGTGAGGACCTCGCGCGCGGCGGAGAAGAGGTTCGGCTTGCCCGTCAGCTGGCGCAGCTCGGCGTCGTTGAGGATCACGCAATCGACTGAGGAGATCGCCTCCACCAGAGAGTCGCGAGCGATGTCGATCCAGAGGTTCATCGAGTCGAGCGCGACGAAGCGCGCGGCGGGGAGCTGCGCGCGGACCTCGCGCTGCAGGTCGGGCTGGATGTTCGCGAGGAACAGCACGTCGCTCGCGCGCGAGGCGTCGGAGAGCTTCGGCGCAAAGCCCTCGAACACGCCGAGCTGCGTGTCGAGCGTCTCGCGCGAGTTCAGGTCCCAGCCGTACTCGCCGCGCCAGAAGAAGGTCTTCCCGCCGGCGACGCGCTCGATGTCGGAGACATCCACATCCCGGTCGCGCATCACCTGCAGCTCGGCCTCGCCGAAGTCCTCCCCTACAGGGCCGACGACGTGGACCCGGTCGAAGAACGAGGCGGCCAGCGCGAAGTGCACGGCGGCACCGCCGAGCATCCGCTCGCGCTCTCCGAAGGGCGTCTTGACGGCGTCGTAGGCGATTGATCCGACAACGGTGATCGACATCGGCGGGGACCTTATAGGGGCGAGCGCCCGGAAGTCCGTAAGCTCATGGCCGAGAAGATGCCGAAGACGTTCGCCGAGCTCGGCCTGTCCGAGTCCACCCTGAAGGCCCTGCAAGACGTGGGCTACGAGTCGCCGAGCCCGATCCAGGAGCAGGCGATCCCGTCGGTGCTCGAAGGCAGGGACGTGATCGGCCAGGCGCAGACGGGGACGGGCAAGACGGCGGCGTTTGGCTTGCCGATCGCGGAGTACATCGACCCCGAGGTCCACGAGGTGCAGGCGCTGGTGCTGACGCCGACGCGCGAGCTCTGCATCCAGGTCACGCAGGCGCTCAGAACCTACGGCGCGCACAAGGGCATCGACGTCGTCGCGGTCTTCGGCGGCGCCCCGATTCGCACCCAGCAGGCGCAGCTGCGCGCCGGCGGGCACGTCGTCGTCGGCACCGTCGGCCGCGTGCTCGACCTGATCTCGCGCCATTCGCTGGTCCTGCACGACTGCCGCTTCGTGGTGCTCGACGAGGCCGATGAGATGCTCGACCTGGGCTTTCTGGAGGACGTCGAGAAGATCCTCTCGCTGACGCCGTCGGGACGCCAGACGGCGCTGTTCTCAGCCACGATGCCGCCGCCGATCAGGGCGCTCGCGGATCGGTATCTGTACGACCCGGTGACGATTCAGGTCAAGGCGGCGACGCTGACGATCGACACCGTCGCGCAGTTCCAGCTTCCGGTCGAGACGAAGGAGAAGGCGAACAAGCTCGTCGAGGTCCTCAAAGCGGAGATGGAATCGACGCCCACCCAGGCGGCGGGCGGGCATCCCAATCAAACGATCGTGTTCGTGCGGACGAAGATCAGATGCGACCAGCTGTTCAAGATCCTGCGCGATCGGGGGATGAACGTGAGGGCGCTGCACGGCGACATGTCACAGGGCTCGCGCGACGGCGTGATGCTCGCGTTCAAGGGCGGCCGCGTGCCGATCCTGGTGGCGACCGACGTGGCCGCGCGCGGGCTGGACATCTCCACGGTGACGCACGTCATCAACTACGACGTGCCGACGAGCCCCGACACCTACGTGCACCGGATCGGGCGCACGGGCCGGGTGGGGCGCTCGGGCCGCGCGATCACGTTCGTCGAGGCGCGCCAGAAGCGCGAGCTGGAGGCGATCGAGAAGCACATCGGCATGTCGATCGCCGCCTGGGAGCCGGGCGCGAAGAGCGCGCCGACTCCCGTCAAAGAGCGCCCGCGCCGGCACTCCAAGCCGGGCGTGAAGCGCGCGCAGAGCAAGGATGCGAGCTACGCGAAGCTCGTGCTCGGCGGCGGCCGCGCCGCGGGGCTGCGGGTGGCGGACATCGTCGGCGCCGTCACCGCGAAGGCCGGTCTCGACGGCGAGGCCGTGCGCGACGTGATGGTGCTAGACCGCTTCTCCTTCCTCTCGGTCCCCGAGGACGAGGCCGAGCGTGTGATCGAGGCGCTCGACGGGACAACGATTGGGTCCCGCCCACCCCACCGCGAGCCCAAGACGCTGAGCCTCGAGCGCGTCGCGCGCTAGCGACGCTCCCACGCTTGTCGCTTTCGTGAGCACCTAAGCGGCGATAACGTGGTCACAAGCATGAGCTCCGTGCCCATCCAAATTGACCTTCCACGGCTGCGTGCCCGGCGAGAGGAGATCCTGGGCTGCGCTATCGGCCACGGCGCGCGCAACGTGCGTGTGTTCGGCTCGGTGGTGCGCGGCGAGTCGGGCGCGTTGAGCGATGTGGACCTCTTGGTCGAGATGGAGCCGGGACGCAGCCTGATCGACCTCGTGGGGCTGTGGCAGGGACTTGGAGGACATGCTCGGCACCCACGTCGATGTGCTCAGCGACGGCGGCGTAAGCCCGCATCTACGCGAGCGCATCTACGCCGAGGCCGTGTCCCTGTGAAGGACGAGCGCGCCTATCTGGTGAGAATCGACAGGCTTCCCTGAGTGTCGCGACTTTGATGTCGCAGGCCGATCGCATAGACGCTGAGCTATCGTGGCCGACAGACCCAGTCCGACCGACAGAGGAGACGAATGTCCACCGCCACGATGCAGACGACCGAAGGCACGATCACGTTTGAGCTGTTCGACGAGGATGCGCCGAAGACGGTCGAGAACTTCAAGAAGCTCACCGGCGACGGGTTCTACGACGGGCTGACGTTCCACCGCATCATCAAGGACTTCATGATCCAGGGCGGCTGCCCGCAGGGCACGGGGACCGGCGGCCCGGGGTATACGTTCGAGGACGAGCTCAACGACCACAAGGTCGTCCGCGGCGCGCTCGCGATGGCGAACGCGGGCCCGAACACGAACGGCTCGCAGTTCTTCATCGTCACCGCGGATTCGTGCCCGTGGCTGGACGGTAAGCACACGGTCTTCGGCGAGGTCAAGGACGGGATGGACGTCGTCGACAAGCTCGACGGCGTGAGCACCGACGGCGGCGACCGTCCGACCAACCCGGTCGGGATCGTCACGGTTGCGATCTCGGAGTAGCCTGTTCGTACGAGCGAGAACGAGCAGGGGAGATAGAGATGGCGACCGTCGAGCAACAGGCACCCGCGACCTCCAACGGCGCAGTTCAGAACGGGGATCCCACCGGCGCGGAGATTCCCGTCATCAACCCGGGCACGGGCGAGCAGATCGGGACTGTCCCCGATCTCGACGCCGCCGCGGTGGCCGAGCTGGCAACGCGCGGCCGCGCCGCGCAGATCGGCTGGGACGCATACGGCTTCGAGGGGCGCGCGCAGGTCCTGCGAAGGATGCAGAAGTGGCTGATGGACAACGCCGACCGCGTGACCGCGACGATCGTCTCGGAGACCGGCAAGACCTATGAGGACGCGCGCCTGGCGGAGATCGCCTACGGCGGCGGCGCGTTCGGCTTCTGGGCGAAGAACGCCGAGAAGTACCTCGAGGACGAGCGCGTGAGCTCAGCGGCGGTCGCGGTGAAGGGTAAGAAGCTGATCTTGCGTCATCGCCCACTCGGTCTGGTCGGCGTGATCGGTCCCTGGAACTACCCGCTGATCAACTCCTTCGGCGACTGCATCCCCGCGCTCGCGGCCGGCAACAGCGTGATCCTGAAGCCCAGCGAGGTCACGCCGCTGACCTCGATGCTGCTCGCGGAGGGCCTGCGCGAGAGTGGGCTGCCCGCGGACGTGCTGCAGATCGCGACCGGCCGCGGTCAGACCGGCGCTGCGCTGATCGAGCAGGTCGACATGATCATGTTCACGGGCTCTACGAAGACCGGGCGCAAGGTCGCCGAAACCGCCGCGCGCCGCCTGATCCCGGCCTCGCTGGAGCTAGGGGGCAAGGACCCGATGGTCGTGCTGCGCGACGCCGACCTTGAGCGCGCCGCGAACACCGCCGTGTGGGGTTCGATGATGAACGCCGGGCAGACGTGCATCTCGATCGAGCGCGCCTACGTCGAGGCGCCCGTGTACGACGAGTTCGTCGCGAAGGTCTCGGAGAAGGTGCGCGCGCTGCGCCAGGGTCGCAGCGGCGCCCCGGGCAGCGTTGACGTCGGCGCCGTCACCTTCGCGCCGCAGCTGGATGTGATCGAAGACCACGTCAGCGACGCCGTCGCAAAGGGCGCGCGCGTGCTCGTCGGTGGCAAGCGCGGCACAGGTACGGGCGCTGGCGCGGATAGCGGCGGTGACTTCTTCGAGCCGACGGTTCTGGTCGACGTCGACCACACGATGAAGTGCATGACCGAGGAGACCTTTGGGCCGACGCTGCCGATCATGAAGGTCGCCGACGAGGAGGAGGCCGTGCGCCTGGCCAACGACTCCGTCTACGGCCTCGCCGGCTCGGTTTTCGGTCGCGACACCGCGCACGCCGAGTCGGTCGCGCGCCGCCTGGACACGGGCGCCGTCTGCGTGAACGACGCGATCGTCAACTACTTCGCGATGGAGCTGCCGATGGGTGGCGCGAAGGCCTCGGGCCTCGGCTCGCGCCACGGCGCGGGCGGGATCCGCAAGTACTGCTCCCAGCAGGCTCTGCTCGTCACCCCGCGCGCGCTCGCGCGCAAGAAGGACCTGACGATGTTCCCCTACAAGGCACGCACTTCGAAGCTGCTCGCGGGGGCGTTCAAGTTGCTGTACGGCCGCGGCAAGAGAGGCTGAGCGGGCCGGGCGGGACAGGCGTTAGCGAGCGCCGATCACGCGGCCGCGACCGTCGCGTGTGACGTAGACGGTGGCGTGCGCCGCCTTGTCCTCCAGGCGCGCACGGTTGCTGCGGGACCGCTTCAACGTGCTCAGCAGTTTCGAGATGGCTTGCATACTTCTGCCATCGGCGTCCCACGGCGCGCACCGTGCGATCTATGCCGCGGTTTGGGCCGGAGAACTACGCGGTAGCTACCGCAGCCGGACATGGACAGCTACTACGCGGGTTGCTATCGCGGCGAGGCGTCTGGCTCGGCGTCGGCCGACAGCGCGATACCGAGCAGCGCTTCGAGCCGCGGGATCGTCGTCTCGGCGCTCGTGTGGTGGACGGTGGCCATCCCGAGCTCCTCTGCGGGGGCGAGGTTGAACGGCAGGTCGTCGACGTAGACGCACTCCTCCGCCGCGATGCCCGCGCGCTCGGCGCCGAGCTCGTACATGCGTCGCGAGGGCTTGCGGATCCCCTCCTGGGCGGAGATCACGATGCCGTCGAACAGTTCCTCGAACAGCTCGTGCGGGTAGCGATGCACGCCCCAGGAGTTCGACACGAGCCCCGTGCGGATCCCGGCGACGTGGGCGCGACGCACGGCGTCGAGCATCTCGATGTCCGGCGCGACCTCAGTAAACAGCCCGTCGATCAGCCCGTCGGGCGCGACGCCGAGCAGCTTCGCGAAGTGCACCTCGAAGGCTGGCTCGTCGATCTCGCCCTTCTCGAGCGCGATCAGCAGCTCACGCGCCTCGGGGTCCTTGCGAAAGCGTCCCGCGAGGATCTCGGGGTCGAGCTCGACGCGCAGGCAGTAGGCGTGGAAGGAGGCGAACAGGTTCGTCGTCAGCACCCCGCCCCAGTCGATTAGGAGGCCGGTGCGGAGCAGGGGAGCGCCGTTTGAGTCGGAGTCGGCGTCGTGCGCCGGCGCCTCGGTAGCGACGGGCCCAGACCTGCCGTTTGCCCTCTCCCGATCGGCGCTGTTCTCCACCGAGCCCTCAGTCATCCCCGAGCGCCACTCCCTCGGCCTGCTTGGCCAGCTCGACGACGCCCTCGCCGAACTGCTTCAGATACGGGTCGTCGGTCGCGCCGGCGACGGCGCGCTTGTAGTTGCCCTCCATGAACACAACCGACTTCCACAGGGCCAGAGTCGTGTACCAGCGGATGTCTCCCATCGAGCGGCCCGAGCGCTGCTCGTAGAGGTCGATCAGTTGCGCGCGCGTGGGAAAGCCCTCGCGGCGCGTGACCCCGCCGAGGTACTCGCGCATCCCGCCCTTCGGGTCGCCGCCCTCGGTCCACATCATGCACAGGTAGCCGAGGTCCGCGAGCGGATCGCCGATCGTCGCCATCTCCCAGTCGAGCACGCTCGCAAGCCGCGCGGGCGCCTCGGCCGCGAAGATCGTGTTGCCGAGTCGGTAGTCGCCGTGCACGATCGTCGCCCGCGTCGGCGGGTTGGGGTTCGGCAGATGCTCGGCCAGCCACGCGCCGACGCGCTCGACCGCTGGGATCTCGCGCGTCTTGTTGATCTCCCACAGCCCGCCGAAGCGGCGCAGCTGGCGCTCGAGGTAGCCGGTCGGCTTGCCAAAGCCCTCGAGGCCGGCCGCCTGCCAGTCGACCGCGTGGATCTCGACGAGCGCCTCGATCAGCTGCTCGCCGATCCGCCGGCGCTCGGCCGGCGAGTCCAGTGCCGCGGGCACGCTCGAGACGATCACCTCGCCGGGGATCCGCTCCATCACGTAGAAGGGACAGCCGATCACCGACTCGTCGTCGCAGACGGCAAGCACCGCGGGCACGCGCGCGGGGGTGGGGGCGAGCGCCTGCAGCAGGCGCGCCTCGCGCAGGACATCATGGGCGCTCGGCGGCAGTGGCCCGCGCGGAGGACGGCGCAGGACGACCTCGGGGTGGGCGGGATTCGAATCCCGCTCGATCAGGTAGGTGACGTTCGAGTGCCCCTCCCCGATCGGGCTCGCCGCGATCTCCCCGCCCGTGCCGATCGAGTGCTCATCGAGGAAGCGGGCCAGCGGCTCGAGCACGAGCAGTGGCGGGCGAGCGTTGCCCTCCGCCTGGGCGAAGGTCTCGACGATGTCGTCCGGGGCGATCGTGCCGGGCATGGTCGGCAACGCTATCCAAAGCTTGGGATGACCGGGTTCCGTCTGCCTAGGATGGGTGATCTATGCCCGAGCTGCCCGAGGTCGAGATCACGGCACGCCTGCTCGACCGTGCGCTCGCCGGCGCGGAGATCGAGTCGGCGCTCGCGCCGGGGATCAACGCGCTGAAGACGTTTGACCCGCCGCTCTCCGTCCTGGCGGGGCAGAAGATCGCGGGTGTTGAACGAAGGGGCAAGCAGTTCGTGGTGAGGATCGATGGTCCCACCGAGCCGCTGGTGCTGCTGATCCACCTGATGTCCGCGGGCCGTCTGCAGTTGTACGGGAAGCGGGCTGGTCCCCGCGATCGCACGTCGCGATTGCTGCTGCGGGTGCGTCCCGCGGCGGTGGCGCTTGCCGGGCGCGACGGCGAGGCATCGAAACGCGACGGCGAGGGGGCGGGTCTCGTGCCCGGCGATGAATGGGAGCTGCGCCTGCGCGAGTTCGGCTCAAAGCAGGCCGCCTGGGTGAAGCTGTTGCGCGCCGCGGAGCTCGACGATGACCCGGCGCTCGCGACGCTCGGCCCCGAAGCGTGGCCGCAGCCGCCGGGGGACCTTGGCGAGATACTGGATGCGCCGCGGCCGCTGCACGCGCTCCTGCGTGACCAGCGCACGATCGCCGGGATCGGCCGCTCGTGGGTCGACGAGATCCTCTGGGAGGCGAAGCTCTCGCCGTACAAGCGCGGGGCCGATCTCGACGCCGCGGAGCTCCCCGCGTTGCGGGAGGCGATCACGGGTACCCTCGACCGCGCGATCGATCACTACGAGGAGAACGTCACGCTCCCGATCCCCGACAAGCTGCCGATGCCCCTGCGCGTGCACCGCCACGAGGGCGAGCCCTGCCCGCGCTGCGGGACGACCCTCGAGTCGGTCCACTTCGAGAGCTACGTGATCGCCTACTGCCCGACCTGCCAGACGGAGGGGCGGACATTGAAGGACCGGCGATTGTCGAAGCTGCTGAAGTAGGAAGCACCCTGACGGAGTAGGTCAGTCGGACTACGGCTTGTGTCGACAGCTACGCGCGCTCGTCGGTGACGACCGATGTAGGCTGCTGTCGCTCGTGAAGCTCAATCGCTCGATCCCAAGCTCGACCGTCATCCCCGTGCTCATCTACGAGGATGTGCGCGAGGCGGTCGACTGGCTGGTGACGGCATTCGGCTTCGTCGAGCGCGTTTGGATCGGCGAGAACCACCGAGCGCAGCTCAGCTTTGGCGACGGCGCCGTTATCGTGGGGGACGTGCGTGGCGATCGCCGGCCACCCCGTCCGGATGAGGTCACCCATTCGGTGATGGTGCGCGTGGAGGACGCGCGGGCGCACTGCGAGCGCGCCCGCGAGCACGGCGCGCGGATCCTTCAGGAGCCAAGAGACTTCCCGTTCGGGGAGTGCCAGTACACCGCCGTAGACACTGCCGGTCATCAGTGGACCTTCTCGCAGACGCTCGCCGACGTCGCCCCCGAGGAGTGGGGAGGGGTGACGGTCGCCGGTCGTTCGGAGACGGTTAGGATGCGGCCATGATCGAACAAGGTGACCAAGCTCCCGACTTCGAGTTGCCCGACCAGGACGGCAGCTCCGTCAAGCTCTCGGATCTACGCGGCCAGCCGGTCGTGCTGTATTTCTACCCAAAGGCTTCAACCCCAGGCTGTACCGTCCAGGCCTGCGGCGTGCGCGACCATGAGGCCGACTATGCCAAGACGGGCGCTGCTGTGCTCGGGATCTCCCCTGATCCTGTCGCGAAGGTCAAGAAGTTCCACGACAAGGAGGGGCTGAACTTCACGCTCCTCGCCGACGAGGATCACGCCGTTGCCGAGAGTTACGGGGTGTGGGCAACCAAGAGCATGTACGGGAAATCGTATAAAGGGAACGAGAGGACCACGTTCGTTATCGATGCGGACGGCAAGGTCGCCGAGGTGCTGCGCAAGGTCAAGCCGGCCGAGCACGACGCGCTGGTGCTGGCGGCGCTGGAGAAGGCGAGCCCTACAGCCGTATAGGCTCCGTACGCTTGAGGTCGTGCCCCGGCTCCTGCCCCCGCTGCTGCTCGCCGCGACCTCGATTGGCCAGAGCCTCAGCTCGTTCTTCTCCGCGGTCGGCCAGTTCTTCGCAGATCTCGAGGCGGTGCACTGGGGGGCGTTGCTGCTCGGGTTGCTGTTCTTCGGGTTGAACCTGACGCTGCGCTCGCGCGCGTTCTACAACAGCCTGCGCGCGGCCTACCCGGCGTCGGCGATCAAATGGCGGCGGATCTGGGGCGCGTACTTCGCGGCGGTCGGCTTCAACAACGTCGTCCCGGCGCGCGGGGGCGACATCATCAAGCTGTTCCTCGCGCGCTCCTCCGTCCCCGGGTCGAGCTACCCGACGGTCGCGGCCGCGTTCTTCGTGGAGGCGGTGTTCGACGTGACCGTCGGCGTGTTCGTGCTGATCTTTGCTTTCACGCAGGGCGTCTTCCCGAAGCCGCCGGACTTCTCCAAGCTCGACTCCTTCGACATCTCCTACCTGGCGGCGCACTGGCGCTTCACGCTGTTCCTGATCACGGCCCTGGCGATCCTCGCGCTGGTCGCCTTCGCGATTCTGTCCGTCCGCGCGCGCGCGTTCTGGGCGCGCGTGCGCCAGGGCATGACGATTCTCTCCGACCGGCCCCGCTACCTGCGCGAGGTCGCCTCGCTACAGGCGCTCGGGTGGCTGTGCCGGGCGGCCGCGTTCTGGTTCATGCTCGACGCGTTCCGCGTCGGCGGCTCGGTCACGAACGTGCTGCTCGTGTTCGGCGTCAATCAGGTCGCCGGCGCGGTCCCGTTCACGCCCGGCGGCGCCGGCGTGCAGCAGGCGCTGCTCGTCAAGGTCTTCGCCGGCGCCGCCCCGACCGCGGTCGTCGCGGCCTACTCCGTCGGTCAGCAGCTCGCGATCGCCGTCTTCACGGCGCTCGTCGGCCTCGGCGCGGTGGTCTTCATCTTCCGTTTCCGCTCCTTCGGGGAGGTGATCCGTGCCGGCCGCGCCTCGCGCGATGCCGAGCGCGCCGCGGAGCGGGCGGGTGTGCCGTTGGACGGGGATTCTCCGTACGACGACGAGCCGCCGCCGGACCCACGGCGCCCGCGGCCCAGCCTGCCCTCGCGCTACTGATGCAAGTGCGAGCTGGGTTAGATGCGAGCGGGGTAGATGCGAGCGGGGGACTGCGACCGACGGCGGGGCGCTACTGGAGTCCCTCGCGCGCCTCGCGCACGAGCGTCACGGCCTCGGGGAACACGCGCGCCATCACGGTGCGGATCTGCTCCGCCTGCGCCTCGGCGTTGCCCTGCAGGTTGACCCGCTCGACTGCCGCGACCGTCATGTCGACCGCGAGCTTGATCGCGTTGTCCGCCCACACGAGTTTCTGGTTGCCCTGCATCTGCTCGGCGAACTCGGCCAGACGCCGCTGCAGCTCCTCGGGATCGCCGAACAGATCTCCAAGGCCGCCGCTCTCCATGGGGTCATCCTAGCGAGGGAGGCCACCCGCCTCCGGTAACGGAGCCCCCGGGCAGGGAATTAGTGGGGTGCGAGGCCTCGTGTCCCCGATCGACGAGCTCCCCGTAGACTGCCCTGCCGATGCCGAGCAAGAGCGAGATCACCGCGCAGCTGGCGCGCGAGGCCGAGTGGCGCCGTCGCCTCAGCGTGCCGGCGTTCGCCTGCGGGTTTCTCTACCTGCTCAGCGGGATCACGATCTCGGAGACGCTCAAGGGCGCCCCCACCGTGGGCCTGCTGCAGGGCATCGAACCGGCGCTCTCGGGCGTCGCCAGCCCGGGCGTCAGCCCGCGCGCGGCCGAGGTCAAGTTCATCAGCCATCACTCCCTGCCGCTGATCGCCGGCAGCGTGCTCGCCGGAATCGCGATCGCCGGCCTCACGCTCGTGCTGTTGCTGCTCGTCAACGCGACGCGCTTTCGCCGCCCCGAGACCTGGCGTGGGGCTCGCCCGCTGGTGCTGTTCGGCGGCGTGGCGGTGGCGCTGGTGAGCGTCGCCCACCAGGTGGTCAGCGCGCTGCTCACCCACCACTTCGTCGTCGGCCACGACTTCTCCGGCCACGCGGTCGAACGCGCCCTCACGACGGGTCCGGCGAACGTGATCAGCGACTATCTCGACCTGCTGGCCGGGTTCGCGCTGGCGGCTGGGATGATCATGACGATGCTCGGCGCGATGCGCGTCGGCCTGCTCGTCCGCTGGGTGGGCGTGCTCGGAATCATCACCGGCGTCTTGATCTTCCTGCCGATCGGCGGCGCCACGCTCGAGCTCGTGCCCGCGTTCTGGCTGGTCACGATGGGCCTGCTCTGCGCCGAGCGCTGGCCGGGTGGCGACCCCCCGGCCTGGAGCACCGGCGAAGCGCGCCCGTGGCCCTCGCGCGCGGATCAGCGCGCCGCACGAGATCTCGGCGGGGACACGGCGCTCGCGGGAGCCGGGGCCGGTGGCGGCGCCGGCTCCGCGCCGGCCTTGGGTGGCGCCAGCTCCTCCTCCTCCTCCTCCTCCTCAGGCAAGCGCCGGCGCAAGCGCGGCGCGCGCAGCGGCGAAGGGCAGCGCGAGTAGCCCGCTGCCAGGGGGCTGTGGGCCACAATGGCCTACGGCGCCTCCGGCCGCTGGCCCGGGCGGATGATCTTGCCCGCCGATGGGTTGGTTTCTCGCCTTTTTGGGAATAAGTTTGGAAGAGCGCGGGAAACCGCCTTCAGACGTGTCTCCCGCGACTCGGGTCAGCAGCGCATATAGGCATCGTCGATTCCGCCCCGGCAGCGGGTGCGGTCCGGGAGGAGGACTTCCATGGAGGCAGCGACAATCCAGCGCCGGGACGCGGCGCGCGGGCAGGATCCGACGCGGGGCGAGGGGGATCGAGCCGTCGGCTGGAAACCGGCCGATCCCGGCCCGCTGGGACTGGGCGCGTTCGCGATGACCACGTTCGTGCTTTCGATGTTCAACTCGAACCTCGTCGACGGAAAGGGGGGCCTGCCGGTCGTGCTCGGTCTCGCCCTGGCCTATGGCGGGATCGTGCAGTTGCTCGCCGGCATGTGGGAGTTCCGTACCGGCAACACGTTCGGCGCCGTCGCGTTCTGCTCGTTCGGCGCCTTCTGGATCTCGTTCTGGGCGCTCAACGTGTTCTACGCGAAGGGAGTCACCGGCAACGTCGGCAACGCGGTCGGCGTGTACCTGTGGGCGTGGGCGATCTTCACCGCCTACATGACGATCGCCGCGCTGCGCGTCAGCGGGGCGGTGCTGCTCGTGTTCGTGTTGTTGACGGCCACGTTCATCCTGCTGGCGATCGGCTCCGACGGCGCGCAGGCGAACATCACCCATTGGGGCGGCTATGTCGGCCTGGCGACGGCTGCCGCCGCCTGGTATGCGTCGGCCGCCGCCGTGACGAACTCGACCTTCGGTCGCACGGTCATGCCCGTGTTCCCGTTGAGCGGGCGTTAGGGTTCGACGATGGCGATTGGAGGATCGGAGTCGTCCACCGGAGAGGCGCTCGGCCGCGAGCTTGCGGGACTGCTCAACGTCGAGACGTTCGATCCCCCCGCGGAGTTTCGCGAGCACGCGCTGCTGAAAGACCCCGAGGTCTACGAGCGGGCGGCGCGCGATCCGCAGGCGTGGTGGGTCGAGCAGGCCGAGCGGCTGCACTGGTTTCAGAAGTGGGACACGGTGCTCGACGACTCCAATCCGCCCTTCTACAAGTGGTTCACGGGCGGCAAGCTGAACGTCTCCTACAACTGCCTCGACCGGCACGTCGATGCGGGCCGGGGCGAGCGCGTCGCGTTTCACTGGCGCGGGGAGGACGGCTCGGAGCGCGATCTGACCTATGCCGAGCTGCTCGCGAAGGTCAAGCGCTTCGCCAGCGCGCTGAAGGACCTGGGTGTCAAGCCCGGCGACGTGGTCGGGATCTACCTGCCGATGATCCCCGAGGTGCTCGTCGCGATGCTCGCCTGCGCGCGGATCGGCGCCCCGCACAACGTCGTCTTTGGCGGCTTCTCCGCGGAGGCCGTGCGCGAGCGGATGGAGTTCTCCGAGGCGAAGGTTCTCGTGACCGTCGACGGGGCCGCGCGCAAGGGCAAGCTCGCGCCGGTGAAGGAGCGCGTCGACGAGGTGATGGGCGACCTTGAGACGCTCGAGCGGATCGTCGTCGTGCGCAGCAAGGGCGTCGACTGTGCGATGCAGGACGGGCGCGACGTCTACTACGACGAGATCTGCGACGCCGCCGATCCGGAGTGCCCGGCCGAGGAGCTCGACGCCGAGCACCCGCTCTACATCCTCTACACGTCCGGTTCGACCGCCAAGCCGAAGGGGATCCTGCACACGACCGGCGGCTACTTGACGGGCGTTTCCGCGACGCATCGCTACGTGTTCGATCTGCATACGGGCGATGATCGCGGGGGTGGCGATGGCTCCGGGGGAAACGGCGCGGGAGTCGATCGAGCCGACGCGGAGGGGGACGGCGGTCCTGCCCCCGATGTCTACTGGTGCGCGGCCGACGTCGGCTGGGTCACCGGCCACTCCTACATCGTCTACGGCCCGCTCTGCAACGGTGCGACCTCGGTGATGTGGGAGGGCGCGCCGGACTATCCCGACAAGGGCATCTGGTGGGAGATCATCGAGCGCTACGGCGTCACGATCCTCTACTGCGCGCCGACCGCGATCCGCGCCTGCATCAAGTGGGGCGCGCAGTGGCCCGGCGAGCACGACCTCTCCTCCCTGCGTCTGCTCGGCTCGGTCGGAGAGCCGATCAACCCGAAGGCCTGGCTCTGGTACCACAAGGTGATCGGCGGCGAACGCTGCCCGATCGTCGACACCTGGTGGCAGACCGAGACCGGTGCGATCCTGATCACGCCGCTGCCCGGCATCACCGCCACGAAGCCCGGCTCGGCCACCCACCCCTTCCCGGGAATCGAGGCCGAGGTGCGCGACGAGTCCACCGGCGAGGTCGTGCAGGAGGGGCAGGGCCTGCTCGTGCTGACGCGGCCCTGGCCATCGATGCTGAGGACGCTCTACCGCGAGGACGAGCGCTTCATCGAGACCTACTTCTCGCGATACGGGCGCGAGACCTACCTCGTCGGCGACGCCGCGCGCCGCGACAAGGACGGCTACCTGTGGGTGATCGGGCGGATCGACGATGTCGTCAACGTCTCCGGCCACCGCCTCTCGACGGCCGAGGTCGAGTCCGCGATCGTCGCCCACCCCGACGTCGCCGAGGCCGCCGTAATCGGCCAGCACGACGAGGACTCCGGCCAAGCGATCGTCGCGTTCGTGACTCTGCAGGGAGAGCTCGAGGGCGACGAGGCGACCGTCGAAGGAATCCGGGAAACGGTCGCCGAGCGGATCGGCAAGTTCGCGCGCCCGAAGCGCATCATCTGGGCCGACGACCTGCCGAAGACACGCTCGGGCAAGATTATGCGTCGGCTACTGCGCGACATCGCCGAGGGCCGCGCGTTGGGCGACGTGGCGACGCTGCGCGACCCCGACGTGATGGCCCAGCTCGAGGGGCGCGTAAAGGAGCTGCAGGCGAGCGAAGCTTGAGCTCGGTCAGGCGGGCGGTTGCGCGCCGCCCAGGCCCTCGGGAGTCAGCTCGGTCTCGATCGCCGCGCGGATCGCCTTCAGCGAGTCGCCGCGGGCGCGCAGCTTTGTGGCCGCGTGCGCCTGGGGGTTGAGCTCGGCCAGGGTCGCGGCGGCGACGAGGCTCGCCGCGCGCAGCTCATCGGTCGGGACGACCTCGTCGAGGAAGCCCGCCGTGATCGCCTCGGCCGGACCGTACATCGTGGCGCTGATGACGGCGCGGTTGAAGTGGGCCGGGTTCAGGCGCTGGCGGGCGAGCTCGATCACGAACCAGGGGACGGTCAGTCCGATCTTGACCTCGTTCAGGCCGATCCTGTAGGGGCCGTCGGTTCCGATGCGCAGGTCCGCCGCGAGCGCCATGAATGCGCCGGCGGCGACGGTGTGTCCGGGGGAGGCGACGATCACCGGCGTCTCAAAGCCGAGAATTCGCTCGGCGAGCGTGGCGCCGAGCGTCAGCATCTCGATCACCTGCTCGACGTCGCCGCCGGCGAAGACCTTCAGGTCGAAGCCCGCGGAGAAGTAGCCCTCGCGGCCGGTCAGGATCACGATCGCGCCGTCGCGCTCGGCCCGGTCGAAGGCGGCGTGGACGGCCTGCAGCATCGGGATCGAGAACGCATTCACCTTCCCATCGTCCATCGCGATCGTCGCGATCCGGTCGTTCAGCTCGTATGTGGCCAGCTCGGTCATCGGCGTCCCCGGTGGTCGCATTGCAGAGAGGGGGACTCTAATCGAATCTTTAGGTGTGTCTGGAAGGCTGCCGCCGTGGAGCTCGCGATCGAGACGACCGGCCTGACCAAGCGCTTCGGTGCGCGCACCGCGCTCGACGGCATCGACCTGCGCGTGCCGCGCGGCAGCGCGTTCGGCTTCCTCGGCCCCAACGGCGCGGGCAAGACCACGATCATCCGCACGCTGCTCGGGTTGACCGCGGCGAACGCCGGGACGATGGAGGTGCTCGGCTATCCCGTGCCGCATCAGGGAGCGCAGGCGCTGCGGCGCGTCGGCGCGATCGTCGAGGAGCCGCGCTTTCACCCGAATCTGACGGGCCGCGAGAATCTGCGCATCGTCGCGGCCGTGCGCGGTCCCGAGACCCACGCGCGGATCGAGCCGGCGCTGGCGCGCGTCGGCCTGGCCGATCGCGCTCAGAACAAGGTCAAGAGCTACTCGATGGGCATGCGCCAGCGGCTCGGCGTCGCGCGCTGCCTGCTGGCCGACCCGCTGCTGCTGATCCTCGACGAGCCCACCAACGGACTGGACCCCGGCGGCATCCAGGAGTTCCGCGAAATGATCCGCGCGATGGTCGAGCAGGAGGGCAGGACGGTGTTCATCTCCTCGCATCTGCTCGACGAGGTCGAAAAGACCTGCGACGCGGCCGCGATCGTCGATCGCGGCAAGGTGATCGTGCAGGGCTCGATCGCCGAGCTCGCGCAGGGCGGGGCCGTGCGCAACGAGCTGATCCTCGGCGTCGACGATGCCGAGCTGGCCTTGAGAACGCTCGGCGCCAGCAAGCTCGTCGGCGAGGCGCACCGCTCTGACGAGGGGCTGCGGGTGACGCTCACGGGCGAGCCGCAGACGGCGTCCGAGGTCAACGCGACGCTCGTGCGCGCGGGGGTCGGCGTGATGCGCTTGGAGCCCGTGCGCCACAGCCTCGAGCAGCGCTTCCTGGAGGTCACCTCGCGGTTGGATGCGGAGCCCGATGTAGCGCCCGCGGGCGATGCGCCGGCCGGGCTCGCCGATGGCGCGGAGGTGCGGGCATGAGTGCCGTCGCCCCGGCAGCCCCCACCGCGAGCGCCCCCAGCGCCACCCCTCAGAGCGACTCCTCGCTCACGGTCGCCGCGCAGATGTTCGGCGCGGACTTCCTCAAGCTGCGCAAGAAGCGCAGCATCCTGATCTGGGCGCTCGTGCTGGCGCTCGCGCCGATCGTGATCATGTTCGTGGTCGGGGCGATCCAGCACGCCTCGAACCCAACCAAATACAACCCGACGACCGGTCACATCGAAGGGTTCGGTCCCGCGGGCGGCCTGGACAGCTTCCACGTCGGCATGCGCCTGCTCGGCGGCCTGTTCTTCGGACCGCTCGTGGCGATCCTGATCGGCGTCGAGGCGGGCACCGGAGACACCTCGGCGGGCGTGTTCCGCGATCTCGTCGTCACCGGGCGCTCCCGGGTGGCGCTGTTCTTCTCCCGCGTGCCCGCCGCGCTGTTGATGTGCTGGCTGCTGATCGTCTTTGCTTACGTGCTCGTGCTGATCGGGACGTTCGTGTTCGCCGGCAATCTGAGCACCCCCGACGGCGCCGAAATCCTCAACGGCCTCGGCTTCGTGCTGCTGGCGACAGGCGTGCTCTGTGCCGTGTCGGTCGGCTTCGCCTCGCTGGTCACCTCCAAGCCCGGCGCGATCATCGCGCTGATCGCGTGGCAGGTGATCGCCAGCCCGCTGATCTCGAGCATCAGCTCGCTGGGCAAGGTGCGCGAGATCATCCTCAACCAGGCGATCTCGCACTTCAGCCAGGTGACGCTCGACGGCCGCGCCACGAACCTGACGCTGTCCACGGGTGTGGCGCTGCTCGTCTTGGTCGGCTGGCTGGCGGTGTTCCTCGCGCTCGGCGCCTGGCGCACCACCACGATGGACGCCTGACCAGGGAGGCGCTGGGCGGGGCCAAAGAGCTCAGGTCAGAGGTTTTTTAGAGGACGAAGCTCAACCCATTCCTCGTAAGTGTTGAGGGTCACGAGGAAGTGATCGAGACCACCGAGTCCGAGCAGACCGAAGGCCCAGGGCCAGGGATCGCAAAAATAGACGGTGGGCGCCCACACATAGCGCTCGTCACCTTGGTGCAGTTCCAGCTGGACGGTCGCAGCGTGACACCTCGTTTGCAAGCCGCCCACCACGATCTCATCGTGGATAGCGGGGCCGAGGTCTATGCCCGCCAGTTCGGCTACATGTTGACCCATCCGGATCTCGCTCGCCCCGGTGTCCAGCAGGCACGCTTGCGGCGCAAGCTCGCTGGAGTTGCGAGGGGAATGGCCATTTGGTCCATTCTTCATAAACTCGATCAAGAATATGCTATTTGTATGGGCTCCCCCCCACCCAAGCTCAAAGGAGGAAGCAAAAATGTCTCGTCTCTCCCGCCTCATCCCCCGAATCGCCTCACTCAGACGGGCCGCCGCGCTGCTCGCCGTCGGTGCGCCGGTTGCGCTTGCGGCGGGCGCCGTGTCTGCGGCCCAGGCGGATCCGACCGCGCCGCCGCCGGTCTCGATCCTCACCTCGACCGGCAACATCGGGCAGGGAGACATCTTCATCTCCCCGTTCGGCGACGCGACCACGTACGCGAACGGCCCTGAGATCCTCGACCAGCAGGGCAATGTCGTCTGGTTTCAGTCGGTCCCCGCGGGTGAGGAGGCGGCTGATTTCCGCACCCAAACCTACGAGGGTCAGCCGGTCCTGACCTGGTGGCAGGGCACCGGGCTTGGGGGATTGTCCAGCGGCACGGACTACATCTACAACGACCACTACCAGCAGATCGCGACGGTCAACGCCGGGAACGGGCTCAGCGCCGACGGGCACGAGCTCCTGATCACTCCTCAGAACACGGCGCTGATCCTGTCCTACACGACGGCAACGGCGAACCTGACATCGATCGGCGGCCCGGCCGACCAGACGGTGATCGACGGCGTCGTCCAGGAGATCGACATCGCCAACGGCCAGGTCCTGTTCCAGTGGAACAGCGCGGACCACGTGCCGTACAGCCAGAGCGAGCAGCCGTTGCCGGCCTCGCCGAGCACACCGTGGGACTGGTTCCACATCAATGCGGTCAAGCTCGACACCGACGGCAACCTGCTGATCGACGCCCGCGACACGTGGACGACCTACAAGGTCAACCGCTTCAACGGCAACATCATCTGGCAGCTCGGTGGCAAGGACTCGAGCTTCGCGCTGCAGGCGGCGCCGGGACAGACGCTCGACAGCGCGGGCGAGATCTTCGCCTGGCAGCACGACCCCGAGGCGATCGGCGACGACGAGTACACGTTCTTCGACAATGAGTCCTCGGGCACGCCATTGCTCCCGGCCAGCCGTGCGATCACGGTGAAGCTGAACGAGTGGAATCACACCGCGACGCTGGTCTCATCCGATGATCAGCCTGAGGGGCTGTCGGCCGCCTCGCAAGGCAACGCCCAGGCGACGGCCGACGGAAACCTGTTCGTCGGCTGGGGCGCTCTGCCTTACTTCTCGGAGCTCAGCCCTTCCGGTCAGCTGCTCTTCAACGCCGAGCTCCCGGCGGGCGTGAACACCTACCGGGCATACCTGCTGCCGTGGAACCCGCCGGGCTCAGGTGGTGGCCAGGGTGGTTCTGGCGGCAAAGGAGGCTCCGGCGGCTCCGGCGGCAATGGCGGTTCCGGCGGCGGCGGTCAGGGTGGCTCGGGTCACGGACACGGCGGCCATGGGCACCGCCATCACGGTCGCGGCGGTTCAGATCGTGGACGCGGCCGGCACGGCTCTGGCCATGGTCGTAGGCATCACCGCAGGTAGGTAGCAGTCAGTCGGCGGGCAAACGCCGGCCCCGAGGACGCCAGCGAGCGAGCCTCGGGGCCGGAGGCCCGCTACGTGCCTTCGAGACGACCGTTCCGCTCTCTCAGACCTTGCGGTGCTCGGGGACCCAGCAGCCGTCATCCTGACGAGCGAAGTCCTGAAACAGGTTAGGAGCCTCGGCCTGCATGATGCGGGCCACTACGTCGAAGACGCCGCGCAGCTCCTCCTCGGCGCCCGCGGCGGTGCGCATCTCGATCACGTGGCGCAGCGTGCGCGCGTTGGCGGTCCACATGATGTCGGTGCTGAGGCCGATCGGCGCGAGGCGGCGCAGGGCGGAGGTGACCTCCTTCTTGACGTGGAAGGGCACGCCCTCGGCGTCGATCCCGAGCTGCTCGGCGGCGGAGACCTGGAATTCCTCGAGCTGCTCGACGATCGAGAGCACCTGCTCGCGGACCGGCTCCAGCGCGGGGGGGACGCGAAAGCCGATGTCGGTGAGGCGCACGTAACGCAGGCTCTCCTGGCTGAAGGCCGAGCCGGCGCGATGCCTGACGAGCTCGTGCGTGAATACTCTCGAACAATTCCGAATGGCGAAGGAATAATTGGCGTGCTCCAGCACGCTGCCGTGCCCGGAGCGCAGGATGTTCGCGAAGTACTCGCGCGTGTCGGTGCGGATGCGCGTGACGTTGGGGTTCAGGCCCGGCTCCCAGCTGCGGTAGCAGGCGCGTCCGCCGAACTCGACGAGCATCTCGCCGCTGTTCAGCTGCTCCTCGCCGTCGACTGTACGTAGCTCGAGCCAGGACTCGCCGCCCACGTCCTGCAGGTAGCCGCGCAGCCCGTCGAGGTCGAGCGAGGGGCGGGCGATCAGGAAGACTTGGGGGGTGGTCTCGTGCATCGGGCGGACGATGCTACATGCCGCCGCGGGCGATGCTTACCGCGTTGGCGCATCGGGTAGGCTGGGAGCCATATGGCGACAGTCGGGGAGACAGCTGCTTCGATGGCGCCACCCGGAGCGCCCGTCATGGCGCGCGCGCTGACACGCCGCTATGGAGAGGGCGACACCGCCGTGGAGGCGCTGCGCGGTGTGGATGTCGACGTGCGCGCGGGGGAGCTCGTCGCCGTGATGGGGCCGTCGGGCTCGGGTAAGTCCACGCTGATGCATCTGCTCGCGGGCCTGGACCAGCCGACGTCGGGCACCGTCACGATCGCCGGCACGGAGCTCGGCGCGCTCGGCGACAGCGCGCTGACGCGACTGCGCCGCGAGCACATCGGCTTCATCTTCCAGTTCTTCAACCTGCTGCCGATGCTCGATGCGCAGGAGAACATTCTGCTGCCGCTCTCGATCGCCGGCGAGCATCCGGATCGGGCGTGGCTCGACGAGCTCATCACGAAGGTTGGCCTGCAGAAGCGACGCGACCACCGCCCGGCTGAGCTGTCCGGGGGTGAGCAGCAGCGCGTGGCGATCGCCCGCGCACTGATCACGCGGCCGACGATCCTGCTCGCCGACGAGCCGACGGGCAACCTCGACTCCAAAACGGGCGGGGAGATCCTCGAGCTGATGCGCGCCTCGGTCGACGCCTACGGTCAGACCACGGTGATGGTGACCCACGATCCGCGCGCCGCGGCGATCGCCGATCGCATCCTGTTCATCGCCGACGGGCGGATCGTGAAGGAACTGAGCGGTGCGAGCGCCGCCGAGGTGCTGGTCGTGATGGGCGAACTGTCGGCGTGATCGCGATGATCGGCGGTCTGACCACGTGATCGCGGTTGCGCTCAAAGGCCTTGCGCGACGCAAGCTCCGCGCGGCGCTGACCGCCCTGGCGATCGTCCTCGGCGTGGCGATGATCAGCGGCACGTACATCCTCACCGACACGATCAAATCCGCGTTTGGGACGGTGTTCACTCAGGTCTACAAGCACACCGACGTCGTCGTCACCGGCAAGAGCGCGATCGGCGGCGACGAACAGGGCGGCGGTGGCGCGCGGACAACGCCCTCGATCCCCGAATCGCTGCTCGCGACCGTGCGCGCGCTCCCCGGGGTCAAGGAAGCGCAGGGCGGCATCTCAGACACGGCCCAGTTCGTGGGGCGGGACGGCAAGGTGATATCGAGCGGTGGCGCTCCCGGTCTCGCGTTCAGCGTGCACGCGCACGGCAGCCAGCGCTTCAACCCGCTCCAGCTCGTCGCCGGCCGGTGGCCGTCGGGAGGAGGCGAAGTCGCGATCGATGCGAACACGGCCGAAACCAAGCACTACGCCGTGGGCGAGACGATCGGCGTGATCGCGCGTGGCGCCGAGCAGCGGATGCGGATCGCGGGCATCGCGAAGATCGGCGGCGTGTCCTCGCTCGGGGGCGCCACGATGGCGATCTTCGAATTCTCGGTCGCCCAGCAGCTGTTTGGCAAGGTGGGCAAGCTCGACTCGATCTCGATCGCGGACAGGCCCGGGCACACGCCGGCGCAGGTCGCGCGCGAAGTCGGCGCGATCCTGCCGGCGAGCGCGCAGGTGCGCACGGGTGAAGCGGAAGCCGAACATGCGACGAGCAACACGAACGGGTTCCTCAGCATCATCCAGGACTTCCTGCTCGCATTCGCGGGCGTCGCGCTGTTCGTCGGTGCGTTTGTGATCGCGAACACGCTCTCGATCACGATCGCTCAGCGCACGCGCGAACTGGCGACGCTGCGCACGCTCGGGGCGACCCGTCGCCAGGTGCTGCGCTCGGTGCTGCTCGAAGCCCTCGTGATCGGGTTGCTCGCATCGGTGATCGGGCTGTTCCTCGGCCTCGGTCTCGCAAAGGGCCTGAACTCGCTGTTCGTCTCCTTCGGCATCGACTTGCCGCAGGCCAGCACGATCTTCGCGACGCGCACAATCGTCGTCTCGCTCGTCGTCGGCGTGCTGATCACCGCGCTCGCGGCGCTGCGCCCGGCGTTGCGCGCCACGCACGTGCAGCCGATCGCCGCGGTGCGCGAGGGCGCGCTGCTGCCGCCGTCGCGGTTCGCACGCTTCGGCACCCCCGCCGCGCTTTTGACGATCGTGGTCGCGATCGCGCTGATGCTCGTCGGCCTGTTCGTCGGCGGGCTCTCGACAGGAACACGACTGCTCGCGATCGGCCTCGGTGCGGCGGCCCTGTTCGTGGGCGTGGCGATGCTCGCGAAGGTGCTCGTGCCGCCGCTGGCCTCCGTGCTCGGGTGGCCCGCGACGAGGATCGGCGGCGCGGCCGGCAAGCTCGCGCGCGCGAACGCGATGCGCAACCCGACGCGGACCGCCTCGACCGCCTCGGCGCTGATGATCGGCCTCGCGCTCGTGACGCTCGTCTCGGTGCTCGCGACCGGGCTGAAGGCGACGTTCGAGAGCTCCGTGAACCAGATCTTCAAGGCCGACTACGCGCTCACGGCAACCAACAACTTCTCGCCCGTCTCGATCGCCTCGGCGCAGGCGCTGAGCGGCGTCCCCGGGGTGCTTGTGGTCTCGGGCGTGCGCGCCGGAGCGGGCCGGGCGTTCGGCGGCAAAATCAACGTCAGCGGCGTCTCGCCGGACATCAGCAGGGTGATCGAGGTCAAGTGGCAGCAGGGCTCCCCCGCCGTGCCGGCCGAATTGGGTCAGAGCGGAGCCTTCGTCTCGAAGGACTACGCCAAAGAACTGCACCTGCACGTCGGCTCGCCGATCGCCGTGGAGACGCCCGCCGGGCGGGTCATGCACCTGCAGCTGCGCGGCATCTACGCGCCCCCCAAGGGCGGCTCGCCCTACGGCGACGTCACGATCTCCACACAGCGCTTCGACGCCGAATACGAAAACCCGCAGAACGTCTACACGTTCGTGAACATCGCCGGGGGCGTCACAGCCGCCAACACCGTGAGGCTGCAGCGCGCGCTGGCGGGCTTCCCGGACGCGAAGATCCAGACCGAGAGCCAGTTCAAGTCGAGCCAGGAGCAGGGGATCGACACGCTGCTGAACCTGCTCTACGTGCTGCTCTCGCTGTCGATCATCATCAGCCTGTTCGGGATCGTCAACACGCTCGTGCTGACCGTCTTCGAGCGCACGCGCGAGCTCGGCATGCTGCGCGCCGTCGGCATGAGCCGCCGTCAGCTGCGCCGGATGATCCGTCACGAGAGCATCGTCACCGCCCTGATCGGCGCCGCGCTCGGGATTCCGCTTGGGATCGTGCTCGCGATCATGGTCGGGCAGGCGATCGAATACCCCACCTTCACGATCCCCGTGGGCACGCTCGTGGTGTTCGTGATCGCCGCGATCCTCGCCGGCATCCTCGCGGCGATCTTCCCCGCCCGGCGCGCGGCCCGTCTGAACGTGCTGGAGGCGCTGCAGTACGAGTAGGGACGGCATCCTCGTGCGGCGGGTCGTGGCGGATAAGCTGCCGTGCATGTCCGCGACGACCGCTGATCCCGAGCTCGAGCAGACCGCCTGGGACCTCGAGCCGCTCGTCGGCGGCGAAGGCGAGGGTGGCGTGCAGAGCAGGATGGAGGATGCGTTGACGCGCGCGCAGGCGTTCGCCGAGCGCTACGCCGGCAAGCTCGACGGGCTCGACAGCGCGGGCCTGGGGGAGGCGATGACGGAGCTGGCGGAGATCTACGAGCTCGTCGGTCGCGCCGGCTCCTACGCCGTCCTGCGCTTCTCCACCGACACCGCCTCGGCCGAGAACGGCGCGCTGCTGCAGAAGGTGCAGGAGGGCGAGACCCAGATCGCCACGACGCTGCTGTTCTTCGAGCTCGAGTGGGCTGCGCTGAGCTCCGAGCGTGCCGAGCAGCTCTTGACCGGCGAGGGCCTCGACTTCTGCCGCCACTACCTGCTGGGGGCGCGCCGCTACCGCGAGCATCTGCTGAGCGAGCCCGAGGAGAAGATCCTCGCCGAGAAGGCGCTCACCGGCGCGAGCGCCTGGTCGCGCCTGTTCGAGGAGCTGACCTCGGCGATCGAGGTGACCCCCCCGACGGGGGCCGCCAAGGCGGGCGCCGAGCAGGCCGCGGAGCCGGTCGCGCTCGATGTCGCATTGAGCAAACTGATGGACGCCGATCGCGATGTCCGCCGCGGCACCGCGGAGGCGGTCAGCGCGGCGCTCGCGCCGGGTCTGCGCACGCGCGCCTTCCTGTTCAACACGCTGCTCGCCGACAAGGCCACCGACGACCGCCTGCGCCGCTATCCGAGCTGGCTGGCGGCGCGCAACCTTGCAAACGAGGCCTCCGATGAGTCCGTGCAGGCGCTGATCGAGGCGGTCCGCGGGCGCTTTGAGATCGCCCGGCGCTGGTACCGTCTGAAGGCGCGGCTGCTGGGCCTCGAGCAGCTGGCCGACTACGACCGGATGGCGGCGGTCACCGCGGACGAGGTCACCTACTCCTTCGCCGAGGGTCGCGAGATCGTGCTCGACTGCTACTCCTCCTTTTCACCGGAGCTCGGCGAGCTGGCGAAGGGGTTCTTCGACGGGCGCTACATCGATGCTCCGGTGCGGCCCGCCAAGCGCGGTGGTGCGTTCTGCGCCTCGGCCGTCCCCACGGCGCATCCTTACGTGCTGCTCAACTACACCTCGCGCCGGCGCGATGTGCTGACGCTCGCGCACGAGCTCGGCCACGGCGTCCACTTCGCGCTCGCCGCCCGCCAGGGGGTCTTCCATCAGGGCACGCCGCTGACGCTCGCGGAGACCGCCTCGGTGTTCGCCGAGACCGTCGTCTTCGGACGGCTGCTCGCGGAGGACTCCTCGCCCGCTTCGCGTCTGGCGCTGCTCGCGAGCAACCTCGAGGACACGATCGCGACGGTCTTCCGCCAGATCGCGATGAACCGCTTCGAGGATCTCGTCCACACCGAGCGGCGCGAGCGGGGCGAGCTGTCGGTCGCGCGCTTCGGTGAGCTGTGGGCCGAGAGCCAGGGGGAGATGCTCGGCGATTCGGTCGAGCTCACCGACGGCTACCGCTCGTGGTGGTCCTACGTCCCGCACTTCATCGGCTCGCCCGGCTACGTCTACGCCTACGCCTACGGCCAGCTGCTCGCGCTGTCGGTCTATCAGCGCTACGAGCAGGAGGGCCCGGAGCTCGTGCCGCGCTACCTGGAGATGCTCGCCGCCGGGGGGTCGCGCAGCCCTGAGGAGCTCGGTCAGATCGTCGGGATCGATCTCGCCGATCCGGGCTTCTGGGAGGCCGGGCTGGATCTGGTGGAGCGGCAGTTGACCGATGCCGAAGCGGCCGCGGAGGCCTCGGGGCGGCTGTAGCTCAGAACAGCCCGCCGAGCGCGCTGCCGGCGTGGGCGACGAGGTTGAACAGCGGCTCCGGGATGATGCCGAAGAAGATGGTCACGGCCCCGGCGAGCGCGGCAACGAACACGACCTCGGGCTGAGGGCGGGCGATTTCGGGGACGATCGGCTGCACCGGGGCGCCGGCAATGAGGGCATCACCTGCGCCATGGCCCGCCGCCTCGGCATCGAGCTCGGGGGACCCGCCGGCGAGCGCCGGCAGCCCGCCCGGTCCGGTTGGTGGAGTCTGCGCGGGGGAGGGCGCGAAGCCGGGCGCCACGCCTGTGCTCGCGCTCGCCGGCGCCTCGCGCATCCAGATCGCGGCGATCACCGGCAGGTAGTAGCCGAGCGAGATCATCGAGCCGACGACGATCGCCACGCCGAGCCACGTGTAGCCGCCGGAGACGGCCGCGTCGATCAGGTAGAACTTGCCGATGAACCCCGCCGTTGCCGGGATCCCCGCGAGGGCGAGCATCGAGATCGTCATCGGCCAGGCGAGCCACGGCCGCTCGCGGCCGAGCCCGGCGACTGCATCGATCGAGTCGCCGAAGGTGGTTTCGCGCTCGCGTGCGACGATCACGGCGAACGAGGCCATGTTCATCGCGACGTAGATCGCGAGGTAGAAGACCGTCGCCTCGACGCCCAGCTTGGTGGCGACGACAACCCCGGCGAGCATATAGCCGGCCTGCCCGACAGAGGAGTAGGCGAGCATCCGCTTCAGTGATGACTGCCCGAGCGCGCCGACGTTGCCGACGAGGATCGTGATCGTCGCGAGCACCGCCACCGCGGGGGCCCAGCTCTGTTGCGCGTTGACGAACGCGACGTCGAACAGCCGCAGGAACACCCCCAGTGCGGCGACCTTCGTGGCGACCGCCATGAACGCCGTCACCGGCGTCGGCGCGCCCTCGTAGACGTCGGGGGTCCACTGGTGGAAGGGCGCGACCGAGGCCTTGAAGCAGAGGCCGGCGACGCACAGCGCGATCCCCGTCAGCGTCAGCGGGTCGGTCGCGAGGTTGCCGGTCGAGAGCGCGGAGGCGATTGCGCTGAAGTCGGTCGCGCCGGTAGCGCCGTAGATCAGCGCGAGCCCGTACAGCAGCGTGGCCGAGCCGACGGAGCCGATGATCAGGTACTTCAAGCCCGACTCCAGCGAGCGCTCCTCGCGCTGGTAGCGGCCGCGTTTGGACATGCCCGTCGCGCAGAGCACGTACAGCGGGATCGACAGGAGCTCCAGGCCGAGGAACACGAGCACCGTGTTCTGGGCGCTTGCGAGCAGGAACATGCCGGCGACCGAGGTCAACAGCAGCGCGTGCCACTCGCCGTGGGCGGTGCTTTCCGCCGCGCGCGAGCGCCACGCGAGCAGCACCGTGGCCGCGCCGCCGGCGATCAGGATCATGTTCAGCACGAGCGACAGCGCGTCAATCCGCATCGCCCCGGCGAGGATCGACTTCGCTTCGCCCCATTGCCAGATCGTCAGGCCGAGCGAAGCGGCGAGCGCCACCAGGCTGAGCGCCGGCACCGCCTGCTCGCGCGCGGCTTTCTGGCCGAGCAGACCGACGAGCAGGACGATCGCGGCGCCGCCGAGCAGCGCGATCAGCGGCGAGAGCCCGGCGAAGTCGACGTGCGGGCCTTTCAGGGTGGCGGCGGCGAGCGCGGGGGAGAAGAGGGGTACGTGGTTCATGGTTCGGTGCTCGCGATCGCGGCGGTGCTTGCGGGGCCGGCGAAGTAATGGAACTGGGCATTGGGGTTGTGAGCGAGCGTCTGTGCCTCGAACACGGCGCTCTTCACCGACCCTTCGCTGCGGTGCAGCGCGAACTGGGGATACAGCGCGAGGAACAGGATCACCGCGACGAGCGGCACGAGCACGAGGCCGTCGCGGAAGGAGAGGTCGCGGGACTCGACCTTCGCCCCGACGCGGTTGTGCATCGCGCGGATGAACAGGCGCAGCGCGTAGACGCTCGCCATCACGACGCCGGAGAAGGCGATCACGGCGATCGCGAGCTTCGCTTTGAAGACGCCGAGCAGGATCAGGAACTCGCCGACGAAGTTGCTCGAGCCGGGGATCGCGAGCGTCGCGAGCGCGACGATCAGAAACAGCGAGGCGAGCACCGGCGCGCGGAAGGCGATCCCGCCCATCTCGCGGACGTCCTCCGAGCCGCCGGTGCGGCGGGAGAGCAAAAGGATGATGAAGAACAGCGGCGCGACGACGAGCCCGTGGTTGACCATCTGCAGCAGCGCGCCCTGGGCGCCCTGGGGGTTCAGCGCGAAGATCCCGAGCGTGATGAACCCGAGCTGCGCCACGGATGAGTACCCCGCGATCAGGCGCACGTCGGTCTGGGAGAAGGCGAGCGCGGAGCCGTAGATGATCGAGGCCAGCGCGAGCAGCAGCATCAGCACCTGGAAGTGCGCCGCGGCCTGCGGGAACAGCGGCAGCACGATCGCGAGGAAGCCGTACGCGCCGACCTTCGAGAGCACGCCGCTGAAGACCATCAGCACCTCGATCGGCATCGCGCGGTACCCGTCGGGCATCCACCCGTGCAGCGGGAACGCGGGCATCTTCACGAGGAACGCGGCGGCGAAGAACAGGAAGATCCACTCCTGCGAGCCCTTGCTCAGCGGCAGCGCCTGCAACGAGGTGAGCACGAACGTGATGTGCCCGCCGCCCTGTTCTGAGGCCAGCACGCCGGTCGCGATCGCGGCGGCGAGCATCAAGAGCGAGCCGACGAGCGTGTAGATCACGAGCTTGATCGTCGCTTTAGTACGGTCCGGGCGATCCGGGTGGGTGGGGGACGCGGTGGTGGGGTGGGCGGGGTCCCAATCAATCCCAAGCAGGAAGTAGAAGGGGATCAGCATCAGGTCGAAGAACGCGACGAACAGGGCTAGGTCCTGGGCGAGGAAGGCCCCGAGCACGGCCGACTCGGCGAGCATGAAGTGGAAGTAGAAGAGCTTTGGTCGCTCCCACGAGCGCATATTGGAAGCCAAGACGGCAGCGGCGAACAGCAGCGTGGTGAGCCCGACGAGGAACACGTTCAGGCCGCTGATGCCAAGCTTGTAATGGATGCCCAGCGTGGAGATCCAGACGACGTCGGTGACGTGCTGCAGTGCCGGTCCGCCGCTGTGGAAGTCGGCGATGTAGCCGATCGAGAGGCCCAGCGCGACTACTGAGCCGATCAGCGCGAGGATGCCGGGGATACGCTCGTTGCGCCCGGCGAGCAGCGCTCCGAGTAGGCCGGCGACGGCGGGCAGCCAGATGAGGACTGAGAGTGGCATCAGGCCTGGAGGAGGAAGTAGAAGCCGACGCCCGCCACGCCGATCACGAGCAGCGCGGCGTAGTAGCGCAGGAATCCGTTCTGCACGGCGCGCACCGCGGCCGAGCCCGCTCTAACGAGGCCGGTGGTCCCGCCGATCATCGTGTCCTGCACGAACACTCGCTCGAACGTGCCCATCGCGAAGTTGCCCGCGGCGGCGGCGGGGCGCACGATCGCGAGGTCGATCAGCTCGTCGAAGTACCACTTGTTCACGAACAGCTCGTACAGCGTCCCAAACCGCTCGCGCGCGCTGACGGCGATGCTCGGCTGCTTGACCCAGATGCGGTAGGCGATCGCGATACCGGTGAGGCCGAGCACGGTGCCGAGCACCATGCCAAAGATCAAGAGGCCGTCCTTCGTGTGCGGTTCGTACAGCGGCGAGCCGGCGAACGTCGGACGTAGGAAGTTGACGATCACGTCGTCGACCCCCGGCACCTGCACGAGGCCGGCGCCGACGGCGCCGATCGCGAGCACGGTCATCGCGACCTTCATCGGCAGCGCCCGCTCGGCGACCGTGTGGTGGGGGCCGGGGAAGCCGACGTCGGTGTCCTCGACCTCGCCGTTGGCGGGGTTCGTCGGGACCTCGGCATGGTGAAGATGGCCGCCTTCGAGCTCCTTCGCCTCCGCGACGGGGTCGCCGTAGAACGCGCGGAAGATCATCCGGAACGTGTAGATCGCGGTGAGGAACGCGCCGAGGTAGCCGATCACGTACAGCGCCCAGTGCCAGCCGCCGCGCTCTGCTGTGACGAGCAGGATGTCGTCCTTGGAGAAGAAGCCCGAGAACGGCGGGATCCCCGACAGCGCGAGGCCGCCGATCACGAAGCAGATGAACGTGAACGGCAGCGCCTTGCGAAAGCCGCCCATCTTTTGCAGCGACTGCTCGCCGCCCATCGCGCCGATGATCGAGCCGGCGCCCATGAACAGCAGCGCCTTGAAGAACGCATGGGTCATCAGGTGGAACATCCCGGCCGCGTAGGCGCCGACGGAGACGCCCATGATCATGTAGCCGATCTGCGACATCGTCGAATACGCGATCACGCGCTTGATGTCGGTCTGGGTGATCGCGATCGTGCCCGCGATCAGTAGCGTCGCGGCGCCGATAACCGCGCCCGTGTCCTGCGCGGCGGGGGCGAGTTCAAACAGGACGTGCATGCGCGCGATCAGGTAGACGCCGGCGGTGACCATCGTTGCCGCGTGGATCAGCGCGCTGACGGGGGTCGGGCCCTCCATCGCATCGGGCAGCCACGTGTGGAGCGGGATCTGCGCGGACTTCGCGATCGCGCCGACGAGCAGCAGCAGGCAGCCGGCGACGATGTCCGCTTCGCCCTTCGCGAACACGTGGGGGGCGGCCTTGAACGTGGCGAGGAAGTTGAGCGTGCCGGTGTGCTTGAAGATGAAGTACGTGCCGAGCACGAGCCCTACGTCACCGACGACGTTGATCACGTACGCCTTGATCCCCGCTTTCGTAGCGGTCGAGCGCCGGTACCAGAAGGAGATCAACAGGTAGGAGGCGGCGCCGACGAACGCCCAGCCGACGATCAGCAAGAGGAAGTTGCCCGCGAGCACGAGCAGCAGCATCGAGAAGACGAAGAAGTTCAGGTAGGCGAAGTACCTGGCGAACCCGCGATCTTCTTCGAGGTAGGAGATCGAGTACAGGTGGATCATCGTCGAGATCCCCGTGACGATCAGGATCATGTAGACCGACAGCGGGTCGACGAGGATCGACACTCGCGCGTCGATGCCGACCGTCGAGGCGTAGTTCCACAGCGAGGATTCGAGCTCGCGGTGGCTGGCCGAGTGTCCCTGCATCGCGATCAGCGCACCGAGCGCGGCGAGGAACGCCAGGCCGATCGCGGCGGTCCCGATCACGCCCGCGACATTGCCGGGCAACACCCGGTAGCCGAACCCGATCACGAGCGTCCCGAGCAGGGGAAAGGCCAGCACGAGCCAGCCGTAGGTGGTGGCGCTCATCTGGCCAGACCCTTCAAGTGGTGCCTCATCCTTGGAGTTCCCGTAGCTCATCGACGTCGACAGGCAGCCGCCGGCGGTAGATCGCGACGATCATGCCGAGCCCGATGCAGACCTCGCAGGCGGCGACCGTCATCACGATCAGCGCGAGGATCTGCCCGTCGCCGTTGCCCCACATGCGCGCGAACGCGACGAGGGAAAGGTTTGCGCCGTTGAGCATCAGCTCGAGGCAGAGCAGCACGACGAGCGGGTTGCGCCGCGTGATCACGCCGACGACGCCGAGCGAGAAGACGATCGCCGAGACGGCGAGGTACCAGGCGATGCTCATGCCGGGCGCCTCCCGCCGCTGCCGACGCCCTCAGCGGTGGTGCCCGTGCCCTGCGGGCGGATCAGGTCGAGCGGCGTGAGCCGGCGCTTCGTATCGTCACCCTCGAGGCCACCCCGGCGACCGGCGAGCACGACCGCGCCGACGGCCGCGATCAGCAACAGGAACGAGGCTGCCTCGAACGCGAGCAGGAAGCGCGTCAACAGCAGGTTGCCGATATAGGCGGGCGTGCCGAACGTGCGCGGCCCCGGCGCGTATCCGGCGCCGTAGCCGCCGACTGCCTTCAACCCTGTCCCGAGCAGCGCGATCAGGAGCTCGATCAGCAACGCGCCCCCGGCGATCGCCCCGCCGAGGCGCAGGTTCGAGGCGGAAAAGCGCGGTCCCAGCAGCGACTCGTCACCCAGCGAGTCAGCGGCGCTGCCGCCGACGTAGGCGACGACGAACACGTACAGGACCATCACCGCGCCCGCGTACACGACGACCTGCGCGGCCGCGACGAATTCCGCGCGCAGCAGCAGGAACAGCACCGCGAGGGAGATCAGGTGCCCGACGAGCGCGAGCACGCTGTAGAAGGGGTCGCGCAGCACGACCACGCCGACGGCGCCCGCGATCGTGCCGATGCCGGCGATGAAGAACAGGATCGTGCTCATCCGCGTGCCTCGGAGACCCTCACTCGCCCTCGTTCCTCAGCGGCGTGCGCTCGAGCGGCTCGGCCAGCAGCATCTCCTTGGTGAAGATCAGGTCCGAGCGGTCGTAGTCGGAGAGCTCGTAGTCGTGGCCCATCGTGATTGCGTCGAACGGGCAGGCGATCTCGCAGTAGCCGCAGAAGATGCAACGGGACAGGTTGATCTCGTACACCGCCGCGTAGCGCTCGCCGGCGGAGACGCGGTTCTCTGGCGTGTTCTCGGCTGCGACCACGCGGATGCAGTCGGCCGGGCAGGCGGCCGCGCAGAGCGAGCAGCCGACGCACTTCTCGAGGCCGGTGTCCTCGAAGCGGTGCAGCTTGTGCCGCCCGCGAAAGCGCGGGTAGACGGGCGTCTTCTCCTCCGGATACTCGACCGTGACGCCCTTTTCGGTGAGGCGGCCGAAGGTCGTCATCATGCCGCGCGCGGTCTCGCGGAAGGTGCGCCAGGTCGCGCGTGCCGCGCCCGGCGCAGGGGTGCGCTGGACCTGGATCACATCCTCCCCGGGACTCCAGCTCGTGACGTTCAGCTCGGCTGTTGTTTGGGCTTTGTCTGTCATCAGTGGGTCACCACAACAAGCACGGCCGTGACCAGCGCGTTGAGCGTCGCCAGCGGCAAAAGCACCTTCCAGCCGAAGCTCATCAGCTGGTCGTAGCGCAGGCGGGGAAGCGTTGCACGAACCCAGATGAACAGGAACGTGACGATCCCCATCTTCGCGAGCACGACGAACGGATCGACCCAGCCGGGGGGGTGGATGCCGAACGGCATCAGCCAGCCGCCGAGGAACACGGTCGTGACGATCCCGGAGACGACGAGCACGTTCAGGTACTCGGCGAAGTAGTAGGAGGCGAAGCGACCCCCGCCGAACTCGGTGTTGTAGCCGCCGACGAGCTCGGCGTCGGCCTCGGTCAGATCGAACGGCGCGCGGTTGGTCTCGGCGAAGCTCGCCGTCAGGAAGATCAGGAAGCCGAAGAACTGGGGCACGATGTACCACATGCCTTTCTGGGCTTCGACGATCCCGGTCAGCGAGAGCGTCTGCGCGGTGAAGATCACGCCGACGAGCGCGAGGCCCTGGGAGACCTCGTAGGAGATCAGCTGCGCGGCCGCGCGCATCGCGCCGAGGAACGAGTACTTCGAGCCCGAGGACCAGCCGCCGAGCATGATCCCGTAGAACGCGATCCCGCCGAACGCGAACACGTACAGGGGCCCGATCGAGACGTCGATCCCGTACAGGCCGACGCGTTCGCCAAAGATGTGCTGGACGTTCCCGAACGGGATGATCGCGAACGCCGCGACCGCCGTCAGGATCGAGATCAGCGGCGCCAACACGAACAGGAACCCGATCGAGGTGCTCGGCCGGAACTGCTCCTTGGTGAGCAGCTTGAGGATGTCCGCGAGTGGCTGCAGCGCGCCGTAGGGGCCGACGCGGTTGGGGCCATAGCGTGCCTGGAAGCGCCCCAACAGCTTGCGCTCTGCGAGCAGCACGACCGGCACGAGCTGCAGGCCTACGGCGAAGATCACGATCGCCTTCAGGATCTGGACCCACCATTCTTCGTAGTAGCCGACGATCGCGAGCGTGCTCATACGCGCGCTCCTCCGGGAACCGCGTCGGCCGCGTAGCGGTCCTGCCAGCGCACTCCTCGTCCGCCGATCTCCTCGAGCGTGAGGCCCTCGTAGAAGGGGATCGCGTCGAACAGCTCTTGCGAGGCCATCGAGCCGGTGAGCACGCCGAGGTCCAGATCCATTTGCGCGGCGATCTCGGCGAGCACCTGCCACCCCGCGCGCGAGGAGCCGAACTCACCAACGCGCCCGACGGCCGGGCGCAGCCGCTGTAGGCGCCCGTCGGGATGGACGATCGTCCCTTCCTTCTCCGCGTAGGCCTCGGCGGGGAAGATCACGTTGGCGTGCTCGCGCAGGCCCTCCGTGAGGAACGTCGCGTGCGCGATCACCGTCGAGGCGCGCTCCAAAGCTCGCTCCCACAGCTCGCGGTCGGGCAGGTCATCCAGGGGATCTGTTTGGAACAGGTAGAGCGCCGCCAGCTCGCCCTCGGCGAGGCCCTCGGCGATCGCGTGAGCGTCGCGGCCCGGGCCGGGTTCGCCGTCGAGCTCGGACAGTCCCGCCCCCGCGTTCGGCAGCACCCCGGCCTCGCGCAGCCCGCGGCCGTTGGCGGCGGCGGGAATTTCGAGCAGCCCCGCGCCGGCGGTGCCCGCTAACGACAACGTCTGCGCGAGCTCGAGCAGCGCCCGGGCGGCCGCGGCGCCGTCGGGGCCGGCGGTCAGGCGCTCGCCCCACAGGATCACGATCTCCTCGCCGCCCTCCTTCAATTCTCCGGCCAGCTCCCCGGCGCGCGAGCCGTCCAACAGATCCGCGGCGCGCGCCTCGAATAGACGCAGGCCGTGGCGGCGCACGCCCTTGCGCAGCCGCAGGTCGAGGATCGGCATGTGCTCGAGCGGGTCGGCGTCGAGCACGAGCACCGCGTGGGCGAACTCGAGGTCCGAGACCTTCGCCTGCAGCGCCGGCTCGGCCAGCGCGCGGTGCAGCTCCAAAGGCAGGGTGCCGGCGCGGCGCGAGTCGAGGTGTGGCGAGCCCAGCCCGTCGCGGAACAGCCGCGCGAGCAGCAGGCCCTCCTCGTTCGAGGCCTGTCCGCCGGCGATCGCGGCCGCCCGCTCGCCGGCGCGCGCCAGGCCTGAGGCGGCCTCCGCGAGCGCGCGCTCCCAGGAGACGGGGCGCAGCTCGCCTCCGTCGCGTAGGAGCGGCTCGGTGATGCGCTCGTCGCCGCCGAGCGCGGGGTAGGCGAAGCGCCCTGCGTCGCACAGCCAGCCGTCGTCGACCTCGTCGTTCTCGCGCGCGAGCACGCGCAGCACACGATCGTCGCGCACGGTCAGCGTGACGTTGCACTGCGCTGGGCAGAGCGTGCAGACCGAGCCGGCGTCCTCGATGTCCCACGGCCGCGCGCGGAAGCGGTAGGGGCGCGAGGTGAGCGCGCCGACGGGGCAGAGCTCGACGATGTTGCCGCTGAACGGCGCGACGTAGGGGTGGCCATCGAAGGTCGAGATGTAGGAGTGCGCGCCGCGCTCGAGCAGCACGAGCTGGTTGTCTTCGGAGATCTCCTGGGAGAAGCGCGCGCAGCGATAGCAGAGGATGCAGCGCTCGCGGTCGATCGCGATCGTGGGGGAGAGCTCCAGCGGCTTGACGAAGTGGCGCTTGGGCTCGATGAAGCGCGAGTGGCCGGGACCCCAGCCGAAGGTGATGTCCTGCAGCGGACACTCCCCGCCCTTGTCGCAGACGGGGCAGTCGAGCGGGTGGTTGATCAGCAGGAACTCGACGACCGACTGCTGCGCGGTCTTGACGCGGTCGGTCTGGGTGTGCACGACCATGCCGTCCTTGACGGGCGTCGAGCAACCGGTCTGCAGCTTGGGGATGCCCTCGATTTCGACCAGGCACATGCGGCAGGCGCCGACCGGGTTGCCGAGCTTCGGCTCGTAGCAGAAGACCGGGATCTCGACGTCGCCGTGCTTGGCCGCGTCGACGAGCATCGAGTTCTCGGGCGCTTGCACCTCGAGTCCGTCGATCGTGAACGTAATCGTCTTCGGTTCGGGCCTAGGCACTGAGCGCTCCCTGGGCGGCCAAGGCCTGGTCGGAGGCGGGTGCGGTGTGGGTGGGGACCCGATCGTTACGCGCGCGTGCGGCCTCGATGTGGGCCTCGAACTCGGGGCGGAACTTGGCGATCATCGAGCCGATCGGCATCGCCATCGCGTCGCCGAGGACGCAGAGGCAGTTGCCGATGATGTGCTCCTGGACGGAGGCCATGATGTCGAGGTCCATCGGCGTGGCCTCGCCGGAGTCGATTCGCTCGAGCATCTTGACGGTCCAGTTCGTGCCCTCGCGGCAGGGCGTGCACTTGCCGCAGGACTCGTGCCGGTAGAACTTGGCGAGCTTGATCGCGACATCGACGATCGGCGTGGAGTCGTCGACGACGATGATCGCCCCGGAGCCGAGCATCGAGCCGGCTTTCGCGAGCGAGTCGAAGTCGTAAGGCACGTCGAGGTCGTCGGCCGTGAGCACCGGCGCGGAGGAGCCGCCGGGGAACCAGCACTTGACCTCGCGCCCGGGTGGCGGACCGCCGGCGAGCCCGTAGATGATCTCGCGCGAGGGGATGCCGAGCTCGATCTCGTAGTTGCCGGGGCGCTGCACCTGCCCGGAGATCGAGACGAGCTTCGTACCGGTCGAGGTCTCGACGCCGAGCTTCGCGTACTCGGCGCCGCCCATCCGCACGATCGTCGGGACCGTGGCGAGCGTCTCGACGTTGTTGATCAGCGTCGGCCCCTGATAGAGGCCCTGAACGGCCGGGAACGGCGGCTTCAGCCGCGGGTTGCCGCGCTTGCCCTCCAAAGAGTCGAGCAGGCCGGTCTCCTCGCCGCAGATGTAGGCGCCGGCGCCGCGGTGCACGATCAGCGAGAGTGAGTGCTCGGAGCCGAGGATCCGCTCGCCGACATAGCCCGCGTCGCGCGCTTCGACGAGCGCCGCGTCGAGCACGTCGGCCTGGAAGACGTACTCGCCCCGGATGTAGATGAACGAGCGGTTGGTGCCGGCCGCGTAGGAGGCGATCGCGATCCCCTCGATCAGCATGTGCGGGCTCTTCTGCATCAGTTCGCGGTCCTTGAACGTCCCGGGCTCGGACTCGTCGGCGTTGCAGACGAGGTACTTGTCCATCGCGCCCTTCGGCAGGAACGAGACCTTCTTGCCCATCGCGAATCCGGCGCCCCCGCGGCCGCGGATCGCCGAGGCTTCGAGTTCCTTCAAAACCTCCTCGGGAGTCATCCGCAGCGCCTTGCGCAGCGACTCGTAACCCCCTCGGGCTTCGTAGACCCCGAGCGTGTTCAGACCCGGCTCGTCGATGTCCTTGAACAGCAGCTTGTCGCTCACCCGTTTGCCTCCGTATCGGCACAGGCTCGCTTTGCCAATTGCTTGTCTGGCAAGACGGGACGACCAGCACGTACATCGTCCAGCAGTTGGGGGACATCGTCTGTCGTAAGCGGCCCGACATAGACCCCGTCGACGGAGGCCATCGGCGCGATGTCGCAGGCGCCGAGGCACTCGAACGAGCGCACGTTGAACAAAGCCTCGCCGTCGGTGCTCTCCGCGACGGCGTCCTCGACCGCGGCGAGCAGCGCGTCGGCGCCGCACAGCGAGCAGGAGATGTTTGTGCAGACATACACGCTGTGGCGTCCGACGGGCTCGGTGTCGAGCATGTCGTAGAACGTCGCCACGGCCGCGAGGTCGGCGGGTGTCAGCCGCATCACGCAGGCGACCTGCTCGATCGCCTCGGGCGAGCACCAGCCGTGCACGCGCTGGGCGGCCGCGAGCGCCGGCAACGTGGCCGAGCGCGTCTCGGGGTAGAGCGCCATGTGCGCTTCGATCTCCGCGCGCAGCTCGGCCGGGACAGGCGTCGTGGCCGCATCGGGAATCGTCGCCGGGTCCTTCGTCAAATCGGCCGGCGTGTCCCAGCCGGGTACGCGCGAACCGTGGGCGTACCGTGGTACGCCCTTGTCGATCGGCACGCTCTCCCGCGCGCTCATCTGTCGATTCCTCCCAAAATTGGGTCCAACATCGCGGTCGTAGCGATCATGTCGGCGATGTAGCTGCCCCGGGTCATCGGCGCGAGCGCCTGCAGGTTGACGAACGAAGGGTCACGCATGTGCACCCGCGCGGGCTTCGAGGATCCGTCGGAGCGCACGTAGCAGGCGAGCTCGCCGCGGGGGGACTCGATCGGGTGGTAGATCTCGCCCGGCGGCACGCGGAAGCCCTCGGTGACGAGCTTGAAGTGGTGGATCAGCGCCTCCATCGAGGTCGCCAGCTCGTGGCGAGGGGGCAGCGCGACCTTACGGTCGCCGGTGATCCAAGGCCCCTCGGGCAGCCCGTCGATCGCCTGGGCGATGATCTTCACCGACTCGTAGATCTCGGCCAGGCGCACGGCATAGCGGTCATAGTTGTCGCCGACCGTCCCGACCGGGATCTTGAAGTCGAAGTGCTCGTAGGAGCTGTAGGGGGCGGCCTTGCGCAGATCCCATGGGTTGCCCGCGGCGCGCAGCAGGGGCCCTGTCACGCCCAGCCCGAGCAGCGTCTCCGCGTCCAGCGGGCAGGTGCCGCGCAGGCGCTGCAGGACGATCTCGTTGGCGTTGAGGATCGCCCCGTACTCGTCGGCGCGTTTGGGCATGACCGCGAGGAACTCGCGCAGCTTGGCCTCGAAGCCCGGGGGGATGTCCTCGGCGACGCCGCCGACCTGGAAGTAGCGCGTGTGCATGCGCGCGCCGGAGGACATCTCGAACAGGTCGAGGATCAGCTCGCGCTCGCGCAGGCAGTAGAGGAAGATCGAGGTCGAGCCGAGGTCGAGTGCGCTGGTCCCCAACCAGATCAGGTGTGAGGCGATGCGGTTGAGCTCGAGGTGGATCACCCGCAGGTACTGCGCGCGCGTGGGCACCTCGACCTCGAGCAGCTGCTCGACGGCGCCGACGTAGGCCATCGCGTTGAAGTAGTAGGCCAGGTAGTCCATCCGCTCGACGACGGGGATCACCTTCCAGTAGGACTTGTCCTCGGCCGTCTTCTCGATCCCCGTGTGGACGTAGCCGATGATCGGTTTGACGTCGCGCACGACCTCGGCCTCGAGCGTGACGAGCAGGCGCAGGACGCCGTGCGTGGCGGGGTGGTGCGGTCCGAAGTTGAGCGTCAGCAGCTCGTCCGTCAGTTCGCTGCCGCCCTCGAGCGGCTGCTCCAGCGGCGAGAGGGTGATCGATTGCTCACGGCGGCGGTACTCCGACAGCGTGGGGCTCTCGGGTGTGCTCACGCGCGCGACTCCAGCCATTTGGCCTCGTCGTAGGTGAAGATCACCGGTTCGCCGCCGACCGGGAAGTCGCGTCGCTGCGGGTGGCCCTCGTAGTCCTCGGGCATCAGGATTCGGCGCAGGTCGGGGTGGCCCTCGAAGACGACCCCGAACATGTCGTAGATCTCGCGCTCTTGGTGGTTGGCCGTCGGCCACTGGTCGGTGACCGAGGCAACCGTCGGCGCATCCAGGGGCAGGCGCAGCTTGACGGTGATGCGGTCGACCCGCGACATGTCCAGCAGCTCGTAGTGGACGCCGAGGCGCGGCTCCTCGGGGTAGTAGTCGACGCCGTGCACGCTCGCCAGGAAGCCGTAGCCCGTCTCGCGCAGGTGCTGGAGCGTGGCGCGGATCGTCGCGGGGTCGATCTCGAGCGTGGCGCGCTCGCGGAAGTAGACCGTCTCGATGACCGCCTCGCCCAGATCGTGCGCGATCAGCTCCAGCCCCGTCGCGTCAGGCATCGGCGTCTTGAGGAGGTGTGGTCATTGCATCGCTGACTTCCTCCGCTGGGGTGCCGGGCACGATCTCCTCGGTGCCGCGGGCGTCGTAGCGATCGCGCCAGCCCATGTCGGGATCGTCCTGAATCATCTTGCGCAGCTTCAACACCCCATGCATCAGCGCCTCCGGGCGCGGTGGGCAGCCAGGGACGTGGACGTCGATCGGCATGAACTTGTCCGCCGGCACGAGCGCGTAGTTGTTGAAGACGCCCATCGAGGAGCAGCAGGCGCCCATCGAGATCGCCCACTTCGGCTCGAGCATCTGGTCGTAGAGGCGGCGGATGATCGGCGCCATCTTGATCGAGACGCGCCCCGCGAGGATGATCAGATCGGCCTGCCGCGGCGAGGCGCGGAACGCTTCGAAGCCGAAGCGGCCGATGTCCATACGCGGACCGGCGGCGTGGAACTGCTCCATCGCGCAGCAGGCCAGTCCGAAGGCGAGCGGGAAGAACGCATTTGAGCGCGCCCATGCGACCGCCTGGTCGAGCGTCGTCGTCAGCATCCGTTCTTCGACGTAGCGTTCGAGCTCGGTGCCCTCCAGATGCGCCGGATGGTTGGCGCCCTCCAGGTCGGCACCACGCAGCAGCTGGCTCGGGTTCAGCGACTTCACACGTAGGTCCCGGCCCGCTCCCCCTCCTCCGGCGGGCTTACCGCGGGATGGGCGCACACCGATCGGCTCTCGTTTCACTTCCACGCCAACGCTCCCCTGCGCCAGACGTAGACGAATGCGACGAACAGCAGCACGATGAACGTGACCGTCTCGGCCAGCGCGTAGCCGCCGTAGGCGCGCAGCTCGACGGCGATCGGGTAGAGGAAGACGACCTCGATGTCGAACAGGATGAACAGCATCGCGATCAGGTAGAAGCTGATCCCGAAGCGCATTCCCTGCTTGACCTCGGAGGGCAGGCCGCACTCGTAGGGGTCCTGCTTGTGTGGAGTCAGCCGGCGCGGTCCAAGTACCGAGTTGAGTACTGCGAACGCGCCGCCGACGGCGCCGCCGAGCACCAGAAAGACGATCGCCGGGAGATAGCTGCGCAGCACCGAGGCTGTTATATCACCGCTTGTGTCAGAGTGTTACTTGGTGACGATTGGCTCGAGATCGAGGGCGGTCGAGGGGATGGTTGGGCGCGTTGACTGAAGCCGTCGTGGCGGGCGCGCTGGCGCTCGCCCTGCTCAACGCGCTCCCGGGTCTGCTCGGGGGCTGGCGCTGGTATCGCTGCGAAGCGAGCCGGGCCTTCTGGTTGTTGTTGCGTGTCGGCCAGGGCTCGGCGGTGGCCTACGCGCTGGCGGTCGGCGCGCTGGCGCTGGCCGGCTCCTACTCGAGCGAACGCCTCTTCTACCTCTACGCGCTGCTCCCGCTCGCGGTCGCATTCGTGGCCGAGCAGCTGCGGGTGATCTCCGCGCAGACGATCCTCGACCGGCGCGGGCTCGCGGACGCCCAGGCGGTGGGCGAGCTGCCAGAAGCCGAGCAGCGCGCCCTCGTCGCGGAGATCGTGCGCCGCGAGCTGGGCGTGATGGCGATCTCGGCGCTTGTCGTGGTGTTCCTCGCGCTGCGCGCAGCCGGCACCGCGCACGGGTTCTGAAGGGCTGCGGACGCTCGGCGCACACGGGTTCTGGACGGCCCTATATATTCCCGGCGCATGAAGCTCGCCTCGATGACGATCGGTTTGCTCGCCTGCGCCGTGATCCTGAGCGCCTGTGGCTCTCAGGAAATCTCGGTCCCGAAGACCAGCCCCTACTACCGCGGGGCCGTGATCTTCCGCGACCACTGCTCGGGCTGTCACACGCTGGCGACGGTCGGCGCGGAGGGCTCGGCGACGAGCATCAAGAACCGCGTGAAGACCAACGGACCGAACTTCAACTTCCGCAAGGAGGAATACGAACAGGTCATGTACGCGATCCACAACGGGGGCTTCTCCGGCGCGATCATGCCGGAGAACATCGTGCTCGGCACCGAAGCGCACGAAGTGGCCAGGTTCCTTGCGAAGTACTCGGGCTTGCAGGCACAGAAGGAGCCCACCACGAGCATCACCCTGTCTACGAAATAGACGTGGGGGAGTCCGCGGGTGCTTGACCTCAAGCGGATCAGGCAGGAACCGGACGTCGTGCGCGCGGCGCTGGAACGCCGCGGGGCGGAGGCCGTTGCGGGGCTGGATCGGGCGATCGAGCTGGACGCGCGCCGGCGCGAGCTGCTGCCGCAGCTGGAGGGGCTGCGGGCCGAGCAGAACGAGGCGAACGCTCGCATCAAGTCCGCGGACGGAGCCGAGGAACGCGAGCGGGAGATCGCCGCGATGCGCACGGTGGCCACGCGCGCGAAGGAGCTGGAGCGCGAGCTGGGCGGGGTCGAAGAGGACCTCCGGGCGGCGCTCGCGCCGCTGCCGAACCTGCCCGATCCAAGCGCGGCGCCCGGTCCCGAGGACGAGCTGGTCAGGGAGGTGGGGGAGATCCCGGCGTTCGACTTCGAACCGCGCGACCATCTCGAGCTCGCGGGCGAGGGCATCGACGTGGATCGCGCGGCGCGGCTGTCGGGGTCGCGCTTTGCCTATCTGAAAGGCGATCTGGTGATGCTCGAGCTCGCGCTCGTGCGCTGGGTGCTCGAGAAGCTGCGCGGGCGGGGCTTCGAGCCCGTGATCCCCCCGGTGCTCGTGCGCGAGCAGGCGCTCTACGGGACGGGCTTCCTGCCCGACACCGAGCAGCAGATCTACTCATTGCCCGAGGACGAGCTGTTCCTCGTCGGCACCTCCGAGGTCGCGCTCGCGTCGCTGCACGCCGAGGAGATCCTCGACGCGGAGCGCCTGCCGCTGCGCTACGCGGGCTTCTCGCCCTGCTTCCGGCGCGAGGCCGGCGCGGCGGGGAAAGACACGCGCGGCATCTTCCGCGTACACCAGTTCGACAAGGTCGAGATGTTCAGCTTCGTCACCCCGGAGGAGTCCGAGCGCGAGCACGAGCGGATCCTCGCGATCGAGGAGGAGATCCTCTCAGAGCTCGGCCTCGCCTACCGCGTCGTGAACATCGCCGTCACCGACCTCGGCAGCTCGGCCGCGAAGAAGTACGACTGCGAGGCGTGGATGCCAAGCCAGGAGCGCTACCGCGAGCTGACGTCGTGCTCGAACACGACCGACTACCAGGCCCGGCGCCTGAACATCCGCGTGCGCAAGGACAGGCAGGATGGAGCGGGCGCGGGTGGACGGGGGATCGAGACCCTGCACACGCTCAACGGCACCGCCGTCGCGGTCGGCCGGACGCTCGTCGCGCTGCTCGAGAACGGGCAGCAGGCCGATCGCGGCGTTGAGTTGCCGGACTGCCTCGTGCCCTACGGCGCGCCCCTGCGGCTGGCGCCGCCGGCGAGCTGAGAGCTCGATGTGTGGGTCTCCGACTGGGTCGGAGACCGGCTGCGCGGCGGCCTGTGTAGGGCGGAGACGGGCAGATAATCTCTATTGGTACTATCAAGCGCGAATCGGGGGCGGCAGGGCGTAACGCCTGGTCCGAGCGCCCGTCGTCCTGCATGCACGTGGGTGGAGGCAGAGGTCGCCGTGGAAGAGGTGCAGCGGACGAGGATCCTGGAGGCGATGGCCGAGATGGCGGTCGGTATGGGCGCCGGCGCAGTCACCGTCTCGCACGTCGTCGCGCATGCGGGCGTCTCGCGCAGGACGTTCTACGAGATCTTCCCCGACCGGGAAGCCTGCCTGCTCGCCGCGTTCAACATGGGCGTGGAGCGTGCGCGAGCGCGGATCGAGCCCGTCTATAACGCCGAGCCGCGCTGGCGCGATGGGATCAGGGTCGGGTTGGCCGCGTTCCTTGGCTTCCTCGAAGATGAACCCGCGCTGGGGCGGTTGTGCGTCGTGCACTCGCTGGGCGGTGGCACGGATGTGCTGAGCCGCCGGGCCGAGGTCCTCGGCAAGCTCGCGGAGGTGATCGATCGAGGAGGCATGGAAGGCGCCGCTGGTAGAGCGCAGCCCCCGGCGCTGATCGCGGAGGGCGTCGTCGGCGCCGTCATGTCGGTGATCTATACGCACCTGCAGGGAGAGGATGGCGAGCAGCCTTTGACCGATCTGTTCGGGGTGCTGATGAACTTGATCCTGCTGCCCTACCTGGGGCCCAGCGCGGCCCGTCGGGAGCTGACGAGGCCTGTGCCGAAGGTCCAGACGGGCACGAGCTCGCAGCACCCCGGTGTGCTCTCGGGTGAGGGGGCCGCTGATCCTCCTATCAGGCTGACCTACCGCACCGCGCGGGTGCTAACCGCGATCGCCGAGTCTCCGGGCGCGAGCAATCGCGAGGTGGCTGCGCGCGCGGGGGTCGTCGACCAGGGCCAGATCTCGAAGCTGCTCGGTCGGCTGCTCCGCCTCGGTCTGATCGTGAACACCGGGGAGAGCTCCGCGCGCGGGGCGCCGAACGCCTGGCGGCTGACCGAGCTGGGCGAGCGAGTCGAACGGCGCGCCGCCGCCCGGTCCGAGGGCGACTGAACGCGATCAACTTAGGGCACCCTAAGTTGTGCTAGCTTTCACTCCGGAAAGCATAGCCGATCAGATGGGTCGGGATTCCGGAAAGAGACGCGCGTGTCCCAGAAGAAGAAAGCCGGATCGCAGACGAGCCTGTACATCTGGACCGGGGTCGTGCTCGCGGTCTGCGTGGCGGCCGTGATCCTCGGCTGGCACGCCCACGGCGGCACGCCCGATCCGACCGATGCGGCCAACCAGATGAGCCCGACGACCGCCGTGATCAACAGCGGCGTGCTCGTCTTTCGCGAGGGTCTGGAGACGATCCTCGTGCTGGCGGCGATCACCGCGAGCTTCCTCGGCGCCAACCGCGCCTACCGCAAGCCAGTCGCCTTCGGCGGGGGGCTCGCGCTGCTGGCCGCGATCGCGACTTGGTTCCTGGCGATCTGGTTGATCGGCATGTTCGGCGGCAATGGCCTGGCGGTGCAGGCGGCCACCGGCATCCCCGCGATCATCGTGCTGCTGCTCGTGATGAACTGGTTCTTCCACAAGCTCTACTGGACCGGCTGGATCTCCCACCACCACAAGCGCCGGCGCGGGCTGCTCGGCTCAACCGATGCAGGTGACGGCACGCTCACGCGCGCGGCGCTGCTCGGCTTCGGCCTGCTCGGCTTCACCTCCGTCTACCGCGAGGGCTTCGAGGTCGTGATCTTCCTGCAGGGCCTGCGCGAGCGTTTCGGCTCAAGCGTCGTGCTCGAGGGCGTCGTCCTCGGCCTGCTGTTCACCGCCGCCGTCGGCGTGCTCACCTTCAGCCTGCACCAGCGCCTGCCGTACAAGAAACTGTTGATCATCACCGGCGCGATGCTCGTCGTCGTGCTGTGGGTGATGGTCGGCGAGGAGGTCAACGAGATGCAGCTCGCCGGCTGGATCGGCACGACCCCGATTCCCGGCCTGAACATCCCCGGCTGGGCCGGCACGTGGTTCTCAGTCTTCCCCAATGTCGAGACGATCGCCGCCCAGGTCTTCGCGCTGCTGCTCGTGCTCGGCTCCTATGTGGCGGCCCAGTACGTGCGCATCTGGCGTCCGCGCCGTCGTGGCGAACAGGTTGCCCGCCGCGCCGAGGCCCCGCCCGTCGCGCCCGAGCGCCCGGTGGAGCGCCCCGGGGCGGTCGTCGTCACAGCGCCGCGCTGAGCGGCATTGCCCCCAAGTCAGGCGGAGCACGCGAGAAACATACGCGTAAGACACTGGTGAGACGTAGCGAGACCGCTGCTCTTGGGACGTAAGTATCCGGCACGTGGTTGAGCGAGCGGGCTGCTTGTGCGGTGCACGAGCGGGGCGTAGCATTGTGCCGGTGGCCGTTGCTACCGCCCATCCCACCACCACCACCGACCAGCTACTGCAAATGCCCGATGACGGCATGCGCCACGAGCTGATTCGTGGAGAGCTGCGGACCATGACTCCTGCGGGCTTCGAGCATGGCCGGGTTGCGGTGCGGCTTGGGCGTCTTCTCGACGCGCATGTCGAGGAGACCGGGATTGGCGTCGCCGCTGGCGCTGAGACCGGGTTCGTGCTGTCGACCGATCCCGACACCGTCCGCGCTCCCGACGCCGCGTTCGTCTCCAAGGACCGCGCGGACGCGGTCGGCAGGACGGTCAAGTACTGGCCCGGTGCCCCCGATTTCGCCGCTGAGGTCATCTCCCCAAACGACACCTTTCACGACGTCCAGAAGAAGGCGCTGGAATGGCTCGCGGCCGGTACGACCGCCGTGCTCCTGCTCGACCCCGACCAGCAAACTGCGACGGTCTATCGCGGCCAGGGCGATACGCACATTTATAACGCTGAGGACACCCTGGACCTAAGCGACGCCGTCCCAGGCTTCACCGTCCCGGTAGCCCGCCTCTTCGCCTGATCCCTCCGCACGGCAGCTCATGGGATGATGCTCGCTCGACTGCATCAGACCAGCCGCACCGCGCGCTCGAGAGCCTGCGCTTCGGCTTCGATGCCCGCGGCCATCAGCGGGAGCTGGTCGATCAGGTCGGCGTCGGCGCAGAGGCCGAAGCAGAGCATGCCCGCGAGCGACGTCGCCGAGACCCGCAGCGCGTGATGCTCGGCGATCTCGGCGATCGAGTGCAGGTGCTCGACCGGCGCGCCCAGCACGCTGACGGGAGTGCGGGGGCCGGGGACGTTGGAGACGTTCAACGCGAACGTGCGCGGGCTGTGCTCGAGGCGCGCGGCGAAGTGCTCGAGCGAGGGCACCGCCGCGAGCTCGCGCAGCAGGTGCTCGCGGTAGCGCGCGTCCTCGGCCGCCTTGCGCGCGCGTGTCGCGGCGTGGATCGTGTGCAGGCGCACGACGGGATCGGTCTCGCTCAACGACACAGCGAGCGAGAAGAAGGAGTCGTGATTGGCTGTGGCGTCGCCCTCGTGGTGGAGGCTCACCGGAACCTTCACGCGGATCGTGCCGAGATGTCCGTGACGCTCGCGCAGCCAGTGCGCCAGCGCACCCGTCACGATCGCGAGCACGCCGTCGTTGACGGTCGCTCCGCAGAGTCCCTTGGCCGCGTCGTGCAGATTCGGCAGCGAGACGGCCGCGAAGGCGACCTCGCGACGGACGCCGATCTGACCGTCAAACGGGGAGTGGCGCGCTCCGCGCGCGTACTCGCGACGCAGGAAGCCGGCGAGATGCGCACGCCGGCGCCGCTCGTCGGCTGCATGGGCGACAGCGGCCTGCACGACCGCCGCCTGGGCCGGGGCGCTGGCCCCTGCCCTGTCGGGCGCGTGGTCCCAGAGCAGCGCGCGGGCATAGCGCACCGAGGCGGTGCCGTCGGCGAGGGCATGGTGGATCCGCCACACGAGCGCGCTGCCGCCGTCGGCGAGCGCTGCAACGTCGATCCGCCACAGCGGCCGGGAGCGGTCGAGGCGCTGCTCGAACAGCCGCGCGACCAGCTCGGGCAGCCCGGTGCGATCGACCGGTCCCTCGACTGGAGCCGGGCCTATGTGGTGGGCGAGGTCGAAGTCCGCGTCGGGAACCCAGCTCGGCTCGCCGTCGGCGTCGTCCCTGAGCCTGCGCGTCAACGCCGGCGCCAGCGCGATGCGCTCGGCGATGCGCGCGCGGAGGGCCTCGATGTCGAGCGGAGCGCCGCCCAGGCGCGCGACCTTGCAGGTGTGCCCGGCGATCGTCGGGCTCTCCAGCGCGAGGATCGCGCGGTCCTCGGGGCCGAGTGGGATCGGAGAGTCCCCGGACGGGAGCGTAGGATCGTCCATAGCAAACGCATTCTCCCCCACGCCGACACGCGGACACGCCGAGACACCAAGCGCCGAAAAGCCCTACGCCGAAACGCCCCTACGCTGAGACGTGGCGCGCTGGGAGGTCGCGACGCCGCGCCGTCGGAGCGTCGGGCGCGCGCGCCCGGCTCAGCCGACCTGGAACGTGAGCGTGGGTGCGGCCCCACCCTGGGGCGCGAGCGTCAGGCGGTAGCGCCCGGGGACGAGCGTCTTGGAGCTTGCGAGATGCTGCCGATTACGACCCTTGGTCGCGTTGAATGTGAGCGCGCCCGGCAAGGAGACCCAGCGCTTGTGCCCGTGTACCCGGACGAGCTTGGTGAGCGTGGCGCGCACGCGCGCGCCGGTGCTGAGCGTGAAGGCGAAGGCGATTGAGGAGACCTTCGATCGCGGACGGTCGAGTGCGAGGAGCGCGGTCGGGGTCAGGGCGAAGGCGGTCAGCTTGATCGTTGTCGCGCCAGAGACCGTCGATGGGGAAGCTGTTTTGCTTGCCCCCGCTGTGCCGGGCTGGCTCGTGCTGGTGCCTTTGCCGGAGCCGGCGGTCCCGTTGGTACCCGAGTCACCGGCCCGACCTTCTGCTTCTGCTTCGTGTTGTTCTTCGAGGCGCCGTTCTTCGAGCAGCTTCGCTTCGGCGTGGCGTTGTTCTTCGTTTGTCTGCTTGACTTCCTCGCTGACGGGCTCAAAGGCGAGGATCCCGTTCGGGGTGCCGACACCGGTAGGGCCGTCGTAGCCTTCCCGGGCAAGGCAGATGGACGCTTCAGCGCAGCTGGCGGCCTCTTGAAGGATGGTGCAGCCGGAGAGACCTTCTTCGTTGAATGGTTCCGCGCAGGCTCCGTTGGATCCGGATGTGACGTCGTGAAGCGTCGTTGGATCTTCGAGCTCGTTTTCGTACAGGGTCGCCGCGGGGTATGCGGCTCCGTTGGCTCCCCCGGCCAGTGCAAAGACCGAGGCGATCAGCGGCGATGCGAGGCTCGTACCGCCGATCGTGCACCAGTGGGTCTTGCGAAACACGCCGCCTTCTTCGTATTCGCATTCAGAGTCGGAGTTGTAGACGGCGATACCCGTGTATGGGTCGGCGTCGGCGGAGATATCGGCGACGGCACGATGTCTGCCGCACCCGACCGACGTCCAGTCGGAGACGCTCTGCTGCCACGGTTGAGCAGTCATCTCTTCGCTGCAGCCGCTTCCTCCCGCGCCGTCGCCGTTCCAAACCGTCTCGCCCGCCCAGGTTCCCCCAGGGCCGAGCGGTCCTTGCAGCCGAGTGCCGCCCACCGCGACCACGTGGGGAGAGGAGGCCGGGTAGTCCGCGAAACCTCTTTCCGAGCTTTCTTTGGCGCCCCAGTCCAGGTAGCCGTCGTCACCGGCGGCCGCGGTGATCACGGTGCCGGGATGATTGAAGGGGCTTGCGGCGTCGAGCGCTGGGGTCTCGCCCTGCTCGGGTCCGCCCCACGAGTTCGAGATCTCCGTGGCGCCGAGCCGCGTGGCCGTTTTCTCGGCTGCTTCGAGGAAAGTGAACAGCGGCGAGTCGGCTTCGACGAGCATGATGCGACAGCTCTGGCAGATCGCGTGGGAGACCTCGACGTCGAGCGTCGTCTCTTCTGACCATTCGACGGCTTCCTTCTTTTCTTTGTTGCTTTTGGCGATGGGCGGATTCCCGGTTTCACCCACTTGGTTGACTTGCTCGAAGCAGTCGTTGATCTCCCCTGCTGTACATGTAGTCAGGTTGGGAAGTCCAAATTCTTTGTCGTATGTCTTCAGGTCGGCTTCGATGTTGGGATCGTTGTAGGCATCGACGAGCGCGATCGTCTGCGCCTGGGCGACGGTGTTCGGTAGCTGATAGATGCTGTGCAGATCCTGGGGTCGCAGACCGAAGGCGCCTTCCGAGGCTTTGACGGTCACGATTGGCCGGCTTCTGGTGAGCCCCAGTGGACGGGTGCGAGCGCGTGCCGCTTCAGTCCTTGGGACCAGCTCGAGTGCCAAACACTCCGCATATCCCGGGGCCGGAGCCGCGCAGACCGGCCGCACCGCATAATCGGACGCGGGCAGCGGCGAAACCGGGCCTTCGGCCGCCACGGCCCAGTTCGTCGACAGCGAACAGCAGACGATCACCGCCGGCAGGCTGAGCACGACGGTGCGGCTGATGCGGGTCTTCATTGTCTCGTGGTCTCCATTGGAGGGCGTCGGCGAGGAGCGCGGGCAGCTTGAGGGATGGTACGTGAGGCAGGCGAACGGTCGGCCGATAACGAGATCGTCACCGCGAGGTCACGCGAGGGTCACCAGCGGCCGATCCGCACGGCGCAGGATTCACCGCAAGGCGGGTCGCCGCCCCAAGGAGCGCCGGCCCGCGACAACCACGCACACTGGAGGACTACGTTGCGCAATCGACTTCTCGCGCTCGCCGGTCTGCTAGCGATCTGCGCCGTGGGCGCATTGCCCGCCCACGCGGACCCGGCATCGCAGTCACCGCAGGCGCAGACACCGCAGTCACAGACACCGCAGGCACCGACACCACAGAGCTGGCCTGGGAGCGGCCAGGCGACCTCGACCCCGATCAAGCATCTCGTCGTGATCTTCCAGGAGAACGTCTCCTTCGATCACTACTTCGGCACCTACCCGAACGCAACCAACCCGGCCGGGGAGCCGGCGTTCACGCCGGCGCCGGACACGCCGAGCGTGAACGGGCTGACGGAAAACCTGCTGACCGAAAACCCGAACCCGTACAACCCCTTCCGGCTCGACCGCTCGGAACCGATCATCTGCGATCAGGATCACGACTACACCGCCGAGCAGCAGGCGTTCGACGGCGGCCTGATGGACAGCTTCCCGCAGTTCACGGGCGACTGCGAAAACAAGGCGCTGCCGATGAGCTACTACGACGGGAACACGGTTACGGCGCTGTGGAACTACGCGCAGAACTTCGCGATGAGCGACAACTCGTTCGGCACGACGTTCGGCCCGTCGACACCCGGGGCGCTGAACCTGATCTCGGGTCAGACTCATGGCGCGATTCCGGCGTCGCTGCCGGAAGTGACCGAAAACGGGACCGACATGGGCGACGCCGACCCGGCATATGACGACTGCTCGGGCAAAACGACGATCTCGATGGCACCCACCAACACGAACATCGGCGAGTTGCTCAACGCCAAGAACGTCACCTGGGGTTGGTTCCAGGGTGGGTTCGCGCCGACCGAAACCAAGGAAGGCAAGGCGGTCTGCGGCTCCAACCACAAGAACGTCGGCGGGGAAGTGGTTCCCGACTACAGCCCTCATCACGAGCCGTTCCAGTACTACGCGGCGACGGCCAATCCGCACCACCTGCCGCCCAGCTCGCCGAGCATGATTGGGCGCACCGATCAGGCCAACCACCAGTACGACCTGTCCGCGTTCTATACCGCCCTGCATCTGCACGAGCTGCCGGCGGTGTCGTTCCTGAAGGCGGCCAAGTACCAGGACGGCCACGCCGGCTACTCCGACCCGCTCGACGAGCAGACGTTCATCGTGCACGTGATCAACGAACTGGAGAGCTCGCCCGAATGGTCGAGCACCGCCGTGGTGATCTCCTACGACGACTCCGACGGGTTCTACGACCACGTGATGGGACCGATCGTCAACTCCTCGGCCTCGCCGGCCGATCAGCTGAACGGCCCGGGCAGATGCGGCAAAGGCACGCCCGCAGCCGGCTACGAGGATCGCTGCGGTTACGGTCCCCGGCTGCCGCTGCTGGTGATCTCCCCCTGGGCGAAGCACAACTACGTGGCCCACTCGATCAGCGATCAGAGCTCGGTACTGCGCTTCATCGAGGACAACTGGGGCACAGGGCGGATCGGCGACGGATCGTTCGACGCCAAAGCGGGCACGTTGAACGACATGTTCGACTTCGCCCCCACGCACTTCGGGAGCGGGCACGCCGGAAACGGGACGCTGTTCCTGAACGAATCGACCGGCGAGCCGGTCTCCAGATGGTGAAGCCCGGTTGAGCTGACGTCGGGCATCGCCTGGCAGGGCGCACGGGGCGGGCGAGACAAGGAGTCTCGCTCGCCTCGACTTCTTTCCCATACGCTGATGGGCGATGAGCCCGTTCGGATTCCTGCTGCGCGCTGAGCCGCCCTCGCGGCGCACCGGCGTGCTCGTCGCGATCGGCGCGGTCGCGCTGTGCACGCTGCTGCTCTATCCGCTCAAGGAAATCGCGCCGGCGGTGTCGCTCGGCGTCGTGTATCTGCTGGGGGTGCTCGTCGTCTCGGTCGTCTGGGGGGCATGGCTGGGCGTGCTGACGGCCGTGCTGAGCGCGGCCGCGTTCAACTTCTTTCATCTGCCGCCGGTCGGCCAGTTCACGATTCGCAGCTCGGAGGACTGGGTCGCGCTGATCGCGTTCATGGTCGCCGCGGCGCTGGCCAGCTCGGTGGCTGAAGTTACACGCGCGCGCACGCGCGAGGCCGACGAACGCCGCCGCGAGGCCGACCTGGCGGCCGAGATGGCGAGGCTGCTGCTGCGCGGGGAGAACCTCGCCGAGGCGCTGCCGACGGCCGCGGCGCGCCTCGCGCAGACGCTGCAGCTGAGCTCGGCCGCGATCGAGATGGAGGCCGTCGAAGGGGATGAGCGCAGCATCGCCTTCCCGCTGCGCGAGGGCACTAGGCGGCTGGGGACGCTGCTCGTCGGCGCCGATGCCTCGGAGGCGAGCCTGCGCCGGCTGCAGGAGCGCGTCGTGCCGGCGCTGGAGGCGCTGCTGAGCGCGGCGCTCGAGCGCGAGGGGCTGCTCGGCGGGGTCGTGGAGACGGCTTCGCTGCGCCGCGCGGACGTCGTCAAGACGGCATTGCTGCGCGCGGTCTCTCACGATCTGCGCTCGCCCCTGACCGCGATCTCCGCGGCGGGCGAGGCGCTCTCCTCCGACGCGCTGCGCGAGGACGAGCGCAAGGAGATGGCGGCGGTGATCCTCCAGGAGACGCGGCGGCTCTCGCGGCTGGTCGACAACCTGCTCGACCTCTCGCGCCTGCAGGCCGGGGCGGCCGAGCCACGGCGCGAAGCGATCTCGCTCGAGGAGGTGATCGGCGCGGCGCTCGGTGAGCTCAGGGCGGACGGGGGGCTGGGCGGGGGACTCGGATCGAACGACTTCGCGCTCTCGATCGATCCCGAGCTACCGCTCGTATGGGCCGATTCGGCACAGCTCGAGCGCGCGCTCGTGAACGTGCTCGAGAACGCCCGCCGGCACTCCGGTGGGCACCCGGTGTCCGTGCGGGCGCGCGCGGTCCGACCGCTGGCCGGCGCGGGCGGGAAGCTGATCGTGCGCATCGTCGACCGCGGGCCCGGCATCCCGCCGGCGCAGCTCGAGCGCGTGTTCGAGCCGTTCTACCGCGCCGGCACCGCGCAGACCGGGCATCGCGGCTCGGGTCTCGGCCTCGCGATCGCGCGCGGCTTCACCGAGGCCAACGGCGGCGAGCTGCGCGTCGAGTCGCTGCCCGGCCAGGGGGCGACGTTCGTGTTCGAGCTGCCTTTGGAGGCACGGTCACGGCCGCGCGAGGCGGCGGCGCCGGACCCCGAGCCGCCGCTCGGGGTGGGCGGCCAAGATGGCGGCTGAGGCGCCCGAGTCGCGCCCGCGCCCGCGCGTGCTCGTCGTCGATGACGAGCCGCAGATCGTGCGCGCGCTGAAAGTCGTGCTGCGCGAGGCCGGCTTCGAGGCGCTCGCCGCCGAAACGGCCTCGCAGGCGCTGGACCTGGCGGCGGTGCACCCGCCGGCCGCGGCGATCGTCGATCTCGTGCTGCCCGACGGCGACGGCGTCGAGGTCACGCGCCGGCTGCGCGAGTGGAGCGAGATGCCGATCCTCGTGCTCTCGGCGGTCGGCGAGGAGGAGCAGAAGGTGCGGGCGCTGGAGGCCGGCGCCGACGACTACATCACCAAGCCGTTCGGCGCGCGCGAGCTGGTCGCGCGCCTGCAGGCCGCGCTGCGCCGCACGGCGCCGGCCGCGGGGGAGCCGGCGATCGCGGTCGAGGGGTTGGAGATCGACCTCGCCGCACGCACGGTGCGCCGTGACGGCGAGCCGGTGCACCTGACGCCGATCGAGTTCGAGCTGCTGCGCGTGCTCGTGCGCAACCGCGGGCGGCTGATGACGCACCGGGCGCTGCTCGCGGAGGTCTGGGGCCCCGGCTACGTCGACGACATCCAGCCCCTGCGCACCCACATTGCGCGACTGCGGGCGAAGGTCGAGCCCGAGGGGGCTGCGGGGGTGGGTGGGTATCGGTTGATCGTCACCGATCCCGGCGTCGGGTACAGGTTCTCGATGTAGCCGTCACAAAATCGTTATGCGCGCGGGCGGATTCGTCACGCGAGCGTGATGTCGGGACACCAATAGTGGAGGCATGGATGTTCTGGCGATAGTCATCGGGATCGCGATGTTCGCGATTCTGCTCGCGATGCTCGAGGGGATCGACCGGATATGAGCATCGAGCTGCCCCTCGGCGCGTTCATCGCCCACATGAGCGGCGCCGACTTCTTCGGACTGGTCGTGTCGGTCCTGATCATCGCCTACCTCTTCTACGCCTTGATCCGCGGGGAGAAGCTCTGAGATGACCTTCGCGGGCTGGCTCACGATCGTGCTGTTCGCGGTGGTCCTGACCGCGCTGGCGTGGCCGCTGGGGCAGTACATGGCGAAGGTCTACTCCGGCGGGCGGGTGTTCCTCTCGCCGCTGCTCGCCGGTCCCGAGCGGTTCCTGTACCGCGTGCTGCAGGTCGATGAGAGGCGCGAGCAGGACTGGAAGCAGTACGCGAAAAGCCTCTTGATCTTCTCGCTCGCGGGCTGGCTGTTGCTGTATTTCATCCTGCGCACGCAGACCCTGTGGAGCTTCACGGGGCTGAACCCGACCGGCTACCACTCCGCGCCGTGGAACGTGACGTTCAACACCGTGTCGTCGTTCATGACGAACACGAACTGGCAGTACTACGGCGGCGAGACGACGATGAGCTACTTCAGCCAGATGGCCGGGCTGACCGTGCAGAACTGGCTGTCGGCGGGGATCGGGATCGTCGTCGCGGTCGCGCTGATCCGCGGGATCGTCGGGCCGGCGCCGCGCCGGGACGGGGTGGCGGGCAAGAGCCTCGGCAACTTCTGGCAGGACCTCGTGCGCACGATCCTCTACGTGCTCGGGCCGCTGTCGGTGATCGCCGCGCTCGTGCTCGTCTCCCAGGGGGTGATCGCGAACTTCTCCGACTACCTCACCGTCCACACGATCACCGGGCTGACGCAGACGATCGGGATGGGGCCCGTCGCCTCGCAGGAGGCGATCAAGATGCTCGGCACGAACGGGGGTGGGTTCTTCAACACGAACTCCGCGCACCCGTTCGAGAACCCGACGGCGTTCACGAACTTCTTCGAGATGCTGCTCGTGCTCGTGATCCCGGCGGCGCTGATCTTCACGTACGGGCGCATGACCGGCAACCGCCGCCAGGGCTACGCGATCTACGGCGCGGTGATGTTCATGTTCCTCGGCGCCGTCGTCGTCGCCTACATCGCCGAGGCGCACGGCTCGCCCGCCCAGCACGCCGCCGGCCTGCACACCGGCGTGATCAGCGGCTCGACCGGCGGCAACATGGAAGGCAAGGAGCAGCGCTTCGGGATCGCGGGGTCGGCGCTGTTCGACGTCGTCACGACCGTGACCTCCTGCGGCGCGGTCAACAGCGCGCTGGAGTCGTTCACCGGGATCGGCGGGGCGGTGCCGTTCGCCAACCTGTCGGCGAGCGAGGTGATCTTCGGCGGCGTCGGCACGGGGCTGTACTCGATCCTCTTGTATGTCCTGCTCGCGGTGTTCATCGGCGGCCTGATGGTCGGCCGCACGCCCGAGTGGCTCGGCAAGAAGCTCGAGGCGCGCGAGATCAAGCTCGCCGGCCTCGGCATCCTGATCACGCCGCTGGCGGCGCTGTTCTGCACGGCGCTGGCGACCGCGTCGAAGTCCGGACGCGCGTCGATCTCCGAAGTCGCGACCTCCGCCAAGCTCGGCGTGCACACGCCGCAGGCCTTCTCCGAGACCTTCTACGCCTACCTCTCCCAGGCGAACAACAACGGCTCCGCGTTCGCGGGCTACACCGGCCTGATCCAGCCCAACGCGGGCAACGCCGGCGCGCACGGGATCACGTTCGCGGACCTGCTCGGCGGCTTCGACATGATCTTCGCCCGCTACGCGCCGATCCTGTTCGCGCTGGCGGTCGCGGGTGCCTTGGCGGGCAAGCGCGTGACCCCCGCGGGTCTGGGGACGATGCGCACCGACAACCCGACGTTCGTGATCTTGTTGATCGGGGTGATCGTCTTGGTGGGCGCGCTGACCTTCTTCCCTGCCCTGCTACTAGGCCCCATCGTTCAGGGTCTGACGGGGCATCTGTACTGACATGCATCCCAGACATCCTCAACCAGCAGCGGCCCCTCCCATCACGACACAAGACAATCAGATGAAACGCGACATTCTCACATCAGTCATTGGAATTATCGTGTTCACGATCCTGCTCGGGCTTGTATATCCGTTGGTTATTACAGGGGTTGGTCAGGCTGTGTTCCCGGGGAACGCAAATGGACAGCGTGTTTATGTGGGGGGGACGCTGGTTGGGTCAAAGATCATTGGGCAGGATTTCAGCTCAGACCCGCGTTACTTCCAGTCGCGACCCTCCGCCACCGAAGGTCCTTATAACGCAGCGGCCAGCACGTTCTCAAATCGCGGACCCAACAGTGTCAAGACAAAGGAAGCCGACGAAAAGTACATCGAGGAATATCTGAAGCTCAACAAGGCATATGACCCCAGCTTGACCGTCGCAAAGATTCCAGTGGACGCCGTCAATACATCGGCGTCGGGTCTCGACCCTGAAATCTCCCCCGCGAACGCCTGGATCCAGGCCCATCGGATCGCCGCCGTGCGCCATCTCTCGCTCGCGACCGTCGACGGCCTGATCGCGAAGTACACCTCCGGGCGCGGACTGGGCTTCTCCGGCGAGGAAGGCGTGAACGTGCTCGAGCTCAACCTCGCGCTCGATCGACTCACAGGAGGGACCCACTGATGTCGACGATCCCTGCGCACACCGAACGCCAGGCCGTCTCGCTGTTCCAGCGCGAGATCGTCACGCGCGCGCTCGTCGACTCCGTCAAGAAGCTCGACCCGCGCGTGCAGATCCACAACCCGGTGATGTTCGTCGTCGAGATCGGCTCGGTGATCACGACCGCGACCTGGCTGATCCAGGCCTTCGGCGGCAAGCCGCTCGGCGGCGGCCACGCGCCCGCCTGGTACACGTTCACGATCGCGATCTGGCTGTGGTTGACCGTGATCTTCGCGAACATGGCCGAGGCGTTTGCCGAGGGTCGCGGGCGCGCGCAGGCCGACACGCTGCGCAACATGCGCAAGGAGACCGTCGCGACGCTGCGCGACGGCTCCACGAAGGCGGCCTCGGAGCTCACGCGCGGCGATGTCGTGGTCGTGCCCGCGGGCGAGCTGATCCCCGGCGACGGCACCGTGATCGAGGGGATCGCGACCGTCGACGAGTCCGCGATCACTGGCGAGTCCGCGCCCGTGATCCGCGAGTCCGGCGGCGACCGCAGCGCCGTCACGGGCGGCACGCGCGTGACCTCGGATCAGATCGTCGTCGAAATCACCCAGGAGCCCGGTCAGTCGTTCCTCGACCGCATGATCGCGCTGGTCGAGGGCGCGGAGCGGCGCAAGACCCCGAACGAGATCGCGCTCAACATCCTGCTCGCCGCGCTGACCCTGATCTTCATGATCGTCGTCGCGACCCTCCGTCCGTTCGGGCTGTTCTCGGGGACGGCGATCTCCGAGACGACGCTGATCGCGCTGCTCGTCGCCCTGATCCCGACGACGATCGGCGCGCTGCTGAGCGCGATCGGGATCGCCGGCATGGACCGGCTCGTGCGGCGCAACGTGCTCGCGCTGTCCGGCCGCGCGGTCGAGGCCTCCGGCGACGTCGACGTGCTGCTGCTCGACAAGACGGGGACGATCACGATCGGCAACCGCCTCGCCTCCGAGTTCGTGCCGATGCCGGGCGTGCCCGAGTCCGAGCTGGCCGAGGTCGCGCAGCTCGCCTCGCTCGCCGACGAGACGCCCGAGGGCCGCTCGATCGTCGTGCTGGCGAAGACGTACGGGATCCGCGAGCACGACATGACGACGCTGCACGCCGAGTTCGTGCCGTTCACCGCGCAGACCCGCATGAGCGGCGTCGACATCGATGGCCGGCGCCTGCGCAAGGGCGCGGGCGACGCGATCGTCGCGCTCGTCGAGTCCGAAGGGGGCTCGCCGCCGCCGGAGCTGCAGATCGAGCTCGATCGGATCGGCAACGAGGGCGGCACGCCGCTGGCGGTCGCGCGCGACAACCAGGTGCTCGGCGTGATCTACCTGAAGGACACGATCAAGGAGGGCATGGCCGCCCGCTTCGAGCAGCTGCGCGCGATGGGCATCAAAACCGTGATGGTCACCGGCGACAACAAGCTGACCGCCGCGAAGATCGCGCAGGAGTCCGGCGTCGACGACTTCCTCGCCGAAGCCACGCCCGAGCGAAAGTTGGCTCTGATCCGCGAGCAGCAGGCGGATGGCCGGCTGGTTGCGATGACCGGCGATGGCACGAACGACGCGCCCGCCCTGGCACAGGCGGACGTCGGCGTCGCGATGAACACGGGCACGCAGGCCGCGCGCGAGGCCGGGAACATGGTCGACCTCGACTCCAACCCCACCAAGCTGATCGAGATCGTCGAGGTCGGCAAGCAGCTGCTGATCACGCGCGGGGCTCTGACGACCTTCTCGATCGCGAACGACGTCGCCAAGTACTTCGCGATTCTGCCTGCCGTATTCGTCGCTACGTATGCGACCTCGCCGGGCGGGAAGGGGCCGCTGCATGTCTTGAACATCATGAACCTCGGCACGCCCGAATCGGCGATCGTCTCGGCGATCATCTTCAACGCACTGGTGATCCCGCTGCTGATTCCGCTGTCTCTGCGCGGGGTCCGCTACCGGCCGATTGGAGCCAGCGCGCTGCTGCGACGCAACCTCTGGATCTACGGGCTCGGCGGGATCGTCGCTCCGTTCATCGGGATCAAGTTGATTGACCTGATAGTCCACAATCTCTTGGGTGCCTGACGAACGCGGCCACCTCAAGGTCTTCATCGGCATGGCACCCGGGGTCGGGAAGACCTACAGGATGTTGCAGGAGGGGGTTGCTGAGGCTGAGAGTGGGCGGGATGTCGTTGTCGGGTATCTCGAGTCACATGGGCGGGCGGAGACCGTTGCTCAGGCTGAGGGATTGGAGGTCGTTGACCGGCGGACCGTCGTCTATCGGGGGACGCCTTTGCAGGAGATGGATCTACCGGCGGTGCTCGCGCGGGAACCCGAGCTGTGCTTGATCGACGAGCTCGCGCATACGAACGCGCCCGGGGTCGAGCACGAGAAGCGGTATGAGGATGTGCGCGATGTGCTGGAGGCGGGGATCGATGTGTATTCGACCGTCAACGTCCAGCACCTCGAGTCGCTGAACGATCAGATCACGCAGCTGACGGGGTCGATCACGCGGGAGACGATTCCCGATGAGGTGCTGTCGATGGCCGACGAGGTCGTGTTGATCGACCTCACGCCGGAGGCCCTGATCGCGCGGCTGAAAGCGGGGAAGGTCTACCGGCCCGAGCGGGTGCAGGCGGCGCTGAACAACTTCTTCAAGATCGAGAACCTCGCCGCGCTGCGCGAGACCGCGCTGCGGCAGGTGGCCGAGGACGTGGAGGTCAAGCGGCTCGTGCGCGCGCCCGGATCCGACCGGCTAGTGCCCGCCTCGCGGCGCGATGAGGAAGGGCTGCGCGGCGCCGGCGAGCGGGATGGGCCGCAGGGGGCTGCGGGGGCTGCGCGGGCCGGGCCGCAGGCGATCGCCGAACGGCTGCTTGCGCTGGCGACGCTCGAGCCGCATTCCGAGCGGGTCGTGCGCCGCGCCTGGCGCTCGGCGCAGCGGCTGGACGCCGAGCTGGATGTGCTCGTCGTGCGGCCCTCGGGCCGCGTGCCCAGCGAGGAGGATCGCAAGCGGCTGGAGGCGTTGCGGCGGCTGTGCGCGATGCTCGGCGCGCGGCTGCACGTCGAGGAGGGCGACGACGTTGCCGCGGTCGCTGTGCGGCTCGCGCGCTCGCTCGGGTCGACCTACGTGCTGCTCGGCGCGCCGTCTGCGCCGAAGGGGCTGCGCCGCTTAGGTGGCTCGGCATCCGCCGATCGCGCGCTGCCGATGCGGCTGCTGCGCGGGCTGCCGGGCGTCGACATTCGGATCATCGCCGACCCGGCGCTGCGGGGGGAGGCGGGGGAGGGGGAGTCGCAGGCCTCCGAGGCGGATTAGGACGTGATCGGGACGGGTGAGTCGGCCTCTACGTTGCGTCGCGCGGGAGGGGAGCGGCCCCACGCCGCAAACCTACTCGAGGGGGGAGCGCCGGCAGGTTCGTCGGAGGAGTGGGCCCCGAGCTGGCGATATGGACCGGAGCTCAGGCGAAGATCTCGGCGGCGGTGAGGGCTATCGCGGCTGCCGGCAGGCTGGTCACGCGCTCGCGCGCGCAGACCGCGTAGCTGGGGTCGGAGGCGAGCAGCGGCAGCGCGCTCGCCTTGCGTTCGAGCTCGCGCACGATCCGCGCGCCGTTGGTCGTGCGCGCCCACTTCGCCTCACCGAGCAGGACCGCCTCTTCACGCCGGCCGGCGAGGACGACCGCGTCGATCTCGACCGTCGGATGGTCAGACCAGAAGGCGCCGATTCGCACCACCTCCGGCGCGAGCTCTCCCGTGGCGGCCAGGCGGCGCAGGTGCGCGCGGAAGGCCTCCTCCCAGCGGGCGCCCATGTGATCGTCGAGGCGCTCGATCATCGGGGATAGGATGCTGGGGCCGAGTCCCCGTTCGATCTCGGCTCTGTAGGGCTCGACGATCCCCAGCCAGAACGCGAGGAAGTTGTCGGCGATTCGATAGCTGCGACGGCGTGTGCGCGAACCCGACTCGGTGACGGGCACGATTCGCTCGACGAGACGCAGCTCGATCAGCCGCTCGAGCGTGCGGGCCGGCTCGGCGCGCACGGCCTGCGCGATCTCGCCGTGCTTGGTGGCGCCCGCAGCGATTGCGCGCAGCACCAGCTGGCCGAGCTCGCCCGTTTCGCCCTCGGTCGCGAGCACCAGGCGACCCTCGTCGAGCAGCCGTCCGCCCGGGCGGCAGACCAGGCGCGCGAGGTTCTCGCGCAGGCTGCGCTCTTGATCCCACCAGGTCAGATAGAGGGGTACGCCGCCGAGCATGCCCCAGACCAGGGCGCGGTCGGAGGGCGCGAGCTTGCGCAGCATCAGCGCCGTCTCATGCGGCGCGAACGGGTGCAGCGGCAGCGACAGGTCGATACGTCCGTACAGGGGCGCGCGCTCCTCTTGAATTGCCTGCATCGTGCGCACCGCCGATCCGCACAACAGGATTCGCAGCCGCGTCCGCTCCCGGGCACGATCCCAGAAGGCGCGCAATACCCCCGGCAGCTCCGGGGAGATCCGCAGTAGCTCGGGGAACTCGTCGAGCACCAGCAGCAGTGGCTCATCGGTGGCGGCCGACGCGAGGGTCTCCAGCGCGTCGTCCCAGTCCACGAAGGGCCGTGCCGCGAGATCGCGTACCCCGGCGGCCAGCACGTCGTTCGCGGCTTGGCTGAGGATGCTCAGCTCATCGTGCGCGGTTCGTCCCGCACCTGTGTGAAACACCGCGCGGCGACCTTTCGCAAACGCGCTCAGCAGCGCGGTCTTGCCCACCCGTCGCCGTCCCCACACGAGCGCGATGCGCCCTGTCTGCGGGAATTCCTCCCACCACCCGTTGAGGGTCTCCAGCTCTGCCGACCGGTTGACGAACATGGGCCCAGTATAACTGACATCTGATGTAACTTACATCCGATGTAACCGACGTCAGATGTAACCGACGTCTGGTGTCAGTTATAAAGCGGCCGAGCGACTCCGGTTGAGCGACTCCTGGTCTACGCCGAGAGCGCGATGTGCGAGTCGGCGCCGTCGTCGGAATCGCGACGCGCGGACGACCCGTGCGCGTGGCGGCCCCACTCACCGCACACCCACGCGACCAGCAGCGTCAGTAACCCGGCCGCCGCCGCGATCAGGGCGAGCTTCTCCAGCGGGTAGCGGGCGCCCGAGTGCAGCTTCAGGTTGAAGGCGGTGTGATCGCCGGCGCCGTAGATGCTTTGCAGGCCGGCGTGGTCGATGCCGAGCACGGTCGGCGCGAGCGCCGCGAACAGCGCCCAGGCGAGGACCGCCACGACGCCCCAGCCGAGCGTCGCGGCCGAGAGGCGCAGGCGCGGCGTCGCCCATGCCGCGGCCAGCACAGCTGCGCCGGCGAAGAGCAGGAACGGCCAGATCCCGCCCCAGCCGCGGCCGAGGCCATAGGCCGAGGCGATCGTCGGCTGGAAGTAGGCTTTCGAGAGGTAGCGCACCCAGGTGACCGTCTCGTTCTCGTAGCCGACGAGCGGGTGCGTGATCGTCGCGATCGTGATAGTCGTGATCGAGATCGCCGCGAGCGCGATCGTCGGGCCGGCGAAGCGCTTGAGGGTCAGCGCGATCGGGAAGGCGAGGAACGGCAGCATCGTGTCGAGGAAGCGCGGGCCCACCGAGCCGCCGCCGAAGGGCAGGTAGTAGCCGGAGTTGTAGCCGAGGAAGCAGAGGCAGATGCCGCCGATCGTCAGCGCCTCGGCGCGCCGGCCGCGCCGGTACAGCAGCACCGTGCCGATTGCGCCCATCAGCAAGACCGGGGAGAGCGTCAGCAGGCCGCGCGAATCCAGCAGCAGCGTGCTCGCCACCCGCAGGCTCGGCGCGCCGATCCCGAAGAAGCCTTTCTGCTGGCGGGGCACGTCGGAGTAGGCGAGGTGCGTCCACGAGTTGAAGGCGTAGTGGTTGTAGAGCAGCAGCGGCACGATCCCGACGAGACCGCCCGCCACGTAGGAGCCGCCGCGGCGCAGGACCCCGAGCGGATTGAGCGCGTCCCTGCGCGAGAGCAGGAACAGGGCGAGCACGATCGCGGCGAAGAAGGTCGGGTACTCCGACGAGAATGCGTAGCCCATCGCCAGGCCGGCGACGCCGAGCAGCATCGGGCTGGGCGGCCCGTCGCGCTCGCGCAGCATCAGCCAGAAGGCGGCGAAGCTGAGGAACGTCGTGAACACGTGGCTGAACAGCATCTGCGAGAACGGCAGCACGATCGTGCCGAGCCCGAGCACGACCGCCGTCGCGGCGCCGTAGCCCGGCTCGAAGCGCTCGGCCACGCGCCAGACGAGCACGAGCAGCAGTAGCCCGGGCAGCACGTTGCCCCACAGGCCGATCAGGTAGATCATCTCGTCGCCGGGGTGATCGGGCGGCGCGACGTGATTGTCCGTCCACGATTCGGCGCCGACGATGTTGAGCGCGTCGTAGAAGGGCAGCACGAACAGCGCCAGGCCGGGCGCGCGGGCCGAGTACGTGTGGCCCTTGTATTCGACCTTGTCGCCGGTGTTCGCGGCGCACTGGTCGATCGTCGTCCTGTCCTCGTTCAGCGCTCGTGTGAGGTCGTAGTGCGATGTTTGATTCCAGGAGAAGCTCTGGATCATCGTCACGTTCGCCAGTCCGACGAGCAGGATCGCCGCCAGCGCCAAGCGTTTCTTCGTGAACCGCGTCCTGCCGCCGGGCGCCTGGCGCGAACCGGGCCCCCGCGCGGGCGGTGGAGCGAGCGAATCACCTCCTACATCGGATCCAGCGACGCTCATCAGTCGGTTCCGTGCAGGGCCGCCGGGCCCGGGCCGATCTCATAGATCACGAGCGAGCCGGCGCGCCGACGTGTGACGCCGAGCCCGGCGATCGGTTTCGCGGCGGCCGCCGCGGGGTCGGGCGGCTCGGCGTAGTCGAGGCCGTGCTGCGGCGGCAGTTCCTTGGGCGTCGTCAGGTGCAGGACGACCGTGCGGATGCCGTAGTAGCGCAGCTTCTCGATGCTCGCCTTGTCGGGGAAGCCGCTCATGCCGCCGCGCAGATCGTCGACGGCCGGGATGTCGAACGTGCTGTTGCCGACGGGAATCTCGTAGAAGCCGTCGGTCGAGAAGTACTGCCAGATGCGGTCGAGCGTGCCGTCGGTCGGCAGGTCCAGGCGCGGCCCGGGCAGGCCGATCTCGGCGCGCGCCGGCTGCGGCACGACCGGGTGGCCGAGGTGGCCGGCGCCTTCGCCGACGACGCCGATCGCGAGCACCACGCCGGTCAGCGCGCCGACGGTGCTGAGCGAGCGCTTCTTTCCCCATGCGTTCGCCCGCAATGCAAGCCACTGCACCCCCGCGCCCGCGAGCAGCGCGTAGAAGAGCGTCGCCAGCGTGAACACCCGGCCCGGCACGCGCACGCCGTCCCAGCCGGGGGCGTAGTCGTACAGCAGCCGGTACGGATAGCCGGCGCCGGTCAGGCCCATGCCCATCGCGAGCACCGAGCAGACGACGATCCCCGTCGCCAGGCCGAGCCGCAGGCGGCGCGTGTAGACGCTCGCGCACAGGCCGGCGATCGCCAGTAGCAGGATCAGCCCGCCGGGCCAGAAGACGTCCTCGTTCTTGGAATGCACTTTCGCGCGCATCCCCGAGGTCGCGCCCCCCCACACACGGTTCTCCGAAGACGCGGACAGCAGCGCGGCGGGCCCGGAGGAGTAGTTCTCGACTTCCTTGATCGTGCGCTTCGCGGTCGGATAGTCGGCGGCGACCTTCAGGTAGGGGCGCGCCTCATAGACGGTGACGGCGCCGACGGCGGCGATCCCGATCAGCGTGACCGCGAGCAGGCGACGGGGGATCAGCGCTCCGCGCGGGCCGGCTGACCGTTCCGCGCGCTCGCCCCAGGCCGGGCCCGGGGTCAGCCGCCCGCGCCACCAATGCCACAGCACGAGCAGCCCGAGCACGGCGAGCAGGTAGGAGAACTGCAGGCCGAGCGTGAAACCGAGGCTTATCTGCCAGGCCGAGACGAGCCAGCCCGCGATCAGCAGGCCGCGCGAGGATCGCCGGTATCCGCGCAGCAGCAGGAACAGCCCGAGCGCGATGCCGCCGGAGGAGATCACCTGGAAGTGCCCGGCCTCGGTCACGCGATAGGGCGCGTAGGCGAAGGCGACGGCCGCGGCGGTCGCGGCGTACCAGCGCAGCCCGAGCTCGCGCGCGAGCAGGTAGCCGCCGACGAAACACAGCGACCAGATGAACAGGAAGATCAGGTTGTAGCGGACGAGCGCGGCGATCGTGCCCGAGCCGAAGAACGCGACCGGTCCGTAGCCGAGCAGCGAATCGGAGAAGGCGAGGCTGAGCGGGTGCGGGTAGAAGGCGTTGGAGTCGAACAGGTGCAGCGGGTCGTGCAGCATCGCGTGGCCGACCCACGCGATCTGCCACGCGGTGCGCACGGGGTCGCCGTTGTCGGGCGCGATGCGGCTGCCCATGTGCAGCACGAGCGGCCAGCTCGTGAGGATCGCGAGCACGACGCCCGCGAGGATCGTCCACACCAGCTCCTTGCGCCCGATCTCCGGCGAGGCGGGCCAGCGCGCACGGGGGGCGGCCGCCGATGCTCCGCTCCGCTCGCGCGACGTCGCGCCGGAGCCCGCCGTCTGGGGCGATCCGGATGACGTGCGCGGGGGGCTGGGAACGCCGGTGCTCACGCTCTGCTCGTGTTCGAAACCGCGCTGATCGGCGCAGCATACGGGAGCCGTCCGCTGCCAGGGGCAGCCGGGGAGATGTCCGTTGTGGCGCATGGCCGGCACGCGCTTGGGCCGTGCCGTCGGCCCGAACTACGTCACACTGAGCACATGCGCGTCTTGGTGGTCGGGTCAGGCGGGGTCGGCGCGGCGTTCGCGGCGATCGCACAGCGACGCCCCGCCTTCACGCACGTGGTGATGGCCGACGTCGCGCTCGAGCGCGCGCAGGCGGTCACCGAGCGGCTGGGCGAGCCCGATCGCTTCGCCGCCGAGCGCGTCGACGCTTCGAGCGCGGACGACCTCGTCGAGCTGATCGGCCGCGTGCGGCCCGATGCCGTGTTGAACGCCTGCGACCCGCGCTTCAACGAGCCGATCTTCGACGCCTGCCTGCGCGCGCGCGTGACCTACCTGGACATGGCGATGACGCTGTCCCATCCACACCACGAGCGGCCGTACGAGCTGACGGGTGAGATGCTCGGCGACAGGCAGTTCGCCCAGGAGCAGGCGTGGAAGGAGGCCGGTCTGCTCGCGCTCGTCGGGATCGGCGTCGAGCCGGGGCTGTCGGACATCTTCGCGCGCTACGCGGCCGACGAGCTGTTCTCGCGGATCGAGGAAGCGGGCGTGCGCGACGGCGCCGACCTGACGGTCGAGGGTTATGACTTCGCGCCGACGTTCTCGATCTGGACGACGATCGAGGAGTGCCTGAACCCGCCTTTGATCTGGGAGCGGGGGCGTGGCTTCTACACGACCGCGCCGTTCTCCGAGCCCGAGGTGTTCACATTCCCCGAGGGCATCGGCGAGGTCGAGTGCGTGAACGTCGAGCACGAGGAGGTCGTGCTGATCCCCCGCTGGGTCGACTGCGAGCGCGTGACGTTCAAGTACGGGCTCGGCCAGGAGTTCATCGACGTGCTCTCGACGCTCCACAAGCTGGGTCTCGACTCGACCGAGCCGGTCTCCGTACGCGGTCAGCGGGTCGCCCCGCGCGACGTGGTCGCCGCCGCGCTGCCGGATCCGGCGACGCTCGGCGAGCGGATGTCGGGGCGCACGTGCGCGGGGACGTGGGTGACGGGCACCGGCAAGGACGGAGAGCCGCGCTCGACCTACCTCTACCACGTGGTCGACAACGAGACGACGATGCGCGAGTACGGCTCGCAGGCGGTCGTCTGGCAGACGGCGATCAACCCGGTCGTCGCGCTCGAGCTGCTCGACCGCGGCGACTGGAAGGGCACGGGCGTGCTCGGGCCGGAGGCGTTTCCGCCGGGGCCGTTCTTGGATCTGCTGGGGGAGTACGGGTCGGCGCACGGGCAGATGGAGCTGCCGGTGAATGTGGGGCGCGGATGATCTCGCCACGCGAAGGGCGAGATCCGCTTACATGATTTTGATGCCGCTCATGTCCATAGCTCCTAGATCGAACTCAAGTATACCAGAGCTTTAGGGCTGCATCGTCGGCTTGGGCTGTACGATACACGCCTATGGGCGAGGGCTCATCGGCAGGGCAACACCAGGATCGTCCGCAGAAGCAGGATGGTTCCACGGAGGGTTGCTGTCGCCGACGCGCCGCGGCCCCTTCCGCACCGGTGAGCTGGGGCACGGTCGAGGACAACAAGACGGTCTTCGACGATGCGATCCGAAACGAGAACGTCACGGTTTGGCAGCTGCTGCGCGGGCGCTGGCTCCGGTTCGTCAAAGACAGCCAGTTGCGGCTACTCGGAGAGAGCTACTCCCCAAAACTGGAAGTCGCGTTCAACGAGAAGCACAAAGATCTCCCAATCGTCGTGCAGGAAGGAGCAGGGCTCGCCGTCTCCCTCGAGGATGGGAACCTCGAAACCTACGTGCTGCGACAGACCATTCAGTTTGATTGGGCAGGCGCACGGAAGCATTTGTTCGAGCTCAGTGAGCTCGCTGAAGAAGCAAAACGCTGGATACCGAGCAGAGACAAAAAGCACAAGGATGCAGGGCAGCAGGGAAAGGATGGGGGAGGAGATGGGGACAAGGGGGATGTCAACGATGACAGACAAGGTCTACTTGAACTCATCTTCGGGATAACGACGGAAGTCCATGCGGTGATATCCAGCGAGAACAGGAGGCACCCGATCGAAGAGGACGTTGGCGCGCCTCCGACCGATCATTTCCAGGCGGAACTGTCGGCGCTCGATCCGAGAGTTGCGGGCGCGCGGCAGAGGTTCCTGAAAGATGCCCAGCGTGCCGCGCAACTTATGTATGCCATCGGTATCGCCTATGGCGCGGCTGGGCTTGGGACCTTGTGCGCTCTCCTCGGGGTATTTTTCATTCTTGAACATATTCCCGCCGTCTACGGGGTTGGTCTGCTGGCGGGCGGTGTGGGCTCATATGCGAGTGTGCTCCAGCGGATGAGCTCCAGCACGTTGAAGTTGAATTTTCAGGTGGACAAAAATATGCTCGAGTTCTTCGGCGCGGTACGCCCGTTTCTCGGAGGGGTCTTTGGAATGGTCACCTTTTGCGTCATCAAGGCTGGGCTCATCTCGTTCTTGAAGCTGCCGACAAATCAGGGCATGCAAATTGCGTTCGTCACGGTATTCGCGTTCGCCGCGGGTTTCAACGAGCGCTTCTTCCAAGACGTGCTCGCGAGTGCCGGCAAGGGGCTGGGAGGCGAGGCTCCTGTCAAGACCCCAACCGCCTAGCCTGGAGACGCAGGTTGTGCCTCAGAACTCCACCCGCCCCGGCACGGGCCCGGTCGGCGGCGGTTGCTCCAGCAGGTCCGGGGGCGCGGATTCGGTTTTGCGCGAGAAGAACTCTTTGAAGTAGGGGCGCGAGACGATCATGATGATCGCGCCGAGCACCATCCCGCCGATGCCCATCCACAGCGGCAGCGTGATCCCAAGGATCGGCTTGGATTCGACGTTTTTCGTTTCGCTGTAGTAGAAGGCTGCCTTGATGCCAATGCCCCACAGCATCAAGCCGCCGAGCAGCGGGCCGAGCCCCAGGAGCAGGAAGTTGCGCGCGCTCTGGCTGAGCTCGTGGCGGAAGTACCACCCGCAGGCGACGCCGGTGAAGCCGTAGTAGAAGCAGATCGGGAAGCCAATCGCGGTGACGGAATCGACCAGCACGCTTTCGGAGAGCAGCAGCAGGACGACGGTGATGATGATCGAGAGCAGGCCGAAGCCGAGGGTCGAGACGGTCGGGGTGAGGAAGCGTTTGTGCACGCGGGCTAGCAGGCTCGTGACTGCTTTCCAGTGGGCCATCGAGAGGGTGGTGCGGGCGGTCGGCAGGATCGTCGTCTGGGTTGAAGCCGACGCGGAGGTGAGCACGGCGATGACCAGCAGCTTGTTGAGGGTGCTGCCGAGCACGCCTGAGCCGAGGGCGTTCAGAACGTCTTCTTTGTTCGCTTCATTTGTCAAGAACGCCGTCCCGTGGAAGGACTGGGCGGCTGCGGATACGACGACGTAGATCAGCACGAGCAGGATCGTCGAGACCACCGCGGCCTTGCCCGGCCCCTCGGCGGGGTCTTCCGACTCCTCGTTGACCGAGACACCGGAATCCCAACCCCAGTAGATGAAGACCGCGAGCAGCAGTGCGACGACCAAGTCGGAGAAGTTCATCGCGAAGGGGTTGATCCACGACAGCGACGGCTTGATCGAGCCGGCCGGAGGATGGCTGCCGTAGACCTTGACAAACGCGACGACGGAGAACAGCCCGAGGATGAAGACCTCGGCGCCGAGCAGGAACTGCTGGATGCGCGCCGACAGCTCGATCCCGCGATAGCAGATCCACGTCATGATCGCGATCCATAGGACAGCGGCGACGATGATCGCGACTTTCGATTCGCCGAGTTCGGTGAAGCCGAAGAGCTTGAACGTGTAGATCGCCGCGATATCCGACAGCGAGGCCATCACGATCACATCGGCGAGGAAGATCGCCCAGCCGTTGAGCCAGCCGGTAACCGGCCCGAACGCGCGCGTGACCCACGCGAACGTCGTGCCCGCGTCGGGGTCGGCGCGGTTGAAGTATTTGTAGGCGGAGGCGACGAGCAGCATCGGCAGGAACGCCACGAGCATCACCGCCGGCGCGTGTACGCCGATGCCGTTGACCGCGACGATGGCCCCCAGCGTCGCCGCCAGCGAGTACGCGGGCGCGGTCGAGGCGACGCCGATCACGATGTTCGAGACGTAGCCGATCGCGTTCTTCTTCAGCCCCTTGTCCATCACGCCCTGTCTCTCGGGCGTTCCCGATGATGAAACTCCGCTGACCGTGGCCATCTCCCTGCTCCTCTCTGGGGGGTCGTGACAGAAGTTACGTCCTCGGTCGGCGGTGGGCAAGGGGCGCGATCCCCAAAACGTCCTGCAAGATTTGTACATATCGTATAATTGCAGTAGCGCTTGTTGACCGGGCGACGCCTTGAGATAGACACCTTGGCGGAGTACGGTTGTCCTGAGTGTCTATCTGAATGCGACGCGTCCGAGAGGAGAGTGCGCGATGGCAATCACACCGACGAGCCCCGAGCTGAGCGAGCAGACCACCGGCGGGCATCCCCCCGGAGAGCTGCAGGAGCTGGCGAAGCGCCACCTGTGGATGCACTTCACGCGGATGGGCGTCTACGAGGACAGCGACGTGCCGATCATCGTCAGGGGCGACGGCTGCTACGTGTACGACGAGCACGGCAAGCGCTATCTCGACGGCCTGTCGGCGCTGTACTGCGTGAACATCGGCCACGGCCGCTCAGAGCTGGGGCAGGTCGCCGCGCGCCAGGCGCAGGAGCTCGGCTTCTACACGAACTGGAGCTACGCGCACCCGCGCTCGATCGAGCTCGCCGCCCGCATCGCCGAGCTCGCGCCGGGGGACTTGAACCGCGTGTTCTTCACGTCGGGGGGATCGGAGGCGGTCGAGTCGGCGTGGAAGCTCGCGAAGGCCTACCACGCGGCCAACGGGGAGCCGGCGCGGCACAAGCTGATCTCGCGCAGGCTGGCCTATCACGGGACCTCGATGGGGGCGCTGACGGCGACGGGAGTGCCCGCGCTGCGGGCGCCGTTCGAGCCGCTGACCCCGGGGGGGAACCACGTGCCGAACACGAACTCCTACCGCTGGGACGACGATCGCGACCCGCTGTGGGCGGCGGAGCAGATCGAGGAGGCGATCGTCTTCGAGGGCCCCGGGACGGTCGCGGCCGTGATCCTCGAGCCCGTGCAGAACAGCGGCGGCTGCTTCGTGCCCCAGGACGGCTACTTCCAGCGCGTGCGCGAGATCTGCGACCGGCACGGGGTGCTGCTGATCAGCGACGAGGTGATCTGCGCGTGGGGCCGGCTGGGGTACTGGTTCGGCTGCGAACGGTATGGTTACGAGCCGGACATGATCACGATGGCGAAGGGCCTGACCTCCGCCTACGCGCCGCTCGGCGCGGTGCTCGCGTCCGACCGTGTCGCCGAGCCGTTTCTGCACGGCTCCGAGACGTTCGTCCATGGCTTCACGTTCGGCGGGCACCCGATCGCGTGCGCGGTGGCGCTCGCGAACATCGAGGTGATGGAGCGCGAGGATCTGTGCGGGCACGTGCGCGCGAACGAGGGCCGCTTTCGGGAGATGCTCGAGGGGCTGCGCGACCTGCCGATCGTCGGCGACGTGCGCGGCGCCGGCTACTTCCAGGCGCTCGAGCTCGTGAAGGACAAGCGCACGAAGGAGACGTTCACGCACGAGGAGGCCGAGCACCTGCTGCGGGGCTTCCTCTCTGGCGAGCTGTACGCGCGCGGGCTGATCTGTCGCACCGACGACCGCGGCGACCCGGTCGTGCAGCTCTCGCCGCCGCTGATCTCAGGCGAGGAGCAGTTCGCCGAGATCGACTCGATCCTGCGCCCGGTGCTCGCCGAGGCGGGCGAGCGGATCGAGAGCTGGGGTTGATGGCGAGCCGAGGGCCGAGGGGGAAGGGGATGCCCGGGGAGTGGATGGAGCCGGGGCCGATGGCGACCCGGGCGATGATCGGGACGGAGCGGATCGGGAGATGGAGCTCACCGTAGAGAGCCTCGTGAAGGAGCTCGGGCTGACGCTCGTCTCCGGCGAGGAGTCCGCGCAGGCACACGTGCGCTGGGTGCACAGCACCGAGCTGACCGACCCGACGCCGTGGCTGAAAGGTGGCGAGCTGCTGCTGACGATGGGGATCCAGCTGGACGGTCCGAAGGCCCAGCGCGAGCTGATCGACCGCCTCGCCGACCACGAGATCGCCGGCCTCGGCTTCGGCACGGGCTTCACGCACAAGAAACTGCCCGCGGCGCTCGTGACCGCGGCGCGCAAGCGCGAGTTCCCGCTGTTCGAGGTTCCCTACGAGCTGCCGTTCATCGCGATCACCGAGCGGGCGTTCGCGCAGCTCGTCAACGAGCGCTACGAAATGCTGCAGCGCAACATGGTCGGCGACGTGCTCGCGGAGGCGCTGACCGGCCACCTCTACCCCGAGGAGCTGCAGACGCGCCTGCGCCCGTTCGGGATCGGCGAGCAGGTCGCCGTGCTGGCCTTCGCGACGCCCGACCCGACCACCGCGGCGGCGCTCTTGGAACGGATCCTCGAGCGCGACGGGGTCCACAACCTCGTCGCGATCCGCGCCGGTCTGCTGTGCGCAGTGATCGACGCGGGCTGGTTCGGGAACGGCGGGGGTGCTGCAAAAAGTGCTCGAAAAGGGGATGGAAGCGGGGACCGCAGCGGGGACGGCGGGGACCAGGACAGTGGGGGTGGGCGGGATCCAATCCATCTCGCGGGCAGGCTCCGCGGTGAGTTGGCCGAGCGTTTTGGCCCTGTCGCGGCCGCGGCCAGCCGGGTTGCCCCGACGCACTCGTTGCGGCTGAGCTTCCACGAGGCGCGCTGCGCGCTGGAGGCCGTGCGCCTGCAGAATGGGAACGCTCCGCGAGGCGGCGATGCGCCCGAGGTCGCCTCTTACAAGGACCTCGGCGCCTTCCAGCTGCTGCTCTCGCTGCAGGACGACGACGCGCTGATCTCCTACTGCCGCGGCGTGCTCGGCCCGGTCGAGCAGGGCGAGGGCGAGTACGGCGACGAGCTGCTGCGCTCGCTCGACGTGTTCATCGAGCACAACGGCCACTGGGAGAAGGCCGCCTCAGCGCTCTACTGCCACCGCCACACGCTGCGCTACCGCATCCGCCGCGTCGAGCAGCTGACCGGCCGCGACTTCTCCCAGGCGCGCGACCGGATCGAGTTCTGGCTCGCACTGCGAGGAAGGGAGCTCGCGCGATGATCCTGAGCACGCATAGCGGCGCTGGATCTGCGTCCTCGGTCGCTCGCGTACGTAGTACGCCACGCTCCCTGCGTCCTTGCCCTGCGTGCCCAGGATTGCTACAAGGAAAGGAGTTGGCAAGGTGAGAATCGGGATCCCGACCGAGGTGAAGGTCGACGAGTACCGCGTCGCGATCACCCCCGCGGGGGTGCGCGAGTGCAGCGCGCGCGGGCACGAGGTGCTGTTGCAGGCCGGTGCGGGGTTGGGCAGCGCGTTCGACGACGCCCATTTCACCGCGCAAGGCGCACGGATCGTGCCCGACGCGCAGGCCGTGTTCGGGGAAGCGGAGATGGTGCTGAAGGTGAAGGAGCCCCAGGCCGCTGAGGTCGGGCTGTTGCGCGGGGGCCAGACGCTGTTCACCTACCTGCACCTCGCGGCCGAGCCGGAGCTCGCACGCGGTTTGCAGGAGTCCGGCGCGACGTGCATCGCGTATGAGACGGTCGAAGACGCCGAGGGCCGGCTGCCGCTGCTGGCGCCGATGAGCGAGGTCGCGGGCAAGATCGCCACGCAGGCGGGCGCGTTCATGCTCGAGAAGCCGCTCGGTGGCCGCGGGATCCTGCTCGGCGGGGTGCCCGGCGTGGCCGCTGCGACGGTGCTCGTGATCGGTGGTGGCGTGGTCGGGATGAACGCCGCGTTCATCGCGATCGGGATGCAGGCCGATGTGTTCGTGTTCGACCGCTCGATCGACCGCCTGCGCGAGCTCGAAGTCGCGTTCGGCGGGCGCGCCTCGACCGTGTACTCCTCGACGCTCGCGATCGAGGAGATGCTGCCGCGCGCCGACCTCGTGATCGGCGCGGTTTTGATCCACGGCGGCCGCGCCCCGCACGTGGTCACGCGCGAACAGCTCGGCCTGATGAAGCGCCACGCGGTGCTCGTCGACGTCTCGATCGACCAGGGGGGGTGCTTTGAGACCTCGCGCCCGACGACGCATTCCGAGCCGACGTACGAGGTCGACGAGATCACGCACTACTGCGTCACGAACATGCCCGGCGCGGTGCCGATCACCTCGACGTACGCGCTCACTAACGCGACGCTGCCGTACGTGCTGGAGCTCGCCGAGCACGGCGTCGACGGCGCGCTCGAGCGCGACCGGGGCCTGGCGCGGGGGCTGAACGTGCGCGCGGGCGAGATCACCTACGGGGCCGTCGCGGAAGCGCTCGGCGTGTAACTATGGTGTCACGCAGTTTTAAAGAGGAACAACAATCGCAACCCCTTTATGTAAGCGACGCGCCGATCGACGGAGGAGAGCTTGATATGGCGATCACGGCAGGCACACTCGAGAACTTCATCGACGGGGAGCGCGTGCCCGCGCAGGCCGAGCGCGACGAACCCGTCCTGAACCCAGCCACCGGTGAGGAGCTGGCGCGGGCGCCGCAGTCGAGCGCCGCGGACGTCGACCGCGCGGTCAAGGCCGCCCGGCGCGCGTTCGCGAGCTGGTCGCAGACGACGCCCGCCCAGCGTTCGCGGGCGCTGCTCGCGCTCGCGGATCTGATCGACGAGCACGCCGAGGAGCTCGCGCGGCTCGAGGCGCTCAACGCCGGCAAGCCGCTCGCCGCGGTCACGGACGACGAGCTGCCCGTGATGGCCGACAACCTGCGCTTCTTCGCGGGCGCCGCGCGCGTGCTGGAGGGCAGGGCGGCGGGTGAGTACATGGAGGGCTACACCTCCTTCACGCGCCGCGAACCGGTCGGCGTGATCGGCCAGGTCACCCCCTGGAACTACCCGCTGATGATGGCGATCTGGAAATTCGCGCCCGCGCTGGCGGCCGGCAACACGGTCGTGCTGAAGCCCGCCGAGACGACGCCGCTGACGACGATCAGATTCGCCGAGCTGGCGGCGGGCGTGCTGCCGAAGGGCGTGCTGAACGTCGTGCTGGGCCCCGGCCGGCCGACGGGCGAGGCGCTGATCGGCCACCCCGACGTGGACATGCTCGCGCTGACGGGCTCGGTCGAGACCGGCAAGCACTTCGCGCGCACCGCCGCGGACACGCTCAAGCGCGTGCACCTCGAGCTCGGCGGCAAGGCGCCGGTCGTCGTCTTCGACGATGTCTCGCTCGAGAGCGCGCTGGAGACGATCGCCGGCACCGGCTACTACAACGCCGGCCAGGACTGCACCGCCGCCACGCGCGTGCTCGCCGGGGCGAAGGTCTACGACGACGTCGTCTCAGGCCTCGCCGCCCAGGCGCAGGGTCTCGTGCTCGGCGACACGCTCGCGCCGGACACGACGCTCGGCCCGGTCAATTCGGCCAAACAGCGCGAGCGCGTCGAGGGCTTTCTGAAGCGCCGCCCCGCGCACGCGGAGATCGTCACGGGCGGGGGCCGGCCCGAGCGCCAGGGCTCCGAGCGCGATCCCGAGCGCCAGGGCTCCGAGCGCGATGGTTTCTTCCTGGAGCCCGCGGTCATCGCGGGACTGCAGCAGGACGACGAGCTGATCCAGCGCGAGATCTTCGGCCCGGTGATCACCGTGCAGCGCTTCGACGACGAGGCCCAGGCGATCGAGTGGGCCAACGCGACCCGCTACGGCCTCGCCTCCTCGGTCTGGACGCGCGATGTCGGCCGCGCGCTGCGCGTGTCGCGGGCGCTGCGCTTCGGCTGCGTGTGGATCAACGACCACATTCCCCTGGTCTCGGAGATGCCCCACGGGGGGTTCAAGGAGTCGGGGTACGGGAAGGACCTGTCCATTTACTCACTCGAGGACTACACGGTCGTCAAGCACGTGATGGCCTCCCTGAGCCGATGAGCGAGGCCTGACTGTATTTTCGATGAGCGGCGCCTGACTGCATTTTCGCTCGTTCGCGTGCCAAGAGCACGTGGCACTTGCTGCTGGATCCTTGTCAGGCTTGCTCCACGACCGAGCGGGAGGCGCCCGCGGCGGCCTGCGCTTGAATGAAGTCCGCCGCCTCCGATGGTCCGATGAACGGGGCTAGCGCGACGTAGGCGCACTGGGGCGTGAGCTCGGCCAGCTGGGGGATGCGCTCGTTGACGGCGTGGTGGTAGAGGAGCTCGAAGATCGCGCCGGCGATCGCGTCTGAGCAGAGGCGCGGCAGTGCTTCTGCACGGGGGTTTTGGTGGTAGCCCTCCTCGAGGAAGATCGTGAAGGCCTTCAGCGTGTCGATCAAGCGTTGCAGGGCTCGGTCTCCGGCGGCGTTGGGTTCGACGATCGCGACGTAGGCGAGGTCGGGGGCCGCGGCCGTGCGCTCGAGCAGGGCGCGTAGCCCGTTCCAGATGCGCTCAGGCCAGTTTGTGGCGCCGAAGAAAGCTTTGGAGCAGGCTGCGACGCCCTCTTGCAGTCCAAGTCTCTGGGCGGCGGTGAAGGTCTCCTCCTTGTCGTGGAAGAGCTTGTAGAAGACGTTGCGGGAGATCCTGGCGGCGACGACGATGTCGGTGATCGTGGTGGCGGCGTAGCCCTTCTGGCGGATGACTTGCACCGTTGCACTGATGATGCGCTGGTGGTGCTCGCCGCTGACGATCTCGGCTGGTAAGCGGCTGCGTCCGCGTGGCAGGCTGCGTGGCTGGGTCTGAGGGCGGGCGCGGGGGTTGGCGCCGAGTGGCTCCCCGAGCCGGATCCAGTCGGCGCTGGAATGCCGGTGCTGGCCGAAGCGGGGATTCGAGCCGGAGGCGAGTGTCTCCCGGGCTCGGTCGGCCGGTATGGCGTAGGAGCGCGTCCAGGACAGCAGATCCTCGCGGATGTCGCCGTCGAGGTTTGCGCCCTGATAGCGGCGGATCGAGAGGACGCTGCGTACGCCGCCGAGCAACGCCTTGGCGGGGATGTCGATCGTGAGAGTGTCCGGCGGCGGGTCGTCGAGCAGCTCGTCGAACAGCCGCTCGAGCTCTGCCACAAGCCGCTCACGCGCGGCCCGCACGCGCGGCCCGCCGCCACGAGCGAGGCTGAGCAACAGGCGCCATCGCGGCGTGGCTTGCTCGTCGGGGTCGAGCACCACGCTCAGCATCGCCGGGGCCTTCTCGGCCCATGGCATGTGCTCGACGGCGTGGCGAATCTGGAGCTTCATGCGCGTGGCCAGATCGTCATAGGCGGCGAGGAAGCAGTCCTCCTTGTCGTGGAAGTGTTCGTAGAAGGCGCCGCGGGACACATGGGCGTGGGCGACCGCCTGTGCGATCGTCGCGTCGGTGTAGCCGTGGCGGATCACGGCCGCGATCATGCCGTCCATCAGACGCGCTCGCGGTGCCCGCTTCGGCGCTGTGCCGGACGCTCCTGTACGGCTTGGCCCGCCGGCGTCGGGGCGAGCATTCTCGGTTGCTGAAGCGGTTGATGAGCTGCGATCCATCTGGTTCTGGGCGGCCTTTCTCTCGAAAATGTCTACCTGTGGTACCGATAGTGTACAGATTAGCGGCTATGAGGAACTAGCAGGTCGTCCCGTCTGCTGTGATGCGCGCGGCACGGGGGTGGTGCGTGTATACAAACGCTCAAAAGACATGCTGTGCGTCGAGTTGCATGCTGCGTGCGAGATGGCGGGTTGACGGCCCAGAGAGCAGTGTGCTTTACTACCCTTGCTGTATGCCAGTGGTCGTTTCTGAGGAGAGGGGTGGCTGTGCACGTGGGGTCGACTTTGTGTATCGCCGGGGACCGGTGCTTGCTCGGGCGCCGCGGGTATTGCGAAGAAGGCTATGAAGTAGAAATCAGGGGATCGTATTTGACTCTGGCAACGCCAATCAACAAAAAAGTTAAATCAACTGAACATTTTATTTGACTGCCAATGAGAAGGAAGGCACAAACGAATTTACGACCTACGAAAACGCCAAAGGTGAACTAGAGATAACGTACCTCGAATGGCGCCATGTTTGTGTTGGTGGATCATTTTTGAAGGCCGGTTTTGAGTCGACCGATGACCTGACCCGAGCGGTTGAATTTCCTGACCCGAGCGGTTGAATTTGAAATGAAGGCATAGTAGTAAAGGCTAGGATGGGCGGCGCTGGTGGCGGGCTGGCTACCAGAGCCTTCTCGAGCAATATCAAGCTCCGTCTATAGCTTCAGCCCAGTTCCACTATGATGCGATTCAGGAGAGGAAAGATGTTGATCGTTCCACGTGACAGTTCCAGGAGGTTATTTGACCCTGCGGTGTCACTGGGCCTGCCTGCTCACATGCATTTCAAGGGGGGTGAGGCGTCTTTTGCCGGTGCGCTGATCCTGGCGACGCTCGCGGCGGTGCTGGCTGTTTTGGTCTTCTTCTCGGCGCCGGCGTCGGCTTTGAACACGCACGAGTTCTCTACCAGTTTTGGTTCTCCGGGCTCGGGCGCGGGGGAGCTTGAAGGTCCCCAGGGTGTCGCGGTGAGCGATGCGACCGGTGATGTCTACGTCGCCGATACGGGTAACGCTCGCGTCGATCAGTTTGAATCCGACGGTGCGTTTGTCCGTGCGTGGGGGTGGGGTGTGGCCGATGGGATCAGCGATAAATTTCAGACGTGCACGCTCACGTGCTTCAAGGGTCTCTCCGGCTCGGGCGCGGGGCAGTTCACGACACCGGTGTTCGTCGCCGTGGACAATTCGACCGGTCCCTCCAAAGGCGATGTCTACGTCGCGGATACGGGGGATAACCTCGTCACGAAGTTCACGGCTGCGGGTGCGCTGGTGTCGAGTTGGGGGGATACGTCCCCTACTCCCAATGGGCAGTTGGCGGGCAGGGAAACGGCTGCCGGTTCGTTCGGTTCAGTCGCGGGCGTCGCGGTTGGCCCTACCGGTGTGCTCTATGTCTTCAACACCGCCAACCAGGTGTTCGAGCTCGAACAGAACGGCACCTTCAGCCCCCCCGAAGTCACAGCCGGCGAACGTGGGACAGAACAGAAGGGATTCGCGGTGGATTCGCTGGGGGACTTGTTCAAGGTCAACGGTGATGCGAGCGTTGAGAAGTTCACCGGCTCCGGCGGCGATCTCGGTCAGGTGACGCTGAACGAGGAACACGGCAGGCTCGCAACGGCTGTCGCGACCGACGGCACGGACCTCTACGTCTCCGAAGCCGGCTCCGTGGATCACTACGCGTTCAATGGCGCCGGTGAAGTGAGCGAGGCGGGCGGCTCGACATGCGCCACGTTCGAACCCGAAGTTGGTTGTCCGCCGACTGACTCGTTCGGCTCCAGCGAATCGAGCGGTGGAGCTCTGGCCGGCGGCAGCGCCGTCGGCGTGGATACCTCCAGCGGCGAGGTCTATGTGGCGGACGCCACGGCCGGCCGGATCGATGTGTTCGCTCCGATCGTGCTGCCGGATGTCGCGACGGAGGCTGCCGGCGAAATCCGTCCGAGCTCAGCGACGCTCAACGGCACGGTCGACCCAGATGGCGTGAACGTGACCGACTGTCGTTTCGATTATGTCGCCGCGGCGGAATACAACGCTTCCGCGGCGGACCCGTATGAAGCCGGCCGGACGGCCGCGTGCGAACAGACCGTCGGCGCGGGCACGGGCGAGGTAGCGGTGACGGCCAAGCTCGCGGGTCTTGCCGTCGGCACGGCCTATGACTTCCGTTTGCAGGCCGGCAACGCGAATGGCGCCAACTACGGTGCGAACGCGACGTTCTCCACGCTGCCGAAGCCGGCGATCACGGGCGCGGCCGTGTCGCATCTGAGCGCCACCTCGGTGGATCCAGGTGCCCACGCTACGTCTGTGGATCTGGAAGCGCAGGTCAACCCGGGCGGTTTGCCGCTGCATTCGTGTGTCTTTGAATACGGCGCCGAAGCGGGTGTCTACTCGAAGCATCTCGCGTGCACGCCGGCGCAGATCGGGTCGGGCACGAGCCCGGTGTCCGTCAGCGCGCACCTGGAAGGCCTCGAAGCGAACACGGAGTACCACTGGCGTGTGGTCGCGAGCAGCGAAGCGGGCGCCACCACCAGCTCCGACCATACGTTCATCCTCGACACCACGAGCGGTGCGGGCCTGCCCGATGGTCGTGCGTATGAGATGGTCACGCCGCCGCAGAAGAACGCGGCGGTGATCGGCGACGTGTTTCTCGGCTCGCCCCCCGACATCGCTGCGAGTGGCTCGCGCGTGATCGCCTCCAGCATACAGTGCTTCGCCGGCGCCGAATCGTGTACCGGGACGCGCGAGTCCGAGGGTGAGCCGTTCCTGTTCACGCGCACCGCGGGCGGGTGGGTGACGACCGCGCTCGCGCCGCCGGCGACGCAGTTCGAAGCGAACACCAGGCTCCTGCTCAGCGCCGAAGCCGGAACCGCGCTGTTCAGCATGCCCACGCCGCCGAGCTCGGAGGATGACTTCTACGTGCGCCAGGGCGATGGCTCGTTCCTGCGCATCGGCCCGACGACCTCGCCTGCGCTGGGCCCGCAGGGTGTTCCGTTCGACGGTGTGACGATGGAGGCGACGGGCGATTTCTCGCGTATCGTCTACCAGCTGCAGGGGGAAGAAAACCTGTGGCCGTCGATCAATACGGGCAACCCGCGCACCGACGCGGTTTACGAGTTCCGCGGAGCGGGCGAATCGAACCCCTTGCCGGTCGGCCTGAGCGGCGGGCCGGGCAGCGAACCGGTCAGCAAATGTGGAACGGAGCTCGGGGCGGACAAAAGCACGGTCCAGCCGGGCGAGCTGTCGGCTGACGGAGAAACGGTGTACTTCACGGCGGATGCCTGCGAAGCGAGCGAAAACGGTGGGCGCGAAGTTCCCGCGAACGCGGTGTATGCCCGGATCGGCGACGAGCGCACGGTCGCGGTCTCCCAGCCGGAATGCGGAGCCGGCACGGCGCCATCTGAAGAGGCGTGCAGGAATGCGCCGGCGAGCCCGGCGCTGTTCGAGGGCGCGTCCGTCGACGGGTCGAAGGCATTTTTCCTGAGCACGCAGCAGCTGACCGCGAACGCCGGCGAGGATGCCGACATGGGCGATCGAGCCGTAGGAACCGGCTGCTCGGAAACGAGCGGGGAAAACGGCTGCAACCTCTACGAGTATGACTTCGCCGACCCGGCGGGGCACAACCTGATCGATGTCTCCGCCGGCGACTCGAGTGGCGCCGGCCCCCGGGTCCAGGGGGCGATCGCGATCTCAGCCGATGGCTCGCATATCTACTTCGTGGCGAAGGGTGTGCTGGCGAGTGCGGCCAACGGGGAGGGCGAAACTGCTCAGGACGGGGCAGAGAACCTGTATGTGTTCGAGCGAGACACTGCCTTTCCGCAGGGGCACGTGGCATTCATCGCGCAACTGCCCGCCTCCGACCGCAACGAGTGGGTGGGCGGCCCCGGGGAAGCCAACGTGACGCCCGAAGGGCGCTTCCTGGTGTTCACGAGCGGCGGCGAGCTGACAGCGGACGACACGCGCACCGACGGCGCCCAGCAGGTGTTCCGCTACGACGCGCAGACGGAAAAGCTCACGCGCATCTCGATCGGCCAACACGGCTTCAACGACAACGGCAACGGCTCCTCCGGCAGGACTTGCCGGCTGTTCTACGCCTGCCCGGACAATGCGGGCATCGTGCCGGCCACGCTGGGCTTCGACCACGCCGGGCCTTCGCGTTCGGATCCAACGATGGCTGACGACGGCGCCTACGTGTTCTTCGAAAGCCCCGTCGGCCTGACGCCGCAGGCGCTCAACAACGTGCAGATCGGAACGAGCCTGAGGCAGATCGGGCCTGGCGAACCCGGGCCGCTGTATGCGCAGAACGTATACGAGTGGCACGCAGGGCACCTCTCGTTGATCTCCGACGGTCGCGACACCTCGAAGATCGGCGCGAAAAGCACCGTGGGGCTGCTCGGCAGCGACGCCACCGGCGCGAACGTGTTCTTCACCACCGCCGATCCGCTCGTGCCGCAGGACACGGACACGCAGCTTGATATCTACGACGCGCACATCTGCAGCGCGAGCGAACCATGCATCGCGCCCCCGCCCGCGGCGCTGGCGGCCTGCCAGGGCGAATCCTGCCACGGCACACCACCCGCCACACCCTCGCTGCTTGCGCCCGCCAGCGTGACGTTCAACGGCCGGGGCAACGTCGCGAGCGCGCCGGCGGTCGAGGCGAGGTCGCTGAGGAGAGCTCGGAAGCTGGCCAATGCGCTGAAGGCCTGTAAGCGCAAGCCGAAGAAGCAGCGGGCCGCGTGCGAGAAGCGCGCACGACGAAAATATGCGGGCGCGATAAAGACAAGGAAATCCAGCCACCACCGGGGGGCGAAACGATGAGGCGGCTCGCGGTGCTCGTAGGCGTTGTGTCTGTGGCGCTTGGGGCCAGTGTCCCGCGTGCCGGCGCGGCGGTGGCGCCCGCTCCGGGATGGACGATCGAATCGCTCGCGACGCCGAGTAATTTCTCCGCTCACAACGAAACCAACAGCTATCGGGTGTTCGCGACGAACGCGGGCGACGCCTCCACGATAGGCGGGACGGGGGGGAGTCCAATCGTTCTGACCGACACCCTGCCCGAAGGAGTGACCGTGCGGCCCGGGGGACTGCAGTTGTACTGGTCGGTCACCGCGAAGGAAGGCGAATCTTTGGCTGAAAAAACCGCCGAAGAAGATTGCACCATGCCTACCCCGGATGTCGTCAAGTGCGTCTTCCCGGAAGCGTTGGCGCCGGACGCATGGCTCGAGTTGAATATCGGCGTGGAGGTGAGCGAAGCCGAAGCCTCCGGCGTCTCGAGCCTGTCAAACGAAGCGGCGGTCTCCGGTGGCGGCGCCGCGGAAGTCAAGCTTAGCGCCGCCAACCCGCTCACCTCCACGCCACCGCCCTTCGGTCCGTCGAGCTTTGATTTCTTCATCTCTGGGCACGACGGCAAGCCCGAAACCCAGGCTGGCGGTCATCCGTATGAGTTGACGACCACGATCGGGCTGGAGAACGAGTTTCGCTTGAACGGGCCTCAGGGGCCCAATATCAGCGAGACCACGGGCGCGCAGGACCTCAAGGACGTCGTCGTGGATTTGCCGGTCGGGTTTCTCGGCAGCACGCTCGCCGCGCCCACGTGCACGCTGGTGCAGCTCGCGGGCACCGCGCAAGGCGGCGAAGGCTGTGCGGCCTCCACGGTCGTCGGTCACATCAGGACCGAACCGGCGGGCTCGGCCTCGGTCGACAGTCCGATCTACAACCTCACGCCCGAGCGCGGGGCGCCGGCGGAGTTCGGCTACGTCGACGCGCTCTTCAGCACGCACGTCTTCTACGTGCGCGTCGTGCCGACACCGGAAGGGTATGTGCTGCAGGCGACCAACCCCGACATCCCGGCGGTGAACATCAACCACATCGTCGTGACGTTCTACGGCGAACCCGAGGCAAAGGACGCCGCCGGGGGCGCGGACATCCCGTTCTTCACGAACCCGACGGACTGCTCCGCAAAGCCGCTGAAGGCGACGATCTACATGGATTCATGGCAGAACCCTGGAAGCTATGACGCCGACGGCGCCCCCGATCTGGAAGGGGACCCGCGCTGGGTGAAGGCGACATCCGAATCCCCGCCGGTGAGCGGCTGCGAAGGACTGCAGTTCGCCCCGCAGCTGACGGCGCAGCCCACGACGGCACGGGCCGACAGCCCCTCAGGCATGGAACTGGCGATCGGGCTCCCGCAGAGCGAGCAGGCGCTGACGAGCGCGACCCCGGCGCTGCGCGACGCGACGGTGAGCTTTCCGCCGGGCTTCACGATCGATCCCTCCGCCGGGAACGGCCTGCAGGCGTGCTCGGAGGCGCAGATCGGCTGGGAAGCGAGCGCCCCCGGCCCGCTGAAGTTCGACGCCGCGCCGCCGCAATGCCCTGAAGCGTCGAAGGTCGGCGCGCTGGAATTGACGACCCCGCTGCTGCCGGGCGTCCTGCACGGCGAGATGTACCTCGCCAACCAGAACGAAAACCCCTACAACAGCACGCTCGGCCTGTACGTCGTCGTCCAGGACCCCGTCACGGGCATCCTGATCAAGCTCGCCGGCAAGGCGCTCGCGAACCCGCAGACCGGGCAGATCACGGGCGTGTTCGAAGAAAACCCGCAGCTGCCCTTCAGCGAACTAAAACTAAGCTTCTTCGGCGGCCCCCGCGCGGAGCTCGCGACCCCCGAGAGCTGCGGCGCGTTCACCGCGACAAGCGAACTGGAACCGTGGTCGGCGCCGTTCTCGGGACCGAACGCCGACCCATTCGGCAGCTTTACGATCGACGAAGGCTGCGTCAGTGGCTTTCATCCCGCGTTCACCGCCGGCAGCACGAACCTGCAAGCCGGCGCGTACACCACGTTCCAGGCCTCCTTCTCCCGCGAAGACACCGACCAAGAGCTCGGCGGCCTCAGCGTCAGCCTGCCGCCGGGCCTACTCGCGGACGTCGGCAGCGTCCCCCTCTGCGCGGAAGCGCAGGCGAACGCCGGCACGTGCCCCGAAAGCACGCAGGTCGGGACCGTCGACGCGGACGCCGGTCCCGGACCGAACCCCCTATCGATCCCCGGCAAGGTCTACCTCACGGGTCCATACAACGGCGGCCCCTACGGTCTCTCGGTGGTGGTGCCCGCGATCGCCGGGCCGTTTGACTTCGGGCTCGTCGTCGTACGCCAATCGCTGCGAATCGACCCCCACGACGCCCACGTCACAGACGTATCGGACCCCCTCCCGACGATCCTCAACCCGACCGGCGCCGACGGCCAGAGCATTGGAATCCCGATCCGCCTGCGCCGTATCGACGTGAACATCAACGGAGCGGGTGGGGATCTCAACCACTTCACGTTCAACCCGACCAACTGCTCAAAGCTCCAAGTCAGCGGGAGCCTCACCAGCAGCGAGGGCCAGAGCGCCGCGCCGGCCGTCCCCTTCCAGGTCACCAACTGCGCGAGCCTCGAGTTCCAGCCGAAGTTCACGGTCTCCACGACGGGGCACACCAGCAAAGCGCTCGGCGCGAGCCTGACAGCGAAGCTCACCTACGGGTCGGGTGGGATCTCACCACCGCAGGGCACCGAGGCGAACATCGCGAGGGTCAAGGTGGATCTCCCGAAGCAGCTGCCCTCGCAGCTGAAAACGCTGCAGAAGGCGTGCACGAGCGCACAGTTCGAACGGAACCCGGCCAACTGCCCCAAAGAATCGAAGATCGGCTACGCGACCGTCCACACCCCGATCCTCTCCCAGCCGCTCTCCGGCCCTGCGATCTTCGTCAGCCACGGCAACGAAGCGTTCCCCAGCCTGACGATGGTGTTGCAGGGCGACGGCGTCACGATCGACCTCGTCGGCGCGACGCTGATCAAGAACGGGATCACGTCAACGACGTTCAAGACGGTCCCCGACACCCCGTTCTCGAGCTTCGAATTGCGGCTGTCCCAGGGCAAGTATGCGGCGCTGAACACGAACCTCCCCGCAAAGGACCACGGCAATCTCTGCGGGCAGAAACTGGCGATGCCGACCGCGTTCGTCGCACAGAACGGCGTCGAAATCCACGAGACCACGCCGATCGGCGTGACCGGCTGCGGGAAGGCCAAGGCGCTGACGCGCGCGCAGAAGCTCACCAGGGCGCTGCAGGCTTGTAAGAAGAAATCGAAGGGCAAGCGCGCCGCGTGCGTGCGCCAGGCGCGCAATCGGTTCGGTCCAACCAAGCGGAAGAAGAGATAGCAGTGGAAGCGCTGCGTGGCGTCGAGCCTTCGTGGCGTTGAGTCTTCAGAGGCGCTCAGGGTTCGAGGGCGCGTGCGATGTCGTTCATTCGTCGCCAGAGACGCTGCTTGTCGAGATCGTGGAAGCCGAAATGGCGGTAGAAATCGGCTGCGTCCGTTGAGACCGCGTCCACAACGACGGCACGAGCGCCGAGCTCGTTGCCGCCTCTCACGCAGCGGGTGAGCGCGTCGAGGAGCAGGTGGCCGCCGAGCGATGTTCCATGCTCGGAGCGATCCAGGGCCAGACGGGCGAGCAGTAAGACGGGAACCGGGTCGGGCATGCCACGGCGTAGCCGTGAGGGGGCCTGCTCGTGTGCGACGGCGCTCATCGCCAAGGCGTAGTAACCGACGACTCGATCGTCGCGGCACAGCACGTATGTCGCGGCGGTGCCGCTCGCGGCCGCGACGTGCGCCGACTGGCGCAGCCATCGATCGAGCGCTTGGACTCCGCAGTCGAGCTCGTCCAGATGGTGCGCGTCAGAGAGCGGCTGGGCGGGGCTCAGCGCGCCGGGGTTCAACGCGCTGGGATCGGGCTCTGCTTGCGGGCATAACGGCGCAATGTCGGCATCTCCGCGACCGGCGCGTCGAGCGCCTCCACAAACCGTTTGAACGCCTCGCTCGAGAGGCTGATCCGCTGTGTTCGCTCCAGCACCTCCTCAGCTCGCTCTGTCGCGACGGAGAGCACGAACCCGGTGAGTGTCTCGCCGCGCAGGTCGGCGGCGGCCCGCAGGAGGCGCTCCTGGTGGTTGCTAACCCTCATGTTGATGCGCCGCTGACGCGCTGTCTGGACCGATTCCACAATCACCATTGTACAGCCTGGGTATGTACCGGGCAAGGACGATCTCGGGCCTGCTACGGTTCTCCCACCGGGCGGCGACGTCGCCCGCGAGGTTCTTTGTCTTTGTTGGCGCTTCTTCTCAGTGCGCGGATGGGGTCAGTCGAATCTCCATCTACGCGGCGAGCAACGGCTCGCCAGAAGGAGCAACACCAACATGCAACATGCAACATTCGCCGACCTCGGCGTGTCCGAGGTCGTCGCCGCAGAGCTTGCCAAGCGCGAGATCACCCAGCCGTTCGCGGTCCAGAAGCTGGTCCTCCCCGACGTGCTCGCCGGGCACGACGTGCTCGCCCAGTCACCGACCGGGTCGGGCAAGACGCTCGCGTTCGGGATTCCGATGATCGAACGGCTGCACGGCACGAACGTGCGCCCCGCGGCGCTCGTGCTGGCGCCGACGCGCGAGCTGGCATCGCAGATCGTCGATGACCTGCGCGAGATCGCCCACGCCCGCGCGCTCTCGATCGCGGCCGTCTACGGCGGCGCTGGGATCGTCAAGCAGGCGCGCCTGGCCGCGCGCGCTCACATCCTCGTCGCCACCCCAGGACGGCTGCTCGACCTGATCGATCGCCGCGACGTCTCGCTCGAGCGCGTCCGGCTGCTCGTGCTCGACGAGGCCGACCGGATGCTCGACATGGGCTTCAAGCCCGTCGTCGACCGGATCGTGCGGATGTGCGCGCCCGAGCGCCAGACGCTGCTGTTCAGCGCGACGCTCCAAGGCGAGGTCGGCAAGGTCGCGAAGGCCTACACGACCGACCCCCGCCGCCACGAGCACGCCCACTCCGAGGAGCGCAAGGGCGACGTCGAGCATCGCTTCGTGACGGTCTCCCACGAGGGCAAGGTCGCGCGGCTCGTAACCGAGCTGGGCGACTCCGAGCGCGGACGCACGCTCGTGTTCGTGCGCACCAAGCGCGGCGCCGACCGGCTCGTCAAACGGCTGGCTCAGAGCAACGTGCAGGCGGTCGCGATGCACGGCGACAAGTCCCAGTCCCAGCGCGAGAAGGCGCTCGCGCGCTTCGAGTCCGGCGCGGTCGACACCCTGGTCGCAACCGACGTCGCCGCGCGCGGGATCGACGTCGCGGGAATCACGCACGTGATCAACTTCGACATCCCCGGCACGCGCGAGGACTACGTCCATCGCATCGGCCGCACGGCCCGCGCCGGCGCGAGCGGCACCGGCGTCACGTTCGTCCTGCACGACCAGGCGCGCGAAATGGTCTCGATGGTCCGCGACCTCGGCCTGCACCGCGAGCTCGAGGCCGGCGGCCTGCCGAGCGACGCCACCGGTCAGCGCTCCGGTGGCTCGGAGCAGCGCACGCGCTCCTCGCGCAACCGCGGCCGCGGTCCGGCGCGCAACGGCTCCGGCTCTCCGCGGACGGGCTCGGCGCGCTCCGGCTCCGGAAACAGAAGCAGAAGCGGAAGCGGCGCCGCACGCAGCGGCGGGCGCTAGGCGCAGGTTTCCGAGGAGGCCGTTCGTTCGGGCTCCTCGGGTCCCCTCAGGCGCGCCGGCCCAGTATTTGAAAGATCGAAGTGAAGCCCGTCCGGAACCCGTTGCGCGCGGCGCGCAGGTAGAGCCGCCACACGCGCACGCGCTCGGCGCCGGCGAGGCGCTCGGCCTCCGGGAGGTTGGCGTCGAGGCGCTCGATCCAGTGGCTGAGCGTCTCGGCGTAGTCCTCACGCAGACCCTCGACGTGCAGGGGCTCGATCCCGGCGCGCTCGAGCGCGAGCGCGACGCGCGAGACGTGCAGCGGCGCCGCGTCCGGGAAGACGTAGCGCTCGGAGAACGGTCCCGCCTCCGCCTCGCCGTGGCGCAGGCGAGAGATGCCGTGGTTGAGCAGCCTGCCGCCGGGCTGGAGCAGGCCGGCGAGCTGCCGCGCGTAGAGATCGATCTGGCTGGCGCCGACGTGCTCGACCATCCCGATCGAGGCGATCGCGTCGTAGCCCTCGCCGGTCGAAACGAGATCCCGGTAGTCGGCGACACGGATCTCCACACGGTCTTGCAGGCCGGCCTCGGCCACGCGCCGGCTTGCCAGCTCGGCCTGGGCGGGGGAGAGCGTGATGCCGACCGCCCGCACGCCGTGATTGGCGGCTGCGTGGATCACGAAGCTGCCCCAGCCGCAGCCGACGTCGAGCACGCGCTGTCCCTCTTGCAGCGCGAGCTTTCTGCAGATCAGCTCGCGCTTGGCCGTCTGCGCCTGCTCGAGCGTCGGCGGGCGTCGCCCTGCCGGCTGGGAATGGGTGCCCCACGAGCCCTCGAGCGAGTCGAGCGTGCGTGAGAACAGCGCGCAGCTGTAGGTCATCGATTCGTCGAGGAACAGCGCGAAGAACTCGTTCGAGACGTCGTAGTGATGGCGCACTGCGCGCGCGTCACGCTCGCGGCTGTGGCGCTGCCCGCGCGGGCGCAGCTCGCTTGCGGGGATCGGCGGCGGCTTGATCAGCCCGCAGGCGCGCACGGCGGCGAGCGTCAGCCGCAGGCGGGTGGCGGTGTCGATTGCGGGCGCTTCGAACGTGTCGAGCAGGCCGATCACCTTGTCGAGGTCGTCGGCCTCCAGCTCGCCGGCGGCGTAGGCGCGGCCCAGGCCGAGCTGTCCGGGAGCGCGCAGCAGGTGCGCGACGGCGGCGGGGGAGCGCACCGTGAAGACCGGGCCGCCGGGCGTCGTCGGCGCGAGCTCCGAGCCATCCCAGAAACGCAGGCCGAACGGGCGGTCGGGGAGCGCGAGTGCCAGCTCGCGGCGTAGTGGCTCAGGGTTGGCGAGCATCGGAGTGGTGGCAGTGGCGGTGGCGGTGGCGGCCGTGAGGGTGGTGGTGGCCGTGAGGGGCGGTCGGGGGCAGGGCGTGCCCTCTGTCGAGGGAGGTGCGCTCGCCTGCGGTCGGGTCGTTTGCGATCGGAAGGGCTGCCAGACTCATGGGGTGTCGCCAAGCTTAGAACGTGCTCCGTTCGATCTCGACAACGAGGCCGTCCGACTCGCTGAGCACGGTGTTATGCGCCTGCGCGCCGAGAACCCCAGCCCGCTGACGCTGTCGGGCACGAACACCTGGATCGTCGGCCGTGACCCCGCCTACGTGGTCGATCCCGGTCCGGCGCTCGAGGTTCACATCGAGCGTCTCGTCGCGGCGCTCGACGCGCGCGGCGGGCTCGGTGGAATCGCACTCACGCACGACCACGCCGACCACTCCGAGGGAGTCGAGGCCTTGCGCAAGCTGCGCCCCGCGCCGCTGGCGGCGTCCCGGGGTGAGGTTGACGTGGAGCTCGTCTCAGGGGCCGGCTTCGGGCCGTTCATGGCCCTTGCGACGCCCGGCCACGCCCCCGATCACCTCGCGCTGATCTACGGTCGCGTGTGCTTCACCGGCGACGCGGTGCTCGGCGAAGGCAGCGTCTTCATCGCGCCCGACCCTGGGGCGCTCGCCGGCTATCTCGACGGCCTGTGCGGGCTGCGCGAGCGCGATCTGGATGTGCTGTGCCCGGGCCACGGACCGCCGATCTGGGAGCCGGCGGCAAAGCTCGAGGAGTACATCGCCCATCGCCTGGAGCGCGAGCGGCTGCTGCTGGCGGCGCTCGCCGCGGGGCGTCGCTCGATCGCAGAGCTGCTCGACGCGGCGTGGCCGGATGTGCCGGTCGAGCTGCGCCCCGTCGCCGCCGTCTCGCTGCGCGCGCACCTCGACAAGCTCGAGGACGAGGGACGGCTGCCGGGTGGTGTGGAGCGGCCCTCGTGGTGAAGATCCGCTGCCGCCCGACCAGGCCCCACGATACCGTTCGCTGACAATGCCTCAGCGCCCGCCGAGCACGAACAGTCCCAAACCGCAAGCCGACGGCCCTGAGATGGAAGCCGGGATCTCCGCCCGGCGACCCTCACGGCCGCGCGAGGGGGCGCCGCTCGGCTCGACGCCGACCAGCTCGCCGTTTCCGCCGATCGCCGACTACGGATTCCTGTCGGACTGTCACACCGGCGCGCTCGTCGCCTCCGACGGGTCGATCGAGTGGATGTGCCTGCCGTACTTCGACTCGCCGTCGATCTTCGGGGCGCTGCTCGACCGCGGCGCGGGGTCGTGGCGCGTCGGGCCGTACGGGCTGTACGTGCCGGCCGGCCGGCGCTACATCCCCGGGACGAACATGATCGAGACGACGTGGATGACGCCGCAGGGCTGGATCCGTGTGGTCGACGCGCTGGCGATCGGCGAATGGCACGACAACGAGCACGGCTCGAGCCACACGCGCCCGCCGACCGACTTCGACGCCGATCATCTGCTCGTGCGGATGGTCGAATGCGTCCAGGGCCAGGTGCAGGTCGAGGTCGTCTGCGAGCCGATGCTCGACTACGGCGCGATGCCGGCGCAGTGGCGGAAGGTCGAGCTCGAATCGGAGGCGTCGCACGCGCCGCACGCGCACGATGCGCTCGCGATGGACGCGTCTGACGGCAACACGATGTTCAGGCTGTACAGCGACATCCGGATGGGCATCGAGGGCAACCGCACGCACGGACGCCACACGATGGTCGAAGGCGAGAAACGCTTCTCGGCGATCTCCTGGACGGAGTCGCGGGGCGGACCGCACACCGCCGAGGAAGCCGAACAGATCATCGAGCGCACGGGGCACTTCTGGCGTGGCTGGCTGGCCGAAGGCACCTATCCCGACCATCCGTGGCGCGCGCACCTGCAGCGCTCCGCGCTCGTGCTGAAGGGGCTGACGTTCATGCCGACCGGGGCGCTCGTCGCCGCGCCGACGACCTCGCTGCCGGAGACGCCGGGCGGCGAACGCAACTGGGACTACCGCTACTGCTGGATGCGCGACGCGTCGTTCACGCTGTGGGCGTTGCACGCGCTCGGTCTCGACTGGGAGGCCGACGACTTCATCGAGTACGTCGCCGAAGTCCCGCGCAACGAGGACGGCTCGCTGCAGATCATGTATGGCGTCAGAGGCGAGAAAGACCTCGAGGAGTCGACGCTCGACCATCTCAAGGGCTACGGGGGAGCGCGGCCGGTGCGGATCGGCAACGGCGCGTACAACCAGCACCAGAACGACGTGTTCGGCGCGGTGCTTGACTCCGTTTACCTGCATTCCAAGCAGCGCGATCACATTCCCGAGCGGCTGTGGCCGGTGCTGATCGACCAGGTCAAATGCGCCGCGGCGGTGTGGAAGGAGCCGGACCAGGGGATCTGGGAGGCGCGCGGCAAGCCGCAGCACTACGTCTCCTCCAAGCTGATGTGCTGGGTCGCGCTGGACCGCGGCGCGCGGCTGGGCGAACGCCGTGGACACGATCAAGCCGCGAAGGAATTCCAGGCGATCGCCGATGAGGTGCGCGAGGACATCCTGGCCAAGGGGGTCGACTCACGTGGTGTCTTTCGCCAGCACTACGACACCGACGCGCTCGACGCCTCGACGCTGCTCGTGCCGCTCCTGCGCTTCCTGCCGCCGGATGACGAGCGCGTCTGTGCGACAGTGCGCGCGATCCGCGACGAGCTCACGGAGGGCGGCCTGGTGCTGCGCTACCGCACCGATGAGACCGACGACGGTCAGCAGGGCAAGGAGGGCACGTTCCTGATCTGCTCGTTCTGGCTCGTCTCGGCGCTGTCGGAGATCGGCGAGCAGCGCGACGCGCAGCACCTGTGCGAGCGGCTGCTGTCGTACTCCTCGCCGCTGGAGCTGTACGGCGAGGAGCTGGAGGCCTCGAGCGGACGACATCTCGGCAACTATCCCCAGGCGTTCACCCATCTGGCGTTGATCAACGCCGTCACGCATGTGATCGAGGCCCAGCAGGGCTAAGACGCCGCTGACCGCGCTAGCCGATCGGCGAGCGCATTTTGATCGTCGATCGGCGGCGTCCTCGGTCGCTGGCGTGCTGTCCGCACGCCACGCGCGGGGCGGGCGGGCTCTTTCGAGCTTGCCTCGCTTGCCGACGCTCAGCCCTAGCCGGCGTGGTTTATTCAGTACCCGGGCTCGCCGGGGAGCAGCACGCGGGCGACCTCGCCCTCGACGATGACGCGGGGCTGGATCGGCTGGACCTCGCGGCCGGCCGCGTAGGCGAGCAGCGCCTCGGCGGAGGGGAAGCCCGCGAGCTGTTCGAGGTGCTTGATCGTGGGGAACACGAGCAGGATCCGGCCCTCGCCGTGGGCCTCGAGCGCCGCCGCGGGGGTGAACCAGCCAAGCTCGACACACTCCTCGCCGTCGACGCGCGGCTCCTGCCCGGCGGGGAGCGAGGCGAGGAAGAAGTGCGTGTCAAAGCGCGTGCGCACCTCGGCCGGGGTGATCCAGCGCGAGAACTTCACGAGCGTGGCGGGGTCGTCGAGCGCGATCGCCGCCTCCTCGCGCAGCTCGCGAATCGCCGCCGCCCGGTGGGCGCCGTCGCCGTCGCCCTCGCCCGCGTCGACCGCGCCGCCCGGGAACACCCAGACCCCGCCCATGAACCGCGCCTCGGGCGTGCGCTTGACGAGCAGCACTTCGAGCTGGCTGGCGCCACCGCGTAAGAGGATCACCGTCGCCGCCTGACGTGGCGGCGACGTATTGCCCGGGTTGAGTCCCTGTCCGGGCTCGCCCTGCTCGCCGAGGTTGAGCTCCTGGCCGGGACCCGAGTGGCGCTCGAGGTCGAGCTCTTCGCCTGGTTCGATACGGCCATGACGGCCGAGCTCCCGGCTGAGCTCTCCGTCGCCGTCAGGGGTCGAATCGCTCATGCCAAGCACCCTAACGCCAGGTAGTCTTACGTGCATGAGCGCAACCCAAACCCTGCAACGCTGGATCTGCGAGTCCTGCGGCTACATCTACGATCCCGAGGAGGGAGATCCCGACGGGGGCATCCCCACGGGTACCGCCTTCGAGGACATCCCGGACACGTGGTTCTGTCCCGTCTGCGGGGCCCGCAAGCGCGACTTCGTGCTGTACGAGGATTGATCAGGAAGCCGCCCTGGGGGCGTTGTCTGAATCAGGGCGGGCGATGAGCGACTGGGACGCATTGCTCGCGTTCGACCGCGGGCACGTCTGGCATCCCTATGGCGCACTGCCGGGAGCGCAGGTCCCGCTGCCGGTGCTCGCGGCCGAGGGCGTGCGCCTGAAGCTCGCGGACGGTCGCGAGCTGATCGACGGCATGTCCTCGTGGTGGTGTGCGATCCACGGCTACCGCCACCCGGCGCTCGACGCCGCCGTCCGCGAGCAGCTCGGTCGGATGGCCCACGTGATGTTCGGCGGCCTCACGCACGAGCCGGCGGTGCGCCTGGCGGAGCGCCTGGTCGCGATCGCGCCCGAGGGGTTGGACCGGGTGTTCTTCTCCGACTCCGGCTCGGTCGCCGTCGAGGTCGCGATCAAGCTGTGCCTGCAGTTCCAGCGCGCTAGCGGCCATCCCGCGCGCACGCGGCTGCTGACCGTGCGCGGCGGCTATCACGGCGACACGTTCGGCGCGATGGCCGTCTGCGACCAGGTCGGGGGCATGCACAGCATGTTCGCCGGCGTGCTCCCCGAGCACGTGTTCGCCGAGCGCCCGCCGGACGGCTTCGACGCGGGATTGGACGCCGGCTGGGCCGAGCGCGTCGGCGAGCTCGTCGCCCGGCACGCGCACGAGCTGGCCGCCGTGATCGTCGAGCCCGTCGTGCAGGGTGCGGGGGGGATGCGATTCCATGCCCCGGAGTGCGTCGCTGAGCTGCGCCGGCTCTGCGACGAGCACGGGCTGCTGCTCGTGCTGGACGAGATCGCCACGGGCTTCGGTCGTACCGGCGGGGGCGCGCTGTTCGCCTGCGAGCACGCCGGCGTGGCGCCCGACGTGATGTGCGTCGGCAAGGCGCTCACCGGCGGTTATCTCACGCTCGCCGCGACGCTCTGCACGGCGGCGGTGTCCGATGCGGTCTCCTCCGGCGAGGGCGGGGGGCTGATGCACGGGCCGACGTTCATGGCCAATCCGCTCGCGTGCGCGGTCGCGCTCGCGTCGCTGGAGCTACTCGCCGACGGCGGCTGGCGCGAGCGCGTCGCCACGATCGAAGGCGCGCTGCACGCTGGCCTGGAGCCGGCGCGGGAGCTGGCCGGGGTCATCGACGTGCGCGTGCGGGGCGCGATCGGCGTGGTGCAGCTCGATCGCGAGGTGGACATGGCCGCCGCGACCGCCGCGGCGGTCGAGCGCGGCGTATGGCTGCGGCCGTTTCGGGATCTGATCTACACGATGCCGCCGTATGTGATGGGCGAGGAGGATCTGGCGCTGGTGAGCGGGGCGATCGTGGCCGCGGCCGGTGGCTCACGATTGCGTTGAGTTCTGTCGGAGGGTGTATTAGAATGGCTCTCGGCTAGTGCGCTTGTCGTTGTGTTGATGGCGCCTCCGAGGGGCCCGGGCGACCGGGCCCCCTCCGGTTAAAAAGCCCCTGACGGTCGCCGGAGTCGTCTTCGCTGCGACCGCCAGGGCACCCTGCTATCTCGTCAGTCGGTCGATGACCAACAGCGCGACAAGCAGTGCGATGGCTAGTGCGCTTGTCGATGCGTTCATGGCTCCTCCTTGCTCGGGGCGTACGACCCCGGAACAACCCGAAGGAGAAGGCATCCGCACCGTGGCGACTAGCCACGACATGCATGCTAAGAGTCGCTTGGGACGGGAGAGTCGATCGAGAGCCACTCCCGCCACGGCAGTGCGTCCCCCGCGCGAGCAAGATCAGCAACGTCGGGTTTCGCCACGGGACCCAGGCCGACGATCTCCACGTTGCCCAGCCGCGCGATCGTTGTGCGGTTCGACCGTTCCAGCTCCGACGGCTGCTCTGCCCACGGCGTCAGCACGACCGCGCGCACGTCCAGCCCGCCTGCGCGGGCGGCCTCGAGCGTGAGCAGCGTGTGGTTGATCGTGCCCAGTCCCGGCGGGGCGGCGATCAGCAGCGCCAACCCGAGCGCGACGGCGAGATCGCGCACGGTTAGCTCGTCGGTGAGCGGGACGAGCAGGCCGCCTACCCCCTCGACGATCAGCGTCCCCTGCTCGTCGGCCGCGGCCATCGCCGCCGCGCGTGCGCGTGCGACCAGGGCGGCGGGATCGATCGCCGCGCCCGCCCGCCGCGCCGCGAGATGGGGTGAGACCGCGGGTCCGTAGCGCAGCGGCGCGACCTCCTCGGGCTGCATGCCGGCGACGCGCGCGAGCAGCTCGTGATCGTGCGGCCATCCACTCTGCGAGGGAGAGGGCTCGTCGAGGCCGGTCACGACTGGCTTGTGAGCGCGCACTGGCTCACCGGCGGCTGTGAGCGCGGCGAGCAGCGCTGCGCTCAGGATGGTCTTGCCGACGCCCGTGCCGGCGCCCGTTATGAACAGGCCGCGCGGCTTTTCCTTGTCTCCCCTGTCCTTCACCTCGCGCTCGGTCCAGCGGCGCTAGGCCGCGAGCGCTGTCGCGGGCGACCGTGTACTCGCGAGATCCAGATCCAGTTCCCGCGCCGCCTCAGCGAGGATGCATGCCGCATCGCGCAGCTCGTCGGCGGTGTGGGTCGCCATCACCGCCAGCCGCAGCCGCGAGGTGCCCGGCGCGACGGTCGGCGGACGGATCGCCTGGGCGAAGATCCCGCGTTCTAGCACTGCCTCGCAGAGGCTCATCGCCGCGCGCTCCTCACCGACGATCAGGGGAACGATGTGCATCTCGGTGTCCTCCGCGCCGCCGATGCCCGCGGCCGTCAACGCGCGGCGCAGCACGCGCGCGTTCGAGCGCAGTCGCTGCACGCGATGCGGTTTCTCTTCCAGCAGCTCCAGCGCCGCCAGTGCGCCCGCGACCGCCGGTGGGGGAGGGGCGGTCGAGAAGATCAGGGGCCGGGCGGTGTTGATCAGGTAGCGGACCATCTCCTCGCTCGCGCACACGTAAGCGCCGTAAGAGCCGAGCGCCTTGCCGAGCGTGCCGATCGCGACGTCGACCGCGCCCGCCAGACCGGCCTGTGCGATCGCACCGCGCCCGCCGGGGCCGAGCGCGCCGAGCGCGTGGGCCTCGTCGACGATCGTGCGCGCGTCGTACCGCTTGGCGAGCTCGACGATCTCTGTCAGCGGGGCGACGTCGCCGTCCATCGAGAACACCGAGTCGGTCACGATCAGCCGCCGGCCGCTGCTGCTGCTGCTCTTGCCGCCGCTGCCACCGTGAAGGCGTAGCGCCCGCTCGAGATCCTCGACGTCGCAGTGCTTGTAGACCACCACCTCTGCTCGCGAGAGCCTGCACCCATCGACGATCGAGGCGTGGTTGAGCTCGTCGGAGAAGACCGTGTCGCCGCGTCCGGCCAGCGCGCCGATCGCGCCGGCGTTGGCGAGATAGCCCGAGCCGAACAGCACGCACTCCTCGGCGCCCTCGAACGCCGCCAGGCGCCGCTCCAGGCGGCGGTGGATCGTCATCGTGCCGGAGACCAGGCGCGAGGCGCCCGCGCCCACGCCCCAGCGCATCGCCGCGTCGGCCGCCGCCTCGCGGACGCGAGGATGGTCGGCGAGCCCGAGGTAGTTGTTCGAGCAGAGCAGCAACACCGGCTCCTCGTCGAGCCGCACGCGTGGTCCCTGCGGTCCGCTGACGATGCGCGTGCGCCGGCTGAGCCCGAGCTGCTCGAGCTCCTGGAGGCGATGCTCGATCTCGTTCATGTGCCGACCGGTACTGCGTTTGGCGCGCCGTCCGGGCGGGGCGGGACCGTGCGCTTGGCCTTGAACCGCAGCTGGCTGGAGGGATCCCACAGCTTCACGTTCAGGTCGACCGTCGTCGCGGACGCGGTTCCCGCGCTCGTGCGCGCCCCCGCGCTCGCGCTCGCGCCATCCAACAGCTCATCAACAACATCGGGGGTCTCGCCGGACAGCCATCCCGAGCGGTTGTCCGGCCGCGGGTTGATGCCGTTGTCGGGGTGGCGCGCGACGTTCAGACCATGCTCTTCGAACATCGCGCGATCGAGCTCGGGCTCGTTGCCGAGCGTCGTCAGGAAGTTGCCCATCATCACGCCGTTGATGCCCGCCTTCACCGCGAGCGCCTGCAGCTCGCCGAGGTTCTCGACGCGCCCGCCGCACAGCCGGAACAGCGCCTCGGGGAGGATCAGGCGGAAGATCGCGATCCACTTCACGGCCTCCCAAGGGTCCATGTACTCGCGGTCGCCGAACTTCGTGCCCGGACGCGGGTTGAGCATGTTGATGGGGACGCTCGTCGGGTTGATCTCAGCCAGCTCGAACGCCATCTCGACGCGCTGCTCGCGGCTCTCGCCGAGGTTGAGGATGCCGCCGACACACGTCTCCAGCCCCGACTCCTTGACGGCCTCGATCGTGCGCAGCCGGCCCTCGTAGCGGACGGTCGTGGAAACCTCGTCGTAGTAGCTCTCGGACGTCTCGACGTTGTGGTGCACGCGCTGGATGCCCGCGTCCTTCAGCGCCTGCGCGCGCGCCGCGGAGATGTGCCCGACCGAGGCGCAGCGCTTCAGGTTGGTGTGCTCGGAGACCAGGCGCACGCCCTGCAGGTACTTCTCGAAGTCGCGCTTGGACAGCCCCTGGCCCTGGGTGACCATGCAGAAGCGGTGCGCCCCCGCGGCCTCGGCGGCGCGCGCGTGTTCGAGCACCTGCTCGGGCTCCATCATCGCGTGCAGCGGCGTCTCTGCCTCGGCGAAGCGCGACTGCGCGCAGAAGCCGCAGTCCTCGGCGCAGCCGCCGGACTTGGCGTTCACGAGCGAGCACATGTCGGTGGAGTCGGCAAAGCGCTCGACGCGCGCTTGCCAGGCGCGCTCGATCAGCGCCTCGATTTGGGCGTGGTCCTCGATCTCGCCCAGTTGCAGGGCTTGCACGCGGGTGATCAGCGGCGGCATTTGCGAGCGACCTCTCCTCGTTTGTTGAAGGTTGACGTTACGGAGCCTCGCGGACGCTACACCCCGCGCCATCGCGGCGGCCGTTTCTCGGCGAAGGCCTTCATGCCCTCGCGCATGTCCTGGGATGCGAACGATGCCCGGCGCAACTCGATCAACTGCTCCTCGACGTTCGCCGCCAGATCCCCCTCGGCGGCGAGCAGCTCGGCGATCACGCGCTTGTTGCCTAGCTGTGAGAGCGGCGCGTTACCCGCGAGCTCGCGCGCGAGCTCCAGGGCCGTCGCCTCGAGCTCCCCGTCCGGGGCGAGGCGGTTGACGAGTCCCCAGGCGAGCGCCGTCGGCGCGTCGACATAGCGGCCGAGCAGGAACAGCTCGCGCGTGCGCGGCGCGCCGATCGCGTCGATGAAGCGCCGCAGGCCGGTGTGCGAGTAGACGAGCCCCAGCTTCGCCGGTGGCATCCCCAGCTTGATCTCCGCCTGGGCGACGCGCAGGTCGCAGGCGAGCGCGAGCTCCAGGCCACCGCCGATCGTGTGGCCGGGGAGAACCGCGAGAGTGGGGTAGGGGAACGCCTCCAGCGCGTCGATCGCTTCGGTGAAGGGATGCGCGACGAGCCGCTCGGCGCGCTCCTCGAACTCCTCCTCAGGGATCTCGCCGATGTCATACCCGGCCGAGAACATGCCGTGGGCGCCGGTGATCACGACGCAGCGTGCGCCGGCGCTTGTCTCATCCGACTCATCCGTGCCCACGGGCGCCTTCACGCCTGCCGACCTCTCCGTCCCCGGCTCCTCTGTGGCCGCGAGCTCGGTGAGCGTCGCGGTGATCGCATCGAGGATCGGGTGGTCGAGCGCGTTGCGCTTGGCCGGATTGGAGATCGTCAAGCGGAGGACGCCCTCGGCGGGCTCATCGATCAGCAGCTTGCCGCCGGCTAGCTCGCGTATGTCGGCGCCGTTGGACATCGGGCCGGAAGGCTATCCGCTGGGGCCGGTCGTGCCCTGGCCGGTGGCCTGCTCGGCCTGACAGCCATCCCTATAAAGATTGCCGTCTCGGCAACGATCTGGTGGCGGGGCGTGGGTTAGTCGAGCACGACCAGCGTGTCGCCCTCGTTGACCGCCTGGCCCTCCTCGCAGCGGATCTCCGTGACCGTGCCGGCGTCCTCGGCCTCGACGGGCATCTCCATCTTCATCGACTCGAGGATCGCCACCGTGTCGCCCTCCTCGATCGTGTCGCCGACGGCGCACTCGATTTTCCATACGGTGCCGGTGATGTGGGCCTCTACCTCGGGCATCTGTGCAGCCTCCTCGTTGATCCGGGACGGCCCGGACAATAGCCTCCGGAGCCGATCGATCCAATGATGATCCGATGAGCCCCGAAACCCGCGATAACCGATCGATCCCCGGTCAGCGTGTCGCGGTCGTCCTCGCCGCCTACAACGAGGCCACGCGAATCGAGGCCACGCTCGCGGCGCTCGCCACAGCCTTCCCCGGCGCGGCGCTGTGGGTGGCCGATGACGGATCGACCGACGCCACCGCGCAGCTGGCTCGCCGCGCAGGCGCGCGGGTCGTGCGTAGCGAGCGCGTGATCGGCAAGGGCGGCGCCGTCACGCTCGCCGCGTGGGAGGCGCTGGAAGACGTTGCTCAAAACGCTTGGAACGCGCGCGCTCCCGGCCAAAAGAGCAGCGCGGTTCCCGACGACGACGACGAGGGGGAGGTCGGCGACGCTGTCGTCGAAGATGACCCGCTCATCGTCCTCTGCGACGGCGACCTCGGCGCGTCCGCTGGCCGGCTCGGCGCCCTGGTCGATGCGGTGCGCGGCGGCGAGGCGGACATGGCGGTCGCGGTCTTCGCCACGCGCGTCGGTGGAGGAGTCGGTCTCGCCGTGGGCTTCGCGCGCTGGGCGATCCGCCGGCGGTGCGGCCTGGAGCTGCGCGCGCCGATCTCCGGCCAGCGGGCTTTGCGCGCGCGCGTGCTCGAGGACGTGCTGCCGTTCGCGCACGGCTTTGGGATGGAGATCGGAATGACGATCGACGCCGCGCGCGCCGGCCATCGCATCGTTGAGGTCGAGCTCGACCTCGCCCACCGCGCCACCGGACGCACGTTCTCCGGGTTCCTCCACCGGGGCCGCCAGCTCGTCGATTTCGTGCGCGTCTACATCGCCCGGCGGTAGGCTCGCGCCGAGATGATCCTCGCGATCGATCAGGGGACGACCGGCACCACCTGCTTCGTGTTCGACGAGCGCGCCGAGCCGATCGGACGGGCCTACCGCGAGCTCGCCCAGCATTTTCCGGAGCCCGGCTGGGTCGAGCACGACGCGGGGGAGATCTGGTCTGTCACGCAGGCCGTCGCGGGTGAGGCGCTGAAAGACGCCGGGGTGCGGCCGGGCGAGCTGGCCGCGGTGGGGATCGCCAACCAGCGCGAGACGGTCTGCGTGTGGGATCCGGCCTCGGGAGAGCCGCTGCACAACGCGATCGTCTGGCAGGACCGCCGCACCGCGGCGCGCTGTGAGGAGCTACGCGCCGCCGGGCGCGAGCCGCTGATTCGGGAGCGCACCGGCCTGATCCTCGATCCCTACTTCTCGGCCACGAAGATCGCGTGGCTGCTGGAGCACGTCCCCGGCCTGCGCGAGCGGGCGCATGACGGCACGGCCGTGTTCGGGACGATCGACTCGTGGCTGATCTTCAAGCTCACCGGCGAGCATCTGACCGACGCGACGAACGCATCGCGCACGCTGCTCTACGACATCGCCGCCGGGCGCTGGGATCCGGAGCTGCTGGAGCTGTTCGGCGTGCCGGTTGGGGCACTGCCGCAAGTTCGTCCGAGCGCGGGCGTCCTCGGCGAGACCCGTCCCGCGGCGCTGCACGGTCACGCCGTGCCGATCGCCGGTGTCGCCGGCGACCAGCAGGCCGCGCTGTTCGGCCAGGCCTGCGTCGATCCCGGTATGGCGAAGGCCACGTACGGGACCGGCTCGTTCGTGCTGCTGCACGCCGGGTTCACGGCGCCCGAGCCGGCGCCCGGTCTGCTCGGGACGGTCGCCTCGCAGATCGGGTCAGCGCCCGCCGCGGGAGTGGCCTATGCGCTGGAGGCGTCGATCTTCGTCACCGGCGCGGCGGTTCAGTGGCTGCGCGACGAGCTTCAGATCATCGAGCGCGCCGAGGAGACCGCGTCGCTGGCGGCGTCGCTGCAGTCAAACGACGGTGTCTACTTCGTGCCTGCGCTCACCGGGTTGGGCTCCCCGCACTGGGATCCTCACGCGCGCGGCACGATCGTCGGGCTCACACGGGGGACCGGCCGCGCGCACCTGGCGCGGGCGACGCTCGAGGCGATCGCCTACCAGACGCTCGACGCGGTCCGCGCGATGGAGCAGGCCAACGCGTTGCCGCTCGGCGAGCTGCGCGCCGACGGCGGGGCGAGCGCGAACCGCTGGCTGATGCAGTTCCAGGCCGATGTGCTCGGCGCGCCCGTCGTGCTCGGCGCGAGCAGCGAGACGACGGCGCTCGGCGCCGCCTACCTGGCGGGGGTCGGCGTGGGGATGTGGGCGGTCGCCGACGTGCGCGACTCGTGGCGGGAGGGAGCGCGCTATGAGCCGCGGATCGGCGAGGACGAGCGCGGGGCTCTACTCGCAGGCTGGGCCGATGCGCTCGCTCGCTCGCGTTCTCGATGATGATCCTGCTGCTGTTCCGGCCGGTACATGTACCGGCCGGCCGGTCCGTACATGTACGGACCGGGACCGTGGCGCATGCGCCACGGTCTTCCCGAAGAGGGATGACAGAAACATGGTTGGTGCGCGTAACCTCGTCGCTCCAGCGCTGTAGAGCCCTGTAGAGATGAGCGAGCTCGCACCGATGCGTGAGCAGGTCTACAACGACCCGCGGCCGAAGGAGTACTTCGATCGCTTCCACGAGCGCGCGCGCACGCGCGAACCGGACTGGACGTATGACCTCACGCGCGTGCTCACGTCGATCTACGCCTACACGTTCCTGCGTGCGCGGGCGATCTCTCCGGAGAAGGCGCCCGGCGCCGGTGCGGTGATCCTCGCGCCGAACCACTTTTCGTTCATGGACCACTTCCTGATGGGCTGCTACATCCGGCGCAAGGTCCGCTTCATGGCCAAGTCGCAGCTCTTCAAACGGCCGATGCAGTTCGTCTACACCCACGGCGGTGTGTTCCCGGTGCGTCGCGGCGCGCGCGACGAGGAGATGGTGATCACCGCCGAGACGATCCTCGCGCGCGGGGGAGCGATCACGATGTACTGCGAGGGAGGGCGCTCGCGCACGGGCAAAGTCGCCACCGAGGCCAAGCGCGGGATCGGGCGCCTCGCGCTGGAGACCGGCGCGCCGGTCGTGCCGATCGCGATCCACGGCTCCTCGCGGATCCGCAACTGGAAGCGCCTGCAGTTCCCGAAGACCACGGTCCAGTACGGGGATCCGGTGCGCTGGGAGCGGATCTCGAACCCCACCCGTGAGCAGCAGCAGGCGGTCGCCGACGAGATCCTTCTGCGGATCCGGGCGCTGTACGACGGCCTCGACGAGCACGGTCGTAAGGGCGTGCTCAAGCGCGTCCGCGCGCAGCGGCGGTCGGCCGAGCGGACCGCAGTCGCGTAAATGACAAAAGCCGCGTCGGGCCGGTCGCGTATGGTTGGCCCGCAGTCATCGTAACCCCAGAGGGCAAACCCGTAAAGCGACTTGCGAGGAGCAGGAATGAACCGTTCGATAGACATCGGCTCGGTCATCAGCCGGACGTTCAGCATCTACGCCGACCAGGCCTCAGTGCTGCTGCCCGCCGCGGCGGGCGTGTTCGTGGTGGTCGGGGTGATCTCTGCGCTGCTCGTCGTGATCGCGCCCGTGCTCGGGATCCTCGCGATCGTGGTGATCCTCGTCGGCACGACCCTATACACGGGGATGGTCGTCGAGCTGGTGGCCGACGTTCGGGACGGGCGGCGCGATGCCACCGTCGGTCAGCTGTTCAACGCCGCCAAGCCGTTCGTCGGTCAGCTGATCCTTGTGGGGATCGTCGCCGGCATCGCGACCGCGATCGGCTTCGTCCTGATCATCGTCCCCGGCCTGATCCTGATCACGATCTGGTCGGTGTTCGCGCCGGTGATCGTGCTTGAGAACCCCGGCGGCCTGAAACCGCTCGGGCGCAGTCGCGAGCTCGTGAAGGGCAACGGCTGGCAGGTCTTCGGGGTGATCGTCGTGCTCGTGATCGGCGTCGGCATCGTCTCCGCGATCATCGAGGCGATCGGCGCATCGGGCGGGACCGCCGTGTACATCGTCGTGCGGGTGATCGTCGAGATCCTCACCGCTCCGATCTCGGCGCTCGCGGCCTCGGTGCTCTACTTCGAGCTGCGTGGCGATCGGGCCGGCGGAGCTCCCGAGCCAGACCCCTCGGGTCCGTTCCAGGCCGGCGGGTTCCCACCCGCGGCGCCCTGATCCCAAGCGCCCTTGAATCCCAGCGCCGTTGAGCCCAAGCGCCCCTGACCCCCAACGCCCTGAGCCCACGAGCACACTGAGCGCGATCGACGCATCCGAGCTGCTGCGTCCGGAATTGCTCGCCGGTCTCAGGATCGCCGTCGTCGGTGAGGAGGTGTATGGACAGACGGTCCGCGAGACGGGGCGGCATCTGGGCGCCGACGTTTGCGCGCTCGACGTCGCCGAGGAGAAAGTCGACATGCTGGTCGTAGATGGGACAGCGCTGTTCGCCTCGGACGGCCTGCACGGCTGCCTGGCCGGAGCTTGGGAGGCCACGCGCACCGTGGTCAACGGCGCGTTCCTACCCGGCGGCCGTGGAGGGCGAATCGTGTTCCTCGCGCCGCCTCCGGCTGGCGGACCGCAGTCTGATGCCGCGCGTGCGGGCCTGGAGAACCTGTCCCGCACGCTCTCGACCGAGTGGGCGCGCTACGGGATCACCGTCGTCACGATCGCTCCGGGCGACGGGACGACCGCGGGCGAGGTGGCGGCGCTGTGCGCCTACCTGGCCTCGCCCGCGGGTGCTTACTTCGCGGGGTGTCAGCTCGACCTACGGGGTCCCTGAGGGCTCGTGCGAAGGTGTAGAGAGCATCGAGTGCGCCACGAGGGCCGGCTTCGCCGGCCCGGCGTTTGAGCCCTGCACCACTTGGGGGTGGTCGGGAGGGGGCCTGCCCCCTCCCGTTTAGTCCACGAGGGCCGGCTTCGCCGGCCCGGCGTCCGAGCCCTGCACCGCAGGGGGTGGTTGGGAGGGGGACCTGTCCCCCTCCCGCTAGGCGCGCCCCCTCCCGTTTAGCCGGTCATTCCGCCGAACATCCCGCCGGTGATGTGCAGCGTCTGGCCCTGCACGTAGTTCGACCATGGCGAGCACAGGAAGAACACGCCGCCTGCCGCCTCCTCGGGGGTCGCGGGGCGGCCGAGGGGGATCAGCATCGATGCCATCTGGCGCAGCTGCTCGGGGATCCCGAGCTGGACCTTCTCGCCGCCGATCTCCATGCTGTTCTCGTCGTCCTTGGCCTGCGTGAGGCGGGTGTCGATGAAGCCGAACGCGACCGCGTTGACGTTGATCTTGAACTGGCCCCACTCCTTCGCGAGCGTTTTCGTCAGGCCGACGACGCCGGCCTTACCGGCGGAGTAGTTGGCCTGACCGGGGTTGCCGAACGTGCCCGAGGTGGAGGAGACGTTGACGACCTTGCGGAACACCTCGACGCCTTCCTCGCGCTCCTTCTTGGCGGGATCGCGCAGGTAGGGCGCGGCGGCGCGAAGGACCCGGAAGGGGACGACGGTGTGGATGTCGAGCATCGCCTGGAACTGCTCGTCGGACATCTTGTGGATCGGCGCGTCGATCGTGTAGCCGGCGTTGTTGACGAGGATGTCGATCTTCCCGAACGCATCGACCGCCGCTTTGATGAGCGCCTCGGGCGCGTCGGATTTGGTCAGGTCGCCGGCGAAGACGGCCGTCTCGCCCTGGATCTCTCCGGCCGCCTGCTCGGCGACGTCGCCGTCGAGGTCGTTGATCAGAACCTGCGCGCCCTGCGAGGCGAGCAGTTCAGCCGTTGCGCGTCCGATGCCGCGGGCCGAGCCCGTCACGATCGCCGACTTGCCGTCGAGTACACCCATAACCGTTGCGTCTCCTTGTCGTGTTTGAAGACGGGAGGTTATAGCCGGAAGGGCCCGCGCGGGTGACGATCTACCTCGGGGCGATGCCTGCTCTGAGACCGACGAGGAGTGTTCGTGCGGCGGAGGTTGAGCTTCCCGAGGCGCCCGTGTCCGCGGGCGCGCCTACCCCGCGATGATGACGCCGAAGTCCTGAGTGTAGATCCCGCCGGTCTGGCCCCCGCTGAGCGAAGATGGGACATGGGGGGAGACGCCGACCGCGGTGTCGTGGAAGTGGGCGTCGAGGATGTTCGCGCGGTGCCCGGGCGAGGCCATCCAGGCGGCGACGACCGCGCGGGGTGTCCCCAGGCTGAGGGTGCCCCAGCCGATGTTCTCGCCGATTTCGTAGCCGACGTTCCCGCCGGGGATGTAGCCGGCGGCGATCATCCGGCTGAGCGGCGTGTCTCCGCCGGGGCCGTCGTGTTCGAAGTAGTTGCCAAAGGCCATGCTCTCGGTGTGCGACTGGGCGGACTGCTGCAGATGGCCGTTCTGCTGCAGTGCCGCCTCGCCGCGGCTCGTGCGTTCCTGGTTGACCAGGCAGAGCGTGGCCGTGCGGACCGTTTCGATGTTCGCCTGCGTCGGCTGCAGATCGGCGCCGGGGCACGTGTCGCCGGCGTGGGCTGGTTTGCCGGGGCCCCGCCGATGCTGCCCCGCGTGATGAGCGTGGCGCGTGACCGGGTGGCGCTTGGCGCAGGTCGTGTGGCGGTGCCGGCGATGGGTGCGGCCGCTGGCGTGAAAGCTGCTCTTCTTGGCGCACGTCGTGGCGCTGCGCGCGTGATGTCGAGGGCCGCTCCTACGGCGACCGCTGGCCTTATGGGCACGGCCGGTCCTGTGGCGGGAGCTGGTCTTGTGGTGGGTCTTTGCGGCCTGGGCGAGCGGCGCTACGGCGACAGACGTGGCGGACAGGCACGCCACGAGCGCGAGCACGCCGAGCAGGGAACGAAGACGATGCACCTCTCATGCATCGGCCGCGTTCGGCGGGCCCATGAGCTTCGATGGACAGGTTTGGACAACCCTGCAAACAATTTCCCACGCTACAGGCTGAGCGCCCGCCCGAGGATCTCGCGCAAGTCCCGCCCGAGGATCTCGCGCAAGTCTCAACGGGAGGGGGCGGGCCCCCTCCCGACCACCCCCGGTTGGTCCCTCGGGCTCGCCTGCTTACAACGCGAGCACGCGCCCGAGGATCTCGCGCATGATCTCGTCTGAGCCGCCGCCGATCGCGCCCAGGCGCGAGTCGCGGGCGGCGCGCTCGACCCAGAGCTCCTTCATGTAGCCGGCGCCGCCATGGATCTGCAGGCAGGCGTCCATCAGCTCGAAGGACGCGCGCTGGGTCAGGAGCTTGGCCATCGTGACCTCCTTCAACGGTTCCTCCCCGGCGACGAAGCGCCGGAGCGCGTCATAGGTGACGCAGCGCGCTGTATACGCGCTCGTGGCGAGGTCGGCGAGCTTGTGTCTGATCGCCTGGTGCTTTGAAAGGGGGCGGCCGAAGGCCTGGCGCTCGCGCGCGAACTCGGCCGTGCGTTCCCAGGCGAGTGCCATCGCGCCGACCGCGCCGAGCGCCATCGCCAGGCGCTCCCACTGGAAGTTGGCCATGATCTGCTTGAAGCCCGCGTGCTCCTCCCCGAGCAGGTTCTCCGCGGGCACGAACACGTCCTCGAAAGCGATCGTCGCGGTGTCGGAGGCATGCCAGCCGAGCTTCTCGAGCTTCGCCGAGGTGACGCCCTCGGCGCGGTCGACGATCAGGAACGAGATCCCGTGGTGACCGCCCTCCTCGGTGGTCTTGACGGCGGTGACGATGAAGTGCGCGCGGACACCGTTGGTGATGTAGGTCTTCTCCCCGTTCACGACCCAGCCGCCGTCGACGCGCGTGGCGCGCGTGCGCAGCGCGGCGACGTCCGAGCCCGCACCGGGCTCGGTGATCCCGAGCGCGCCGATCTTCTCGCCCTTGATCGCCGGCACGAGATACCGCTGGTGATGATCCTCGGTGCCGAACTTCCAGATCGGTGGCGTGGCGATGTTCGTGTGCGCGCCGATCCCGGCTGCCGTTCCGCCCGAGCCGATCCGCGCGAGCTCCTCGACGAGCACCGCCTCGTGCAGGTAGTCGCCGCCCTGGCCGCCGAGGTCCGTGGGGTACTTCAGTCCGAGCAGGCCCTGGGAGGCGAGCTTCGGAAAGACCTCATCTGGGAACCAGCGCGCGTCCTCCCACTCCTGTGCGTGTGGGGCGAGCTCGCGGTCGAGGAAGCCTCTGATCGACTCGCGCAGCTCTTCGTGCTCCTCGGTGAAGGGGGGCTGGATCACAGCCCGTACGAACGCCCGATCACGTCCAGCAAGTCTGAACGGGAGGGGGGCGGGCCCCCCTCCCGACCACCCCCCGATGGCAGCGCCAGGCAGCGATCAAAGACCATAGGACCGCCCGATCACGTCCAGCATGATCTCGTCGGTACCAGCGCCGATCCGGTTCAACCGGGCATCTCGCCATACCCGCTCGACGCCGTACTCGCGCATGTAGCCCGCGCCGCCGTGGATCTGGATGCATTCGTCGGCGACTTCGCAGAGCACGCGCGAGGCGTGGAGCTTTGACATCGAGATCTCGCGCACGGGGTACTCGCCATTGTTGAAGCGCCAGGCGGTGATGTAGGTCATCTGCCGTGCGGACTCGATTTTGGTGGCCATCTCCGCGAACTTGTGGCGGATCACCTGGAACTTGCCGATTTCGCGGCCGAAGGCCTTGCGCTCGTGCGCGTACTGGAGCGTACGTTCGAAGCACTTCTGCGCGCCCGCGACCATCCCGGCGGCGCCGATCAGGCGCTCGCCCTGGAGCTCCCACATGATGTGGTAGAAGCCCTTGCCGACCTGGCCGAGCACCGCGGACTCTGGCACGCGCACGTCCTGGAACGCAAGCAGCGCCGTGTCGGAGGCGTGCATGCCGAGCTTCTCCAGACGCTTCTCGCGGATCACGCCTGGTGCGTCCATCGGCACGAGGAACAGCGTGAAGCCGTCGTAGCCGGCGTCGGGGTCGGCGTCGGTCTTCGTGACGAGCACGATCACGTCGGCGCGGTGGCCGTTCGTGATGTAGGTCTTCGAGCCGTTGATCACGTACTCATCGCCGTCTCTGACGGCGCGCGTCTTGATCCCTTTTACGTCGCTGCCGGCGTCGGGCTCGGTGATGCCCAGGCAGAGGATCTTCTCGCCCTTGATCGCGGGCACGACCCATTCCTGCTTCTGCTCCTCGGTGCCGAATGCGAGGATCGGCGGCATCGCCATGTCGGTGTGCACCGCGAGCCCCATCGCCAGGCCGCCCGACTGCGCGTTCGTGATCTCCTCCGCGAGCACGAGCGCGGTGTAGTAGTCGCCGCCCTGGCCGCCGTACTGCTCGGGCTTGTCGAGGCCGAGAAAGCCCAGTTCGCCCATCCGCGGGAAGATCGAATCCGGGAACGTCGTCTCCTCCCACTCCTCCGCGTGCGGCGCGAGCTCTTTGACGGCGAAGTTCCTGATCGACTCGCGCAGTTGTTCGTGCTCGTCGGTGAAGATGAAGTGCTTGCGCTTTGTCTCGAAGTCGGGCTTCAGCACACTGTCGGCGGTGGCGGCCATCGTGGGATCTCCTTGGTTCTTTTCGGGTGCGCCGCAGACGCTAACGCAGGCGGGCGGGAAAGTAAACAGTAGAGCTGCTTACTTCCCGCTGTGGGGAGATCCGGTTAGGATGCTGCTGTGCCCACCGACACGGTCCTCTACGCGCTCGCCGACACCGGCGTCGCGACGATCACGCTCAACGACCCGGACACGCGCAACGCGCTCTCCGCGGAGCTTCTGCTGGGCCTGACGGAGGCCTTCGAACACGCGCGCGACGACGAGCGGGTGCGCTGCGTGGTGCTCGCGTCCTCGCACGAGAAGGTCTTCTCCTCGGGCGCCAACCTCGGCGGGTTCGCCGGAGATGTCCCGCTCGTGCACAAGCACTTCGGCTCGGAGCGCTTCGTCGCGCTGTTCAAGCTGATCGTCGGTCTGCCCAAGCCGACGATCTGCGCTGCGGACGGGCACGTGCTCGCCGGTGCGCTTGGGATCGCGCTCGCCTGCGATCTGATCGTCGCCTCGGAGAAAGCGACGTTCGGGACACCGGAGATCAACGTGGGCGCGTTCCCGTTCATGATCATGGCGCTGATCTACCGCAACGTCCCGCGCAAGAAGGTCAACGAGCTGCTGCTCCTGGGAGAGCGTTGGAGCGCGCAGGAGGCGTTGGCGGCGGGGATCGTCAACAAGGTTGTTCCCGTTGAGGACTTCTCTGGGGCCGTCGCTGATTGGGCGGGGAAGCTCGCCGGGAAGTCGCCGGTGATCATGCGCCTCGGCAAGGAGGCGATGCGCCGCCAGCTCGACATGCCGTTCGACGACGCGCTCGACTATCTCCGCGCGCAGCTGACTTTGGCGCTCTCAACCGAAGACATCGTCGAGGGTGTGACCGCATTCTTCGAGAAGCGCGAGCCCGTCTGGAAAGGTCGCTGATGAGTCCTGAGTCCCCCGCCGGTACGCCACCCGTTTCTGAGACCGAGCGCCCCCAGGCTGGGCACGTCGAGGCCGGTCGTCCCGAGGCTGCCGAGCGTCCCCAGAGCCTCCTGCGCCCCCTCGTCGAGGACCTCGAGGCCCGCCGCGCGAAGATCCGCCTCGGCGGCGGGGAGGAGAAGATCAAAAAGCAGCACGAGCGCGAAAAGCTCACGGCGCGCGAGCGGATCGCGCTGCTGATCGACGACGGCACGTTCACCGAGCTCGGGATCCACGGCAAGCCGCACTTCTCCCAGCGCGCGATGGACGGCGTCGACGCGCCCGCCGACGGCGTGATCACCGGCTACGGCAAGCTCGACGGGAGGCTCGTGGCGGTCTGCGCGTACGACTTCACGGTGATGGCCGGCTCGATGGGGATGACCGGCGAGATCAAGGTCACGCGCCTGCGCGAGCTGGCGCTGACGAAGCGGATCCCGTTCATCTGGCTGCTCGACTCCGCGGGCGCGCGCGTGCAGGAGGCGGCCGGGTCGCTGTTCGCCGGCTCCGGGCACCTGTTTCGCGAGGAGGTCGTGATGAGCGGCGTGATCCCCCAGATCGCCGCGCTGATGGGGCCGTGCGCCGCCGGCACCGCCTACATCCCCGGTCTCGCCGACTTCGTGCCGATGGTCAAGGGCCGCGGGTCGATGGCGCTCGCCGGGCCGCACCTCGTGAAAGCCGCCGTCGGCGAGGACGTCACCCAGGAGGAGCTCGGCGGCTCGCGCGTGCACACGCGCAGGTCGGGCGTCGGCGACATGGAGGTCGCAAGCGACGAGGAGTGCATCGCTCAGATCAAGGCATACCTGTCGTACATGCCTCAGAACTGCGAATCCACGCCCCCCGTGCGGGAGGCCACAGACCCGATCGACCGTCGCGAGGAGGCGCTGCTCGACGTGCTGCCGGAGTCCAACCGCAAGCCCTACGACATGTACGAGGTGATCCGCCGGATCGTCGACGACGGGGAGTACTTCGACATGAAGGGCCAGTGGGCGAAGACGATCATCACGTGTTTTGCCCGCTTCGGGGGGCGCCCGGCGGGGATCGTCGCCAACCAGCCCAAGCAGCTCGGCGGGATCCTCGACAACGACTCCGCCGACAAGGCCGCGCGCTTCGTCAACCTGTGCAACGCGTTCGGAATCCCGCTCGTGTTCCTGATGGATGTGCCGGGCTTCATGGTCGGCACGAAGGTCGAGGCGGGGGGGATCATCCGCCACGGCGCGAAGATGCTCTACGCGGTCGCCAACGCGACCGTGCCGAAGCTCACCGTGATCACGCGCAAGGCCTACGGCGCCGGCTACTACGTGATGAACGGGCGCGCCTACGAACCGGACCTGATCGTCGCCTGGCCGTCCGCCGAGATCTCCGTGATGGGCGCCGAGGGCGTCGTCGAGATCGCGTTCCGCAAACAGGTCGACGAGGCGGAAGATCCCGAGGCGAAGAAGGCCGAGCTGATCGAGGGGTTCAGGAAGATCTTCGACGTCTACATCGCCGCCGGCAACGACCTGATCGACGACGTGATCGATCCGCGCGAGACCCGCGAGACGATCTGCCGCGGGCTGGAGATGTCGGCCGGCAAGAAAGTTGAGCGGCCCTGGAAGCGGCAGGGAGTGGTTCCGGTATGAGCTACCGATTTTCCCTGAACACTCATGGCGGCATTGGGTCCGGGAGGTATTCCTATGAGTCTCGATGATCCTGTGGTGATCACCTGCTCGATCTCGGGCGCGATCGCCAACCGCGCGCAATGTCCGGCGATCCCTTACACACCCGCCGAGTACGCCGCCGAGGCGCGGAGGATCGTCGACGAGGGCGGCGCGATGATCCACATCCACGCGCGCAAACCGGACGGGACGCCGTCGTACGAGGTCGAGGACTTCCAGGCGATCAGCGAGGCGATCCGCGCGGAGGTCGGCAATGCGGTGATCGTGAATTTCTCGACGGGCACGATCGGTGTTCCGGTGGCGAAGCGGATCGAATACCTGCGCGCCTGCCGCCCGGAGGTTGCGGCGCTGAACATGGGCTCGATGAACTACGCGAAGTACTCGCGCTCGCGCAAAGAGTTCGTCTTCAAGATGGTCTTCGCGAACCCGTTCGAGGAGATCGTCGAGCTGCTCGAGGCGATGAACGAGCTGGGCATCAAACCCGAGCACGAGTGCTTCGACATCGGCCACGTCGGCTCGCTCGCGCCGCTGATCGACATGGGCGTGCTGAAGACCCCGCTGCACGTCGACTGCGTGATGGGCGTCGTCGGGGGCATCCCGCCGAGCGCGCGCAACCTCGCGGCGATGGTCGAGAACATCCCGGGCGGGCGGGATTCCAATCCCACGCCCGGCGAGCGGGCCTCGCACTGGGGCGTGATCGGGATCTCGCGCGACCAGTGGATGCTCGTCGGCGCGGCGCTCTCGCTCGGCGGCTCGATCAGGGTCGGGCTGGAGGACAACCTCTATCTGCCCGACGGGACGATGGCCACGTCCAACGGCGAGCTGATCGCGAAGGCGCGGCAGATGACCGAAGACATGGGTCGCCGCCCGGCGACCGTCGTCGAGGCGCGCGCGGCGCTGGGGGTGCCTCAGCGTGGGTGATGAACCGGCGATGCCCTGCCTGAGAAGCGCACCGACGAGCGCGAGCGGTGCCCGGGCAGCGAGGCGAGCTCGATGAGCCTGCCGCTGCAGGGCATCAAGGTGCTCGACCTCTCGCGCCTGCTTCCCGGCGGCTTCTGCTCGCTGCTGCTGGCGGACTTCGGCGCGGACGTGCTCAAGGTCGAGGACACGGGCGCCGGCGACTACATCCGCCTCTCCCCGCCCTTTTATGAGGGCCCGCCCGCCCCCGACGACAGCGCCAAGTCCGCGCTGTTCCTCTCGCTGAACCGCAACAAGCGCTCGATCCGGCTGGACCTGAAGAGCGAGGGCGGACGCGAGGTGCTGCTGGCGCTCGTGCGCGAGTACGACGTCGTGCTCGAGTCCTTCCGCCCCGGCGTGCTCGACCGGCTCGGCGTCGGCTACGAGCGGATGCGCGAGGTCAACCCGGGGATCGTCTATTGCGCGATCACCGGCTACGGCCAGACCGGCCCCAAGCGCGACGCGGCGGGCCACGATATGAACTACCTCGGTCTCGTTGGCCTGCTCGGTTTGACCGGCGAGCGCGGCGGGGAGCCGGTGCAGGCCGCCGGCCAGATCGCCGATCTCGGCGGCGGGGCGCTGATGGGGGCATTCGGGATCCTGGCCGCGCTGCACGAGCGCGATGGAACACCCGCCCGCCCGGCAGGATCCGGTTCGGAGGGGCATCCCGGTCGCGAGGGCTCGGGCGAGGGCCAGGTCGTAGACGTCTCGATGGCCGACGGCGCGCTCTCGTGGCTGGCGATGGTCGCCGCGGCTTACTTCGCCGACGGGACCGTTCCGCACCGCGGCGAGCTGCTGCTGGCGGGATCGGTGATCTGCTACCGGCCGTATGAGTGCGCCGACGGCTGGATCTCGCTGGGTGCGCTCGAGCCGAAGTTCTGGCAGGCGTGGTGTCGAGGTGTCGAGCGCGAGGATCTGATTGAGAAGCAGTTCGAGCGGCCGGGCTCGGAGGCGCATGGCCAGGTGCAGGAGATCTTCAAGGCGCGCTCGCGCGCGGACTGGGAGACGTTCGCGCAGGAGCACGACTGCTGTCTGGAGCCGGTGCTGGAGCTCGACGAGGCGCTCTCCTCGGAGCTGGTGCGAGAGCGCGAGATGGTCGTCGAGATCGACCAGCCCGGCGCCGAGCGGCCCGTGCGCCAGCTCGGCATCCCGGTCAAGCTGGGGCGCACGCCGGGAGAGCACGCGCGCCTGCCGGGACCGGCGCTGGGCGAGCATACCGAGGAGGTGCTGAGCGCGGTCGGCTATAGCGATGCGGAGATCGCCGAGCTGCTCCGGACGGGCGCCGTTGCAGGTCCGGCCAACCCGGCCGCCGCGCCATCGAGCGCGACGTTCCGGGCGTGATGTGCGGGGTTCCGATGTGAGTCCAAGCACGCAGACAACCGTACGCGGCGCTTTGGACGGTACACGCGATCGGCCTATCCCAAAGAGCCCTCCGGCCCCGCCTGAGCCCTCTATTCCGGGCGATCCGGCCGCCTCAGAAAAAGATCGCCCGCTCCTGAAGATCAGCGAGCTGGCCGAGCGTTCGGGCGTGAGCGCCGGCACGATCAGGCACTACCTGCGCGAGGGCCTGCTAGGCGGCGAGGGCGCCGGGATCGTCAGGACGAGCCGCAACATGGCCTACTACCCGCCCGAGCTGATCGAGCGGGTCAGGTTGATCAAGCGCCTGCAGGAGGAGCGGTTCATGCCCCTGCGGATGATCAAGGTCGTGCTCGAGGAGGATCCCGAGCACGTGCGCGCGCTGGTCGAGCTGGAGGACCGCATCCTCGAGCGCGCGCTCGCCGGCGCCGAGGAAGGCGGGCGCACCTCGACGAAGGAGGTCCGCGAGCGCTACGAGATCCCGCGCAACGTGCTCGAGCGCCTGGCCGAGATCGGTGTGCTGACGCCGAACCGTCGCGGCTACGAGCGCGACGACGTGAAGATCATCGAGGCGATCGCGAGCTTCCGCGCCGGCGGCTACGAGGAGGCGCTCGGCTTCACCGTCTACGACACGCTGCGCTACCGCGAGGCGCTCGAGCCGCTCGTGCGCGAGGAGGTTCGCGCGCTGCTCGACCGTCTCGCGGGCGAGGTCGAGATCGAGCGGGCACTGGAGATCGTTGCCGCCGGCGCCGAGCCGCTGCGCGAGCTGATCGGGGCGATGCACTCGAAGCTGCTGCTGGCCGAGTTGCGCAGGCAGCGCGAGCCGTAGGTGTCGGGCAGGCAGCGTGAGCCGTAGTTACCAGCGCGCGCGGTGGTGCTCGACGACGCCCAGCCCGTGCGCCAGCGCAATCCCACCCGGCAGCTCCCCGCTGAACGAGCCGAACGGCGCACGGTAGTCGCTGCCCACGATCAGCAGCTCGTCGTGGCGGCTGCGCTGCGCCTCGGCGAGGAAGCGCAGCTCGGCTCCGTCCTGCTCGCAACGGATGCTCGACAGGTCCGCGGCGAAGCTGACGGGCGCGGTCTCGGTGGGCGAGCCCGCGACCCATACGGCCCGCTCGCTGCCCTGTGGCGGGTCGTTGACGCCGCTGACGAGGTTCCACGCAAGCTGGACGCCGTCCGGGTTCTCGCCGACGCCGGCGCTCCAATGCCACTCGGTGTGGCGGGCGTGATACCCGATCGTGTCATCGATTACGGCGAGCGCGTGAACCTCACGCGCGGGGCCGCCGTCGATCTGCAGCGTGCCCTGCGCGGCGACGCCGGCCTGCTTGCGCGTCCACACCTGCGCCTGCCCGTTCGGGCAGAGCGCTTCGATGCCCGCCTGTTCCTCCAGTTGCAGATCGAGCAGCACGCCGCGGCCGTGGATGCGCATTCGCCCGGGCGTGGCGGCCGGCGTGCTCGTGTCTGCGCCGGTGTGTGGTGTCTCCGTGCCGGCCCGTGGCCTGTCTGCGCCGGCGTGCGGCGCCTCCGTGCCGGCTCGCCCGTGATCGAGCGCGACTTCGCCGCGGCGGGGCAGCAGCCGCGTGCGCTCTCGCATCAGCTTCTCCTCGCGCATGTACAGCGCCCAGAAAGACTGCCGGGCAGGGCCGATCTGCACGAGCGCCGCACATGCCATCAGCTCCTCGCAGAAAACCGCCACATAGCGCCAGCGCTTCAACGGCCTCGAGCCGCGAAACAGGGGTGGGTCGAGCGGCGGCCCGGCGGGGGTCGGCGCTATGCTTGGGATTGTTGACTGACTAGTCAATCTATTATTTCTGCCGGGGACCGGAAGATGCCGCGGAAGGAAACATCATGATGAGTGCCGCCGCCCCGGACAAGCGCCGTCTGATCCTCAACGCGGCCGTGCGCGTGTTCGCGCGCCAGGGCTTCCACGCCTGCCGAGTCTCGGACATCGCCGACGAGGCCGGTGTCGCCTACGGGCTCGTCTACCACTACTTCGCCTCCAAGGACGAGATCCTCGACACGCTGTTCCTCGAGCGCTGGAACGTGATGCTCGAGCTGATCCGCGATGTCGACGCCCAGCCGCTGCCGGTGCGCGAGAAGCTCGGGTCGATCGCCTCGTTCATCGTCGACAGCTATGCGCACGACCCGGACCTGATGAAGGTGATCATCGTCGAGGTCACGCGCGCGGCGAACTCCTTCGGGCAGACCCACCTCGGCCAGATCCGCGAGGCGTATGAGCTGATCGGCGAGATCGTCACGAAGGCCCAGGCCGAAGGGGTGTTCAAGGCCGAGATCGAGGCCCAGTTCGCGGCGATGGCCTTCTACGGGGCGATCGAGCAGATGCTCACGGGCTGGATCTTCGGGCTGCTGCCGCAGGGCGAGGAGCACTTCGAGCGGGCCAAGTGGCTGGTGGTCGAAGCGGTCTGTGGAGGTCTGGAGACGAGCGCTGCCGACCGGGCTCGGGTCGGTTGAGAGGTCTCGAGATGAGCTCCGCCGGCCAGGATACGAGTTGTTTCGAGGGACCTCGAGATGAACCCTCCCGCCCAGGCGCGGGTCGGACGGAGTTGCGACCGAGTGTGAACACGACCCCCACGGGGAATAGACTCCTCTGACGATGGAGAACGAGATGGTCAAGCGACTGATCTGGTCGGGCCTTTTGGCGGGCCTCGGCGCGCTGACGAGCATCGTCGCCCACCGCGCGGCCGGGCTCGTGTGGAGACGACTGTTCGACGAGGAGCCGCCGGAGTGAGCGCCGCCTCGCCGCCGCCGCCCGGCGAGCGGCCGGACTCCGCGAAGAGCATCGCCGCGGCGATCAGCGAGGTCTCGGAGCGTGCGCAGCTGCTCGTGCGCGAGGAGATCGAGCTCGCGAAGACGGAGGTCGCCGAGAAGGTCGGCAAGCTCGCGAAGGGCGCGGTCGTCGCCGTCGCCGCCGGCATCTTTCTCATCACGGCGCTGTTCTTCGTGCTGATCGGGTTCGCCTTCCTGCTCTACTACTACCTCCCGGGCAACGACTACACGTTCTTCTGGGGCTTCTTCGCGATGGCCGCGATCCTCGTGATCCTGGGAATTCTCGCCGGCCTGATCGCCGCGAAGGTCGTCAAAAAAAGCTCGCCGCCGGTGCCGAGCATGGCGATCGAAGAGGCGCAGAAGATCCGCGAGACGGTTTCCGCGGGCGGCGAGGACTCGCAGACAACGAACGGGGGAAAGATCTGATGGCGCAGCGCTCCGCGGCCGAGATCCGCAGCTCGATCGAGGCCAACCGCGAGGAGCTCGCGGTCTCGATCGTGAAGCTGCGCGGCGAGGTCACGCACCTGGCCGACTGGCGCGGGCACCTGCGCCGCCACGAGCAGGAGCTGAAGATCGGCGGCGCGGTCGTCGTCGGCCTCTTCGTCGCCCGCGGCCTGTTGCGCCGCCGACGCCGCAACCGCTGATCAGCTCAGCAGGGTTCTCGGCACCGCGCCCACGCCGATCAGTCCCGGCCCCGTGTAGGTCCCGATCACCGGGCCGACCTCGGAGGTGAAGACCGGCTCGGAGTCGAAGATCTCGCGGCAGCGGTCGATCAGGCGCTGGGCCTGCTCGGGCGCCTGGATGTGCTGCACGACCCAGCCGTCGGCGCCTGCGTCGTGGAGCTCCTGCGCGTACTTGACCATGCGCTCGAACGCCCGCCCGGCCGTGCGCACGCGCTCGACCGGCGTGATCTCGTACTCGAGCGAGAGGATCGGCTTGATCTTTAGCGTGCCCCCAAGCCAGGCCTGGGCTTTGCCGACGCGCCCGCCGCGGCGCAGGTACTCGAGCGTGTCCAGGCAGAACCAGATGCGCAGCGCCTTGCGCGTCGCACGCACGCGCGCGGCGACGGCAGATTTGTCCCCGCCCGCGCGAGCGGCGGCGGCCCCGGCGAGCGCGAGCAAGCCGACCCCGCCGCAGGCGGTTTCGCCGTCGATCACCTCGACGCGCTCTGCAAGGCCGCGCTCGGCGAGCAGCCCATGCGCTTGGCGCGCGGCCTCGCAGGTGCCGGAGATGCCGCCGGCGAGGTGCACGGAGACGATGTCCCGGCCCTCATCCAGGAGCGGCTCCCAGACCGCGAGGAAGTCGCCGATCGAGGGCTGGGAGGTCGTCGGCAGCTCGGGATCGCTGCGCAGGCGCTCGTAGAAGGCGTCGAAGGTCTTCATCTCCAGCTCGCGCTCGGGCTGGCCCTGCCAGCCGACGTAGAGGCTGACCTGATGGATCTCCTCCCGCTCCGCGCGGGCGCGCGGGAGGTAGTTGGTGCTGTCGGTGGCGACGGCGACGGAGGGCACGCCGGGACCCTACTGCAAGGCCTTCCCGAGCCCGCCCGTCCCTACTGCAGCGCCTCGGCGAGCTCGCCGGACTCGTACATCTCCACGACGATGTCGCAGCCCCCGATCAGCTCGCCGCCTGCGAACAGCTGTGGGATCGTCGGCCAGTCGGAGAGCGCCGAGAGCTCCTGGCGCAGGCGCGGGTCGGGCAGAATGTCGACCGCTGCGAACGGCACGTCGAGCGACTGCAGCGCCGCGACGGTGCGCGCGGAGAAGCCGCAGGCGGGCGCCTCGGGGGTGCCCTTCATGAACAGGATCACCTTGTGCTCGGCGATCGCCTCGCCGATCGCGTCGCGGATCGGGTTGGACTCGCGGTCGTTCGCGGGCGGGGTCGCCGAGGTGGGGCTTGGCTGCGTGCTGGACATCGGAAGGTCTTGGGCGGTGCTCGGCTGGCTTGACATGGCTGCTCCTGGCTGTCGGTGGTCTGCGGGTCGGCGCGAGGGTGTGTTGTTATCGCGAGTGAGTTGCTTGTTCTTGGGGGGCGGATCAGGGGGTGGGAGCCTTCTGGGGAACCTGGGTCTTCAACGAGAGAGCATGGATCGGGCCGCCGATCTCTGATCCGAAGATCTCGTAGACGAGGCGGTGCTGCTGGATGCGGCTGCGCCCCTCGAAGACCGCGGCGGTGACGGTCGCGCGGAAGTGATCGCCGGTGCCGGTGTAGTCCTCGACCTCCGCCGCGGCGCCCGGAATCGCGACCTCGATGCGCTGCTTGATCTCGTCTGAAGAGGGCATTTCAGCTCTCAGCTTAGCCGCTATACTTTGGAAAGCGATGATCACGATCAGCGACAAGGGTGCCGAGAAGGTGCAGGAGTTCCTCGCCGCGCAGGAGGGCGATGTCGTGATGGCCGGTCTGCGTGTCGGCGTCCGCGGAGGCGGCTGCTCGGGCTTCCAGTACCAGCTCGCGTTCGACGAGCAGCGCGACGACGATCTCGTGTTCGAGAGCCACGGCCTGAAGCTGCTCGTCGACGAGGAGAGCCTGCCGTTCGTGCGCGGCTCCGTGATCGATTACGAGGAGAGCCTCCAGGGCGCGGGCTTCAAGGTTTCCAACCCCAATGTCGTCGCCGCGTGTGGCTGCGGCTCATCCTTCAGGGTTGCCGAGGAGGAGCAGGTCTCCGCAGTCTGAGGCCGGGAGCGCGTAGGGTGCGCTCCCGATGTCCGTCCTCCCCGCAAGCCTGCGCCGGCTGACGCCGGAACGCCTGCGCGACGACGTGCGCCTACGCGCGCTGGCCGTCGGCTCGGGCTTGATCCCGCCGCGGACGATGCACTCCGAGGAGGATGCGCGTGTGCTGTTGGAGGCGGCCAGGGGCGCGCGGCGAGTGGTCGAGATCGGCGTCTACGAGGGTTCCTCGGCGCTCGAGCTGTGCCGGACGCTCGGGCCGGACGCTGAGCTGCATCTCGTCGATCCCTTCGGCGCCCACCCCGACGCGCTGCCGAGCGGCTGGGGCGCCACCGAGTGGGCGACCCGCCGTGTGGTAGCGCGCGCCCTACGCGCCTGCGGCGGCGACGCGCCGAGCGTCCACTGGCACATCGCCCTCTCCCACGAGCTGGCCGTGCGCTGGGAGGGCGAGGTGGATGTGGTCTTCATCGACGGCGACCACTCCGAGGCCGGTTGCGAGCTCGACTGGTCTGAGTGGCATCCCTTCGTCGCGCGCGGTGGCCGCGTGGCATTTCATGACGCGCGCGCGGGCCGGCCGGGGGGTCGCGGGTTGCCGGGGCCGACGGCTGTCGTCGAGCGCCACTTCCGCGCCGGCGAGGCCACGTCGGACTGGGAGATTGAGGCCGAGGCCGACCGCACGGTGGTCGTGCGACGGGCCGCCTGACACGCGGCTCACCCTCAACCCGGGCTCATTCGACCGTGAGTGTCGCTTTCATCCCTTTCGCCTCGTGCCCCGGCAGCGAGCAGAACAGTGTGTAGGAGCCGGCGTGCAAATTGAGCGTGAGATCCGTGTGGGCGCCCGGTTTGACGTTTTCCTGCAGCCCGCCGGCTTCCGAGCCTTCCGTCGGTTCGACCGCGTGGATGTTGTGTTCGTCCTGGCCGTGATTGACGAATTCGATCACGACGGGGCCAGCGGGGACCGAGGTGCGCGAGAGGATGAAGTGGTAGCCGTTACTGTCTTCGGCGGTCACCTGCACGTGCACGGGACCGGCGGGGGCTGTGGGGGCTACCGTCGCCGGGGGAGTGCCGCCGGTGGTAGCGCTGCCGGGAGACGTGCCACTGCCGCCGGAGCCGGACCCCGCGCCGGGAATCACCGGGGCCGGAGCGCCGGTCAAGGGGTCTGTGGACGAGCCCGCGCCCTTGGAGGCGCCATTCGGCGCGGAGGGCTTCGAACCAGAGTCCCGCTGGTGCTTGCGGTGGGACGGGCAGTGGCGACGGTGCGCGTGGCGCCGGCAGGCATGCGCGGCGTGGGCGGGGCGATGCCCGGGCGTGGCGATCGCCACCGCGGCGAGCGCTCCTGCCAAGGCGAGGAGGAGTACGCACAGGAAACCCGTGGCCCCGCGACGTGCAGGGCGCCGGCGGGGAGTGCTCGGCCGAACGCCTCCGCCGCGAGCAGGTGCCCAGCGAACGACACTGCGCCAGGGCCTCAAACCCACGCCCCCCACGACATCACTTGACGAGCACGGGTCGTTCGAACGACGCCGCTTCGGGGATCACCAGGCCGGCGTCGGTCTGAAACCACTGCTCCAGCAGCGAGCAGTACATCCCGCGGAAGTCCGAGGTCCGCAGGACGTTTTCGTTTTCGTCCAGTTTGCTCAGGCCGGGGAATTCGCCGACCATTTTGCCCGCCGCGCGGCTGCCGATCAGGAACGCGTTGCCGCCGGCGCCGTGGTCGGTGCCCGAGCCGTTTTCCTGGGGGCGGCGGCCGAACTCCGACCACAGCTGGATCAGCACGCGGTTGTCCAGTTCGCGCTTTTCGAGGTCGCGCTGGAAGGCCACGACCGCGGCGACGGTTTCGGCGAGGTTCGTCGCGAGCGTGCCGGCCTCGTCGGAGTGCGTGTCGTAGGAGCCGACGGCGTTCAGCGACGCGCATTTGATCGGCATCCCCGTATGGAGCATCGCCGCCAGCACGGCGAGCCGTTCGGCGAATTCGCTCTTCGGGTAGGTGACGGGCGGAACGTCCCCGGATTTCTTCTCGGATTCGACGAAGCTGGCCATCTTGTTGAGGACGAGGTCGGTGTCGTAGGAGGCGGCGCGCGCCTGGGCGTACGCGGGCGAGGGCGCGGAGAGCGCGCCCAGCGCGCCGAAGGTTTCGAGCGTCGGTCCGATCACGGGTTCGTCCAGGCCCTCGGACCACATCGCGTAGTCGGCGGGCGAGGAGACCGCGGCGACGGGCATCGTCTCGGTGGCCAGCGCCGGCGCGAGCGAATAGTCGAGCGACAGACCTTGCAGCGGGTTGGTGGGTTCGCCGGCGATGTCGAGGTAGCGACCCATCCAGCCGGTGCGCGTGTTGGTCTCGAGCTCGCCGACCTCCCAGTAGTGGCGGCTGGTGAAGTGGCTCTCGTCCTGGGGCTCGTAGCCGATCGCCGGGAAGGCCGTGACCTTGCCTTCTTCGTGCAGTTCGGCGAGACCCGTCGCGGACGGATGCCACATTAGTCTCGGATCCTCTGTGAAGGGCTTGCCGGAGCCTTTTTCCAGCGCTTCCTTTGCTTCCAGGCTGAGCTTCGGACGCAGTTCTTCGTACGTCTTGGCTTCTTTCCCGACGGCTCCGACGGGCGCGAGCACCGACAGAGCGTCCCAGCCGCCTTCCATGAAGATCGAGACGAGCACCGGTGGGCCATCGGGTCCGGCGTCGGCCGAGGCCGCGGCGATGCCCTCTTCGAAGTGACGCGGCGAGAACATCGAGGCCCCGTACACCGACAGCGCCGCCCCGGCGGAGGCGAGCAGGAACGTGCGCCGGTCCAGGCCCGTGCCCGCCGGCACCGGCATCCCCGGCTCGATGCTCGGCAGTCCCTTCCCGGCGACGGCGGCGCCACGGCGCAAGAGAGCTGCGCGGTTGAAGTCGTTGCACGAACAGCTTCTGGCCATCGTCAGATCTCCTCGTGAGCGGGGGGCTGTGTGAGGGTTGGGATCCGTCGCATGCGACCGCAATCCTCGGGCCGTATCGGCACCCCGGGCCGCATCTTCAACTCAGGGACCATCGTCAACTGACCTGCATGTCCGGGGAGGTCGCGATCAGCATGCGCAGCGCGTTCTGGCGCATCGCCCGGTAGGGGCTCAGCTCCCACTTGGTCTTGCTCGTGCCCGCAGGGCAGGTTTCGGAGAAGCGGGTGATGCAGGCGAGCGATTCGCTCGAGAGCAGCGGGTTGGCCCAATAGCTCATCGCGCTCGCGAGCGCCGCGGCCGGTTCCTCGGTCTTGCTGTATTCCGGTTCGCCTTCCGCCGGCCAGGGGTTCGCGTAGGTCTTCGACGTCACGGTGCTGGCCATTTCCCAGCGGGCCTTCGTCGTCGAGGTGTCCAGCCAGGCGCCGAAGTCCCAGCCGGAGACGTTCGGCGGGTAGAACAGCTGCTGGCCGGCGTTCGCGGACAGCCACGCCCAGGACGTCGTGTCGATCGGGCGGCCGATCGAGCGCAGCAGACCCGCGTTGTAGACGACGGGTGGCGTGACGAGCTCGGGGCCCGAGTAGAAGTCGGGGTGCAGGAGGATCGCCTCGACGACCGCGCGGATCGAGTAGCCGGAGCCGACGTAGAGCCCCTGCAGCGAGGCGAGCGTCGCTTCGTCGGGCGGGCTGGGAATGAAATAACCCCAGAGCTTGGTCACGAAGAACGAGGCGTGCAGCGGATGTTCGACGCACATGCGGACGGCGTCTTCGTAGTCCCAGTTGCCGCTCTGCCCGAAGATCGTCTTGACCCCGTCGTCGTGGCGGGAGGCGTCGTAGTGGAAGTTGACGAGGCCTGCGCTTTCGCTCCATTCCGCGCTCCAGCCGGTCAGCGCGCGCCCCATCGAGTGGACATCGTCCTGCGTGTAGGCGCCGCGGTCGGCGCCGAGCGAGAACAGCTCCATCATCTCGCGCCCGTAGTTCTCGTTGGTGTTGCCGACTTCGTTGTAGATCCCGTCGAGAAACACGAGCATCGCTGGGTTCGTCGTGACAGCGAGGAATAGGTCGTGGAAGCTGCCGAAGCACATCGAGCGAAACAGTTCGTTCTGTTCCAGCATCATCCGCTGGGAGTTGACCTTTTCGTTGGAGTTGGCGAACCAGTCGTGGAAGATGAACGTCATCCGCTCGACGAGCTGCTGATTGGAGCGCAGCATCCGGTCGAGCCACCAGCAGTGATCGTCGCCCCAGACGTCTTCCGGTTCCAATTTCTTGCCTTCTTCATTGACCGGTTCTGGACCTGTCAGCGTCGCCGCACCGGAGGGGCGGGTGAGCGAGAAGACGACCTGTTCGAGGGGCTGGCCGACGAGCGCCTCGGCCTGCCCGGGGGTCGGTCCGAAACCGGCGCGCCACAGCAGGCGGTGCGCCTGAGCGAGCGTGATCGGCGGCGAGCCGACGGACGGAGCAGGTGCAGGGGATGAGGCGGGTGGCGAGGAGGGCGCGACGGGCACCGCGACCGCGACCGTACCGTGCGGCTTGGCGGCGGCGTGATGGCGCGCGGTCTTGCGATGCTTGCGCCGGCGCTTGTGCTTGGCGTGCTCTTTGGCCCGCTTGCGCCGCTCCTCACGCGCACGTTTGCTTGCAAGGCTCGAATTCATCGTGCGTCGCGCCGATAGCCCATTGCCGGCTACTCTCGACTCGCGCGTGCGAGATGCTGTCTCACACGGCCGGGTTCTCGACGGATGTCCTACTCGGGTCCTACGCCGGTTCGTTTGCCAGCGACCGCCACAGGTAGCGGCAGGCGAGCGTGCGGTGCGGACGCCACGGCGCGGCGATCTCCTCCATCGCGATCGGGTCCGGCAACGCGTCCATCCCGTATGCCCGTTCGATCGCGCGGCGGATGCCGAGATCGCCCGTCGGCAGCACGTCGGGTCGCTCGAGGTGGAACATCAGGAACATCTGCGCGCTCCACAGGCCGATGCCCTTGACGGCCGTCAGCTCCGCGATCACCCGCTCGTCGTCGAGCTCGTTCAGCCGCTCGAGCTCCAGTTCGCCCGAGAGCGTGTGCTCGGCGAGCGAGCGCAGGTAGCGAACCTTCGCGCGCGAGAGTCCCGCCGCGGCGCGCAGCTCTTCGGGCTCGTCGTCGAGGATCTCCTGCGGTGTCGGCGGCCGGTCGCCGAAGCGCGCCGTCAGCCGTCCGTAGATCGCGCGCGCGGCGAGCACCGACAGCTGCTGGCCGGCGATCGTGCGCACGAGCGCGCCGTAGTGGTCGTCCTTGTCCGGGCGTCCCTCGCCCGGATCCGGCAGCTTGCCCACCCCGGCGATCAGCTCCGCCAGCACGGGATCGCTGCGGCGCAGCTGTGCGAGGCCGCGATTAGACAGCGCTGGCCACCTCGAAGGAGACGGGCTCGCCGTCGAGCGCGTTCAGCGCGCGCGAGAGCGACATCGCCAGGCACGTGAAGCTCGGCGTGTCACGGACCGTGAAGGCCGAGGCCTCGGTCGTGCGCAGACGCTGGACGAGGTCGAGGAACGTGCCGATGTCGTCGGTGTCGAACGCGACGACAAACTCCTGGTCGTCGAGCCCGAACGAGTACGTGGTGTGGTTGTCCACACCCGGATATTCGCGTCCGACCGCGATGTGCCCCTGCATGATCCGCCAGCGCTCCTCCGCGGGCAGCGCGTACCAGGCGCGCGACTTGACGAACGGGTAGACGAACACGTACTTGCCTCTGAACCCCCGCGGGGTCGTGCGCTCGTCTTCGGAGTACTCGGAGCTCTTGCGCATACCGAGGAACGAGTAGGGAGTCTGCGCCCACTTCATCAGCCCGCTCTGAGCGAGCACGACGTGCAGCTCGTGGATCCGGTCGAGGTTCTCCGCCTCGGAGATCAGCAGCAGCTCGGCGTCGCCGCGCGTGCCGACGAGCGAGAAGGCCTGCAGCAGGTGCCCGTCGGCGAAGTCCTCGCAGGCGGCGTTGAGCTCGCGCTTGTCCTGCGCGCGCTGCTCGTCCTCGAGCCGCCGCCAGGCGGGGTCGAGCTTCAGGAACGTGTACTTGACGAAGTGCCGCGCGCTCATTCCTCGATTATCGCAAGCCCGGGCGCTCGGCCTCGGCGCTGGCCGTCGCACGTGCCGCCGCATCGACCGATCGCCGGCTACGGAACCCCACATGTCCAGGGTCCAGCCGCCAGCTGTGCAGGTGGGGTGGAACCCCGCACAAGGCGCTGGTGATTGACCTCCGGTCGGGATAGAGTGATGCCCATGCGAATCGCGCTGCTTTCGCCGTATTCGTGGACGTACCCCGGCGGGGTCACACGCCACATCGAGGCGCTCGCGGCAGAGCTGACCGCGCTCGGCCACGAGGCCCGCATCCTCGCCCCGTTTGACCCCGACGACGCGCTTTCGCGCCGCCTGCACCGCGGTGCCCGCCCCCAGCGTCTGGAGCCGGGCGGGCGGGCACCCGATCATTTCGTCCCGCTCGGGCGCACCGCCGGCTTTCCCGCCAACGGCGCCGTCTCAAACCTCGTCCCGATCCCGCCAGGGGTGCTTGCGATGCGCCGCGAGCTGCGCGAGGGTGGCTATGACGTCGTGCACATCCACGAGCCGGTCGTGCCGCTGCTCGGCTGGGACGCGCTCTGTTCGACCGCTGCGGAGCTGCCGCTCGTCGGCACTTTCCACACCTACTCCGAGAACGCGCTCACGAATGGGATCGCGAACGCGCTCGGTGCCCGGCGGCGGATGAACCACCTGCACGTCCGCATCGCCGTCTCCGAGGCCGCCGCCTGGACCGCGAGGCGCTTCTACGGCGGCCGCTACCGGATCGTGCCCAACGGGGTGCATCTCGGCGAGGTCGGTGGGCTCGACGGGGTTGGTAGGGGCGGCCGCGGAGGCGTGGCGCTTGCCGGAGGGGACCAGCTTCTCGATGCTCAGAACGCACGCGCATACGCGCGCACGCGCGTTCCGGACGCTTTCGGTATCGCTTCCTCCCCTGGCCAAGAGCAGGCTCCGCTGCGGATCCTGTTCATCGGCCAGGCCGTCGAACGCAAGGGGTTGCCTGTGCTGCTGCGCGCGTTCGAGGCGCTGCGCGAGCAGGTCCCCGCGACGCTCACGCTCGTCGGCGCCTCTCCGGACGAGGTCGCGCACATGATGCTCGACGACCGCGGCATCCACGCGCTCGGCAAGGTCTCCGAGGCGCGCAAGCACGCAGAGCTAGCCGATGCGGATGTGCTCTGCGCGCCATCGCTGCACGGCGAGAGCTTCGGGATGGTTCTGACCGAGGCGCTCGCCGCCAGCGCGCCGGTAATCGCCTCCGACATCCCGGGCTATCGCGACGTCGTGCGCGACGGGATCGAGGGTGTGCTCACACCCCCCGGTGATGCGCTCGCGCTGGCGGAGGCGCTGCGCGCGTTCGCGCTCGACCCCGCGGCGCGCACGCGCATGGCCATCGACGCACGTGCCCGCGCCGAGCGCTTCGCCTGGCCGCACGTCACCGCCGAGGTGCTCGACTGCTACGAGCAGGCCCAGGCCGTCGGCCGGCCGGCGACGCGTGCCGGGCGCCTCGGGGTGCGCTTTGGCCTGGTGCCAGCCGACCTGCAGCCGCGCATCCCCGCCCAGCGCCTGCCGAGCCTCGAGGTCCCACGTGCGTCCGCGGCCGGCGGGGCGCTCGCCGGGCTTGCGGGGGGCGGTGCGGGAAACGGAGCGGGCAGGCAGGTCAGCTCGGGGAGCTCCAAGCGCGAGCGCTCGCTGCGGACCCTGCGCCGTGGTGCGCTCCTCGCCGTCTCGCTCGGCGGGCTTGCGCTCGCGCTGCTCGCGCTCGTGCATATCGGCGTCGGTCGCGTCGCCGAAAGCCTGCTCGCCTCGAGCCCTGGCCTGCTGCTCGCCGGGCTCGGCTTCATGTGCGCTGCGATGTTCGTTCGCGCGATCGCCTGGTATGAGATCCTCGCGGCCGCACCGACATGGCGCAGGGCGAAACGCCGGGACGCGATGCAGGGCACGTTCATCGGTGTGCTGATGTCCGCGACCCTGCCCGCGCGCCTGGGGGAGCCCTCGCGCGCGCTGATCGTCGCGCGCCGCCTCGGCCGCGCGCGCGAGACGTTGCCGGTCGTGCTCGGCACGATGGTCTCTCAGACCTTGCTCAACCTGCTCGCGCTGGCGATCCTCGGGATCGTGATGTTCTCGAGCGTCGACCCGTTCAACGGCCATCACGGCGCGCTCGTCGCGGTTGCGCTCGCGCCGCTTGCCGCGGTCGTCGCGATCCTGCTCGCGCCGGTGCTCGTGCCGAGCGCCGCGATCTCGCGCTCGCTGCGTCTGCGGGTCCTGATCGCCGGCCTGCGCCGCTCGCTCGTGCGCGTGCGCGAAGGGTTGCGCGTGTTCCGCCATCCGCGCCAGGCGGCGCTCGCGACCGCCGCCCAGCTCGGCGCGTGGGGACTGCAATGCATGTCCTGCTGGCTCTTGCTGATGGCGCTCGGCCTCAACAATCGCGTCGGAATCGCCGGCGCCGCGGCGGTGCTGTTCGCCGTCAACGTCACCGCGGTGATTCCCGCCACGCCCGCCAACATCGGTGTCTTTCAGGCGGCCTGCGTGGCCGTGCTCGCCGGCGCCTACCACGTCTCCACCGCCGACGCGCTCGCTTATGGCATCGTCCTGCAGGTGGTCGAGCTCGCCACCGCCGTCTTCATGGGCATCCCGGCGCTGATCACCGAGGGTCTCTCCTGGAAGGACGTGCGCCTGCGCACGATGCACGGCGCGCCGGTGAAGCTCAGCCCGCTGCCATCGGCTGGGGCGCGGCCCTCTAAGAAGGCGGCAAAGGGCACGCCCTCGGGCGTCGAGGGGTAGCTGGGTTTCGGCCTGCCGCGGACGTGTGATTCGACACGCGCGCGGGAGGAGTCGTGCTCGTTGAGTCGCCCGGCTCAGGAGGTCAGGGCCGGCTCGTCCTCGGCTTCGACGGCGCCGTCGGGCGGGTCCTCGTCGTCGAGATCGGCGAATAGCGAGGGATCGCGCGCGGAGCCCTTGATCACGTCATCGGGCGAGCCGTCGGGCAGCAACCTCCCCTGGCGCGTGCCGAAGTAGATCGCCTGGGGGTGGTGAGCGATCAGGGCGAGCGTCGACTGCTCGGGGATCGGCGCGTAGCCGTCGGAGATGCTCATCCCGATCTGGGAGAGGTCGAGCAGCCGCTCGACCTTCAGGTGCTCTGCCTGCTCGGGGACCGCGGGATAGCCCCAGGAGTAGCGCCGGCCCTGCGTGGCCGGGATGCCGAGCATCCCGCGGGCCTCGTGGTGCAGCCACTCGGCCAGCCCCTCGGCGGTCTGCACGCCGAGGCCGTGGACGAACAGCTGCTCGGCGAACTCGCCGTCTGACTCGAGCTTCGCCATCAGGTCTGTGACCTCTGAGCCGACGGTCACGGCCTGCACGGCGATCACGTCGAGCTGCTCAGGAGCCCTTCCCGCGCCGCCCTTTATCGCAGGCTCACCCGCGGCGTCGACCGCCGGCCGGTAGAAGTCTGCCAGGCAGATGCGGTCGCCCTTCGGCTGGCGCGGGCAGACGAAGCGCGTGAGCTCTATTAAAGGAGCCCGCCCACCTGCCCGCCCACCCTCGCTCGGATCCAGTGCAGCCTCCCGGTCGGCCACGCGCGGGTCGAGCACGACGATCTCGTTGCCGTCGGCGTAGCAGGGAAAGAAGCCGAGCAAAGCCCGCGGATGCAGGTAGGTCTGCTCTTTCCACATCCGCTCCAATCGTGGACGGAAGTTGTCGCGCAGGAGCTCCTTCCATTCCTCGCCTTTGACGCCCTTGCCGCCCCAGTGGAGCTTGAACAGGACGTGCGTGTCGAGATGCGGGTAGACCTCGTCGAGGTCGACGGGGATCTCCCGCACGCCCCAGAACGGCGGCGTCGGCACGGGCACGTCCGTGCGCGCGGCGGAGCGCACGGAGTCGTCGGCGAAGTTCAGCTCCTCGACGGGCTCCTCGCCCTTGGCGCGAAACGCGGTCGCGTCGGTGCGCAGCTTCGCAAGCAGCGCCGCGTGCGCGTCGGAGTCGATCAGCTGGTCCATCACCGCGAGGCCCTCGAACGCGTCCTTGCAGTAGAAGACGCCCGGCTCGTAGGGCTCTTCGGAGTCCTTGCCGCCGGGGTACAGCGCGCGGAACGAGAACGCCCGGTTGATCGCCGCGCCGCCGATCAGCACGGGGTAGTCGAGGTTCTTGGAATGCAGCTCCTGGATCGCCGCGGGCATCTGCTTGGAGGTCGAGACGAGCAGTGCGGAGAGACCTATAGCGGTCGCTTCGTGCTCGACCGCGGCGTCGAGGATCGTCTGAATCGGCACCTGCTTGCCGAGGTCGACGACCGTGTAGCCGTTGTTCGTGAGGATCGTGTTGACGAGCGACTTGCCGATGTCGTGCACGTCGCCGAACACGGTCGCGAGCACGACCGTGCCCTTCGTGTAGCCCTCGATCTTGTCGAGGTATTTCTCCAGCTGCGCGACCGCGCGCTTCATCACTTCGGCCGACTGCAGCACAAACGGCAGGATCAGTTCGCCCGCGCCGAACTTGTCGCCGACCTCTTTCATCGCCGGCAGCAGCACTTCGTTGAGCGTCGGCACCGCGCCGATCTTCTCGACTGCCCGGTCGATCCAGTCCTCGACGCCCTCCTTGCGGCGGCGCAGGATGTGGAAGTGCAGCGCCTCCTCCGGCTCCATCCCCTCCGTGGGGTCGGCGGCGCTCTGGACCTGCTCCTCGCCTTTTGACTCGAAGTGCTCGATGAACCGCTCGAGCGCGTCCTCGCGGCGGTTGTAGACGAGGTCGTCGGCCAGCTCGCGCTCGACGTCGGAGATCTCCGAGTAGGGGGTGATGTGGTTGGGGTTGACCATCGCCAGGTCGAGCCCCGCCTGGACGCAGTGATGCAGGAAGGTCGAGTTGAGCACCGCGCGCGCGCCGGGCGAGACGCCGAAAGAGACGTTCGAGACGCCGAGCGAGGTCTTCACGCCGGGGATCTCTTCCTTGATCGCTTTGATCCCCGCGATCGTCTCCACGGCCGACGGCCGCCACTCCTCATCGCCGGTCGTCAGCGTGAAAGTCAGGCAGTCGAAGATCAGCAGCTCGGGATCGAGGCCGTGCTCATCGCAGCAGAGGTCGCGGATCCGCTTGGCGATCTCGACCTTGCGCTCTGCGGTCTTCGCCATCCCGACCTCGTCGATCGTCAGCGCGATCAGCGCCGCGCCGTGCGCGAGCGCGAGCGGCACGACCCGGTCGAGCTTCTCGCGCCCGGCCTCGAGGTTGACGGAGTTGACGATCGCGCGCCCGGGGATCTGGTCGAGTGCGGTCGCGATCACCTCGGGCTCGGTCGAGTCGATCTGGATCGGCGCCGGCTGCGTCAGCGAAACCTTCTTCGCGACCAGCCGCATCTGCTCGTCCTCGTCGGAGCGCTCGGTCAGCGCCACGCACAGGTCGAGCACGTGCGCGCCCCCCTGCACCTGGTCCTCGGCGATTTGCACGAGCCCGTCGTAGTCGTCGGCCAGGAGCAGCTCCTTGGCCTTGCGCGAGCCCTGCGAGTTGACGCGCTCGCCGACCATCGTCGGGCGCGGCTCCTGCACGAGCGGCGTCGCGGCGATCATCGAGGACAGGTGCGGCGCGCGGGGGGCGGGACGATTCGCCACCGGGCGGCCGTCCGGGCGCTCGCTGGTACGTCCGACGCGCTCGACGATCGCACGGATGTGGTCCGGCGTGGTCCCGCAGCAGCCGCCGACGACGCCGACGCCGTAGCGCTCGACGAACTCCGCCAGCGCGTCGGCGAGCGGCGCGGGCTTCTCGGGGAAGATCGTCTCGCCGTTGGGCCCCTGCAACGGTAGCCCCGCGTTGGGGATGCACCCGACCGGGACGGGGCAGTACTCGCCGAGGAAGCGGATCGCGTCGCGCATGTCCTCCGGGCCGGTCGAGCAGTTCAGGCCGATCACGTCGACCCGCAACGCCTCCAAAGTCGTGAGAACCGCCGAGATGTCGGTCCCGAGCAGCATCTTGCCGCCGTTCGGCAGCAGCGAGACCGACGTGTGGATCGGCAACGTGCGGCCGGTCGATGCGAACGCCTCGCGCGCGCCGAACACGGCGGCCTTGACCTCGAGGATGTCCTGGGCGGTCTCGATGATGATCAGGTCCACGCCGCCGTCGATCAGGCCCGCGGCCTGCTCGGCGAAGACCTCGACCAGCTCGCGAAAGCGGATCTGACCGAGCGAGGCCTCTTCGGAGGCGGGCAGGTGGCCGGTCGGTCCGATCGAACCGGCGACGTAGCGGTCCTCGCCCGCGGCCTTGCGCGCGATTTCCGCAGCCTTCGTGTTGATCTCGACCGTGTAGTCCGCCAGACCCCACTCCTCGAGCTTGATCCGCGAACCCTGGAACGTGTCGGTCTCGACCACCTCCGCGCCGGCCTCGAGCATTGACGAATGCACGCCCTCGATCACGTCGGGCCGGTTCAGCACGAGCGCCTCGTGGCACTTGCCCGCGAGGCCACCATAGTCCTCGGCGGTCAGCTCGAACTGCTCGAGCGTCGCGCCCATGCCGCCGTCGTAGACGACGACGCGCTCGGAGATGGCTTTCAGGTAGTCGCGCATTGTCAGGCAATGCTAGCGGCGGGGTTGGGCGCCGGGTCGGGAGTGTGGCGACTGGGTGGGAGGACCAGGGGCTGTGGTCCTCGCCGTGGGTTAGGACTCCCACAGTCCAGATACGGGCATCGCCCAGATGCGCTCGCCGAACGGGAGAGTGCGCGCGCCGGCGTGGACGACAACGCCTGCCTTGAAGCGCGAGCCGAGCTTGTCGCGCAGGTATCGCAGGCCACGCAGGTCGGCTGAGCCGACCGAGGCGGCGGACTTTGCCTCGATGCCCACGACATCTCCCGCGGCCGACTCGATGACCAGATCGACCTCGCGTCGCTCGGTGTCACGGTAGAAGAACAGCTGTACTTGGGTCTCACTCCAGGTCGCCTGCTTAACGAGCTCCATGGCGACGAATGTCTCGAACAGCATGCCAGCGATCGCGCCCTGATCGGGCGCCGAGTACCTGGCCTCCTCGACGCCCACGAGCGCGGCGGCTACACCGGTGTCGCTCAACAGCAGCTTGCTGGACTTGATCTGTCGTGCCCCGAGGTTGGTCGAGAACGGACGCAGGCGATAGACCAAGAACAGCTGTGCAAGTAGCTCGACATGGGCTTTGACCGTCTTCTCGTCCAGTGCCAGTTCGCGCCCCAGCGCCGAGTAGTTGACGAGTCCGCTCGTGCGGGCTGCCAGCAGCTCCAGCAGTTGCTCGAGCTTGGAGGGGTCGATGCGAACCTCGCCGATCTCGGGCAGGTCGCGGCCGATGACTGTCCGCACGTAGGAGCGCAGGTAGCGGGCACGCTGGCGTGGTGCACGAGAACGCGCATCGGGGAAACCACCGGCCAGCACCACCCCGGCACTCGCGGCGCGACCCTTGGGAGCGCCACTGATCTGTGGCGGGTTGCCGTCCAGCAACTGATCGACGACCGAGCCTCGCTGTCCGGCTATCTCCGCCTGCGAGAACGGCCACAGTTCCACGTACTCCACGCGCCCGGGCAGCGCATCGGCAATGATCCTGGCCCGCAGGAGGTCGGCTGATCCGGTGATCAGGAACTGGCCGGGCGTGCGATCGCGGTCGAGGATCTGCTTGATCGCGAGCATCAGTTCGGGCGCGCGCTGGATCTCGTCGATCACCGCGGGGCGTTCCAACGACAACGCAAATCCGTCCGGATCCTCGCGAGCTGTCGTGCGCAGCTCCTCCTCATCGAGGCTGTAGTAGTTCGGCACGACGCCCGCGGCCTGTAACTGCTTGGCCAGCGTGCTCTTGCCGGCCTGCCGGGGTCCAATGATCGCTCCCGCGCGACTCACGCTCAGAATGTCGCGCAACTCGCCTTCAACGCCGCGCGGGATCACTGCTCCAGATTGGCTTTCGTCATCGACCATATCGGATCAGTACATCCTACCAAACCGGAATACTGACCCCTACCAAATCGGAGTAGGCCCCCCTACCAAATCGGAATAAACCCCCGGACCATCCGGAATACATTGCGGACAATCGGGAATAGAACCCCCAACCAATCCGGAATAGGGCTACTCCGGAATAGGGCTACTTTATGAACAGCATCTCCGAATACTTCGGCAACGGCCACAGATCGTCCGCCACCAGCTTCTCCAGCCGGTCGGCCACCTCGCGCACGTCCTCCATCGCTCCAATGACTACGTCGCGCATGTAGACAGCCCACTTCTGCGGCGAGGAGTCGGGCTGGTTGAGCTCGAGGTTGGCGTCCTCGAGCTTGAGCTGGGCGAAATGCAGCTCCTTGACCAAAGGCTCGACCTCGCCGACGAGCTCGTCCAGGCCGCTGGCGCGCAGCTCATTGAGGTAGCGCACGGCCGCCGGCAGCAGCATCGTGCGCGCGATCCCGGATGCGGTCTCGGCCTCGATGTTGATGTTGACCGCGTACTGCTCGGTGAAGACCTCGTAGCGGGACTCGAGCTCGCGCTTGGAGAGCACCTTGTACTTCTTGAACGCGGCGATCGTCTGTTTGTCGAGCAGCCACGGAAGCGCGTCGGGTGTCGTGCGCAGGTTGGCCAGGCCGCGCTTCTCGGCCTCCTTGTGCCAGGCCTCGGAGTAGCCGTCGCCGTCGAAGACGACCTGCTTGTTCGCGGTCCAGACGTCCTTGACGACCTTCGTGACGGCCTTCTCGAGGTTCGCCGAGGAGCCTTTGAGGGCGTCCTTGAGCTTGCCGGTGAGCTCGTCGACCGATTCGGCGACGATCGTGTTCAGCACCGTGTTCGGCCAGGCCGGCGATGAGTTTGAGCCCAGCGCGCGGAACTCGAACTTGTTGCCGGTGAAGGCGAACGGGCTGGTGCGGTTGCGATCCCCACCGTGCAGCGGCAGCGCCGGCAGCACCGGGGTGCCGAGCCCGAGGAACGAGCCGGGCTTCGACGCCTGGACCTTGCCGGACTCGATCGCGCCGAACACCTTCTCCAGCTCGGCGCCGAGGAAGATCGAGATGATCGCCGGCGGCGCCTCGTTGGCGCCGAGGCGGTGGTCCTGCCCGGCGCTCGCGATCGACGCGCGCAGCAGCGCCTGGTGCTTGTTGACGGCCTGGATCACGGCTGCGCAGAAGAACAGGAACGAGAGGTTCTCCGCCGGCGTGTCGCCCGGATCAAGCAGGTTCAGTCCGGTGTCGGTGCCCATCGACCAGTTGTTGTGCTTGCCCGAGCCGTTCACGCCCGCGAACGGCTTCTCGTGCAGCAGGCAGACCAGCCCGTAGCGGCGGGCGGTGTTCTGCATGATCTGCATCGTCACCATCTGGTGGTCGGAGCCGACGTTCGAGTTCTCGAAGATCGGCGCGACCTCGAACTGGTTGGGGGCGACCTCGTTGTGGCGCGTCTTGATCGGGATCCCGAGCTTCGCGAGCTCGAGCTCGACCTCGAGCATGTAGGCGAGCACGCGCTCGGGGATCGAGCCGAAGTAGTGGTCGTCGAGCTCGTGTCCCTTCGGCGGTTTCGCGCCGAACAGCGTGCGCCCGGTCGTCAGCAGGTCTGGGCGTTCGAAGAAGTACTGCTCGTCGATCAGGAAGTACTCCTGCTCGCAGCCGGTCGTCGTGAAGACTCGCGCGGCATCCTGCACGCCGAGCAGCTCCAGCGCGCGGATCGCGGCGCCGGACAGCGCGTCCATCGAGCGCAGTAGCGGGATCTTGTTGTCGAGCGCCTCACCGGTCCATGACGTAAACGCGGTCGGGATGCAGAGCAGCGCGCCGTTTGGGTTCTCGAGGATGAACGCGGGCGAGGTCGGGTCCCAGGCGGTGTAGCCGCGCGCCTCGAACGTCGCGCGGATGCCGCCGGTCGGGAACGAGGAGGCGTCGGGCTCGCCCTGGATCAGCTCCTTGCCGGAGAACTCCGCGAGCGCGGTCCCGTCGCCCTGGGGGCTGTAGAAGGAGTCGTGCTTCTCCGCGGTCGACCCGGTCAGCGGCTGGAACCAGTGGGTGTAGTGGGTCGCGCCCTTCTCCATCGCCCACTCCTTCATCGCCTGCGCGACCGCGTCCGCGAGCGAGGTGTCGAGCGCCTCGCCGCGCGCGAGCGTGCGCGCCAGCGCCTTGTAGACGTGCTTGGGCAGGCGATGGCGCTGGACCGTGGGGGAGAAGACGTTCGCTCCGAACACCTGGTTGTCTTGAAGCGTCAGGTCGGGCGAGCCGAGGGCTGAGCCGTTGGCGCTCCACTGTGCGGCGGTGACGTTCTGCTGGCGGGTCCGTGGCATGAGCGGGGTCGATTCCTCCTCGGGAAGGGCAAGCGTTGTGGGGGCGGGCCGGCAGCCGCGAGGGCTGGGCACGGTCGGCATGAAGGCCGAAGAGAATCGTAGTGCGAAGGGGGCCGAATGGCATCTCCGCCTGGCGGAAGCGCAGCGAGGATCTTTCGACAGCGGGCCAAGCGCGTGTGAGAACCCCTACGGCGTGGTCGTGGTCGGGTACGCCTACGACGTGGTCGGGTACGCCTACGGCGTGGTCGGGTACGCGCCGGGCGCGACTTCGCCGGTTTCGGGATCGACGTGCGTGGCCGGCGGCCGGGGGGCGATGCTGGCGGTGAGGTGCCCGACCGCGGGACCGCCGTGGGCAAGCTGGGCGCGCGCACGCCCGGAGAGTCCGGCGGCGACCACGTAGTGAACGGTGTAGTGGCCGGACTTCACCGGGACGACACGCCAGACGAACGTGCCGGTGTGCCCGGGCGCGAGCGGGCCGAGCGCCCAGGTGTTCACGTAGGCTGTCTGGCCGCCGCCGGGGGGGCTGATCGCCTCGCTCTCGACGGGTCGTGTGGGGATCGCGCCGGGGCCCGTTTCGACGACCCAGATCGGGCGCTTGTTCGAGGCCAGCTCGGGATAGTCGCTCGTGTAGGCGAAGGAGTCGATCGAGACGGCGACGTTCGGCACCGTCTGCGTGCCCGTGTTGCGCACCTGCAGGATCATGCGGGTCTCGCGCGCGACCGACTGCTGGGCGGGGAACGAGGCCTTGACGACCTTGACCGCGAAGGTGCCTTTCGGTTCGCCTGAGTCCTGACTGCTCCCGCCGCCGCAACCGGCGAGGAGCAGCGCGAGACAGACGCCACAGGCGCCGGGGAACGTCGAGCAGGCGAGTCTCCCCCTCACGGTCGGGCCACGATACCAGTGGGGGTGGCGTGCCGGTGGACGCATGCATACCAGCGGCGGTGGCGTGCCGGGGGCGCATGTCGTAGAGTTCGACGGGCCGTCGAACGTCACCTGAGGAGGGGAAGCAGAGATGGTTCGCAGTGCCACAGAACGGGTCTACCTCCCCGCGCGCAGCGCGATGGAGGAAATTGGGGACATGATGATCCTCACGGGCAGGACGATCGTCTCGGCCCTGCGCGCGCCCTATCCATATGGCGGCGAGTTCGTCTCCCAGTTCCTGTTCGCGCTGCGCCTGTGCTGGCTGCCGCTGCTGATCTCGACCGTCGCGATCAACTACGGGGCGCCGGGCCTGCAGGCGGCGAACTTCCTGACGATCTTCGGCGCGCTCGACCGTCTCGGCGGCTTCTTCGTGCTCGCGGCGGTGCGCGAAATCGGCCCCCTGATCACCGCGATCGTGCTCGCGGGCGTCGCCGGCACCGCGATCACCGCCGACCTCGGCGCGCGCAAGGTGCGCGAGGAGCTCGACGCGCTGCAGGTGCTGGGCGTCGACCCGGTCAAGAACCTCGTGGTGCCGCGCTTCCTCGCGCTGATGCTCGTGACGGGCCTGTTCAACATCTACGCGATCCTGTTCGGGATCTTCGGAGGCCTGGCCGCCTCGCTCGTCAGCGGCCAGCCGCTGGGGCCGTTCTGGGCGACGTTCTTCGCCAACACGACGACGACCGACCTGTGGGGGTCGGTGCTGAAGACGACGATCTTCGGCGCGATCATCGCGATCGTGTGCTGCTACAAGGGCATGTCCGCCTCCGGCGGCGCCGAGGGCGTCGGGCGCGCGGTCAACCAGGCGGTCGTGGTCTCGTTCCTGGGGATCGGCGCGTTCAACTACGCCTTCACCCAGACGCTGTTGGCGACCCATCCGCAGATCCTGGTGATCAAGTAGTGGTTCCTGTGACGGACTCCTCGAGCGGGGCCCCGCGATGAACGAGCTACGCCTCGGCGCGCGCGAGTGGCTGGGTTCGACCGGTGAAATCGCGCGCTTCGGCAGCAACGTCGTGCGCGATGTGTGGGGGCTGCGCGTGTTTCGCTTCTTTGGGGAGACGCTGCGTCAGTCGGGGATCCTGATCATCTCTTCGACGCTCGTGATCTGGGGTCTGGTGTTCATCACGGGTCTCGGGACGTGTGGGACCGAGGGTGCCTACTTCACTCAGGCGCAGGGTGCGCCGGACTATGCGGGTGTGTTCACGGCGTGGTGCAATCTGCGTGAGGCGGTGCCGTATGTGTTTGGGTACATGATGGCCGCGAAGGTCGGTACGGGGATCGTCGCGGAGCTGGGCGCGATGCGCATCAGCGACGAGATCGACGCGCTCGAGGTGATGGGCATCGACTCGATGACCTTCCTGTGCGCGACCAGGCTGTTGGCTGCCTGGTTGGTGTTGCCGTTCATGTATATCGGGGCGATTGGGGTGGCGTACTTTGGGTCGTATATCGCGGTGGTGCATCAGGTCGCGTCGGTGTCCTCGGGTGGGTATTTCTTGTTGTTCTGGCAGTTTCAGAATCCCCCGGATTTCTTGTTCAGTTTGATCAAGGGGATGACGATGGCGACTGTGATTGTACTGGTGGGTTGTTACTATGGTTATAACGCGAGTGGTGGTCCTGTGGGTGTGGGTACCGCTACGGCGAAGTCGATGGTGCTGAACCTGGTCGCTGTGAACCTGATTGGGATGCTGGGTTCGCAGGTCTTCTGGGGCGCCAACCCACGCGCCCCAATCGGAGGCTAGGACGATGGCCGCCGATCGACCAGCAGGGCCCGAGCCCGATTCCGATACCGAACGCGACGCCGGCCCCGACGCGGAGCCCCTCGAGCAGATCTCCCATCATGCCGCTCCGGTGCAGGACGGCGGCGAGGCCGACTACGCCGCCGGGGAAGAGCTCGAGCCCGCCGAGCCCGCGATCGCGAGCGCGGGGGTCACGTTCGAGCCCGAGCCCGTCGAGGAGGAGGAGCTTCGCTTCCACACGGGCGTGATCCACGCCTCGAAGGTGCCCGCGGCGGTCGAGTTCATCGACGTCCACAAGTCGTTCGGGCGCAACCACGTGCTGCGCGGGCTGAACATGGAGATCCCCGAGGGGCAGGTCTCGATGATCATTGGCCCCTCGGGCACGGGGAAGTCGGTCTGCATCAAGCACATCGTCGGTCTGCTGTATCCCGATCAGGGCGATGTGGTCGTGCATGGAGAGTCGATCCCGAGCCTCGGCGACGCCGACCTGTTCGAGATCCGCAAGAAGTTCGGTGTGCTGTTCCAGGACGGAGCGCTGTTCGGATCGATCAACCTCTACGACAACGTCGCCTTCCCGTTGCGACAGCACACCGAGAAGAGCGAAGAGGAGATCGCCGAAATCGTCAACCGCCGCCTGCGCGAGGTTGGGCTGATGGGCGCCGGTTCGAAGATGCCGAACGAGCTTTCCGGCGGGATGCGCAAGCGCGCGGGCTTCGCGCGCGCGCTCGTGCTCGACCCCGAGATCGTGCTGTTCGACGAGCCGGACTCGGGTCTCGACCCGGTGCGCACGGCGCTGCTGTGCGAGCTGATCAAGGAAGTCCACGCCGAGAACGGCGGGGCATATGTGGTGATCACCCACGACATCATGAGCGCGCGGCGCGTCGGTGAACACATCTCGGTCCTGTGGAAGGGCAAGGTCGTCGAGTCGGGCCCGGCCGCTGAGCTGTTCGCAAGCGAGAACCCCTTCGTTCGCCAGTTCCTCTCCGGCGAAGCGCAGGGTCCTCTCGGAATGGAGTGAGCACCGCCGGACTGCTAGTCGCCCTCGCCGGCGGCGCCGCCCGCCGGCCGGTGCTGGTGCTCGTGGTCGCGGTCGTCCTCGGGCTCGCGGGCGCTGCGCTGGCGCTGCAGCTGAGCCCGAGCGCGGCCGAGAGCACGTTCGTGTCGAGCTCGAGTCCCGAGTACCGGGCCACCCAGAAGTTCTACGCGAGCTTCGGGGAAGAGCCGATCGAGGTGCTGGTCAAGGGCAACCTGCAGCAGCTCGTGCTCAGCGAAGACATCGACCGGCTGGTGGGTTTGGAGGGGTGCCTGTCGGGCAACATCCCGGCCAAGGCGCTCGCCCAGGAGGGGGGCGCGAACGGGCCGTGCGGGCAGCTCGCGAAGCTGCGGACGGTGAAGGTCGTGTTCGGGCCGGGCACGTTCATCAACGAGTCGGCCGAACGGATCGACGAACTGCTGACGGTGCAGACCAAGCAGGCCGAAGCCGAGGCCAAGCAGGCGGAAACGGTGGTGCGGAAGGCCGCTGAAGCACACGGGGAAAGCGCCGAAGCGGCGGAGAAGCTGGGCAAGCAGGCGAGCTCGATCACGCTCGGTCGCTTCAAGGAGGGCCTCGCGACGCTCGCGCTCCAGTACGGGCTGACGGCACGTCCGAGCCTCGAAGACGAGAGCTTCGTCTCGACTCTCGTGTTCGACTCGACCAAGCCGGCGGGCACGCCGAAGGCCCGCTTCGCCTACCTGTTCCCGAACCGCGAAGCGGCGCTGATCTCGGCGCGGCTGAAGGCGGGCCTGAGCGAACGCCAGCGCACGCGCACGATCGCGCTGATTCGCGCGGCGGTGGCGATGAAGCAATGGCATCTGCAGCACGGCGAGAGCTACCTGGTCACGGGCGAGCCGGTGATCGTGGCCGACCTGACGGGCGAGATCGCGCACTCGATCGAGCTGCTGCTGGTGGCGGTCGTGCTCGTGATGGCGCTCGCCCTCAGCCTGATCTTCCGAGGGCGTCCGCGCCTTTTGCCGCTGGGGGTGGCGCTACTCGCCACCGCGCTCACGTTCGGCGCACTGTCGCTCGTGGGCGCGTCGCTGACGGTCGCCTCGATCGCGGTGCTGCCGGTGCTGGTGGGGTTGGCGGTGGACTACGCGATCCAGTTCCAGTCGCGTGTGGAGGAGGCCCTCGCGGAGACGCCCTACGCATCGTCCCGGGAGGCGGCGGCCGGCCATGGGCCCGCGGACGCGGCAACCCATCCCATCGTGGGCGGGGACGCTGACCCAACCGCGGACGTGCAGGCGGCCGTGAGACGTGCGGCGAGGGCGGGCGCGCCGACGATCGCCACAGCCGGAATCGCGAGCATCGGCGCGATGCTCGTCTTGCTGCTCTCCCCGGTGCCGATGGTGCGCGGCTTCGCGCTGCTGCTGGTGGCGGGTGTCGCGATCGCTTTTCTCTGCGCGCTGACCGCGGGCTCGGCCGTGCTCGTGCTGACAGACCGCCGCGCGCCCGGGAGGCGCAGCGTGCGCGAGGTCAAAGCTACCGGAGCGACTGCGGAGGTCGCAGGGGAACTAGTCGCAGGGGGCCCAGTGGTCGCGGGAGTCGCACGGGACTTGGGAGTCGCAGGGGATCCAGATCTATTTAGACGCGCGCGCGCGAGGCTCGACGCGAGCCTGGGCGCCGCCTGGCGGGGAGCGCGCGAGCTGCTGCTGGAGAACCCGGTCAAGCGTTTCGTCGCGAGGGTTGCGCTCGTCGAGGCCCCGCGCCGGCCGGGCCGCGTGCTCTGCGTGGGGCTCGCGCTGGCGGTGCTCGGCTGGGGCCTGGATACGCAGACGCACGTGGAGACGAACATCGAAAAGCTGGTCCCGCAGAACCTCGAATCGCTGCAGAACCTCGACGCGCTCGAGCGCGCCACCGGCGTCGCGGGGCAGCTCGATTTGATGGTCAGCGCGAAAGATCTGACGAACCCGAAGACGATCGAATGGATGAGCGCGTATGAGAGCGCGATGCTGAAGCGCTTCGGCTACAGCGAAGCGCGCGGCTGCGGGCAGGCGCGGCTGTGCCCGGCGTTCTCGCTCCCGGATCTGTTTGCGGGAACCTCCAGGACCGCGAAAGCCCCCAAGCTCACGCAGGCCAACGTGCAGGGCCTGCTCGACGCGATCCCGCCGTACTTCTCCCAGGACGTGATCACCCCCGACCGCCGCACGGCGACGCTGGCGTTCGGTATCCGGCTGATGTCGCTGGCCGAACAGCAGCGGCTGATCGAAACGATGCGCGCGAGCCTGCACCCGCCCAAGGGAGTGAGCGCGCAGCTGGTCGGGTTGGCGGTGCTGACGGCCCAGTCGGGGACGCAGGTGGCATCCCCGTGGCGGCGCTTGGAGACCTTGCTGATCGGGCTGGTGGCGGTCGCGCTGGTGCTGCTGATCGCGTTTCGAGGCGACCGCCGGCGGGCGCTCGTGCCGCTCGTGCCGATCGCGCTGGCGACGGGATGGTCCGCGCTGGTCCTGTTTGCGGTGCGGGTGCCGCTGAACCCGATGTCGGTCACGCTGGGCGCGCTGGTGATCGCGATCTCGACCGAGTTCAGCGTGCTGCTGTCCGAGCGCTACCGCCAGGAGCGGTTGCGGGGGCGGGCCGCGATCGAGGCGTTGCGGCGCACGTACACGCGCACGGGCACCGCGGTCGCCGCTTCGGGGGTGACCGCGATCGCGGGATTCGGCGTGCTCGTGCTGTCGGATATCCGCATGCTCCGCGACTTCGGGCTGGTCACGCTGATCGACCTGAGCGTCTCGCTGCTGGGCGTGCTCGTGGCGCTGCCGGCGGCGCTGATGCTTGCGGAGCGCCGCGCGGGGGTTGGGTTCGAGGCCGCGGCCGAGGCCGAGGCCGAGGCCGGGGCCGGGGCCGGGGTTGCGGCCGGGGTCGAGGCCGGAGCCAGGGTCGGGGCCGAGGTCGGGGGGGTAGCTGAGGCCGGGGTTGGGGCCCGGAGCTGGATTCGGGGCCGTAGCTGAGGTCGGGGTGGGCGTGAGGGATGACGACACCACCCCCCGCGTACGTCCCTATGGGCGCTACGTGGGCCTGCTGGTGGTGTTGATCGTGGTGCTGGCGTCGATCAACGCTGCGCTGATGCGGTCGAAAGGATCGGCCGGTATCGAACCCGGCCATCGTCTGCCGCCGTTTGCCGTGCCCCTCGCGCAGGGCGATGTGAACGGCGCCGCCGATGTCGCGACGCACGCGAACGACGGCGCGGCGGGCAAAGTCCCCGCGTGCAAGGAGCGTGGGCAGGGGATCCTGAACATCTGCGAGCTCTACGAACAGGGTCCCGTCGTGCTGGCGCTGTTCGTCGACGAAGGCTCCTGCCCGCAGATCCTGAGCGACATGCAGACGCTCGCACGCTCGTTTCCGAATGTGCGCTTCGCGGGTGTCGCGATCAAGGGCGCTCGCGGCGAACTGCTGCAGCTGATGGCGGAGAAGGGCCTGAGCATCCCGATTGGCTTCGACAGCGAAGGGACGCTGGCAGGCTTGTACAAGCAGGTGAGCTGCCCCCAGGTGAGCTTCGCCTACCCAGGAGGCGTGGTGCAGAGCAAGGCGCTGCTGGAGCGCCCGGCCCTGGCGACGTTGCGCGCGCGCGTGAGCGAGCTGCTGCGGGCGTCGCGGGCGCGCGGCTGGAGACCCCCGCCGGCGCGATGAGCAACGACGATGCCCAGGAGCCCGAGCTGGGCTGGCGCGCACGCGAGATCGAGCAAGAGCTGCCCGGGCTGGGGCTGATGGTCATGCGGGCGCGAATCCCCCGGCCCGGCTCGCTTGACGCTCGCTCGCCTGCGGGGCTCGAGGAACGTCTACGCGAACTGTCGAACAGGTTTCGGGGAGCGCGGGCGGTGACGGTGCGCCGCGAGCCGGTGCCGGCTGCCTACCGTGCCTTCTTCCGTCAAGTCGGCCTCGACCCCGACGTCGTGCGCACGCCGATCGAGGCGATCGCGCTCGAGCGGATGCTGCGCGGCGGCTTTCTCTCGGGCGGCCTGCTCGAGGACAGCCTCTTGATCGCGCTGGTGGACACGGGCGTGCCGGTGTGGGCACTGGACGCGGCTGCCGTGGACGGCCCGCTCGGGATCCGCACGAGCGTCGAGGGGGAGCCTCTGGGGCGAACCTCACGCGCCGCCGAGGCGCCGCTGCCGGCCGGCCGGCTAGTGGTGGCCGACGCCTCGGCGGCGCTGGGTGTGATGTTCGGTGAGCTGGCCGGCGATCATGAGCCGAAGGCGGGGACGATCGAGGTGATGCTGTTCGCGATCAAGGTCGCCGGCGTCCCGTCGCTGTACGTCGAGGAGGCGCTGTGGATGTGCCGCGCGGCGCTCGAGTGGTCGTGATCTGAGGCCCGGCGCACTGGTAGAATCCGCGCTTCGGGCACTACGAGGAGGAGACTGGCGTGGCTCAGTCAGGGCCTGTGATAGAGCGAAATCGTGGCCGGGTGGCGATCGGGGCAGACGTCGAGGATCCGTGCGCCGAGGACCCCCATGCCGGAGATCGCGCTCACGATCACGCCCAAGCCGACGTCGCTTCAGCGGGCGCTCGCCGTGTCGAGGCGGCCGCCGAGCGCGATGTGCGCGAGACCCTGAGAGGGCAGATCGCAAGGCTCGAGCGCGAAAGCTCGGCGATCGTCGCGGAGGGGTTCCCGCACATCTCCCCGGCGGACCAGCCGGAACCGCGGGAGCTCTTCCGAAATGAGGCCGTTACCGGCCCACGCCTGCTGACGCTCGCGGAGCTGGAGCGGGTGCGCGACCGCCTTGCCGGCCACACGCAGGACCTGCGCCGGCTCGCGGCGGTGCGCGTCGAGCACGAGCGCCGCGCGCGCGAGCGGTTGGAGGCGATGCAGCTCGAACCGGGCCGCTACAAGTTCGCGCGCCTACCCGTGAGAGACCTCGGTGAAGGCGGCTGCGGCGTGTGGGAGGTGCGACCCCGGCTCGGGCTGATCGGGATGCTCTCCGGGTGGTGGCAGGTGAAGCTCTCCTCCGGCTGTCCGTTAGCCGGGGGGCCGCGCGAGCGCGCGGCCCCGGGCTGGGTGGGGTTTTAATCGATCGATCAGCGGCTGAGCGCCATTGCGTGGTGCTCGCGTGGGGTTTGGTGCGCTGAGATCCGCCCAAAAAGGCGGGTTCTCGAATTCGGCGGTCTCTGCGGCCTCGGTGCCCTCGCAGCCCGACGGAACGGCGGTGAGCATCGCCGCGAGCGTGCGGCGTTGACGATCGGTCATCGACCCGACCGTCTTCTTCTCGGACATCGACAGCTGGGCAAGGAATTTGCGGCAGCGCGTCTGACCCCAGCGACGCTGGCTCATGAGCAGGTCGGCCACGGCCATCGACTCGGCCTCCCACGGACAGTCGAGGATCACCGCGGCGACGTAGATCTCCCCCAGCGCGATGCGGCGCTTGAGGCAGGCGCGGGCGAGGCGGACCTGGTTGGCGCGTTCTAAGGCGCGCATGTATTGAGGGCCGCCCGCCCGATCGGCAGGGGCCATCGTCGCTGTCGCGTTCATCTGGGCACTCTCCCCGTTGCCTCCGCGACCCCGCGGCGGCAACATCCTTGCTTGATTTTTGACGAGTATGCGCTCGTCACGTCCGTCTGAAAATCGTCCCCCGACGAGTCGCGGACGGATCCCGATACTTGACCCGGGTGGGTGGGGTTAATCGGTTGTGGGGCGAACTTCAGACGGTCATGCAGAGCGCTCCCAGAAGCTACGCGAGGACGGGGCTCCCGGTCAACAGCGTGAGCGCGGTTCGTGCGCTAGAAGCGACCTTTTTTCTTGCCCGAAGGACTTGTGAAGAATTGGACAAGCGAGATCGACTGGTGGAACGTCGCTCACCGGGGCACGTCACACGCAGGGCCTCATCAACCCGGGCCTGGCAGCGGGCCGTGCTCGGCCTCGAACTCGCGCTTGACCGCGGCGAAGACCGCGAGCGCCCGCTCGAGCACGGGTGCGTCGTGCGTGGCCATCACGCTCGTGCGCAGCAGTGCGCCGCCCGGGGGTACGGCCGGGTGCAGCGCGGTGTTGACGAACACGCCCCGGTCGTAGAGCGCGCGCCAGAGCAAAGCCGCCTTCCAGTCGTCGCCGACGAGCACGGGAACGATCGGCGTGACGATCCGTGGCGGATCGCCGTCGCCGCCACCATCGGGGTCGTCGCCAAAGACGACGCCCGGCGCCGCAGCAACGTCCTCGGGGAGCGCCTGGGGTGCGACCACCGCGAAGCCGAGCTCTTCGAGCCCGTCGCGCAGCAGGCGGGCGTTGGCGAGCACGCGCTCGAGCAGAGGCGGACCGTCGGGCGAGCGCATCACGCGCAGCGCCGCGAGCGCCGCCCCGAGCGAGGCGGGGACCGCGGAGGCGGTGAAGAGGAATGGGCGCGAGTAGATCCGCAGGTACTCGATCACGTCGGCTCCTCCCGCGACGAAGCCGCCGCAGGAGGCGAGCGACTTGGAGAACGTGCCCATGCGCAGGTCGACGCGATCCTCGACGCCGAGCAGCTCGGCGGTCCCGGCGCCGCGTGCGCCGAGGACACCGGCGCCATGGGCCTCGTCGACCATCAGGCGCGCGCCGTAGCGCGAGCAGAGCTCGCAGATCGAGCGCAGCGGTGCGATGTCGCCCTCCATTGAGAAGACCCCGTCGACTACCACCAGCACGCCGCCGCCATCGTCCTGGGCGCGCTGCAACATCTTCTCGAGCTTGTCGAGGCGGTTGTGGCGGAAGGCGCGGAGCTTTGCGCGCGAGAGCAGACAGCCGTCGAAGACCGAGGCGTGGTCGCCGGAGTCGACGATCACCGTGTCGGTGGGCGAGAGGATCGTGCCGAGCGTCGAGAGGTTGGCCTGGTGGCCGGTCGTGAACACGAGCGCGGCGTCGGTGCCCATCCACTCGGCGATCTCCTGCTCCAGTTCCAGATGCAGCGGGATCGTGCCGTTCAAGAAACGTGAGCCGGTGAGGCCGGTGCCATAGCGGTGCAGGGCATCCTCAGCGCCCTTCATCACGCGCTCGTCGCCGGTCAGCCCGAGGTAGTTGTTGGAGCCGAGCATGATCCGCTCGGCGCCCTCCATCTCGACGACGGGCATCGCCGCGGAGGTGAGCACGTGGAAGTAGGGCAGCACGTCGGCCGCGCGCGCGGCGCGCAGCAGCTCCTCGCGCTCGTGGCCGCGAACCTTGGCGAAGACGTCTGTCGCGTCAACCGTACGTGCGACGGGCGGGTCGTAGGCGGGTGTCGCGGAGGCGTCTGTCGAAGTGGACATATAGGGTGTTGCCGCAATGGCAGTGGAGATCCGGCCCGTAAAGACCAAGCGCGAGCTGAGCACGTTTATCAAGCTGCCGTGGCGCCTCTATCGTAACGAGCCCAATTGGGTCGCCCCGCTGCTGATGGAATTGAAGCAGCGCTTGGACCCGAAGAAGAACCCGTTCTTCGAGCACGCCGAGGCGCAGTACTTCCTCGCCTATCGAGACGGTCGCGCGATCGGGCGCATCAGTGCCCACATCGATCAGAACTTCAACAAGTTCCAGGAAAACGAGTGGGGTCTGTTCGGGTGGTTCGAGTGCGAGGATGACCCGGAGGCCGCGCGTGCGTTGCTGGATGCCGCCGAGTCCTGGCTACGCGAGCGTGGCCGCGACCGCATGGTGGGTCCGATGGACTTCACGACCAACGATGAGATCGGCGTGCTGATCGTCGGTCACGAGTATCCGCCGATCATTCTCTGCCCGTGGCATCACCCCTACTACCAGCGCCTGTTCGAGCAGGAGGTCGGTATGGACAAGGCGATGGACCTGTACATGTGGAGCCTGCACGTCACCGGTCGCGACAAAGTCCATCCAGCGATTTGGGAGATGGCCGACAAGCTCGAGTCCGAACACGGGATCGTGTGCCGGAGCTTCCGCAAGAAGGACCTGCAGCAGGAGGTGACACGATTCCTGGAGGTCTACAACTCCGCGTGGGAGCGCAACTGGGGCTTCGTGCCGTTGAACGAAGAGGAGGTTCGCCATTACGCCAAGGATCTGAAGCCTGTCCTGGATGAGAACTGGGCGATGGTGGCCGAAAAGAAGGACACGGGCGAGGTCGTCGGCGCCGCGCTGACGCTGCCCGACTTCAACCAGGTACTGGCCAAGCTGAACGGGCGGCTATTGCCCTTCGGCTGGATCACGGCGCTGCGCGCGAAAAGCAAGATCGACTCGGTGCGTGTGTTCGCGCTGGGAGTCAAGCCTGAGTATCAGCACACAGGTGTCGGGGCGCGCTTCTACCAGATGCACTTCGACGCGGCCGAACGCACGCCCCAGAAGGGCGGCGAGATGGGCTGGATTCTCGAGGTCAACAAGCCAATGAATCGCGCCATGGAAGGGATGGGCGGCGAGATCAAGCGCCGCTACCGGGTCTACGAGCGGGTCCTCGACTAACAGTCTGACCCGCCGCGTACACTGCTATAGATGGGTGACACCGAGGAAGTCGACGCGCTGCCGGTGCTTGCGCAGGAGCCGAGCGTCATCGCCGCACCGGCGCATGTGCTGCCAGCCGATCCGCGCTCGGGCCGCGCCGTAGTGCCAGCCGTGCAGGCGGCCGCCGTGGCGGCCGGGGGCTTCGTCGCGGGTGCCGCGGTCGTCGGCCTCGTGCATCGCCGCCGACGCACGACGACGCTCGCGAAGGGCCGTCGTGCCAGGCGCCTGAATCGAGCCCGCCCCCCCCGGCGCGACGGGCGCTCCGCGAACAAGGCCGGAGAGCTCTTGCAGATCGTCGGCAGCAGATCGTTGCTCGTGGACGTTCACCTGCTGGGCGGCGCCGGAGAGCGCTGAGGCGATCCTGCCTCTGCGTGAGCAGGCCGGGCCGCGCGGGCGCGCTGTCTCGCGCGAGCGGGCCCCAATTGACCGGCTGGTCTCCCCCCGGCGGGTATACAGCAGACCGACCACATCCACACGAGCCGTCGAGTTGCGCGAGGAGGTCCAGCCGGCAGGTCCGTTCAGGCTTCCCCGGCGCAACGGCATGGACGGCGTGCTGCGCCGCCGCGGCGGGGTGCTGGAACGGCTGTTGCACGATCGGGAGGACGAGCCGGTGGTCGTGCGCGTCGCGCAGACCTCGCCGTACACGGTGTTGTTCGGCGCGCGCGCCCGCACGAGGGTGGCCGCACGGTACGGGATCGCGAGGATGCGGTTCGCGCTCGGCGTCGACGACGACCTGCGGCCCTTCCTTCGCCGCTTCGCCCGCGACCCACTGATCGGGCACTCGGTGCGAGCGCGTCCATGGCTGCGCGTGGGACGTCGCCCGGAGCCGTTCGAGGCGCTCGTCTGGGCTGTATGCGAGCAGCTGATCGAGTACGAGCGGGCGGCCGCGATCCAGAGCCGCCTGGTGACACGCCTGGGACGGCGTTGGACGGGAGCGGGGGACGGGGCTGGGGAGGGCAAGGCCGTAGAGAGCGAGGTCTGGGCGAGAGGGTTGCGCGACCTGCCGACGGCCGCGAAGCTAAGCGCCACCGCGCTGGCGGCGATCGAAGGGTGCGATCTTGCGGCGGCGCGGGCGATCGCGTTGCGGCGAGCCGCGCGCGAGGTCGCGCAGGGGCGCGTGGACCTGCATGACCCAGCCGAGCACGAGTGCGGCTGGAAGCGGCTACGCGCGATCGGGGGCATCGGGGCATGGACCGTGGAGATGATGGCGTTGCGGGGTCAGGGCCGCCACGACCAGCTCCCGGCCGGGGATCTCGGCCTGTTGAAGCTGGTCGGTCGTCACCTGGGCGGCGGCGACCCGAGGGCCCGCGCAGAAGAACACGAGGTGCGCGCGTTCTTCGCCGGCTACGGCGAGTGGGCCGGCCTCGCCGCGGTGCACATGCAGGGTCTGTAGCGCACGCGACTAGGGGGTTTCTTCTTCGCTCTTCCCCAGCCCTTCCCCCGGCAGGAACTCGTTCGTGAACGGCGGCAGGGCGGTGCCGTCGGGGCTGTGGCGCAGGAGTCCGTGGTCGAACATCCAGTTGCCGAACGCCCTCCACGCGGAGGGGTCCTGGTAGCCGTAGGGGTGAGAGCCAGCGGGCAGCGCCGCGGGTAGCGTCTGCTGGATCGAGGCGAGCTGCAGCCGCGGTTCGAGCGAGGGGTTGGCTTTGACGAGCAGCGACGCCGCCGCCGCCGGGTCGCCGCGCACCGCGCGCTCACCGTGGGTGAGCGCCTGCAAGAACGCGCGCAGGTCCTGGCCGTCCTTGCGCGCCTGTTCTTCACGGACGACCAGCACGAGCTCGTTGTAGGTGGGCACGCCGGTCTGGTCGATCGGGATCGTGAGGGGATGCTTGTGCAGCAGCTGAAGCTGGATCGCCTCGTAGTTCCAGTAGCCGCCGAGCGTCGCTGAGACCTTGCCGGAGAGCATCGCGGGGACGAGGTTGAAGCCGACGTTCACTTCGCGCACGCTCGCCGGGTTCACGCCGGCGCTCTGCAGGGCGGCCTTCAGCTCGGCCGCCTGGTAGGGGATTCCTGCCGTGCCGACGGTCTTGCCGGCGAGGTCGGCGATGCTCTTTACATGCGAGGAGGGCAGCGCGATGATCGAGGTCAGCGGACGCTGGACGAGCGCCCCGATCGAGACGAGCTTGAGGCCTTCGTCGCGGGCGAGCAGCAGCTCGGGCTCGTAGGAGATCGCCATGTCCACCTTGCCGGCGGCGAGCAGCTTCAGCGGTTCTGCGCTTTCAGAGGGGATGACCGGTTTCACTTCGAGTCCCGCGGCGCTGAAGTACCCGGCGTCGATCGCGGAGTAGAGCGGCGCGTGGTCGGCGTTCGGGAACCAGTCGAGCATCACCGTGAAGGGCTTGGTTCCAGGTGCTGTGATCGTGTCCTGCTTGGTCCCGCAGGCGGAGAGGACGACGGCGCATACGACTCCCAGTACCAGAACCACCACCGCAAGGTTCCCGCTGTGCGCGCGCGAGCGCTGCGGGTCGGGTGAGCCCTGTACCGGGTCGGCTGGGCCGATGATCGCGCTACGACGACGAAGGATCGGCAGGGTTCTCAACTGATGTCTCCTCTTGGTTGATTGGCCCACGGCGCCAGCCGGCGCTCGACCAGGGACAGGGCGTAGAAGCAGGCGATCGCGAATGCGAACAGCACGACCGCCGCTGCATAGGCGCGGGGTGTCTGTAGCGAGGAGAGGTCGGCGTCGATCTCGCGTCCCAGGCCCGAGTACGCGCCCGAGGTCGCGGTCTGGGACTCGGCTATGTAGGCGCCGATCACGCCGACGGTGACGGCGATCCGCGCGCCGCTGATCGCCGCGGGCAGGGCAGCCGGGAGCTCGGCGAAGCGAAAGGCCTGCAGGCGCGATGCGTCGAGCGTGCGCAGCAGCTTGAGCTGGTCGGGGTCGACGGCGGCGAGCCCGTCGACGGTCGTGACGAGCACCGGGAAGAAGCAGATCAGGACAATCACGATCAGCTTCGGCATGAGGCCGAAGCCGAGCAGGAACACGAGCAGCGGCGCGATCACCGCGATCGGCACCGCCTGGGAGCCGACAGTGAGCGGATAGCAGGCGCGGCGCAGCGGCGGGGAGAGGTGGATCAGCACGCCGAGCGCGAAGCCGAGCGCGAGCGCGAGCGCGAGCCCGAGCAGGACCTCCTCGGCGGTGATCGCGAGGTTGTGGCCGAGCAATCCGGCGTTGCCCCAGAGCGACTGCGCGATCGTGTGGGGCGCGGGCAGGATCGAGGAGCTCGTCGCGCCGGAGTCGACGTAGAGCTCCCAGGCGCCGAGCAATGCGAGCACGAGCACGACCGCCGGCACGGCGTCGATGGCGCGGCGCCTCACGAGTCCCCCATCCCGAGCGCCAGCAGTGCACCCTCGCGCAGGGCGATCACGGCGGGGTCGGTGCGCGAGCGGGGGCGGGGGAGGCCGACCTCGATCTCCGCGCGCACCTGGCCGGGTCGAGGCGAGAGCACCGCGACGCGGTCGGCGAGCACGATCGCCTCCTCGACGTCGTGCGTGACGAGCGCGACAGTGCGCGGCTCGCGCTGCAAAGCACGGGCTAGCCAAGCCTGCATCTCCGCGCGCGTGATCGCGTCGAGCGCGCCGAACGGCTCGTCCAGGCAGAGGACGGGCTTGCCGGAGAGCAGCGTGCGCAGGAACGCGACGCGCTGGCGCATTCCCCCGGAGAGCTCGTGGGGGTGGGCGTTCTCGAACCCCTCCAGACCGAGCTCGGCGAACAGCTTTGCCGCCTGCGTGCGGGCCTGCGCGCGGGATGCGCCGGCGATGCGCAATGCGAGCGCGGCGTTGTCGACCGCGCAGAGCCATGGCAGCAGCAGGTCGTGCTGGGGCATCAATGCGGCCGGCGCGCATTCGACGACGCCTCTGTCCGGAGCTTGCAGACCGCAGACGAGCTCCAGCAGCGTGGTCTTGCCGCAGCCGCTCGGACCGACCACAGCGAGCAGTTCGCCGTGGCCGGCGTGCAGGGAGACGCCGGCGAGCGCCGGCACGCAGGCGCCGCGGCGGTCCCGATAGGCGCGGCTGACACCGTCGAGCCGGATGCCGTCGCTTGGGGATCTCGCCACTGGTGGGCTGTGTCTGGGCGTGTTGTGTCCCGGTGTGTGGCTCCCAGGTGTGGCCCCACCTGTGAGATACGCGCGAGACTGCAATTCGGTCGATACCACCACCGGGCTCCCTCCGCGGGCATTACCCCACAGGTTCAAAGGGTCGGCGCCGGGGGATCGTCTCCTTGGCGTCATCTCAGCCGGCTTGCCCGCCAGCCCCCCTGTTTTCCTGACGGTGATGCTACCGCGCGCGGTGCGTCGTCGGCGATCGCTACAGCGCCGAGGACACCGGCCGCGTGAGCGCCCGCACGAAATCCTCGAGCTGCGCGGTCGTCCAGCACTCGAACGCGGTGCAGAACTCCTCGTAGGCGGCGATCACCGAGTCGCCGTAGTTCCAGTAGAGCCGCGGCTCGGGGTTCAGCCAGAATGTGCGCCCGGCGCGCGCGGCGAGCTGGGCGAAGAGATCCGCGCGGGGATCGCGGCCGTTCGTGCGCGCGTCTCCCAAGACGATCACCGTCGCGCGCGGATGCAGTTCTTCGCCGACCTGTTCGAGCATCTCCGACCAGACGCGGCCGTAGTCGGTGTAGCCGGAGATGTCGGCGACGCCTGCGTCTGAGGAGATCCGCTCTGAGACGGCCGCGAAGTTGCGCTCGTGGGCGAAGATGTCGGTGACCTCAGAGACGCGCTCGATGAATACGAAAGAGCGCATCTTGCGAAACGAGTCGTGCAGTGCGTGGAGCACGGACAGAAAGAAGACCGATGCCGAGGTGACGCTCGTGGAGACGTCGCAGAGCACGTAGATCTCCGGACGTTTCGGACGGCGCGGGCGGTACTTGAGCACCACGGGGACACCGCCGGTCTGCAGCGACGCGCGCATCGTGCGGCGCACGTCGACCTGTGCGTGGCGGCGGTGCCCGCGCGCCTGCATGCCCTGCGTGGCCAGGCGCCGGCGCAGCTGGATCACGACGCGGTGCACGGCCGCGAGGTCGGCGAGCGGCCCGGAGGGTAGCGCCCGGTCGAGCTCGCCCAGCGGACGCGCGGGGGGCAGGCTGCCGGTGCGCTCGATCTGGCCGCGTTCGAGCTCGCGGCGCAAGAGCGCCTCGAAGCGGCGCAGCGCATCGCGCGGCAGGCCCTCGCGCCGCGGATCGTCCTCGGGCAGGTCGGGCTGAGGCTCGGTGCGCAGGCCGAGCGCGCGGCGGATGCGCTGGACGTCGACGCCGATCACACCCGAGCCCTCCTCGCGGCGCCCGAAGGCGGCGATCGCCATCCGCGCAAGGTCGGCCATCGCCGCCTCCGAGCCGTCCCTCAACGCGGCGGCGATCCGTGCGCGCAGCGCCTCGAGGTCTTCGACGGAGAGCTCGTCGAGGTCGATCGCGCCCGGCGGGGCCTGGGAGTGCTCGCCCTCGCGGATGTCCTCGCGCAGCGCGGCGAGCTCGACCGCGCGGAAGAAGAAGCGGTCGAACACGAGCTCGAACACGCGCCGGTCCTCCTGACTCTTGGCGAGCGTCGCGGCGAGCGCCTCGCGGAAGTCCTCCTGCTGGGTCCACGAGACCTCGCGCAGGACGGAGAACGCGTCGAGCAGCTCCGAGGTCCCGACCGCGACGCCTTCCTGGCGCAGCTCCTCGCCGAGCTCGAGGATCCGGGCCGGCAGGCCCGCGGGCGCCGCGGCGGGAGAGTCGGACCCCCCCGACGCCGGGGAGGCGTCGGCCGCAAGCGGTCGCGTGCGGGGGCTCGCGGGAGCGGGGGGCCGCTCAGGCGGCGGCATCGGCGGCCGCCGGACGCAGCTTCAGCCCGACGCGCTCGGAGACGATGTCCATGTCGGTGCGGTGCTTGACGATCACCGACATCGTCTCGCGGAAGACGGCCTCGTTGATGTCCTCGGCGCCGAGCAACAAGAGCGCCCGCGCCCAGTCGATCGACTCAGCGATCGACGGCGGCTTCTTCAGGTCGAGCTCGCGCACCATCCCGACCACCTCGACCAGACGGCGGGCGACGGTCTCTCCCAGCTCCGGCGCGTGCAGCCGCACGATCTCCAGCTCGTGCTCGAGCTCGGGGTAGTCGAGCCACAGGTACAGGCAGCGGCGCTTGAGCGCCTCCGTCAGCTCGCGCGAGTTGTTCGAGGTCAGCAGCACGACCGGGTGTGTGCGCGCCTGCACCCGGCCGAGCTCGGGGATCGAGATCTGGAAATCGGAGAGCACCTCCAGCAGCATCGCCTCGAACTCCTGATCGGTCTTGTCGATCTCGTCGATCAGCAGCACGACCGGTCGCTCAGAGGCGATCGCGCTCATCAATGGCCGTGCGAGCAGGAACTCCTCGCCGAAGATGTCCTCCTGCACCGCCTCCCAGCCGGTGTCCGTCGCCTCGGCCTGGATCCGCAAAAGCTGCTTGCGGTAGTTCCACTCGTACAGCGCCTTCGCCTCGTCGAGGCCCTCGTAGCACTGCAGGCGCACGAGCTCGCGGCCGAGATACAGCGCGAGCGACTTCGCGAGCTCGGTCTTGCCGACGCCGGCCGGCCCCTCGACGAGCACGGGCTTGCCGAGGCGGGCGGCGAGGAAGGAGACGAGCGCGGTCGACTCGCCGGGCAGGTAGCCGACCTCGCGCAGGCCCGCGGCTACGTCGGCGACGGAGGCGGGCGCTGAGTCGGCGGTAGCGGGGGCGGGCACGGTCCGCGCAATGATAGGCGCCTACCGCTGCTCGGGCTCGGGCGTGGAACCCGAGCGGAGCTCGGGCGCCGGTTCTGAGCTGTGATCCTCGAAGGACAGCTGCTTGGTGACGTCATCCGCCGCGACGGGACGCCGCGGCGCGCGATGGGGCGGGGCTGTGCGTGGCGCCGGCGGACGGCGCGCGGCGCTTACGGAAGACTGCTCCGAGGGACGCTCCGGCCCGCGAACGGTTGGCGCCCGGTCTGGGTGCGTGGAGCCCAGCCATGTCTCCTCCGGTTCGTGTGCGAGCGAAGCTTGGTCGGTGGAGCCGGAACGATCCGTCCGGGATGTGAGCGGTGGCTCCGGCCGGCGTGGCGATTGGGCTCGCCGGGGCCGGCGCAAGAGCGGCGGTTCCGGCCGCGCGCCCGCGCGCATCCGCGAGCCGGCGGCGGCGAGCAGCCCGGCGGCGGCGAGCGCGAAGAAGATCCCCCACTGGATACCGACGTTCGCGGCGATGCCGTGGGTCGTGATCCCCGGCTTGTCGAACAGGCGCAGGATCAAGAGCAGCGCGACCCAGACGCCCGCGGCGAGCACCACCGTGCCGTCGCCGCCGGGGAGCTGAAAGGAGCGCTGCTCGCCGCGCGCGAACAGCAAGTAGAGCACGGCCACGGCGACGAGCAGGACGGCGGCCTCGACGAACGAGAAGACCTGGAACGCGTTCAGGTTGCGGCTCTGCAGGGGCGCCGCGTGCGGGGCGCTGACGACCGCGTTCTGCTGATACCAGGGCAGGAACATCGTCACGAACAGCGCCGCCGAGGCGGCGCCCGCGAGGCGCTGGTCGGGCGTCAATGTCCGCCAGGCGCTGCTCAGTCGTGTCATGCACCGCAGTCTAGGCGCGCCTGGGTCGGGTGGGGTCCCGTTCCAGGGCTCCGTGCTCTCCTCAGTGAGCCTTTGCGACGGTGATCGTGCCGCTCGCGGTCGCGAAGTTGCCGGCGAGGTCGGTCGCGGTCAGCGTGACCGCGTAGGAGCCGCCCTTCGACGGGGTGGGCCACAGCAACTTCGGCTTGCCGCGTTCGACGGTGGCGCTGTTGCTGTAGACGACGGTGCCGCCGAGGCGGACGGTGAGGTGGACGGTCGCGACCTTCGACAGCGACAGCTGCACGCCGGCGCGGGCGCTCGTCGGCAGCTTCGTCGTGAGCAGCGCGATCTGCGGCGGCGTGTGCTCGTCGGCGGTGAAGGCTTCGGCGGTCGTGCAGTAGATCTGATCGCCCGCGATCTGCGTCGAGGGCGTGGTCGTCGCAGCCGCTCGCGCGGTGTAGCGCGCGGCGCTCGCCCCACCGCTCGTGGTGCTCGATTCGGTCGTCCCCCCCGATGTTCCCCCGGCCGTGCCGCCGGGCGTCGTGGAGGGCGTGGTCGGCGCGGCCGGCGTCGTGGGTGCCGGCGCGGCCGTGGTCGTGAGCGGCTCGCCTTTGCGCGTGCGTTCGCACAGGTGCTGCAGGAATTCGGCCAGTAGTTCGTGGTAGTTGAGGTCCGATTCGCCGTACTGGTCGTACATTGACCAGTAGCCGGTGTTGTAGAGTGGCGTACGTGCGCGCTCTTCGGCGTCGCCGGCTTCGAACAGCGCCAGGCCGGCCGGGTCCCGCGTGATCGAGGTGTATTCGTAGAGCCCGACGAGCGCCTGGATTTCGCCGTTGAGGATGCGGTCGGTGGGGGCGTAGGTGTACTCGAGGTAGTGCGCCCCGAGCGAGCTCGTCACGCGCACGCCCGACGGCGGCGGCGTCTTGAAGATCCCGAGCGCTTCCTGGGCCAGGGTCAGCACCGCCGGTTCTTTGAAGCGCGAGTAATCGCGCGAGAGCAGCTGCAGCGCGGTGCCCTGCGAGAGGCCGCTGGTCCATGGGGGCAGGCCGCCGTCGAACTGGAACATGTACTCCCAGGCGATCCCCCCGGCGCGCTTGGTCGCGAGCGGGATCAGTTCGGAGATGAGCTGCTTTAGGTTGTTGTTCTGGCCGCCTGAGTAATAGCCGTTGCCCTCACCGAACGTGCCGAGCCACTGGATCTCGATGCCCTGGCCGGCGTAGTACTCCCACACGAGCTCTGAGCCGGGGAAGCTGATGCGCACGCGCGAGGCGAGCAGCGAGCCGCTCGTCCACCACGTGCGGTTGCGTTCGAGCGTCAGGAACAGCGCCGGCAGCCGTGAGGGGATGAACCCGCCGGCGGCGGCGATCGCCTGCACGTTTGCGACGACGGCGCCGAGTTCGTTGCGCCGCGTCCCGCTCAGCTTCTTCAACGAGCTCACGGCCGCGAGGTAGGCCGCGTAGTCCTTCTGATAGATCGCGGGCGTGATCGCGCCGCTGCGCTGCAGGCTCGCGAGCGCGGCGGTGACGGTCGGGCCATGGCTGGCCGCGGCGCGGGCGTGGGCGCTGGCTCGGGCCGCGGCGTGGGCGCGCGCGGGTACGCGAGCCGGCCCTAGGGCGCTCGCTGAGCGAGCTACGATCGCGATCGGCTTGCCGGCAAAGGCGGCGGGAGTGGCGGCGCCGCCCATGAGCGACACGCTCAACACGGCGACGAGCGCGACAGGGGCGAGCGCCCGTAACTGGGGGACGCGCACGGCGCGCATCCTACGCCCGATCTTCGCTGGCTCTGCAGGGCCCATTGCAGCCCCCGAAACACCCCTCGGCACAAGGTAGTTGCGCCATTCCGTCTTACTTCAGGCCACTTCAGGCCGGCTAATCGAGCTCGTCGATCTCCTCGTCGGGTTCGAGCTCCTCATTCTCGATGTCGTCCTCATCGTCCACTTCGCCGGCCACGACGAGCTCGCCGGCAGGATGGTAGGTCGCCTGGAAGCTCTCGATCAGCTCGTCGCGGCGGTGCTCGTCGACCGGTGCCTCGTCGGAGATCAGCACCCAGTCGGCGCCCTCGCCGGGCTCGACGTCGTCGAAGATCTCGTGGTCGACGTCGGGCGAGTCGTCGACGATCAGCACGACCTCGGTCTGGGGGTTGAAGTACGTGCCCGGGCGGATGCTCAGCTCGTCGAGCTCGTATCGGCGCGGGCCGGCCATTCCGCGTTTATATCCGACCTCACCATACCTCTGCAATCCTGGGCACATGGAAAGGACCGCGCGCGGTCGGTGCGTTCAGCGGCACCGCGGTAGTGGCGCGCTCAGGGATCGAGCTCTTGGAGGGTGCGCCGCACCTCCGCGGCGACATCCAAGGGCTCCAGGCCTCGTCGCATGCGGCGTTCGTTCTTCGCCGCGACGAGTTCGCGCACCTCCGCTTCGAGCTCCGCGTCGTGGCCTCCGGCCGCCCCGGTTTCAGCCCCCGCCCCGGTCTCAGCCCCTGTCTCCGTCTCCGTCGCGAGCAGCTTGGCGACCTCCGCGTCGATGTCGAGCGCCGCTTCTCCCCGGGCGACCATGCGCGCGCTGCGCGCGCTCAACATCTGCCGCACCTCGCGCTCCTGCTCGGCGCGGCCAGCGGCGGAGCTCAGCGGCGGCGCTGCCGGCGCGGGCGCGGACATGAGCGCCTCCTCCGGTGGGGCTTCGCTGTCGCGCGTCATCCCGCCCTGGCCGATCTGGTCGTAGACGTTTTCGCCGCTGATCAGGAACACGATCGACATCACTACCGACACGGCGACCGCCCCGAGCACGACGAGCGGGACGAGCGACAGGTCCACCACTCCGACTACGACGACCGCGAGGGAATCTGCCATCGGATGATTGTTGCGTAGTTCGGAGAGGACGACCCGGTGACCGACAGGTGCCGAAAGCGCCGGGCTCCCAATACAGCCAGAGCGGCCGCACGCCACTGGCCCCGGCGGCTCGTGGAGGGTCATTGGAAAGAGACCCATTCCTTCGCTACCCTTTGCGTTGACTGACCAGTCAATCTATTCTCGCGCGATGGCCCAAACCCGCGCCCGCCCTTAGGAGAGTCACGCAGACATGGTCGATTTCACGCTCACAGACGAGCAGAAGAACCTGCGCGAGATGGCGCACGATTTCGCCGAGAAGGAGATCAGACCCGTCGCCTGGGAGTACGACAAGGACGGCACCTGGCCGCAGGACATCATCGAGAAGGCATGGAATGTCGGCCTGATGAACTCGCACCTCCCCGAGGAGTACGGCGGCGCCGGCGCGAGCTATCTCGACGGCTGCCTGATCGAGGAGGAGCTCTCGTGGGGCTGCTCCGGCATCCAGACCTCGCTGGGCTGTAACGGCCTCGCGACCGCGCCGATCGCGCTCGGCGGCTCGGAGGAGACGAAGAAGAAGTATCTCGGGATGCTCACCGAAGCCCCGAAGCTCGCCTCCTTCTGCCTCACAGAGCCCGACGCAGGCTCCGATGTCTCCGGGATGCGCACGACCGCCGTCAAGCAGGGCGACAAGTACGTGATCAACGGCTCGAAGTGCTTCATCACCAACGGCGGCTACGCCGACTACTACACGGTCTACGCGAAGACCGACAAGGACGCCGGCCACCGCGGCATCTCAGCGTTCGTCGTCGAGCGCGACTGGGGCGTTGTGGTCGACAAGAAGGAGGACAAGCTCGGACAGCGCGCGTCGAACACGGCGACGATCTCCTTCAACGACGTCGAGGTCCCGGCCGAGAACCTGCTCGGCGAGGAAAACGCGGGCTTCAAGCTGGCGATGATGACGCTCGACCGCACGCGGCCGGGCGTCGCCGCGATGGCCACGGGCATCGCCCGCGCGGCCTTCGAGTTCGCGACCGACTACTCGAAGGAACGCGTCCAGTTCGGCGTGCCGATCGCGATGCACCAGGCGATCCAGTTCATGATCGCCGACATGGCGACCGAAATCGAGGCCGCGCGCCTGTTGACGTGGAAGTCCGCGACGCTGCTCGACCAGGGCGCGCGCAACACGCTCGTCTCCTCGCACGCCAAGCGCTTCGCCGCCGACGCCGCGATGAAGATCGCGACCGACGCCGTCCAGGTCTACGGCGGCTACGGCTTCATCAAGGAGTACCCGGTCGAGAAGCTGTTCCGCGACGCGAAGATCATGCAGCTGTACGAGGGCACCTCGCAGATCCAGCGCCTCGTGATCGCCCGCGAAACGCTGCTCCCGCGCCGCGCCGAGGAGCCGACGGCCGTACCCGCCTGATTCGGGGTTGAGATGAAGGTGTGGGGAGGCCGCATGCGGCCTCCCCTCGGGGGCGCGCATGCGCGCCCCCGCCGTTGGCGCATGCGCCAACGGTATGCCCGGCCGCATGCGGCCGGGCACGAAGCTGCACATGTGCAGCTTCGCCGGCGGCACATGTGCCGCCGGATCCCGGGTAGACGTCACGTTTACATTTCTCGGGCAGAGTTAAAGGAATTCTTACGATCTGTCGATCCGCTCGACCATGGGTCGGGGAGAGGTACAGAGCGACGCCGTCGAGGCGCAGTCCCCACCACGGGGGGCGCCCGCCGTGGGCGAGCCTGTGCGTGAGCGGGCGGGTGATGTCGTACTCGACGCAACGGTCGACGCCGCGCAGTTGAGCCGACTCGGCGAGGCGTTGAGCGAGCGCACAGACGACGTAGTCGCGGGGATCCGCCGCCGCTCGCATGGATCGGGCGCGGCTCTCGACGCGGTCGTCGAAGACAGCTTCGTGCGTGTCGGGACGGTTTCCACGCTCGCCGTCGCGCGCTGGATGTGCGGTGAGGGCGCCGCGGTGGCGCGCGAGGTCGGGCAGGAGTCCTGGCGGATCTTCGGCCATCTCGCCGCTCAGCGCGAGGCACCCCTGAACGAGGTCACCAAGCGCTGTCTGCGCTGGCGCGATGCGGCCGACGACGTGCTGCGCGAGGCGGCAGAGCAGCTCGACATCTCGGCCGACGTGCTCGCCTGGGCGCTCGGGATGCTGCAGCGCAGCCTCGATGTGACGCTCGTGCGGATGTGCCAGTCCTTTGAGTCCGAGCGCCAGCGCTCGCACGAGGAGCTGACGCGCCGTCAGGAGGAGCTCGCGTTCCTCGCCACGCACGACGCGCTCACGGGCTTGCCCAACCGCACGCTGATCCTCGATCGCGTCGAGCAGATGCTGGTGCGCTCGCGCCGCTCCCAGACGCCGGTCGCAGCGCTGTTCGTCGACGTCGACAACTTCAAGTCGATCAACGACACGCTCGGTCACGGCGTCGGCGACGAGCTGCTGCGCGCGGTCGCCGCGCGCCTGGACGGTGTGGTGCGCGACATCGACGCGCTCGGGCGCCTCGGCGGCGACGAGTTCGTGATCGTCGCCGAAGGGATGTCGCTCGACTCCGGCCCGGAGATGATCGCCGAACGGCTGCTCGAAGCGCTCAAGCAGCCGTTCGAGCTGGAGGGCGCCGAGCAGACGCGCCTGACCGTGACCGCGAGCATCGGGATCGCGGCCGGCGACCGGATCTGCGCCGAAGAGCTGCTGCGCGACGCCGACATCGCGATGTACCGCGCCAAGTGGGACGGCAAGAATCGCTATGTCGTGTTCGAGTCCGGCATGCAGGACGCGGTCCAGAGCCGCATGGAACTGGAGATGGACCTGCGCGTCGCCTTCGAGAACGAGGAGTTCTTCCTCGTCTATCAGCCGACGTTCGACCTGCAGGAGATGACCCCGACCGGGATGGAGGCGCTGATCCGCTGGCGCAGCCCGGTGCGGGGCGTGGTGCAGCCCGACGACTTCATCCCGCTGCTCGAAGAGACCGGGCTGATCTGCGAGGTCGGCGGCTGGGTGTTGCGCAAGGCCTGTCTGCAGGGCGCGGCTTGGCGGCAGAGCGGCTTCGGCGTCGGCATAGCGGTGAACGTCTCCGCCCGCCAGCTCGACACAGACGCGTTCGTCGTCGAGGTGCGCGAGGCGCTCACGCAGAGCGGTCTCGACCCGGCGGCCCTGACGCTCGAGATCACCGAGACGACCTTGATGAGCAATGCCGAGGAGACCGCGCGGCGGCTCGCCGCGATCAAGGCGCTCGGCGTGCGAATCGCGATCGACGACTTCGGCACCGGCTACTCCTCGCTCGCCTATCTGCAGCGCTTTCCGGTCGACGCGCTGAAGATCGACCGCTCGTTCATCTCCCGAGTCAGCCAGGATCCCGAAGGGGACACCCTGATCCGCACGCTCGTCCAGCTCGGCAAGTCGCTTTCGATCGAGACGCTCGCCGAGGGCATCGAGCAGTCGCGCGAGCTGACGCTGCTGAAGGAGGAGCACTGCGACTCGGGCCAAGGCTTCCTGTTCGCTCGCCCGCTTGAGCTCGAGGCCTGCGACGTGTTCCTGCGCGACTGGATCGGGGGCACGCCCGCGATCGACGGCACGCTCACAGACTCGTCCACGGTCGCGCCGCCCCAAGAGACGCCGGCTCCCAAGGTAGGGCCGCATGTTGTAACCGAGCTCGACGAGCCGCGAAGGTCCGGAAAGGCCGGTCGCGGCACGGACGCCGGCTCGATCGCCCCGGAGCTCGCGGACAACGCCAGGGCCGAGGCTGCGGACCTGCCTCCGGCCGCTTCCTAGGCTCATCGGCCCCTTCGCTTCCTGGACCCCCCCCTCCCCCCCTCGCGGCAGCCGCGGCCGCGGCCGCGGCCGCGAACGCCGGCACGCTAGGCTCCGCGCGACCGCAGGTAAGCGCAGGAAGACCTCACAGAGGAGAGCGATAGAAGATGTTCGTATTCAAGGCTGCTGTCGTGGGCGCCGGGACGATGGGCGGCCAGATCGCCCAGACGATCGCGGCCGCCGGGATCCCGGTGGTGCTCAAGGACATCGACGACGCACTCGTCCAGGCCGGGCTCGACGAGGCCCGCAACGTCACCTCGGGGCAGATCGGCAAGCTCGTCGAGAAGGGCAAGCTCACAGAGGAGCAAGGCAAGGCGCAGATCGAGGAGGTGCTCGGGCGGATCGGCGGGACGACGAGCTACGCGAACTTCGGCGACGTCGACTTCGTGATCGAGGCCGTGCCGGAGAAGATCGCGATCAAGCAGGCCGTGTTCGCCGAGCTCGACGCCGCCACGCCCGGTCACGCGATCCTCGCCTCGAACACCTCATCGCTGTCGATCACGGAGATCGGCGAAGCGACGCTGCGCCCCGAGAAGGTCGTCGGCTTCCATTACTTCTACCCCGCCTCGATCATGCCTCTGATCGAGATCGTCGAGGGCGAGGAGACCGCGGCGGAGACCGTCGGCGCGGCCGTCACGTTCGCCCAGGCGATCCGCAAGCAGCCGATCACCTGCGCCGAGGTCCCGGGCTTCGTCGTCAACCGGATCCTCAACGCGGGGATCTCCGAGGTGTGGCGCGAACAGGAGACCCAGAAGCTCTCGATCAAACAGATCGACGAGGGTGTCGGCGCCGCGGGCGTCGTCCCGATCGGCCCCTACCGGCTGGTCGACCTGCTCGGCCTCGACACCGTCCTGCATGTCGCAGAGCACCTCGCCGAGTCCTACGGTGACGAGCGCTTTTACGTGCCGAAGGGCATGCAGAAGCTCGTCGGCGAAGGCAAGCTCGGTGCGAAGACCGGCGGCAACGGCTTCTACTCGGACGGCGAGCCTAACCTCGATGGCGACGCCGAGCCCGACGTGGCCGAGCTGGTCGAGCTGCTCTCGCTGAAGACGTTCGTCGAGGCATGTCTCGTTTTGGAGGAGGGCGTCGCGACCCACCGCGACATCGACTTCGGGATGATGGCCGGTGCCGGCCTCGACCCCCGCCGTGGCCTCTTGCCGCCGTTCATGAAGGCCGACGTCGAAGGGCTCGACAAGATCCTCGAGCGCCTCGAGAATGCGGCCGAGCGCCACGGCGAGCGCTTCACCCCGCCGACGATCCTGCGCCGCCTCGTCGCCCAAGGCCGCCTCGGCCAGTCGAGCGGCCAGGGCTTCTACGCCTACCCCCAGCCCGACTCAGAGCAGCCGGCCGAGGTGATCAAGCTCGAGACGCGCTCAGACGGCGTCGCGATCGCGTGGCTTGCGAACGGGCAGATGAACTCGATCTCCCCGCAGGTGATCGAGGACCTCGGCAAGGTCTGGGCGCACGTCAAGGCGGGCGGGTCGGGGTCCGGTACTCCCGTCCATGCGCTCGTGATCGCCTCCTCCAACCCGTTCCTCTACTCCGCGGGCGCCGACATCAAGGCCTTCACGTCGATGGACGAGGCCGGCGGCGAGAAGCTGATCCACGAGGCCCACGCGCTGTTCCGCGAACTGGGCTCCGAGAGGATCGCGACGATCGCCGCGGTCAACGGTCTCGCCTTCGGCGGCGGCTGCGAGCTCGCGATGTCCTGCGACGTGCGGATCGCCGCGCGCTCGGCGCTGTTCGGCCAGCCCGAGATCAAGCTCGGGATCATCCCCGGCTTCGGCGGCACCCAGCGTCTGCCGCGCCTCGTCGGCTCGAACAAGGCGCTGGAGATGAACCTCGTCGGCGATCCGATCCTCGCCGACGAGGCCTTCGAGATGGGTCTCGCCAACCGCGTCGTCGAAGACCACGAACTGCTCGACACGGCCCTCGCCTGGGCGCGCAAGCTCGCTGGTCAGGCGCCGCTCGCGCTGGAGCAGATCAAGCGCGTCTCCGCCGCCGGCGATCTCGACGAGGGGATCGAGGCCGAGAAGGGGGCGTTCGCGAGCGTGTTCGCAAGCGCCGACGCCAAGGAGGGCATCTCCGCGTTCCTCGGCAAACGCGCGCCGCAGTTCGAGGGAAAGTAGGCCGGGGCGATCGGTGGGGCCTTGCGTGCGAGGCCCCACCCGTTGGCGCATGCGGTCCCACCTCCCTGGACCATTACGCCTATGCCGCGGACGTCCGCGAGAACTGGGCGAGGTCGCGATCCGGATCGATCTCCCAACGCGCGGCTAGCTCTCCCAGCTCGTCGCTGATCCCCCAGCGGTCCGGGCGCGCCGCGCCCTCGTGGTCGGGGTGGGCGCCCTTCAGCGCCATGCTCCCCGCGTTCTCGCCGATCGCGCGCAACTCGTCGACCTCGGCCTCGCTCAGCAGGATCTCGGCCGGCAGCGCGGCCAGCTCCGCACGCTTGTCCTCGATCGCGCGCGTGTCTGATCCACTCTCCTGGACCAGCGTCGGCGCGACGCAGCGCACCGCCGGCTGGGCGAGGTTCCACTGGCAGGCGAGCTGCAGCATGCTCAGCCCGTGGCGCTCAGCGTAGGGGCGCATCCGCTCGAGCTTCTCGATCCCCGCCTCGATCCACCCGTCGGGTCTGAACTTGCGGTGGTCGTACTCGGCGAAGGCGTGTCCGGGCCGCACGTCGTCGTGGAACAGGCCGCCGTAGTCGACGACGCGCGTGATCAATTGCACATCGTTCGCGACGGCCGCGTCGAGCACGAGCTCGCCCGGCCAGGGCTCCATCGGCGAGAGGATCACCATCGCCCAGTCGATCAGCGCGCCGTGGCGCTCCAGGCAGTCGATCAGGTCGAGCGTGAAGCCGTTGGCCGGCCCCGGCGCGACCCCGAGCAGCCGCGTGAGCCCCTCATCGCGGACGGCCGCCATCCCGGCCCACACCGCCTCGCTGGTGTAGCCGGTCCGATCGGGGTTGTGCAGCAGCAGCAGATCGAAGCGCTCGACCCCGAGCCGCTGCAGGCTGCGCTCGGTCGCCATCCGGATGTAGTCCCCGTACGCGCCCTCTGAGCGCAACCGGGCGTCGGTAAAGCGCGGAAATCCCTTCGCCCCCTCGCGCTCCCCCTCGTAGAAGTCGTGTCCGATCGCCCCGATCAGGCAGTAGCTCTCGCGATCGACGCCCCTCAGCGCCCGGCCGAGCACGCGATCGGCCTCCCCGGCCCCGTAAGCATCGGCGGTGATGACTGTGTCGATTCCGTCACCGGGCGTCAGCAGCGTTCCCAACCGCGCATCGTCGAGCGGCTCCCCGAAGTGCATGAAGCGCCCCCCGGACCAGGTGCCGATCGCAGTACGCGTGGGATCCATCGTGAGCCGTACTTTACTTACGTGACCCCCTCAGCCAAGCAGGCCCGCGCACCCCTCCCGGCTGAGGGACTTGATCTCATTCTGGCCGAACCTTTGTCGGCCCGAAGGAATGTCCGGGTCCTGAGCCACTTTTGTCGGCCGGAGGGAATGTCCGGAATTGCATGCGCTGGGGAATGTCCGGTCCTGTGCCACTTGCGTGACCACCTCGCTCGTAATGGTCCTACCTGGCGTGTGGACAGGGCACGACCGTCCGCGCCGTGGCGCTGCTCCCGTCGACGAAGCCGAGCTCTGCCGCGAATGGAAACCCACCGTGTGGGCAGCCGTCGGGGAGCTGTAGGCCCCGGGGTCGGTAGGCGACGGCGCGGCCGTGCTCGCGTTCGTAATAGGTGATGCCGAGCGGTCCGAGCGTGGTTGTCAGACGCACGACCGCGACATCGGGGGAATCGGGCAGGCTGGGGACGAGCGGCACGTCGATCTTGACCCGGCCGCCGAACGGAGCTGTCGCGGGAAGCAGCAGGCTGGGGAGCAGGATCTGCGCGTCGACGGGACTCGCGCCGTTGGCATAGAGCACCATCGCGATCTGGCCGTTTGCGGTCGGCGCGCGGAAGATCGTCACGGGCGCCGTCTCGCTGACGATTTCCGGGCCGACCGGGATCTCCGCGACCGCGCTGCCGATGCCCATCACGGACTCCGACGGACACCCTTGGGGGCCGTCGGCTTCGAGTAGCGCGGGTGCGCACGTCGCCAGGCCAAGGCCGCTGGTGGCGATTCCGAGGTCCTTCGGATAGCGCAAGTCGACCTCGGTCAATGGCGGTGGGATCGCGTCGCCGGCCGTGACGATCCGCAGGTTGAAGCCGATCGTTGTGCCCTCGCCGAGGTGCTCGGGTGTGAGCGTTGCGGTCAGTCGCGCCGTCTGGGCCGCCTGTGTCGTGGCCGGCGGGTAGGCGCAGATACAGGCGAGCGCCAGCGCGAGGAAGGATGCGGATAGCAGGAGCGGTGGTCGGCGACGGTGGGTCAGGCCCAGGGTCCGGGCGCGAGTGCGGTGCACGGCGCTGGTCCGTTTCACCGCACTGCTAGTACGAGAGCTTGCCGGTGGTCTGGACGGTGAGGGCGTAGTTCTTACGGTCGAACGTCCCGTACAGCCCGGCGCGGCCGTGGGCGTGCGCGTAGCGGCCGGTGCCGCCGGTGGCGACGATCGTGCCGGCAAAGCTTTCGTAGGTGCCGGAGCCGTGCGGGGTTGCCGTGCCGTGGCCTTTGATCGTGCCGCCCGCGGCGTAGATCGTAAAGCTGGTCGTGAGCTCCGCGCCGATGTTGCATTCGGCTTTCATGCTCCCCGGCAGTGTCCCCGAGGCCGTGCCCGACTCGTGCAGCAGCGACCCCGAGCCGCCGGTGTAGTGCAGCTTGGCCGTATCGGTGATGTTCAGCGTGCTCGCAGCATGCGCCCTCTGTGGGCTTCCCTGCCGGGTTACGCCGCCTACGGAGACGCCGGCGTAGGCAGCGGCCGATCCGGCGAGCGCGCCGGGCGCAAGGATCGCCGGGAGAACCAGGAGCGCGACCCCCACAGCCACCAATCCCTTCGGTCTGACCATTGGAACAGTGTACTCCCCTCGGTCGGACATCTACTCGGTCATTCCTCCAGCGCCAGCGTTGGCGGCACACGCGCGGCGAGAAAGCCGGGAACGGCGACAAGCGCGAGCACGATTGCGATCACGAGCGCCAGCAGCTCCAGCGGATGCAGGCCGGCGGTGAGGGTCACGATCGGGAAGCCCGTCACGTCGCGCAGGTAGCCGTCGATCACGGCTTGGCCGTAGAGGCCGACAATCGCGCCGGTGACGCAGCCGGCGGTGAGCAAGAGCGTCGATTCGAGCAGCAGGATCTTGCGTAGGCGAGCGGGCGTGACGCCCGTCAGCCTCAGCTCGGCCAGCGACACGCGCCGCTGCCAGATCGCCGACGCGAGCGCGGTCGCCAGCGCGAGGATTGCGGCGATCGTGAGCAGCGTCGAAATCTCTCCCAGCCGGCTCAGCCCGGCGCTGGCGAGCGCGTCGATTTCGCTCGCGCGCTCGGGCGCGGTCGCGACTTCCAGTCCGTTCGCCGGGCCGAGCGTGCGCGCGACAGCCGCCCGTACACGCGCGGCGTCCGCGTTCGGAGTGAGCTCCACACCGAGCGCGGTGGGCGCCGAGGTTGCCCAGTAGTGCCTGTAGTCGGCGGCGCCCATGAAGATCACGCCCGGATTCCAGGCGAGGTTGGTCGTGATCGCCGCGATCCGGAAGCGGACATTCCCGCTGGGCGTCGGGATCGCGATGTAGTCGCCGACGACGAGATGATGCCCAGCGGCGAGCTGCCGCGAGAGGGTGATCTGACCACCGGCCGCGAGCGCGACGCTCGCGGCGCCGGGGCTGCCGTCGACGAGCTCGCCACGCAGCAGTTCGCGCGCGCTGCCGGGCGGTCGGGCGATGATCCAGACGCGCCGACCTTCGAGGTCGAGGTAGCCGCCATAGAACGAGTGCACGGCGCTCACCCCCGGAATCCGCGCGATCGCGGGGATGTCGGCGCCGGGCCGGAAGGGACTGGTCGCCTGGTAGGCGCCGGGGGGGTTGACCCAGATCTCCGCGTCGGCGCTGTAGCTGTGTGCGAAGCCCCTGATCCCCTGCAGCAGGTCGGCGCGTGCGCCTCCGAGCGCGCCGCTGCCGAACAACGCCACGGCACCGGTCGTCGCGAGCGCGAGCGAGCGCAGCGTCGAGCCGCGCAGCGATATCAGCGCCACCGGCAGGAGCGTCAGTGCCTGCCGGCGCTCCGCGAGCGCACGGGTGGCGCGCAACACCAAGCCGAGCGCGAGCGGAACTGCGAGCACGCACACGAGCGCGAGCGCCGAGAGCGCGGCGAGCGACAGCGCCGACCACAGCTCAAAGATCGCGCTCGTGAGCACCAGCACGCCGGCGGCGGCGAGCGCCAGGCGCAGCTGCGCGCGGCCCCCAAGCGCGTCGGCGGAAACCCCCTCGGCGAAGTGCGCTGCCTCCAGCGTGTGGCCGCCACGCAGGTCGAGCAGCGTCAGCGCCGAGGCCAGGCAGGTCGCGAGCACGCCACCGCTGAGCGCAAGCACGAGCGGTCCCGTACCGATCACGGTGCTCGTGCCGAGCGTGAACGCCTCCGCGAGGTACGTCGGCGACTGATGAAACGGCCCGACCGCGAGCGCATATCCGGCGAGCAACCCGAACAACGACGCGACCAGACCTAGGCACAGTGCCTGGAACAGCACCATCCTCGCGATCTGCGCGGTGCGCGCGCCGAGCAAGCGTAGGTCGGCGATCGCGTGGCGGCGCTCTGGGACCGTCAACAGGATCGCGTTGAACGCGAACAGGAAGCCCAGCAGCGCACAGATCGCGGCGAAGAACTCGCTCGACTGCTCGCTCGGACGCAGCGCCTGGTGCAGCAACTCGACGTCTTCGTCGGCCGGTGCGACCGCGAGGCTCGGACCGGCGAGGGCGCTGAGCTCCACGCGCACCTGCGCCTCGCGGCCGGGCCTGGTCAGAATGAGGATCCGCGTGATGCGGCCCGGCAGACCGGCGAGCGCCTGCAGGCGTGCGAGTCCCATCACCGCCACCGGCGCGCTCGCCAGAGCTCCGAACTTCGCGGCGTCGAGCACGGCGTTGACGGGTAGCGGTGTGACGCGCCCGCGTAGTTCGAGCGCAACCTGCTCCGCTGCGCCCGCCCGGGCCCGGGCCCGGGCGGTTTCAGTCTTGCCGGGTTCCGTGCTTCCGCCGGTGCTCGCGTTGGAGCCGGCCGGGGGGGAGGGCAGGCGCAGCGCCCCAGCGGTATAGGCGCTCAACCCGATCCCGTCGGCGGAAAAGGCCGCCAGCGGGATTGTGTGGGCGAGCCCGTCGAGTAGCGCGAGGCTGAGATCCGCGCCGGCGATCTGCACCGTCGATCGGCGCCCGTCAGGGTTGCGCACGGTCGCGGTCTGTTCCAGTAGCGGCGCGGCCTGGACAACGCCGGGGAGCCGTTCCACGCGCGCGAGGATGCCCCGTCCGGAAAAGCCTTCGGCGCCGCGAGCGCGCAGTTGCAGGCTCGCTGGGCCGATCACGGCGTGAACGACTGCGCTTGCGGAGCCTTCGACGCTGCCGCTGGCGACGGTCACCGCGAACAGCAGTGCGACCGAGACCGCGACGCCGAAGCCGGCGAGCAGCTCCTGGGCGCCGTGCGCGCGCAGCCGCCGCCGGTAGAGGTAGACGAGCATCCGCGGACCCATCACGGCAGTCCCATCAGGGCAGGTGCTCGACGCTCAGCCGGCCGTCGCGCAGCGTGCAACGCCGGTCGGCGATCGCTGCTGCCTCGAGGTCGTGCGTCACCAGCAGGACGGCCGCGTCGCGATCGCGCGCGATCGAGTGGAGCAGTTCGACGATCTCGCGGCTGCGCGCGCTGTCGAGATTTCCGGTTGGCTCGTCGGCGAGGATCAATCGCGGTTCGCCGGCGAGCGCGCGCGCGATCGCAACGCGCTGGCGCTCGCCCCCGGAGAGCTCGCCCGTGGTGTGCTCGAGCCGCTCGCCAAGGCCGACGCGCTGCAGCCACGGGATCGCGCGGGCCCGGGCCTCGCGCATGCCCACGCCGCCGAGCAGCAGCTTGATCGACGCGTTCTCGACGGCGGAGACGCGCGGCATCAGGTGGAAGCTCTGAAAGATGAAGCCGACGTCGCGCAGCAGGTAGTCGCTCGCCTCGTTCGCCGATAGCGATGCGAGATCGCGCCCGGCGTAGCGGATCGAGCCCGCCTCGGGGGTCAGCAACGCTGCGATCAGCAGCAGCAACGTGGTCTTGCCCGAGCCGCTCGGCCCGTACAGCGCGACCATCTCACCCGGCGCGATCTGGAGGCTCACGCCGTCGACCGCGCGCACCTCCTCGGCCCCGTAGTAGTGCTTGACCACCCGCTCGAGCTCGAGTCCGGCGGCCGTCGTGCCCGTTCCGAATCCCATCGGTCGAACAGGCTATTCGAATAGCGGGCTCGCTCGGTGGCTTTCTTCACACGGTCATCGGACGCGCCCCGCTTCTGAGAGTGGTCCACGTCGAGAGCGCCACCGCTCCCGTTCGGCGTGAGATCAGTCCCGTCCTCGAGCGGCGGCTTGCAACGCCTCGAAACCACTTTCTCCCCTCGGCCACTCCCCACGGAACTTGCGCACACAACTGTTTATTTAGGCAATTTGTCCATGGTGCTTGACAAGCGTTGGACAAAATGGTTGGATCTACAGCAGTGTTTATGGAAGGGCCTGTTCTGGTCCGATCCGGAGACACTGGCAGGTGCTAAAAGCGTAACGACGAGACAGCGCCCCGGCACCGAATGAGACAGCAGCACCGACGCCGGAGCGCGCAGGGGATAGCGCTCCGGCGTCGAGACCTTTAACGAGCTGGTCCGGAGGCTGTGTGCGCGCGCAGCGCGGCTTCCAGGCGTTCGAGCGCGTGGGGGACGGCCTCCTCGTCGGGCTGCTGGGCGTCGGTTGTGGCGTCGGGCTCGTGCAGATTCTCGCGGCCGCGGCCTGTGGCTGCGGTCACGCCGGGCAGCGCCGCCTGCACCACCGCGCGCACGCCGGGGTGCAGTGCCCGCAGCTCGTCCAGGCGCGGGGCGAGCGCCGGGTTTGCCTCCGCGTCGAGCTCGTCCAGCGCGGCACCGAGCGCCGCGTCTAGCTCGACCGCAGCGTGGGTGAGGCGATTCTGGTCGAGATCCAGGCGCGCGCGTAGCGCGAGCTCCTCGCACAGCAACTCCCGCGTCCGCGCGCCGAGCAGCTCCGCGAGGCGCTCCTGGGGGCGCAACGCGGCCGCGCGCCGCTGTGCACGCTTGGTTGGCGCCCACGGCAGCTCGAGCGCGTGCCCCCACCGCCCGTCGGCCAGCTGCTCGCCCTCGCCCCAGCCGGCCCGGATCACCAACGCCTGGGCCGGGGCGACCTCGTGCGTATGCGGGTCGGCGGTGGCGATACGGTGGGCGTAGAGCACGCGATTGAGCACCGCCGTCGCAGCCCGCGTTTCGAGCTCGGCGTCGAGCCCCTTCAACCATGCCTGCGCCTGGCGCTCAGCGGAGACCGAGATCGGGTCGATGATCGTCGCGCGCGCGATCGGCACGGGGGCTGGGTCGGGCGTTGCCTCGCGCGGGCGTCGCGCACGGCGGGCGCCGATCCCGGGCAGGGCGATCACCCCGCGGCCCGCCCCGGCGAGGTCCCTTGCGCTCATGCTCGTGGCGCCTGGGCGACGGGATGCGCCGAGCGTGTTCAGGACGACCACGTGCTCGGGCGCGCCTACTTCGGTCTGGTCTGGCGCTCGTCCGGGCGGCGGTGGGGTGGGCCGGATCGAATCCTCTCCGCGGCTGCGCAGCAGGTAGCGCCCGTCGGGCGGCCCGAGCTCCCAGGGAAACTCGAGCTGCAGGAACAGGAACAGGCGCTCGGGCACGCTCGCACCGTATCCTTCCGAGGATGTCCGATGCGAGCAAGGCCGTCAAGGGCCTCAAGGAGCGCTTGACCGACGGCACCGAAGACCGGCTCGGCAAGGCGCTCACCGACCTGCTCGAGAACCCCGTTCTGACCGGCGTCGTCGGTGCCGCGTTCGACGCGCGCGAGCGCGCCGCGCAGGCGCAGGAGGTCGCGATGGGCGCATTCAACATCCCCTCCGCCGCCGACATCGAACGGCTCACGCGCAGGCTGCGCTCGGTCTCCCAGCGCCTCGAGGGGATCGAGGACGGCGTGTACAGATTGGACCGCGCGCTGTCGGGGCGCGGGGTAGATGCGCGGCTGTCTGCAATCGAGGATCAGCTCGGCGCGCTCGCGAGCAAGCTCGGACAGGCCGCCCAGCGTGGCTCCGCGGGGCCGCCGGCGTCCGCGGCGAAACCGGCAGCAGGGGCGCAATCTGCCGCAGTGGGCCAATCTGCCGCAGGGGCGAAACCGGCGTCGAGGGCCAAGTCCGCGGCAGGGGCGAAACGGGCGTCGAGGGCCAAGTCCGCGGCAGGGGCGAAACCGGCGTCAAAGGCCAAGTCTGCGGCAGGGGCGAAACCGGCGTCGAAGGCCAAGCCGGCTGGGAATACCAAAGCGAAAACGGCTTCCAGAGCGAAAGCCAAACCCACCCCGTAATCAAGACTCAAAAAAGCCTGAGCCGGAGCCGAGCGCGCTCAGGACGGGAGGGCTGCCACGGCGATGGCTCCCATTGCCTCGCTGGCGGCAAGCAGGGGATTGTCGTCGATCCGGGTACGGGCGCCGAAGGTATCGAAGGTGTCCGAGACGGCCAGCAGGCAGGCGACTGACACGGAGGCGGCGGCCCCGGCGGCGAACAGCGAGGCGGTCTCCATCTCGATCGCGAGCGCGTCGAGCAAATGGCGAGGCGAGCGGGAGTCGGAGTTGTCGTAGAACAGGTCGACGCTCACGATCGTGCCCGCATCGACACGGCGGGTCGAGGAGCTCGAGTGCGCCTTAGCGGCTCGCAGCAGCGTCTCGGCTAGGACGGGGTCGGCCGCGACACGGGCGCTCGCGCCAAGTGCCCGCGAGGTGCCGTCGGCGCAGATGGACTCGCGCGCGACGACGAGGTCGCCGAGCGCGAGGTGCGGTGCGAGCGCGCCGCAGGTGCCGATGCGGATCAGCCGCCGCGCGCCGAACGCGATCAGCTCGGTCAGGACGATCGCCGCCGAGGGGCCGCCCATGCCGGTCGCCTGGATCGTCAGTGGATCGCCATCCGCGCGCGCGGCGCCGGTGTAGCCCCAGAGGCCGCGATGATGGTTGAACATCATCGGCTTCTCCAGCAACGTCTGCGCGAGCGCGAGCGCGCGCCCGGGGTCGCCCGGCAGCAGCACGCGCTCGGCCAGCGGCGCGGTCGGCCGTAGGTGGATCGCCTGGGGGTATTGGGCGGGAGCGGGGTCGGAGGTGGGCTCAGGTTGCGACACCGGCCGCGACTTTAGACTCCCGCGCGATGGCCACGCCCCCCGACAGTCCCGAGGACGGCTCCACGAACGGCCCTCTCGAGGACCCCCTGCCGAGCGAGCTGACGCTCAAGCAGGTCGCCGCGCGCGCGGGCGTGACGCAGGCGACCGTGAGGCGCTGGGTGAGAGATGGCCTAGTGCCACAGTACGATGGGACGTGGACGCCGGCCGCCGCTTCGCACGTGCGCATCGTCGCACGGCTGCGCGAGCGCGGGCATAGCGTGAGGCGGATCAGGGAGGCGAGCCAGAGCGGCAAGCTCGCATTCGGATACGTCGACGAACTGCTGCCGAGATCCGAGGCTCGCTACACGCTGCGCGAGGCCGCACGCGAGCTCGACGTCGATGAGGCGCTGATCGAACGACTGGCCGGCGCGATGGGTCTGAACGCGCTCTCGACCGAGGAGATCTCCGAGGAGGATCTGCGGGTGTTGCGCTACGGCGCGGAGACGCTCGCTGCGGGCTTGCCGCTGCCGGCCCTGTTGCAGCTCGTTCGGGTGTACGGGCAGGCGATGGCCCAGATCGCCGACGCGGAGGTGCGGCTGTTCCACCTGTACCTGCACGAGCCGCTGATGCGCGAGGGCGTGCCCGGAGTCGAGGTCGCGCAGGCGATGGAGGGAATGACGCGCGAGATGCTGCCATTCGCGATGCCGGTGATCAACTACCTGCACGGCAGGATGCTCGGGTACTTCGTCGAGCAGGATGTGATCGGCCACATCGAGTCCGACCTCGACGACGAGGAGACCGCCGAGGAGGGCAGGATGCGCGTCGCGATCGCGTTCGCGGACCTCGCGGGCTATACGAAGCTGACCGAGGAGCAGGGCGAGGCGCAGGCGGTGAGCGCGGTCGAGCGCTTCGTCGAGACGGTCGAGCAGACGCTCCCGATCGACGCGCGCGTGATCAAGACGCTCGGCGACGAGGTGATGGTCGTCGGCGCCGACGCGGGCGCGCTGACGAGCTGGGCGGTCGCGCTGGCCGCCGAGCTGCCGGCGGGCTCGCCGCCGCCGCGGATCGGGATCCACAGCGGCGCGGCGCTGTATCGCGACGGCGACTACTACGGCCGCGAGGTCAACCGTGCGGCGCGCGTCGTCGCCCGCGCATCCGGGGGCGAGGTGCTCGTGACGCGCCCCGTCGTCGACGCCGCCAGCCGCCAGGACGGGCTCGAGTTCGAGCTGATCGGCGAGGTTGTGCTGAAGGGCTTCACCGAGCCGACCGAGCTGTTCAACGCGACGCGCCGGGGCCAGTGATCGTCGAGCAGGTCCGCGAGATCGTGCGCGACGCGGGTCTGCTGGGGGAGAATGACCTGCCCACCCGCCGGGTTGTGGCAATGCTCTCGGGCGGTCGCGACTCGGTCTGCCTGCTCGATCTCGCGGTTGCGGCACGGCCGGCGGGGAGCGTGCGGGCGCTGCACGTCAACTACGGGCTGCGCGGCGTGGAGTCCGACGCAGACGAGCGCCATTGCGAGGCGCTGTGCAGGACGTTGGGGGTCGAGCTGGAGATCGTGCGCGCCAGCAGGGAGGCGGGCGAGGTCGGCAACCTGCAGGCGTGGGCTCGTGACGTCCGCTACGGGGCGGCGATGAGCCTGGCGGAGAGGCTGGACGAGTCGGCGGCTGCGCCGGGAGCTTCGCGGACGATCGTTGCGACCGGGCATACGGCGAGCGATCAGGTCGAGACGATCCTCTACCGTCTGGCGGCCTCGCCCGGGCGCCGTGCGCTGCTGGGCATGCGAGCCGTCGAGGGGCGGCTCGTGCGGCCGCTGCTCGGGATCACACGCGAGCAGACCGGCGCGTACTGCGAGGCGAGGGGTCTGAGCTGGCGCGAGGATGCGAGCAACGACTCAGGCGCCTACGCGCGCGGGCGCGTCAGACATGGGCTGAGAGCGGCGCTGCGGGCGGTGCACCCGGCGGCGGAGGCGAACGTGTTGCGGACCGCCCAGCTACTGCGCGAGGAGACCGAGCTGCTCGATGGGCTCGTGGCGGAGGCCCTGGGAGGGGGGGACGGCATCGCGCTCGTGCGGCTGGAAGAGCTCGATCGCGCGCTCGCGCGGCTGGTCGTCGTGCGGCTCGCCGAGCAGGCGGCGGGCACTTATGTGCCGCAGGCGGGCGATCGCGTGCAAGAGATCGTCGCTCTGGGCCGGCGCGGCGCGGCGGGCGGCGGCGTCAGGCTGGAGATGCACGTGGGGGGAAACGTGAGCGCGCAAATCGAGGACGGGATCCTGAGCATGCACAGGCTCTCGCCGCGGTGAGCTCGACCGGCTCGGCTAGGAGGTCCAGATCCGGATTGATCCTCCTCGCCGGCCCCGCGGACAGGCCATTGCGCGGTTCCCCCAACGAGCGTTGGGGCTACACTCCCGCGGGTGGCAACCCCCGCGCAAGCGCCCGTCAACGCCGCCGCAGTCGCCGCCGGTGTGGGCGCTGCCGGTGGGAGCGCCGGCGAGGAGGGCAGCGAGGTCGGCGAGGTGCTCGTCAGCGCTGAGGACCTGCAGCGCCGGGTCGCTGAGCTGGGCACGCAGATCGCGAGCGATTACGCCGGCAAGCCGTTGCTGCTGATCGGCGTGCTGAAGGGCGCCGTGTTCTTCCTCTCAGACCTGATGCGCCACGTCGACATCCCCGTCGAGGTCGACTTCATGGCGGTCGCCTCCTACGGCTCGGCGACGGACTCCTCGGGGGTCGTGCGGATCCTCAAGGACCTCGATGCGGCGATCGAGGACCGCGACGTGCTGATCGTCGAGGACATCGTCGACTCCGGCCTGACGTTGCAGTACCTGATGCGCAACCTCGGCTCGCGCAATCCGCGGACGCTCGAGGTCTGCGCGCTGCTCGTCAAGCCCGCGCGGCGCAAGGTCGAGCTGCCGACGCGGTATGTCGGCTTCGAGATCGAGGATCGCTTCGTGGTCGGCTACGGCCTCGACTACGCTGAGCGCTACCGCAACCTTCCGTTCGTCGCCGCGTTGGAGAAGTAGAGCCCACCGGGACCCACGCGCCCGATTCCCGCCGAAGTCGCTGGAAAATCGACCCTCCGTGGTACGCTGGGGCACTGGCGGTCACGGCAGAAGTCGGCCACAGAACCCGTTGGATATAACGTCATGAACCGTTTCTTCAAGAGCGCCGCCTTCCCGATCCTGCTGGTGGTGGTGCTCGCGTTCTTCTTCACGAAACTCGCCAGCACGGGTTCCAGCAGCGGCCGGCATCACAGCTACCAGACGCTCGTCTCCAAAGAACTCCCGAACGGGGAAGTCGAATCGGTCGAGTTCAAGAACAAGGGCAAAGTCCTCGAAGTCAAGCTGAACAGCAAAGGCAACAAGGAAAGCTACGAAATCGGCTACCTCGACCAGGCGACGCCCGAACTGCTCAAGCAGCTCAACACGGCCGGCGTGAAGTACAACGTCGAATCGGAAAAGAGCAGCGTGCTGCTCAGCCTGCTGACGTACATCATCCCGTTCGTCCTGTTCTTCGGCTTCTGGATCTTCCTGATGAACCAGGTCCAGGGGGGCGGATCGAAAGTGATGTCGTTCGGCAAGTCCCGCGCCAAGCGCATGTCGGCCGACTCGCCGAAGATCACCTTCCGCGACGTGGCGGGCGTCGACGAGGCCGTCGAGGAGCTCCACGAGATCAAGGAATTCCTCGAGAACCCAAAGAAGTTCCAGGCGCTCGGCGCCCGCATCCCGACCGGCGTGCTGCTGTACGGCCCCCCTGGCACCGGCAAGACGCTGCTCGCGCGCGCGGTCGCGGGCGAGGCGGGCGTCCCGTTCTTCTCGATCTCCGGCTCTGATTTCGTCGAGATGTTCGTCGGCGTCGGCGCCTCGCGCGTCAGGGACCTGTTCGAGCAGGCCAAGCAGAACAGCCCCTGCATCATCTTCATGGACGAGATCGACGCCGTCGGTCGGCACCGCGGTGCAGGGCTCGGCGGCGGGCACGACGAGCGCGAGCAGACGCTCAACCAGCTGCTCGTCGAGATGGACGGCTTCGAAGCGAAGGACAACATCATCATGATCGCGGCCACCAACCGGCCCGACATCCTCGACCCGGCGCTGCTGCGCCCCGGCCGCTTCGACCGTCAGATCGCCGTCGACCGCCCCGACCGCAAGGGCCGCGCGAAGATCCTCGAGGTCCACACCCGCGGCAAGCCGCTGGCGAAGATCATCGACATCGACGCGCTCGCCGGGCAGACCCCGGGCTTCACCGGGGCGGACCTGTCGAACCTGATCAACGAGGCCGCGCTGCTCTCCGCGAGAACCGGCAAGCGCGAGATCGGCCAGGTCGAGCTCGAGGAGGGGATCATGCGCGTGATCGCCGGCCCCGAGAAGAAGACGCGCGTGATGAGCGAGAAGGAGCGCCTGATCACCGCCTACCACGAGATGGGCCATGCGATCGCGGGCCACTTCCTCGAGCACTCCGACCCCGTGCACAAGATCTCCGTGATCTCGCGCGGGCAGGCGCTGGGCTACACGATCTCGATGCCCCAGGAGGATCGCTTCCTGACCACGCGCGCGGAGCTGAACGACACGATGGCGATGACCCTCGGCGGCCGCGCCGCGGAGGAAATCGTTTTCGGCGAGATCACGACCGGCGCCTCGAACGACATCGAGAAGGTCACGCAGACGGCCAAGCAGATGGTGATGCGCTTCGGCATGTCCGAGCGGCTCGGCCCGCGCGTGTTCGGCCACGACCACGGCCAGCCGTTCCTCGGCCGTGAGTTCTCGACCGAGCCCGACTACTCCGACGAGATCGCCCGCGAGATCGACGACGAGGTACGGCGGATCATCGAGTCCGCGCACAAGCGCGCCACGGACATCCTCACCGAGCACTCGCACGACCTGAAGAACATCTCCGAGATCCTCGTCAAGCGCGAGACGATCGAGAAGGAGGAGTTCCTCGCGCTGCTCGCGGGCAAGAGCGAGGAGGAGGTGTTCGGCATCGAGGAGTCGAGCAAACCCGAGCTGCCCGCGCCGCCGAGCACGGCGGATCGCGCCACCGAACGCGAGCCCGCTCCACGGGCGACGCCGCGGCCGGGGCTGGCCGGTGGGACGACAGAGCTCCGCGGCGAAGCGGACGCTAAACGCCCCAAACTAGCCTGACGCGCGTTTGAATTCCCAAGCCCCCGTCCCCGGTGGATTCCGTGTGATGGGGATCGTGAACGTGACCCCGGACTCGTTCTCCGACGGCGGCGCGTTCCTGCAGGCCGATGCGGCGATCGCGCACGGGCTGGAGCTCGTGGGGGAGGGCGCGGAGATCCTCGACATCGGCGGCGAATCGACGCGGCCGGGCGCCGAACCGGTCTCTGAGCAGGAGGAGCTGCGCCGTGTGGCGCCGGTGATCGAGGGGCTTGCGATAGCCACGGCGATCGACGCGACGCCGGCACGCCGGCCGACAGCGGCTGACCCGCGGACGCCGGTCCACCCCGCGACGCTGGCGTCCCCCGCGACACCGATGCGCGTACAGATCTCGATCGACACCGCGAAGGCGAAGGTCGCCGCGGCGGCGCTGCGCGCGGGCGCGAGCCTGGTGAACGACGTGAGCGCGCTGCGCGCCGACCCAGAGATGGCCGGGGTGATCGCCGACAGCGGCGCGGAGTGCTGTCTGATGCACATGCTCGGCGGCCCGCGGACGATGCAGCGCAATCCGCGCTATGGCGACGTCGTCGACGAGGTCAAGGCGTTCCTGGAGGAGCGCCTGCGCTTCGCGGTGGGAGCGGGCGTGGCGGAGGAGCGGATCATGCTCGACCCGGGGATTGGTTTCGGCAAGACGGTCGCGCACAACCTCGAGCTGCTGCTTCGCCTGCACGAGCTGTCCGCGCTGGGCCGGCCGCTCGTGATCGGCACCTCGCGCAAGCGCTTCCTCGGGCAGATCGCCGCCGACGCCGCCGGCCTGGCCGAGCCGCTGGACGCGCAGCACCGCCTCGCGGGGACGATCGCCACGAACGTGCTCGCGCTCGAGCGCGGCGCGCGCGTGTTCAGGGTGCACGACGTCGCCCCGGTGCGCGAGGCGCTGGCGGTGGCGGCTGCTACGTTGGGCGGGCGATGGACGGCGAGCGGCGGCACGACGACCCAGACGACGATGAGCGGCCCGACCGCGAGGAGCTAGCCGAGGGCCGGGACGATCGGGACGAGGAGACCGACGTCGAGGGTGAGAAGGATGAGGACGAGGACGAGCTCGATGAGGAGCGCGACCCCGGCGCCGAGGCGGTCACGATCGAGATCACCGGCCTGTCGCTCTACACCCACCACGGCGTCAGCGAGGCCGAGCGCGAGGTCGGCCAGCGCCTCGTGCTCGATCTGCGCCTCGATGTGGGCGAGACCGACGCGACCGCGACCGACGCGCTCGAGGACACGATCGACTACGCGGAGGTCTGCCAGCTCGTCGCGCTGGTCGCCCAGCAGCGCTCCCACAAGACGCTCGAGCGACTCTGCAGCGTGATCGCCGACCGGCTGCTCGGCGACTACGAGCTCGAGGGCGTGTGGGTCAAGGTGACCAAGCCCGAGCCGCCGATCCCGCTGAGCGTCGACGAGGTCTCCGTGGAGATCTGGCGCGAGGCCGAGGAGTAGGCGCTCAGGCTAGTAGTGGACGCTTCGCGCTTTTAGACGCGTTGCTTCTAGACGCGCGTTGCTTCGCGGCGTCGGCGCAGCGTAGGCGGGGCCCCGATCTACTTCACCTCGCTCCCGCTCGGGGCGAGCACGTACCAGGCAGCGCCGAATGAGTTGATCCCCTGGCCGGAGGTATCGCCGCTGAGGGGGTCGCCGACGTAGTAGTAGAGGGGATGTCCCTTGTAGGTCACCTGCTTGGTCCCGTCCGAGCGGGTGATCGTCCCCAGGTCCGCGCCGTCGGCGCCGCCCACCGCCTTGGGGCTGGCAGAAGTGGTCAGTGGCGGCCACACTTCCGCGCAGGCGCCAGAGCACGTCGAGGCCGGTCCCTTATCGGCGGCGAACAGGTAGACCGTTCGCCGCTTGGGCCCCGCCACGAGGATGCTGCCGAGCGTGCCGTTGTGTACCACGGAGACGGTCGTGACGCCGGCGCCCGACCCTGTCGCAGCGGCGGGGGTGCTGGCGGTCGTGGCGGTGCTCTGCGCGTAGGCCGAGCCGCCGGTCGAGGCGGAAGAGCTGTTGCTGGCGGTGGAGCTGCTCCCGCCGCCGCCGCAGCCCGCGAGCGCAAGCGCGAGCAGGCCGGTGGCGCCGAGCACGCTGAGGATTCCGGTGTGCGATCTGTTCATGAGGGCTCCTGCCTGTAGATGAAGGTCATCTGAGAGGACTCCTTTGCGAGGAAATCCTTTCGTGCGAGGAAATCCTTTCGCGGATGTTCGGTCCTTTCCTCTGACGTTCGCGGGCGGTATCCACCAGATCCACGCGCGTCCGACCGGTATGCCGTGACGCGGCCTCTCAGGAAATCAACAGCGGCGCTTCGGCCCAGCGCACGCCCTCATCCGGGGCAAGCGCCGCCAGCGCGTCTGACAGGCGCTCGCCGGCGGGCGTGGCCAGGTCGAAGTCGAGCTCGAGTGCGGGAATCAGCACGAAACGCCTGCTGAGCAACTGCTCGTGCGGGAGCGTCATGCGTTCGTGGCGCAGCTCCAGCTCCCCGAGCAGGAGGATGTCGATGTCGATCGCGCGCGGGCCGTGGCGTACTCCATCCTCGCGACCGAGCTGACGCTCCAGACGCTTGACGGCGTCGAGCAGCTCGATCGGCCCGAGCGAGGTCTCGACGCGCAGGCAGGCGTTGAGGAAGCTCGCCTGGTCGAGCACCTCGCCGACGGGGTCGGTGTCATACGCCGAGGAAGACGCGAGCACGCGCACTCCCATGGCCGGCAGCGCGTCGACCGCCCGTTGCAGGTGCGAGCGGCGATCGCCGACGTTGGAGCCGAGGCCGAGCAGGCCGGTGCGGGTGGGCATTTATGAGACGGTATCTACGCGCCGGCGGGCTCGTATGCGCCGGCGGGCTCGGCGAGCTCCTCGTGCAGGCCGATTCGTCCGTGCAGGCGGCGCAGCGGCCGCGGCGCCCACCAGGTGCGCTCGCCGAGCTTGCCCATCAGCGCGGGAACGAGCAGCGCGCGGACGAACGTCGCGTCGATCGCGACCGCCAGCGCGGTGCCGACGCCGAACTGCTTGATGAAGAAGATGTGCGAGGTCACGAACGCGCCGACAGCGACGCAGAACAGCAGCGCGGCGGCGGTGATCAGCCGCCCGGTGCGCTCCAGTCCCTGGGCGACCGCGTCGCGCGTGGCGAGACCGCCGTCATGGGCCTCTTTGATGCGCGCGAACAGGAACACGCCGTAGTCGGTCGAGAGCGCGAACGCGACCGTGAACAGCAGCACGAGGTTCGACTCCTCGAGGCCCCCGATCGGGCTGAAGCCCATCAGCGAGGAGAGGTGACCGTCCTGGAAGATCAGCACGAGCAGACCGGCGCCGACGGCGACCGTTAGCAGGTTCATCAGCAGCGCCATCAGCGGCAGTACGACCGAGCCGGTCATCAGGAACAGCGTGCCGAGCGTGACGCACACGAGGATCGCCAGCGCCAGCGGCATCTGCGCGGAGATCGCCGCCTTCTGGTCGATGAACCAGGCCGTCGTGCCGCCGACCAGCCCCTTCGCGGCCCCGGCCGCCCCGCCCGCCCGCACGAGCGTGCGCAGGCGGTGCACCAGTTCCTGGTTGGCGACCGAGGCGTCAGAGCCGCGCGGGAGTAGTTCGATCTCCCAGGTGCTGCGTCCGAGATAGCGCGGGGGCACGGCCTCGCTCGCTTGGCCTGCGGCCGTCCGCTGCGCGCGTAGCGCCAGCGCGTCGACGCTCGCGCCCGAGCCCGCGGAGGCGGGCACGACGATGCTGATCGTCTGCGAGCCGTCGCTGGCGAATTCCTTGCTGAGCGCTTCCGCGATCTGACGGCTCTGCGAGGAGGCCGGCAGCACGTGCGCGTCGGCCGGGATCAGCTGCAGGCGCAAAGCGGGGGAGGCGATCGCGAGCAGCACCGCGCCGGTGGCGAGTGCGACCAGGCCGGGCCGGCGCATCACGCCCTTGCCGAGCCGGAACCAGGCGCCTTCTTCGCTGCTGCGCGCGGAGCGATCGGCGCTGCGCTGCAGCCAGGCGGGGGAGAGCGAGTTCACCCGCGGGCCGAGCGCGACGAGCACCGCCGGCAGCACGACCAGCGCGACGAGCCCGGCCGAGAGCGCGACGATCATGCCGCCGATGCCCATCGAGTAGAGGAAGCGCAGCGGGAACACGAGCAGCGACGCGAGCGCCCCGGCGACGGTCAGCGAGCTGTACAGCACGGTGCGCCCCGCGGTCTGCAGCGTGCGCTTGATCGCCGGGAACGTGTCGGCTCCGCCGGCGAGCTCCTCGCGGTAGCGCGAGAGCACGAACAGGCTGTAGTCGATCCCCAGCCCGAGCCCCATCCCGGTGACGAGGTTGACGGCGAAGATCGACAGGCCGGTGATCTCCGCGTTGATCAGGCGCAGGACGAGGAACGTGATCACGATCGCGAACCCGCCCACGAGCAGCGGCAGCGCCGCCGCGATCAGGCCGCGGAAGACCCAGAAGGAGAGCAGCAGCAGGATCGGGAATGCGAGGAGCTCGGCGTTGCGCAGGTCCGAGGAGGTGCGCTTGTTGATTTCGCTGAAGGCCACGTCGGGGCCGCCGAAGCGCACGTCCTGCGCGGCCAGCTGCGGGCGCAGTCGCGCGACCGCCGTGGCCGACTCTTCCTGCGTGGCGAATGCGGCCAGCACCGCGGTCTGGCGGCCGTTGCGCGAGACGAGCGCCGCGAGGTGCGTGGCCGGATAGTCGATCACCCGCTGAAAGCCCGGCTGGGTCGCGAGCAGCGCGGCCACATGTCTTGCCTCGAGCTGGGCGGCCGCGTTCGTGCGTACGTCCCCGGCGCTCGGTACGAGCGCGGCCACACCGTAGGCGGCCCGCTGCCCGGTCGCGCGTGCGATCGCTTTTTCGACCCTCTGGTTCTCGGCGCTGGGGTTCTGGAAGTCCGTGTTCGAGCTCTTCAGGATCGTCGTCACGGGCGCGCCGAACGCGGCCGCGAGCAGGAACAGGACGCCGGCCGCGATCAGCACGCGACGCGCGTTCCCGGCGCCGGTCGCCAGCGACGACAGCCGCGCGATCATCCCCGCCGTGTCTCCTGGCCGGTCAGCCAACCCATGCGAGGCATTATGAGTGACTGCTAACTAACTTGTCAAGAGGAATGCGCAGGAAATGTTTCCAAAGTGCGGCCAAAATGCCTCAATCCCGCTGTCAACGAAATCTCGCTTCGGGAGCATTGACGGCATTCTTTTGTGAATCCGTACAACCATAGTAATACGCACTTTCAAAAGACAAACACCCATCTCCCCATCTTTATATTCATCCGGATTCGTCCCCCATGCGATCCTCGCACCGCCCTCGGGATGTTCGGCGGCGCCCCGATCGCCGATCGACCCCCATCGATTGAGCGCTCAGTGGACGACGATCTCACCCTTCATGCCTTCCGCGACGTGCAGCGTGCACTCGTAGGAGAACGTGCCGCTGTGCATGAAGCGCACCGTGTAGGAGCCGTGGGTCTGCGTGCGCGAGTGGAAGCCGTGGAAAGTCACGTTGTGCTCTGTTTCCCCGTCACGCCACGCCCAGGTGACGCTGTCGCCGCGGGCGATGCGCACCTCGCCGGGGTGAAATGCGATGTCCTTGAGCGTGACCGTGTGGCTGGCGGCTTGCCGGGCACGATCGCCGGCGCCATGCCTGTCCTCGCTGTCACCGGCACTCCTCCCGTTGCCGCCGGCGCCGCTTCCACGATCTGCGCCGCTTCCATGACCGGGGCCACTCCCGCTGCCGGCCCCGCCGAGGGCGACCGTCGGAGCCAGCGCCGCGGTTACGACAACCAGCGTGAGCACGAGCGCTCTACCGACCTTCACGGTCCTCATGCGTGCCTCATGAGGCGGTCGCATCGCGATCGCTCCAACTGGCGAGCTGCAAGAGCGTGGCGCTGGAGACGCTGCGGCCGGAGACCATGCACAGGTGCCCATCGCGCAGCCAGGTCACGATTGCGACGCCGTTCTGGCTGAGCGTGCGGTAGCTCACGCCGTCGCGCCACAGCGCCACGCCACCGCCGCCGCCGATCCGGGGAGCGGGGGTGCCGGCGACGATCGCGTAGCCGACCCGATGGCCGTGGGAGTCGGAGTAGAAGACCGTCGTGACCGCGCGCCCGTCCATCCGGTCGTCGCGCATCCCGGTGCTGCGCCAGCCGAAGCGATCTGCCCAGTAGGGGAACTTCACGCCGTCGACCGCGGCGGCGAGCTTGGCGGGGTTCGCGCTGCTCTGGGGCGGCGCGGGCATCGTCGCCGCGCGCAGCATCGGCGCGGCCGTCTGGCGCGTGCTCGGCGTCGCCGGCTCGCCGTGGCCGTGGCCGGAGAGGACGAGCGCGATCGCCACCACGACGATGGCTACGGCGACGCTTGCGGCCGCACCGACCGAGCCCTGCGGCAAGAAGCGAGGAAGAGGGCGCGGGGTGGCGTGCGCGGCGGAGCGACGCGAAGATAGACGCGAGCGTGCCGAGCCCCGGCGCGCGGCCACCAGCGCTTGCACCTGGCGGTGCAGGGAGTCGGGCGCGCGCACGTCGCTCGATCGCACGAGCTCGACCAGCTCCGATTCTGTGCGTGTGCGTGGCGGCAATTCGGTCATGACGTTCCCCTGCTGGGTAAGACTCCGCCTGGCCTGGTCTCTTCCCGCCGGTCGGCCGGCGTCGTCGCGAGTCCGCGCGCGGGCGCTGGAACGGACTTGGACCCGCGCTCCGGATCGTGCCCGCGCCTGAGATCGCGTTCGCGTTCCGGATTACGCTCGGGCTCGGGCTCAGGCCCGGGCTCGCCTGCTCGATCGAGGTCGGGCTCGGGATCGAGCAGTCGCGCCAATTGCCTGCGCGCCCGGAACAGCCTCGTCGTGATCGTCGCCTCGCGCACGCGCAGCGCGCGGGCGGCCTCTCGGTAGGAGAGGCCGAGCACGTCGATCGCCACCAGCGCGAGCCGGCGATCCTCCGGCAGCGCGGCGATCGTCGCGTAGAGCTCCTGCATCTCGAGCGCCTGCTCGGGTTGTTGCCCCGGCGGCCGCGGGTCGGCCGCGACGACATCCTCCAGTGCGGCGACCGTGACCGGCCGCCGGCTCGCGGTGCGGCGCCCCGTGAAGTAGGTGTTGCGCAGCACGCGCATCAGGTAGTACAGCTCGTTCTCGCCGTGCAGCGCGCGCGGCCGCGCGAGCACCCGCGCGAACGTCTCCTGCACGAGGTCCTCGGCGTCCTCGCGCGAGCCGCACAACGCCCACGCGGCGCGATACAGACGGTCCACGTGTTGCGTCAGCGACTGCGGGTCGAGGGTGCGCATGAGCTTGCGGTGGTGCGGTGGTATGGCGGCGCCGGCGGGTGAGAGCGAGCCAGCCTGCTCCCGTCCCTGCGACTGTAGCGCTGAGGGTGCCGCGTGGCTTCAGCCGTGCGCCGGCGCCGGCGCGGGCGCGGGCGCCGGCAGCCACTCCGCAGGCAGGGTGCCCGCGGGAACTTCACCGACCATCGGCGGGAAATAGCGCGTCAGCGCAGCCGCCGGGCGCCCGGCGATCAGCGGGCGCACATCCGCGATCGCCGACAGCAAGCGGATCGTGCTGCCGATCTGCAGGTCCGCCGCGTTGGGATGCTCGCCTCCGAGCAGGCCGTCGGCGATCCACGCGTCGACCCGGTCGAGCTGGCCCGGGAGCGCGGCGATCGAAGCGCGGGCGGTCTGATCGCTGGTTTTGCTTCTGAGCGTCATCAGGCGGGCCGTGAGCGGCAGCGACGGACGCAGCATCGCGCGCGGCAACGGCAGCTTGACATCGTCGCTCACGAAGCTCTCCATCACCGCCGGGTTGCGCACGAACGCACGGGGCAGGATGTCCCGCGGCACGCCCTGCAGCTCCTCGTCGCCCCAGCGCTCGACCTCCAGCACCTGCGCTCGTGTCGGATCTCCCACCGCGGGCAGCAGCGACGGCTCCGGGGTGAGCTCATCCAGGCGTCGCATGATCGTCCGCGACCCCACCAGCCGCTCGCCATCGAGCCGGATTCCGGGCACCGTTTTTCCGCCGTAGCGCGGCGGGCCGACCAGCAGCTGGGTCATCGGGAGCAGATCGACGCGCTCGAAGGCCATCGACTTCAGCCTCAAGGCAGCTTCGACCGCCACACACGGATGCGAGGCCGGCAGCACGTACAGCTTGATCTCGCCCATCTCGACTCCACCCTTTCGATCGACGGCGATGAGCATATAGAAGGCGCGTTCCGGGGTAGGTGTCCCCATCCATAGGAAGGCGTTCCGGGGAGCTGCCGAAGTCGCGGTTCGGGATGCGATCGGAAGAGCGTTCCCGGATAGGCTTCGGCATCATGCTGCTCGTCGTCGACGTCGGGAACACGCAGACCCACTTCGGGGCGTTTCGCGACGGCGAGCTGCTCGAGCACTGGCGCTTTGCCACCGTCCGCCAGTCGACCGCCGACCAGCTGGGGGCGGCGCTGCGCAACCTGCTCGAGCTGCGCGGCTGCTCCTTCAAGGACCTGACGGCGTCGATCGTCTCTTCGACCGTGCCCCAGCTCGAGCCGGAATGGTCGGCGATGACAAGCCGCTATCTCGGCCACGAGATGCTCGTGGTCGGGCCGGGCACGAAGACGGGCATGGCGATCCGCTACGACAACCCGCGCGAGATCGGCGCCGACCGGCTCGTCAACGCGGTCGCGATCCGCGAGCGCTTCGGCGGCGCGTGCGTGTGCGTGGACTTCGGCACCGCGACGACGTTCGACGTCGTCTCGCGCGAGGGCGAGTACCTCGGCGGCTCGCTGATGACCGGCATCGAGATCTCGCTCGAGGCGCTCTCCGAGCGCGGCGCGCGGCTGCCGAAGATCGACCTGGCGCCGCCGAAGAGCGTGATCGGCAAGAACACGGTCGACGCGATCCGCTCCGGTGTCGTGTTCGGCTACGCCGGCGCCGTCGACGCGATCCTGCGCCGCCTCTACGACGAGCTCGGCCAGCGCACCGCCGTGATCGCCACGGGTGGCCTGGCGCGGCTGGTGGTGCCCTATACCGAGGAGATCGAGGAGGTCGACGAGCTGCTCACGCTCACCGGGCTGCGGCTGCTGCACGAGCGCAATTCGTAGTCCGCCAGTCCCCGGCGGCCCCTCATAATGAGTCCATGTCCCGTCGGCTCACCGACCCCTGGATGCTTGGCCCGCTCGAGGTTCCCAACCGCGTGCTCCTGGCTCCCCTGGCCGGGATCGGCAACTGGTTCGTGCGCCTGCAGGCCAAGCGCTACGGCGCGGGGATGGCCGTCTCGGAGATGGTCTCCTCGCACGCGATCTACCACCGCAACGAGAAGACATGCAACGAGATGCTGCGGATCCATCCCGATGAGCAGGGACCGGTCCCGTCGCTCGTCGGCGAGCCGTACGAGACCGGCGCTGAAAGCGCGGGAAGGGACTGCGGAATCGAAGGGACGGCCTCGAGAAACGGCATCGTCTCGATCCAGCTCTTCGGCGAAGACCCCGAAGTGATGCGCGCCGCCGCGGCGCGCGTACGCGAGGCGGGGGCCGACACGATCGACATCAACATGGGCTGCCCGGTGCCGAAGGTCCAGAAGACCGGCGCCGGCGCGGCGCTGCTGGCGGACCCCGACAGGGCGATCGCCGTCGCGCGCGCGGCCCGCGAGGGGGGAGGGGGCCTGCCGGTGACGGTGAAGCTGCGCTCCGGCCGGCGGCTAGGCGAGACGAGCGGCTTCGAGCTCGCGCACCGCCTCGTCGGTGAGGCGGGCGTCGCCGCGATCGGCTTTCATCCCCGCTCGGCGGCGGTCCATCACAAAGGCGTCCCCGACTACGAGCTGGCGGCGCGCCTGGTCGCCTCGCTCGATGCGCCTGTGATCCTGACCGGTGGTCTGAACGAGCCCGAGCAGATCGAACGGGCCTTCCACGAAACCGGCGCCGCCGCGGTGATGCTCGCGCGCGGTGCACTCGGCAACCCGTGGCTGTTCGAGCAGCTGCTCTGTCCCCGCGCCGAGAGCTCGGACTCGAGCCACGGGGACGGCGAGCGTCACGAGGGCCTGAGTCGCGAAGGCGGGGGCCCGACCCGCGAAGAGGTTCTGGGCGAGCTGAACTGGACGATCGACCGCGCGGTCGAGCACCTTGGCGAGCCCCGCGCGACTCGCTACCTGCGCAAGTTCTACCCCTGGTACATCAACCGACTGGAACTAGACCGCCAAGCGGCAAAGGAGTTGCAGGCGGCCCTGCAGGTCGCGGAGACGCTCGAGCAGGTCAAAGACCTCCTGCCTCTCGATCGGCTCGCATCGCCCGTACCCGCCTGAGCCGGCCGTCAAAAGCGCCGGTCCAATCGGTCAAGCGAGGCGGACAGAATGCCGATCCTACGCCGCTATACTGCTGCGCCCCCGCGAGCCGGCGGGTTTGTTCTGTCTTGACCTAACACCCCAACCCGAGATCGGATCCCGCCCGCGACATGCCGAAGGACGTAATCCTCACACCGGAAGGCCTCGAGAAGCTCAACGAGGAGCTCGAGCTGCTCTCGACCGCGAAGCGCCGCGAGGTCGCCGAGCGAATCAAGGAGGCGCGCGAGTTCGGGGACATCGCCGAGAACTCCGAGTACGACGACGCGAAGAACGAGCAGGCGATGGTCGAGAGCCGCATCGCGCAGCTACAGGAGCGCCTGCGGATGGCGACCGTGATCGAGACGAAGGATCTCTCGACCGATGTCGTGCAGGTCGGCTCGGTCGTGCACGTCAAGGACGAGAAGACGGGCAAGTCGGTCAAGTACACGATCGTCGGCTCGGCCGAGGCTAAGCCGGAGGAGAACAAGCTCTCCAACGAGTCGCCCGTCGGTCGCGCCCTGCTCGGCCACAAGCGCAACGAGACGGTCGCGGTGAAGGTTCCCCGCGGCCCGGCGCGCAAGCTGAAGATCACGAAGATCGACGTCGGACTCAAGTAGTCTCGCCGCGATGAGCGGCGACGACTCCTCCCCGACCCCCGGCGAGTCCTCCCCGGACTCCCCGGACTCCCCAGACCATCCCGCCGAAGATTCGCCCGCAGACGCCACGCCCGCACCCGTGTCCGCGCCCGGCGGGGCGGATGCCTCAGCGCAGGAGGGCGCCCGTCACGGCCTGGAGGAGCTGATCGCCGAGCGCCGCGCGAAGGCCGCGCGGCTGAGGGCGGAAGATCCAGACGCGTTTCCCTACGCGTTCCGCGACGCCGAGCCGATCGCGAGCATCCTCGCCGCCTACGAGCACCTCGCGGCCGGCGAGGAGACCGAGGACAAACACCGCGTCGCCGGCCGGATCTCCGCGCGCCGGGGCTCGGGCAAGGCCGCGTTCCTCGACCTCGTCGATCGCACCGGCAAGGTCCAGCTCCACGCACGCATCGACGTGCTCGGCGAGGACGCCTTCGCCCGCCTGAGCACGCTCGACCTCGGCGACCTCGTCGGCGTCGACGGCGCCGTCCTGCGCAGCCGCCGTGGCGAGCTGTCATTGCGCGTCGACCGCTTCCAGATTCTCGCCAAGGCGCTGCGCCCGCCGCCGGACAAGCACCACGGGCTGAACGACGTCGAGACCCGCTACCGCCGCCGCGAGCTCGACCTGATCGCGAGCGCGGACGCCCGCCAGACGTTCATCGCCCGCGCGCAGATCATCTCCGCGATCCGCGCCTACCTCGACGGCGAGGGCTTTATCGAGGTCGAGACGCCGGTCCTGCAGCCCCTTTACGGGGGCGCGCTGGCAAGGCCGTTCACGACGCATCACAACGCGCTCGACCGCGACCTGTACCTGCGGATTGCCACCGAGCTGTACCTCAAGCGTCTGCTCGTCGGCGGCCTGGAGCGCGTGTACGAGCTGGGCAAGGACTTCCGCAACGAGGGCCTCTCGCCGAAGCACAACCCCGAGTTCACGATGGTCGAGCTCTACGAGGCCTACGCGGACTACAACGACGCGGCCGTCCGCCTCGAAGGCCTCGTCGGCGCGGCGGCGCGGGCGGTCGGGTACACGGGGGAGATCGACTTCGCGACGACGCCGTGGCGGCGGGTGAGCTTCGCCGGGGCGATCGCTGAGGCAACAGGTATCGACGTGTTGGCCCACCGTCGCTCCGGTGATGGCGAGGGTCACGACGAGGCGGGTGGCGGAGACGGAGATGGCGACGTCGTTAGCCATGACGAGGAGCGCGGTGAGCGCGACGCGGAGACCCTGCGCGCGGCGATCCGCGAGCGCGGCCTGGAGATGCCGACCGAGGATCGCAACTGGCCCCAGCTGGCCGACGACCTGCTGTCGAAGTACGTCGAGCCGGCGCTGTTGCAGCCGACCTTCGTCCTCGACTATCCGATCGAGCTCTCGCCGCTCGCGCGCGAGCACCGCTCAGAGCCCGGCTTGGTCGAGCGCTGGGAGGCGTTCGCCGGCGGCATGGAGATCGCGAACGCGTTCAGCGAGCTGATCGACGCCGACGTCCAACGTGAGCGCTTCCGCGCTCAGGAGCGTTTGCAGAGCGAGGGCGACGAGGAGGCCCAGCCCTACGACGAGCTGTTCGTGCAGGCGCTCGAGCAGGGCATGCCGCCGGCCGGCGGGGTCGGCGTGGGGATCGATCGGCTCGTGATGCTGCTGACCGGGCGCGACTCGATCCGCGAGGTGCTCCTGTTCCCCGCGATGCGCGACTGAGGCTGTTCCGGCGGCGCATCCACCATGAGGCACCTGCCCGCGGGAGGTCTCCCGGCCGGTTGGTAGACTGCCCAAGAGGCCTAACCAGGACCAAATAGCGCTCGGGGCTCGACCCTCGAGGAAGGAAACACACCATGTTCGAGCGATTTACAGAACGAGCCCGGCAGGTGGTCGTTCTCGCGCAGGAGGAGGCGCGGACGCTCAAGCACAACTACATCGGCACCGAGCACATCCTGCTCGGCCTGCTGCGCGAGGAGGAGGGGCTGGCCGCGCGTGTCCTCGAGAGCCTGGACATCACCGTCGAGCGCGTCCGTGCGCAGGTCGTGCGGATCGTCGGCTCCGGCGAGGAGGTCACCAGCGGGCAGATCCCGTTCACCCCGCGCGCGAAGAAGGTGCTCGAGCTCGCCCTGCGCGAGGCGCTCAGCCTCGGGCACAACTACATCGGCACCGAGCACATCCTGCTCGGGCTGGTGCGCGAGAACGAGGGCGTCGCGGCGCGGATCCTGCTCGACTTCGACGCCGATTCGGAGAAGATCCGCAACGAGGTGATCCGGATGCTCTCCGGCCCCGGCGGCCGGCGCCAGGGCTCCTCGGGCGGCTCCGGCGGCTCTGGCTCGGGCAGCGGCTCCCCCGGCGAGGGCAAGAAGTCCTCGAAGCTGCTCGACCAGTTCGGGCGCAACCTGACGAAGCTCGCCGCCGAGGGCAAGCTCGACCCGGTCGTCGGGCGCGAGACGGAGATCGAGCGGATCATGCAGATCCTTTCGCGCCGTACGAAGAACAACCCGGTCCTGATCGGCGAGCCCGGCGTCGGCAAGACCGCCGTGGTCGAGGGCCTCGCGCAACGGATCACCGCGTCCGACGTGCCCGAGCTCCTCAAGAACAAGCAGATCTACACGCTCGACCTCGCGGCGCTGGTCGCCGGCTCGAAGTACCGCGGCGAGTTCGAGGAGCGCCTGAAGAAGGTGATGAAGGAGATCACCCAGCGCGGCGACATCATCCTGTTCATCGACGAGCTCCACAACCTCGTCGGCGCCGGCGCCGCCGAGGGCGCGATCGACGCCGCCTCGATCCTCAAGCCGGCGCTCGCGCGCGGCGAGCTGCAGACGATCGGCGCGACGACGCTCGACGAGTACCGCAAGTACCTCGAGCGCGACTCCGCCTTGGAGCGCCGCTTCCAGCAGATCCGCGTCGAGGAGCCCTCGATCGACCAGACGGTCGAGATCCTCAAGGGCCTGCGTGACCGCTACGAGCAGCACCACAAGGTGCAGATCACCGACGAGGCGCTGAAGGCCGCCGGCGAACTGGCCAGCCGCTACATCTCCGACCGCTTCCTGCCCGACAAGGCGATCGACCTGATCGACGAGGCGGCGTCGCGGATGCGGATCAAGTCGATGACCTCGCCGCCCGCCAACCGCGAGCTCGAGGGCGAAGTCGAGACGACGCGCCGCGAGAAGGAGGCCGCGATCGAGGCGCAGGAGTTCGAGAAGGCCGCGGCGCTGCGCGACAAGGAGCGCAAGCTGACGAACAAGAAACACGAGTTCGAGAAAGAGTGGGAATCCGGCGAGACCGGCGAGCGCCCCTCGATCGGCGAGGAGGAGATCGCCGACATCGTCTCGATGTGGACGGGCATTCCCGTGTTCAAGCTGACCGAGGCCGAGACCCAGAAGCTGATGCGGATGGAGGACGAACTGCACAAGCGCGTGATCGGCCAGCACCCCGCGGTCGAGGTGATCTCGAAGGCGATCCGCCGCTCGCGCGCGGGTCTGAAGGACCCGAAGCGCCCGACCGGCTCGTTCATCTTCCTCGGCCCTTCCGGCGTCGGCAAGACCGAGCTCGCGCGGACGCTCGCCGAGTTCCTGTTCGGTGACGACGAGTCGATGATCAGGATCGACATGAGCGAGTACATGGAGAAGCACGCTGTTTCGAGGTTGGTCGGCTCACCCCCGGGCTACGTCGGCTACGACGAGGGTGGCCAGCTGACCGAGGCCGTACGGCGCAAGCCCTACTCGGTGCTGCTGCTCGACGAGATCGAGAAGGCGCACCCCGACGTCTTCAACATCCTGTTGCAGATCCTCGAGGACGGCCGCCTGACCGACGCGCAGGGGCGGACGGTCGACTTCCGGCACGCGATCGTGATCATGACCTCGAACATCGGCGCCGCCGAGATCGCACGCAACACGCCGCTCGGGTTCGCGGTGTCAGAGGACGAGACTGGGATCACCTACGACGACATGAAGAACCGGATCATGGGCGAGCTGAAGAAGGTCTTCCGGCCTGAGTTCCTGAACAGGATCGACGACGTGATCGTCTTCCACAAGCTGCAGAAGGAGGAAGTCAAGCAGATCGTCGAGCTGCTGTTGCTGCGGATCCGCGAGTCGATGGCCGAACGCGAGCTGCAGTTGGAGCTGACCGACCCCGCGAAGGATCTGCTCGTCGAGAAGGGCTGGGACCCGTCGATGGGTGCCCGCCCGCTGCGCCGCGCGATCCAGCGCTACATCGAGGATCCCCTCGCCGACTTCGTCCTGCGCGAGCAGCTGACCCCGGGCGCGACCGTCGTCGTCAACCCGGCCCCCGAGGGCGAGGACGGCGAGGTGCGCCTGACGATCGTCAAGCCGAAGAAGCAGAAGACGCCCGTCGGTGTCGGCGCGGCCGCCGCCGATGAGGAGCTCGCCGCCGACGAGGGCGGCCTGCCCGGAGGGGACGACGTTCCCGCCGACGAGTCGTAGCCGGCGCGACGTGCAGGTCCCCGGGCGGTGAGAGCCGTCCCCGGCGATCCGTAGGCTGCGCAGGACATGGCTCGCGGAACGATTCAGGTCTGCTCAGAGTGCGGCTTCCAGACCGCACAATGGCTGGGTCAATGCCCCGGCTGCGAAGCGTGGAACACGCTCGTCGAGGAGCGCATCCCGGCCGCGCGCGGCGCGGCCGGTCGTGGCAGCGGTGGCGGAGGCGGCGCCACCGGTCGCGGTCGTGGTCGTGTCGCCGGTGCAGCTGGCAGTCCAGGTGGTCCAAGCGGTCCGGGCGGCGCGGATTTATGCCTCGCGCCACGCCCGCTGAGCGAGGTCGGCGCCGCACCGATCGCACGCATGAGCACGGGCATCGGCGAGCTCGACCGCGTGCTCGGCGGCGGCCTCGTCCCCGGCGCGCTCGTGCTGCTGGGCGGCTCCCCGGGCATCGGCAAGTCGACGCTCACGAACATGGTGCTCGGCAACCTCGCGGCCGCCGGGCGGCGCACGCTGTACGTCAGCGGCGAGGAGTCCGCCGAGCAAGTCCGCCTGCGCGCCGAGCGGCTCGTGCTGAACCCCGCCGCTCAAGGGGCCGACCCGGGCGCCGGTCCCGCGCTCGTCGCGACGCTCCCCGGTGAGACCCCGGCTCGCGCGGCCGAAAACCTCAACCCGGCGCTGCAGGTCCCGATCCTCGCCGAGACCGACCTCGAAACCGTCCTCGGCACGCTCGCCGGCGAGTCCCCAGACGTATGCGTGATCGACTCCGTGCAGACTCTCAACGCCGCCGAGCTGAGCGGCGCGCCGGGCTCGGTTGGGCAGGTCCGAGAGGTCGCGGGCCGGATCATGGAGCTTGCGAAGGCGCGTCAGATCGCCGTGATCCTCGTCGGTCACGTGACCAAGGACGGCGCGCTCGCGGGCCCGCGCGTGCTCGAGCACCTGGTCGACTGCGTGCTCCAGTTTGAGGGCGAGCGCGAGCGCCCGTATCGCGAGCTGAGAGCGCTGAAGAACCGCTTCGGCTCGACCAACGAGGCGGGCCTGTTCGAGATGCGCCAGGGTGGCCTGGTCGAGGTGCTCGACGCCTCCGCGCGCTTCGTCGCCGAGGCCACGCGCGCGCCCGGCAGCGTCGTCCTGGCGGCGATGGAGGGCTCCAGGCCATTGCTCGTCGAGGTCCAGGCGCTGGTCGCGCCCTCAGAGCTCGAGCAGCCACGCCGCGTAGTCTCCGGCATGGATCGCAACCGTCTCGCGCTCGTGCTCGCGATCCTCGGCCGGCACGGCCGCGTCGGGACCGCCGGCGCCGACGTGTTCGTGAACGTCGTCGGGGGCGTGAGGGTGGACGAGCCGGGCGTCGACCTCGCGGTGGCGCTGGCAGTGGCGAGCGCGAGCCGCGGCGTGGCATTGAAGGGCACCCCGCGAGCATGCTTCGGCGAGCTCGGGCTGACGGGCGAGCTGCGCTGGGTCGGCCACCCGGAGCGCCGTCTGGAGGAGGCGCGCAAGCACGGCCTGCGCGACACGATCGCACCCTCCGGCAGCGGCGCAGGCGCGCGCGAGGTGAGCACCCTACGTGAGGCCCTGCGGGCGGCGCTGCCGGCGGGCGAGCGCGATCAGCGGCCTTTGGCCGTGATCTCCTAGCCCGAGCGCGATTCATCCCCATATAGACGGATGTCCAGGCGGGGAGCGGCTTAACAAAGGGCGAATGCCCTAAAATGTACGATCGTGCCCCTCCGATCCGGTGAAGATTTCGACACAGAAGCGAGGCCGGAGCCGGGATTGATGAAGGCGCTGGAGATGATCGCGCCCGGCACGGCATTGCGCGAGGGCATCGAGAGCATCCTCGACTCCCACACCGGCGGGCTGATCGTGATCGGCGAGCCCGAAGACCTCAGCTTTCTGAACTCGGGTGGGATCAAGCTCGACATCGACTACACCCCCGCGTTCCTGTATCAGGTGGCGAAGATGGACGGCGCGATCATCCTCAACGCGAACGCGACGAAGATCACGATGGCGAACGTCCAGCTGATGCCCGACCCGACGATCCTCTCGCACGAGACGGGCACCCGCCATCGCACCGCCGAGCGCGTGTCCAAGCAGACAGAGGCGCTCGTGATCGCCGTCTCCCAGCGCCGCGAGGTCGTGTCGCTGTACGTGGACGGCGTCAAATATGTGCTTGAGGACATACCGGTCGTGCTCGCGAAGGCCAACCAGGCGCTGGCGACGCTCGACAAGTACCGCACGCGCCTGGACCAGGTCTCCACCAGGTTGACGGCGCTCGAGTTCGAGGGCGGGTCGATGCTGCACGACGTGCTGACTGTGATGCAACGCTCGGAGCTCGTGACACGGATGGCCGTCGAGATCGAGCGCTACATCGTCGAGCTCGGCAGCGAGGGTCGCCTGATCGAGATGCAGCTCGAGGAGACGATGGTCGGCACCGCCGCCGAGAAGGCGGCGCTCGTGCGCGACTACTTGTCGGGAGACTCCGACGAGGCGTTCGCCGCGGCGCTCGAGGAGATCGGGCGGCTCGCCCATCAGGACCTGCTCGACTTCGGCCGGCTCGCCGAGCTGCTCGGCTACGACCGCAAGCTGAACACGCTCGACTATCCCGTCTCCCCGCGCGGTTACCGGGTGCTCGGGCGCATCCCGCGGCTGCCGCGACTGGCGGTCACACGGATCGTGAACGAGTTCGGCGGCCTGGACGAGCTGCTGGCCGCCACCGACGCCGAGCTCGAGGCGGTCGAGGGCGTGGGGGAGATCAGGGCGAAGGACATTCGCGAGGGCCTGCGCAGGTTGCAGGAGATCAACCTCGTGGACCGCTACCTGCAGACGTGACGCAGCAGACAGGAACCGGCGCGAGTGCGGGTGCGGGTGCGGGCAGATGAAGCCGGAGGACGCAGACAGACGCATGCAGAGATACACCACCACCACACAAGACTTGACCCAGCAGTAGTGAGACACGGGCCGTCCGACGGTCGGCCGCAACGAAGGAGGACACCATTCCGCCACAAGCAACCGCAGAGGTAGAGCTGATCGAGGAGCTCGAGGTCACTCGCGAAGTCGAGTACATCGAGTTCGAGCTCGGCGACCACGTCGTCTATCCCCATCACGGCGCCGGCAAGGTGCTGAAGAAGGAGGAGATGGAGATGCTCGGCGAGACGCGCGAGTATCTGACGATCAAGATCCTGCACAACGACATGACCGTCCGCGTGCCCACCGAGAACGCCGCGATCGCCGGCCTGCGCCGTGTGATCGACGAGGAAACGGTGCAGAAGGTGCTGGACGTGCTTCGCGACACGGTTTCGGAGATGCCGAAGAACTGGAACCGGCGCTTCAAGCACAACCGCGACAAGATCAAGACCGGCGACATCTACGAGCTCGCCGAGGTCGTCCGCAACCTGTCGTTGCGGGAGTCCGAGAAGGGCCTGTCGACGGGCGAGAAGCAGATGTACACGCGCTCGAAGAAGATCCTCGCCTCCGAGCTGATGTATGCGCTCGACAAGGACGAGGAAGAGGCCGAGAACTACCTCGACGAGCTGCTCGCCAACTCGGCCACCAGCCAGATGGCCGGCGCCGCGGCCGAGTAGCGAGGCTTGGCGATTGTTGCGCTGATCGTTGCCGCGGGCAGCGGCGAGCGTCTCGGGATGGACGGTCCCAAGGCGCTCGTCGAGCTCGCGGGGCGCCCGCTGCTGCAGTGGAGCGTCGACGCCCTCCAAGCCGTTCCCGCAATCGAGCGGATCGTCGTCGCCCTGCCGGCGGGCGCGGATGCACCAGAGGGCACAAGTGGCGTCAGGGGCGGCAGGGTGCGCTCGGAGTCGGTGCGCCTCGCGCTCGCGGCTGCCGGCGGTGGGGGACGGCCGGACGAGGAGCAGGACCTGGTGCTCGTCCACGACGCGGCACGGCCCCTGGTCACGGCTGAGCTCGCGCAGGCGACGATCCGGGCATTGCAGGCTGACGAGAGCCTCGACGGGGCGATCGCCGCTGCACCGATGACCGACACGGTCAAGCGCGTCGACGAGGCCCGGGTTGTGCGCGAGACGCTCGATCGAAGCGAACTGTGGGCGGTGCAGACGCCGCAGGTCTTTCGTCGCGGGGCATTGGAACGGGCGCTGGACGTCCCCCACGAGCTGCTCGCGCGGGCGACCGACGATGCGTGGCTGATCGAACGCGCGGGCGGTCGGGTCGGGGTGGTCGAGTCCTCGCGCGAGAACTTGAAGATCACTACGCCCCACGATCTCGTGCTCGCGGAGATGCTGCTGGCCTCGCGGCCTGGTTGAATCGCGGTTGCGGCACGCCGCCTTGTCACCGCTCGGAGAGGCGCCTCGAACAGATATCGCGCGAGCCCCCCGAACGACTCGCCCAAGCAACCGACAAACAGACACCAATGCTCACCGACTACCACGTACATCTGCGCCCCGACGAGCCCGGCACGACCGCCGAGCTGTATTTCACGGCGGCGAACGCTGAACGCTACCGGGAGGCGGCGAGCGAGCGCGGAATCGCCGAGCTCGGGGCCTCCGAGCACATCTACCGCTTCGAACAGGCGCTCGACGTGTGGAAGCACCCGTTCTGGCAGGCGAACGCGCGCGAGGATCTCGACGCCTACTGTGAGTTCGTGCGCGAGCAGACCGATCTGAAGCTGGGGATCGAGGCGGACTTCGTGCCCGGCGGCGAGGATCGCATGGCGGGCCTGCTGGAGGCTCGCGACTTCGACTATGTGATCGGCTCGGTCCATTTCCTGCGCGATGAGGCGGTCGACATGGAGGACTACTCGATCTGGCATGGTCAGGCCCACACCCCCGAGCAGATCTGGCGGCGCTACTTCGAGACCCTCGGCGAGGCGGCGCGCAGCGGCCTGTTCGACATCCTCGCGCACCCCGACCTCGTGAAGGTGTGGGGCTCCGACCGCCCGCGCCCGGAGGGGGATCTGCGCCGCTATTACGAGCTCGCGATCGAGGGGATCGCCGAGTCGGGGATCGCGGTTGAGGTCTCCACGGCGGGGCTGCGCAAGCGCGCGCAGGAGCTCTACCCGGCGCCGGCGTTCCTGGAGATGTGCCTGGAAGCCGGGGCGCCGGTGGCGCTCTCAAGCGATGCGCACCGGCCCGAGGACGTCGGCGCCGATTACGAGCAGGCGCTGGAGCTGCTCGAGTCGGCGGGCGTCGGCGAGCTGTGTGTGTTCGAGCGACGCGAGCGGCGGCTGGAGAGCATCGACCCCAGCCGGCCTGGGACCGCCCTCCGATGACGAGCCTTGCGGGGATTGGCTATGACTCGCACCGCCTCTCCCCGGGACATCGTCTCGTCCTGGGAGGTGTTGAGATTCCCGGCGAGCTCGGGCTGGAGGGGCATTCCGATGCGGACGTGCTGACCCACGCGGTGATCGACGCGCTGCTCGGCGCGGCCGGGCTGGGCGACATCGGCGAGCACTTTCCCGACACCGACGAGCGCTGGCGCGACGCCGACTCGCTGGAGTTGCTCAGGGACGTCGTGGCGAAGTTGAGCGCCGCTGGGCTGGGAGTCGTGAACGTCGATTGCACGGTGGTGATGGAGCGTCCGAAGCTGGGAGCACACCGCGATGAGATCCGGAAGCGGCTGGCGCAGGCAATTGGGTTGGAGGAGAGACGCGTGAACGTCAAGGCGAGCACGGGTGAGGGGATCGGGTTCGTGGGTCGTGGCGAGGGTGCGGCGGCGCTTGCGATTGCAAGCCTCGATGAGGGGTCGTCCGGGGGGCGGGCTGGTGCTGAGCGGGTTGGCGACACACGGGCTGGCGACACGCAGGCCGGCGGCGAGCGGACCGGAGATGAGTAGCGCGCAATGAGCGAGCCGACGAAGCGTGAGATCCGCCTGCACGACACGCGCAGCGGCGAGCTTCTGCCGCTGCGCCCGCGCGACCCCGGCGAGGTCGGCATCTATGCCTGCGGCCCGACTGTCTACAGCCGCATCCACATCGGTAACGCGCGGCCGTTTGTCGTCTTCAGCCTCGTGAAGCGCTTTCTCGAACACGAGGGCTATGAGACGACGCTGGTCGTGAACGTCACCGACGTGAACGACAAGATCTACGACGCAGCCCGCGCGCAGCGCCGGCCGAGCGATGAGCTGGCGCGGGAGATGACCGAGCGCTACTTCGCCGATACCGACGCGCTCGGGCTCGGTCGTCCCGATCGCGAGCCGCTGGCGTCGGAGACGATTGGATCGATCATCTCCTACATCCAGACGCTGATCGACACCGGGCACGCCTATGCGACGGAAGGAGACGTCTTCTTCCGGGTGCGTTCGGACTCCGGATACGGGTCCCTGTCGCACCGGCGGGTCGAGGAGATGGATCAAGGCGAGGACAAAGAGGGCTCGGCCCGTAAGGAGGACCCGCTCGACTTCGCCCTGTGGAAGGGACGGAAGGAGGGTGAGGACACCTGGTGGGAGGCCCCCTGGGGCGAGGGTCGCCCCGGCTGGCACATCGAGTGCTCGGCGATGGCCGAGGACGCGCTGGGGATCGGCTTCGACATCCACGGCGGCGGTTCGGACCTGCTGTTTCCCCATCACGAGAACGAGGCCGCCCAGACCCGCGCCGCACGGGGGCAGGAGCTGGCGCGGATCTGGATGCACAACGGGATGATCCAGCTGACGGGCGAGAAGATGGCCAAGTCCGCTGGCAACATCGCGCCGCTGCACGAGGTGATTGGGCAGTACGGGGCGGAGACGGTCGTGATGTATCTGATCTCGGGTCACTATCGCCAGCCGCTTGCATATTCAGAGGCGGCGCTCGAGCAGGCCAAGGCCAACGTGGGCCGCATCGGGGATACGGCCCGGCGTCTAGTGGGGGGCGATTCTCCGCCTGAGATGCGGCCGATCGCCGATCGGTTCTGCGAGGCGCTGGCCGACGATTTCAACACCCCCCGTGCGCTGGCGGCGGTGTTCGATTGGGTGCGTGAGGCAAATCGACGTGACCGGCCGGTGGGGGCGCGGGACCTGCGCGAGATGATGTCGGTGCTCGGGCTTGTGCACCTGCTCGAGGACACGACGCCCACCCCTCCCGCAGAAGTCGCGCGTAGGGCGGCGGACAGAGAGCAGGCGCGCGCGACACGAGACTTCGAGGCCGCCGACCGCCTGCGCGCGGAGATCGAAGAGCTGGGCTGGGAGGTCAGGGACGTTGCCGGTGGGTTTGAGCTGACGCTGCTCACCGGCCGTTGATCCTCTACGGGCGTAACCCGATCAGAGAGGCCTTGCGGGGTCGCCGCAAGCACGCGGTCGGTGAGATATGGGCCACCGCGGGGGTCGCGCGCGAGCCATGGCTGCAGGGGGTGGAGGTCAAAGACGCCACCGCCGATGAGGTCGAGCGCCGCTGTGGCTCGCCTGCCCACCAGGGGATCTGCGCGGAGGCGGGCGGGTATCCGTACAGCTCAGCCGGCGAGCTGCTCGCGGGTGGAGACCCCCTGATCGTGGCGCTCGACCAGGTGCAGGACCCGCAGAACCTGGGCTCGATCTGCCGCACTGCGGAGTGCGCCGGCGCCGCCGGCGTGGTGATCGGAGAGCGCCGCGCGGCCGAAGTCACACCGGCTGTGTGCAAGGCGTCGGCCGGCGCGGTCGAGCATCTGCGGCTCGCACGGGTGCGGAACATCGCCGACTTTCTCATCGACGCGCGCGCCGCCGGATGCTGGTCCTACGGCGCGAGCGGGGAGGCCGCGGTCGCCTACGACAAGCCCGATTACAAAGGCGGCGGGGTGGTGCTCGTGCTCGGCAGCGAGGGACACGGCCTGCGCCCGCGGGTCGCGGCGGCGTGCGACGAGCTGGTCGCGCTACCGGTGCTGGGGGCGATTGAATCGCTCGGCGTGAGCGCGGCGGCGTCGGCGATCTTGTACGAGATCTTGCAGAATCGCTCTCGCCCCTCTTGACAAGGCTCCATAACTGTGAGAGGCTCGCCTCGACATAACGCTGAACCTAAGGTTGAAGAAACCTTAGACAAACATAGCTTTGGCGCCAGGGGAGGAGTGCGCCACTGAGCAAATTCGGGCTGCGCGCAGCCTGAGAAAGGATCTGCTCGTGGCACGAATCTCCAGTATCAGTAACTCTGAACCTAAGGTTGAGGACAGTTTCTTGATCGTTCTCGCCAAGCAGGGGGACCGCAACGCCTACGACCGTCTCGTCAGGCGTTATCACGGTTTTGTGCGGTTGAAGGCCTCCTCCTACTTCCTCGCGGGCGGCGACTCCGAAGATCTGATCCAGGAGGGCCTGGTTGGCCTGTACAAGGCGATCCGCGACTACCGCTTCGATCGCGAGTCGAGCTTTCGCAACTTCGCGGAGCTCTGCATCACCCGCCAGATAATCACCGCCGTGAAGACGGCGACGCGCAACAAGCACACGCCGTTGAACCAGTATGTCTCCTTCTCCTCGACGCCCGCAGGCGCCGGCGAGGACGTGCCGACGCTCGATCAGGTGCTGCCCGGCCCGAGCGTGCACGACCCCGTAAACCAGGTGATCTCATCCGAGGAGCTGCGCTCGCTCGTCGGCTGCCTCTCGACGGCGCTGTCCGAGCTCGAGAGTCGCGTGCTGGGGCTGTATCTCGACGGTTACTCCTACGAGCAGGTCGGCGAGCGTCTGGAGTGCGACTGCAAGACGGTCGACAATGCGCTGCAGCGCGTCAAGCGCAAGGTTGGCGCGCACCTCGACGCGCGCGCGGTGGCAGCCTGAGAAACGGGCGTCATCCCACCCCCGGCTTCCGCGATCGCGCGATGACCGGGGCGGAGGGATAACCTGGAAGGATCGCAACGCGCGCGCTTGTCACAGGGGCGACCGGATTCATCGGCGGTCGCCTCAGCTCCTCACTGGCCGGTTCGGGGGTGAGCGTGCGCTGTCTCGTGCGCGACCCCGCGCGGGCGCAGCAGCTACAGCGCGAGGGCTGCGAGCTGCGCCGGGGCGACGTGACCGACGCGGCGAGCCTCGAGGGCGCCGGCAGCGAGATCGACGTCGCCTACTTCCTGATCCACGCGATGGCCGGCGGCAAGGGATTCGAGCAGCGCGAGCACGAGGGCGCGCTGAACTTCGCGCGAATGGCCAAGCGCGAGGGCGTCGGACGCGTTGTCTACCTCGGCGGTCTCGGCGACGAGAGCGCCTCAAAGCACCTGCGCAGCCGCGACCGGACCGCGCGGATCCTCGCCGACGAGGGTCCGCCGCTGACCTACTTCCGCGCGGCGATGGTCGTCGGCGCCGAGAGCGAGTCCTACCGCACCCTGCGCTATCTCGTGCGCCGGCTGCCGGTGATGATCGCCCCGTCCTGGCTGAAGACGCCCACCCAGCCGATCGGCATCGACGATGTGATCGCCTACCTCGCCCGTGCGCCGGACGTGCCCGAGTCGGCGGGCCGCGAGGTCCAGATCGGAGGTCCCGACGTGCTCTCTTACGGGGCGATGCTCGACCGCATGGCCGTGGCGATGGGTATTCGCCCGCGGCGCAAGCTGCCGGTCCCGTTCGTCACGCCGTGGCTCTCCTCGCTGTGGCTCGGCCTCGTCACCCCGGTCGACACGAACGTCGCCCGTCCGCTCGTGGAGGGGCTGACGACGGCAACGGTCGTAACCGACCCCTCCGGCGCCGCTCCGTTCGGGATCGAGCCGCTGTCCTTCGATGAGGTGCTGCGGCGGGCGCTCGCGGAGGAGGCGTAAGCCGGTTGGGGCCAACAGCAAGGGTGAGGGCCGGGCGCGCTTCGATCAAGCCTTCGATCAAGCGATCGGGCATCCGCATCGAGCGGTGGGCGCGGGTGCACCTAGGTCGAGGGTCGGGCGTCGACATCGAGCCCAGACAGCGCCCACATCGGCAGAGCCGACGGCCGGGATCGAACCGGCGACATCCGCTTTACAAGAGCGGTGCTCTACCAGCTGAGCTACGTCGGCGTGGTGCACGCATCCTACCGGCGCCGCGTCTGGCCTCCCAGCCTCCGGTGCTCAGTCTCAGCCGACGGGGATCGCGTGCTCGAGCGTGCCGTGACCGTTGCTCGAGGCGGTCGCCGGGGGCGAGGGCGGGGCCACGACCGGCTCCTGGGCATTCAACCGCCGCTCGAGCTCGCCGAGCAGGACGCCGAACAGCAGGTGGCGCCAGGCCGACTGGCCGAATGCGCGTGGGTTCGATAGCAGCGTTGGCAGTTCCTTGCGCGCCGGATGCAGCCGGTCGGTGAGGGCCGTCAGCGGCCAGGTGAGGAGGTTCTCCGCGCTCGCCGCCACCGGCCCGCGCGCCCACGAGGGCAGCGGCATGCGCGGCGCGATGTTTGCGTAGGCGGCGCCGAACAGCGCCCCGTTTTGCACGTGCAGCGCCCAACCCGCGGCTGGCCACCCCTCGCCGCGGGTCAGCGCCTTGCCGAGCAGCGCGACGTCGTCGAACTCCGATTTGAAGGCGCGCTTGTCGAGCGGCATCTGCGCCGCCCACACGCCGGCTGCGAGGGCGCCCGCGATCGCTCCGCGGAGAGTTCTGCCGTAGTCGATTCCCATCGTCGGTCAACTGTAACGGGGTCCCCCGGTGCGGTGTACCCAAAGCATGGATCGCCGATTCGCGGAGCTGCACATCGAGCCCGCTCGGCCGGATGAGCGCCGAGTGGATGAGCGCCGGCCGGACGCGCGCCAAGTGGACGAGCGGGCGGCGAGCCTGGGCTCCTTCCGCGAGCACGCGTTGAGGAGCGGTGTGAACCCGCCTCTCTACTGGACGCTGCGGGCGGTGCTAGTGCCGTTCTTTCTCATCTACTTCCGCCTGCAGCGCGTCGGCCGCGAGCACCTGCCACGCACGGGCCCGCTGCTGCTGGCGGCCAACCACCGCAGCTTCCTCGATCCCTTCGTGATCGGCACGCTCGTGCGGCGTCCCGTCTACTACATGGCCAAGCGCGAGCTGTTCGAAAAGCGCTGGCAGGCGTGGGTGCTGAACGCGCTCGGCGCCTTCCCCGTCGACCGTGGCGCCGGCGATCGGGACGCGATGGATACGGCCCGCGCGATCCTGCGGCGCGGCGACTGCGTGGTCGTGTTCCCCGAGGGCACCCGCGTACGGACGGGGCCGCTCGGCTCACCGAAACGTGGCGTCGGGCGATTGGCGCTGGAGACCGGCGCGCCAGTGGCGCCGGTTGCGGTGATTGGCTCAGACGCCGTGCGCAGGGGCTGGCGTATCCGCCCACGCAAGGTCCGCATCCGCGTCGGCCGTCCACTGCTGTTCCCGACGGTCGAAGATTGCTCGCCCGCGCTCGCCGCCGGCGTGACCGAGCGCGTCTGGGCCTGCGTGAGCCTGCAATGGGACTGGCTGGGCGGCACCCCCAAGGTTCGTCCCCCGGCGACCGTCCACGAAGCTCCACAGCGCGAGATATCGCGCGCGGCTTGAGCGGGTCGAACCCAACTCGGGTCACGCGCGGGAAAGACGGAGGGATAGGGTGCGATGAGTGGACGAGGCCGAGCAGAGGTCAGAGAAGTCAGAGAAGTCCGGGAAATCGAGCGAGCGGTCGCAGCGGAAGCCCAAGGCGCAGCTCGACGCGGAGTTCTCCGAGCTCTACCGTGCGCATCTGCGCGACATCTACAGCTACGCCTACTACCGCGTCGGCAATCATCACGACGCGGAGGACTTGACCGAGCAGACCTTTCTGCAGGCCTACCGCCACTTCGAGCGTGCGCAGCAAGAATCGCGGGGGCGGCCGTTGCGGCCGTGGCTGATCCGGATCGCGCACAACCTCGCTGCCAACCTCTACCGCGACCGCGCGCGCAAGCCGGCGACGCCGATCGACGAGTCGACCACGCTGGTGGCGCCACACACGACCGAGCAGCTGGTCGAGGGCCGCGAGGAGCTGACGCGTGTGCTCGGCGGCGTGCGCCGGCTGCCGGAGGATCGGCGCGAGGCGCTGATCATGCGTTTCGCGCTCGGCATGGACAACCGCGAGATCGCGCGTGCGCTGGGTCGCTCGGACGGGGCCACGAAGGTGCTGATCCATCGTGCCGTCAAGCAGCTCGAGGGGCTCGTGAACGACCCCGGCGATGAGGAGGATCAATCCTGATGAGCGAGGTGAGACATCGCGATGAGTGAGGCATTGCCGAACTTCGAGGGGCTGCTCCGCGAAGCGCTCGCGCCTGTGGAGCCGCCCGAGGACCTGGCCCTGCGCTTGGAGGGCACGCTGGAGAGCATCACCGAGATGGCCGCGGACGAGCTCCAAGAGTGGGAGCTCTCGGCGATGCGCGATCCGCGCAATTGGGTCCGGCCGGCGGCCGCGCTCGTAGCCGGCGGTGGCGCGGGGGTCGCGCTGGTGCTGATGCGCGCTCGGCATCGGTCACACGCCTCCTCCGGCGGTCTCAGCGGCGCGCGGGAGGCGGCGGAGCGTACGGCGCGCGATCTCGGCCGGGAGACGCGCAAGCTGCTCGGCGACCGCTGATCCGCGGCGACGTCCGGCTGCGTATCAGCATCCGAGATGATCAAGTACAAGCGCTCCGCCGAGTCCGCCTCGACCGCCCTGCGGCGTCTCGCCGACGAGGACCTGATGCAGCTCGTGGCCGAGAGCGACGACGCCGCGTTCGCGATCCTCTACGAGCGTCACACGAACGTCGCCTTCTCGCTGGCGTTTCGTATGTGCGGCAAACGCCAGGTCGCCGAAGAGGTCGTCCAAGAGGCCTTCCTCTCGGCCTGGCGCAGCGGCGTGCGCTATGACCGTACGCGCGGCAGCGTGCGCACATGGGTGCTCGGGATCGTCCACAACCGCGCGATCGACGCGTTGCGCCGGGGCAAGGTCCACGAACGCGGCAGGGTCAGCGACGAGGGCATCGAGGAGCGCCTGGAGGCGCCCGATCGCACCGACGAGGAGGTCGGCCGTCGCGACGAGGCGCGCGAGATCCGCACGGTCCTCGACGGCCTGCCCGCCGAGCAGAGCCACGTGATCGAGCTCGCCTACTTCGGCGGCTTCAGCCACAGTGAGATAGCGTCGATGCTCGACACGCCGATCGGGACCGTCAAGGGGCGCATGCGACTCGGCCTGCAGAAGATGCGATCACAATTGGGTCCAGAGCAGGTGCTCTCATGAGCATGAGCGAGCACGGCTGCGAGCGGTGCGCGGATGCCGGCGCCTACGTCCTCGGCGCGCTCGACGAGCACGAGGTCGAGCCCTTCCGCGAGCATCTGGCGAGTTGCGCGGAGTGCCGCGAGGAGGTGGCTCAGCTGCAGGGGTCGGCCGACGCGCTGGCGCTCGCCGTTCCGCACGTGGAGGCGCCGGCCGACGTGCGAGCGCGCCTGATGAGCGTGGTGCGAGGCGAGGCCGAACTGCTGCGGGCGGCCGGCAACGAGGCCGATCGTCCTGTTGTGCGTACACGTTCGATCTGGCGCTGGCGCGTGTTGCCGGCAATGGTCGCGGCGGGCGCCCTGGCCGCCGGCGTGCTGATCGGCGCGCTCGCGCTCAACACCGGCTCGAGCCAGCAGACGCGCGTGATTCAGGCCCAGGTCCTACCGCCCGCCGCCGGTCACCGGGCCACCGCGGCGCTGCGCAAAGTCGGCTCGCATGTAGAGCTCCAGGTGACGGGCATGCCGGCGCCGGCGCTCGGGCACATCTACGAGGTGTGGCTGAAAGTCGGCTCGCGTCCGCCCGAGCCGACCGACGCGCTGTTCTCCGTCACCGACCAGGGCAACGGCACGGTCGGCGTGCCGGGCGACCTGCAGGGCGTGAGCAAAGTGATGGTCACCGAAGAGCCGGCCGGCGGCAGCCTTGCGCCGACGCGCAGTCCCGTGATCGTCGCGTCGGTGTAGCACGCTCCGGGAGGGGGATCGGCTGGGGACTTTCCAGCTGGCTGCATGCGCGCGGTTCGTTCGCATGATCGCCGGCGATGCTTGGCGCGTGATCGGATCGTGGGCGCAGCCAACCGAGATAGGCTAGTTGCCCGGACATGGCCACCTGCTATCGCCACCCCTCGCGCGAGACGGGGGTCTCGTGCTCGAACTGCGGGCGGCCGATCTGCCCCGACTGCATGACCACCACACCGGTCGGGATGCGCTGTCCGGAGTGCGCCCGGCAGAAGACGCAAGTGAAGACGTTGCGTAGCACGGTGCGCCGGCCCGAGCTGACGATTGCGCTGATCGTCATCAACGTCGTGGTGTTCCTGACCGAGGGCAGCTTCACCTTGACCGGCGGGCCGTCGGGAAAGGTCTACGAAGAAGGCGCCCTGTTCGGCAGCCTCAGCGGCCTGCCCACGCTGGGCGTGGCGCATGGCCAGTGGTGGCGGATCGTGACGAGCGGCTTCATGCACGAGGACCTGCTGCACATCGGCTTCAACATGTACGTGCTCTACATCCTCGGCCAGATGCTCGAGCCGGCCCTGGGGCGGGTGAAGTTCGGGACGATCTACGCGGTCTCGCTGCTATGCGGCTCCTTCGGCGCGCTGCTCGTGACGCCGCACTCGCCGACGGTCGGCGCTTCGGGGGCGATCTTCGGTCTGATGGGCGCGGCCGCCGTGGAGATGCGGGCGCGGCAGATCCCGATCATGCAGAGCGGCGTCGGTGGCTTGATCCTGCTCAACCTGGTGATCAGCTTCGCGCTGCCCGGCATCTCCTGGGGTGGGCACATCGGCGGCCTGATCGGCGGTGCGATTGCGGCGCTAGTGCTCGGTCTCGGCGATCGCTACCGCTCGCAGGCGCTCGCGCTGGCCGGCTGCGCGATGATCGGCGTCGCGGCGTTCGCGGGCTCGATCGCAGTCGCAAAGGCGACCGAGGTCGAAGCCTCAGCCTCCACGCCGCTGATCGAACCGACTCAGTGATGCGTGCCGGGGCGCACCGGATGCTCGCCGGTCTTCTCGGCGGCGTCGTCTGCGTGATCGCCGGGGTTCCCGCGACCACCGGCGCCCGCGCGATCGAGGGGGCGCTCACCGCCGTTGGGGCGCCTGCCGTCGCGGCCACCTGAAAGCTCCACGGCGAGCGCCTCGCCCGTCGCGCGCGGGACGAGGCCCGGATGGAGGATGTGCGCCAGCAACTCGAGCCCGTCGACGAGGCGCGGCCCGGGGCGTGAGAAGTAGGCGGAGGCGTCGACGGCCACCACGCGCCGGGCGCCGAGCTCGGCCAGCGCCTCGCGGTGCCCCGAAGCCTCGACGAGCGCTCGCGGGGCGTCGTAGCCGCAGGGCATCACCACGACGATCTCCGGCGCGGCCTCGCGCACGAGCGTCCACGGCACGACGGTCGAGCGTTCGCCGGGCAGGCCGAGGATATCCTCGCCGCCGGCTAGCTCGATCAGCTGGGGCGTCCAGTGGCCAGCGACGAACACCGGGTCCAGCCACTCCAGCGCAGCCACGCGCGGTCGCGCCGGCGCGCGACGCACGGCGAGCTTGATCCGGTCGATGCGCGCGGCGATCTCTCCCACCAGCTCGATGCCACGTGCGCGGCGATCGGTGGCCTCGGCGACCGTGCGTATGTCCCCGAGCGACTCGCCGAAGGTGTGCGGGTCGAGCGCGATGACCCGCGGCCGCGAGGGCAGCTTGGCGGCGAGCTTGGCGACGTCCTCGTAGGAGACGGCGCAGACTGGGCAGAGCGCCTGCGTCACGATCAGATCCGGCTCCAGCGCTCGCAGCGCGTCCTTGTCGAGCTCGTAGATCGCTTCACCCCACTCGGTGCGCGAACGCACGGCTGCGTCGATCTCGGCTGCGCTCAATCCGCCGGGTAGCGCATCGCGGGTGACATGTGGCAGCTCGAGAGCGCGAGGCGGATGGTCGCACTCGTGCGTGACCGCTACGACCTCCGCGCCGAGACCGAGCGCGAACAGTAGTTCCGTGGCGTGGGGAACGAGGCTTATGATGCGCATCCAGTGACTGTAATGCCGGTGCCCACGGAGACCGCGAGCGGCCGAGCGTTGCCCGCCGCCCGCCCCGCCCGCCGTTGGCATCGTCAGGAGGGCCTACTCTTATCCCGATGACGGCGCTGGCCGACCAGGAAGTCGAAGAACGCCTCGCGGATAGCCACTGGCGCCGTGAGGGGCAGGCGATCGTGCGCGAGTGGACGTTCGCGGACTTCGCGGAGGCGATTGCGTTCGTCAACGAGGTGGCTGAGGCCGCGGAGGCGGCGAATCATCATCCGGACATCAGCGTGCACGGCTGGAACAAGGTGCGCCTGGATCTGAGCACCCATTCCGAGGGCGGTCTTACGGAGGCCGACTTCGCGCTGGCGGCAGGCATCGACTCGCTCGCGTGAACGGCCTGAAGCTCATCTTCGCGATCGTGCTGGTCGCGGTGAACGCGTTCTTCGTGATCGCCGAGTACGCGCTCGTGCGCTCGCGCAAGGCGCGTCTGGAGGTGATGCAGGAGGAAGGGGCGCGGGGGGCGACGCTGGCGCTCGAACAGCTAGAGAACATCAACGACTACATCTCGGCGGTCCAGATCGGCGTGACGATGACCTCGATCGCAATCGGCGCGCTGGGCGCTCCGGCGCTCGCCGAGATCCTCAAGGAAGCGTTCGGGACCACGATCAGCCACGGCGTGTCGGTCGCTATCGCCGTGATCCTCGCCTACCTGATCGTCACCTCCGTACAGCTCGTCGCCGGCGAGATGGTTCCGAAGTTCTACGCGATCGATCGTGCTGAGGCGGTCGCGCGGCGGGTGGCGCGCCCGCTGCAAGCCTTCAGGGTGCTGTTCCATCCGGTGATCGTCGCGCTCACGGCCGTGTCCAACCGGATCCTGCGCCTGCTCGGGGTCGACATGACCCGCGAGCAGGAGGGCGGCTCGCCCGACGAGCTCAAGCGCCTGATCGCCGAGTCTCACGCCGGCGGGCAGATCGACCCGGGCGAGGCGGGGATGCTGACGGGCGTGTTCCACCTGCACGAGCAGGAGGCCCGCCAGGTGATGACGCCGATCCCGGCGGTCGTCACCGTCGACGTCTCCCAGGACGTCGAGACGGCATTGAAGCTGTGTATCTCCAGCGGTCACACGCGGCTGCTGGTCACCGAGGAGGAGAACCGGGATCGGGTAAGGGGTCTGGTGCACGCCAACTCGCTGATCAAGACGCTGATGGAGGACGGCCCGCAGGCGACGCTCGAGCCGCTCGTGCACGACGCCCCGATCGTGCCGGAGACCAAGCCGCTCGACGATCTGCTCGCGGATCTGCAGCGCCAGCGCACCTCCCTGGCTGTGGTCGTGGACGAGTACGGCAGGGTCGTGGGGATCGTGACGGTCGAGGACATCGTCGAGGAGGTCGTCGGCGAGATCGCCGACGAAACCGACCCCGCCGCCGGCGAGGTTCGCAAGCTGGCCAGCGGCGACTGGTTCGTGCGCGGGCACGTGGCGGTGACCGACCTGGCTGACTACGGCCTCGATCTGCCGGTCGACAGCGACGCCTACAACTCGGTCGGGGGTTTCGTCTTCGCCGAGCTCGGGCGTCTGCCCCAGCGGGGAGACACGGTCAACGCCGACGGCTTCTCGATCAGGGTGGAGTCGGTGCGCGAGAACCGGATCGAGGCGGTGCGCATTCGCGAGCGCCGGCCGGCGCCACCGCGCGAAGTCCGCCGCGAGAGCGCCGATTCCTAGGCGCAAGCCGGCGCGGAGATCGCGAGAGAGCAGGCGAGCCGGCTGGGGTGGGACGGGGGAGCCGGGAGAGAAACCGCCCCAGGCACACCTCCGGCCCGCGGGGGGAGCGAGCCGGAGGGTGCGCACTGGGAGGAGGCGGTGTGCGTGCGACTGCTGTGTCGCAGCTACAAGTATCGCGAGCTTGATGAAGGCGAGCTAAAAGTCACCTGGCTCAAGATAAATTCTTGGGAAGAGCTGCCGGCGGCGCGCTTCTCCATGCTCCTCAGTAGGTGTGGAACCCGCGCTTGCTCTTGCGCCCCAGCGCGCCGTCGGCCGTGAGCGACTCGATGCGGGCGGGGATCCGCTCGCCGATCGTCTCGCCGATCGCTTTGGAGACGTCGAGCCCGATCAGGTCGAGCAGCGCGAGGGGACCCATCGGATGGCCCGCCCCGAGTTGCATGCAGGTGTCGATCGAGCCTGGGTCCATGCCCGTCTCTTCCAGCAAACGGACAGCGCTGAACAGGTAAGGGAACAGCAGTCGGTTGACGACGAAGCCGGGGATGTCGGGGACCTCGACCGGTTGCTTCTCGAAGGTCTCGCACAGCGCGAGCGCTCGCTGCCGCGTGTCCGCACTGGCGCCATCGGGGAAGATCAGCTCGACGAGCCGCATCCGCGTTACCGGGTTGAACACGTGCAGCCCGACGAACCGCTCGGGACGCCCGCTGGCCTGCGCGAGGCGCTGCACCGAGAGCGATGAGGTGGTGCTCGCCAGCAGCGCCTCGGGGCCGACGATCTGGTTCAGTTCCGCCAGCAGTCCGGCCTTGACGTCGTGATCCTCGACCACCGCCTCGACCACGAAAGTGGCCGGCGCGAGCACGTGGGGATCTGTGACGATCTGGACATGCTCGGGGTCGACATCCGCGCCGAGCCGGGCGAGCGTCCGCTCGACGGTCGCGCGCGCACGCTCGGCCGAGTCCTGCGAGCGGGCGAGCAGCAACACCGGACCGTGATGAGCCGCGGTCGCGGCGAGCCCGCAGGCGATCGCGCCGCTGCCGACAATTGCCAGATGTTCGTCCACTTGTGCCTTTCTCCGCGCTTCTCTCACCGGATTGACTGACCAGTCAATCTAGTGCCGATGACGCGGTAGAGTAGAGGGTGCAGGCGCCGCAGGGAGCCGCGCATCTTCCAGAAGCGCACCACTAATCTTCCAGAAGCGTACGGGTTCCCCACCGCTCAATCCCGAGCAACAGACCGCAGGAGGACTTCCACCATGAGGCAAGCAGAGGGCCGTGAGGTCGTGATCGTCGAGGCAGTGCGCACGCCGATCGGGCGCGGGCACAAGGAGAAGGGCTACTACAAGGACATCCACCCGAACGCGCTGCTCGGGAAGGTCTATGCAGAGGTGATCGAGCGCTCCGGCATCGACGCCTCAGAGGTCGAGGACGTGATCGCCGGTTGCGTGCAGCAGTTCGGCGAGCAGGGCTTCAACATCGCGCGCAACGCCTGGCTGCAGGAGGGCCTGCCGATCGAGACGCCCGGCACGACCGTCGATCGTCAGTGCGGCTCCGCCCAGCAGGCCGTGAACTTCTCCGCGGCGCTGATCGCCGCGGGCGTGCACGACGCGATGATCGGCTCGGGCGTCGAGCACATGGGCCACTTCCCGTTCTCGGCGGGCATGAAGACGCAGGAGGAGTTCGGCTTCGCGTTCACACCGGAGCTGATGGCCAAGCACAACATCGTCGGCCAGGGCCTCGGCGCCGAGATGATCGCCGACCAGTGGGAGATCTCCCGCAGCGAGCTCGACGAGCTCGCGGTGCGCTCGCACCGGCTGGCGAATCAGGCCACGCAGGAGGGACGCTTCGAGCGCGAGATCGTGCCGATGACCGTCGACGGACAGGAGCTCGTCGCCGATCAGGGCATCCGTCCCGACACGAGCCTGGAGACGCTGTCGCAGCTGAAGCCGGCGTTCAAGCCCGACGGGAAGATCACCGCGGGCAACGCCTCGCAGATCTCCGACGGGGCCGCGGCGGTGCTGCTGATGAGCGCCGAGAAGGCCAAGGAGCTTGGCCTGACCCCGCGCGCGCGGATCGTCGACCAGACGACCGTCGGCTGCGACCCGGTGAAAATGCTCGAGGGCCCGATCCCCGCGACGAGCAAGATCCTCGACCGCAACGGGATGAAGATCGACGACATCGACCTGATCGAGATCAACGAGGCCTTCGCCCCCGTGGTGGCGGCCTGGCGGCGCGAGCACAACCCCGACATGGATCGCGTCAACGTCAACGGCGGCGCGATGGCGCTCGGCCACCCGCTCGGCTCGACCGGCGCGCGGCTGATCACGACGCTGCTGCACGAGCTCGAGCGCTCCGACAAGGAGATCGGCTTCGTGACGATGTGCTGCGGTGGCGGGCTCGGCACGGGAACCCTGATTCAGAGGGTCTGAGAGCCGGCTGAATCTCAACCGCCGCTAGGTCCCCCGCCGGTCCAGTTCACAGCGACCGGCGGGAGCGCCAAAAGTGCCTGCCACGTCGCCGCTTCGGTCTTGCCGGTCGGGGAGATCCCGTGGGCGGACTGGAAGGAAGCGAGGTTCGCGGCGGTGGTCGCGTCGAAGATGCCGGTGGTCGCCTGCGCGGGGATCGCGGCGGCGAGGTGCTCCTGCATCCACAGGACGGGGTCGCCGCGGTTGCCCTGCGTCAGTTCGGTGTAGCCGGGGTTGGGGGTGACGCTCGTCAGCGGCGCGAGCGGTTCCGCCAGCGCGGTCCACTCCGAGCCGGGCGTTTCCTGCCAGTCCCACCAAGAGATGCCGGTGGCGCCGTAGTCGACGGCCTCCTCACGGAAGCGCAGCAGTTCGGCGCCGGAGGGATGGCTGTAGGTCTGTCCGAGCGGGTAGATCGGCCGGTCGTAGATGCGGTTGGCGATGTAGGTGTTGGCGTAGAGGGTGTCGACCGAGTTGCCGATGTCGCGCCAGTACATCTGGGGCGCGTTGAACTGCGCGCCGTTCGGGCCGAGGAAGACGGAGTAGGGGAAGGAGGTGTGGTCGTAGACATAGGGAAACGAAGCGAGCCCGAGCGGATAGGAGGGCCCGATCTTCGCGCGCAGGTCGGTGATGTAGGTCTGGGCGGCGCCGTAGCGACCTTCGTATTCGCCCTCGGCGTCGATCACCAGGCAGTCGGCCCCGTTGGCGACCGCCTCGGCGCCGAGGTTGGCCTCGCCGGCGGGGTTCGTCCCGTAGACGAACTGCCACGCGCAGACTTTCAGCCCGCCGGCGTGCAGCTGGGCGACGAGTTCGGGGCTGAACTGGCTCCAGTAGTTCGAGGATCCGTCGGAGCTCTTGACGAACACCGTCGTCACGTCGGCCGCGTGCGCCTGGGTGATGATCGATGCCAGGTTGCCGCCGTCGGAGGCGCTCACGTACCAGATCCACATGCCCTGCCCTTCAAACGCCGTGCCCGTCGCCGCGGTGGCGGTCGGGGCTGCGACGACCTTCGGCGGAGTGGGCGGGTGTAGTGCGTAGCGCACGATCGTGATCGGCCCGTAGGAGCTCGTGTAGCGCCCGTGGCTGAGCAGCACGATGATGTGCCCGGAGTGGGCCTTGAGCGGGACGGTCAGCTCGAGGCCCTGCTTGCCGGAGCGTAGGTGCGAGGTGGGCGAGGTGCGTCCGGCGCGGCCGCCCGGGGTGGCGGGGAAGGCCACGGCCATGCCGCTCGCAAGTCCTTTGCCCGTCAGCAGGAGCGTCCCGTGCGTGGAGACCTCGTGCGCGTTGGTGTTGCAGTTGGCGGCGGGCATGCAGCTGACCTTCGTGATGCGCACCGTGAGCACATGTGCGCTGGTCGACTGCTTGGAGGTGGTCTTCTTCGGGGGGGGCGTCTTGCCGGTGGCTGGAGCCGAGGCACCGCCGGAGTTGGCGGCGTTCGCGGGCGCGGGCGGCCCGATCAGGCAGTAGCCGATCGGCAGGCAGAGCAGCGCAAGCGCAACTGCCGTGATGGAAAGCATGGATCGCTGGGGGGCGCCGTTCGCCATGAAAATCCCTCCGCGCCGGAAAACCTGATTGCCTCGAACCGGCGGCCATCGACCTTAGCCGCTGTGAATGAACAAACCGAACAGCGGGATAGAAGTTGCGTCCGTCAGTGTGACGCATTCCGCGCCTTGCGTGCTTGGCCCCTTCTCAAGCTACGATAGTTATACGTCTTTGATGGTCGTACGTTTTTCTTTTGGCATCGTCCTTCTTCGCCCACTAGCCCCAGCGAAAGCCACGCGCGGAGGGCGCTGGCGCGAGCGGGCTGGAAGGCAGATCGGACGGGGGCTCGGGCAGGTTGAAGCCCGCGGGAGCGACGTCGTTGGGCGCGTCCGCATGGAACAGCGAGGCGAGATACTGGATCTGACCGCGACCGACGCTGAGCTCCGACTGGCCGCCGCCGTAGCAGCCGATCCCATGCGCCGCGCAGTGGTCGTAGACCTCGAGCAGCGTCTGCAGCCCGCCGAAGCGCGAGGGCTTGACGTTGATCGTGCGCGGCGGCCACGGCAGCGCCTCGATATCCGCGACTGAGTGCAGCGGCGCGTCCCAGGTGACGCGCGCGCGATGCGGTTGCAGGACCGGTTCGGTCTCCGGCGTGAGCTTCGGATCCTCGATCCAGGCCTCCGGGAACGCCTCGACGACGCGGCGGTAGAGCGCCGGGTCGGCAGGATTGTCGACGATCGTGCCCTCGTACTGCCCCTTCAGATCGACCGAGTCGACTGCGCCGAGCGCGACCAGGTGCGCGATCAGCTCGTCGTCCCAGGACGGCGTCGGATCGAGCTTGAAGCGCAACCCCGGCGCGACGTGGAGGCGCCGCTGCAACGGCTCGAGCGACGGCGGCTCGCCCAAGCGCAGCGAGGCGACGAAGCGCAGCGGCTCGCAATCGCGTCCCAGGGCGGCCTGCAGCGTCGTCCCCGCCTGGCGCAGCGCGAGATCGAGCGCGGCGGAGTCGAACGCCCAGTATCGGTAGAGGCGAAACTCGGGCCGCTCGGTCGGCTGCGGGAAGAGGTCGAGCGCGCGCAGGTGCGCGGCGAAGGATGCGAGCGTCCAAGCGCCCGCAAGCGGCGCGCTCGCGCCGGCGTTCTGCAGCGCCTCCTGATCCTCGGCGGCGTACGTGACGTCCTCGCCGAGGCCTTCCTCACCAGAGCCCTGCAGCCGGATCACGGTCGTCTTGCGCACGAATTCCTCTGAAAAGGCGACCTCGTGGCCTTCGAGCTCGTAACCGTCGATCACGACGGGCAGTTCGGCGAGCAGCTCGTAGGTGCTCACTTGGATGTCTCGTCTTCCAGGCGCGCGACGAGCTCGTCCAGGCGCAACTCCTCGAGCGCCGCGCCGACGGACTCGAGCTCGCCTGCGCAGAGTTCGAGCAGCGTCTTCCCCTCCTGGACCAGCGCGAGCGTCTCGGTGAGGCTGGCCTCACCGGAGTCGAGGCGGCGGATGATCTCCTCGACCCGCGCGGCGGCCGTCTCGTATGTCATGGGCTGAGGCTCGGTCATGGGCTCGGCGTCGGTGACCGATTGGGGGGTGGCCACGGATTGGAAATCGTCGTCGCTCATGGGAGTACCCGCGCAGGGATCGTGTCGTCGGCGAAGCGCAGTCGCACGTCCGCGGTCTCACGAGCGCGGACGGCCGTGGAGATCGGCTCGCCGGAGGGGGACTGGACGAGCGCGTAGCCGCGCTCGAGCGTGCGCTGCGGGTCGTGGGCGGCGAGCGTGAGAGCGAGCTGGTTGAGCTCGTTGGGGTGCCGGCGCAGGCAGTCCAGCAGCGAGGACTGGACCTTGCGCTGGAGCACGAGCGCACGCCGCTGTGTGAGCGTGCGCTCACCGGTCAGACGCCGGCGCGAGCCGGCTCGCGCCTCGCGCAACTGCTGGTGTAGACGCGTGCGCTGGCGGGCGAGGTGGTCGGCGGGGGCGCGCGAGAGCGTGGTGAGCAGGCGCGCGCGAGAGAGCACGGCGCGACGGCCGTGGTCGCGCAAACGTGACGCCGCGACCGGCAGAGCCGCCCGTGGGCGGAGCGTTCTGCGCCCGTGCTCGCGCAGCCGCGAGGCCGCTGCTGCGGCCTCGACGCGGGCGCGCCGGCAGTCGAGCCCGACGGCCGCCTCCGCGGCGTGTGTGGGAGTCGAGCAGCTGACCGCGGCGACATCGTCGAGCAGCGTGCGGTCGGTGTGGTGGCCGACCGAGGCGATCACCGGCACCCCGAGCAGCGCGACCGTGCGGCAGAGGGTCTCGTCGCAGAAGCAGAGCAGGTCGGCGAGCGAGCCGCCGCCGCGAGCGACGATTGCGACCTCGACCTCGCCCACGGCGGCGAGGTCTCCGAGGGCACGGACGATCGCGGGCGCGGCGTGGCGGTCCTGCACCGGCGCGAAGCCCCAGATCAGCCGTCCGGCCCAGCCACGTCGGGCCAGCGCAGCGAGGATGTCGTCGCGCGCCTTGCCGCTCTCACCCGTGATCACGCCGATCGTGCGCGGTAGCAGTGGCATCCGCAGACGTCGTTGGAGCGCGAGCAGCCCCTCGGCGTCTAGCGCCTTGCGCAAGCGATCGATCCGCGCGAGCAGGTCGCCCTCGCCGGCCACACGCAGGTCGGTGACCGAGAACGAGAAGCTGGGCGAGGACGTCGTGCTGCCGGGATAGAAGTCGCAGCCGCCGGCGATCACGACCTGCATGCCATTGAATGAAACCCCGCTCGCCTCGCCGCCCGCGCGGGCGAGGATCTGATCCCAATCCCGCTGCCAGACCGCGCAGGAGATCGCGCCGGAGGCGTCCCGCAGCTCGAAGTAGACGCGGGCGCGCGCGGCGCGCAGGTTGACGAGCTCGCCGACGAGCTGGACGCGCGCGAACGAGCGCAGCTGCCGGCGCAGCGCGGCGGCGTACTCGCCGACTGGGAACGGCCCGGCGAGGGCGCTACCGGGGATGCCGGGGTCGGCGGGTGTCTCGGAAGTCGCGAGCGGCGCTTGAGTGGCCATCGAAGTCAGCATAGGCGCTAGCATCGACGGAGATGTGGCGCGACGAGCTCCGGCCTGATCCCGGGACTGGAGGCTAGCGCCGTGGCGAACCGCAGCAGGGGACGTGGCGGGCGCTCGCGCAAGCGCCGTTCAACGGCCGCGAAGGCGAGTGGCGGTAAACCCCAGGCTGCCCAGGCCCAGGCCCAGGAAGGAGGGCTCGGTGCGGCCAGCGCCGGCGGACGACGGGATCCGCTGTCGATGGGCGAGCGCCCGCAGGCGCCCTGGCATCCGTTGCCGCTGTCGGAGCTGCTGATCCTGGTCGGTGCGATCGGCGCCTCGTTCGGTCTCTTTCGGATGAGCAACGGCGGGATCTCGCACGGTGAGCCGGCGCTGTTCGCGGGGATCGCGGCGGTGTTGATCGGCACCGTCGAGGTGACGCTGCGCGAGCACCTGAGCGGATATCGCTCGCACACCCTGTTGCTGACGTTGCTGCCGCTGCTGGTCTTTCACACGGCGACGATTCTGATCGTGAGCTCGTCTACGAAGGTGCCGGAGCTGCTGAACGTGGGGTTGCTGATCGTCGATGTCGGCCTCGGCACGATCCTTTACAAGGTGCTGCGCGCGCGCTTCCTCGACGCGAGGCGCGAGCGCGTGTTCGCGGGGCGGCGCTGACTGAAAGCTCAGGCCGGCGCGGAGGAGAAGATGTCGAGTGAGGAGGGCCCCAGCGCGGGCGTGTCGGGATCGAGGAGGCGGTTGTCGCGGCTCTCGACGCGATTATCACGGCCGGCGATCACGATCGGGTCGCTGCAGATCTCCATCAGCCGCGAGAACGTGCGCTTGCCGATGTGCTCCTCCAGATTGCGTGGTTCGGGCGCGAGCGGCCCGTCGATGTCGGAGTCGATGTCGGAGGTGAACACGATCGAGCGTCGTCCCTCGTAGCGGGCGTTGACGATCAGATAGAGCTGCTCGAGCACCCACTCGGTCGGTCGCACGACGCGCAGATCCTCGATGTGCAGCAAATCGACGCTTGCGAGCGTCTCGATCACTTCATCGGTGGTCTCACGGCTGTTTGAGTCGAACGTTCCCCTGATGCGGTTCAGGAGCGCGACCGCGTTGAAGCTGAGCACTGAATGCTGGGCGCGGGTCGCGGCGGCGGCGACCATATAGCCGAGCGTCGTCTTGCCCGTGCCCGTGTGACCCATCAACCACAGGCCCTTGCCCTCCGTGAGGTTGCGATGGATGTCGTTGCAGAACCGCTTGACCTGGCGCACGGAGTCGACGTTCGGATCCTGGGCGATCTGCGTGAGCGGGTAGCGATCCCAGGAGAGGTCCATGTAGCGCCGCGGAACGCGATCACGGAGCCGGCGGGCGCGGGCGTTGGCGATGCGCTGCGGCCGGCAGGCGCAGTCGCGGGCGGTGTTCGTCGCCTCGTCGACGAGGAAGCCGCTGCCGTCGCACGCATCGAACGGGCAGCGGGCCTCCCCGGCGGGGTTTGCGCGCATATCGAGCATCGACTCCAGTCAAGCAAGCCCTCCGGCGGCCATCGGCCGCAACCGCGCAATCGCCGCAGTTTTTCGCTCGGGCGAGCTTGTTCAGTAGAGCTCGTTCAGGAGAGCTTGTTCAGGCGAGGTCGATCAGGCGAGGTCGAGCGAGGCGAGCGGACGCTCCCCCAGCTCCCCGCCCTCGCCGCGGGTCTCGCCCTCGAAGCCGAGGCGCTGCAGGCGCGCGATCTCGCGTTCGCCTTCGATCCGCGCGGGATGATCGGCGCTCAACCCAGCGATCAGCGCGGCGATGCGGTTGCGCAGCTGCAGCGCGAAATGGGGGGTCGAGGCGCCCATCAGCTGGCGCACGTCCTCGACGCTTACCTCGTGCTCGCGCCCGACACGGGCGATGCGGTTGGGGTCCTCGGCTTGGCTCATGTAGGTATCGGCGCGGATCGTTGGTTATTCGGCTAGCGGCAGTGATGGTTCTTCGGTGGCGGTGGCGCTGGGAGTCGTCTCGAGCAGCGTGTCGAGCTCGGCCTGGGTGACCGCCGAGATCGCCTGTTCGTCCCCGATCAGCCAGCCGTGATTGTAGACGCTGCGGACCGCCGGAACTTGGGGGGAGTAGGCGGGTTTGATGTCGCTGAGGTAGGTGGTGAGCTCGGGTGGAATCGAGGAAGTGCCAGGAGTCGAGACCCCGGCGGGTGAGCTCGAAGCGGCGAGCAGGAGCAGCGGGCCGAAGTCGCCGCTGGCCGAGAGCGGGGCCGCGGCGGGGGCGTCGAGTGGGCGGGATGGGTTCACGAACACCAGGCCGTGACCGGGTTCGTGGATACCCCAGCCGAACGACCCGTCAGCGAAGCGCGCGACCGCGATCGCGTTTTGGATGGGATTTCCGCCCACCCCGCTGCCACCCGTATTCGCCGTTTCGCCCGATGTGCCCCCGATGCGCTTGACCGGACCGAAGCGCGCGAGCTCGGCGAAGACCCCGCTGTGCAGGGCCGACGGGCCGATCACGTAGATCGTCGGCCGGTGCAGGCCGGCCAGCTCAGAGCTCGTGGCCGTGGGAACGCCGGTAGGACCGACGAGCAGGATCGGCGCGCCGCTCTCGGCGGAGAGGCCTGCGGCCGGCATCGCAAGCGCGGGTGGGACTTCGTCAGAGAGGACGATCACCTGTCGGGGAGCTACGCCGTGCGCGCGGCCGGCGAAGCGCGCCACAGCAGCCGCCAGCGCGGCGGGTTCGCTCGCGAGCAGCGTCGTCGTGCGATAGCCGGCAGGCGTCGCGGGCGCGGCGGCGGGAGCTCCGATCCGGATCACCTGTGCGCCGCTCGCCTCGCCGTCGCCGGTGGGATGCATCGCGGCGAGCGCCTGAGTGCTCACCGCCGGCAGGGTCGAGCCTTCGCTGTACAGCAGCGGCGCCCCAAGCGGCGCGCTCGCGAGCGTGGCGGCGACCAGTGCCGCCGGCCAGTCCTCGTCGTTCACCAGGACGACCGCCTGCGGCCGCGATCCGGCCGTCAGGCCGGGGTAGACCGCGCGCGCCACCGCCGCCGCGTCGATCACCGGGTCGGCGCCGCCGAGTCGGGTTGTGTTCTTCGTAGCGAGGCCTCCGGCGCCGGCGGTGCTCACCTGCGCGATCGGGCCGCCTGGGCTGCTGGGGGATGAAGGCGTCGACTTGCCGCAGCCCGCGAGCGCCACTGCGCAGACGAGCACAGTCGCCACACGGCGAAGCGCTGGGGCGTTCATGGGCAAGGACAACACAATGGCGAGACACTATCGGGCCTCCCAGCGCACGAAGCGGCGCTTTGCGAGGCATGCCGGATGGGTGCCTTGCGGGGCATCCCAGAGGGGCGGGTCTGCACGACCAAAGCTTCGGAGGGGCCCTCGACGATCCCCCAAAACACCGGCATTTGCGGGGGAGAACCTGCGAAACGACGTGCAACCGGTGCAACCGTCATTGCACCGTGCTAGTCTGCCGCCCGAATGCCGAATCCCTGACTAGATGCCAGGGAACGGGGGACCCGAGTTGTTGGGGCGAATCCCACGGTGAACCGTGAGAAGCGCAGGCTCTTTCAGCGCTAGCCCGTCAGCTAACCCCGCAGGCCGACGAAAGAGGAATTGTCTTGCGGCTGCATACTTTCAGCGCGATTCTGTCCAGCCTGACGATCTTGGCCGTGGCGGCAACGCCCGCCGCGGCGGCGGAGACCGGCGGCGTCGCCGCGGCGACTCCGGCCCCGACCCCGGCAGCGAGCGGTGGCGCCACCCCCACCACCCCTGTGAAACCGGTCAAGCCGGTGCATACCGATCCGATCACCGCGCCGTCCCCAAAGATTGCATACACCGGCCCGGTGTATGAGAAAACCGTGACCGGCCAGGTCGTCCCCTATGTGCCGCCGACGCCCGCGGGCCAGGTCGGCGGCGCCGGCGGTGCGACCGGCGGCAGCCCCGTCGGGACGGCCGCGGACACGAAGCCGCAGCTGCTCGTGCCGGGCACGATCGCTCGCTACGTGGACGGGCTTGCGGCGGCGCCGATGTCGGTGCCGGCGGCTGTGCAGGAGATTGTGTGGGCCGGCAACGAACTGATCGGCCTGCCCTACATCTATGGCGGCGGCCACGCCTCGTTCATTTCGCCCGGCTATGACTGCTCGGGCACCGTCTCCTTCGCGCTGCACGGCGCCAACCTGCTGCAGGCTCCCGAGGACTCCTCGGAATTCGAAGACTGGGGCTCGCACGGCGCCGGGCGCTACGTAACGATCTTCGCGAACCCGGGCCACGCCTACATGACGGTCGCCGGCCTGCGTCTGGACACGAGCGCGGCCGACGATCCGTCGAACGAGCAGGGTCCGCGCTGGCGCCCGCTGCGACCGGCCAATGAAGGCTTCGTCGTACGTCATCCGCTCGGTCTCTGAGCTTCGACCCAGGGTCGGCTACGCTTGGACCTTGGCCGCCGGGCTCCACCGCCCGGACCGAAGAACCAGCAATAGGAGGATCAGATGGCCGGTCTGACCGGGCGCATGTCAACCGTCGTGAAGGCGAAGGTCTCGAAACTGCTCGATCGGGCCGAAGATCCCGCCGAGACGCTGGACTACAGCTACCAGAAGCAGGTCGAACAGCTGCAGAATGTGAAGAAGGGCATCGCCGACGTGGTGACCGCGAAGAAGCGCCTGCAGATGCAGGAGGCGACGTTGAAGCAGAGCGTCGTGAAGCTCGACACGCAGGCCCGCCAGGCCGTCTCCGCTGGCCAGGAGGATCTGGCGCGCACCGCGCTCGAGCGCAAGAACGTCGCCCAGACCGAGCTGCAGGGGCTCGATACGCAGGTCGCAGAACTCGAAGACCAGCAGCAGAAGCTGACCGACTCAGAGCAGAAACTGCGCGCGAAGATCGAAGCGTTCAGGACGAAGAAGGAGGTCATCAAGGCGCAGTACTCGGCCGCCGAGGCGCAGGTCAAGATCTCCGAGGCGGCGACCGGCGTGGGCGAGCAGATGGCCGACGTCGGCCTCGCGATGCAGCGCGCGGTCGACAAGACCGAAAACATGAAAGCGCGCGCCGACGCCGTCTCCGAGCTCGAAGCGGCGGGCACCTTCGACGACGTCACGGCGCTGGGCTCCGGCGAAGACGACATCGACCGTCAGCTCAAGCAGCTCTCCAGCCAGCCGGCGGTCGACGAGGAGCTTGCGAAGATGAAGGGGGAACTTAGTTCCGGTTCCCCGGCCCCCGCCCAGCAGATCGAGGAGCACAGCGAGGCGCCCGCCCAGGAGCCCACTCCCGCTCCCGCGGCCGCCGACACGCAGCCCGGAGAGGATGGCCAGGCATGATCGTGCGCGTCTCGACCGAGGGGCAGTACGAGCTCGGCGACGACCTCCGGGGACGGCTGAACGAGCTCGACGAAGCCTGCCAGGCAGCCGTCGAGGCCGGTGAGGACGCGCGCTTCAAAGGTTGCTACGCACAGCTGTTGGAGCTGGTTCGCGGCGAGGGCGAGGAGCTCACGGACGACGATCTGAGAGGCTCGGATCTGACGCTGCCGCCGCCGGACATCACGCTGCAGGAGGCCCAGAGCGAGTTCTCCGGGCACGGGCTGATCCCGGACTAAAGAGGGATACCCCAGAGCGGAAACCAGCGCTCCAGTTCGGGCTCGATCGGGAGCTCGGCGGCCATCTGCGCCTTCAGCTGGAGCTCGCGCTCGGTCGAGCGCTCGTTCGACGCGGCCGAGCCGACGGGCACGAACGGGTACCAGAAGCCCCGCTTGTAGTTGTAGATGAAGTAGATGGGACTCCCGCCACCACCCCCGCCCACCCCATGTTTCTGTGCGTCGGCGAACGCGAACACGGCACACAGCAGGCGCTCGCCATAGCCGGCTGTCTCGATCGAAGACGAGACGGCGTTGATGCCGACGGCGAGGTCTTCCACCGAGGGCGCGCCGTCGGGATTGCGCAGGAGGAGCCAGCGATAGCCGAAGGAGTCGTCCTCAGTCGAGACGGTCGTCCCGGAGTCTCCGCCGGTCGCGCGCACGACCTCTTCCATTTCGCGGAGCGTCGATTCGAACTCGCTCGTGGCCAGCGCCTGGAAGACGATCGCGGCGGCGCCGGAGGGCTCGATCGAGTGCTCGGCCTGAAGGGCGATGTAGGCCGTGGAGATCGCGAACAGGCGATCGGGCGCGGGGCCGGCGACCGCGTGGCGCCCGGTGAGGATGTCGCGCAGGCCCAAGGCTCACGCCCCCGCCGGGCATTGCGCGACGATTCCCGCAGCATCCGTGCGGGCGACGCCTCTCGGGGACGCCATCATGCCTAGCCGGCGCCCTGCAGCTGGGACTCCAACCGCTCCAGCGCCGCCAGGCGTGCCTCCAGCGGCGGGTGGTCGGCGAAGATGTTCATCAGCGACTTCTTCGTGCGGGCGGGGAGGATGAAGAAGGCGCTCATCGTTTCCGCGCTGCGCAGATCCTGGCTGGGGACGCGCTCCATCGTGCTGCTGATCTTCAAAAGCGCCGAGGCCAGCGCGCTGGGGCGTCCGGTGAGCACGGCGGAGCCGCGGTCGGCGGCGAACTCGCGGTAGCGCGAGAGCGCGCGCAACAGGACGAAGGAGATCGCGTAGACCGCGACGGAGATGAGCACGACGACGATGATGTCCTCCTCCTCTTCGCTGTTGCCGTAGCCGCCGCCGAAGAACAGGGCGAACTGAGCGATCGTCGCGGCGAGCGTGGCGAAGAACGAGGCGAGCGTCATCACCATCACGTCGCGGTTGATCACGTGCGTGAGCTCATGCGCCATCACGCCTTCGAGCTCGGCGGGCTCGAGCAGCGAGAGGATGCCCGTGGTCGCGCAGACGGTCGCCGACTTCTGCGAGCGGCCCATCGCGAACGCGTTCGGCATCGAGGTTTCCATCACGCAGACGCGCGGCTTGGGCAGGTTGGCCTGGACGCAGAGGCGCTCGATCATCCCGTGCAGCTCGGGGGCCTGCGCGGGGGAGACCTCCTTGGCGCCGAGCGTGGCGAGCGCGATCTTGTCGGAGGCGAACAGCTGGCCGGCGAGCATCACGAGCGCGACGATCACGATGATCCCGGCGCCGGCGCCGACGGCGACGAGCACGCCGATGAAGACGACGTAGAGCAGGCCGAGCAGGAACATCGTGAGCAGCATCCGGGACTGCAGCCCGGTGTCTTTGCCGAAGTTGGATCGGGAGCGAGCCATCGGCGTGGATTGTGGCAGAAGCGCCTTGGCGTGCCCTAAAGTTCGGCCGGCCGATGCCCTCGCGTGCAGATCACCACGAAGCCGGAGATCTGTCTGCGGAATCGACCACGATCGTCCGCGAGTTGTGTCGCCGCGGATCTGGCCGATGAAGCCCGAAATCGAAATCGCCGGCATCTCGGTGAAGACCTTCGGCGTGATGTTCGCGCTCGCGTTTCTCGCCTGCGGCGCGCTGATCGCACGCCGGCTGAAGGAGCTTGGCAAGCCCGTCGACTGGGCGTATGAGATCGTGTTCTCGGCGCTGCTCGGCGGGGTGATCGGCGCGCGGGGCTACTACGTGATCCAGAACTACTCGCAGGTCAAGCACGACCTGCTCGGCTCGATCTTCTCCGGTTCGGGCCTCGTCTGGTACGGCGGGGCGATCGGCGGGGCGATCGGCGTGCTGCTGTGGATGCGCTGGCGCAAGCAGTTCGAGTTGCGGATGTTCGACATGTGCGCGACGGCGCTCGCGCTCGGTTACGCGATCGGTCGGATCGGCTGCCAGGTTTCCGGCGACGGCGACTACGGGATCAGATCGAACCTGCCGTGGGCGATGGGCTACCCGCACGGCACGCTCCCGACGCCGCCGGGCGTGACGGTGCAGCCGACTCCGATCTACGAGACCGTCGCGATGTGTCTCGTCGCCTATCTGTTGTGGCAGTTGCGCGACAGGGTTCGCCCGGGTGTGGTGTTGGCGCTGTATCTCGTGCTGAGCGGGCTCGAGCGCTTCCTCGTCGAGTTCATCCGCCGCAACAAGGAGGTGCTGCTAGGGCTGACCGCGCCGCAACTCGAGAGCCTCGTGCTGCTCGCGATCGGGCTCGCGTGGCTGGCGCTGATGATGCGGGGACGGCGAGGTCTCGAGGGCCTGCGCAGTCGCCGGCCTGCGACCGCCTGACCCGACTCAGGCCGATCGCGGCGGACCCGACCGACGCCGTCCTCGACCGGCAGGCGATAATCCCGGGAGATGGCTACCGAGACCGGTCTTTCGAACGTCTTCCCCCTCGGCAGTCGGCTGAACGAGCGCGGGCGCGTGGAGATCGGCGGCTGCGACACGCTCGAGCTGGCGAGGGAGTTCGGCACGCCCGCCTACGTCGTGGCCGAGGACGATCTGCGCGCGCGGGCGCGGGCATTCGTGCAGGCCGGCGCGGAGGTCGGGCACGCCGACTTCAACGTCGTCTTCGCCTCGAAGGCGTTTCCCTGCACTGCCGTGCTGAAGCTGTTCGCCGAGGAGGGGTTGTGGTGCGACGTGGCCTCCGGCGGTGAGCTGCAGTTGGCGCTGAACGCGGGCTTCGCGGCGGAGCGGATCGTGATGCACGGCAACGCGAAGTCCGAAGCCGAGCTCGCGATGGCGCTGGACGCGCGGGTGGGCCTGATCGTCGTGGACAACTTCGACGAGCTCGACCGTCTGCAGCGGTTGCTGGAGGGCGCGAATGACGATGCTGTTCGGCGGGCACATGTGCCGCCCCGGGAGATGCCGCATGCGGCATCTCCGACTTACCGATCGAAGATCGGCCAGCATGCGCCGAAGTCCCCCCAACAGGTCCTGATCAGGGTCACCCCCAACGTGCGGGGCGAGACGCACGAGAAGATCTCGACCGGCCAGGCCGACTCCAAGTTCGGTTTCTCGATCGCCGACGCCTCCGCGGCGATCGCGCGGATCGACGGCATCGACGGGCTCGCGCTCGCCGGCCTGCACGCACACGTCGGCTCGCAACTGCTCGAGCTGGACCCCTTCCGCCGCGAGGTGGTCGAGCTCGCGAAGCTTGGCGAGTTCGCGACGTGGGACCTCGGCGGCGGTCTCGGGGTCGCCTACACGGAGTCCGTGCAGCAGCAGCGTCCGCCGGCGATCGAGGAGTACGTCGGCACGCTGCTCGCCGCGGCGCGCGAGCACGGCATGGACGCGCCCGGCAAGCGCCTGTTGATCGAGCCCGGCCGCGCGCTGACAGCGAACGCGGGGGTGACGCTGTACACCGTCGAGAGCGTCAAGCGCAACGTCTCCACCTGGGTCGCCGTCGACGGCGGCATGTCAGACAACCTGCGCCCGATGCTCTACGGCGCGAGCTACGAAGCGCACGTCGCCGATCGCTTCGGCGGCTCCACGAAGTGCGTGCTCGCCGGCAAGCACTGCGAGTCCGGCGATGTGATCGTGCGCGAGGCGCTGCTCGACGACCCCCGGCCCGGCGACGTGATCGTGACACCCGCGACGGGCGCATACGGGTACGCGATGGCGAGCAACTACAACGGCGTTCCGCGCGCGCCGGTGATCTTCTGCCGCGACGGCGCCGCGCGCGAGGTCGTGCGCCGCGAGAGCTTCGATGATTTGATCGCGCGCGATGTTCGCTGATCGCGTCTCTCCCTATCAAACCTCCTTCTTGCCGAGCCTCCCGAACTGACCCACTCCGCGATGTCCTCCACCTCCGCACCCTTCAAAGTAGGTCTGCTCGGCCACGGCACCGTCGGCTCCGCGTTCGCGACGCTGCTCGACGAGCGCGCCGGGGAGATCGAGCGCTTCAACGGCCGTGCCCCGGTGATCAGCGGCGTGTTGACGCGCTCGCGCGGGGACTTCGCGGAGATCCTCGCGGAGGCCGACCTGATCGTCGAGGTGATGGGCGGGATCGAACCCGCGCGGGAGCACCTGCTCGCCGCGATGCGTGCCGGCAAGAGCGTCGTCAGCGCCAACAAGCAATTGCTGTCCCAGCACGGCGAGGAGCTGTTCGCGCTCGCCCGCGAGCAGGATGTGCGCCTGCGCTTCGAGGCCGCGGTCGCCGGCGCGGTGCCGGTCGTGCGGCTGCTCGAGGAGTCGCTCGCGGCGACGCCGATCGAGCGTATCCACGGGATCGTGAACGGCACGACCAACTTCATCCTCTCGGAGATGGCGCGCGGCAGCACCTACGCGCAGGCGCTCGCCGAGGCCCAGCGCCTCGGCTACGCCGAGGCCGACCCGAGCGATGACGTCTCAGGGCGCGACGCGGCCGCGAAGATGGCGATCCTCGCGCGGCTCGCGTTCGGGGCGCCCGTGCATCTCGACGAGGTCCCCTACGAGGGGATCGAGCACCTGCAGTCAGACGACCTCGAGTACGCGCGTGAGCTCGGCCTCGGGCTGAAGCTGATCGGCACCGCCGAGCGCCGCGACGGCGGGCTGTCGGTGCGTGTCTACCCGGCCTTCCTCTACGCCGGGCACCCGCTCTCCTCGGTCTCGGGCCCGTTCAACGCGGTGACCGTCGAATCGGAGGCGATCACCGAGATCACGATGTCCGGTCCGGGCGCTGGCGGCCTGCAGACCGCGAGCGCGGTGCTGGGCGATGTTGTGAGCGTGATGACCGGCGGCGCCCGGCCGCCCGCGCCGCCGCTCGCGCTGCGTCTGCTGGAGGACGTCCCGAGTGCCTTCTACCTGCACCTCGAGGTCGCCGATCGCCCGGGCGTGCTCGCGACCGTCACGCAGGTGCTGGGCGAGCAGGGCGTGTCGATCAAGTCGGTCGTGCAGCGCGGTCTCGGCGAGCACGCGCGCCTGGTGATGGTTACCCACCAGGTGGCCGAGTCGCGCCTGCGCGCGGCCGTGGCGCTGCTCGGCGCCGCGGAGTTCATACGCTCTACCCCGCGGACGATCCGCGTGATCGAAGAGGAGTTCCTATGAACGAGTGCCCACGGGGCGAGTACACGATGATGGGTTGTGGAGAGCGGCTGTCATGGCGGGAGCTCAGATGAACCAAGCTAGCTTGAAGGTTCCCGTCGTCGAGGGCATCCCCCCGACCGGCGCGCACGTGCCGCTGATCGAGCGTTACCGCGAGCGGCTCCCGTTCGAGCCCGGCGATCCGCTGGTCAGCCTGCAGGAGGGCTCGACGCCGCTGCTGCGCGCGCCGGTGCTCTCGGAGCTCGTCGGCGCGAACGTGCGCTTGAAGCTGGAGGGCGCCAACCCGACCGGCTCGTTCAAGGACCGCGGCATGACCTGCGCGGTCTCCGCCGCCGTGCGCGACGGCGCCAAGGCGGTGATCTGCGCCTCCACCGGAAACACCGCGGCGAGCGCGGCGGCGTATGCAGCGCGGGCGGGCATCACCTGCGCGGTGATCGTCCCCGAGGGCAAGATCGCGCAGGGCAAGATGGCCCAGACGCTCGTGCACGGCGCGCGCGTGATCTCACTGAAGGGAAACTTCGACCAGGCCTTGACGCTCGTGCGCGAGCTGACCGACTCCCATCCGATCGTGCTCGTCAACTCCGTCAACGAATACCGCATCGAAGGCCAGAAGACGGCCGCCTTCGAGATCCACGAGGGCCTCGAGGGGGGGCTGGAAGCGCTCTGCATCCCGGTCGGCAACGCCGGCAACATCACCTCTTACTGGCGGGGGTTCCAGGAGATGGGCGCGGCGCCGAAACTGTTCGGCTTCCAGGCTGCCGGCGCGGCGCCGCTGGTCGAGGGCAGGGTGATCGAGCACCCGGAAACGGTCGCGAGCGCGATCAGGATCGGCAACCCGGTGCGCTGGGAGGACGCGATGGCCGCCGCGACTGATTCGCGCGGCGCGATCAGGGTCGTCAGCGACGCCGAGATCCTCTCGGCCTACCGGCTGCTCGCCTCGCGCGAAGGGATGTTCTGCGAGCCGGCCTCGGCGGCGTCGGTGGCGGGCCTGCTGAAGTACGGCGCCGACGGCGCCGAGCAGGTCGCGTGCGTGTTGACGGGCCGTGGCCTCAAGGATCCCGAGACGGCGATCGCGAACAACGACGGCATGGTGATCTCCTGCGCGGCCGAGACGGCTGCGATCGAAGAGGCGGTCCTGGGTGATCCGTCGTAGGCGGGCCGTGCGCGCGACCGCGCTCGGCGCGCGGCTGGCCCTGAGACGAGCGGGCACACGGGGATGATCCGCCGTCGCGTCGTGCGCGTGCCGGCATCCTCGGCCAACCTTGGCCCGGGCTTCGATTGCATGGCCGCGGCGCTCGCGCTGCATCTGGAGCTGGAGGTCGAGGAGACCGGCGAGTTCGCCGTCGAGACCGAGCTGGCGGTCTCGCGAGGCCGCCGTGAGAACCTGTGCGTGCGGGCCTTCGAGCGGCTGCATCCCGCGGACGGCTTCACGTTCCGGATCCGCTCGCAAATCCCGCTCTCCGGTGGCCTCGGCTCGAGCGCCGCGGCGATCGTCGCGGGGCTGATGGCCGCCGATCACCTGTTCGAGCTCGACGCCGACCTGCTCGCGCTGGCGAGCGAGCTCGAGGGACACCCCGACAACGTTGCGGCCGCATTGCGCGGCGGGTTCGTGATCTGCGCCGACGGCGAGGCCGTGCGCTTCGAGCCGCCGACCGGACTGGAGGCGCTTGCGGTCGTGCCGGAGCAGGCGGTGCGCACGCGCGAGGCGCGCGCGGCGCTCGCAGTGGAGGTTCCGCTCGGGGAGGCCGTCTTCAACGTCGCCCACGCCGCGCTGCTCACGCTCGGCCTCGCGCGGGGCGACTGGGACCTGGTGGCGCGCGGGCTACACGACCGCCTGCACGAGTCGCGCCGCGCGTCGCTGTTCCCGCGCTCCTACGAGCTGGCGTTGCGCGCCCGCGAGCTGGGTGCGCTCGGGGCGACGATCTCCGGCGCCGGGCCGACCGTGCTCGTGTGGTGCTTCTACGAGCAGACGGGGGCCGTCGTCGAGGCGCTGCGCGCGGAGATCGACGGGTGGGCAAGCTTGCGCCGGGCGCCGTTCGAGCCACAGGGGGCCTACGTCGGCGAGCTCTGAGGTCAGCGCTTGGCCAGGCGCCCGCGGGCGGCCGTCAATCCCAGTCGCGTGAGCACTTCGTCGGCGAGCGCCAGATAGTCGGCGCCGAGGTCGGGGCGGTGGTCGAGGATCGACTTCGCGCGCTCGGCCGACTCGGCATAGGCGATCGAGGAGCGGATCACCGTCCCGAAGACCTGCTCGCCGAAGCGCTCCCGCAGCGAGGCGAGCGCCTCGCGCGAGTGGACCGTGCGCATGTCCGCGAGGTTCAGCAGCACGCCGAGCAGCCGCAGGTCGGGGTTCAGGCTGTCGCGGGCGAGCTCGACCACCTCCATCGCCTGCTCAACGCCCTGCAGCGCGAAGTACTGCGCCTCGGCGGTCACCAGCGCGCGGTCGGCTGCCACGAGCGCGTTCACGGTCAATAGTCCCAGCGAGGGCGGGCAGTCGATCATGATCACCTCGTACTCCCCAGGCGTTTTCGCGAGCGCGCGTCGCAACGTCAGCTCGCGGCCCATCTTCCCGCCGAGCATCAGCTCGGCCTCGGCGAGGCTCAGGTTCGCGGGAACCAGATCGTCGTGGATCGCTTCGGTCACGCTCGCGCGTCCCGAGAGCACGTCGGCGATTGTTGGCTCGGCGTCCGGCGCCACGTCGAAGTAGTCGGACAGGTTCCCCTGGGGGTCGAGGTCGATCGCCAGCGTGCGCACGCCCGCTCGCCGCAGGGCGTCGGTCAACGTCCTGACGGTGGTGGTCTTGCCGGTGCCGCCCTTCTGGGAGAGCACGGCGATCGTCTCGGTCTGCTTCGCCATCCGCGAGCGATACTACGCGGCAGGCCCTACCGCGCGTTGCGAGACCCTCGAGGCTCAATCGGCGTTGGCGCTCGCAGATCCTTCTCCCCGGCTGGGCCGGCGTTCTCGCCGGTCTTCCGCGGCCGGGCTGTGCCACGCACAGGCCTATCTCGCTCGATGATGAGCTCCTACTACTGCTCGGCGGCGACGCTGAGGAAGCTCAGCCGGTAGCGTCCGACGAGGATCTCGTCACCGTCTCGCAATGTCTTTCCCTCGATCCTCGCGCCGTTCACGAACACGCCGTTGAGGCTGCGATCGTCGAGCACCCGCACCCCGTCGGGCTGACGCACGATCAGCGCATGCCGACGGGAAACCGTCGGATCGTCGAAGCGTACGTCGGCCGCGAGCGAGCGTCCGATTCGCGTCCACTCGCGCGTGAGCGCCACCGAGCGCCACTTGCCGCTCTCTTCGTAGACGATGTACTCGCCGGGCTGCTCTACGCGTGCGCGTGCTTCAGCCAGCAGCGCTTCGCGTTCGGCCTCGGAAAGATTCCCCGGCCCATCGCCTGTCAGCGTCCGTTCGTTTTCGTACCCCCGCCGGTCACGCCGTGCGAGCGTGTCCTCATGCGCCAAATTCTCATGCGCCAAATTGCCTGCGGCGACGATCCGCCCCGCGCGGAACAGCGACGCACGGACGAAATCCTCACCACCACACCGCGGGCAGTCCTCGAGCGTTTCCGAGCCGGTCAGCGTGAGCACGTAGTCGCAGTTGCGGCAGCGAAACGAGCCTGCCCCTGTGGTGGTTCCCGACGTAAGCATCTCCATCTTCCCGCGTCTCCTTCGGTTCGGCGACTGTCTCGGGGCACTCCTCTGGAGAGACCGGTAGCGGTCGCTCGTGGCGATCATAACAAGGTTGTCAATATCAATCATTCTCGCGAATTCTTATAAGTGGAAAGTTGGTATGCGATTCCGGGTCGCGGCGCGCGCTCTGCTGAAGGCCGCGACCCGGGGCTCACGCGTTGCGCGCTACCCGCCACGTCGTATTACCCGACGCCCAGCCGTCGCAAACCGTCCCACTCGGTTAGCCAAAGCGGCGTATGCCCGATCCCCTCCCCACGGCCGGGGCAGGAACCCGGCGCGCGAGCGCGAATCCTTCAGACCATGGCCCCCGCAAGCCATATCGAGCAGCTCGAGCGCGTCCTGTTGCGTCGCGGTGTCGGTGCGCTCGAGGCCGACCGCCATCGCTGCGCCGACTGCGGACGAACCCCGCTCACGGGCGAGCAGGTGCACCTGTATGGAAGCTCGCCGCGCGCCCGTGCCCACCGCATCGTCTGCGAGCTCTGTCGCACCCTCCGCCGTGATGCGCCGGAGACCACGGAGATCGTGCGTCACTCAGAGCACGGCCACACAGTCCGCCTCACCGCGCGCGCGGCGTAGCCCACCGCCTTCTGAACATCTTCTAGACTGCCGGTCCCGTGCACCCCCTGACAGTGTCGATCGTCGTCGGAGCCCCCCGCGAGCGGGTCTTCGCGTACCTGCGCGACATCGCCAACCACGCCGAGTTCACCGACCACTACCTCGTCGACTGGCACCTCACGCGAATCGACTCCGTCGGGCTCGGCGCCGGTGCGCGCTTTCGGATCAAGGCGCCCGGCAACCGCTTCAGCTGGGGCGACGTCACGTTCGTCGAGGTGCAGGAGCCGCATCGGATCGTCGAGGTCGGCCGCACGGGCAAGAACAACCGCATTCGCACGCTCGGCGTCTACGACCTCGCCGACTCGCACGGCGCCACGCGCGTGCGCTTCACGCTCGAGACCGAGCCCGTCAAGCTGTCCGACCGCCTGCTGGAGGGCCTCGGCGGGCGGGGATGGTGCAAGCGCAAGAACGAGAAGTCCATGCGCCGGCTGCGCGCGATCCTCGAGCGCGAGGCCGGCGCGAGTGTCGCCGACGCCGGGGGCGGTCAGCGCGTCACGGTCGCCGCTGGCTAGATGTTCCGACGCGGACCTATCGACGCGGACCTATATAAACTGCCGCCCGCAATGTCCAGCCGCCTGCGCAAGATCCCCCTCGCCGTGCTCGCCGTCGTCGCGGTGTTCGCCCTCGCCGCCTGCGGGGACTCCCATACGAGGGTCACGACCGGCACCTACGCCGGCGAGTCGGGCAAGAACGCCCCCTACTTGAACGTCGGCCCGCTCGTCTACGAGGTCCAGCTCTCGCGCGAGCTCAACCCTGCCAACATCGAAGACGCCGCCTACCTGAAGGGGCTCACCCCCGCCGAGGCTCATCTCGCCCCCGGACAGGAGTGGTTCGCGGTGTTCATGCAGGTCTGGAACCACACCTCCAGAGCGTTGCCGGCGTCGACGGACATGACGGTCTCGGATACCCAGAGCAACATCTACACGCCGATCGTGCCGAGCGCCGAAAACGAATTCGCCTACCGTGGCGGCTACGTACCGGCCAAGGGCGAACTGCCGTTGCCGGAGTCTGTCGCCAGTCAGGGCGCCACCGGGGGCGCGGTCCTGCTCTACAAGATCCAGGTCGTCTCGCTCGACAACCGGCCGCTGGAGCTGAAGATCGTCGACCCGGCCGATCCCACTCAGACAGCCTCGGCCGAGCTCGACGTCTAAGTCAGCGGCTGGCTGAGAGCCCCGCTTCCAGCACCTGACGCGCGACGGGCGCGGCGGTCGCTCCGCCGGCTCCGTCTTGCACGAGCAGCACGCCGACGACGATTCGCGGCGCGAAGGCCGGGGCGAAGGACGCGAACCAGGCGTCGGTATTGCTCGCTTCGGCTTCCGCCGAGCCACAGCTTTCCGAGGCGCTCTTTTCCCCCGCAGAGCCCTGTTCTTCCTTCGTGCTCGTTTCGGCGCTCGGCGTGCAGGTGCTCGCGGTCTTCAGTTCGGCGGTGCCGGTCTTGCCTGCGACCGTCACTCCCGGGATCGCCGCGGCCGTTCCGGTGCCTTCGCGCACCACGCCGATCATCAGGCTGCGCACCGTATGGGCGACCGCCGCGCTACTCACGAGCGTGCCTTCCCCACGCGCGTGTGCGGCGCTGGGATCGAAGGTCGGCTGGGGCCGGCGGCCGCCGTCGGCGATCGTGGCGGCGACCGTCGCCATCTCCAGCGCGCTCGCCTGCACCTCGCCCTGACCGATCGCGGTCGAGCCGATGTCGAGCTGGCCCTGGATCTGCGCGGCCGGCGGCAGCGTGCTTTCGACCGCACCGGGCACGCCGGGGCTGTGGTTGAAGCCGTAGCGTTCGGCCGTGGCCACCAGCCGCGCTGCCCCGAGCTTTGCGCCGAGCGGCGCGAACACGGAGTTGCACGAGACCGCAAACGCCAGCGCGAGCGTGCCGCCGCATTCCTCGCCGTTGGCGTTGTTCAGCTTGACGCCGTCGAGCGTCGCGTAGGTGGCGTAGGGGAAGACGGTCTTCGGCGTGGCCAGACCGGCCTGGAGCACGGCCGTGAGCGTGATCATCTTGAACGTCGAGCCCGGCGGCTGGAGGTCGTCGAGGCCGATCCCGGCGACCGCGAGGATCTGCCCGGTCGCGGGCGCCATCGCGACGACCCCGCCGAGCTGAGCACCGAGCGCGGTTACGGCGGCGCGCTGCACCGAGGGGGACACGGTCGTGCGCACGGCGCTCGCCGCCTTCGGGGTCGCCGTGGCCAGTACCCGCGCGCTCGCGCTCGTGCCGGTGCCTGAGTCCGCGCTCGTGCCTGAGTCCGCGCCCGCGCCTGAACCCGCACCCACGCCTGAACCCGCACCCGCGCCTGAACCGGCGCCCGTCTGGCCGTCTTCGGCGAGCAGTTCGCCGCCGGGGGCGCCGCGCAGGCTCGAGTCGAGCGCCAGCTCCAGTCCGCTGACGCCGACGATCGCGTTCGCGGGTACGCCTTCGGCCTCCAATTCGTGCAGACGCGCCGGCGGGATCGGGCCGACCGTGCCGACGACCGCGCTCGCAAACGAACCGAGCGGCGAGGTGCGCTGACCGGCTTCCACCGCCGCGCCTTCGGCCAGCACCGTTCCGTCGCGTGCCAGCAGGGTGGCGCGGCGGGGGAGGGTTGTGTGGCGCGTCAGCCGCTCGCCGGGGCGCAGGCCGGGGAACGTGAGCGAGCGCGACCAGGCGATCCGGGTGGCGGAGCCGCTGCCCTGTATCGGCAATCTGAAGTCGCTCGAGAGCGTCCCGAACAGGTGTGTCTGCACCCGCACCGGCACTTCCACGTCGTCACTGCTGTTGCTGTTGCTGTCGTCGCCGCCGCCGCCGTCGCCGCGAGCGTCGCGGGCCTTGCCGGTCACGCGCAGGCCGGTCGCGGTGGCGGTGGCGGTTGTGAGCGCGCTGCGGTAGGAGCTCGCGAACTCGCTTGGCGTCACTTCGCGCCGCGCCTCGGTGTCGATGTCTGAGTACATGCTCGCGTAGTCGCTCCGCGCCCAGGCGGCGGTGAACCGTTCGGCGAGCTCGTGCGCGTAGGAGGGGGAATGGCTCGCGCCGGCGATCGCCCCGATCACGAAGGCGAGGCCCGCAAGCGCGAGCACACCGAGGGCGCGGCGGCGACGTAGCTGCTGGGTGTTTTCCTGTCGAGCGCCCTGGGGGCCTTGTGCGTCTCGCGTGCGCCCGGGCGGCGGCCGCTCGGGCAGAGGGGGTCTTGTGCTCACCGCTCCGCCACCCGGGTGCGGATACCAGCCGCTGGGACCGGTAGTAGAACATGGGAGATGACGGAGCTCGACTGGTTCATCGTCGCGTTTGCGGGGATCCTCGCCTGTTTCGGTTTTCGGCGGGGCTTCATCGTCGGGGTGCTCTCCTTCGGCGGGTTCGCGCTCGGTGCATTCCTCGGAACTCGCCTCGGTCCTCTTCTACTTCCGCGCGGATCCTCCTCGCCGTACGCGCCCGCCTTTGGGCTGATCGGCGCGCTGCTCGCCGGCGCGATCCTCGCGAGCGGACTCGAGGGCCTGGGCTTCAGGCTGCGGCGCGCGCTGTTCCTTCCCGGCCTGGGCCTGCTCGACGGCCTGCTCGGCGCGGCGCTCGGTGCGGCCCTCGGTCTGGGCATCGTCTGGATCCTCGCAGCCGTGGCGGCGCAGACGCCTGGGCAGGGGATGCTGCGGGCCGATATCCAGCGCTCGGCGGTCCTGCGCGAGCTCAACCAGCTGCTGCCGCCGACGGGCTCGATCCTGAACGCGCTCGCGCGGCTGGACCCGCTGCCCCAGGTCGCCGGACCCTCACCCGATGTCGCCGCCCCCCAGCCGGCGGTCGCGCGCGCGCCGGGCGTGCGCCGCGCCTCGCGCAGCGTCGTGCGCGTGCTCGGCACCGCCTGCGGGCTGGCGATCGAGGGCTCGGGCTGGGTGATCCAGCCGGAAATCGTCGTCACCAACGCGCACGTGCTCGCCGGCGAGCAGGACACGACGGTCGAGCCGGGCGGGACTTCGCCGAACCTGCCCGCGCGCGCGATCGCGTTCGACCCGAGGAACGACATCGCTCTGCTGCGCGTCCCCGGCCTCGACGAGCCGACCCTCAGCCTCGTCCCCGAACCGGGCTCGGGCACGGCCGGCGCGATCCTCGGCTATCCGGAGAACGGTCCCTTCGACGTGCGGCCCGGCCGGATCGGGCGCACGCAGACGGTGATCACGCAGAACGCCTACGGCCAGGGGCCGGTCTCGCGCCTGCTGACTCCGCTGCGCGGCCTCGTGCGCCCCGGCAACTCCGGCGGACCGCTCGTCGATGAAGACGGGCAGGTCCTCACGACCGTGTTCGCCGGCACCGTCGGCGGCGGTCCGCACGGTGGCTACGGGGTCGCCAACGCGACCGTCGCCCACGAGCTGGCTGTGACCGACGACGCCGGTGCCGAGGCCCAGGTGAGCACGGGGGCGTGCACGACCGGGTGAGGCAACGCGAGGCGATCTATTTTTCGAGGCGATTCTCTTGCGCCGGCAGTGCTGAATGCCTCCGCCTCAACGCATCCAGGGAGGCGCGCATCTGATCGAGTTCGCTGAGCTGGAGCTCGGCTTCTCGCTCGGGAGAGCGGGTTGGCCGACAGTCGAGCACCTCGGTGTCTCTGTCGCGACAGAGGTACCCGGCGAGAATCGCGAGGAGGGCGAGCGCTAGGGGGACGCCCACCACCATGCCCAGGAAGTAGGCGCTCGCCATCGAGCTCTGTCACGCCCCCGCAGCCGCGGGACGCGTCTCGACTCGCGGTCGGCCGTTTCTCGCGGATCGGCCGGCGCGCTTGCTCTTCGTGGCTGCCTTGCGCTTCGTCTGCTGCACCGCCGCCTCCTCCGGGGTGTCGTCTTCACGCCCGAGCGCATCGATCGCCGTCTGGACGATCGCCAGCCGACGCACAAGAGACGTGCGTACCTGCTCCAGTTCGCCGACGTCGAGCAGCCGTGGAGCGGATCCTCGGCGGGTCGCGGTGGACGTCGTCGGAGCCACGCCGGGGTGCCCCGCTTCCAGCTCCCCCAGCGTTCGCTCGAGGTTGGCGATCTGCTCGTGCAACTGGCGACGGCGCTCAGCTGCCTCGTCGATCGCCGGCGCCGGTCCGCTCAGCGACTCTGACGACGAGGAGATGTAGAGGGCAGCCGCGACCTCGCGGGGATCGACCCCGGTCGCGTTGGCCTGGCGGGCGGCGTCGCCGGCGATCGTGCCCACGGTGGATGGCGCGGGTTGGGAGGGCGCGACAAATGTGCCGCTGCCCTGCCGGCTGTCGATCAGGCCCTCGTGCTCGAGACGTTGGTAGACGGCGCGCACGGTGTTGATGTTCACGCCGGCCGTCTCGGCCAGTTCGCGCAGGCCGGGGAGTCGTTGGTCCGGTCTGAACCGCCCATCGCGTATCTGGGTTCGCAGCGCCCACGCGATCTGGACCCCGATCGGAACTTCGGCGTCGCGGTCGATCACAACGCGAAATCCGTCTGGATCGCCGATCTCGAGTTGCTTGGTCATGTCCTCACGATAGCGGCTCACAAGGGGCGAAGCTATGGTGTGTTGGTTGACTAGTACACTATGTAAATGAAGATCGAGCGTGCGGAGACGGGGCGATGAAGGAGCTGCGCGTCGGTATGCGCGAGTGGCTGGGTTCGACCGGTGAAATCGCGCGTTTCGGCAGCAACGTCGTGCGCGATGTGTGGGGGCTGCGCGTGTTTCGCTTCTTTGGGGAGACGTTGCGTCAGTCGGGGATCCTGATCATCTCTTCGACGCTCGTGATCTGGGGGTTGGTGTTCATAGTTGGCCTTGGGACGTGTGGTATCGAGGGTGCCTACTTCACTCAGGCGCAGGGTGCGCCAGGCTATGCGGGGGTGTACACGGCGTGGTGCGACTTGCGTGAGGCGGTGCCGTATGTGTTTGGGTACATGATGGCGGCGAAGGTGGGTACGGGGATCGTTGCGGAGCTGGGCGCGATGCGGATCAGCGATGAGATCGATGCGTTGGAGGTGATGGGTGTCGACTCGATGACATTTCTCTGTGCGACTCGTTTGTTGGCGGCGTGGTTGGTGTTGCCGTTCATGTACGTCGGGGCGATTGGGGTGGCGTATCTCGGTTCGTATATCGCGGTGGTGCATCAGGTCGCGTCGGTGTCCTCGGGTGGGTATTTCTTGATCTTTTGGCAGTTTCAGAACCCGGGGGATTTCTTGTTCAGTTTGATCAAGGGTATGACGATGGCGACTGTGATTGTGCTGGTGGGTTGTTACTATGGTTATAACGCGAGTGGGGGTCCTGTGGGTGTGGGTACCGCTACGGCGAAGTCGATGGTGCTGAACCTGGTCGCCGTGAACCTGATTGGGATGCTGGGTTCGCAGGTGTTCTGGGGCGCCAACCCACGCGCCCCGATCGGAGGGTGAAGGGTGGAGTCGCGCGCCGAGCGCGACTCGGCCGGAGATCCGGAGATCCATTCAGGGGGACGAGCCGGCCGCGGTTCTCCGGGGTCCCGCCGAGGACCCCAGGTTCCCGCGAAATCGCCAGCCGCTACGCTGGGCGCCATGTCGAAGACCCTCGTGATCGCCGAGAAGCCCTCCGTGGGGGGAGACCTGGCGCGCGTCTTGAAGGGGCCGTTCAAGAAGCAGGAGGGCTTCCTGGAGGGTCCCGACCACGTCGTCACATGGGCGGTTGGCCACCTCGTGCAGCTGGCGGACCCGGACGAGTACGACCCGAAGTTCAAGACCTGGCGGATGCCGGACCTGCCGATCGTGCCCGACAAGTTCAAGCTCGTCGTCCGCGACGAGCGCTCGCGCAAGCAGATGTCGGTCGTCACCAAACAGCTCGGCCGCGACGACGTCGAGGAGGTCATCAACGCTTGTGACGCCGGCCGCGAGGGGGAGCTGATCTTCGCCTATCTGTACGAGAAGGCGAAGGCGAAGAAGCCCGTGCGGCGGCTGTGGCTGAACTCGATGACGAACGCGGCGATGAAGGAGGCCTTCCAGGAGCTGCGACCGGCGGCGGAGTTCGCGAAGCTCGAGCAGGCGGCGCGCTCGCGTTCGGAGGCGGACTGGATCGTCGGCATGAACGCCACGCGCGCGGCCACGATCCGGCTGCGCAGCTCCTTCGACGGCGCCGTCTCGCTCGGCCGCGTGCAGACGCCGACGCTCGCGATCATCGCCCGCCGCGAGGAGGAGATCCGGGCGTTCAAGCCGGAGCCGTACTGGCTCGTGGATGCGACGTTCGCGGCGGAGCCTCTGCAGGGCACCGAGCACGGCGCGGCGGACGGGGCCGCGAACGGGAACGGGGCCGCGAACGGGAACGGGGGCGTGGGCGGAAACGGCGACGGGGACGGGGGCGGGGGCGGGGATCAGAGCGAGGGGGCCGGTGGGCCGTCCTCCGGCGGCGGCGAGGCCGTGAACCCCGAGCGCAGCTACATCGGCCGCTTCCACGCCGGGACCAAGCCGCGGATCGCAAGCGAGGCGGAGGCCGTCGCGATCGTCGAGGCGTGCGAGGGCAAGCGCGGCAGGATCACAAAGCTCGAGAAGAAAAAGCAGAAAGAGCGCGCGCCGATGCTGTATGACCTGACGACGCTCCAGCGCGAGGCGAACACGCGCTACGGGTTCTCCGCGCGGCGCACGCTGTCGGCGGCGCAGCGGCTGTATGAGGAGCACAAGGCGCTCACCTACCCGCGTACGAGCTCGCGTTATCTGACGAGCGACATGATCGGCGAGATCAAGCCGATCGCCGAGCTCGTCGGCGGCCAGGCCGACTACCGCAAGGCCGCCGAGTACGTGACGGGGCTGGATGAGCTGCCGCTGGCGAGGGTCGTGAACAACGCGAAGGTCACCGACCACCACGCGATCATCCCGACACGCTCCGAGCACAACGTCGAGCGGATGGGCTCAGACGACAAACGGGTCTACGACATGGCGGTGCGGCGCTTCCTCGCGGTCTTCCACCCCGAAGCGGTGTTCGAGAACACGAAAATCGAGACCACGATCCCCGCCGGCCCGGACGAGAAGGACGGCGGATACGTGTTCAGGACACGCGGCAAGCTGCTGCTGGTGCCCGGCTGGCGCGGGGTCTACGGCGAGGCGGCGGCCGATGCGGCGAAACCGGAAAAAGAGAAAGCCGGCGACGAGGACGAGGGCTCCAACCAGCAGCTGCCGCGTCTGGAGCAGGACGAGGAGGTGGAGACCAGGAAGATCGGAAGCGCGCGCAAGGAAACGAAACCACCGCGCCGCTACAGCGACGCCTCGCTGCTCGGGGCGATGGAGACCGCGGGCAAGCTCGTCGACGACGAGGAGCTCAGAGAGGCGATGAAGGAATCGGGCATCGGCACCCCGGCGACGCGCGCGGCGATCATCGAGCGGCTGATCCAGGTCGGCTATGTCGAGCGCGACGCGCGCTCGCTCGTCGCCAGCGAGAAGGGCCTGAACGTGATCAGGCTGCTGAACTCCCACGCGCTGACATCGCCCGAACTGACCGGCAGCTGGGAGCACCGGCTGGGCAAGATCGAGCGTGGCGAGGACTCGCGCGAGGCCTTCATGGGCGACATCGCCGGCTTTGCGAAGGAGACGATCACCGAGCTCGACGAGACGCTGAAAGACGTGAAAATTCCCCGCGCTAAGCTGGGACCGTGCCCGATCTGCGGGCACGAGATCGTCGAGAACCGCAAGGGCTACTCGTGCTGGGCGCGCAACGATCCCGGCTGTGGCTTCGTGATCTGGAAGAGCAAAGCGGGCAAGACGCTCCCGATCGCGATCGCGCGCGAACTGATCAAGACCGGCTACACATCTCGAGCCGTGACCGGCTTCAAAGGTCGCTCCGGCCGCTCCTTCCGCGCCCACCTCGCGATGCAGCAGACCGAGGAGGGCAAATGGCGCGTCGAGTTCAACGAGGCGTGGGCGAAGGAGGGGGCGAAGCCGCCGGACGCCGAGGTTGAGGCCGAGGCGGCGGTGGAGGGCGCCGGCGCCGGCACCGCCGAGGTCGAGGCGGGGAGCGCAGCCGCGTAGCCGAGGTCGAGCGGGAAGGGCGCCATTGCCAGCGCCGCCGAGGTCGAGCGGGAAGCGCCGCCGCGTAGCCGAGGCGATCCGCGGACCGACGGCCGGCGGGCGGCCGTGTCGGGCACGTGCGTAAGGATGAGACGCAGTGCCGATCACGTTGATCACAGGGCCCGCTAACGCGGGCAAGGCCCGCGAGGTGCTGGGCGCCGTGCGCGCTCATCTCGCGCGCGGGGAGGAGCCGTTGCTGGTCGTCCCGACGCGTGCGGACGTCGAGCGCTACCGGCTGGAGCTGGCGTTGGAGGGGCCGGTATTGGGCGCGCGCGTGGAGCGCTTCGAGGGGCTGATCGGCGAGGTCGTGCGGCGTGCCGGGCCGAGCGAGTCGGTGCTGGGGAGGGTCGCGCGCGAGCGGGTGCTGGCGCAGGTCATCGACGGTGGAGCGGGTGGGGCGGAGGCGAGATGGAGGAGCACGCCTGGGTTCGTCACCGCGCTCGCGGCCACCGTGGCCGAGCTGGAGGTGCGGCGGGTGACGCCCGCGCGACTGCGAGCGGCGCTCAAAACATGGGCGAGCGCCGACGGCAGCGGCGCTGTGGCCGGGGCGGAGGATCTGGGCCGGCTCTACGAGGAGTACCGCGGGCTGCTGGAGCGGATCGGGCGCACCGATCCCGAGCACCGCGCGGCGCGAGCGCTCGACGCGCTGCGGCTCGAGCCGGCGCTGTGGGGCGCGACGCCGGTGCTGATGTATGGCTTCGACGATTTCGGGGTGCTGCAGCTCGACGCGATCGAGACGCTCGGGGCGATCGTCGATGCGCGGGTGATGGTGTCGCTCACGTACGAGCCGGGGCGCACGGCGCTCGGGAGCCGCGCCGGCACATTCGAGACGCTGCGCCCGCTCGCGGCCGAGCACCGGCGTCTGGAGGCGCGCGCTGAGTACTACGCGCCCGGAGCGCGAGCGGCGCTGCATCACCTGGAGCGCTCGCTGTTCGAGCCGGGGGCCAAGCGTCGGGAGGACGCGGCCGGGGCGGTGCGGCTGCTTGAGGGCGGCGGCGAACGCGCCGAGCTGGAGCTGGTGGCGGGCGAGGTGCGGACGTTGCTGGACGAGGGCGTGCGGCCCGAGGAGGTCGCGATCGTTCACAGGACGCCGAGCGCGGTGGCGGAGCTGCTCGGAGAGGTGCTTGCGGCGCGGGGGATTCCGTACGCGCTGGAGCGGCGGGTCCCGTTCGCGAACACCGCGATCGGTGCGGCGCTCCTCGGCGCGCTGCGTAGTACGACGGATGCGGGCGAGGTCGGAGATCTGCTGGCATGGCTGCGGGCCCCGGGTCTGCTGGCGCATCCCGAGCTGGCGGATCGACTGGAGGCCACGGTGCGCCGCGAGGGTGTCACGAGCGCGGTGCGAGCGCGTGAGATCTGGGAGGCCGAGCACTGGCGCCTAGAGGCGCTCGACCATCTGGGGGAAGCGGCGAGGCGGGGTGGCAGGGCGCTGTGCGAGCGGGCTGGACGGGAGCTCGAGTGGCTGTTCAACGCCCCTCTGCGCGGGAGCGCGGCACTGCTGGAGAGCGACGAGCTGGACGAGGCCCGGGCGCTGGCGGTCGGACGTCGCGCGCTGACGGAGCTCGGCGGCCTGGCGCAGGGAGCGCCCGAGCTCGGTCTCGACGCGGTCGAGCTGGCACGGGCGCTCGAGGGCCTGGAGATCGTCAGCGGCGTACCGGCGGGGGAGGGCAGGGTGGCGGTCGTCGACCCGCTGGCGCTGCGGGCACGGCGGGTGCGGGCGCTGTTCCTGTGCGGCCTGCAGGAGGGGGTGTTCCCGGCGAGCGCGCGGTCCGAGCCGCTGCTCGACGAGGAGGAGCGCCGGCGGCTGGCGGAAACCTCGGGTCTGCGGCTGGGTGGCAGCCGGCAGGCGGACACGCTGGCGGCGGAGCGGTATGCGCTCTACGCGGCGGTCTCGCGCCCGGAGGAGCTGCTGGTGTTGAGCTGGCACGCGGCCGATGACGACGGCGTCGCGCAGGCGCGGTCGCTGTTCGTTGACGACATCGTCGATCTGTTCGAGGAGGGCTTGGAAGAGCGCCGCGCGCGCCGGCCGCTGGGAGCGGTCGGCTGGGGGCGTGCCGGCGGAGAGCCCCTGGCGCGATCTCTCGACTCCCCACTCGCGCTCGCGCCCGTGTCCGCGCCCGCGCCCGCGCTCGACCCCGTGCCGGCAGCCGACCCTGTGCCCGCGCTCTCGCACAGCGATAACGGCGTCACCCGACCGCGTCGTCCCGCCTCGTTGGGTCCGCTGCGCGACGAGGAGATCACGCGCGAGCTGCGCGAGCACGTCTGGTCGGCCTCTTCGCTTGAGGTGTGGACTGAATGCCCGGTGAAGTGGTTCGTGCAGCGGATGCTTCGCGCCGACGATCTCGATCCGGATCCCGAGCCGCTCGCGCGCGGGGGGCTGGCGCACGCTGCGCTGAAGGACACGCTCGAGGGGCTGCGCGAGCGTACGGGCTCGGCGCGGCTGACCGGGGCGCGGCTGCGACTCGCCAAGGAGCTGCTGCGCGAGGCGCTGGCCAACCGCGAGGCCGAGCTCCCGCTTTCGAGCGCGCCGGAGCGCCGACCGGGCCTGCGCCGCCGGCTGGAGGCCGACTTGGAACGCTACCTCGAGCACGCGGCCGAGCAGGAGAGCCCGCTGGAGCCGACGTACCTGGAGCTGGGGTTCGGATTCGGGCCGGGCGCGGGGGTGCAGGAGACCGACTCGGTTCTGCCGGCTGATCCTGTCCCAGCGGCGGATACCGGACTTCCTGCCGATTGCGACGCTTCCTCCGGCCACCCAGCGTCAAACCCCTCGACCTCCGAACTGCCGGCGCTCGACCTCGGCGAAGGGCTGCGACTGCGCGGGCGGATCGACCGGGTGGACATCGCTCCCGGGGGCGGTGGGCAGGCAATTGTCTACGACTACAAGGGCCGGCTCGCGCCGCCCGCGGCGAAGTGGACGGAGCAGGGAAACGTGCAGGTCGCGCTGTACATGCGCGCGGTGGAGGAGCTGCTCGGGTTGGAGGCGGTTGGTGGCTTCTACCAGCCGCTCAGCGGCGGGGATCTGCGCGCGCGGGGGGTACTCGACGGCGAAAGCGGGGTAGAGGTCGAGTGTGTCCGGGGCGAGCTGCAGGAGCACGGTGAGGTCAGGAAGCTGCTCGAGGAGGCGGTCGCGACGGCGCGCGCGGCGGCGGCGCAGGCCGGACGCGGCGAGCTGGAGCCCCGGCCACGTACGTGCGCTTATCGGGGCGGATGCATGTACCCCACGATCTGCCGGTGTGGGTTGTGAGCGGCGCGAGAGCCCCGGTGGGGGGAGGCGAACCATGTCGCAGATGAGCTTCGATGAGCTTGCCGCGGTCCAGACACGCAGCGACAGGGAGAAGGGCGGAGGCAGAGAGAGAGACAGAGACAGAGAGAGACCGATGCCGGCGACGGGCACGACGCTCACCGACGAGCAGGAGCAGGCGGTCGCGCGCCGCGGCGAGCCGCTGCTGGTGGCCGCCGGGGCCGGCAGCGGGAAGACCTCGGTGCTGGTCGAGCGGTTCGTGCGCGCCGTGCTCGAGGATGGTCTCGCCCCCGGGAGGATCCTGGCGATCACGTTCACCGAGCGCGCCGCGGGCGAGCTGCGCGAGCGGGTCCGTGCGCGCTTCGCAGAGCTCGGCGAGCGCGAGGCGGCACGCGACACCGAGGCGGCGTTTGTGAGCACGTTCCACGGCTTCTGCGCGCGGTTGCTGCGCGCGCACCCGTTGTTGGCGGGGCTCGATCCGGAGCTCACGGTCCTCGACGAAGGTCTCGCCGCGCGTCTGCGTGAGCGCGCCTGGGCAGGCGCGCTGGGTGGCTTTCTGGCGGGGGAACGCGGCGAGGCGGTTGACCTCGTAGCTGCCTGGGGCCCCGATCGCGTGCGCGCGATGGTGCTCGCCACATACGCCGAGCTGCGCAGCCGCGGTGAACGTCTGCCGAGGCTGCCGGCGCCGCTCTTTCAGCCCACCCTCCCCGCGCCCGCCTTCCGGCCACCGGGACTGGAGCCGAGCGTCGATGAGGAGCCGTTCGAGGAGCAGGACGATGACAGCGAGAACCGTGAGGGGCAGGGCGATGACAGCGAGAACGGTGAGGGGCAGAACGATGAGGGGGGGGACGATGAGAGACAGGACGACGAGGGGCACGATGGGAAGAAGCAGGACGAGATCGACGCGGAAGGCACCCGAGCCTGCGCGCTGCTGGGAGAGCTGCTGGAGCGCTTCGGCCACGAGTACGCGGCGCTGAAGACCGCGCGCGGCGCGCTCGACTTCGACGACCTGGAGCTCGATGCGTCGGCGTTGCTGGAGGAGCACGAGTCCGTGCGTAAGCGATGGGCGGAGCGCTTTGAGCTGATGATGGTCGATGAGTTCCAGGACACCAATCCTCGCCAGCTGGCGATTCTCGGTGCGCTCGAACGCGGAAACCTGTTCACCGTCGGCGACGCCCTGCAGTCGATCTACGGCTTTCGCCACGCCGAGGTCTCGCTGTTCCGAGCCCGTCGAGAGGAGCTCGCCGCGCGCGGCGGCAGCCTCTCGCTGACCCGCAACTTCCGCGGGCGCAAGCCGCTGCTCGATGTCGTGAACACGGTGTTTGAGGAGCGCTTCGCCGGGAGCGACTTCACGACGCTCCAGGCCGGTCGCGTCGTGGAGGACGCCGAGGTAGGTGAGTACGAGGCCGAGGAGCCGCTCGTCGAGTTGCTGCTGACGCACAAGCGTGGCTGGGAGGAAGACGAGGAGCGTGCCGCGCGGATCGCCGGCGAGCTTCCAACGGCGCCGCGCTGGCGCCAGGCGGAAGCGCGGCTGCTGGCCGGGCGCGTGGCGGAGCTGGTGGAGAGCGGCGCCGCGCGAATGGGAGAGGTGGCGGTGTTGTTGCGCGCCGTGGGAGACCTGGAGGTGTACGAGCGGGCTTTGCAGGATCGCGGTCTGCGGACGCTCGCCACGGTTGGAGGCTTCTGGAGTGACGAGCAGGTCGGTGACCTGCTCGCCTACCTACGGACGCTTGCCAACCCGCTCGACGAGCTTGCTCTCTACGGCACGCTCGCCTCGCCGCTGGTCGGCCTCTCCAGCGACGGGCTTGCGCTGCTCGGTCGCGCCGCGAAAACGACCAAGCGCAGCGTCTGGGAGACGCTCGCGCGCGTGGGGAAGGATGAGTGGACGGGGGATGATGAGCCCCGGCACGATGAGCCGAGCGAGGACGAGCCCGCGGCGGAGATTCGCCTGCCGCCAGACGACCGTGAGCGGCTCGTGGCGTTTCGCGCGCGTCTGCTCGCCGAGCGTGCCGCCGCGGGGCGACGGACACTCTCTCAACTGATCGGGCGCGCGCTCGAGCAGAGCGGCTACGCTGAGCACGTGCTCGCCCTGAGCGGCGGCGAGCGGCGGCTGGCGAACGTGCACAAGCTGCTCCGCGTCGCCCGCCGGTATGAAGTGAGCGAGGGACGCGATCTGCGTGGCTTCCTAGACCACGTCGCCCACCACCAGGAGGGGCTCAGCGGTGCCGAGCCCGACGCGCCCGTCGCCGCCGGCGAGGTCGATGCGGTGCGGCTGATGAGCATCCATGCGGCGAAGGGCCTCGAGTTCGACGTGGTCTGCGTCGCCGATCTCGGCCGCGCGCAGAACCTCGGCGTGGGCGACCTGCTCGTCGACGGCGACAGGGTGGGTGTGCGCCTGGCGCGACTCGATGGATCGCAGGCGACGCCGTCCCTGGCCTGGGCTGAGCTCGCCGAGGAGCGCCGGTTGGCGCAGGCAGAGGAGGAGGATCGGATCCTCTACGTCGCGATGACGCGCGCGCGCGAGCGCTTGCTGCTGAGCGGTGCGGTCGATCTCGAGCGCTGGCCCGAGCAGCGGCCCGGAGCCCCTGCGATCTCCTGGCTCGGTCCGGCCCTCTCGACCGAGTTGCCCGGCAACGTGCAGACGCTCCAGCCGCCGGTCCGCGAGCTTGCTCTCGGAGCAGCGGGCGATGGAACGGCCGTTCGGGTGGGCCTGAGGTTGAACGCCCCCGAGACGGCGGACAGGGTCTTGGGACTCGACTCGCCGACAGGCACGAACGATGACAATCCGCGTCCGTACGCAGGCCGGACAGATGTGACCCTCACCATGGACCACGCCGGCGGGGGGCCGTCCGAGCTGTCCGTGCTCGCCCCCGTGCCAGCCGCCGATCCAGCGCGACTCGAGACGCTCAGCTACACCTCGCTCGTCGAGCTCTCGCGCTGCTCCTATCGCTTCTATCTGGAACGAGTCCTTGGCCTTCCCGAGCAACGCCGGCCCACCGGTTCGGGAGGAGAGGCACGGGGGGACTGCCTCGAGGCACGTGTGCGTGGCACCATCGTCCACCGGCTACTCGAGTCGCTCGATTTCCTGACGGCGGCCGTCCCCTCTACCGAGGACGTGGCACGCATCGGCCGCGAGCTCGGTGTGCGCGTCGCGCCGAAAGAGCGCGAGGAGCTCGTGGCACTACTCCGCGCCGCGCTCGACACCCAGCTGGCTTCGCGCCTTGCAGGGGTGGCCGCCGGCGCGCGCCGAGAGCATCCGTTCGCGCTTGCCCTTGCCGCCCCCGAGCTCGTCCCCGAGCTCGCCCCCGGGGCGGCCCACGAGGTGGTGCGCTTCCCGGACCCTGTCGCCGTCCGCCCGCTCGACCGCAAGCCCGTCCCCGGCGGCTCGCCGGCGCTTGTCCCATCGGCTGCCGAACCGCGGCTCGACGATGGCGTGCTCCTCACGGGCGTGCTCGATCTTCTCGCCCGCGAGCCCGACGGTGGCATGCTGGTCGTGGATTACAAGAGCGATCGCGTCGCTCTCGACGCGGATCTCGGCGAAGTGGTCGAGCGCGAGTACTCGATCCAGCGCCTGCTCTACGCTCTCGCCGTGCTCGCCGACGGTGCGCCGCGCGTCGAGATCGTCCACTGGTTTCTGCACCGTCCGTCCGAGCCGATCGGCGCCGTGTTCGCCCCGGAGGACAGGCCACGGTTGGAGGAGGCGACCGCCGAGCTGGTGGGGAGCGCGCGCGCGGGCTCGTACAGGGTCAGCGAAGACCCGCATCGCGGTCTCTGCCTGACCTGTCCGGGACGTTCGGGGCTGTGCTCCTGGAGCGACTCGCTGACGCTACGCGAGCGAGGGGGGACGGGGCCGTGACAGCGGGGGATGCGTTTGAGCGCTCCGATCGAGAGCTGTTCGCGCGCGCTCGCGCGGGAGAGGAGCGCGCGCGTGAGCAGCTGGCCGAGCGCTATTTGCCGCTCGCGCGCCGCCTCGCGCGCCGCTACCAGCGCAGCGAGGAGCCGCTCGACGATCTCGAGCAGGTCGCCTCGCTTGGGTTGCTGAAGGCGATCGATCGCTTCGACGCCGACCGCGACGTGGCCTTCTCGAGCTTTGCCGTGCCGACGATCCTCGGCGAGGTAAAGCGCCATTTTCGCGATCGCACCTGGTCGGTGCGGGTGCCGCGCGATCTCCAGGAGCTGGCGCTGCGAGTCGATCGCGCGGCCGCCGAGCTGTCGCTTGAGAGACGTCGTGCGCCGACGATCGCCGAGCTTGCCGAGGCGGTCGCCGCGACCGAGGAGCAGGTGCTCGAGGCGCTGCGGGCCGCGGGCGCTTATCACGCCGGCTCGCTCGATGCCCCCCGTGCCGGACGCGCCGATGCGGATGCGCCCGGGGAGAGCCTGGCCGACGCGCTCGGTGAGGAGGAGGAGGGCTTCGAGCGGGCAGAGAGGCGCGCGACGCTGGCTCCCCTGCTCGCGCATGTCTCTCACCGCGAACGCCTGGTTCTGGTGATGCGCTTCGGTGAGGACATGACCCAGGCGGAGATCGGCGAGCGGATCGGCGTCTCGCAGATGCAGGTCTCTCGATTGATTCGCCAGGCGCTCGCCCGCCTGCGCGCCGGGCTCGCCGAGCGCCCGCCGCCGGACGGTCCGTCGCCAGATGCCCAACCATCGCAGACCCAGCCGCTGGATGTTCGACCTTCGGATGCCCAGCCTTCGGATAGCCAGCCACCGGATGCCCCAGCCACCGGATAGCCAAGATCCCCTCCTGTAGCCACTTCCCATCCGACAGCTAACCCCTCCCTAGCAGTCAACTAAATCCATAGAGGTTGACATTTAGGTGCCGGTGATTGACACTATCGGGAATGTACAGGTCGATGTGGATGGGGATGCTGAACTTTGGGCTCGTGAGCATGCCCGTGAAGCTCTACAGCGCGACGAGCTCGAAGAGCGTGCGCTTCAAACATCTCCACGCTTGCGACCACGCTCGCGTCTATACCAAGCGCTTCTGCATCGACGACGACCAGGAGGTCGCCTACGAGGAGCTCGTGCGCGGCTATGAGATCGCTCCCGATCGCTACGTCGTGGTCGAGGATGACGAGCTCGCGGCGATCGCGCCCGAGCTCACGCGCACGATCGAGATCGAGGATTTCGTTGAGCTGGACGAAATCGACCTGATCTACCTCGAGCAGTCCTACCACGTGGTCCCCAACCGAGGGGGCGCGAAGTCCTACCACCTGCTCCTGCACGCGATGCGCGAGACGGGGAAGGTCGCGATCGCGCGCGTCGTCCTGCGCTCCCGTGAGCGGCTGGTCGTGATCCGTCCCCGCGACGGCGCGCTGCTGATGACGACGATGAGCTACGGCGACGAGGTGCATTCGGCGAGTGAGATCCGCGAGCTCGACGATGTGGAGATGCAGCTCTCAGAGCGCGAGCTCGAAGTCGCCAGCCGGCTCGTGCGCTCGCTCGCCGAGCCGTTTGAGATCTCCCGCTACCGCGACTCCTACCGCGAGGCCGTGCTCGACCTGATCGATCGCAAGGCAGGCGGCGAGCAGATCGAGGCGCAGCCGATCGAGCGCCGGCGGCCGGCCGAGACGGCAGACCTGATGGGCGCGCTGCAGGCCAGCGTTGCCCGGGCGGAGAAGGAGCGCGAGGGAGCGCTCAGCCGCGCCGCGGCCTGAGCAGCGCTCAGCCGAAGCGCAGCTCGAGCACTAGTTCGTCCGCGCGCGGGTGGGCGGGCTCTGCAGAAGAGGGCGGCTCAATACGTAGATCGTCGGACAGTCGCTCGAGCACGTTGCCGACGCCGGGAACGTTGGCGTCGGCAAGCAGCTCGCCGGCGCCGCGCTCGGCCAGCTCGCCGACGCGCAGCTCGATGCCCTGGGTGTCGGTCACCATCGTGAAGCGAACGTGACCGTCGAGGGCGTACGCCGGCGCGTGCGCGGACAGGGCGTCGCAGAGGATCATCGCATCGTCCAGCCGGTCCATCGGGCAATCGGCGCGCGCGAGCACCATCGAGATCACGCGTCCGAGCACGGGGGCGGACAGCGGTCCGTTCGCGACGCGCAGGGTCACGGAGTTCGCCGCGGGCTGCTCGTCCTGCCGGTCCGGCTGCTCCTGCGCGGGTGTGTTCGTCACGGGCGCGCCGGGAAGGCGGGGGTGGGGGAGAGTGGAAAGGTCATGCGCACCTCGGTCCGGTCGTCCGCGACACGGCCGAGCTGCACGGACTCCGTCAGCGAGACGATCAGTGGCAGCCCGAGGCCGAGCCCGGGGCTGTCGGCGCGCGGGCCGATGCCGGGGCCTTCGTCGCGTACGACGACCTCCAGCCTGTCCTCGTCGAGGATCGTGGCGGTGACCTCGAGTGGGCCCTCATGATCGTCGGGATAGGCGTGGACGACGACGTTCGTACAGGCCTCGGTGACGGCGAGGCGGATGTTGAAGAGGATCTCCTCGTCCACCGCAAACGCCTCGCCGAGCGCCCCGAAGGCGTGACGTACGACGGCGATATTCGTGGCTCGCGCCGGGAGTGCCAGCTCCAAGTCTGGCGTCCTCGTGGCCGGCATCATCATGGCTCCCTGAGTGCTTGACTTACTCTCGTCTTCGTTCATGGTGCCCCGAGCGGGTTGTTTTCACACATAGAACTTCTACGTGCGCCGCATTCCGGACCTTTGCGCGCCTTCAAAGACATCATCGATGGCTCGCGGGATCGCTCTGCGACTGCGGATGAGCATACGCCAGCGCTACCTCGGAAGATCCGCGTCGCCGGCTCCGGATCGTCTGTGTCCTCGCCTGTGGATCGGGCGCGCCTGGTCGGCGACCTGGGCCCTCGACGCCCCGCTCGCGGAGCCTCCGCGCTGCTACGCTTTCTGGCTCCGCCTCAGGTGCCCGCCTAAACCGTCCGGGATCTGCCCACCCGCACGGGATGCACCGCCCCAAGGGAGCACTTCCATGACCACCCACACCATGCAGCCGCCAAAGGCCGTCGGACTCTACGACCCCAGCTTCGAGCACGATGCGTGCGGCGTTGGCATGGTCGCGCGCCTGGACAATCGGCCGACGCACGAGGTCATCCAGAAAGCGATCACGGCGCTGGAGAATCTCGAGCACCGCGGCGCCAACGGCGCCGATCCGCGCACGGGCGACGGCGCGGGGATCCTGATGCAGATGCCCGACGAGCTGCTGCGCGCCGTCGTGGACTTCGAGCTGCCGCGGCCGGGCGAGTACGGGGTGTTGATGTGCTTCCTGCCCCAGGAGGACGCCGCGCGCGCGCGCTTGGAGGCGCTGCTCGAGCGGACTGTCGCGGCGGAGGGCCAGCGCGTGCTCGGCTGGCGCGACGTGCCCGTCTGTCCCGAGCACACGGGTGAGGTCGCCGGCGCCTGCCGGCCGGTCGTGCGGCAGCTGTTCGTGGGAGACGGATCGGATCCCGCCGACCCCGGGTCGGACCCCGCCCAACCAGCGGCACGCGACCAGGACGCCTTCGAGCGCAAGCTGTATGTGATCCGCCGCGTCTGCGAGCTGACCGCGGAGGATCCCGGCCTGTATGTCTGTTCGAGCTCCTCGCGAACCCTCAACTACAAGGGCATGCTGATCAGCTTCCAGCTGGCGGCCTTCTATCCGGATCTGAAGGACGAGCGCACAAAGAGTGCGCTGGCGCTCGTGCACTCGCGCTTCTCGACGAACACGTTCCCGAGCTGGGAGCTCGCCCACCCCTACCGCGTGATCTGCCACAACGGCGAGATCAACACCGTGAAGGGGAACGTCAACTGGATGCGCGCCCGCGAGTCCGAGCTGCAGAGCGAGCTGTTCGGCGAGGATCTACAGAAGATCCTGCCGGTCGTCAGGAAGGGCAACTCCGATTCGGCGACGTTCGACAACGTGCTCGAGCTCCTGATGCTCGCCGGCAGGACGCCGGCGCACGCGGTGATGATGATGATCCCGGAGGCCTACCGCAACCGCGACGACCTGTCCGAGGAGCTGAAGGGCTTCTATGCATTCCATTCCTGCCTGATGGAGCCGTGGGACGGGCCGGCATCAGTGGCCTTCACCGACGGGCGCGTCGTCGGCGCGACGCTCGACCGCAACGGCCTGCGCCCGGGACGCTGGGTCGAGACGACGGACGGTCACGTCGTGCTCGGTTCGGAGATCGGCCTGCTCGACATCCCGGCGGAGGAGATCCGCCGCCTCGGGCGCCTGCAGCCGGGCAAGCTGTTCCTCGTCGATCTCGAGCGCGGGCGGATCGTCGAGGACGGCGAGGTCAAGCGCGAGGTCGCGACCAAGAAGCCCTATGGCGAGTGGTACGCGAGGCGCTCGGTGCCGTTCGGCGAGCTGCCGCCATCCGATCAGGTGACGATCTCCGAACAGCCGATACAACTGCGGCAGCGAGCCTTCGGCTACTCCCTGGAGGATCTGCGCGTGCTGCTGACACCGATGGCGCGCGAGGGCGCCGAGCCGATCGGCTCGATGGGCAATGACTTGTCGCTCGCGGTGCTCTCCGACCAGGCGCCGCCACTGTTCTCCTACTTCAAGCAGCTGTTCGCCCAGGTCACCAACCCACCGATCGATCCGATCCGCGAGGAGGTCGTGATGAGCCTCGCGACGAGCCTCGGCACCGAGCTGAACCTGTTCGGCGAGACGCCCGAGCACGCGCACAAGCTCGCGCTGAAGCAGCCGATCCTGCTCAACCGCGAGCTGGAGACGCTGCGCCACGTCTCCTACGAGGAGTTCAAGGCGTGCACGATCGACATCACCTGGCCGGTCGCGCAGGGGGCGGCCGGGATCGAGGACGCGCTCATGCGGGTCTGCGCTGAAGCCCACGACGCGATCGCCGAGGGGGTAAACATCATCGTTCTCTCCGACCGGGTGATGGGCCCGAGCCGCGCGCCGATCCCATCGCTGCTGGCGGTCTCCTCCGTTCACCACCACCTCGTGCGCGAGGGCACTCGGCTACGGGCGGGGATCATCCTGGAGTCGGGCGAGCCCCGCGAGGTCCATCACTTCGCGACGCTGCTGGGGTATGGCGCGAGCGCGATCAACCCGTATCTGATGCTCGAGACGCTCGACCGGCTGGTCTTCGAAGGACGCATCACGCGGGTGGGCGGGAATGGTTCGGATGGCCGCGCGGTCTCGCTGACGCCCGAGGAGGCGGCGCAGAACACGATCAAGGCGATCGGGAAAGGCCTGCTGAAGACGATCTCGAAGATGGGCATCTCTACGATCCAGTCCTATAGCGGCGCCCAGATCTTCGAGGCGGTTGGCCTGGAGCCGGCGCTGATCGATCGGCACTTCACCGGCACAGCCTCGCGGATCGGCGGGGTCGGCCTGGAGGTGCTCGCGACCGAGGCGCTCGAGCGCCACGCGCGCGCCTGGCCGACGCCGAGCTCCGGTGAGCCCGTCGACACGAGCGGGCTGCTGCCGGTTGGGGGCGTCTACGCGTGGCGGCGCGACGGCGAGCACCACATCTGGAACCCGGAGACGATCGCGCTCGTCCAGCACGCCGTGCGGGCGGCCAATGGGAATGTGGGGGCAGCGCTGGAGGGCGACGCCGAGGCGCTCGCGACGGTACGCGGCAGCGCGGCCTACGAGCAGTACCGGGAGTATGCGCGAAAGGTCAACGACGACTCCGCGCGCAAAGCCACGTTGCGGGGGCTGTTGCGAATCGGCGGGGAGGCGGATGGGGCGCTCGTGGGCGAGCCGGGCGACGGCGCCTCCTCGGGCGCCGAAGGTGTCCCAGCCACGGACGACGTCGCCTCGGACGCACGCACGGCGATCCCGCTCGAGCAGGTCGAGCCCGCGAAGGAGATCGTCAGGCGCTTCTGCACCGGGGCGATGAGCCTTGGGTCGATCTCGCGCGAGGCGCACGAGACGCTCGCGATCGCGATGAACCGGCTCGGCGGGCGCTCGAACACGGGCGAGGGCGGGGAGGACCCGACGCGCTTCACGCCCGACTCAAACGGCGACCGCCGCCGCTCGGCGATCAAGCAGGTCGCCTCGGGGCGCTTCGGCGTGACGATCCACTACCTCGTGAACGCAGACGAGCTGCAGATCAAGATGGCGCAGGGCGCGAAGCCCGGCGAGGGCGGCCAGCTGCCGGGGCACAAGGTCGACGACTACATCGGCTCGATCCGTCACACGACCCCCGGCGTTGGCCTCATATCTCCCCCGCCGCACCACGACATCTACTCGATCGAGGATCTCAAGCAGCTGATCTACGACCTGCGCTGCGCCAACCCGCAAGCGCAGGTCTCGGTGAAGCTCGTCTCCGAGGTCGGCGTCGGCACCGTCGCCGCGGGCGTGTCGAAGGCGAACGCCGACCGCGTGCTGATCGCCGGCCACGACGGGGGCACCGGCGCCTCGCCGCTGTCCTCGATCCAGGCGGCGGGCGTGCCCTGGGAGATCGGGCTCGCGGAGACCCAGCAGACGCTGCTGTTGAACGATCTGCGCTCGCGGATCGTCGTGCAGACCGACGGCCAGCTGAAGACCGGCCGCGACGTCGTGATCGCGGCGATGCTCGGCGCCGATGAGATGGGTTTCTCCACGGGGCCGCTGATCGCGACCGGCTGCATCATGATGCGCGCCTGCCACCTGAACACCTGCCCGGTCGGGATCGCCACCCAGGACCCGGAGCTGCGCAAGCGCTTCAAGGGCACGCCCGAGCACGTCGTGAATTTCTTCTTCTTCGTCGCTGAGGAGGTGCGTGAGATTCTCGCCTCGCTGGGGCTGCGGACGCTCGACGAGGCGATCGGCCGCGTCGACCTGCTCGGCACGCGCGCGGCGATCGATCACTGGAAGGCGCGCGGCGTCGACCTCAGCCACGTGCTGCGGCCGATCGAGATCACCGATGGCGGCGCGCTGCATCGCGTCGAAGCCCCCCCGGCGGTGCTCGAGGACGCGCTCGACTGGGAGCTTGTCGAGCGGGCGCGACCGTTGCTTGAGCGCGGTGGCTCCGATCTCGCCGCAGACGACGGCCGGCCCAATCGTGTGGGCGGTCGTCCGGGTCGTGCGGGCGGTGGGCTGGGCGGTGCGGGTCGATCTGCCGACGAGCTTGGCGCCAGCGAGCAGATCCGCATCGAGCTGCCGATCCGCAACCGCAACCGCTGCGTCGGCGGCATCCTCTCCAATCACATCGCGCGCGCGCGCGGAGCGGAGGGTCTGCCGGAGGACTCGATCGTGGTCGAGTTCGAGGGCTCGGCGGGGCAGAGCTTCGGCGGCTGGCTGGCGCCCGGGGTGAGCTTCACCCTGCGCGGCGACGCGAACGACTACGCCGGCAAGGGGCTCTCGGGCGGGGTGCTGACCGTCGCACCGCGGGCGGGAATGGGCGAGGACTTCGTCGCTGAGCAGAACGTGATCGTCGGCAACACGGTGCTGTATGGCGCGACCGCCGGCCGGGCCTTCTTCCGCGGCCTCGCGGGCGAGCGCTTCGCTGTCCGCAACTCGGGCGCTAGCGCGGTCGTCGAGGGCGTGGGCGATCACGGCTGCGAGTACATGACCGGTGGTCGCGTGGTCGTGCTCGGACCGACGGGGCGTAACTTCGCGGCCGGTATGAGCGGCGGCGTCGCCTACGTGCTCGATGAGGAGGGCGCCTTCGCGGCAGGCGGGCGTTGCAACATGGGCATGGTCGGCTTTGACGAGCTCGACCAGGCCGATGCGCTCGAGCTGCGCGCGCTGATCGAGGAGCACGCCCAGCGCACGGGCTCGCCGGTGGCGGCGCGGGTGCTAGGCGATTGGGATGGGCTGCTGGAGCGCGGGGCGTTCGTGAAGGTGATGCCCCACGACTACAAGCGCGTCCTGCGTGAGCTGGCCGAGCGGGCCGAGGGAGTCGCGGCCTGATGGGCAAGCTGGGGGGTTTTCTGCAGATCGAGCGCCATGGAATCCCGCAACGGGACCCGCGCGAGCGCGCGCACGACTACAAGGAGTTCCTGCTTACGCGGCCGACCGGGGAGCTGCGCGAGCAGGGCGCGCGCTGCATGGACTGCGGCGTGCCCTTCTGCCACAACGGCTGTCCGCTTGGCAACCTGATCCCCGACTGGAACGACCTCGTCTACGAAGACCGCTTCGAGGACGCGATCGCGGAGCTGCACGCGACCAACAACTTCCCCGAGTTCACCGGCCGCCTCTGCCCGGCGCCGTGCGAGGCCGCGTGCGTGCTGGAGATCAGGGAGGGCGACGCGGTGACGATCAAACAGATCGAGCACGCGATCATCGGCCGCGCCTGGGAGGAGGGCTGGGTCACGCCACGCCCGCCGCGGCGCGAGACCGGTCAGGGTGTCGCCGTCGTCGGCTCCGGACCCGCGGGCATGGCCGCCGCCCAGCAGTTGCGCCGTGCGGGCCATCGCGTCACCTTGTTCGAGCGCGACGAGGCCGCGGGCGGGCTCGTGCGCTTCGGGGTGCCGGACTTCAAGATCGAGAAGACCGTCGTGCAGCGTCGCGTCGAGCAGCTGATCGCCGAGGGCGTCGAGCTGCGCTGCGGCGTCGAGGTCGGCCGCGACGTCACCGTCGATGAGTTGCGTGGAAGCTTCGACGCGGTCGTGCTGGCGACCGGCTCGCGCACCCCGCGCGATCTGCCGGTGCCGGGTCGCGAGCTCGACGGGGTGCACTTCGCGATGGACTATCTCTACCAGCGCAACCGCTGGGTCGCCCGGGAGCTCGGCCCCCCACCGACCGTGTCCCCCGCCGGCCAGGAGTCAATGAACGTCGCGCAGCCCGATACCGGGCAAGAGATCACGGCGAAGGACAGGGACGTAGTGGTGATCGGCGGCGGCGATACCGGCGCCGACTGCGTCGGCAACGCGCTGCGCGAGGGCGCACGCTCGATCGTCCAGCTCGAGCTGCTGCCCGAGCCCCCGCCGAAGCGCCCGGACGACCGCACCCCGTGGCCGGAGTGGCCGCAGAAGTACCGGCTGAGCTACGCGATGGAGGAGGCCAGGCAGCTCGACTTGGGCGAGCAGGACTATTCGATCGCGACGGTCCGCTTCGAGGACGACGGCTCTGGGGCGGTCGCATCGCTGCGGATCGCCCAGGCCGCGCCCGAGCCGCCGTTCGCGCCGGTGCAGGGCACCGAGAAGGAGCTGCCCGCGCAGCTCGTGCTGCTCGCGATGGGCTTCCTGCACCCCGAGCAGGCGCTGCTCGACCAGCTCGGCGTCGAGAAGGACGGGCGCGGGAACGTGAAGGCGGTCAAGCCCTACACGACCTCTGTCGACGGCGTGTTCGCCGCAGGCGACGCTCGCAGGGGGCAGTCGCTGATCGTGTGGGCAATCAACGAGGGCCGCCAGTGCGCGCGGATGGTCGACCGTTACCTTGCGAGCAAGCTCAACGGTGGTGCTTCGGCCGCTACCGTGCTGCCGGAGGACGGTGGCTTGGCTGGCCACGAAGACGCTGACGAAGGCCCAGAGGGGGCGCCGCAGCACGTCGGGCCGGGGATCGAAGCGGGGTAATCCTGCAGGGGAGAATGAAGTCCCCGCCGACGTCCATAGTTCCGTGATTACCCGCTGAGGCCCAGGCCGCGGGTGGTTCTCCCCCGTGGGGCAGTAGACGAATCTACGATGGTTTGCCGCCGGTCCTGGCGTTAGCCTGCCGCTGACCAGGGGTCCGTCTAAGCAGGGCTCCGCCAATCCCCGGGGGGAATCTCACCTCATGAACGTAAGAGACTTCACACGTGCGCGCGTGCGCATGATCGTGCTGTGTGTGTTCGCGCTGTGCGCGCTGACGGTAGTGCCGGCGAGCGCCGTCGCAGCTGGGCATCACGATGCCGGTGCCCACAAGGCCAAGGCAAAAGGCAAAGGGAAGAAAAAGCCGAAGAAGAAATCTACGACTGTGATAGTGAAGTGCGCCTCGGTCACGGTCACTTGCAAGGGCACACCGGGAGCTACAGGTCCTCAGGGACCAGCAGGGGTCAATGGGACCAATGGCTCCGCTGTCGTGCTGCGCGCGCGTGGCGCAGGGTCCGTCACGGCGGGTGAAGAGGTGTCTGGTTGCAGTTCGATTTTATGCTTTGTTGGTGGCGAAAATGTACCCGTCAGTCCCAGCACATGGACACAGGGTCCGACCGAGGACGACCAGCTGATCGGCACGGTCACGATCAAACTGCCCAGCGAAGCGGAATGCGCAGCGGAAAACACTTCTACCAAAAAACTGGAGTCTCCTGACGCGTTTGTCGTTCTCACCGTCAACGGCATCATCGAGGGATTCGCTATCGCTGAGACTGGCACAAGCGGTCGTACCGTGAGCGCTTCCTTTTCCAGTGCGTTGCTCATCGAGCTAGAGGTGGAAGCGGGCGGTGAAGTTGGTTCTGGGTTCTTCATAGGCAGCGGCAGCAGCCAGGCCCACACGATTGCGGTCAAGGCGAGCGATAACTGCAAAGCAACGCAGGCCACGGTCAGTAACGTCGAGATCGACGTATTGGCCTCCTTCTGACCCAATGAACAAGAAGCGCTCGTCGAAGGACTGACGTCGAACCGATGACGGCAGGGGGTCCGGTCTACAGAGACTGGGCCCCCACTGCCTAGACTGGGCAGAGTGCCCACCTTCTGCCGCCACAACCGCTTCATCGAGCGCTGCCCGATCTGCAGCAAGACGCTCGCCGGCGCCGCAGCCGAAAGGGCGGCGACGAAACCGAGGCGAGCCACCACGAAAGGCGCCCCCGCGAGGCCGCGTCATCCACGCCTGCGCGCCGGCGGCAAGGAGGTGCACGTCAAGCGCGAGAGTCGCGCCGGGGACGATGGCTACCGCTCAGGACTGCTTCCCGGGCTGCGCGCGTCGGGCGACGCCGAGGCGCTCGCGCAAGAGATCGCCTTCGCGCACGGTCGCCTGCTGGCGCTCGGGGCGGCGCCGCCCGACCTGTACGGTGAGATTCGCGCGCTGGCCGAGGAGGACATCGAGCGGGCGACGTGGATGTGCTTCCTGAGCGCATATCTGTCGCCGCTGAACGGCGAGAATCCGTTCCTCGGGATCCGGCTCGTTCTGGCTGCCACGAGCGAAGGCGACGCAAACGAGGAGGAGATGCTCGCGGACCTCGGCCGGATGCCGCTCGGCCCACGCACCTCCCACGACCCCGCGCGCGGGACGAGCACGCTGCTCGCCTACCGCCATTGGGCGGAGCGCGCCGGCTCTCAACAGCGCGCCTTCGAGGGCGATCCCGAGTGGAGTCCGGCACGGCGCTTCGAGCGTGGTTTCGAGCGCCTGGCGCTGCCGGGCTTCGGTCGCATGGGGCGCTATGACCTGCTCGTCACGCTGGGACGGCTCGGGCTGTATGAGATGCGCGCCGATTCGCTGCACATGACCAGTGCAAGCGACGCGCACTCAGGGGATCTCACGACGCTGGCCGCCAAGCGGGTGTTCGCGATCGGCGATCCACTGCTGCTCGAGCGCCGCGCCCGTGCGCTCGCCGAGGCGATCTCGGTGCCGATCGAAACGCTTGATCTGGCACTTTGGAATTGGAGCCAGCCCAGCTCGGGGGAGAGGGCGACGCTTGGCGTTCGCAGCGAGCGCAGCGATCCACACGCGCTCGAGCGCTGCCGAGAGGCATTTGAGCTGTAGGGCGATCTCGCGTCGCGGGGGCCACGGCCGGCGTGAAGGTATGACCCGATCCCCGGCACGACTCCGGGGAAAATGCCGTCCACACGGCCACCTACAGTCTCGGGAATGCCGCTCTGCTTCATCGAGCCCCAGGACGCGATCCGCGTGATCGCGGAGTCGGTCGGCCGCGAGGCTCGCCGGCAGCTGGTCGGCGAGGTGGTACGCGCGTGGGTCGATGACATTCCCGACCAGGAGCTGTCTGTCCACTACGCCAAGGCGATCGCCGATCTCGACGAGGACGACCTGCACCTGCTCGCCGCTTGGCATGCCTCACTGGAGGTCGGCCAGCCGGTTCCCAACACGGAGTTCCTCGTCGGGGTGTTCGCGAGCCTCGGCGAGAACCGGCGCGAGGCGCTGAAGATCGCGGCGGGCTTCCGCGGCGAGGAAGCCTTCCAGGCGGGCGTCTCCGAGCAGCAGGCGCTGGACACGGTGCTGCCTCGTCTCTCACGCGAGCGCGCGATTGAGCTCGCGACGGAGTGCATCCAGCTGTACATGTGGGACCGCCTGGGCTGCGACAACTAGGGCCGCATGGCTGCGCGATACTGCGTCCTCAGTCGCTCGCGTGCTGGCCGATCCCGGATGATCGGTCGCCACGCGGTTGGGTGGGGACTTGATCCTTGTCTTGCTTGGCCTGTGACCCTAGTTGGGGCAATGATCTCCCACGAACTAGACTGACAATATGCCCGCGCCGACCGTAGATGATGTGATGGACGCCCTGTCGAACGTGATCGATCCGGAGCTCGGGTTGGACTTCGTCGAGCTCGGTTTGATCTATGGGGTGGAGGTCGACGATGGGAACGTGCATGTGACGTTCACGCTGACGACGCCCGGGTGTCCGATCGGGCCGCAGGTGACCGAGCAGATCGAGGAGTTCGTCGGCGAACTGGACGATGTGAAGACGATCGAGTCCGAGATGGTGTTCACGCCGCCGTGGTCCCCGGAGAAGATGTCAGAGGACGCCAAGTTCGCCCTGGGTTACTGAAGCTCGTCCGGATTCAATGAGCCCGCTGTGTTCAGGCTGCGGGCGTTGTGACGTTCTCACGCGCGAGCGATACCAATGTCGCAAGCTCCTCGGCAATCGAATCGCCGATCGAATCGATGTCCGGCAGCGCGTCGAAGTCGCCGAGCAGGCCGAAGTTCATCTGGCCGTTGTAGGACATGATCGCGATCGCCAGCGCGTGGTGCTGGGGGAGAAACGCGACGGGGTAGGCCTCGAGCATCTCGCGCCCGAGCACGTACAGAGGGAACTGCGGGCCGGGGACGTTCGTGACGAGCAGGTTGAACAGGCGTGTGGAGAAGTTCAGACGCGAGGCCTGCGCGAGGATCGTTGGGGGGGCGAAGTTCTGCACGCCGGCGATCACCTCGGCGCCCAACGCCTGCTTTGACTCCTTCAGCCCGTCCATCGCGGCGGAGACGAAGCGCAGGCGCTGAACGGGGTCGGCGATGTAGACGGGCAAGGGCCCGCGCATCACGACGATGCGGTTGCCGCCGGCGCCGTGCTCGTCCTCGGCGCGCACGGAGACCGGGACGAGCGCGCGCATCTCCATGCCCTCGGTGCGCACGCCGCGCGAGATCAGGAACGAGCGCAGCGCACCCGCCACGACCGTCAGCACGACATCGTTGACGGTCCCGCCGAAGGCGTTCTTGACGAGCTTGAAGTCAGCGAGCGAGGAGCCGACGCCGACGAAGCGCCGGTGCGGGCCGATGTCGACGTTCAAGGGTGTCTCCGGCGCGGGGTTCAGGCCGGCCCAGACGATCTCGCCGATGCCCTCCGCCGCCTCGCGCGCGCGGGCGAGCGCGTGCTCGGGATGCGAGAGTGCGCCCAGCGCGTCCTCCGCCAGCGCGATCCCGGTCCGCACCGCGCCGAGCAGGCCGGCGGCCAGCAGCTCGGCGACGCCGGGCTCGGGGTGCGGCTGCCACGCACGGCCGGAATGGCGCAGCGGCGGTGGGTCGGGGGAGAGGTCGAACAGCACCGTCGCCAGGTCGATCCCCGCGATCCCGTCGATCAGCGCGTGGTGGCTCTTGGAGATCAGCGCGAAGCGATCTTTCTCGAGCCCCTCGATCAGCCACATCTCCCACAGCGGCTTGGAGCGGTCGAGCTGCTGGGAGAAGATCCAGGCGGTCAGGCTCTGCAGCTGCTCCCAGCCTCCCGGGGTCGGCAGCGCCGCGTTACGGATGTGGTACTCGAGGTTGAAGCTCGGATCGTCGACCCACACCGGGCGCCCGCTGTCGAGCGCCGTGTGGGCGAGCTTGTGGCGATAGCGCGGCACCAGATGCAGCCGGCGGCGGATCTGCTCGAGGAACTCCTCCATCGAGGGCGGCGGCCCTTCGACGATCGTCAGACCGCCGACGTGCATGTGCGAGGTCGGTCCCTCCTGATGCAAGAAGGAGGCGTCGACCGGGGTGAGCCTGTCGAGGTGACGTTGCGCCATGGGCCTAGCCTAACCGAGGAGTCGAGGGTTGGCACGGTGAGGAGTCGAGGGTTGGCACGGCGCCGCTGCGGAAATCGAGAATTGCCTCACGATCCCGCGCTTCCCACCGATGTCGATCGCTGCAGAGCGCTCTCTACAATGAGTGAATGCCCGGCTCCGTCGCCAACACGGTCGAGAAGGTCCTGCTCGCGGCCCCGCGCGGCTACTGCGCGGGTGTCGATCGCGCCGTGCAGACGGTCGAACGGACGCTCGAGATTCACGGGCCGCCGGTGTATGTGCGCAAGGAGATCGTGCACAACAAGCACGTCGTGCAGCGCCTGCGCGAGCGCGGCGTGATCTTCGTCGAGCAGGAGACCGACGTGCCGGAGGGGTCGGTGTGCGTGTTCTCCGCCCACGGCGTCGCTCCCAGCGTGCACGCCAACGCCCAGACACGGGGGTTGCGGACGATCGACGCGACCTGCCCGCTGGTGACGAAGGTCCATCGCGAGGCGCTCCGTTTCGCCGAGGAGGGCTACACGATCGTGCTCGTCGGCCACGACGGCCACGAGGAGGTCGAAGGCACGATGGGCGAGGCGCCGGAGCGGATCGTGCTCGTGCAGTCCGAGCGGGACGTCGACGCGCTGGAGGTCGAGGATCCCGAGCGGATCGCCTACGTCACGCAGACGACGCTCTCGGTCGATGAGACGAGCTCGATCATCGCCCGTCTGAAAGAGCGCTTTCCGAGCCTCGTCGGGCCCCGCACCGACGACATCTGCTATGCCACGACCAACCGCCAGACGGCCGTCAAGCAGCTCGCCGGCAGCTGCGATCTGATGCTCGTGATCGGCTCGCGCAACTCCTCGAACTCGGTCCGTCTGGTCGAGGTGGCACGCGACTTTGGCGCCGACGCGCACCTGATCGACAGCGCGAGCGAGGTCCGTGAGGAGTGGCTCACGGACAAGCGCGTCGTCGGCATCTCCTCGGGCGCGAGCGCCCCCGAGAATCTCGTCGGCGAGCTCGTCGGGTTCTTCCGCGCGCGGGGCGTGCAGGACATCTCCGAGGTCGACGCGGTCCGCGAGGACGTGCGCTTCATGCTGCCCAAGCAGGTGCGCGAAGCCGTCGGCGCGGGCGAGGCCTCCTGAGCACATTAATCGTCTCCGATCTGCATCTGGGCAGCGGGTTGGGCTCGGATGTGCTGAGCCGTCCCGGGCCGCGCGCCGCGTTGCTGGAGGCCGTGGAGGACGTCGACCGCCTGGTCCTGCTCGGCGACGTGCTCGAGCTGCGCCATCGCCCGCCGCGCTACGCGATGGCCGCCGCGCGACCGTTCTTCGAAGAGCTCGGGCGGGTGATGGGAGCCCCACCCGCCCGCGAGATCGTGGTGAGCGCCGGCAACCACGACCACCTGCTGGTCGAGTCTTGGCTCGGCGAGCGCGCTCTGCAAGCGCCGCGGCCGTTCGAGCTCGAACAGCGCCTGCGTCCCGAGCAGGCCTCGCCGATGCTCGCGCAGCTCGCCGTCTGGGCGGCGCCCGCGCGTCTCAGCGCCGCCTATCCGGGCCTGTGGGTGCGCGACGACGTGTACGCGATCCACGGCCACTACCTCGACGCCCACCTGACCGTGCCCACGATCGAGCGCCTGAGCATCGCGGTGATGAGCCGCGTGCTGGGACGCCCGGCCGCGTCCTTCAGCAGCGTCGAGGACTATGAGGCGGTGGGGGCGCCCGTCTTCGCGTGGCGCGACGCGGTCGCCAGAGAAGCACGTGCGGGCGGTGCCGTCGACAAGGTCGACACGATCCGCGCGTGGCGCGCGCTCGCCGGCGAGCAGGACGGCCCGAGCGGTTCGGACGGCCCGAACGGTTCAGGTGGCCAGCGCGGTTCAGGCGGCCGATCCGGCGCCCGCGGCCGTTTGGGCCGCCCGGGTGGGGCAGCGTGGCGCGCGCTGCGCGCTCGACAGCTGCGCGGGCTGGCGCTCGCCGGCGCCTTCCCGCTCGCCGTGGCGGCGCTCAACCGCGCCGGGCTGGGCCCGCTGCGCACCGACATCTCCACCGAGGAGCTGCGCCGCGCAGGGTTGGGCGCGATGGGCGAGGTGGCCGATCGACTCGGTCTCGGGGACGCCCATGTGGTCTTCGGTCACACACACCGCGCCGGTCCGCTCCCGGGCGACGATCAGTCGGAGTGGCGCGGGCGCGGCGGTGCGCGTCTGATGAACTCGGGCTGCTGGACGTATGACCTCGTGTTTCTCGGCCGGAGCGCCGGCGAGACTCCCTACTGGCCCGGCGCCTGCGTGCTCGTCGAGGACGATCCCTCCGTGCCTCCGCGGCTGAAGCGCCTGCTGCTGGATCGCTCGTACGCCGAGCTCGCTCCAGTGGCGGTCGGCGACCCCGCGCCGAGTACGGCTACGCCAAGCCCGGCGTGAAGCACGTCGCGTAGCACCGCACGCCCGGGCCGATCTCCAGGTCGAGCGTGCTCAGGGTGTGGCGCTCGTGCTCGATCAGGGGGTAGGCGCCGGGGTGGGCGATCTCGCGCTCGTCGCCGTTCACCCGCACCGTGCCCGACCCGTCCAGCACCGCCCACACGCCGCCGGCCTCGTAGGGGCCCGAGTAGGCGCCCTCCTGATCCTTGGTTTGGGGCATCAGCTCGGCGCCGGGGCCGTCCTCCGGGCGGACTGGGTCGAGGACCTCGCGCTCGACCCCGAGCAGCTCCTGGATCGCCAGCTCGGTTTCCGCGTAGGCGCCCTCGCCGTAGTGGTACTCGAACAGCCGCGCGCGGCCGTCGAACAGGTAGCGCGCGGGCCAGCCTTGGTTCTCGTAGTCGCGCCACAGCTCGAGCTCGCGGTCGATCAGCACGGGATACTCGATCCCCAACCGCGCGACCGCCGCGCGCACCGCGTCCTCGTCGCGCGCGGGCTCGAACCCTGGGGAGTGGACGCCGACGATCCGCAGCCCGTCTTGCGCGTAGCGTTCGTGCCAGGCTTGCAGATACGGCAAAGTGCGCAGCGAGTTCGGCCGGCAGAAGTCCCAGAACTCGATCAGCAGCGGCTTCCCGCGCTGGATGATGCTCGCGCCGCGCCCGGTGACGTTCGCCCAGGGCAGCCCGGTCGGGAACAGCGGGGCAACGATCGTGTCGACGGGCGCTCTCAAAATCGAGCGCGGCTCAGCCTATGCTGCCGACCATCTCCAGTTGGATGAGCCTGTTCAGCTCGACCGCGTACTCCATCGGCAGCTCCTTGGTGACGGGCTCGATGAAGCCGTTGACGATCATCGCTGCGGCCTCGTCCTCGGTGAAGCCGCGCGAGCCCATGTAGAAGAGCTGGTCGTCTGAGATGCGCCCGACGGTCGCCTCGTGGGCGACGGTGACATGCGGGTTCTGGATCTGGATGTCGGGCCAGGTGTCCGATTTCGATTCGCCGTCCATCATCAGGCCGTCGCACTGCACGCGGGCTTTCGATCCTGCCGAGTTGGCGCCCATCTTGACGAGACCGCGGTAGCCCATGATCCCGCCGTCCTTGGAGATCGACTTGGCGAGGATGTTCGAGGTCGTGTTCGGCGCGAGATGCACGACCTTTGCGCCGGTGTCCTTGTGCACGCCTTTGCCGGCGACGCCGACGTTCAGGTGGTCGGCGCGCGCGCCCTCGCCCATCAGGAACGACCCGGGGTAGAGCATCACGTACTTCGCGCCCATCGAGCCGCCGACCCACTCGACCGTTCCGTTCGCCTCGACGACCGCGCGCTTGGTGTTGAGGTTGTAGACGTCCTTCGACCAGTTCTGGACGGTCGTGTAGCGCGCCTTCGCGCCCTCGTGGACGAAGATCTCGACGACCGCGGAGTGCATCGAGTTGACGCTGTAGGTCTGCGCGGTGCAGCCCTCGATGTAGTTCACCTCCGAGCCCTCGTCGGCGACGATCAGGGTGTGCTCGAACGTGCCCTCCCCGGCACCCTCCATGCGGAAGTAGGACTGCAGCGGCAGGTCGCACTTGACGCCCTTGGGGATGTAGCAGAAGGCCCCGCCCGACCAGACGGCGCCGTGGAGCGCGGAGAACTTGTTGTCCTGCGCGGGGACGCACTTGTTCATGAAGTACTTCTCGACGAGCTCCGGATACTCGGTGACCGCGGTGTCCATCGAGCAGAACAGGATCCCCTGCTTGGCGTACTCCTCCTTCAGGCCCTCGTAGACGGGCTCCTGGCGCCACACGCCGACGACGCCCGCGAGGTGCTCGCGCTCGGCCTGGGGAATGCCGAGGTCCTCGTAGGTCTGCTTCATGTCCTCGGGCACGTCGTCCCACGAGTCAAAGCGCCCGGCCGTGGGGGGCGAGTACAGGACGAGATCGTCGAGGTTCAGCGCGCTCAGGTCCGGGCCCCAGGTCGGGATCGGCTTGCGTTCGAAGATCTCCAGCGCCTTGATCCGTTTCTCGGCCATGAAAGCGGGCTCGCCCTTGATCTTCGAGAGCTCTGAGACGACCTCGCGCGAGATGCCCTGGCGCGCGCGCAGTTGACCCTGCTCGTCCTCGACGATCGGGCTGGGCTTGGTGATTCTGGTGCTGTCCGTAGTGGCCATCTGGCTCCTCGCTGCGGTTGTGCGCTGAATTCTGTGCTCTGTAGTAGGGATTGTATCGGGGCCGGCCGCCTCACCAGATGGTGCCCTGCGGATCGAATTTACGGATCGCTCGGTCACGCGTGACCAGTGTGGCGCCGATCGAACGAGCCGTCGCATAGATCAGGCGGTCAACCGGGTCTCCGGGGAAAGCCTGCGCATCGAGAAGGCCAGCAGCGACGGCTACCTGGATGCCTGGTGCAAGTGGATCCACTCGCGCATCGGCAAGCCCCTGGGCCACCCATGCGCTCACCTCGCGGTCGAGCGTAATGCGCCCGCGCACCGAAAGCATCGCGATCTCCCAGGCGCTCAGAGTAGAAACGCCGATGTCCGAAGCCTGGTCGATTGCCTTCGTTGCAGCATCAGATAGACGCTCGGGTGCACTGAGCCACCAGAGCCACGCATGCGTATCGAGAACGATCACGCTGTGGCGACGTCCCACTCGATGTCGAGTGGCTCTATGAGCGCATCATCGGAGACGTTGAATGTGACCGAGCCGAGCAGGCTTTTGGGTGCCGTCGCTGCGGACACATGAGCTACTGCCCGACCGTGCTTGGTGACGACGATCTCCTCACCGGTGGCCGCTACCTCATCGAGAATCGCAAGACACTTTGCCTTGAACTCACTTGCGGGTACGGTCCGGCTGGACATGACTATAGTCAGTGTACCATAGTCATTTTTGGAAAAACGGGTCGTCGCCGCGGGGTGGCCGTGGCGGGTCGACTCCGCCATGGGGGACCAAGTCAGGCTCAGCCAATGGGAGCAAGTGGGCTACTTATCACTACTCTAAATAACTTAGAGTAAGAGTGTTTAGAGTAGGTGTGAGTGGACAGGTGCTCAGGCCGGCCAGGCGTTATCGCCGGTCACCGCGCCGCGCACGACCTTGAGGTTGAGCAGCGCGCACTTGCGTCGCGTCGCCGACACGGGGATCCCGAGCAGCTCGATCATCCAGTCGGCGCCGAGCGCGCCGACCTGCTCGAGGCTCATCCCCTTCAGCTCCTCCGAGGCGATCGACGCCGAGGCCTGGGAGATCGCGCAGCCGTGGCCGTGGAAGCGCAGGTCCTCGATCTGGCCGTCCTTCACGCGGATGTGGACCCCGAGCTCGTCGCCGCACAGCGGGTTGTGCTCCGTCGCCTCGAGGTCGTGGGGCTCCAGCTCGCCGAAGTTGCGCGGCTGCTTGTAGTGGTCGAGGATGTAGTCGCGGTAGAGATCGTCCATCAGCGCTCCTCCTTCTCCTCCTCCTGATCCCTCACAGGCCGAACACCTCACGCCCGGCGAGCAGGGAATCGACGAGCGCGTCGATATCCGCGGGCTCGTTGTAGACGCCGATGCTCGCGCGCGCAGTCGCGCTCACGCCGAGGCAGCGCATCAGCGGCTGCGCGCAGTGGTGTCCGGCGCGGATGCAGACGCCGCCGCGGTCAGCGAGCTCGGCGATGTCGTGGGGATGCATGCCCTCGATCGTGAACGAGGCCAGCCCGCCGCGCGCGTCCGCCTCCGGGGGGCCCACGACGCGCAGGCCGGGCACATCCGCCAAGCGCTCCAGCATGTAGCCCGTTAACGCGCGCTCGTGCGCGCGCACGCGCTCCATGTCGATCGCCGACAGGTAGTCGACCGCCGCGCCCAGCCCGACGGCCTCGGCGATCGGCGGCGTGCCGGCCTCGAACTTGTACGGCAGCTCGTTCCAGGTGGCGCCGTCGAAGTCGACCGAGGCGATCATGTCGCCGCCGGTCAGGAACGGCTCCATCGCCTCCAGGATCTCGCGGCGCCCGTGCAGCACGCCGATCCCCGTCGGTCCGAGCGCCTTGTGCCCTGTCCACGCGTAGAAGTCAGCGCCGATCGCGGCGATGTCGACCCCCATGTGCGGCACCGCCTGGGCGCCGTCCACCAACGACACCGCGCCCGCGGCGCGCGCCCGCGCGCAGATCTCCGCGACGGGGAGGATCGTGCCGAGCACGTTCGAGACGTGGGTGACCGCAACCATCCGCACATCTCCCTTCGCGAGCTCGGCATCCAATTGATCGAGTGAGATGTCGCCGTGCTCGTCGATTTCCAAGTAGCGCAGCTCCGCGCCGCGCTCGCGGCAGAGGACCTGCCAGGGGACGATGTTCGCGTGGTGCTCCATCTGGGTGATCAGCACCGCGTCGCCGGGGCCGACGTTCGCGCGGCCCGCGTTTGCGTCTACCGCGGTCGTGCCCCGGCCCCAGGCGTAGGCGACGAGATTGATCGCCTCGGTCACGTTCTTTGTGAAGATCGTCGTCTCCGGCTCTGCTCCGACGAACGCGGCGACCCGTTTGCGCGCGCCGTCGTACGCGGCGTCGGCCTCCTGCGCCAGCGCGTAGACCCCGCGGTGCACGTTCGCGTTGTGCTCGCGCAGGTGGTTCGCGACCGCCTCGATCACGACCGCGGGCTTCTGCGAAGTGGCGCCCGAGTCCAGATAGATCAGCTCGCGCCCGTCAAAGCGCCGCGCGAAGATCGGGAAGTCGGCCTTCACGTCCAGCCCGGTGATCGTCGCTGCGTCAGTCATTGTCAGCGGACCTTTCAATTTGAACAACGCGACCCGAGCAGCCGCCGGTAGGCGGCCCCCTAAAAAGGGTCGTTTCAGCGACTGGTGGCATAGGCCTCGATGTCATCGCGCGCCGCCGCCAGCTTCGAAGCGATCTTCTCGCGCACGAGCTCCTCCAGCGGCTCGTCGGCCAGCTCGGAGATCAGTGGCTCGAAGAAGCCCTCGACGATCACCCGCACCGCCGCGGGACGGTCCAGACCGCGCGTCTGCATGTAGAAGATCGCGGCCTCGTCGAGCTCGCCGACCGTGCCGCCATGGGAGGCGGAGACGTCGTCGGCGGAGACGAGCACCGAGGGGATCGCGTCGACGCGCGCCCGAGGCGAGAGCATCATCGAGTGGATCTGCAGGTAGGTGTGCGTCTGCTGGGCGCCCGGGTCGATCTGGATCAGCCCCTCGAAGCTCGCGCGGCTCTCCCCGGTCGCGGCGCCGCGCCAGTGCACGTCCCCGCCCGAGGGCCCGGTCTCGTGCAGGTCGACCGCGAACAGATCCAGGTGCTCGTGCTCCTCCGTGAAGAACAGCCCGCGGAAGGCCATGTCGCCGCCGGGCTCGGAGACGGCCAGCTCGAGATGTTGGCGCACGAGGTGTCCGCCTAGCAGCGCCGGCAGCCAGTGGCAGTAGGCGTCGCGCCCAACGCCGACGAAGCGCGTCGAGGAGTCGTACACCTCGCCGGTGCCCCAGTCCTGCAACTGCGCGAGGCGACAGCGCGCGCCGTCTTCCAGATACAGCTCGAACGCGCCCGCGTGCAGCGACTGTCCCTCCGAGAAGTCCTCCGCGAGGTCGTACTCGTGCAGCTTGAACTCGCTGTGGGCGCCGCCGATCACGAGCGTGCGCCCGTACTGCGCCACGCCGGCCCCCTCGATCGCGTAGACGATCTCGAACGGATCCTCGACGACGACGTCCGCCGGTACGTGCAGGAACGCGCCGCCGGTCCAGAACGCGGCGTTCGCGGCCTCCAGCTTGTTCCGGTCGATCGTCAGGCGCTTGGAGTACCAGCGCTCCGCCAGCTCGCGATGGTCTTGGAACGCCTGCTCGAGCGAGCAGAGGATCACGCCGCGCTCGGCCAGCTCGGGCGAGAGCTCGACGTGGACGACCGACCCGGCGCTCTGCACAATCCGGCCGGCGTGCGGACGGTCGGGCAGCGTGCGCGTGACGACATCCGGAATCTCGCCCTGCCGTGTCTCGCCGTCCGCGCCGGATCCCGATCCCAAGGGGTAGGTCTCCAGCGCGTCGAGGTCGAGGCTCTGCAGCGTCGTCGTCCAGAACCCCGAGCGCCGCCAGACGGGCAGCTCCGAGGTCTCATACGTCTTCAGCGCCGCCTCGCGCAGCTGCGCGAGCGTGCGTCCGTTGCCCGCGCCCGCCCCCGCGAGCGCGTGGTAGAGCGTCGCCTCACGGTGGCGGCCGGGCTTGACCTGAACCTCAGGCAACGTCGTCACCCGCCTTCGCACTCACAGTGATGTTCGAGAGCCAAGCCAGACAAGGACGCACCGAGCGAAGTGCGCTCGGCACACGAGCGAGGGAGGACGCCGTATGGCGCCGGCTATCGGACATCAGCGCCGACCTCCTGGCGGATCTGGTCATACCCCTCGCGCTCGAGCCGTTCAACGAGCTCGACGCCGCCCTGCAAAACGATCCGCCCGTCCATCAGGATGTGCACGAACTGCGGCTTGATGTAGTGCAGGATGCGCTGGTAGTGGGTGATGATCAGCGCGCCCATGCCTTGCTGTTCATGGAGCTTCTGGACCCCCTCGGCGACCGTGCGCAGCGCGTCGATGTCGAGGCCCGAATCGGTCTCGTCGAGGATCGCGACGTCGGGCGCGAGCATCGCCATCTGGAGGATCTCCGCGCGCTTCTTCTCGCCGCCGGAGAAGCCGTCGTTGAGGTGGCGCGAGGTGAACGCGCGGTCGACGTCGAGCAGGTCGATCGCGTGCTGGAGCTGGTTGCGGAACTCCTTGACATTGATTGGATCCCCACCCGCCCCGTCGCGCTTGGCGTTGATCGCCATCCGCAGGAAGTTCGCCACAGAGACGCCGGGGATCGACACCGGGTACTGGAAGGCCAGGAACAGCCCGGCCTTCGCGCGCTCGTGCGGCTCGGCCTCGGTGATGTCCTCGCCCTTGAACACGATCGTCCCCTCGGTGATCTCATACGAGGGATGCCCGAGCAGCGTGTTCGCGAGCGTCGACTTGCCCGATCCGTTCGGGCCCATCAGCGCGTGGACCTCTCCGCGCGAGACATCGAGGTCGACGCCCCGGAGGATCTCGCGCTCCTCGATGCGCACGTGCAGGTCTCTGATCTCTAGGTCGGCCATGTTCTGTTTTCAAGCTCCAGTAGTTGTAAGTGGTTTGGGTTCAATTCCGTTCAAGAGCGCGGGTGCGAGCACGAGGTCGGCGAGCGTCGTCTCCTGCAAAGTGCGCACGATCGCGAAGCGCACCCGCGTCCACAGGAGCTTCGTGGGACAGACGTGGGCGGGATCTGACTCCCGCGAGCACACGATCGTGCCGTCCGAAGACTGGGATATGCACTCGATCGGCGCGATCGATCCCTCCAATGCCTCGACGACCTCTGCCATCGTGATCTCCACGGGCGAGCGCGCGAGCAGGTAACCCCCACGCGAGCCGCGCCGCGAGTCGACCAGGCCGGCCTTGCGCAGCCGCGCGACGAGGTGCTCCAGATAGGCGAGCGGCATCCCGTCGTGTGCGGCGATCTCCGCGAGCGGGATCGGGTCCTCGCCGGCCCGCCGAGCCAGCTCGACCATCACGCGCACGCCGTACTCGGCCTTGGTTGAGAACATCATCGTGAATGTCTACCCATCCGGGGGAGGTCCCGCTCAGATCATCATCTTGTCATTTCCTACCTGCGGGCTAGGGTATCAACGGGCTTGGAGAAGCCCGGACTGCGTCTTCGCCTACGTTTCCCCTTCGAGCTTGCGGATGTCGTGCACGAGCCCTTCCGGGGTGAGCTGTTCGACCTGGAAGAGGTCGCGCTTGCGCCCGGCGCGGTCGATCAGCAGGACGGCGGCGGCATGCGGCGACTCCGCGTCGCCGAGCTGGCTCGGGACGATGTCGTAGGTGCGCCAGACCGCATGCAGTTCGCCGAGGCTGCCGGTCAGGTACTCGACACGGCCGTCGAGCGCGGCTTCGTCGAGGAAGCGGCGCACGGCCGTGGGCGTGTCGGCGGTCGGATCGGCGCTCACGATCAGCACCGGGACGGGGTGGGCACTCATTTCGTTGAGGGCGCCGCGAATCTGCTGGGCGATCAACGGACAGGTCGGATGGCAGGTGGTGGAGAGGAAGGTCAGGATTGCGACGCGCCCGCGGTACTGGCTCAGCGACACGCGCCGCCCTGCCTGGTCGGTGAGCGTGAAGTCGGGTGTGCTCACTCCCTGCGGCAAAAGCGCCCCGTCGAAGCCGGTGCTGGCCTGCGCGTTTTCGGCCACCGCCCTCGCGGCCGCAGCCGCGGTCGAGTTCGTCGAGGATCGTGAGGCCGGACGGTCGAGCAGCACGACGAGCGCGAGGACGAGCACGATCGGGGTCACGATCGCGAGCAGGATGGTGCGCGAACGCCGGCTCATGGTGTGGCATAGCGTCTCAGAGGGAGCGTCGACTCAGCCGCGCTGCTGCTCGCCTCCCTCGAGACGAGTGGCAGAAAATGTTGGAAATATGTCCTTGCGGACAAACGGGAGTTGAGCAATGATCGGGGCATGGATCGCACACGATCGCCTCGTCTCGCCCCTGGGTCGCCGCGCCAGATCGCGATCCTCCTCTACCCGGGTGTGCAGAGCCTCGACTTCACCGGTCCCCTGGAGGTGTTCGCCGGCGCCCAGCGATTGATCGAGGAGTCCGGCCGGCGCGAGCGCGGCTACGAGGTGAAGCTGCTCAGCGTCGACGGCCGGCCGCTCGAAACCTCGAGCGGGCTGATCGTGACCCCGCATGCGAGCCTTGCGGCAGCGCCCGAGGAGATCGACACGCTGATCGTCCCCGGCGGCTACGGCTCGAGGGAGGCGACGGCCGATCGCGCGCTGCTGGAGTGGATCGCCAAGACGGCCGCGAGCGCACGGCGCACGGCCTCGGTCTGCACCGGTGCCTTTCTGCTCGCCGCGGCCGGCCTGCTCGACGGGCGGCGCGCGACCACGCACTGGGCCTCGGCGGCCGAGCTCGCCGCCCGGTATCCGGCGGTGGACGTCGACCCCGAGCCGATCTTCCTGCGCGACGGCCCGATCTGGACCTCGGCCGGGGTGACCGCGGGCATGGACCTGGCGCTGGCGCTCGTGGAGGAGGATCTCGACCGCGCCGCGGCGCTGCAGATCGCGCGCCATCTCGTGCTGTTCCTGCGCCGTCCCGGCAACCAGTCGCAGTTCTCAGCGACGCTGTCCGCGCAGGAACCAAAGCGCGAGCCGCTGCGTGAGGTCCAGCAACACGTCGTCGAGCATCCGGCGGCCGATCTGTCCGTCGAGGCGCTCGCGACGCGCGCGTGCATGAGCCCGCGTAACTTCAGCCGCGCGTTCGCGGCCGAGACCGGCGTCACCCCCGCGCGCTACGTCGAGGGAGTGCGCCTCGAGGCCGCCCGGCGGCGTCTGGAGGACTCCGCGGAGCCGATCGCGACGATCGCCACGGCCTGCGGCTTCGGCACGGCGGAGACGATGCGAAGGACGTTTCTGCGCACGCTCGATGTCGGTCCCGCGGAGTACCGCCGCCGTTTCTGTACCCCAATCGAAAAGGAGACAGTGCAATGAACATCGCGATCCTGCTGTTCGACCGCCTGGCCGCGCTCGACGCGATCGGTCCTTACGAAGTGCTGACCCGTCTGCCCGGCGCGAAGGTCACGTTCGTCGCCGAGGAGACCGGGGAGAAGCGCACCGACACCGGCCGGTTGGGACTGACGGCCGACGCCTCGCTCGCGGAGCTGGAACATCCCGAGATCCTGATCATCCCCGGCGGCCCGGGTCAGATGGGGTTGATGGACGACGGTCCAGTCCACGATTGGCTCAGGACAGCGCACGAGACCTCGCAGTGGACGTGCTCGGTCTGCACGGGCTCGCTGATCCTCGCCGCCGCGGGGCTGTTGAAGGGCAAGCGCGCGACGAGCAATTGGCAGGCGCTGGAGGAGCTGGCAAAGTTTGACGGCGTCGAGGTCGTCCCCGAGCGCGTCGTGTTCGACGGCAGGCTCGCGACCGCCGCCGGCGTGACGGCCGGGCTCGACATGGCGCTCTCACTGGCGGCGAAGGTCACGAACGACCAGGTCGCGCAGGCGATCCAATTGGGCATCGAGTACGACCCGCAGCCGCCGTTCGACGCCGGCTCGCCGCGGACGGCGCCGGCGGAGATCGTCGAGGTGGTGCGCGCCTACTCGCGCTTCGCCGCCGCATAAGTAAGATCCGGGCATGTCCGACAACCCGTTTGGAACCCCCACCACCTCCTCACAACAGCAGTCCGCCCTGAGCGTGTTCGAGCCGCGCGCGACCGAACGCGCGGCCAGCTCGACGTTCTTGCTCGGCCAGGTGATGTTCCTGGTCGCGGTCGCGCTCGCGTTCACCTCGGTCGGCGCCTACATTGGACGCGATCTCAGCTACGGCACGGGCCTGATCTTCGAGCTCGGCGCGCTGGGAATGCTGATCGTGCAGATGTTCGTTCCGGTGCTGCGCGAAGGCCCGACGGGGATGACCTGGATGTTTGCGCTCGCGCTGCTGCTGGGGATCGGACTGGGACCGGTGATCAACGAGTACGCGACGGTCGATCAGAGCGCGATCTACCAGGCCGCGGGCGGCACCGCGCTGACGGTCGGGGTGATGGGCTCCTACGGCTTCGCGACCTCGCGCGATTTGATCCGCTGGATGCGCCCGCTGTTCTTCGCGCTGCTCGGCGTGTTCGCGCTCGCGATCGTCCTGATCCTCGTCGGCTCGGGCGAACACTTCCTGCTGAACCTCGCGATCTACGTGATCGTGAGCGCCTATCTGGCGATCTACTTCCAGATCATCAGGCGCAGGGCGAGTGAGCGCGACGTCGTGTGGATCGCGACGGGCGTGTTCATCAACATCATCAACATCTTCCTGACGCTGCTGCGGATCTTCGGCAGTCGCTGAGCGATCGCTCCCGTGGGGGGCGGCAGCTAACCTGCGATCTTCGATGACCGAACATCGCTACGACCCCCAGGAGATCGAGCCCCGCTGGCAGGCATTGTGGGCGCGCGAGCACACCTGGGAGGTCGCCAACGACAGCGCCACGGACGGGCGCCGCGGCGACGCACGCGGCGCTGGCGCGAGCACAAGCGCGGGGAGTGACCGAGCGGGCGGGCGGGGATCCAATTCGTACGTCCTCGAGATGCTGCCGTACCCGAGTGGCGAGCCGCACATCGGCCACTTGAAGGTCTACTCGGTCGGCGACGCGATCGCCCACTACCACCGCAGAACGGGCCAGAGGGTGCTGCACCCGATGGGCTACGACGCGTTTGGCCTGCCGGCGGAGAACCACGCGATCAAGACGGGCGTGCACCCGCGCGACTCGACCGCCGCGTCGATCGCCTCCTTCCAGCGCGAGTTCAGGCGCTGGGGCATCTCGATCGACTGGTCGCGCGAGATCGCGACGCACGACCCGCGGTACTACCGCTGGACGCAGTGGATCTTCCTGCAGCTGTTCGGAGCCGGCCTCGCGTATCGCAGAGAGGCGGCCGTGAAGTGGTGCCCGAAAGACCAGACGGTGCTCGCGAACGAGCAGGTGCAAGCCGACGGGACCTGCGAGCGCTGCGGTGCGGTCGTGGAGATCAGACAGCTAGAGCAATGGTTCCTGCGGATCACCGACTACGCCGAGCGCCTGTTGAACGACCTCGAGGAGATCGAGTGGCCCGAGCACGTGAAGACGATGCAGCGCAACTGGATCGGGCGCAGTGAGGGCGCCGAGGTGACGTTCAGATGCGAGGACCTGGATCCCGCCCACCCGATCGACTACCCCGTGTTTACGACCAGACCGGACACGCTGTTCGGCGCGACGTTCTTCGTGATGGCGCCCGAGCATCCCGACGTGGCGCGCCTGGCCGAGGGCACGCCATACGAGCAAGACGTGCGCGAGTACGTGAACAGAGCGCTGAACGAGTCCAACGAGGAGCGCGGGAACGCCGAGAGGCCGAAGACGGGCGTGCCGCTGGGCAGGACCGTGACGAACCCCGTGAACGGCGAGCGGATCCCGATGTGGGTGGCCGACTATGTGCTGATGGAGTACGGCACGGGGGCGATCATGGCGGTCCCCGGACACGACGAGCGCGACCATGCGTTCGCGCGCGCGTACGAGTTGCCGATCCGCCGCGTGATCGAAGGTCCGGCGAGCGCCGCGCCGGACGCCGACCCCGAGCTGGACGCCGACCTCGACTCGGGCCCCGACCCCAACCCCGACCTGGACCCCGACCCCGACCCCGACTCCGATGCCCTGCCATACACCGGCGATGGCCCGCTGACGAACTCCCACCCCGACTTCGACGGCATGCCCAACCGCGAGGCGCTGAGCGCGATCGTCGCCTGGTTGGACCGCGAGGGCAAGGGCCACGCCTCGGTCAACTACCGGCTGCGCGACTGGCTGGTCTCCAGGCAGCGCTACTGGGGCTGCCCGATCCCGATCGTCAACTGCGAGCGCTGCGGGATCGTGCCCGTGCCCGAGGACGAGCTCCCGGTGGAGCTGCCGGACATCGAGGACTACACGCCGAAGGGTCGCTCGCCGCTGGAGGCCGCGGAGGAGTGGGTGCGGACGAAGTGCCCGGAGTGCGGCGGTCCGGCGCGCCGGGAGACCGACACGATGGACACGTTCGTCGACTCGTCGTGGTACTTCCTGCGCTACTGCGACGCCTCGAACGAAGAGGCCGCCTGGGACCCCAGGGCGCTGAAGGAGTGGATGCCGGTCGACCAGTACATCGGCGGGGTCGAGCACGCGATCCTGCACCTGATGTACGCGCGCTTCTTCACAAAGGCGCTCGCCGACCTCGGCCACCTCGACTTCCAGGAGCCGTTCAGGGCGCTGTTCACGCAGGGGATGGTCACGAAGGACGGCGCGAAGATGTCAAAGTCCCGCGGGAACGTGGTCTCGCCGGCGGCGATCATCGAGCGCTACGGGGCCGACACCGCGCGCTGCTACATCCTCTTCATCGGTCCGCCGGATCAGGACGCGGATTGGTCGGACGAGGGGATGGAGGGCGTGCACAGGTTCCTGAGTCGCCTGTGGCGCTTGGCCGTCGAAACCTCAGAACAAGCAGATGGGCAGGGAGGAGAGGCCGAGGATATCGAGCTGTTGCGAAAGACCCATTGGGCGATCGAGAAGGTCTCGGGCGACCTGAGGAGGTTCGCCTTCAACACGGCGATCGCCGCGGTGATGGAGCTGCTGAACGAATGCTCGCGGTTGCGCGAGAGCGCGAGCGTCGAGGCCAAGCGCTTCGCGCTCGCGACGGCGGCATCCCTCCTGTTCCCGTTCGCCCCGCACGTGAGCGCCGACATCTACGACCGCCTGACGGGCGAGCGCGTGTGGGAGCAGCCCTGGCCACAGGCCGACGAGGCACTCTTGGAGCGCGACGAGTACGAGCTCGTCTGCCAGGTCAACGGCAAGCTGCGCGACCGCGTGACCGCGGCAACAGGCGCGGGGGCGGAGGAGCTGAAGGAGCTGTGCAGGGCCGCGCCGAACGTCAGGGCGCACCTCGACGGCAAGCAGATCGTCAAGGAGATCGTCGTCCCCGGCAAGCTGGTCAACCTGGTGGTTCGCTGATGCCCGATCTGAAGCCCGCCTACCTGATCCACGGCGACGACCACGGCGCGGTCGCCGAGCGCCGCGCGGGGTTGAAGGCGCTGGCCGAGCGCCAGGGGGATGCGGCGAGCGTGGAAGTGCTCGACGGCGAGGCGGGGACGCCGGCCGGCGTGGCGCTCGCGCTGAGCGCGATGACGTTCGCGATCGGACGCAGGGTGATCGTCGTCGATGGGGTCGAGCGCTGGAAGCAGGCCGAGGTTGAGCAGCACCTCGTGCCGGCGATGAAGGAGATGCCGCCGGACACCACCGTCGCGCTGTTCGCGCGCGAGGAGAACCGCAGCAAGGCGCCGGCGGCGGTCCACGACGCGGTCAAGCGCGCGGGCGGGCAGATCGTCGCGCAGGCGACGGTCAAGCCGTGGGAGCTCGGCAAGTGGGCGCGCGCGCAGGGCGCGCGCATGGGGGTCGAGCTCGACGCCGCCGCCGCGAACGCGCTCGTCGCCCAGGTCGGCGGCCGTCAGCAACGGTTGCTGAGAGAGCTGGAGAAGCTCGCGCTGGAAGTCGAGATCGAGGGGGAGACGCAACGAGTCAGCGTCGAGGAGATCGAGCGCCGCGCCGCGCACTCCGCCGAGTACCGCTCTTTTGCGCTCGCCGACGCGCTCGTCGGCGGCGACACCGCGCAGGCGACGCTCTCCTACCTGCGCGTCCGCCGCCAGGGCGAGCGACTGGCGGGGCTGACCTACATGATGGCCCAGCGCGTGCGCGAGGCGCTGCAGATCGCGCTGCGCTTGCAGGCGGGCGAGTCGGTCGGGGATGTGCGCCGCGGCCTGCGCATGCCCCCGCGCGCGGCGGAGCGCTTCGTCGCGGACGTCGCGCGCGCCGACCCCGACCGTCTGAAGCGGGCGCTCGGCGTGCTCGCCGACATGGAGCTCGACTCGCGCGGCGGCGCGGCGATCAGCGCGTCCAGATCCCCGGTGGCGGCGCTCGACGAAGACACGATCGCGCTGCGCGCGATCGAGGCGATCACTAGCTGACGATCACCAGCTGAGGAAGCGCGAGCTGGCCTGCGGGGCGGCGAGCCCGAGCCGACGCTAGGACGAGGCGCCGGCGCGGAGCTTCGCTGCGCGCGACTTACGGTGCGCGCCCGTGTTCCTGTGCAGCGCGCCGCGCTTGACGGCCTTGTCGATCGTCGAGACGAGCTCACGATGCTCGGCGTCGGCCGTGGCGGTGTCGCCGCTGGCCATCGTCGCCTCGAGGCGACGGAAGTAGGTCTTGATCGCCGAGGTGTAGCGCCGGTTCTCCAGGCGCTCGCGCTCGGTGCGGAGGATCCGCTTCTTCTGGGAGTGGATGTTGGCCATGGCTGAAAGCCGTCGGAACGCCAGAGAGAAGCTGCAGGGCGCGCCGCGGAGCGCCGTACTATAGCGGCCTTGTCCGCCTCTGGAGAATCCCCAGCTCCAACGGAGCCGCCCGCCCCTGGAGAGCCCGACGATTGGGGGTTGGATACGGAGCCGGAGCCCGAGATCTTGGAGGAGCCTCCGATCGAGCCCGATCCGCCCGGCGAGGAAGGGCCGGCGCAGCCCGAGCTGCCGGACGAGGGCATCGAGCGAGTTGCGGGCGCGCAGCTGACGGGGGCATCCCCGGCGGGCGAGGAGGAGCAGGTCGCGCATTCGGCCACGAGCAAAGGTGTCGCCCGCAACACCGCGATCTTCTCGATCGGCACCGGCGTTTCGCGGGTCGTCGGCCTGGGACGGGAAATCGTGTTCGCGAGCTACTTCGGCACGAGTGGCGCAGCGTCGGCCTTCACGATCGCCTTCCTCGTCCCGAACCTGGTCGCGAACCTGTTCGCAAACGCCGCGCTGTCGGCCGCGTTCGTGCCGGTCTTCACCGACCTGCTCCAGCAGGGCCGCAAGAAAGACGCGCTGCGGCTGGCCTCGACGCTGTTCTGGATCATGCTGATCGGGCTCGGCGCGATCGCGGCGTTCTTCATCCTCGCCGCGGGGACGATCATGCCGCTGTTCATCGGACCGACGTTCAGCGGCGCGTTGAACGATCTGACGATCGGTCTTTCGCAGGTGCTGTTCCCGGTCGTGTTACTGCTCGGGTTGACGGGTCTGCTGACGGGCATCCTGCAGTCCTACGACGAATTCACGATTCCCGCGATCTCCCCGGCCGTCTGGAACTTGGTGATCATCGTGCTGCTGGTCGTGCTCGCCCCGCACTTTCACGGCGATGACAGGGTCTACGCGTACGCAATCGGGATCCTCGCGGCGACCGGCGCGCAGCTCGCGCTTGCGTTCGGCGCGCTCGGGCGGATCGACTTTCGCCTGCAGTTCTCGATCGACTGGCACGACCCGCGGATCAGGCAGGTGTTCACGCTGATGCTGCCCGTCACGATCGGCCTTGGGATCGTGAACCTCGACCAGCTGATCAACTCGGCCTTCGGCAGCCTCGTCTCCGACGAAGCCCCGCGCGCGATCGACAACGCGTTCCGCATCTACATGTTGCCCCAGGGCATGTTCAGCGTCGCGGTCGCGACCGTCCTGTTCCCGGTCCTCAGCCGTCTCGCCGCCCGCCGCGATCCGGCGGGGATGCGCCGCACGGTGGGCACGGGGATGCGTCAGATCAACCTGCTGCTGATCCCGGCGGCGGCGTTCATGATCGTGCTCGCGACCCCGATCACTCGGCTCGTGTTCGAACGCGGTCACTTCGACGCTCAGTCCACGAAGCTGGTCTCCGAAGCATTGTTCTGGTTCGCCTTCAGCCTGCCATTCGCGGGCATCAACCTGCTGCTGACGCGCACCTTCTTCTCGCTGCAGCGCCCGTGGATTCCGACGAAGCTGGCGGCGATGAACATCGTCGTGGACATCATCGTCAGCGTCGCGCTGTACAAACCGCTGGGGATCGCCGGCCTCGTGATCGGGACGGTCGCCGCCAACGCCGTGATGACCGCGCTGCAGCTGCGCCGCCTGCGGATCGGCTTCAACGGTCGCCTGGAGGGTGGGCAGACGACGATGATCACCGCGCGGATCGCCGTCGCCTCGGTGCTGCTCGCCGGGGTTTCGTGGCTCGTCTGGTACGTCCTGGATGCGGTGCTCGGCAAGTCGCTTCCGGCGCAGATCGTCAGCGTGGGCGCCGCCGCGGGCGCGGGCGTGTGGATCTACATGCGCGCGGTGCTGACGATGCACATCCCAGAGGCCCACCAGGTCAACCGCCTGATTCGAGCCCGGCTGGGGCGCGCGTAGGTCGAGCAGAGGCCGGGTGAGCCGAAGCCCACCCGGCGTGCGCCCGAACATAGATCGCCGCTTACTACTTACGTCCCAGGACTGTGTGTCTTGCCTGGGCGGCGTGACACTCTCGACACCTGGACAGGCCGTCGGGGTGGGTGGGTACCCATCCCGACGCGTAGCCGCGGCTGAATGCTCCTTGTCGAGTTGGCGATCCGCCGGACTGTTAAGGCTAGCGCGTGGGGCCACCTCCGGCAGGAGTCGTGTTTTCTCGGGGGGCGGCCCGATCGAGTGCCGCGGTCCGCGCCCGCCGCGCGACCGCACCCATCTACGCTGTAGCGACCAAATGGACCAGGCTCACATCCGCAACTTCTCGATCATCGCGCACATCGACCACGGCAAGTCGACGCTCGCCGATCGCATACTCGAGCTGACGAAGACCGTCGCCGCGCGCGAGATGCGCGCGCAGTTGCTCGATTCGATGGACCTCGAGCGCGAGCGCGGGATCACGATCAAGGCCCAGGCCGTCAGGGTGTTCTACACCGCGAAAGACGGCGAGACCTACCAGCTGCACCTGATCGACACGCCCGGACACGTCGACTTCACGTACGAGGTCTCGCGCTCGCTCGCCGCCTGCGAGGGCGCGCTGCTCGTCGTCGACGCGGCGCAGGGGGTCGAGGCGCAGACAGTCGCGAACACCTACCTGGCGATCGACGCGGGCCTCGAGCTGATCCCCTGCCTGAACAAGATCGACCTGCCCGGCGCCGAGCCCGAGCGCGTCGCCGGCGAAGTCAGCGATCTGATCGGCGAGCCGAGCGACGGGATCCTGCAGATCAGCGGCAAGACCGGCGCGGGTGTGGGGGAGGTGCTCGAGGAGCTGATCAAGCGCGTGCCGCCGCCACAGGGCGACCCGCAGGCGCCGCCGCGCGCGTTGATCTTCGACTCGGAGTTCGACCAGTACCGGGGCGTGATCGCCTACATCAGGGTCGTCGATGGCGTCTTCAAGAAGGGCGAGGCGATCCGCGCGATGGCGACCGCGACCGAGGCCGACATCGACGACATCGGCTTCTTCAGCCCGCAGATGATGCCGACCGATCAGCTGGCGGCGGGCGAGGTCGGCTACCTGATCACGGGGCTGAAGGACGTGACGCTGCTGCGCGTCGGCGACACGCTGACGACACGCAGGCGAACCTCCGGCCCGGGCAGCGGTAGCGGTGGATCGGGAGCCCGCACACCGGGAGCCCGCCCGACCCGCCAAGCCGAGGCGACGGAGGCGCTGCCGGGCTATCGCGAGGTAAAACCGATGGTCTTCTGCGGCCTGTTTCCGATCGATTCCGACGACTATCCGGACCTGCGCGACGCGCTCGAGAAGCTCGTCCTCAACGACGCCGCGCTCTCGTGGGAGCCCGAGACCTCGGATGCGCTTGGATTTGGCTTCAGATGCGGGTTTCTCGGCTTGCTGCACATGGACATCGTCAAAGAGCGTCTGGAACGCGAGTACGACCTCGAGCTGCTCGCGACGATGCCCTCGGTCGAGTTTGACGTGACGCTGACGAACGGCGAGGAGCTCGAGGTGCACAACCCCTCGGACATGCCCGACCCGGGCACGATCGAAGAGATCCGCGAGCCGTTCATCACCGCCTCGATCATCGCCCCGAAAGAGTTCGTCGGCGCGGTCATGGAGCTCTGCCAGGAGCGCCGCGGCGTGCACTCCGGGATGCACTATCTGTCTCCGGAGCGCGTGCAGCTGAACTACGAGCTGCCGCTCGCGGAAATCGTGCTCGACTTCTTCGACCAGCTGAAGTCGCGGACCAAAGGTTATGCGTCGCTCGACTACGAGCTGAGCGGCATGCGGGAGTCAGACCTCGTCAAGCTCGACGTGCTGCTCGCCGGCGACGCGGTCGACGCGCTCTCGATGGTCGTCCACCGCGACAAGGCGTATGAGATCGGACGCACGCTCACGGAGAAGCTGCGCAAGCGCATCCCCCGCCAGCAGTACGACGTCCCAATTCAGGCGGCGATCGGCGCGCACGTGATCGCGCGCGAGACCGTCAAAGCGTTCCGCAAGGACGTGATCTCCGGCTGCTACGGCGGCGACATCACGCGCAAGAAAAAGCTGCTCGCCAAACAGAAGGAGGGCAAGAAGCGGATGAAGCAGGTCGGCCGCGTGGAGGTCCCCCAGGAGGCGTTCCTGGCGGTGCTCGAGCTGGGGGAGGAGTAGGGCTGTGCGGCGGCAACTGGGCCGGAGGATGGCGTGACGGACGACCAATCAGCGCAAGGGGTCGCGCGGCGTTCGGGCTCGGCGGCCGGTCCGGCCTGGATCCCGGTTCGTACCCCATTCCGGATCCTGTTCGTGTGCCTCGGCAACATCTGCCGCTCGCCGACGGCCGAGGGCGTGATGCGGGCGCTCGTGCGCGAAGCGGGCCTGGAGGGGCAGATCGAGCTCGACTCAGCCGGCACCGGCGCGTGGCACGTCGGCAACCCGCCGGACGAGCGCGCGACCGCGACCGCACGGGACCGGGGGATCGCGCTCGAGGGCGCCGCGCGGGTGCTGCGGTGTGAGGACTTCGACGACTTCGATCTGATCCTCGCGATGGACCGCAAAAACCTCGCCGATCTGCGGCGGCTCGCGCCCGACGAGCGGGCGCGCTCGAAGACGAGGCTGCTGCGCGAGCTCGATCCGGCGAGCGCCGGGCTCGGTGTCGCCACCGGCGGCGATCTCGACGTGCCCGACCCCTACTACGGCGGCCCGCGGGGCTTCGAGCGCGTGCTCGACCTCGTCCACGCCGCGTGCGTCGGCCTGCTCGCGGAGGTGCGCGAGCGGTTGGGGGAGTCTCCAGGCGATCCTGACGGGTCCGGGTCCGGGGGCGGGGCCGGGGGCGGGGCCGGGACCGAGCTGTACGAGGATCGCTCCCGCGACTCCGCCGCATCCCCGTGAGCCTGCCGCCCGGCGTGAGCGACGCACGCCGCGTCGGTGGCGGCGACATCAACGAGGCGTGGCGTGTCATGCTCGCCGACGGCCGCCCGGCGTTCGTGAAGACGCGGTCCGACGCCGGAGCCGGGGAGTACGCGGCAGAGGCCGCGGGTCTGCGCTGGCTCGCCGAGCCCGGCGCGCTGCGCACGCCGCGGGTGCTCGAGCTGGGCGAGGACTATCTCGCGCTGGAGTGGATCGAGCCGGGTCGTCTCAACGGCGTGGGCATCGAGGAGCTGGGACGCGGCCTGGCGGCTACGCACGCCGCCGGCGCGAACAACTTCGGCGATCCCCGTCTCGATGACCCAGATGCCGTGGGATCGGGTTCTCCACCGCTTGGCCGCCTCGATGATGGAGGTTCGGTCGATCCTCGCTCCGGCGACTCCGCGATGGCCGCGCCGTCGCAATTCGGCTCGCTGCGACTGCCAAACGAGCCGACCGCCGACTGGCCCTCGTTCTACGCCGAGCGGCGCCTGCGGCCGCTCGCCATGATCGCCCGCGAGCGCGGTGCGCTGGCGGACCGGGGCGTCCGCGCGGTGGAGCGCGTGTGCGAGCGGATCGCCGAGCTCGCCGGTCCGGCCGAGCACCCGGCGCGCCTGCACGGAGACCTGTGGGGTGGCAACGTGCTTGCTGACGCGCAGGGACGCCCGTGGCTGATCGACCCCTCGGCCTACGGCGGCCATCGCGAGGTCGATCTGGCGATGCTGAGGCTGTTCGGCGCGCCCGCCGAGCGCGTCTTTGACGCCTACGCCGAGGTGGCGCCGCTGGCGCCGGGATGGCAGGAGCGCGTCCAGCTGTGGCAGCTGTCGCCGCTGCTGGTGCATGCGGTGCTGTTCGGTGGCTCATATCCGGCCGCGGCCGAGCGGATCGCGCTGCGCTACGTGGGCTGACCATCTCCCGTGAGCCGCCCCTCTCGGCCACCGCGCAGAGCCTGTCCCGTTTGCGCTCGGTGGTCGGAATAGGAGGAGTGCGCTCCGACACCCACGACACCCACCGCCGCCTCTACCTGCTCGCGCGCGTGGTCGTTGCGCGCCACTACCGCCAGCCGCTCACGATCGAGTCTGTCGCGGCCGCCGTGTCGAGCTCGCCGCGCCAGCTGCAGCGCGTCTACGCGCAGTTCGGCGAGACGACCTTCAAAGAGGATCTGCTCGCGCGGCGGATGACCGCCGCCGCCGAGCTGCTGATCGAGCAGCGCGCGATCCCTGTGCGCGATGTCGCGCGCCTGGTCGGCTACCGCCAGGCGCCGCATTTCGCGCAGGCGTTCCGCCGCCGCTACGGCCTCTCGCCGGCGCGCTTTCGCGAACAGGCGCCGCGGCGCAAGAGGGAGACAGGCGAGATGCAATTGCGATGATGGTGCGACGGAAACGTGACAGGCAGATAAAGACCGCGCGGATCGGTGTTCGCAAAAGAGAGTGCGTCTAACCATGGTATGGCGCAGTCTTAGGTCCTATCCCGGTTGGGGTGGCTGTGATGGTTGTGAGGTGGGCCTTTTTGAATGCGATGAGGCCGGCGGAGAGTTGTAGGAGGGCGAGGTGGTTCTCCGGCTTCTTTGACCAGCGGATGAGGATCCCGCGGTTGCGGTTCATCCAGGAGTGGCACGCCTCGACGACCCAGCGGCGTGCTTTCCACTCGGGGTTCTGCGCCTTCTCCTCGATCTCTTCGCCGCGTGCGCGGATGTGCGGCGTGAACTCGTAATCAATGACCAGCTCGCGGACCTCGGTGTTGTCATATGCCTTGTCCAGGCAGATGCCCTGTGGCTGTTCCGGGGTCGGTTCGGGCCGCTCGATCGGGATCGAGTCCAGCGTGCCCTTCAGCAGCTTGTGATCGTTGCGGTTCGCGCCGTCGTGATCGAGCCCGACCGGGACCCCCGCACTCTCCGTGAGGACCGAACGCTTCGCCCCCCCTTGGCCCGGTCAGTGGGGTTCGGGCCGGTCTTGGCTCCTCCCAAAGGGGCTTTGGTCATCGCCCCGTCAGCCGACAGGAACGACCAGTCGATACCGATCACCTCGTCGTACTCCAACAGTCCCTGGCGCCAGATCTCATGGAAGACACCGGCCTGCTCCCACTCCTGGAAACGCCGGTGCGCAGAGGATGAAGAGCACACCCCCGTCGCGTTCAGCGCGTTCCACTGCATCCCAGTCCTGAGCACCAGCATGATCGCGTCCATCGCATCACGATCGGGCACCCGCGGCGCGTGACAGCCCAACGGGTGAAACGGCGCGTCCGGCAACAACGGCGCCACCCGCTCCCACAACCAATCCGGCATCCGCCAACCATCATCCTTACTGACCATATAGCCCAAAACAGACCTCCCGATCAAACGACATCACGGCCTCGATCAGAAGTTCAACGCAACGCTACACAACCCTTCCGGGATAGGCCTCAGTATGACGCAGTCTTAAAACGAAGACAACGCCCCAACGCCCTCCCCGCGCGCGGGGGGCAGCCGACGCACCGCCAAACATTGCTGATGCGGGAGGGGAGTGTGTTGATATGTGAGTCACTGTCGATAAAAGCTGCGTGTTACACTGTCTTACATGACTGCCCGCCAGTTCTCTGCTCGCATTGATGCAGCCGTACTCGAGCGTCTGGAGCGTCGCGGGGCGCGCGCGGGCTTGAACAAATCACGTCTCGCGGAGCGGTACATCGATGAGGGGATTCGCGTTGAGGACCATCCGGGGATCGTGTTCCGCGACGGCCCCGCAGGTCGTCGGCCCGGGCTTGCGGCTGGCCCAGACGTGTGGGAAGTCATTGGTGTGCTCAATGGAGCCCCCAAACGCGGCGAGGCGGCGATCGCCTACACCGCCGACTACCTAAACCTCACCTCTACTCAGGTGCGCTCTGCCGTCAGCTACTACGCCACCTACCCAGCCGAGATCGACGAGTGGATCGCCCGCAACGACGAGGAAGCCGAGGCCTCGGAGACTGCGTGGCGACGTGAACAGGCAGCGCTTGCTTGAGGCTGCTGCTCGACGAGATGTATACGGCGGCGGTCGCCGAGCAGCTGCGCCAGCGCGATCACGATGTGATCGCTGTCGCGGAGCGCGCCGAGCTGCGTGGCACTCCCGACGAAGATCTTCTTGCCTGGGCGCGGACCGATGATCGAGCGCTAGTCACCGACAACCAACGCGACTTCATCCCAATCCACCATCGCAGCATCGCCGATGGCCACAGCCACAAAGGTCTGATCCTGACGACCAACCGGCGCTTTCCGCGCGGCCAGCCGGCGACCACCGGCAAGCTCGTCGTCGCACTCGACGCGTTCCTCCACACCATCGCACCTTCCATGGCAAGCAATCCCAGCTTCATCTATTGGCTTCAGTAGCGATTGCAAGCTTGCGATAACGGTTTCTAGGATCGACTATCTCTCAAAAAGAAGATAGTGCGCCCACATCCGCACCGGTGCCCACGTCCGCCCCAACGCCCTCCCCGCGCGCGGGAGCGGACTCCGCCGCCGTGACGCTTTCGGCGCTGGGCAGGCGCACGCGCATCAACGTCCCGCCCCCCGGAGCGCGCTCGGCGGTGACGGTCCCGCCATGCTGGCGGACGACCTGGCGCACGATCGCGAGGCCCAGGCCCGAGCCCGGGCGCCCGCGCGACTCGGCGCCGCGGTAGAAGCGGTCGAACACATACGCGAGGTCCTGCGCGGAGATGCCGGAGCCGTGGTCGCGCACGGTCAGCTCCTCGCCGGCCAGCTCGATCTCGACCGGCTCGCCAACGGGGCTGTACTTGACCGCGTTGTCGAGCAGGTTCGCGACGGCGCGCTCCAGGCGCGCGGGGACGCCGGCGATCAGCGTCGGTTCGAGCTCGAGCAGCAGCGGGGTCTCGGGCGAGTTGCGGCGGGTCCGTTCGGCGACGTCGCCGACGAGCACGTCGAAGCGGATGTCCTCGGTATCGGTGCTCGGCTCCTCGCCGCGGGCGAGTTCGATCAGATCGTTCATCAGCAACGTCAGCTCACCGATCTGCTCGACCACGTCGGCGAGCAGTCGCTGGCGTTCTTCGGGCTCCATGTCGTGGGCCTGCTGGAGGATCTCGATGTTCGTGCGCAGGCTGGTGACAGGGGTGCGCAGCTCGTGCGAGGCGTCGGCCACGAGCTGGCGCTGCGCGTGGACGGAGGCGTCGAGCGCGCTCATCGAGCGCTCGAGCGCGTCGAGCATCGCGTTGAAGCTCGAGGCCAGCCGCCCGATCTCGTCTTCGCCCGTGAGCTCGATCCGGCCGCTGAGATCCTGCGTGAGCGCGACGTGCTCGGTCGCCTGCGTGAGGCGCTTCAGCGGCAGCACGGCGGCGCCCGCGACCAGCCGCCCGAGCAGCGCCGCGAGCGCGATGCCGCCGATGTCGAGCAGCGCGAGGATCAGTCGGAGGCGGCGCAGCAGGCTGTCGACTTCGCTCAGCGGCTGCGCGTACTGGACCGCACGCCCGTGATCCAGCGGCTCGGCGAGGATGCGCAGATCGAGGCCGTCGGCGGTGGCGTTGCGAAAGAACGATTCGCCGCCGTGCGCCGCCAGCGCGCGCGTGCGCGCGTCGACCGGAAGTGAGATGCCACGCGCCGAACGCACCAGGATCGTCCCCCGCGCCCCCACCACCTGCTGGTAGCCGCGCACCTGATCGGGTTCGGGAGGGAGGCTACCGAAGGGGTTGGCTGTTCCGCCTGTCCCGTTCGAGCCGGGATGGGACGTCTTGCCGTTCGATCCCGTTTCTTCGCCGATATTCGCGCCCAGCGCCAGTCCGAAGGGAGGGTTGCCGCTCGGGGTGGGCTGCGTCTGCAGGGCGGGGTCGTTCAGGAACCGCAGCAGGCGCGCGGACTCCCGCCCGCGGTCGCGCAGTTGCGCGTCGACCTGGTTGTGCAGCTGATGAGAGGCGAGCAGGTAGGTGAGCAGCGAGGCGAGCACCACCGCGATCGCCACGGCGGCCGCGGAGACGAGCGTGATGCGCCGGCGGAAGCTCACCGGGGCCTCGGCCAGGCGGCCACGCTCACGATGGTGGCCTGTGCGTGTGAGCCCGCGACAGGCCAGGGAGGTTCGGGTGGCCGCTGGCGGGGACTCACGAGGAGGACCCCCGCAGTACATAGCCGACGCCGCGGACGGTGTGCAGCAGGCGCGGCTCCTGGCTGGCCTCGGTCTTGCGCCGCAGATAACCGATGTAGACGCCCAGCGAGTTCGAGGTGGCACCGAAGTCATAGCCCCAGACGTGCTCGAAGATCGCCGAGCGGGTCAGCACCTGGCGGGGGTGGCGCAGGAACATCTCCAGCAGCAGGAACTCGGTGCGCGTCAGCGGCAGCAGGCGCTCGCCCCGCCAGGCTTCGTGGGCGAGGCGGTCCAGGCGCAGGTCCTCGAAGACGAGCATGCCGTCGCCCTGGTCGTCGTCCTCGCCCGCGCGCCGCAGAAGCGCGCGCACACGCGCGAGCAGCTCGCGCAGCGCGAACGGCTTGACGAGGTAGTCGTCGGCGCCGGCGTCGAGCCCGGCGACGCGGTCGTCGACCCCTTCGCGGGCGGTCAGCATCAGCACCGGAGTCCTGTCGCCGCCGTCGCGCAGGCGCCGGCAGACCTCGAGACCGTCGAGGTGGGGCATCGACACGTCGAGGATCACGACCTCGTAGCTCGCGGCGCCGAGACGCTCGAGCGCCTCGCGCCCATCGGCCGCCTGCGCGACGTCATAGCGCTCGAGCTTGAGTGCCCGCGAGAGCGCAGTCTGAACGGCCGGCTCGTCGTCAACGACCAGAACTCGTGCTTGTTGCTCGGTCATTTCCGGTATCTACCCAATATGGACCGCTGTTTGTTGGAAGAAGAGGGAGGGTCCACTTTGGAGGCTACCGTGACAGGACCCCGAATCACGCAGTCGGAGCAGAGCATCCCAAGCGACGAAAACCCGATCGACGAGACCCCCGACGAACTGGCCGCGCACTCGCGCACGCTGCGCAACAGCGTGATCAGCCTCGCGGTCTTCTTCGCGCTGGTCGTCGCGCTGCTGCTGTCGGTGCCGAGCCTGCATGCGGTGGCTGAGGAGATCTCCGACGCGAACACGGGGTGGTTGGCCGCCGGGGTCGGCCTGGAGCTGCTCTCGTGTGCCAGCTACGTCGTGCTGTTCGGGCTCGTCTTCGGGATGCTCGGCAAACGGCTGGTCTCGCGCCTGTCGCTGGCGGAGCTGGCGGTCAACTCGGTCGTCTCGGTCAGCGGCCTCGCGGGGCTCGCGCTGGGAGCATGGGTGCTGCGCACGAAGGGCATCTCGGTCGCGCGGATTGCGAAGCGATCGGTGCTGCTGTTCGTGCTCACGAGCGCGGTGAACGTCGGCGCGGTGATCGCGATCGGCGTGCCGATGTGGCTCGGCCTGCTCCCCGGCTCGACCAACCCGCTACTCACGCTGCTCCCGGCCGCGGCGGCGCTGGCGACGATCCTCGGCACGCTCGCGCTCGCCTCCTGGGCGCGTCGCGCGGCCGCGCGCAGGCCGCTCGAGCAGGGCCGCTGGGCGGTCACGCTCGTCGCCCTGAGCGGCGGTGTCGAAGATGCGCTGCGCCTGATCCGCGAGCACGACTGGCGCGTGCTCGGCGCGGTCGGCTACTGGATGTTCGACAACCTCGCGCTGTACGCGTGCCTCGCGGCCTTCGGCGCCACTCCGGGCGTGTGGGTCGTGGCGATGGCCTATCTGGTGGGGATGCTCGCCAACTCGCTGCCGATCCCCGGCGGCTTCGTCGCGGTCGAAGGGGGCCTCGTGGGGATGCTCGTCCTGTTCGGCGTGCGTCCCGCCTCGACCGCGGTCGCCGCGGTGCTCGTCTATCGGGCGATCTCGCTGTGGATCCCGGCGTTGATCGGCTCGCTCGCGTTCCTCGGCCTGCGCCGCGAGATCGGCAAGCCGCTCAAGCCCAAGGCCGTCGGCGCCGCCGGATCCTGACCGAACGTCCCGTTCGGCACGTGCCGCAGGTATCGCTCAGGAGGTCTCGGGCAGGCGCCGAGGTCCTCAGCTCGTGCCGGGCAGGCGCCGAGAGCACTTCAGCTCGTGCCGAGCAGGCGCCGCTTCTGCGCTTCGACGGCGGCCGCTTGCTGGCAGGCGTGCCCAGGGAGGCTCGTCATCACGCGACTCACCTGCGCGCTGATCGGCCCGGAGAGCCCGGGGCAGAAGACCGGCGCCGGCAGGTTGCCTACGGCCGTACCGGGCGCGTTGAGCGGGCGCAGCTGCAGTGCCGCGCCGTAGGCGTGGGCGAAGCTGTCGGAGAAGATGTCGATCGCCAGCCGTCCGCTGTAGAGCTCGATCGAGCGCCCTTCGTCGTAGACGACGGCCGGGACCCCGCGGATCACCGCGTTGCGCTGCGGGCCGAGCGCTGAGTTCGAGTGCAGCCCGTAGATCACGGTCGTGACTTGCAGCGGCAACAGGCAGCTGCCGCCGCCGAAGATGCCTTTGCCCTGGACGCAGTCGCCGTAGTAGACACTGTCGCCGACGCCGCTGTCATAGCTCGCCTGGCCGTCGGCCGCCGCGAGCGGATGGCCGGCGAAGGTCGGGCCCGCCCAGTAGACGCGGAAGTAGGGGAACGTCTCGGCTTCGGCGAGCGTGCCCGCGGCGAGCGGACGGGGATGGCCCGTCCCGCAGCCGGTGGCCACCAGCGCGAGGAAGAGCGCGGCGAGCGCGAGCAGTAGGCGCGGCGCTCCCGGGGGTGTGCTCGTCATGATCTCCACGTGCCGATTATCGAGCGTCTGCTCTCGAGAGCTACTTCCGGGCAGTCCAGGGGTTCTCACGAGTACATCCCCGCAGCAGCTGTGGCGGGGGGTGGGCCGGGGTCCGGGGCGGTAGCTCCTCGGACGCCGGCCCTTTTTACGACGCGGTTCCTCGCTACGGGCCTCGCCGCGGCGCTGGTGCTGACGTGGCTGCTCGTTGATCCGCGCACTCCCGACCTCGCCGCGCAGGTCTACCGCACCGGCCTGTTCGAACGCGCGGGCTTCGCCGTCTGGGACGAGCACTGGTACGCCGGCCACGCGCTGCCCGGCTACAGCCTGCTGTTTCCGCCGCTCACCACGCTGTTCGGCCTGCGCGCGGTCGCGGCGCTGTCGGTGCTCGCCTCTGCTGCGCTGTTCGAGCGGCTCGTGCTGGGCGTATACGGCCCGCGCGCGTGCTGGGGCGCCGCGTGGTTCGCGGTCGCGGCCGTCGGCGACATCTGGCTGGGGCGGCTGACGTTCGCGCTCGGCGTCACCTGCGCCGTCGCCGCTGTGTTCGCGCTCGTGCGCGGGCATCCCCGCTGGGCCGCGGCGGCGGCGGCGCTGTGCGCGGCCGTGAGCCCGGTCGCGGCGGTCCTGCTGGGTCTCGCAGCGCTGACCGATGCGCTCGCGCGGCGCTCGCCCCGCGCATTGCTGGCATTGGCGCTGCCGGCGGCCGTGGTCGCCGTGCCGCTTGCGCTGCTGTTCGAAGAAGGCGGCTTCGAGCCGTTCCCGATCCGCTCGTTCGCGGCGACCTTCGCCGTGACGCTGCTGTTCCTCTGGGCGCTCCCGCCGGGCGGGCGGTTGTTGCGGATTGGGGGGCTGCTGTACCTGCTCGCGTGTGTGCTCGCGCTCGTAATCCACACGCCGCTGGGCAGCAACATCGAGCGCTACGCTGTGCTGCTAGCGGGGCCTATGTTGCTGTGTGCCGTCGTGGCGCGAGGATCGTGGGGCAGGCGTTCGGCTCCGGTGGCGCTGTCGATTTCGCTGCTCGGTATCGCGCTCTTCACCCTCTGGGGCCCGGTACGCGAAACGAAAGCGGTCGCGGGAAACGAATCGACACATGCCGCCTACTACGCCCCCGTGATCGCCTTCCTAGAGCGTGTCCAAACCCCGCCCACCCCGCCTGTGCGGGTCGAGGTGCCGCTGACGCGCTCGCACTGGGAGGCCGCGCTGTTGGCGCCGACGGTCTCGCTCGCGCGCGGCTGGGAGAAGCAGCTGGAAGAGCGCTACGACGGCGTACTGCTCAAACCGGGGCTGACCGCGGCGGGGTACGAGCATTGGCTGCACGAACAGGCAGTGAGCTACGTGGCGCTCCCCGACACGCCGCTCGATCCCTCGAGCGCCCAGGAGGGGCGCCTGATCCGCGGCGGCCTGCCGTACCTGCGCGAGGTCTTCGCGAACATGCACTGGACCGTCTACGCGGTGCGCGACCCGACACCGCTGCTGGAAGGCCCCGGGCGGCTGACCTCGCTTGGAAGCGACTCCTTCGCGCTGGACGTCACCAGGCCCGGCAGGTTCCTCGTGCGCGTGCGCTGGACCCGCTTCTGGACGGTCACCACCACCGGGGACGGTCGCGTCGCGCGGGCGCCCGGGGGGTGGACCTACCTCTTCGCCGACCGACCCGGTGCGCTGCGGGTCGCGGCGCGCTTCTCGTTTGACCGCTTGCTGGGTTGAGACCGAGCGGCGGTCGTTGGCGCGAACGCGTAGAGCCCGGTGTAGCCCGTGATGTAGAGGTTCTTGCCGTCGCTGATCGCCGGGTCGAAGGCGCCCGTGGGCAGCGCAAAGAGCACGCGCCCGGTGGAGATCCCGAGACCGTAGGTGCGGTGTTCGCCGAGGTCGGAGAAGTAGACGATCCGCCCGATGATCGTGGCCGATCCCGATATCCGCCCGTGCGTGTGGAACTGCCAGGAGATCCGGCCCGAGCGGGCGTTGAGCGCGTAGAAGGTGCCGCTATAGGAGCCGAGGTAGATCGTCGGGCCGAGGCCGGGCGCGTTCGTGACCGCGGGCGAGGAGTAGACGTAGGCGCCGGTCTGCACGGCCCAGTCCAGACGGCCGGTGGAGGCGTCGTAGGCGTAGATGCGCCCGTCGGTGTTGCCGAGGTAGACGCGGCCATAGACGACGGCGGGAGTCGAGTAGAACGTGCCGCTGCCGAGCAGCGCGCCTTCGGAGCTCGAGACCCACAGCGGCCGGCCGGTGCGCTCGGAGATCGCCTGGACGTGGCCCGAGTAGTCGCCGAAGTAGAGCACCCCGCCGGAGAGCGACGGGCTGGCCTTGACCGAGCCGGCGGCATGGTAGGTCCAGATCGGCGCGCCATTGTGGGCATTGAGCGCGTAGACGGTCCCGTTCTGGGAGCCGAAGAAGACCATCCCGTGGTCGACGAGCGGCGAGGACTCGCTCGGGCTCGGCAGCGCGCGCGACCAGCGCACGGCCCCGGTAGAGGAGTCCAGCGCGTAGACGATGCCCTTCTTGACGCCGTCGCTGCGCGCGAGCACGGTCGCGTAGAGGGTGTCGCCGACGACGGCGGGCGTGGAGGCCGAGAGCGAGCCAAGGGTTCGCTTCCAGAGGGTGTGCCCGGTGTGCTTGCTGATCGCCTCGATCACGCCGTTGTCGGCGAGCTGGAACAGGCGGTCGCCGGAGATCACGGGGGGAAACTCGAGCAGCACGCCGTTGTTGTGGACCCACAGCCGCCGGTACGGAGGGTGCAGGTCGGCGGGGGCGGGAAAGAAGCGCGTGTGGTTCTTGGAGTAGCCGTAGAACGGCCAGGCGAAGCGTTCCGGCCCGCTCGTGGGCAGGCGCGGCGTCGGCTGCGGCACGAAGCGCGCGTGCGGGTGGTAGATGCTGCCCGTGCGGTGGCGCTCGTAGAGGTAGCCGACCACGACGACGGCAAGCAGCAGCACGAGCAGCGCCGCCAAGCCGAGCAGGACTCGTTTGGAGCGAAGAGAGGGGCGTCCGATGCGCTCAGACCCTAGCCATATGATCGCGTGCATGATGCAAAGCCCCACTGGCGAATCCGAGATCTTTGCGCCCGGCCTGCTGAGCGGCAACGTCGTGCTCGTGACCGGCGGCGGCACCGGCCTGGGCAAGGCGACCGCGATCGAGCTGGCGCGCTGCGGCGCAAACGTCCTGATCGCCGGGCGCCGCGCGGAGGTGCTGGAGGAGGCGGTCGCGGAGATCGGCCCGGCGGCGGATTGGATCGCCGGCGACATTCGCGAGCGCGAGGAGGCGGAGCGCATCGTGGCGAACACGCTCGAGCGGGCGGGCCGGCTCGACGTGCTCGTGAACAACGCCGGCGGTCAATACTTCACGCCCGCGGAGGGGATCGCGGCGAAGGGCTGGCGGGCGGTGTGGCGGCTGAACGTCGAGGGCACGCTGAACATGGCGGAGACGGCCTACGCACGGGCGATGGAGCCAGCCGGGAGTGGGACGATCGTGAACGTGACGCTGTCCCCTCACCACGGCATGCCGGGCATGGCCCACTCCGGGGCGGCGCGCGCCGCGGTAGAGGCGATCACACGCGAACTGGCGGGCAGGTGGGCCTCGCATGGGGTCGCCGTAACGGCGGTCGCCGCGGGGCACTTCGACACGGAGGCGCTGGAGAAGTACCCGGCGAGCCTGCGCGCGGGGATGGCGCGCACGGTGCCGTTGCAGCGCCTCGGCACGGTGCAGGAGCACGCCTGGCTCGTGGCGCTGCTCGCCTCGCCGCTGGGGAGGGCGCTGAACGGATCGACGGTCACGCTCGACGGCGCCCGCGACAACTGGTTCGGCCCCTGGCCGCCGCCGGGGCTGGCGGACGAGGCGGGGGAGGTGCCGACGGAGGAGCGTAAAGGGGCGCGGTCAGGGTAAGCGGGGGACGAGGATCGAACTCGCATCATTGCCTTGGAAGGGCAAGGCTCTACCATTGAGCTACCCCCGCACGGACGAATCCCCCTCGAAGAGAGGTCCGCCGACGGTGACAGTTTGCACAAACCACGTCGCAGGTGGCTATCTCATCGAGAACGGACTGCCAGTTGTTGTTGCGGAGGCCCTTGGAGATATTGAAGTTCTTGTGACCGAGATGGTCGAACTCGAGGACGAGCGGGTCGGTCTCTCCGCAGTCAATGCAGGGCCGCTCGCGGAAGAACTCGATGAGATAGGCGGTGCGCTCCGCGATGATCGCCTGTTTTCGACGTACGGCGTCTGCAATGTAACGCTCGCGGTTCGTTGCGTAGTGCTCTTGTTTATAGGCTGCTCTGCAGGCGCGGCAGTAGTTGTCTCGTTGTCCGCGCGTCTTCCGCCGCCACGCGAAGTCCGAGATCGGTAGGAGTTGCTGGCAGAGTCCGCAGGTTCGGGTCGAGTCAGGAGCCGCATCTATCACGAACACATGTTCCCATAGGGATCGGACAGCAGCATGGTCGGCTTGTCCATAGAATCGACGCAGCCACGGGGAGTGGCGCAGTCTGGTAGCGCACCCGGCTGGGGGCCGGGCGGTCGCAGGTTCAAATCCTGTCTCCCCGATACAATGAAACACCTGGAAAGCAGCACTTTTTGCCTTCCGCTCGTTCCTCTAAAAATGCCCCACGGGGAACAAACGGGGAACAGGATATTTTCAAAGTTGCATTTGGACGACCCAGCGCAGTCCCGTCCGGACTGACCAGTTCGGGCTTGCGCGACAACGGATCTGGTCCCCGGCGGCGTGGTGTGGAGCTATCTACGGGGTGTGGCCGATGGCCATGAGGTGGGCGCTGGCGCCCATCAGCGTGGGCTCGGTCTCGACGCGCCGGATCGCTCTCAGCACGGCGGTCCGCGATGCCGGGTCATCGAGCAGAGTCCCGAGATTCTGAAACGAGCCCGGGCCCTCAATGGCCAGGACCTGTACGTCCAGGAGTCCGGCCGTGCAAAGCTCGTCGCGTAGTTCCTCTGGCCGGTGAAAGTAGGAGAGCGTGAACCACTCGGGGCGCCCATCTGGATCTGGGTTGCGGTGTACCCCGTCACGCAAGTCCCCTTCGATGATCCCTTCGAATGTGGGGTCTGCGATCAGCCCCAAGCGCACACCGTCGAACGTTGACGCGAAGCGGGAGATGCCGGCGGCGAGCAGCACGCCTCCGTTGCGCAGCACACGGCGCGCTTCAACGAGTGAGTGTGCGCGATCGTGGGCTGCGGGCAGGTGATAGAGCGGCCCGAGGAGCAACACCGCATCCGCGCTCCCGTCTGCAAACGGCAGCTCACGGGCATCGCCTACGGCAACCGAGGCGAGCGGCGCGTCAGGTTGCGCGGCCGAGGCCGCTGCTGCTGCCTCGACGTGCGGCATGTAGGGGTCGATCAGGTGAACCTCGTACCCCTCTTGAGCCAAGGGCAAGGCGTACGCGCCTCTTGCGCCTCCGACGTCGAGCACGACCGCCGGTGGTGCTGGCAGGAAGCGGCTGAGCAGTTCGCGGGTTCTAATGCCCTCCAGCCGAGCCCACCTCTCCAACCGATCCCGCTCGGGATCGTGCCGGTAGTGCGCGGCAATCGCCGGATCGAACTCTGACGCCACGACCGAACGCTATCGGCTACGGCTGGAGTGCTACTCGATCCCGAATCCGCGGTCGTTGTCGCGGTCGGAGTCGATGCCGCGCTCCCAGTTCTCCTGGCGGTCTCGCTCGGCCTGGATGGCTTGCTCGATCAAGTGGTCGCGGTCGGTAGTTGTTGATGGATCGCTGTCGCGGTCGGTCTCCTGGGGTTGGTCGATCTGGAGGTCGCGGGTTGGGTCGGTGTCGCGCTCCCAGGCTTGCTGGCGATCGCGCTCGCGGTCGATCGCTTCCTGGATGTAGGGGTCGTGCTCGGAGGGTTGTTCGGTTTCGCGCTCGGGGTCTGCGGTGAGGTCGATGTTGGGCTCGATCAGATCCTGGTCGACCGGGTCAAGCGCGTCCCGCTCGGGCTCGAAGCCGTTACCCGTCTGGAGGCTCTTCGCGGCGGCTTGGCGCTCGTTGGTTAGTTGCTCGTCTCGCTCCAGTTGCTCCTTGTGTTCCGCGAACCAGATCTGGTCGAGGTGGAGCTGTCGTTGCCGCTCCTTCTCGCGGTCGTCTGCGGCGAGCAGCTCTTTTGCCTCGGGGCCTTGGTAGCGCTTGGCGACCTGACCGAGGAACTCGTCATGGGAGGCGCCTTGATTGCGCATGATCGCCTCGAGCCATTGGATTGCCTCGTGTTCCTGGGTGTATATGGAGACGTCGCTAGTGGGATCGATTTTGATGCGTTCCATAGCCGTCTGTGGCACAGGCCGGCGAGTGTCTCGCTCCGGGGAGGGCGATGGGGTCTCAGTCGAGTGCTGGACGGTCGGCTCTCTGGTCTGGGCCGGGGGCTCGTGTTGTTGTGATCGCTCGGCCGAGCGCTGGGGCTCGGGGTGGTCGGCGGTCTGGGCCGGGGGCTCGTGGTCCCGTGATGGCTCGGCCGAGCGCTCGGGCTCCGGCGGGTCGACGACTCGCTCGGGCGTGGCTTGCGTGGCGGGCTCGATCTGCGCGGGTTGCTCGGTGCTCCGCTCGGGCTCTGCGGGTCGATCCTGCGCGACGTCTTTGGTGATGGTGGCTTCCTGTGCGCGGCTGCGTGCCATGCGTTCTCCCAGTCGTTCGATTGCGCCTGTGTCCATGCCCTGCTCGCCGAGGTCCTCGCGGCTGACGTAGATGTCGGTGCGCTCGCGGGCGCGGCTGAGGGAGACGTACATGTGCTCCTTGTCCGTCTGCCAGCCGCCGGCGAGGATTCCCGAGGTCTCGGAGGTGAGTCCCTGACCCTTGCGGATGTGCACGGCATACGCGAGCGAGATCTCCGAGAACTTCTCGGTGTCGACTTCGACCTTCCGTGGCGGGCTCTCGCGGGTCTGGATCGTGACCTTGTTCTCGTTGGGGCTGGTGTGGATGACGGTCCCGGTGATCCCGTTCTCGACGCGTTTGAGGCGTTTGATCCTGAATTTGTCGGTGAAGATGATCTCGTCACCGGCCGCCAGGTCGTAGGGCTTGCCGGGCAGCTCGACGCGGTCTGATCCAAGCTCGCCGGCCTGCGCTCGACGGTCCTGCGCGAGGGCGTTCATCTCGTCGCGCTCTTCGTTTGAGGAGTCGGTGATCATCACGGTCTGATCCGGCGGGAGACCTTGGCGGTTCTGATCCCAGTCGGCGACCATCGCCCGGGTCGCCTCAGCACGTGTGTCGTAGACGTGGAGGCGATCATGGGCGCGGTAGCGCGCGAGTGCGGGCCCGGGTTCGCCTTCTCTGACCTCTAGCCAGGCTTCGCGCTCCCACTGGTGGTGCGCGCGGTGGACCTCGGTGAGGTCGGCGGTGGGGACCTTGCCCTCCAGCTCCTTGAACAGTCCGCCCGCTCCGAGCGCGTACAGCTGCGCGGCGTCACCGGTGAGGACCAGCTTGACGCCCGCCCGGTCCGCGAGCCTGACGAGCTTGGAGAGTCGCTCGCTGTCGAGCATCCCTGCCTCGTCGAGGACGATCACGGTGTTGGGGTCGAGGTCGAGGTGCCCGTGTTCGAATCTGGTGATCAGGGAGTCGGCGGTGACGCCTTGGTCGGACTTGGTGTCGGCCTGTAGACGCATCGCGGTCGCGCCCGGGACGGCGCTGCCGATCACCTCATAGCCTTCTTTCTGCCAGGCATCCGTGGCGGCGGAGAGCACGACTCCCTTCCCCGTCCCGGCCTGCCCGACGAGGATCACGACGCCACCGGGTCCCGTGATCGTCTGAAGCGCTTCGCGTTGCTCGTCACTGAGAGAGCCCTTCAGGTCGCGATCCTTCTGCAGGCGTGCTTGCTCGAGGACTCGATCGGTGATGGGGGCGACCGTCGCCCCGGCGCGCTGTTGAGCGGTCGCGATCGTGGCCTGCTCGATCTCGCGCAGTCGTTTGGTCGTGTAGGTGCCATCGTCCAAGCGCAGCAGCTCCCCGGAGCGCTCCAACTCAACGATGAGCCGGTCGGCCTCAGCCGGACGGCACACGCCGGCAGACAGCTCGTATGCCTTGGCTCGCAGTTCGGCCGGGGTGATCATCGATCTTTCGCTGGTGACGGCAACGAGCAACTCGTTGGCGAGGTCAACGTTGGGGTCGGCGTGCAGGCCCCAGTCGTGGAAGGCTTCCTCGGAGCGTTTCGCGGACTGGTTGTGCTCCTCGCCGAGCGCGCGCCACGCGGCGTTGACCTCCTCTGGAGAAGCGGCGGTCTTCGACCCCCTGGTGGAGAGGGTGATTGAGTCGAGCTCTCCGGGCCCGGGCTCGCGACCGTATCTCTGCCGGAAGAGATTGGCGGCGCGGTGGACTTCCTGGGTGCGAGTCGACCAGCGCTCGGACAGCTCCTTGGAGACGCCCCTCACGCCGAAGTAGCGCTCGCCGTTTCCCTGGCGCCGCTCGATCCCGACACCGAGCTCCTGGAGGTTGGCGGCGAGCTGGCTGCGGTACCAGGCGCCGTTCTCGCGGGCGGCCTTCATGATTTGTCTGGATTCGACGGCGGCGATTGTGCCGTCCTGTCGTTCCGCGGCGAGGATCACGATGTGGGAGTGCAGTTGCGGGTCGGGGATCCCATCAGCGTCCTGATCCTTCCCGAGGCGGCTGGTCGTGTGCACGACCTCCGTGGCGAGCAGGCCTTTGGCCGTCTCGAAGCGGGTGACTCGACCGCTTTTGCGTCGCACCACAGCAACCTCCCTCTCGATGCGCTCCAGCGTGCTCTTGACCGCCTTGCGGTGGGCGACCTCGATCTGGGCGCGGCGGTAGGGGTCGGTCGTCGCCCAGAGCGCTGAGACTTCCTTCGGCGGGGCGTAGCTCAAGTCGATCCCAGCGACCCGGGTGCCGTTGGATCCGGCCGGGCGGATCGGCTGCTCGGTGACGGGATCGAAGCCCTGCATCAGAGGTCCCAAGTGCTTCATTTCGACTGCCTTCTCCGGGTCGATCCCGAAGCGGCGCAACAGCTGCTCCGGACCGTGCCACTGGGTGGGCGCCGACTTGCCGCCCTGGCCGTCGTGGGTGTAGTAGTCACCCCGCGAAGCTTCGGCGAGGAGATAGCGCGCGAACCTGACGGCTGAGCTCCCCTCGATCTTGTGAGTCGTTTGCATCTCACATCGAACGTAGCTCTCACAGAAATTAAGTCAAGGGGCCTGGAAACAGTGAAACACTCACAGATAAAGGTAATAACTCAGAGGAAGAAAGTTAAAGATCCAGCTCCTTCGGTGCGTGGAGTCTGCGCCTTTGAGAAGGTGACTGCGCCAGCAGGCACCGGTCAGGCCCGAAGGGCCCTAACTTGTCGTTTCAACATCGCCCAAAGGGCCGTAACTCGGCTGGTTATCCTTCCGGCCCGAAGGGCCCTAACTTGCTGTTCCAGCACCGAAGGTGCGTAGTTGCTCTTGAGCCGTGTTGAGCGTGATCGATCAGCGCCACAGGCGGTGGTCGATCAGGCTGAGCGGGAGCCGTGGTTACGCTGGGACGCGTAGGCTCACTGCTGTGATGTTCGTGCTTGTCCTGATCGGAGTGCCCATCCTCGAGCTGTTCGTCTTCATCGAGGTCGGCCGCGTGATCGGCTGGCTGCTGGCGGTCGTGTTGCTACTCGGGATCTCCGTGCTTGGTGTGCAGCTGCTGCGCATCCAAGGGCGCTCGACGATCGAGCGAGTCTCGCTGGCCGTGTCGGAGCGTCGTGCGCCGGGCAGCGCCACGGTCGATGGCGCGCTCGGATTCCTCGGGGCGCTGTTGCTCGTCGTCCCGGGGTTCGTCACAGCGGTTCTCGGCGCGCTGCTCCTCTTTCCGCTGACCCGCAGGCTGGCCCGTCGCTGGATGTCACGTCATTACGCCGGTCGCGTGATGAGCTTCACCGCGGCGGCGGGACGCTTCGCGCCGGGCAACCGCGGCGCGTCGTCGTTTGACGTCGAATCAACCGCGGTGGATGACGATCTCGACCAGCTGAGCCGCTGACTTTCTTCGCAAACTCCGGGAAGGTCCGAGGCCGGGCACTTGTGCTCGCCGTCGGAGGTGCCTATGTTGCTCCTCGACGCGGAACCGAGTCGCAAAGAGCGAGGCCACCGAGGTGTGAGGCCCTGCCACCCAAACCGACAGACCTTCGGGTCGGGCAACCGACCTTCGGGTCGACTGGAGAGGGTTCCTCAAGCGGCGCGGGACCGCGTCGTTTTTGTTCGTCCGCGAGGTACGGTTACGTGGCACGATGTGGGATATGCCGACGTTGAGGATCGCCGAGGTGCTTGCCGGCTCGGGTCCTGATTGGACCGCGTACCTCGACAGCGAGCGGGTGGGGCGATATGTAGGGAACCTTGAGGCGCAGCCGCCGGTCGTCGTCTTTGACACCGAGGACGGGTTGCTGCTGACCGACGGCTACCACCGGGTCGCCGCGGCGCAGCAGCGGGGCGCTGAAACGATCGACGCGGAGGTGCATCACGGTTCGCGCGAGGACGCGCTTCGTTACGCGGCGGAGCTCGGCGCCGCCCAGCGCGGCATTCCCCTGCAGGATGCGCTGGCTTACATCAAACGTCGCAGCGGCCGCTGGAGCGAAGAGGACTAGGCTCGCGGTTTGTGGCGCCACAGGCTGTGCGCTTGCGGACGACCGGATTAGTGGGGTCAAGGTAGACCACAAAGCGCCGGCAGGGTCGACAAGGACTTGACGCCGCGGCCCCCATCCTTCTACCCAGCCCATAATGGAAGTGGTCGTCAGCATTTTTTGGCAGTTCTATGCTGACGACACCGCCGCCGCAGTTTTTAGCGTCTGCGCCCACACAGGCGATGTAAGGTGCTCCTCGGGAAGGAGAACCACGAGGCAACCTCATCCCTACAGTCGATCCCGATGCGGTCATATGTGAATGCCGTACTCATAACAAGTCAGGCTCGCCCGTAGGAGTAGATCTCGGTGACGTAGCCGAGGCGCAGTGGTCTGTCGTCGTGGCGTTGCGCGAGCGCTCGCACCTCTCTCTCCACCTCGTCCCTCGCAGAAGGTGAGAGTGCCGCGATGAAGCTGACCGAGAGCACACGGTCGATGAGCTGATCGATGGTAAGGACCTGCTCGTAGGGGACTCGATGCTCGGCCGTTCCGACGAACAGTCGAGTGTGCTGGAAAGCCTCTCGCCAGTCCCCAGTCAGGAAAGACGGTGTCGATCCGCGATGTGGCTCGATGATCTCGCTGATCGCGGCCTGCAGGGGCTCGCGCAGATCGCGGCGGTTCCAGACCAGCCCAAGACGGCCCGTGGGGGTCAGGATGCGATCGATCTCCGCGAGCGACTGCTCGCTTGCGAACCAGTGAAACGCCTGCGCGACGGCGACCGCATCGACGCTGGCATCTGGCAGCGGGATCGCCTCCGCGGTGCCCGCTCTCACATTGACTCCGGGCGCCAGCTCGGCCAGGGCACTGCGCATCTCAACGACCGGCTCGACCGCGATGAGCGACGCGCCGGTGGGGACCAGCAGGCGTGTCAGCTTGCCGGTGCCGGCAGCGAGATCCAACACCCGCCTACCGGGCGCCAGTTCCAGCTGCTCCGCCAGCCAGGACACAGCCTCGGGGGGATAGCTCGGGCGGCCACGCTCGTAGGCGCCCGCCCCACGAGCGAAACCCTCAGCCGCCGCCTCGTGCACGGCATTTGGGGCGTCGGCCGTCACGCCTGAGAGCTCTTGGCGAAGTGGATGACCTTTGAACGAGGTGCCTCGATTCGATTGCGCACGCCAAGATCATCTCAGGCAGCGCGTGAAGCGGCGTGAGTGGCTGCGCGCGATTAGACGTGTGCGACGAGTCAAGCCTACGGCTCCACGGCATATCGTCGGCGGCCGGCTGTGGTGAGTCCTACAGTTCGGGCGTGCACTTCTTTCTCTATTACCCTCACTACGTACACCACTCCGGCTTTGACTGGACCGCGCTCGCTGCGCTCGCTGCGATCGCCCTGGCGATCGTCACCGGGTGGCTGGCATTCTCGACTCGCAAGCTCGCCAAAGCTAGCACCGCCGATCAGCGCGCACAGTGGCGGCCCATCCTGACCGTCGACCCCGAGGGCCACGTGGACTACGACGACGCCACAGGCGAGCTGTCCTTCGAGCTGCGCAACGTCGGCCGCGGCCCGGCGTTTGGCGTCCGTGCTGACCTACGGAGCGGAACTGAGCCTTTCGGGGCGTCGACACCGGGGCTCGGTGCAACTGCGCTCGCACCGGGTGAGTCCTTTCGACTACACGCACGCGTCACCGACCCCAGCAAGAACATTCGCGGGCGCGCAGTGAACATCGAGGTCACCTACTACGACGTGACCGAGTACTGGCACAAGTCACATCTCACCATGATCGGCCGCCGGCCACCTGGCAGGCTTGGCGACCAGTCCGTTCCGCTCGAGCTTGAAATCGCGAAGGTGTTCTTTGAGCAGACTAACAAGCGGCTGCCTCCCGTCACAGGCTCACCGCGCGCCCACGAGGAGGCGCGTCTCGCGAGCGAACCGCCAGCCAAGCGATTGCTTCGTCGGATTCGATCACACGGCGATAGCTGACCTCGCCTCACTGTGCTGGTAATCCCACATCGGCACCTCGACATCCTGCCCGCGCTTGCGCACTGTCACCGTGCCCGTCTACACCTCGATCCCGACATCACGCAGTGCCGGGCGTAGCACGCGGTCGTAGACGTTCGCGTAGTTGAGCGTCCCGGTGCCGGACGGATAGCGGCGCTAAGGTCGTGGGCGTGAGCAGCGAATACCGATCCGCCGCCGTGTGCCGGCGGGGGCACGTCGCGTCCGCCGACCTAACCGCGAGCGAGTACGGGTCGAAATGCTCGCAGTGCGGCGCAGACGTCCTGATCCAGTGCTCCGCGTGTGGACGGCGCATCCGCGGCGAGACGGTGGTCGCCGGCGCCTATCACGTCGGCGGCGAGACGCCGCCGGACTTCTGCGACAACTGCGGCGCGGCGTTCCCGTGGATCGGCCGACAGGCGCTCATCTACGAGCTGCAGAATCGCCTCGACGGTCAGCAGCTCGACCCCGCGGACGCGCTCACCGTGCGCGAACAGCTCGACGCGCTACTCAGCCCAGAGCTCGACGTGGCAGAGCAGCGCGAGCGCTGGGGACGTGTGAAGAAGCTCGCGCCCGCTCTGTGGCAGACATCGCAGCCGCTCATCGAAACGCTTGCGACGGCCGCGGTCAGGGCAGCGATCTAGGTAGCCGAGTAGCCAGATGCCCACCTACACCTTCAGCATCGGCGACGCTTTCCCTGAGAGCGATCCTGTCGCCCGATTTGTGACGGTGTTGGCGATGGTCGTTAACGACTCGCACCGCGCGATGGCCGCGATGGCAGCTATCGCCGAGGAGGACCCGGAAGGGGCGAACCCAGAGGCTAGGGGCATCAAACTGATGCTCGCACGGCAGGTGGCGGCCACGTGCTTCGAGGCAATGAAGTTCATCGACGAATCCCGAACCCGTTTCCATGAGATCGAGACGTTCGTGAAAGGTCTGGGTCCGGAGGCGCAGGAGTACATCGCGGCTGTTGAGGCTGGGGTTGACAAGCGGTCGCCCGAGTATCTGGCCTGGCTGGAGGGTCATCGCAACGTGACGTCGCACTATCCCGAGCTACACCGTGAGAAGTGCGCCGCGGGGCAAGAGGAGATCGCCAACGCGATGAAGCGGACGGCTGCGGATGGTGTCCACGGGATGGTCACCATGATGGGGGACACGGACAACACGCTCAGGTTCTACTTCGCCGACGAGGTCGCTGTTCAGCTCTTGCCGCCCGTAGCGGACAATCCGGGCCTCCTCGCGAAGCTCGCGGAGGCACGTCGGGCCATCGGAAGGTTTGCCGGTCTGGCGTTCGCCGCATATCGAGCCGTCCACGCAGATGCGTTCACATACGAGCCCTGAACAGCCTCGCGGTCGTTATGCGCAGCCCGCAAACTTCACCCACCCTGCGAGCGCTGGTCGCGTGAAGTGGATGTGCCGGCCGACCCGATGGCAGGGCAAGCGGCCGGTCCTCACGGCCTCGTAGACCCAGCTCGTCCTGACGTTGAGATAGCAAGCCGCCTGGTCCGCCGGGCGAAACAGTCGGTCATGCTGCAGTGGTGCCTCTGATGTTCTTGTTGCTTCCATGCGGATGGGCCCCAAGGCGACCGAACCGGCCAACGGATCTCCGTCGAACGCTCACCCGCCTCACGAGCTGGAGTGCCAGCAGGGCCGACGGAGACGGTGCAAAGCATGCCCCGGCGACGCCAGACGACCGCTAGGGAAATCTGCCCGGCCGTCGGCAAGCCCTGCTGAGGCAACTCGCCGAGGGCTCGTTTGCCCAAGGGGAGTCGACGCGAGCTTGCGCTGTCTTGGGCTTTGCAGGTGCTGCCGTCATCAGCCGGTTCTCCCGAAGATCGGATGATCGTCGTCGGCAACCAGAACATAGGCGGCCGCGTTCTTATCGAGCGCGACGTACAGCACATCGATGCGACCCGCCTCGTCGGTGGTCGCGCTCGCCCGCGCTTCCGATGGAATATCGACCCCTCCGCTGCCGATCTTGTAGACGCCGCTGTGGTCGCTGTCCTCGCGTTCGACCTCGGGCCACACCTCGACAGGGATTGCCCCGGTCCAGTGCTCTAGGCGGCCCGTCACGAACGCCACTGTGGTCGCCAAGCTCGCGGGGAACGCCGAGTCGGGGCCGACCATGAGGGTGAGCTGTGCCATGCGACCGAGTCGATCGTTCAGCCATAGCAGCGCCTCCTCGCGCGTTTTCGAGCGATCAGGTGGCAAGTGGCTCCGCCTGTATGCGCCGCCCCTTACTGCGCACGGGCCAGTGCCTACGCCACCCACCGTGCGTCTGCCAGCTCGTCCCGGTACTTGCCGGTGGTCAGGAACGCCTGCAGCCGGCGACCATCGGCCAGCGGCCGGACCTTAGCGATCGCCTGGTTGGGCGTGCGCGCCTCGGTCGCATAGACCTGCTGGTACTCGGCCGAGTCGACGCCCTTGGAGGGGTCGGTCGCGAACACGAGATACCCGCGGTTGCGCACGCGCTGGGCGTTGATCTCGGCGATACGCTTGTTCTCCCGCTCGAGCTCGCGAGCCCACGCGAACAGGTCGGTCTGGGTGCTGGTGGCTGTGGTCATGGGTTGATCTGCTCCATGTGATCTATCTTCCCACCTGCTTGGGACGGCACGCACGTTTTGTCGCTATGGCTTGCGCTCGGTGCTCGCGGCGATGAAGCGTCGTAGCCCGTCGAGATCCCCTCCAGTGTAGGCATCGAACACCTGCTGGTTGACCTTCTCGTAGGCCCATTCGTTGCCTGCCAGGCGTGTGGCGTCCTCGCACCAGCGGCGGGCGCGGCGGTCCTTGAGGGCGACATCGATGTCCTCTTGGCCCTTCGTCTCGACGATCAGGCAGCTGCTGTCGGTTAGCCGCACGACGAAGTCGGGGTAGTAGAGGCGCAAAGCGCCTTCTTTAGAGATGTACTCGAGCGCGAAGCGGCTATTCATCGTGAGCTTCGCCCACGCGGCCACGTCGGGGGCACGATCGAGGAACTCGGCGAACCGCGCCTCAAGGTTGTTGTCGACCGGCGTGAGGTTGAAGACGGTTCGCTTGCCCTGGACCGTTTTCCGCGACCACGGGAACGGTGGTGTCTGCGAGACCCGGAAGGCGCTCTCGGTGATCTGGGGTTCGCGCTCCACGATCGCCAGCTCACGGATGGCCGTCGCAAAGGCGTCGACGACGAGCTTCTGGGCGTCGTTCTCCGCCAGCCTCCGGAGCACAACCTTGTCGTCGAGGTCCACGGGGTGCTCGAATACGCGCTTCTTGAGATAGTCGCGGACCATCGGCGCGAGCGTGGCGAACGCACCCGAGAGCCGATCTACGCCGCTTGCTCGTGCGACGGTGCGCGTGTAGTAGGTAATGACACCCGAGGGGTCTTCGGCGTAGGGGACGTGGAAGTCGAACTCCTCAACGATGTCCTTATCGATGAGGTGCAGCCCGCGGTAGTGGACGTACTCGTCGGGCTCGATATCCGGGACGGCGAGGTGTGTCTTGGGGTTTGGCACGTCGGCGGGGTGGAGCTGGGCCAGAGCGCTGTCGGAGCGCGCGAGTGCGCGCGTGAGCTGGGGGATCACGATGTCGAATTTGCGCCTGGCCTCATCGACGAAGATCGTGACGGCACCGGCCTGGATCTTGTCGGCGTCTTCGCGCTGAACGATCAGACCACCGTCGAGCTCGGCGTTCCAGAGGTTGCGGAAGGCTTCGTGCTCAATCACGACGACTCGCTCGTCGAACCCCGAGCCGGGCGGTGTCATCCGGCGCAGGCCGCGCCCGAGGGCTTGCTCAGGCAGAATTTTGTTTTCTGCGCTGAGCGCTCTGAGGGTGACGATGACGCAGACGTTTCGCACATCCCAGCCCTCACGGAGCATCAGGACACTGACGATGCAGCGGATGCGGCTGTTGGGCTGATCGACTTCGCGTGCAGCGTTGCGGGCGATCTCCAGGTCGGCTTTCGTGATCTCGCCTTGCTTGTTGGTGTGGATCACAAGAAGCTGGTCGTCGGCGAACTCACGCATCTGGCGGAGATAGTCGCCTGCTCTGTCGGCCTCGCGTGTGTTCTCGCACATCACGAACAGCACGGGGCGCTTGCCTGCGGGCGAGAGAGTCTCGTGGAACTCGCGCCAGCGTCCGACGGCTACGTCGAGCCATTGCCGGCTGCGCTCGAAGGAGCCGTCGCCCAGCTCCACCTCTGCCCCGGTGACCTCGCCGATGATCGGCGTCTTGACGATCCCGTCGGCGACGGCCTGCGCGAGCGGATAGTCGACCACCACGTGCTTGAAAAGCTCACCATTTTCGTGCTTCGGCGTGGCGGAGAAGTCGAGCTGCGAAACCACCCCGGCGCCGGGGTCATCGGATGTCCGTTTGCGCAGCTCATCGTGCAGCCGCTCGATCGTCTGGTTCCACTTGAGCTTCTCGTCGTGGACGTGGTGTGCCTCGTCGTTGAGGACCATCACACGACTACGCTCCGCGATCCCCTCGAAAAGACGCTCAGCGGATGATCCGTCGACATCGCGATTCACGCGAGGACCGACCATCGCCTCCACCGGATTTGGAGCCGTCTTGTTCTTGCCGCGGCCTGTTGCCGGCTCATACAGTCGCTGGACATTGGTGAGGTACAGAACACCGCGAGCGGTCACGGGCGCGGGATCGTCCTGCAACAGCACCTCGAGATCGAACTCGTGTGACCACTCGGGCGGGACCATCGGGTCGCGACGGAAAGTGACCGCGTCGCCGAAGTCGGACTTCAGCCGCTCGAACACGATCAGGTTCGGTGCGATCACGAGAAACGAGGTCGTCATCGGCGAGCCGGGCTCATAGAGCGCGTGGAAGTAGGACCAGACGACGCACAGGCTCATCGCCATCGTCTTCCCCGAGCCAGTCGCCATCTTCATGGCCAAGCGCTGCCGCTTCGTTTCTCCGGGTTGCAACAGCATCCCGTGCTCTGCGAAGTCGAGCAGGTCCTTCAATCCCCGAACGGGCTCGATCTCGTTCAGGTAGATGAACGTCTCGACCGCCTCGCGCTGGCAGAAATAGAACCGGAACGGGCCACCATCATCCGAGCGGTGCTCGTCGGCGAACCAGAACCCGAGTAGACGCCGCGATGTCGCAGAAGCGCCGTGATACCGCTGCGCGCGCCAACCATCGACCCGCGCCCGAACTCCGTTGACGGCGTAGGTTCCTTCGCTGGGTTTGCGCCGCTCGGGGACGGCGTAGGGATCACCGGAGGGAGCGGTCGACTCCTCCGGCGTCATTTGATACGAACCTCAGCCAGCTTTGTCGTGTCGTTGCCGAAGATGTCGATGATCTTGACGACTACCGCATACGTCCCCGCGGACGGGTACTCATGCCAGTCGCTCTGCGTCGCGAGCTTCGGGTCTTCGCGCGTCCTATAGGCCTGCCACTGGTTATGAAACACCTCGTCGCTGAAATCGAAATCGACTGACCAGTAGTCGATGAGATCTGACCAAGAACCGATGCTCTCTCGCACCTTCTGTGGAATGAGATCCTCGCTCGGAATCGCGAAGTCCTTGAGTACTACGCACGCCTCCCGGCCTTTACGACGAATGTCGAGGTCGACAAATGCAAGCTCAAAGAACCGCACTGCATCCGCCTCCGTGACTTGACGTTCCATGACCTCCCGCGGAATCTGCCGCGGCCGTAGATCCAGGCCGCGGCGCCGAGCACGCTCGGAGATCGTGTCGTGAAGTCCCATCTCCCACTCCCAGCCGAGCAGGTCGCACGCCTCGATGCCGTTGTCGGCCATCTCATCCATTACGTTTTCGGTCTCGTCGATCGTCACTGGCGCATCGGTGGCACCGACATGGACCATCCGCTCGGCCTTGCGGCCGTGGAGGTGGATGAAACCCTCAACGGGCTCGGCGTTGTAGAAGGCCAGGATCGTGTCCAGATACGCTCGCAAGGCGCCGTTGCCCGACTCGATCTGCCAGCGCTGACGCTCATAGGACCCGAGGTTCTTGATGTCGAAGGGGCGGCAGTCGGTGATGTTCAGGAGCCGCTTACGAGTAGTGTGGATGGCGAAGCGCCCGAGATCACAGCCGATCCAATTGCGCCCAAGTTTCTCCGCCGCAACCAGTGCAGTCCCGGATCCACAGAAGAAGTCAGCAACAAGGTCGCCTTCATTTGACGCCGCGGCGATGATGCGCTCGGCGACCGTCAGCGGCTTCTGGGTCTCATAGCGGACGTTCTCAGTCTTATCCGCAGGTTGGAGCATGGATAGACGCCAGACATCGTCAATCGACCGTTCGGTGCTCTCCTGGTAGAGCACCTTTCCGGTGACAGGGTCCTTAGCATTAACTATGGACTGCTTCTCCTTGTCCCAGACCCGCTTGATCTGCTGGACCGGTTTGTCGCGAACCTCCTTCTGGCGATTGAACGTGTACGAGCCACTCTTTGAGTACCAGAAGATCACATCGTGATTTGAGGCAAAGCGATTGATGTTGCCTTGATACTTGTTGTAGTACCACCAGACAATCTCGTTCAAAAACTGATCAGGACCAAAGATCTCATCGAGAAGCACCTTGACATAGTGACCCTGGTGCCAATCGAGATGAACGAAGAGCGAGCCGTCGTCGGCAAGCAGGTCATGAATGAGGGTGAGACGTTCATAGAGCATCGTCAGATAGGAACTCTTGCCTGCACCCCACGTGTCGCGATACGCGTGCTCCTCTAGGATCGATGGCATCTTGTCAATCGATTCGTCCCCAACGGAAACGCGATAGGCAAAATCAGCGCCCGTGTCGAACGGGGGGTCGATGTAGGCCAACTTGACCTTGCCGGCGTAGTCTGCGAGCAAGCTACTCATCACCAGCTTGTTGTCGCCCCAGATGAGCAGGTTCCGCACGGCCGTCTGTGGCTCGTCACCGCCGAACAGTGCACCCGTGTCTCGCTCACGAGTCGCTCGGGACTCGTTGATGGTCTCGACGGTCTGGAACGGGAGGTGGATGCGCTCGACGCGCTCGGGCTTCCCGTCCCACTCAAGGCGCACGGTCATGAGGCCGCCTCGTCAGGGGTCGCTGGGAGGCAGATGGGGGGCTGGACGCGCATGAGGCACCATCTTTGCGGGCGACTCGGTCGTAAGGCGTCCGCGGCTTGTGGGACCGAGCTGTGCGATCGCCGTAGGCTCAAGGCTGTGGGGCTACTGAGGGTCGCTGGCCGCCGGCTGCCGGCGAGGTTGATCCAGGTCCAGGAGTACCGAGGAATCAGGGTCGGCGCGTTGGGAGCGAGCTGAGGCGCTGATCGGTTCCGTCTGCCCCAGGACATACGAATATGGGGCTGCCATGCGTTCGCAGCTTTCCCGCCGGGCGGGGCTTCGTCACCCTCGCCCGGCGGGGCCAGTTTTGACGTCCGGGCTCTTTGATTGTCTATGCCCAGACGGTCAGCGGTTGACCCCGCAGTGCGATGCCCGTCAACGCGAACGCAAATCAAGCAGCTACAGCACCAGGAGGTGCCCAATGTCTTCCGCAGTTCTGGCTCCGATCTCGACGACCGAGGCGCTCGACCACTTGGCTGGGATCCTCGATCTGAGCAAAATCCGAATGAAGCTCGCCGACCCCAAGGAGGGGAAGGGCTACGACGCCACGCGTCTCGACCTCATGGAGCAGGAGTACCGCCGCTTCCTCGCTATGCACCTTGCCTACCCCGAGGCCGAAGTCGTGCCGTGCAGCATGGTGGACGAGATCTGGCACCAGCACATCCTCGACACGATCGCCTACCGGCAGGACTGCGAGGCGCTTTTCGGGGAGTTCCTCGACCACTATCCCTACTTCGGCATGCAGAGCGAGCAGGAAGCTCAGGAGCTCCAGGACGCCTACGGCGACACACTCGAAATTTACGAGCGCGAGTTCGGCACCCCGCCGGACGGGACCTGGATCTCAGCCGATGCGGCGCGCTGCGTCCGCAAAAACTGCAAGCCCACGAAGTGTAGATAGGAGCCCCCGACCCTCATAGTCTCCCGACTGTCAACCGAGAGATCTGGTTGCAGACGGGAGACTTCGAGCGTATCCAGACGTGACACCATTTCAGCCCGGTCAGCCTGATCCAGTCCGGTCACCGGTCCAGTTGGTACGGCTGTTGCCATCCTACGCTCGGCACCCGGTAGTGGCCGATGCGAACGTCCTGTTTCAGGACACCCAGCGGTACGTCAGGACCGGCTTCACGGTCTTGACGTTGCTCGCACAGCACGACGTGATCACGCTGATGACCAGCGAGCACGTCCGTCAGCGTCTGCCCGAGGTCATGGCGGAGCGCAACATCGACCCAAGCGCACAGAATCGGGTGTGGCGAGAGGTCTACCTGCCGCTGGTTCGCTTCGTCGAGGTGCCTGACTCGATGTGCGCAGGGCATCCGCAGATAGAGGCGATCGTCGATATCGAGGATCGCCCATTTGCACGCCTGGCTATCGCGACAGCACCGGGGCTTCTACTAACTCGCGACCACCACTTCAGCGACGTCGGCCTTGGAACGACGCAGTGGGCGGACGCCCTGACCATCCTTGGCGATCTGGTTGAGCTTGACGCGTCGCTGTATGGCACCGCTCACACCGCGCTTCTTCTCTCCCGGCTACTCGGACTCCTGTCGCGATGGGTTTGGCGCGGCGTCGCCTCCGAGCCACTTCTGTCGATCGCTGCCGCGGGTGTCGGACTGCTCATTCTGCTCGACAACAAGGACGAGGTGATCCGACGCGCGCGTACTGTCCACGCAGCGATCAGAGGCTCTGGCACACGTCTGCTGGATGCCGCGACGCCTGTGTTGCAGCGGCGGGAGGAGACGGAGGGAAGGCTCGCTTCGCGTCTTGAGAAGCCGACGCTGCCGCGGAGCATCGAGTCGATCTGTGCTCGCCAGATGGCAACGCAAAGGCTGCCGGTGACCACCGAAGCGTTACTCGCCGCGTGCCAAGCCGCTAGCTCGCCGGTAACGAGAACACAGCTCTTGCGATTTCTTCGCGAGCACCCCAGCTTCACGTCGAGTTCCGCCCGAGGGTGGGAGCTTGGCGAATTGGGATGCCTGACCATCCAAGGGATGATCGGCGTCTACGATCAGCGGGCCGCCGAAGAGATGGGTGATCGCAATGGCTGATTTGAGCGACGCGGAGCCAGATGTGAGCCGTATCCGTCTCGGGCTTCACCGGTGGCGGTTCTGGTGGCGCTTCCAGTTCCATACGCTTCTGCGGCGGGCGCTGTTTCGTCGCGCACGGCTACTCAGGAGTCCGAACGGCGATGTAGGCCCGCGCCGGCAACAGTTGGCAGTGGGCCGCTTTTCTGGGCCACTGGTACCTACGTGTCCTTGGCAGCGGCGAGCGAGCGCGTATTGCCCGGGCGCGCGTGCCCGACCGTGTAGAACCGCTACGGACGACGTTGGGGCTTCTGAGCTTGTGCTGATCGTCCTCGGGGCCTCGCTCGACGCGTTGCTGCCTTTGCGAACTCTTGGGGGAGTTTGACGTTGTGCATGCCCTTATCCTCCGATCATTCGTTGCGCGCGGGCGATGCGTGCCTGTAGGCCGTCTTGGAAGTCAATGTCCTTTCGCCGCGCGTCGATGTGCTCCGCGATCGCGGCGCGGATGACTTCCGAGACCGGCTGGTTGTCTACGGCTGCGACCGTCTCAAGCTGCTCTGCCTGCTCGGAGGAGAGGCGGATCGTCATTGCCTTGGCTTGTTTCATGGCTGACATTATGCCACATCGCCACCCCGGTGACAAGTCGATGTGGTATCGTGGTGGTCTGGTGGCATCGAAAGCCGAGCTAGGAGTGACCGATGAACGAGACAGAGCAGCAAGAGCAGCAGCAGACTGGCGAGCACGAGCACGGGTTCCACATCCAGATCGACCGGGTCCACTACACGGTCGCAAAAGAGAAGATGACGGGCACTGAACTGAGGCATCTCAGCACGCCCCCGATCGGGCCCGAGCGGGATCTGTTCGAGGTTGTGCCCGGAGGCTCTGATCGCAAGATCGAGGACACCCAGGTCGTTGAGATCAGAAGCGGCCTGCGGTTCTTCACCGCACCCGCGCACATCAACCCAGGCAGCAATGCGCCTGACAGGCGTTTCTAGGCGACCGTGAGCCTTCCCGCCGTCGACGTCGCGTTCCTGGCCGAACGTGCCATCCCACACGAGGTGCTCCTGGACGGCGGGGTCATCTGCGTGCTGTTGCCGGGATGGGTGTTTCCGCCGGGCTATGACCGGGCGAGCGCGGATCTCCTGCTGCGCCTGATGCCGGGTTACCCCGACGTCCCCCCGGACATGTGGTGGTTCGATCCTGCCGTCAGGCGCCTAGACGCGGTTCAGATCCCCGGCACGGATCTCAGTGAGACACATCTCGGCAGGCAATGGCAGCGCTGGTCGCGTCACTTCACCCCGGGCCAATGGCAGTCCGGTACCGACGGCCTGGAGAGCTTCCTCGCCCTGATCGGCAGCGAGCTCGCACGATACGCCGGGATGGCCGCCTGATGGCCGACGCAACGCTCGTGCTTCCACCGGAGATCTCCCGGCTCGTCAATGACGCGCTGGGAGAAGACCTCGAGACAGCCGGTGTGCTGCTCGTCGGTGAGGGAACCGGCCCGCACGGGACCGTGCGGCTGCTCGCGCGCGAGCTGCACCTCGTACCCGAGCAGAGCTATGAGAAGCGTGAGCGCAACCAGCTCGTGATCACCTCAGAAGGGTACGTCCCGGCGCTCGCACGCGCGCAGGAGATCGGGGCCACCGCGCTCTGGTTTCACACCCACCCGGGCGCGCACGCCTCGCCGCAACCCAGCGCTCGCGACCGACGCGTCGATGAGCAGATCACGGACCTCTTTCGCCTGCGCAGCGCCAGTGAGCGCTACGGGGCGGTCATCTTCGCCCGCGAGCCCGCAGGTGGGCTGGCGTTCAGCGGCCACTTCGGTACGGCGAGCGAGACGATGCCGATAGCGCGGCTGTGGGAGGTCGGCCGCCGCCTGCGCCTGAGCCACGCCACCGACCAACTAACCGCCACCCAGCCGATCGATGAGATGTTCGACCGCAACGTACGCGCGCTCGGCGGCACCGTGCAGCAGGTCCTCGCGAGCCTGTCGATCGCCGTCGTCGGGTGCGGCGGCACGGGCTCGGCGGTAGCGGAGCAGCTCGTCCGTCTCGGGGTGCGCTCGCTGACACTGATCGATCCGGACCACCTGTCGGAGTCCAACCTCACGCGCGTATACGGCTCCACACCCCAGCACGTAGGCCAGAACAAGGCGGCCGTTCTGGGCGAGCACTTGACGCGGATCGCGCCGGAGGCGAAGATCCGCACGATCGTCGGCACAATCAACGGCGAGCCGGTCGCGCGCGAGCTGATCGAGAACGACGTCGTGTTTGGGTGCACCGACGACAACGCCGGGCGCCTCGTCCTCTCGCGCTACGCCTCATACTTCCTGACGCCGGTGATCGACTGCGGCGTGCTGCTCAGCAGCGACGAGCACGACCGCCTGACCGGCATCGACGGGAGGGTCACGATCCTCACGCCCGGGGATGCGTGCCTGGTGTGCCGTGATCGGATCGACCTGGCGCGCGCACAGGCCGAGGTGCTGCCCGTCAACGAGCGCGCCCGCCTGCAACGCGAGGGATATGCAGCGGCGCTCCCCGGCGTTGAGCCTGCCGTCGTGAGCTTCACGACCGCGATCGCCGCCGTCGCCACCAGCGAGCTCTTGGAGCGCCTGCTCGGCTACGGGCCAGAGCCAGCCCCAAGCGAGATCCTTGCCCGCTTCCACGAACGCGAAATCTCATCGAACAGCGCGACGCCCCGAAAGGGCCACTACTGCGATCCGGAGGCTGGCAAGCTCGGACGCGGCGAGACCGAACCCTTCCTGGAGCAGACATGGGCCGTCTGAGAGCGCTCATCAGATGGCCGTGGTGGCGGCGCAAACGCTGGCAGATCGCCGCACGCGTGGAGGCGGCCGATGAGGTGCCCGCGAGCATCCCCCACCGGCGCGCGATCCTCGTCGGAACAACAAGCAAGCCGAAGTGGCTGGTGTTTGACTGCCCATGCGGCCGCGAGCACCGGCTGATGCTCAACCTCGACCGTGCCCGCCACCCCCGCTGGACGATCACCCACGAGAACCCGCTGTCGCTCAGGCCAAGCGTCGATGCGCGCAACGCGGCCCGCCGCTGCCACTTCGTCATGCGCGACGGACGAATCCACTGGACCCCCAACCAAACGGAGCAGTAATGACCAAGCAGCCAACCGATGATCCACCGGACAGCCAGGGCGAAGCAGACGAGGCGAGCACCGGCGACCAGCAGTCCTCGACGAAGACCCCCATGTTCCAAGCGTTCAACGCCGCGCGATATCAACGGCAGGACCTCATCAGAAGCATTCAAAAACGCACGGGTCGCCCCTTGATCTGCTACGTCTCTGGTCCTGATGCGGGCATCGATCGTGATGACACGGTGGGCTTTGTCGACCTGCTGCACAATCTGACTCGCGGGGCCAACCTTGACCTTCTCTTGCACACCGGAGGCGGCGATATTGATAGTGCCGAGAAGCTCATATCAATGGTACGCGCTCTCGTCGGTAAGGCTGAGCTGCGAGTCGTCGTACCGGATTGGGCGAAGAGCGCCGGAACACTGATGGCGCTTGCCGCAGATCGCATCGTCATGAGCGACACCTCTGAGCTCGGGCCTATTGACCCGCAGATTACTCTAGCCGACGGCAATGGCAATCGTATTCGCCACTCGGTGCAGAGCTACCTAGACGCATATAACTGTCACAGAGAGGCCTTGAAGAAAGATCCGGAGGATGCAGCCGCGCGCGTGATGTTGAACAAGCTCGATCCGGCAACCGTAAAGTTGTTCGAATCTGTAAGGAAAAGAGCGCAGAGTCTTGCAGAGGACCATCTAAAGCAGGGAATGTTCCGCGAGAGCGGAGGGAACTTTACACAGATTGCGAGCGAACTGATCGATACCAAGCGCTGGCTGTCGCATGGTCAGATGATCGATCAGCAAGATGCAGAGCAGCTCGGACTTGTCGTCGAGCATCTCGACTCGAAGAGCGAGGAGTGGCGAGACTACTGGCGGCTTTACTGTCTTCAGCGCCTCGCAGCAACAGACAGCCAGAAGCTCTTTGAGTCCGACTTTGCATCTCTAACCATGGAGAGTTCCTATATCGCGACGGAGGCGGCCGCACCCTAGCGCCAGGCGCAAGCGGCAATCTCGACCGGCCTGTTGGGCATGCTTCAGTTCACCGGACATCTCCCGCCATCTCCACAAACCAGCAAAGCGCGTTGAGCAATCGCATCTGCTCGGCGTTGCGGCAGCGGATGTGCAGCAGCTCGGGATTGCACACGAGCACCGCCAAACACCGCGCCCGGGAGATCGCCACGTTCAACCGGTTGCGGCTGAACAGGAACTCCAGGTGGCGTGGGATCTCCTCGCCGCTCGACGTCGCCATCGAGAAGAAGCACACCGCCGCCTCCTGCCCCTGGAACTTGTCGACGGTGCCCACCCGTACGCCGTCGGATAGGTGCTCACGCAGGCAGCGGACCTGCGCGTTGTATGGGGAGACGACCATGATCTCCTCGGGGATGAGCGGGCCGCTGGTTCCGTCCGTCCGGAAGTACTGCCCCTTCAGCAGATCCTCGACCAGGCCGGCGATCGCCTCCGCCTCCTCCGGCGACTCGCGGGTGTTGCCCTCGTGCGCGATCGGCACGTATCTGATGCCCGTACCCGCCAGCTGGCTGGGCGCCTCGATGCGCTGGTTGGCGCAGTCCGCGAATGACTCCAGCCGGTCCTCGTAGATCGCCCGCGAGATGAACTTGCACACGTCCGGGTGCATGCGGCGGGTCTCGTCGATGAACAGACCACGCTCGGGCGGGATCGTCGTGTGCTCGCCGAGCAGGTGCTCCAGCACCGACACGCCGGCGCCCGGCGGGTGGATCGCCTGCGAGACTTGCGCGAGCTGTTGCGGGTCGCCGAGCAGGATCACGTTGCGCGCGCACGTCCCCATCGCGAGCGCATCCGCAAGTGAAACCTGGCCGGCCTCGTCGATCACGAGGTAATCGAGCGTCGCGTCCAGCTCCTCTCCGCAGAACAGCCACGCGGTCCCAGCCACGAGGTCATAGTTGCGGTCGGTGAAGTCCGCCATGTCGTTGGAGTTCCCGATCAGCCCGCGCTTGGACTCGTAGCGGTTACTCTCATCGCTGTACTTCTTCAGCCCCGCGAACGGTTTGCCCGGCGGGGCGCACTCCTCAACCTCGGCGAGCAGGTTGTGGATCGCCGCGTGGCTACCCGCGGCTACGCCGACGCGGTGGCCCTGCTGGATGAGGCGCAGGATCAGGTGGGCGCCCGTGTAGGTCTTGCCCGAGCCGGGCGGTCCCTGGACGAACAGGTAGCTGTCCCGCAGACCCTCGGCGATCAACTTGGCCTGATCCAGGTCGAATGCGCCCGCCTGCAGCGCCTCGCCCCGTGAGCACGCCGATGTGCTCGGGACCTCTCCGCGCAGGATCTGGCGCAGCGCGCTGTAGCGCCCCTGCGCGTCGAGGCCGCGCTCCACAATGTCGCCCGCGAGCCGACGCAGCGCGGCGCGCTGGGCATGCGTTTTGATCGGTCCGCTGGGAATCAGCGCGCGTGGGAGCGGCTCGCCGGCACGCTTGGCCCCACGACTGATCCGCAGGGTTCCGGTCTCGTCGTCGATCGACTCGACCGTCACCGTTTTCGCTGTCGCGGGGTCGACGAAGCCGCCGGGCGCGATCTTGTGCTCCTGGGCGGGAAACTCCAGCGTCTGCAGCACCGAGCGCGAGGGCGCAGGCAACGGGACCGGCGCCAGACCGCTGTCGCTGAGCCCGCCGAGCGCCTCGGTGTCGACCTCCGTCAGCTGCTGCTCGTCGGCCTCCAGCCGTTCGAAGTACGCCCACCACGCCGGCTTGGCCTCGCGCCGGTGATAGTCGGTCAGCTGCGCCATCAGCCAGTGCGCACGCTGATCGTCGTCCCAGCCGTCGTCGTCGTCGGGGACGCCGGCGGTGAGCGCGGCGTGCAGCTCATCCAGCTCCGCCTGGAGCTCGGGGTCTGGCTCCCACGGCTCGGGTGGCGGCTCCCACGGGATCGGCTGGCCGAACGTCTGGATCGCCTCCTCGCGACGGGCGAGCAGCCATTCGCGCAGCAGGTGGGTGGAGCGGCAGTCGTCCTCGTTGTAGCGCTCGATCGACTCCAGCAGCGAGCGATCGCCGGTCTCCAGGAACCGCTCGAAGGCGACGATCGAGTCACCACCCTCGGCGATGTCCGTATCCCGTTTGCCCATGTAAAACGCCTCGATGCTCTTGATCGAATAGTTCGGCTGACCGACACGTAGCCCCTGACGCACGACCGTGTGCAGATCGACCAGAACCCTCCCCCGCAGCAACCGATCAACCTCCTCCTCCCGCGTCGCGTGCAAACCCATCAGCCGCTTGATCGCCGCCGCCTCATACGAGGCGTAGTGGTAGACATGCAGGTCGGGAAAGCGCCCGAGCCGCTCGATCGCAAAATCGATGAACTGCTCAAATGCCTGCTTCTCAGACGATCGATTTGTGGCCCAAAACGACTTGAATTGAGGCTGTTGGATTTGTGATTTTGGATTTTGATTTGGATTTTTAGAGAGAAAGACACAGCCGAATAGATACTCGAGGCCGTCGTCGAAGAATGGGTCTCCCTCAATGTCAAAGAACAGATCGCCCGCGGACGGCGGCGGCAGGTGGGCGAACCCGCATCCCTCCTCGGGCGCCAGCAGTTCATAGCGTGGCTCTCCGCTCGCGCGCTGGGTTAACGTCAGACGCGCGTGCGCGCGTAGGGTATCGAACGCCCCGGCCCCGATCCGTTTTGGGCGATCCGCGGGCTCCGCCGCCGCGAGCTGTGTGAGTGTCTCGATGCCCTGCTCGACCAGTCGGGTGCGTTGCGAGCGCTGTATACGAGCCACAAGGCTCAGATGGTCATCGGCCTCGCGCCGGCCGATGCAGTGGTTCTCCCAGCGACACAGCCCGCAGTGCTCCACCGGCTCCGGATAGGTCGCCGACAGCGCCGCGCCCATCGTCGCCACAGCTCTCCCGTCACCATCGATCACCGCCTCGAACCTGCGCTTGACGCTGCGGTAGTAGGCCGCGAGCTCGGCCACCCGGAACGCCTGCGACTCCCGCGTCCCGAGCACCACGTGCATCCACTCGGGCGCCAGGCCCTGGATCGCCTCGACCAGCTCCGAGTAGAAGCACATCTGCAGCAGGAAGTACGGCTTCACGCGGCGGGCGAGCTTCGTGTCCGCCACCTCGTAGCTGTAGGACCCGAGCTCGGACGGCCGCTCGACGCGACGCAGGAAGTCGCTGTGCCCGCGCCAGCGCACGCCGTCGAACAGCACACCCTGATAGATCACCTCAGCCCCCGCTCGCATCGCCTCGACCGTGCGCTCTGCGTCCCGGCGCGTATCTTCGAGGCCCGGCGCAGCGCGCTCCAGCCCTGACTCGCCCTCGATCTCGACCCCGGCATCGCCCCCGATTTCGACGATTTCCCGGCCCTCGGCGCGCAGTTGGGCGAGGTAGGCCCGCTCGTGCTCATCGCCCTTGCGCGCCACGAGCTCTGTTGTGTCCGATCGCGTCTCCGTGAGATCCAATCGCCCAAGCGCAACCTCGATATCGAGCTGCGTGAGGTGCGGACACTCCAGATGATTGATCAGGTCCGACGCCGAGAAGATCAACTCCCCGTCAACGCGCTCCATGACCGCACCCCATCCTTGTCACGCATCCAACCTAATCGATCGTCCAGGGAGAGTTGGGACCGTGAACAGGGCTGGTCGTTCTCGGTATCGAGGGCGCTAGCTGCAGAGATAGCCGACCGCCGATAAGGGCGGCGCGCCGGATGCAGAGGCGAGCAGGACGAGTCGGACGCCAAACCAGAGTAACGCTTCGCCATCTGTGGAGCCGGATGCGCAATCGCCAGTCACAGGGCCCGCCGCAGAATCCCGCACCCGCAGAGCCGTCGGGAGGCCCGCGCACATAAACCGCTCATTTGCAGGGACGGTCTGATGGGCGCCGGGAACGATTCGCGGAGGGCTATTTTCGGCCCCTCCGCGAGCACGCCGGGAACAAAGCGCGGATTTGATTCCCGCGGTCTTGGTCGTCGCGTTTCGTTAGCGGGAGCAACTACTTGCCAGCTCTGTGGGATCTGATTTGGGTCCATTTTGTCCGGAGGCTTCCCGTGGAAGGATCGCTGCCTAGCGGTTGAGGTTGAGGCCAAATCTCGCCTCGGGTATGGCAAGCTTGCGCAGCCAGCTTGCCCATAGGATTAGGCTCACACCGACCGGCCGATGCGCTAAACCGGTGAGCCATGAGTTCGGAGCAGGCATTGGTCAGGCAGGTTCGGGATACGACCACCGCGTTCGTCGCGGCTGGTGGTCCGGCCCTTATCGGAGACGTGGCGGGCGCGCTGTTCGTGAGCAGAAGCACCCTGCAACGGCGGTTGGCGACGAGCGGCCTCAGCTTCACCGAACTTCGTCAACAAGTCAGGGTACAGGTGGCGCTGCGCCGACTGACATCCGGTGCCTCATGTGCGGGTGCCGCCAGGGCTGTGGGCCTCACCGGCGACCACCTCTGCCGCCTTATTACTGTCTACGCCGGTGTTCGACCTCGCGAGATCGCTCGTGCCTGCCATCTCGCCGCCCGTGCACAGCGATGGCGCCGCTCCACGCCTCCGCGTTCGGGTTCCCGGCTGTACGCCAAGCAAATGAGGCGCTGGCAGGCGGTCGAGGCCGAGCTCGGGGTCCTGCTCGCGCCGATCCCTTCTTCGGGGCATCCACTCTCCGCATGGGCTCGCCGCGTGCGCCATGCCGGCCGTCGCCCGGACTATCGCAGGGGTCCCTATCGCACGAGAGTTCGCGCGGCTCGGCGCCACGAAAGGGCAGCGTACGCAGCGGAGCGACGCCGCATCGATGCGTGGTGGGCCGAGTTCCAGCGAACGCAGCTGGACGTCCACCCCCGTGACGTCGTCTCGCTCGAAAACCTCGATCTCTACATTGACAGACTCCCCAATCCTGCTCCCCAGACGGCCGCTCCCGGCGCGGCTCACGATCAGCGCGTATGAGTCTCCAGGACGAGATCTTCGACTGGGTACGTCGGCTTCCGCCCTGGAAGCAGGAGCTCTACCTCCGCGCGGCGGTCTCGCCGCAGATCAGCGAGCAAGACGTTCGCGAGATCACGGCCATGCTGCTCGGCGAGTCCACGAACGTCCCGGCCCCACGGGTGGTCTCACGCGAGGATCTTCCTGGCGCCCACGGCGGCAGCGAGCCCATGTGCATCCGTTCGCTCTCGGATATCCGCAGCGTCAACCTGCTCGCAGAGGGCCAGACGCTGGCATTCGAGTCGACGGGTCTGAACGTCGTCTACGGCAAGAACGGGGCCGGCAAGACCGGCTACGCCCGGATTGTCAAGCACGCTGGCCGAACTCTCCGGCGCGAGACGGTGCTCGCCAACGTCGCTGAGCCGGGCAGTCCACCTCCCAGCGCCACGATCACCGTCGCGATCGGCGAGACGGTGCATCCTCTGCCACTCGATCTGGAGTCCTCGCCGCCGTCCCTGCTCGCTCGTATCTGCGTCGCTGACAGCCTGGCGGGTGAGGAGTACTTGACCTCGGACACAGAGGTCGATTATGCCCCGGCGGCGCTCACCAGCCTGAACCGCCTCGCAAAGGGTCTGAAAGCCGTCGGCGAAGAGCTGAGCAAGCGACTCAACGATACGCAGCCCCACCCTCTGGATCTCAGGCCCTTTGGCGAGGGGACCGCGGTCTCACGTGTCCTCGCTTCCCTGTCAGATTCGACCTCCGAGGATGTGATCGCCAAACTCTCGGTGCTGAGCGACGAAGAGCGCGAGCAGCTCGGCCAGCTCCGCCGCAAGCGAGGGGAGATCGACGCGATGCAGGCGCCCAAGCTCCGCCAGGCCGCCGAACGCTCAGCCGCGAGCGCGTCGCAGCTCGCTAGCGAGCTGCGCACGCTCGCCGTCACCCTCGGTCCCCAGGGGGTAGGGGTGGCGCGCGCTCGTCGCGCCACGCTTCTGAAAGCCCAGGAGGCTGCTCAACTGGCCGCGGCGAGCTTCGCCGATGAGCCGATCGCGGGCGTCGGCTCGGATGCTTGGCGGCAGCTGTGGGAGGCGTCGCGCGTTTTCGCCGAGCATCAGGGCCAAGAGATGCCTCCGACCCACGAGCCTGCCTCCTGCCCGCTTTGCATGCAGGAGCTTGCGCCCGAGGCGCGCGCGAGGCTCACCCGCTTCGAGGACTTCGTGAACGCCGAGATCAGCGTTCAGGTCCACGACGCGGAACAGGTCATCACCGCAGCTCGGAAGGCGCTGCCTGACATCGATGCGGTTCGAGCACGCAACGCCGAGGTGCTAAGCCTGCTCGCCGACGATCCCGGGAAGATCGGCGATAGGGTCGGCCGCTGGCTCGCCTCGGCTCAGACCGTTACGGGCCGACTCCGCGACGATGCCCTGGAAGACCTCGTGCCCGTCGAGGCTCTGCCCCTGGAGTCAATCGAGACATGGGCAGAGGCGCGGCGCCGAGAGGCAGCCGAGCACGCAGCTCTGGAGGACGCGCAGGAACGCCAGAAGCTGCAAGCCTCACTCGCCGAGCTCGAGGCACGCGAGGAGCTCCAACGCCGCTGCCCTGAGGTGCTCGCCCACCTCGCTGCCCTGCGCGAGGTCGAGCGTCTCACAGACGCGAAACGGAAGACAGGCACCACCACCTTGAGCACAACGATGACCTCCCTATCCCGCAAGCTGATCGAGGCAGACCTCCAGGGTGCACTGAACCGTCATCTCCAGGCACTGGACTTCCGCGGCCTCGCGGTAGTCGTGAGACCGAAGACTGTGAAGGGCAAATCGATGGTCGCGCTCCGCTTCAAGACGGTCGCGGACGTGCCGTTGAACAGTGTCCTCAGCCAGGGCGAGCAGCGTCGCCTGGCGCTGGCGATGTTCCTTGCCGAGATGGAGGTCCTGGGCGAGGCGAACCCAATCGTGCTCGACGATCCCGTCAGCTCCGTCGACCAGGAGGGTCGCCGCCATATTGCCCGTACCGTGTGCGAGCTCTCCCGCACCCACCAGGTGATTCTTTTCACTCACGAGCTGTCGTTCGTCCACGAGCTGCGCCGCCAGGCACCCCGCGGGCTGCCCGTGCAGTTCCAGCACGTATGCCGAGAGGGTCGCTCGGTAGGCCATGTGCGCGAGGGCCTACCGTGGGAGGGCCAGAAGGCCAGCCAACGCCGTCAGGCTCTGCAAACCAGGCTGGGCGAGGCTCGCGCTCAGCATGAGGCGGGTGAACTCGACGAGTACCGCAGAGCCGTCACCCACTTCTGCTGGATGCTGCGCTCGTCCTTCGAGCGCGCAGTGGAAGAGGAGCTGCTGGGAGACGATCACCCGCCGCGACGACACCGTCCACACCAAGAATCTACGGAAGATCGTCTTGGACGAGGAGATGTGTGAGCTGGTCGACCGTGGTGTCGATGACTGCTCTCCCTGGGCTCACGACCAGCCACTCGCGGACGGCGTGGACCCACCCACGCCAGACGAGCTCGGTGCCGGGCTTACCGTCTACGGTGAACTGCTGGATAGGGCCAAGGAGACACGCCGCAAGCGCCAGTCGGCTGATACGCCGAAGCTTCAGGCTCTTGAGCCGACTGACGCGGTGATCGCCACTCGCGGCGCAACTCTCGCGGCGGTGCCCGACGAGCCGAGAGACGGCGAATCGCGCCAGCCTGCTTAGGCGCAGACCTCTACGGTGTCGAACTCTCCGCGCTGTGGCCGCGCCCGAGAGAGTTTAGGACGTGAGCACCCCAGCTCCGTCCCAAACCCACCGAAACCCAGGGAAACTAACGGCATCTTCTCGGTTCGGCCGTTTGTGAAGCGCCTACAAACCGACTACTTTTTCCCGGCCGTCTCCGCGGTCCTCATAATCGACAACATCCGAACAATCTTCGACCTCACGGGGCCGGAAGGATTGGATGCCCGCCCATCCCAGTGCAGCCCCAGACGCGGCTGCGGGGGCGAATCGCCACCCCAGTCTGGCGTAGCGCGCGTGCGCGAGTCCGACAGCTAACCCGTGGGCGCCCAGCGATTTCGAAAGGACGCCGCTGCATGCCGGGATTCCCGCGTGATCTTGCCGTTATGGACCCTTGGGAGGCTTCCTATGCGCGTTTGCGCGCGCGGCGCGAGCGGCCCTGGCCGATCTAGGATCGGTCGGGGCGGTTGCCGGTTGGCGCACGTATTGGTTGAGCAGATACGCTTGCTCCTTGAAGGACACGAGCACGGCTCGGGAGCGATGCAGGGCGATTGGTTGTGTCAGGCTTACCCGACAGCCGCGAGCACGTCGACCGAATGCCGGCAGACGCCTGACGGTGGATTCAGGCTAAGTTCCTCGTCCGTGCCCGGTTGGACAAAGCCAGCTCTGGCGATCGGTGGCCTGCTCGCCTTGCTCGTGGGCGGCGTGGTCGGCCTCCACGCACTGTTCCAGGAAGACAGCGCGTGGGCGCCCGCCGTGCAGGCAATGAGCACGGTTATGCTGGTCGCGATCACGGGCTGCTACGCGTACCTCACGTTCAGACTCGTTGAGGCGCAACGGTCGGCGCCACGGCGCGCCGCCTGGGAGGATTCGCTCCGCGAGTTGAGCCGGTTCATCGCGCGCAACAACGAAGTGGTGTGGAACGCGACTGCGCTCTTTCCGGTGGATACGGAGTCTGCTCCGGCGGACCTCATGAAGCCCCTGGACGGGCGGGATGCAATGCGAGCCCTCCGGAACGGCCTGCTCGAGCGCACCGGCCTGGTCCCCAAGACCACAGCAGGCGAAGTGCTCGCCGCCGCGGCCCGCGTCTTGGAGGCGGAGGAGGAGCTGCACGCGCTCGGGGCTACCCTTACGGAGGAGATGGTCGCCGGCAGCGCACGCGACCCGCCCGCCTTTACCTGGGCGGGGGCGCGAGCTGCACATGAGGCGGCCGATGACCCAGACCGGAGCGAGCCCTGGGCAGACATGCTGGAAGGCAGGCGGATGAAAGCGGCGGAGGAGTCTCTGAACGAGCTGTCACACGCTCTGGACCGCGAACTCACCGCGATCGAGAAGTAGAACGAGTCGTGATCCCTTGAGGGCCTATACCAGTAGAGCCCCAGAAAGCCCTGGATCAAGGCCTGGACCACGCCTACCGAGATACGTCCTTAGTGCCTTCGGCTACCGTCCCGTCATACGATGCGCGCTAGCTCGGTATGGCAGACCTGCTTCCAAAAAAGCATGGCACTCGGATTAGGGATCGCCTGAACGATCGGCTCTTCGGCTCTCCAGTGCGTCTGGCCGTCACCCTCGCCACAGCTGGCATCGTCACTACCATCATTGTCGGGGTCGTCTTTGCTCCCAGCACGCCGCGGGAAATCAAGCGCCCCAAGCCGCTCGCCGCGATCCTTGAATCAACCACGTCCGTCCACCCTCGTGAGACTGTCAGTGTCGTAGGAACTGCCAGCAATGTTGAACAGGGTGCCAAGGTCTACGCTGTGGCCCGTCCCGTGGTAAGGCACCCCCAGGGGTGGTTCGTCGGCCGTGCAACGCCTCAAACGCCCAATGGCCGATGGACTGCTTCGATCCTCATCGCACCCCCGGCCTCGGCCCCGTTGAAGGTCAAGGCTTTAGTCGTCACGGGGGAAGTCGATCTTGAAAGTACGGAAAGTCACGAGCGCGGGCTCGTTGATGTACTGCCTTCCCTCGCTGAAAGTGGGCCCGCGTCGCCATTCGTCCTGTCCGCCTCCCCCACCGTCGTGGCGCCGCCTCCCGGACGGTAAGCGCCGAGGGAACCAAGTGCGCGCGTCGCTCCCATGAGCACGGTCACAGCGTTGGCGGTGGACGCCCTGTCCGGCCTGGGCGTAGCAGACCTCAATGCCGCGCCGTCCAGGCGCGTCTCGCTCGAAGCTTCCGTCTCGCGCTCCGGGCGGGACGCGAGCGTCTCAGGGTTCGACCAGCCCGCTACTGCTTGGGACGAACTGGAGGACGGTGGGTGGGTGCCGGTCGGGCTCCTGTTTGCCGCTGGCGATGCGAGCGCCCAGCCATGCGCCAGGAGCCTCCGGGCAAACCAGGTCGCCATGAGCGATCCTGAGGCTATGCGGCCTTGGGTCGGGTTTGTGGGTGGTGTCGTTCGCCGGGGAGGCGCTTGGCGAGGAGGAGGTCGCCGAGTCCTTGGAGGGTGCATCTGAGGATGTCGTGGTGTTCTGTTGTCTGGGGTGTGCCGGCGAGTTGGTTGCGGTGGTGGACGATGAGGCCGATGATCGTTGGGCAGCCGTGGGTGAGCTCGGGGTTGCGCTCCAGCAGCCTGATCTGGCTGCGCATTTTGGCGATCTGGTCGTCGCTGCGTTTGGAGTTCTTGGCGTCGAGGATCCAGACGACCTGCTTTTGTTGGTCGTGCACGATCAGGTCGAGGTCGAGCTTGACGCCGGGTGGCTGCCAGCGCTCGGCGGTGATCGTGAGCGCGTCGTGTTGGGCTGAGAGGTGGGCGACGCGCTCGATCAGGACGCGCTCCCAGGCGATCCCGGCCGCGGCTTTGCGGGCGGCCTGGGTCGGCTTCTCGCGCGGTGGGTGGCGGTCGAGCGTCTCGATCGCGAACTGCTCGTCGGCGGGTTGGATGTCGGCCTGTACGGTTCGGGGCAGCTCGCCGCGGAGACCCTCGAGTGCTTGGCGGAGCATCGAGGCGATGATTTGCGGTGTGAGCTTGGGGGCGGGTGGCCGGCGTCGTAGACGGCCGAGGTTGAGCTTGTCGAGCAGCCGTCCGATCGCCGTGTGCTGGTTGCTCGCATGCAGGCTCTGATGGACGGGTGGGGCGTCGCGGTCCAGGCACGCCGCGGGGTCTGAGTGGATGACGGCGTGGTCCTCGTCTGAGATGAGCGACAGGATGGGTGGCTGGTCCGGGAGGGGTGTGGTGGTGAAGTCGAAGTGCCAATCGCGTGGGACGTGCTCTGCCTTTGCTGGGCAGAGCACGATCTCGATATCGCGTTCGGCGACGTTCTCGAGGGTTTGCTCCAGCCAGGTCGGGACGAACCGCAGGTCCGGGGCGCAGAGCACGAGCCGCTCGCGGGCGTTTTCGGCCGCGTCGGAGACCCGCTCGCGCATCCGCCTCGGGTGCGGCTCGAGCTGCTGCCACTGACCGTCGCCGGTGATCTGGGTGAGGTGGCTGGGTGGCCTGTAGGGGGAGATGAGCTTGCTGTCGCGGGCGAGATCGAGGAGGTCTTTGGCGTAGTTGGTCTGCGCCCACGCGGTGAGCTGCGGCTCGTGCACGCCGTGCTGGGTGACGGCGAATTCCCAGGGGTGGGCGTCTGCTTGGCCGGAGCGGATCACGAGCTGGGTGTCGGGTAGTCGCAGGACGTGCGGGAGTGACGGGTCGCGGATGTCGGCGCGCACGTCTGAGACGTGGAGCACCTCGACGTAGCCTTCGAGTCCGAGGTCCCAGGAGAGCCCTGCCTGCAGCCCCATGCTCGTGAGGCCGTCCCTCGAGAGCGGCGGTTCGAGTTGGAAGGTGTGCGGGCCGCCCCTGATGGGCTTGACCGCGACACCGGTCAGCGCGGTGTGGGGGAGGATGCGGCCGCGGGCGTTGTCGACCCAGAGGACGAATTCTCGTTCGATCGGCTCGCCGCCCTGCTCCAGCTGGCGGATTAGGCGCTGCACATAGGGGATCTCGAGGCCGAGGACCTCGGCGATCTCTTCGGGGCTCTCACCCCAGTAGTCCATGAGCCGCAGGGTGGCGGTGTGTACGGGTCCGCCGGTCGCGAGGCATTTCGCCGTCACGCGGATGCGGTGTACCGGGATCTGGACGGGGATCGAGCAGAGAACGGTCATCGCCCGCCCCTCCCCTGAGCATTGGGTTTTGGCTGCGGCGGCCGCTGGATCTGGTAGGCGGGGTCGCCCTGTTTGACCTGTTGGTCGATGAACCGGGTGACGTTCCCGAGCGGTTTGCCGATGCGGTCGCGCATCGCCTGGTGCAGCGCGGTCGTGATGATCAGCAGGTCCTGCGCGCGGCTGACCGCGACGTTGATCCGGTTCGGGGTCTTCAGGAACCCGGCTTCCGTCCCGGCGATCGAGAGGATGACGACCTGGTCCTCGTCGCCCTGGAAGCTGTCGACGATCCCGACCCGCACAGCGAGGTCGGGGTAGTTGGTGAGGTCGATGTGTCTGCGGAGTTCTTTGGCTTGCGCGGTGTAGGGGGTGATGAGGGCCACACCGAGACGCTCCGGGCCGTCCGGGAGCGGCGGGGTGTGTTCGGCGTGGTGCTGGAGCGCCTTGAGCTCGCGGCGGATGTATTGCACCTCGCCGCTTCGCTGCTTGCTCTTGCCTTCCGGTCCCTTTTCCTCCTGGCCGGGGATGTCGATCAGCTTCACGCGGATCTCGCCGGCGTATGCCTGGACGCGTGGATCGATTGGTGTCTGGCGGTGGTGTTTCAGGCCGCCGATGTCGCCGTAGAAGACCTCGGAGACGAGCTGGCCGATCGGCGGGAGCATCCGGTACTGCGTGTTCAGCGTCACCTCGTGCTCGCTGCCGTGGAGGTGTTCGGCGAAGTGACCGAACAGCGTCTCCTCGTCGGCGGCTTGACGCTCGTGCGGGGTGGAGCCGAGCTGTTCGATCGCCCGGCGCATCTCCGCGGCCTTCTCCTCGAGATGCGGGTTCTCGGTCGTGAGCTTTTCCGGGTCGTACAGCACGGTTTGCATGGCGTCCCAGATGTGCGGTGGCAGCTGGCGGGTATCGCCGACGAAGATCGTCTTGTGCGAGCGCAGCGCGACCATCAGTGCCTCTGGCGGGGTGGCCTTGCCGGCCTCCTCGAGGATCGCCACCGCGAACGTCGTCGCCCTGACGTCGGGGTTGTTCTGCACGCTCGCGCAGGTGCCCGCGATCACGCTGGCGCGCGCGAGGCGCTCCTGGGCCGTGCTTTGCGGGCCGATCGATGCGAGGTAGTCCGCCTGCACGTCGAGCACCCCGTTCATGACCTGGTCGAGGGACATGTCACCCGCGCCGGCCTTGGCGTGCACCAGCTGGCGGTAGGAGTCAGCGCGACGCTGGGTCGGCGGGAACCACGGTTCGGCGCTGTCGATCCAGTAGCGCTTGCGGATCTCCTCGTTCGCGCGCTCGATCGTGTACTTGCTGCCGAGCCTCGCGACCTGAAGGTCCGGGCTCGCTTCAGTCAACCGCAAGAGCACGTTGTCGACGGCCTGATGGGTCTGCGCGGCGAGCAGGATCTTGGCGTGCGGATCCTTATCGAGGTGCTGCAGCACGATCTCGCAGATCGCCGTCGTCTTGCCGGTGCCGGGTGGCCCCTGCACCGCGAGGATCTCATCGGCGGCCACAGCCGCCTGGACCACATGTCGCTGTCCCGGGTCGAGCTCCGGGTTGAACCACGGAGCGAGCCCGCGGCCGGGTGTGGATGTCGCGAATGAGGGGTCGCCGATCAGCACACGAAGCCGATCCGCTGTATCGGCCGCCCGCAACGTCCGGCGTTCGGTCGCGATCTTCCGATCCGTTTCATCCGTGTCGAGCGTCAACCGCAGCGGCCGGTCTTTCTCAGCGCGCAGGTACTGCTCGATCCGGACCAGGTCTTCATCGCCGCAGCTGATGATCAGCTCGTGTTCACCCACGTCCTCGACCAGCAGCGGCACATCCAGGTTCGGCAGGCGATACACGAATTCCCTCGCGGCCGACGCGGTCGCAGCCGGCCCCTGGGTGAGCAGGACCAGCTGGCCTTCGCTGAGGCGCTCGGGGTCCCATGCCTGCTCGGCCAAGCGGACGATCGATCCCTGCTCGTGCGCGACGAACGAACGGATCTCGTTCAGCTTCCTCCAATGGCCGATCGGTCCCGTGAAGGTGGCGGCGCGTCGCTGGTGCGCGTAATCCCAGCGCTCGGTCAGCAGCGCAAGGGTCGCGTCGTCGAGTGGGTCGTGAGTCTGGTTGAACGTCTCGTCGTGGCGGGGGAGGCGCAGCACGTCCTCGTCGCTCTCGTCCCACGCCTTGCGCGCCCTCGCGCCGACGATCACGAGTTGCCCGGGTTCATCACCCGGTGTGAGGTGTTCTCCCTGGCAGACGCAGGGGTCGCGGCGGCAGACGCACAACCCCGGTGGCAGCACGTAGTCGTTCAGCTGCGCGGTGTAGGTGTAACGCCGTCCGATGATCTGCAGACGCGACGGGTCCTGCGCGAGCCTGTCAGTCGCACACAACGTCCAACCCGAGGAGAGATCAGCACAGACCGCGGCGTAGTCGTGGTCGATCCCGCTGAGCGCTTTGGTAGCGGTATTCGTGATGGCCGCCCCGATGATCACGGGACATCAACGCGCCAGCTCAACCCGTCGTAATCGGCCAGCTGCGCTTGCGCGGCCACAGCGGCCGCGTCGACGTCGTCCGCGTCGAGGAGCAGCCGAAACTCAAGCACCGTGACCTGGTCGGGAGGCGGCGAGACTTGGTAGGCCTGCCCGCCATGCGCCCGGGCGATCTCATCCAGATCAGCGGCCACGCGCGAGAGCGCCGCGTCCCACGCCATCCCGCCAAAAAGCTTCTGGTACTCCACGGTGCTGTTCTCATCAAAGACGACCCTCACGATTCCTGCTGGCTGCCGCAAGCGCTCACGCAACGCCTCATGGCGCGCGAGGGAGCGCTCGTCGCCAAGCTGGGTCACCGGATCGCGCTGCACACGAGAAGCCGCGACACCGGCGAGCGAGCACACCACCGCAGAGCACAGACCCTCGATCACCCCGGTCGTATCGGGCCCCGCATCCACGCCGGGCTGCCAAGTGCAGTCCACCGCGCACCCACCGAGACGCACGAGCGTCCGGATCGGCCTGCCGTTGTCATTCCAAGTCGTGTCGCGATCGAGCTCACCCGTAGGTTCGCCAAGAGAAACCTCGACGCGCGCCAGGAGATGCTCTCCCGCGAGCGCGAGAACCGCCGCTCCGAGGCGCCCCTGCACGTCCTCCCCCACCAAATCGCCCGCCGCAAGCGACGCGAGCTCAGCCAAGCCGGCCGGCAGACGCTTTGACCAGCCCGCAGACTCGTCGAGCGCGAGGCGCGCGGACCGCAGGCCCGAGGTCAGCTCGGCGCTCTCAGCCAGGGACTCGTTGTGCTTCGCCTCCAGCGCGTCCACATAGTCGCGCCGGACACCGAAGAGGGCCCCTCGCCGCCGGGGCTGAGCGTCCTCTTCAGCCATACTCGAATTATCCCGGTGGCGCATCATGAAATCAAGCCGCGAGGCGTGCGCGCGGGTGGTCGCCGATGCTCGCGAACGGGTCCATCTCGAACCAGCGGGTGAGACGGATCAGCTCGTGCTCGGCGCCGCGCAGCAGGAGAGCCTGGCCCAGTTGCAGTTGGGCGATATCGGCGGCAGTGACGAGGCGCTGGCGCTGTGTCTGGTAGCTGAAGGATTGGTTTGAGCCGGTCGCGCTGAGCCACTCCTCGCTTTCGCTCTGGCCGGTGGAGGAGGAGACGACCTGACGGTCATAGTCGCCGATCACGGCGGACACGGCGTCGAGGGTCTTGACGTCGTTGATGCCAGGGAACAAGCACTTGGTTTGGAACATGCTGAGGAATGCTTCGGCGACCTGCTGGCCGTAGCGCGTGGCGATCTGGACGAGGTCCTGGATCACGATCACGAGGTCGAGCCCCTGGCCGCCGGCCTGGGAGGCGAGCTCGAGGATGTTCGGCAGCTTGATGACGTTCCCGAACTCGTCGAGGATGAAGACGGCGCGGTAGAGGCCCGAGGTGCCGATCGCCGCGTGGTGGTAGATGCGGTGGCGGACCTGCTCGACGAGGCCGACGACCAGCGGCTCGCAGGCTCGCTGCTTGTGGTCGGGCGCGGTGATGTAGATCGTGTCGCAGGAGCGCACGAACTCGTCGGGATCGAAGTTCGGGTCCGCGGCGGTCTGCCTTGCGCCCTTGCTCTTGTAGGCGCTCAGCACGCCGGCGGCGGTCGAGAAGATGCTGGAGCGCTCACGACTGTCGGTCCGCTGAATCCCGATCAGGGAGTCGGCCGCGATCGGGTCCTCGCTCGAGGCGAGCACCTCGAGGCTCGGCCCGAGGTCGTGATGGTGCGTCCAGCGCATCACGTCCTCGATCGAGCCCTCCATCAGATGAGCGGCGTACAGGAGCGGACTCAGGAGCGTTTCGGCGCGCTCGGTCCAGTGACTCTCGTTAGTCGTCCCGGCGCCCGTTCGCGTGCACTCGGTCATCGCATGGGCGGTCAGCAGAGCGTCATCCCAGGTCGTCGAGGCCGCGATCGGCGACCAATGCAGGCGGCGCACCCCCTCGGGCATCTGCGTGACCTCGCCGGCCGGGTCAAACCACCACAGCTGCCCGATCTCACCACGCGCGCGCATCGTCGATTCCATCACCTCGGGCTTGGTCGCCGTGCTCAGCAGCGGCCCCGACGCGCCGAGAATCGTCGGGATGATCACCGCGGTCGTCTTCCCGCGCCGCGGCGGACCGATCACCATCGTGCCGCTTTCGGGCTCCGCCGTCGCCCACTCCCCGTCCTCGTAGACCCCGAGATAGGCGCCACCGCCGAGGGCCTCGATCGCGTAACGCGCGTCCGCGGCCGTCGAGACGTACGGCTCGGGTTCCAGACGCTCGCGCCTGTGCCGGCGGCGCTCGGCGGACTCCACGAGGCGCAGTGGCGCGTGCCGCGCGAAGAAGATCGCGACGCCCCAGCGGATCTCGATAGCGAGGCGCACGAGCCAACGGACCGGTATGCGGCCCTCCTGTACGCCGCGGTAGATCGATTTGCCGGCCCACCCGAAGATCAGCAGCTGCAAGCTCCACCCGAACGCATCAGACCCGTTCGGGTCGATCCATCCGTGCAAAAAGATCGCGAACAGAAACCAGCCCACGATCCGCCAGAACCCGGAGCGGCGCGGCCGTTCCCAAGGCGGCTCCAACTGCTGATCGCGGGGGCCGAAGGCCCGGTCCTCTGCTCGATTCGATATTGCCCTTGACATAGCACCCATTCCTTTGTAGAGTTCGGTAGTATACATAGAGCAAGGATACTCTATGTAGAGTAATGTAGAACCTAATCCAGGAAATGTCAAGGTCAGTCAACGAAAGGTCGCGAAGTGTCTGGTAGCCACGAGGAGGAGACGGAGAACCCGCTCGACGCGGCGCGCCAACTCCTCATGCAGGAGCTGGACAAAGTCCGAGAGGACAAGAAGACCTACCCCGAGCTGGCCGATCGGGAGAAGCGGGTATCGACCGCCCTAGCCGCGCTCGACGGCGGCAAGGGCATCAAGAAGCGCTTGGGCTGGGTGCAGGTGGCCGAGCACGTCGCCGAGCACCCGGGCGCCAAGCCAGCAGAGATCGCCGCCGCGCTAGAAGCGCCGCTACAGAACGTCTACGCACACCTGGCGCGTCGCGAGGGCAAAGTGTTCAAGCGCGCCGGCGAGGGCTGGGACGTGATCAAGGGCTGGGAGAAATACCGCAGAGACACCGACGAGGAGTAGACGACGCACGGGGACGGACGGAACCGAACCCCAGACGCGCGAATGGTTCGCGCCGAAGCACAGGACACAGGAGAAGGACGATGAGCACACAGCAAATGACAGGACGTGAGGCAGACGCGGAGCTCGATGAGGGCGACCCCTTCGAGCTCCTGACCGCCGACGAGGTTGCGAGGTGGCTGCGAATGACGCCAGCCTGGGTCTACGCCCAGACGCGCGCCAACAACATCCCCCACGTTCCGCTCGGGCGCTATGTTCGCTACCGCCGATCGGCAGTGAAGGCGTGGATGGCGGGGATCGAACACGAGTCGGCTTCCTCGACGTTCACCCGAGAGCGAAGAAGGAGGCTGTAAAGATGAGCTCCAAGCGCAAGGTGGGTACGGGGCACCTGTATGAGAAGCACGGCTCGCACTACGGTCGCTGGCGCACGCTCGACGGGCGACTGCTGAACCGCAAGGTCGGTGAGATACGGACACCAGGCAGCCGAGAGGGGCTGACCGATGCCCAGGCCGAGCGCGAGTTCCGAAAAATGCAGAGCGAGGAGGAGCGCCGTCCGCGCCCGGTGAGGGGCGCAGATACCCCGACGGTGGACACGGCCGCCGACTCGCTACGGAGCAAGCAGAAGCTCGAAGGCGCCCGCAAGTCCTACCAAGAGGGCTGCGAGTCGATGCAGCGAGTGCACATCTCGCCGAGACTGGGCTCGCTACCCGTCACGAAGGTGAGCAAGGCCCACGTCGAAGCGCTCGCCACGGCGATGCTCGAGAAGGGACTGTCACCGAAGACAGTTCGAAACGTCTTGAGCTTTCTGTATTCCGTGTTCGAGCACGCGATCGACGAAGAGTGGTGCAAGGAGAACCCTGTACGGCGCGCCACGAAGCCAGGTCGCCGGCGCTCCGGGGACGTGGCTCCGGACCTACAGTTCCTGACGGTCGAGGAGCTCGATGCGGTGTTGCGGGCGATCCCCGACGAAGTCGTCTATCGCAAACCGAAGCCGACCCGTAAAGGACGACGTGGCCCATCGCCGCCGCCGCCACCGGATGTGCTCGGCCCGGTGCTGCGAGTCGTGATCTTGGCAGCGGCGATGACGGGGCTGCGCCAGTCCGAGCTGCTCGGGTTGCGCTGGCGTCACGTCGACTGGGTCGCGCAGCGGATCCGGCCGCGCAACACGTTCGTGCGGGGCGAGCACTCCGAAGAGGGGAAGTCCGATCTGTCGACGAAACGCTCCGTGCCGATGGCCGATCGTCTGGCCAGGGAGCTCGATGGCTGGTCAAAGCGGACCGAGTTCCGCGCTGATAAGGATCTCGTGTTCGGTCATCCGCAGACTGGCAATGCGCTGGATCGCTCGAAGGTCACCAAGCGCTTCCAGGAAGCCTGCGTGGACGCGAAAGTCCACCCGATCAGGTTCCATGACCTGCGGCACACCTTCGGCACGCGGCTGGCTGCCTCGGGTCGGCCGATGCGGATGATCCAGGAGTTCATGGGGCACGCGGACAGCAAGACCACGCAGATCTACACGCACTACGCTCCCTCGGAGCACGAGGTGCAGATGGTCAACGAAGCGTTTGAGCCGAAGGCCGAGAAGGAGACAGAGGGTCCAGAGGAGGAGCAGGTGCCAGCCACTGAGGAAGAGGGCCGCGTCGAGGAGTGAACCCCTCACTCAAGGACTAATAGTGGCTCGCACAGTGTATGGCCGTATTTGGCAAAGAATGCCGAAAGCGGCTATACTCTGTGCATGTCGTCTGGAGTCGAATACGTCGGTCGTTCCCTGAGTCGCCGTGAGAGTCAAGTGATGGCTTGGCTCGAGGAAGAACGTCCTGCGGTGATCACAGCCGCGGATTTGGCCGCGAGCATGGACCTCTCGCGCGAGCGGGCGAGCGACGTGTTGCGGCGGATGGCCTCCAAAGGCTGGCTGCATCGCGTCGCACAGGGATCGTATGAGCCGCTGCTTGCTGAGAGTGGTGGGATCGCACTCCCCAATCCCTGGGCGGCGCTGGCTACATGGGCGGTGTCCCACTACGTGAGCTATGGCTCAGCCGCGTACGAGCTTGGCCTGACGCCAGATCGCCCAGGAGCGGTACATGCCTGTGTGCGCGCCGGTACCAGAACGCCGGTGCGCTTCGCTGATCTGCCGCTGACGCTGGTACCCCAGCGGCACTTCTCTCTGGCCGGCTCAGCCCCAAAGCCAGTGCACGGCTTCGAGGTGCGTATCGCCGGAGTGGAGCGGACACTCATCGACTGCGCAATCCGTCCCTCGCGAATGGGGGGCGTAATCGCCCTGGGACGCATCCTCTATAGAGCGCTCGAGCAGGTGCAGTGGCCGGAGCTGGTCCGCCTCGCGAGCGAGCATCCTCGCGGCCGGGCCGGTGCTCGCCGACTTGCTGCGCTGCTTGAGCTGATCGACCAACAGGTCCCCGATGCGCTTGGCGCCTTCGCATCTGAGGAGTTGCCGACGCGCCCAATGCTGCTCGACGACGGCTACATCTACGGGCGGCGGGGCCAGACGCTCCGCAGGTGGGCTGTCGTGGTCAACGTTCCGGAGGAAGTGTTGCGTGAGGAGCTGCATAGCTGATGATCCCGCTGCAGCTGGTGCGCCGCTACGCACACAATCAGCAGGTCGATCTGGAGGTCGCTGACCAGGAGATCGTCCTCCACTACGCGCTCGGGTTGCTCAACGAGGCCCAGCTGGTGGGTCGACTGGCAGACGGGTCACTCGGGCCGCTTCTGTTCAAGGGCGGGACCGCACTACGCAAGTGCCTGTTTGGCAGCGAAGGACGCTTCTCGCAAGACATCGATCTGGACGCTCCCCACAAGAACGGCTTCGAAGCGTCCGCCGAGGCCGCCCTGGTCGATCGCAGCCCGTTTCATGGCGTCACCTTCGCGATGGTCGAGAGTCGCTGGTCTGAGGACGGGAACGAGAACTTCAGCGGAACCGTGGAGTACCAACACGCCGACGGCACCGGTCGCTTCGAGCTGCAAATCTCCTACCGGCTGAAACCAGTCCTCGAGGCGCGCGACCTACAGCTGGTTGAGCAGGAGTATCTATCGCGCGTGGAGTTCGACGCGCCGACCCTGCACGGACTGGATACCTACGAGATGATCGGCGAGAAGATCATGGCCTGCAACCGCCGTCAGGGCGGAAGCGCAAAGGACATCTACGACCTGTACCTGTGGTCGAAGAAGCCGTTCGACTCCGAGCTCGTACGCCGAGTCGCCGTGCTGAAGGCATGGACCGACCGGCGACGCAACAAGCCCTATGACCCGGAGGCCCTGCTCGCCGCGATGGTGTCCGGCAACTTTCGCTGGAGCGACCTGAATGGTCTCGTACCGCGCAAGCAGCACGCAGATCGCGAGACGATCTGCCGCCAGGCGCGCGAGCGCTTCGCGATCCTCACGAACACCACCGAGGATGAGCAGGCACTGCTCGCCGACCAGAGCTCACATCGTGAGGTCACCCTGTTCAATCGTCTCGTCGACGAAGCCCGCGAGATGCGCCTGCGACTGGGCTAGTACGGGCAGCTTCTGACGCAGGACAGCGGTTTGGGACATTCCATGTGTTCCAGGCGGTTGGTCTTTATGCTGGAGAGCAATGTCTGCCAACTCCGCGCAGCTGCTCGCAGATATCGAGAAAGAGACGCGAGCTGATCGTGAGACTCTCGCGGAGACGTTCTCGGAAGCACAGCGTGCTATCGCAAGGAACGATGTCGGGAGTCTCGCCGCGATCGCGTCGCGTGCCTCACGGCGGCGTGCCCGGGCGGCCACGGAGCGCCACGGCGTGACCCACGGCGGGGTCGCAAAGCCAATACGAACATATGCTCGGGGAACAGAACGGGGAACAAACTGAGCAAAACTGAAGAGCATCGGGAGACAGAAAACCCAATGAATCCGGGCCTCATCACCTGAGCGATACCCCAGCGTTTGGGCTGGGGGCCGGGCGGTCGCAGGTTCAAATCCTGTCTCCCCGATAGAAGTGCGGTTGGATGCTGGGAGGGGCTGGGGGCCGCCTGAGAGGGCACGGTTTGGCTCTGGGGATGGGATTGCGGGGTGATGGCGACCGGAGCGCCAGGCGAGCGGCCTGTCGGGCTTTCGGGGTGTTCCGCCCACGAACCGCCCACGCGATGTGAGGTTGACCGCCCACGGCGCCAGGAGCGCGCAGGGCGTGAGCTTGGCGACGGTCGACCGCCTGGTCGCAGAGGGGATGCCGTCGAGCTGTACAACGATCGGCGCCCGCGAGGCGCTCGTCGGGCTGCCGGTCGAAGGCGAGTTCTGCTTCACGCCGATCCGCGGCGAGCACTGGTCCTCGGGCTCTCGCGCGTACCACTGGAAGGCCGTCAGAGGCGCGGCGGGCTGGCGGGGCAGCCTCTACCTGGCCACCCGTCACTTAGCCGGCTGGTACATGGTCAACGTCCTCGACCTGCCCTCCGAGGACGTGGCGATCGCGCTTGGGCACACCGACGGCGGCGAGCTGGTCCGCAAGCTCTACGGGCACCGCGACCGGGAGCGCGCCCTCGACCGCGTGGCGGCCGCCTACGAGCGCACGGCGAGCTTCACGCAGATGAGGTTGGTGTAGACAAACAATGCCATCCCAACCCGTGGGTAGGTTTCATCGATGACTTCAGCAGCGAAGCCGTGGCCCCATACCCGGGCGATACGACAGACCATTGAAATCCGATAAGCCATGACCTATCATGCAGCTATGACGGAGATACCGAGCCACTGGCCGAAGGGCATCAAGACGGCTGACGAGATACTGGCCGCTGCGTTGGAGGACGACCCAGAGTTCGCCGTGGAATGGGAACGTCTGGCGCTGGCACGCATGGTCGCCGCCCGGCTGATCGGCTACCGCTCCGATCACGGGTTCTCCCAGCGCGAGCTGGCCGAGCGCCTCGGCGTGAGCCAGCCGCGAGTGGTCGAGCTGGAGTCGGGCGAAAAGAACCCGCAGATCGAGACCCTCGTGAAGATCGCGGCGGCCACGGGTCTCGAGTTCGCGATCGACATCGCCCCGATCGGCCAGGAGCCGAAGCTCGTCGGCAAAGCGTTCAGGGACACACCGGCGCACATCTACGCCGGCGCTTCGCTGCTGGTCGCCGGCGTTTGACCGCCACGCCGCCCACGAAACTGCCCACGACTCCGCGGATCTCCCGCACCCACGCGGATATGATCCTGTCTCCCCGATGAAGAAATAGCGTGCAAATACGCTGTTTTTATGTTCATAAAATCTATGAGCAATAGGGCCACTGGGAACAAACGGGGAACAAGATATTTTGAAACTCGCATTTGAGCGGTCCAACCCGGCTACTCAAAGTGGTTCGATTTGGATGCCCGATGCGCGAATTCCGTAGCTGCTGTTCGAGCGTCTGTTGAGGGCCCTGGACTCGATGTCGATCGCGGGGTCGTGACCGAGCCTCGCCAGGTGCTCCATGCGGACGTGGATGTGCTCGTAGGCGCAGCCCCTCGGGTCGTATGTCGGGTCGAGTCGCTCGTGGGGGTGGTCTTCGGTTTCGAGTACGCCGCGGCCGAGCAAGTCGCGAGCGCCTGAGCGTCAACGTCCTTCTGTCGCGAGGGCTCTGAGCTCCGCGTCGATCGCGGGCTCGCAGGCGAGCATGGCGCCGGCTCGAGGCGCCTCGCCGCGGCGTCGGCGTAAACCAATTCGTCTCCGGCGAGTCAGATGGTCGCCCTGGGGTGGTCGCGGGATTTGGCTCTACAGAGCCGTTTTTTGAGGGGGTGTGGTTGGTGCTTGAAATCGGCTGGGGTTTCTGGTTTAGTTTCTTGGCAGTTGGATTGGGTGCCCCAGGGAGGGGCGCGAAGACATAGGTCGGGTTTGGGTCGGTCTTCTGGGATTGACGTCAAGCGCTTGTAGGGGATGTAGAGGGAGAGGGCCGGATCGTTGTGAATAGGGGATGTTTTGGCATGAGTCCTGAGGGGACGGATGTGATGGGGATCGGTGCGCGCCCGTTGGGTGTCGTATCTAGATGCGTCAGCGTCGCTGACACATCTCTCTCTCTCTCTCTCTCTCTGCCGGGAATCTAGCGACGGGCAGAAGTCCCGTTTCGGCGCTCGTAATGGCGCCCGCCATCATCTTCTAGGGGTTCCTCGCCGCGGTAATAGCCGCGGCATTGGTCGTTCTGTTTGTGCGCGCCTCTTTGTCGGGGGTGGGCGCTGATGTTGTTCATGGTCGGACTCTACGAGGTCTGTTCGAGCGACACGCTCCCTGCACATGTTGCGAGCCGGCGTGCGTTCGAGGAGGCCCCGTCGCGTGCTCCCACGCGCGCCGGAGCTGTAGTACACGCAGACCCCGAGCGCCGCGGTTCTGCCCCCAACCCAGGGCCGCGGCGCTCCCCCATCGGTGGTGTTCGCCGGTGACTTCGTTTTCTGATCGGGGTGATGGTGTGCCGGTGCGGCGTGGGGTTGCGGGTCCGCGGGGTGGGGGGTTGTATCTGTCGCGGGTGCAGTACACGCGGTTGTTGGATGCGGCGGTGGGGGTCGTCGTGGAGGAGGGTGTGGCTCGGTTGACGGCGCGGCGGGTGTCGGGGCGCGCGGGGATGTCGTCGAAGACTTTTTATGACCTGTTCGCCGATGGCGAAGATTGCTTGCTCGCGGTGTTCGACCGTGCGGTCGGGGAGTGGGCGGCGGAGCTCGCGCCGGCATGGGCGGGCGAGGATGAGTGGGCTCAGCGGGGGCGGGGTGAGGATGAGTGGGTGCAGCGTGTGCGGGCGGCGCTGGTCGTGTTGCTGGGGAGCTTGGAGCGTGACCCGGCGCCGGCGCGGGTCGTGTTCGTGGATGCGCTGGGCGCGGGTCCGCGGGTGCTCGCGCGTCGTGTTGAGGTGCTCGACCGTGTCGCGATGCTCGTCGATGAGGGCCGCGAGGGCGAGGGCGCGGAGGTGGCGGGTGGTCTGCCGCCGATGACTGCGGCCGCTGTCGTCGGCGCGGCCTTCAGCATGATCCACGCACGCTTGGTCGGACGGGGCGCGGAGCCCGGACAGGATGCGGAGCCTGAGCGGGATGCGGAGCCTGGGCAGGACGCTTCGCCGTTGCTGGGGTTGTTGAACGACTTGATGGCGACGGTCGTGCTGCCTTACCGGGGGCGTGAGGCGGCTGCGCGTGAGCTTTCCCGGCCCGCGCCGCAGCTGCCGGTCCTGCCCGCGCCGGAGCTGGCGGTCCTGTCCGTGCCTCCAGGACGCCGAGATGCGCCGCCTATCGGGCCCCTGGGTGATTTCAGGCTGACGGTTCGCCGTCATGCGGCGCTGTCCGCGGTCGCGGAGTTGTGCGGGGAGGGGTTGGAGCCGTGTAACCGGGAGGTTCGCGCACGGGCGGGGATTCCGTATGACGGTCAGGCCTCGCATCTGATGATGGACCTGGAGACCCAGGGCCTGGTCGAGAACACCCGCACGGGTCTTCTCGGGACGCGCAAGGCGTGGCGCATGACCGATCGTGGTCTGGCGCTCCTGGACGCGAACCGGGGTGGGGAGGTCTTGATCAAACAGCAGGCCGCAGCGCGTGAGCAGCGCGGGACGCGGACGTTTTCATCCGACCGAAGCCGGGAGACACCGGCCCGAGGTCGGAATCCCCGTTTCGGCCAGCAAAGCCCGGCCGGCCTGAAAAGTCCCGAGGGGGAGGATGCCACGCAGATCGCCGGCCCGAGGCCTTTGGGGTCGACCTCGCCCGCCGACTTCCGTCTCACGGTGCGTACGCAAATGGCGCTCGTGGCGGTCGCGGAGGGTAGCGCGCGGGGAGCGTACCCGAGCAACCTCCAGGTCGCCCGTCAGATCGGTGTCTCCGCGAAGGCCGCGGTCTCGCGGATGATGGCCCGCCTTCAGGACCAGGGCCTGGTCGAGAACACGCATGGCAGGGATACGAAGGGCATCGAGAAGGCCTGGCGCCTGACGCCCCGGGGTCAGGCCGTCCTCGACGCGCACCGCCCCGTAAGGGCTACCCGCGCTGATGACCCGGCCAAGGTTCGCGGCGGCAAGCTCGTCCCCAAGCGCGGACGCCCTGCCGCCGCTTCGCGAGCAGCCTCATCGGGTCGGGGGCCGATCGGGGGTTGGCCAGCGTCGCCGATCGCCGGCCTGACGCGCCCCGAAAGCGAGAATTTCCGCCTCACGGTCCGTACTCACGGGGTCCTCACCGCGATCGCCGAGCACGCGGGTGCGAGCAACCGTGAGGTCGCCGTCGCGGCGGATGTTCGTGACGAGGGTCAGATCTCCAAGCTGTTGGCGCGTCTGGCCGACCGCGGGCTGATTTACGACACCGCGCGCGCGGAACGCGGCAAGCCCAAGGCCTGGCGGCTCACGCCCCCCGGCGAAGCGCTGCTGCACGCAAACCCCGCCCACCAAAGGCAGGCGGCGTGATGCGGAGCCTGAGCCTATTTCCAACAAGCAAAGGAGCGCAGCGATGACCGGCCAGCCCCAACCGAACCGGGCGTCCTCGCTGCCCGCCGACAGCGTCTACAGCCTCGAGCATGGCCGGCTGACCGCGATCGCCGACCGGCGGCTCGGGGCACCGCCGAAGCCGGCGCGACCCGCGCTCTCGCTTGTGAAATCAAGCCCGGCCGGAAAACCAAGCCTGACCGGCCAGACGGTGCGGATTATCGACGAAGCGGCAAAGCCTCCATTTCTCAGTGACACCGACAAGGAGAACCACGATGTATAAGAACCCCGGTATCGCCCTCACCCGCACGCTCGGGCTGTCGCTGTCGCTGCTCGGCCTGCTGCTGGCGCTCGCGCTGCCCGCTGCGCCGTCGGCCCTCGCCGCCGGCGACGTGAACGAGGGCAGCTGCCCCAACGAAGCCAACACCGGTTTCACCGCCGAACTTCCGGACTGCCGCGCGTACGAGCAGGTCACGCCTATGTTCAAGAACGGATTCGAATTGGGATATGAACAGATGCTTGACAACGGTGAACTACTGAGAGACCACAGCATCGGCCTAATCGCCGGAGCGACAAATAATGCCAACTGCGCCGAGACGTATTACGACACCGCTCGCACACCGTTCGGCTGGGAGACCAACGCAATCGACGACGCGCCGCTCCGCGAATTCGCCTACGCAACTCACAAATGCATAACCCCACTGCTGGGCGGAGAAGGCACCTCACTGCTGCAGCTACATCCGATACACGGATCGGTGTACGAACGCAACTTCTATCTTCACACGTCAAGCGGCTTCAGGCTTGTCGGCCGCGCGATTCCGGAATCTGCCGTCCCGTCGGGCCCCACGGGCGGCGGCGAACAGGGCGGATACCAAGGAAGCAACTTTAACTCTGCGACGCCCACGTTCTCGCACTTGTTGTTCACCTTAAGCTCAGTTCCCTCGTCGGACCTCGGTCCCGGAGTCAGCTCGCAGTTATGGCCCGGGGACTCAACGCTCCCCGGAAACGAAGGGACGTCCCTGTACGAGTACAGCGAAGGGTCCGCGCAGCCGTTGCTAGTCGGGGTGAGTAATGCCGGGCAGTTGATCAGCGACTGCTCGACCGTTCCCGGCGGCGCAGCAGGCAGCGTCGGAAACCGTCACAACGTCATGTCCAGTGACGGGTCACGAATCTTTTTCACAGCCATTGGAGCAGGCGACCCAGTAAGAAACGAATGCGTTGGCGCACCTGCACTCCCCGCGGTCGACGAGCTGTTCGCGCGCTTAGCAGCGTCCTCGACTGTATCTATCTCGGAGCCGGACGCGTTAGCGCCCGGGCAGAACGAACCGGACGATGGCTGCAAATCGACGGAATGCATTGAGGACATAACGGAAGTCAGCCGTTTCCGGGACGCGAACTTCGAAGGGGCAGCCCTTGACGGGTCAAAGGTCTTCTTCAGCAGCACGCAGCAGCTCCTCGACGGAGCAACCCAAGATGCCCAGCCGACAGACAGCGCGACTCGGGGAGGATGCGGCTCAACGACGCCGGCCGCCCACGGCTGCAATCTCTACGAGTACGACCTCAACGAAGCGGTTGGCCACCGACTAGTTCTGCTGTCTGCGGGGGACGAAAGTGCTCGGGGTCCAGAAGTACAGGGGGTAGCCGCCGTCTCGGAGGATGGCTCGCACGTCTACTTTGTCGCGAAGGGCGTCCTCACGTCGGAACCCAACAGTCTCAACGTTCGCCCGTCCCCAGGCGGAGACAACCTGTATGTGCGCGACACGGTCAGCAACAAAACGACGTTCGTCACAACCCTTTCGGCCGGCGACTCCGAACAGTGGCACTCTGAAGGTGCGGACAACATGAATGTTACCGATGACGGTCAGTCCCTCCTCTTCACGAGCACAGAACACCTCACGGTGGGTGACACTAGCTCCGTACGGAACCTGTTTCGCTATAACGTCGCCACCGGCGCGCTCGCAAGAATCTCGGTCGGGGACGAAGGCCACGGCAACCTCGGGGGAGTACTCGTGGCGCAGGGGGGGGCGGATACTGAAACTGAAGCCGCATCAGACTCGCACCCAGCGATGACCGAGGACGGGAACACGGTCGTGTTCAGCACTAGCGAAGCTCTGACTCCAGCCGCCGAAGATTTCGACAACCGGTGCGTGTTTGAAAGCGAAGGCGCATGCCGGGAATACGCCCAAAACGTGTATGAGTATCGCGAAGGGCGGCTCTTTCTGATATCGCATGGCGCCGCCATCAAAGGGCTTGCGACCATCAGCGCTAATGGCCAAAACATATTCTTCGACACGGCGGAAAAGCTGGTGCCGCAGGATCGAGACACGCTCGGCGACATCTACGATGCGAGGAGCGACGGAGGATTCGCCTACTCGCCAGGTCCCGCAACTACTTGTGGCGGCGAAGGATGTCAGACCAACGCGCCGGCCGCCCCCGGCTTTCTCGCCCCGTCGAGCGCCGCCCTGGGCGGCAACAGTTACGCCTCCCAAGTACCTGCAACTCCTAGTGTCCCGAAGAAGGCTCCAGCACACAAACGCCGCCCGAAATGCAGAAAGGGCTTCACCAAGGCGAGAGGCAAATGTATAAAAGTCAGGCGGAAGTCGCACGCCGCGAAAGCGAGAGCCCATCGGAGAAAAAGCTCATGAGACGGTTCGCAACAGCCATCGCCTCCACCGTCGCGCTGTGCGTTCTCGGTTGCCCGTCTCTCGCCACGGCTGCGGTACCCTCAGCGCCGGATTGGAGAATCACGGCGCGGACGGTGCCAACCGCCATATCGCCGGTGTCCGGCGGGACGATCGACCTGCTCGTTACCAACGCCGGCGGTGCGCCCACCGACGGTGCACCCGTCACGATCACCGACACGGTGCCTGAAAAACTCACGATCACCAATGTAAAAGGGGAGACCGGTGCGACACCGAGGGAATTCTTGACCTGTGCTTCCGTCGGCCGTACTGCCACCTGTACCTACCCTAACGCGCTGCCGGGCGACAGCACGGAAGGGCTCGCCGTCGAAATAGGGGTCATCAGTCAGCCTGGTGCGGAAGGCGCGATCCTGCCTAACACCGCAAAGGTGTCTGGGGCGGGGGCAGTCGCCGCCACAGTTTCGGACGCCCTAACGGTCGATTCGCACGCGCAGCCCTTTGGGTTCGAAGGGGCTTTCGAAGCCGCCCTACTGGATTCCAGTGGCTTGCAGGACACCCAAGCGGGGGACCACCCCAACACCTACACCACCGAATTTAGTCTCAAGACTAACAGCCTTCCGGACATGGAACCGGGCCACGCCGGCGCTCAAAAAATCTGGCCGGCGCAAGACGTGAAGGACGTATCGGTGCAGCTGCCTGTCGGGCTGGTGGGTGACCCACTCGCGGCCGCCACCTGCCCCCAGGCTCTTGTCGCGCCTCCACGCAACGGAGCCGAATGCCCGGCGGCCAGCGTCGTCGGATCCGTCGGGGTCAATTTCAGCAGCAGCCAGTGGAGCTTCTCGCGCCCGGGCGGCTCTAACGGAGAAACGGGGCCCTTATTCAACGTCACTCCGGAGCACGGACACCCCGCTCAGCTGGCATTTCTCTTCTCCAACCAGGAGGCGACCCTTTACCCTAGCTTGATCCACACGGCTGCGGGGTATGCAGTTCAGGTGACCGCACTCGGGATCCCGCGCTTTCTGGCGCTTAGTGGAGTTAAGCTGACGATTTTCGGGGACCCTGCCCGCGCCGATGGGGCGGGTCTTGCTCCCGCGGCGTTCTTCACCGACCCGGCCGATTGCGCCGGCGGCCCGTTGCAGACCAAGATCTACATGGACTCGTGGCAGAACCAGGCCTCGTTGCCGCTGAACGCCGACGGGTCGCCCAACATCGCCGCCGTCAACTTCGCAGAACCGCAGTGGCAGACGGCGGTTTCGGAAGCGCCTGCACCAACGGGCTGTAACAAGCTTCAGTTCAACCCTCAATTCAAAGCGTTACCGACGACGACGCACTCCGATGCGCCGAGCGGCTTGAACGTCGACCTGAAAATTCCCCAGAACGAAGAACCGGAAGGCCTCGCGACGCCGCCGCTGAAGGACGTGACGGTCACGCTGCCGCGCGGGTTGAGCATCAGCCCCTCGTCGGCGAACGGTCTGCAGGCGTGCAGCGATGCGCAGTTCGCGGAAGGCTCGACGGAACCCTCGACGTGCCCGGAAGCGTCGATCGTCGGCAGCGTGAAAGTGCACACGCCGATTCTCAAAGAAGAACTGGAAGGTCAGGTGTTCGTCGGCGCGCCGCAGTGTAATCCGTGTACAAACGCTGATGCGCAGGCGGGGCGGATGGTGCGGCTGTTCATCGAGATCGCGAACGCCGAACGCGGGATCGACGTGAAGCTGCCGGGGACCGTCAGTCTCGATCCGAGCACGGGTCAGTTGACCGCGACGTTCAAGGAAAGCCCGCAGCAGCCCTTTGACAATCTCGAATTCAAGTTCAAGAGCGGTGAACGCGCGCCGCTGTCGACTCCTGGTTGTGGGAGCTACGCGACCAATGTCGATTTGGCGCCGTGGAGCACGCCGTATACCCCTGATGCGAATCTGACCCCTGGGTTTGAAGTCAACCAGGGCTGTGGCGCGCACGGGTTTGCTCCCGAATTCTCCGCGGGCACGACGAACACGCAGGCGGGCGCGTACAGCCCGCTGACGCTGTCGTTCTCGCGCTCGGATTCGCAGCAGGACTTCGACGCGCTCGAAGCGACGCTGCCGCCAGGCTTGCTCGCGAAGCTCGCCGGTGTCCCCCGTTGCGGCGAAGCGGAAGCGAACGCCGGGACGTGTCCGGAAAGCAGCAAGATCGGGACGGTCACGGTCGGCGCCGGCCCCGGTTCTGAGCCGTATTACGTCACCGGGCAGATTTATCTGACGGGCCCGTATAACGGCGGCCCGTTCGGGGAGGTCGTCGAGGTGCCCGCGGTCGCGGGGCCGTTCAACCTCGGCGTGGTCGCGGTGCGTGGCTCGATTCGCGTGGACCCGAGCTCGATCCAGGCGACGGTCGTGAGCAACCCGTTCCCCACGATTCTGGATGGGATCCCGCTGCAGGTCAAGACCGTCAACGTGTTGCTGAACCGGGAAGACTTCATCGTTAACCCGACTAGTTGTGCTGCGATGGCGGTGGCGGGGAAGCTCGTCTCCACGCAGAACGCGGCCGCGAACGTATCGACTCCGTTTGCCGTGACGAACTGCGCGAACCTCGCGTTCAAGCCCGATCTCACGGCCACGGTCTCCGGCCGGGCGAGCAAAGCCGACGGGGCAGGGTTCGATGTGAAGGTCACATACCCCCAGGGCCCCGCGGGGACGTACGCGAACACGAAGTCGGTCAAGGTCGACCTCCCGAAGCAGCTGCCCTCGCGGCTGACGACGCTGCAGAAGGCGTGTCTCGCGGCGACGTTCGAAGCGAACCCCGCGAGCTGCCCGGCCGCGTCGGACGTCGGTACCGCCACGGCGGTCACACCGCTGCTGGGCGTCCCCGTCAGCGGGCCGGCGTACCTCGTCTCCCACGGTGGCGAGGCGTTCCCCGACCTCGAGGTTGTGCTGCAGGGCGAAGGGGTCACCGCGATCGTCGTCTTCAACACGAACATCAAAAAGGGCATCACCTCGAGCACGCTGAAAGCGGCGCCGGATGTTCCCTTGAGCTCGTTCGAATTGAAGCTGCCGACGGGCAAGTACTCGATCCTCGGCGCGAACGTGCCGGCGAGCGCGAAGTACAGCCTCTGCGGGCAGTCGCTGTCGATGCCGACCGCGATCACCGGTCAGAACGGCACGCCGATCAAACAGAACACAAAGATCGGCGTCACCGGCTGTCCAAAAACGAAGAAAGCGAAGGCGGCGAAGAAACCTAAGAAGGCGTCCAAGTCGAACCGGAGGGGTAAGTCATGAGGATTCGGAGATTGATCCCAACGGTGCTGGCCGGAGCCCTCACGCTCTTGGTATTCTCGGCTGCGCCGGCTATCGCTGCTCCTCAGACGCCTGTGACTGGTAAAGCGACGGCGATAACGGGCGACTCCGCGATCCTGGAAGGGGAACTAAACCCCGACGGCTCGGGCGAACCGGGGGCGGCATATTATTTTGCCTATAAGCCGTCTACCGAAGCGTGCAGGCCGGGGGCGGAATTTCAGGAAGTTCCCGCGCTTGGCAATGAAAAAGAAAAAGTTAAAGTCGAAGTCACGAACCTCGAACCCGGCCAGACATATGAGTTCTGTCTCCTCGAGATAGGCGAAGGCGAAGCGCAGGGCGCGTCGGTCCCGTTCACGACCCTTCCGGTCGCAAAGCCCTACATTGCTTCCACATATGCCGAAGGAGTGACACCGTTTTCGGCGACGCTCCACGCAGGGATCGACCCGGAGAAGCTGGAAACTACCTACTCGTTTGAATATGCGACCAACGAAGCGATGACGGGCGCAAAGATCATCCCTGGGGGAAAATCGATCCCGGCAGGGTATGGCGAACAGGCGTTCAGCGTAGAAACCGGCCGGGTTCTCACGCCGGGCACAACCTACTATTTTCGCGCCGTCGGGGTCAATATCAGTGGAACCACGGACGGCCCGATCGAACACCTCACGACGCTTGCCGCGGAACCGCCGGTCGTGGACAGCGAGACGGTGGTTCTGGGCACCAGGCTACAGGCCACGATCAACCCGAACTACCAGGAAACTAGCTACAGCTTCGAATACGCCACCAATGAAGAACTAACCGAAAACCTGAAAGTCGTTCCCGGCGCTCCGCCGGCGTCCGATCTGCCGGGGGTCTTCGAGGAACTCTCGACGGTCCCCGCTGTCCTATCGGGTCTGGAACCCGGCCGAACCTATTACTACCGCGTCGTCGCGACCAACGCCGCGGGAACGACGGATGGCCCGGCCGAACCGTTCCGCGCGCAGGGCGTTCCCGCCGTCACGGCTGAAGCTGCAGGTGCGCTGACGCGCACGACCGCCGCGATCTCGGGGAGCATCGTCCCAGATGCTCCGATCTCGGAGCCGACGACCTACCACTTCGCCTACGTCCCGCAAGCGGAATACGAAGCGGGCGCGGCGAACCCGTACGCGCACGGCAAGAGCACGTATGAGACGAGGCTCCCCCCGAAAGCGGGCTTCGCAGCGAATGCGGTCGCAGCGAACCTCGAAGAACTCGCCCCAGGCACGACGTATGACTACGCGCTCGTAGCGAGCAACGAACTCGGCACGACCGTCGGGCCGAACCAGACGTTCACGACCGCGCCCCCAACCCCGCCGATCGTGGCCACTGGCGCCGCGGAAGGCGTGAGCCAGCAGTCCGCGAGCATCACCGGGACGGTCGATACGGCCGGCCTGCAGACCACGATCGAGCTCGAATTCGGGACCACGCCCGGCGCGGGGATGTTGCTGCCCGCGACGGTCATCTCCAGCTCAGGGACCGTCGACGCGGTCGGCGTCTCCTTCAACGGCGAACTGCAACCCGGCACGACCTACTACTACCGCGTGATCGCGACAAACCAGGACGGCACGAGCTACGGCGCGCTGCTGTCGTTCACGACCCCCGGTTTCCCGGCCGTGTTCCCATCCGCGTCGCTGGCGCCGGTCATCCCCTACACCCCGATCGCGCAGCTGAACGCGAAAGAAGCCAAGGAAGGCAAGGCGGTCAACCCGGGAAAGAAAAAGGGCCACGGTAAGAAGAAGCGACGGAAGTCAAAGGCACATGGCAGAAGGACCAAGCCGAAAAAGGGAAAGAAGTAAGCGACCGGCAGAAGAAGTAATCGACGGGTAGTGAGACGCGAGCTGTAAAGGGGGGCAGCAGGACCAACTAGAGAGGGAGCTCAAATGAGGGTTGAAAGATTCGTTCTGGCGGTTGTGGTGTGCGCGGTGGCGGGGTTGGCCTGCAGCACAGCGCCGGCGCTCGCGGCGGGCGATGCGAACCAGAGCAGCTGCCCCAACGAAGCCAACACCGGCTACCGCGCCACCCTCCCCGACTGCCGCGCCTACGAACGCGTCACCCCCGCCAACAAGAACGGATTCGCGCTCAACGAGGCCTCGCTCCAGGAAGACAACACCCACACGATCAACGTGATCACCGAATCGATCGGCGCCGACGCCGGAGCCACCGCACGCAGCGACTGCCCCCTCAACGAATACGCCACCTCGCGCGCCACCGGCGAATGGCTCACCACGCCGCTGAACCGGGCACCGCTCGCGACCTACGTCTACGCCACAGCGCACTGCACCCCCCTCATCCTCGGCAAGGAAGGCGCCGTGCTGATGCAGCTGCACCCCGCCTCCAAATCAATCTACGAGGACGACCTCTACCTCCAGCCTCCCGGAGCCGGACCCCCGGTCGCGGTCGGCCCCGTACTCCCACCCACCGCGGTGCCCGCCGGACCCGCCGGTTCGGGCGAACAGGCCGACAACACCGCCTCCTTCTCCTACCTCGGAGCGACCCCCGACCTCTCCCACGTGCTGTTCACGATCATGGCGCAGAACGACACTCTCCCCGCGGGCGTGGAAACGAACCTCTGGCCCGGCGACACAACCCAGCTCGGCCACGAAACGACGGGGCTCACCTCGCTCTACGAATACACCGGCACCGGCAACAGCACCCCCACACTCGTCGGCGTCGACAACCACGGCCAGCTCATCAGTGACTGCGGCACAAGCGCCGGCGGGTCAAGCTTCGGCAACCGCAGCAACGCCATCTCCACCGACGGCGCGAACGTGTTCTTCACCGCCGCCGGATCCGACAACGTGAGCTGCGCCGGCGTCACCACGGCACCCCCCGTCAGCGAGATCTTCGCACGCCTCCACGGCACCCAAACCCTCGCGATCTCCGAGCCCGACGCGCTCACACCCGCGCCCGCCAACGAAGCATGCGTCGAAACGAGCTGCGTGAAGAACACAACCGAAACAGCGAACTTCCGTGACGCCAACTACGAGGGCGCCGCCGCCGACGGCAGCACGATGTTCTTCACCAGCCCGCAGCAGCTCGTCGACAACGCCACCCAGGACAGCAACCCCGCCGACGGCGCGATACCCGAAAACGGCGAAAAAGGCTGCGCCGCCACCGAAGGCCCCAACGGATGCAACCTCTACGAGTACCGCATCGACGCCTCCGGAAACGGGCATCTCAGCACCCTCTCCACCGGAGACAGCAGCGGCCTCGGACCCGAGGTGCAGGGCGTCGCCGCCGTATCCGAAGACGGCACACACGTCTACTTCGTCGCCCGCGGCGTGCTCACCGGCGAACCGCGTGGCGGCCCCGCCGGTGCTTGCATGGGCGAACTGAGCTCAGCCCAGCGCACCGAAGAAGAATCAACCAAGGAAGGTCCCTGCCGGCCCAAGGCGAACGCAGAGAACCTCTACGTCACCGACACCACAACCGACACCACCCGGTTCATCGCCACGCTCGCCGGCGGCGACGCCAACCAGTGGAGCTACAACGGCGAACTGCACCCCGCGACACACTCCGGCCCGATGGACGTCACCGACGACGGCCGCTACCTCGTGTTCACCAGCACCGCCCCGCTCACCGCCGACGACACCGGCAGCGCCCGGCAGGTCTACCGCTACCAGACCGAAGGCGAAGTGCTCACCCGCGTCTCGATCGGCGAGAACGGCTACAACCACAACGGCACCATCAACCCCGGCAAAACGTTCCTACAGCGCGCCGGATCTCGCGGCTACGAAACCCGCCGCGACGACCGGCACCCCGCGATCTCCGAGGACGGCGCGATCGTCACGTTCACCAGCTCCAACGGCCTCACACCCCAGGCGACCAACAACGAGTGCGTCCTCGAAAGCGAAGGCGTCTGCGAAGAATACGCACAGAACGTCTACGAGTACCGTGACGGTCACGTCTACCTCATCTTCACCGGCCACGACTCCCCCTTCAACAGCTCGCTGGCCGCCGTCAGCCCCTCCGGCCAGGACATCCTCTTCAACGCCCGCGAAGCACTCGTCCCCAACGACAAGGACAGCCTGGTGGACATCTACGACGCCCGCAGCGACGGCGGCACCCCCGCCAGCGCCGAACCGCCCTGCACCGCCGAAACATGCCCGCCATCCGCCACCACAGCCCCCGCATCGACGGGCCCCGCCAGCGAAACCTACCGCGGGCCCGGGAACCCGCCGCCCGCCGCCGCAACCCCACGGAAAGTGAGCGTCGCGCACTGCGCGAAAGGCCGCCACCTCGCCCACGGGCGCTGCGTGTGCCCGCGGGGAACCCGAGCCGAGCACGGCAGATGCACCCGCGTCAAACCGAAACCCACACGCGGCAGACGCTCGAGCGCACCCCGCCGAGGGAGGCTCCCGTCATGAACCCCAGGAACCCTGCCGTCGCGAACCGCACCCGCCGCGCGCTCACCATCCTCACCCCGGCAATCGCGGCCGCCGCGCTCGCCCTGCCGAGCCCCGCCGCCGCGGCGACCCCCGGCGCGTGGGCGATCGACGCGAGAGCGATGCCCACCTACATCTCGCCGAGCACGGGCGGGAACATCGTGGCGCTCATCACCGACCGCGGCGCCCAACCGGCAAACGGTGAACCGATCACGATCACCGACACCCTCCCGAAGGGCTCGTCGTCAGCGAAGCATTCGGCTTCGATGAACCCACCGAAGCGAGACTCGCGTGCGAACACACCACATCCACCGTCACCTGCACGTTCGAAGGGGCGGTCGCCGGCGACAGCGCGGAGGGCCTGAACGTCGTGATCGCCGTCACCGCCGAACCGGGCCACACCGGCACCCTGCAGAACGAAGTCAGCGTCAGCGGCGGCGGACCGGCCGCAATCACCGAAACCCAGCCGCTCACCGTCAGCGCCGGCGCACCCGAATTCGGGCTGAACGGCCCGTTCAGCGCCGCGCTGCTAAACCCCGCCGGCGCCCCCGACACCCGAGCCGCAGGGCACCCCAACACCGACACCACAGGGTTCGTCCTCAACAGCGTGCCGCAGCCGATCAAGACCGGATATGACACCGCTGCAGAAGACCTGAAGGACGTGTCCGTCGACCTGCCGCCCGGCCTCGTCGGTGACCCGCAGGCCGCACCCACCTGCCCCGAGTACCTGATCGCGCCGCCCGGCGACGGCGAACGCTGCCCGAAGGCGAGCCAGATCGGCACCGTCGCAGTGGCGCTCGGCTCACCCTTCTGGGGCATCTCGGGCGCCCTCGGCGCCGCCAAAGTCGTCGAGCCGCTTTACAACGTGCCGCCCGAAGGGGGACACCCCGCCCAGTTCGCGTTCATCTTCGCCAACGAGGAGGCCACCCTGTACGCGAACCTCGTGCACACCGAAGCCGGCTACATCGTGCGGGTCACCTCCTCCGACCTGCCGCGGATCGAACTCACCGGCGTGAAAGTCACGTTCTTCGGCGACCCCGCCACAAACGACGGCGGCTCCACACCACAGCACGCGTTCCTCACCAACCCGCAGGACTGCACCGCCGGGCCGCTGAGAACCACCATGCACTACGACTCCTGGGAGCACCCCGGCACGACCCTGCCCGACGGCAGCCCCAACCTCGAAGACCCCGCCTGGCACGAAGCACAGTCACTCTCCCCGCCCGTCACCGGCTGCGAAGCACTGACGTTCGCGCCGGAAACAGAACTGAGCCCCACCAGTCACGCGACCAACACGCCGACAGGACTGAACCTGAAGCTGCGGGTCCCGCAGAACACAGACCCCGCGGGCCTCGCGACCCCCGACCTCAAGCGCACCACCGTCACGCTGCCGCAGGGCCTGTCGATCAGCCCGTCCGCAGCCAACGGGCTGCAGGCCTGCAACAACACGCAGTTCGCGGCCAACTCCACCGCGCCCGCCACCTGCCCGGGAGGATCCCAGCTCGGGACCGTCACCGTCCACACCCCCGTGCTCGCGAACCCCATCGAAGGCCAGGTGTACCTCGGCACCCCCGAATGCGACCCGTGCCTACAGGCCAACGGCGACCCGCAGAGCGGACGCATGGTGCGACTGCTGCTCCAGGTGCACTCCGAAGAATACGGCGTCACCCTGAAGATCCCCGGCACCGTCTCCGTGAACCCCAGCACCGGCCAGATGACCGCCACCTTCAACCAGACACCACAACTACCGTTCGACCTGCTCGAATTCAAGCTCCGCCCCGGCGAACGGGCCCCCCTGACAACCCCCACAGCATGCGGAACATACGGCGCCGTCAGCGAACTGGAACCCTGGTCCCACCAGCCCGCGCCGGGCGAAGCGAACGGCACCCCGAACGCGACGCTCGCATCGATGTTCGCGATCGACGCGGGCTGCGCCCCGCACGGGTTCGCGCCGGCGTTCACGGCGGGCACGACGAGCAACCAGGCCGGCGGCTACAGCCCGCTCACGCTGCAGCTCGCGCGCAACGACTCCGAACAGGACTTCAACAACCTCGAAGCGACGCTGCCACCCGGCCTGCTCGCGAAAATCGCCGGTGTTCAACGCTGCGGCGAAGCCGAAGCGAACGCGGGCACGTGCCCGCAGTCCGCGGAAATCGGGACGGTCACGGTCGGCGCGGGCGCGGGCACGATGCCGTACTACGTCACCGGCCACGTCTACCTCACGGGCCCCTATAACAACGGCCCGTTCGGCGAGGTCGTCGAGGTTCCCGCCGTCGCGGGCCCGTTCAACCTCGGCACGGTCGTCGTGCGCGGCTCGATCCGGATCGACCCCACGACCGCGCAGGCGACGGTCGTCTCCAATCCGTTCCCGACGATCCTCGACGGCATCCCGCTGCACGTCAAGAGCGTGTCCGTGACGCTCAACCGCGAAGGCTTCACGTTCAACCCAACCAGCTGTAACCCTGAGGCGGTCGCCGGCAGGCTGACGAGCACGCAGGGCGCGGCGGCGAGCGTGTCGAGCCAGTTCCAGGCCGCGAGCTGCGCGAGCCTCGGCTTCAAACCCGGGTTCTCCGCCACGACCGCGGGCAAAGCAAGCAAAGCCGGCGGCGCCTCGCTCGATGTGAGGGTCACCTACCCGAAGGGGCCGTTCGGGTCTTACGCGAACATCAAGTCGGTCAAGGTCGATTTGCCGAAGCAGCTCCCCTCGCGCTTGACGACGCTGCAGAAGGCCTGTCTGGCGAAGGTGTTCGAAGCTGACCCCGCAGCCTGCCCGAAGGAATCGGACGTCGGGACCGCGACGGCGACGACGCCGTTGCTGAACGTGCCCGTAAGTGGACCTGCCTACCTGGTCAGTCACGGCGGCGAGGCCTTCCCCGACCTCGAGATCGTGCTGCAGGGCGAAGGCGTGACCCTGATCCTCGTCGGTAACACCCAAATCAAGAAGGGGATCACGTCAAGCACGTTCAAAACCGTGCCCGACGCGCCCGTGTCAGGCTTTGAATTGAAGCTGCCCACTGGGAAGTACTCGATCCTCGGCGCGAACGTGCCGGCGGGCGCGCACTACAGCCTGTGCGGGCAGACGCTGAACATGCCGACGGCGATCACGGGGCAGAACGGGGCCGTTGTCAAACCGGCGACGAAGGTTGGGGTTAGCGGGTGTCCGAAGAAGGCTTCGGCGAAGAAAAGGAAGGCGAAGCGGCGGCAGCCGGCGCGGAAGGCGTAGCACGCTGAGTTAATAGCCCGGCGCCGGAGCGTCCACCTGGCGAGGATCGCGCCCCGGCACCGGAATGAGACAAAGGAATAGTACTGAAGATGGGAAGTGGTGCGGGCGTAGTCGTGCGGCGTTTGCGCGCGCGCCAGGAGGAGATCGTGGAGGCGGTGCTCGCGCGCGTGCACGAGGCCGTTCCGGGGTCGGCGGGCGATCCGGATTCGGAGTATGTGCGGGGGTTGCGCATGGCGGTCGCGGCTGCGGTCGAGTACGGGCTGCGCGGGATCGAGCGTGTCGAGGGCTCACCGGCACAGCGCGAAGGCGAGCTCGTGCGGGCATTGCTCTCCGGCGCGCGGGGCGAGCCGCCGGCGGAGCTCGACTACGACTTCGCGGGCTGGCACCTCGGTGTGATCGCGACCGGCGCGGGCGCCGTGGATGCCCTGCGTGCGGTGCAGGCGCGGTTGGGTTGCCGCATGTTGAGCGTGCCCGACGGCGAGCAGGCGGTGTGGGCGTGGCTGGGCGCGCCGCGCGGCGTTGCGATCGAGGACTTCGAGCGGGCGGTCACGACGCGTTCCGGGCCGGCCGAGGATGCGGGTGCGGGCCGGCTGCCGGCGGACGTCTCGTTCGCGGTCGGCGAGCCGGCGCGCGGGATCGAGGGATGGCGTGTCACCTACCGTCAGGCGCAGGAGGCGCTGCGGGTGATGCTGCGCCGCCCGCGCCGGCTGACGCGCTTCGCCGACGTCGCTTTGCTCGTGCCGTGGCTCGACGATCCCGTCCGCGCGCGGTCGCTGATCGAGGTGTACCTCGCCCCGCTCGACGGGCTGCGCGAGGGCGGGCAGGCGTTGCGCCAGACGCTGCACGCGTACTTCGCCGCGGGCCAGAACGTGAATGCCGCGGCTGCCGCGCTGGGCGTCAATCGCAGCACCGTGCGCCGGCACGTGCGCACGATCGAGGAGAGGCTCGCTCGCCCCCTGCACACGCGCCAGGCCGAGCTGCAGGTCGCGATGCGCCTGGAGGAGCTGCAGTCGGACCGCGACGCCGACTAACAGAACTCGTAGGGCTGTCACATTTTCGGGCGGTGACATGTCACCACCGAGAGTTCCGGATAGCGATTAACCGTAACAAAGGGGTGCATTTTCGTGCGCGCGCGATCACATATTGGCGCAACACGAGCCGCTGCTCGCCGGAGACAATGGGGGAGACCAACGCTGGGAGACATTCCCTCATGGGTTGAACTTCCGGCGTCGAATGAGACGAAAGGAAGTAGTTATGAAGTCTATGTTCAGGACGATATTCGTCGCTCTGCTGGCCGTGCTCGCGGTGAGTGCCGTCGGCTCGGCGTCGGCGCAGGCGGCGAAAGCGTGCCGTCACGTCGAAAAAGAGACGCTTCTCTGCGTACAGACACCCGAAGGACTCGGTGAGGAAACGCTCGGCGAAGTGCCGTTCACCGCGAACGCCACCAGTAACGCACTGTTCCAGTTCAAAAACGTCGGCATCAGCATGAGCTGCAGCACGATCAACGACGCCGGGACGTTCGACGCGACAGGCAAAGGCAACATCACGGTCGCGGGCCGAACCGTCGAATTCGCCGGATGTACCATCGGCGTGGGCGGCTGCGCCGTGTCGCCGTTCACGTTCGGCAAAGAAGCGAAACAATCGGGCTTGAGCGGGGAAACAGCCGAACTCGGAGGCGGCGCGTTCACGCTCGACGAGTTCCCCGCTGCGAACGGGTACACGTTCGGCACGATCCCGATGACAGGCTCCGGTTGCCCGGCATACAGCTTCCCGATCCAGTCCGAAGGTAACAAAGCCAAAACGGGGCCCGTGTGCACACTCCTCAACGCCCCCGAAGCCCTAGTGGAACACACGGTCGACTGTGCGGGATCCGCAAGCCACCTCGCAAGCCCATGGGGCGGAGGGGCGCTCGGACTCGAAATGAGCGAGAAGATATCGCTCGCGGGCGCATACAAAGGCAGAAAGTGGAGCCTATGGGAACAGTGACGGCCTGATCCAGGCCTGATGCAGTGTGGGCCGCGCTCGCGTAGGTAGGCGGCCCACAGAGGACCCAATGCCGGGCGCCCGCCGAAGGTTGGCAGGCGCCCGGCACGGGGTGGGTTACGGCGCCAAACTTTCTCATCACGTCGGGCTTCGTGCTCGTGCTGATCACGGGTCCCCCGGCGCTCATCACGGCGGGGATCATCACCGCGCTCGTCTTGCCCCTCTGTGGCGGGCCGAGCACCATCACCGCGCTCGTCTCGGGGGGAGACCCTCTCTCAAGATCAGGCATAGAAGTAGGTCTGTATCTGCATCAAAGTAGTGTTCAGCGACATATTGATGCTGATACAGTCCAAATGTAATGTATATAACTGCATGGGCGTGTGCTCGACCGCGCGTTCGAGCGGTAGCGGCCTACCTCAGAAGCTTCGATGGTGCGGTGCACCTCTGACATGGCGCAGCCGTGGCCATAGCGGCCGCTGCGTCCTATGCCTTAGATCGTGTGCGCCGGCGCCGAACGGTGGCTGTCTTGCCGACGCTGAGCGCGACGGTCTCGTGCGGGAACGCGGCTCGGATCTCCAGGTGTCCGCCGAGCGCCTCGACGTAGCGGTTCAGTGTAGACAGACGTACGTCGGCCTCGCCGCGCTCGATCTGGGAGACGTTCTCCTGCGTGACGTCGAGCCGGTCGGCAACGATCGCTTGGGTGAGGTCGAGCCGGCGCCGCAGTTCGCCGAGCATCGCCGTCTTGTGCTCCTCGACCTTCGCGCGGCGGCCCGGGTCGGCGTCGATCTGCTTGCGCAGCCTGTCGAAGCTTTTGCGGCTCTTTGTGGTCTTGGTGGGGGTCACGGGATTGCTCCTTCGTCGCTAAGTGTTTGAAGATGCTCGTCGTAGAGGGCGTCGGCGGCTGGGATCGCCTCGGCGTACCAGCTGCTCCAGCGGTGGCTCTTGTCGCCGCCCATCAGCAGGATCGCCATGCGGTGAGGGTCGAAGGCGAACAGCACGCGCATGTGTCCGCCGCGGGGGCGCAGCTCCTTCATGTTCGGATGGCGGGAGCCTTTGAGGTGTCCACCAGCGGCCGGCCGAGCGCCGGGCCGCTCTGCTCCAGCAGCTCGACGGCCGAGGTGACCCGGTCCTGCTCGTCTTCTGTGAGCTTCTCCCACCAGGATCCGAATGTGTCGGTGTACTCGACTTCCCACACCCGATCAGTATAAGGCATAGCTTGTAGAAGTCAAGGCTTGTGTCTCGCAGGACCAAAAGGGATCGGTCGACTGGGGCGTGGATCAATGACGGGACCTGCAGGCTCCATAAAGTTCGTAGCTTCTATGCTACGATCGATCCTCCCGATATGAGGCATCGAAATGCATAGGTCCAAGGAAAGTGCAGCCTTTGCCGAACTCCTGGCCGAGACCTTCCCCACCGCCGAGGAGTGTGTTGCCCACGAGCGCGAAGTCGCCAAGCTCGTCGCCTTCGCCGAGCTGCTGATCGCGCTCGATGAGGTCCGTGCGGGCAGCAAGCTCTCCAAGGCCGAGCTTGCACGCCGGCTCGGCGTGAAGCCCTCGGTCATCTCGCGGTTGCTGGACGGCAAGGGCCGCAACGTGCAGCTGGACACCGTCGCCAACGTCGCCGACGCGCTCGATGTCTACATCGAGATGCGCGTGCGTCCGCAGCCCAGGCGCAAACAGGCCCGCCACGCCCCGATCGAGGTTCTCGCCGCCTAACTGCGCATCCGCGCAAGGAATGTAAGCCTGTGTCTGGGAGGCTCTCCCCATAAAGCACTGTTCTCTCATGCCAGAAGGTAGACGTACTCACGTCAGTTGGCGAGCTTCGGACCATCCTCGTACCCTGTCCGTGCGGCACCTGTCTCCCCGACTATTTGACCCTTATTAGAGCCGTGGCCGTTGAAAGCGGCGGTGGCGTCCTGCGGGTTGTGTGCGCGGGCGTGTGGTGCGACGTTTCGGGGTGGTCGAGCTCGTCGGGAGGCTTGGCAGGGTCAACCCAGAGCCACCAGCGCTCATATGCATAGCAAGAATGATTAGACTTACCGGATCCCATGTCTGTAGACGGTCTGACCGAGCAGTGGGTTGCCTACCGGGGCGCGGCCTTGCGCTTCTACAGTGTCGCTGGCCCGTTCCTTAGAGAGCATCGAAGCCTTGATGGCGACGCGGATGACGATGAGCAGCGGGCGATCGCCGCGGAGGCTGAAGAGGCGCTGGAGGAGGCGGTGCGGAGCTCGGAAGGCCTCGCCGACGTTGCGCTCGAGGGACTGGGAGAGGCAGATACAGAGGACCATGACTACGCTCACGACAGGTCTCAGGAGAGGACGGAAACGCTGCTGCTCGCCGTCGCTGCTGTCGATGCGGCATTGGCCTATTCGGCGCTCTCTCTGCTGCCCGATGCCCCGCCACCGGAGCGCGGTCCGGCCGAGGGCGCACCGGACCTGCCGGGCGAGTCGCCGTTTGACACGATCGCCGGCGCCGACTGGCTGTTCGGATCGCCGGGCCTCGAGGTTGTCGGTGGCGGGGGCGGCGACCCGACACGAGAGGAGTTGCGCGGGGACTGCCACGCATCGGCCGGTCGGCTGGTTGACCTGGCGAGCGACCCAGCGCTGAGCTTCTCCTTCGCAATGCTCACGGGCGCTCTGACCACGGCGCTCCCGCAGGCCGAACCACTGGCGCTCCTCCACGATCTGGCCGAACAAGCCGGCCGGATCAAGGGTCGCGCGCTGAAGCTCGTTGCGTCCTGCTTACGCAAGCTGGCGGGCATGTCGGACAGAGATCCTGAAGAGTTGGCGGAGGTCGGCGTCAGCTGCATCGAAGGACTGGCGGCGGAAGTGGTTCAGGAAAGGCTGAAGGCGACGTTTACGAGCGCGCTCGGCGTTATCGCCGGACGCGGGGCAGCCGAGGCCGCCATCGACGAAGCGATCCGCGATGCCACGGAAGTATCACCCAGGGCTTCGGCAACGATCCGGTATGAGGCGGCGACTCTGACCACGGCTTACGCGCAGATGATGGACCGGGCATCCACGACCGCCAAGTGGCTCGGCTGGGCGTCCCCTCTGATCGCTGCGCTCGCAACGCCCGCGGTGCTGCCGATAATGAACGGACTCGGCGCCGGCTTCGTGGTCTACACGCTCGACGTGAGGCTCGACGGTCACCCCCTGCCCTCGCGGGTCGCCGGTCTCGTCACGATCGTGAAACGCAACCTCCCCTGAGACGGGCGCTCGCGCACACGAAACGGGTGGCCTCTGCGCTCACGGCGCGGATCGCAAGCTCGCGCCGGCGGCGCGAGTGGGCTCAATCACCTACAGGTCGTCTGACACACGCGCGCTGGGCAGCGCGAGTGGGCCCAGCCACCTACCTACAGGTGGTCGCCCGAAACGCGCCCGTAGCGAAGGTAGACGACGCGGGAGCCAAACGTCTTCGTCTCGACCAGCTTGAGTTTGATCCTTGTGTCCAGGGTCGGGAAGTAGGGCGTGCCGCCGCCGAGCAGGACCGGGCTGACGAACAGCCGCCACTCGTCGATCAGCCCCAGCCGCATGCACGCGCGGGCGAGGCCGGCGCCGCCGACGGCGATGTCCTTTCCTGGCTGCTGCTTGAGCCTCGAGACCTCCTCGCCGACGTCGCCGGCGGCCAGCCGAGTATTGCCGACCACGCTTTGAAGCGTCGTGGAGAACACGACCTTCGGCAGGGCCTTCCAGATCTGGGCGAACTCGACCTGATCGGCGGCCAGCGGGCTCTTCGCGGCGGTCTCCCAGTAGAGCATCGTCTCGTAGAGCCGCCGCCCGCAGAGCTGCACGCCCGTCTCCTGCACCTGCTGGGTATGGAACTGGAACAGCTCCTCGTCGGGCACCGACCAGTCGATCGCACCGTCCGGCCCGGCGATGAAGCCGTCCAGCGATACGGTCATCGAGTTGATCAGCCTGCGCATCGCGGTCCTCCTTCGGCGCTCGCCACCTCATGCATTTTCATGGCTCCCTTTCCGTAGGTTCTCTGACCTGCGGCGCCGTCGCGGGCGCCCTGGATCGCCGCCACCTGTTATCTGTTGATCGACAGCGACCCCGCAGCGATCGAGGCGATCCGCACCCGGCTCGGCGGCTACTGCGCGTCCGGCCAGGCGGCCTCGCCCATCACGCCGTCGCCCTCCTCGGGCTTGGGACCGCCGATCGCGACGAGATCCAGCCCGTCGGGGCCGGCCTCGAACGCGCGCACGACCTCGGGCGCGACGCGCACGACGTCCCAGTGATGGAGCTCGATCACCTCGTCGTCGAGCAGCATCCGTCCGGACCCGCCGACGACCACGTAGGCCTCCTCCTGCTCGCGGTGGCTGTGGGCCATCGGGCTGCGCAGGTTCGCCGCGTAGCGAAAGAGGCTGACGCCGAGATCGCGCGAGTCGAGGTGCTTGCGGCCGAAGCGGCCCTCGATCCCGGGAGCCCGCTCGCCGATGGAGTTCTCGACATCCAGCAGGTTGACGGTGGAGAAGCGGGACATCATGGGGCCTCCTTGTTGGGTGGGACTGACGGTGTTCTGGTGGGACCGATGGTGTTCTTCCGAGCGTGTTCTTCCGAACGTGCTCTTCCGAGCGTTTTGCTCGTTGTCGTGTCCGTTAGGCTATCCGGATGATGGGGGGCGATACGGCCAGGCGGCCGCGGAACCTGATCCTCGCCGCGATGATCTTCGCGGTCGCGATGACGTTCATCGACCAGACGATCGTCTCGATCGCCGCGCCCGAAATCCAGAAGCAGCTGCACCTGACGAGCACCGGCACGCAGTGGGCGATCAACGCCTATCTGCTGTCGCTGGCGGCGCTGTTCGCGTTCGGCGGCCGCCTGGCGGACACGGTCGGGCACCGCAAGATGGTGACGTTCGGCGTGATCCTGTTCGCGGGCGCATCGGCGATGTGCGGGCTGACCCCGAAGGGCGCGCTCGCCGAGGCGTGGATCGTGACCTTCCGCGTGATCCAGGGCGCGGGTGGGGCGATCATGTTCCCGGCCGCGCTCGCGATCGTCGTGCAGACGTTCGAGCTGCGCGAACGGGGCCGGGCGCTCGCGATCTTCTTCGGCATCGCCGGCGGCCTGACGGCGGTCGGACCGATCCTCGGCGGCTACCTGACGCAGTGGACGTGGCGGGCGATCTTCTGGGTCAACCTCCCCGTCGCGGCGATCGCGCTGATCCTGATCGCGCTCTCCAGACCGCAGACGGTGCACCGGCCCGCGCGGATGGACTACCGCGGCCTGGCGCTGATCGCATCGGGCGTGGCGCTGAGCGTGTTCGGCTTTCAGCAGTCCTCGATCTGGGGCTGGGGCGACCCGGCCACCTGGGCCTGCATCCTCGCGGGGGCGGCGCTCTTGGTCGTCTTCTACTTCGTGCAGCTGCGCACCGCGTCGCCGCTGATCGAAGTGCGCATCTTCAGGATCAGACCGTTCCTCGTCGAGAACATCGTGCTCGCGATCGCGATGCTCGTGTTCATCCCCGTGTTCTTCTTCGCCTCGGAGTACGCCCAGATCGCGCTCGGCAAGACGCCCGCGAACGCCGGCGTCTACATCCTCTACTTCTTCATCGGCTTCGTCGTCGCCGCGCAGATCGGGGGCCGGATGCTGGACCGGATCGGCGCCAAGCGCCCCGTCGTGCTCGGCTGCGCGATCAGCGCCGTCGGCTTCTGGCTGTGGGCGGGGAAGGTCCTGGGCCTGGATTTCGGCACCCAGGAGTGGTACATAATCCTCGCCGGGGCCGGCATGGGGATGATGCTGGGCCCGGCCTCCACGGACGCCGTCAACCGTGCGTCCAGGCTCTCCTACGGCGAGGCGTCCGGCATCACCCAGACGGTCCGCAACTACGCCGCCAGCCTCGGCCTTGCGATCCTCGGCTCGATCCTCGTCTCGCAGATGCGCTCGCAGGTGACCAAGTCGCTGGTCTCGCTCGGCGAGCCCGCCGCCCGCGCCCACCGCGAAGCCTCCTCGATCGCCCAGTCGCGTGGCGGCGCCGGCGGTAGCACCGCCTCGATCCCGCGCTTCATCCGCCTCGACTTCGCCCATGCGACCCAGTCGGTGCTGTACGTGATGGCGGGGATCATGGCCGCCGCGGCGATCGCGGGCTTGATCGGGCTGCGCGCGGGGGTGCAGGAGGAGACCGAGTCCGAGACCGAGACCGAGACCGAGACCACTGAGCCGGCGGATCTGCCCGAGGTGGCCGGATCTGGACCGGTGGGGGTGTAGCTAAGGCTGGATGCTCGGGTCATCGGGCGCCAGGGCCAGTCCTGGGCCGACGAGGTCCTTGATGTCGGTGCTCACGAGCGTGCAGTCGTGGCGGCGGGCCGCGGCTACATACGCGGCGTCGTAGGCGGTCAGGCCGTGCTCGGCGGCGATGTCCACGGTGTCGGCGATCGTGTCGGCGTCGGCGCGCACGAGGCGCCCATTGCAACGTTCGGGAATTGAGCGGCACACGCGCCTTGCAAGGCCGTACTGTCGCTTGCGGGCACCGATGACGTTGGCCACCTCATAGAACGTCAGATCGAGCGCGGACGTAGGCAGAGTCGAAGCGAGCACCAGTCGACGTGAAGCGGAGTAGTGGCGATCATCAGGATCCACCGCTGCGATCCACACGCCCGCGTCGAGGAGTAGCACGGTTAGTGCGATTCGCGATCTTCACGGATGAGCTTGGTCCCGTCACCGCCGAGACGGACCGGCTCACCGAGCAGTTCTTCGATGCGCTTCCGACGCTGTCGATTCTTCTGCGCCAGCTCCCGCTCGGCCAGACGTCGCAGGAATTCGCTGCGCGTAGCGTGCTCGGATTTGACCTGCGCGTCGATCCGCGCCAGGAGCTCGTCGGGCATCGAGATCATGACCTTGGCCATAGCGGCGAGTATAGCCGGTATAGCCGACGTGGTCAGTCAGTCTCCCGCGGCCTCCCACGCCAGCCGTGCGGCCTGCGAGCGGTCGCTGACTATCGCACGCTTGCTCGGCGCCCCTTCGAGTCGGGCAGGGCGACGGTGGCGATGCCCTCGCTCGCGGCGACGGTCAGCAGGAGACCGTCCGAGCTTGCGATGCGTCCACCTGCTGGAGCGCTTGCCACGAGAACTGCGTCGGCGAGCGAGATCGGGCAGCGGGAGCGGTGATAATGCGCAGCACGAATTTGACCCGCGCGCCAGGCTTGATCGGGTCCAAGTGGGAGCAGCTTCAGATTCCTGTCCATGAGACCCTCGATCAATGGTCGTGTTTGCTCAATCTGGAGCTCATAACGCCGCTTGAGTTGGTCGATGGCCTCGGCGAGATTGAGGGTGGTCATCGTCGCGCCGCTCCTCAGTATCTCCTCCACCGCACCGGCCGCGGGCTCGTTTCCCAATAGCGCGATCAGCGCCGAGGCATCGATCAGAATGCTCGTCGTGGACTCAGTTGCGTCAGCGGTGGTCGCGCTCTTCGGCATCCAGTTCCTCTTCGCGATCCAGGCGCCTGGCCTCCTCGGAGCCGAGCACGCCGATCTGCGTCGCGAATGCTCCCACGGCGGCAGCCACTGGGTCGTCTGGAACCGGGCGCAGCACGATGTGGTCGCCGCGATCTTCGGCAAGGACGGTACGGGTACGCCAGCGCTTGCGGACCGCCGCGGGAACGGACACCTGGCCTCCGGTGGATATCGCAAGTCGTTTTGCCATGGTCATTACAATATATCATGAGAAAGGTCCGTCAGAAGAATTGACGGGGCGGGGCCGAGCGAACGCGACGTGCACCTTCGGGGCATCGGCGGCTCCGCCGGCGAGATCGGGTAGCGTCCCCCGCCGCTAGCGATGGGACCTCGCCGCAGCGGTGGGGCAAACGAGGAACGGAGGCCGTGATGGGTGAGCGTGTGTCGTCGTCGGAGGGGTGTCATGCAGGGCGGTCGGGGCGTCGGAACATCAGGGTGACCCTGGGCGTCGCGATCGGGCTGCTGGCGATGCTCGTGCTCGTTCCCGCGGCGTTTGCGGCAGCGCCGACGTACAACCTTGAAGGGACGTGGACATCGGGACCTCTATCGGGCGGCGTTCGTCAACCGGCCAACGGCACCCAGACGGTCACGCAGATGAACATGACCACCGGCGAATTCTCCGGGCACTCGGAAGTCGATGGGACCTCCTTCGAGCTCGCGGGCATCGAGAGCGGTAGTGCGGTGGAATTCACCCAACATGAGGGCTCATACACGTCTCATGACAAAATTCCCGCGCTGAGCATCCTGCCCAACGGCAACATCGGCGGGAACGGCTCGTTTGAAGTCGAAGAATTCTGGATGGAAGTGACCTCCAAAACGGTCTCCTCCAAAGCCGAAGAAGAAGCGAAAGAAGAAGCGATCAAAAAAGCCAAGGAAGAAGAAGTCGTCAAAAAATCCGAAGAAGAACCCGGCAAAAAAACCAAAGAAGAAGAAGCCGCGAAAAAAGCGAAAGAAGAAGCCGAAAAAGCCAAGCGCCCAACGGCCACGGACGTCACCTGCAACTACGAATTCGCGACCTCGACCGACACCTGCACCGCACAGGTCGCCGACGCGGGCCCCGCCCCCGAGGTCGTTCCCACCGGCACAGTCACCTTCACCAACACCGGAGCGGGCGGCTTCCCCTATGGCACAACCTGCACGATCGCGGCATCCGCGAGCGCGCCCGGCGTGCCCTTCTGCTCGGTCGTCTTCCTCGGCGGAGGTTCTGGCCTGCCGATGATCACAGCCTCCTACGGCGGTGATTCCCGTCATTCCCCGAGCGATGGCAGCACCTCCTTCGCGCAATTCGCCCCACCGGAAGAAACGGGCGAGGAATTCGCCTTCGGCGGGCCGGAACAGTTCCCGGAATCGGTCACCGTCGAGACCGAGGTGCCCGCCGAAGGGACCACGGTGGATGGGACCGTCAACCAGCAGACGGGCGAAGAAACCGACCCGCCCGACCCGAGCTCGCCGATCGGGATCGCGCTCGACAGCATCCCCAAGGTCGACTCCTCCACGCTCGACGCGACCGGGGCGACGGACCTGGCGGCGCTCAGCGCGCTCGTCAAGGACTTTCCCTACTCCAACGATCTCAGCACGGCCGCCAAGGCGATCGAGGCCAAGGGCGAAGCGCTGCTCGACTACGCCCACCAACTCGAGGCCTCCGGCGACGCCGCGCAGATCGCGCAGGCCAAGTCGCTCTACGCCCAGCTCGTCTCGCTCGACACCTCCTACGAGCTGATCGTGCGGGTGATCGCCAACGACAAGGCCGGCGTCACCTCCGCGACCAAACCCGTCGCCACCAAGAGCTCGATCATCGGGCCGCTCGCCGCGGCGGCCCGTCGGCGCCCGACCTCGCGAGGAGCCCGTGCGCGCTTCACTCTGTTCGGCTCTGCGCTCGATCGCGACGTGCACAGCGGCAAGCTGGCGCTAACCGTGCACCTCAACAGGGCCCTCCTGCGACGCCTCGCGCGCACGCACAGCAAGCTCACCGTCCGCCTCTGGATCGAGATGATCCTCCCAAGCAAGGTCGTCCCGGGCGGCATCCCCGTGGTGAGCGTCAAGACCCTGACGCTCCGCCGTCGCGGCAACCCCCACCACACGGCGGCCAAGGGCCACAAGACCCACAAGAAGAAGTGAGGTTTCAAACAGCAGGTGCAGGTCGCAGCGATGGGCGGGGCCACAGGATGCCCCGCTCTGCGCCTGTCGGCGCCGGCATTGGCGCTTGGCTGATCGGCACCGCCACCGATCAGCGCGCCGCCGGCGAGCGGCGCCGCGTGAGCTCCTTCACGAGCGCCGCGATCGAGCGCTCGAGCTGGGGGATCGTGGCGCTCTCGACGCGGTCGACGCCGACCGCGCGATTCAGCCACGCGTTGATCTCGCGGTGGCTGCGCCCGTCGCGGCGGTGCAGGTCGGCGACCAGCCGGCTGCGCTCCGCGCGCAGGTCGGCGCGGCGCTCGAACGCGGCCGGCGGCGCGGGCTCCGGCACGGGCGCGGGCACCTGCAGGCGCGTGGAGCCGTTTGTCGCAGTCGCGGTCGCCGTCGTCGCTGCTCCCACGGCCGTTGCCCCCACCCCCGCTGCCCCCGTTGGCGCGGACCCGAACAGGGTCATCTGCGGCGCGAACTCGGCGCTCAGGGGCACGAACTCGGCCTGCGGCGAGGGCTCGCTCGCGCGGCGCTCGGACAGCTGATCCAGGCCCTCCTCGAGCTCGAGCGAAGGATCGCGCAGCGCGCGGCGCAGCTCGTGCTCGATCTCGCTCGCATGCGCGCAAAGCACCGGCTCGGCCGGCAGATACAGCCAGCTCGGCTCGGGCGGACGCCCGGGGATCGTGCGCACGAAGCGACCGACGATCTGGCGGAAGATCAGCGGCGTTTTCGCCGCCGTCGCGTAGACCCCGACGCGCAGGCGGGGAATGTCGACCCCCTCGGAGACCATGTTCACAGCGACGATCCACGGCTCGCGCGAGTCGCGGAAGGCGGCGAGCTTGCGCGAGGCCTGGGCCTCGGTATGCAGCACGACGAGCGGCGCTCGTCCGGTCGCTTCCCCGAGCAGCTTCGCGATCCGCCGCGCATGGGTCGCGTCGGCGGCCACGGCCAGGGCCCCCGCGTCGCGATGGCCCGCGGCGCGCAGCGCGCGCAGCTTCGCGTCGGCCTCGCGCAGGATCCGCGGCAGGCCGTCGGGCAGCTCGGTCGAGATCGCGGTGCGGTAGCGGCGGCTCGCCTCGCGGGCGGTGAGGACCGTCTCGAAGGACGATTCGAGCACGTCTTCGCCGCTGCGCCAGGACAAGCTGCCGTCGAACGTGACGAACGTCACCGGGCGGCAGATCCCGTCGGCGACCGCCTGAGCGTAAGTGTAGGAGACGTCGGGGACGGCGAGGCGCTCTGCGTCGTAGCGCACGCCCGGGATCGGCGTGGCGTCGGAGCGAAACGGCGTCCCCGACAGCAACAGTCGCTGCGGCGCGGCAGCGAACGCCTGCTGGAAGCCCGTGCCCCAGGCGAGGTCCTCGCCGAGGTGGTGCGCCTCGTCGAGGATCACGAGCGTGTCCGGCGCGAGTTGTCCTGCCCAGCCGCGTGGATCGCTCGCCACGCGCGCGTAGGTCACCGAGACGCCGTGGAAGTCGCGCGGCGGGCGCGGGCCCGCGGCATCGGGCGCGAGCTGCACGCCGAGCACGGCCGCCGCGCTCGCCCACTGGCGCGTCAGCGGCGTGGTCGGGCAGAGGACCGCGACCCGGCTGACCGCGCGCTCGGCGAGCAGGCGCCTGGCGAGCTCGAGCGCGGGTCGGGTCTTGCCGGCGCCGGGGGCCGCCGAGATCAGAAACGGGCCGTCCCGCCAGCCGGCGAGCCGCTCGAGCGCGAGGCGCTGCCACGCGCGTAGGGATGTCGGGTGGGAGAGACTCAAAGAGCCCGGCATCCTGCGCCATCGCACGGACGGATCGCAATCGCGGCCGCCGGTTGCGGGTATGTAAGCCCCGCCACGCCTGGCCGAAAGCCGGTTTGCGGGGGTCAGTCACGCCGAACCGTTCCAGGCTGTCTGTATCTTCGGCCGGATTGGAAAAACAGTGGTTCGGCGCGCCTTCGGATGGAGGCGCCCGGCACGAAGGGATTGGCTGCCATGGACAGAGAACCAAAAGAGTCGCAGGCCGCGGGCGAGACGACGCTCGAACGGGCGATCGTCCTGCAGTTGCTGCGCGACGACCACGAGCCGAAATGGTCCCGCGCGCAGCTGACGACCGAGCTGCAGGCCGGCGGCGAGGAGCTCAGCCGAGAGGCGATCGACGCGGCGCTGAGGCGGCTGGAGTGGGAGGGCGTGCTCGGCTCGAGCGAACAGGAGGTGTGGGCCTCGAGCGCTGTGCGGCATCTCGACGAGCTGGAATTGATCGGCGTGTGAGGACGATGCTCGGCGTGTGAGCGCCCGCTCGGGCGCGGCACGGCGCTGCGGGGCGGCGGGGGTCCAGGGGTCCGGGGGTCCGGGGGAGATAGGGTGCTGGGATGAGCAAGAGTCGCGTGCTGCTCCTCTCCTGGGAGTACCCGCCCGTGATCGAGGGCGGCCTGGCACGGCACGTCTGCAAGCTCGCCGAGGCGCTCGTCCGGCAGGGAGTCGCGGTGGATGTGCTCACGCGGGGGGCGGCCGATCAAGCGGCGGGCGGTGTCGAACGGCGGGGCGGCGTGAACGTCCACCGCGTGCGCGAGCCGGGCTGGCCGCGCGACCTCGATCGCTTCGTCGCCTGGGTCGAGCACATGAACGAGGACATGCTCGCGGCGGGGGCAGCGCTCGCCGAGGAGCACGACTACGACCTCGTCCACGGTCACGACTGGCTCGTCGCCAGCGCCTCCGCCGCGCTCGCGGACCGCTTGGCCGTGGGCTACGCGACGACGATCCACGCCACCGAGCACGGCCGTCACCAGGGCTGGGTGCAGGACGAGCCGCAGGCGCACATCCACGCGGTCGAGCGCTGGATGGCCAGGCGCGCGGACACGGTGATCGTCTGCTCCTACTACATGCGCGGGCACGTGGCGGACATCTTCGACATCGACGAGCGGCGGATCGCGGTGATCCCGAATGGGATCGACCCCGACGAACTGCGGCCTGTGGGAGACCTGCAGGCGTTGCGGGCGGAGTTTGCGAAGCCCGAGGAGAAGCTCGTGCTGCTGGTCGGGCGGCTGGTCTACGAGAAGGGCTTCCAGCTCGCGCTCGACGCGCTGCCGGAGGTGATCGGGCGGGTCGAGAACGTGCGCTTCCTGGTCGCGGGCAGCGGTACGCACGAGGCCGAGCTCAAGGCACAGGCCCAGCGGCTGGGGCTGGACGAGCACGGCACCTTCCTCGGCTGGATCGGCGATGACGCGCTGCACTCGCTCTACCGGATCGCGGATCTGTGCGTGGTCCCCTCGATCTACGAGCCCTTCGGGCTGGTCGCCCTGGAGGCAATGGCTTCCGGCTGCCCCTGCATCGTCGCCGACACCGGCGGCCTGCGCGAGGTCGTGCCCGAGGGCGAGCGCGTCGGGCTGCGCTTCAACGGCGGCGACGCCGAGCACCTCGGCACGATGATCGAGCGGCTGCTCGTCGACGAGGCGCTGCGCGACCGGCTGGTGGCCGAGGCCTCCGAGCACGTGCTGAGCTTCGACTGGGATGACATCGCCACGCGCACGCGGGCGATCTACGGGGAGCTGGCGCCGGGCGGGGGCGCGCACGAGCGGGGGCCCGGCGACCGACCCGAGGAGGGCAGCGGCGAGCGGCCGGAAGGGTTTCGCGGGGAGCAGCCGGAGGAGCCTCTTCACGACCGGCTGCAGGAGCGCCGCCGCGAGCGTCGGGAGGAGGGGGTGAAGCGCGCGTGAGCGCCGAGCAGCCGTTGATGGGCCTGATGCAGGACGACTTTCCGCTGAACCTCCAGCACGTGCGCCGCCGCATGCGCGATGTCCATCCGCAGGCCGAGGTCGTGACGCTGACCGGCGGCGACGGGTCGGGGAGCGTGCGAGCCAGCTTCGGCGAGATCTCCGCGCGCGTGGATCGTCTCGCGCGCGCCCTCGGGCGCCTGGGGATCGAGCCCGGCGATCGCGTCGGCACGTTCGCGTGGAACAACCAGCGCCACTTCGAGCTCTACATCGCCGTGCCCTGCATCGGCGCGGTCCTTCATACCTTGAACGTGCGGCTGTTCGCCGAGCAGCTCGTCTACATCGTCAACCACGCTGCGGATCGCGTGATCTTCGTCGACGACTCGCTCGTGCCGCTGCTGGAGGAGCTCGCCCCGAAGCTGCCCGGGGTCGAGCACTACATCCTGATGGGAGATCCCGCCCACCCGGGGGACAGTGGCTCCCTGCCGAACGTGTTGCGCTACGAGGAGCTGCTCGCGGAAGCGGGGGAGGGCAGCTTCGACTACCCGGAGCTGGACGAGCGCCAGGCCGCCTCGCTCTGCTACACGAGCGGCACGACCGGCAACCCGAAGGGCGTGCTCTACTCCCACCGCTCGGTCTGCCTGCACGCGACCGCCTCGCTGTTCGTCGACAACCTCGGGCTCTGCCGCCGCGATCGCGCGCTGGTGATCGTGCCGATGTTCCACGTCAACGCCTGGGGGATTCCATACGCCGCCGCGCTGGCCGGCGCCGACCTGCTGATGCCCGATCGCTTCCTCCAAGCGGAGCCGCTCGCGCGCGCGATCGAGCGCGAGCGCCCGACGGTCGCGGGGTGCGTGCCGACGATCTTCGCCGACCTGCTGCGCTACGCCGACGCGCACGAGGTCGACCTTTCCTCGCTGACCCACGCCGTCTGCGGCGGCTCGGCCGTGCCGCGCCAGCTGATGAAGGACTTCGAGGAGCGCCACGGCGTGCGCATCTTCCAGGGCTGGGGGATGACCGAGACGAGCCCCGTCGTCACGTTCTGCGAGCCCGATGAGGGGGCATCGCGAGGGGAGGGTGCGATTGAGCGCGACGAAAGGGCATCGCCGGCGCAGGGCATGGTCGGGCACGACGAAAGGGCATCGCCGGCGCAGGGCATCGTCGGGCACGACGAGCGCTACTGGGACGAACGCGCCCTGCAGGGCAAGCCGCTGCCGTGGACCGAGCTGCGCCTCGTCGACGACGACGGCAGCGAGGTCGCCTGGGACGGGGAGTCGACCGGCGAGATCGAGGTGCGCGGGCCGTGGATCGCGGCGCGCTACTTCGACGATCCCTCGGGCGATGAGAAGTTCGACCGCGGCTGGCTGCGCACCGGCGACATCGCGGCGATCGACGAGCACGCGTTCGTGCGGATCACCGACCGCTCCAAGGACGTGATCAAGTCCGGCGGCGAGTGGATCTCCTCGGTCGAGCTCGAGAACGAGCTGATGTCCCATCCCGACGTGATCGAGGCGGCGGTGATCGCCAAGCCCGACGAGCGCTGGTCCGAGCGCCCGCTCTGCTGCGTGGTGCTGCGCGAGGGGTGCTCGACGAGCGCTGAGGAGCTCGTGGAGCACTTGACCGGGCGCGTGGCGAAGTGGTGGCTGCCGGACGAGCTCGCGTTCGTCGCGGAGATACCGAAGACGAGCGTCGGCAAGTTCGACAAGAAGGTGCTGCGCAGTCGATTGGCTGAGGGCGCGCTGGAAGGGCGGGTACGAATCTCGCCGGGGGGAGTTTGACTGATGGTGCTGCGCGGCGCGCTGGCTGAGGGGACGTTGGAAGGACGCATGCGGGTCGGCGCATGATGATTGGATTGGGGTGCCCCGCCCACCCATGCCCCGCCCGCCCACGCCCTGGGATGTCGCTGACCGTCGTTGGTGATAGACCTTGTGAGCGAGCGGGCATCTCTCTCGAAGGCCAGTCCCCAGGAGGGAGCCGCCCGGAAAGAGCGAATTACGAGCAAGGAAGGCGTTTTGCCAATAGAATCAACGGGCAAATCACCGCAGGAGGCCCATTCGGGCCGCAGCTCACAAGACCACGAACGGGAGGTTGGCATGACTCGGACCAACGTCATGGCCTCGAGCAGGCCACAGACATCAGCATCAGCAGCAGCAGTAGCGACGAGGAGCGGCTCTTCGCGCGCGCGGCGCGGGCTCGTGATCGTGCCGGTCGTGCTCGCCCTGGGCCTGACTGCCGTCGCGCCGGCCCTGGCGGTGGAACCGGCGGCAACCGGTTACGGCAACTCGAACGCCAAAACGCCGACGACGCCCTCGCCGAAAAGCGGCACCTCACCGTCGAAATCGACGAAAACGCCGACGACGCCCACGCCCACGCCGAGCAAAGCTGTCGAACCGGCTAAAACGAGCACTACCACGCCGACCACGACCACGGCGCCCGCGAAAGCGAGCACCCTGCCGTTCACCGGCTTCAACCTGAGCTGGACGGTTGGCGGTGGGCTGCTGTTGATCGCCGCCGGGGGCTCGATCATGGTGATGCAGCGTCGCGGTCGCCGCGAAGGTGGGCTGTAGTAGGTCGCAGCAGACACCAGACACACAGACACAGAAGATCTGAGGAGCAAACGGTCGCGCCCGCTCGGTTATGCCGGCGGGCGCGATGTCGTTTGGGGGGAAGGCGAGGACGTCTGTGCCGCGACGAACGCCCGCGCGCAGTCCTCCGAACAGAAGTAGCTGGTCCGCCCATCTCGCTCGACCCGCACGGCCTTCGCCCGCTCGACCCGCATCCCGCAGACGGGGTCGAAGGCGCCGCGGCGGAGCGTGAGCGCGAACAGGGCGGCGAAGACCGCAAGCCCGAGGATGTTCAGGAAGAGCTTGTAGTCGAGCGTGGCCGCGCCGAAGATGTCCGCGCGCGAGGGGCGCGTCTGCGGGATCAGGCCGGCGGCGCCGAATAGCCCGTCGACGGCGAGCGCCGCGAGCACGATCGTGAGAAACATCAGCGCGACGATCCGCACGGTGAAGGGAGTGCCGTAGTACTTGCGATAGATCGCGATGATCGGCAGCACGAGCAGGTCGGCGAAGATGAACGCGATCACGCCGCCAAAGCCGATCCCGCCCGACCAGAGGACCGCGGCGAGGGGGATGTTGCCGACCGAGCAGACGAAGCTGAGCACGGCGACGATCGGGCCGACGATCACGTTCTCCAACAGTCGGACCGGCGCCGGTGCGCCGGTGAGGAACAGGCTGGAGAAGAAGGAGTTGGGAAGCAGCCCGATGAACCCAGCGAGCAGGAACCCGAGCAGGATCTCGCGGTAGAGCATCGACCAGTCGTTGCGGAAGTTGTGTGCGACATCCGACCAGGCGGAGATCGAGGTCAGGCGCTCCCGCAGGGGGATCGATCCGCCGGCGGAATGGTGTTGATGGCCGCTGTCTGCCTGCTGGGCGTGGGTGCGGGCTTCATGTTCCAGGCGCGGGGAGACGAACAGGCGCAGAAGCAGGCTCATCACGAGGATCAGGACCAGGCCGCCGACGAGCTCAGCGAGCGTGAACTGCCAGCCGAGCAGAACCCAGATGACGATGCCGAGCTCGACGACGAGGTTCGTGGAGGCGAACTGGAAGGCGAGCGCCGAGCCCGCCGAGGCGCCCTTCTGAAAGAGCGACTTGGCGATCGCGACCGCCGCGTAGGAGCAGGAGGAGGAAGCCGCGCCGAGTCCGGTGGCCACAGCGATCGGGCGCGCGCCGCCGCCGCCCAAAGCCCGCTGGATCCGCTCGCGCGGGACCCATGCCTGCACTACGCCTGAGATCGCAAAGCCGAGCACTAGCGCCCACCACACCGCCCAGGCCATCAGCAGGGCGTTCGAGAGGCCGCGCCAGATCGTGTCGAGGATGTCCATGTCGCTCCTCGTCCGTTCCCGTGGCCGTCCCTCCTAAGGATCTTCCTACTTTCACGCCACGTTCGTCTTATGGAGGGCGGCGAAGGTGGACGGCATGACCTCCACATACCTACCCCACCGTCCGTTCCGCGCCCCGCTTCCAAACGACGACGCCGCCCCAAACGACACCGCCCCAAACGACGACGCCGCCACCGGCGAGTCCGCGATTGATACCGATCGGCGCGGGGTGGTCGCGACCGCCGAGCCCGAGGCGCGTCGCGCGGATCCCGGCTGGGCGCGACCGGCGCTGATCGCGCTGCTGCTGGGCGCCGCGATCGCCTACACGTGGGACCTGAGCGCGTCGGGCTACGCGAACAGCTTCTATGCGGCCGCCGTGCAGGCGGGGACGAAGAGCTGGAAGGCGTTCTTCTTCGGCTCGCTCGACTCCTCGAGCTTCATCACGGTGGACAAGCCGCCCGCGTCGCTGTGGGTGATGGCGCTGTCCGGACGGATCTTCGGCTTCGGCAGTTGGAGCATGCTCGTCCCGCAGGCGCTCGAGGGCGTCGCGGCGGTCGCGCTGCTGTACGGCGCGATCAAGCGCTGGTTCGGAGCGGGCGCCGGCCTGCTCGCGGGAGCGCTGCTGGCGATCACACCGGTGGCCGCCCTGATGTTCCGCTTCAACAACCCCGACGCGCTGCTCGTGTGCCTGCTCGTGGCGAGCGCCTACTGCCTGACCCGCGCGCTCGAGAGAGCGGGCACCAGGTGGGTGCTCGCGGCCGGGACGATGATCGGCCTGGCGTTCCTCGCGAAGATGATGCAGGCGTTCCTCGTGCTGCCGGCGTTCGGGCTGGTCTACCTCGTGGCGGCCCCCGCCGGGCTGCGCCGGCGCCTGGTGCAGCTGCTCGCAGGCGCGGGTGCGATCGTCGTGAGCTGCGGCTGGTGGGTGGCGATCGTGGCGCTGTGGCCGGCGAGCTCGCGTCCGATGATCGACGGCTCGCCCGAGAACAACATCTTCAACCTGATCTTCGGCTACAACGGCCTCGGCCGGATCTTCGGTTCGAGCGGCCCGGGCGGTGGCGGCGCCGGCGGTGTGGGGGCTGCCGGTGGCGGTATGGGAGGCGCCGGTGGCGGCACGGGCTTCAGCGGCGCCACGGGACCGCTGCGACTGTTCGACAACCTGATGGGCGCGCAGGCGTCCTGGCTGCTGCCGGCCGCGCTGCTCGCGCTCGTCGTCGGTCTCTGGCGCTCCCGCAGCGCGCCCCGCACCGACCGCACCCGCGCGGCGCTGCTGCTGTGGGGTGGCTGGCTGCTTGTGACGGCGGCGATCTTCAGCTTCGGCCAGGGCGTGATCCACACCTACTACACGGTCGCCCTCGTCCCGGCGATCGCCGCCCTGATCGCGATCGGCGGATCCCTTCTCTGGCGTGTCCGCGAGACGGCGAGCGCGCGATTCACGGCGGCCTTCGCGGTGGCGATCACGGTCGCCTGGTCCTACGCGCTGCTCGAGCGCACGCCGCACTGGGAAGCCTGGCTGCGCCCGCTGATCGTCGTGAGCGCGCTGCTCGCGGTCGCCGGCCTGCTCGCGATTCCCGCGCTGGGGCGGCTCGGACGTCGCGCCCCGATGGCCGCCGTGGCCGTGTTCGCGCTGCTGGCCTGTCTTGCAGGGCCCGTCGCCTATTCTGCGCAGACGATCGCGACCGCCCACACCGGATCGATCCCCTCCGCGGGACCTGGCAGCTCGGGTATCGGTGGCTTCGGCGGACCGGGCGCAGGAGCCCGACCGAGCGCGCGTGCGGGCGGACGCGGACTTGGCCTGCCGGGCGGCGCCGCAGGCCCTTCGGCGCCTGCTGTCCCGGGCGGCGGCCTCGGTGCGGGTGGCGCCGGCGGCCCAGGCCAAATCACCGTGAGCAGCGCGCTGAAGCAAGCGCTCGAGCGCGACGCCGGACGCTTCCGCTGGGTGGCGGCCGTGTCGGGGTCGCAGACCGCGGCGACGCTCGAGCTCGGCACCGGCGGGGAGCCGGTGATGGCGATCGGCGGCTTCAACAACCAGGGCGGCAACCTCTCCCTGGCGCAGTTCAAGGCTGACGTCGAGAAAGGCGAGATCCACTACTACATCGCCTCCGGCAGCGGTGGCGGCGGTGGCGGCGGTCCGGGCGGCGGTGTTTCAGCCGGGCCCGGGGGCGGCGGTCTGGGCCGCGGCGGTCCCGGGGGTGGAGCGGCCGCTTCCAGCAGCGCGATCTCCAGCTGGGTGAAGGTGAGCTTCCGAGCACTGAAAGTTGGCGACCAGACCGTCTACGACCTCACGCAGGCGAGATCGTGATCGGGCCGGCGTCTCAGTCTCGGCTGGGGCGAAAGCGGAGCTCGTCTTGGGGCGTCTCGATACACGAGAGGATGCGCGGATGAGAGGGTGTGGTTGCAGGACATAGTGGACTGATGTCTCGGGACAATGCGCGGATGAGAGGGTTCGAACCTCCACCTGATTGCTCAGGCGCGTCTGGGGCGCCGCGCGGCGCTGCTGGCGACGTCTGAGCTGACCTGGGATGAACACCTCGGGCCGCTGTATGAGTGGTCCGGGATCGACCCGTAGCGGCTTGCACGGGGCCTGCGCCAGCCGATAGCTTCTTACGCCCAGGGTAAGCGGCAACGACTGCCCAGCCAGCGTGGTCTCTGGGCGCAGCTTTTCAGCGTTCTTATGCAGATAATGCCTGGCTTATCTGCGTCTGGTTGCAGAAAAAGCATGGGTTTTCTGCGGTTCTGCTAGCCTGCGACTATGAACGAAGGCCAGTTGACGCGCGCCCTGGCGGCCGGCAACGCGTGGTGGCGCGAGGCCCAGTGGGAGCGCGAGGACCGCGACCTGCGCCCTTTGCAGGCCACGACTCTCGACTACGAGCCCTCGCCGCTGTCCGATGTTGTGCCCGACGGTCTGTATGTGTTGCGTGGGCCGCGCAGGGTGGGCAAGAGCCTTGAGACCAAGCGAGCGATCTCGCGGCTGATCCAGCATGGAGTGGAGCCTCGCAGCATCATCCACTTTGCTTGCGATGAGCTTGGCCGTGGAGATCTGCAGCGCTTGGTGGGCGCGGGGCGCGAGGTTCTCACGCGGGGGTTGGCGGGCGCGCGTTACTGGTTTCTGGATGAGATCACCAGCGTTCCCGCATGGCCCGAGGCGATCAAGTGGTTGCGCGACAACACTGCCTTCGGGGAAGACTGTGTGGTCCTGACGGGATCATCGGCGCGCGACCTGTCCGATGCTCAAAAGCAATTGGCGGGCCGGCTGGGGTGTGCGGGGGAGTCGGACCGTCTGCTGCTGCCGATGGGCTTTCGGCGATTCGCGCGGGCAATGGGCCTGGATGGGCTGCCTCAGCCGGACCCGGTGAGGGCTCGCGATTTCATGTCTCCCGACCTCGACGCAGCCTTCATCGAGCTGCTTCCCTGGCTCGACACCCTGCTGTCCACCTGGGAGCTCTATCTGCGAATCGGCGGCTTTCCCCGCGCGGTCACCGACCAACTGGCACACGGAGATGTCCAGGACGATTTCATACGCGCCCTCTGGGACGTGACGGCCGGCGAGGCAATCCGTGGCGCCGGCGCCACACCCGCCCAGGTGCAAGCGATGCTCGGGCGACTGACCCGCGGCTTGACCAGTCCGCTGGCGGTCGAGTCCCTCCGTGAGGACCTGGGTGTCGAGAGTCCCCACACCGCCAAGGCGCGGCTCCAGGATCTGGTGTTCGCCTATCTGGCGTGGCCGTGTCACCAGCGCAACGGCAACGTGCCGAAGCTCTCGGCGCAGTCCAAGTACTACTTCATCGATCCCCTGCTGGCGCGCCTCGCGCCGCTGCGCAGCCGGGGCATGCTCGCCGAAGCCGACGCCTCGGCGATCGCCGAGCAGCAACTGGGTATCGAACTGCTACGGAACATGGAGCGCGAGCAGCCCGGCGCCTACGCTCACTTCAGCGACGTCATGTACCAGAAGACCGCCGGCAAGGAGGTCGACTTCTGCGGCCCGCGTATCGGGAAGCTCGGCTTCGAGGGCAAGTACGTTGACTACGGCTGGAAGCGGGAGGCGCTGACCGTCCGCGCGGCGCTCGGTGCGGGAGTGCTGGCAACCAGGGGGCTGCTCGACACCAGCGGCGATGTGTGGGCCGTCCCCGCGCCCTTCATCGCCTGGATGCTCAACGACTAGCCGACCAGGCGGGTGACGGGACAAGAAGGTGCCGATTTCCAGGCATTTCTTGCCGATGCGGATGAGAGGACTCGAACCTCCACCTGATTACTCAGACACGGACCTGAACCGTGCGCGTCTACCAATTCCGCCACATCCGCGTGCCGTTGCGAGCGAAGATATCGCACCGCCGGAGTGCTCGGGTGATCGTGCTGGGTGAGCTTCGCTTCGGCGGACGCCTGGCCCTGACGTCTCGCCGGACCCCAAACCTCGCCTGGTTCTTACTCGCCCGTCCCGAAACCATACCGCTACCGGGATTCGAACCCGGGTTTCCGCCATGAGAGGGCGGCGTCCTAGTCCCCTGGACGATAGCGGCGCGATCTGCCGGGGCCGAGGCTAGCAAAGCGCTCGAACCGAGTCGCCCTCGGCAAGCTCTGCTGGAGGTGCTCGGCAAGCTCTGCCCGGCGTCCTGCGAGCTCCGGTTGGCGGTCGATCGCCGGCTCGTGGGGCCGAATCGTGGGTGTAGTTCGGCATCGCGGGTTGTCTCGCGTTGCGGGCGCGGGGCAGGTGGGCGCGGCGAGGGCGGAGATGGGGACGGGGACGGGGACGGGGGCGGAGATGGGGACGGGGATGGAGATGAGGACGGGGACGGGGGCGGGCATGAGAACGGGGGCGGGCATGAGGGCGGACGAGAAACGGGACGAGGATGAGATCGGGGCGGGCATGAGGGCGGGGCGAGAAACGGGACCGGGACGAGGACGGGGACCGGGACGAGGAGGAGGAAGACGTCGTCAACGATCTCCGAAGGGCGGCGGCACCGCCGGCCGCAAGACACTCCGTGAGAATTATTCCTATATTGGAACAGACGACCGAACGGGAAAGCGGCCAGGGCGAAGAGCAGACAGGGACGATGGGTTCTACCGACGAGACGGCCGAGGAGCCGTCGATACCGCTGTTGCGGCCCGGTCCGAGTGGGCTGCCTCGCCAACAGGTCAGCGAGATTCAACGTGCTCGCATCCTCGCGGCCACGGTCGAGGTGGTCGAGGAGCTCGGCTACGCGGGGATGACGGTCGCGCGGGTGATCGGCCGGGCGAAGGTGTCGCGGAAGACCTTCTACGACCTTTTCGCCGACCGCCAGGCCTGCTTCATGGTGGTGTGCGAGGAGGCGATCGCTCAGATGCGCGAGCTCGTTGAGGAGGCGTGTCCGGATCGGGCGAGCTGGCGTGAGAGCCTCCGCTCGGGCCTGGCACGGCTGCTGGCGTTCCTCGAAGAAGAGCCGGCGCTGGCGAGGATCTGTCTCGTCGAGGCACAGGTCGCGGGAACGAAGGTCCTGGAGCGTCGCGCCCAGGTGTTCGATGAGCTGGCCGCGTTCATCGACCGGGGGCGTACGGTCGCGAGCGCCGTTCGCGAACCGCCGCCGATCACGGCCGAAGCCCTCGTCGGCGCGGTCTTCGCCGTACTCCAAGCGCGGCTGCTCGAGCGCAGCGACGAGCCGTATACGGCCCTGCTCGGCCCGCTGATGAACATGATCCTGCTGCCGTATCTCGGCCCGCGCGCGGCGCACGGCGAGCTGACCAGGCCGCGGCGAGCCGACCAGGCCGGAGAGTAATCCAAGCAGGACTGTCCCGTTTGCCGGCCGCGGTCGGAGAAGGAAGACGAGGTGCTCCGCTTGCTTCTCTGGCGAGTCCTGGGCCTGCTCGCCGTCCTCCTGGCCCTTGCCATCGGTGGCTGGCTGCTCGACGGCGGTCTCGGGGCCACGCTGCGGGGCGCCGTTCCCGCGGCGTCGACCGTCGTGCCGCGCGAGGCCGGCGCGTCTAGAGCTGCGCGGGCCGGATCCACAAGATCCACAGGCACCGACTCCACGGGCAGGGGTGCGGCGCGCCGGCCAGATAGCAATGGGGTGGACGCCGCCGGTGGGTCACCGCTAGCCACCGAGTCGACGCCGTCCTCTGCGACCGCCGCCTCGCCCGAGGCCACCGCCGCGAGGTCGGGGCGAGACGCGGTCGAATCGGTGCCGAAGGTCCTCTCCGGCGAGGCGGGCGCTGTCTGGGGCTGGGCCCCCTTCGGCGGCATCTCGCCGGTGCGGCTCCTCGCCATCGCGATCCTCCTGCTCGGCGCGCTCGTTGCGGGCGCGCGCCTCCACGCGAGGCGACGGCGGGAATACGTGCGCCTGCGCGTGCAGAGCTATCGCACCGACAAGGCGAGCGCGGAGGCGATCGTGGGGATGTTCGAGGCGCTTCACAAGCGCCTGCTGCGCCGCTGGTGGCGACGCCTGCTACAGGGCCAGCCCTCGGTCGCGCTCGAGGTGCACCACGCGGGCGGCGCGGTCTGGCTGGCGGTGAGCTGCCCGCGCGGGGACGAGGAGATGGTGCAGGCGGCGCTGCGGACGGCCTACCCGAACTGCCGGCTCGTGCGCGAGCGCCAGTCGGTCGACTCGGTCCCGGCTGTGCTGCGTCTGAAGAAGCACGCCGAGTTCATCAAGCGCGCGAAGGTCATCGATCGCTTCGCCCACGAGCGCGAACCGGCGATGAACAGGTTGTTGACGGTGCTCGGAGCGAGCGGCGGCGAGGCCTTCGTGCAAGTCGCGATGACGCCCACGCCGGCGCTGTTCGAGCGTCACGCCAAGCGCCTGTACAAGCACCACGAGCTGCGTCTCTCGCGCGAGCGTCACGACCACCTCGTCCCGCGCGACCGCTCGCTCGTGGAGGACAGCGAGCTGCGCGGCGGTCTGGACGTGCAGCACCGGCCGCTGTTCTTCGTCGAGCTGCGCGTGATCGCCCGAGACCGCTCCCAGTGCGAGCGGATCGCCTCCGAGCTGCGCGCCGAAGAGGCCGAGAACCGGCTCGTCGAGCGCGGCACCGGCGTGCGCCACGGCCTGCTCGGCTGCTACGCCGGCCGCGTGCGGCGCGGGGAGGGCAACCCGCTGCCGTCGTTCCGCAAGGGCGTGTTCGCCTCGACCGAGCTCGCGGCCGTCTGGCACCTGCCCTCGATCGACTACGCGGCCGTCCCGTTCGAGCGCGGCGTCCTACCCGTCGCCCCGGCGCCGCCGGGGATACTTCGCCCCGCGGATGGGCTCGGCGCTCTGCGTGACGCGTTGGGCCCGGTCTCGATCCATCCGGGAATGCGCAAGCAGAACACGGCCGTCCCCGGAACCGTCGAGCAGGGCAAGTCCAGCTATCTCGTCGCGACCGTCGCCGAGGACCTGCGCCGCGAGCGCTGCTGCGTGATCGTGCTCGACCCGAAGGGCGATGCGGCTGAGGCCGCGGTCAGCCTCGTGCCGGCGGACCGGACGTGCACGCTGCTCGACCTCGCCCATCCCACGTGCGGGTTCAACCCGCTCTCGGTCGACGCGCCCGCCGATGTGATCGCCGACTATGTGGTGGCGGCGCTGAAGAACCTGTTCGATGATGCCGACATCAGAGCGTCCTCTGATAGGTACCTGCGCAACGCGATCATCGCCGTGCTCGCGTATGACCGCGAGTCGACGCTGTGGGACGCGGCGCGGCTGCTGTCGGTCGGCGAGGAGGGCTACTCCTACCGGGCTCGCGTCGGCGCGCGCGTGCGGGCGCTGCCGGAGTTCAAGGAGATCTCCGAGTTCTTCACGGCCGAGCTGACCGCTCAGCTCGCGGACGCGCGCAGCATGACGACCGCGAAGCTCGACGCGCCCGTCAACAAGCTCGCGCGGCTGCTGAACTCGCAGTCGATCAAGCGCGTGCTCTTGAACGATTCGCTGCGGGTCGACCTCGACAACGTGATTGCCGGGGGAGAGGTGCTCGTCGTGAAGGGCGCGCTCGGCGTGATGGGCGCGGGGAACACGTCGGTGCTGATGCAGCTGCTCGTCGGCATGCTCGACGCGGCGCTCGCCCGTCAGCAGGACCTAGTGCCCGAGGGGGAGAGGGTGACGGTCGCGCTGAAGGTCGACGAGGCGCCGCTCGTGCTCAACCGAGGCTTCGCGGAAACGATGGCGCTGAAGCGTTCGGCGGGGTTGGAGACGGTCGCGTGCTGGCAGACTGAGGCGCAGTGGACCGAACGTGAGGTGCGTGAGCAGCTCGATGCGCTGTTCGCCCATCGCGTCTACTTCGCCACGGCCTCCGTCCGCGATGCGCGCACGGCCGTTGGCTTGACGATGGCCGAGTTCTCGGACTCGGTCCGTCCCGGCACCGAGCACCTCTCGTCGCTCGGCCGTCCCGACGCGCGATTGCACCTTCCTCGCCACCACGCGATCGCCAGCTGGAGCACGCCCGCGGGCCGGCAGGCGCCGTTCGTCGCCGAAACGATTCCGCTGCGCGTCGACCCGGAGCGGATCGCGCTGCACGCCGCGCGTCAAGCAGAGCGCGGCGGAAGCTACCGCACCGATCTGCGCCAGCCGCACTGGGACCGCGAGCGCCGTGGTGGTGGTGGTGGTGGCGGTAGACCTGTGGAGGCTCCGCCGGATTCAACCCAAGTCACGGTGGTCACAGAGCGGCGGCCCGCGCCTGCCAGACCTGCTACCGATGGAGATCCGGCGGTGCGGGGAACCCCGGCGGCGCAGGAAACCTCTGCGGCGCGGGAAATCGCTGGGGCGCCGGAAACCGCTGCGGGGTCGGGAAACCCGGTGGCGTCGGGAACTCCCACGGGGCCGGGAACTCCCAGGGGGCCTGGAACCTCAGGGCCGGGGATCCCCCCGGGGCCGGGAGTCCCAGCGGGGCCGGGAGTCCCAGCGGGGCCGGGAACTCCAAAGGGGCCGGGAACCCCTGCGGCGCCGGGAACCCCTGCGATGCGGGGAACCACGGCAGTGCCGGGAACCCCAAAGGGGCCCGGAACCCCGCCCGACAGCTATCGCGAGCTCGTCGATCTCGACGGCGCGCACAGCGTGCGCTGGGCCAAGCCGGTGCTCGAGCCGCGGTCGCTGAAGCCTGAGGCGCTCGACCTCGAGATCCTCGCGCTCGTCGCCTGCATGCGGCACGTGCTAAGCAGCCAGGTCCACCGTCGCTTCAATCCGGAGCGGGCGGCCACCACGACGCAGCGCCGCCTGAAGCGACTGTCGGATGCGGGGCTTGTGCGGCGCTTTCAGTTCCACCGCCGCGACGGCGGCGGCGTGCCGATGTGCTATGCGATCACTCCGCTCGGCCTGGAGCTGTTGCACGCCCACGACCGGCTCGCGGGGGTCGAGGAGGCAGACGTGGAGGCGCTGTCCGGGCCGACGTCGCCGGCCGCCCCGGTGCAGGGTGACCGGGTGCTGCGAGGAGCGCGCCACGACGTGCACGTCGCCGGCTGGGCGCTCGCGCTCGAGCATGCCGTGGAAGGCGCGCCGCTCGGCCTGCGGGGCGCGAGCGAGTCGGTGCTCTCCCCGCCGCTGCGCTCGACACCCGACGGCCGCCGGGCGCTCGGGCCGGCGGATCTGACTTTGCCGGGAGGACGCTCGCCCCACGAGTTCCTGCGCACCGACGCCGCGGGGGCGAGGGTTCTGGTGGAGCGTTTCGAGACGGTCCGCCCCGATCTCACGATCGAGCTACCGGGTCCGGTGGGCGGGCAGCCTGGTATCGCTAGCGACCTGCTCGTCGAGCTCGACGATCGCCTACCGACCGGTCGCGGGGCGGGAAAGCTTGAGCGTTACGACCATCTACTCGCCGGCTGGTCGGTTCATACCATCCGCTACGGCCGGCGGCTCGGCGCGCCGCCCGCGGTTGTGTTTGTCTGCCGCGATCGCGCACGTGCCCGAGAGTGCGCGCGCGGCGCAGATGCACTGCTGACCGCGTGTCGCGCCTACGCCGGCGAGTACCCGGCCGACTGGGAGTACCCGGGCCGCGCGGGCATCCTGTTCGTGGCCGAGCGTGACGTGCACGAGGGAGTGCTGCGCGGTTACGGGGTCCCGCCGTTGCCGCCAGAGGTGCGCGTGTCGGTGGCGGGCGGGGATCCGTGTGCGCGCGAGGCGAGGGCGGAGCCACGGGAGTTGCTTGCGGCTGTGCCGGCCGGCGAGTAGCAGGCCTTCAACTCGCGCTCTCGGTAGCTCGACTCGGCATTGTCGGGTCGGGTTGTGGGCTCACCGGTTCGGCATCCTCTTTGGCAGGGAGTCACGGCGCGTGGGAGATGTCGGGGGGTCGTGGCGCATGGGAGTCGCGCGCACGCGAGGAGTGCAGAATGGCGCGCAAACGCTCATGCATTTGCCGGGCTCCGAGCGCCGTCGCCCCCTCCGGCCATGCAGTTGCCGCCTCTCATCGGAGCGATAAGCCGCAGTCGCCTTGCTCTCGAAAGCGCCCGCAACAGCGCGCCAAGACAGTGCAGTTCGGCTTCCTAGAGCCAAACTGCAGGGGTCATCGAGGCGACGGCGAGCCCTCCAGGCACAGCTACCGGCCTCCCGGCTTGACGCCCACGCGCGGAGAGCTACTATCGCCGCCACTTCTTTTTTCGCTCCCCCAAGCCGTTCGGCCCACGCCGACCCTCACAGCTCACTTTCGAGCGAGCACCGAAGTCGATCGCAGCCAGGTCAGACAGCCGCTCTGACTGCGCCCGCGACCGTCCCCGATGCCCTCGTGGTCCTAACGGCGGTGAGCGTTTTCGCGCCAACTTTGCATCGGTCGAAGTGTCCGGGAGACGATTTCCGAGACCCCCTTAAGGGGTTCTCGGACTTTCGCAACACGCCGTCGACGTCGCTGCACCGGCACTTGAAGTTCGGCGAATTGGTCCCTACAAGGCCTTCCTCAAACGTCCTCTCGGGCATCCCCGAACAGACCGGCCAGGAGACCTGCCATGACCACCACCGCCACGCCCCCGCCATCGACCGCACGCCAAGCGACGCGCTCAAAGAGACCCTCGACCGCGAGTTCCAGGCGTGACTCTGGTTGCGGCGAGCGCGGTCTGCTGGGCCGCTACATCGACCCCGACGGTCGCAAGCGCCAGGTGGTGGCGCTGTCCGGCGCTCGAGGCAGCGTGCTCGTTGTCGACCGTGACGCGAGCACCCTCGGCGACCGGCGGCTTGTGGCGCACCTTGCTGCCGACGAGCCTCCGGAGAACGCCGTCCTGGTGTGTGAGCACTACCTGCGCGACACCGCAGGCCGCTGGTGCAGGCGCGTCACTGCCGAGGATCTACGGGCCAGCCCGTTCGGGGAGGCCGAGGAACAAGACCCGGACCCTGAAGCGGAGGCGTTGTCGAGCCCGGCCGTGCTCGCCGACAGACGGGGATGGACATACCGGCTGGAGCTCTGCCTGGCCGACATGTCGATTCCGGAGCTGCGCTGGCACCGCAGCTCTCCAGCCGCGGAGCGATCTGAGCCGGTCGGCATGCGTGAGGTGATCGCGAGCCTCGAAAGCTACGAGCCGGTACGCACGATCACATCCAGGGCGCTCGCCCTGCATCGCGCCGATCCGGAAGTCTCGACGTCGATGCTGCGCACCGAGCGGGCGCGGGTGGAAAGAAGCGAGATCGTGCTCAACCGTGGCCTGCGCCGGGCTGCGCTCGCCGTCGCCGCGAGCCAGGAACTGAGCATGAGCGAGATCGCGATGCGCTGTGGAAAAGTCAGATGCGACGCCCGAGGCAGGACGAGCGGCGAGACCAGCTGGTTGGCTCGGCGTCTGGGGCTCGCGCCGGAAGGCGGCGGGCGCACGCCCACGCCGTGGATCCACACCGACGTGCTGGCGCTGATCGCACGCCACGGTCTTGGCATCAGCCCGCGCGAGGTGGAGCTCGGATGATGACCGCCACCGGCGCCGCGCTCCTCGAGCGGGTCATCGAGCAGCAGGCTGCGTGGCCGGCGCGGATCGCGAGCGTTTCCGGCCGAGCATCGAACAATGCCCTTCCGAGGATCCGCCACGCCGCCGGACAAGCGGCGAACGCTGCCCTTGGAACGCCGCGCGAAGGCCGGTACGCCGACCACGATGCCGCCACCGTTGCGGTCCTCGTGGTCGAGGCTGACGCCGCACTGGGTGGAGCGCGCGTCTCGCAGCTCATAGCCGACGGCTATCGCGCCCGGCTGGCGCGTAGTGCCGAGCACGCTCGCGCTCTGGCTGCGGACTGCGCGCCGACGCTGGCGGTCATCGGAGATCTCGGCTCCCCACGCGGCGCGCTGGAGCTGTTGGGAGAGATTCGCGACCTCGACCGGGAGGACGCGCCGTGGACCCGGGATCTCCCGGTCATCGTCGTCTCGGCGCGAGGGCATGAGCTCGACATGCTGCGGGCCTTCGAGGCGGGCGCCGATGACTTCCTCGCCCACCCGGCGCGGTACCTCGAGCTGCGGGCGCGCCTGCGAGCGGTTCTGCGTCGCAGCGAGAGTCCCGCCGAGCACGGCCGCACGATCGAGGTCGGCGCGCTCGCGATCGACACCAAGGCCCGCGCCGTGAGCCTCGACGGCCGGCGCATCGAGCTGCGCCCGCTGGAGTACGAGTTGCTCCTCGAGCTCGCCGGCGCCCCGCAGCGGGTGTTCGGCAAGCAGGAGCTGCTGCGCACGGTCTGGGGTTATCAGGCGGACGTGGCGACGCGCACGGTCGACAGCCACGCCTGCCGTCTGCGCCGCAAGCTCGACCTGGACGGCAGCGGACGCTGGGTGATCACGGTCTGGGGGATCGGCTACAGGCTGATCTGAGCTCGCGCCGTCGGCGGCGCATTTGGCGGGCACGGAGCGTCTGCCGCGAACCGAACAAGGCCTCGACGGGCTCGAGAACGTCCCGTCGCGCAGAGCAAGATGGACCTCGCCGGGCGCGCGGGCCGATCATGCAGCACAGAGCCGTGGCCGGTGGCGCAACGGCCGGTCACGAAGCACACAGCTGTGGCGGTGGCGCAACGGCCAGCCACGAAGCACAGAACCGTGGCGGCGGCGCAACGCCCAGCCACGAAGCACACAACTTGACGGCGAGCCCTCGGGCTCGCCGTTTTGCGTTCGGCAGTCATTTCGAGGATCGCGTCTTCGGATGCGACCCCTCCCGCCGGACGGTCTGACGCACAAAAACGGCCGCCCACAAGGGACGGCCGCCAACCAAAGCTCCCGCGTCGCTTTTACACCAGAGGCGCGAGAGCCCAAGCCAAAGGAGCATACCCATGCGTACACGCACACCATCCATCAGGACGCTCGCCGCCATCGCCTACGAGCGCGGTGAGGAGTTCGACCCGGCGCTGATGCTCTCACCAAAGCTGGCGGAGCAGCTGCAGGACAGCGGCACGACGGCGGTGGCGACGGACTTCGCGCCGCTCTACCCGTTGGACGAGCGGGGCCGCCGTCACGAGTCGGGCCGGTGCGGGACGCTCGCGGAAGCGGCGCCGTCGTGGTTTGAGGCAAGCGATCTGGCGCCTCAGCCGTTCGACACGCGCCACGGCGTGCTGCTCGCAGAGCTCGCCTCCTGAGCAGGCAACCCCGGCGTCCCGCATCTGGGGCGCCGGAACCCGCGGGCCGAACGGCCCGCCAAGCACACCGCGACGGCGGGCCCTCGGGTCCGCCGTCGCTCGTTAACCACCCCGACCGCCCCTCGGGGGCGGTCACCGACGGCCTGCCCGACACGGGGCCGGCCACACGAAAGGAGCGGCGAAATGCCCTCAGAAACACCACCCACCAACACATCCCAGGAATGGGCTCCCAACTCTCTGGAGCCGATCGAGCAGCTCGCACACTGGCTGACCACGACCGTCGCGTACGGCGTGATCGGCGTCGCAATCGGCCTGGTCGCCGTCAGGCTGATGCACCACCGGCACCTGCGCTGGACCTGGGCTCCCACGGCGCTCGCGGCCGATCTGCTCGTGGGCCCGCTGTTCGGCGGCTCGGTCGCCTGGACGCTGGGGATCGCAGCGCTGTGCGCGAGCGTGCGCGGCAGGCGCTGGCACCGCGAAGAGGTCGACGCCGGCGCTGACCTCGCGGAGCTGGCGGCCGGCCGGCGAGGACCGCTGGATGCGCTGCGCACGTTCGTGCGCCGCACCGCCCCCCGCCTGATCGCCGGCTGGGCTCCCCGCAGCCCGATCCTCGCCGAGGCGTGGGACCGGCTCGGCAGGGCCATCGGCAAGACCCCGCTGTTCGGCGGCGCAGCGGCGAAGGAATGGTTTCGAGGAGGCGGCGACCGGCTGATCGTCGGCGAAGATGAACAGAGCCGCCTCGTGACGATCCCGCTCGGTGGTCCGGCCGGAGGTACGCACACCCTCGTAGTCGGCGCCGCCGGCTCGGGCAAGACGGTCACGATGACCTGGACGGCGGTGCGTGCGGTCGAGCACGACATGGGGACGATCGTGATCGACCCGAAGGGCGATCGCGACCTGCGAGATGAGCTGCGCGACGTGGCCCGGGACACCGGCCGGCAGTTCATCGAATGGACCCCGCAGGGCCCGTCCGTCTACAACCCCTATGCGCGGGGCTCGGAGACGGAGATCGCCGACAAGGTGCTGGCCGGCGAGCGCTTCACCGAGCCGCACTACCTGCGCCAGGCACAGCGCTATCTCGGCCACGCGGTGCGCGTGCTGCGCGGGGCTGGGCGGGAGGTCAGCCTGCGGGCGCTGGTGGAGCAACTCGACCCGATCTGCCTGGAGGTGCTCGCGCGGAACCTGCCCGAGCAAGAGGCGCAGATGACGCACGACTACCTGGACCGGTTCACCAAGCGCCAGCAGGGCGATCTGGTGGGCGTGCGCGATCGGCTGGCGATCATGGCCGAGTCGGACATCGGGCCCTGGTTGGATCCGCAGACGGATGGCGCGCAGCGGCTCGACCTGCTCGATGCGGCGAGGACGCGGGCGGTCGTGTACTTCAACCTGGAGGCCGATCGCCGGCCGCTGCTCGCGCAGATGCTCGGGGCGGCGATCGTGCAGGACCTGCAGGCGATGGTCGCGGCGCTTCAGAGCCGGCCGCTGGCGACGCTGGTGATGATCGACGAGTTCTCGGCGATCGTTCCCGAGCGCGTCGTTGGTCTGTTCGCCAGGGCACGCGGGGCGGGCATAAGCCTGCTGTTGGGCACGCAGGAGCTCGCCGACCTGCGCGTGCCGGGCCGGGAGCTGTTGCAGGATCAGGTGATGGGCAACCTGTCCACGCTGATCGCCCACCGCCAGGTCGTCCCCGCCTCGGCGGAACTGATCGCCAGCATGACCGAGACCAGGGGCGTGTGGAGGACCTCGCACCACAGCGACGGTGGGCACACCCGCACGCGAGAGCACGAGAACGTGTTGCGAGCGGAGCAGATCATGGGCCTCCCGCGTGGCTGGGCGGCGGTGCTCGGACTGGCTGACGGCGGGACCGTGAGCCTCACCCAGATGTTCTCGGTCGCAGCCCATCGCTGACCCACCACCAGCAAGCACCAGCCGTAGCACCAGGCGGTAGCACCAGCAGTAGCAGCACCCCACGGGGTCCCGTGTCGCACCGATCGAGGGCTCCCCAACGGGGGCTTTCTCGGGTGTGGCGCGGGGCTCTGTCGGGTTGCGGCAGTGAAGACCAATCAATCCGAACAGAAAAGGAGGACCCAAAATGGTCCGCAAAGATCTCACCCCTTCGCCCGAGCGAGTGGCGATCATGCAGTGGACGGCGCGCATCGGCGCCGTCACGGCGGAGGCGCTGGCCGACCGCCTGGACGTGAGCGTCGCCTCCGCTCAGGGGCGGTTACAGGCGCTGCAGAAGGTGGGCTGGCTGTCGCGCAAGCGACCGCTGGCGGAGCAGCCGGCGCTGTTCACCGCGACGCGGGCAGGTCTGCGCGTGGCTGCCTTGCAGGGCCTCGATCCGTGTCGCGTGAGCGCTTCGAATGCCCACCACCTGATCGTGTGCGCGTGGGTCGCGGCGGCGCTGGAGCGCTGCTATCCCGATCACGCGGTGCTCGGCGAGCGCGAGCTGCGCCGCGACGAGCGCGAGCGTGGCGGTGTGGCGCTGGCGAGCGCGCGTCTGGGGATCGCGCCGGACGGCGGCCCGTTGCTGCACCGTCCCGACCTCGTGCTGTGGCCGCGGGAGGCGGGTGGTGTGGGTGCCGGGAACGCTGTGGACCCGGTGAAGGCTGTGGACGCGGAGGGTGCCGTGGAGGCGCAGGGTGCTGTGGGTACGGAGGGCGCCGGCGACGCCCGGGACACCACCGACGCTCGGGAGACCCTTGACGTCCAGGATGCCCGCGACGTCCAGAGCGCCCGCGACGTCCAGCACGCCCGCGATGCCGAACACGGTGCGTGCGAGGTTGAGTTGCCGGTGGCGGTAGAGGTCGAGCTGACCGTCAAGGCGCCGCAGCGCCTGGCGGAGATCTGCCGCGCTTGGGCGCGCTGCCGCTGCGTGGCGGGGGTGCTCTATCTCGCCCCGCCGGAGGTGCGGCGTGCGTTGGAGCGTGCGCTCGAGCAGGTCGAGGCCGGGGAGCGGATCGCCGTGCTCGGACTCGACGCGGTGCCCCGTCCGGAAGGAGCGCCCCGAGCCGAGATCGCTTCCAGCCCGGATCGAGGGTTACCCCCGGAAGCGGATGTTGCGGCTTGAGGTGGCGTTCTGTTCGGTGGGGGTCTCGCGTCGAGGCAGGTGTCCCGGCCTCGGCCGGGACACCCGTCCGGGGCGCTGCGGAGGGGGTCGATCTGCGCCGAAAAGCGCCCCGATCTCGTAAACCGTCCCAGACGCGGCGTAGCTTTCTCGGTGGGGGGTCAACCATCGACGAACGGAGACCCAGAATGTCCGGCTTCACCATCAACCGCGTCGTCCTGATCGGACGTCTCACGAAGGACCCAGAGTTGCGCACGTTGTCCTCGGGCTCGAGCGTGTGCAACATCAGGGTCGCATGCAATGCGTCCCGCAGCGACGGCGAGGGCGGGTATCGCGACAAGCCCAACTACTTCGACGTGAGCGCCTTCGCCGGCGCCGCGGAGAGCGTCAGCCGCTACACACGCAAGGGCAGCCGCGTCGCGATCGACGGGCGGCTGGAATGGCGGGAGTGGGAAACCCCAGACCAGCAGAAGCGCCAGGCGGTCAGCGTCGTCGCCGACACGGTGCTGTTCCTCGACCGTCCCGGTGAGCGCGCCGACGGCGATCGGCCGGGCGGCGAGCCGAGGGATGACTTCGATGCCGATGCCGACCGTGGCTTGGCCGGCGAGAGCTACGACGGATCGCCCGGCGAGCTGGTCGGCGTGGGCGCCGGCGCAGAGGACGACGATCTCGTCTTCTGATCGCAGCGGCGCCGGATCGCGGCGAGCACAGGGTGGGGGCGTCCAGACCGCGCCCCCACCGCTGGGCCTCGGGGAGCTTTTGCATTAATCCCCGGTCCCCGTCCGGCGCTCTACTCGTGCAGAGAAAAGCCCGGCGGATCAACGCCGGCCCGCTTGGCTATCGCAAAGCGGACTGGCGGATCGGCGGATCCGGCCTCCAGCTCGGACTCGGACCCGACCGCGCGACGGCTGACCAGGCGGTCCCTTTCGCATTTAAGGAGCCAATCGGCGCTCCGAGGTCGGGCTCGTGCCGCGGTCCGAGGTCGGGCTCGCGCCGCGCGCCGTCCGGTCGTGCCGCGCGCCGTCCGCGTAAACTGGCGCGCCGCGGCGTGCTCAGTCAGACAGCCGAGCAAACGCGGCGGCTTCGAGGCAATCGAGCAACCCAACCAAACCAAACCAAACCAAACGTCCCCGCGCACGAGGAGCGAGATCCGGTGCCAGTCAACAGCCAGGCGGTCGGCAAGACGTATGAGCCCACGCTCTACGCGGTCGGTCGCGAGAAGATCAAGGAGTACGCCCGGGCGGTCGGCGAGACCAACCCGATCCACCTCGACGTCGAGGCCGCGCGCGCGGCCGGCTATGCCGATGTGGTGGCGCCGCCGATGTTCGCCGTCGTCTACTGCGCCCCGTCGGTCGGACCGCCGATCTTCGACCCCGAGATCGAGCTGAACTTCGCGATGATGGTGCACGGTGGCCAGGAGTTCGAGTGGGGCCCGCCGGTCGTGGCGGGCGATGAGATCACGACGGTTGCGAGCGTGAAGGACATCCACGAGAGCGACGGTCGCGGGTATTACGTGTTCGAGTCCGTCTCGAGGAACCAGCGCGGCGAGCAGGTGTGCCGCGGCACCTGGACGAACATCGTGCGGGGTGTGTGATCCGGTGGTGCGGAACATGAATGGGAACGAACATCCTTCGAGGAGCGTGAGTCGAGTGGTGCGGAACATGAACATCAACACGAACACGAACATGAACCGAAGCGAACATTTTTCGAGGAGCGTGAGCTGAGATGGCCGATCTGACCGCAGGAGCGCAGATTCCCGAGGTGCGAGTCACCCCCGACAAGTACCTCACCGCTCGCTACGCGGGCGCCTCCGGCGACTTCAATCCGATCCACATCGACGAGGATTTCGCCAAAGCGGTCGGGCTGCCGGGGCGGATCCTGCACGGGTTGTGGACGATGGCGCAGGTCGCCCGCGCGCAGACCGAGGCGGCCGGTGGACCCGAGCGTCTGAAGCGCCTCGTCGTGCAGTTCCGCGGCATGGGCGTGCCCGAGCAGGAGGTCATCGTCAGCGGCACGGTGCGCGAGGTGAGCGACGGGAAAGCGATCGTCGACACCGTCGCCGAGCAGGCCGGCAAGCAGATCATTCGCAACGCCGAAGCGGAGTTGGAGCTCGCATAGAAACGGTCCGAGAACCCCGAGATCTTTCCTCAGCGGTCGCTGGAACGCGAGCTGAGGGGTTTTCGGACAGATACTCAGACGCGCGCGCCTGCGCAGACGACTCGCACGCGCCGGGCGTCGGACGTTCCAGGCGCCCCGGCGGATGTATGGGCGGTTCGGATGCGGCGTAGGTCCTCAGACGTACGCGGGCTGCCACGCCCAGGCGGCTCGTAGAATCAGAGCCTTGCCGAACTACGACGGATGGAACAAGTGGTGCTGACCCCCAGGCAGGAGCTGATCCTCGCGAAGGTCGTCGACGGCTACCTGCAGACCGGCCAGCCGGTCGCGTCGAGGTTGCTCGCAGCCGACGCCGAGCTCGACTGCGGACCGTCGACGATCAGAAACGAGCTGGCGCTGCTCGAGGAGCACGGGCTGCTCGCGCATCCGCACGTCTCGGCCGGTCGCGTCCCGACGGACGCGGGCCAGCGCTATGTGGTCGACCGGATGCTCGCCTCCGGCCAGGGGCTCGTGCCGGCGCGACGGCTGGAGCTGTCGCTGATCCGCCGCGAGGTGGAGGAGGCGATGCGTGCGACCACGGAGACGCTCTCGCAGGTCACGAACCTGCTGGCGGTGGTCTCCGCGCCGGCGATGGACACGGCGACGATCAGGCACGTCGAGGTGCTGGCGCTGCAGCCGCAGGTGGTGATGGTCGTGGTCATCACCTCGACCGGCGGGGTTTCGAAGATGCTCGTGACGTTCGAGCACGCCGTCGACTCGGGCCTCGTGGCGTGGGCGGGGGAGTACCTGAACGAGCGGCTCGTCGGCCTTGGCTTGGGAGCGAGGATGCTCAACCAGCGCCTGGTCGATCCGAGCCTGTCGGCGACCGAGCTGGCGTTCCTCGCGCGCCTGGCGGTGGCCTTCAGCGAGATCTCAGCCGAGAGCGAGGACACGCTGTACCTCGACGGCACCGCGCGGCTGTTCTCCGCCGGTCAGATTCAGGACGCCGAGCAGATCAACGAGCTGATGAGCCTGCTCGAGCGGCGCGTCGCGCTGCTGCGGGTACTGCGCACGGCGCTCGGCCAGTCCGGGGTCTACGTGCGGATCGGCCACGAGAACGAGATCCCCGCGATGCGCTCGCTCGCCCTGGTCGCGACCGGCTACGGGGTCGGCGCACGCAACCTCGGCGCCGTCTCGGTGATCGGGCCGGTGCGGATGGACTACGCCGGCGCGATCGTCACCGTGCGCGAGGCCGCGCACGAGCTGTCGCGCTTCGTCGAAGACGCCTATGCCGAGAACTGAGGCCGATCGCCCAATGCCCACGCATAACGCCGACGGGTATTGCCCGATGCTCGCGCATGAGATGCCCACGTATAACGCCGACGGGTGTTGCCAGATGCCCGAACGCCACGATCGAGATCGCAGACGATGAGCCGGACATCCAGCCCGCGCGATCCCTACGAGGTGCTCGGCATCGCACGAGACGCCGACGAGCAGCAGATCAAGAAGGCCTTTCGCGCGCTGGCGATGGAGCTGCATCCCGATGTCAACGCGCACGACCCGCAGGCCGAGGAGAAGTTCAAGGAGGCCGCCGAGGCCAACGAGATCCTCTCCGATCCAGAGCGCCGTGCGACCTACGACCGCTACGGCCACGAGGGCCTGCGCTCCGGTGGATATGCCCCCAACTTCGACGCCTTCGGCTCGATCAGCGACCTGTTCGAGACGTTCTTCGGCGGTGGGGGCGGTGGCGCGTTCGGCGGGCGTTCGGCGGGTCCGGCCGCGGGCGGGGATCTGGCGGTGGCCGTCGAGATCGAGCTGCTCGAGGCGGCGCAGGGCGCGACCGTACAGGTCGCCTACGAAGCGGTCGAGCGCTGCGAGCACTGCCACGGCAACGGCGCGGAGCCGGGCACGCCGATCGAGACCTGCGAGCGCTGCGGCGGTCGCGGTCAGTTGCAGGCTGTGACACGCACGCCGTTCGGGCAGATGGCGCGCACGGTGCTCTGCGACGTCTGCCACGGCGACGGCCGCGTGCCCAAGCAGCCGTGCGGCGAGTGTCGCGGGCGCGGGCGCAAGGCGGCACAGCGCGATCTCGACGTCGAGATCCCGGCGGGGATCGCCGACGGTCAGCGGATCCGGCTGTCCGAACGCGGGCACGCCGGCGAGGCCGGCGCCCCGGCAGGAGATCTGTACGTGCTCGTGCGGGTGCGCGAGGACGAGCGCTTCGTGCGCGAAGGCGACGATCTGATCGCGGCGCTCGACGTGCCGGCCCCGCTGGCGGCGCTCGGGGCGACGCTCGAGACCCCGACGCTGGAAGGCACGGCCACGATCGAGGTGCCGGCGGGCACGCAGCCGGGCGAGGTGCTGACGTTGCGCGGGGAGGGGATGCCGGGACTGCGTCGTGGCCGGCGCGGAGATCTGCGCGTGGTCGTCAACGTCGTGATCCCGCGCCGCCTCAGCGAGGAGCAGCGCGAGTTGCTGCAGCGGCTGAACGGGACGCTCACGGCGGAGAACCTGCGCACCGAGGAATCGATGTTCGCCAAGCTGCGTCGCACGCTGCGCGGCGATGGCGCGTGAGCGCTACGCAAACCCGACCCGGCCGGGATCGGAGCGAGAGACCCCGAACAGAACGGGTGGCATCGGCGCCGCTCCCACCTGCCATGGCCAGTCGAGATAGCCAGAGAACATGATCCGGCTGGCCGTTCGCGCGCGCCGCGAGGATGCCGAGATCGTGCTGGCGGAGCTCCTCGAGCTCACCCCCGGCGGCGTCGAGGAGGTGGAGATCGGCTCCGAGACGGTCGAGTATGCGGTCTACGGGGCGCCGGGGGAGCTGCCTGAGCTTCCCGATTTGAACGCCGCGGTGGGCGATAGGTCGGTGGAGGTCTCGAGCACCGAGATCGCCGACGATTGGTCGGAGCGCTGGAAGCGCTTTCACCGTCCGGTCCTGATCGAGCCGCCGCGGGGCAGTCCCATGCCAGGCCTGCATGTACGACCGCCGTGGGAGGCGGCGAGCGATCGCGAGGGCGCCGAGGAGATCGTGATCGACCCCGGGCAGGCGTTTGGAACGGGTGCCCACGCCACTACCCGCCTGTGCTTGGAACTGTTGCTGAAGTTGGCGGCGCTCGAGGATCGGCCGTGGCCGCTGCTGGACGTTGGCACGGGCTCGGGAGTGCTGGCGATCGCCGCCGCGCGGCTGGGATTCGCGCCGGTGCTCGGTCTCGACCACGAGCGCGAGAGCGTCGCGGCGACGGAGGAGAACGCGCGCGTGAACGGGGTGGCGATCGAGGTGCGCCGCTTCGATCTGCGCACGCAGGCGCTGCCGTGGCTGGATGCGGACCCGAATCCCGGGGCGGACTCGGACACGTATGTGGATCCAAGCTCGGTCTTCACTCCAGATGCGGAGGACGGCCCGGACTTCCATCCAGATGCGCAGGCCGGCTCGCCGGACGGGCCGGCAGGGCCGGTCGTGGTGGTCGCGAACCTGCTGCGCCCACTGTTGCTCGACCTGGCGCTTGGTATGTCACACGCGCCTGCGCATCTGCTGGCGGGAGGGCTGTTGAGGGAGCAGGTCGACGAGGTGGTGGAGGCGTTTAGCGAGCGCCTTGGGATGCACGAGCGCGAGCGACGCGAGCAGGGCGAGTGGGCCGTCGCGTGGCTCGTGTCCTGATCGCGACCGCTCAGTCGCGATCGGGCAGCTCGGTGGCGGCGCGCACGATTGCGCGGTAGACGAGATCGATCGCCCCACGGGTGCCGTCCTCGGTCTGCGTCGCGAGCAGCGCGCCGGCCGCGGTCAGCGCCGCTTCGATCGTCTCCAGCGCCTCGCCGACATCGCCCGGGTCGGGGTCGCGGCAGGCGGCGAGCGCCATCTCGAGCATCGCCTGGGCCTGCTCGGCCGAGCCCATGAAGATCGCGGGGCCGGCGAGGCTGCCATATCCATATACCCGCGCGAGCCGGCCGGAGAGCGTGATCGAGGACCCGCGCCGCGGCCTGCTCACCGGCGGCAGGCCACGCCCGTCGAACAGCCCGGCGATCGTGCCGCCGAGCATTCCCCGCACGGCGTCCTCGTCGAGGCCGGCGTGGGCGGCGACGCGCAGCGCCATGTAGAGCGAGGTGGCGGGCAGGCCGTAGGGCGGGTCGGAGGCGAACACGATCCGCTCGATCGGCGCACGCGCGAGCAGCTCGATCACGTCGAGCGGGAAGAAGCAGGAGATGTCGTAGAGCACGCCCGGGTGGTCGGCCAGGCGCGAGGTGATGATCCCCTGGTCGCAGATCGCGCCGTGGGCGAGGATCAGCACCACGTCCGGATGGCGCAGGGTGAGATCGACGAGCTCATCACCCAAGGGCGGCAGGCCGCGCCCGGCGTGGATCAGGATCGGCACACGGGCGGATTCGGCCAGAGTGAAGATGCCCTCCATCTCGGCGCTGGCGAAGCCGAAGGCCTGGGCGCGAGGGTGCAGCTTGATCCCGCGCGCGCCCGCGGTCAGGCAGCGCTCGCCCTCCGCGAGAGGATCTTCGGCCGGGTCGAGGCGGCAGAAGGGTAGTAGCCGCCCTTCGCTCTCGCCGGCCCAGGCGAGCACGCGATCATTGGGGACGCGGTAGGCCGGTGCGCGCTCCGGATCGTGCAGTGGAAAGACGCAGGCCCGGCGCGCGCCCGCGTCGTCGAGCAGCGCGAGCAGCGCCGGCAGGCTGAGCGAGCGCCCATCCTCGTCGAGCCCGAGGTGCGTGTGCGCGTCGAACACCTCGGCGCCGGCGGGGCGCAGGCGCTCGACCTCGGCCAGGAACGGCGCGAGCGCGTCGGCGTAGAGCGAGGAGGCGTTCACGGGGCCGCACGATATTGGCTGGCCGCCTGTCCCGTGCGGTCGGCGCTCCTCGGCCCTATGCGATCGACCGACGTACGCCCCGTGCGCGCGTCTTGCGCGTCTTGCGCGCCTGGCGTGCCACGCGCGTCTCCCACGATCACGGTGGGCGCCTTGTGTGAATGGTCTCGATCATTCGTGCGCATAGCCTCGACTACACATCGGCTCTAGCCTCCGAGGGAGATGGCGTGGCGAATCGTGATCGCAGGTGGAGGCTTCGGCGGGCTCTACGCCGCCCGCGCGCTCGAACATCTGCTGCCAGCGAACAGCGCGCGGGTGACGCTCGTGAACGATGCGAACTTCATGCTCTACACGCCACTGCTCCCGGGTGCCGCGGGCGCGACGCTCGACCCCCGTCACGTGGTCGTCCCGCTACGCGCGCAGCTACCTCACACCGACCTGCTGGTCGGTACGGTTACCGGCGGCGACCCCGCCCGGCGCACGCTCACGGTCAGGCGCATCGACGGAGAGCCGATCGAGCTCGGCTACGACCAGCTGATCGTGGCGCTGGGATCGGTTTCGCGCACGCTACCGATCCCCGGCTTGGCCGAGCACGCGATCGGCTTCAAGTCGCTGTCGGACGCCACCGCGCTGCGCAACCGCGTGCTGAGCTGCATGGACATCGCCGAGTCGCTGGAGGATCCGCAGCGGCGCGCGGAGTACCTCGGCTTCGTGTTCGTCGGCGCCGGCTACGCGGGCGTCGAGGGGCTGGCCGAGCTGCAGGACTTCGCCGCGCAGGCGCTCGAGCTGTATCCCCGCTGCCGCGCGCAGGGCATGCGCTGGGTGCTGCTGGAGACGAAGGACCGGATCATGCAGGAGGTGCCGAGAGGCCTGTCCGAGTTTGCGGCGCGCGAGCTGCAGGCCAGGGGCATAGAGGTTCGCGTCGAGACCACCTTGCAAGAGATCACCGAGCGCGACGTGACGCTTTCAAGCGGCGAACGGGTTCCGGCGCGCACGGTGGTGTGGACGGCGGGGGTCAAGCCGAGCCCGGCCGTCGAAAAGCTGGGCCTGCCCTCCGATCGCGGTGGGCGGGTGACGGTCGATCGCACGATGCGCGTCGAGGGCTCGCCTCACGTGTGGGCGATCGGCGACTGCGCCGCCGTGCCCGACCCGGCGCGCAAGGGCCAGCCGTGCCCCCCGACGGCCCAGCACGCGATTCGCCAGGGCCGGCTGGTCGCACGGAACGTGGCCGCGACGCTCGGCAACGGCCGCGTGCGCCCGTTCCGTTACCGCACCAAAGGAGTCGTCGCCGAGCTCGGCGGCCACCAGGCGGTCGCGCTCACGCTCGGCCTGCGCTGGCGCGGCCTGCCTGCGTGGTTCATCGCCCGCACCTACCACCTGCTGCTGATGCCCGGTTTCGAACGCAAGCTCAGGCTGCTGGTCGACTGGAACGTGGCGCTGATGTTCGGTCGCGACACCTCCGACCCAGGGCGTCTGGGCGACCCGACGCCGCTGGCCGGTGACGATGAGCCGTGAGGACCGACTGACGTCCTCGCCGAGTGAGCCCGCCGGGGTGGGTTCTCGCCGGGTGAGGCCGCTCGATTCGTGGATACCGCGGGATCTTCGAGCCACCCATTGCGCTTGTCCGCCGTCGCCGACCCCCGACCGGCGTATCCTGAACTCGAGATGGCGATACTCGACGAGGTGAAGACCGACCTGCACGGCGCGATGCGCGCCGGCGAGAAGGACAAGGTCGGGGCGCTGAGGCTCGTGCTCTCCGAGCTGCAGAAGGCCGCGAAGGAAGGCTCCGACGACGAGCTGGCGGTGCTGCGCCGCGAGCGCAAACGGCGCCTGGAAGCGGCCCAGGCCTATCGCGAGGCCGGCCAGGACGACCGCGCCGCCGGCGAGGAAGCCGAGGGCGAGCTGATCGCCGGCTACCTGCCGCCGGAGCTCTCCGAGGCTGAGCTCGAGCAGATCGTCGCGCAGGCCGTGCGCGACAGTGGCGCCGAGTCGCCGAAGGACATGGGCCGTGCGATGGGCAAGGCGATGGCGGCGGTCGATGGCCGCGCCGACGGTAAGCGGGTCTCCGCACTCGTGCGAGCCACGCTCGAGGGCTCGTCGTAGAAAAGCGGATGAGGTCGCAGATCGAGCTCTCCAACGAGGTCGCCGCCGAGCTGGCGGGCAGCCAGGATGCCGTCCTGCGCGCGTTGGAGGAGCAGCTGCAGTGCAGCGTGTTCCTGCGCGGCAACCTGATCACCTTCGACGGCGAGGAGCGCGAGACGCAGGCCGGCGTGCAGGTCGTGCGCGAGCTGGCGAAGCTGATCGAGCGCGGTCATCAGCTCGACGCCGCGACGATCGCCGCCGTGACGGGCGCGCTCGATGCACGCGAGTCTCCGGCGCGGGTTCTGGAGGACGTCGTCTGGCAGCACCGCGGATTGCGCGTGGCGCCGAAGACCGTCAACCAGAAGCGCTACGTCGACGCGATCCGCTCGGGCACGATCACTTTCGGGGTCGGACCGGCCGGCACCGGCAAGACGTTCCTGGCGGTCGCGATGGCCGCCGCCGCGCTCGCGCGCCACGAGGTCAACCGCATCATCCTCACGCGCCCGGCGGTCGAGGCGGGCGAGCGGCTGGGCTTCCTGCCGGGCGATCTGATGGCGAAGGTCGACCCGTATCTGCGCCCGCTGTTCGACGCTCTGCACGACATGCTCGATCCCGAGCGGGTCTCGCAGTACCTCGAGCGCGGGGTGATCGAGATCGCGCCGCTCGCGTTCATGCGGGGACGGACCCTTAATGACTCGTTCGTGATTCTCGACGAGGCCCAGAACACGACGCCCGAGCAGATGAAGATGTTCCTCACGAGACTGGGATTCGGCTCGCGGATGGTGGTCACCGGCGACGTCACGCAGGTCGACCTGCCCCGCGAGCAGCAGTCGGGTCTGATCGCCGTGGGCGAGGTGCTCGGCGCGATCGAGGGCATCGAGTTCCTGCGCTTCGGCGGCGAGGACGTCGTCCGTCACAAGCTCGTCCAGCGGATCGTCGAGGCCTACGATGAGCACTCCCAGCGCGGGGCCCCGGAGCTGCGCGCCGCCGTCGACCGCCGTCGCGCCTGAGTCGCGCAACCGCAGGGCGATGCTCGACGTGGAGGTCTTCGGCGCGGAGCTCGCGCCCGGCGCGCCGCCGCCGCGGGAGGTGGGACGCCTGTGCGCGCTGGCGGCCGCCGCGGCCGGAATCGAGGACGGGCATCTGGCGGTCGAATACGTCGACGAGCGGCGGATCGCGCAACTGAACGTCCAGCACCGCGGCAAAGATGGCCCGACCGACGTCCTGTCGTTTCCAATCGACGGCGCCGCTGAGGATGAGATCGTCGAGCGGGAGCTGGGTGACGTGGTGATCTGCCCCGAGCACACCGTCGACCTGCGCGAGGCAATCGTCCATGGAGTGCTGCATCTGGTCGGGTTCGATCACGAGACAGACGACGGTGAGATGCTCGCGCTGCAGGCGCAGCTGCTTGCTGGGGAGGCGCGGTGAGCGACAGCGAGGAAGGCAAGGGAGGCCCGGGAGGTACGACTGCTGAAGGTAAGGGGGACTTGGGTCGCACGGGACGTACGACTGAAGGCACCGGGGACCCGGGACGCACGGGAGGCACCCGCAGCGGCTTCGTCGCGCTCGCCGGACGGCCGAACGTCGGCAAGTCGACGCTCGTGAACGCGCTCGTCGGGGAGAAGGTGGCGATCGTCTCCGACCGGCCGCAGACCACGCGGCGGGCGATCCGCGGCGTGCGCAGCGCCGGCGACTGCCAGATCGTGCTCGTCGATCTGCCCGGCGTGCAGCGTCCCCGCGACGCGCTCACCGAGCGGATGGCCCAGCGCGTGCGCCAAGAGCTCGAGGGCTGCGACGCGGCGCTGATGGTGCTCAACGGCGAGCAGGGGGTCGGTCCGGGGGATCGCTTCATCGCGCAGGCGCTCGCGGGGTCGGGCGGGCAGGCGGCGGTGACGATCGCGGTGAACAAGGCCGATCGCCTCACGCGGGGGGAGATGATCGGGGTGCTCGAGCAGGCCGTCGCGCTGGGGGTATCCGAGGACGTGTTCCCGATCTCGGCGCGCACCGGCGCCGGCGTGGATGCGCTCGCCGAGCATCTCGAGGCGGCGATGCCGGAGGGGCCGTTCATGTTCGGCGCCGGCGCGAGCTCCGATCAGCCGCGGGCGGTGCTGCTGGCGGAGCTGATCCGGGAGGCCGTGATCAAGCGCACCTTCCACGAGCTGCCGCACGCGGTCGAGGTGGTCGTCGAGGAGGTCGAATGGGTGGCCGGCAGTCGCGACGATCTCGCGCGGGTGCGGGCCCTGATCTGGGTCGAGAGCGAATCGCAGAAGGGGATCCTGATCGGCGCGCACGGGCGGATGGTCAAGGCGATCGGCGTTGCCGCGCGCAAGGAACTGGAGCGCGAGCTCGGCTCGCAGGTTCACCTCGACCTGTCGGTGCGTGTCAGGCATGACTGGCGCGGGGACGAAGGCCTGCTTGACCGCCTCGGCATCACCTGAGTGCACTTTCGTCGCATTTCGGGTGCACCTGCGTCTTTTTTGTCTCATTTGTGGTGCGAATGAGGCAAACCTAAAGGGGCCGAGAACTATGTTCCTCTTTTTAAACTGCGTGACACCATCGTGCTACGCAATTCATTTTGTATATAGACCATTCCCCGCCCTTTATCTTCCTGACACGTTTTCGCAACACTCTCGACACATTTTTGGTTGCGCGGTGTGTCCAAATCGCACCCTAATCGTGTCAAGTTTGCACACGGCAGTCGTGGGTCAGAGCTGCTTCGAGAGGTGTCCCGCGATTCGCTGCACCGCCGCGAGATCGAGCGAGGGGACGAACAGGAAGGGCACCGGATGGACCTCGAAGTCGCGGCGGCGCAGGCGCGCGAGCTGGTTGTGCTGGAAGCTCGCGCGGTCGTGCACGGCGCGCGCGGCCAGCGCGGCGGAGCGTGTCACGGAATCACCCGGCGCCCGGCGACTTGCCGAGACCGCCGCGGGACGCCCCATCGAGCCGCTGCGATCCGTGCTGCGCGTGCCCCGGCCCTCCATGGGAGCGATTCCGTCCAACGCCTCGATCTGTGCGAGCTCCGCGGCGGAGAAGCGTCGCGGCAAAGTCCCATTGACGACGACCGCATCCAGCGTTCGATCGATCTGCCGCTGCAGGCCGTCCCGCAGCTCGAGCGCCTCGGACACCGCCATCTCGGTCGGTAGCGCGACCGCGACGTAGCCCGAGCGCTCCGGATCGGCGAGCAGCTCGCCGAGGAGCCGCGTCTGGGAGGCGATCGGCCCGACGCGCGCGATCGCGCCGAAGGTCTGTGGCGAGTGGAGCATCCCGAGCGCGTGGCCGGTCGCCTGGGCGTCGAGGATCACGAGGTCATAGCCGCCCGTGCGCGGTCCCCGTCCCCGCCCCCGCCCCCGTCCCCGTCCACGCCCGTCCTCCGTCAGTTTCCAGATCGTGACCATGCTGACCAGCTCTCGCGCGCCCGGCGCGGCGGCGGCGAAGTATTGGAAGGTGCCGCTGGAGGCGAGCATGCGGCCGGAGACGCGCCCGCCGAGCGATTGCAGCCATTCCAGCAGCGCCCGGTCGGGGTCGAGCGAGACGCTCCAGAGGTTCTCGCGCAGCTCGGTGTGGGCCCCCGCCTCCGCGGGGAGGATGCCAAACAGCTCGGCCAGGCGGCGCTGCTCGCCCAGCTCGACGACGATCGTACGCAGGCCGCGATCCGCCGCGATCAGGCCGAGCGCGGCGGATACCGTCGTCTTGCCGACGCCGCCCTTGCCGGTGAGCACGAGCAGCTTGCGGTCCAGAAGCGATGCCATTGTCCCCACGCAACCTACAATCCCGCAGATGAGCGCAGCAGCCGGCGACCGAGAAACCGTCCAACCGCCAAGCGAGGCCCCTCCGGCAGGCGCCCGGACGCGCAGCGAGAAGTCCTCGGTGCAAGAGTCCTCGATGCAAGAGCAGACGATCGACGCGCAGATCTCCTACGACGAGCGCGGGCTCGTCCCCTGCGTGATCCAGGACTGGCGCTCGGGTGAGGTGCTGACGATGGCCTATATGAACGAGCTGGCGCTAGAGCGCACGCGCGCGACCGGCGAGCTGCACCTGTGGAGCCGCTCGCGCGAAGAGCTGTGGCGCAAGGGCGAAACGAGCGGCAACACCCAGACGGTGAAGGCGCTGCGGCTGGATTGCGACGGCGACACGGTGCTCGCGCTGGTGGAGCCGGCGGGGCCGGCCTGCCACACGGGCGAGCGGACGTGCTTTCACCGGGGCGAGCTCGAGCCGCCCGCGCCCTGCGAGACGCTCCCGGCGCTGGAGCGGACGCTCGACGCGCGCGCGCGGGAACGCCCGGCGGGCTCCTACACGGTCGAGCTGCTCGACGACCCGCCGCGGATCGGCGAGAAGGTGATGGAGGAGGCGGAGGAGGTCGCACGCGCCGCGCGCGAGGAGTCCAACGAGCGCGTCGACGAAGAGGCCGCGGACGTGATCTATCACCTGCTCGTGCTGCTCCACAGCCGCGGACGCGCGCTCGCCGATGCCGAGCGGGTGCTCGATGCCCGTCGCTCCTAGCGCGCCGCCGGACGGCTCGCGCGTAGGGCCCCTGGCAATCGTGCCGCCGCTGGAGGAGGTGCGCGAGCTCGCCCACTCCTACAACCTGATCCCGCTCGCCGTGACCTTCGTCGAGGACTGCGAGACGCCAGTTTCCGCCTTCCTGAAGATGCGCGCACTCGAACCGGGGGCGCCCGCCTTCCTGCTCGAGTCCGCCGAGCAGGGACAGCGTGTCGGGCGCTGGTCATTCATCGGCTTCGCTCCCCATGGCGTGCTGCGCTGGACGACCGGCGACGGCGGTGACCCCTACGCGCTCGTCGCTGAGCGCGTCGCCCGCTTCGATCAAGCGCCGCTGCCCGCGTCGATCGACCGCGCCCCCTTCACCGGCGGGGCGGTCGGGGTCTTCGGCTACGACCTCGTGCGCTCGGTCGAGCCGCTCGGCGAACCCAACCCGGATCCCGTCGGCGTCCCCGATCTCGCGCTGATGCTCACGGACGGGCTGCTGATCTTCGATCATCTCAAGCACACGATCACGATCCTCGTCAACGCGAACCTCGACGCGGAGCCCGACATCGATCGCGCCTACGCGCAGGCCGCGGCGCGGATCGCCGGGGTCCGCGAGGCGCTCGCGGGCGCCGTGCCTCGCGAGCAGCCCCGCCCACCGCGCGAGGCGCCGAGCTTTCAGTCGAACATGCCGCGCGAGGACTTCGAAGCGATGGTCGCGCGGATCGTCCGCTACATCCACGCGGGCGACGCCTTCCAGGTCGTGCCCTCGCAGCGCTGGTCAGCGCAGAGCCCGGTTGAGGCCTTCTCGATCTACCGCGGGCTGCGCGCGGTCAACCCGAGCCCTTACATGTACTACCTCGACTTCGGTGATTTCCAGATCGCGGGCGCGAGCCCCGAGCCGCTGCTCACCGTCTCCGAGCGCCACGTGCTCACGAAGCCGATCGCGGGCACTCGCCCGCGCGGCGCGAGCACCGAGGAGGACCGGCGGATCGCGGCGGAGCTGCTCGCCGACGAGAAGGAGCGCGCGGAGCACGTGATGATGGTCGACCTGGGCCGCAACGACCTCGGGCGGGTCTGCGAGTACGGCTCGGTCGTCGTCGATGAGCTGATGGAGATCGAGATCTACTCGCACGTGATGCACATCGTCTCGACCGTCTCCGGCACGCTGCGCGAGGGCGTCGGCGCGCTCGACGCGCTGCGCTCGGTGCTGCCCGCGGGCACGCTCTCGGGCGCGCCGAAGGTGCGCGCGATGCAGATCATCGATGAGCTCGAGCCGATCAAGCGCGGCGGCTACGGCGGCGCGATCGGCTACCTCAGCTACGCCGGCGACCTCGACACCGCGATCCACATTCGCACTGTCGTCGTCAAGGACGGCGTCGCCCACGTGCAGGCCGGCGGTGGCACCGTCGCCGACGCGAAGCCAGAGTACGAGTACGAGGAGTCGGTCGCGAAGTCGCGCGCTGTGATGCGGGCGATCGAGCTGGCCTGCGAACAGGTCGATTGGCCATGAGGGTGAGCGTGATTCGATGAGGGTCCTCGTGATCGACAACTACGACTCGTTTACGTACAACCTCGTCCAGTACCTCGGCGAGCTCGGCTCCGAGATGAGGGTGGTGCGCAACGACCGCGCGTCGGTCGACGAGCTGCTCGAGGGCGGCTACGAGCGCTGCGTGATCTCGCCCGGCCCGTGCACGCCCGACGAGGCCGGCATCTCCCTCCAGGTTGCGCGGCGCCTGCCCGAGGCGGGCATCCCTACGCTCGGCGTGTGCCTCGGCCACCAGGCGCTCGCGCAGGCGTTCGGGGGAAAGGTCGTGTTGCACGAGCCGGTGCACGGCAAGGCGACGACGATCGAGCACGACGGGCAGACGATCTTCAAAGGCCTCCCGGCGCCGCTCGCGGTCGGGCGCTACCACTCGCTCGTGGTGGAGGCGAGCCTGCCCGATTGCTTGGTCGAGTCCGCGCGCGGCGGCGGCGTGCTGATGGCGCTGCGCCACCGCGAGCTGCCCGCCGAGGGGGTCCAGTTTCACCCCGAGTCGGTGCTGACCGCCAGCGGCAAGCATCTGCTCGAGAACTTCCTCGCGGGGTCGGCCGGTGCCTGACGCGATGCCGAAGGATTCCTCGCGGGGTCGGCCGGTGCCTGACGCGATGTCCGAGTACCTGCCCCGCCCGGGCCGGCGCCGACCGGCGCTCGGCGTAACGCCAGTCCCGCCCCGAGGAAGGACGCCCACAAGTGCCTAACGCGATCCTGACGAGGGCGATCGACGCGCTCGCCTCGCGCCGTGATCTGAGCGCGGACGAGACCGCCGAGGTGCTCGGCGAGATCATGCACGGCGACGTCTCGGAGATCCAGATCGCCGGCTTTCTGATCGCGCTGCGGACGAAGGGCGAGACGACCGACGAGCTCGCCGGGCTGGCGCGGACGATGCGGGCGCTGGCCGCCCACGTCCCGACCGAACGCGAGGACCTGCTCGACACCTCCGGCACGGGCGGCGGCAGGCGCACGTTCAACGTCTCGACGACGGCCGCGCTGATCGCTGCCGGCGCCGGTTGCGCGGTGGCCAAGCACGGCAACCGCTCGGCGACGAGCCTGTCCGGGTCGGCCGATCTGCTCGAGGCGCTGGGCGCGCGGATCGACCTCACGCCGGAGGGCGTCGCGCGCTGCATCGAGCAGGCCGGCTTTGGCTTCATGTTCGCGCCCGCCCACCATCAGGCGACCCGCTTCGTCGTGCCCGTGCGCCACGAGCTGGCGGTGAGGACGATCTTCAACCTGCTCGGGCCGCTGACGAACCCGGCGGGCGCGCGGCGGCAGCTGATCGGCGTGTCGGACCCCGCCTTCCTGGAGAAGATCGCCGGCGCGCTCGCGCGGCTGGGGGTCGACCGGGCGCTGATCGTCGCCGGCGAGGATGGGCTCGACGAGGTCTCGATCGCCGCCTCGACGCGCGTGGTCGAGGTCAACGGGGAAGAGCTGAGCCACTACACGCTCACGCCGGAGCAGGTCGGAATCGAGCGAGCCGCCGTCCCTGACTACGAGGGCGGGACCCCGGAGGAGAACGCCGCGACAACGCGCGCGATCCTTGCGGGCGAGCCGGGGCAGCGCGCCGACCTGGCATTGATCAACGCGGGCGCGGCGATCTACGCGGCCGCCGGTGGGGGCGTGCAGACGCTGGCCGAGGGCGTGCAGGCCGCGCGCGCCGCGATCGAGGACGGTCGCGCGGCGGGCGCGCTGGAGCGCTATCTGGAGGCGAGCCGGCGCTACGCGCCCGCGGAGGCCGCGCGATGAGCGCGGAGAGTCGCATCGCGCGACATGGCGATGCGCATGCCGATCGCGACAACGTGCACGCCTCCCCTCGAAACCGCATCGAGCGGGAGGACCCAACGCGATGAGCGCAAACCCGCCGACCGTGCTGGAGCGGATCCTCGCGAGCACGCGCGAGGAGCTCGAGCTTCGCAAGCGCGAGCTGCCGCCCCAGGAGCTCGAGTACCAGGCGTTCGCGGTCGGCGGTGCCGGAGCGGCAGCGCCACGGCGCTTTACGGCGGCGCTGCGCGAGCCGGGGATCGCGGTGATCGCCGAGTTCAAGCGCCGCTCGCCCTCGGCGGGGACGCTGCATCACGCGCCCGACCTGCAAGAGCTCGTGAGTGCATACGCGCGTGGCGGCGCGAGCGCGCTGTCGGTGCTGACGGAGGGCAGGCACTTCGACGGCACGCTCGAGGATCTGCGGGCCGCGCGCGCGATCAGCGAGCTGCCGGTCCTGCGCAAGGACTTCATCGTCGACGAGTACCAGCTGTATGAGGCGAAGCTCGCGCGCGCGGACGCGGTGTTGCTGATCGTGGCGGCGCTCGACCGGGAGCGGCTGCGGGCGCTGTACGAGCGCGCGGGCACGCTGGGGCTGGACGTGCTGGTGGAGGTGCACGATCGCGAGGAGCTGGCGGTCGCGCTGGCGCTGGAGGCCGAGCTGATCGGGATCAACAACCGCGATCTGCACGACTTCAGCGTCGACGTCGAGCGAAGCGAGCGTCTGATGGGCGAGATTCCAGCGGGCGTGACAGTGGTCTCCGAGTCGGGGATCGCGCGCCCCGAGCAGCTGAGCCGGCTCGAACAGGCGGGGGTCGCGGCGGTGCTCGTCGGCGAGACGCTGATGCGCTCGGCCGACCCCGAGGCCGCGCTGCGCACGCTGTTGGGAGATCGAGGCGAGTGCGCTTCCGGCCGGTCCGAGCGCTCCGCAGACCAAGCCGAGCGGCGCGCGGGACACCGATTCGAATAGCTTTAGGAAAGTGCGGGCCACGCTTTAGAAAGCCTTCATAGCGGCCGGTCATCCTGCACTCCCATCCAGATGAAACGCACCTTCCTCATACCCTTCATCTCCGCCTTGCTCGGCGGCGCCGTGGTCGTCGCGGTGGTCGCGGCCTTCGGCGGGCTGAGCAGCGGCTCGAGCAAGACGGTCACGACCGTCCAGGCCGCCCCGATCGCGCCCTCGAACGCCTCGCAGAAGCCGGCGTCGGGGTTGACGCCGCACGACATCTACGTGCGCGACGCACCAGGGGTCGCGTTCGTGACCTCGACGGTCGTGCAGAAATCGGAATCGTCGTTGAACCTGTTCGGCGGCGGCGGCGAAGAAGCATCGCGCCAGGGCGAGGACACCGGCTCGGGCATCGTGATCGACTCCAACGGCACGATCCTGACCAACTATCACGTCGTCGAGAACGCGATCAAGGTCACGGTGAGCTTTGAAAAAGGCAAGTCGGTCGAAGCGAAGGTCGTCGGCAAGGACCCCTCGAACGACCTCGCGGTCCTGCGGATCTCGCCCGATGGCCTGACCCTGCACCCGCTGACGCTCGGTGACTCGAGCACCGTGCAGGTCGGCGACCCGGTGCTTGCGATCGGCAACCCGTTCGACCTGGAACGGACGCTGACGACCGGCGTGATCTCGGCGCTGCAGCGCCAGATCACGGCGCCGAACGGCTTCACGATCGACAACGTGCTGCAGACCGACGCGCCGATCAACCCCGGCAACTCCGGCGGGCCGCTGCTGAACGAGGCGGGCGAAGTGATCGGTATCAACTCCCAGATCGAGACCGGTGGCTCGGGCTCGGACGGCAGCGTCGGGATCGGCTTTGCCGTTCCGATCAACACCGCCAAGAGCGAGATCGCGACGCTCGAGAAGGGCGGTACGATCCGCGGCGCCTACCTCGGCCTGACGTCGCTGACGATCGACGGATCGCTGTCGGCGCTCAACCTGCCGGTCAAGGAAGGAGCGCTCGTTGAGAGCGTGCAGAAGGGCACCGCCGCCGAAAAGGCCGGGATCCGCGGCGGCAACATCAGCGGCAGCGTTGAAGGCAGCCAGGTCGCGGTCGGCGGCGACATCATCGTCTCGATCGACGGTAAACCCGTCGCGAGCTCGGAAGACCTCGCGAACGACATCGAGGCCTACAAACCGGGCGAGACGGTCAAGATCGGGTTGGTGCGTGGCACGGGCAAAGGCGGCTACGAACACAAGACGGTGAACGTCAAGCTCGGCGAACGCCCCAACTCCGTGCCGAACCCGCAGACGCCCGAAGGCTAGCGAGCCGTCGGCGCTGAGCGGAGCGGCGCGTCCTACCGATCGAAGATCGGCCAGCACCCGCGTAGCACGCCACGCGGGGGTGGGTGGACCTTTTCGATCTTGCTCCGCTTGGGTCGATGACCCGCTAGAGACCGAGGTCACCCTCAGGCAGTCGGGCGCCCCGCTACCGTTGGGGCATGCCCATCTACGAGACGCCCCCGAAGGTGAAGATCTGCGGCATCACCAACCTGCAAGACGCCGAATTGGCGCTCGAGCTGGGCGCCTGGGCGATCGGCATGATCTTCTACGACGCCAGTCCCCGCAGCTGCTCGCTGGTGCAAGCGCAACGCATCGTGGCGGCGTTGCAGCGCAGGGTCGAGCTGTGCGGGGTGTTCGTGAACGAGCCGCTGGAGCGGGTTGTGCAGAGAAGCGAGGACCTCGGGTTGACGCTCGTGCAGCTGCACGGCGATGAGGGCCCGGCGTTCTGCGGTGAGGTGCCGCGCCGAACCGGCGCGCGCGTCATCAAGGCGGCCCAGATCGCCGGCCCCGGAGACGTGCGCGACCTCGAGCGCTACCACGTCGACTTCCACCTGCTCGACGCGCGCGCGCGGGCCGAAGAGAAGCAGCAGCTGAGGGGCGGCACGGGGGAGACCTTCGACTGGTCGCTACTCGCGGGGCGCAGATCGAAGGTCCCGCTGATCCTCAGCGGCGGCCTGACCGGGGAGAATGTCGCACAGGCGATCGCCCAGACGCGGCCGTTCGCGATCGACAGCGCGAGCGGCACCGAGCGCGCGCCGGGCAAGAAGGACGAGGCGAAGCTGCGGGCGCTGTTCGCGGCCGTCGAGCAGACCGCATCCGTTTCCGAGGAGACAACCCTCCTCACGGAAAGCGCCCCCGCGTGAGCGCGGTCGAGCACCGCTTCGGGCAGTACGGCGGCCAGTATGTGCCCGAGACGCTGATGCCGGCGCTCGCGGAGCTCGAGCAGGCCTGGGAAGCGGCCCGCGACGACTCCGCATACAGAGACGAGCTCGACGGCCTGCTGCGTGACTTCGGCGGCCGCCCGACGCCGCTGTACCGCGCGCGAAGGCTGTCCGAGCGCGCCGGCCGCACGATCTATCTGAAGCGCGAGGATCTCAACCACACCGGTTCGCACAAGCTGAACAACGCGCTCGGGCAGGCGCTGCTGGCCAGGCGGATGGGGAAGAGACGCATCATCGCCGAGACCGGCGCCGGCCAGCACGGCGTCGCGACTGCGACCGTGTGCGCGCTGCTGGGATTGGAGTGCGTGATCTACATGGGCACCGAGGACACGCGCCGTCAGAAACCGAACGTGCAGCGGATGGAGCTGCTCGGCGCGACGGTGCAACCGGTGGACGCGGGCGCGAGGACGCTGAAGGAGGCGACCTCGGCGGCGATCAGGGATTGGGTGACGAACGTGCAGAGCACCCATTACGTGATCGGCTCGGCCGTCGGCCCGGCCCCGTATCCGGCGATCGTGCGCGAATTGCAGCGCAGGATCGGCGACGAGGCGCGCGCGCAGATCCTCGAGCGCGAGGGGCGGTTGCCCGGGCGCGTGATCGCCTGCGTGGGCGGCGGCTCGAACGCGATCGGCATCTTCGCGGCGTTCATCGAGGACGAGCAGGTCGAGCTGATCGGGGTGGAGGCGGGCGGCGAGGGGATCGACACGCCGCGCCACGGGGCCCCGCTGACGGTCGGCGGGCGCGCCGGCATCCTGCACGGCTCGCGCTCGGCGGTGATGCAGGACGAGGAGGGCCAGATCGTCGAGGCGCACTCGATCTCGGCGGGCCTCGACTACCCCGGCGCCGGCCCCCAGCACGCCTACCTGCGCGACAGCGGCCGCGCGCGCTATGAGGCGGTGCCAGACCGCGAGGCGCTCGACGCCTTCCGCGAGCTGGCGCGCCTGGAGGGCATCATCCCGGCGCTCGAGACCGCGCACGCGCTGGCCTGGACGCTCGCGCGCGGCGACGGCGAGCTCGACCTGGTGTGCCTGTCGGGCCGCGGCGACAAGGATCTCGCGGAGGTGCTCGGCGATGACGCCTGAAAGGGCCGGGAAGGTCCGACGGTCTTTTTTGGGAGACCGCCAGGGCGCTCGGCTTCGTCGGGCTTTAGTGCAACCGGTCACCACTCCTGTCGGCACGACGTGAGCGAGAAAGACAACCCCTCGAACGGCACCGGCTCCGCCGGCGCGACCGCGCCGGCCGACGGCGTCGCGCGGATCGCGGAGGCGTTCGCGCAGACCGGCAAGCGCGCCGCCTTGATGCCGTATCTGATGGGCGGCTATCCGACGCTCGCGGACTCGGCCAGGATCGGCGAGGCGTGCGCGACAGCCGGCGCGGACATCATCGAGCTGGGAATGCCGTATTCGGACCCGCTCGCCGACGGGCCCGTGATCCACGCGGCGGGCACCGAGGCGCTGAAGGCGGGCGCGAACGTGGCCGGCGTGCTCGAGCTCGCGCGCGCGCTGGCGCAGAGCGTGCCGGTCGTGTTGATGTGTTACGCAAACATGGTGTATGCCCCCGGCGCGGAGGCGTTCGTGGAGCGCTTGCAGAAGACCGGTGCGAGCGGGCTGATCGTCCCTGACCTGCCGCTCGGCGAAGGCCCGGAGGTGGAGGAGGCGTGCCGGACCCACGGGCTGGCGCTGGTGCCGCTCCTGGCGCCGACGACGACGCCCGAGCGGTTGGCGGCGATCGGAAAGAGCGCGCGAGGCTTCATGTATACGGTCTCCGTCGTCGGCACTACCGGCGAGCGCGCCGAGCTGGGCGAGCGCTTCGCGCAGGTCGTGCAACGGGCGAAGGCGAGCACGCAGGCGCCGGTCGCGCTGGGCTTCGGGATCAGCACGCCCGAGCATGCGCTCAAGGCTGCGCAGGCGGGTGCGGACGGGGTGATCGTCGGCACCAGGCTGGTGCGCGCGGCGGGCGAGGCGAGCGACCCCGCGGGCGCCGTCGGGGCGCTCGTGGGCGAACTGGCTGCGGGCCTCGCCCCAGCTCGCTAGGATTCCGCCGGCATGGGACTGGTCCTCACCGTAACCGCCGGCCTGCTCGTCTGGGTCGTCCTCTGGGCGCTCGGCACGACGGGCTTCGATGCGTTCATCCTCGCGACCGTGATCATCCTGGCGGGGGCGACCGTCAGGATCCTCGCGGGCTACCTTCCCGGCCGCCGCAGCTGAGCCGCCAGTGCGCGCGCGCCGGCTGGCACGATTGGCGGCTGCGGCGCTTCGCCCGGCCGGCGCGGCTGTAGGCCCGCTCGGCGTCCGCTGGCACGGAGCCGCGGCAGAACGTCCGCGCGGCGCCCGCCGGCGCAGAGCGCCGGCGCCGGCGCAGGCCGCGCTCGTGGCAGCAGCGCTGATCGCACTCGCCCTCGGCCTCGCCGGCTGCGGGGGCGTGGGCGTCTCGGGCGCGTCGAGCACGATCGGCAACCAGCTGACGATCTACTCGAGCCTGCCCCTGCAGGGGCCGTCGGGGGCCAACTCCCAGCAGATCGTCGACGGCGAGAAGCTCGCGCTGAGCGAAGCGGGCGGGCGGATCGGGCCGTTCAAGATCAGCTATCTGTCGATGGACGACTCCAACGCGAAGACCGGCGAATGGGATCCGGGGATCACCGCGACGAACGCGAAGACGGCCGCCGAGGACACCTCGACGATCGCCTACCTCGGCGACTACAACTCGGGCGCGAGCGCGGTCTCGCTGCCGCTGATCAACGCCTCGGGGATCCTCCAGGTCAGCCCCTCGAGCCCGTACATAGGGCTGACCTCCTCGCTCGACGCCGGCCAGGACGAGCCCGAACGCTTCTACCCCTCCGGGCAGCGCACCTTCGGGCGCCTGCAGCCGGGCGATCCGGCGCAGGCCGAAGCCCAGGTGCGGCTGATGCAGGGGCTGGGTGTGAAGCGGCTGTACGTGCTCGACGACGAAGGGCCGTTCGAGGTGCCGCTGTCGGAAATCCTCGCGAGCGACGCAAAGCGGGCCGGGATTGCGGTGGCCGCGCACGACAGCCTCGACATGACCCACACGAGCGCGACCACGAGCTTCAAGAGCGAGGTCGCGAAGGTCGCCGAAAGCGGCGCGCAGGCCGTGTTCTTCGCCGGCGGCACGGGGACCGGCACGGTGGCGCTGTGGAAGCAGCTGCACGGCGCCGATCCGAAGCTCTTGCTGCTCGGCTCGAGCGACATGGTCAACGGCGAGTTCACCTCTGAAATCGGCGCGGGCGCGGGCGCGAACACGTATCTGACGACGCCGATCCTCCCCATCGGCCTCTACCCCCGTCCTGGCTCCCAGGTGCTCGCGCGCTACCGCCAGACCTTCGGCAGCGAAGGCAATGCGTACGCGCTCTACGGCTACGAGGCGATGAGCGTCGCGCTGCTGGCGATCCGCCGGGCCGGTTCGCGCGGGAACGACCGCCAGGCAGTCGTCGATCAGTTCTTCGCGATCCGCGAGCGCGACTCGCCGATCGGCCGCTACTCGATCGAAGCGGACGGCGAAACGACGCTCTCGCCCTACGGCTCGGACAGGGTCGTGGACGGGCGGGCGGTCTTCTACAAGGCGCTGACCGTCCGCTAGGAGCAGGCTGGGGTCCCGTCGGGGGCCACATATTCTCCGTGGCTCCCCGGCAAGATCGAGCGTCCTCCCTTGGCGGGGCGGCGTCAGCCGCCCGAAGCCTGCAGCCCGGCGATGAGCCGGTAGCGCTCGACCCCGCCGCCGAGGCTCTTGCCGCCGCCGACGAGCGTGGAGAGCGAGCGCAGGTACGGGAGCACGTGGGAGATCGACGGGTCTTCGCTGAGGCCGACCCCTTCGAGCAGCGAGAGCAGTGGGGCGAATTCGACGAGCACGCTCGGGTGGATGCCTTCGCCGAGCGTGCTCGCGGCGGTGCTCGTCGAGGCCGCGGTGGCGAGCGTGGTCGATGGTTTCAGCGCGTCCTGCACGGAGGCTTCGCCGAGGCCGATCACGAACTTCGTCTGACCGCCCGCGCCGGCGCCGTTGGCGATGTCCAGTTCGACCGGCAGGCCGTTGACGCGCGCGGAGATCGCCGCGTCGGTGCCGGGAATCGAGATCGACGTGACCGAGCCGCCGGACTTTTCGAGCGCCGCGCCGAGCTTCGCGACCGCGGCCTTTGACAGCGACGGATCCTTCGAGTCGAGCACGATTCCGCCGCGCAGGTTGACGATTCCGCTGCCGCTCGCGAACAGCCCGGCGGAGCTGATCCAGCTGAGGAAGTCGTGCTGAGACTGGGCGCCGGGGGCGCTGAGCGCCGACAGCGGGGCGAGGATCCCGTCGAGCAGGCCCTTGACGTCGAAGCCTGAGGCGGAGCTTTCTTCGCTTGCGCCGCCCGCGCCCGAAGTCGAGGGGGAGCTCCCGAGCGAGGTGATCGCGGAGCTGAGGCCGTGGAGCGCCTGCACGTCGCCCGCAAAGGTGGCGCCGGCGTCGCCGAGCCCGGCGGCAAGCCACGATTCGCCCGGCAGTTCGCCGAGCGCCTGCGCGCCCGCGCCGGCGGAGGCAACGAGGCCGCCGTTGCCCGCGGTGGCGGTCGTCAGGCTGTCGAGGTCGAGCGCGATCGAGTTGGAGGAGGGAACGAGCGAGAGGTTCACGGTGCGCGCGCCGCCGAGCAGGCCGACCACCCCGCCGAGCCCCTGCACGCCTGCGCCGGTCCTTGCTGCCCTCGCCGTCGAGGAGGACGAGCCGCTGGAGGACGAGCCGCTGCCGGAACCCCCGCCGGAGGCGCTTCCCGTGGCGCCGGCCGCGCCCGTGCCCGTGACGCCGGGGTTCGAGTAGACATGCGCGAGCGCGCCCGAGGGGGCGCTCGCGAGCAGCTTCGCGTAGTCGGCCGCGTGCACGAGCGAAGGCCCGCCGAGCGAGGCGTCGATCACGCCGTGCAGGGCAGTGACGGTGCCGAGCACGGCTAGGCGGTCGACGATCGCAAAGGCATCGCCGCCGGAGGTCGCCTGGTAGTTGACGCCGCGGTAGCTGGCCGGATGCGCGCCGGCGTGCCCGGCGATCGTCGAGATGAACGAGGCGGCCTTCGCTGCGTCGCTGGTGTCGAGCACGATCGCGCCCTGGACGCCGGAGGCGAACGGCCACGCGCTCGGCGTGGTCGCGGAGGCGCCGCTCTGCAGGACCTCGCCGAGCAACTGCTGCAGCTGTGTGGTCGTCGCCGCGGAGGTGGAGAGCGAGGAGAGGAAGATCCCGGCGTTGGTCCCCAGCCACGGCGCGAGGTCGTGGCTGTAGGTGAGCGTGGGCACGCCGGGCGCCTGCAATACAGCGGCCAGCCGCGCGTAGGAGTCGGGCTGGTGGGTGAGCGTCGTCGCGGCGGCGGTCGCGCTCGACTTCAACGAGCCGCTGGGCCGCACGACCGCGCCGAGATACAGCGGCGCCGAGGCCGGGACGACGCTCGCGGGGTCGGTCGAGCTGCCGGGCGAGGAGGATGAGCCGCAGCCGGTGAGCGCGAGGACGGCGGCTGCGATCACGAGCAGCAGGGGGGCGAGCGCGGCGGCGTGGCGGCGCGGGCGGGGGGAAGTTGGCATGCAGCGATCGTAGTCGCCCGGCGCGCGCCCGCGCAACTACCTGCCAATGCGAGGGTCGGTGCGCGTTGATCGACGGGATTGCACGTAGGGGTGGGCGGAGCCAATCGATCTGCAAGAACCCTCGCACCGCGCGCCGATGCACCGGGACTTGCACTTCTCGCCCCACCGGCGGCCAAGCCGGGGCGCAGTCCGGAAAACGCCCCTGAGCAGGCATTTTCCCTGTTTTGGAGGCCGTCAGGACGGGTAAGTGGGAAAAAATGTGCAATTAGGGTTGCGTTGTGGGGGAAAGTGGGGTAAGTTCGCGGAAGCGAGCCGGGGTGGAGGGGCTCCTCCCACTCCTCCACCTCGGCTCGGTAACTAATTGGAACCCGTCGCCGGCCCCTTCTCCCCGTCAAACCCCGCCCCCGTCAAACCCCGCCCCCCCGAAACGCCCCACCGAACCAGCCCCCCTAAAAATGGTCCCCTTCAGAGGCACCTTCGATCACACGCTCGACGCGAAGAACCGGCTGACGGTGCCGGCCCGCTACCGCGCGACGCTGGCCGAGGGCGTGGTGATCGCGATGCCCGTCGACCTCAAGCCGTGCGTCGGGATCTGGCGTCCGGAGGACTACGAGACCTATACCCAGCGCGCGCTCGCGGAGCTGCCTCCGCTCTCGCCGCGGCTGACCGAGCTCGAGCGCTTCTTTTACGGCTCCTCGCAGGACGCGGAGCTCGATGCGGCCGGGCGGATCATGGTCCCCGGCTTTCTCGGCGAGCACGCGGGCTTGGCGAAGGAGGTCGTCGTCGTCGGCGTCGGCGATCGCCTCGAGCTGTGGGACAGGGGCAGTTGGAATGACCATCGACCGGCGCTGCTGAGCGGCGTCGCGGAGATCACCGCACGTGTCGACCATCCTGCTTGACATGAGAAAAACGCACATCCCCGTACTCGCCGGGGAGCTGATCGACCTGCTCGATCCGAGCCCTGCACAGACCGCGATCGACTGCACCTTCGGGGGCGGCGGCCACGCCGAGCTGATCGCCGGGCGCCTCGGCGCAGAGGGCACGCTGATCGGGATCGACCGCGACCCGCTGGCGCAGGAGCGCTTCGAGGAGCTCGCGGGCGAGGTCGCCTGCTCGGTGCGCTTCATCCGCGCGAGCTACGCCGACGCGCTGGGACAGCTCGTCGAAGAGGGACAGAAAGCCGACATGGTCTACTTCGACCTCGGCATGTCCTCGATGCAGATCGACACGCGCGAGCGCGGCTTCTCCTATTCGTACGAGGCCCCGCTCGACATGCGCATGGACCCCGAGCAGGAGCTGAGCGCGCGCGAGATCCTCGACACCTGGGACGAGCGCCGCCTGGCGCGCGCGCTGCGCGACTTCGGCGAGGAGCGCCATGCCACATCGATCGCCCGCGCGATCGTACGCCGCCGCGTAAAGGCGCCGATCGAGACGACGGTGCAGCTCGTCGACACGATCAACTCCGCGATCCCCGCGCCCGCGCGCTTCGCCGGCGGGCACCCCGCCAAGCGCTCTTTTCAAGCATTGCGGATCGCCGTCAACGACGAGCTCGGCCAGCTCGACCGCGGCCTGCCGCTCGCCTGGGAGCTGTTGCGCGAGGGCGGCGTGCTCGCCGGGATCTCCTTTCATTCGCTCGAGGACCGGCGCGTGAAGCGCTTCCTGACAGAGCGTGCGCGCGGTTGCATCTGCCCGCCCGAGATGCCGGTCTGCGGCTGCGGCCGCGAGGCCGAGGCGGCGCTGCTCGCGCGCCGCGCGATCATGCCGACCGCCGGCGAGGTCGCGCACAACCCCCGCGCGGGCTCGGCCCGGCTGCGGGCGGCGCGCAAGCTCCGCACGAGCGGGGAGGGCCCGGCATGACGCGCTCGCTGTACATGACGCGCTCGCTGTACAGCATCGCGGCCCGCTTACGTACGGCCCGCACGAGTACAGCCAGCACGAGCGCGGCCCGCACGAGTACAGCCCGCTCGAGTACGCCCAACAGGCTTGCAACGAACAAGGAGGTGACGTCATGACCCCACCGGCCGCCAGCGCCGCCGCCGCCGCCGCGCCCGCGATCCATCCGCGCCGCCCGGCCGCCCCGCGGAGAGCGCCCGCGACGCGCAGGCCGCGGCGCGTCTCCGGCCCCGCCAATCCCGCCCGTGCGCGCACCGCCAGTCCCGCCCGCGGCACCCGCTCTGAACCGCGCCTGTGGACTGCGCCGCTGCGCGCCGTCGGGGTCGCGGAGGCGGTCGCGACGCACCGGCTGCTCGACCGCCTGATCCGGGGGAGGATGTGGATCGGGGTGATCGCGTTCGCGCTGATCGGGATCGTGACGATGCAGCTGGTGCTCTTGAAGCTGAACGCCGGGATCGGCCGCTCGCTCGTGCGCGAAGCGCTGTTGCAGCGCGAGAACGCGACGCTGAGCGCCGAAAGCTCCGAAGCGGGGGCGGGCGCGCAGATCGAAGCGCAGGCCGCGCGCGACGGCATGGAACCGATCCCGTCCGGGGCGTTGCGCTTCCTGACCGCGCACCCCGCGAGCGATGTGAGCAAGGCGGCCGCGGCGTTGAGCGCGCCGATCTCGACCACCGCAAGCACGGAAGGATCCGCGCTGTCGACTCCAACGACAGGCGAAGCGCCAACCACACCGTCGGCTAGCTCTACCGGGGAAGCGAGCGCCCAGTCGGCTGTCACGACAACCGCAGCGGGGACCACGCCGTCAACGCCTGCCGCGAGCAGCGAAACTCCGTCATCCGCGACGAGCGCCGAAACCACGCCCGCCGCGAGCGCCGAAACGCCGTCCGCCACGGGCGCCGAAACCAAGGCATCGAATGCGACGAGCACGGCGACCTCGACCACCGGCGCGAGCGAAGCGGCCACGGGCGCCGCAACCCCGGGCGCCGCAACCACGGGCGCCGCAACCCCGAGCGCATCGACCTCCACCGGCGGCGGCACCGGGGGCTAGGGAGTGGCCGTCGTACAGAGCAGGATCGGCGCGATCTTCGGGGTCTTCTTCCTGCTGCTCGTGCTCGCGGCGGCACGGGCGCTGTATCTGGGGACGGTCAGGGCCCCGGCGCTGCGCAAGGCCGCCGAGACACAGCAGTTGAGCACCGAAACGCTGCCCGCGCAGCGGGGCACGATCACCGACCGGGGCGGCGTGGATCTGGCGGTCTCAGAGCCCGCGCAGGAAATCTCGGTGGACCCGTATCTACTCAAGGAACCGCTGCGGGCCTCGCAACAGTTGGCGCCGCTGCTTGGGATCACGCAGGCGCAGTTGCTGAGCAAGCTGAGCGAGCGCACCGGGTTCGTGGTGCTGGCGCCGGCGCTGCCCGCCGCTCAGGCGCGCAAGCTGATGGCGCGGGTGGCGGCGCTGAAGCTCGAAGGAATCACGGGCACGCCGACGATGCGACGCGTGTATCCGCGCGGGACGCTGGCCTCGCAACTGCTCGGGTTCGTCGGCGCCGACGGCAAGGGGTCCTCCGGCTTGGAGTACTCGCAGGACGCGTTGCTGCAGGGCTCCCAGGGCGAGCGCAAGGTCGTCAGCGACGCGATCGGCCAGCCGATCTCGATCACGAGCGTCCACGCGGAGAAGCCGGGCGCGAACCTGACGCTGACGCTCGACGCGAACATTCAGCAGCGCGCCGAAGACGTGCTCGACGCGGTCGGGAAGGTGTTCAACCCGAAAGACGCGACCGCGATCGTCATCAACCCGAGCACCGGCGCGCTGCTCGCGGTCGCGAACTGGCCGTCGGTGAACCTCAACGATCCGGGCGCGTACTCGAAGACGGCGCTGGAAGCGGCGGCCCAGGACCGGGCGGTGAGCTTCAACTACGAACCGGGCTCGACGTTCAAGGTCGTCGCGGTCTCCGGCGGCTTGGAAAGTGGGCTGATCACGCCGAGCACGCCGTTTGCGATCCCCGATCAGATCCAGGTCGCCAATCGCACGATCCACGACGCCGAGGAACACGGCGAAGAGACGCTCACGACCGCCGAAATCCTCGCGCAGTCGAGCAACGTCGGGGCGATCAAGATCGGCGCGCTGGACGGCCCCGAACGCTTCAACCGGTGGGTGCACAAATACGGCTTCGGCGCGCGCACCGGCGTCGAACTGCCCGGCGAGGAAACGGGCGTGGCGCTGCCGCTGAAGGAATACTCGGGCTCCTCGATGGGCAACCTGCCGATCGGTCAGGGCGAGCTCGTGACGCCGATGCAGATGGTCAGCGCCTACTCCGCGATCGCCAACGGCGGGATCCTGCGCCGCCCGCAGATCATCGGCGCGATCGACGGCCGGCCCCAGCCCGAGTCGGCCGGCAAGCGCGTGATCTCCGAAAAGACCTCCGCCGAGATCCGCACGATGCTGAAGGGCGTGCTCGCGCCAGGGGGCACCGCGAGCGAGGTCTCGATCCCCGGCTACGAACTGGCGGGCAAGACCGGCACCGCGAGCAAGGTCGACCCGGCGACCGGCGAATACTCCGAAACCGCCTACGTCGCCTCGTTCATCGGCTTCGCCCCGGCGAAGGACCCGAAGCTCCTGTGCGCGGTCGTCGTCGACGAACCCCAGAACGGCTCGATCTACGGCGGCACCGTCGCCGCCCCCGCCTTCGGTCAGATCATGTCTTTCGCGCTGCCCTACCTGCGCATCCCGCCGGGGTAGATCATCCCGCCGGGGGTGGGGGCATCCCCGCCGGGGTAGGGCATCCCACCGGGATAGAGGGATAGATCATCCCGCCGGGGTAGATCATCCCCGCCGGGGTAGAGGGATCATCTCGGCCGAGCGGGACGTCTCCGTGACGTTAGCCTCTCTTGACCGCTGTTCGGTCGACCCTTGACTGCCGTTAAAGTCAAATATCAAGCCCAATGACCTCGGCTTGGCTTCCAAAAATTTGGCTCTAGAAAGCGATCTCAGCCGGACTTGACAGTTCCTACTTGCATCTATCAAACACTTGTGATTATAGTTTGCAAGTGAGGTGCTCCTGTCAAGGGCACGGAAATAGATCGGGTTTGGGTCGGTCATCCAGTTTAGACCGACCGCAAGCGCTTTCAGGGGATGTAGGGGAGAGGGTCGGAGCGGATGAACAGGGGTGGTTGTCGCGTGAGTCCCGTGGGGCCGGTGGTGTGCTGATGCGCGCCGACGCCGTGCGCATACGGCTGCCGCGGCCCGGCTCGTTTGCGGTGGCGCGCGGCGGGGCCGGGGCCAGGGCCGGGGCGGGGCCCGGGGGCGAGGCGCGGCGGGTCACCGCGGCCGAGCGCGAGCGGCTGCTCGACACGGCCTGCGCGGTCGTCGAGGAGCTCGGGTATCGGGGGCTGACGGTGCGGGCGCTCTCGCAGCGGGCGGGGATCTCGCGCGCGGTCTTCTACGAACTGTTTCGCAATCGCGAAGATTGCTTGCTGGCGGCGTTCGATCGCGGCGTCGACGGGCTCGCGTTTGCGGCCACGCCCGCGTGGCGGGCCGAGCCCCGATGGGAGACGCGGATGCGCGCGTGCCTGGCGGTGCTGCTGGGGTGTCTGGACGAGGATCCGGCGCTCGCGCGGCTCGTGTTCGTCGAGGCGCTCGCCGCCGGCCCGCGCGTGCTCGCGCGCCGCGCGCTCGTGTTGGGTGAGCTCGCGCAGGCGATCGACGGGGGTCGCGCGGGCCACGCTGCGCCCCAGCAGATCCCGCCGCTGAGCGCCGAAGCGACGGTCGGCGCGGTGTTCGGCCTGATCCACGCGCGGCTGTGCGACCCCCGCGCCGAGACCCCCCTCGCGGATCTGCTCAACCCCCTGATGGCAATGATCGTGCTGCCCTACCGCGGCCACCCCGCCGCCGGACGCGAGCTCACACGACCTGCCACCGGCAACGCCCGGCGCTCCCAGGGGGGAGCCGGACTATGAGGGTCCTACGGCTCCATGAACTCGTCGAAGTGGCGGATGAACCCGGCGATGCTGCCGGCGAACATGACTGCCACCACGGTCAACAGCAGGGGTGCGCCAAGGACGACGGCGCCCGCCATCAGGAGGCCGAGCAGCAGCCACATGGCGAAGTCGTAGCGGTCGAAGATTTCGAAGCCGTTCCTGCTCATGAGGCAACCTTAGCAACGAAGAGGAAGAACACCACGGCGCCGAGGGGCACCCCGGCTAGGAATCCGTATCCCAGTCCCTGGTTGATTCGTCGCGCCAGCGAGTCGGGCCTGCTGGGGATGAACATGGCGACGGCCGCGGGCAGCCCTGAGAGGAGCACGGTGCAGCCGCCGAGCATTGCTGCCCAGGCGAGTAGCCCGTTGACGATCGATGTCCAGAGCGAGGGGTTGCCCTCGCAAAGGACTCGAATGATGGCTGTTGCAGTCATGGCCGACCAAGCTACGCAGAGCTTGGGACGGGAGAGCAGATTCGAGCTCTCTCGCGCCGGAAACCCCTGCAAACCCGCCACAAAATCAAAAAGCTCCCTCGCCAACGACCGGGCCCATAGCCCCTCGATCGGCCCCGTCCAGGGACCACCAACAGCGGCGGAAACGTTTACGCGGAATAGCAACAACGCAATTCAGGCACGCACACGCCGGCAAGCAACCACGCAGAGAATCGCCACCCAGCCCTGTTGCGTAGCTGGCATTAGGCGACCCGGGTCACTTTTCTCCAACCCCGGTTCCCCAGCAGGATCTAGCCGACCCAGGTCCCTTCCCCCAACCCCCGGTTCCAAAGCAGTTCCCAAGTCCCTCACCCTGGTCATTAAAGACCAGTGCCGGCGCACCCCCCGAAAGGACGGCGCACCGGCACCAAATGAGACGCTTGGCAGCGTAGCACACAAATCTGCGGAAAGCAACAGTCCCAAGTTTAAAGATCCACCACCAGAATCGAAAGTCCAATAGCAATGCACCCCCACGGACCAATGCCGGCAGGAATCGACTCCGGCTGCAACCGCGTCTCCGTGTCGGCGAGCTGGCCGTCGCGGCTGACCGTGCCCGTGGTCGCGCTCTGCGCGTATCTACGCGACCGGACGAAGACCAAGGCCGGCAAGCACGGGAAGCACGGTAAGCACAAGTCACCGAAGCGAACCACCAAAGGGAGGAAGTAAAAAATGACGGGCCTGAGAACACACCTGCTGCTCGCCGCCACGATCATGGTGGCCGGCAGCGCATTCCTCCTCCCGAGCGCCGCCTCCGCCGCCGGCGACGCAAACCGCACCACATGCCCCAACGAAGCCAACACCGGGTACAGCGCAAGCCTCCCCGACTGCCGGGCCTACGAGCAGGTCAGCCCCGCATTCAAGAACGGATTCGCGTTTGGGTTCGATGGCGCTCTGGCGGGCGGCGAACGCGTGAAAGCCCAGTCCTTTGGGGCGGTGCAGGGCGCGACCGTCGCCGAGCAGTGTGCCCTGAGCCAATACGACGTTGTGCGGACGGGGTCTGGGTGGGTGACGAGCGCGATCAATGATGCTCCGCTGTCGGAATTCGCGTACGCTACACCTAAATGTGAGACGTCGATCCTTGATGATGCGGGTGCAAGCTTGCTTCAGTTGCATCCGATCGCGGGCTCGGTCTATGAACGTGATCTTTATCTTCATGAGCCTGGGCCGGACGGGAAGTTCGTGCCGGTCGGCCCGATGTCGCCGTCCTCGGCGATACCACCCGGGAGCCCCACCGGCGGAGGCCTCCAGGTCGGGGGAGCGGGGGAGGTCGGACTTCTCGCGGCGGACCAGTCGCTCGCTCATGTTGCGTTCGTCCTCGAAGCGACCAACGAGGGCCTTCCGGCTGGTGTGAGTAGCCCGCTGTGGCCGGGTGACACGACGACGCTCCTGGGGGGCCGCCAAGAGGTGGAGTCGTTGTATGAGTATGTGGGGTCCGGTAACTCGACGCCGTTGATGGTCGGGGTGGACAACAGCGGGCGGCTTGTGAGTGACTGCGGGACGTTCCCGGGCGGCGTCAGTGGAGGCGAGGGGGATCACTTGAATGTGATGTCTGCGGATGGTTCGCGTGTGTTTTTCACGGCTAGGGGTGTGGGTGACCCTGAATCGCAGCTCTGCGGGGGCGTTGCGCGTGTCCCGCCGGTGACTGAGCTGCTCGTGCGCGTGAATGGTGGTCAGCCGCAGAGCCCGGTCGATGGCCGCGGGGTGTGCACGGTGGCGGTGGATGCGTGCACGGTCGCGGTCAGTGAGCCGAGGGCGTTCTCGGCCAGCGCACCGGACCCGGGCTGCACGAGCGTTGAATGCAGGGCAGATATCAGCGAACCGGTGAACTTCCGCGAGGCCAACTTCGAAAAGGCCTCGCGGGACGGGTCGAAGGTGTTCTTCTCGAGCCCGCAGCAGCTTGTTGACGGCGCCAAGCAGGACCCCAACCCCGAAGACAGCGCCGTAGACCGCGGCGATCCGGTCAGCCATCCGGATAAAGGGTGTGAAGCGGCGGTCGGCGCGAACGGCTGTAACTTGTACATGTATGATTCGGCGCGCGATCCGGTGTCGGGGGAACCGGTGGGGCTGGTGCTGCTATCGGGTGCGGAATCGGCTGCTGTCCAGCCGCGGGTGCAGGGTGTAGCGGCGGTCTCCGAAGACGGGTCGCACGTGTACTTCGTGGCGAAGGGCGAGCTGACGGGCCGCCCGAACCCCGAAGGGGCTGTGGCGGAAGAAGGCAAGGATAACCTGTACGTGCGTGACACGGTGAGCGGTACGACCGCGTTCGTCGCGACGTTACCGCCGACGGAAACGGAAGCTCGTCAGTGGACCAACGACGACAGTTCCGGTCGTCCGATGAATGTCACCGATGATGGCCGGTTTCTGGTGTTCACGAGCGTGGCTCATCTGACGGCTGGTGATCAGAGCAGTGTGCAACAGGTGTTCCTGTATGACGCTGTCGCGGGCACGCTCAGGCGGGTTTCGGTGGGGGATGAAGGACGCGCTGGTGGTGTCGGCGCCGCCAGCATCGCTTCGGACACGTCGAGTAGTTCGTTTTCGGTCGATCGGGATGCTCACCCGGCGGTCTCAGAGGATGGGGCGCATGTGGTGTTCCAGTCCAGTGAAGCGCTGGTTGTGGGCGCCGCTGACAACGTGTGCGACAACGAGGCGGAAGGTCAGTGTGACGGGTATGTCGAAAATGTGTATGAGTACAGCGAAGGCCGGCTGTTCTTGATCGGCAGCGCGTCGCCTGGGGGGGCTCCGGAAATCAGTTCGTCCGCGCGCGATATTTTCTTTACATCGACGGGGTCACTGGTCCCGCAGGATGGGGATACGCTCGCTGACATTTATGATGCGCGTGTCGGTGGTGGGTTTGCTGCGTTGCCGTCCGGGTCGCCGGGGTGTGAAGGGGATGCTTGTCAGGGGACCCCGGCTCCGGCGCCGGTGTTCGCGGCGCCGGGGAGCACGGTGCTCCCGGGCGCTGGGAACCTCCCTCCAGTCCCCCCTGCGCCGATATCCACGGGGACTTCGAAGCGGGCGTTGAGCCGCGCGCAACGGCTGGCTAGGGCTTTGAGGGTTTGCGCCAAAATGAGACCAGGCCGTGCTCGTCGCGCTTGTGAGAGGACAGCGAAGGCGAGATTTGGCGCTAAGCACCGAGCTCAGAAGACTGACCGGGGGCTCCGCTCATGACGCTTCGCGCACCCCTGAGGGGGGCTCTCGCAGCGCTGCTGACGCTCGAGTTTCTGGTCGTGCTGGGTGTGGCGGCGAACGTGGCTGTGGCGGGGGTGGGTTCGGCGCCGCGTCTGGCTGTTCGTACGGGCACGTTTCCGACGGTGATCCCTTCCTCGGGCGAAACTTACAAGCTGACTTCGCCTGGGGCGACGGGTGCGTTGACTGTGCTCGTGACCGACGAGGGTGGTGTTCCGACGAGTGGCGCGCCGGTGCTGGTCAGCGATCGTGTGCCCTCCGGGCTGGTGGTCGTTGGCGTGCACGCTTCTGTCTCTCCAACCGGCGGGGTGGCTGTGTGCTCGGTGACGGGCTTGCTGGTGAGCTGCTCCTACGCGGGCGTCCTGGGTAGCGAGAGCACAGCCGGGCTTAGCACCAACATCGAAGTGGAGCCGGAAGCGGGGGTGAGCGGTGTCCTCTCCGGCTCGAATCTCGTGACGGTTTCCGGTGGTGGCGCGGCGAGTGAGTCGGTGGCGGGCGCGGTCAGCGTCGGCTCGCTGGTGCCGACGTTCGCGTTGGATGGTCCGCTTGAGGCGAGCCTGCTGGATCGCGGTGGCGCGCTGGACATGCAGGCCGGTGATCATGCCGGGAGCGACACGACAGCGTTCCAGCTGAACACGAAGCGCGTCCCCAACCCCGAAGAAAACCTTGCGCCGTTCGTTGTCCCGGCGCAGACGATAAAGGATGTCTCGGTGTTGTTGCCTGCGGGTCTGGTTGGTGACCCGTTGGCGGCCGCGACGTGCCCGGAGCATGTGGTGGCGCCCCCGAATGATGGTGTGCAGTGTCCACGTTCGAGTATTGTGGGGTCTGTCGCGATCCGAGACGAAAAGACGCCGACCTGGGCTTTTTCGATTTTTTCGGGTCCTGTTGGGGATGGTGTGTCTCCGTTGTTCAATGTTCCGGCTGAGCGGGGGTACCCGGCGGGCTTCGCGTTCGATTTCACGAACCAGGAGGTGACTTTGTACCCGAGTCTGGTGCACACGCCTGGCGGGTACGCGATCGAGGTGAACACGTCGAAAATTATTCGTTCTCTTCAAATTACGGGTGTGCAGGTCACGTTTTTTGGTGATCCGGCTGTGGCGGATGGTGTGGGGTCTCCTAGCGCGTTTTTCGACGATCCGGCTGATTGTGGGGGTGGGCCGCTGGTGACGCGGCTCTACATGGATTCGTGGCTTGCCCCAGGTCGTACGCTCCCGGATGGCACACCGGATTTGACAGATCCGGCGTGGGTGGGTCGCGAATCGGTGTCGCCGGCGCCAACGGGTTGTAACAAGCTTGCGTTCAATCCGAGTTTCCAGGCGGTGCCGACGAGCACGCACTCCGACGCACCGAGCGGGCTGAATGTCGATCTGAAGATCCCTCAGAACGAAGAACCAGAAGGGCTCGCGACGCCACCGTTGAAGGACGTGAGGGTGACGTTGCCGCGGGGTTTGAGTATCAGTCCGTCGTCGGCGAATGGGTTGCAGGCGTGTAGCGATGCGCAGTTCGCGGAAGGCTCGACGGAACCCTCGACGTGCCCGGAAGCGTCGATCGTCGGCAGCGTGAAAGTGCACACGCCTCTGCTCAAGGAAGAACTGGAAGGCCAGGTGTTCGTCGGGGCTCCGGAATGCGGCCCGTGCTCGAGCGCGGATGCGCAGGCGGGACGGTTGGTGCGCCTCTTCATCGAGATCAAAAACGCGGAACGTGGGATCGACGTGAAGCTGCCGGGTACGGTCAGCCTCGACCCGAGCACGGGTCAGCTGACCGCGACGTTCAAGGAAAGCCCACAGCTACCGTTCGACAACCTCGAATTCAAGTTTAAGAGCGGGGAACGCGCGCCGCTTTCGACTCCGGGCTGTGGCAGCTACACGACCAACGTCGATCTGACGCCATGGAGTACGCCGTACACCCCCGACGCGAACCTCAGCCCGGGTTTCAACATCGACGAAGGCTGCGGTCCGCAGGGTTTCGCTCCCGCGTTCTCGGCCGGCCCGCAGAACAATCAGGCGGGCGCTTACAGCCCGTTGATCCTGTCGTTCTCGCGTAAGGACGGCGAACAGGACTTCAACGCCCTCGAAGCGACGCTGCCCCCGGGCGCGCTGGCGAAGCTCGCCGGGGTCCCGCGCTGCGGGGAAGCCGAAGCGAACGCGGGCACGTGCCCGGAAAGCAGCAAGATCGGCACCGTCACCGCGGGCGCCGGCCCGGGCGCGGACCCGTATTACGTCACTGGCGGCGTCTATCTGACGGGCCCCTATAACGGTGGCCCGTTCGGCGAGGTCGTGGAGGTTCCCGCGGTCGCCGGCCCGTTCAACCTCGGCACGGTCGCCGTCCGTGGTTCGATCCGCGTCAACCCGACGACGGCGCAGGCGACGGTCGTCTCCGACCCGTTCCCGAGCATTCTCGACGGGATCCCGTTGCAGGTGCGTACGGTCAACGTGGTGCTGAACCGTGAAAGCTTCACGTTCAACCCGACGAGCTGCGCGCCGATGGCGGTCACGGCGAAGCTGACGAGCACGCAGGGCGCGGCGGCGAACGTGTCGAGCCCGGTCGAGGCGGTCAACTGCGCGAACCTCGCGTTCAAACCCGCGGTCACGGTCAGCACCCAGGGCCGGGCGAGCAAAGCCGGCGGCGCGAGCCTCGCGTTCAAGATCGCTCCGGTTGCGGGTCAGGCGAACATGGCGAAGTTCGACATCGAGCTGCCCAAGCAGTTCCCCGCGCGCTTGACGACGCTGCAGAAGGCGTGCACCGAAGCGCAGTTCAACGCCAACCCGGCAGGGTGCCCGTCGGCGTCGGACATTGGCACCGCGACGGTCTCGACGCCCGTGTTGGGCGTTCCGGTCGCGGGTCCGATCTACCTCGTCTCCCACGGCGGCGCGGCGTTCCCGGATGTCGAGGTGGTGTTGCAGGGCGAAGGGGTGCGGGTCGTCGTCGACGGCAAGACGCAGATCAAGAACGGCGTTACGTACAACCATTTCGAATCCGTCCCCGACGTTCCCTTCACGTCGTTCGAAGCGAAGCTGCCGACGGGGAAGTTTTCGATCTTCGGCGCGAACCTGCCCGCGAGCGCGAAGTACAGCTTCTGCGGGCAGAAGCTCTCGATGCCGACCTCGCTGACGGGGCAGAACGGGGTGGTCGACAAGCAGACGACGAAGATCGGCGTCATCGGTTGTCCGAAGGTCAAGCAGGCGACGAAAAAGAAGCGAGCCAAGCAGGCGTCCAAGTCAACCCGGAGGGGTAAGTAGACATGAGGACTCAACGACTTGTCCCGATGGTTGTAGTGAGCGCGCTGGCCCTGTTGGTATTCTCGTCAGCACCCGCGCTGGCCGCAACGGAAACACCGGTCGTGAATGGCGCAACGGAAGTCACGGGTAATTCTGCGGTCCTGCACGGCGTACTGAACCCGCTGACGGCTGGGGAACCGGGGGAATACCAGTTCTACTACCGGCCGTCGACTGAAGCCTGCCGCCCCGGGGCCAATACCGAGCCCGAACCGGCTGCCGCCGCGGCCGGTAACGCCAAAGAAGTCGTGGAAGTCGAAGTTGAAAACCTCGAACCGGGGACGACGTACGCGGACTGCCTGGTCGAGACGGGTGGATTCGGATTTCTCGAAAGTCCCTCGCTGACGTTCAAAACGCTGGCGACTGCCAAGCCCTATGTCTACAAGGGAGCAACAACCGCGACGGAAGTCGGGCCGTTCTCGGCGACGCTAAACGCCGTCGTCAACCCAGAGCAACAGGAAACGACGTATGCCTTTGAAATCGCGACCAACGAAGCGTTCACGAGCGCCAAATCGATCCCCGGGACGCATCCGCTGCAAACCCCGACGGGCGAGCACGGAGAAATCGAGGTCCCTGCGAGCGCGTCGACCAAAAGCATCCTCGCGGCGGGTACGACGTATTACTTCCGGATAGTCGCGACCGACGCGACGGGCTCGACGACGGGGCCCACGGAACAGTTCACGACAACGACCGAACAGAACAGTCCCGAGGTCATCAGCGAGAGCCTCTCGGCGCATAACTCCTTCGAACCGAAGCTCGAAGCGCGCATCAACCCGGAGTACGAGGAAACGAGCTATTACTTCGAATACGCCACCAGCAGGCTAACGGTCCTCTTGGGCAAAGGCACCGTCGTCAAAGGCGCCCCACCGGCGCCCGACCTGCCGGCCGTGTTCGAAGAAGAACCGGGCCAGCTCGCCGGGCCCGTCGGGATCACCGGCCTGCAGCCCGGGACGACGTACTACTACCGTGTCGTCGCGAACGACAAAACCAGCGAAGAAACCGAAGAACCGGCCCGCGGCCCGATCGAACACTTCCAGGCCGACGGCGCTCCCGCGCTCACGAGCGAACCCCCTGGCGAACCGACGCAAACGGCCACGCTCGTATCCGGGACCGTCACCCCGCAGGGCCTGTTGACGACGTACCACTTCGCATACGTACCGATCGCAGAATATGAAGAACACGCCGCGAACCCGTACGCGCGTGGGAAGGAAACGTCCGATACGCGGCTCATGGGGGTGAACGGAGAAGGTCACGAAGTCAGCCTCGAAAACTACGAACCCGATCCGGTCGGCTTGACGCTCGAAGAACTCCAGCCGGAAACGACGTACGTCTACGCCTTGGTCGCGACGAACGAACTCGGCGTCACATATGGCGCCCCGCAGACGTTCACGACCCAGGCCAAAACCCCGGCGCAGGCGCTCACGGGCGCCGCGAGCGGCGTCACCCAGACCTCGGCGACGGTCGCGGGATATGTGAACACCGGGGGTTTGCAGACGAGCGTCGAATTCGAACTCGGCACGACTCCCGGCGCGGGCGCGCTGCTGCCGGCCACGGTCGTGCCGGGCAGCGAAGCGGGCACGAGCGAGGAAGTCCAGGCCACGTTCGCCGGCGACCTGCAGTCCGGCACGACGTATTACTACCGCGTGATCGCGTCAAACCAGGACGGTTCGCAAGGCGGCGCGGTGCTGTCGTTCACGACCCCCGGTTTCCCCGCCGCGTTCCCGTCCGCGACGCTCGCGCCGGTCGTCCCCTACACCCCGATCGCGCAGTTGGACGCGAAAGAAGCGAAGGAAGGCAGGGCGGTCAATCCGGGGAAGCCCGGGAAGAAGAAGGGTAAGAAGAAGAAAAAGCGCAGGAAAGCCGCGAATGGGAAGGGCAAGCGCGGGAAGAAGAAGTAAAAGCGACGGCAGTGAGACACGAACAGTGGGGGGTCGGCTGGTTAACTAGAGAGGGAAGCGATGCGAGTTTTGCGGTTTGTTTTGGGGAGCGTGGTGGGTGTTTTGGCCCTGTTGTTGTGTTCGGTGGCGCCTGCGTTGGCGGGGCCGGCGTCTGCGTCGGGGGATCTCAACAGCGAAGCTTGCCCGAACGAAGCGTTGGCGGGGTTCAGCGGCCTGCTGCCCGATTGCCGGGCTTACGAGCTGGTCTCGCCGGTGGTCAAGAACGGCGATCGGGTCGCGTTTAATTATGCGCTCGCTGGGGGTGAACGTGTCGCGGCGGATTCGATTGGGGTGCTCGCGGGTGCGACGAGCGATCCTGCGTGTGGGTTTACCGATCTCGATCTCGCGCGCGGCGCCGGTGGGTGGGGGATTTCGGCGCTCACGGATGCTCCGCTGAGCGAATATGCGTATGCGTCCGATAAATGTTCGAAGGTGCTCGTGAATGGTGAAGGCGCGTCCGTGTTGTTGTTGCGGCCGCCTTTTGATTCGGTGTATGAGCGTGATTTGTATCGTCAGCGGCCGGGTGGGGCGGGTTTTGAAGAGATTGGGCCGATGCTGCCGCTGTCCGGTTTGCCGGCGGCGCCGACGGGTCCGAGCGAGCAGGAGGGGGCTTCTAACTATGTTGGGGCGACGCCTGATCTTTCTGATGTGTTGTTCACGTTGCGTCCGTTGAGCGAAGCCGAACGTTGGCCGGGGGATGAAACGGTGATCGCGGCGAGCGATGCGTTCTTCAATACGTCGTTGTATGAGTATGCGGGCACGGGCGACACCGCTCCGCACCTGGTCGGCGTGGACAACGGGGGTGCGTTGATCAGCGATTGCGGGACGGCGCCCGGGGGCGGGCAGCAGCTGAACAACAACCGTCTCGACGTGATCTCGAGCGACGGTGGTCGTGTGTTCTTCACGGCGGTCGGCAGGGGCGACCCGGCGACGCCGGAATGCGAAGGCGCGAAGGTGCTGCCGGCGGCGGAAGAGCTGTTCGCGCGCTTCAACGGGACCGAGCCGCAGAGCCCGCTCGACGCGCACGGCCAGTGCACCGTCGCGGTGGACGCCTGCACGGTCGCGATCTCCCAGCCGCGTGCGCTCCCGGAATCCCCGACTCCGGACCCGGGGTGCACGACACCGGTATGCGAAGCGAACATCGACAACGAAGCGAATTTTCGTGACGCGAACTTCGAAGGCGCCTCGACCGACGGCGCGAAGGTGTTCTTCTCGAGCCCGCAGCAGCTGCTGAACGGGGCGAGCCAGGACAACGCGAGCCACGAAGAAAACGGTGAGCTCACGCAGGACGGGGCGGTGCCCGTCAACGGGCGCAAAGGCTGCGCGCACACGACCCCGGGCGCGGGCGGCTGCAACCTGTACGAGTACGACTTCGCAGAAAACCCCGAAACGGGAAAGCCGGTCGGCCTCGTGCTGGTCTCGAAAGCGGATGCGAGCGGCGGAGGGGTGGGTGGGCCTCGAGTCCAGGGCGTCGCCGCGGTCTCCGAAGATGGTTCGCACGTGTTCTTCGTCGCGAAGGGCGTGCTCACCGCTACGGCGAACGTGGAAGGCGCGAGCGCCACCGAAGGCGGGGACAACCTGTATGTCACCGATACCGTGACGGGCCGCGTCGCGTTCATCGCGACGTTGGCGCCCGGGGACGCCTCGCAGTGGCGCTATGACGGGCACGAACCGATGGACACGACGGGGGACGGGGAATTCCTCGTGTTCACGAGCTCCGCTGAGCTGACTCGGGACGACACCGGCTCAGAAGCCCAGGTCTTCCGCTACGACACGGCCACCGCCGCGCTCGTGCGTGTCTCGGCCGGCGAGGAAGGCTTCAACGACGACGGCAACTCGGCGCTGCGCCCGGCGTTGATCGAACACGCCGGCTCGGAAACCGAAGGGGGGATCGGCGCGGTCGGGCGCGATCCGCATCCCGCGGTCGCCGAAGACGGCACGGTCGTGTTCAAGAGCAGCGCCGGTCTGACGGCGCGCGCGCTCGACGAGGTCTGCGTGTACGAAGAAGCGGGCGAATGCTTCGAATACGCGCAGAATGTGTATGAGTACCGCGAAGGGCACGTTTATCTGATCTCGGGGAACGTAAGCCATCCTTTGGGGCTGTTCGAAGGCGCGGTCGCGATCGGCGAATCGGGGCGGGACATCTTCTTCGAATCGCGCGAAGCGCTCGTCCCGCAGGACCCCGACACGCTGACCGATGTCTATGACGCGCGCGTCGACGGCGGCTTCCCGCGCTCCGCCCTGCCGGCTGCGTGCGCCGGCGCGGACTGCCAGCAGCCGGCGCCCGCGCCCCGTGGCGAAGCGCCGCCTGCCAGCTCGACGTTCTCGGGGCCCGCCGGCCCGGTCCCGGGCACGACCGTCGCGGCCGCCAAGCCCAAGCAGCGGCCGTTGACCCGGGCGCAGCGGCTGGCCGCGGCGCTGAAGCTCTGCCGCAAAGAGCCGAAGGCCAGGCGTGGCCGCTGTAGGGCACGCGCGCGACACCAGTTCGCGACCAAGATCACGAAGATCACGAAGACCGCGCGGGCCACGAACGGCCATTCCGTGAAGGGCGCGCGATGAGGCGGCGGGTCGGGTCATCCACGCTGTCGACGCTGTCCACACTGCCGGCGCTGTCCGCGCTGACCATGGGCCTCGCGCTGGTAGCGGTTCTGGTTTTGTTCGCGTTCGTGCCGGGTGCGTTCGCGGCGCCGGTGCCTGCGGCACCGCACTGGAGCATCCGTGCGGACGCGTTCCCGACGAGCATCTCCCCGAGCGCGGGAGGGACCGTCACGGTCCTTGTCACCGACGACGGTGCGGGCGCGACGAACGGTTCGCCGGTGACGATCACAGATGTCCTGCCCCCGGGCTTGAGCGTCAGCGAAGTGCACGCGGAGAAGCGCCCGCAAGAAGCCGAACTGAGCTGCACGAACACGACGAGCACGGTGTCGTGCACGTACACCGGCGAAGAAATCGGGCCGGGTGAATACGCGCCGCTGCCCGGCGATGAGAGGGCCGGGCTCAGCGTCCAGATCGTCGTTGGCGCGACATCCGCGCTCCCGGGTCCGCAGGCGCCCGCCAACGTCGCGACCGTCATGGGCGGCGGCGCGGCCCCGGCCTCGACCGCGAACCAGCTGGACGTCAGCTCCGCAGAACCCCCGTTCGGGCTTGCGAGCCCGTTCAGCGCGGCGACGCTCGACGCGGCCGGCGCGCCCGACGTGCAGGCCGGCGATCACCCCAACACCGACACGACGAGCTTCACCGTGAGCACCGGGCTCGTGCCCGCGCTCGCGCCCGGCGAAGAAACGCTGCGGCGCACACGTCCCGTGCAGGACCTGCAGAACGTCTCCGTCGAGCTCCCGCCCGGGCTGATCGGCAACCCCGAGGCGACCGTCAGCTGCCCGCAATACCTGCTGACGCCGCCGAGCGACGGCAGGGAATGCCCGCCCGCGAGCATCGTCGGCACGGTCGGCATCACGCACGGCAGCAACGTCTGGGAATTCTCGGCCGCGGCGGCCAGCGGGGAAAGTGTGAAGCCGCTGTTCAACGTCACGCCCGAGCGCGGGCACCCCGCGCAGTTCGCGTTCATCGTCCTCAACCAGGAGGCGACGCTGTACGCAAACCTCGTCCCCTCCAGCGCCGGCTACACGATCGCGGTGGACTCCACCGCGATCCCCCGTCTGATCCAGCTCGCGGGCGTCAAAGTCACGTTCTTCGGCTACCCGGGGGCGGTCGACGGCGCCCCCGGTAGCGGCTCGGGCGCGCCGTTCTTCACCGAGCCCTCCGACTGCGCCGGCGCCCCGCTCGCGACGAGCATCGCCATCAGCACGTGGCAGCAACCGGACCGCACGATCGCGGGCGAATCGATCGCACAGGCCCCGACGGGCTGTAACAGGCTGTCGTTCGCTGCGGAAATCGCGGCGTCGCTGACGAGCACGCAGACGAGCTCCCCCAGCGGCCTTGACGTGAACCTGCAGATCCCGCAGAACACCGACCCACACGGCCTCGCGACGCCCCCCTTGAAGAACGTGACGTTCACGCTGCCCAAGGGCCTGTCGATCAGCCCCTCCTCCGCGAACGGCCTACAGGCATGCACGAACGCGCAGCTCGACGAAGGCTCGAGCGAACCCGCCGCCTGCCCCGAAGCCTCCCAGGTCGGGACCGTGCTCGTGCACACCCCGATCCTCGCCAACCCACTCCCGGGCCAGGTATTCCTCGGCGCACCCGAATGCGGGGCGGGCGGGATCTGTACAAATGCGGACGCGCAGGCCGGGCGGATGATCCGCCTCTTCATCCAGGTGCACTCCGAAGAATACGGCGTCACGATCAAGCTCCCCGGCCGCGTCAGCCTCGACCCCAGCACCGGCCAGCTGACGGCGACCTTCGAAAACCTGATCCAGCAGCCCTTCGGCGAGCTCGAATTCCACTTCAAGAACGGAGAAACTGCGCCGCTCTCAACCCCAGCCGCGTGCGGCAGCTACACGGGCAACGCCGCCCTCGAACCATGGAGCGCGCCGTACACCCCGAACGCGAACCTCACGACGGGCTTTGACGTCAACCAGGGCTGCGCCGCGCACGGCTTCGCACCCACGTTCACCGCCGGCACGACCAACAACCAGGCAGGCGCCTACAGCCCCCTGACCCTCTCTTTCTCGCGGACCGACAGCGAGCAGGATTTCGACGCGCTCGAAGCGACGCTGCCACCGGGCCTGTTGGCGAAGATCGCCGGCGTCCCCCGCTGCGGCGACACGGAAGCAAACGCAGGGACGTGCCCCGAATCCTCGCGGATCGGCTCGGTCACCGTCAGCGCCGGACCGGGCACAGACCCCTACACGGTCACCGGGCAGGTTTACCTGACCGGTCCCTACAACGGCGGGCCGTTCGGAGCGGTCGCGGAGGTCCCCGCGACCGCCGGGCCGTTCAACCTCGGCACCGTCGTCGTACGCAGCTCGATCAGGATCAACCCCACAACCGCGCAGGCGACCGTCGTCAGCAATGCGTTCCCCCAAACTCTCGACGGCATCCCCCTGCAGGTGAAGTCAGTCAGCGTGAAGCTCGAACGCCCCGGCGGCGAAGGCTTCACGTTCAACCCCACCAACTGCGCCCCAACCGCGATCGCGGGCAAGCTCCTCTCCACCCAGGGCACGACCAGCGCAGTCACAACCCGCTTCCAAGCCGCGAACTGCACGAGCCTCGCCTTCAAACCCGGCTTCTCCGCCTCGACCGCGGGCCGCGCAAGCAAAACCGGCGGCGCGAGCCTCGACGTGAAGGTGAGCTACCCCAAGGGTTCGTTCAACGGCTACGCGAACATCAAGTCCGTCAAGGTCGACCTGCCGAAGCAATTGCCGTCGCGCTTGACAACGCTGCAAAAGGCCTGCACGGCGAAGGTCTTCGAAGCGAACCCCGCAAGCTGTCCGCCCGCGTCGGACGTGGGCACCGCGACCGCAAACACGCCGGTCCTCAACACACCCGCGTGCGTGAAAGCCCCATGCCCTGCAACACTGGAAGGCCCCGCCTACCTCGTCTCCCACGGTGGTGAGGCGTTCCCCGATTTGGAGATCGTGCTGCAGGGCGAAGGGGTGACGCTGATTCTGGTTGGGAATACCCAAATCAAGAAAGGCATCACGAGCAGTACATTCAAATCAATTCCCGACGCGCCCGTGAGCGGGTTTGAATTGAAGCTCCCCACGGGGAAGTACTCGATCCTTGGGGCGAACGTGCCCGTGGGGGCGAAATACAGTCTTTGCGGGCAGAAACTAAGCATGCCGACCGCGATCACCGCTCAGAACGGGGCGGTCATCAAACAGGTGACGAAGATCGCAATCACCGGCTGCCCCAAGAGCAAAAGGCGAAGCAGAAGAAAACCAAGCAGCTTTCAGTCCCACTCCCGCCGCTGCGCGTCCGGGAACTACTGCAGCGATCCCGGTGGGGCGGCCCAGCGGCTCTGGAAATCGAGTGCTTTGCTGAGGGTGTCGTAGTGACCGTCGTAATGAAGGACGGTCGTGTGCTTGTGCGCGGCCGTCGCGGCGATCAGCGCGTCCTGGAACGGCAGGCGATGGCTGGCCTTGGCCGAGAGGTCGTGCAGCGCGCGGCGGGCGTCACGGACGATCGCTTGTGTCAGCGGCGCTTGCCGCAGGGCGTCCAGATAGGTTTCGAGGTTCTCGAAGTGGGCCTGGTTGCGGGCGGAGTAGAGAATCTCGAAGGCGACGATCGGCGAGACGGCCAGCTGGTCGTTCCGCAGCGCCGCCTGCCAGTCGGGAGCGATCAACGGGTGCGTCGTGTGCTCCCAGATCGACGTGTCGAACAGGTAGATCCGGCCGGCGGGCAGGCTCACGGATCGACGAGGCGCTTGCCCCAAGCGTCGTCGCGCAACCTCGCTTTGACCTCCGGGCTCAGCCCCATGTCTTTCGAGGTGTACTCGATCAGCGCCTCGATCGCTTCGCGGCGAGCCTTCGATTTGATCGGCCCAATGCCGTTCGAGCCCGCACGACCTTTGGCCCGGGATGCGGGCTTGGAAGTGGTCGTGCGTTTCTTCACCGTGGCCATGAGCCACAGTCTAGCGCGAGGGCCCAGGGAGGATCAACCCAGCCGGCTGTCCCAGCAACACCGTAACCAAAGGCGCGCGGCGTCCTCACCCATCCCGCTCAGGAGGAGATGCTCTGATGAACGTTCGTAAATCGTCACTGGTCGTTGCGCTGGGAGGACTGGCCGCCGCGTGCGTGGGGTTGGGGTCGTGGGTGTCCGTGGCGGCCGCGGCTCCGGAAACCCCCGTCGCGCTGCCCGCCTCCGCGATAACGGGCGACTCGGCGCTCCTGCACGGCGAATTGAGCCCCGGTGGCGCGGGGGAAGCGGGGGAATACGTGTTCTTCTATGCCCCGTCGGCGGAATCGTGTGGTCCTGAAGGTCTCACGCCCGAACCGTTCGGAGTGGCGCTCGGGAACCCCAAAGAAGCGGTGCAAGCGCAGGCGAGCAATCTCGAACCGGGGGTGACCTATTCGGTCTGTCTCGTGCAGTTCGCTGCGGGGGAAGCGGAGAGCTCCCCGATCATGTTCAAAACGCTGGACGTGTCGGCGCCCTATCTGTTCCCGGGTTCGACGGTCGCGACGGGTGTCTCGCCGTTCGCCGCGACGCTGCAGGCGACGGTCAACCCGGAGAAGGAAGCCACGAGCTACTCGTTCGAGATCGCCACGAACGAAGCGCTCACCGAAAACGCGCGGACGATCGCGGGCGCGGAACCGTTGCCGGCGGTGTTCGGGGGGCAGACGGCGAGCGTGCCGTCGGGTGCGCTGACGCCCGAAACGACGTATTACTTTCAGGTGACCGCGACGAACGGTACCGGCACGATCAAAGGTCCGATCGAACACTTCGCGACGCTTGCGAAAGCGGCGCCGGAAGTGCTCGGCGAAACGGTCAGCGAAGTGAATTCGCTGGAACCGAAATTCGCGGCGAGGATCAACCCGAAGTACGAAGAAACCAGATACGAGTACGAGCTTGCGACGAACGAAGCGTTCACCGAAAACGTTCGCGCGATCGCCGGGGGGACGCTCCCCGCGGGCTCTGGGGAAGTCGCGGTCGGTCCCGTCGGTCTCACCGGCCTGCAGCCGGGCGCGGCGTACTACTACAGGGTGATCGCGACCAACGCGACCGGCACGACCGACGGCGACGGCGAAGTCCATTCCTTCGTGGCGAAAGGCGTCCCCGTCGCGACGACCGATCCCGCCGGTGCGGTGACGCGCACGACCGTGACGATCGCGGGCAGCGTGATCGTGCAGGGCCTGCCGAGCACCTACCACTTCGCCTACATCCCCCTCGCAGCGTACGAAGCGGCCGTCGCCAGAGGCCTCACGGATCCCTTCGCGGTGGGACTCGGCGGCAGGGAAACGTATGACACAAAGCTCGCTTACCTGCAAGCGGGCCACGAGCTGAGCTTCGAAGACTACGCGCCGCACCCGGTCGCCCTGCGCCTCGAAGAACTAGCGCCGGAAACGACATACGCCTACGCCCTCGTCGCGCACAACGAACTGGGCACCACGACCGGCGCGCCGCAAACGTTCACGACCCAGGCCAAGGCCCCGCCGCTCGCGGTCACAGGTGCCACGACGCCGCCGTCCGCGACGCCCGACCTCTCGGCGATCTTCCCCGCTCCGCCGGCGATCGCGCCGATTTCACATGCGACGATCGCGGAATTGGATGCGAGGGAAGCCAAGGAAGGGAAGGCGACGAATCCGGGGAAGAAAAAGACAAAGAAAAAGAGGAAGTCAAAGAAGAAATTAAGGTCAAAGCGGCAAAAAAGAGGAAGTCAAGGTCAAAGCAGCACGGTGGAAAGACCGAGCCGAAGCAGGGTAGAAAGAGGTAGTGGTCGGTGAGGTCCCGTCTCGCAGCGTCTCATTCGGTCCGCGCACGCGCGGATGGTTTTCGTGCCCGCATTCCCCAGGGCACCCAAGTGTGCGTCCAGGTGAGGGGGATTTAGCCCCGCTCGGACGCGCAGGCAGCAAAGACCGGCGCCCGGCCACCCCTCTGTGGGTGGGGTGGGCGTTTGAATGAGACGAAAAAGGAGTAGTAATGAGACAGATGTACCGGGGCTTGGCACGGGGGTGGGGCGGGAACTATTTTAGAAAATGAGACGAGCTTGTCGAGGCGCCGCTTACTCCGTGGTGCGCGTGCTCATGCGCGTGCGTGCGCGCCGGAAGAGCTTGCGGAAGAACGTGGTCACGAACGCGGGGATCAGGAAGTTCGGTCCGATGATGTCGGGGATGACATACGGCTCGTAGTGCAGCGGACTTCCGTTCTGCGTCGTGTACTTGTATTTGCCGTCGGGCGTCCTCGGATAGTCCCGGTACATCGGCCGTCCGTTCGGCGCCGTGTACTTGTACTTGCCGTCGGGCGTCCGGGGATAGTCCGGGGTGGGAGGATTGGTGGTGGCCGGCTCCATTGGGCTCATTGTACTACCCGCCCGGCCAGCTCGACAAGGATTGCGAGCACTAGGAATGTTAGCGCTCCTTTGAACAGCAGGGTTTTGCGGGCCACGACCAAGTCGTTGTCCTCGATGTCTTTTTCGAGGTCGGTGAGCAGCGAGTCTTCGAATTCGCGCGCGTCTTCGGCCTCGCGAGCCCTGCGCATCGCGGCGAGGGTGGGGCCGGCATCCTTGGCGCCCGGCAGGCTCAGAGCCCGCACGGCCAGGCCAAACGAGAGTCCGAGTAGGGCCAGCGCGAGGATCGAGAGGTCGTACGCCCCGCCGGCGCCGACGACGATCAGGGCGACGGCCACGTCGACGGCCATCACGCCGAGCGCGGCGCCGACGAGCACCCCAGAACGCGATACCTGGGTCTGCAGCCGGTTACCCGTCAGCAGGCGCAGCCACTCGGAGGGCTCGGGTTTGTGCGGTTTCGTGGACATCCCTACCCCCTTATCCGACGAGGGGCCGCAAACGGGACACCCGCCCCAAAAAGCTCTACAATCCCCGCAGGGACGAGCAGCAGCAGTGGGCCGCGAATGAGACGTAGTTGTCGACAGGGGGAGAGTGTTGTGACTACGATCGAAAGGTAGGGATTGGAATGCGAAGAGGTGCGATGGGTCGCATGTTGTTCGTGGTGATGACGATGGTGGTGTTCGTCGTCTCGTTGATGATGGCGGTGGGAGCGTCCGCGGCGCTCGCGAAGGAACCGACGAAAGGGTTCACGGTGTTCAAGCAGTGCCCGCGCTTCACCGGCGGTGTGAACTACTGCTTGTACGACCAGACGACGGGCGGGGAAGTCACTCTGAACAAACAAAAAGTTCCGATAACCAAGACGATCACTCTGCAAGGTGGAATCGTTCGCAATGAAGAAACGGAAGCCGAAAAATTCGTCGGCGCGCTGAACGGGGAAACGTTGTCGAAGACGCCGCAGAACGTTCCCGGCGGTCTGTCGGGGCTCGTGAATTGTAAAGAAATCACGGGTGAAGGGCTCGGCGAAAAAATTGAGCGCAAGACGTGTGAAGGGATTTTTGAAAACGGTCTGACGGGCGTCAATGCGGTCACCGAACTGGCACGGCCAGCGAGTGAAATTCAGATCAACAAAAACAATCTCGTCAATCAGGAAGGCGTCGATCTGTCGCTGCCGGTCAAGATCCGTCTCGAAAACCCATTGCTGGGCAGCAATTGCTATATCGGTTCGGCGAACAACCCGATCGTCTGGAATCTGACGACGGGCACGACGAGCCCGCCGCCGCCGAACACGCCGATCACGGGCAAGGTCGGCAAGATCTCGTTCACGGAAAACTTCGAAATCGTGAACATCACAGGCAATTCGTCCGTCGACAACTCGTTTGCGGCGCCGAAGGCGACGGGCTGCGGCGGATTCCTCGTCGAACTGCTGCTCGACCCGATCATCAACTCAAAAATCGGCCTCGCCTCGGCGGCCGGCAAAAACACCGCGATCCTGAACGGCAACCTGCAGGAGGCCACCGCAGAAGCGGTGATCGCAAGCGAAAAATAATAGGGGCCGGGAAATGAAATAGGACCCGGGAAGGTAGGCCGGCGCCGGGGAAGTGGGACCGGCGCCGGGAAAGCAGGACCGGGACCGGGGCCGGGGCCGCAAAATTGGATCCGGTGCCGGAAAGCAGGACCGGCCATACGGAAAGTAGGACCGGCCAAAGCAATGCGAGAACTGCGAGTGGGGCCCGTCGGCCGGCGGGCCCCATTTGCGCCCGGGCCGCGGCGGCCGACCTCAGCTGCTGCGGCCCCTACGCGGCGCGTAGACAGGCGCTCATATACAAGGTCTGACCCCGCCCGCCGATCTGGCGGAGAGCGCTCTGCGCCAGGCGCTGGCTGGCGGCGTGGTCCCGGCGAGCTTCGTCCCGACCGCCGCCCGACGTGAGCGCAACGAGCTCCAGCGGCGGGGGAGGGCGAGCTTGGGCGCGCCGGTCTGCTTCTTGCCGGCCTTGACCGGAGGTGTGCCTCGGGGTAGGCTGGGCGCGAGGTATGGGTGGCGGTCCCACGGCGGGCGGCCTTGAATAGACCAGTGCCGGGGCGTCACTTTGAAGAGACGACGCCCCGGCACCGAATGAGACGGGAAGTATTCTAGCGAATGAGACCTGAGGTTGGGTCGGTCGAGGATGCTCGCGCGGATGTGGTGCGCCGCCTGCGCGTGCGGCGCGCCGAGCTGCTGGAGGCGCTGTTCGCGCGGGTGCGCGACGGCGTCTCCGCGACCGCGGGCGAGGATGACGCCGAGTATCTGGCGGGGTTGCGCGCGACGATCGTGGCGGTGGTCGACTACCTGCTGGAGGACTTCGAGCGCGTCGAGGATCGGCCCGGCCCGATCCCGGTGGTGGCGCTCGAGCAGGCGCGCCGCGCGGCGCGTATCGGGGTGAGCCTGGACACGGTCTTGCGCCGCTATGTCCTCGGCAGCTCGCTGCTCTCGGAAGTCATCATGGAGGAGGCCGACCGCAGCGAGCTGCCGGGCGCGCGCGGGGCGTTGCGCAGGACCTCGCGCGGCCTGGCGGTCGTGCTCGACCGTCTACTGCAGGCGATCACCGTCGAATACGAGGACGAATTCGCGCGCGCGGGACGCTCGCCCGAGCAGCGCCGCTATGAGCGGGTGCGGACGCTGCTCGACGGCCGCGCCCCGGAAGGAGCGGAGCTCGACTATGAGCTGGGCGGCCGGCACCTCGGTCTGATCGCCACCGGCCCCGGCGCGGGGGAGACCGTCCGCGAGCTGGCCGCGGGACTCGATCGGCGGCTGTTGAGCGTGGAGCACGGCCACGAGAGCGTGTGGGCGTGGCTCGGCGGCCGGGCGCGCTTCACGCGCGAGGAGCTCGAGCAGATCCTCGCCCGCGCGTGGGCGGGCCTCGGCGCGGGGGCAGTGGTAGGCGCGAGCGCGCGCGCGGGCCTCGGCGCGCAGACGGGCGTTGGCGCGAGCCCTCGGGCGGCCGACGGGGCAGGGGTTGGCTCGCGCCCCCGGGCGGCCGACGGGGCAACGGTTGGCTCGCGCCCCCGGGCGGCCGACGGGGCAAGGGTTGGCTCGCCCCCCCGGGCGGCCGACGAGGCGGGGGCGGTGGGCGCAGGTGGCGCGCTGCTCGCCTTCGGGGAGCCGAACGAGGGCCTCGGCGGCTGGCGCCTGAGCCACCGCCAGGCGCAGGCGGCGCTGCAGGTCGCGCTCCGCCGGTCCGAGCCCGTCGGCGTCACCCGTTACGCCGACGTCGCGCTGCTCGCGTTCGCGCTCGCGGACGAAGCGCTGGCGGGCTCGCTGATCGACATCTACCTGTCGCCGCTGGACGAGCAGCGCGGCGGGGGGATGGTCTTGCGCGAGACGTTGCGCGCGTACCTGAAGGCCGGGCGCAGCGCGTCCTCGACGGCCGCGGCGCTGGGGGTGGTGCGCAGCACGGTCGAAAACCGCCTGCGCATGGTCGAGCAGAGCCTCGGTCGTCCGCTGCCGGCATGCCTGGCCGAGCTGGAGGTGGCGTTGCGCCTGGAGCAGCTCGGCGGCTTCGACGCGCCCCCCGCGGACCGCTCGCCGCGCGGTTCATCCAAAGGCTAGAACGCGCGCCCCGTCCACCGCGGTCCGCCGCGATTCTTGCCTGAGCTTCAGGTTAGAACGCGCGGTTCGTCCAGATTCTCCGGGAGCTTCAGGTTAGAACGCGCGGTTCGTCCAAAAGCTAGAAACATCGTGTCGATTGGCCCCTGCGGGCGGGCTGGTTGGGCAGATGCCCAATTTTTCATTCCAGATCCGCTCACATTGCTGTGGCGCGGGCCGGGCGGCGGATGTTACACATTGGGTGCAGGCGCGCCGCGCCCAATCGCACGGCGACCGGCACCGAATGAGACAGCAGCGCTAACCGCCGGAGCCTAGGCTCCGGTGGTTTTTTCGTTCAAGGGCGGGCGTCGTCCAGGGGCCACGAACGCGCTGGGTCTCAGCGGCCCGCATGGGCGGCCCGCACGGGCGGCTCGCGGGACGGCCGCATCAGCGGCCCGCACGGGCGGAGACCGAGTGTTTCGGGACGCCGGGCCGACGACCGCCGTGGCCGAGATCGAAAGGCTCGCGGCGGTAGCGGGCCTGTCCGGGCAGGTCGCGGGTGCTGACGGGGCCGGAGTGGCTGCCGAAGACTGGACAACGGCACTTCTTACTGGTGCTGGTAAGAAGTTGTACGAATGGGTTCCGGCCCTCTCGAACCGCACAGAACATTACTAGCCATAGTATGATGTTGTGTGATGAGGGCTCTGGCGCATGGCCAATAACCCATTCAGACCCGGGGTCGGGAAGCCTCCCCCGTATCTGGCCGATCGCGAGGCGCAGTTGAGGCGCTTCTGCCGCTACCTCGACGACTTTCCGGACAACCGCCGCAACGTTCGCGTGAGCGGCCTGCGCGGGGTCGGAAAGACGGTGCTCATCAAGGAGTACCGCAAGGCCGCAAGAGCGAGGGAGTGGATCGTGATCAAGCGCGATCTGACGCCAAGACTGAACGACGAGCAGGACTTTGCGACGGCGATCACGGCCGATCTCGAGAGTGCGATCGGAGAGCTGTCGATGGCCGGGAGGGTCGGCAAGCTCGTCGCCGCCGCGCGGGAATCGGTGAGCGCGGTGGTCGATCTGGGGGAGGGGATCACGGTCAAGATCGGCGCTCCAAAAGCTGTCAGGCCCGCGGTCTTGGAGGATCGCATTCGAGACGCCATGGTCAAGCTCGGGTTGCTCGCGAAGAGGGCGGGGCGGGGTGTGCTGTTTCTCTACGACGAGGCGCACGTCCTCTACGACAGGCCCAGGGCGAGTCAGTTCCCGCTGAGCGCTCTGCTGAGCGGCTTTGTGGAGGTCCAGGATCGTGAGGAGGACCTGCCGGTGATGCTGGTCATGAGCGGTCTGCCTCCACTGGCCACGAACTTGCAGGCTGCCCGGTGTCATTCTGAGCGTTTCTTCAAGGTCGAGGAACTGGGAAACCTGAGCCTCGAAGGGGGCGCCGGGGAGACCAGTCCGGCCGCCGCCGCGCTCACCAGGGCGGTGCAGAGCAGCGAGATCTCCTTCCCACTGGAGGTCGCGGACCGGGTCGCGACGGATGTGAGCGGCTACCCCTACTTTGTGCAGTGGTACGGAGAGGCGCTCTGGGACGCGGCTGATGACGCCGGCCTGAACGCGATCGAGCCGCGGCTCTATGAGATCGCGCACGAGTCGATCCAAGACGGCCTGGACACAGAGTTCTTCGAGGGTCGCTACGAGGAGGCCAAGCGCGCCGAGCAGACGACCATGAGGGTTGCCGGTTCGCTGGATGGCGAAAGCTTCAGGGTGGGCGATCTCGTCAAAGAGCTCTCCGCGCTCACGCCCGGGGCCGTCCAGCAGAGCCTGAACCGCCTGACGCAGAACAACCTCATCTACCGTGTTCGCTACGGCGAGTACGCCTACACCGCTCCACTGTTCGGCGATTTCCTGCGGCGCAGGCATCCCCGCCAGGACGCCGACGGGTAGCGCGGGCCGGGGCCATTGCGGCGCAGCGGACAACGCCGGAACCCCGGTCCTGGCGGTTCCAGCATCGTCCGTTCAGTGCGCTTGGTAGGACAGCTCTCAAACCCCTCGTCGGCCCTGGGAGCGGTATTCAAGGCCCTGCCAGACGCGCCGATCAAGGCGACAGCGCGTTCCGAGCCACAACTCGACGTAGGACGGCTCGGCAACGGCGTAGTCCAGCGGGCCGTCGTCAAGGTGCTGGCATCGGCTCAGCGTCCCTTGACCGTGCTGGAGATCCAGGCTGGGTCGTAGACCTGATCGGCCGTCCGGTGTCGAGGGGCTCGATCAACTGCTGCCTGTCTACCGGGACGGTAGGGGACGAGCCCCGCTTCGAGCGGGTAGCACGCGGTTGCTATCGACTGCGACACGACGCGCCGAGCACGTAAGGCGATGAAGCGCCGGGTGGTGCGCGATCATCCCGGACGTGAGTGATGAGATCGAGCTGGCTGCGAAGTCAACAGGTGCCGTTGTAGGCGCTGTGATCGAAGCCACAGGCGTGGCGAAGCCTTTCCAAGAGGTCTCCGACTGGCTCGCGGCTTGGATGCACCCGCGGCTGGTTGCCTCGGCTGCAAAGCAGATGCAGGTCGCTGTCGAGCAGCTCCAGCAAGCCGGAATCAGGCCTGGAGCAGTACGCGACGAGCAGATGCGGATGTTGCTGGAAGAAGGTGCTCGCGAGGAAGACGAGACGCTCAAAGCCAAGTGGGTCAACCTGCTGGCTCACGGGCTCGCTGGTGAGAACGACGGCATCCCGCGCGCGTATGCTGACATCCTCAGACAGCTTGAGCCGGCCGAGGTCCTGACGCTCGACAGACTTGCTGACGGCGTGGTCGCGATTCAGGGATCGGCGTTGGGTACACGAATGAGCACGGGCAAGACGGAAGGCGTCCCTCTAGATGGGTTGGCCAATCTCGAACGACTTGGCCTGATCCAGCTTGGAGCACCTATACCGCAAGAGGATGTCCGAATCGTCGTGGAACTTCGGTGGCGGTCCTCACGGGTTGATGGTTAAACGGTAACGGGTTCGGTTTGCTCTTGGTGGTCGATGTTCTTGTTGGTGTCGAGCGTGGTGTGTCGTTCGATCGCGATGATGAGTTTGGCGAGGTCGCGGTAGCCGATGATTCGTCGGAATTGCTGCTCCGCTACGAGCATTCCGGCGGCGGTCCAGCGCTTGCGCATGTCGCCGTCTTGCCAGCGCTTGACGTTTCGCTGGGTATGCCGAACGATCTCGATCATGCTCTCGCAGGGGTTCGTCGAGCACAGCGTCTTTGAGAGCTGGCCGCCGACCTCGAGCCGCATCAACGTCAACGTCTCGGGCATTCCCTCCCGCAGCGAGGCGGACGCATCGGGCCAGGTGCGGTCGAGCTCTAAGGCTAGGAGCTGCAGGCGCTGCTCGGCGAGGTCGGGATCCTTCAGCGCCCACGCGCCGCGGATCCTGGCGAGGATCTGGGGGCGGTCGCGTTCGGGGAGCAGATCGCACACATTTCTCTCCTTGTGCCTGTGACAACGATGCACCAGCGCTCGCTCGCCGAACACGTCCTTGATCGCGCGATGCAACGCCTTCCCGCCATCGATGACGAACAGGATCGCCTGCTCCGGATCAAGGCCCCGGTCAACGAGATCGGCGAGCAGCGTCCTCGCGAGCGTGGCGTTCTCGGTCGAGCCCTCCCACAATCCGAGCGGGATCTTCACGCCCTCAGTTGAGATCCCGAGCGCGACGACATGGGTGCGATCGGCGATCTGAAGCCCGTCGAGCATCATCACCGCCAAGCGCACATCGTCCAGCCGGCGGCCCATCAACTCTCCCAGCGCAGTTCGTGTCCGCTCGACGAACCGCTCCGAGACCGAACTCTTGCCCGTCGAGCTGCTGGACTGCTCGACCTTCTCACCGACAGGCTCGCCCACGCTCTGAAACCGGCGCGTGGAGACGCCGGCGAGCATCCGATCCATCACCACCCTGGTGAGCGGGTCACGATCAGCGAAATACCCATACGTCGCGACCGGCAACTCGTGCTCATCGTCGGCCGTGCGGATCCTCGGGCGGCTTACCTGCACCCGCCGCCCGCCGAGCGTCATCGACCCGTCCTCGTGGCCATGACGCTTCGCAGTGCGATCGGCCTTCCACTTCCCCTTCTCTCCGACGACCTCGGTCACCTCGGCCTCCATCAACTCATGCACGACGCCGAGCCCGACACCGACGCTCAACGCGAGCAGCCCCTCCCTCGCCGCCCCGACGAGCTCACCCAGCGCCTCCTGGATTCGCGGTGGGAGCGGATTCTCAGCAGCCGCTGAGGCCGTGACGACCTGCGGACCAGATACCTTCTTCATGGCGGTTTCCTCCTGTCTCGGATGGACTTCACTCGCCCGGAACGCTGCCAACAGCAGCGGACGAGGCGGGAGGACCGCCACTCAAAGTTCTACGAGATCCCGGACAACCTCTACCGCAACGCTACCCCCACTTGCAAACCAACGCCGCTGACGTTCTGCGTGGTCTCACACTGACTTCCTTTGGCATCAACTTTGTCCAGGCGTGTCGCGAGTTCTAGCCTCCGAGCGAACGCTGTGCGACTGTCTGGACGGTATCCGACCCCGCCAGGGCAGGATTCTGTCCCTGCGATTGTGGATAGCCGATCTCCGGCACTAGCGACCGCAGCACACCTGATGCATCGACTCGGCCCGCTTCTAGAGCAGAATATTCGTAGACTTAAGCCTACCAATGGCGCTCGGTGAATCTTTCGTAAAGACTGTCGTATTCGTTGGTACTAGTGTGCCTGAAAGACGCTTGGGTCGCGTCTCATTTCCCGGGTGAATTTGTTCGGGGTAGCTCCGCTTGGGGGGGGATGTTATGCGGCGATCACCTGCTCGGTGTTCGTCGTGGCTGGTGGAGCTGTTGTGGTGTCGCGGAGTTGTCGGCGTAGCCGTTCGATCGCGGCGACGGTTTGGGGGTTCATCTTCACGCCGCGCCAGCCGCGGGAGGAGAGCTCCAGCACGGCCCAGATCAGTGAGAGGGCGGAGGTCTCGCCGGGGAACCGGCCGATCACCTTCGTGCGCCGTCGGACCTCCACGAACGTCCTCTCGAGGAGATTCGTCGTGCGGATCCGCTTGCGGTGCCCGGAGGGGAACTGCAGGTGCGTGACGAGCGCTGGCAGGTCCGTTTCGATGACGGCCATCGCTGAGGGGTAGCTGGTTTTGTAGTCAGCGATGATGCTCTGCAGCTCACGGGTGGCCTCAGCTGGGGAGCTGGCGTCGTCGAATGCTTTCCACCAGCGTGCCTTGATCTCCTGGTGGTGGCGCTCGGGAAGCTTGCCGGTGACGTTCCGCAAGGCGTGGACTGTGCAGCGCTGCTCTAACGCCTGTGGCCAGAGCTCCCGCGTGGCCTTCCAGATCCCGGGTGCCCCGTCAGCGATCACGAGCGCCGGCGCCCGCAGGCCGCGGGCGATCATGTCCCGGCCAAAAGCGAGCCAGCTGTCATAGCTCTCACGGCTCCCCAATGCCAATCCGAGGAGGACCTTGCGGCCCTCCAGCGTGACACCCCAGCACACCAGGACGCCCTCCGCCGGCGTGTCGTCTGGGTGCAGCTTCAGATAGATCGCATCCAAGAAGCAGTAGACGATGTCGTGCTGCTCAAGGCGCCGCCGGCACCATTGGCGGTATCGCTCCCGGGTGTCCTCACAGATCCTGGAAACCGTGCTCTTGGACGCGATTGGCTCCTCGAAGACTTCCTCCAAAGCAGCCTCCACGTCCCGCGTGGACAGACCTCGCAAGAACGAGCTGATCACGAGCGACTCCAGCGCATGCGTCCGCGTGACACCCTTGCCGAGCACCCTGCTCTCGAACCCCAGCCTGCTCGCGTTGCGAACCCGCGGACGCTCCAACGCCACCGAGCCACTCGTCGTCTTGACCGTCCTCGGTTCGTGTCCATTGCGGTGACTGACCGTCTCCTCAGCACGCTCATACCGCCGACGGCCGAGAAACTCCGTCACCTCGTCCTCGAGCACCTGCTGCAAGATCAGCCGCGCTCCTAGCCGTCCGACCGTCTCAATCGGGTCTAGCTCCTCGCCGACACCGGCCAACACCTCATCCAGTTCAGAGCGAAACCTCTCGCTCGGGGCTACCTTCTCCATGCGGGCGTACCTCCATCGCTTGGTCTTCTCAGGACAAAGCGGAGGCTACGCCCGCAACATCAAACCCCCCGGCTCATGAGACGCGACCGACGCTTGCTTGGAACCGGGTTCATCGTTGCTGTGCCAGCAGGAGAGACCGAGGCAGAGGGTGACTATGCGCTCGTGGTCACAGCGAGCCATGTTGTGCGGTCATCAACCGCAACATTTGTTACGGTTCGTGCTCATGGTGGAGAGATCGTCGATCTGACAGTCGCAGATTGGATCTTTCATCCGACGGAGGATATCGCTGTGGCAAGTGTTAACGCTGATCCAGCTAAGTACGACATCGTGGCAGTGCCTGAGAAAATATTCGTAGACAAGTCAGAGCACAAGCCGGTGTTGGGCGAAGACCTATATTTTGTTGGCTTGCTGGGGCAGATCGAGACGATGGGCCAAGCTAACACGCCAATGGTGCGTACCGGAACGCTTGGAGCCCTCTATCAGCAGGACGTGCCAATGATCGAGCCACCGAATACCCGAAGAGCGCTCCAAGGGCATCTCATCGACTGCCGGTCATTTGGTGGATTTAGCGGATCGCCGTGCTTTATGCATCTCATGCGATCTACGGGTGAAACAAAGAACTTTGGTCTTAGATACCCAGAGACATATTCAGTTCTCCTGGGCATGGTCGGCGGGCATTTTGACCATCGAACCAGCGTGCTTTTGCCTGACGCGAGTGGCAAACTATCCATTCCAACATCAGCAGGAGTCGGCGTCGTGTACCCGGCGGAGATCATCAGAGAGACGCTTGAACTTGCCATGAGCGAGGACGACGCTACCGGGGCTACCTAGATTTCAATGTAGCGTAACGTCGCACAAGCGGCATTGAGCGACGGCGGCAGCGTTGAGTCGCCTTCTGAGAAGGCTAGACTGGATCATCGGCGAAAAGAAAGCCGTATCGCTCGCCACGCTTCTTGTAAGCCTGAGCTCCGCCCTCAAGGAGCACGCAAACCTCGTCGCGCGTCTCGGGTCGATCCACAGCACCCATTGCATATGGTTGTCCGCGCCCATTGACGACCTGCATTGGAATCACCAACTCGGCATCCCCGAGGACAGTCAGGTTGGCACTGTGGGTCGCTATCAAGACCTGCCGGCGCTCCTTCGCGGCCTCCAGATGACTCACGACGGCGCTAGCGATGTAGCGCCCATCAAGGTGATCCTCCGGTTGATCGAGAACCAGCGGCTCGTTTCGCTCGGCACACAGGAGCAAGCTCAGAAGCACAGAACGCTGCTGGCCGGCCGACAGATGATTGAATGCTTGACGGTCTGGACTGCCATCCCGTTGCACCTCCATGCGGGGCCGATCTTCTCGACGCATCGTGTCCAGCTCAAAGACCTTGGTCCAGTTCGCAATCTTGTTCACCGTTTCTTCGTCGAGGAATGTAGAGCCGTCTTCGTCGACCAAAGTAAGCAAGTCTGCCCGGTTCGTGGCTAGCTTTCCACCAAAGTCGTCCGGCGCTATCTGTTTCGCCAGTCGTTCGACGCGGGGTTTCCGCAGCCCACAGTTGGCTGTCAGCCATTTGATCCAATCGTCATCAATGCCACATTTCTCGAAGAAAACTCTGATTGTTAATCCGTCCGAGTAAGTGTTGGCTGCCTCAGCGATTCGCTTCAAGGTTGCCCCTCGCCGCTGATACTGGTTCTCGCGGTTAGTGTGCAGTTCCTTTAGGAGCTCGGCTCTGGTCTTGCGGGCCGTGATGTGCTGCTCGCGCCTCGTTCGTAGCGGCGCAAGTTGCTTCCGCGTATCCTCAAGCCGCTTTGCGACTGATGCCAGCCAGCCTGCCTGTACCTTGAGACCCTGTTCTTCTAGTTCTTGCTTCCTCGCCGTGAAGCGTTTCTCAAGGTCTAGTTGATCGGCTTTCCATCGCGTGAGCGTGTCCCGCACGCTATTTGCCGCAGTAGCAATCTCCGACGCCGCCCGCTTGCTGATGGTCTCGCGCTTCGTCTCGAAGGCCGATAGTTGGGCGCGTAGTCCGTCCGTGCCGCTGACGAAATCTGTGGCTGGTTTCTCTGTGAGGTCCACCCCGAACTCTGCGGCTAGGGTATCGAGGTCTGCTGTGGGCTCCAGAGTGTCCGGTTGAAGCACGTCGTTCAGGCGTTCGTCGATACCTTCAAGCAGCGGCTTTTGGGAGGTCAGAAGGTTGGCCCAGCGGGCCATCTCATCGATCTTGCCCTCGGTTGCGGCTTTGAGGGAAGCTTCAAAGCCCGCCTGCTCTTTCTCAAGATCCTTGATTTCACGGTCGGCACCACTGGTGCGCTTGACCTCGGCGGCGTTGTCCGCAAGCTTGCTCAGCAACTCGGCCTCTTGCTCCTTGAACTCGTGCAGCACGACGAATCCGTCGAGAAAGTCAAGAAGGACCGCAGGTTCCTCGTTGTAGCCTCGCGCAACGCGACCTGACTCGTCCTAGCCTAGATCGGCGAGGCGAAGGCGAATCGGTGCTCCGTCGGTGTCCACTGGCAACTCGCCACGACGACGGATGGCGGTTCGCTCGCTGCCAGCACCATCGATGAAGACGACTCTCGTTTCGTCTGGCATCCGGCCCTCATCGTCGGGGTCTTCTTCCTCGACGCCCTCTCCCGGCGGTGTGGTAGCGCCGAGTGCCGCGCGGATGCTCAAGAGCGCGGTTGACTTTCCCGAGCCACGACCCCCGATTAGGCAGTTCAGATTGCCGGTGAAGTCCATCATCACACCGTCGAGAAAGCCGCCGACGAACGACGCGCTGATGATCCGTGGGTAGGCGAGAGGTAGCACCGCCTCGGCCTTGCAGCGAGCCTTTGGGTTGAACTGGATTGCGTTGCGCAGCGCCGTGAAGTTCGGATCGTCCAGCTTCAGTCGCGTAAGGGTGCGTGTGGTGCGATCCTGACCAACCGCATCCACGGTGTGGGCGTCTGATGACATTAGGCGAGCCAGACCCCGATCCTTCAGTACGGGGTCCGCTTGTCGCGCCTTCCAGGCCGCCAGTCGCGCAGGATCAGAATCCGAATCAGTGAACCACGTCTCAAGAGCGTCCCGCGTGCGAAACTCGATACCTGCCAACGCCGGACTAGAGAGCAGCTCAGTAAGCTCTTTCGGCTGAAGGGTCTTGCAGATGCCATTCGCGACATCTACATGGGCCGGGATCGCAAGACCGCCGCGCGAATCGATCTCGCTAACAAGATCGAGCAGGGATCGATCAGATCGCTTGTCGGTGTCCGAAATGGACTTCAATTTCAGATTGTCAACAGTCGCGAAAGCCTCAAGAACGTCTACCTTCTCGGATGCAAAGAGGGCAAGGAGGTGACCGTCGTGGGTGGATATCTCAATGCCCGGGATTACAACAAGATTCCTTCCCTTGGCGGCCTTCATCGCGCCGCGCACAGATTGCACCGAGTTGTGATCCGTGATAGCAAGCACGTCGATGCCACTCTCGATCGCCGCGTCTATGTAGCTGTCAAGGTCCGATGATGGCTCTGATGCGGTGTCTTGATACGTATGAACGTGAAGGTCAGCACGCACAAAGGTGGCACCAACAGACTCAGGCCCGAACTCGATATCGTTCATTTCCCTCCGATGCTGCGTTCTATTCTGCGCTCAAGAACTTGTTCTGGTCAAGCAAGCAGGGGATCGAAGTCGAAGATCCCTGAACTGTCACCGTAGTCAGCACCCTGCTCCGTTGGTCAAGTTATCAGAATCGACTTTGTGGAGTGAGCGTGTCGCACAAGTGCCATTGTTGGACGTGAGCACACGCGCGTTGCCGCACCGGCCGTCGGGGCTCGCACAGCTGAGCGGTTGCGGTCCAGCCGAAACGGCTCTTCAGTTGGGAGTATCGTTATCGTTCCGATCCTTGTGGACTGGTTCCATCCTTCCCCCGCCTGACGGCTTTGGTCCCGACCCGGATGCAGCCACCCGGGTTTCCTCGTGGGGCGATCTATCGGATACGGGAAGAAGGAGCCGCTGCGGCAGCAAGAAAGCTCCCGCCGTCGATTGATCATCAAGCAGAGCGAGAGGTGGCGGCAGAGCGGGCTCGCCTGTTGTGGCAGCAGGCGAGGGAAGGTGAGGTAGCTGCGTGGGAGGCAGAGATCGTTCAGCCGAGCGGATCGCGCGCCAGACCAGTGGCTGACAGCTTGAACTCCGTCCATACATCGTCGGCCGAGCGATCATTGTGCACTGCGAAGCGCTTGAGGAAGTCCCAGGGCTCCTCGGGCGGCCGGTTTGCGGCATTGAGTCGCCATACCTGCGCGAGGTCAGGGGTGGTCCGTTGGCAGATACCAGCGAGGTAGGCGAATAGAAGGCCGGAGGCCTTCACTGGGTTGTGCCCGGAGGCCACGGCGACGACGAGGGTGAGCTTCGTTTGGATCAGCGCCGCGAGCTCTGGTCCTTGCGCGAGCATGCTGCTGTCCGTCGTGATGAGCCCGTCCCAGGGGTCGGCGTGGTGGTGGAGCGCGAGTAGCAGCTCCCAATCATCGAGCGTCGACATGCGCTTGTCGATCTCCTCGAGGGAGACGAGCGTGGCGTCGGCCTGGAAGTCGGAGAGGACACCGACGATGGGCTGTGGGAAGTTCCTATCGAGAGCGAAGAGGCGCGGCATGTACGCGCCCTCTCATGCTGCGATGGCGGCGCGCAGGTTCTGTGCGAGCTGTCGCTCCAGATCGAGGGCGTCATCGATCGCGGCCGGCTCGACGTCCGGGTACAGGCGGTAGATCTTCGCTTGCCCGAGCCCGCTGTCTGCCAGGGCGCCGAGCGCCTGTGACTCCAGGCGGGTATGGACGACATGGGGGGAGCCGCCAAGCTTTCCCGGCACGATCCGTAGTTGCGGGCGCGGAACGCTCAGGTCCGGTCCGCGCAGGCCCTCGCGTGAAGCGAACGGCGCCAGCAGGTCAAGCATGTCGGCGTCGAGAATGTTCTGGCCTCCCGGGCGCTGCGCCTGGCCACCGTGCTCGATCACGATGCCCCCCGACCGGTCGACCGCTACGCGGGGAGCTCCAGCCTCACCCCAGAGGTCGAGCTCGAGCGCCGCGATCTCTCGCAGCGCACGCCGGACGGCTTTCATCGCGGTCCTGGGTACCTCCCGTCCGCTCTGGTCCCGCTTGGTCTGCCGCAGCCAGTAGATCGTGCGCAGCGCCATCAGATCGCCGTAGGACCAGAGCTTCACGCGCTCAGGCGACACGCTGGGGATCAGGATGCCCTTCCTTGACCAATAGTGCACGGTCGACTTCGGCACGCCGGACAGCGCGGCGGCACGCTCGGCGGTGTATGCGCCTCGAGGTTCCATCGGACGCAGTATGGCTCCCGCGGCGGACTGAGTCCAGTGGCGGTCTCGCCGGCGAAATGACAGAGGGCCTTGCGGCTTTGTTCCGCTGCGGCACGCCCTGCCTTCCATGCGCCCGAGTGGACTCGAACCACCACGGGGAAATCTCCCCACAAGGCCCTCAACCTTGCGCGTCTACCAATTCCGCCACGGGCGCAGAGCAGGCGAGTATAGCCTCGGGCCGGCGGTGCCGGACGTCCCCCCTTGCATCCGTCCACAGCTAACGCTAGTCTGCGAACACACGTTCGTTCCCAGCTCGCAGCGACCCCGAACAGACCCCGAACAGGGAGCCAAGCAACCATGGATCTCACAAAACGCCAGCAGGAGATATTCGACTTCATCCACAAGTACTCGGCCAAGTACGGCTATCCGCCGACGGTGCGCGACATCGGCAAGGCCGTCGGGCTCGCTTCGTCCTCGACCGTGCACGCCCACCTCTCCAACCTCGAGAAGATCGGCCTGCTGCGGCGCGATCCCTCCAAGCCGCGCGCGATCGAGCTGCTCGACCGTTTCGATCGCGCCGTCGGCAGCGCGGTGGAGAGCGTGCGCGGGATCGCGCGCGGTGACAGCCTGCCGCTGCTCGGCTCGGTCGCCGCGGGCGCGCCGATGCTCGCGGAGGAGAACATCGAGGACCACGTCTCGGTGCCGTCGGTCGCCGGCGGTGGCGACGGCGACTACCTGCTGCAGATCCGCGGCGAATCGATGAAGGACGCGGGCATCCTCGACGGCGACTACGTGGTCGTGCACTCCCAGGACACGGCGCAGGACGGCGACATCGTCGTCGCGCTGCTGGGCGAGGAGGCGACCGTGAAGCGCTTCTTCAAGGAAGCCGACCACATCCGTCTGCAGCCCGAGAACGAGACGATGGAGCCGATCCGCAGCAACGAGGTCGAGGTGCTCGGCCGCGTGGTGGGCTTGCTCAGGGGCGTCTGAGCCTGCTGTTACGAGTGCGCTGTATGCATTGAACGGCGGGCATCAGCTCGTACGCGCGCGTCAGCACGGTACGACAAGAATCGAGCGACGCGACGACGAAACCAGTTTCTGGATGTCCGCCGGATCGCTGGTCAGGATGCGATCGCCTGTCTTGGCCACTGCGACAACGGTCGCGTCGACGGCGCCTTTGACACCTGACTTGCCCAGCAGAACGCCTGCTTCCTTGCCCAGCTGACGGTCTACGGCGCGAACGTCGACGGACTTCAACACACGGGCGAGGTTCGCCTGACGCCCTGCCGCATCTCGCCATGCCTCGGCGATCACAGCTCCGGTGCTGCGCAGCCCAAGTCCGCTGCGCTCCGCGACGCGCAGTCTCGCCGCCATCGCGCGGTCGCCGCGGTCAACGGCCACGAGCGCTCCGATATCCAAGATCAGCGCACTCATCACGCCGCGCGGACGCTGAGGGGCGCAGATAACCCAAGCTCGACGGACGCGCGGGCGAGCTCATCGGCGGTGAGCTCGCCGTGCTCCGCTTCCCAGTGCTCGAGATAGTCCGTCAAGGCTTCGGCGCGCAGCTTCGCGGCGGCTGCGTCGGCCAGCCACGCGGACAAGCTCGAACCCCTGTGATTCGCCGCGCCACGGACCGCATCGCCCAGGTCGGAGTCGAATGAGATGCTCAGCTTGGCAACCTTCACAGCTCAAGAATACCACGGTAGGAATCGCCGGCGGTCGAGGCTCCACTGAGCAGACCCTGAATCCGCTCTACGCCATATCTTCCCACTCGGTTCTTTACATAGCCCTGGCCGAGCGCTACCGTAACCCATGCAGGTCAGGCAGCCGCGGGGGTCGGAAGAAAAGACCCTCGAGGAAAGTCCGGACATCACAGGGCAGGGTGGTCGAGGAATCGACCCGGGGAAACCCGCGGGAAAGTGCAACAGAAAGCAGACCGCCGATGGGGCCGTCCCACGTGAACGGCCCACAGGCAAGGTTGAAACGGTGCGGTAAGAGCGCACCAGCGCCGCGGTGACGCGGCGGCTCGGTAAACCCCACTCGATGCAAGGCCAGTTTGGACCGTTCGCAGGTCGCCCGCCGAGGTCCAGGTAGGCCGCTCAGATGGATGGCTGCTCAACGACAGGATCCGGCTTATCGACTTGCTAAGGGAAGGCCCCGCTCCGGCGGGGCTTTTCTATTGGGTTGGAGTGGATGCGGTCTTCCGCAAGCGCCAGCTACTTCCGGAGGTCGAGATCGCGGAGCGGTCGTTGTTGGCCGTCGCATTGAAACGCGACCTGCGGGGCGTCTCGCCGAGGTGTCGGCGTAAACCAATCCGTCTCCGGCGAGTCAGACGACCGGGTTGCGCTGGTCGCGGAATTTGGCTCTGCAGAGCCGTTTTTTGCGGGTGTGTGGTTGGTGCTTGAAATGGGCGGGCATTTCTGGTTAGGTTTGTTGTCAGATAGGTGCCCCAGGGAGGGGCGCGAAAGACATAGGTCGGGTTTGGGTTGGTCCGCTGGGATCGATGTCAAGCGCTTGTAGGGGATGTAGAGGGAGAGGGCCGGATCGTTGTGAATAGGGGATGTGTTTGCATGAGTCCGTTGGGGACAGATGTAAGAGGGATCGGCGTGCCCGCGAGGGGTGTCGTATCTAGATGCGTCAGCGTCGCTGACACATCTCTCTCTCTCTCTCTCTCTCTCTCTGCCGCGAATCTAGCGACGGGCAGAAGCCCCGTTTCGGCGCCCGCAGCGGCGCCCGCCATCATCTTCTAGGGGTCCCCCGCCGCGGTAACAGCCGCGGCATTGGTCGTTCTGTCTGCGCGCGCGCCTGTATAGGGGGTGGGCGCTGATGACCCTGCCGCCGGTAGACGAGGGGCGGGTGCCGGTGCGGCGTGGCACGCCGGGTCCGCGGGGTGGTGGGTTGTTTCTGTCGCGGGTGCAGCAGACGCGGTTGTTGGATGCGGCGGTGGCGCTCGTCGCGGGGGAGGGTGTCGGGCATTTGAGCGCGGCGCGTGTGTCGGCGCGGGCGGGGATGTCGAGCAAGACGTTTTATGACCTGTTCGCCGATGGCGAAGATTGCTTGCTCGCGGTGCTCGACCGTGCGGTCGATGAGCTGGCGGCGGCGCTTGCGCCGGCGTGGAGGGGTGAGGGTGAGTGGGTGGAGCGTGTTCGCGGGGCGCTCACGATCTTGCTGGCGGGTTTGGATGGGGACCGGGCGCTGGCACGGGTCGTGTTCGTCGATGTGTTGGGTGCTGGTCCGCGGGTGCTCGCGCGCCGCGCGGAGGTGCTCGACCGGCTGGCGGTGCTCGTCGATGAGGGCCGCGAGGGCGCCGGCGCGGAGGGGGCGGCCGGGCTGCCGCCGATGACCGCGGCGGGTGTCGTCGGCGCGGTTTTCAGCATGATCCACGCGCGGCTGATCGAACAGGCCGCTGAGCCCGAGCAGGCCGCTGAGCCCGAGGGTGATGCGGCGCTCGGACAGGACGCGGAGCCTGGGCGGGATGCGGCGCCCGAGCGGGACACAGCGCCGTTGATTGGGCTTCTCAACGACCTGATGGCGGCGATCGTGCTGCCGTACCGGGGGCGTGAGGCGGCCGCGCGTGAGCTTTCGCGGCCCGCGCCGCAGTTGCCGGTCCTGGCTGCGCCGTTGGAGGAGGTCTGGCCGGACGAGCGATCCGGGGCTGCCGCGGTTTCCCTGGGTGATTTCAAGTTGACGGTTCGTCGTCATGCGGTGCTGGCGGCTGTTGCGGAGTTGTGCGGGGAGGGGTTGGAGCCGTGTAATCGTGATGTTTGTGGGCGGGTGGGGATTGCGGGCGACCCGCAGCTCTCGCGTTTTATGACGGATTTGGAGACGCAGGGCCTGGTTGAGAACACTCGTACGGGTTTGGTGGGAACGCGCAAGGCGTGGCGCATGACCCCGCGGGGCCGGGCGGTACTCGACGAGAGCTCGGGTGCGCGGCCGTCAATCAAAAAGGAGGGCCCGCAGCAGCGGCTGGCGAGGAAGGGCGTGGGGGTGAATGGGCGTGTCACGGTGCGGCCGGGAGCCCGCGAGGTCTGTTCCCTCGCTGCGTTTGAGCATGCGGTCGAGGTGCTCGCCGCGCGGGTGTTGCCGGCGTATGAAGCGGAGCGGGAGTGGGAGGATCGCGTTCGCGCCGGTCTGGTCGCGCTGCTGGAGCTTCTGGATGGGGAGCCGGCGCTCGGGCGGCTGGTGTTCGTGCAGGCGCTCGCGGCGGGTCCGCGGGTGCTCGCGCGTCGCACGCAGATCCTCGACGAGCTGACCGCTGTGATCGACGGGGGCCGCGCGGATGGCAGGGCCCCGGTGGGTGTGCCGGCGTTGGTGGCGCAGGGCATCGTCGGCGGCACGTTCGGAGTGATCTATGGCCATCTCTCCGAGCGCAACCCCGAACCGTTGATCGGCCTGCTGGGCTCGTTGATGGCGACGATCGTGCTGCCTTACCGCGGCAGCGAGGCGGCGGCGCAGGAGTTGGCGCGCCCGGTACCGGACCCCGGCCTGCGCGCCGTGCCGCGTAGGGACGCCCCGTCCGGGCGTCCTGTGGGCTCGACTTCGCCTGCCGACTTCAGGTTGACGGTGCGTACGCAGATGGCTCTTCAGGCGGTCGCGAAGGCAAACGCGCGGGGCGAGAACCCCAGCAACCTGCACGTCGCGCAGCGGATCGGTGTCTCCGCGAAGGCCGCGGTCTCGCGGATGATGACGCGGCTGCAGGACCAGGGCTTGATCGAGAACACGCATGGCAGGGATACGAAGGGCATCGAGAAGGCCTGGCGCCTGACGCCCCGGGGCCGGGCGGTTCTCGACGCGCATCGCCCGGTCCGTGCGACTGGCGCCGATGACCCATCTGGTATTCGCGGCGGCAAGCTGGTCCCCAAGCGCGGGCGCCCGCGCCCGGTATCCCCGCGTCCCGCGGGTGTGGGGATTCGCCTCACGATCCGTACCCACCTCGTCCTCACCGCGATCGCCGAGCACGCGGGCGCGAGCAGCCGTGAGGTCGCCGAGGCGGCCGGTGTCCGCGACGAGGGCCAGATCTCCAAGCTCTTGGCGCGTCTGCAGGACCGCGCGCTGATTTACGACACCGCCCGCGCCGGCCGCGGCAACCCCAAGTCCTGGCGACTCACACCCCAGGGCGAAGCGCTGCTACACGCAAACCGCGCTTACAGCGAGCAGGCCGCGTGATGGGGCGCCTTGGTACAGCCGGGTCAGGCGGCGTGTGGTTTGCGGGTGCGGCGGAGGTCGGCGAGGACGTCCTAGAGCGGCGGGTCGGATTCGAGCGCGAGGCGTTCCAGGCGCTTGGCTTCCTCGCCCGTGGCCTCGGAGACGATCGTGACTTTGGCGTTGGGGTTTCCCTCGTGGACTTCGATGTCGCGCGGGTCGATCGTACGGATGTACTCGTCGAAGTCGCCGGGTTGGGGGTCGGGGTCTGTCCAGGGGTCTTTGGGCATGGTTCAGCTCTTGGGGATTCTACGACGTTCTGTGTCGGTGGCGGGCTCGAGAAAGCAGTGAGCTTGCTCTCCCAAGCTGGAGGGGTGTCAATCGGGCTCGGGTTCTGCAGTGGGTTGTTGTCCGGTGGTGGGTTGCTTGTTGGTGGCGATGGTGTTCTTGGCCCATGTGATCGCGGTGGCGGCCCAGGTCAGGGCTTGGTCGCGGTCGAGTTGGGCGGTTGGGCTCGCGTCGTAGCGCAATGTGACTCCGAACACGGACATCCGGCCGACTCCGGACAAATCGTCTGGTACCTCGATTCGGTGCTTCTCGCACAGTCGGAGCAGCCCGTCCAGGTCGTGGGAGTACGGATATTCGACTTTCTTTGTGGCCAGTACGGCCTTCAGCGACTTCTCCACGGCTTGCTGTACATGGAAGCCGATCCCGGCATCGGTTACTCCTTTCACCGGGAGCAGCGATCTTGCCATCAGCTCGTCTTCAACGGCTCGGTCCAGCAGCGCGTGGGGGACGTCGGCCGGTTCGGCCATCAGGCGGCCAGCGGGCGGCCCTCTGATAGGGCGGTGTGGATCACGGTGCCGTATTCGTCCTGGCGGTCGCGGACGTTCTTCTCGCTCACGAGCACGATATCGGCGAACACGTCGAGTCCTCTCAGCGTGCAACGCAGCCGGTATGTCTCCTCGACGATGTTCTGTACCTCGGGCTCGATCACGAGGAAGTCGAGGTCGCTGTGCTTGCCGGCTTCGCCGCGGGCGTGGGAGCCGAACAGGATCACCCGGCTTTCCGGTGGCGCGGCTCGCAGCAGGCGCCGGCCAGCCTCCTGTATCACGGCGTCGTCGACCATGCCGCCGAGTGTAGCGCCCGCCTCCCGCGACGGGCGGCCAGGACAGGGCGGGGTTCTCGATGTCGGCATCCTCGGGCATCGGTCTCCGGGTGGGCGGGTCCTTAATTCTCGGCCCGCCGGATCGATTGAGCCAAGCACCGTACGCCGCCCCTGGGACGGCAGACGCGATCGAGGTTGCGGTCTCGGCCAAGCAGGTCCGCGACTTCATTCCGGCCGGACTTTTGTCGGCCGGAAGGAATGTCCGGGTCCTGCGCTGTTTACGCGGAATAGCAACAACGCAATTCAGGCACGCACACGCCGGCAAGCAACCACGCAGCCAATCGCCACCCAGCCCTGTTGCGTAGCTGGATCTAAGCGACCCCGGTCCCTTTTCCCCAACCCCGGTTCCACACCAGGTCTCAGCCGACCCGGGTCACTTTCCCCTACCCCCGGTTCCAAACCAGTTCCCACCCAACCCAGCCCCCTTAAAGACCGATGCCGGCACGCCCCCCGTAAGGACGGCGCGCCGGCACCAAATGAGACAGTGGGCAGCTTAGCACACAACTCCGCCAAGCGCAACAGTCCCAAGTTTAAAGATCCACCCCCCGAAAACAAAAGCCCAGCAGCAATGCACCCAGACCCCACCCGGAGGAACTAAAAAATGAAGGCCCTGAAGACACACCTGCTGCTCGCCGCCACGACCGTCGTGGCCGCCAGCGCGTTGCTCCTCCCGGGCGCGGCGTTCGCGAGCGGGGATCTGAACCGGGCGTCTTGCCCTAATGAAGCGAACACTGGGTTCAGCGCGGGGCTGCCGGACTGCCGGGCGTTTGAGCTTGTTACGCCAAGTTTTAAGAACGGCGATGAGGTCACCTTTGATGCCCTTCTTGCAGGCGGAGATCAGGTTGCTACTGAATCGATTGGTGTGCTCGAGAATGCCACCAGCAACGCGAACTGCCCGATCACCAGTTACGACGACGAACGGACCCAGGATGGCTGGCAGACACGAGCGGTCAATGATGCGCCGCTGAATGAATTTACCTACGCTTCGGAAGGGTGTGCACGCATGCTGACCAACGCGGAAGGTAAGAACGTATTTCTTCTGCGCCGTCCAAACCAGGATGTGTTTGAGCGTGACTTTTATCTCCAGCAGTCAGACGGGATATTCGAACCGATTGGGCCGATGTATCCGCCTACAAATCATCCGTCGGCACCGCCGGGGGGGCGGTCGCAAGGCGAATATGGACGAAATTACGTCCAGGGGACTCCAGATCTCTCTCACATCGTGTTCACGTTGAGAATGAGGGAATCGACGGAACGTTGGCCAGGTGATTCCACGATCCTGGCGACGCAGGGGAATTTTTACAACACAAGTCTATATGAGTACAGTCACACACATGAAACGGCGCCGACGCTGGTAGGAATTGACAATTCGGGGACGTTAATTAGCGATTGCGGCACCGCGCTCGGCGGTCCCGCTCAAGAAGGTAATCAAAAAAATGCGCTTTCGTCCGATGGCGAAGTCGTGTATTTCACGGCTATGGGGAAAGGCATTCCAATGTCGCCTGAATGCGAAGGTGCAGTCCATTTACCTTCCGTTGACGAGTTATTCGCTCGTGTGTCGGGCGTACACACGGTCTCGATTTCGGAGCCTGATGGTTTGTTATTAGGCGAAGAAGACCCTGAATGCACGACTTCAGAATGCCTTGGAAACATAGCCAACGAAGCGAATTTCCGCGATGCAAATTATGAGGGTGCCTCGGTCGACGGGAAAGAGGTCTTCTTCACGAGCACACAACAACTTACCGATGATGCCGTGGAGGATCCAAACCCACGCGATAGCGCTGCAGAGCGCAACAGCGAAAAAGACTGCGAACAGACAACCGTTGGGGACGGCGGTTGCAACCTCTATGAGTATAATTTCAATGAAATGCCTGCCGTTCATCGACGGGTGGGGCTTTCACTTATATCAACCGGCGCATCGAATGGGACAAGCCCCGAAGTGCAGGGTGTGGGCGCGGTCTCGGAAGATGGCTCCGAGGTATATTTCGTCGCAAAGGGAGAACTCACACGAACACCGAACGCGTACGGCGCGACGGCGCGTAGCGGCGAAGACAACCTTTACGTCGCCAACACTACCTCGAAGCAGGTGAGCTTCATAGCGACGCTGGCGCCCTCGGATCGAGGTCAATGGAAATACAATAGTGCTGAGCCGATGGGCGTGAGCGGAGATGGACGCTTCCTGGTTTTCACTAGCGTCGCCCGTCTGGTCCCGAATGACAGCAGTGAATTCGCGCAGGTGTTCCGCTACGATAGCCAAACGGGAGAAATCACTCGTGTCTCTGCGGGCGCACCAGGGTTTGATGTTACTGGGAGCAGGGCGGCCGCGGCTGCGCTGATTCAGCGAGGTGAACCGGGCATCGAAGCCTTCCAAGGCGTCGGGAAGCCCGGAGCGGACAGGCACCCAGCAGTCTCCGATGATGGCACGGTGGTGTTCAGCAGTGGTGACGGCCTTTTGCCACAAGCGTTCAACAACCTGTGCATAGCTGAAGAAAATGACAAATGCCTCGAATATGCTAAGAACGCCTATGAGTACGAGCAGGGCGATCTCTATCTGATCGGTGGCAGTGCTGGCAGCCCGCTCGGGCTGCGGGAAGGGAGCGTGGCCATCAGTCCTTCGGGCCGCGACATCTTCTTTGAAACCCGGGAAGCCCTCACCCGGCAGGATACCGACACGCTCGCCGATATTTACGACGCCCGTATCGAAGGTGGGTTTAGTGCGGGGGGCTCCGCGCCTGCGTGTCAGGGCGAAGCCTGTCAGGGCACGCCCGCTGTGCCACCGTCGCTGACGGCGCCGGGCAGCGCGACGCTCGCCCCGCCTGGGAGCCTGTCGCCGGGTAGCTCTGGTGCGAGCGCGACGCCGAAGGCGCGGACCCGCGCGCAGAAGCTCGCGGAGGCGCTGGGCGCGTGCAAGAGGCAGCGGAAGGCGAAACGCAAAGCGTGTGAAGCGCAGGCGAGAAAGCGCTACGGCACGGTGCCCAAGTCCAAGCGATCCGCGAAGGGGAGGAAGTAACCGATGCGTATCTCATCTAGAACCTGGATCGCGGTGTCCGCGACGGTCATCGCGCTCGCGGGCTGCACGTTCTTCGCTGCACTTGCGTCCGCCGCGAGCGGAGCACCCGAACCGCGCTGGGCCCTCAAAGTCGATTCGTTCCCGAGCCATATTTCACCCGTCTTTGGTGGGGTAATCGCTATATTGGCGACCGATACCGGGGGGGCGTCAACAAACGGCGAACCAGTGACTATCACCGACACGCTTCCACCCGGACTGACCGTCGCGAGAGTAGACGCGGAACGCTCGCCCGGGAGCGTCGCCTTGGCTTGCCAGAACACCGACAAAACCGTATCTTGCAGATATAGCGGCGAAGAAGTGGCTCCAGGGCAGTATGAGCCGCTCGCGCTTGAGGGGGATGGTAAAGCGGGCCTCAACGTGGGGATTACCGTGGCGCCTGCGCCGGGGGCCGCGGAAAATCAATTGAATGTCGCTACGGTTTCTGGGGGAGGGGCCGTCCCGCAGTCCAGCACCAGTGGTTTGACTCTGAGTGAAGCTAAGCCGGAGTTTGAAATCAGCGCGGGCTCGTTCAGCGCCACAGCGCTCGACAACACGGGAGCGCCGGACACGCGTGCAGGCGCGCATCCCAACAGCTATACGACAGGCTTCGTGCTGAGCACCGCCCTGGAACCCGCGCTGGACGCGGCCGAAGAAGCGATCGAAGCGACCGGAAAACGCACCGTTCCAGTAGCGGATTTGAACAGCGCGTACGTTGATCTCCCCGTCGGCTTTGTCGGTAATCCTCAGGCGGCAGGGACGTGCCCTCAGTACCTCGTCGCGCCGCCGGCGAGTGGCAGCGAATGCCCGCCGGATAGCATTGTGGGCTCGGTCGCTACTGGTAAAGTTGCGAACGAGCCCCCAGGATGGGGGTTTTCCGGAAGCCTGCAGGAACCTAAGGCCGCCCCAAAACCGATATTTAATATCCCGCCTGAGCACGGACATCCTGCGCAATTCGCGTTCATAGTAGACAACCAGGAGGCGACACTATACGCGAAGCTTATCCATACCGAAGATGGATACTCTGCACAGGTGGACTCGGGGGATATCCCGAGGGTTATTCACATCGCGGGTGTGAAAGTAACGTTCTTTGGCGATCCGGCGGCGGTCGATGGTTCCGGTCTTCAGTCGCGGGCGTTCTTCACGAACCCGTCTAATTGCGCCGGCGGGCCGCTGATGACGTCGATCCGCCTCGAATCGTGGCAGGGCTCGGAAGCAAACGCGGAATCGAGCTGGCCGGCGCCGACCGACTGTGGCGAACTGAGCTTTGACCCCGAAATGGAAGCGAAGCCGACGACCGCGGCCGCGGGCGCCCCGAGCGGCCTGAATGTGAACTTGGGGATCCCGCAGGACACGGCTCCGTCGGGGTTGGCGACGCCGCCGTTGAAGAACGTGACGGTCACGCTGCCGCGCGGGTTGAGCATCAGCCCCTCCTCGGCAAACGGCCTGCAGGCGTGCAGCAACGCCCAGTTCGCAGAAGACTCGACCGAACCGGCGACGTGTCCCGAAGCCTCCCAGGTCGGGACGGTCAAAGTGCACACGCCGATTCTCGCGAACCCGGTCGAAGGGCAGGTGTTCGTCGGCGCGCCGGAATGCAATCCGTGCAGTGCGGCCGATGCGCAGGCGGGCCGGATGATCCGCCTGTTCATCCAGGCTCATTCCGATGAATACGGCGTCACGATCAAGGCCCCAGGCACCGTTTCGCTCGATCCAACGACGGGTCAGCTGACGGCGACGTTCAAGAACCTGATCGAGCAGCCATATGACAAGCTCGAATTCAAGTTCAAGAGCGGTCAGCGCGCGCCGCTGTCGACCCCGGGCTGTGGCAGCTACACGACCAACGTCGACCTGACGCCGTGGAGCGCACCGTACACGCCCGATGCGAAGCTCAGCCCCGGTTTCCAGATCAACGAAGGTTGCGGCGCGCAGGGCTTCGCGCCGTCGTTCACCGCGGGGACGGTCAATCCGCAGGCGGGCGTGTACAGCCCGCTGACGCTGTCGTTCTCGCGCAGCGACTCTCAGCAGGACTTCGACGCGCTCGAAGCTACCTTGCCCCCAGGTCTGCTGGCAAAGCTCGCGGGTGTCCCGCGCTGTGGCGAATCCGAAGCAAACGCCGGCGCGTGCCCGGAAAGTACGCGGATCGGGACGGTTACGGTCAGCGCCGGCCCGGGCACGGACCCCTACACGGTCCCCGGGCAGGTCTACCTCACTGGTCCCTATAACGGCGGCCCGTTCGGTGAGGTCGTCGAGGTCCCCGCGGTCGCGGGCCCGTTCAATTTGGGTGTTGTCGCGGTGCGTGGCTCGATCAGGGTGAACCCGAGCACGATTCAGGCGAGCGTCGTCTCGGACCCGTTCCCCACGATTCTGGATGGGATCCCGTTGCAGGTGAGGACCGTCAACGTGCTGCTCAACCGGGAAGACTTCATGGTCAACCCGACGAGCTGCGGTCAGCTCGCGGTCACCGGGAAGCTCGTCTCTACGCAGAACGCGACGGCAAATGTTTCGACCCCGTTTGCGGCCGCGAACTGCGCGAACCTCGCGTTCAAGCCCGACCTCACGGCTTCGGTCTCCGGTCGCGCGAGCAAAGCCGGCGGCGCGGGCTTCGATGTGAAGGTCACCTACCCGGCGGGCCCCGCGGGGACGTACGCGAACACGAAGTCGGTAAAGGTCGACCTGCCGAAGCAGCTGCCCTCGCGCCTGACGACGCTGCAGAAGGCATGCCTCGCGGCGACGTTCGAAGCGAACCCGGCCAGTTGTCCCGCCGCGTCGGATGTCGGCACGGCTACTGCCGTCACGCCCCTGCTGGACGTCCCCGTCAACGGGCCGGCCTACCTCGTCAGCCACGGGGGCGAGGCGTTCCCGGACCTGGAGGTCGTCCTTCAGGGCGAAGGCGTCACGGCGATCGTCGTCTTCAACACGAGCATCAAGAAGGGCATCACGTCGAGCACGCTCAAAGCGGCGCCGGATGTGCCTCTGATCTCGTTTGAATTGAAGCTGCCGACGGGTAAGTTCTCGATCCTCGGCGCGAACCTTCCGCCGAGCGCTAAATACAGCCTCTGTGGACAGTCGCTGTCGATGCCGACCGCGATCACGGGCCAGAACGGCACGCCGATCAAACAGAACACGAAGATCAGCGTCACCGGTTGTCCCAAGACGAAGAAAGCAAAAGCTGCGAGGAAGAAACGCAGTAAGGCGTCCAAGTCAACGCGGAGGGGTCATTAAATGAGGGTTCAACGATTGATCCCGACGGTGTTGGTTGGCGCTTTGGCTGTGCTTGCGCTTTCGGTCCCGGCTGCGTTAGCTGGGACCGGGTATGGGCTGTCCTCGTCGTTCAACGCAAGTGAAAACCCGTCGTTTCCATCCGGTTTCTCGAGCCCTGTTGGTGTGGGAATCGATCAGAGCACGAAAGATGTGTATGTCTCCGATCAGGGCAACGGGGTAGTCGATAAGTTCGGCGCCGGTGGGGAATGGCTGTCGCAGCTGGCGGTGCCGGAAGGTACGGGTAATCTGTATCAGCTCGCGGTCGATGGTTCGGGGAATGTGTATGTCGCGAACATCGGTACGGGCGAAATCGATAAGTTCAACTCTGCGGGTGTGTTGCAGGGTGGGAACTTTCCCTTGAAAGGCATCAGCGAGCCGACGGGCGTCGCGGTCGATTCCAGCGGGAACGTGTATGTCGCGAGCTATGGCGAAGGGACGGTCGCCAAGTACTCCTCCACCGGCGCACTGTTGAATGCGAGCCTGATCGGCGGCGTGTCACAGCCGTTCGCGCTCGCCGTCGATGGGAGTGGGGACATTTATGTGGGCAGTGGGGAAGGCACGCACGAGTACACAGCTGCGGGTAAATGCGTGGAAAGCGAACCGGGGGTCTGTGCGCCTGAGATCTCGGGCGGTGGTCGTGGTGTTGCGGTGGATTCCGGCGGTGATGTGTTCGTCAGCGAAGGCTCGTCGGTCTCCGAGTACGACTCCTCCAGCGAACACAAACACCTCGCGACGTTCGGGTCGTTCTCGTTCGCGTTCGGTATCGGGATCGATAACGCGACGCACGAAGTCTACGTCGCCGATCTGGAAGGCAACAAAGATGTCTCGATCTTCGCGCAGGGCGCCACCCCCGAAGAAGCCCCGGTTACGCAGCCGGCGACGGAAGCGACCGCGACGACGGCGAAGCTGCACGGCGAGGTGAACCCCGGCACGAGCAGCCAGAAGCTCGAATCCTCCTTCGCTTACAGCCCGAGCGGCAGCTGCGAAGGCGCAAACACCACCTCGCCCGAAGAAGTTGAAGGCAACCACGCGGAGGTCGAAACAGAAGTCACTGGTCTGCAGCCGAGCAAGCAGTACACGTTCTGCGCGCGCGTGACGAACGAGTTCAGCGGCGGCAGCTACCTCCCCGGTACGCCCCTGACGTTCACGACCGCGGGAGAAAAGCCGACGATCGACGGCGAGAGCGTCACGGGGGCGAGCTCGAGCGAACCGCAGCTGGAAGCGACGATCAACCCGAACAACCAGGAAACGAGCTACTTCTTCGAATACGCCAACGAAGCAGCCAAGCTAGGCACACCCGAAGCCAAAACCGTAGCCGGCAGCGCCGCGCTCCCGGCCGTCTACGAAGAAGCGTCCACGGGGCCGGTGCACCTCAAAGGCCTGGAACCCGTCACCTACTACTACCGTGTGATCGCGACGAACGCGACCGGCAGCGCCGACGGCGCACCGCGATCGTTCTTGGCGAAGGCTGGCCCGGCCGCGACGACCAACCCCGCCAGCGAACCGACGCGCACGATCGTGAGCGTATCGGGAAGCGTCGCCCCCGACGGCCTGCCGAGCACATACCACTTCGCATACGTGCCGATCGCGCAGTACGAAGCGGGAGCCGCAAACCCCTACGCGCACGGGCGGGAAACGTACGACACGAAGCTCACCAACGAAAACGGAGAAAGCTACGAAGACTACGCCGCCCACCCGGTCGAACTGACCCTTAAAGAACTCGAACCGGAAACGACATACGTCTACGCGCTTGTCGCAAGCAACCCAATCGGCACGAAGCTCGGCACGCCGCAGACGTTCACGACCCAGGCCAAAACCCCGGCGCTCGCGCTCACGGGCGCCGCGAGCGGTGTGAGCCAGTCCTCGGCGACGCTCGCGGGGTATGTCGACACCAGGGGCCTGCAGACAAGCATCCAGTTCGAACTAGGCACGACCCCGTATGCGGGCGCGCTGCTGCCGGCGACGGTCGTGCCAGGAACCGAAGCGGGCACGGGCGAGGAAGTCCAGGCCACGTTCGCGGGTGATCTGCAGCCGGGGACGACGTATTACTACCGCGTGATCGCGTCAAACGAAGACGGTTCGCAGGCCGGCGCGGTGCTGTCGTTCACGACGCCCGGTTTCCCCGCCCAGTTCCCCACGGCGGCGCTGCCGGCGGTCGTCCCCTACACCCCGATCGCGCAGCTCGACGCGCAGGAAGCGAAGGAAGGCAAGGCGGTCAACCCGGGGAAGAAAAAGGGCGGGGCGAAGAAGAAAAGGAAGCGTTCTAAGAAGCATCGCCGGGGGGCGAAGTCGAAGCAGGGGAGGAAGCGGTGATCGGGCTGCTGGCAACCCCGGTGGGGGGCGGGCGGTTGGGGGTTTGGCCGTTAGCTGTGTTTCTCGATCAGCTTGAGCTGTTCGATGGGGACGATTACGTAGTCGAGGGCTTCGCCGAGGTCGTTGGAGATCTCGACTTCCTTCATGTCGCCGTAGTCGCTGAGGACGGTGCCGGTGGTGCCGGTGGGCCAGTTGCCGACTCCGTCGATCTTCTTGATCGGTCGTTCGAAGGCGACGACGTCGACTTCTCCGATTGCTTGTTGCTCGATGGTGGCCATAGTCGCTCCAGTTTAGGGCTTGGGGTAGGCGTTGACAAGGCGAGGCGGGGCGCCTGGCTGGTCGAATGCCCAGACGGTCCTGATCTTGACGGTGCGGTCGGCCTTCGCGCCGATTCCGCTGATCGGCATGTCGATGGTGCACTTGATCCCGTAGGGCGTGTTGTCGCGGATCTCGCGGATGGGTGTGTCGAGCACGCGGGCGAGGATCTGCGCTTCGAGGTAGTCGATCGCGTCGATCGTGATCCCGAGGATCTTCTCGAAACCCCGGGCCTTCGGCCCGCCGCGCTTGTGGGTGAGATCCAGCGAATAGGTGGCAAGCTTGTGGCGCACGCCGAAGGCCTCCGCGGCGCGCGGCAGCGGCTTCCCCACGATGGGCGCAGGTGCGACGGGGTTCTCGGTGTCGGGGTCCTCGGGCATGGGTCTCCGGGTGGGCGGGTCCTTAATTCTCGGCCCGCCGGATCGATTGAGCCAAGCACCGTACGCCGCCCCTGGGACGGCAGACGCGGTCGGGCACGGTTTGCCCCCAAAACCCCTGCAAACCCCCCGAAAAATCCCCTCGCCAACGACCCGGCCCATAGCCCATCGATCGGCCCCCTCCAGGGACCGCCAACAGCGGTGGAAACGTTTACGCGGAATAGCAACAACGCAATTCAGGCACGCACACGCCGGCAAGCAACCACGCAGCCGGTGACCACCCAGCTCTGTTGCGTAGCTGGCATTAGGCGACCCGGGTCCCTTTTCCCCACCCCCGGTTTCACACTTGTTTCAAGCGGCGCCGGTCTCGGGGGCGGCCGCCGGTGGTTTTCCTCAGGCCACTTTGGGGGCGCGTTTGAGGAGCCTCTTGAGGCGGCTGGTGAGCCACGCTGGGAGGATCGGGGCTTCGAAGAAGTCGGGCAGTTCCGTGGGCGGGAAGTGCAGCGGGCGCCCGTCCGCCGTCGTGTACTTGAACTTGCCGTCAGACGTGGTGGGATAGGGCATCGCGGGCTGTTTTGCGGCGGGTCGCTCCATGTGGCTCATCATATCCTCCCGGCGAGATCGATCAGGATCGCGAGCACTAGGACGATCAGCGCCCGCTCGAACAGTACGACCTTGCGGGCAAGGGTGTGTTCGTTGGTCTGTAGGTCTTCGGTGAGGTCCTCGAGCATCGACTCTCTGAGCTGGCGCGCGGTGTGGGTCTCGCGTTCCTCGCGCAGGCGTGCGACGGAGGGGCCGGTTGCCCTGGTGCCCTTGAGCCACAGCGCTTGGATGGCCAGTCCGAAGGACAGACTGAGCAGCATGAGCGCGGCGACCCAGAGGTCGTATGCCCCTTCGGTCTCGGTCACGATCGTGGAGAGCGCGATATCGAGGGCCATCACGCCGAGCGCTCCGGCATCCAGAGCCGTCGAGCGCGAGGTTTGCATCTGCAACTGGCTCTCTGCCAGCGAGCACAGCCTGTCGGTGAGTAAGGAGGTGTCGTCGTGATCGGGCATCGCGATCTCCTATCGGTCGGTTGGTTGGGGGTCCTCCCTTCCTTCTCCGACGGGGCCCGGCGAACGGGACAGGTCGCTTCGAAAAGTTTTCCCAACGAAGCTCACGGGGCAGAACGGCGCGGTCGTCAAGCAGACGAACCAAAAAGCCCCCCTGATCACGACTCCGCCATCACCCCGTCGATTGGCCCCATCCAGGGACCGCCAACAGCGGTGGAGACGTTTACGCGGAATAGCAACAACGCAATTCAGGCACGCACGAGCCGGCAAGCAACCACGCAGTCGGTGACCACCCGGGTGGGCGGGCCCTTAATCCGTGTAGCAGGTTCTAAGGGACCCGGGTTACTTTTCCCCACCCCCGGTTTCACACCTGCCCCCAGCGGCGGGGTTCAGGCGGCGGACGCTATGTGGGCTTTGGCTTCATCGTGGTCGCTTCTTGCGGCAGGATGCGAGTCGGGAGCGGTCGGTGTAGACGGTGAGTTGGCTTGCGGGCAGCAGCGCGAAGCCGGTGTCGAGCGTGACGATCGCTTCGGCGCCGGCGGCGATCGCGCTGGCTGCGTGGATGGCGTCGTAGGAGGCGATGCCGTAGTAGGTCATCAGGGTTCTCGCGTCGGCTGTGACGCGATGGACGGGGATGGGCAGGTGCTTGACGGGCGAGAGCAGCGCTTCGTAGCGCGTGACGGTGTGGTTGAGCAGTCGCGCGGCGCGTGGGCGGGAGCGTCCGTCGGTGCGGTGCGTCCGCCACTTGCCTTGCCAGCGTTCCTTCATGGCGATCGCGAAGGCGGTCTCGGCGAGCTCGACTGCGAGCAGGTCGCTGGTCACGACGGCGACGCCGCTGTCGAAGATGCGTTTGAGCAAGGCGCTGCATGCGGGGTGCAGCGGTTGGGTTGCGAGCAGGGCCTCGACGACGAAGCTGGTGTCCAGCGCGATCGGGTCGGGCAGCAGGAGCTCGTGGTCTTCGATCGCGAAGACGCCGCGTGTGAGGACGGGCCGGCGCCCGCCTGGGGGGTTCATCGGGGCCTACCGGGGGCGGTACATGTCGCGCGTGACGCGGACGTTGGCGCGCAGTCCCGTGGTGGCGCGCTTGAAGGCCGCCTCCTTCTCCGCGGGGGTCTTCGCGGTCGCGGGAACCATCAGCTCGGCCAGCTCCTCGGGGCTGAGCCGCTTGATCTCGATCTTCCCATTGCTCTGCGCTTTCGCTGCTCTCGCCATGAGCTTCATGATGCCACGTCTCCTCTCGATCATCAACAGACGACCGGGATCGATCGCCGGCCAAGCACCGTACGCCGCCCCTGGGACGGCAGACGCGATCGGCCGCGGTTTGCCCCCAAAACCCCCGCAAACCCCCCAAAAAATCCCCCCGCCCTCGACCCGGCCCATAGCCCGTCGATTGGCCCCGTCCAGGGACCGCCGACAGCGGCGGAAACGTTTACGCGGAATAGCAACAACGCAATTCAGGCACGCACACGCCGGCAAGCAACCACGCAGAGAATCACCACCCAGCCCTGTTGCGTAGCTAAATTTAGGCAACCCGGGTCCCTTTTCCCAACCCCCGGTTTCACACTTGTTTCAAGCGGCGCCGGTCTCGGGGGCGGCCGCCGGTGGTTTTCCTCAGGCCTCTTTGGGGGCGCGTTTGAGGAGCTTGCGTACCCGGTTGTGGACCCAGTCGGGGAGGATTTGGGCGTTGCCGATACCGGGCAGTTTCTGGGACGGGAAATATTTTGGCTCTCCGGTCACCGTCGTGTACTTGTATTTGCCGTCGGGTGTTCTGGGATAGTCCGGCATCGGTCGTTCTGTGGTGGGTTGCTCCATGTGGCTCATCATATCCTCCCGGCGAGGTCGATCAGGATCGCGAGCGCCAGCGCGGTCAGCGCTCGGTCGAATAGTAGGGCCTTGCGGGTCAGGGCGCGGTCGTTGATGCGGACTTCTGCTGTGAGGTCTGCAAGCAGCGACTCTCTGAGCTCGTGTTCGTCGTGGGCCTTGCGCTCACCGCGCAGACGTGCGACGGAGGGGCCGGTTTCTTCGGCGCCCGCGAGCCGCAACGCTCGTATCGCCAGTCCAAAGGAAAGGCCGAGCAGCGCCAGCGCGGCGATCCAGAGCTCGTATGCCCCGGTGGTGCCGATCAAGATCGCCGCCAGTGCGGCATCCAGGGCCATCAGGCCGAGCGCTCCGGTGTCCAGGGTCGCCGAGCGCGAGGTTTGCATCTTCAGCTGGTCCCGGGCCAGCGAACACAGCTCGCCGGCGAGTAGGGGAGGGCTCTCATGATCGGGCATCGCGATCTCCGTTCGGTCGGTTGGTTGGGGGTCCTCCCTTCCTCTTCCGACGAGGGCCCGCAAACGGGACAGATCGCTTCGAAGTTTTTCCCCAACGAAGCTCACGGGGCAGAACGGCGCGGTCGTCAAGTAGGTGAACCAAAAAGCCACCCTGATCACGCCCCCGCCGCCACCCCGTCGGTTCGCCCCATCCAGGGACCGCCAACAGCGGCGGAAACGTTTACGCGGAATAGCAACAAGCCCAAGCCGAAGCGGAAGGCCCAATAACAATGCACCCACACGGACCAATGCCGTCAGGGATCGACTCCGCTTCCGCTTCCGATCGCGTCGTCGTCTCGGTCCGCTGGCCGTCGCGGCTGACGGTGCCCGTGGTCGCGCTCTGCGCGTATCTACGCGACCGGACGAAGAACAAGCCCGGCAAGCGCGGAAAGCACGGCAAGCGCAAGTCATCGAAGCGAACCACCAAAGGGAGGAAGTAGAAATGAAGGCCCTGAAGACACACCTGCTGCTCGCCGCCACGACCGTCGTGGCCGGCGGCGCGTTGCTCCTCCCGGGCGCGGCCTTCGCGGGTGGGGATGTGAACCGCGCGTCTTGCCCGAACGAAGCGAACACAGGGTTCAGCGCGGGGCTGCCGGACTGCCGGGCCTACGAGCAGGTCAGTCCGGTGTTTAAGAATGGGTTTGGGGTGAATTTGAGTTTTGCTCTGGATGGTGGCGAACGGGTGAACGCCCAGAGCGCCGGAGACGTCGCCGGGGCGACCAGCGCCGTCAACTGCGTTGTGAGTACCTATGACATTCGGCGTACGGAAGCGGGATGGGTCACGAGCGCGATCAACGACGTTCCGTTCTCGGAATACTCTTATGCGTCGCCTGAATGTAAGCCGGAACTCCTCAACGATGCGGGTGTGAGCCTCCTGCAGTTGCATCCGATCGCGGGGTCGGTCTGGGAACGCGACCTGTACCTGCACGAGCCTGGACCCGAGGGGGCGTTCGTGGAGGTCGGCCCGATGTTGCCACAGTCGGCGGTCCCGCCGACCCCGACCGGTGGAGGCCTCCAGGGAGGCAAGGGTGCCGAAGTCAGCTTCGTAGCGGCGGACCCGACGTTCTCGCACATCCTGTTCATACTGGAATCGACCAACGAATCGCTTCCTCCGGGGGTCACAAGCAATCTTTGGCCCGGCGATACGACGGTGCCCGGCCCGCGGCGCGTCATAGAGTCATTGTATGAATATGTGGGTACAGGCAACGCGAGCCCGTCGCTGGTTGGGGTTGACAACACCGGCAAATTGATCAGCGACTGCGGCACGAGTCCCGGGGGCTTCAGCGGAAAGGAAGGAGACCATTTGAACGTGATGTCCGCGGACGGCACGCGGGTGATCTTCACTTCGATCGGTCTCGGTGCGCCCGCGTTGACGACGCAAGGCAACAGATGTGTAGACCCGGCGGTCGTCCCGCCTGTCACGGAGCTGTTCACGCGGGTCAACGGCGGACAGCCGCAGAGTCCCGTCGACGGGGAAGGGGTATGCACCGATCCCGCCGATGCGTGCACGGTCGCGATCTCCGAGCCGAGGGCGCTGTCGCCAAACGCGCCGGATCCCGGCTGCACGACTACCGAATGCCAGAAAGACATAAGCGAAGAAGCGAACTTCCGCGAGGCGAACTTCGAAAAGGCCTCCCGTGATGGGTCGAAGGTGTTCTTCTCGAGTCCCCAGCAGCTTGTGAATGAAGCCAAGCAGGATCCCAACCCCGAAGACAGCGCGGTGGATAGAGGCGACCCCGTCACCGCCCAGAACAAAGGGTGCGAAGTCACGCAAGGCGCAAACGGATGCAACCTGTATGAGTACGATTCCACTGAAGACCCGGTGACGAAAAAGCCGGTGGGGATCGTGTTGGTCTCGGGCGCCGAATCGCCAAGCGTCGAACCGGAGGTGCAGGGTGTCGCGGCGGTCTCTGAAGACGGGTCGCATGTGTATTTTGTCGCAAAGGGGGAACTGACCAGCAAACCAAATGTGGAAGGCGTTACGGCTATCGAAGGTGAAGACAATTTGTATGTCCGGGATACTGTGAATGGAACGACGGCGTTCGTCGCGACGCTCGCGCTCTCAGATATTCGCGAGTGGGTAAACGACAACAGCAGTGGCCAACCGATGAATGTGACCGATGACGGTCGCTTCCTCGTGTTCACGAGTCACAACCATCTCACGAAAGAAGATGCGAGCACGGTGCAGCAGGCGTTCCTGTACGACGCTGTGACGGGCGCGCTGACCCGGATATCGGCTGGTGTTGAAGGGCGCCCAGGTGGTGTCGGCGAGGCCAACATCAGCCGTGACCCCTCGAACCTAACGTTTTCAGTCGACATGGACGCTCACCCGGCAGTCTCCGAGGATGGGGCGCGCGTAATCTTTCAAACGAGCGAAGCGCTTGTCCCCGGGGCAAGCGAAAACGTGTGTGAATATAGAGAAAATGGCTTGTGCGTGGCCGAGCTTCAAAACGTGTACGAGTACAGCGAAGGACATATCTATCTGATAGCCCGTGGCGCCTCGAGTGGAACGCCGGTGGAAATCAGCCCGTCGGGGCTTGACATTTTCTTCTCTACAATCAAATCGCTCGTCCCCCAGGACACAGACACACTGGTCGACACCTACGACGCGCGCGAAAACGGAGGCTTTTCCCCGTCCGCCGTGAGCGCGTGCAGCGGCGAAACCTGTCAAGGAGCGTCCCCCGCGGCGCCCGTGTTCGGCGCCCCTGCCGGCGCGAGCCTGACGGGTAGCGGCAACCTCGTGCCACCCGCGCCGGCTGTTACGACTAAACCCAATCCGAAGACAAAGCCACTGACTAGAGCGCAGAAGCTATCTAACGCACTTCGTACCTGCCGTAAAAAGCGTTCTCGTACCGTGCGAGCCTCTTGTGAAAAGAGTGCGCGTCATACATATGGGCCTAAAGCCAAGACAAAGAGAGCCGGCCGCGGCAGGAGGGCGTCATCATGAAAACGCTTGCAAAGGCTATCTTTCTGACTTCTGCTCTGGCGATGCTTGTCGGCGTCGGATCCGCGTCGGCGGCGCCTGCAGGTCCGCGCTTATCGCTTAGCGCCGAAACGTTTCCGACGGTGATCTCCCGTACGGGCGCGGTAGGTGAAATACAGCACTTGGCGCCAAACGCTGGGGGCGCGTTGGAGTTGCTCGTGACCGATGTGGGTGGCGCTCCGACGAGCGCGCCGCTGTCGATCACCGATCGTCTGCCGTCTGGGTTGAGAGCGATTGCTGTGAGTGGCGGGCCTTCTCCGAATAATGGAAATGCAACTGAAGGAACTGCATGCACGTTCACGAGCTCGACGGTGACGTGCTCATACACAGGTGCGCTGGGTGCTTTGAGCACGGTCGGGTTGAACATCGAAATCGAGGTCGAAGCGGAACCCGGGGCGGCCGGTATGTTGGCGGCGCCAAACGTCGCGAACGTCTCCGGTGGCGGCGTGGCCACCGTATCTGCATCGAACGTTGTAAGCGTCGGCTCGCAGGAACCGCCGTTCGCGCTCGATGGACCGCTCGAAGCGAGCTTGCGGGACGCCGGCGGCGCGGTCGATACGCAGGCCGGCGATCACCCCGCCGGCGATACGACGGGGTTCGCGTTGAACACGACCGTGCGTCCCTTCCTGAGACCGGCCGGCGAACCTCCGGAGTTTGTGTTCCCGGTGCAGGAAGCGAAGGATGTCGCGGTCGTGCTGCCGCCAGGGCTCGTCGGCAACCCCCAGGCCGCCGCGACGTGTCCGCAATATCTCGTCGCGCCGCCCCACAACGGCGTGCAGTGTCCGCGCTCGAGCATCGTCGGCTCCTTGGCTATCAGGCAGGAAGGTGAACCCTCCTGGATTTTGTCGAAGTTCACGGGTAATGTCAACGACGCGGTCGCGCCGATTTACAACGTTCCGCCGGAGCAGGGCCATCCGGCGCAGTTCGCGTTCGTGTTCAGCAACCAGGAGGCGACGTTGTACGCGAACCTGGTACACACCGGTGGCGGCTATGCGATCGAGGTAAAAAGCGACGCGATCCTCCGCAAACTGAAGCTCACGGGCGCGAAAGTCACGTTCTTCGGCGACCCCACGGTAGCGGACGAAACCGGAGGCACTCCCACCGCGTTCTTCACGAACCCGTCCGATTGCGCCGGCGGCCCGTCGACGACGCGGATGTACATGGACTCGTGGGAAAACCCGGGTCAACAGCTTCCCGACGGTACCCCCAATTTGAGCGACTCGGCGTGGGTGGGAAGCGAAACGAGCGCTCCAGCGCCTACGGGCTGTAACAAGCTGCAGTTCAAACCTGAATTCAAAGCGTTACCGACGACGACACATTCCGATGCGCCAAGCGGCCTGAACGTCGACCTGAAAATTCCTCAGAACGAAGAACCGGAAGGCTTGGCGACGCCGCCGTTGAAGGACGTCACGGTCGAATTGCCGCGCGGGCTCAGCATCAGTCCCTCCTCGGCGAACGGGTTGCAGGCGTGCAGCGACGCGCAGTTCAACGCGGAATCGACCGAACCCTCGACGTGTCCAGAAGCGTCGATCGTCGGTAGCGTCAAAGTGCATACTCCCCTGCTCAAGGAAGAACTGGAAGGCCACGTGTTCGTCGGGACGCCGCAGTGCAGCCCGTGTTCAAACAGCGACGCGCAGTCGGGACGGCTCGTGCGGCTGTTCATCGAGATTACGAACGCGGAACGGGGGATCGACGTGAAGCTGCCGGGGACCGTCAGTATCGATCCGAGCACGGGTCAGCTGACCGCGACGTTCAAGGAAAGCCCGCAGCAGCCGTTCGACAACCTCGAATTCAAGTTCAAGAGCGGTGAACGCGCGCCGCTGTCGACGTCCCCGGCTTGCGGTAGCTACACGACCGACGTCGACCTCGCGCCGTGGAGCACCCCGTACACCCCGGATGCGAACCTCACTCCCGGTTTTGCGATCAACGAAGGCTGCGGCCCGCAGGGCTTTGCTCCCGCGTTCTCGTCCGGCCCGCAGAGCAGTCAGGCGGGCGCGTACAGCCCGTTGACGTTGTCGTTCTCGCGCAATGACGGCGAACAGGATTTCAACTCGCTCGAAGCGACGCTGCCGCCGGGTCAACTCGCGAAGCTCGCCGGCGTCCCCAGGTGTGGCGAAGCGGAAGCGAACGCGGGCACGTGTCCGGAAAGCACCAAAATCGGCACCGTCACCGTCGGCGCCGGCCCCGGCGCGGACCCGTACTACGTCACCGGGCAGATCTACCTGACCGGTCCCTATAACGGTGGCCCGTTCGGGGAGGTCGTGGAGGTTCCCGCGGTTGCCGGACCGTTCAACCTCGGCACAGTGGCGGTGCGTGGCTCGATCCGCGTCAACCCGAGCACGATCCAGGCGACGGTCGTCAGCAATCCGTTCCCGAGCATCCTCGACGGCATCCCCTTGCAGGTCAGGACCGTCAACGTGACGCTCAACCGGGAAGACTTCACGGTCAACCCAACGAGCTGCGCGCCGCAGGCGGTCACGGGGAAGCTCGTCTCCACCCAGAACGCGAGCGCTGCTCTGTCCTCACCGGTGCAGGCGGTCAACTGCGCAAACCTCGCGTTCAAGCCCGACCTCACGGCATCGGTCTCGGGACGGGCGAGCAAAGCCGGAGGCGCGGGATTCGATGTGAAGGTCACATACCCCAGCGGGCCCGCAGGCACGTACGCGAACACGAAGTCGGTCAAGGTCGACCTGCCGAAGCAGCTGCCCTCGCGCCTGACGACACTACAGAAGGCCTGTATCGCGGCGACGTTCGAAGCGAACCCGGCCAGTTGTCCGGCCGCGTCGGATGTGGGCACGGCTACTGCCGTCACGCCGCTGCTGGGCGTCCCGGTGAATGGGCCGGCGTACCTCGTCTCCCACGGTGGTGAGGCGTTCCCCGACCTGGAGGTTGTGCTGCAGGGCGAAGGCGTCACGGCGATCGTCGTCTTCAACACGAGCATCAAGAAGGGCATCACGTCCAGCACGCTCAAAGCGGCGCCGGATGTGCCTCTGAGCTCGTTCGAATTGAAGCTGCCGACGGGCAAGTTCTCGATCCTGGGGGCGAACCTTCCGGCGAGCGCGCATTACAGCCTTTGCGGGCAGAAACTGTCGATGCCGACCTCGCTCACGGGTCAGAACGGCACGCCGATCAAACAGAACACAAAGATCGGTGTCACCGGTTGTCCGAAAGTAAAGAAGGCGAAGAAAGTAAAGGCGAGCAAGGCGCGAAAGGCCGGCAACAACGGGAGGGCTAAGAAATGACACGCAAGGCCAAAAAACTAGTCTCTCAACCCCTGGCACTTGCATTCATACTTGTCCTCTTCGCCCTGGCTATGACCGCGACCCCTGCGTTGGCGGCCCCGGAAACGCCGGTCGCGAAGCCCGCGACGGCGGTCACCGGCAACTCTGCAGTCCTGCACGGCGAATTGAATCCGAACGCGCCGGGGGAACCGGGGGAATATTATTTCCGGCTGAAGCAGTCGAGCGTGGCGTGTTTCCCCGAATCTTCAGAATTTCCCGAAGAACCGTATGCTCACTCGCTCGGGAACGAAAAAGAAGCGGTTGAAGTAGAAGCGACGAACCTCGAACCGAACCAGGACTATTCTTTCTGTCTAGAGTCCCTGCCATCGTCGCTGATCAGCACGCCGGTGACGTTCAAAACGTTGGCGAGCGCCAAGCCCTACGTCTACAAGGGCACGACGACCGCGACGGAAGTGGGGGCGTTCTCCGCGACACTGACTGCCAAGGTCAACCCGGAGGATCAGGAAACTACGTTTGCGTTTGAGCTGGCGACGAATGAAGCGTTCACCGAAAACGTGCAAACGGTTCCCGGGTCCGGGCCGCTCCCGCCGCAGGAATACTTCACCCAGCAAATTCCGGCGAGCTTATCGACCGGGAATCTGCTCGAGCCGGGGACGACCTACTACTTCCGTATCCTCGCGACCAATCCGACGGGCACGACGCAGGGCCCGATCGAACTGCTCACGACGCAGCCGCCCGCGGACCCGGCGGTCATCAGCGAGAGCGTCAGCTCCCAGAATTCCTTCGAACCGAAGCTCGAAGCGCGCATCAACCCGAACTACGAGCCGACGAGCTACTACTTCGAATACTCAACCAGCAAGACGGCGGTGCAGAAAGGCGAAGGCACGATCGTCAAAGGCGCCCCACCCGCACCCGACCTCCCCGCGGTCTTCGAAGAAGAACCGGGACAGCTCGCGGGCCCCGTCGGGATCACGGGCTTGCAGCCCGGGACGACGTACTACTACCGCGTCGTCGCGAACGATAAAACCAGCGAAGAAGAAGGCTTCCCCGACAACGGATTCGTACATTCCTTCCAGGCCGACGGCGCACCCGCACTCACGACCAACCCCACCGGCGCCCCGACGCGCACGAGCGCAAGCGTATCCGGGACCGTCAACGTGCACGGCCTCGCGACGACATACCACTTCGCGTATGTCCCTGCGGCGCAGTACGAAGCGGGCGCCGCGAACCCGTACGCGCGTGGGAAGGAAACGTATGACACGAAGCTCACACACCTGAACGAAGAAAACCACGAAGTCAGCCTCGAAGACTACGAACCCCACCCGGTCGGCCTGAACCTCGAAGAACTCCAACCGGAAACGACGTACGTGTACGCATTGGTCGCGAGCAACGAACTCGGTGTCACATACGGCGCGCCGCAGACGTTCACGACGCAGCCCAAAACCCCGGCGCTCGCGCTCACAGGCGCCGCGAGCGGCGTGAGCCAGTCCTCGGCGACGCTCGCGGGCTATGTCGACACCAGGGGTCTGCAGACGAGCATCCAGTTCGAACTCGGCACGGCCCCCGGCGCGGGCGCGCTGCATTCGGCGACGGTCGTCCCCGGCAGCGAAGCGGGCACCGGTGAGGAAGTGCAGGCCACGTTCGGCGGGGATCTGCAGCCGGGTACGACGTACTACTACCGCGTGCTCGCGTCAAACGAAGACGGTTCGCAGGCCGGCGCGGTGTTGTCGTTCACGACGCCGGGTTTCCCCGCCCAGTTCCCGTCGGCGGCGCTGCCGGCGGTCGTGCCGTATACCCCGATCGCGCAGCTGAACGCCAAAGAAGCCAAGGAAGGCAAGGCGATCAACCCAGGGAAGCCGGGGAAGAAGAAGGGCAAGAAAAAGCGGCGCAAGCAGGAAAAGTCGAAGGCGCACGGCAGGGGGGCAAAGCCGAAGAAGCGGAAAGGGAAGTAAGCGACGGGTAGTGAGAAGCGAGGGTGAAGGGGGGAGTCGGCCGGTCTAATCTAGAGAGGGAGCTCATGAGGGTTTTGAGGGTTGTTCTTGGGAGTGTGGTGGGTGTTGTTGTTCTGTTAGCCTGTTCGGCGCCGGCGGTGTTTGCGGCGGGGGACGCGAACGAAGCGTCGTGCGCGAACGAAGCCAACACGGGTTTCAGTAGCGCGTTGCCGGATTGCCGGGCGTTTGAGCTGGTTTCGCCGGTTGCGAAGAATGGGTATCAGGTTACGTTTTATGGGTTGCTTGATGGGGGTGAACGGGTGGCCGGCGCGTCGATTGGGGTGCTTGCCGGTGCGACGAGCGATCCTGATTGTCCGACGTCCGCGTATGATCTGGCGCGTACTCTGGGTGGGTGGTCGGCGTCCGCGGTCGACGATGCGCCGCTCGAGGAATTCGCGTATGCGACGGCGAAATGCGCGAAGTTGCTGCTCGGGGAAAATGGGGATCGGTTGATGTTGCTGCGGCCCGCTTCGGGGTCGGCGTTTGAACGCGATCTGTATGTGCAGCGCGCGGGGGGTAAATTTGAAGAGGTCGGTCCGATGTTGCCGCCGACGATTCCCGCGTCTCCGTCGGGGCCGGGTCAGCAGGCGGGGGACACGACGTATGTCGCGGCGACGCCCGATCTCTCGCACGTGTTGTTCACGTTGCAGCCCGTCACGAAGTCCGAACAGTGGCCCAAGGACACGACGGTCCTGGCGCCCAACAACCAGTTCTTCAATCAGGCGCTGTTCGAGTACGCGGGCGCCGGGAACACGGAACCGGTGTTGGTGGGGGTGAACAACGCCGGCACGGCGAGCAAAGCGGGGGCGTTGATCAGCGATTGCGGGACCTCGCCCGGTGGCGGCCAGCAGGGCGGGAACCGGCTGAACACGATCTCCGCGGATGGGAGCCGCGTGTTCTTCACGGCGATCGGCGCGGAAGATCCGGCGACGCCGGAATGCGTAGGCGCGGCGGTGCTGCCGCCTGCCAGCGAGCTGTTCGCGCGTGTCGACGGCGTTGCCCCGCAGAGTCCGACGGATGCGGCGGGGGAATGCACGAACGTGGGCGATGCGTGCACGGTCGCGATCTCCGAGCCGGGGGCGCTCGCGCAGGCGCCGGCGAACCCCGATTGCACGGGCGCGTGCCGGGAAGACACGACGGACGAAGCGGATTTTCGCAGCGCCAACTACGAGGGCGCCGCGGCCGACGGTTCGAAGGTGTTCTTCACGAGCACGCAGCGGTTGTTGAACGGCGCGACGCAGGATGACGCGGCCCATGAAGAAGAAGGAGAAGTCACGCAGGACGGCGCGGCGCCCGTCAACGGCCGCAAAGGCTGCGTGCACACGACGCCGGGGGCGGGCGGCTGCAACCTGTACGAGTACGACTTCGCCGAAGACCCCGAAACGGGGAAGCCGGTCGGGCTCGTGCTGATCTCAAAGGCCGAAACCGGCGGCGGAGGGGTGGGTGGGCCTCGAGTCCAGGGTGTGGGCGCGGTCTGCGCAGACGGCTCGCATGTGTACTTCGTCGCCAGGGGCGTGCTCACGCAAACGCCGAACGCGCAGGGCGCGAGCGCCGTCGACGGCGGCGAAAACCTGTACGTGAGCGACACGACGACGGGCGCGACGAGCTTCATCGCGACGCTCACACCCGGCGATGCCCAGCAGGGCGGCGATGACGAACAGTGGCAGTACAACGCCGCGACCCCGATGAACGTCAGCGGCGATGGCCGCTATCTCGTGTTCACGAGCACGGCCGAGCTGACCCGCGATGACAGCACTCACGTCGCGCAGGTGTTCCGTTATGACGCGGTGACGCGCGAACTGACGCGGGTCTCGGCCGGCGAGGAAGGCTACAACGACGACGGCGACGCGCCGGCCGCGCCGGCGCAGGTCGAACACTACGGCTCGGAATCGGTCGAGGGCATCGGCGCGGCCGGCGCCGACCTCCATCCCGCCGTCTCTGAAGGCGGCGTCGTCGTGTTCAAGAGCAGCGACGCGCTGACATCGACGGCGTTTGACAATCGCTGTGTCTCCGGGGAAGGCGGCGAATGCTTTGAATACGCGCAGAACGTCTACGAGTACCGCGAAGGGCACGTGTATCTGATCTCCGGCGGCGGTGAAGCGCCGCTCGGGATCTTCGAAGGCGCCGCGAGCGTGAGCCCGTCGGGGCGCGACATCTTCTTCGAAACGAGGCAGGCGCTCGCGCCGCAGGACCCCGACACGGTCGCCGACGTCTACGACGCGCGCGTCGAGGGCGGCTTTCCCGCCGCGAGCTCCGCGCCGCCGTGTACGGGCGAAGGCTGTGAGGGTCCCTCCGGCCCGCCGGTCAGCCTGCAGGCGCCGAGCAGCCTGGCGCCCGCGACGGCAGTGTCCCCGCCGGCGCCGGCGCTCGTAGGCCCGACCCCGAAGCAGGCGCTCGTGAAATGCGCCAAGGGCAGGCGGCGCAGCGGGGGGAAGTGCGTCAAGCCCCGAAGTAGGAAGCGGCGGTCCAAGCGCTCCAAGCGGGGTGGACGCTCATGAGGACCTCTGCGAAGCTCGTGACGCTCGGCGTCCTGCTCGTGCTGGCGGCCGGCGTGGGGGCCTCGAGTGCGGCGGCTGTGACGCCGGGCCCGGATTGGACGATCAGGGCCGATACCAAGCCGACGAACATCTCGCCCAGCGAAGGCGGCTCGCTGACGATCCTCGTGACGAACTCCGGCGCGCAGCCGAGCAACGGAGAACCGATCACGATCAAGGACGTCCTGCCGCCCGATCTGAGGATCGTCGAAGTCGAAGCGAACAAGCAGCCCGGGGAAGAAGGGTTGAGCTGCCTGCACACCGCCACGAGGGTGAGCTGCGAATACCCCGCGGCGCTGGCGGGCGATCAGCGCGCGGGGCTCGCCATCAGGCTCACGGTCCTCCCGGAATCGGAAGAGACCGGCCCGCTGGAACCGGCGAACGTCGCGAGCGTCAGCGGCGCCGGCGCCGCGCCCGCCTCCGTCACGGACGGCCTGAACGTGAGCGCCGCGGAACCGACGTTTGGGATCCAGGGCGCGTTCGCCGCGGAACTGCTCGATCAGAGCGGCGCGCTCGACACCCGGGCCGCCGGGCACCCGAACCTCGACACGACCGGTTTCGTGCTCAACAGCGTCGTCGTGGCGCCGCTTGCGCCCGGCGAAGCGCAGCGCGAACGCACGCGACCGGCCCAGGACCTGCAGCGCGCCTCCGTCGAGCTGCCCCCCGGTCTCGTCGGCGACCCCCAGGCGACCGTGACGTGCCCGCAATATCTGATCACGCCCCCGGGGCAGGGCAGGCAATGTCCCCCCGCGAGCGTCGTCGGTAGCGCGGCGGTCACGAAAGTCTCGCCCGCGAACACCTGGAGCTTCTCGGGGGCGACGGGAAACCCGACCCCGGTCGCTTCGATCTTCAACGTCCCACCGGAGCGAGGACACGCCGCCCAGTTCGAGTTCCTCGTCACCGGCCAGGTCGCGACGCTGTACGCGAACGTCATCCACACCCCCGCCGGCTACGTGATCCAGGTCACCTCGGCCGATATCCCGCGCCTGATCCACCTCGCCGGCGTCAAAGTCACGTTCTTCGGCGACCCCGCGGCCGTCGACGGCGCCGGTCTCGCATCGCAGGCGTTCTTCACCAACCCCGCCGACTGCGCCGGCGGCCCATTGACGACCTCGATCGAGCTGGACTCCTGGCAGGGCTCCCACACCGAAGCGACCTCGACCGCGCCCCCGCCGAGCGGCTGCAACAAGCTCACGTTCCACCCCGAATTCGAAGCCAAGCCGACAAGCGAACACACCAGCGCGCCGAGCGGCCTGAACGTCGAGCTCAAAATTCCCCAGAACGAAGACCCTGAAGGGTTGGCGACGCCGCCACTTGAGGACGTGACGGTCGAGCTGCCGCGGGGGTTGAGCATCAGCCCGTCTTCCGCGAATGGTTTGCAGGCGTGCAGCGACGCGCAGTTCGATGTCGAATCGACCGAACCCGCGGCCTGCCCGAACGCGTCGGTCGTCGGCAGCGTGAAAGTGCACACGCCGCTGCTGAAAGAAGAACTCGAAGGCCAGGTGTTCGTCGGCACGCCGGAATGTAATCCGTGCTCGAACGCGGACGCGCAGTCCGGGCGGATCGTGCGCCTGCTGATCGAGATCAAAAACGCCGCGCGCGGGATCGACGTAAAGCTCCCGGGAACCGTCAGCCTCGACCCGGGCACGGGCCAGCTGACCGCGACGTTCACGCAAGCCCCGCAGCTGCCGTTTGACGACCTCGAATTCAAGTTCAAGAGCGGCGAACGCGCGCCCCTGTCGACGCCTGCGGCGTGCGGTTCGTACACGGGCAACGTCGACCTGACGCCGTGGAGCGCGCCGTACACGCCGGACGCGCTGCTGCACCCCGGATTCAACCTCAGCGAAGGCTGCGACGCGCAAGGCTTCGCCCCGCAGTTCGTGGCGGGCACGGCAAGCAACAACGCGGGCGTATACAGCCCCTTGACGCTGGGGTTCTCCCGCAGCGACGCCGAGCAGGACTTCGACGCGCTCGAAGCGACGCTGCCGCCTGGTCTGCTCGCGAAGATCGCCGGTGTCCCCAAGTGCGGCGAAGCAGAAGCAAACGCGGGCACGTGTCCGGAAAGCACGCGGATCGGCTCGGTCGCGGTCAGCGCCGGCCCCGGCACAGACCCGTACACGGTCGCCGGGCAGGTTTACCTGACCGGTCCCTACAACGGCGGGCCGTTTGGCGAGGTCGTCGAGGTCCCCGCGGTCGCCGGGCCGTTCAACCTGGGGGTGGTCACGGTGCGTGGTTCGATCAGGATCAACCCGACCACCGCGCAGGCGACCGTTGTCTCAAACGCGTTCCCGCAGATCCTCGACGGGATTCCGTTGCAGGTGCGGACGGTGAGCGTGACGCTTGATCGCTCTGGGTTCACGTTCAACCCGACGAGCTGCGGCCAGCAGGCGGTCACGGGCAGGCTCGTCTCCACGCAGGGTGCGGTGGCGGGTGTGTCGAGTCCGTTCGCGGCGACGAACTGCGCGGGCCTCGGCTTCAAACCCGGTTTCTCTGCCTCGACCGCGGGCCGCGCGAGCAAAGCCGGCGGGGCCTCACTGGACGTGAAGGTCACGTACCCGAGCGGGCCGTTCGGGTCCTACGCGAACATCAAGTCCGTCAAGGTCGATCTGCCGAAGCAGCTGCCGTCGCGGTTGACGACGCTGCAGAAGGCGTGCCTCGCGGCGACGTTCGAAGCGAACCCCGCGAGCTGCCCGGCCGCGTCGGATGTCGGGATCGCCACTGCCACGACACCGCTACTCAACGTGCCGGTAAGCGGCCCTGCGTACCTCGTCAGCCACGGCGGCGAGGCGTTCCCGGATCTGGAGATCGTGCTGCAGGGGGAAGGGGTGACCCTGGTTCTGGTCGGTAACACCCAGATCAAGAAAGGCATCACAAGCAGTACGTTCAAATCAATCCCCGACGCTCCCGTGAGCGGCTTCGAATTGAAGCTCCCCACGGGCAAGTACTCGATCCTCGGGGCGAACGTCCCGGCGAGCGCGAAATACAGCCTCTGCGGGCAGAAGCTCGCGATGCCAACGGCGATCACGGGACAGAATGGGATGGTTATCAAACAGACGACGAAGATCGGGGTTGCCGGTTGTCCGAAGGCGCACAAGTCGAGCAGGCACAAGCGGGCGAGGAAGGCCCGTCGATGATGTGTGGGCTAGATCTCTTCGGGTGTGATGACGATGCCGAGGCGTTTGGCGCCGCGCCAGAGTCGCCCGTCGGTTGTGACGAGTCGGCATCCGAGGATTTTGGCCAGCGCGATGTACTCGGCGTCATAGGTCTTGGCCCAGCCCAGCTCGGCGGCGATGTTCCACGCTTCTCGGCCGCTCGTCGCGTAGTCGCGTCTGCGCACGGGCGCGTCTTCCAGTCGCTGCAGCATCGTCACGGCGTCTTCGAGTGTGATCTCGCGACGCCAGCGTGCCTCGCAGATGGCGGAGCGGGCCTCGGACCACATCAGTACGGGGGCATGCAGGTCGTGGTCTTTGAGCGGGCCGAACCCGTCGCGTGCACGGCAGGCGTGAATCACGACGCAGGCGTCGAGTACCAGCAAGCTCAGTGTCCGCTGTCGCGGTCGGCGCGGATCAGCGCGGTCCAGTTCGGCTGGGGTGTCCCATCCTCGAACGTCTTCCAGCTCTCCGGCAGACCGACGACGACCGGTTCGTCGATCTCCTCATCGGATTCGCTGCTCGCACCGTTCGCTTGGAGCGTATTGAGCCGCGCGATGAGCATGCGCAGGGCGTCGTCGGCCTCCAGCTCGGAGAGCTCGTCAACCAGCTCGTGCAGGCGCTCTTTAGTCGTCATGAACCAGAATTCTAGCGCGCGGGACCAGCGTATGACAAGCCTCTACCGAGGGGCGCAGATCACGGACAGAACGGGCGTGATCAAAACAGATCATGAAGATCGGGATTCCCGGTTGTCTGAAGTTGAAGAAGGCGGCCAAAGGCCAAAAACGTCCAAATCGACCCGGAGGGGTAAGTAGATCATGAGGATTCAACGGTTCATCCCGATGGTGTTGGTTGGTGTCGTGGCGATGTTGGTGTTTGCGGCGGCGCCGGCGCTGGCCGCCGCACCGGAAACGCCTGTGACGGTCAAAGCGACGGAAGTCACGGGGGACTCGGCGGTCTTGCGTGGTGAGCTGAACCCGGGTAAAGCGGGTGAACCTGGGGAGAAATATGAATTCCTTTACTCGCTGTCGGCCAGCGAATGTCACATTCCGGGGGAAACTGAACATCTGCCCGAAACGCCGGTCGAAGCTCTGGGCGCGAAGGAAGAAGCGGTGTCGATCGAAGCGGGGGATCTGCGGCCGGGCACGACGTACTCGTTCTGCGTGCTCGCCGAACAGGGAGGCGAAGGGGCGCAGAGCCCGTCTTTGTCGTTCACGACGCCGACCGGTCCCCTCGCGCCGTTTGTGCTGAAGTCGGGGACGGTCGTCGAAGGGGTGACGCCGTTCGCCGCGAAGCTCGCCGCGAAAATCAACCCGGAGCAGGAAACGACGAAATACTCGTTCACGCTCGCCACGAACGAAGCGCTGACGCAGAACGTAAAAACGATCTCAGGCTCCGAAGAACTGCCGGCCGAATTCAGCAACGACGAAGCGAGCGTCATCACCGGCAACGCGCTGACGCCGAGCACGAAGTACTACTTCCGGGTATCCGCGACCAACAAAACCGGCACGACGTTGGGAACAGTTGCGTCCTTCACGACCGCCGCGGTGGCAGTGCCGGAAGTGGTCGGGGAGAGCGTGAGCGCGTTGAGCTCGGCCGAACCGCAGCTCGAGGCGAAAATCAACCCCAAGTACGAGGAAACGACATATCGGTTCGAATACGCGACGAACAGAGCGCTGACGGAAAACCTGGTCGTGGTCCCCGGCGCCCCACCCGCCGCCGACCTTCCCGGCGTCGACGAAGAAGTCCTCGCGGGCCCAGTTGGCATCACGGACTTGAGGCCGGGTCCGTACTTCTACCGCGTCGTCGCGGAAAATCCAACAAGCAAAGAAAAAAGCGAACCGGCCTACGGCCCCACCGAAGAATTCCTCGCGCTCGGTGACCCCGTCGTCACGACAAACCCGGTGGGCGTGACCGCGCGCGCGACCGCGAACGTGTCGGGCACGGTCACCCCGCAGGGCCTGCCGAGCACCTACCACTTCGCCTACATCCCCTTCGCGGCGTACGAAGCGGCCGTCGCGAAAGGCCTCGCGGACCCCTTCGCGGTGAGCCTCGGCGGCCGGGATACGTACGAGACGGGGCTCACGTTCTTGAACTTCTTCGGTCACGAAGCCAGCTTCGAAGACTACGAAGCGCACCCGGTCGAACTGCGCCTCGAAGAACTGGAAGCGGAAACGACATACGTATACGCGCTCGTCGCGCACAACGAACTCGGCACGACGACCGGCGCGCCGCAAACGTTCACGACCCAGGCGAAAGCCCCGCCGGTCGCGGTCCCCGCCGTTGCGGTGCAGCCGTCCCCGACGCCCGATCTCTCCGCGATCTTCCCCGCTCCGCCGGTGATCGCGCCGATTGCTCATGGGACGATTGGGGAATTGGACGCTAGGGAAGCGCGGGAAGGGAAGGCGGTCAACCCGGGGAAGAAAAAGAGCAAGGGAAAGAAGCGGGATAAGCCAAAGAAGAAGCACGGTAGGAAGATCAAACCGACGAAACGGAAGAATGGGTAATAGTCGGTGAGGTCTCATCTCGCAGCGTCTCATTCGGTCCGCGTGCGCGCGGATGGTTTTCGTGCCCGTAGTCCCCAGGGCACCCAGGTGTGCGTCCAGGGGGGGAGGATCTAGCCCCGCTCGGACGCGCAGGCAGCAAAGACCGGCGCCCGGCCACCCGTTGCGGGTGGGGTGGGCGTTTGAATGAGACAAAAAGGAGTAGTAATGAGACAGATGTACAGGATGGTGTTCCTCGCCCTGCTGGCGGTGCTCGCGTTGAGCGCCGTCGGCTCCGCATCGGCTGAGGCGAAGGAATGCACCAAAACCAGCAGAGAAAAATGGATGCAGTTCTGTGTTCAGTACAAAGGCGGGGAGGAAATCCGCGAAATCACCGGTGAAGTGCCTTATGCGACCACGAGTAACACTCCGGCGACACTGAAATACATCGGGGGAATCAAATACGAACGAGGCCCGATCACAGTGGAATGCGCCACCGTGAAAGAGTCGGGGACCTTCAACGCCAACCAGACACTGACCATTCCAGTCAGTCACCGTGTGGTCGAACTGAGCAAATGCCAGCTCGTCAAAGAGCCCGAATGCCAGGTCACCGAACCGATCGTGCTCGGCAAGGAAAGCGGCGCCAGCGGAATGGAAGGAGCGATAAGCGCGAGCGGCGGCGAATACAAGCTCATGTCATCTCCGGAAAAAACCGTTCCCTGGGGAAGCCTGAAGATCAGGACCAAGCTAGGTGAACCCCGGTGCTGGTCAGAAATCAACACGACCCTCAACAGCGAAACCGAAGCAAACGAGAAAGCCGGCCTGCCGTGCATTCTGCCCGAACTCAGCACCGAAGTGGTCGAACACCAGGTGAACTGCAGCAGCTCAAAACTGCAGCTCGGCCTGTACGGCGAACCGGTCGAACTCGCGATCGACCAGAAGATCGCCCCGACCGGCACATACGCCGGGCTGAAGTGGGGCATCCGAGAAAAAATCGCATAGCTAGCCTGATGTCGTAGGGCCGCGTTAGGTGCGAGCTGCGTGCTGCGCGTGGCTCGTCGAGAGCCCGGTGCCGGGCGTCCGTCGCAGGTTGGCGTGGCGCCCGGCACCGAATGAGACGGGAACTATTTTATAAAATGAGACGAGCTTGTCAAGGGAGAAACATGGGCTTCGGGGCCGCATGGGGCCTGCCGGGCGCATGCCACTTCGAGTGTGTCCCGATGCGGGCTTGGAAGGATCAACCCTGCCGGCTGTCCGAGCACGACGACGCCGTGCAGTCGCTCACGACCCCCGGTTTGCCCACGACGCTCTCAACCCCGCCGGCGCTCGCGCCGATTTCTCATGGGACGATTGGGGAATTGGATGAACGGCGCGCGCCGGTGATGTGTGGGTTACAGCTCGTCGGGTGTGATGACGTAGCCGAGGCGGTCGGCGCCGCGGCGCAGTCGCATGTCGACTGTGAGCAGGCGGCATCCGAGGATGTGGGCGAGCGCGACGTATTCGGCGTCATAGGTTCGTGCCCACCCGAGCTCGTCGGCGAGGCGCCACGCTTCGCTGCGGATGCGGGTGTCCTCGACGCGCGCGATCGGCGCTTGGGCGAGCGCGGTGCGTGCGGTCATGGTTTGCTGTGCGGTCAGCTCGCCGCGCCACTGGCGGTGATGCAGAACGGAGTACGTCTCAGACCACATCAGCGCCGGCGCGACGAGGGTTTGATCGGTGAGGGCCTGAAAGCCGGCCGGTGCGATGCTCGCCTCGATCGCGAGGTTGGCGTCGATCGCGAGGGTCAACGGCCTTGGCGGGATTGGTCGACCCAGGCCACGACGTTGGGCATCGGTGTGCCCCACGCGGTTTTGTCCCATCCCCAGCTCGCGGGGACGCTTGCGATCTCCGGCTCCTCGCTCGCGACGCCTCCGCGAGTATCGGCTGTGTTGTCCTCGCCCCGCGAGGCCAGGATCTCAACGACCGGCTCGAGCTCGTCCTCGGGCAGCTCGTCCAGCAGTTTCTGGGCCTTCTCGCGCGTCGTCATGGGGCCCAGTTTAGCGCGAGGGCACAGGGAGGATCAACGCTGCCGGCTGTCCGAACTGGGTACGAGGCCCGGTTTGCCCACGACGCTCTCAACCCCAATCGCGATCGCCCCGATTTCTCATGGGGCGATTGGGGAATTGGATGCGAGGGAAGCGAGGGAAGGGAAGGAAAGGGAAGGCGGTTAATCCGGGGAAGGCCGGCAAGAAAAGGGCAAGGGGCGGAAGAAGAAGGCGCGGAAGAAGCGCCGCAAGCAGAAGGGCAAGAAGTAGCTATGGGGCTAGGAGTCAGCGGGTTGTTGTGGCCACTTCCTCGGGGTGTCTCAGCAGTCGACGGCTGTGTTGAGGGCACGGCAAAGCTCGGTGAGCTTGGTTGGTCCGAGGGAGGTGATTTTCTCGGTGATCAGGGTCTTGGGGACAGTGATCACGTTGTCGAAGCTCAGCCGAGATCCTCCTGGGGAAGCTGTGTGTATGACGCGATGATCGCTGCGTCGATCTCGCTTCGCTGCCGGCTGGAGTCGCGCTCGTCCGCGGCGCTCGCGTCGTCTGCCTCCGTGCCGTTCTCGCCCCGTGAGACGATGAATTCGACCACGGGCTCGAGCTCGTCCTCGGGCAGCTCGTCCAGCAGTTTCTGGGCCTTCTCGCGTGTCGTCATGGAACCAAGTTTAGCGCGAGGGCACAGGTAGGATCAACGCTGCGGCTGTCCGAACTGGGTACGACCCCCGGTTTGCCTACGACGCTCTCAACCCCAATCGCGATCGCCCCGATTTATCCACGGGGCGATTGGGGAATTGGACGCGAGGGAAGCCAAGGAAGGTAAGGCAGGCGGCGGCCCGAAGAAAAAGAAAAAGAAGAAGGGTGCGAACAAGGGCAAGAAACGTAAGCACGGCAAGCAGAAGAAGCGGTTGAAGGGTAAACGTAAGTGAGGTCTCGTCTCGCAGCGTCTCATTCAGTCCGCGTGCGCGCGGAGGGTTTTCGTGCCCCATGTCCCTGGGGCACCCAAGTGTGCGTCCAGGTGGGGAGGATTTAGTTGATGCTTCCGGGTGGTGCGAGCCAGACCGAGTCGAAGCTCATGATCTTGGCGAGGTGTCGAAGTCGTGGTCGTAGTGGAGTAAGGCCGAGGCGGTGTGTTGTGCGGTGGCGGCCAGCAGGTAGTCGACCAGCGGTAGTACTCCCCAGGGGCCCTCGCTATCTGGTGGGCCAGGCATGGCGCTTGACGTCGCGCAGGAGATCCCAGTCGATCCCGGAGCTGCCGGGGTCGGTGAAGCGCGCCGTGAATCGTTTGAGCAGCGCCTTGCGCTTCTGCTCAGCGTCCGGGTCGACAACGAGTCGGACGTCGGCCAGCTGGCCGTCGGGTACGGCGTCGATCTCTTTGTGCAACTGCTCGCGTGTCGCCATACCCCACATTCTAGCGTGCGGGACGCGCGGTTGACAACAGGGAGGATCAACAGGAAGATCGTGGGCAGGCGAACAGTGAGTGGGAGCGACGCCGTTGCCGTGACGGGGCCGCCGGGATCGCCGATCGGGTTGGGACTGTTCAGCCAGCCACAGACGGTGTATGGGCCGGTGGAGGGAAACTCGTAGTTCCCAGAACGCGGCTGAACGAGAACGCGCGGCGCATAGTATGTCCGTCGCTGTCATGCGAACGCTTGATGACATCGGGGACTTCTGGCAGCCCAGTGAAGGCTATCTGGTGGATCTCCTGCCCGATATGCCCTTCGAGCGGGCCGTTGAGCTGGAAAGACTGACGAGCATGTACCTGCGCGAACGTGGTCTGGGATGTGGCCCGTGCCCGAAGGAGGTGCTTACAGCGGCGCTCAACGAGCGGACCCGGACGCTGGTCGAGGAGGCCTTGTCGCTTGTCTCGGATTGTGAGCCGGTCTCACTCCTGACGTGTCTCGTCGCCGCCTATGAGAGCCTGCGGATACAGCTGGGCTCTCTTTCTTGGGGTGCGACGGGCAGGCTCGACGTTGAGAGCTCGCTGGTGGACTTGGCGCGTTCGGAGGCGATGGCTGCACCGTCGCTGTCGATCTCGCTGCGACTCGCGATCGAGCTGGTCAGCGCACGACCTCCGGCTGGGGGGAGTCGGGCGACAGGAAAGATCGTGACCGCCTTGTGGGCGTATGCGTATGAGGTGCTTAACGTTGGCAGCACGAGCGACCTCGTTCACCACGAGGTGGTGCCGAGCGAGCTGTCTGCACATGCGGGCAGGCTCATCTTGCCCGAGCTCGTTGCGCCGAATGACGCCGTTGAGGATCGGGTTGTCCAGTTGCTCGGAGGCTCGTCTGACCCATACTCGAGTATTTTCGGGTACGAGCCCAAGACGATGCCGCTGACGGCCGCCGAGGAGGCCAAGGAAAAATCGCTGCTGGAGCGTCTGGGGGCAGCGACTGCGGAAGTGGCCGGGCTCGACCTGCCGGCCTGCGTGAGGGTCATCGCCAGCTTGGCGGCCTTCGCGGGCCTTCGTCCTTCCCACCATCCCGACGGCTATAACCCTGGTGGGCTGAACATGGCCGCGGAGGACGATCTGGTCTCCACGATGTCCCTGCTGCATGGCGAGGAGCCTGCGCGTGTCCGAGCGCTTCTGCGTTTCCTGTGCATCGAGCCCAAGCCGCAGTACCCGGACAGAGCGGACATGCCATGGGTGTTTGGGCGTTCCCGCTCCTACCAGGCACGCCCGCTGATCAGGGTTCCCGGGGAGCGCGACATTCTCTGGAGCGGTTTTCATACTTACTGCTCGGTTGATGTGATCGCGGCGCAGCTGGTCCATGCGAGCTTGCCGGGTGTGGAGCGGCGTAGTCCACTCGGTCGCGCGATGAGCGAGTTCTCGAAGTGGCGTGGGGAACAGTTCGAGGCGAGCGTTCTCGATGTCCTGAGGAGCGACCTGCGGTTGCGCGCACGCAAAATCGACAAGCTGAACGGGAAGCGGCTGAGGAGAGCAAACGGCGAGGACCTGGGCGACATCGACGCGCTCGTGGCGGACCCTGCGTCGCGAACGCTGTTGAATATCGACGCTAAGGCAAGCGCGCCGGCCCGCACGCCGCGCGAGTTCGCCGACGAGATAAAGCGCTTCACCATCAGCGGAGAAGGAAGCGACGCCGACCGGATACTCGAACGGGCACAGCTCGTGGAAGAGAACATCCAGAGCGCTTTGACGCAACTCGGCGTCCGATCCGATGCTGAGGATTGGCGCGTCCGGTCGCTGGTCGTCCTCCAGGCCCCGCCGTTCGCAGGCAAGCTGCACAGCGTCGACTTGCCGACACTCAGCTATGAGGAGCTGGCGCACCTCGACCTGTGTCAATGGATCGCCGAGCAGGACGGTTGAGGCTGTCAGCGAGGTGGCGGACCCGATCTCGCTGGGGCGCGGCGATCGGGTTGGGTGTTTCTGTCGGAGCTGTGGCGTACGATGAGGACGCAGCGAGCAGAGAGGGAGAGAGGGACTGGCTGGGGTCCGTGCGGCCGTGGTGAGAAGCTCAGACGCTACCGTGGCAGATGACAGAGCAGCCTCATCCCGACTCAGATCAGCGTGTTACCGCAAGGCTTCGGCGGGGTTGGCGGCGTGTGTGGAAGCGGATACGGATCGTTCCGGGGGTTGCTTTTACGGCGGCGGTCGCCGCGGTTGTGACGTTGGCCGTCACCGGGGGTGTCTCGAGGATCGAACGCGCGCTTGGGTCTTCGTCCGGTGCTCGGGGGCCTGTGGCGGTGGTGGTCGAAACGAATCCGGGTGTCGTGAGCGGGCTCGAACACGATCTGATGGCGGCTGTGATCCCGGGTGGGAAGCCTCCCTCCGGTAACGCCGGGCCTGGATGCTCTGGGTTCGTGCCGTGGGTCAGGCGGCACGGGGGCGTCGACGGCGGGCATACGCTCGTTCGTGTGATCGTGCAGGGTCTCACGGCGACGCCCGTTCTGATCGCTGGGTTGAGCGTGCGCAAGCAGCTGGTGGGCGGTCCGGTGCATGGGACGGAGGTGATGTGCCCGGGCACGCAGGGCGAGGCCGAGATCCGCGCGATCTCTGTCGATCTGGATCGGACGCCCGCCGCCGTTCTGTATGACCTCGGCAGGCGCATTCCCTCCCGCGTGGAGGGTCTGGCCGTGTCCGGCGACGGCGCGACCGTAGTCGCGGGCTCGGATGACGGCGGCGCGAGCGTGTGGCGGATTCGCGACGGCGAAGCGCGCGAAACCGGAGTGGCGGTCCCGTATGAATCGAACGAGCAGCTTGCCCTCAACGAGACCGGCACCCTGCTCGCGGTGATGGGCGAAGAGACGATCCATGTCTACGATCTGCATGATGCGCGCCCGCTCGCTGCGCTGCACGTCGCGCTGCCGCTCCCGCTGTCGGGTAATCCGGAGCACGGCGAGGTGCAACAGCCCTACGCCTTCGGGTTCAACGCGGCTTCCACCAGGCTGGTGCTCGTCGGTCTGCCGGGCGCGGAAGCCTGGAGCCTTGCCACGAAGCACCGGACCTGGTCGCTGCGCTGCGAATGCGGCGCCACCGACGTTGCGCTCTCGGATAACGCCAGGTACGCGGTGTTCGGCACGACGGGCGGCCAGGCGACCCTGCTGGACCTGCGCGATCGCCACCAGATCGGCGAAGTCGTCGTGACCACCGCCCACCGAGACGAAACGGACGCGGTGCAGACCGACGACCGGGGACAGACGCTCGTCGCCGCCCGCAACGACGCGCTGAGCATCTGGCGCTCACCCAACCAGCTCACCCCACCCAGCATCCAGCGCCTGACCAGCGAGCGCATCGAAAGCCTCGCGATCACCGCCGACGGCGACCGCATCCTGGCCGGGACCGCACCGCACTACGTCAAATTCGGAGAAGCCCCGGAGCCCAGAATCGGCCCGACCTGGCTGGTGGCACTGCCGGCGAAGACCACGCGCTGAATCGGCCCGCGCCGACCACATGCCCAGCGCCAGCGCGGCAGGAGCGTTGAGCGGACACCCTTGCGACGTACGCACGCTGGGAGTACAATCCAGGATATGAAGACAGCCGAGAGCAAGACGCAACGCTGGAACATGCGCGTCGCGGAGGACGTCGACGCGATCGTGCGGTTGGCGGCCGAGCAGACAGACCAGCCGCTGACCGACTTCGTTGTCCAGGCGGCGCGGGTGGTCGCCGAGGACACGCTCGCCGACCGCAGGGTGTTTCGCCTCGACGAGGCCGCGTGGGGTGAGTTCGTCGAGGTTCTCGATCGACCGGCCCGCCCGGTGCCGGAGCTCGCGCGTCTGCTGTCCTCTGACAGCGTATTCGACTAGCTCGTGGGCTTTCACGAGCCCGTCGCGCTGGAGGCGGGGCACCGCACCGAGGGCTTCCAGTGCGGAGTGCGCTCACTCGATGACTGGCTCGGCAAGCATGCGCTGCAGAGCCATCGCAGCGGCGGCTCGCGGGTGTTCGTCACGACCGCGGCAGATCGGGAGGTCGCCGGCTATTACGCGCTCGCGGCCGGTGCGGTGATGCCCCGTGATGCGACGGCGCGGCTTGTGCGGGGCTTGGCCGCCAACCAGCCGGTGCCCGTCGTCCTGCTCGGTCGCCTGGCCGTCGATGCTCGCCATCAGGGCCGGCATCTCGGGCGCTCGCTGCTGTTGGACGCGATGATGCGTGTTCTAGGAGCCGCCGAGCTGATCGGGATACGCGCCCTGCTCGTCCACGCGATCGACGAGCACGCCCGCGATTGGTATGCGCAGTTCGGCTTTGAACGCTCCCCGACGCACCCGCTGCACCTGCTCCTGCTGATCAAGGACCTTCGCGCCGGCGTCGAGCGGACCAGGGCGTCGTGAGCTGCGGCGCGGAAGGACTGATCTGGTGCGATCGATGCCTCGTGAAGTACAGCAAGCGCCCGGCGCCGCGCGAACTACGTGGAGAAGAGCTTGACTTCGGCAAGGTGCTCAACCCTGACCACTCCCCGCGGATCCCGCCGCCCGACCTGTGGCTTCAGGCCGACGAGGGCGACCTCGTGCCCTGGGGATGGCTCAGCGCTCCGCCCGCGCAGCGCAGCAAGTCTCCTCAGGACAGCTGTTTTTGGGACGGCTTCGCCCGCAAGGAGCTCGTGCGATGGGTGCAGGACATGTTCCAATACAAAGACGCCCCGAACGTCCCCGCCTCGTGCCCGGAATGCCGCTGTTGAGCGGTGGTGTTCGAGCCGGCCGGAATTACGGTCGTCTCCACCACAGGTTGAACCCGGTCGACAAAAGGCGGGCCGGTTCGTGCACGCGCATGCCTTGTTCAGTCCGGCCCCATGTTCGGGCGAGACTCGACCTTTCGGCGAAGCCGAGCGCATACCCGTGTGGACCGGGTCTTTCGCATGGCTGGATGCGATCGGACCTTCAGCCACGGCGTCGCTTGGCCGATGACCACATGGATATGTCCGCGAAGGGGAGGTGCGTCCGATCCGACATACGGTGCGACCGGCGTGTAGCGTATGCTCGATGCGAGATGTGGATGCAAAGCTGAAGCCGAAATCCGGGCGGGTGGACATAGTTCCCGACTACCCGCTGCCTCCGATAAGAAGCAGCGAACGAGACGCCTACATGGATCTACGAGACGTGGCATGGCCCAGTCGTGTCCCGTCTGAGGCGTGGACGTCGCCCGAAGGCATTGAGGGCGAACCCTGGGGGTTCGCGGGTCCGCAGAACTCCGTCCTGCGGCGAGGTCTCAGCGTAGACGCGCGCGTGGCTGGGGCCGACCCGGAGGTCTCGCGAAGAGTCGAAAAAAATAATCGTCACCCGAAGCCGACAGCCGATGGTCGCAGGCCCGTGGAGTTCACGGTCGAAGATTACGAGGAGTATATGCTTCGCTTCCCATCGGCGCCGATATACGGCCTCAGTAATCGCGCCCATATCGACCAGGTTACCGATGAGAAGGACGGCGATCGGATCCATTCTTTCCGAGTCATTCTTCCGACTAGGCGCCGAGGGCGCAAGATTCGTCGAATATATCTACTGCTAAACGGACTGAATGAGCGTCAGGACTACCGCCTCTACTACGAGCTTGCAGCGGTGCTGATTGGTCAGCGTAAGGACGTTGCGTGCATTGTGCGACCGTTCCCGGGACACCTTTCGCGTTATCCCTATCCGGCATTCGCCGAGACCCCCCTTGAACGCTACCTGGCCGATGGCGGCCATCTCTTTCGCCAGTATCTGCGGTACATGATCGAGACTCGCTGGCTGCTCAGCGTTCTCTCGCCCCGAAGCGGATTTCACGTTCCTGCGGGCGCCGACCTGCTCCTGGAGTCGTGGAATCCTGAAACGAGCATGCTGAATGATGACGAGCTTTCCAAAGCTATCGGCACGGAGTGGCACCGGCTCGCTGTGGCCTCTGATGAACGCGTCAACGGACGGGAGGGGGCGAAGCCGCCTTCGCCTCTCGATGCGGCCGTCGTCAGGCATTGTGTGACCGACTTACGCGACATTCTCGGTTTTCGCGGCTCCGGCACGAGGTCTGAATCCGTCAGCCGCGAAATCCACGTTGTAGGTTACAGTCTCGGAGGTTTCGCCGCGCGGTCGATATTTATGTGTTGGCCGTTTCTGATCGCCTCGTGCTCGACGCTTCTATCGGGCGGCGCCCTGCGGGAGCTGGCGCCGACGGCGTTTTCCCACCCGGAGGAGTGGCAGACCGTTCTGCAATCCCTGCGGGTTGAGCTCGACAATGCAATGATCACCGGAAAATATGCCTACTCTCCCGCCGCTCGAGAGCAGGGCGAAGCGGTGCCATCGGCGGCGACCGACGACAGTAGGGATGAAGGCACGATCGTTGGGCTCAATGCGTTTCTGTTTTCCAGGCTGCAACGCATTTTCTACGGAGTATTCCAGCAAGAGTATCGTGGGAGCTTTCAAAGTCGACTTGCGGCCTACCGAAAGAGAATGCTATTCATCGTTGGCGGCAATGATCCGATCGTGCGTTCCCGAGCAGTTCTCGAGTCTGGCCCGCCCGACGGGATCAATCTGCTGCAGATAGGCGGGCTGCAGCATTTCCTTCCCATGAGGGCGGCCAGCCAGGAGGACCAGACGTTCAAGCATTCCTGGATGCCGGAGATCGGACGCCAAATTGCGAACATCGCAGATCAGGGCTGGCAAGAGATGGAACGATCTCGGCGCCGAGTGACGCTCGACGATCGTGGTGTGTTGAAAGCCAGGCGAAAAGAGGAGGGCGAGAAAATTGAACGTCTGCCGATAAAGGAGCGACTACGCATCCAGGGCGAGGGCGCCGTGGACAACGAGCAGTTCGATCTCGTCATGAACGACATGTTCGCACGGGTTGGTGAAAGGAAGACGGAGCTTGTACCGGATCAGGACGGCGGCGAGACCTGGGAAAGGGGGGTTCTGTTTGTATTGGGTAACGAGGCCTTCGCCTTTCTGCTCAACCACGAGGCGCTGCTCGAGCGCGCCGCGATTCTCTACCACGACGCGGCGGCGATGGAGCGATATGTGCGGCGCGTGGAAGCCAGACGAGAATTCGTGTCCAAACGTCTCAGTCGCATCTGTCTGGTGCTATCGGCTACTTACGCGGATCGCCTGGTTGAGCCGGAAGATGAGTTCGGCTTGCCGAGTCAGGCGGAGACCGTTGGAGGTCGCGGCATCAGGCAGCCCAAAAATGAGATCGCCGCCGCGAACAAAACGCTGAGCGATTGGTCGAAAAAACGCGTTGAGAGCATCCGTGTGTTCGATGCCGATGACGCCGGCGGCGATGCGTTTGACATGCTACTCGAGGTGGCGGCCGAGCAACTCGACGTGGCGGGCGCGAGTCGCGTCACATCGCTCCCCGACTGCCTGCTGTGGCTCGATCATGAGGATGTTCGGGGAAATCCGGATTCGATAGACGTGGCCGTTGGTCAGTTGTCTACATTTTTGAGCCGCATAAACAAAAAGCAGATCGGGAATCTCAGCCAACGTGAGGCACTCAGAATCGTCTCGATGTCGAGAGCGAGATTCAATCCACGGTATCGCGGACGGGTGATGGGCTCGCAGGAGAACGCCACGCTGCAGCTCTTGCTTCACGCAGGACTTTGCGTCGTCGGCTCCAAGCCGTGGGTGGACTCCAAGCCAGGGCTCGCCCACTGTCAGCAAAGGAGGCAACGCGAGCAGCAGACGGTCGCGCTGCACCTTCCCGGCGTGCAAACGCTTCCACACACCCGCACGACCCGGCACATCCAGCAGGCGGGTGAACTCTGAGCGATCCAGCGCGTCAGGTAGCGCTTCGCGCTTCTTCGGAGTGCGCAGCACATGCGCCGGATCACGCTCGATGTAGTCGCTCTCAACACAGAAGCGAAAGAAGCAGCGGAGCGCCGCGACCGTCCGCGACTGGCTCGACGCTGCCGGGCGATGCGTCGCCTCATGCGCGAGGAAACGACGCAGGTGCGGCGTGCGGGCATCGGCCAGCTCGCAGATTCTCTCAGAGCGCAGGAAGTCCAGGCACGAGCGCACGTCGCGCTCGTATGCCTTGCAGGTCAGCTCGGAGAGGCGGCGCTCGATACGGCAGTAGATGACGAAGTCAGATAGGGCGTTCAACATCGGAGTCTGTCCTTTCGGGCAGCCTCCGATCCCCTGTGCTGCTCATCCGTTCAAGTCTCCGGCTTATCGACCTGCTAAGGAAAGGCCCCGCTCCGGCGGGGCTTTTCTATGTTCCTGTTCGCTGTGGATGCGGCGCCGGCGCCGATCGGCCTTCTTCGGGAAGAGCCGCAAGGTCAGTTCGTCGGTCGGCACGGACCGAAGGATCGATCGATCGATCACGCGGCGGGCGGCTGGTCGATGCGCACCATGTTGCCGGACGGGTCGCGCACGGCGCAGTCGCGCGTGCCCCACGGCTGGTCGGTCGGCTCCTGCACGATCTCGGCGCCGGAGCCTCGCAGCTGCTCGAAGGTGGCGTCGAGGTCGTCGGTGTGGAAGTGCACGCCGTTCAGCGCGCCCTTGGCGAGCAGCGCGGCGAGCGCATCGCTGTCGGCGGGGCTACCGGCAAGGTAGTTCGTGAGGACGATCGCGACGTCGGGCTGGTCGGCGGCGCCGACGGTGATCCAGCGGAAGTCTTCGCGGGCGACGTCGTTGCGCAGTTCGAGGCCGAGGTCGTCGCGATAGAAGGCGAGCGCGAGCTCGGGGTCGTGGACGAGGACGAAGCATGTGGAGAGAGTTAGGTTCATGCGCTCAACACTAGGGAGCCGGCACTCCGCGCGTTTCTCCGATCCTGCTCGGCTCCCGTCCCGCTCGGCGTGCGGCGCGGGCGGGTCGTCGGATCTCCGCTTGGCCTGCGGCTCGGGCGAGGAGTAGTGGATCTCCCCTCGGCGTGTGGCTCGGGCGCGTGGAATCCCCACTCGGCGTGCTGGCCGGCTTGCGCGTGCTGGCCGGCTTGCCGTTCGGGCGCGTCAGGTCTCTGGCGACGCAGCCCGGCAGGCTCGCGAGCGCGCTGTGGTCGCGGGCCCGGTAGGCCGTCGGCGTCTCGCCCACGACCTCGGTGAAACGGGCGCTGAACGAGCCGAGCGACGTGCACCCGACCGCGATGCAGACCTCGGTGACCGACAGATCGCCGCTGCGCAGCAGCGCCTTGGCGCGCTCGATTCGTCGCGTCATCAGGTAGGCGTAGGGCGTCTCTCCGTACGTCGCGCGGAACTGTCGCGAGAAGTGCGCGCTCGACATCAGCGCAGCGCGGGCGAGCGCGGCGACATCGAGCGGACGCGCGTACTCGCGGTCGATCAGATCGCGGGCGCGGCGCAGGTGGGCGAGGTTGGCGAGCTCCTCCGAGGTCACGGGCGTCAGTCTAGGAGCGTGGCGGAAGCAGCGTGGCGGAACGCGGTACGCGCGAGCCATCGGCCGCGGCGGGGATGCAGGCCCCCTCAGGCGCGCAGCTGCTCGTGCGCGGTCTGCATCAGCGTCGGTGTGCGCTTGAGCTCGGCGAGCGCCGCGAGCATCGAGTCGAGCTCGCAGTCGATCTTCGCCGGCCACTCCTTCGGCGGGTGCTCGTCGAGCGTCTTCAGCCCGTTGCCGGTGATCAGCGCGACGACCGTATCGTCGGGCGCGAAGCGCCCGGCCGCGGCGAGCTTCTCGAGCACGGCGATCGTCGTGCCGCCGGCCGGCTCGGTCAAGAGGCCCTCGGTCGCGGCGAGCAGGTCGATCCCGGCGAAGATCTCGGGGTCGGAGGCGAAGGCTGCGGTGCCCCCGCGCGAATGCACGGCGTCGATCACGAGGTAGCCGTCGCCGGGCGCGCCGATCGCCAGGGAATGCGCGGCGGTCTCGGGCATCACCGGATGGACCTCGGCCTCCTCGGCGAGGATCGCGGAGGCGATCGGGTTGCAGCCGCTCGGCTGGGCGATGTGGATCTGCGTCCGCTCGGTCTCGGACAGGCCCAGCAACTGCAGCTCGCCGAGGCCCTTGTGCATCCGCGAGGAGAGCGTGCCGCCGGCCGCCGGTGAGACGATGTGGTCGGGCGACTCCCATCCCAGTTGCTCGACGATCTCGAACGCCGCGGTCTTTGCGCCCTCGGCGTAGAACGGGCGCAGCGTGATGTTCGCGAAGTCCATTCCCGTCTCCGCGGCGACTTCGCGGCAGCGGCGGTTGGCTTCGTCGTAGTTGCCCTCGACCTGCACGACTCGCGCGCCGAGCGCCATGCACGCGCGCGCCTTCGTCGCCTCCAGCGCGTTCGGGTAGAAGATGAACGCGTCGACCCCGGCCTTCGCGGCGAGCGAGGCGACGGCGGTGCCGACGTTGCCGGTCGAGACGCAGCCGATCTCCGTCTTGCCGCGCTCGAGCAGCCGCGCGACCGACATCGAGACGACGCGGTCCTTGTAAGAGAGGCTCGGGCGGTTGCTGGAGTCGTCCTTCAGGTACAGGTTCGAGAGGCCGAGCTCGGCGCCGAGCCGGTCGGCGCGGATCAGGGGCGTGTAGCCGGAGTGCCGGCCCACCCGCGCCTGCGCGCCCGCGTCGATGATCGGCAGCAGCTCCTCGAAGTGCCAGATGTTCTGCGGGCGCTCGGAGCTGGGGAAGTCCCGGAAGTGCTCGGCCGCCTGCTCGTAGTCGTAGGCGATGTCCAGGCCCTTGCCGCAGTCCGGGCACGCGAACGTCGTGTCGGCGAGCGGATAGCGATGGTCGCAGCGATGGCACACGAGCTCGGTCGCGCACGAGCGTGTCCGCTGGCGGGTTCCCTGCTGAGGCGATGCGGTGCTGGACGGGCTCATGCTCCTACCGCAGACGATACGCCTGGCCACGGCGTCTGTGTGTCAGCCTCGTGACCGAACGCGATCCACAGCTCCTCGGAGATGTGCGGAGCCAGCGGCGCCAGCAGCTGTGCGAGCACCGACAGCGCGCTCACCAGCGCATCCAGATCGGCCTTGCCCAGCGCGTCGGTGCGCTTGAGCACGAGCTTCTCGTAGTCCTTGATCCGGTCGAACAGGCGCATCACGTCGCGCACCGCGGTATGCATCTCGAGGTTGACCATGTCCTCAGTCGTGCGCTCGATCGCGGCGTCGCACCACTTGGCCAGCCGCGCGCGCAGATGCTCGGTCGTGTCTCTCGGGGGCTCGGCCTCGGGCTCGCCGGCCGCGGGTCTCCCATTTCCGCCGTTTCTGCCATCGGTGCCGGCGTTGTCCTCAGCCCCGGCGCCGCCGGTACCGCCGTTGCTTGCCGCGGACGGCTGGGCATCATCGATCCCGGCGAGCCGGCTGAGCGAGAAGTCCCAGACCTGGTTCAGGAACCGATGACAGCGCAGGACCGCCGAGTCGCTCCAGTTCAAGGTTCGCTGGGGGCTTGCCGCGTACAGCGTTGCCAACCGCACGGTATCGGCGCCGTAGCGCGAGACGAGCTCGTCCGGATCGACGACGTTGCCGAGGTGCTTTGACATCTTGCGCCCGTCGCTGATCACCATCTCGTGGAAGAGGCAGCCCGCGAACGGCTCCCCGTCCTCGAGGAACGCGAGCGGTCCGATGTCGCGCAACGCCTTCGTGACGATCCGCTGGTCGAACACGAAGTTGCCGCTGTCGGAGCCCGCGACGACGCGCTCGGACGGCAGCCACGCGCGCAGATCGTCCAGCGCGAAGATCTCATCCAGGGGACGAGCGCGCTCAGACGGCGGCACGCACACCGGCACCCACAGCCACAGCGCATCGAAGTGGCAGTCCAGCGTGTCGGTCTCACGTCGCCCGGGCCCGCCACAGCTAGGACAACTCGTCGCGACGAAGTCCTCGCGCTCGGCCAGCGGGTTGCCGGCGCCGGTGGGGATCAGGTCGAGGGGCAGCAGCACCGGCAGCTGCTGATCGGGGACCGGGACCGCGCCACAGTCCCCGGCGCAGTAGACGATCGGGATCGGGGTCCCCCACGAGCGCTGGCGCGAGATCGAGAAGTCGTTGGCGCGATAGCGCACGGCCGGGCGTAGACCGGCGATCGGGGGTCCGCTCGCGCTCTCGGTCGCGGGCGTGTGCTCTCGTCTCTTCCCATCCCCATCCCCCTCCACATCCCCATCCCCAGAACCTTGCCCAGCGCGCTCGGTTCGTTGCCCAGCGCGCCCGGTTCGATCGTCCGCCTCGGCCTCGTCGACCACCAACCCCAGTCGTCCGGCGATCAGGGCGTCGGTGCGGTCGCGTGCGGGGATCCCAAGGATCGCGGTCGCCCCAAAGCGGCCGTCGACGACGGGGGAGATCAGCACGGGCAACGGCTCGCCCGTGGCCGGCGAGGGCAACGTGTGACCGGTCTCGATCAGGGGTATCGCCTCGGCCTCGCGGGCATCGCGGTCGAGTCCGCCAGAGCGCAGATCATCTAGACGCGCGCGCACGCGAGGGTCGGCGATCCAGCGCTCGACGTCGGGGTGCCGGGGCGAGACGAGCACGAACCGGGCCAGCGCGACGGCGTCTGCGTGCGGCGTGAACACCGTGAGCGGCGGGCCGTCCGGGTCCACGAGATCGACCTCGACCCCGTCGATGCGCCCCAGCACGAACCGCTGACTGGAGAGCGCCACCTCATCCCAGATTCCGCTGTCGGCCAGCTCGTCCAGGCGCCGGTCGTTCTCCTGAACAAAGGGGTTGATACGCAGATACCACTGCGGGCGCTGGATCAGGCGCACGGGGTTGTGGCAGCGCCAGCAGGTGCCACCGGGCTCGACCTGGATCGTGGCGAGGGTCGTCTGGCAGGTGTCGCACCAGTCCACCGCGCCGGTCCCCTGGTAGATGAGTCCGGCCCGTAGCAGCCGAACGAACAGCCATTGCGACCAGCGATACATGAGCGCGTCGGAGCTGAGGAACGTGCGTGACCAGTCGAACGAGAAGCCGAGGCGCTCGAGCTGTCCGGTCATGTGCTCGGCGCAACGACTCACCCAATCGCTGGGAGCCTCGCCGCGGTCGATCGCCCCGAGCTCGGCGGGCAGGCCGAAGGCGTCGAAGCCGAACGCGAACAGCACCGCGTCCCCGCGCGCGCGTGTGAAACGTGCGTAGGCGTCGCCGATCGAGTAGGAGCGGACGTGGCCGATGTGGATGTTGCCCGACGTGAAGGGCGCGGAGGGCTTGATGTACTTGCGCGGCCGCCCCTCGGCTAGGGCATCGGGCGTGCGGAACGCGTCGCGCGCCCGCCAGGCGGCCTGCCGGCGGGCCTCGATCGTCTGCGGGTCATAGCGCTGGGGGATCTGGTCGGGCATCTCAATCGAGCATATCCGGCGGGGCCCATTGCTATGCTCGAATCACCGACCAAACAGGCGCAAGCTGTCCGCCCCGAATGCGAGGATGAAGCGATGGAGATTGAGATCGGACGCGGCAAGAAGGCGCGCCAGGCATACGGATTCGACGACATCGCGATCGTCCCTTCACGGCGCACGCGCGACCCCGACGACATCGATCTCTCGTGGAAGCTCGGCCCGTATCAGTTCGAGCTGCCGCTGATGGCCTCGGCGATGGACGGCGTCGTCTCGCCGCGCACGGCGGGGATCGTCGGCAACCTCGGCGGTCTGGCGGTGCTCAACCTGGAGGGCATCTTCACGCGTTATGAGGACGCCGAGGAGCAGCTCGAGCGGATCTCAGAGCTGCCAAAGGAGCAGGCCACGCGCGAGATGCAGGAGATCTACGCCGAGCCCGTGAAGCCGGAGCTGATCGCGCAGAGGATCACGGAAATCAAGGAGCAGAAAGTCGTCGTCGCCGCATCCCTGACCCCGCAGCGGGTTCTGAAGTACCACGAGCTCGCGCTCGAGGCCGGTCTCGATGTGCTCGTGATCCAGGGGACGGTCGTCTCCGGGGAGCACGTCTCGACCGTGTCTGAGCCGCTGAATTTGAAGGAGTTCATCCCGACGCTCGAGGTGCCGGTCGTGGTCGGCGGTTGCGCCTCCTACCACACGGGCCTGCACCTGATGCGCACGGGCGCCGCCGGCGTGCTCGTCGGCGTTGGACCGGGCGCGGCCTGCACGACGAGGGGAGTGCTCGGGATCGGCGTGCCCCAGGCGACGGCGATCGCGGATGTGGCGCATGCACGCTCGACGCACATGCTGGAGACGGGCGAGTACTGCCAGGTGATCGCCGACGGCGGGATGCGAAACGGCGGCGATGTGTCGAAGGCGATCGCGCTCGGCGCCGACGCGGTGATGATCGGCTCACCGCTCGCACGCGCGTACGAGGCCCCCGGCAGGGGTTTCCATTGGGGCATGGCGACGTTCCATCCGAGCCTCCCGCGCGGCGCGAGAGTGGCGACGACGCAGAACGGGACGCTCGAGGAGATCCTCGTCGGGCCGGCGAGAGAGAACGACGGCACGTTCAACCTGTTCGGGGGCCTCAGAACCTCGATGGCGACCTGCGGGCACAAGGACCTCGCGGAGTTCAACCGCGCCGAGGTCGTGATCGCGCCGGCATTGCAGACCGAGGGCAAGGCGCTGCAGCGCGACCAGGGTGTGGGGATGGGTTCGAACGGAAGGGCAGCCGCAGCACCGGTTCTCGTCAATGACTGAGTCTGAGGCGCCCTCGCCTCCGTTCGGCGGCGTCCTCACCGATCGTCCTGGGTCGGCTGAGTCGCACGCCACGCTGACCGAGGAGCCATTGCCGGCCACACCCGAGCCTGTATCCGCCGACGAGGCGCTGACCGGCGGCGGCGGCGGGGGGATACCGACGGTCAACGAAGAGGTGATCGTCCTCGACTATGGGGGTCAGTACAGCCAGTTGATCGCGAGAAGGGTGCGCGACTGCGGCGTGTTCTCAGAGCTGTTGCCGAGCCACACGCCGATAGAGCAGATCGAGCGAAGACAACCCCGCGGGATCATCCTCTCGGGCGGCCCGGCGTCGGTATACGCCGAGGGCGCGCCGAGCTTGGACCGGAGGTTGCTGGAGCTGGGCGTGCCGGTGATGGGCATCTGTTATGGCATGCAGCTGCTCGTGCACGAGCTCGGCGGCAAGGTCGAGGAGGCCGAGGTGGGCGAGTTCGGCCGCTCTGACTTGACGGTCACCGAGCCGGGGACCCTCCTCAAAGGAATGCCGAGGGAGCAGACCTGCTGGATGAGCCACCGCGACACGGTGATCGAGCCGCCGCCGGGGTTCACCGCGCTCGCATCGTCGAGCATCTCGCCGGTCGCGGCGGTCGAGGACGCAACGAGGGGCATCTACGGGATCCAGTTCCACCCCGAGGTCGTGCATACGCCATACGGCCAGGAGATCCTGACGAGGTTCCTGACGGAGGTGTGCGGCTGCGAGCGAGCATGGTCGGCGAAGGGGATCGTCGAGGACCAGATCGCGCGCATCAGGCGCCAGGTCGGCGACGGGCAGGTGATCTGCGGCCTGTCGGGCGGCGTCGACTCCTCGGTCGCCGCGCTGCTCGTGCACCGCGCGGTCGGGGATCAGCTGACGTGCGTGTTCGTCGATCACGGGTTGATGCGCAAGGACGAGGGCGAGCAGGTCGTGAGCGCGTTCCGGGACACGTTCAAGGTCCCGATCGTCGCCGTCGACGCCGAGCAACGATTCCTCGAGAAGCTGAAAGGCGTGACCGAGCCCGAGGCCAAGCGCAAGGCGATCGGCGCGGAGTTCATCAGGGTCTTCGAGGAGGAGGCCGCGAAGCTGGACGGCGAGAGTGGGGAAGGGGAGGACGGGGAAGGGGTCCGGTTCCTCGTGCAGGGCACGCTGTACTCGGACGTGATCGAGTCCGGCGGGGGCACGGGCGCGGCGACGATCAAGTCCCACCACAACGTCGGCGGCCTGCCCGACGACCTCGAGTTCGAGCTGGTGGAGCCGCTGAGGGCGCTGTTCAAGGACGAGGTCAGAGCCGTCGGCGCGGAGCTGGGACTGCCCGAGCGCCTGGTCTGGCGCCAGCCGTTTCCCGGGCCGGGCCTGGCGATCAGGATCGTCGGCGGCGAGGCGACGAAGGAGCGCCTGGACGTGCTCAGAGAGGCCGACCACATCCTGCAGGAGGAGATCCGCAAGGCGGGTCTGTACCGCGAGCTGTGGCAGTCCTTCTGCGTGCTGCCGGACATCCGCACGGTCGGCGTGCAGGGCGATGAGCGCACCTACGGCTACGTCGTGGTGGTCCGCGCGGTGACGAGCGACGACGCGATGACGGCCGACTGGGCGCGCCTGCCGTACGACCTGCTGGAGACGATCGCCTCGCGCATGATCAACGAGCTGCGCGAGGTCAACCGGGTCGTGCTGGACATCACGAGCAAGCCGCCCGGGACGATTGAGTGGGAGTGATGCAGGTAGTCTTGGGGGAGGCCGTCGAGCACAGTTGCTCAAAGGATGGTGGATAGAACCGGCCAGGACGGCCGGCGAGCATCCGAGGAACGACGACTTCGCCTATGATGTGCCCTCGCTGCGCGAAGAACGCGTGGCCTTTTTTACGTTATGACCCCCTCGACTTCGACACCTTCGGCCCGAACCTACGTGGCCAAGCCGACCGAGCGCGAGCGCAACTGGGTGCTCGTCGACGCCAACGGCAAGACGCTCGGGAGGATGGCGACGCAGATCGCGGACGTGCTGAGGGGTAAGCGCAAGCCCGAGTACACGCCGCACATCGACACGGGCGACTTCGTCGTGGTGATCAACGCGGAGAAGGTGGCGGTGACGGGCAACAAGCGCGCCGACAAGCGCTACTACCGCCACTCCGGCTACCCGGGCGGCCTGCGCTCGCGGACGTTCGAGGAGATGCTCGCGAGGCGCCCCGAGGAGATCATCAGGCTGGCCGTCAAAGGCATGATGCCCCGCAACCGCCTCGCTAGAAAACAGCTGACGAAGCTGAAGATCTACGCCGGCCCCGAGCACCCGCACACAGCCCAGAACCCGCAAGCTTTGGAGATCGAGGCCTGATGGCCGACGACGAGGACACGCAAGAGACCCCCGCCGAGGAGACGACCCCCACCGCGGGTGAGCAGACCCCCGCTGAGGAGGCGACAACCGCCGCGGGCGAGGCGACACCCGCCGAGGGCGAGCCCGCCGTTCCGAGCGAGGACGCGACAACCGCCACGGGTGAGGAGACCCCCGCCGAGGGCCAGCACGCCGTTCCGACCGACGACGCGACCGAGATTGCAGGTTCTGTCGAGGACGCGGCCTTGGAGGCTCTGCAGGAGTCACAGGAGAATCCCCAGGCGGAGTCCACGCCAGCCGAGGCGGAGCCGAAGCAGGAGCCGTTCGAACCGATCCCCGGCAACGCCGTCCCGAGCGAGGACGCGACCGAGATCGCGGGCTCGGCCGAGGACGCGCCGCTGGAGGCCGCGCAGGAGCGCGCCGAGGAGGAGGAGGCAGTCGTGGAGGCCGTCGCCGAGGAGATCGTCGCGGAGGCGATTGCCGAGGAGCTCGCGGAGGAGGTGCTCGCCGAGGCCGTCGCGGAGGAGCTCGTGGAGGAGGCGATCGAGGAGGTCGTCGCCGAAGAGGTTGCCGAGGAGATCGTCGCCGAGATCGTGGCGGAGGCCGTCGCCGAGGAGGCCGTCACCAGGGTCGAGGCCGATGCCGATGCAGAGATTGATGACGAGGAGGACGATGAGGAGCAGACCCCGCGCGTGAAGCCCGCGGTGCCGGGCGCGCACCTCGAGGTGGACATCGTCCCCGAGGGCGTCGATCCGCTGGGACGCGGCGAGTCGCGCGGTGAGGCATACGAGGACCCATATGCGATCGAGGGCGAGGAGCCCGAGGGCGAGGCGCAGGCCGAGGAGGAGCAGGAGGAGGTTCTGAGCGAGCCGATCTCTACCGCCGCGATCGATCTCGCCTCAGGCGCGCGGTATCGCGCGACGGGCAAGCGCAAGACGGCGGTCGCGCGGGTGACGCTGCGTCCCGGCAGCGGCACGTATCTCGTCAACGGGAAGACGCTCGAGGAGCACTTCCCGCGGATCACCCAGCAGCGCAACATCCGTCAGCCGCTGGAGACGGTCGGCTATCAGGAGCGGATGGACGTGGTCGCGAGACTGCACGGCGGCGGTATCTCCGCGCAGGCCGGCGCGCTGCGCCACGGGGTCTCGCGCGCGCTGCTCGAGGCCGACCCGAACCTGCGCGGCGAGCTCAAGCGCCGGGGATTCTTGACGCGGGATTCGCGCGCGAAGGAGCGTAAGAAGGCCGGGTTGAAGAAGGCCCGCAAGAAGCCCCAGTTCTCCAAGAGATAGAGACCAAGAGTCCGGGGGGACGTGTGTGACCCGCAAGCTGTTCGGGACCGACGGTGTGAGGGGTGTGGCCGGCGGCCTGCTCACGGCGGAGCTCGCGCTCGGGCTCGCGCGGGCGGCGACGCGCAAGACCGGCAAGGAGCGCCCGCAGGTGCTGATCGTGCGCGACACCAGAGAGTCGGGCGAGATGCTCCAGGCCGCGGTCGCGGCCGGCGTGAGCGCGGCCGGCGGCGATGCGCTGCTGGGCGGCGTGCTGCCGACACCGGCGGCGCCGCTGTTGATCGGCCGCTATGGCTTCGATTTGGCGGTGGTGCTGTCGGCTTCGCACAATCCGTTTCAGGACAACGGGATCAAGTTCTTCGCCGGCGACGGCTACAAGCTGTCGGACGAGACCGAGCTGCAGATCGAGCTCGAGCTGAAGCGGGCCGGGGACGCCGCGGCGGGCGTCGGGACTGCGGGGAGCGCCGCGGCCGCCACGACCGGCCCGGATCGAGGCGCCAGGCAGACCGATGCCGGCACCGGACCGGGCGTGCCCCCGCAGATCGGCCACGTGCGCGAGCTGAGGGGCGCCGGCGAGGACTACCTGCGCGAGCTGCACGCGCACTTCGCCGAGCTCGACCTCGACGGGCTGGACGTGCTGCTGGACTGCGCGAACGGCGCCACCCACCACGTCGCCCCGGAGATCTTCCGCCGGTTGGGGGCGAAGGTCAGCGTGATCGCCGATCGGCCCGACGGGCGCAACATCAACGAGGGCTGCGGTTCGACCCACGTGGAGCGGTTGGGCGAGCTCGTCCGCGAGGGCGGCCACGGGCTGGGCTTCGCCTTCGACGGCGACGGCGACCGCGTGCTCGCGGTTGACCGCACCGGCACCGTCGTGGACGGCGACGAGCTGATGGCGCTCGCGGCGTTGCATCTGCGCGAGCGCGAGCGACTGAACGGCGGCGGCGTGGTCGTGACGGTGATGACCAACTACGGCTTTCACACAGCGATGCGGGAGGCCGGTGTAGAGGTGGCGATCACGCAGGTCGGCGACCGCTACGTGCTCGAGGAGCTGCGCGCGCGCGACTGGGTGCTCGGCGGCGAGCAGTCGGGGCACATCATAGATCTGAGCTTCAACCGCACCGGCGACGGGATCGCAGGTGCCTTGCTCACCCTGGAGGCGCTGGCCGGGCGCGACCTGGCGGAGCGCGACGCGATGCGGAAGCTGCCGCAACGGCTCGTGAATGTGCGCGTACGCGAGCGCGGGGCGCTGGCGGGGGCCGTCGAGGTCAACGAGGCCGTGGCCACGGCGGGTGAGGCCTTGGAGGGGCGCGGGCGCGTGCTCGTGCGCCCGAGCGGGACCGAGCCGCTCGTGCGGGTGATGGTCGAGGCGCCGACCCAGGATGAGACCGACGAGGTCTGCGGAGCGCTGGCGGCGCTGGTCGAGTCGCAACTGGGCTGAGCGCGTTTGCCCGTCCCGCCGGTGAACGGTTCTGCGGTGAGACGCGCCAACCGCACGCGGTGGCGAGCGGGCTGACGTTCGAGAGAACGCACCCGACCCGCTGATATCTTCGATGGCGTGTGCGGCATCGTTGGCTACGTCGGCAATCGCTCCGTCCAGGCGTTGCTGCTCGACGGGTTGAAGAAGCTCGAGTACCGCGGATATGACTCCGCGGGAATCTCGGTGATCGGCGAGGAGGGGATCGAGACGGTGCGCGCCGTCGGCAACCTCGACGCGCTGCAGGCGAAGCTCGACGGCGTAGCCCAGTCCCAGTCCCAGTCCCAGGTCCAGGCCGAGACCGAGGAGACCGAGGAGGCCGATCGCGCGGTGGCCATCGCAGTACGCCCCGCGAGCACCGGCATCGGCCACACCCGCTGGGCGACGCACGGGCGCGTGACCGAGGAGAACGCCCACCCGCACTACGACTCCGCCGACCGCTTCCACGTGGTCGTGAACGGGATCGTGGAGAACTACATGACGCTCAAGGAGCGACTGCTCGCGAGCGGCAGCGTGTTCACCTCGGAGACCGACGCCGAGGTGATCGCGCACCTGATCGCGGAGCATTACGACGGCGACCTCGCCGACGCGGTGCGGGCCGCATACGCCGAGCTCGAGGGACATTACGCGTTCGTCGCGATGTGCTTCGAGGAGCCCGAGACGCTCGTGGGCGCGCGGCGCGAGTGCCCGCTGATCGTCGGGCGCGGCGAGGGCGAGCAGTTCGTCGCCTCCGCGGTGCCCGCCTTCCTGAAGCAGACGCGCGAGGTGCAGTACATCGACAACGGCGAGATCGTCGTGCTGCGGCCGGACGGCGTCACGATCACGACCCCCGCGGGCGAGCCGGTGCAGCGCGCCGTGGAGACGGTCGACTGGGACGAGGACACCGCCGAGAAGGGCGGCTACGAGACCTTCATGCTGAAGGAGATCAACGAACAGGCGGACGCGGTCGCCGAGACGATCGCCGATCGCACCGCGCGCGGCAGCGGCGTCGACCTCGCCGAGCAGGGCGTGCTGGACGAGGCGATCCTGAGCGACGTCAAGCGGATCGTCGTGGTTGCCTGCGGCACCTCCTACCACGCGGGCCTGATCGGCCGCTACGCGATCGAGGAGTGGGCGAGGGTGCCGGTCGAGGTCGACGTCGCCTCGGAGTATCGCTACCGCAACCCCGTCGTCGGGCCCGGGGACCTCGTGATCGGCATCTCCCAGTCGGGTGAGACCGCCGACACGCTTGCGGCGATGCGCAAGGCGAAGGAGCGCGGCGCGGCGGTGCTGGCGGTCACGAACGTGATGGGCTCGCAGGCCACGCGCGACGCCGATGGCGTGCTGTTCACCCGCGCGGGCCTGGAGATCGGGGTCGCGGCGACGAAGACGTTCCTCTGCCAGGTCGCCGTCGTCTACCTGCTCGCCCTGCGCCTGGCCGAGCTGCGCGGCACGCTCGAGCCGGCGCGCCTGCAGGAGCTCGTCGCCGACGTGAAGCGCCTGCCGCACGGCATCGAGCAGGTGCTCGCCGGCGTCGGCGAGCCCGTGGCGCGTGTCGCCGAGGCCTATAGCGAGAGCGAGTTCTTCCTCTACATCGGCCGCCACGTCGGCCTCGCGGTGGCGCTCGAGGGAGCGCTGAAGCTGAAGGAGATCTCCTACATCGCCACCGACGCCTACCCGGCGGGCGAGATGAAGCACGGCCCGATCGCGCTGCTCGACGAGTCCACACCCGTCGTGTGCGTGGCGACCGACTCGCCCGTGCTCGAGAAGATGGCATCGAACATGGCCGAGGTGCGCGCGCGCGGCGCCCACGTGGTCGCGGTCACGAGCGCCGGCAACGAGCAGATCGCAAAGCAGGCGGATTCCGTGATCGAGGTGCCGGCGATCGATTGGATGCTGCAGCCGATGCTCGCGGTTATCCCCCTCCAGCTGCTCGCCTACGAGATCGCCCGCAAGCGCGGCCTGAACGTCGACCAGCCGCGCAACCTCGCGAAGACCGTCACGGTGGAGTAGCCAGCGGCCCGCCGGCACGGCGCCAGGCGGAGGTGTGCCAAGCACAAGTCGGGGGGGCTTTTCGATCTGGCCTGGCTTGACCATCGGACCGCGGGGCCTTAGGCCCCGTTGACCTTCGTCCTGATCGGCATTAGAATGCATGCATGCGCACGACAATTGAGTTGTCCACTCCTGTGTACAAGCGTCTGAAGTCTGCGGCACTCGACAAAGGATTGCGAGGTTTCTCCCCGATCGTGGAGGAGGCGTTGAACGAGTACTTCCAGTCGAAGCTGCGGCGTCAGCCCTTGGCTGACGCGATCACCGCCGCTAAAGGTGCATGGAGCCAGGAGGACGTTGTCGAGTGGGAGCGTGAGCGCGATCAGGCGTGGGCAACGTGGCGATTGCTCCGGTCCTAGACTCGGACATCCTGATCGATCACCTGCGTGATGCGGGGCCGGGCAGGCAGCTGGTGGAGGAGCTGGGCGCCACCACTGGCTTCTTGATCACCGCGGTGACGGCGTTCGAGCTGGCTCTAGGAAGTGGCTACGCACGAGACCCAGCTCCCGCGGATGCGCTTCTTGCTGGCCCGTGCCTGGCGTTGACGCGAGAGGCTGCGCTATGCGCGGGCTCGATACTGCGTGAACTACGGGTCGCCGGCAAAGGAATCGAGATCCGTGACGCGATGCAGGCGGGTATTTGTCTGGAGGCCGGGACGCCGTTCGTAACTCGCAATCTGCGCCATTTCGCGCGTATCCCCGGGTTGCAGGTGACAGAACCCCAGAGCTGGCCGCGATAGATCCAGGTGAGGACCATCTAGCATCGCTGGTCGTGGACCGACTCCCCGACTGGACGGCACCGCTGCTCGACGCCGAGACGATGCGTGGCGTCGACCGCTGGGCAATCGAGGAGCAAGGCATCCCGTCGCTCGATTTGATGGAGCGCGCCGGAGCGGGGGTGACACGGATCGTCGAGCGCCTGTCTCCGGACGGCCCCGCGACGATCGTGTGCGGGAAGGGAAACAACGGCGGCGACGGGCTCGTCGTCGCGCGGCTACTGCGCGAGGCTGGCAGGAGCGTGACGGTGGTGTGTGCAGCGGCGCCCGATGACTTCGCCGGCGACGCGCGCGTGAACCTGGAGCGGCTGCCCGGTGAACCGCCGATCGAGCTGACCGAAGACCGCGCGCGCGCCGAGCAGGCGCTCGAGCAGGCGAGCGTGATCGTCGACGCGCTGCTTGGGACCGGCTTTCAGGGACAGCCCCGCGGCGCTGTCGGCGAGGCGATCGAGGCAGTGAACGCCTTGCGTGCGCCGGGCGCGGCGGTCGTGAGCGTGGACGTGCCGAGCGGCGTGGAGGCCTCCACCGGGGTCGCCTCCGGCGCTGCGGTACGAGCGACGGCGACCGCGACCTTCCACACCGACAAGCCGGGCCTTTGGATCGCGCCCGGCAAGACGCATGCCGGCACGGTGGAGACGATCGAGATCGGGATCCCGCGCGGCTGGCCCGGGGAGACACAGATCGGCCTGATCGCCCCGTCTGTATTCGCAAAGCTGCCACGGAGGGAACCGTCTTCGACGAAGTTCCTCAGCGGCCATGTGCTGATCGCCGGTGGCTCGCGCGGGCTGACGGGTGCGCCAAGGATGGCGGCGCATGCCGCGATGCGCGCCGGGGCGGGGTATGTGACGGCGTTTGTGCCCGAGTCCCTGCAGCCGATCCTCGCGACCGCGGGCCCGCCCGAGCTGATGACGAAAGGCCTGCCCGACGACGGCGCCGGCGGCCTGACGGCCGCGGGCGTGGATGAGGTGCTCGAAGCGAGCGAGCGCGGTGGGGCGCTGGCGTTGGGGCCAGGTCTAGGGCGCTCGGATGGCGCCGTCGAGCTCGCGCGCGAGCTGACGCGCAAGGCGGAGATCTCGCTCGTGCTCGACGCCGACGGTCTGAACGCGCACGCAGGACGCCTCGGCGAGCTGCGCACACGACCTGCGCCCACGGTGCTCACCCCGCACGCGGGCGAGCTGGGGCGGCTGCTCGAGATCGGCAGCGAGGAGATCGAGCGCGAACGTCTGCGCCATGTCCGCACCGCCGCCGAACAGGCGCAGGCGGTCGTCGTGTTGAAGGGCGACGATACGCTGATCGCCGAGCCGCGAGGGCGTGTGGCCGTGAGCCCGGGCGCCACACCGGCGCTCGCGACAGCCGGTACCGGCGATGTGCTGACGGGCGTGATCGCGGCGCTGCTCGCCGCCGGGCTCGACCCGTTCACCGCCGCCGCCGCCGGTGTTTCGCTGCATGCGCAGGCTGGTCGGGTGGCGGCGCGCAGGCAGGGATCGGCCGAGGGGGTGGTCGCCTCCGATGTGATCGCCGCGCTGCCGGCTTCGCGTGGTGGCCCCACGCACGAGCGTTGCGACGCGGACGGGCAGGGGCGATGAGTGCGCATCGCGCGGCGGCGCGCGTGAACGTGGCCGCGATCGAGCGCAACTGCGAACGGCTGCGTCGCGAACTGCACGACGGCACCGAGCTGTGCGCGGTGGTGAAGGCCGACGGCTACGGCCACGGCGCGGCGCAGAGCGCACGCGCGGCGCTCGCCGGGGGAGCGAGCTGGCTGGCGGTGGCCGCGGCAAGCGAGGCGCGGGAGCTGCGCGAGGCGGGGTTGGATGACTCCAGCCCGGGCGCCGCCAACCTTGGCGGCGGCAACCTGCGCGACGCACGCATACTCGTAATGGGTGCATTGACCGAAGGCGAGCTGAAGCAGGCGCTCGCCGTGGATGCTGAAGTTGTCGTGTGGAGCGAGCGGCAGGTGCAGGCCGTGCGTGCTGCGGGGGGCGGCAGGGTGCACGTGAAGCTTGATTCCGGCATGGGACGACTCGGCACGCGCGACCCGGCGCAGGCCTCCCGCACGGTGGCGGCGGCCCGCAAGGCCGACGGGGTCGAGCTGGTGGGGCTGATGACGCACTTCGCCACCGCCGACGACCTGGAAGACGACGGGTTCTTCGCGCTGCAGCTCGGCCGGTTCACCGAGTGGGCGAGGGCCGTGAAGGCCGAGCAGCCGGAGCTGATCGTGCACGCCGCCAACAGCGCCGCGCTGCTGCGCGAGGAGCGCGCACAGTTCGACATGGTGCGCTGCGGGATCGCCGTTTACGGGATGGACCCGTTTGGCGAGGACCCCGCCGTGCGAGGGCTCGAGCCGGCACTGCAGCTGAGCTCCCGCGTCGCCGAGGTGAAGCGCTGCGAGGCGGGGGAGAGCGCCGGGTACGGGCGGCGCTTCGTCGCCGCGCGCGACACCTGGCTCGCGGTGCTGCCGATCGGCTACGGCGACGGCTGGCGGCGCGGGTGCTCGAACAACGGCGATGCGCTGATCGCCGGGCGGCGCTATCCGATCGTGGGGACGGTGAGCATGGACAACATCACCGTCGATCTCGGCCCTGACGCGGCCGAGGAGCTGCTGGGCGAGGAGGCGATCCTGATTGGAGGCGCCGCCCCGGACCCGGCCCCCGCCACTGCCACTGCCACTGCCACTGGCACTGCGACCGCCACCGCCGCCGCCGGCGCGCAGAGCGCTGAGCGGATCACGGCCGAGGATGTCGCGAGACGGCTCGGCACGATCAACTACGAGGTGACGTGCGCGCTCACGCCGCGCGTGCCTCGGCTGTATCACCGCGACGGCGAAGCCTTATGAGCGACGGCCTGGAGGTCGTCCGCGCGGCGCTCGCGGGCAAGCCCGCCTGGCTGGTGGGAGGCGCCGTGCGCGACCGTGCCCTGGGCCGGCCCCTGACGGACCTCGATCTCGTCGTCGACGGCGATCCCGAGCAGGCGGCGCGCGCGATCGCCAAAGTCGCCGGCAAGGCGGCGTGCTTTGCGCTGTCGGAGGAATTCGGCGCCTGGCGCGTAGTCTCGCGCGACAGGGCGTGGCAAGCGGACCTCGAGCGTTTGCGCGGCGGCTCGTTGGAGGCGGACCTCGAGATGCGCGACTTCACGATCAATGCGATCGCCGAGCCGATCGAGGGCGGCGCGTCGATCGATCCGCTGGGAGGCATGGAGGATCTAAGCGCGCGCCGGCTGCGGATGGCGGGCCCACAGGCGTTCGCCGACGATCCTCTGCGAGTGCTGCGCCTCGTGCGGATCGCGGTCGAGATGGACCTGGAGCCGGACGAGCAGACCAGCGCCGCGGCGCGTATGCACGCGCGCAGGCTGGGCAGAGTTTCGGCCGAGCGCGTGTTCATGGAGTTGCGCCGGACCCTTTCCTCCCCGCGGGCAAGGCACGGGATCGAGCTGCTGGATGGGCTGGGGGCGATGGCGGTGGTGCTGCCCGAGCTCGCCGCGCTGAAGGGAATCGAGCAGAGCCGCTTTCACCACCTCGATGTCTACGGCCACACGCTCGAGGTGCTCGACCGCACGATTGAGCTGCAGGCCGACCCGGGCGCGATCCTGGGCGAGGAGCATGCCGCAGATCTGCGCGCGCTGCTGGACGAGTCCCTGGCAGACGAGTTGACGCGAGGCGAGGCGCTGCGCTGGGGCGCCCTATTGCACGACGCCGCCAAGCCGCTCACGCGGGGTGTGCGTCCCGGGGATGGGCGCGTGACGTTCATCGGCCACGACGTCGCCGGCGCCGAGCTGGCCAGAACCGTGCTCGAAAGGCTGCGCGCGAGCGAGCGCTTGCGCGCGCACGCCGCTGCGCTCGTGCGCAACCACCTGCGCCTCGGTTTCCTCGTCCACGAGCCCCAGCCGCTCGCGCGTCGCACCGTGTACGGCTACTTACATGCATGCGATCCGGTGGAGGTCGACGTGACGCTGCTGTCGGTCGCCGACCGGCTGGCGACGTGCGGGGATAACGCGCAACGGGCGATCGACGCGCACCTCGCGGTCGCTCGAGCGATGCTCCGGGATGCCCTGCGCTGGCGCGCCGAGGGGCCGCCGCGCCCGCCCGTGCGCGGCGACGAACTGGCGGCGGAGCTCGGCATTCCCGCGGGACCCAGGCTCGGCGAGCTGCTCGGCGAGCTGGCCGAGGCGCAATATGCCGGCGAGATCGCCACCCGCGAGCAGGCGCTCGCCTATGCGCGCACACGGACTGCATCGAGCGTGCACACTTCGATCTCGACTGAGCGCACATCGACCGCATCGAGCTAGGCTTCGCTCACGGATGAGCGATCCCGATTGCATCTTCTGCAAGATCGTCGCGGGCGAGCTGCCCGGGACGATCGTCGACGAAGACGAGCGCACGGTCGCCTTGATGGACATCAACCCCGCTACGCGCGGTCACATGCTCGTGATCCCGCGCGCGCACACACCCGATCTGCTGAGCATCGACCCCGAGGATCTGCGTGCGGTGGCGCTCGCCTCACAACGTCAGGCGGTCCGCGCAAAGGAGCTGCTGGGGGCCGAGGGGGTCAACCTGGTCAACTCCTGCGGCGCGCTCGCGTGGCAGACTGTCTTCCACTTCCACATGCACGTGATTCCCCGCTACACGGGCGATCCGCTGCGCTTGCCGTGGGTTCCCAGCCCCGGCGATCCGGCCGAGATCGCGGTCGCCGCGCAGGAACTGACGCGGAAATAGCGAACTGATCTGAACTGACCGCTACATCTTCTGAGTTGGCGTGTTGAAAGACCACATGATCATCCGTGCATCCACAGCGGCAGTCCTCGCGAGCCTCGCGCTCGTGCTCGTGCTGCCCGCGGGCTCTGAGGCCACGCTGACCGAAGTCGGGGTGCTCCCGCCGACGACCAATCCCGAAACCGTGCCGAGCTGTCCGGGCAGCCCTTGCCTGGCGGTCAGCCGCACGACGGGCTTCCAGGTGAAGGTCGGCACGACACACAACCCGGTGGCTGCGCCGCGCGCCGGCACCGTCGTCGCCTGGTCGATCGACCTCGGCAAGCCGAACGCGACGCAGATCAAGTTCTTCAACGCCAACGAGGGCGGACCGTCGACCGCGGGCATCGCGATCCTGCGCCCCCAGAAGACGCCGAATCTGACCTACAAGCTGATCGCGCAGAGCCCGCTGGTCAAGCTCGAACCCTACTTCGGCAAGACCGCCCAGTTTCCCCTCGAAACGACGCTGCAGGTCAAAAAGGGCGACGTGATCGCGCTGACAGTGCCCTCCTGGGCGCCGGCGCTGGCCCTCGGCTTCACGAACGCGACCTCCTGGCGCGCCAGCCGCCCGAAAGCCCAGTGCACGAGCACGAGCTCGCAGACCACGCAGACCGGGATCGGCACCGCGGTTCAGTACTACTGCCTCTACCTCACGGCGCGCCTGACCTACAGCGCGACGCTCATCTCCACGCCCTAAGCCGAGCGGGAGGATCGATCAGCCCGCGGGGGCGCTGGCCCCTCCGCTGGGTGTAGCCGCGGATTCGCCGCCGGCTTTCGTGGCCGGTTCCGCGCCACCGCTTTTCGTGGTTTCTTTGGAGGCGGCTCCGCCGGTTGCGCCGCTGCTTTCGGACGCGCCGCTTTCGTTGCCGCCGCTCGCCGACGTTTCTTCGCCGGACCCGGATTCTTCGCTTGAGGACCCGGTGGAGCTTTCGCTCGATTTGGCGGTCGAGGTGGTCGAGGTCGAGGTCGTCTGCACCGCGGCCTTTTCAGCGCTCGTGTCGGTCGGGGGAGTGATTTCGGGCGTGCTCTTCGGCACCGCGTCGCTCACGCTGCTGCCGCCGCCGCAGGCGGCGATGCCCACCGGGCAGAGCAGCAGCAGGCCTGTCGCGATCACGGCGCGGCCGGAGGAGGCTCTCAACCGGCCGGCCTCGCCGCGAGCGGCCCCATCCGGCGTCCGCAGGTGGGGCAGTCGTTCAGATCCTTCTGGGCGAGCTGGTCGCACCAGGAGCAGAAGCGCATGTTCTCGACGGCCCACGGCAGCTTCGAGGGGGAGGGGGCGAGCGGCAGCAGCTTGCCGACGACCTCCAGCGGCTCGCCCGTGTCGCGGTCGAGATAGATCTCATCCGGGTCGGCCTCGATCACGATCTCCCGCCCGCTGGCGGGGTTGCGCAGCCGGTAGCGCTGGTTTGTGCTCACGCCGGGAACTCTAGCGAAGCGACTGGCGGAGAAGCTCGCCGGCGCTTGCGCTCAGAGTTGCCCGCGAGCACAGATGAGCGTGGTGCGTTTCGCTGGCGTCGCGTCCCTTGATCTTTCGCTACCCGGGCACTACATTGAGGCAATAGTTGCAAACATGGGCTCGCCAAACACGGGTTCGCGAGACCGGCTTGACGATGGGTTTGATCCGGCTGCGATCGGGAATGTTCAGCTGCAATCGGGAAAGGAGAGGTCACAATGCAGGTACGAGACGGCATGACCGAGATGGCGCTGACGGTGGGGCCTGGTCACACGCTGCGCGAGACGGCGCGGCTGATGTCAGAGCGCAAGGTCGGAGCCGCGGTCGTGATCGACCCCGAGGGGCACGGGCCGGGGATCATCACCGAGCGCGACATCCTGCACTCGGTCGGCGCCGGGCACGATCCCGACGGCGAGCGGGTCGGCGAGCACCTCACGCGCGAGGTCGTCTTCGCGGCGCCCGACTGGTCGCTCGAGGAGGCGGCGGCGGTGATGGTGCGCGGCGGCTTTCGTCACCTGATCGTGATCGAGGACGGTACGACGGTGGGCGTCCTCTCGGTGCGCGACGTCGTGCGTTGCTGGACGGACGACGGCGCGATCTGTCCCGTGCCGGCGAGCGCGGCGGCGGGATCCGCGACGGGATGAGAGCCAGGCGCGATCCGCGACGGGAGGAGCAGGACGTGACGACGGGTGCGTCCGACCGGGCAGGCGCTCCCGACCGGGCAGGCGCGCTCCCACGACGGCCTCGCGCGCTCCCCAGGAGCCGCGAGCCTGCCGGACGCTCAGTCGAGCGGGAGCTCCTCGATTTCGTGGCGCGTTTCTTTGATCCAGCGACCGACGCAGTAGACCGTGAGGATCACACCGACGACCGTCAGCTCGATGAACGTCGTGACGCCGACGAGCGCCAGCGTGATCCCCACCGCGGTGAGGATCGGCATCATGCTCGGCCCGGGCAGGTGGATCTCTTCGCCCGCGGGCGGAATCTCGGGGTCGAGCGGGCTCATCAGGAGATGTAGATCGCGGCGACGATGAACGTGACGCCGAACATGAACATGCAGATGCCCGAGACGATCAGGCCGGTGCGGATGTTCTTGCGCGCGAGGCGGCGGGTCATCTTCATGGGCGGAGGCGCATTCTACAGATGAGCGTCGGCGACCATCGCGCAGAACAGCAGCGCGAGGTAGGCGAGGGAGAACAGGTAGAGCTGCAGGGCGCTGCGGCGGTCGGCCCGCCGGTAGAGCCTGACCGCGCCGGCGATGAAACCGAGACCGAGCGCGATCGAGACGACGAGATAGATGCCGCCGAAGCCGCCGGCGCAGAAGGGTAGCTGCGTGACGGCGTACAGCAGCACCGTGTAGAGCAGGATCTGCCGCCGGGTCTCGACCTCGCCGCGCACGACCGGCAGCATCGGCACGTCGACCTTCGCGTACTCGTCCTTCATCAGCAGCGACAGAGCCCAGAAGTGGGGCGGGGTCCAGAAGAAGACGATGAAGAACAGCAGCACCGCCGTCCCGCTCACCGACCCGGTCACGGCGGCCCAGCCGACGAGCGGGGGTACCGCCCCGGCGGCGCCGCCGATCACGATGTTCTGGGGTGTGCGTCGCTTCAGCCAGACGGTGTAGAGGAAGACGTAGCCGAGGAAACCCGCGAAGGAGAGGCTCGCGGCGAGCACGTTCACGGTCAGCGACAGCTCCAGAAAGGAGAGCGCGGCGAGCGTGCAGCCGAAGGCGAGCGCGGCGTTCGGGGAGACGCGGCCCGAGGGGACCGGGCGTGAGGCCGTGCGCTCCATGCGCGCGTCGATGTCGCGGTCATACCAATGGTTGACGGCGCCCGCCCCGCCGGCGGAGAGGTAGCCGCCGAGGCAGGTCAGCGCGACCAGCGCGAGCGAAGGGTCGCCGGCGACGTACATCGTCGCGATCGTCGTCAGCAACAGCAGCGACTGGACCTTCGGCTTGGTCAGCTCGAGGTAGTCGGCAAGCAGCTGGCGCGTGCGCGGAGCGAGGCCGAGACGGGGGGGCTCGAGCGCCTGCGCGGCGCCTGTCGGGCGTGCGCTCATCGCCGGCGATCCAGGGCAGCGAACGCGAGGCCGGACATGGGGAGCGCACAACGCACCTGCGGCGCCGACGCCGGTTCCGCGACGGTGGGACGTGCTGCTGTGCTCAAGGCTAGATCCCTACCTGAGTCGCCCCCGCAGGCACGGTCGCGCCGCCCGGCGCCGTCACGCCCGCGCCGCTGCGACGCTGGACCTCGCGGCGGATGTCCTTCATCGGTTCGACCGAACGCACGAGCGGGATCACGTCGAAGTTGTTGACCGGCGGCGGCGACTCGGTGAACCACTCGAGCGTGTTCGCCTTCCAGGGGTCGGGGCCGGCGATCGCGCCATATTTGAGGCTGCGCCAGGCGTTGATGATCGTCACGAGCACGCCGGCGGCGAGGATGAACGAGCCGACCGTCGAGATCTGGTTGTAGAGGGCGAGATGCCCGACGTTGTCGTACTCGTACACGCGCCGGGGCATCCCGTCGAGGCCCATCACGTGCTGGATCAGGAAGGTCGCGAGGAAGCCGACGAACATCAACCAGAAGCTCAGCTTGCCGAGGCCTTCGTCGAGCATCCGCCCGGTGATCTTCGGGAACCAGTAGTAGATCGCCGCGAAGATCGTGAACACGGAGCCGCCGACGAGCACGAAGTGCAGGTGCGCGACGACGAAGTAGGTTTCGTTGAGCTGCCAGTCGACGGGAAACACGGCGAGGAACACCCCGGAGATGCCGCCGATCAGAAACAGCGCGAGGAAGCCGGCGCAGAACAAAAGCGGCGTCTTGAATTCGATCGTCCCGCGCCACAGCGTCGCGATCCAGTTGAGCATCTTCACGCCTGTCGGCACCGCGATCAGGAACGAGGAGAGCATCACGAACACGAGGATCACCTCGGGCGTGGGTGTCGTGAACATGTGGTGCGCCCAGGTCAAAAAGCCGAGGAACGCGATCGCCACGGTCGAGGCCGCGATCGCCTTGTAGCCGAAGATCGGCTTGCGCGCGAACACGGGCAGGATCTCGGAGACCAAGCCAAACCCGGGCAGCACCATGATGTAGACCTCGGGGTGGCCGAAGAACCAGAACAGGTGCTGCCAGAGCAGCGCCGAGCCGCCCTCGGCGGGGTCGAAGAAGTGCGTGCCGAAGTGCCGATCGGTGAGCAGCATCGTGACCGCGCCGGCGATCACCGGCATCGCGAAGATGATCAGCACCGAGTAGGTCAGGATCGCCCAGATGAACAGCGGCAGCCGGCCCCAGGACATGCCCTTCGCGCGCATGTTCGCGATCGTCGCGTAGAAGTTGATCGCGCCGACGATCGAGGAGAGGCCCGTCAGGTGGATCAGGTAGATCCAGGCGTCCTGGCCGCCGCTGGGGGAGTAGATCGCGCTGGACAGCGGCGCGTAGCTCGACCAGCCGGCTTCCGGCGGGTTCCAGAACAGCGAGGCGTAGAAGACGAGCCCGCCGGCGAGCAGCAGCCAGAAGGAGAGCGCGTTCAGACGCGGATAGGCCATGTCGCGCGCACCGATCATCAGCGGGACGAAGTAGTTCGCGAGGCCCGCCATCATCGGCACGACGAACAGGAAGATCATCGTCGTCCCGTGCATCGTGAACAGCTGGTTGTAGGTCTCGGGGCTGACCAGCGTGTTGTTCGGCGCCCCCAACTGCAGGCGCATCATCAGCGCCTCGACGCCACCGAGGCAGAAGAACATGAACGTCAGGACCATGTACATGATCCCGATCCGCTTGTGATCGGTGGTCGTGATCCAGCTCGTCCAACCATGCTGCCTGGGCTCGACGTGGTGGGCTGCTACCTGGGGGACGGGGGCGGCGTAGGTGGCCATCAAGCATCGATCCTTCTGTGGGAATGCCTAGGACTCCGGGATCCCACTGCGGGGCTCACGGGACGCGATCTGGAGGTGCGCTCAGACGGAGTGACACGTCTGGAGGATGTGGGCAAAGGCAGTGACATGGACATCTATCTATGGGTTCTCGACCCGGGCGGGCCCGTTCTGGGAGCTCAGCTTCGCGCGCTCGACCGCAGCTTCGGCGTTGGCTTCTTGAAGCTCCTGCTTCTGGTAGGCCAGCCAGGCTTCGAACTGCGCCGGGGGGACGGCCTTCACGGTGGCGATCATGCGCGCGTGGCCGCGTCCGCACAGGGCGGCGCACTGACCGCGGTAGATTCCGGGCTTGGGGATCTTGAACCACGTGTAGTTGTGGTAGCCGGGCACCGCCTGGAACTTGCCGCCGAGCTCGGGGATCCACCAGGAGTGCACGACGTCCTGGGAGACGATGTCGAGCGTGACGGTCGTTTCGGTGGGGACGACCATCTCCTCGTAGGAGTAGGGCGCGCCGAGGCCGTTGCGTCCGTTCGCGCCGGGGTAGACGTACTGCCAGATGAACTGTTTGCCGATCACCGTGATGTTCAGCGATTTGCCGTTCGGCGGTAGCTTGCGCTCGGCGCTCGCGTACAGCACGCCGCTTTCGGACCCGCTTTCGGCGGCCAGCTGATAGCCGTTCGGACCCGAGTTGGAGGGGTCCTGGATCGAGGAGAGCTTTGCGAAGGTCACAACCGCGAGCCCGACGAGGATCACGGCGGCCGCGAGCGTCCAGCCGACCTCCAGGCGCGTGTTGCCGTGCGTCTGGTGCGGTACGGCGCCCTTGCGCGCGCGGAACTTCCACAGCGCGTAGCCGAGCGCGCCCTCGACCGCGAAGAAGATGATCAGCGCGATCACGAGCGTGATCTTGTAGAGGCTGTTGATTTCGTCCGCGTTCGGCGATCCGCCTGACTGGGGCGTGAAGAACGCGAGGAGTGTGGGGGCCAGATGACTCAAGGCGGCCAGGATTCTATTCAGGCTCGGACGGTACGCGCTTGATGACTTTTGCCACTAGGGTTTCGGGGCCTTCGCCACGAGGGATCAAGAGAGCTTCGCGACCTTTCCCACGAGCGATTCTCGGCCTTCCAATGACGAGCTCACATCCTCCGGGGGAGCGACGCTCATCGGCCCGTGAAGCGCGCCGGGCGCTTTTCGACGAACGCCAGCGCGCCCTCGACGAAGTCCTCGCTGCCCGCCATCTCGCGCTGAATCTGCGCCTCGAGCTCGAGCTGCTCGGCCATCCGCGCGTACAGCCAGCTGTTGAGCTGGCGCTTGGCGCCCGCGTAGGCGCGCGTCGGTCCGGCGGCCAGGCGCGCGGCCAGCGCGGCCACCTCTTCATCCAGGCGCTCGTCGTCGGTGACGCGGTTGATGAGGCCCCACTGCAAGGCCTGCTCGGCCGGCAGGCGCTCGCCGAGCAGCGCCAGCTCCGACGCGCGCGCCATGCCGACGCGCGCTGGCACGAACAGCGAGGAGCCGCCGTCGGGGACGAGGCCGATGTTGACGAACGCGAGCAGGAAGTAGGAGCTGCGGGCCGCGACGATCAAATCGCAGCAGAGCGCCAGCGAGCAGCCGATGCCCACTGCGGGGCCGTTGACCGCTGCGATCACGGGCTTCGGAAGCTCGCGGATCGCCTGCATGATCGGGTGGTAGCGCTCGGTCAGGACCTTGTAGACGTCGGGACGTCCCTCGGGCGTGAAGTCCCCGCCGCCCGCATCCTTCAGGTCGGCGCCCGAGGAGAAGGCGCGCCCGGCGCCTGCGATCACGACGACTCGCGCGGCGTCGTCGGCGGCCGTCCGATCGAGCGCCGCGAGCAGGTCGAGCGCGAACTGCTTGTTCCAGGCGTTCAGCGCCTGCGGCCGGTTCAGCTCGACCATGGCGACGCCGTCGTCGAGCCGCAGGTTGACCGTCTCGAGCTCGATCGATGACTCGCTCACGGCGGGGATCCTATTCTGTGCGGATGGATCGTCCCGTGATCGGCATGTGCACGGCGCTCGAGCAGGCGCGCTGGAGCGTCTGGGACCAGCCGGCGATGCTGCTCGCGCGCAACTATGTCGAGGCGGTGCAGCGCGCCGGAGGGCTGGTGCTGATGCTGCCGCCCGACTCCCACCAGATCGAGGCCCCCGAGCAGGTGCTGGAGCTGATCGACGGGCTGGTGCTGACCGGCGGCGCCGACATCGATCCCGCTGCCTACGGCCAAGAGGCGCATGCCGAGACGGTCGACACCGTGCCCGAGCGCGACGCGTTCGAGATCGCGCTCGTACGCGCGGCGATCGAGCGCCGGCTGCCGGTGCTCGGGATCTGCCGCGGGATGCAGTTGATCAACGTCGCCCGCGGCGGTACCCTGCGCCAGCACCTGCCGGAGCACTTCGGCCACGGCGAGCACCGGCGCGTGGTCGGCTCCTTCGACGGCGCCGAGCACGACGTGTTGCTGTCGGAGGGCACGCTCGCAGCGCGCGCCGCAGGAGAGACCCGGCACGAGACCCGCTCCCACCACCACCAGGGCATCGACCGGCTGGGCGAGGGGCTCCTCGTGAGCGGGCGCTCGACGCTCGACGAGCTGCCGGAGGCGATCGAGATGGAGGCGAGCCGGTCCTCCCGGCCGTCCGATCTTGGCTTCGTGCTCGGCGTGCAGTGGCATCCGGAGGCGGACCCGGCGAGCAAGGTGATCGAGGCGTTCGTCGCCGCGGCGGCGAGCGGAGCTTCGCGCGAGCTCAAAGGCGGCGAGCTCAAAACGCTCAGAACGCGCGCGCACGCGTAGGCGCGCGTTCTGAGCCGATCGAAAGCCGCAAGTACGCCCGAGCCCGTCGGGCCAAGCCTCCGGTCTTGCATACACATCCGGCCTCGAGCTCGTGGGTGTGTCCGGGCCCTGAGCGCCCCGAGCGCGACCACCGCGCGCGACCATATACTCAGCTCGTGTGCGGCTGTCGAGCGTAATCAGGGCGACCGCCTGGGGGGTGGTGGCGGTCGGAGTCGCCGCGCCGCTACTACGCAAGCGGATCAGCGCGCCCCCGCTTGCGACACAGACGGTCGCGTTCGCCGCGCCGGTCGCCCTGTGCCTGGCCGTGCGGCGATCGCGCACGCGCGACGTGGCGGTTTGCACGCTGCAGATGTGGGCGTATCTGGCGGCGTACAAGACCCCGCACGACGACGAGCGGGCACAGGCCGCGCGCGTGCACATCGACTATCCGATCGACATCGACCGCGCGCTCGGTCTCGGCGAGCTGCCGACGTTGCGCCTGCAGCGCACGCTTGCGCGTTTTGACCCAGACGGCGGCGCGCCGCGCTGGCGCACGCTCGACCGTGTGCTCGTGTGGGCGCACTGGGCGTGGTTCATGGTGCCGCACGGCTCGCTCGTCTACATCCTCGTGCGCCGGCGCGAGCGCTTCACGCGCGCCGCGGTGATGACCTATGCCGTGTTTGACATCGGCGCGAGCGTCTACTGGCTGGCGCCGACCGCGCCGCCGTGGTATCCAGCCTCGGTAGTCGGACGCGATGACCGTGGCGCCGAGCAGGTGCGCAGGATGATGGTCGAGTACGGCGAGCATTTCTGGGGAGACGGCTGGGGGCCGCTCTACAGTGTCCTCGGAGGCAATCCCCTGGCTGCGATGCCCTCGCTGCACTTCGCCACAACACTGATGGCCGCGCTTCTGCTCGCCGAGGCGGGGCCGCTCGCGGGCACGCTCGGCGCCTCATATGCAGCGGTGCTGGGGTTCGCGCTGGTGTATCTCGGCGAGCACTACGTCGTCGACCTGCTCGCGGGCGCGGCGTTGACGGGAGCGGTGTGGCGTCTGGGACCGCGCGCGCAACCGGCGTTCGCGGGCTTCGCGCGCGCGGTCGCGGCGCTCGAAGCGGTCGCGCACGAGGGGCATTAGGAGATGAGCCCCAGGTGCGCCAGGGCATCCTTGACCCCATGCGCCGCCGGAGCGTGCGAGACCGGGCGCGCTAGAACATGTTTGACGGGGGGAGCTCAAAGAAGATGATCCGGATGAGGGGGTGAGCGGGCGCGAGATGGCGCAGGGCGCGGGAGAGCAGGCAGAACGAGCGGCGACGCATCACGAGGAGGAGATGCCGCGCGTGGTCATCACGCGCCGGCAGGCGATCGCGTTCGGCGTGTTCGTGCTCACCGTCGTTGGGTTTCTGTATTTCGTGCTGCCGAAGCTCGCCGGGGTGGGCACCACGCTGCATCACCTCGAGGACGGCGACGGCTGGTGGATCGCCTTCGGGGTCGTGCTCGAGCTGCTGTCGTTCGCCGGCTATGTCGTGCTGTTCCGCGCGGTGTTCGTCACGACACGGACGGGTTCATCCGGCGAGCCGGGCGCATCGGCCTTGCTAGCCGCTCCCCTGGCTGCGGCCGACCCAGCCGGCTCGTCGCCAGCGTCCGGTCCGATCGGCTGGAGCGAGAGCTATCAGATCACGATGGCCGGTCTGGCCGCGACGCGGCTGTTCGCGACGGCCGGTGCCGGCGGCGTTGCGCTGACCGCGTGGGCGCTGCGCCGTTCGGGGATGGCGCCGCGGCTGGTGGCGTGCCGGATGGTGGCGTTCATGGTGCTGCTGTATGCGGTCTACGCGGGCTCGGTGCTGATCGACGGGCTCGGCCTCGGCACGGGCCTGTTCCCGGGAGGAGGCTCGTTTGCGCTGACGATCGTGCCTGCGATCGTCGCCGCGATCCTGATGACGGTGGTCGGGGCGATGGCGCTGCTGCCGGGCGACATCGAGCGGCGTTTGCATCGCTGGGCCTCGGGCTCCGGCCGTCTGGCCCACTGGGTCGCGCGCGCGGTGACCGTTCCGGCGCTGGCGGCGAGCGGCGTGCGCACCGCGATCGAGCTGATCCGCGAGCGCGACCCCGGGCTGCTCGGCGCGGTGGCGTGGTGGGGCTTTGACATCTGTGTGCTGTGGGCGATGTTCCACGCGTTCGGCTCGCCTGGGGGGGCGGGGCCTCCATTGACCGTGATCTGGATGTCCTACTTCATCGGCATGCTCGGCAACCTGCTGCCGCTGCCCGGCGGACTCGGCGGCGTGGAGGGAGGGATGATCGGCGCGTTCGCCGCGTTCGGAGTAAACCTCGACCTGGCGGTGCTCGCGGTGCTGTCCTACCGCGCGATCTCCTTCTGGCTGCCGACGATCCCAGGGGCGGTGGCGTACTTCCAGCTGCGGCGCACGGTGGCGCGCTGGCGCGAGGAGCAGCAGGGCGAGCGTCCGGCGCCGGCGACGCAGGGTGCGGCGGTCGAGGTCGAGGCGGCGGGCGCCGCGCGTGCCTAGATCAGGCCCGAGAAAGCGCTATACTTTACAAACTGAAGCGACAGGAGATGAGATGAGTGACATCGAGAACGTGATCGTGATCGGCAGTGGTCCGGCCGGCTACACCGCGGCGCTGTACACCTCGCGCGCGAACCTCAGCCCGCTTGTGATCGAGGGCTTCGCCTGGGGCGGGCTCTTGCAGCAGACGACCGACGTCGAGAATTATCCGGGCTTCCCCGAGGGGATCATGGGGCCAGAGATGATGCAGAAGCTGCGCGACCAGGCCGAGCGCTTCGGCGCGCGCCTGTTGACCGAGGAGGCCGAGCGCGTCGAGCTTGCGAGCGAGCCCGGCGGGGTTCACAAGGTCTGGGTCGGCGACACGGAGTACCGCGCGCGCACGGTGATCCTCGCGATGGGGGCCGAGCACAAGAAGCTCGAGGTCCCGGGCGAGATGGAGCTCAGCGGTCGCGGCGTCAGCTACTGCGCGACCTGCGACGCGGCCTTCTTCCGCGACAAGCCGACGGTGATCGTGGGCGGCGGCGACTCGGCGATGGAGGAGGCGATCTTCCTCTCGAAGTTCTCCTCGAAGGTCACGATCGTGCACCGGCGCGAGGAGTTCCGCGCATCGAAGATCATGCTCGACCGCGCCCGCGCGCAGGAGAACATCGAGCTGTTGACGCCGTATGCGGTGAAGGAGTTCGTCTCGGGCGAGAACGGCGCGCTGGGGCACGCCCTGCTCGTGAACACCGAGACCGGCGAGGAGCGCACGCTCGAGGTCTCGGGCGCGTTCGTGGCGGTCGGGCACGAGCCGCAGTCGACGCTCGTGGATGGGCAGATCGATGTCGACGAGAACGGCTACGTCGCCGTCGACGGTCGCTCGACTCGGACCAACCGCCCGGGCGTGTTCGGCGCCGGCGACCTCGTCGACCACACCTATCGCCAGGCGATCACCGCGGCGGGGTCGGGCTGCCAGGCGGCGCTCGACGCCGAGTGGTACCTCAGGGACACGCCGCAGGTGCCGACGCCGGAAGGGATGCCGGTCGGCGATTTGGCCGAGGCGCAGTGGGCTCCGGCCGCGACTACGGCCGAGGCTGCTCAGGGGGCTGCGTCGTAGGCGAAGAAGCCGGCGCCGCTCGCGCGCCCCATTCGGCGGTCACGCACGAAGCCGCGTAGCGCGGGCGCCGCGCGGTAGCGCTCCTCGCGGTACTCCTCCTGGAGGGCGTCGAGCACGGCCAGCACGTGGTCGAGCCCGATCTCATCGGCCCACGCGAGCGGCCCGCGGGGGTAGTTGAGCCCCAGCACCATCCCGGTGTCGATGTCTTCGGCCGAGCCGACGCCTTCGCCGAGCGCGAAGGCGCACTCGTTGATCACCTGGCAGAGGATGCGCTCGAGGATGCCGCCGGCCGCGGGCCGGGGTGGGGTGTCTGCGTTGCCGCCCGGGGATCGCACTTTGTCGTCGGCAGCGTTGCCGCCCGGGGCTCGGACTTTGTCGTCGGCAGCGTTGCCGCCCGGGGCTCGGACCTTGTCGTCGGCAGCGGCGCCGCCTGCGGGCTGCTGGACCTTGGCGTCGATGGCGGCTCTGCCCGCCGGCCGTACATCGACATCAGCACCTCCGCCTCCGCCCGCGGGCGAAGCTGGGTCCGGGGCCCGGTAGGGATCGCGCGAGTAGTCGTAGTAGCCGCGCCCGCTCTTGCGACCGCAGAGCCCCGCGGCGACGTAGCGCGCCGTGATCGGGGAGGGGCGCCAGCGCGGCTCATAGAAGCTCTGCTCGTAGAAGCTCTTGGAGATCTCCAGGCCCGTGTCGACCCCGACGAGATCCATCAGCTCGAAGGGACCCATGCGAAAGCCACCCTCGACACGCATCGCCCGGTCGATCGTCTCGATGTCCGCGACGCGCTCCTGCAGGAGCCGCAACGCCTCCAAACCGAACGGGCGGTTGCAGCGGTTGACGAGAAAGCCGGGTCCATCCTGCGCTCGGATTACGGTCTTGCCCATCGCCTCACCCGTCGCGCGGGCCAGCGCGAGCGCGCGCTCGGAGGACTGCTCGCCGGCGACGATCTCGAGCAGGCGCATCAGAGGCGCGGGGTTGAAGAAGTGCATCCCGATGACGCGCTCTGGGTGGGAGGCGGCGGACGCGATCGCGGTGACGAGCAGCGAGGAGGTGTTCGTGGCGAGCACGCACTCGGCGTCGACGATCTCCTCGGAGAGGCGCGCGTAGATCTCGTGCTTGAGCGCGAGACGCTCGGGGGCGGCCTCGATCACGAGCTCGCAGGGCGAGAAGGCGGCGAGGTCGTCGACCGGCTCGATCCGCGCGGCGGCGGCGTCGGCCTCCTCGGAGCTGAGCCGGCCCTTGGCGGCTTCTTTGCCGAGCCCGTCGCGCGCGTACTTGGCGCCGCGTGCGAGCGCCTCGGCCAGGGGGTCGTGGAGGATCGTGCGCGCGCCGGAACGGGCCGCGAGCTGGGCGATGCCGGCGCCCATCGTGCCGGCGCCGATCACGCCGATGACCCGTGCGGCGCTCATCTCAGGAGGGAACAAGCGCGTTGACGCCCGTCATCGCGCGCCCGATGATCAGCTTCTGGATCTGGGAGGTTCCCTCGTAGAGGGTCGTGACGCGCGCGTCGCGGAAGTAGCGCTCGACCGGGTGGTCATCGACGTAGCCGGCGCCGCCGTGGATCTGGATCGCGAGGTTCGCGCACTCCAGCGAGGCCTCGGTCGCGTGGAGCTTGGCGATCGAGGTCTCCAGCGTGTTCGGCCGGCCCTGGTCCTTGAGCCAGCCGGCGCGCCAGACCAGCATCCGCGAGGCGTCGGTCTTGAGGACCATGTCGGCGATCATCGCCTGGACGAGCTGGAAGGAGGCGATCGGCTTGCCGAACTGCTCGCGCTCCTTGGCGTAGGCGACCGACTCCTCGACGCAGCCACGGCAGATCCCGACGCAGCCGGCGGCGACCGAGTAGCGCCCGGAGTCGAGGTTCGACATCGCGATTTTGAAGCCGTCCCCGACCTCGCCGAGCATGTCCTCGTCGGCGACCTCGACGTCTTCCAAAGAGATCGAGGCGGTGTCGGAGGCGTGCAGGCCCATCTTGTGCTCGATCGTCTGCGCGCTGTAGCCGGGCTGGTCGGTGTCGACGAGAAAGCAGGCGATGCCCTTGTGCCCGAGGGTGGGATCGGTCTGGGCGAAGATCATCGCGACCCGCGCGTGGTTGCCCATCGAGATCCACATCTTCGCCCCGTTGAGCACCCAGCCGGAGTCGGTCTTGCGCGCGCGCGTCTTCTGGTTGGCGGCGTCCGAGCCCGTGTCCGGCTCGGTCAGTCCGAAGCAGCCGAGCCACTCGCCTGAGCAGAGCCGCGGCAGGTACTTTTGCTTCTGGGCCTCGGTGCCGAACTTGACCAGCCCTGAGCAGACGAGCGAGGTCTGGACCGAGATCACCGTGCGGATCGCGGAGTCGCCGCGGCCGATCTCCTCGACGACGAGGCCGTAGCTGAAGTAGTCGAGCCCGGCGCCGCCGTACTCCGGGGGGACGATCGCGCCGAGGTAGCCCTGCGCGGCGACCTTCTTGACGAGGTCCAGATCGAAGTGGTGGTTGCGGGCGTTTTCGCGCGACTGCAAGACGATCTCGCGATCGGTGAACTCGCGCGCGGTGCGCTGAATCAACTGCTGCTCGTCGGTCAGGTCGAAGTCCATTGTCTCTCCTATGTCTGCCTAGGTCTGGGTCAGCTTGGGGGTGCGCCAGGGCGAGTTCACGCGCCGCTCGATCTCCTCCGCCAGCCCCTCGATCGGCAGACGCTCCTGCGCCAGCGAGTCGCGCTCGCGCAGCGTCACCGTCCGGTCCTCGAGGCTCTGATGGTCGACGGTCAGGCAGAACGGCGTGCCGATCTCGTCCTGGCGTCGGTAGCGCTTGCCGATCGCGCCGCCGTCGTCGTACTCGACCATCCCGAGCCCCGGCCGGTCGCGCAGCGCGCGATGGATCTCGCGGGCGAGCTCGGGCTGGCCGTCCTTGCGCACGAGCGGCAGGATCGCGGCCTTGATCGGCGCCAGGCGCGGGTGCAGGCGCAGGACCGTGCGCAGCTCCCCTTCCCCAGCGCCCTCGCGCTCGACCAGTTCCTCGTCGTAGGCGTCGACGAGGAACGCGAGCGTCGCGCGGTCCGCGCCGGCGGCGGGCTCGATCACGTGGGGGACGTAGCGTTCGCCGGAGGACTGGTCGAAGTACTCGAGCTTCTCGCCGGAGTGCTCGGCGTGCTGGGTGAGGTCGAAGTTCCCACGGTTGGCGATTCCCTCGAGCTCGGACCAGCGGGCTCCGCCACCTCCGGTGGTGGACGGAAAGAGGTATTCGACGTCGCTCGTCGCGCTCGAATAGTGCGACAGCTCGCTCTCCTCGTGTGCGCGCAGACGCAGCAGATCAGGTCTGATCCCCAGGTCCGCATACCAGCGCTCGCGCTCGCCGAGCCAGTGCTCGAACCACCGCGAGGACTCGGCAGGCGGGACGAAGAACTCCATCTCCATCTGCTCGAACTCGCGGGTGCGGAAGATGAAGTTGCCGGGCGTGATCTCGTTGCGAAAGGACTTCCCGACCTGGGCGATCCCGAAGGGGGGCTTCTTGCGCGAGAACTGCAGGACGTTCTTGAAGTTGATGAAGATCCCCTGCGCGGTCTCCGGGCGCAGATAGGCGGCCGAGCCGGACTCCTTGACGGGGCCGATCGTCGTCTCGAACATCAGGTTGAAGTCGCGCGCCTCGGTCAGCTCGCACTCGTCGGTCTCGCCCGGGTGGCGCGATGGTTTGCGCCCGCACGGGAGCTCTGAGAGATGGTCGGCGCGGAAGCGCTGACCGCAGGTCTTGCAGTCGACCAGAGGGTCGGTGAACCCGGCGAGGTGTCCGGAGGCCTCCCATACGCGCGGGTGCTGGAGGATCGCCGAGTCGATCGCGACGATGTCGTCGCGCTCCTGGAGCATCGCGCGCCACCACTCGCCCTTCACGTTGCCCTTCAACAGGACCCCGTAGTGGCCGTAGTCGTAGGTCGAGCCGACCCCGCCGTAGATCTCCGAGGAGGGGAAGATGAAGCCGCGGCGCTTGCACAGCGCGACGATCTTCTCCATCGTGACCACGTCCCCGCTCATCGTCGCCTGATGCTATTGGACGGCCGGTTCGGCGGTGCGGGGGCCCAGGGTTTGACACCGCCGGGGCTCCCCTCATCCCATGGGTTGACAAACGATTTACGAGATCGCTTGACAAAAACTAAAAACTGTGGTTGTCTTCATGCAAATGCACGGTAGCCAACCCCAGGAGAAACGGATTTCGGTCGGGGGGACCGTGCAGCGGACGCCAGCCGATCGTCGATCGGTGGGCCGGGGTCTGTTCGAGCGCCGCTACCCATACCTCTCCGGTGGCGCTCGAACAGGTCTCGGCCCTGGCGCTCCGCTCATCATGTAGTCGGATAGCGACGGGCCTCCTCTGTAGTACCCGCAGGACCGACGCGGCACACATACCAGCGGAATCTCCCCAGCAGGACAGCGCTTCTTCGAGCCATGGCTTGGAGGCGGCCGCCGCCCCTTGGATCTCAGGGCGCCTCGGGCCGGCCAGACCCATGCAAAGGGCCGGCCCGGGGGTGGCTGTTTGGCCGGACCCATGCAAACGGCCAGCCGGGGGCGGCTGTTGGGTCCCGTCCACGAGTTGTCCGCTCGCACCGCTCCGTTTCGTCTCGTGCGGTCGGCCCCGGGGGTGCGGTGCCAGCGGGTGGCGGTGGCGCCGCGTAAGATCGAACGCCGTGGCGCGAATCTTGATCGTCGCCGGCGGTTGTCGAGGCAGGCGCCTGGCGGAAGACCTTGTGGGGGAGGGACACGCGGTGCGAGTCACCACGCGCGCCGAGTCCGGCCGCGCGGCGATCGAGGCGGCCGGCGCGGAGTGCTGGATCGGCACGCCCGAGCGCCTCGGCACGCTGCGCGCGGCGCTCGAGAACGTCACGATCGCCTGCTGGCTGCTAGCGACGGCGGCGGGCGCAGAGGACGAGGTCCGCGCGCTGCACGGCTCGCGCCTGGAGTTCTTCCTCGGCCAGTCGATCGACACGACCGTTCGCGGCTTCGTCTACGAGGCGGCTGGGATGTCGGGCGGGGGGGCGCGCACGGGTGGGGTGCCCGACAGGGCGGCGTCCCGCAGCGTGGTGTCCGGTGGCGTGGTGTCCGGCAGCGTGGTGTCCGGTGGAGCGGCGCCCGGCGGCGTGACGCCGGTGCCTGCGGACGTACTCGCCGAGGGCGAGCGCATCGTGCGCAGGATCGCCGCGCGAAACGAGATCCCAGTCCGGTTTCTGAGGGCCGACCCTGGGGACGCGGAGGCTTGGCTGGTGGACGCCAACGTCGAGATCCACGCGTTGCTCGAAGGTCGGTAGGCGCACCGGCACCCTGAATGAATCAAGCCATCGGCCGATCGCGCCGATGGGGACACGATGACGACGGGCGATCGTCCCCGATATGGGCTCCTGGTCTCTGCGTTCGGCGCGATCATGCTCGCGGTCGCCGTGTTCCTGCCGTGGTATGGCGTGAGCTTTACCGCCGCCGGCATCGCCTTCGCCCAGCAGGCCGGCAGCGAGGCGGCGGCCCAGTTCGGCAACGCCGCGCTGCAGAGCTATATGGGCGAGTACCACGCCACTCTGGGTACGCTCGCCGGTCATCAGTTCACCGCGTTGAGCGCTCATCAGGCGTTGAAGGACCTGAACATCGTCCTGCTGCTGCTCGCGGGCGCGGCGATCGCGATCGCGCTGCTCGCGCTCGCCGGCGCGGGCTTCTCCTCGGCCTCCTCGCCCGACGGCCATCGCGGGCCGCTCGCGCTGCTCGGTCTCGTCGCGGCGGCCTGCGTGCTGTTTCGGATCGTCGATCCGCCTACCCCCGCGGGCGGCGTGCTCGCGCTCTCCCTGCGCGAGGGCGCGTGGCTGGCGTTGCTGGGCGCGGTGGCGATGGTCGCCGGGGCGCTCCTGCCCGAAGGCCTCTCCGCGCGCGGGCGTGGATCGGAAGTGGCCGACGCGACGAAGAAGCTGCAGAGCACGTGGTCCGAGCTCTCCGGCTGGACGCCCGAGGGCTGAGGGCCAGTCTCTCGTCCCCTGGGGCGCCCCCCGTAGGTCCAGGGCAGGGTGCCCCGATATATTCACTGATTATGTGAGGAATCCCGAGGGAAGCATGAGAGGCGCTATCCTGAGGAAGAATCTCCCAAAAACAGATCAGGATTCGTAAGACCACATTTCTCAGTCTCAATCCCGACGCTCGCGACGGCCAGCTGTCGAGAAAGGATCAAAAAAATGGCGCTACAACTTGGCGATACAGCCCCCGATTTCGAGGCCGAGACGACCGAGGGCCGCATCAAGTTCCACGACTGGATCGGCGATTCCTGGGCGGTGCTGTTCTCGCACCCGAAGGACTTCACGCCCGTCTGCACGACCGAGCTCGGCTACATGGCCAATGCGAAGCCCGAGTTCGACAAGCGCGGCGTGAAGATCATCGGCCTCTCGGTCGACCCGCTCGGCAAGCACGAGGAGTGGGCGAAGGACATCGAGGAGACGCAGGGCACGGCGCCGAACTACCCGATCATCAGCGACGCGGACTTCAACGTTTCGAAGCTCTACGGGATGCTCCCGTCGGAGGTCTCGGGCGACCCGGGCGACCGCACGCCGGCCGACAACCAGACGGTCCGCAACGTGTTCGTGATCGGTCCCGACAAGAAGGTCAAGCTGATCCTGATCTACCCGATGACGACCGGCCGCAACTTCGACGAGGTCCTGCGCGTGATCGACTCGCTGCAGCTGACCGCCAAGCACAAGGTCGCTACGCCCGTCAACTGGAAAGAGGGCGAGAAGGTGATCATCGCCGGCTCGGTCTCCAACGATGAGGCGAAGGAGAAGTACCCGGATGGGTGGGAGGAGCCGCGCCCCTACATCCGGCTGGTTCCGCAGCCGAGCTGAGCCCTCCCCTCCGCCGGTGGTGTGCCCCGGGTCGTCTCGTCCGGGGCACACGGGACTTCTTGAAATCCCCTCTTGGGCCTTTGAATCCCGTTTCGAGGGGATCAGACGGAGGTCCGGCCGAGGGGATCAGACTGAGGTCCGGCCGAGGGATCAGACGGAGGTCCGGGAGACCGATCTGGGGAGGAGCTCCTCGATCCGCCCGAACAGGTGCTCGAGAATCCGCGCGGTGGCGCCCCAGATCACCTGGTCGTCGACGATGTAGGCGTCGGTCTCGAAGGAGATCCCGCGGCGCTCGAGCCGGGTTCGGGTCCTGTTCTCGCGCAGGGCGCGCAAAGGCAACTCCAAGACTGCGTCGACCTCGCGCTCTGAGATCCGCCAGGCGAGGCCGGCGGGGATCAGCCCGACGTAGGGGTGGATCAGATAGCCCGTCACGAACGTCGAGACGGTCGGCAGCTCGCCGAGCGGACGCACCTGCGAGCGGGGCAGGCCGATCTCCTCCTCGGCCTCGCGCAGCGCCGTCTCGCGCAGGTCGGCGTCCTCGGGATCGCGCCGGCCGCCGGGGAACGAGATCTCGCCGGCGTGACGGCGCAGGTCCGCGCGCCGGCGCGTGAAGACCGCGTGCGGCTCCCCGTCGCTGGGCGCCGGGAACAGGGGCACGAGCACGGCCGCGGCGATCTGGCCGTCGCCGGCTCCCACTGGTCAGTGCGGCGCCAGCTGGACGCGCTCGATGCGCTCTTCGAACATGACCTCGCCGTCGAGGGCGCGGTGGACGGGGCACTTCGCCGCGATCACGCGCAGCCGTTCGAGCTGCTCCTCGGGCATGTCCTCGGGCAGGCGCAGCACGAGCTCGAACTTCGTCGGGCAGCCGCGCTCGGCGCCTTTGTACTGCACGTCGACCTCGACGGGGCCGAGCTCCCAGCCCTTGCGGGCCGCGTACATCTCCATCGTGATCGCGGTACAAGACGCGAGGCTGACCGCGAGCAGCTCCTGCGGGCTCGGCGCCGTGTCGTCACCGCCCTTCTCCACTGGCTCGTCGATCGTGAGCTGATGCTCGCGCACCTGGACGGTGTGTTTATAGGTCCCGTCCGCGTCGCGTCGTGCGGTGGCTTTCATCCGTGTCGGCCTCTCCGTATCGCCCATCTCGATTCCTCCATTCACGCACCCCTCCGGCTCCTCATACATCGTACTCCGCGGGCGGCGTCACGAACGGGGTTCGGGCGGCGGGGCTGTGGGTGGCTTTGGGAGAGGAACGTCAGCCCGGGTGGCATATTTTCGCTGGCGGTAGACTTTGGTGCTGCATCGGGGCGTGGCGCAGCCTGGTAGCGCGCACCGTTTGGGTCGGTGAGGTCCCGAGTTCGAATCTCGGCGCCCCGATGAAGTTTTTTGTCTGCAAACAACGGGAACACGAGCGAATGACAGGCCAGCTGTCGAGCAAGAATCGTCGTCGCGCGCACAAGCACAATTGGTAGCAGTTCTGCTACCGTCTTTAGATGACGACCATCGCACAGAAGGAGCTTCGCAACAACATCGGTGAGGTGCTGCGACGCGCGGAGGCCGGCGAGGAGATCACGATCACCGTCTCCGGTCGTCCGGTCGCTCGGCTCGGTCCGGTTCGCGCACGGCAATGGATGCCACGCGCGCAGTTGGCCGACCTGTGGTCGCTGCCACCCGACCGCACGCTCGACAAAGATCTGCAGACGCTCGCGGGAGAGCTCACGGATCCCTGGGCCGCATAGCGGTGGCCGTCCTACTCGACACGTCCGTGCTGATCGCAGCAGAGGAGGGCCCCGATGAGGACGCGGCGGTCAGCGTCGTCTCGCTGACCGAGCTTCATTTCGGAGTGCTCGTCGCTCCCGACGATGAGACACGCGCGCTCAGGATGCGGCGCCTGGGCGCGATTGAGGATCACTTCGATGCGTTGCCGTTCGACGCCGCCGCGGCGCGTGAGTGCGGTCGGCTGCACGCGCTCGTCGCCAGGCGCGGCGGACAGCCCCGGCGGCGAGCGCTGGACCTTGCGATCGCCGCCACCGCAAGCGTTCACGAGGTTCCCTTGCTGACCTATAACACCAAGGACTTCCAGATCCTCGCCGGCGAGATCGACGTTCGCGCGCCCTGAGAGGCGTGGCGAGGACTCCTCAGCGGCGGCGCAGGTACAGATTGGGAAGCGCGGTCGGGCCGTCGCTTGCCGGTAGTCAGCGGTGAGGTTAGACTCGCGGTCGATGTCGGAAATCACCACCGCGATGTACAGGGCTGGATCTGGCGAGCCGGTGGTGCTGCTGCACGGCTTCACCGCCGCGTGGAGGATCTGGCATCCGGTCCTGGCCGATCTGGTCGCTCGCTACGAGGTGATCGCACCGACGCTGCCGGGCCACCACGGCGGTCCCTCCTATCCCACGGACCGGCCGATCACCTTCGAGCAGTCCACCGACGCGGTCGAAGGACTGCTGGACGAGCTGGGTGTCGGCACGGCGCACTTCGTCGGCAACTCGATGGGCGGCGGCATCGCGCTCGAGCTGGCCAAGCGCGGCCGTGCGCGATCGGTCGTCGCGCTGGCGCCCGCCGGCGGCTGGAGCCGGGGCGACGGTGAGGGCCCGCGCGTCGGGAGTTTCTTCGCCAAGCAGATCAAGATGCTCGAGCGAACCCACGCGTGGAGTGAGCGGATCATGAGACGCCCCGGGACTCGCCGCCTGGCGTTCAGGGACATCATGCGCCATGGCGAGCTCGTATCTCCGGCGGATGCAGCCGAGATATCGCAGGCGGCGCTGCACTGCTCGATCAGCCGGCGAGCGATCCAGGCGCTGCTCGCCGACGAGGCCGAGCTCACGATCGGCGATCTCGATCGGATCGCGTGCCCGGTGCTGCTGGCCACTCCGCAGGCAGACCGCGTGCTGCCGGGTCCCCGCCACGCCCCTCGCTACCGCCGCGAGATACCAGGTGTCGAGGCGATCACGCTCGCCGACTGCGGACACGTGCCGATGTGGGACGACACCAAGCTTGTGACGAAATTGATCGTCGAGCAGGTCGATCGTAACCTTGGGCACAGCCCTGGCGCCCAGGCGAATGTGCCGTCACGGTCGGTGGCAGTGAGCGCTTGATTCCAAGGTCGTGAGGCAGGCGCGGTCACGGCCGCATGTCGTATGTCGCGCGCCGTGGGCGATGCACGGACGGGCATTGCGATGCCCGCTACGGTGAACCAATGGCGGCGCCGATCGACGCACGCACCAAGCGCCTGACTCTGATCGCCTGCATCATGGGCTCGGGGATCGCGCTGCTCGACGGCACGGTCGTGAACGTCGCGCTGCCGAGCATCCAGCGCGCGCTCGGCGGTGGGTTGGCGGCGCAGCAGTGGGTCGTGAACGGCTACCTGCTGACGCTCAGCTCGCTGATCCTCGTCGGCGGGTCGCTGGGGGATCTGTTCGGCGAGCGGAAGATCTTCGCGCTCGGCGTCTCGGGCTTCGGCGTCGCCTCGCTGGCCTGTGCGCTGTCGCCGACGATCGGCGTGCTCGTGGCGATGCGCGCGCTGCAGGGAGTGGCGGGCGCGCTGCTCGTGCCCAGCTCGCTCGCCGTCATCGTGAACACGTTCCCGGGTGGGGAAGGGGGTTCCAAATCCGAGCGCGGCGCCGCGATCGGCAGCTGGACGGCGTGGGGGGCGATCGCCGGGGTGCTCGGTCCGCTGGCCGGCGGCGAGCTGCTCGCGATCGGCTCGTGGCGCTGGCTGTTCGTGATCAATGTGCCGCTCGCGCTCGCCTGCCTGTGGCTGATCCTGGTCGCCGTCCCTCGCGCGGCGCCGCGCCGCGCCGGTGCGCGCAAAGTCGACGTGCCCGGAGCGCTGCTGTGCGCGGCCGGTCTCGCCGGGCCGGTGTTCGCGCTGATCGAGCAGCCGCGCCTGGGCTGGTCGAGTCCCGCGGTGTTCGGACCGCTCGTCGCCGGGGTCCTGCTGCTCGGGGCCTTCCTGTGGCACGAGTCCCGCGCGTCGGATCCGATGCTCCCGCTGGGCCTGTTCAAACGGCGCAACTTCTCCGCCGGCAACGTCGAGACGTTCTCGATGTACGCGGGGTTGGCGGTGCTGTTCTTCTTCCTGATCCTCTTCCTACAGCAGATCGGCGGCTACACGCCGCTGCAGAGCGGCCTGGCGACTTTGCCGGTGACGCTGATCATGTTCGTTCTCTCCCGCCGCTTCGGCGCGCTCGCCGACCGCTTCGGGCCGCGCTTCTTCATGGGCGCCGGTCCACTCGTCGCGGCCTGTGGGCTGCTGCTGTTTCAGCGGATCGGCACGGAAGTCGACTATGTCTCCGAAGTGCTCCCCGGCCTGCTCGTGTTCGCGTTCGGGCTGTCGATGACGGTCGCGCCACTGACAGCGGCGGTGCTCGCCGGCGCCGAGACCACCCAGGCGGGGATCGCCTCGGGCGTGAACAACGCGATCGCGCGGGTTGCGGGCCTGCTCGGCACCGCCGCGGTGGGGGCAGCCGTCGCGGGCTCCTTCGGCTCGGCGCTCGACGAACATCTGTCGGGTTTGACCCTCGGCCCAGTCGCACGGGCCGCAGTCGAGCAAGCCAAGCGGCTCCCGCTCGGACGCCCGGACGTGCACGGCCTCGTGAGCGCCCAGGCGAGCGCGTTGACGAAGGCCGCCGAGCAGGCCTCGCTGCACAGCTTCCACCTCGGTATGGCGATCGCGGGCCTGCTCGTCGCCGTCGGGGGCGTCGTCGGCGTGGTCGGCATCCGCAACCCGAAGGGCGAGGTTCCCGCCGAGAGCTGCCCCGGGGGTCAGCTGGTGGGCGCCAGCTCCAGGATCGACTCTTCTCGTACGGCTGAGCCGAGCGGCTCGGCCGTGTGAGCCGAGTGGATGTTCGTGGTGCTATCGCCCCAAATCGAAGGTCGACTCGTCCAGGCCGGACTGACGTAGGATCGATCTAAAGGTTCCCCGTGGGATCTCCCTCCGAGCGGCCGGCACGATCACGGTCAGCTTTGGAGAGCCGTCCTTGCGGTACTTGGCATGGCTGCCTCTCTGCGAGACGAACTGGAAGCCCTCGCTTTCGAGCACCTTCACGATCGCGGCCGAGGAATGTAACTTAGGCACGCTGCAGGGTCAGCCGGCGAACTTCGGGTGCGTCGATCGTGGCAACGATCTCATCGGGCGCATCCTCGAAGTAAAGCTCCAGTGCCTCTTGGAGGTTCTCCAAAGCCTCCGCCTCATTTGAGCCGAAGCTCGAGACGTCGACGTTGAGGCACTGCGCGACGTAGTACTCGCCTTCGCCGTAGACGACGTTCTGCAAATCCAACGGGCTCATCTCGCGACTCACTTTACACCGCGGCTGTGCGTCGCAAAAGCGCGTCGTCTCAACCCACGGGCTCGCGCGCGTAGGCCCGCATCGCGTCGATGATCGGCCCCAGCTGCCGCCCGCGCGCGGTCAGCCGGTACTCGACGGTCGGCGGGCTCGTCGGCAGCACGGTGCGCTCGATCAAACCGGCGGCCTCGAGGTCGCGCAGGCGCTCGGAGAGCATCCGCGGCGAGATCCCGGAGATGGCGTCGGCGAACTCGTTGAAGCGCAGCGCGCCCGCGAGCGCCGCGTAGACGATCGAGAGCTGCCAGCGACGCTCGAGGAGGTCCGCGGTCTGGCGGACCTCCTCGGGAACGGGCTCACATCTACGCGTGCGCGACATTGCGGACGGGCTCCACGGCCGGCTCGAGCGCCACGTCGAGCACCTCCTGGACGGTCATCACCGGGTGGAATGCCATCTGCTCGCGGACCTCCTCGGGGATGTCGTCGAGGTCGCCGCGGTTGCGCTCGGGCAGGATCACGTCGGTCAGGCCGGCCGCGTTGGCGGCAAGCGCCTTCTGCTTGAAGCCGCCGATCGGCAGTACCCGGCCCTGCAACGTGACCTCGCCGGTCATCCCGACGGTGTGCTTGACCGGTCGTCCCGACAGCAGCGACGCAAGCGCCGTGACCATCGTCACGCCGGCCGACGGCCCGTCCTTGGGGATCGCGCCCGCGGGGACGTGCACGTGGAACTCCTGTCCTTCGAATGCGCTCTCGGGGATGCCGAGCTCCTCGGCGTGGCCGCGCACGTAGGAGAGGGCGATTCGCGCCGACTCCTTCATCACGTCGCCCAGCTGGCCGGTCAGCACCAAGCCGTTGCCGGCGGCGCCGTCTCCGGCCCGCATTGCGGTGGCCTCGACGAACAGCACGTCGCCCCCTGCCCCGGTAACCGCCAGGCCGGTGGCGACGCCGGGCGTCGCGGTCCGCGCGGCCGACTCCTGGAAGACCTTCTGGCGCCCGAGCGCGTCGCGCACGACCTCCAGGTCGATCTTCACGGGCTTCGCCTTGGTCTTCGACTTTGTCTTCGCCTTGGACTTGGATTTTGCCTTGGTCGTGGGCTCGACCGCGGACGTGGCCTCGCTCTCGGGCTTGGTCTCCGTCTCGGGCGCGGCCCCGCCATCGACACCGTCGGCGACATCGCCGGCGGGCTCCGCCGGGGCTTGCGTGGCGGCCTCGGACTGGGTCGACTGCGCCGAGGCGATCTTCGTCGCCGTCTTGCGCAGCACCGTCCCGAGCTCGCGCTCGAGGTTGCGGACGCCGGCCTCGCGCGTGTACTCGGAGATGATCGTCCGCAGGATCTCGTCGTCGATCTCGACCTCGTCCTCGCGCAGGCCGTTGCGGTCGCGCTGGCGCGGCCACAGGTAGCCCTTGGCGATCGCGAGCTTCTCCTCGCTGGTATAGCCATCGAAGCGAATCGTCTCCATCCGGTCCAGCAAAGGCCCGGGGATCGTGTCGGCGACGTTCGCCGTCGCCAGGAACATCACCTGGGAGAGGTCGAGCTCGACGTCGAGGTAGTGGTCGCGGAAGGAGTGGTTCTGCGCCGGGTCCAGCACCTCTAGCAGCGCCGCGGAGGGATCTCCGCGCCAGTCCGCGCCGACCTTGTCGACCTCGTCGAGCAGGATCACCGGGTTCATCGTCCCGGCGTCCCGCAGCGCCCTGACCAGTCGGCCCGGGAGCGCGCCGATGTAGGTGCGCCGGTGTCCGCGGATCTCGGCCTCGTCGCGCACGCCGCCGAGCGACATGCGCACGAACTCGCGGCCGGTCGCGCGGGCGATCGACTCGCCGATCGAGGTCTTGCCGGTGCCCGGGGGCCCGATCAGGGTCAGGATCGCGCCGGATCGAGTGCCCACCCGCCCCTCGGCCTCGATCCCGCGATCGGCACGCAGCTTGCGCACCGCGAGGTACTCGGTGATGCGGTCCTTGACGTCCTCGAGGCCGGCGTGGTCGGCGTCGAGCACCGCGCGCGCCTCGACCGGATCGAGACGCTCGTCAGAGCGCTTGTTCCAAGGAACGGAGATCAGCCAATCCAAATAAGTGCGGATCATCGAGGACTCGCCCGTCTGCTCGCCCATCCGCTCGAGGCGGCCGAGCTCCTTCAGCGCCTGCTCCTGCACCTCCTCCGGCATCTCCGCGGCCTCGATCTTCGAGCGGTACTCCTCCGCGATCGAGCCCTCGTCCTCGCCGAGCTCCTTGCGGATCGACTCCATCTGCTTGCGCAGGAAGTACTCGCGCTGCTGGTTCTCGGCGCCCTCCTGGACGTCCTCGCGGATGCGCTTGCGCACCTGCAGCTCGGCCAGGGACTCGCGCTGCAGCTTGACTGCGAGCTCCAACCGCTCGGTCACGTCAAGCGTGCGCAGCAGCTCGACCTTCTGCTCGTAGGTCAGCTGGGGGGAGTAGCCGGCCGAGTCGGCCAGCGCGCCGGGCTCGGCGATCGCGCGCAGGAACGCGGCGATACGGCCGTCGTCGCCGCGCAGCTCGAGGATCTCCTCGACGATTGCGCGGTACTCGCGCTCGAGGTTGCGGGTCTTGCCGTCGACGGGGGAGTCGTCCGGGCGCTCGTCGACCTCGACGCGCAGCTCGCCTTCGGGGCCAGTCTGCGCGGCGCCGATCAGCCCGCGGTGCTCGCCGGAGATCGCGACCGCGTGCCCGCCGCCGGGCAGCCGCAGTCGCTCCCCGACCTCGGCGACCGTGCCGACCTCGAGGAACTCGTTCTCGTGACGCGGGACGAGCACGACGCGCTCGTCCTCGCCGACCTCGACCGTCAGCGTGATGCCCATGCTGGGGAACACGACGGTGTCCTCGAGCGGGATCAGCCGCAGGGTCTGCTTCGGGATCGTGGGCTGCGCGGGGCGCCGCTCTGAAGGTGTTGAAGTGGTCTGCTCTGGTGTGTCTGGCATGGTTATCGCTCCATATGAGCTTACGAAAGTTTAGCTAGTATAGCGCGCGATCGTTGCGGGCGCAAGTACTTTTGAGGTCATGCCGAAAATAGCCTCATAGAGCCAAATAATGGGTGGGAGGGCCGCATGCGCGGCAGGAACTACGAAGGCCCGTCGAAATTGACCTCGACGTTCTCCTCGTCGACGCGCTCCTCGGTCTCCGCCGATGACCTCAGCGCGCGCTTGTCCGCGTCGAGCAACGGCTGGGAGAAGAAGCTGCGCGGCCACAGACGGCGCGCGTGCACGACGTTGATCTCGGCCGCGAGCAGCGTCACCTGGCCGCCGAGGTAGAGCCACGCGAGCAGGCCGAGCACGAACGCGAACAGGCCCGAGGTCTCCTGCGCGTGGCGGACGACGTGCTCGACGTAGTAGCCGCCGATGTGCTGGAGGATCTGCCAGAGGATCGCCGCGAAGACGACGCCGGGAATCAGGTCGCGGGTCGGGATCTCTTCGGGGCTGAGGAACCGGAAGGCGGAGAAGAACAGCAGCAGGTTGAAGATCAACGCCAGCAGGATCCCCCCGATCACGGCGACCGCACCGGCCGTCTGTGCCGTCACGTAGCCGGCCGCGACGGTGGAGACGATCAGCAGCAGCCCGAGAACGCCGATCAGAGCGAGGCCGCGCAAACGCCAGGCGAGGAAGTTGGGGCGGCGCTTGCGCGGGATGTGCCAGACCTGCTGGAAAGCGTTCTGGGTGGCGCCGACGACGCCGAGGCCGCCGAGCAGCAGCCCGACGAGGCCGATCGCGAGCGCGCCGGCGCTGCCCTTGAGCGAGTGAACGTTGCTCTGCAGCTGCTTGCCGATGATCGGGAACTGCCCGAGGGCGGAGTGCAGCACGCTCGCCTGGTCTTTCGGATCGCCTTCGAGCACGAAGCCGAGCACCGTCACGAGCAGCAGCAGCAACGGGAACAGCGAGGCGAAGCCGTAGTAGGCGATCAGCGCCGCGAGCTGCCCGGCGCCGTCGTCGCCGAACTTCTTGATCACCGCGGCGGGGAATCTCAGCCATGGGCTGCGCTGCTGGTGGCGGTCGAGCGCGTGCAGGCGGTTGGTGAGGCTCATCGGCGGATCATCCCTGGGGCCTTCCTCGCGTCGCGCGTCACGTGCGCGCACCGTTCCGGTGACGGGCGAATTTGGGAGGGGGGTCTGCAGGCGCGAACGATCGACATAGGTGCGTGTCTACCCGATGCGCGCCAGAAATACGAGGGCTGGACGGTCGCATGCCTGGCGGCGGCGATGCCGGCACTGCGTTTGTCGCGCGCTCCGCGAGTGTGGCGGGTGGGTCTCGCCGGCGCCTCGACCAGGTGCAGGAGATGGCTTTGGTGGCGCAGGCGCGGCGCGAGCTGCTGCTGCGCTCCTACCGTCATCGCCTGCGCAAGGAGGATCTCGAGGACTGCTACGGGCAGGCCACGCTCGAGCTGCTCGCGCAGGCGCGCTCGGGCGGTACAGGTGCACTGGGAGCGTCGCGCGAGGGTGGGCGGGACCCCCATCTGACCCGCACGCACATGGCGAACGTGCTCGAGCAGCGCTTCGTCTCGCGCATCCACGACCGGCTGCGTGCGCTACGCGGGCGCAGCCCCGCGCAGGCGGTGCTCGATCACGCGCTCCCCCTCGGCGATGGCGCGGGCGGCATCGAGGTCGCGGATGTCCGCGCCGAGATCGAGCGGATCGTGATGCTGCGCTCGGACCTGCGCAGCCTCGGCCAGGTGATCGGAGAGCTCACCTCCGATCAGCGACTCGTGCTCGTCAGCCTCGCCAGCTCGGGAATGGAGTGCGCGGAGTTCTGCGAGCGCCACGGCTGGTCCAAGGAGAAGTACCGCAAGGTTTCCCAGCGCGCGCGGGCACGGCTGCGCGCGCTGCTGGAGGCGTGCGAAGAAACTTTTCCGCGTCGCATGTCCCGTTTGGACGTGGCGGTCGGAGAAGGAGACAGGGAACTCCTATGAAGATCATCACTCCCCCCACTCATAGGCGTTCCCCGGGACGCCGGCGGTCGATCGGACGGACGACCGCACGGCGCTTCCCATCCGCGCGCAAGCGGCCGGAAGTCTGGTTCCTCCTTGCCTGGGCTTCCGGCCGCACGCGTGGCGCCCTTCCCTGCGAAGGCGCTCTTTCCCTCGCCGAAGCCCCCCATGTTTTCGCCGCGTTCCCGGCGCTTTGCCCGCACACGACGGGCCTCACGACCGCGGCGGCGTCCAGATGACGCTCCTACGACGACCCCCGCGCGAGATCTACCGCGTGTACTCCGAGGAGGAGTATCTGGATGGCGCCGGGCCGGAGGTCGTCACGAGCATCGCGGACTGGCACGCCGAGGGGTCGCAGCTCGGGGAGGGCGGGAGCGTTGGGGGCTGGCAGGCTGATGAGGTGCCCGGGCCCGCGGGGCTCGGGAGCGTCGGGGACTGGCAGGCCGAGCAGCCGGAGCTCGCGATTGGGAGCGACTGGCAGCTCAGCGAATCGTCATGGCAAGGCGAGCAGCCCCTCGAGCAGCGGGCGGGACGGGATGAGATCGGAAGGGGATCGGGGCAGCGTGTCGGAGAGCGCAGCCTAGGACGCATGGCCGGCGTGACGATGCTCGCCGCGACCGTGGGCGCCGTCGGCGTCCTCGTCTGCCTGAACCTCGCGCGAGTGCAGGGCGGCAGCGCGACGGGGCGGGGGAGCCTGGTCGCGGCGACGCGCTCTGCCCAAGCTGGGGGCTACCCGTCTGCGGCGGGCGCTACCCGCTCCGGAGTGCAGGCGTCGCGGCCGGTGGTCGTGCGTCCGGTCGAGACCGAGCGTCTTTCGCGGGTCGCGCAGTCCCGCCGAAGCGCCGGAGGAAGACCGGCAGCCCATCGATCCGATCGTCCCTTCGCCCACCTCCCTGCGCGTCGCCATGCCGGTGTCGCCGTCCTCGCTGACTATGCGCATCGCCGCTCCGCGCCGGGCGAAGCCTCCGCGGAACCGGGCTCCGGCTCGGTGCAGGCCCCGGCCTCGGCTCCCGCTTCGGTCTCAACCCAGGCTCCCGCTCCCGCTCCTGTTTCCTCTTCCGCTCCCGCGCAGTCCGCTCCGGAAGGGGACACAACGACCGCCGCCGTGGCGGAGCCACCGGCGCCCCCGGCGCCGCAAAAACAGGCCGAGTTCGGATTCGAGCGCTGAGCGATGCGGACGGGCAATCCAGCGAGCGCTCCGAGCGCGCAGGTGAGGATCGCGACACGGCCGCTGTGGCAGATCCGCGCGGCGCGCGAATGGCCTCGATATCTGCTCAGCGTGGCAGCCGTCGCAGGGCTCGCCGCGAGCGCGCGCTTTGCGATCGATCCGCCACGGCCGCCGGCGGCGGTCGCCGAGCACATTCCCGCGGCGCCGGACCTTGCCGCCGAGGGCTTCGCGGTGCGGTTCGCGCGCAGCTACCTGACATGGAACGGGGCCGAGCCGCAGGCCCACGAAGACGCGCTGGCCGCGTTCGCCGGGTCCGGGATCGAACCCGGCGCGGGGCTGCAGCCGCCGGCGAGCGGCGAGCAGCGCGTGGAATCGGCCGAAGTCGTGCAGGAGCGCGAATTGGCGCCCGGCGAGCACGTCTACACGGTCGCTGCGCAGACCGACGACGCGGGCCTGCTGTACCTGACGGTCAGCGTCGTGCGCTCGGCGGAAGGGAGCCTCGCGCTCGCCGGCTACCCCGCGTTCGTGGGTGCGCCCGCCAGCGGCCCGGCGCAGACGCAGGCACAGGCACACCTGCGCGAAGTCGGCGAACCGGCGCTCGCCACCGTCGTCGAGCGCGCCCTGCGCAACTACCTCGCCGCCTCCGCTTCGGAGCTCGCCGCCGACCTGACCGCGAGCGCGCACGTATCGCTGCCGGCGGTGGCGCTGACCCTTGAATCGGTACAGCGCCTGGACTGGGCGCCCGCTCCCGGCACGGTGCTCGCCGTGGTGGCCGCCACGGACGCGCGCGGCGCGCGTTACACGCTCGCCTACGAACTCGACATTGCCCGTGTGCAGGGCCGCTGGGAGGTCGCCGCGATCCAGATGGACCCCGACTCGTGAACGACATCGACTCAACCCCAACCCCCAAACCCAACCCAAACAAACAAACAAGAAGGAGCCCAAGATGAGACCAGCCGACCCTCGCCGACTCGCTGAGAACCCGCTCAGACCACTCTCGAAAACCCTGCGATTCCCGGCGAGTGGATTTGGGCGCGCCCGCGCGGTGCTGCTGCTCGCGGGCGTTTGCTTCGTCGCGGGCGCGCCCGTCGCGCAGGCGGCCGTGGCGCCCGTCCAGGCAAGCATCCAGCAGGGCAGCTCCCAGCAAAAACAGGCGGCGCCGCCGGAACAGGCTGGAAGCGGACTCGAATCGGCCGCCGCAAAAGCGGACAGCACGGGACGCACCGTGGCGATGAGCCTGATCGGGCTCGCGCTCGCGATCGCCTCGATCGTGCTCGCCTTCCGTCGCGACTTCAAGGAGGCGGCGGGCGTGTTCGTGGTTGGGATCGTCGCGGTGCTGCTGGCCACACCGACCGGTTTGAAATTGCTGGAAGACACGGTCACGTCGCTGTTTGGGGCCTGACGTCGATGATCGAGATTCGCTCCTACCGCGCTGTGTTCGACCTCGAGCGGCGCATCTACCGCGTCGATCAGTTGCGGTTGAACCCGGGCGGGGTCCCGGTGCGCGGCGTCGTCTACTTCCTCGCGATCCTCGCGGCGACGCTGCTCGCCTCGCGCCTGCCGCTGCTCGGCACGGCGGTCGGAGCGCTGCCCTGGTACCTGCGCGATCTCGCGCTGCCGGTCGCGAGCGCGACGCTGCTGAGCGTGATCCGGATCGAGGGCCGACCGTTTCATCTGGCGGCGCAGGCGCTGCTGCGCTACCGGGCTGGCCCGCGCAGCTTCGCCGGCGTGCGGCCCTGCGACGCGCCGGGTGCGCGCTGGCGCCCGGAGGAGATCCTGCTGCTGCCGGACGGCTCCGATGGGGAGATGCGGAGGCTGCGCTACACCGGGCCCGGCGCGGTGCTCGTCACGGCCGCGCACGAGCGCAGCGAGCGCCGCGGTCCGCTCGGGCTCGGGTTCGGGTTCGGATTCGGGCCCGCGGGGCTGAGGTTGCGCGAACTGCCCGACGCACCCGTTCCCCCGCAGGGGCAGGTGTTGGAGCTCGCGCGCAACGTCGAACTGCGGGTCGGTGCAGGGCGGTGAAGCCGCCGCTCGGCTTCGTCTACGGAAACTGCCTGTTCGCCGACGCGCTCGACGACGGCTGGGCCGCGTTCGCGGTCGAGACGGAGTCCTACGAATGGCTGTCCGAAGACGGCAAGCGCGCGCGCTTCCTCGCGCTGCTCGGCGCGCTCGAGGCGATCGAGGCCGACGTGCAGATCCTGCGCGTCGGGCGGCGCTGGGACCTTGGGCGCTACGCGCGCGAGCTGGAAGGCGACGGGCATGACACCCCCCACGCCCGCTCGCGACGACGTTATGCCGAAGAACACGAGGTGTACCTCGGCGAGATCGGCGCGGCGCGCCCGGAGGTGTACCTGATCGTCAGCCTGCGCGAGCCCGAGCGCGATGTCGCCGCGTATGTCTCGCGCGCGGCCGAGCGCCATCCGCGCGAGTGGCTCCAGGAGATCAGGCGCGCGTTCTCGGTGAGAGACCGGCGCGTGCTGAAGGTCTCAGAGCTCGAGCGCGCGCGGGTGCGCGCCGACCAGGCGCACGCGCGCCTGGCCGACTACCTGCCGGTCCGCCCGGCGCGCGGGGCCGAGCTGCAGTGGCTCGTACGCCGCGCCTTCTGCAGAGGCCTCGGCGAGCCCGAGATCGACGGGCTACACGAGCCGCGCGCGCTCGTGTTCGAGCGCAACGGCGAGGCGACGCTGGCGCCGTTGGAGGGCGACGTGATGCGCTGGATGGATGGCTACGTCGAGCACCGCGGTCGCGCGCTGCGGATCGAGTCGGAGACGGGCACGAGCTGGCAGGCGCAGCTCGTGCTGGGTGCGCTGCCCGAGCAGGCGCAGTTCCCCGGCGCGCGCGTGGAGCTGATGTTCGCGCCGCCGGAGTCGCTGCCGTTCGGGGTCGATCTCACACTGAACGCGCGCTTCCTGCCCAACGGCCTGGCACTGCGGATCGCGCGCCGTCGGATCCAGGACGCCGACCAGATCGTCAGAGCGGAGTCGGACGGCGAGCAGGGGGTTACCGACCTCGGCTATCAGCGCACGCAGGAGGCGCGCGACCTGCTCGCCTACTTGCAGTCCTCCAGCCGCCCGCCGCTGTTGCGCGCGACGCTGGCGGTGGCGATCGGAGCCGGCAGCGAGGAGGAACTGGAGGAGCGCGTGGAGATGACCCGCCGCGCCTACGGCGAGATCCGCCTACATCGCCCGCTGGGAGATCAGCTGCCGCTGTTTCTGCAGCACTTGCCCGGGCAGCGCACGAAGGTCGCGGGCTATGACGACACGCTCACGCCCGAGCAGGTCGCGGCGACGATGCCCACCGGCTCCCACGAGGCAGGCTCGCGCGCGGGCTTCTATCTCGGGCACACGCTCACGGGGTCGCGCCAGCCGGTCAGGTTCAACCTGCAGGAGGGGTCCGAAAGCGACCGCAACACGACGATCCTCAGCGTCGGCGCGCTCGGCTCGGGCAAGACGACGCTCGACCAGAAGCTCAAGTACGAGGGTTTTCTGCAGGGCGCGCGGATCATCGACTGCGACCCGAAGGGCGACCACCGCTTTCACCTGCTCGAGGAGGTCGCGCCGCACACGGAGTGCGTCACGCTGAAGCCCGATCCGGCGCTGCGCGGCGTGCTCGACCCGCTCAGGGTGGCGCCCGAGCACCTGCGCCAGGACGCCGCCGTCTCGTTCCTGCGCGACCTCCTACCCGGACGGGCCGAACCGGCCTGGGAGACAGCGGTCGTCGGCGCCGTCGACCGCGTGCTCAGGCGCTCCAGCGAGCCAACCTGCCTGGAGGTCGTGCGCGCGCTCGAGCAGGGTGACGAGACCGACGCGCAGGTGGGCAAGACGCTCGAGGTCTACGCCCGCTCGGGTCTGACCCAGCTCGGCTTCGCCGACCCCGCGGTCAAGTTGCCGCCGGTCGGGCAGAGCCAGGTGACCTACCTGCCGATCCGCGACCTGCCGGGACCGCAGCAGGGGACCAGCCGGGCGGAGTACTCGCAGGCCGAGCGCGTCGGCGAGCAGATCGTGCGGCTGATCGCGATGTTCGCGATGCACCTGCTGGGGTCCGAGCGCGGGCGGCTGAAGCTGTTCTCCTTGGACAAGCCTATATAGCGCCCCCATGAGCGTCAGGCAAAAACTACTGCCCTCTATCGTCGTAGCTCTGTGAATCCGGCGGCGGAGAAGTCCCCGTCGAACGCGAGGGCGTCGGTCGCGCCTTGTTGGCGCATGGTTGCGAAGCTGGTCGCGTCGACCCAGGAGAACTCGCGGTCGTTTCGCTGGCGGAGGAAAGCCTCGGCCTCGCCTTCGATCGCCGGCGATGCCCGGATGACTTGGACTCGCGGCGACGCGGCTGTGTCGTCGAGGAATTTGACAGCCATCGCGTGTCCTGCCCGGCGTCGTAGGAACGTCCACGTCTCGCCGCGGACTTCGTTGGTGGTAATCAGGGGATCGTGGCTGTGTGCTCTCAGAAGCTCAATCGCCTGGGCGTGACGCCCGTCGCGGTCATTGGTCGCCGCGACCCAGAAGGACGTATCGACGAAGATCACCGCGGGTAGACGATGTTGTCTACATCTGCCGCCTGGAAGCTGGCCATGCCGACGAGCTTCCAGAGCGGATCCTCTTCCAGCGGCGGGAAATCAGCCGGGTCGGGGGATCCACCATTCGACTCGAGCAGGTGCTCAGCCGACTGTGCTTCGGGGCGTTTGTCCTCGACGAGGATCGACTCGCCTTTGGCCCGGTGCTTGCCCTCGACGGCGCGTAGCGCGACCTCGGCGTCGTCCTCGCTCCAGCGCGGCGCCAATGCGAGCACCTTCTCCTTCGCGGTCATGAGTCAATTGTAATGCGCATCGCCTGTCTCTGACCCCGACTCAGCTCTCCACACGCTGGAGGTTGAGCGGTGCGACGGACGGCTGACCGAAGCCTCGTGAGCACCCGCCGGGCAGGATGGTGGCACGCGCCTGTGAGGAGCCTACCTCTCGCGAGCCTGGAGACTTGACATCGAGCCTGACGACGTCCTATCGGCTCTCGGACCGCAAGCGCCTAATAGCAGGCCCGGGGGCCCTACCCTTCATCGCGTTCGATTTCCATTTCGAGCTGGATCTCATGTGGGGGGGCTTCGGGTATCCACGTCCGCAGTTCCCAGATCACCAGGTTTTCCTGCTCGGCGCTATAGCGGATCGGATTGTTGTGGGGGCCGCGCCACGCCGTATGATCGCTTGGGTCGTAGTGGATGGTGTCGATCGGCGGCGAGGCGGCGCTCTTTTTGAGCACGTAGAGCATTTCGTCAGGGCCGTGGGCGACAGGTGAGCTTGGCCACAGCCAGTGTTTGTACTGTTTGTCGGCGCTTCGGATCGCGGTGGCGACGGCCGGCGGCGAAACCACGGTCGGTTCGCCGGGCTGCAGGTTCTCCTCGGTCACGAGGGTGCTGCCGGTCTGGCTGAGGATCACGTAGAAGCAGCCAAGGCCGGCGTAGTATCGGGCGAATTCGCGTTCGGCCCCTATCGGGCGGTGGGCACGGACCAGTTCTTGCACGGGTGCCACGGCCGGGGCCAGCGCCACGAACCGCCTCTCTTGGGGCGCGATCACGGCGATTGCCGTCGCATAGGGCTGCCCCGTCTGCCATGAGAGGCTCCAGTAGATCGGACCCTCGCTGGTCTCTTCGGCATTGACGGTCCGCGGGCAGCCGATCGCGCCCCCGCTGCCTGCGAGCCGGAACAGGCCTTCGATCTCTCTGATCGTGACCGTCGAGACGCTGGGGGCCGTAGTGATCTCGGAGCAGATCACGCTTGATTCGCTGGCTTCGCCCTTCGTGGCTTCGCCGCTGTTGTTGCCCTGTGTTCGATGCCCCTTGTATGTGCGCGCCCCCCTCTTGGCTCGTGGGCGCAGCTTCTTGAGCTGACCGGCCTTGTGCACGGGGACGCTCGGCGCGCGCCAGTCGCCGGTTTGGGCAGCTTCGACGCCGGTTGCGACCGAGAGCCCGAGCATCAGCAGCACGATCGCCCTGCCGGCTCTTCTTGCGAGCGTCTCGAGGAAGTTCATCGCTGTGCTGGCCGCCATGATCGTCTCGCTGCGCGTCGCTGGCGCGATGTCTTCGACGCCCAGGTGGGCGAGAGTCTTCTCACGCTGACGGGCATGTGCGAAGAACCGGTTCTGCTCGTCCCTTCGAAGCAGCGGCACGGCGGCCCGCCAAATGCCGAGCACGCAGATGCAAACCGAGATCGCGAGGATGCTTGCTTTTGCTGTGGGCAGCAGCAGAGCGGCGATGAAGAGCGCCGGCAGGAGCAAGGCCTGACCGGCCAGTGAGCGTTCGAGCCAGCTGTGACCCGGCTGGCGGAAACGCCCGGCGCGCTTGCATGCGAAGGCCTCCATCCCCGCGGCGAGCGACAGCAGAAGGATCATCGCCGCCGTGGTGTGCATGAAGGCCGAGACGAATCTGACGTTGCCGCTGATCGTCAGCAGCAGCCCGAGGAGCACGAGTGCTTCAAGGGCCATCCTGCCGGCGCCCGGGATCTCCACTGGATGGTCGTGGCCGTTCTTCGGCTGCGGTGCGGAGCTCATCGTGCGACGCCCGTCGTTCGACCGTCCCCTGTCGCGCTACCTGTCCGCCGCGGGCCGTCCGGCCCTGTAGACAACTGTGTCTGGCCCCGGCTTCGCTCTTCGCCGGTCCTGGCCCGCATGCATTCTCGCGGTCTCACGGCTGTGCCCTCTCCTCGATCGATGTGCCCCGCCTCGATGGCGCCAAGATCCCGGTTCGCGCACGACGTCCGCGCGGGACCTAGTGCTACTCGAGGGGTTTAGCTGGATCCTTCCAGGAGGAGCATGGGGCAGCGTAAGCGCGCGGTGTAAGCCATTGTAAGCGCGCGTAAGCCAGCAGCCGACAAGCAGCGCGGTGATTCGGATAGGTTGTATCACACACTAGAGGAGTCGGGGTCTATCGGATGCTGCACATCAAAGTGATCGACGGCTGGGCGACGGATATCGACGGGAGATCTAAGTCGCTCGGCCCAAGTGAGGACGCGGTTCTCCAGGCGTTGGTTCTGGGCAAAACAGGGATCTTCGGCGACCAGTTGGGCGAGCTCCTTCCGGAGCCTCACAAAGAACGCAAGCATGTCGGCGTGGCCGTTCGCGGCAGTCTGGACAAACTTCGCAAAACCTACAAGCTCGACATAAAAACCAACGCCAGTAGGATCCGGATGCCCAGGCATCAGCCGGAGGCGACCGTTGACTTGTGGGAATTCCTCGCGCTCGTGGACCAGAAGCGCTATGCCGAGGCCTATCTCATGGTTGAGCACGGTGAGAAGCTTTACCGGCCCGAAAAGGAGCTACCGGGGGACGACATCTGGAGCGAAGTCGAGCAACAGTTCGAAACGGCAAAGCAACAGGTCTTCGCCGCCATGAGCGCCCAGAGCACCCGCGCACAGAGGGTGCGTGAGGAACGCGCAAAACTTCTCTCCCGCCCCCTCGCTCCCGGCTTCGAACCGTCGGCGCCGATCGCTACATTGCGAGAGCGGCTCGATCTTCTTCCCTTTACATGGCATGCTGACCGAACGCCGCAGCCGCCGCGGGATTGTCCGCTCCCTGAGTATCTAAGCGAAGCACTAGAACAGAGCTCCGCGCCAAGTCAGATCTTCGTGATTGGCGCCCCTGGATCGGGCAAGGCGCTCACGGCGATTTCGGTGTATCTACGCTTGACGGACTATCTCGACGATGGCGATCGTAGTACGCAAGCGCGGCGCATAGCGCTATTTGTCAATGCGCGACGCGAGGACCCGTCAACGCTTGCCACGGATTCGTGGCTCGCCCAGCGGCTGACTGATGCTGGTGCACAGGAGCATGAGCGACCAATTATCATCGTGGCTCACGCCGATGCGTTCTTTGCCGCGAATGTGTCGAAGCTCGACGAGGTCTTCGGTTATCGGATGTTCAGGGAGTGTGACTTGCTTTTGTGTTGCAACGAGCAGTTCCACGCAAAGATCCTGCGCTACCACGACTACGGAACCCATGAAATCAAGCTAACGGACTGGGAGTCAAACGTTCAGAATCTATATGCGCTGGCTCTGTACGACCAGGATACGTGCGACAGATTTGAAGCCTGGCGGGATGAATTCGCATCTCGAGGGGAGCTTTGCAAGGTCCCTTTGCACCTCCACTATGTCTTGCCTTTGTTCAACCGTCACGAGCAGCCACTCGAGCACATTGAGCAGCGCTGGCAGCTATTCGAGTGCGTGGCGAAGATGCGGATGGCTGCCACGGGACATCGGCGCGACGAGGATGCTCTGCTCGATGATCTTGCGTCCGTTGCGCATAAGTTTTACGTTGCGGGTACGCCGACGGACCGTCCGATCAGATTTACCGAGGAGCGGCTCCGGCGGCACCTACAGCAGCGTGGGGTTGAGAACGACGAGTCCCGTTCGCAGATCTTGATCGAGCACACCCTGCTTACTGCGTCGATCCACGGACCTGGTCAAATTCGCTTCGAGAACTTGCTTTGGGGCTGGTTTTTCACCGCTTACCACTTGTGTCGCACGCTGGTCAAGGGCGGTCAGAGACCCGATGTTGTGAAGGCGTTCGGTAAGCCGTTCTCTGCCGTCGTCATGGATCGGTGCGCCGAAATCTTGCGCGGTTGGCTGGAGCACGAGGAGTCAATCATCCCGACGTTGCGCGACGCTCTTTTCCTTCCGAAGAATCGATCCGTCCCCTCTGGTCCGTCGCGCATCGCACGTGCACAGGTGGCCTATCTGCTCGGCTCGCTGGCGGAGGGAAGCGTGCGCGTCGAACTTGAGGCTGTGGTTTTGCGCGACGATCCGAGCTGGGAGAGCGATGATGTTGTGCGGCGAGGCATTGCGATTGGGCTCGCAGACGGCGGCGCGACAGAGGTCGCCAGTGCATACGTCGATGCGCTGCGCGAAGAGCTACAGTCAGGCGGTCCGACTCCCCAGGGGGACATAAATATTGGCTGTGTGCTCAGCTTTCATGGGGATCAGCCTTTCAGTCCGGATCAGCCGGGATTAATTGCTGGAGATCCTGATCCGATTCATTCAGTCGCGGATCTGGTTCAGGGACTGGAGCGCACCCGCCATCGGGGCACGTGGCGAATAAAACTGTTCACCTTGGTCGATCTCGCCGCGCGCGTCGGTCCCGATCGGTTCAGAGAGTGTGTCGTCGATCACGAGGAGCGTCTGACAAAGATTCTCGACGGCCTCGAGCGGAGGGTCAATACGTCTCATTGGCCTGAGATCCCAGAGCTGCGGTCGATCCTCGCGGGATTACCTGTCCCCACCGACTGAATGCCCGGTGGGGAGAGCGGCGTCGGTCATGGCTCGTTCCTCTCTCGTATCGGGATGTCGACTCGGCCGCTCACGCCGGTGCCGGCGCCGGCGCCGGGGGCGAGGACGGGGGCTGTCCTGGGGCGGGGTTGGCTGTGCCGGTGTCTGAGCACTGCTCGGGGAGCTGGAAAGATCCGAATTCGTGTTCCCATTCCTTGTTCCCCCCGAGCCACGACCATACTTGCCAGTAGGCGCGGAGCGCTGTCTGGACATGGCCGCGCACCGACCAGCAGCTGGTGTCAGTGGTCGTGCCGGCATTGACGGTTGCGGTGATCTGCGGGCCGACCGTGCCTTCGAGTCCGGCGCCCAACGAATGCCCGGGCGCAGGTCCGACGCGAGCCTTGAGATCGAGACCCAGCGTAGCGCTGCCTTCGCCGGTGAAGAGGAAGTCCGGATGGTCGATGAAGGTGGCGGTGTGGTCGGTGAACCCGTGCCGGCTCAGGTCGAACTGGACATTTATGTTCGGTGACCATGTGAGATCGGCATCGACCGTGCCGTGAGCGTTGAGCGTGAAATCCGGCCCGATCAGCACGCCCGGGGCGTCTGGGAGCGGCAGCAGCTTTTCGGCCGTGCACGTGACTTCGCCCGACACGTGGATGTCCAGCGCAAAGGTCATCGTTCCCTCCAGCGATACTTGGACGTGCGTGTTCAGACCGCTGCCACTTTTCTTCGCCGTCAGCTTGAGCCCAGACCCGTCGAGATGTGTCCCCGCGAACGAGTCGCTCCCCTGCCCGTCGCACGAGATCGTGGGCGAATAGCTGCCGAGCAGCGAGCTCGTACGCGTGATCGCGCCCGATCGAGGGTGCGCCACGAGCGACTTCTCGGCGATGAGCGTGTCGCGAGACAGGCGCGCCGACCCTCGGGCCGGTGGCGCTTGAGCCCATGCGGTGCTCGAGATGCCGGTCGCGAGGACGCCGGAGAGGACAAGCGAGGCGAGCAGGAGTCGCACGCGTTCGGCGGACACCGCCAGACGCCCCGAGCGCAAGTGACCGACAAGTGCACGCCGGCTAGCTTTGGAGATCATTCCAGGGTACCTTCCTTCGGATCGATTCAGCTAACGGGTACCCTACTCGGACAGGCGGGAGGGTGTCCATTGCGCCTGCCGTGTAGCTTGCCCGCTATTCGTCGACGGCGGCGGTGGGGGAGGGAAGGCTCGCTGGACCGGGGCCTCGGCTGGCGCGGCGATAGTCAACCGGCCCCACGCTCGCGTTCCAATCCAGCGTCGGCCCTCGCTTTTGCGGCGTCTCCGGTTTCTCTGGCGCGGCGAAGGGCCGGATGATCTGCCCCGCCGCCGGCGCGAGAACGGCTCGATCCGCCTCTATGTCCCGTAGCGGCACTGCGACCACGCCTGGGTGGCGTTCGCGCAGGACGAGCGCGTAGGTGTGCAGCGCGGCGTCCACGGCGGCGCGCGGCATTGGATGAGAACGGAGGGCCACTCTCTCTACTCCGACGGAGACCGGAAAACGGGACAAAGAGATCCCGAATCTGAGTCTGGGTCCTCTTCCCTGGCTGCTGTCGGAGGTCGAGCAGATGGAGCCGCGCGCGGCGGAGGGGTACGCGGAGCGCTGGAAGCTGTGGCGCGGAGCGAGGCGAGCGAAGCGGCTAGCGTAAATGAATTCGTCTCCGGCGAGTCAGACGACCGGGTTGCGCTGGTCGTGGGATTTGGCTCTGGAAAGCCGTTTTTTGCGGGTGTGCGGTTGGTGCTTGAAATGGGCGGGCATTTCTGATTAGGTTTGTTGTCAGATAGGTGCCCCAGGGAGGGGCGCGAGAACATAGGTCGGGTTTGGGTTGGTCCGCTGGGATCGATGTCAAGCGCTTGTAGGGGATGTAGAGGGAGAGGGCCGGATCGTTGTGAATAGGGGATGTGTCTGCATGAGTCCGTTGGGGACAGATGTAAGAGGGGTCGGCGTGCCCGCGAGGGGTGTCGTATCTAGATGCGTCAGCGTCGCTGACACATCTCTCTCTCTCTCTCTCTCTCTGCCGCGAATCTAGCGACGGGCAAAAGCCCCGTTTCGGCGCCCGTAACGGTGCCCGCCATCATCTTCTAGGGGTCTCTCGCCGCGGTAACAGCCGCGGCATTGGTCGTTCTGTCTGCGCGCGCGCCTTGATCGGTGGTGGGCGCTGATGACCCTGCCGCCGGTGGTTGGCGATGGTGTGCCGGTGCGGCGTGGTACGCCGGGTCCGCGTGGTGGTGGGTTGTATCTGTCGCGGGTGCAGTACACGCGGATGTTGGACGCCGCGGTGGCGCTCGTCGCGGGGGAGGGCGTCGGGCATTTGAGCGCGGCGCGTGTATCGGCGCGGGCGGGGATGTCGAGCAAGACGTTCTATGACCTGTTCGCCGATGGCGAAGATTGCTTGCTCGCGGTGCTCGACCGCGCGGTCGATGAGCTGGCGGCGGCGCTCGAGCCGGCGTGGAGGGGTGAGGTTGAGTGGGTGGCGCGTGTCCGCGGGGCGCTCACGATCTTGCTGGCGGGCTTGGAGGGTGACCGGGCGCTGACACGGGTCGTGTTCGTCGATGTCATGGGCGCCGGTCCGCGGGTGCTCGCGCGCCGCGCGGAGGTGCTCGACCGTGTCGCGGGGTTCCTCGACGAGGGCCGCGAGGGCGCCGGCGCGGAGGGGGCGGCTGGGCTGCCGCCGATGACGGCGGCGGGTGTTGTCGGCGCGGCGTTCAGCATGATCCACGCGCGGCTGATCGAACAGGCCGCTGAGCCCGAGCAGGCCGCTGAGCCCGAGGGTGATGCGGCGCTCGGACAGGACGCGGAGCCTGGGCGGGATGCGGAGCCCGAGCGGAACACAGCGCCGTTGGTTGGGCTTCTCAACGATCTGATGGCGACGATCGTGTTGCCGTACCGGGGGCGTGAGGCGGCCGCGCGTGAGCTTTCGCGGCCCGCGCCGGAGCTGCCGGCGCGCGCTCCTGCAGAGGAGCCCGAGGTTATGCCTGAGGCGCCGGCGGATTTGACGCTCCCCGAGGACTTTCGCTTGACGGTTCGCCGTCACGCGGTCCTCGCTGCGGTCGCGGAGTTGTGCGGGGAGGGGTTGGAGCCTTGTAACCGTGATGTTTGCGTGCGGGTGGGGATTGCGGGTGACCCGCAGCTCTCGCGTTTTATGACGGATTTGGAGACGCAGGGCTTGGTTGAGAACACTCGTACGGGTTTGGTGGGTACGCGCAAGGCGTGGCGCATGACCCCGCGGGGCCGGGCGGTACTGGATATGAACTCGGGTGCGCGGCCCTCAATCAAAAAGGAGGGTCCGGTGGAGTGGCCGGCGCGCAAGGGCGCACCGGTGAATGGGCGTGCCACGGTGCGGCCGGGAGCCCGCGAGGTCTGTTCCCTCGCTGCGTTCGACCATGCGGTCGAGGTGCTCGCCGCGCGGGTGTTGCCGGCGTATGAAGCGGAGCGGGAGTGGGAGGATCGCGTTCGCGCCGGTCTGGCCGCGCTGCTGGAGCTTCTGGATGGGGAGCCGGCGCTCGGGCGCCTGGTGTTCGTGCAGGCGCTCGCGGCGGGCCCACGGGTGCTCGCGCGTCGCACGCAGATCCTCGACGAGCTGACCGCTGTGATCGACCAGGGCCGCGCGGATGGCCGGGCCCCGGTGGGTGTCCCGGCGTTGGTGGCGCAGGGCATCGTCGGCGGCACGTTCGGCGTGATTTACGGCCATCTCTCCGAGCGTAACCCCGAGCCGCTGATCGGCCTGCTCGGCTCGTTGATGGCGACGATCGTGCTGCCCTACCGCGGCAGCGAGGCGGCGGCGCAGGAGTTGGCGCGCCCGGTGCCGGAGCCCGGCCTGCGTGCCGTGCCGCGTGCGGGCGCCCCGTCCGCGCGCCGTGTCGGTTCGACCTCACCGGCCGACTTCAGGTTGACGGTGCGTACGCAGATGGCTCTTCAGGCGGTCGCGCAGTGCAACGTGCAGGAGTCCTACCCGAGCAACCTGCAGGTCGCGCAGCGGATCGGTGTCTCCGCGAAGGCCGCCGTCTCGCGGATGATGGCGCGGCTGCAGGACCAGGGCTTGATCGAGAACACGCATGGCAGGGATACGAAGGGCATCGAGAAGGCCTGGCGTCTGACGCCCCGGGGTCAGGCGGTCCTCGACGCGCACCGCCCGGTAAGGGCTACCCGCGCTGATGACCCGGCTAAGGTTCGTGGCGGGAAGCTCGTTCCCAAGCGCGGACGTTCTGCCGCCGCTTCGAGAGCGGCCTCATCGGGTCGGGGGCCGGTCGGGGGTTGGCCAGCGTCGCCGATCGCCGGCCTGACGCGCCCCGAAAGCGAGAATTTCCGCTTCACGGTCCGTACCCACCTCGTGCTCACCGCGATCGCCGAGCACGCGGGCGCGAGCAGCCGTGAGGTCGCCGAGGCGGCCGGTGTCCGCGACGAGGGCCAGATCTCCAAGCTGTTGGCGCGTCTGCAGGACCGCGGGCTGATTTACGACACCGCGCGCGCCGGCCGCGGCAGCCCCAAGGCGTGGCGGCTCACACCCCACGGCGAAGCGCTGCTAAACGCAAACCCCGCGCACCAAAAGCAGGAGGCCGCGTGATGCGGGGCTTACGGCTCCATGATCTCGTCGAAGTGGCGGATGAACATGGCTATGCAGATGGCCATGACGATGGGCACGATCGCCCACAGGGGCGCGCCCATGATCAGAACGCCTCCTGCGACCAAGTCCATCAGCACGCACATGGCGAAGTCGTAGCGGTCGAAGATTTCGAAGCCGTTCCTGCTCATGAGGCGATCTTAGCGACGAAGACAAAGAGCATCAAGGGACCGAGGAACATCCCGGCGAGGAAGCCGATTCCGAGTCCCTGGTTGATCCGTCGTACCAGCGAGGCGGGCCGACTGGGGATGAACAGCGCCACGGCCGCGGGCAGCCCGGAGAAGAACACGGTGAAGCCGCCGAGCACGCCTGCCCACGCGAGCAGGCCGTTGACGATCGATGTCCCGAGCGAGGGGTTTCCCTCGCAGAGGACGCGAATGATGGCTATCGCAGTCACGGCCGACCAAGCTACGCAGCGCTTGGGACGGGAGAGCAGATTCGAGCTCCCCCGGGCCCAAAACCCCTGCAAACCCGCCACAAAATCAAAAAGCTCCCCGGCCCTCGACCCGGCCCATAGCCCATCGATTCGCCCCCTCCAGGGACCGCCAACAGCGGCGGAAACGTTTACGCGGAATAGCAACAACGCAATTCAGGCACGTAATGGCCGGCAAGCAACCACGCAGAGAATCGCCACCCAGCCCTGTTGCGTAGCTGGCATTAGGCAACCCCGGTCCCTTTTCCCCACCCCCGGTTCCAAACCAGGTTTCAACCAACCCGGGTCACTTTCCCCAACCCCCGGTTCCAAAGCAGGTCCCAAGTCCCTCACCCTGGTCATTAAAGACCGATGCCGGCACGCCCCCCGTAAGGACGGCGCGCCGGCACCAAATGAGACGCTTGGCAGCGTAGCACACAACTCCGTAGACCGCAACAGTCCCAACTTTAAAGATCCACCCCCCGAAAACAAAAGCCCAGCAGCAATGCACCCAGACCCCACCGGAGGAACTAAAAAATGAAGGCCCTGAAGACACACCTGCTGCTCGCCGCCGCGACCGTCGTGGCCGGCAGCGCGTTGCTCCTCCCGAGCGCGGCGTTCGCGAGCGGGGATGTGAACCGCCCTCAGTGTCCGAACGAAGCGAGCGCTGGTTTTACGCCGAGCCTCCCTGACTGTCGCGCGTACGAGCGAGTCACACCGGCCGAAACCGGCGGCTTCCAAGATGATTTCTTGGCCCTTTTGGACGAAGGAGAACAAACCGGCGCGGTCCTTACGCAAAGCATCGGCCGATTTGAGCCCGCCACGGGCTTTTTTTCGTTCTTGGAATACAGTGCACGCCGGGGTGCTTCCGGATGGCTCAGCTCCTCGGTTGCGGACGCACCCCTTGATCGGTTTGAGTATCCCACCGAAAACGCCACGGCCAACGTTGAGAACGCAGCGGGCAGTGAGATCATCTCCCTTCGTGAAAAGGACTCATCCGTGTTCGCGTACGAACTTTATCGTCATGCTGAAGGGGGCCCCTACGAACCAGTCGGATCGGTCTTTCCTCCAGGAGCACACCCGGGTGCGCCGACCGGGTCCAACCCGGGGCGATTCCCTTCGGCCGGAGAACCCGGCGTGGGCCTGTTCCCCAACCCGAGCCTAACGCATATTCTCTTCACGGTTGACGCGCACGAACCAGCTGAACGGTGGCCCGGCGACACGACCGTCGCCGACGCCACAGGAGGAGGAAACATCGGGAGCCCAAGTTTGTACGAGTACACCGAACCGTTTGGCGGGCCGCCGGCGCTTGTGGGGGTCACCAACAGTGGCGAACTCATCAGCCAGTGCGGCACGGGCCCCGGCGGAGTGGCCTTCAACGGCGCCGAAAGCGCGGAACGAGGTGCGCGGCAGGCGATCTCTGAATCAGGCGACGTCGTGTTCTTCACGGTCGCCGGCCATGACGGCACTCTTTGCCCGCTGGGTGCGAAGGCGCCGCCCGTTGCCGAGCTGTACGCAAGGATCGCCGGAACAACGACTCTCGCCATCTCAGAGCCAGCGGCACTTCCCGGCACATCTGATCCGCAATGCCGGGAACCGCGATGCATCAGCAACGAGACCTCCGAAGCGGCTTTTCGAGACGCAAGGTACGAAGGCGCCGCGCGGGACGGATCCGCGGTCTTCTTCACCAGCACGCAGCAGCTCACTGACGGAGCGACGCAGGACCAAGATCCCGCCGATACTGCAGGCGAACAGGAACAGAGCGCTCAGGAACGCCCCGGCTGCTCCTCGACGCAGAGCGCCGGGGGCTGCAATCTGTATGAGTACGTCACCGACCCGTCCGTTGCGCATACTTCCCAAGGACTGCATCTCCTCTCGGCGGCGTCCGATCCGCGCGGCGCCGAAGTTCAGGGCGTATCCGCCATCGCCGGCGATGGCTCGCGCGTGTACTTTGTCGCCAAGGGCGTTCTCACCCAAGCTCCCAACGAGTACGGCGAAAGCGCGCAATATGGCGCCGACAATCTTTACACTACGGATGCGCAGACGGACGGCACCAGTTTTATTGCATCTCTCGCTCCGAGCGATCTGCGCCAATGGAGGAAGTTCGGCGGCAGAGCCGACGTGCACATGCAGACTACGGAGAGCGGCCGCTACCTTCTCTTCACTAGTCTCGCGCGGCTCACCCCCGGCGATCAGGCAACCGAGGAGCAGTTGTTCCGCTACGACGCCGAGTCCGGCGCCTTGCTCCGGGTGTCCGAAGGAGCCCCGGGACTCGACCAGAGTGGCGCTGGCGCACACGGCGCGGCAGTCATAACGCCCGGGCCACTAAACGATCTTTGGGAACGCGCAGCGGGTGTCGGCGACGATGAACATCCGGCGCTTGCGAGCAACGGTGCAGTCGTGTTCTCTATCGCTGATGCTCTCACCCCTGACGCAACCGAGCAATGCGTCCGCATCGAAAACGGAGCTTGTAGCGTATACCAGGGAAATGGCTACCTGTACGAGAACGGTAACCTGTATCTGATTGGAGCGGGAGCGGCGAGGGATAGCGTCGGAGAGATGGCGATCAGTCCCTCCGGGAGTGACGTCTTCCTATACTCGAGTGAAAACCTCGCCGGCGACCAGCAAGCCCCCAGCGAAGGCATCTACGACGCGAGGGTGGAAGGCGGCTTCGCTCAAGCCGATGAAGAACGGTGCATAGGCGAAGATTGCCAAGGAGCTTTCGTGCCGAGTCCCTCGCCTGCTGCCCCCACCAGCACGGGTTCGGGCTCCGGAAACATCGCCCCACCGGTCATACTCGCGCCGCGGCCATCCGCGCCGACGCGAGCGCTGAAGCTCGAGAAGGCGCTGAAGGTATGTCACGCGGATAAGAAGAAGGGGAAGCGAGTAGCTTGTGAAAAGACCGCTCGGAAACGATACGGGCTACCGCACAAAGCGAATGCCAAGGGAGGTAAGCGATAATGTGCCTCTCTAATAAAATTACCTTTTCAATGGCCCGCCGGATGAAGGGCCGTGCTAGCTGCCCGCCAGGCATAGGTGTCCATGGAGCCCTCGCCGAGGGCTTTGAGCGAGGGCTCCGCCCGAGTCGGGTTACCAGGGACGCCAGAGTCCTGAAGGGCCTAAAGGCCGGACGCCGGTATCCAGTAAGAAAACTAACTAGTTTTCTTACTTTGGTCGTGGCAGTGATGGGGATGCTCGTCGCGCTTGCGTCCATCTTCTCCCCGTCGGCTGACGCAGCCGCGCCGCACTGGACCCTACGGACGGATGTCGAGCCCAGCCGGCTTTCGCCCACCAAAGGCGGCTGGATTGTGCTCTTGGCGAGTGACGATGCAGCCACAGCTACAGATGGCACCCCCGTTAGGCTCACCGACACGTTGCCCGAAGGCCTCGCCTTCGAAGAAGCCGAGGCGAGCATCCTTCCGTCCGGGGAACCGCTACCCTGCACCTTCGCTGGCCGCGTTATCACGTGCGACTATCGGGGAGAAGAAGTCGCCCCTGGACACTTTGCGCCCCTTCCTCTCGCAGCCAACGGGGTTGAAGCTCTCACTGTCAAAGCGCGGATCGTACCAACAGGGGTCCTGCCGCCAGTCCTATCCCCGGCGAACGTCGCGGATATCTCAGGTGGAGGCGCGGCTCCGATCACCGTCGAACGTGACATCGAGGCGAGTGAAGCCGAAACTCCGTTCGGCCTCGACGCTCCGTTCGCAGCACAGGCGCTCGACTCCGAAGGGCGCGAGGGGACCACCGCCGGCGCGCACCCGAATCTCTATACCACCGAACTCGTGCAGACCATCGGAGTCGGTCCACCGGAACTGGACGGCCTCGGCGACACAGCTGAATTCGAACATCGCACCGGACCCACGGGAGGCGGATTCGCGAACGCGACCGTTGTGCTCCCGCCCGGCCTTGTAGGCGACCCACTCGCAGCTCCGACCTGTGCGGAGGCGCTGCTCGAACCGGGTCGAGCGGGAGAAGAATGCCCCTCCGACAGCGTGATCGGCGAGGTCGCCGTCCTGAAACTCGGCGTCTGGGGACTCTCCGCACCCCAGCACGCACTAGAAGGCTCTGCGCCGGTTAAGCCGTTGTACAATGTGACTCCATCGAGGGGTCACGCAGCCCAGTTCGCGTTCATATTCAATGGACAGGTGGCCACGCTCTATGCGGATGTCGTACATACTCCAGGAGGTTACACGGTCGAGGTGACCTCAACTCGCACGCCACGGTTTGTGGGGTTGCGCGGCGTAACCGTCACGTTCTTTGGAGACCCGGTCAAGCACGACGGTGGTGGAACTTCGTCGCACGCACTGATCTCGATGCCCGCGAACTGCGCCGGCGGGCCGCTTCGGACCGTCAGCTACATTGACTCATGGGACAATCAGGGCGCATCCCTACCGGATGGCGTGCCGGATCTCTCAGACCCTGCGTGGATCCCGAGCGAAGCCATAGCACCGCCCGTCACCGGCTGCAACAAGCTGTTCTTCAACCCCGAAATCAGCCTGCACCCGACCAGCAGCGCCACCGACGCTCCTTCGGGCCTGCACGTCGACCTCCGTGTGCCACAGAACGAAGAACCCGAAGGGTTGGCGACGCCGCCGTTGAAGAACGTGACGGTCGAATTGCCGCGCGGGCTCAGCATCAGTCCCTCCTCGGCGAATGGCTTGCAGGCGTGCAGCGACGCGCAGTTCGCGGAAGACACGACCGAACCGTCGACGTGTCCGGAAGCGTCGGTCGTCGGCAGCGTGAAAGTGAACCTTCCGATTCTCAAAGAAGAGCTGGAAGGTCAGGTGTTCGTCGGCGCGCCGCAGTGTAATCCGTGTACAAACGCGGATGCGCAGTCCGGTCGGATGGTGCGGCTGTTTATCGAGGTCAAGAACGCCGAACGTGGCATCGACGTGAAGCTCCCGGGGACGGTTTCGATCGATCCGAGTACGGGTCAGCTGACGGCGACGTTCAAGGAAAGCCCGCAGCAGCCGTTCGACAACCTCGAATTCAAGTTCAAGAGCGGTGAACGCGCGCCGCTGTCGACGCCGTCGGCCTGTGGCAGCTACGCGACCAACGTCGACCTGACGCCGTGGAGCACGCCGTATACCCCCGACGCGAACCTCAGCCCAGGTTTCAACATCAACGAAGGCTGCGGCCCGCAGGGCTTTGCTCCCGCGTTCTCGGCCGGTCCGCAGAGCAGCCAGGCGGGGGCATACAGCCCGTTGGTCCTGTCGTTCTCGCGTAAGGACGGCGAACAGGATTTCAACGCGCTCGAAGCGACGCTGCCGCCGGGCCAGCTCGCGAAGCTCGCGGGCGTCCCGCGCTGCGGCGAATCCGAAGCAAACGCGGGCACGTGTCCGGAAAGCAGCAAAATTGGCACTGTTACCGTCGGTGCCGGCCCCGGCTCCGATCCGTACTACGTGACGGGACAGATCTACTTCACCGGTCCCTATAACGGCGGTCCGTTTGGCGAGGTCGTAGAGGTCCCCGCAGTCGCGGGCCCGTTCAACCTCGGCACGGTGGCGGTGCGTGGTTCGATCAGGGTCAACCCCACGACCGCGCAGGCGACGGTCGTCTCAGACCCGTTCCCGAGCATTCTCGATGGGATTCCGTTGCAGGTGCGGACGGTCAACGCGACGTTGAATCGGGAAAGCTTCACGTTCAACCCGACGAGCTGTGCGCCGATGAACGTCGCCGCGAGGTTGACGAGCACGCAGGGCGCGGCGGCGAACGTGTCGAGCCCGGTGCAGGCTGTCAACTGCGCGAACCTCGCGTTCAAACCGGCCGTCACGGTCAGCACGCAGGGTCGGGCGAGCAAAGCGAACGGCGCGAGCCTGACGGTGAAGATCGTTCCGGTCGCGGGACAGGCGAACACGGCGAAGTTCGACATCGAGCTGCCCAAGCAGTTTCCGGCGCGTTTGACGACGCTGCAGAAAGCGTGCACCGAAGCGCAGTTCAACAGCAATCCGGCGGGCTGCCCGTCGGCGGCGGACATCGGCACCGCGACGGTCTCAACGCCCGTGTTAAGCGTTCCGGTCGCGGGTCCGATCTACCTCGTTTCCCACGGCGGCGCGGCGTTCCCGGATGTCGAGGTGATTCTGCAGGGCGAAGGGGTGCGCGTTGTGTTGGATGGTAAGACGCAGATCAAGCACGGCGTCACGTACAACCACTTCGAAGCGGTCCCCGACGTCCCCTTCACGTCGTTTGAAGCGAAGCTCCCAACGGGCAAGTTCTCGATCTTCGGAGCGAACCTCCCGGCGGGCGCGAAGTACAGCTTCTGCGGGCAGAAGCTCTCGATCCCGGTGTCGATGACGGGGCAGAACGGGGCGGCAGACAAACAGACGACGAAGGTCGGCGTCACCGGTTGCCCGAAAACGAAGAAAGCAAAAGCCGCGAGGAAGAAACACAGCAAGGCGTCCAAGTCAACGCGGAGGGGGAACTAGATCATGAAGATTCAGCGATTGATCCCGACGGTGTTGGTTGGTGTTTTGGCTGTGTTTGTGTTTGGTGCAACACCTGCGTTGGCTGCCGGCCCGGAAAAGCCCGAACCGTTGCCAGCGACGAGTATTACTGCGACGACGGCGGTTCTGCATGGCGTGTTGAACCCGAAAGCGACAGGTGAAGCGGGGGAATACCAGTTCTACTATCGGCCGTCCACGGAAGCATGCCGTCCCGGCGCGGAAACGTTCCCTGAACCGCCCGGTACAGCGCTCGGTAAAAAAGAAGAAGCGGTCGAATACGAAATCACGAACCTGGAACCCGAAACGACATACGCGTTTTGCCTGATAGAGACGGTCCACGGCCAATCTGCTGAAGGGCTGTCGCTGACGTTCAAAACTGCGGCTCTGCCGCCCGCTCCGCCGGTCATCGACAGCGAGAGCTCTTCGGGGGTGACGCCGTTCGTGGCGACGCTCGAAGCCGAGGTCAACCCGAACCGCGAGACGACCAAATACGAGTTCGAGTACTCCACCAAAGCCACCGGGGAAACGCTCGAAGCGCCGATCACGACCGTCGCCGGGGGATCCACTCTGCCGCCGGAAAATCACGAACTGCTCGCGAGCGCACCCACGGGGAAGGTACTCGCGCCCGGGACGACCTATTACTACCGCGTGATCGCAGAAAACGAACAGTCAGAAATTGAAGGCAAACCGAGCGAAGGTCCCGTCGAGGAATTCACGACGCTGACCGCGGAAGCGCCGTTCGTCGAAAACGAAAAGCTGACCGCCGTGAACTCCAACGAACCGAAACTCGAAGCGAAAATCAACCCCAACTATCAGGAAACTACATACGAACTCGAATACGCGACAAATGAAGCGTTCACCGAAAACGTCGTCGTGGTTCCCGGTGCGCCACCAGCGCCGAACCTGCCCGCGACCTTCGAACAGATCAACGTCGGCCCATTTGGCTTCACGGGACTGCAACCCGGCACGGCGTACTACTACCGCGTCGTCGCGACGAACGCAACCGGCACGACGTACGGAGACGGTGAAGCTCATTCCTTCCAGGCAGACGCCGGGCCCGCCGCCAAGACCAGCCCAGCCGGCGCCCCGACGCGCACGACGGCGACCGTCTCGGGGACCGTCACCCCGCAGGGCCTCGCGACGACATACCACTTCGCGTACGTCCTGGCGGCGCAGTACGAAGCGGGCGCCGCGAACCCGTACGCGCGCGGGAAGGAAACGTATGACACGAAGCTCACACACCTGAACGAAGAAAACCACGAAGTCAGCCTCGAAGACTACGAACCCCACCCGGTCGGCCTGAACCTCGAAGAACTCCAGCCGGAAACGACGTACGTCTACGCCCTCGTCGCGAGCAACGAACTCGGCGTCACATACGGCGCGCCGCAGACGTTCACGACCCAGCCCAGGACCCCGGCGCTCGCGCTCACGGGCGCCGCGAGCGGTGTGAGCCAGTCCTCGGCGACGGTCGCAGGGTATGTCGACACCAGGGGTTTGCAGACGAGCATGCAGTTCGAACTGGGCACGGCCCCGTACGCGGGCGCGCTGCTGCCGGCGACGGTCGTGCCGGGAACCGAAGCGGGCACGGGCGAGGAAGTGCAGGCCACGTTCGGCGGGGATCTGCAGCCGGGCACGACGTACTACTACCGTGTGCTCGCGTCAAACGAAGACGGTTCGCAGGCCGGCGCGGTGTTGTCGTTCACGACGCCGGGTTTCCCCGCCCAGTTCCCCACGGCGGCGCTGCCGGCGGTCGTCCCCTACACCCCGATCGCGCAGCTCGACGCCCAGGAAGCGAAGGAAGGCAAGGCGATCAACCCGGGGAAGAAAAAGGGCGGGGCGAAGAAGAAAAGGAAGCGGTCTAAGAAGCATCGCCGGGGGGCGAAGTCGAAGCAGGGGAGGAAGCGGTGATCGAGCTGCTGGCAACCCCGGTGGGGGGCGGGCGGTTGGGGGTTTGGCCGTTAGCTGTGTTTCTCGATCAGCTTGAGCTGTTCGATGGTGGCCATAGTCGCTCCAGTTTAGGGCTTGGGGTAGGCGTTGACAAGGCGAGGCGGGCCTCAGGGAAGCGGAAGCGATGACGCCGGGCGTTCCTTGCTATCTGGACGGGCCGCTGTCCGACCGCCGGTGGTTTCTCTCAGGCCTCTCTGGGGGCGCGTTTGAGGAGCTTGCGTACCCGGTCGTGGACCCAGTCGGGGAGGATTTGGGAGTCGAAGAGGCCGGGCACGGTCTCGGACGGGAAGTATTTTGGCCGTCCGTCCCATGTCGTGTACATGTATTTGCCGTCAGGCGTCCTGGGATAGTCCGGCATGTCCGGCAGGCCCGCCGGGGGCTGGTTGGTGGTGGGTTGCTCCATGTGGCTCATCATATCCTCCCGCCGAGATCGATCAGGATTGCGAGCGCCATCACGATCAGCGCTCGGTCGAACAGTACGGCCTTGCGGGCCAGGGAATGGTCGTTGGCCTGCGCTTCTTCGTTGAGTTCTGCGCGCATCAGCTCCCTGATCTGGCGCGCGTCGCGGGTCTCGCGTTCCTCGCTCAGGCGTGCGACGGAGGGGCCGGTTTGTGTGGCGCCCTTGTGCCGCAGCGCTCCTATCGCCAGCCCGAACGAGAGGCCGAGCAGCGTCAGCGCGGCGATCCAGAGGTCGTATGCCCCTCTGGTCTCGAGCACGGCCGTGGCGAGCGCCACGTCCAGCAGCATCAGGCCAAGCGCCCCGGCGTCCAGCGCAACGGAGCGTCCTGACTGCGTTCTCAGCTTGTCCCGGGCCAGCGAACACAGTTCGCCGATGAGTACGGAAGTGTCGTCGTGATCGGCCATCGCGGTCTCCGTTCGGTCGGTTGGTTGGGGGTCCTCCCTTCCTTCTCCGACGGGGGCGCGCGAACGGGACAGATCGCTTCGAAAAGCTTTCCCAACGAAGCTCACGGGGCAGAACGGCGCGGTCGTCAAGCAGACGAACCAAAAAGCCCCCCTGATCACGACTCCGCCACCACCCCGCCGGTTCGCCCCGTCCAGGGACCGCCAGCAGCGGTGGAAACGTTTACGCGGAATAGCAACAAGCCCAAGCCGAAGCGGAAGGGCCAATAGCAATGCACCCACACGGACCAATGCCGACAGGGATCGACTCCGCTTCCGCTTCCGATCGCGTCGTCTCGGTCCGCTGGCCGTCGCGGCTGACGGTTCCCGCGGTCGCGCTCTGCGCGTATCTACGGGAACGGACGAAGAACAAGCACGGCAAGCCAGGCAAGCACGGTAAGCACCGTAAGGGCAAGTCATCGAAGCGAACCACCCACGGGAGGAACTAAAAAATGAAGGCCCTAAAGACACACCTGCTGCTCGCCGCCGCGACCGTCGTGGCCGGCAGCGCGTTGCTCCTCCCGAGCGCGGCTTTTGCGAGTGGGGATCTGAACGAGGCTTCCTGTCCCAACGAAGCCAGGACGGGGTTCAGCGCGGAATTGCCGGATTGCCGGGCGTTTGAGATGGTCAGCCCGGTCGTGAAGAACGGTGACTATGTGGGCCTGATTGGGATCCTGGCGGGCGACGAACGGGTGGCTGCTGAATCGATCGGGGTGCTGGCGAATGCGACGAGCGACCCCGACTGCCCGACGACCGACTACAACATCGCTCGCACCGAAGGGGGCTGGGAAACCTCCGCGGTCGACGACGCGCCGCTTGGGGCCTTTACGTACGCGACCGAGCAGTGCGCGAGGATGCTGACCAACGGTGAAGGAGACAACGTTCTCCTCCTCCGCGCTCCCTCACAGTCCGTGTTTGCGCGCAGCCTCTACATTCAGCATCCAGGTCGCGAACCCGAACTGATCGGGCCGATGCTGCCGCCGACGGCCGATCCGGGCTCTCCCACCGGCTCGGGACAGGCTGGATTCTCCGGCTACGTGCTGGCTGACCCCAGCTTGTCGCACATCCTGTTCACGACGCAGGCTTTCGAACCCGACGAAAGATGGCCGGACGATACGACGAGTGTTGCGTTAGGTAGAGGTTTCTCTAACGTGTCGCTGTATGAATATGCTGGTACGGGCAATACAGTGCCGACATTGGTCGGTGTCGGTAATACTGGTAAAGAACCGATCAGCGATTGTGCTACGACGCCCGGCGGTGGCGCGCGGCTGGGAAATCAGCGAAACGCGATCTCTACAAGCGGCAAAACCGTGTTCTTCACGTCGACGGGATTGGGCGATCCGGAAGCACCCGAATGCGAAAGGGCGGCGCACTTCCCGCCGGTCAACGAGCTGTTTGCCCGGGTGAACGGTGGGCAACCACAGAGCCCCGTAGGAGCCGAAGGGGAATGCACTGATCCGGCTGATGCCTGTACCGTTGCGATCTCCGAGCCGAAGGCGCTTTCTGCGGGCGCTTCGGACCCCGGCTGCACGACGGAAGCATGCCGGAAAGACATCGCAGAAACGGCGAACTTTCGCGACGCAAACTATGAGGGCGCATCTGTCGACGGGAGCAAGGTCTTCTTCACCAGCACTCAGAGCTTGACAAATCAGAGCCATGAGGATGTAAACCCTGACGACAGCGCTGCCCGCCGTAACACTGAAAAAGGCTGCGCTGAAGCGACTGGCGCCGGCGGTTGCAATCTCTACGAGTATGATTTCGACCTAAACCCGGAAACAAAAAGGCCGATTGGGCTGGTGCTGCTGTCCGGGGGGGACTCGAGCGGTCTCGGGCCGGAGGTGCAGGGCGTCGGCGCGATATCCGACGACGGCTCGCACGTGTACTTTGTCGCCAAGGGCGATCTCACGGGTACGCAAGCCAACGTCTACGGAGAGACGGCGCACGCGGACGAAGACAATCTTTATACATTCAACACCGTCACGCGAAGCACGTCCTACGTCGCGACCTTGTCTGCGGCGGATGCGAACCAGTGGAGCTCCAACAGCCCACTCCCGATGGACGTGAGCGCTAATGGGAGATATCTGGTCTTTACGAGCTCCGCCGCTTTGACGCCGGGCGACGGCAGCCACTTCGCACAGGTCTTTCGCTACGACAGCGAAACCGGCGAACTGGTGAGGGTGTCCACCGGCGAAGCCGGCGCCGATCGGTCCGGCGTTGGCGCATTGTCCTCAGCCGGCATCAGTCGAGCTGTACCCGGATTGGAATCTGAACAGGGCCTGGGCATGCCTGACGGCGATCCGCACCCTGCTGTGGCTGAAAACGGAACGGTCGTATTCGCCAGCAGCGATGCCCTCACGGCGCAGGCACGCGCCAATGTGTGCGTGGAAGAAGAAAATGGTAAATGCATCGAATATGCATGGAATATTTATGAGTATGAGAATGGGCAGCTCTCTCTCATCGATCGAGCTGTAAGCGCAAATGTCGAGATCAGCCTGTCCGGCCGCGATATCTTCTTCGAAAGCAGCGAACGGCTGGCGCCGCCGGACCCGGACACGATCACCGACATCTACGACGCGCGTATCGAAGGTGGGTTCAATGCGGTGGGCTCCACGTCCGTATGCCAGGGCGAAGCCTGTCAGGGCACGCCCGTTGTGCCACCGTCGTTGACGGCGCCGGGCAGCGCGACGCTCGCTGCGCCCGGGAGCCCGCCGGCGAGCTCTGGCGGGAGCGCGCCGACTAGCGCGAGGCCGAAGGCGCTGACCCGCGCGCAGAAGCTCGCGAAGGCGCTGGACGCGTGCAAAAAGCAGCGGAAGGCAAAACGCAAAGCCTGTGAAGCGCAGGCGAAGAAACGATACGGCGCTGCGCACAAGTCCAAGCGATCCGCGAAGGGGAGGAAATAGCCGATGCGTAGCTCATCTAGAACCTGGATCGCGGTGTCCATTACGGTTATCGCGCTCGCGGGCTGCATGTTCTCCGCGGCCTTCGCGTCTGCGGCGAACGGGGCGCCCGAATCGCGCTGGTCGATCCGCACCGACACGTTCCCCACGAACATCTCCCCGGAGTGGGGAGGCTCGATCACGGTGCTTGCGACCGACGTCGGCGGCGCCGCCACGAACGGGCAGCCGGTCACGATCACCGACACGCTGCCCGCGGGCCTCGTCTACGAAGAAGTCGAAGCCAACGAGCAGCCGGGCGGAATAGCGATTTCGTGTCAACACACAGAATCCGTCGTGACCTGTAAATACAGTGGCCCGGAACTGGGCCCGGGCGAATTCGAATCGCTCCCGGTGAAAGCCGATAACACCGATGGGCTCAGCGTTCGCATCGTGGTCGTCCCGAAGCCCGGCTTCACGGGCGCCGGGATTGATACGGCGACGGTGTCGGGCGGCGGCGCGCCTCCCGTAACCGTCACGAGCGACGTCGACGTGAGCGCGTCAGAACCGGCGTTCGGCATCGCGCCCGGCTCGTTCAGCGCGAACGCGTTCGACGCGGCCGGCGCGCTCGACACCCAGGCCGGCGGTCATCCGAACATCGACACGACGGGGTTCGTGCTGACGAGCGTGCTCGCGCCCGCCACGCTGTCAAAGGAAGAAACCGTCGCGGAAACACGAAGCAGAACCGTGTTGGCTGCTGATTTGCGAAGCGCGGACGTCGAGCTCCCCGTCGGGTTTGTCGGCAATCCTCAGGCGGCCGGCACCTGCCCCCAGTATCTCATCAACCCTCCGGGGGACGGAACCAGATGTCCCACCGACAGCATCATCGGGTCTGTGGCCGAGGCAAAAGTCGCGGCGACAGACACTTGGGGCTTCTCGGGGAGCGTGCAGGGCTCAGAGACCGTGAAGCCGCTGTTCAACGTCCCCGCCGAGCGCGGGCATCCGGCGCAGTTCGAGTTCATCCTCGAGAACCAGGTGGGGACGCTGTACGCCAACCTCGTGCACACCGATGCGGGTTACACGGTGCAGGTGACCTCGTCGGATGTGCCGCGGTTGATCCATCTGGCCGGGATCAAAGTCACGTTCTTTGGCGACCCCGCGGCGGTCGATGGCTCCGGTCTTCCCGCGCGGGCGTTCTTCGCCAATCCATCCGATTGCGCGGGCGGGCCGCTGACGACGGCGATCCAGCTCGGATCGTGGCTGGGCTCGGAAGCCGCAGCGCAATCGAGCTCGCCGGCGCCGACGGGCTGCAGCGCGCTGCGCTTTGACCCTGAAATCGAAGCGAAGCCGACGACCGCAGCCGCGGGCGCCCCGAGCGGCCTCGATGTGAACCTGGGGATCCCGCAGAGCACTGACCCGACCGGGTTGGCGACGCCGCCGTTGAAGAACGTGACGGTCACGCTGCCGCGGGGGTTGAGCATCAGCCCGTCCTCGGCAAACGGCTTGCAGGCGTGCAGCGACGAACAGTTCGCCGAAGATACGACGGAACCGGTGACGTGTCCCGAAGCCTCGCAGGTGGGGACGGTGAAAGTGCATACCCCGATCCTCGCGAACCCGGTCGAAGGGCAGGTGTTCGTCGGCGCGCCGGAATGCGGTCCGTGCAATGCGGCCGATGCGCAGTCCGGGCGGATGATCCGCCTGTTCATCCAAGTGCACTCCGAAGAATACGGCGTCACGATCAAGATCGCGGGTCATGTCGCGCTCGATCCGGCGACGGGTCAGTTGACGGCGACGTTCCAGAACCTGATCCAGCAGCCGTTTGACAAGCTCGAATTCGACTTCAAGAGCGGCCAGCGCGCGCCGCTGTCGACCCCGGGCTGCGGCAGCTACGCGAGCAACGTCGACCTGACACCGTGGAGCACGCCGTACACGGCGGACGCGAACCTCACCCCGGGTTTCCAGATCGACGAAGGGTGTGGCGCGCAGGGCTTCGCGCCCTCGTTCACCGCGGGCACGGTCAACCCGCAGGCGGGCGTGTACAGCCCGCTGACGCTGTCGTTCTCTCGCTCGGACTCCCAGCAGGATTTCGATTCGCTCGAAGCGACGCTGCCCCCGGGGCTGCTCGCGAAGCTCGCCGGCGTCCTCCGCTGCGGCGAAGCGGAAGCAAACGCCGGCGCGTGTCCGGAAAGCACCAAAATCGGCACGGTCACGGTCAGCGCGGGTCCCGGCACCGACCCCTACACGGTCACCGGGCAGATCTACCTGACCGGTCCCTATAACGGCGGCCCGTTCGGCGAGGTCGTCGAGGTTCCCGCGGTCGCCGGTCCGTTCAACCTCGGGGTGGTCGCGGTGCGCGGTTCGATCCGGGTCAACCCGAGCACGATCCAGGCGACGGTCGTCTCCGACCCGTTCCCGCAGATCCTCGACGGGATCCCGTTGCAGGTGAGGACGGTCAGCGTGCTGCTCGACCGCGATGACTTCACGGTCAACCCGACGAGCTGCGGCCAGCAGGCGGTCACGGGCAAGCTCCTCTCCACGCAGAACGCGACGGCGAATGTCTCGACGCCGTTCACGGCCGTCAGCTGCGCGAGCCTCGCGTTCAGGCCCGACCTCACGGCCTCGGTCTCCGGTCGCGCGAGCAAAGCCGATGGGGCGGGGCTCGATGTGAAGGTGACCTATCCGGCGGGCCCGGCGGGGACGTACGCGAACACGAAGTCGGTCAAGGTCGATTTGCCCAAGCAGCTGCCGTCCAGGTTGACGACGCTGCAGAAGGCCTGCCTCGCGGCGACGTTCGAAGCGAACCCGGCGAATTGCCCGGCCGCGTCGGATGTCGGTCTTGCCACCGCGGTGACGCCGCTGTTGAACGTGCCCGTGAGCGGCCCCGCGTACCTCGTCTCCCACGGTGGCGAGGCGTTCCCGGATCTCGAGGTCGTGCTCCAGGGCGAAGGGGTGACCGCGATCGTCGTCTTCAACACGAACATCAAGAAGGGCATCACGTCGAGCACGCTCAAAGCGGCGCCGGACGTCCCCCTCAGCTCGTTTGAGATCAAGCTCCCGACGGGGAAGTACTCGATCCTCGGCGCGAACCTGCCCGCGAGCGCGCACTACAGCCTCTGCGGGCAGAAGCTGTCGATGCCGACAGCGATCACGGGGCAGAACGGCACGCCGATCAAACAGAGCACGAAGATCAGGATTGCTGGATGCCCACCCGCCCATCCAAAAGTAAAGAAGGCATCGAAAAAGAAACCGGGCAAAGCGTCCAAGTCGAACCGAAGGGGTAAGTGACATGAGGATTCAACGACTGATCCCGACGGTGTTGGTTGGTGTTGTGGCGTTGCTTGCGATGCCGGCGATTGCCGCTGCTCAGGAAACACCGGTTACTTTGAGTGCGACGGCCGTGACCGGTAACTCGGCGGTTCTGCACGGGGAACTGAACCCGGGCAAAGCTGGGGAACCGGGTGAATATCGGTTCTTTTACAAGTCCTCGACCGAAGCATGCCGTCCGGAAGCGTTTTCTATACCCGAACCGCCCGGCCAAGCCCTCGGTAACGCAAAAGAAGCCGAGGAAATCGAAGCGACGAACCTGGAACCGAACCAGACCTATGAGTTCTGTCTGACCGAGAGCGGAGAAAATTTCCCGTTTCTCGAAGGTCCGTCAGTGGCGTTCAAAACGCTTGCGACCTCCAAGCCGTACGTCTATGAGGGGACAACGAACGCGACGGAAGTCGGGGTGTTCTCGGCGACGTTGAATGCCAAGGTCAACCCTGAGTATCAGCAAACGACGTACGCGTTCCAGTTCGCGACAAACGAAGCGTTCACCGAAAACGTGCAAACGGTTGACGGAGCCGATCCGCTGCCCCCGCAGGAATACTTCACTCAGCAAATCCCGGCGAGCGTATCGATCGGGAACCTGCTCGAGCCGGGGACGACCTACTACTTCCGGATTCTCGCGACCAACGCGACGGGCACGACACAGGGCCCGATCGAACTGCTCACGACGCAGCCGCCCGCGGACCCGGCCGTCATCAGCGAGAGCGTCAGCTCCCAGAACTCCTTTGAACCGAAGCTCGAAGCGCACATCAACCCCAACTACGAGCCAACGAGCTACTACTTCGAATACGCAACCAGCGAAACGGAGGTGCAGGAAGGCAAAGGCGTCGTCGTCAAAGGCGCCCCTCCCGCACCCGAGCTGCCGGCCGTTTTCAACGAAGAACCTGGATTGCTCGCCGGCCCCGTCCCGATCACCGGCCTGCAGCCCGGGACGACGTACTACTACCGCGTCGTCGCGAACGACAAAACCAGCGAAGAAGAAGGCTTTCCCGCCAACGGGTTCGTGCAGTCCTTCCAGGCCGACGGCGCACCCGCGCTCACGACCAATCCCACGGGAGAACCGACGCGCACGACCGCGAGCGCGTCTGGGACAGTGACCCCGCAGGGCCTGCCCACCACGTATCACATCGACTACGTGCCCCTCACCGAATACCACCCCGGTGCGACCGAATGTCCGGCCGGCGTCGCATGCGCGTTCGCGGCAGGCAAGGAAACATACGACACGAAGCTCACGTTCCTGAACTTCCAAAACCGGGAAATCAGCTTCGAAGACTACGAAGCCCACCCAGTCGAACTTACGCTCAAAGAACTAGAACCGGAAACGACGTACATATACGCCCTGGTCGCGCACAACGAACTCGGCACGACGCTCGGCGCGCCGCAGACGTTCACAACCCGGGCAAAGACCCCACCGCTCGCGGTCACGGGCGCCGCGAGCGCTGTCAGCCAATCTTCGGCGACGGTCACGGGCTATGTCGACACCAGGGGCTTGCAGACGAACATCGAGCTCGAGCTCGGCACCACCCCCGGCGCCGGGATGTCCTCGCCGGCCACTGTCGTGCCGGGCACGCAGGCAGGCACGAGCGAGGAAGTGCAGGCCACGTTCGCGGGGGATCTACTGCCGGGGACGACGTATTACTACAGGGTGATCGCGTCAAACCGGGACGGCTCGCAAGGCGGCGCGGTACTGTCGTTCACGACACCCGGGTTGCCCGCGGTGCTCTCCGCCCCGATCGTAATCCCCCCGATCTCACATGGGACGATCGGGGAATTGAATGCGAGGGAAGCGAAGGAAGGTAAGGCGAGCAATCCCGGGAAGGCCGGGAAGAAGAAGGGGAAAGGGAAAGGGAAGAAGCGGAAGTCGAAGCGGCACGGTGGAAGGGCCAGGCCGAGGAAGAAGAAGAGGTAGTACGTAGGTGAGGTTCTCTGCAGCAATGTCTCATTCGGTCCGCGTGCGCGCGGATGGTTTTCGTGCCCGTAGTCCCCAGGGCACCAAAGTGTGCGTCCAGGTGATCTGGAGTTAGCTCCGCTCGGACGCGCAGGCAGCAAAGACCGGCGCCCGGCCACCCGTTGGGGTGGGGTGGGCGTTTGAATGAGACAAAAAGGAGTAGTAATGAGACACATGTACCGGGCAACGTTCCTCGCCCTGCTGGCGGTGCTCGCGTTGAGCGCCGTCGGCTCGGCTTCGGCTGAGGCGAAGGAATGCACCAAAACCAGCAGAGAAAAATGGATGCAGTTCTGTGTTCAGTACAAAGGCGGGGAGGAAATCCGCGAAATCACCGGTGAAGTGCCTTATGCGACCACGAGTAACACTCCGGCGACACTGAAATACATCGGGGGAATCAAATACGAACGAGGCCCGATCACAGTGGAATGCGCCACCGTGAAAGAGTCGGGGACCTTCAACGCCAACCAGACACTGACCATTCCAGTCAGTCACCGTGTGGTCGAACTGAGCAAATGCCAGCTCGTCAAAGAGCCCGAATGCCAGGTCACCGAACCGATCGTGCTCGGCAAGGAAAGCGGCGCCAGCGGAATGGAAGGAGCGATAAGCGCGAGCGGCGGCGAATACAAGCTCATGTCCTCTCCGGAAAAAACCGTTCCCTGGGGAAGCCTGAAGATCAGGACCAAGCTAGGTGAACCCCGGTGCTGGTCAGAAATCAACACGACCCTCAACAGCGAAACCGAAACGAACGAGAAAGCCGGCCTGCCGTGCATTCTGCCCGAACTCAGCACCGAAGTGGTCGAACACCAGGTGAACTGCAGCAGCTCAAAACTGCAGCTCGGCCTCTACGGCGAACCGGTCGAACTCGCGATCGACCAGAAGATCGCCCCGACCGGCACATACGCCGGGCTGAAGTGGGGCATCCGAGAAAAAATCGCATAGCTAGCCTGATGTCGTAGGGCCGCGTTAGATGTAGGCGGCCCGCGAAAGAAGACCCAGCGCCGGGCGCCCGCCGCAGGTTGGCGTGGCGCCCGGCGGGGGGTGGGTGCGGCACCAAACCTGCCGAAGGTAGAGCGGGTTTCGCGGCCTGCGCGCAGGGGTATGCTTGCCTCATGTGGTTGCCGATGCTCGACTCGACGTTCGTGGTCGTTCCGGGACCCTCGTCGGTGCGCCGTTCGTCGACCCGAGCGTGCCTGATTGCTAGAGAGGTCTTTGTTCCCCGTCCCTCGCTCAGGATGAACCAAAGGGGCTCGGTTGGCGATCGGCCATCGCCTCACTGCACCTAGCCGCCTCGGGTCGGTTTGTAGCCCTCGGCCCGCGGGGGGCGCGATCACAGGTCTTCGATCAGCGCGCGGAACGGCGCCGATGGCTCCACCGTGGCGCCTGCCGCGTGTACGCGGTCGGACAGCCACAGGTCTGATGTGACGACGCGGATCGTGCCGGGTCGGGGGTCGGCGGCCAGCAGGCGCAGGATCTCATCGTCGGCGGAGTCGCGCCGTGGCCGTGGCGCATACGTGACGACGATCGCCGTCGAGTGGATCGGTGGCGATGGTGGTTGCTCGAAGACGACCGTCGCGTCTGCGCCTTCGGTGGCGGCCCAGCGCTCGAGCATGCCGACGAGGTTGAGCATCGCCGCGTGCCGGTCCTTCCACCACCCGTCCGGCCGCGTGCCGATCACGTTCATCCCGTCCACGAGCCAGCGCACGGGGCGCAGCCTACAGTTGCATGCGCAATGCGGCTCGATGGCATCCAGGCCGGGGACATCGTCGATGTCGACCACGGCGGCCGGCGCTTTCACGCCGTTGTCACCGGGGCGGCGCCCGGTGGTTTGGCGATCCAGCCGACGGACCGGCGCGTCAACTACTACTCCTGTCGCAGCCGCGATGTCATCGGGCACTGGGCGAGGCGGGGGAGGCCGCGACAGACGAGCGAGCCGCTGCGGCCGTCGCCGCGGCAGCTGGAGATCGATCTTTCGCCGGGGGAGGATCGCCCGCTGGCCCCGTGAGCCTGCTCTGTGGCGCTCGATGGCCGTTGACAGGCTGACCCCAGCGCGGCAGCCGATCGTCACTTTGGGATACCTGCACAACTCGGGGCTGTTCGAGATCGTGTCGCAGAACCTGTCGTAAATGCTGTCGCGAGCCGCGTCAGGTCTCGCGACCGGCTTCTGGTCCCGGTCCCACCGTGGGTTTTGGCCCTGGGCTCGGGAATCTGCCTGCACCGGGAGTGTCAGGGTGGTGGTGGGATGGTCATTGACCACCCCCCTCTCAGCTTGAGGGTTTAGATATGGAGAGGGTGGTGGTCAATGACCATAGGTAGTAGGTGGAGAGGGGTAGGCAGAGATGTAGAGGAGAAGTAGAAGGGTGGGACCGGGATCAGAGAGGAAGGAGATCAGAGAGAAATAAAAAAGCAACAACAACGGCGGGTGGTGGCTCGCGCGGCGTGGCGGACTGGGAATCCAGGTGTGGCTGGGATTCCGTGGTGGCGCGGCGGCGGCGCGTAGTGGTATGTCGGGTGTCGTTGCGTGGCTTGCTGGGGAACGTCGGCTGGCGGCGGGCTTCGGTCGTCCGGCGTCGAGCGTGGGGAGTCCTCGTGAGAAAGTCTTGTGGGGGTCTGTCCCGTTTGCGCCGGCTCGTCGGAGAAGGGGATGGACCCCTTCGATCGAGAGGAAGCGATGACAGAGCAAGCCATGAGCGCCCGTCGATACCGCTCATCGCGCAGAGCTGGGCCTGCGTCGTCTGCCTCCCGGCCGGTGCCCCGCAAGATCCCGGAGGCGCTGCGCCGTCGCGACCTGGATGTGCTGGCGTGGCTGGGAGAGCAGTACGGCGCGAGAACTGACCAGCTGGAGCTGCTGATGGGTTGTGGCCCGAGGACGGTGCAGCGCACCGTCGCTCGCCTCCGCGCGGCGGGTCTGGTGCGCACGCAGCGGATGATCGTGGGCGAGCCGGCGTGGGCGACGCCGACGGGGGCGGGGTTGGTGGTGTGTGGGTCGACGTTCGGCGTGTGGCGTCCGCGGATCGGTTTGCTCGCGCACGTGGGGGCTGTCAACGACGTGCGCCTGCACGTTCAGGGTCGTGCTCCGGGGACGGTGTGGGTCCCGGAGCGTGTGTTGGCGAAGGAGCGTGGCGCGGGGCAGCATCTGCTCGACGGTGTGGCGGTCACGGCGGGCAGGAGGGTCGCGATCGAGGTCGAGTTGACGGCGAAGAGCCGGCGGCGTATCACGGCGATCCTCGACGAGCTCGTGGGCCGGTATGACGCGGTCTTGTATTTCTGCGCCCCGGGTCCGCACCGCCAGTTGAGCGGGCTGGCCGCGGGCGGTCGTTGGCCGGGGCTGGGTGTGCGCGAGTTGCCGGCGTCGAAGGGCGAGGATTCGGAGCGGTGGCTGGGATGAGCGCGACGGGGAAGCATGCGCGGGGGATCTTCGGGCGGCGCCGGTCTCCTTCGACCCAGGGGGCTGTTCCCGTTCGTGGACCCGAGCCGGTGTTCTACTTGGATGGGAAGGGTGACCGTGATACGGCGGAGCGTTTCTGTGGCTTGATGGCTGATGCCGGGAGGACGACGCGGGTGTTTCCGAATGAGCCGTTCGATGGTTGGCGGGGGCGGGCGCATGAGATCCAGGGCAGGTTGATGGAGATCATCGACTACACCAGCGAGGGACCGGCGGCGTGGTACCGGGATGTCGCGAAGACGACGCTGCGGTTGGTGTGCGAGCACCCCGACGGCCCACCCAGGTCGTCCGGGGAAGTGCTGGCGCGGATGAATCATGGGCTGCTCGCCGTGGCGCACAAGGGTTCGAGCGCGGTCGCGGCGTTGAAGGTGGAGCAGGTCGCGCAGGTCAGGCTGCGCTACGAGGCGTTCTTCGGCCAGACCAGGGGCGCGCTCGACGGCAAATGGGCGTGGGAGGACACCCAGGCTGCGTATCTCCTGCTCGACAGCCTCGCGCTACGGGAAGAGACCGGCGGCCTCGCGCGGTTCTTGTTCGAGGATTTCGCGCACTACTTCACCGGCCGCAAGGAGAAGGCGCAGTTCTGCGTGCTGATCGTGGACGAGTTCTCCGCGCTGGCGTCCAGCTCAGGGATGGCGGCGAGGGTTGAGCAGGCGAGGGGCTTCAACACGAGCCTCGTCTTGGCCCCGCAGGTCGTCGCGGGGATGGGCGACGCGACGGAGGCCGAACGGATCACAGGGAGCGTGGAGAGCGTGATCTGCCACCGCGTGAACACCCCCGAGGCGATCATCGCCCTCGCCGGCACGAAGCAGGGCATGGAGTACTCGACGCAGTTCGCGGCGGAGGGCGCAACGGGCGCCGGGTCGGCCAGGTTGCAGCATCAGTTCAAGGTGGACCCGAACAAGGTCCGGGCGCTGGAGCCGGGCATGGCGTTCCTGATCAGCAGGGGCCGCGCGATGAAGATCAAGGTCCCCCGCGCGCCGACCGTCCGCGCGCCGCTGCCCGAAAAAGATCTCCCTGAGGTTGTCCCGTTTGAGGGTGGTTCGTCGGAGAAGGGAGCAGGGACGCTCCCATTCTGAACAACCAAGGAGGCACAACATGCCCAGTTTGTTGCAAACGGCCCACGACAGAGCGCTCGATGCCCGCGAGAAGGCTCGTGTGATCGTCGATCGCGAACGGCCGTTCTTCTCCCCTGGTGCGATGTCGATGTATGCGTTGGCGCTGGTCGCGGAAGCACCGGTGATCATCGCGCGGTACCTGCTCGCGCTCCTGATCGTCTTCGCGATCCTCGTGATCGAAGGCAACCCTTACGGCGGCACCGAATGGGCGCTCGTCGCATTGATACCGACCGCATGGTCCGCGGTCGCGTTGCTGAACCCGGCGGGTGGCGCGTGGTGGTGGCAAACCCGCGCCGGCGGCCGCGAACCATCCAAACGCGAGCAGCTCGCCTACCAAGACGCCGTCGAGCTGTTGCAAGCCAACTCGCAGAACCCGCTGCCGCTGCCGGCGCACTGGTTCGTGATCGACAACCCGCAGCCCGATGCCGCGGTCTGCGGCGACGCGCTGATGGTCTCCCGGGGCCTGTTGGAAACGGATCATGTCACGGCGGTGCTCGCGCACGAGCTGGGACACCTCGGTAGCCCCGACGCGCGGCTGACGACGGCGATCAACCGGCTGATCGTGTTCTCCACCCCGTTCCGAGCGGGCGCGGCAGCCGGACGCTCACGACCACAGGTGCTGGAGCTGGTTCCCCGCCTGCAGTACACCCCGCGTCCGGCGACCGACGTGTTCGATCTCGAACCCGACATCACACGGGCGCTGTTCGGGTTCCTGCGGTTCCTGTTCATCGTCTCCCTGTTCGCGAAAGGCGGCCTCGGACTATGGCTCACAGGCCCCGTATGGGGCCGGTATTGGCGCGAGCGCGAGTACCACGCCGACCAATACGCCGCCAGCCTCGGCCAGGCCGACGAGCTCGCGGACTTCCTCGAAGTCCACGCCCTGATCCACGACAACCCAATCCCATTCCTCTGGCTCACCGAGCACACCCACCCACCCACGGAGCTACGCATCGACCGGCTCCGGCCAATACCGGATGAGGCGAGCGTCGACGCGGCGGCTGTGGCGTAGCTCCGAACCGCCGGTGCCGGGCGCTCCACGTCTACTGCCTCACCGGGGGCGGGCGGGGCGGTGGCAGCGCTCATCGCCTGGGGGTCGGGCCGACGGAATCAAAATCACCCCCCTCAAAATCGAGGGCGTCAAAGCTACGCCCGACCCTCCCGACGAAGGCCGCTGGCTGAACTCACTGCTACTGACCGGGAGGAGACGAGACGGGCGTTTGGGGTAGACCGGATGCAGCTTCGATCGTCGTGCGCTCGGTGTCGTACAGATACTTCCACTGCTCGAAATAACGAGGATCAGATCGACGAAACCACCCGGTGAGACCACGTGCACGCTCCCACATGACGACCGTCGCATACGCGAGGTGCTTATCGGCGACTTCCCGTTCAAGCCACCCGGCGTTGTACTCACTCGCGACCAGCTCGTAGAAGTTCATCACTGCGGTGACGGTCCCTTTTTCGGCGTCTGACAGTTCGTTCCAGCGTGTTTCTCCTGCTGGCTCGTCTTCATCGAACACGCGCAGCACGGGGAAGGCGTCGGCGGTTTTCTCGAGGAAATCGCCGCTGAGATATGTGCTCAGGAGTTCATATGTACGTCGTCGTCGCTCGATCCGGCGCTGCTCGTCGATCTGCTTCCTGAGCCCCTCGGCAGCGATATCTACCGAGGCCTTCGCTGTTTTGCCGGCCCAGATAGCGGCGCCCAGCAGGCCGATCGTCGCGAAAGCCCCGACCGCCGTCGCTGCATCGCCAAAAGTATCGCCGGTCATCCGGAAAGAAGGTACTGATCGTGTGCGAGGACTGCTAGCCTAAGGGTCATGGTTCCTTTGCCTGCTCCTGAGCCGCTCCCGCCTCCGGGTCACTGACCCCGTAGGCCCGTACCGGCCCGTTGTCACGCCCCCGCCTGGGTAAGTCGTTCGGCGCTTCCCCGCGCCACAGGATCGTGACCCGCTCCTCGATCGGCACGACGCGCGCGTCGGCGCGCTCGACGATCACCGCATCGATCGAGCTACCGAGGATGCGCCGGCGATCCTCGACGGGCAGATCGTCGTAGCCCTCGATCGCCTCGCCGCCGCCGGCCGGCGCGAGCGCCCGCTGTAGCTCGGCCTGCGCCTGGTTGACGGCGCTGGCGCGCGCTTCGACGGCCGCGTGGTAGCCCTTGCCGAGCACCCGTCGCAGCGTCAGATCCGCCGCGAACGCCGCCAGCTCCGCTTCTGCCTCCGAGAGCTTCTCGGTGGCGCTCTGCAGGTCCTCGGAGTCGTGTTGGATGCTCAGCGCCTGCTCGGCCATCTGCTCCCGCCAGACGCTCTCCACGTACTGCTCGAGCTTGCGCCCGTTGATGCTCGCGGGCGCGGTGCAGGGGCCGGCGATATGGGTGCCGCGGCAGCGGTAGACCGGCGCCCGCCCGCCTTCTGGTTTGTCGATCGCCTCCAGTCGGTGCGGTGCGAGCAGGTAGCGGCATCCCGCGCAGCGGACGAACCCCCCGAGCAGGCTCTGCCGCTTGCCGCGTGCGATTGACCGTACGGGCACGAGGTTGGCGGCCTGCCACTCGGCGACGCTCACGATCGGCTCATGGGCGTCCGCGTTGACGTTCTCGCCCCGGTAGGCCTCGCCCCGGTAGACACGGTTTTTGAGGATGCTGTCGACTCTCGATCGTGTCCAGCGACCCCCGTCCGTGCGCGGTGCGCTTTGATCGAGCCGGCGCGCGATCTCCGTGAGGCTCTTCTGTGCGGCGCGCATCAGGTATGCCTCGCGGATCGCGGGCGCGTCGCCGTTGGGCGCGAGCCGTTTGTCGGCGCTGCGGTCATAGCCGATCGGCGTGAACTTGGCGATGTGGATACCGCGCGCGACCGCGTTGCTGCTGGCCGTCTTCCACGATTCGCTGATCCGGTCGCGCTCCAGCTCGGCGAACACGAGCAGGATTCGCAGGAACGCCTTGCCCATCGGCGTCGAGAGGTCGATGTTGTCGGCCACGCTGACGAGCACCGCGCCGTGGCGCTCGAGCTCCTCCAGCGTGCCCAGCGCGCCCACGAGCGTCCGCGCGAAGCGGTCGAGCTTGGCGACGATCACGCCGTCGCTCTCGCCGCTGCGGACGCGCTCCATGATCCGGTCGAACACGGGCCGGTGCATCGTGCCGCCGCTGACGTCCAGCTCCGGCTCGTGCCACACCAGCGTGTGTCCGTGCGCCCCAGCCCACGACTCGATCCGCTCCCGCTGAACCGTCGGCGAGATGAAGCTCTCGCCCGAGCGCCCCCGCACCTGCGAGACGCGGATGTAGGCATCGAGTTGCAGGCCGCCAGCGCTCATGTACGCAATATAGCATTGTCATTCGACGAGGGTTGGCGCTTGCTGGGGGACCCCGTTGGCCGGCAGCTGCTCGCATCGCTGCAGCGCATGGGCCGCTCGGAGCTGGCGGTGCCGATCATCTCGACGCAGCTCGTCACCGACGCGCTCGTGGGCGAGCGCGAGTCGCTCGAGAACCTGCTCGGCGCGACGTTCGTGTTCGGGATGCGCTCGGAGGCGGAGGCGGGCAGGGCGCTGCAATTGCTGGGGCTCGACCCCGAGGATCGCCGCGCGCGCCAGAGCCTGCTCGAGTTCGAGGCGGGCAGATGTCTGTTCCGTGACCATGCGGGGCGGGTCGAGGCGATCCAGGTCGATGTGGTGCTGCCGTCGCTGTTGCGTGCGTTCTCGACGACACCCGGGGTCGCGTGACGGTGGCGCAGGCACCTTTGACCAGCTTCGCACCGGCGTGAGGGCGCAGCACGGATACTTGGTCCGGCGCTCCGTGGCGGTGGGCCTGGCCGGGTGCGCGTGCGTCGCGGTATTCATGTGGCTTGGCGTGCAGGTGGCGAGCAGCGCGCAGGTGTACTCCTCCTCACCGCCCCCGATTCGAACCCCCGCAAGGGCGCCGGTCCGCACCCCGGTAAAGACGCCCAGCCGGTCGCCGGCATCCTCTTCGAGCCACGCCCCCGCGGCGAACAACGCGCCCGCGGCGAAGTCCCCGCCGTCGAAAGGCCCGGCGCAGGCCCCGAGCAAGCCGCCGCTGGGTACGGGCTCCGGCGCGGGAACCGGCGCGAACGACGAAGCGGAAGCCTCTGTGTCCACAAGCGGCGGCGATCCCCTCGTTGAAAACGGCCTTGGCAGTCCCTTCTGCAGTCACAAAGCCGTGGGCGAACTGTCGGCTGAGGCCGCGAGCGCCTGCCGGATCTCGCACTTCGACGCATCGGCTGCTCCAACCGGGGATTACGGGTTCGACGTGCACATCAACACCGGCGTTGCGGATATCTCCAACGATGTCGATGCGGAGGTCTTGAACGGCGTGCAATGGAGCTGGACGCTGCTCGTGGCGGTCGTGCATGGCGTGATCGTGATGCTCGAGTGGTGCTACTCGTTTGACCTGTTCCATATAGGGGTGATCGGCAGGATCGCGCAAAGGTTGCGCCAGACGCGGACCTCATTCACCCAGCCCTGGCTCGAGCTCGCGCTGGTGGGGGCGGCGGTGCTGGCGCTGTACCACGGGATCATCCGCCGGCGGGTGGCCCAGACGCTCGGCGAGGTTGTGCTGATGAGCGTGATGATGATGGGTGGACTGTGGGTGATCATCAACCCACTGGGCACGATCGGCGCGCTCGACGAATGGGCCAACGAGGCCAGCATGGGCACGCTCGCCGCGGTGGCCTCAGGCACACCGGAAAACTCCGGTGCCACGCTCGAGGAAAGCATGCAGAGCGTGTTCAGCGGCACGGTCGGCGGGCCGTGGTGCTATATGGAGTTCGGCAACGTGGGCTGGTGCAGGGGCTTGGATCCCAGCCTGGAGAAGGCGGCCCAGCGGATCGCGGCTCAGGATCAAGCCACGATCGGCGTTCACGGCGCGGAGCTGCTGCGCAGCGCGAAAACCAACCGCGAACTGTTCCTCGCGCTGCCTGCCAACGGAGCACAGCGCAACTCGATCAACGACTACGGACCGTTCAAGAACGAGGTCGGGCTTTTCCAGGTGCTGTGCGGAAGCTCGGAAGAACCGTGTCAGGGGCCCACGGCAAGCGAGGCGGAGTTCCGCACCGGAAGCGGCACGCTTTGGCGGATCGGTGGTCTGTGCCTGTTCTGGATCGGCGTGCTGGGGATGGTGCTGGTGCTCGGCTTCATCGGCATACGCCTGCTGGTCGCGGCGCTGTTCAGCATGTTCTACCTGCTGCTCGCGCCCGCGGCGGTGATCGCCCCGGCGCTTGGCGACGGTGGCCGGGCCGCGTTTCGCAAGTGGGGAACGCGCCTGCTCGGAGCGGTCTGCTCGAAGCTGATCTACTCGTTCCTGCTCGGGATCGTGCTGCTGATGCAGAGCACGGTGATGAGCCTCCCGGGAGTCGGCTGGGCGGCGCAGTGGGCGCTCGTCTCGACGATGTGGTGGTGGCTGTTCATCAAGCGCCACGAGGTCAACGGCTTTGTCCACGACGCGCACGGGGGAGGAGCGGGAGCGCACCACCAGGAACACCGCTCGCTGTTGCGCCGGACGCGGGAACGGGCGCAGAACCCACCCGAGCTCGTGCGCGCTGGGAAATGGGTCAAAAATAAGCTCAAGACGTCGCCGCCGAGCGTTGAGCAGCGGCGCAAGCGCGCACAGGCGGGACTCAAACACGCGAAAGGGATCGCCGACGGGCAGGTCAAGCGCTCGCTCGAGCGCGAGTATGGCGAGGCGCAGGCGCTCGTGCGGACGGCGCCGGAGACCGAAGCGCGGATCTCGGCCAAGCAGGCCCAGTTGGAGCGGATGCAGGGCGAACACGCCACCGCCCAGGGGAAGGCAGCCGACGCAGGGAAACGCAAAGCGGCGCTGAGCAATCGCAAGGGTCACCCATCGGCCAAGCGTAAGAGCGCAGCGGACAAGCTCGGCGTCGAAGAGCAGGCCCAGCGGGAACGCGCCGCGGACCTGCGGGGGCAGATGGGTCGTCTGCAGGGAGAGATCGCGAGCGATCGAGACACCCTCGCCGCAGCACAACGGACCGTGGAGATTGGCGCACAGGCCAAGCAGACGGGAGACAACGTCTACACGCGCGCACAGGCGGAGAGGCGCGGGCAGTTCCTCGACGCCCAGGCGGCGCTCCCTGCAGGGGAGCGCGACTACGCGGCGGCGGCGGGGATCGCGAACTACGGACGGCGGCAGTACGAAGCGCTCGACGACTCCGGTAAACAGGCGGCGAGGAAAGAGATCGATCAAGAATTGGCGGTGCGTAAGGGCGCGGGCGTGGCGGCCAGGGAGGTCGCGGCAGTTGGCGAGGGTTCGCTGGAGCCGCGGGAGCAGAAGAAGGTCGAGAAGCAGTTCGGACAGGTGCTGGAGCAGGAGGTGAACGCGGAAGGCCATGAGCTGCCCATCTCGTTCGATCCGCGAACGAAACGCTCGGGCTTCGAGGCTGGGGTGCGGGACTGGCAAGCAGCCGGGAGGCCAAACGGCAGGTCGCGCGTGATGCGCGACGCGCACGAAGTGATGGCTGGGCGCAAACGCCAGCTCGGTGGGGAACGGCGGCGATGACGGTGGGCTCGGCGGCGGGTTTCAGAACGGCGCAGGGGTCGAGGCTCGCGACGGGAGTCAGGATCGCGGCGGGCGCCGCGGGGGTGCCCTTGCCCGGTTGGCCGCGCCTGCCGCACCTACCGCACCTACCGCACCTGCCGCGCCTGCCCCGCCTGCCGCTGGCGATCGGCGCGCTGATCGCGGGCGCCGTCGCGATCACGGTGATGTTTTTGGGGATGACGCTGATGATGGTCGTTGGTGTCCATGGCTTCGCTGGCCCCGCCGCCGGCACGCCGGAACCTACCGACCCCACCGACGCCCCCTCGGCCCTCGCGAAGCAAGAAATCCCCCCGGAGTACCTGAGCGCCTACGAGCAGGCCGGCCAGCACTACCACCTCGACTGGGCGATCATTGCGGGGATCGGGAAGGTCGAGTGCGACCACGGTCGCGACCCCGATCCGTCGTGCACGCAGGAGGGCGCGGTCAACTCGGCCGGCGCCGGCGGCCCGATGCAGTTCCTCGCGAGCACCTGGGCGACGTACGGGGTGGCGCCGGGCGGCGGCACGCCGGACCGCTGGAACCCAGAAGACGCGATCTTCGGGGCCGCGAACTACCTCCGCGCGTCGGGCGCGCCGGGCGACTACCGGAGGGCAATCTACGCCTACAACCACGCCGAATGGTACGTGGACGAGGTCGAGAGCTGGGCGGCGAAGTACCGCGCGTCGCCGTCCTCGTCCACCGGTCCGGCGCAGCCAATCGCGGGTGGCGGCGCCCCCACAGGGCCCGGCGCAGGAGTCGGAGGGGGTGGCTATGGCCGCGTGCAGGGCGAAAGCCCGACCCCGATGGAGTTCATCCCGGGCGAACGCGCACAGCTCGACCCCGCCGACGGACACCTGGCGTGGATTCCGGAAGGCGTGCCGGCGACCGTGCAGGCGATGGTCGTGGCGGGGAACGAGCTGCAGGAACTGCCATACGGCCCCGGAGGGCACCCGGATCCGCTGGGCGCGAGCGAAGAGGACTGCTCGAGCACCGTCAACTACGTGCTGTACCGCAGCGGGGTCAGGCCGCTCGCGGAAATCGAGAAAGACAATCCGCTCGCCCAGGACTACGTCAACTGGGGCGATCCCGGCCCGGGCAGGTGGGTGACGATCTATGCGACGGACGTGCCCCAGCCGCACGTGTTCATCGTGATCGCGGGACTGAGGCTGGACACGAGCCACAACGGGACCGACGAAGGCCCGAACAAAGACGAAGACGGCCCCCGCTGGCGGATCCTGCCATACATCCCGACTTGGGCGAAATGGTCGGTCAGACACCCGCCGGGGTTGTAAGGTGCCGAAGGATGAGCAAGAGAAAGGTCGACCATCTACTGATCGGCGGCGGCCTGGCGAGCGCGAACTGCGCGAGATGGCTGCGTGAGGAAGGCGCCACTGGCGAGATCCTGCTCGTCGGCCGCGAGCCGGACGCGCCGTACAACCGCCCGGAGTGCTCGAAGGGGTACCTCAGAGGGGAAGAGACCCGCGAGGAGCCGCTGTTCCGGCCGGCGGAGTGGTGGGCAGAGCAGCAGATCGAGCTGCTGACGAGGACGAGCGTGACGGGCCTTGACACGCAGACGAAGACGGCGACGTTGTCGAGCAAGGAGGAGGTCGAGTTCGGGAGCGCGCTGATCGCGACTGGCGCGAACGTGCGAAGACTGAACGTGGAGGGCTGCGAGCTCGAGGAGATCCACTATCTGCGGACGCTGGGGAACGCGGACGCGATCAGGGAGAGCACGAGGGACGCCGAGCACGTGGTGCTGATCGGCGGCTCGTACATCGGCTGCGAGGTCGCGGCGAGCATGACGATGATCGGGAAGCAGGCGACGATCGTGATGCAGGAGCAGCGGACGCTCGAGCGCGGGTTCGGCAAGCAGGCGGGGCGCTTCGTGGAAGACCTGCTGAAGGCGCACGGCGTGACGGTTCACGGGGAGGACGAGCTGGAGCGCTTCGAGGGGGACGGGGACGGCCGCGTGGCGAAGGTGATCACACGCGCGGGACTCGAACTGGAGGCGCAGGCGGTCGTGATCGGCGCGGGCGTGGCGCCGGACATCGGCCTGGCCAAGCGCGCCGGCCTCCAGATCGGCGCGCGCGGCGGCGTGCGCTGCAGCTCGCGTCTGGAGAGCTCGGCGAAGGGCGTGTGGGCGGCGGGAGACATCTGCGAATACGACTCGCCGATCCACGGCGAGCACATCAGGATCGAGCACTGGGACGTGGCGTTCAACCAGGGCAAGACGGCGGCGCTGAACATGCTCGGCCGCGACGTGCCCCACGAAGTCGTGCCCTACTTCTACTCGGTCCTGGGCGACTGGGGCGAGCTCGAGTACGTCGGCCCCGCGAGCGAGTGGGACGAGGAGATCGTGAGGGGGAGCTACGACGACGGCGAGTTCACGATCTGGTACCTGCAGGATGGGAAGCTGAAGGCGGCGCTGACGTTCGGGCGCTCCGACGATCTGGAGCACGCCCGCCGCCTGATCGCCGCCGCGACGACCCTCGACGAGACCCAGCGCAACGCGCTCGCCGACCCGAACAGCGACCTGGCTGAGGCGACATAGCGACATAGCTACACACGCGCGCGCGAGAGAACGGGGGTCTTTGGGGGAGACCGCCGCGCGTCGTTACCGCAGAGGAGGCCCGTATCGCCGGTCAACGAGGCGGTGGGCCGAGCAGGAGGGAGGGGAGGACAGGTGGAGGGGAGGGGAAGGAAGATGAGGCGGGCGGGAAGCGAGGGGTCCGTGCGAGCGAGTAGGATCGGAGAACAAGACGGTCGGAGGTGAAGGGAAGCCGGTGAGAATCCGGCGCGGACCCGCCACTGTGACCGGGGATGCCGACCACGGCGCGTGAAGAGAAGAGTCACGCGGAGCCACTGTTTCGGGAAGGCCCGACGAGACGGGAAGGCGTGGGAGGAAGGCCCGGGAGCCAGGAGACCTGCCGACGACCGAAAGCCCACAGAGCCCTCGTGGAAAGGGGTTGGCCCACATGAACAATGCATCACGTCGTATGTTGCCGGCGCTTGCCGGCGCCGTAGTCTCCTCGCTCCTCCTGGTATCGCCCGCCTTGGCCGGCACGCCGAGCACGGTCACGGTTCGTGTCGTCGGTCTCACCGGGACGACGCTGCTCCCGCAGACGCAGGTCACGACAACCAACACGCCGATCGATCCAGACGGCATCCCCGCGGATGTTTGCAGCGGTACGAGCGCAGGCGGAGCGCTCTACGATGCGACGCAGGGCAACTGGGTGGTCAAGTACGACGGCGGTCTCGGCTATGAGATCGATGGCGTTCAAGGCCTGAACTTCCCGTCGTTCTCCCCGACGGTCACCCCCGATGCCTATTGGTCATTCTGGTTGAACGGCGCGCCGGCGACCAATGGTGCATGTGATCAGGAGCTGAACCAAGGGGACGATGTGGTGTTCTTCGCTCAATGTGACGCTCCCGGCACCGATTGTCCCACCAGCGAAACGACGCCGGAACACTTCCTGACGGAGACCGCTCCGGCCGTGAGCACTGTGCAGGTCGGCGCTACCGTCTCGGTGACGGTGGGCTCGCTGAACACTGGAGCGGGCACCGCAGAATCGTCTTTGCCCGGCGGGGTGACGGTCACCGCCGGCTCATTGAGCGAGACTCCCAACGTACAGGGTGTGGCGACGTTTGCCTTCCCCAGCGTGGGGGTCTACACGATCCAGGCTCAGGCCCCCAACTCGGTGCCTTCTGATCCCCGGACGGTCTGCGTGCACAACGGGAATGACGGCAACTGCGGAACCACGCTCGCTGTCGGATCGAGCACGTCTCCCACGACCACGAAAACCATATCCCAAGCTCCGGACGCCTATGTGGCGAAGATTGCCGGGGTCAAAAACGGCCACGCCTACCCCCGCCGCTCAGCTCCCCGTTTGCTGGCAGGGCTGGTCGAGGTTCCGTCCGGCGGCACGCTCAGACAGGTGCGGATCAGCCTGCAACGTCGCTACAGGGGTCGCTGCTTCGACTTCAGCGGACCGAGGGAGAGCTTCGTGAGAACCGAGAAGTGCGGCGCGGCGGCCTTCTTCTCGGTGGGCGGGAGCGAGTCCTTCAGCTACCTCCTTCCGGCGCGTCTTCCGAAGGGGCATTACGTCTACGACATCGAGGCGATCGACAGCGCCGGTCAGCCAACAGGGCTCGTGAACGGAGTCAGCCACGTCGTTTTCCGGGTCAAGTAAGCGAGCGGGCGTGAAGCGAGCCCGACTCGCGACAATCGCGGCGGCCACGGCGGCCGCCGCGGGGCTCGCCGGCTGCGGCCTCGGCGCAGGCCCGGTCCCGACCGGGGTCCACCTGACGGTCACGCGCGACTTCGGCGCGCAGGTCCTGACCGACACCACAGCCCCGAAAGCCAGCGGCGCGGAAACGGTGATGAGCCTGCTGCTGCGCAACGGCGACGGCAAGGTCACGACGAAGTACGGCGGTGGCTTCGTGCAGAGCATCGACGGCCAGTCTGGGGGCAGCGAAAGCGGGGGAGACCCGAGGGACTGGTTCTACTACGTCAACGGCATCGAGGCGCCGAAGGGCGCGGCGGCGACGAGCGTCGATCCTGGCGACCACATCTGGTGGGACCTGCACGACTGGAGCCAGAATGAGGGCGTCCCCGCCGTCGTCGGCTCTTATCCGGAGCCGTTCCTGAACGGCACCGAAGGCAAGCGGCTGCCCGTCCGCATCGAATGCGCCGCCGCGCAGAGCGCCCCCTGCCGCACGGTGATCGCGCGGTTGCGCGCGCTCGGCGTCCCCGCGGCCGTCGCCGCGATCGGCAGCGGCGCCGAGCCGGACGCGCTGCAGGTCGTCGTCGGGCGCTGGACCGCGATCCACGGCGACCCGAGCGTGACGAGCATCGAAGACGGCCCGCGCACGAGCGGCGTGTACGCGCGCTTTGCCTCGAACGGCCGCACGCTCGCGCTGCTCGACGGGGGTGGGCACACGACGAGCACGCTCGCGGCGGGAGCGGGCCTGATCGCCGCGCTGAAGGACAACGAAAGCGCGATCGTGTGGGTCGTGACGGGCACCGACGAAGCGGGTGTCGCGCGCGCGGCGCAGGCGTTCGACGAAAGCACCTTGAAGAACCACTTCGCGCTCGCGGTCGCGTCGACGGGCAAGCAGCTGCCGGTGCCGGGGGCGGGCGAGTGAGGAACGCGCGCCCGCTCTTCTACCGCCGCCTCTCCAGCCCGCTCCACGCGACCCGGGCAAGCATTGGCGCGGCGTGGGCGCTGGCATTGACCGCCGCCACGCTGATCCTCTACAACCCGATCCCGCTGGGGGCGCTGGCAATCGCCGTGCTCGCCGCCGGCGCGTGCGCCGGTGTCGGCCGCCGGCTCGCCGGCACGCTGCGCACCGCCGTGATCGTCGGCCTGCCGATCGTCGCGATCAACGTGCTCGCCTCGCGCGAGGGCCTGACGGTGTTCGCGCGCCTCGGCGATCTCGGCCCGTTCGGCCAGGGCGACCTGACGGTCGAGGCCGTCGTGTACGGCGCGGTGATCGCGCTGAAGGTGACTTTGCTGATGTTGATCACGACGCTGGCGAGCCTCGCGGTCGATCCGGACGAGCTACTGAAGACCTTCCGCCGGCTGTCGTTCCGCTCCGCGCTGACGGCCTCGCTGGCGACGCGAATGATCCCCGTGCTCGCCGCCGACTCACAGCGCCTGGCCGAGGCCCAGCGCACGCGCCCTGAGGATCCCGCCAGGGGCGTGCGCGGCCGTGTCGCCCTGCTGAGCGCGATCGTCGGCGGCTCGCTCGAGCGCTCGATGGAGGTCGCGGCGACCTTAGAGCTGCGCGGCTTCGCCGTGGCCGCGGAGGGGCGTCGAGTTCCGCGGCGCTCCTCAGATCGACGGCGGATGCGGCGCCCGTGGTCGCGGCACGACCTCGCATTCCTCTGCTCGGCGCTGGCTGTGCTCGCGCTCGCCCTCGCCGGGCGGCTGACCGGAGCAGCCGCGTTCGAGGCGTATCCGCTCGTGCAGATGCAGGTCGATGCGGGCACGTTCGTGCTCTCCGCGGCGCTCCTCGCCGCGATCCTCCTGCCGTTCCTCGACCGGCGGGGGATCGACCGGTGATCGTGAGCCCGCGTTGCTGCCCTGGATCGGGGTTCTCGATCGCCCGCGTGCAACACAGACAGACAGGCGATCGATAGATGATCCTGTCATTCGAGAACGTCACCTATCGCTACCCGGGCACCGAGACACCGGCGCTCGACGACGTGAGCTTCGAGCTCGAACCCGGCGAGCTCTGTCTCCTCGCTGGCCTCTCCGGCCACGGCAAGTCGACGCTCCTGCACGCCGCCTGCGGCCTGGCGCCGCATTTCCACGGTGGCACGTTCGCCGGCACCGTCACGCTCGCCGGCCTGGATACGCGCGAGCACGGCCCGTCGCATCTCGGCGGCCACGCGGGCGTGCTATTCCAGGATCCCGAGACGCAGCTCGTGATGAGCTCCGTCCGAGCCGAGCTGTCGCTCGCGCTCGAAAGCCGCGGCCAATCCGACGCCGCGGTCGCGCGCGGGGTGGAGGAGGTAGCGCTCGCGCTCGGCATCGACGTGCTGCTAGACCGTTCCACGCACGAGCTGTCGGGGGGCGAGAAGCAGAGGGTCGCGCTCGGCGCGGCGCTCGCGGGTCGGCCAAAGCTGGTGCTGCTCGACGAGCCGACTTCGCAGCTCGACCCCGTCGCCGGCGACGAGCTGATCGGCCTGCTGAGAAGGCTGAACGAGGAGTGGGAGACGACGATCGTGCTCGCGGAGCACCGCCTGGAGCGCTGCCTCGGTGTGGCGGATCGCGTGCTGGCGATGGAGCGGGGCCGTCTCTCCTACGACGGCGATCCCGGATCGTTCCTGCAATGGGCCGCGCAGCACGAGCCCGCCCTGCAGACGCCGGGGGCGAAGCTGTTCGCGCTCGCCGGACTGACCCCAGCGCCGACCGGCGTCAAGCAGGCGCGCGGTACGTTGCGCGCGCGTGGCCTGCTGCCGGAGGGCGATGACCCCGGCGCGGACGCGGCGCCGGAGAAGCGGGCACGCGCCCGGAAGGGTGTGCTGGGACGGAGGGAGCGCATCCCGCAGGCGCTGCGCCTGAAGGGCGTCTGGCACGAGCTGCGCGACGGTCCTGCGATCCTTCGCGGCCTCGACCTCAGCATCGCCCCCGGCGAGAGCGTCGCGCTGATGGGCCGCAACGGCGCCGGCAAGTCGACGCTCCTGCGCCACGCTGCCGGGCTGATGGAGCCGACACGCGGCCGCGTCGAGCGCGCGGGGCGGGTCGCGCTGCTGTTGCAGAACCCCGGCGACTACCTGATCCACGAGCGCGTCGCCGAAGAGGCCTCCCCAGCCGCGCTCGCCGCCGTCGGGCTGGCGGGGATGGCCGAGCGCAACCCGAAGGACCTGTCGGGCGGCGAGCGCCAGCGCCTCGCGCTCGCGATCGTCACCGGTGTTGGGGGCAAGCAGGGCAGCCGGCGCGATCAACGCGACGGGGCCACAGAGGGCGGTGTGAGCGAAGAGGGCGGTGGAGGTGAGCAACCGGCTGTGCTCGCGCTGGACGAGCCGACGCGCGGCATGGACCGCGGCGCAAAGGCTGAGCTCGCACGCGATCTGCGCCGCCGTGCCGCGGATGGCCAGGCCGTGATCGTCGCCACCCACGACCCCGAGTTCGCCGCCGCCTGCGCCGCGCGCGCGGTGCTGCTGGCCGACGGCCGCGTGATCGCCGACGGCCCCACCGCGGAGCTGCTCGCGGGCGGCTGGTACTTTGCGACCGAGACCGCCCGCATCCTCGGCGGCGCCGGCGCCGCGCTCTTGCCCGAGCAGGGGGCGGAGCTGCTGGCCACGTCCGCGAATGGGGGGGCTGGGCATGCGAACGCCGGGGCTGCGAACGAGCTCGCCGCGACCTCTCCCTCCGCGTCAACTGTGCCGCGCACCGAGGCCGGTGTCAAGGTTCCGAACCGATCGACCGTCGACCCGGCGAAGCTCGTCTCGGGGGCCGTGCGATGAGCTGGCCGCTCGCCTCGTTCCTCCTCGTCGGTGTCGTGCTCGCGGTCGGCTGGCTCGCCTACGAGCGCCGCCGGCCCTCCGCACGGATGGTCGCGGTCGTGGGCACGCTGGCGGCCGTCGCCGCGCTCGGCCGCGACGCGTTCGTCGCCCTACCAGACGTAAAGCCGATCACCGCGATCGCCTTCGTCGTCGGCTACGCGCTCGGTCCCCTGCCCGGCTTCACCGTCGGCGCGGTGGGGATGCTGATGTCGAACTTCCTGCTCGGCCAGGGCCCGTATACCCCTTGGCAGATGGCGGCCTGGGGCTGCGTCGGCCTGTTTGGCGCGCTCGCCGGCCGGCTCAGTCGCCGGCGCCTGGGCCGCGTCCCGCTCGCGCTCTGCTGCGGGATCGCCGCGCTTGCGGCGAAGGAGGTGATGAACATCTACACGTTCTCGATCGGTGCGAGCCATACGCCCGCGGCGTTCCTCGTCGTCGTTGGCGCGGGCCTGCCCTTCGACCTGACGGACACGGTCGCGAGCTTCCTCTTCGGCCTCGCCTTCGGCCCCGAGCTGGCGCGCCTGCTGGGGCGGATGCGCGCGCGGATGGAAGTTGAATGGGAGCCCGTTCCGCCCTCCGCCCAACCCCCGGCTCAGTCCACCGCCACGAGCCCTTTACCAAAGGCCGCCGCGCCGGGTTCGGTCACCGGTGGCGCGGTTGCCGGGGTGCCGATCGTCCTCGCACTCGTCGCTGCGGTGGCGCTCACGCTGGGTGGTGCGCCCGCGCGCGCCTCTACCGCCGCCTCCGCTCCCTCCAACCCGAAAGCCCCCGCCGTGAGCATCTCTTCCCCACGTACACCCCGTACAGAGGCGATCGCGACGCTCTCATGGCGCGACTCGACCGCGCGTCCATTCGCCACTTCCGCGGTCCGTGCCCACGCCGCGTCGCTCTCTCCGGAGCTGTCCTTCCTCGTTTCGGCGCAGAGCTCCGGCGGCGGCTTCGGTGCGGCCAGGGAACAGTCCTCCAGCGAGCTGTACACCGCCTGGGCGGCGATCGGCCTCGCGGCCGCCGGCCGCAATCCGGCGAGCGTGCGCCGCGACGGACACTCCGCGCTCGACGCGCTCCGCGCGGAAGCGGGAACCCTGAGCGGCCTCGGCGACGCCGAGCGGACGATCCTCGCCGCAGCCGCCTGCGGCGCCTCGTCGTACTCATTCGCGGGGCATGACCTGGTCGCCGAAGTGCTGAGAGCGCGCGACAGCGACAACTCCTTCGAGCACCTCGTCAACCTGACGGCGTTCGCGATCTTCGCGCTGCGCGCGGTCGGCCACTCCCCGAGCTACTCCGCGATCAAAGACGCGGCCGGCTGGCTCGAGCAGCAGCAGAACTCCGACGGCGGCTTCTCCTTCGGCCAGCGCGGCTCGACCAGCGACGTCGACGACACCGGCGCGGCGCTCCAGGCGCTCGCCGACGCGGGCGCGCACAATGCGCACGTGCTCGGCGCGGCCGCCGACTACCTGATCCGCTCGCAGAACCTCGACGGTGGCTTTCCCCAGCAGTACGGCAGCGAATCGAACGCCCAGTCGACCGCCTGGGCGATCCAGGGCCTGATCGCCGCCGGCCGGGGCGGGCGGGTCCCAACCATCCGCCGCCGCGGCAGCCGCTCGCCCGAGGGCTACCTCGAAAGCCTGCTCGCCCCTGGCGGCTCGATCCGCTACTCCCGCACGAGCGCCCAGACCCCCGTGTGGGTCACCGCCCAGGCGCTCGTCGCGCTCGCGGGCAAGACGTTCCCGGTGAGGCCGTGATCGCTCAACGTGGCCTGAAGGCAGTGGAGATGTCGGTTACGCCTCCGTGGACGGTTCTCCTCGCTCTGGCTTGCGACGACCTCGTCGACGGGCGGCTTCCAGCGATTCGATATCGACCAGATCCTGCGGACGGCCGGCGGCCCGCTTCATTGCGAGCATGTCCTCGATCGAGGCGATGCGTACGCTTTGACCGCCCAGTTCCATTACGTCGGCACGGCGGCGCAGCGTGGCATATGAGGGCGCTCCGTCGGGGGCGACCAGCAGATCGATGTCACCCGCGGGCGTCGTCAAGCACATGATCTGTGTTCGGCTCAGGGTGCGCCCGTCGGGCACGAACGGCACCGTCTCGGGAATGCCGCGCAGGCGTGCTTTCAGCGTCACCAGCACATCGCCGAGCGCATCGAGGTTGTCGCGGGCGGTCGAGTAGCAGATGTCGAGATCCTTGGTGAACCGCGGCATCGCCTGCAGGACGACCGCCACGCCGCCGACGACAACGAAGTCGACGCCACCCTCGACGAGGGCTTGCACCAGCGCCGTTGGATGGTAGTCAGGCCACTTCGCCACGGAACCGTGCTCCTGCGAGCGACAGCTCGCGACCCGTTACATACATGCTTTCCAGTTGCGCGAGACGCTGCTCGGGACTCAACCAGAGTTGCTCGATCACGAGCGTCTCATCGATGCCCGGCCGCACCGGCTCGGTGGCGAGCACGAGTCGCCGTCCGGTCTCGCGCAGCGCATCGTCGAGCGTCGCAATCGTCGGGTTTGCGCTGGGCTGCTCGAGCTTGGCCACCGCAGCCTGGCTGACCCCCAGCCGCCGCGCGAGCTCCGCCTGGGTGAGGCCGGCCTCGCGGCGCGCGTTCTTGAGCAGCAGGGATGACTCTGACATGTCCATCATTATAACCTAAAAGTTATCTTTGGGACGCGCGGTGTCTGCCGCCAATCTCTCTCCAAATCTCCCTTTCAGCCCTCGTTTAGCACCGTCTCTACCCTTGAGGGATGTACGAGAGATCCGTGTACGCGGAGAGACCCGGCTACGCGGCGAGATCGAGGGCCAGGCTCGAGCACCCGCCGAGCGCGGCCGGTGCGCTGCTCGTCGCCGGGCTGTGCGCCGTCGCGCTCGCGCTGACCTGGGTCGTGGCGGCGCTGGTGCCGGCGACGCACGTGAAGGACGCGGTTGCGCTGTACGACTTCACGCTGCTCGGCGGCCCGCGCCTGGACGACCTGGCGAACGCCCTGCTGCACCTACTCGACCCCGCGCTGTACATCCTCTGGGGCGTGCTGCTGATCGCGGTCGCCTTACGGCAGGGCCGCCCCCGGGTCGCGCTGGCGGCCGCGGTCGTGATGGGCATGTCGCCGCTGACGGCGGAGCTGCTCAAGCCGCTGCTCGCCCACCAGCACGCGCGGATCTACGGCGATGAGATCAGCGCCGCCTCGTGGCCGAGCGGGCACGCGAGCGCGGCTACGGCGCTCGTGTGGTGCGCCGTGCTCGTCGCGCCCCGACACCTGCGTCCGACCGTCGCGCTGCTGGGCGCGATCTTTGCGGCGGCCGTCGGCTTTTCGTTGCTGCTGCTCGCGTGGCATCTGCCGAGCGACGTGCTCGGCGGCTATCTGGTGGGCACGCTGTGGGCGGCGCTGGCCGTGGCCGGTCTGCGCGCCGCCGATGCGCGCGCCAGATCACGCAGACTGGGGCGAAGCGGTGTTCGAGCCATGCGCGCCGGGGTTCCATAGCGGCTCGGGGGCGGGGGGCCCGAAATCGGGGGACTCGGGGCCAGGCGGGCTGGGGTCAGGCGCCGCGGCTCCAGGCGACGCGGCTCCAGGGTCAGCCCCTGACCCGGCGGATCCAGGGGAATTGACTCCCTCGGCCTCGGAGCCGCCCCGCAAGGGTGGGTTTCGATTGGCGGCGCGCCCGAGGATGAACAGCAGGTCCGAGAGCCGGTTCAGGTAGCGCACGACCTCGGGGTTGATCTTCTCCCCGACGGCGATCGCGCGGCGCTCGGCGCGGCGGCAGACCGTGCGGCAGATGTGCAGGTGCGCGGAGGAGGGCGTGCCGCCGGGGATCACGAACGAGCGCAGGGGAGGGAGTGTCGCGTTGACCTCGTCGCAGGCCTGCTCGAGCCACTCGGTGTAGGCGGGGCCAATCCGTAGGCGCTCGCGCTCGGCCTTCCCCGACGGGGAGTCATCGATGGGCGGCGCGGGCACCGAGAGGTCGGCGCCGAGGTCGAGTAGGTCGTTCTGCACGCGGCGCAGCCAGCCGGCGAAGGTCTCGGGGAGCCCGGGCGCCAGCAGCGCGACGCCGAGCGTGGCGTTCAGCTCGTCGACGGTGCCGTAGGCCTCGACCCGCGGATCGAGCTTGGAGACGCGGCTCATGTCACCGAGATGGGTCTCGCCGCCGTCGCCGAGCTTCGTGTAGATGCGGGTCAGGTTGACGGTCATTCGCGGTCGCCCGGGATCGGCCGGGGCCTTCGACCCGGGCCTCTGATGATAGGCGTGCCGCGTGCATCTGTGTAGGCCCGCCGCGCGCATCTGTGCTCGACAGGCATGGGTGGGTGGGCATTCATCAACACAATGGGATACGTTCTCGGCGCACATGCGGATCGGTGTTCCGAAGGAGACCGCGGCAGGAGAGCACAGGGTGGCGCTCGTGCCGGAGGTCGTGAGCAAGCTGGGGGCCAAAGGTCTCGACGTCCTCGTCCAGAGCGGCGCGGGCGCCGATGCCCTGCTGCCGGATGCCGCCTTCGTGGAGGCCGGCGCGCAGATCGTCGGCCCTTCCGAGCAGCCTGGGACGGGGGGTGGCGAGCTCGATCTTGCCGCGCTCTGGGGCGCGGATGTGGTCGTGAAGATCGCCCCGCCCGACGCCGAGGAGATCCGCCGGCTCGGCGCTGGCTCGGTCCTGATCGGTTTTCTCGCCCCGCTGTCCAGCCCGCAGACCACGCGTGCGCTCGCCGATGCCGGGGCGACAGCGCTGGCGATGGAGGCGATCCCACGGATCTCGCGCGCGCAGTCGATGGACGCGCTGTCCTCGCAGTCGAACGTCGCCGGCTACCGTGCCGCGCTGCTCGGGGCCGAGGAGATGGGCCGCTTCTATCCGATGCTGATGACCGCCGCCGGCACGATCCCGCCGGCGAAGGTGCTCGTGCTGGGCGTGGGTGTCGCCGGGCTGCAGGCGCTCGCGACTGCCAAGCGCCTGGGCGCGCGCACGACCGGCTACGACGTGCGGCCTGAGGTGGCCGAGCAGGTGCAGTCGCTGGGAGCGCAGTGGCTCGACCTCGGGCTGGAGGCAAGCGGCGAGGGCGGCTACGCGCGCGAGCTGACCGATCAGGAGCGCGCCGCCCAGCAGCGGGCGCTGACCGAGGCGATCAAGGGTTTCGACGTCGTAATCACGACCGCGCTCGTCCCCGGGCGCCCGGCGCCGCGGCTGGTGACGGCCGAGGCGGTCGAGGGGATGAAGGCGGGTTCGGTGATCGTCGACATGGCCGGCGAGGCCGGCGGCAACTGCGAACTGACAGAGCCCGGCGAGACGGTCGTGCGCCACGACGTCAAGATCCTCTCCCCGCTGAACCTGCCCGCGGGCATGCCCGAGCACTCCTCACAGATGTTTGCGCGCAACGTCCAGGCGCTGCTCGAGTTGCTCGTCGACGAGGAGGGGAACCTGCACCTCGACTTCGATGATGAGATCGTCAGCGGCGCCTGCATCGTGCGCGAGGGGGAGATCGTCCATCCGGGCGCCAAAGCGGCGGTGGAGGCGGCAACATGATCATCGCCAGCACGCTCACGACCAACCTCGCGATTCTCGTGCTCGCGGGCTTCATCGGCTTCGTCGTGATCTCGAAGGTGCCGAACACGTTGCACACACCGCTGATGTCGGGCACGAACGCGATCCACGGGATCGTGCTGCTCGGCGGCCTGCTGCTGGTCGGCCTGCCTGGATTGGACGGGCTCAGCAAGGCGCTGCTCGTGATCGCGATCGCGTTCGGCACGATCAACGTCGTCGGCGGCTTTCTCGTGACCGACCGGATGCTCGAGATGTTCAAGGCCAAGCCGAAGGCGAAGCCCGCGGCGAGTGACGAGACCGCGGCCGCCTCCACTGCAGCTACTCCCACTACCTCCTCCTCCTCCTCCACCACCACCACCGACGGGGAGGGCGACTCGTGATGAGCGCTATGGGCACCCTGCCGATCGCGACGAGCTTCGTGCAGAGCGAAAGCTTCATCTACGTGCTCTACATCGTCGCCTTCGCCCTCTTCATCCAGGGTCTGAGGGGTCTCGCGGGACCGACGACCGCCGTGCGCGGCAACCGGATCGCCGCCGTCGGCATGGCGATCGCGGTGATCGCGACGCTGCTGAACCCGGGCGAGGGCAACTGGGGCCTGATCGTGCTCGGCGTCGCGCTCGGCGCCGCCGTCGGGATCCCGGCGGCCAGGAACGTGAAGATGACGGCGATGCCGCAGATGGTCGCGCTGTTCAACGGCGTCGGCGGCGGCGCGGTGGCGCTGATCGCGTGGGTCGAGTTCCGCCACTACGGCTCGACCTACGGCTCCCACACGGTTCACGTCGGCCGCGAACTGGCAGGCGGCGTCGTCCTGCAGACCGGCGCCTCGATCCAGATCGGGGGCGTGCCGACGTATGTCGCGATCTTCTCGGTGTTCGCCGCGATCGTCGGCTCGGTCTCCTTCTGGGGCTCGAACATCGCGTTCGGCAAGCTCCAGGAAATCATCCCGGGACGGCCGATCAGCTTCGGCTCCGCCCAGCAGATCGTCAACCTCGTGCTGCTGATCCTCGTGCTCGCGGCGGGCATCGACCTGATCGCGGGTGCGCACTCGCAGCTGTTGTTCATCGGGATGCTCGTCTGCGCCGCGCTGCTCGGCAACGCGGTCGTGCTGCCGATCGGCGGCGCCGACATGCCGGTCGTGATCTCGATGCTGAACGCTTTCACCGGGCTCTCGGCGGCGGCCACGGGGATGGCGCTGAACAACCCGGCGTTGATCGTCGCGGGCATGATCGTGGGCGCGTCGGGCTCGATCCTGACGAACCTGATGGCGGTCGCGATGAACCGCTCGATCCCCTCGATCATCGCCGGAGGCTTCGGCGGCGAGGGCGCCGTGGCGGGCGCCGAAGGCGCGGGCGAGCACGCCGGCACGGTCAAATCCACGAGCGCGGCCGACGCGGCAATCCAGCTCGCCTACGCCAACCGCGTGGTGATCGTCCCCGGCTATGGGATGGCCGTCGCGCAGGCTCAGCACGCGGTGCGCGAGCTGACGAAGGAGCTCGAGGCGCGCCAGGTCGAGGTCAGCTACGCGATCCATCCCGTCGCCGGCAGGATGCCGGGGCACATGAACGTGCTGCTCGCCGAGGCCGACGTGCCGTATGACCAGTTGCGCGAGATGGACGACGCCAACCCCGAGTTCCAGCGCACCGACGTCTCGCTCGTGATCGGCGCCAACGACGTGACCAACCCGGCCGCGAAGAACACGCCGTCCTCGCCGATCTACGGCATGCCGATCCTGGAGGTCGCCGACTCGCACTCGGTGATCGTGATCAAGCGCTCGATGAATCCTGGATTTGCAGGCATCGAGAACGAGCTCTACTTCGACCCGAAGACATCGATGCTGTTCGGCGACGCGAAGTCCGCGGTGAGCGAGATCACCGCCGAGCTCGCGCTCCTCTGAAGTTCCTCACGCTCGCACTGACATTTCTGTCATCTGAGCGGCTCGTGAACGGGGCCAGCACCCGTTCGCTGATCCCTAGTGTTCAAAAGGCATTGGGACGCATGGGCCGACCAGTGATCGACATTTTGTACCGTCCGCACAACGACGTCGGTACGCAGTCGTTTGCAAAAAGGTCAGATGTGCTCTACGCTGAATTGAGGAGAGGAGACAGCACCTACTTCGCAGTTCCTGCTTGGGGAGGCGTGCGTTGTGATGATGGTCTATGGGCGGCGCGCGAGCGCCTGCTCACTCCTGCTCCTGGGGGCGCTCCTGCTGTTAGCGGCCCCCGGTCTGCTTGCGGCCTCCGCTCACGCGCAGCGCACCGTGCGCGGAGGCAGTTCCTTCCACGGCCGCCATTCCGCCCCCGGCCGCCACGATGCCCGCAGCAGCCACGACGCCCACAGCCGCCACGATGCCCGCGGCAGCCACGACGCCCGCAGCAGCCATGCGGCTCACAGCCGCCGCTCGCCCTCCCCGCGGGCGGTCGCGAGCATCGTCGGCGGCTCGAGCACCTCGATCGCCCGCTTCCCGTTCCAGGTCGCGCTCTACAACCCGCATGCCGGGTCACCGTCGGTCGGTTTCTTCTGTGGAGGCGTGATCGTCGATGCCACCCATGTCGTTACGGCGGCGCACTGCATCGACACGGGCGCGCACGGCCAGGTCGGCCCGCTCGATGAAATGGAGGTGCTCGCCGGCTCCACGAACCTAAGCCCGACCGATCCCGGCAGCGTCCGCGATCCGGTCGCGGCGGCTGCGTTCGATCCCGAATACAACCCCGTGACGAACAACCTCGACGTGGGGCTCTTGACGCTCGCTCGGCCGCTGTGGAGCGGCTCGGCGCCGAGCATCGACGGAGCCAGCAGAATCGCGCCGCTGCCGGTGGATGTCGAACAGGCCACGGCCGCCACCAGGATCCAGGCTGAACAGCCGATCATGGCGTCCGTCAGCGGCTGGGGCGACGTGAACCCGGCGCCGACCGATGGACCCGGCTACCCGAACACGCTGCAGTCGGTGCAGGTGCCGCTTGTCAGCGAAACGCTGTGCGGAGAAGACTATGCGGGGATCGAACAGACGATCACCCCGAGCATGCTCTGCGCCGGCGGCAGCCGGCCGCGGACGGACTCCTGCTACGGCGACAGCGGCGGTCCGCTCGTCATCGATCGCGACACGCCGGCCGATCCCCCGAGCGACTACGTTCTGGTCGGACTCGTCGACTTCGGCAATGGTTGCGCCCAGCCGGGCTACCCCGGCGTGTACACGCGGATCAGCGACCCCGAAGTCGCGAGCTTCCTTGCCTCGGGCGTCGGCCATGAGGCGAGGCTCGCCGCCAAGCAGTCCCGCAAGAAACGCCGACGCCGGCGCCGTCATCACTGAAGGGCTCCGGCTCTCCGTCATCACTGAAGGGACCCCGGCTCTGAGAGACTGACGGCCGTGATCGAGCGCGCTCAGGCCGTCGCGGCCCTGTCGGAGGAGGAGTTCGACGTCGTCGTGATCGGCGGCGGCATCACCGGCGCCGGCGTCGCGCTGGACGCCGCCTCGCGCGGCTACAGCGTCGCGCTGCTCGAGCGCGCCGATTTTGCCTCGGGGACTTCGAGCCGCTCGAGCAAGCTCGTGCACGGCGGCCTGCGCTACCTGCAGAACTTCGACCTCGGGCTCGTGCGCGAGGCGCTCCTGGAGCGCCAGTTGATGGTGGCGCTGGCGCCGCACCTGGTCCGCCCGCTGCCGCTGGTCGTGTCCGCGTTCGAGGGCGCCCACCCCGATCGCCTGACGGGGGTTGGGTTGAACCTCTACGACGTGATGTCGGTTACCGACCGGAGATCGGCCGGCGATCGTCTACGCGCACGGCGGGGCAGGCGCGCGCGCGGCGCCGCAGAGCGGAGATCGTCAGGTATCTCGGCAGGCAGATCGCGCGCCGCGGCGCCCGGTGAACAGGACGATCCCCTTCCACGCGCGGCCGAGGAGGGCGAGTCCTGGAGCCCCGAGCGCCACCGGATGATCTCCGGCGAGGAGGTGATCGAGCTGCTGCCGGCGTTTGCTGGCCGATCTTTGATCGGTCGCGAACCGACGGGCGGCTACCTGTTCTACGACTGCCAGACCGACGACGTGCGCCTCGTGCTGACCGTGCTCGGCGAGGCCGAGCGCTTCGGCGCGGTTTGCGCCAACCGCATGCAGGTGACCGGCCTGCTCGAGCAGGAGGGGCGCACGCGGGGCGTGCGCGCGCTCGACGCCGAGAGCGGCGCCGAGCTCGAGGTGCGCGCCGCTAACGTGATCAATGCGACTGGCGTCTGGGCCGATCAGCTGCGTTCCGAAGAGCTCCAAGACGAGGCGGAGCGGGGTGGGCGGGTCCCCATCATTCGTCCCAGCCGTGGCACGCACATCATCCTCGACAAAGCGGACCTGCCGCTCGTCGGCGGCGCGATCGTGCCGGCCGGCGGCGGGCGCTCGATCTTCGCGCTTCCCTGGCTCGGGCGCACGCTCGTCGGCACCACCGACAACGACTACGAGGGCGAGCTCGAGCACGTGCGGCCTTCGAATGAGGATGTCGACTACCTGCTCACAGCCGTGAACGACTTCTTCGGGGCTGACTTCAATCCCGGCGACCTGGTGGGGGCGTTCGCAGGTGTGCGCCCGCTGATCTCGACCGGCGACCCGAAGAAGTCGGTCGACATCTCGCGTAAGGCCGAGCTGTATGAGACCTCCAGCGGCATGATCACGATCACCGGCGGCAAGCTCACGACCTGGCGGCGGATGGCGAAGATGGCGGTCGATCGCCTCGTCGAGCGCGACGCGCGCGACGCGCCCTGTCGCACCCACGAGATTCCACTCGGCCAGGCGATCGCGGCCGCGGATCTGCCGCGGGTGCAGGGCGTGCCGGCGGAGTCCTACGCGGCGCTCGCCGCGCGCTATGGCGATGCCGCCCACCAGGTGCTGGCGCTGGCAAGAGAAGGAAGTCCCGCCCACCCCGCGCTGGCGCAGCCGATCGTACCCGGTCTGCCCGACCTGCTGGCCGAGGTCGTGCTCGCGGCCCGCAGCGAGCAGGCCCGCAGCATCGGCGACGTGCTTCTGCGCCGCACGCGCCTGGGACTGCTCGCCGCACGTGAGCTGGATGGGGTGGGCAATCCGATAAATCGCGTCGCCGATGTGCTCGCGCGCGAGCTCGAGTGGGACGGGGAGCGCGTCAAGCTGGAGATCGAGCGCTTTGCGCAGGAGGCTCGGGCCGAGGGCATCCTGACCAGATGAGCGGATCCGTCCCCGACCTCGATCCCGATCCCGAGCGCGCCGGCGCCGATCCCGGACGCACTGGCGCTGGCGCGAGCCATGTGGGCGGAGGTCCCGAGCACACCGGCGCAGACGCCGAGCGCAGGGACGTAGAGGTCCGGCGCATCGACGCAGACCCCGATCGCGTGCGCGCCGGCGATCGCGTGCTGGAGCTGGGCGGGAGGGCGGGCGGGCCGTTGATCATGGGGATCGTGAACGCCTCGCCCGACTCCTTCAGCGACGGCGGGCGTTACGCGACATTGCAGGCGCAGCTCGAGCTGGCGCAGAGCCTGATCGCGGACGGGGCGGAGATCCTCGACATCGGGGGCGAGTCGGCCAGCACCAACCGCCCGGCGGTGAGCGTCGAGCAGGAGATCGAACGCGTCGTGCCGCTGATCGAGCGGGTTGCGGGCGAGCTCGGCGCGATCGTCTCGGTCGACACGTACAAGCCGGCGGTTGCACGCGCCGCGATCGCGGCCGGCGCGAGGATCGTGAACGACGTGAGTGGCCTGCGCGACCCCGAGCTCGCACGAGCATGCGCGCAGACCGGCGCGGCGCTGGTGCTGATGCACACGCGGGCCGCGCCGAAGCAGCGGCTGCAGGACGCCGACCTGTACGGCGAGGATGTGGTCGGGGAGGTGCAGGCCTTCTTGGGTGAGCGCATTGAGCGGGCACTCGCCCTGGGCGTCGAGCTAGACCAGATCATCCTCGACCCGGGCCCGGACTTCGCGAAGACGCCCGCCCAGACGATCGAGCTGCTCGCGGGCGTCGGGCGCCTGCACGAGCTGGGACGGCCGCTGCTGATGGCGGTCTCGCGCAAGGACTTCATCGGCGCGCTCACCGGCCGCCCCCCGCGCGAGCGCCTGCCGGGCACGCTCGCGGCGCTCGCCCACGGGCTCGACGTGGGCGCGCGGATCTTCCGCGTGCACGATGTCGCCGCCGCCGCGGACTTCCTGAAGGTGCGCGCGGCGCTTGCCGGAGAGCTCGTGCCGCGGAGGGATTTGACGCTCGCCGAGGAACACCGCTACGAACGAGCGAGCTCCAGCGAGAGTCGTATGCCCGGCGAACGCTAGGCTTCACCCAGCGGGTGCCGGTCGCTGCGCAACAACGCGACCGGACGCCAACCGCCCAATCCAAGAACGAAGGAGAAGCAGACATGTCAGTACTCGACCGCTCTGAGCTCCAGGCCAGCCCGCTGGCCGACCTCCACGCGATCGCCGACCAGCTCGGCCTTGACGGCTTCCGGCGTCTGCGCAAGGCGGACCTGATCGACGCGATTCTCGGCGAGCCCGCCAGGGATGGGAACGCCTCCGGCGCCAGCAGGGACTCCGCCGAGGAGGTCGGCGCCGGCGCCGACCGCCCTGGAGACGGAGACGGCGATTCCGAGGAGGGCTCCACCGACCGCCCGCGCGGTAACGGCACGACCACGGCCGCGCGCAAACGTCGCACGCCGCGCCTGCGGCGCGGCTCCAGGGGCGGCAGCGAGGAGGAGAAGAGCGAGAGCGAGTCCTCGACTCGCGACGAGTCCTCCACCGGCGACGAGCCTTCGGGCTCCAGGTCCTCTTCATCCTCCTCGGTCCCGGCGTCAACCGCCTCGTCCCGCCGTGGCGGCCGTGGTGCGGGAGCGCGCGAGGGTGGCGGTGGCGGCCGCGGCGCCGCGCAGCCGAACGGTCGCTCCGGGCGCTCGGCCAAGCCGGATACCGGCGACGATGGCGCCGCCGATGGCACGCGCAGCGCCGAGGGCGTGGTCGAGCTGCTCGGCAATGGCTCGGCCTTTCTGCGCGTCGATCCCCCGGAGCCCTCCGACGATGACGTCTACATCTCCGCCGCCCAGGTCCGTCGCTGCGAGCTCGTCTCCGGCGATCGGGTGACCGGGCCGGTGCGCACGCCGCGGCGCTCGGAGCGCTACCCATCGCTGGTGCGGGTCGACACGATTAACGGCGCCTCCGCGGATTCGGTCTCCGAGGGCGCGCATTACGAGGATCTGCCGGTGGCATACCCGAGCGAGCGCCTTGCGCTGAACGCGGGCGACCCGACGCTCGACGCGATCGAATGGCTGACCCCGCTGGGTCGTGGCTCGCGCGCGACGATCGTCGGCCCCTCGCGCGCCGGCAAGAGCGAGACCTTGAAGCGCCTGCAGGGAGCGCTGAAGGACAGCGGTCTCGAGGTGACCGTGGTGCTCACGGGAGTGCGCCCCGAGGAGATCTCCGAGTGGCGTGAGGCGGGGGAGGGGGAGAGCGTCACTGCGCCCGTCGCCGCGCTTAGCTTCGCCGCCTCGGCGGACGCGCAAGGTCAGGCGGTCGAGCGCGCGATCGAGGCCGCCAAGCGCGTGGTTGCACGTGGGGGGAACGTGCTCGTGCTGATCGACAGCCTCGACGGCATGCACCCACCGGCCGCTCGCAAGGCGCTTGCGGCGGCTCGCAACCTGCGCGATGGCGGATCGCTGACGGTGATCGCGACCGCCGCGCGGCCGCTCGGCGGCGAGACGACCGTGATCGCGCTGGACCCCGCGCTCGCCGACAGCGGCCTGCCGTTGCTCGACCTGGCTGCCAGCGGCACCCTCAAGCCCGAGTTGCTCGTCGGTGAGGATGGCGCGAAGGCGATCGCGAAGGCACGCGCGGAGGCCCGGAGCTCCTCCTGAGGTTCCGTTTCTAAAGAGGAGCAGGGGACCATGCATCTTTGAGTTGCGTGACACTATAGTTACACGCAGTTCATTTTGTATACATACACCCCGCCCTCTTTACCTTCCCGTCGCATTTCGGGCACAGGTTCATCGCATTGCGGGTACAGATCCGTCGCATTCCCGGCACAGAAGGGGAGTCGCGATGCGTCTGCGACGGGATCGCGGCGAATTTGCGGCGCATACCTCCAGGCCGCCGGGGGTGGCTATACGAGCGTCTGTGGAGTAGAGCGTGCTCAGCGGCGGGTGTAGGCGACGCGGCCCCAGGAGGGCTCGGGCGCCAGCTCGATCGGCTCGCCGCCGCCACGGCCACTGCCACCGTCGCCGTCACCACGGCCGCCACTGCCACCGGCGAAGGTCGAGCGCGCGTCGAGGGGCTGCACGTAGGCGAAGCTGCCGGTCGCTTCGTCGAAGGCGACACTGAGCTCGCCCTCGTTGACGCGCTGGTCGAGCCAGGCGCTGCGGAAGACAAGCCGGCGCAGCCAGTGCACGAGCGAGCGCTCGGCGGGGCCGACGAGCTCGGGCCAGCAGTCGTTGACGTGCTCGCCGAGGGCGGAGGCGGGGTCGAGGATCTCCCCGTTGACGGCGAGGTTGACGAGGTCTTCGAGCTCCCCCTCGCCGAGGCGCCCGCCGACGAAGCCGAGCTTCAGCGCCGCCTGCTCGCAGCGCTCGGAGAAGTCCTCCTCGTTGAATGTGAAGCGCAGCTCTCCATATTCGAGGACGAAGTCCTCTCCCGAGTTGTAGTTTCCGCGGCGCGACGTTTCCATGTCAAAAGGCCGGGGGATAGCTCGAAACCCGGGTCGTCGGGATCATATGCAGGGCTCCTGCATTTGCGGGTCTCATGAATGGGATTTTGCAGTTCGACCCCGCGCATGCGCGGGGTCGGGATGAGCCGCATGCGGCTCATCCTTCCGACGGCGCATGCGGCCAGGTCGATCCCGTCAGCTTTTTCTAAGCATGTGGCTGTCCCTACGGGCGCGAACCATCGAACCCATGGGTGTTGCGGGCCACCAGGCTTCGAGTGTCGTGTGCCCACCGCGCTAGGCTCCCGCGTCGATGGCACGTCTAACCGAGCGCGGGTTGCGAAAGTCGGTCGGGGTTTCGGGGATGTTCGCGACCGCCTACGGCAACGTCGGCTCCTCGATCTACTACGCGCTCGGGCTCGTCGCCGCGCACGCGCTCGGCTTGACGCCGCTGGTCTTCCTGTTCGCCGGCGGACTGTTCGCGCTGACCGCGAAAACGTACGCCGAGGGCGCCTCGATGTTCCCCGAAGCCGGCGGCTCCTCATCGTTCGCGCGCCATGCCTTCGACGACGTCGTCTCGTTCTTCGCCGGCTGGGCGCTGAGCCTCGACTACATCCTCACGATCGCGATCTCGGCGTTCTTCGTGCCGCACTACCTGAGCGCGTTTCCGGGCCTCGGCGCGCTGAAGCACAACCCGGACGACATCTTCGGCGGGCTGATCGTGGTCGCCGTGCTGGCCTGGCTGAACATCCGCGGGCTCGGCGAGTCGGCGAAGCTCAACCTCGTGCTCGCGGTCGTCGACCTCAGCACCCAGATCCTGCTGGTCTGCCTCGGTTTTGCGCTCGTCCTGGACCCGTCGCTCTTGGTCCACCAGGTGCATCTCGGCAGCGTGCCGAGCTGGAAGGAACTGATCTTCGCGCTGTCGCTGGCGATGCTCGCCTATACGGGCATCGAGACCGTCGCGAACATGGCCGAGGAGTCCACGGACCCGGGCAGGCAGGTGCCGAAGGCCGTGAACCTGGTCGTGCTCGCGGTGCTCGCGGTCTACGCCGGCATCTCGGTCGTCGCGCTCTCGGCGCTGCCGGTCGTGCACCACGGCGTCGGCTACAGCCACGAGCTCAAACAGTCGTTCTCCAGCCCCGGCTATGCGACCTCGCTCGGAGGCTTCTTCGAAAACGATCCGATGCTCGGCGTGATCGAACACCTCGGCCTGCACGGCACGATCCTGACGCTGGCGAAATACTATCTCGGGCTGCTCGCGGCGACGATCCTGTTCATCGCCACGAACGCCGGGATGATCGGGATCTCGCGCCTGTCCTGGTCGCTGTCAGAGCACCGCCAGCTGCCGCAGCTGTTCTCCCGGCTGCACGCCTCCTACCGCACGCCGTGGTTCACGCTGATCTTCTTCTCGATGCTGGCCAGCACCCTGATCATCTACGGCAACACCGAAGTGCTCGGCAACCTCTACTCGTTCGGCGCGATGCTCTCGTTCACGGTCGCGCACGCGGCGATCGTCAGGCTGCGCGTCTCAGACCCGGATCGCGAGCGTCCCTACAAAAGTCCCTGGGGAGTGCGTATCAAAGGCTCGGTGATCCCGATGACAGCCGTGATCGGCGGTATCGGTACGGCCGCGGCCTGGGTCGCGGTGACCGTGCTGCACAGCGAGGCGAAGATCGTCGGCATCCCCTGGATGATCGTCGGGATGGGCGGCTACTTCTACTACCGCCATCGCCAGGGCCTCGATCCACGCAAGTCCTACACGCTGCCCCGCGCCGAGCGTCCCGCGGACTTCCACGAGCTCGAGTACAAGACCGCGCTCGTGCCGATCTTCGGCGACGACGTCTCCGCGAGCGCGCTCTCGAGCGCCGCCAAGCTGATCGGCGAGGACGGCGTCGTCTATGCGATCTTCGTGCTGCCGGTGCCGAGCCAGCTCTCGCTGGAGGCGGGCCTCGAGGACGAGGAGGCGCAGGGTCGCTCCGTGCTCGAGAGCGCGCGCATCCAGGCGCGCCGGCGCGGCATCAAGATCCACACCGGCCTGATCCGCACGCGCCACCCGGGCAAGGCGCTCGTCGAAGAAGCCGAACGGGTCGGCTCGGATGTGATCTACTGGTCGGCGATCCACGCCCCCGGGGGTGAGCAGCGGATCGGGCCGACCGCTGCCTACCTGCTCTCAAAGCGTCCCTGCCGGATCATCATCGAGACGGAGAATCGCCCGGCGCGATCCGCCCCATCGGCCGCGGCACCGATACCCGCATAGCACGCGGCAAGGAGCGACGGCCCGCGGGAAGCGCGGCTCAGCCGAGCGCGGAGCGCAGCGCCTCGTCGAGCGCGGGATGGCGGAACTCGTAGCCGAGCACGAGCGGCTTGGCCGGCAGCACGCGTGCGCCCGTGGTCACGATCTCAGCCATCTCCCCGTAGAGCAGCCCGAGCGCGAAGCCCGGCACCGGCAGCAGCGAGGGCCGGTGCAGCGCGCGGCCGAGCGCGTGCGAGAGCTCGCGGTTGGAGACGGGCTCGGGCGCGGTGCCGTTGATGGGACCGGCCCAGCGCTCGTCCTGCAGCGCGGCGCAGATCATGCCGAGGAGATCCTCGCGGTGGATCCACGATATGTACTGCTCGCCGCCTGCCACCGGGCCGCCGATGCCGAGGCGAAACGGCGGCAGCATCTTCGCGAGCGCCCCGCCGTTGCGGTCGAGCACGACGCCGGTGCGCACGAGCACGACACGCATGCCCAGCTCGCTCGCCCTGGCGGCCTCGGCCTCCCAGGCGATGCAGATCTCCGCGAGGAAATCGCTGCCCGGCGGCGAGTCCTCGTCGAGCGGTTCTTCGCCGCGGGGGCCGTAGTAGCCGACCGCGGAGCCGCTGATCAAGATCTGCGGGCGCCCATCACCCCGCCCATCGCCCTCGCGGCCGGCCGCCTCGAGCCCTGCGAGCAGATTGCGAGTGCCCGTTACGCGGCTCTCTCGAATCGCCCGCTTGGCCCGCGCGCTCCAACGCTGGGCAATGTTCTCGCCGGCCAGATGCACGACCGCGTCCCTGCCGGCGAGCGCCGCGGCCGGCGCGGGCTCGGAGAGCGGACTCCAGCCGATCGCCTCAACACCCAGCGCCGCCTGCGCGCGGGCGGGGTCACGCGACAGAACGGTGACCTCGTCCCCGCGCTCGCGCAACTCAGCGACCAGCGCGCTGCCGATCAGTCCGCTTGCTCCCGTCAGGGTCACGCGCATCTCGTCTACCGCCTTTCCAGGTGGATACTCAACCTTGAGTATGCACTGCCGGCTGGGCGACGCCGGCTCGCGCTTGAGCTAGGCATCCTTTCGACGGTGTGCCCCGCCCGAGATGAGTCGCCGCTCGAACCGCCCAACAGAGATTAGTCGCCGCGCGAACCCGCCCTAAAGATGATGTCCCGGAAACTCGCCAGATCGCTCCACAGCGGCCTCTGAGACACCGTCAGCGAGCTTTCGGACAGCCTCAAAGACATCGCGCGAGCCCGCCCTACGCTGCCTACGCAAACCACCCTATGACGCCCGCCGCCCGCGCGCGAACCCGCCTACGAGCGCTCATCACTTGCTGCGAACCCGACCTCCGCCCCGGCGAGCGCCGTCCCGCTGGCGCGTGCCTCGTCGGCGACCGCGGCGGCGACCGCGGGGGCGACGTCGCGGTTGAAGACCGACGGGATGATGTAGTCCTCGTGAAGTTCGTCGTCGCTGACGATCGCGGCGATCGCGCGCGCGGCGGCCATCTTCATCGAGTCGGTGATGTCGGGCGCGCGCACGTCGAGCGCGCCGCGAAAGATCCCCGGGAAGCAGAGCACGTTGTTGATCTGGTTGGGGTAGTCCGAGCGGCCGGTCGCCATGATCCGTACGTGCGGCGCGGCCTCCTCTGGGGAGATCTCGGGGGTGGGATTGGCCATCGCGAAAACCATCGCGTCATCGTTCATCCGCGCGAGCGCCTCGGCCTCGAGCACGCGCGCGCCGGAGAGGCCGATCAACAGATCGGCACCCTCGATCACGTCCGCCGGCGCGCCCGCGCGGCGCTCCGGGTTGGTCGTCTCGGCGAACCAGCGCTTGACGGCGTTCATCGAGCCGTCGAGGTAGTCGGAGCGCTCGACGTGCAGCGCGCCACGCGAGTCGGCGCCGATCACGTGCCGAACCCCGGCCTCGAGCAGGATCTTCGTGACCGCGATCCCGGCGGCGCCGAGCCCGATGATCAGCACGTGCAGGTCCTCCAGACGCCGGCCGGTGAGCTTGACCGCGTTCAGCAGGGCCGCCATCACGACCACGGCGGTGCCGTGCTGGTCGTCGTGGAAGATCGGGATGTCGAGGTCCTCCTTCAGGCGTTCCTCGATCTCGAAGCAGCGCGGCGCAGAGATGTCCTCGAGGTTGATCCCGCCGAACGCGGGCGCGATCAGCGTGACCGCGCGGATGATCTCCTCGGTGTCCTTCGTGTCGAGGCAGATCGGGAACGCGTCGACGCCGGCGAACTCCTTGAACAGGCAGCACTTGCCCTCCATCACCGGCATCGCCGCGCGCGGGCCGATGTCGCCGAGCCCCAGCACCGCGGTCCCATCGGAGACGACGGCGACGGTGTTGCGCTTGATCGTGTACTGGAAGGCGCGGTCCTCGTCGTCGGCGATCGACAGACACACCCGTGCGACGCCCGGGGTGTAGGCCATCGAGAGGTCGTCGCGCGTCTTCAGGGGGTGCTTGTTGCGCTGTTCGATCTTGCCGCCGACATGCATCAGGAAGGTGCGATCGATCGTGTCGATCACGCGCGCGCCCTGTACCGCGCCGATCGCGGCGATGATCCGCTCCCAGTGATCCTTGCCCGAGGCGTCGACGACGATGTCGCGGACGGAGTGCCCGGAGTCGATCTCGACCGCATCGACGGCCACCACGATCCCGTCGGCCTCGCCGATCGCGCCGGTCAGGTGCGCGAGCGTGCCCGCTGTCTCGTCGAGCTCGACGCGGATCGTCAGGCGGAATTGCGCGCTGGGTGTGACGCTGCTCACGGAGGGTGGCTCCTGGGTCGAAGGCGACGTGGAGGGGACGGGGGTCCGGCATCTTATTTACTTGCCCACCGTGGCCCGCGCTTCGACCAATAAGGTGATCTGTGTGACCCATCTCCAGCCACGAGCAGGGGCATTGCGACGGTGAGCCCAACCACGCCGCGTGCCGCCTCATCGAAGGCCAAGGCGAAGGCCGCGACCGCGAACGGCGACGGCCGGGATCGCCTGTTCCTGATCGACGGCCCGAGCCTCGTCTACCGGGCGTTCTACGCGCTGCCCGAGTCGATCGCAACCTCCACGGGGATCCCGACGAACGCGATCTTCGGATTCGCCTCGATGCTCGTGAAGATCGTGACCGAGTACGGTGTGCGCCCGACGGTCGTCGCCTGGGACGCGGGCACCTCGGGACGCACGGAGCTGTTCGCCGAGTACAAGTCCACGCGGCGCTCGCGCCCGGATCTGCTCAAGCAGCAGTGGCCGGCGATGGAACCGCTGGTGCAGGCGTTCGGCTATCGCAACGTGAAGATCGAGGGCTACGAGGCCGACGACGTGATCGCCTCGCTCACCGAGCGCGCACTGCAGGCCGAGGCGCCCGTGCCGGTGATGATCGTGACCGGCGACCGCGACATCTTCCAGCTGATCGACGAGGACGGTCACGTCAAGGTGATGGCAACCGCGCGCGGGATCACCGAGACGAAGATCTACGATCACCAGGCGGTGCTCGACCGCTACGGGATCCCGCCGGCGCTGATCCCCGACTTCTACGGCCTGAAGGGCGACACCTCCGACAACATCCCCGGCGTGCCCGGGATTGGGGATAAGACCGCGAGCGAGCTGATCCAGCGCTACGGCTCGCTCGAGGACGTGCTCGGCCACATCCGCGAGATCAGCGGGCCGAAGCGCAAACAGAACCTGCTCGACCACGCCGAGGACGCACGCGTTTCAAAGCGCCTGGCGACGATCCAGCGCGACGTCGCGCTCGAGCTCGACATCACCGCCGAGGCCGCGCACGAGCCCGACCGCTCACGCGTGCGCGAGGTCTTTCGCCAGTACGAGCTGCGCGACCCGCTGCGGCGCCTGGAAGAGGCGCTCGAGGACTCCGCGGACGAGGTCCCGGCCAGCGCGCCGGCCGCCGGCGAGGTCGCGCTGCCGGCACGCCTGCGCTCTGGCAAGGCGAAGCCCGCCGACATCGCCGGCGTGAAGGCCGATGAGCTTTGGGTTGCGCTGCGCGAGTCCGCCCCCCCGGAGGGTGCGCTGTTCGCCGAGGGCTCGCCCTGGCGCTTCGCGGTTGCCGGCGCGCCGGCCGGGACGATGCCAGAGACGGCGGGATCGAAACCGGGGCCGGGATCGAAGTCAGGGCCGGAATCGAAGTCCGGGGCGGGGTCGGACGCGAGGAGGTCTGAGGCGGCAGCAGAGGGACGAGCGGGGGTCGGGACGGAGAAGCCCCCAGAGGTGCTCGCCGGAGATTGCGCGAACCCCGAGCAGGTCGCGCTCGCCTGCGATGAGCGCGACGTCGTCGTCCACGACGCGAAAGCGCTCGGCACGATCCCGCCGGGGCTCGTGCACGACACGCTGCTCGGCGCCTACCTGCTCGAGCCGGCGCGGCGCGGCTACCCGTTCGCGGAGCTGTGCGAAGAGCGCGGGCTGCACAGCGACCTCGAGGATCCCGTGGCGGCCGACGCGGTGCTGGTGGGCGCGCTCGCGGCCTGGCAGCGCGAGCAGATCTCAGAGCGCGGCCTGGAGGAGCTGATGCGCGAGATCGAGCTGCCGCTGGTGGCTGTGCTGCGCGACCTGGAGATCCTCGGCGTGCGCCTGAATCTCGAGCGCCTCCAGGAGATTACCGGCCGTGTGCGCGCGGAGATCGACGAGCTCGAACGGGAGATCTTCAAGCTCGCCGGAACGGAGTTCCTGATCGCCTCGCCGCAGCAGCTCGGGGAGGTGCTGTTCGAGCGGCTCGGGCTTTCGCGCAAGCGCAAGGGTAAGGTCGGCTACTCGACCGACGCGCGTGTGCTGCAGGCGATCCGCGACGAGCACGAGATCGTGCCGCGGATCGAGCGCTGGCGCGAGCTCTCGACGTTCATCAAGACCTACCTCGACGTGCTCCCCGCGCAGGCCGACGAGCGCTCGCGGATCCACACCACCTTCCTGCAGGCCGTCGCCCAGACGGGACGGCTGTCGAGCACCGACCCGAACATGCAGAACGTCCCGATCCGCACCGAGCTCGGCCGCGAGATCCGTGGCTGCTTCGAGGCCGACCCGGGCAAGCTCTTGATCTCCGCCGACTACTCCCAGATCGAGCTGCGCGTGCTCGCCCACGCCGCCGACGACTCGGCGCTGAAGGAGATCTTCCGCCGCGGCGAGGACGTACACACCGCGACCGCCTCCCAGGTCTTCCGTGTGGCGCCGGAGGAGATCGACCCGGGCATGCGATCGAAGTCGAAGATGATCAACTACGGGATCGTCTATGGGCTCTCCGACTACGGACTGGCCGACCGCCTGAACATCCCCCGGGAGGAGGCGAAGGAGTTCATCGACGCCTACCTCGACCGCTTCCCGGGGGTCGCGCGGTTCATCGCCGCGACGATCGAGCAGGCCAAGGAGGAGGGCCACGTCACGACTCTCTGGGGCCGGCGTCGGCAGATTCCCGAGCTGAAAGCGCGCAACTACCAGGTGCGCACGCTCGGCGAGCGCCTCGCCGTGAACACCGTGATCCAGGGTACCGCCGCCGACATCATCAAGCTGGCGATGGTCCGCTGCCACACGGCGCTCGCCGAGTCGGGCCTGCAGACCCGCCAGATCCTCACGATCCACGACGAGCTGCTGTTCGAAGGGCCACCGGATGAGATAGACGCCGCGAGCGAGCTGATCGAGCGCGAGATGGTCGGCGTGTGGGACCGCGAGCCGGCGCTCGCGGTCGACGTCGGCGTGGGGAAGAACTGGTTGGCGGCGAAGTGAGCCGGGCGCTGGTTGGTACCTGCGTGCCAAATAGCTAGATGATCTAGCTAAGGGTTGCTAGGATGGTGTTCATGTCGATCAGCGTGGGTATGCACGAGGCCAAGACGAACCTCTCACGACTCGTCAACGCCGCGCAGTCCGGGGAGGAAGTCGTTCTCACGCGCAGAGGTAAGCCGGTCGTGAAATTGGAGCCCGTGCGTGATCCAAAGCGCAAAGCCATGGACGATTTTCTGGCGATGACCGAGTCGATCCACGCTGGTAGCGGGCCCGGTGGTCGTAGCTGGACGCGCGACGAACTGTATGAGCGATAGGACCTTCCTGGACACCAACGTACTCGTGTACGCCGTCGATGAGACGGAGCCCGACAAGCGTGACGCAGCTCGTCGGCTGCTGAGCTCAACTGGACACGGCGAGTTTGTATTGAGTTCACAGATCCTCAGCGAGTTCTACACGGTGGTCACTCGCAGGCTGGCTGAGCCGGTTCCGGAGGCGACGGCCGCCGTCATTGTCGATCAGCTCAGCCTGAATCCGGTCGTGCCGCTCGATCCTGCGCTCGTCAAAGCAGCGATCCAGACCAGTCGCTCCTCGCAGCTGTCCTACTGGGACGGCCTGATTGTGGCCACGGCGGCAGCCGGTGGCTGCCAACGCCTGTTGACCGAGGACTTGAACGACGGTCAGGTGATCGGCTCCGTTCGTGTCGAGAATCCATTTCGTCTCGATGGCTGAGTTCTTCATCCCGAGCTTTACCGCACCTCCGCCAGCGCCTTCCCCAGCAACCGCACCCCCTGCTCGATCGCGGGCTCGGCGAGGTTGCCATAGCCGAGCACCAGACCCTGCGGGCCGCCCGGGGTGAAGCTGTGTAGCGAGAGGCCCTCGACGCCGACCCCGCGCTCGGCGGCGCTCGCCAGCAGAGCTTGCTCGCTCACGTCGCCCGGCAGCTCGACACGCTCGTAGAGCCCGGCGGGATCGTGTCCCACCCGCGCGTCCTTCAGCCAATGGGCAATCGCCCGGAGCAGCGCCCCGCGCCTGGATGAGTATTGACGGCGCATACGCCGCAGGTGGCGGTCGAGCTCGCCGCGCGCGATGAAGTCACACAGGGCGAGCTGGCCGACGATCTCCGAGCCCGAGTCCTCGACCGCCTTGGCCGCGACCAGCTGCCAGGCCAGCCAGGGAGGCATCAGCAGCCAGCCGAGGCGCATCCCGGGAGCCAGCCGCTTCGAGGCCGACCCGCAGTAGAGCACCCGTTCGGGGGCGAGACCCTGCAGCGCACCGACGGCCCCACGGTCGTAGCGGAGCTCGCCGTCGTAGTCGTCCTCGACGATCAGCCGCTCCCCGCGCTCGGCCCACTCGACGAGCGCCGCGCGTCGCTCAGGGCTCAGTACCGCGCCGCAGGGAAACTGATGCGCGGGGGTGACGACGACCACGTCGGCCTCGCTGCGGGCGAGCCGATCGACGCACAGTCCCTGCTCGTCGACGGGGATCGGCACGATCTCGATCCCCGCCTGCTCGACGATCAGCTTGTGGGGATGCCAGCCTGGATCCTCGAGGGCGATCGCGCGTACGCCCTGCCCGATCAGGGTCCGGCAGATGAGCGAGAAGGCCTGCGTGAAGCCGGTGCAGATCAGCATCTGCTCGGGGTCGGCCGCCGTGCCGCGCACGCGCCCCAGATAATCGCCGAGCGCCTCGCGCAGCTCCGGGACTCCGCGCGGGTCGCCGTATCCCAGCGCGCCGTGGGGCGAGGCGTGCAGCGCGGTGCGCAGCGAACGCAACCAGCCGTCGCGGGGAAAGCCGGCGAGATTGGGCAGCCCGGGGTGGAAGTCGTAGGCGAAGCTTCTCAGCAGCGAGCGCGCGGGCGCGCGCGGGATCGCGGCGCGCACGGCCGTCGTCACCCTTACCGGCGCTCCCTGCCGGGAGTTGAGATACCCCTCGGCGACGAGCTGGCCGTAGGCCTCGGTGACCACCCCGCGGGAGACACCCAGCTCGGCGGCGAGCCCGCGGGTGGAGGGCATGCGCGCGCCGCCCGGCAGACGCCCGGAACGGATGTCCTCGCGCAGCGAGCGCTCGAGTTGCTCGTGAAGCGGGACGTCGGCGTCGCGGTCGAGGCCGACGAGCAACTCCGGCCCGGCAACTGGACCTAGAGAATTCGGCACAACTGGAACTGTACATCGAGCCAGTTGCTGCGTAGCGTTCACCCTGTAATCGACTTTGGAGGATCGTGATGAGCCAGCAGATCACCATCGTGGGAGGCGGACTCGCCGGGCTGACGGCCGCGATCGCATGTGCCGAGGGCGGGGCGAAGGTGCGTCTGTTCGAGGCGCACGAGTCGCTCGGTGGACGGGCACGCAGCGATGACGGGCCCTTCAAAGCGAACCTCGGGCCACATGCCCTCTACCAAGATGGCTCGCTGTGGCGGTGGCTCGCGGAACGCAAGCTGCTCCCCGTGCACGTCGGACCGCCCGTGGCCTTCGGCGCCGCCAGATTTCGCCTGGACGGCGCCGTGCGGCGAACCCCTCCGATGGGCGCGATCCTGCCGGTGCTGCGCCTGCGCGGGCGCGAGGCTCCCGTCGAGCTCGATTTCCGCAGCTGGGCCGCAAGTCACACAGACGAGCGCACCGCGGATCTGCTGTCCGCGGCGGCCGGCGTCTACACGTTCCACCACGATCCCGGCGAGCTGTCGGCGGCGTTCGTGTGGCCGCAGACGGTGCGCCTGTTCCTCGCCCGCCCGCCCGGTCCAGTCCGCTACTCCGTCGGCGGTTGGGGCGCGCTGGTCGCAATGCTCGAGCAGCGGGTGCGCGAGCTCGGCGTGGATGTCGAGACCGGCGAGCGCGTGGATGAGCTGCCCGGCGGCGTGGTGATCGTGGCCACCGAGCACGGGCAGGCCGCGCAGCTGCTGGGACTGGGCGAGCTCTCGTTGAGCTGGCCCAGCGGCCGCACGGTGTGTATCGACCTGGGTCTGCGCAGCCGCCGTGGCGATCCGTGGATCGTTTCGGACATGGAACAGGCCGGCTGGATCGGGCGCTACTCCACCTCGGATACTCAGATCGCGCCCGCCGGGCACGATCTGATTCAGGCGCAGATGCCAATTCGCCCCGAGGAGAGCGTCGATCGGGCACAGCTGCGTCTGGAGCAACTGCTCGACGCCTCGCTCGTCGACTGGCGCGGTCGCGAGACCTGGCGCCGTCGTCAGGTGATGGACGCCCGCTCTGGCGCCCTGGACATGCCCGGCAAGACCTGGCGCGATCGCCCCGCTGTGGACCGCGGCGACGGCGTGTTCCTGGCCGGCGACATGGTCGCGGCCCCGGGCCTGCTCGCCGAGGTCTCCCTGACCAGCGCCGTCGAGGCCAGCCGCCTGGCGCTGGAGGCGGCGAGCACCGCCAGGCCGCAGCTGCGCCGGGTGGCCTGAGCACTCGCTGACCTCCCGTAGCGGTCTTTGTGGGCGGCCGGATTGGCCTGGGCTGGCACCGGTAGACGGCCGAGCCGGCGGTAGGGGGTCAGCTCGTCGCCGCCAGCGCCTGGCGCTTGGCGGGCGGGGTCCGGCGCGAGCCCGGCGGGGCGAGCGGGCCTGCACCCACAAACGAAGGCGGCGCGATCGCCAGGTAGTGCCCGAACGCCCAGTGCGACACCCGGGGGCTTTCGAACGCGAGCGCGAGCGCAGTGACCGCGCGCGATGGCGTGAGCCGGCCGACCGCGCGCTGGGTGTTCAGCAGCCAGCGGTATTTGCGCTCGTGGGCGTCAGAGAACGCGCCGTAGCGCGCGAGCGCCTGCGCGCGGGTCGCGCGCCCCTCGATCACCGCGCGCAACTCGCGCCCGCACGCCAGGCCGAAGTAGAGCGCCGTGCGGATCCCCTCGGCCGTCAGCGGCAGGCAGTGCCCGGCGGAGTCCCCGGCGAAGAACACCTCGTCCTCGACGGCCGCGCGCAGCTTGTGGGGGATCCAGTTGCCCTGGTAGCCGTCGGGCGGCAGGTCGAGATCGCGGGCGAGGCGGACGGTCGGCTCCTTGACGTGGTGCTCGGGCCAGAAAGAGCCGACGCCGACGCGCACCTCCTCGCGCGCGGGGAAGCTCCAGGCGTAGCCGGAGCGGATGTAGCGGGGGTCGATCCACAGCTCGAGCTCCGTGCCGGTTCCGGCCGGGTGGACCTCCAGGCCGCGCGACATCGGCGCGTCGGGCGGCTGAATGGGTACCCCGCCCACCCCGTTCGACAGCACGCGCCGCCAGCCGAGCGCGTCGACGATCAGGGGCGCGCGCAGCGAGCCGCGGTCGGTGTGCACCGTGAGACCGTCGCGGCCGGTGACCGTGGCAATCTCGAGCTCGAGCTCGCTACCGTCAGTCCCGGCCGCGGTCCCGTTCGCGCCGGACTGTGCCCACAGCAGCGCGCACAGCTCGCGATAGTCGAACGTCGAGAAGGACCACGGCAGCTCCCAGCGCGAGGTCCGGTACGGCGTGTGCGTGACGATCTCGTCAAAGGTCTGCAGCTCGGAGCCGCCGAGCGCCAGCGCGTCGAGCCACAGCGTCGGCATCGCGCAGGCCGAGGTCTGGCGCTCGCCGAGCTCGTAGCGGTCGAGCACGAGCACCTTCGCCCCCGAACCGGCCAGTTCGCGCGCGACGGCAAGCCCCGCGAAGCTCGCCCCGCAGACGAGCACATCGCAGTCGCGCTGCTCCAGCGGCGTGCGTTCGGCGCCCCGCTTCGTTGCTCGTACCGGCACACGCCAATCATACGAGCGCCCATCGCGTGGTGGAGAACCCGCCTGCGCTAGGCTACGGGCCGTGCAAACGCTGACTGAGCAACCCGACGCGCGCGTCGTCGAGGGGTCGAACGGACTCCTGCTGGAAATCGACGGGCAGATCGTCCCGAACTATGACGCGACCTTCCAGCCGATCGAGGAGGGCCAGGTCGTCACCGGCCACGTCGTGCGGATCGACCAGGACGAGGTGCTCGTCGACATCGGCTACAAGTCCGAGGGCGTGATCGCGGCGAACGAGCTGTCGATCCGCAAGTCGGTCGACCCCAAGGACGAGGTGCACCTCGGCGAGGAGGTCGATGCGATCGTCCTGATCAAGGAGGACCAGGACGGGCGGCTGATGATGTCGAAGAAGCGCGCGCGCTTCGAGAAGGCGTGGCGACGGATTGAAACCGCCGCGGAGTCGGGCGAGCCGGTCGAGGGCACCGTGATTGAGGTTGTCAAGGGCGGCCTGATCATCGATCTCGGGGTGCGCGGCTTTCTGCCCGCCTCGCTGGTTGACATCCGCCGCGTGCCGAACCTCGACGAATACATGGGTACGAAGATCGAGAGCAAGGTGATCGAGCTCAACCGCTCCCGCAACAACGTCGTGCTCTCGCGCAGGGCCGTCTTGGAGGAGGAGCGCAAGGAGGTCCGCCAGCAGATCCTCGACCGCCTGCAGCCCGGCCTCGTCGTCGAGGGACAGATCTCGAATATCGTCGACTTCGGCGCGTTCGTCGACCTCGACGGGATCGACGGGCTGATCCACATCTCCGAGCTTTCCTGGTCGCACGTCAATCACCCGTCGGAGATCCTCACGATCGGCGACACCGTCAAGGTCAAGGTGCTCGACATCGACCGTGACCGCCAGCGCATCTCGCTGGGTCTCAAGCAGACCCAGGAGGACCCCTGGCAGCGAATCGTCGACACGTACAACATCAACGACGAGCTCGCGGGGAAGGTCACGAAGGTCGTCACGTTCGGCGCCTTCGTCGAGATCCTCGACGGCGTCGAGGGGCTCGTGCACATCTCCGAGCTCGCCCCGCACCACGTCGAAAGCCCGCGCGAGGTCGTCCACCCGGGCGATGAGATCCGCGTGCGGATTCTCGAGATCGACTCCGAGCGTCGCCGCCTGAGCCTGTCGGCGAAGCGCGTCGAGGACCAGATCCTGCCGCTCTCGCGCCCCGGCGACGCGGTCGCCCCCGCGGCGGAGAACGCCGGGGAGGAGGACCCGACCGTCGCGGAGGCCGAGGAGATCGCCGCTGAGGCTGCGGTCCCCGAGACCCCAGCTCCCCAGGCCGAGGAGACTGGAGCCGCCGTGCAGGCGCCGCCCGAGGCCGAGGCCGCGCCTGAGGTCGACGAGGCTGCCCCAGCAGAGGCGTCCGCCGAGACCGAGGCAAGCGCCGAGCCGCCAGAGGCCGAGACGGAGGCGCCGGAGGCCGAGGCGGCTCCTGAGCCTGGCGCGCCCGAGGCCGCGGCCGAGCCGAATGCAGAGCCCGAGCCCGCCGCAGAGCCCGCGCAGGACTGACCCGATCCACGACGGCCAAGCCGGCGAAGGCGCTCGAGAGCAGGTGGAGGAGAACGTTCCCCTGATCGGCCTGACGGGGGGGATGGGCGCGGGCAAGTCGACCGCGCTGCAGGCGCTGGAGCGATTGGGCGCGGCGGTGCAGTCGAGCGACGCGGTCGTGCACGAGCTCTACGAAGGCGCAGAGCTGCGCGACGCGATCGTCGCGCGCTGGGGCGAGCAGGTAGCGCCCGGCGGCGTGGTCGACCGCGCTGAGGTCGCGCGGCGCGCGTTCGCCGACGAGGACGGCAGGGCGTGGCTGGAGGCTACGGTCTGGCCGCTGGTGGGCGAGCGGATGGGGAGGTGGCTCGTGCAGGCGCGCGCGCTGGAGCCGGCCCCGCGCGCGATCGTGGTCGAGGTGCCGCTGCTGTTCGAGGCGGGGATGGAGGGGGCCTACGACGCGACGATCGCGGTCGTCGCCGACGAGCAGCTGCGCGAGCGACGCGCCGCGCAACGGGGGCACGCGCTCACGGCCGAGCGGGCCGCGCGCCAGCTGAGCCAGGAGGAGAAGGCGGCGCGAGCGACGTACGTCGTGCGCAACGACGGCAGCGTGGGGGAGCTTGAGCGGGGGTTATCGGCCGTGCTGGAAGAGCTGGGCAGATGAGACGTCGGCTGTGCTGGACGAGCTGGGCAGCATGAGGCCGTCGGCAGTGCTTGAGAAGCTGGGGAGATGAGGTTCGCCGGCCGGGGCACCAGGAAGATGACGGCAACGCAGCTGACGGCAAGGCAGCGGCGCTGGCGCACACTGGGACTGCTCGTCGGAATCGCGGCCGTGGTCGCGGTGGGGGTGATGATCGCGAGCGTGCACCACGCGGTCGGCGAACTGCCGCTCAGCGACGCGAGCGTGATCCGTGAACAGGCCGCGGCGAAGCACCTCGACCCGGCGCTGATCGCGGCGGTGATCTACGCGGAGACGAAATTCGAACCGCGCACCTCCTCGGCGGGCGCGGAGGGTCTGATGCAGATCGAGCCGGAAACGGCCGAGTTTCTGGCGAAGCTGTCTGGTGGATACAGCTTCACGACGAGCGACCTCGGCACGCCGAAGGTCAACGTCGCCTACGGCAGCTACTACCTGCGCTACCTGCTCGACCACTACGAAGGCAACGAGATGCTGGCGGTCGCGGCGTACAACGCGGGCATCACTAACGTCGACGAATGGCAGGCGCGCGCGCAGAAACAAGGCAAAAGTCTGGACGTCGAGGAAATCCCGTTTTCCCAGACCCGGGAATACGTAAGGCGGGTGGAGGGGGCGCAGCGCGAATATCGGGCGCTGTACGCCAAGCAGCTGGGGATCGACTGAGCGCTCATCCAGTTGCCGAGCTGGAGCCGGACCGGCTGGCCAAGATGGCGCCGCAAGGCCGTCCCGAAGCCGGGCGACCGTCTCAGGTTCGGGGCGAGTGGCCGCCACGAGCACGTAGGCGGACCGTATCCTCGCCTGCCACAATGAGGTCATGGCTACAGAGATCGCCCAGATCGCGCCCCGCGACTATCCGCTGCCACTGTACCGGATGGACACCGGCGCCTACCATCGCTTGGTCGAGACGGGAGCGTTTGAAGGGGCGGAGGTCGAGCTGTTGGATGGGCTGCTTGTCAACAAGTGGCCCCATCGCAAGGACGCGATCCACAGGCTGGACGTCGGAACCTACGAACGGATGGTTGCGACCGGGGTGCTCGAGGGTGAGCGAATCGAGTTGCTGGATGGGCTGCTGGTTGAAATGAGGCCTCAGAGTCCGGGTCACGCGGAGGCAATTAGGCGACTGACCGCACATCTATCGGGCGCGCGAGCGGTCCTCGGCGTTCAGTTGCCGCTGGAAACTGGGTGGGGAGGGCTTCCCGAGGCCGACTTGGCTCTCACGAAAGGGCAGCCACCTGTGGGTCGGCACCCGCGCGCCGCGCTGCTGGCAGTCGAGGTTGCCGTCAGCTCGCACACACAGGATCGAGAGATAAAGAGAGAGATGTATGCGGCGGCTCCAGTGGAGATCTACTGGCTCGTGGACGTACCGGCCAAGAAGGTTGAGGTCTATACAGACCCCGGCCCGGGCGGCTACGGGCGCTGTGGGATCTACGGCCCGGGCGACACGGTTCCTTCCTCGTCCGAGGGCGTGCCGGATCTCGACGTGACCGCGCTGTTCGCCGGCCTCGGCGACTAACCGATGCCCGACTTCCGCCTCGACACGACCTTCACCCCAACGGCCGACCAGCCCAAGGCGATCGCGGCGCTGGCGGCCGGGATCGAGCAGGGCGAGCGCTTTCAGACGCTGCTCGGGGCGACCGGGACGGGGAAGACGATGACGATGGCGGGCGTGATCCAGGAGGTGCAGCGCCCGACGCTCGTGATTGCGCACAACAAGACGCTGGCGGCGCAGCTGTGCAACGAGTTCAGGACGTTCTTTCCTGATAACGCGGTCGAGTACTTCGTCTCCTACTACGACTACTACCAGCCCGAGGCCTACGTCCCGAGCAGGGATCTGTACATCGAGAAGGACTCCGCGATCAACCAGGAGGTCGACCGCCTCAGACACGCGGCGACGGCGGCGGTGTTCGCGCGCCGGGACGTGATCGTCGTCGCCTCGGTTTCCTGTATATACGGGTTGGGCTCCCCGGAGACGTACGAGATGAACATGCAGATCCTGCGCAGGGGGGAGACGATCGACCGGGAGAAACTGCTGCGGAAACTGGTCTCGATCCAGTACACGCGCAACGACACGGTGCTTTCCCGGGGGGGCTTCCGGGTCAAGGGGGAGACGCTCGAGGTGTTCCCCGCCTATGCGGAGTCGGCCTACCGCGCGACGCTGTTCGGCGATGAGGTCGAGCGTCTGCAGCACTTCGACCCGCTGACGGGCGAGCTGATCGAGGACGACCTCGAGCACGTCGCGATCTGGCCGGCGACGCACTACAACGTCAAGGAGGGCACGATCGAGGCGGGCGTCGAAGCGATCGGACGGGAGCTGAACGCGCGCTGCGAGGAGCTCGAGAAGGAAGGCAAGCAGCTCGAGTCCCACCGCCTGCGGCAGAGAACGCAGTACGACATGGAGATGCTGCGCGAGATGGGGTTCTGTTCGGGGATCGAGAACTACTCGCGGATCCTCGACGGCCGCCAGCCGGGTGAGCGACCCTACTGCCTGATCGACTACTTCCCCAAGGACTTCATCTGCCTGATCGACGAGTCTCATCAGACCGTGCCGCAGATCGGGGGGATGTTCGAGGGCGACAGATCGCGCAAGCAGACGCTCGTCGACTACGGGTTCAGACTGCCGAGCGCAATGGACAACCGGCCGCAACGATTTGAGGAGTTCCTATCGATCACACCGCAGTTGCTGTTCGTCTCGGCCACGCCGGGGGAGTACGAGCGGACCAGGTCGACGAACGTCGTCGAGCAGATCGTGCGCCCGACGGGTGTCGTCGACCCCACAGTCGAGGTGCGCGAGACGAAGAACCAGATCGACGACCTGATGAACGAAGTCCGCAAGCGCGTCGATCGCAACGAGCGTGTGCTCGTGACGACGCTCACGAAGAAAATGTCCGAGGACCTCTCCCAGTACCTGCTCGAGATGGGCTTCAAGACGCGCTACCTGCACTCGGAGATCGACACGCTCGAGCGGATCCAGATCATCAGGGACCTCAGACTTGGGGAGTACGACGTGCTCGTCGGCGTCAACCTCCTGCGCGAGGGCCTCGACCTGCCCGAGGTCTCGCTCGTCGCGATCCTCGACGCCGACAAGGAGGGCTTCCTCCGAGGGGAGACCTCGCTGATCCAAACGATCGGGCGCGCCGCGCGGAACATCGAGGGGACCGTTCTGATGTACGCCGACAAGGAGACAAAGGCGATGAAGGCCGCGATCGAGGAGACCGACCGCCGCCGCGCGATCCAGCTCGCCTACAACGAGGAGCACGGGATCACTGCCGCGACGATCGTCAAGGGCATCTCCGACATCGCCGAGTTCCTGCAGTCCGACTCGAAGGTCCCTAAGCGCGGTCGCAGCCGGCGGGGGACCGAGCGCAAGCGCGCGGGCAAGGAGCGGGTGGCGGGGGAGGAGGGTGGGCTTCCCATCCATGAGCTCGAGCGGATGGTCGTCGAGCTCGAGGAGGAGATGGCTGCGGCGGCCGAGGACCTGCGCTTCGAGTACGCCGCCCAGCTGCGCGACGAGCTGCGCGAGCTACGCCGCGACCTGCGTGAGATCCAGGCCGAGGAGGCTCCGGCGCCCGAGGGGGTCGCCTGAGCGCTCCCCGGGCGCGTCGGGGAATCCAGGGAAGCGGCATGTAGGATGAGCGCCGTGGAGCTCGACCGCCAGAGCATCGAGAAGCGCGACTTTCCGATCGGCCGGCGCGGGTATGACCCCGCCGCCGTCGACGCGCACCTGCGGACGATCGCGGCCGAGGTCGAGGAGCTGCGCTACGCGCTGGAAAGCCGCGCGGGGGAGACGTTGGGATCGAGCGCCGGCACGCAAGTGCAGGGAATCCTCGAGGCCGCCGAGGCGACCGCCGCCGAGATCGAGCAGCGCGCCGCCGAGGATGCGCGCGCCACGCGCGAGCAGGCTGCGGCCGACGCCGCCGCCACCCGTGCCGACGCGATTGCCCGCGCCCAGGCGCACACGGCCGCGGTCGCGCGCGCCACATCCGTGCTGGTCGAGCGCGTCGAGTCGATGGACTCCCAGTCCGCCGCGCTCGTCGCCGCGCTGCGCGACGGGGCCTCGCGGTTGGCGACCGACCTCACGGCGGTCGAGTCGAACATGGGCGAGCTCTACGACGCCGCCGCCGGACGCGCGGGGGAGGGCGGCGGGGATTCGCTCACGTCATCGTCCGCGCCACATGGGGAGTCCGCTCTCGCGCCTGCTGCGGAGACGGGTACCGGGCTCGGAGTCGAGAGCGAGGCCCCTGTCCGTCAGGGCCACGCAGAGTTTGTTCCCGCCGCGCCGGCCGAGCCCTCTGAGCCGCCTGCCGCCCCGGTCTCGCGGGCCGCGGCCCTGTCATCCCCACTGCCACCGGCAACGGCACCGTCACCACCACTGCCGTTCCCGGAGGTCTCCCCGTCCACCGCGCCCCCGGCGGGGGAGTCGAGCGAGGGCAACGGCGACCTCGACGGAGCTCGCCTGATCGCCCTGAACATGGCGCTCAACGGGGACTCGCGCGCGGCGACCGACCGATATCTGGCTGAGCACTACCAGCTGGCCGACCGGCAGAAGCTGCTCGATGAGGTGTTCGCGGCGGTGGAGGGGTAGGGGCCTCGGTCAGTACGGAGGCAGGAGATTTTCGAACATCGGGAAGTGGCGGACGTTGGTGGTGAGAAGGTTCGCGTCGAAGACGATCGCCGTCGCGGCGACCAGGTAGTCGACGTCATCGATGCCGCTGTGCGCCTTGCGGTACTTGCGCGCGAGCGATCCCGCCGTGCGGGCGATGTCCTCGTCGACGGTGACCCAGACGAGGGACGAGCAGAACTGCTCGAACGCATCGATCTCCTTCGGTCTCACTCCGGCGAGCAGCTCAAACCGAACGAGCTCGCTGGAGAGGAGCGTCTCGCTCGCCTCCACGAACCCTGTGAGCAGCGCCGTCGCAGGCTCCGTGCCGCGGAGATGATCGATCGCTACGGAGGAGTCGATCAGCTTCACTGCAGGCCGAGGCGGCGCAGACGCGCGTTGAGGTCGCCGCGCCGCGCGTCGACGTACTCGGCGCCGGTGAAGCTCCGTCCTTTCCATGTGCCCGCGCTGGCCTTCAACGCTCGGGTTCTGTCGGCCTTGGTCTTCAAGCCGAACGCCTCGCGCACCGAGCGTCGAATCAACTCTGAGCGAGAGGCGCCGGCCGCGTGCGCGGCTTGATCGAGCGCCTGCAGTTCTTCCTCGCCGAGATATACCTGTGTGCGGGGCATGACACCAGCATACACCAGGTGGTGTCGGTACTCCTTCGAGAACCCGAACGTCTGTTCGCCACAATACAATGACCGGCAGATGCCGGCAAACGATCAGATCGTCGTCACGGGGGCGAGAGAGCACAACCTGAAAGACGTCACGCTGTCGTTGCCGCGCGACGCGCTCGTCGTAATCACGGGCCTGTCCGGATCGGGCAAGTCGAGCCTCGCGTTTGACACGATCTACGCCGAGGGTCAGCGCCGCTACGTCGAGTCGCTGTCGGCCTACGCGCGACAGTTCCTCGGCCAGATGGACAAGCCCGACGTCGACTCGATCGAGGGACTGAGCCCGGCGATCTCGATCGACCAGAAGACGACCTCGCGCAACCCGCGCTCGACCGTCGGGACCGTGACGGAGATCTACGACTACCTGCGCCTGCTGTGGTCGCGCGTGGGCAAGCCGCATTGCCCGATCTGCGGCCGGCCGATCGTCGGTCAGTCCGCGGAGCAGATCATCGACCAGGTGATGGAGCTCGGCGACGGGACGCGCTTCATGGTGCTTGCCCCGGTCGTGAGGGGCCGCAAGGGCGAGTACGGGAAGCTGCTCGACGAGCTGCGCGCCGATGGCTTCGCGCGCGTGAAGATCGACGACCGCCTGCGCATGCTCGAGGAATCGATCGTGCTCGACAAGCGCTACAAGCACGATATCTCGGTCGTCGTCGACCGCCTCGTGATGCGCCACGACCTGCGCAAGCGCCTCGCGGATTCGATCGAGACCGCGGTCGGCCTGGCGGAAGGGCTAGTCGAGGTCGAGATCGTGGGATCTTCGTCGCAGGCGGAGTCCGATCCCGCGCACCCCACCGGCGCGAAGGGCACGCGGAAGGCCGCCGCGCAGATCGTCCCCGGGGAGGTGCCGGCGGAGGGCACGATCTTCACGTTCTCGGAGCGCTTCGCCTGCCCCGTGCACGGCCCCTCGCTGGTCGAGCTCGAGCCACGGATCTTCTCGTTCAACTCGCCGCACGGGGCCTGCCCGCACTGCACTGGCTTGGGCGCGCAGATGGAGATCGACCCCGAGCTGATCGTGCCCGACCAAGCACTGTCGATCGCCGAGGGTGCGCTCGCGCCGTGGGCGGGGAGCTCGTCGAACTACTACGAGCAGGTGACCGAGGCGATCGCCGAGCGCTACGGCGTCGACCTCGACATCCCGTGGGAAGACCTGCCCGCGGACGAGCGCGAGCTGTTCCTGAACGGCACCGACGAACGGCTGGCGATCACCTACCGCAACCGCTTCGGGCGCACGCGGAGATACGCGACGAAGTTCGAGGGGATCGTGAAGGGCCTCGAACGCCGCTACCGCGAGTCGGAGTCGGAGGGCACGAAAGAGAAGATCGAGCAGTTCATGTCGCTGCGTCCTTGCCCGGAGTGCGGCGGCGCGCGACTACGCGCGGAGTCGCGCGCGGTGCTCGTCGGGGGAACGGCGATCGACGAGTTCTGCGCGCTGTCGGCGCGCCGCGCGCTGGAGTGGCTGGCAGAGGTCGAGCTGTCCGAGACCGACCGCCACGTCGCGCGGCTGATCCTCAGAGAGATCGACGAGCGGCTGCGGTTCCTCGAGAACGTCGGGATCGGCTACCTGTCGATGGACCGCGCCGCCGCGACGCTGTCGGGCGGTGAGGCGCAGAGAATCCGTCTGGCGACGCAGATCGGCAGCTCGCTCGTGGGCGTGCTGTATATCCTCGACGAGCCCTCGATCGGGCTGCACCAGCGCGACAACTCGAAGCTGATCGGCACGCTCGAGCGCCTGCGCGATCTCGGCAACACGGTGATCGTGGTCGAGCACGACGAGCAGACGATGCGCGCGGCCGACCACCTCGTCGACATGGGCCCGGCCGCGGGCGTGCACGGCGGCAGGGTGGTCGCGCAGGGCACCGCGAAGCAGGTCGAAAAAGTGAAGGACTCGGCGACGGGCCAGTTCCTCGCGGGCACGCGCACGATCGCGGCGCCGAAGAAGCGGCGCGTGCCGAAGGGCTACGTCGAGATCGAGGGCGCGACGCAGCACAACCTGAGGGATGTCGACGTGAAGGTCCCGCTGGGCGTGCTGACGTGCGTCACCGGGGTCTCAGGCTCGGGCAAGTCGACGCTCGTGAACGAAGTTCTGTACAAGAGCGTCGCCAGCCGCTTGCATCGTGCGCGCCGCCGGCCGGGCGCGCACCGCGCGATCCACGGCCTCGACCAGCTCGACAAGATCATCGCCGTCGACCAGTCCCCGATCGGGCGCACGCCGCGCTCGAATCCGGCGACCTACACGGGCCTGTTCGACGTGATCAGGGACATGTTCTCCAAGACGCAGGAGGCGCGCGCGCGGGGATACAAGCCGGGCAGGTTCTCGTTCAACGTGAAGGGCGGGCGCTGCGAGGTCTGCAAGGGCGACGGGCAGATCAAGATCGAGATGCACTTCCTGCCCGACGTGTACGTCCCCTGCGAGCAGTGCCACGGCAAGCGTTACAACCGCGAGACGCTCGAGGTGAAGTTCAAGGGCAAGAGCATCGCCGACGTGCTCGACATGGCGATCGAGGACGCGCTGCCCTTCTTCGAGCACATCCCGAAGGTGCGCCGCCGGCTGGAGACGCTGAACGCGGTTGGACTGGGTTACGTGCGGCTCGGCCAGCCCGCGACGACGCTCTCAGGCGGCGAGGCGCAGCGGGTGAAGCTCGCGACCGAGCTGTCGAAGGTCGCGACCGGCAGGACGCTGTATATCCTCGACGAGCCAACGACGGGTCTGCACTTCGCCGACGTGGAACGGCTGTTGGAGGTGCTGCAGCGGTTGGTCGACGCGGGCAACAGCGTGGTCGTGATCGAGCACAACCTCGACGTGATCAAGTCGGCGGACCGCCTGATCGACATGGGTCCGGAGGGAGGCGAGGAAGGGGGCGTGGTGATCGCCCAGGGCACCCCCGAGCAAGTCGCGGCGGAGCCGATCTCGCACACGGGCGAATTCCTCGCCGAGCTGGTGACGCCGGCGAAACCGATGGGCGCGAAGAAACCGCGGAGCAAAGCCGCCGCGAAACGCAAACCGTCGCCGCGCGCGAAGGTCGCGGCGTGAACCCAGGGGAGGGGTGAGCCGTCTTCCCGCGGTCTGCTCCCGATCCCGCCCCCACGGCCAGCGCTTTGCCGCCGGGTTCCCTCGACGCCGACGGATCGAAGGTCGGCCAGCACGATCAGACGAGCGATCTCGCCCGCCAGGCCATGCTGTGGATACAGAAGTGGCGTTGGTATGAGCGCAATTCGCTGCCCTGGAACCGCGCGCGGATCCACTGGGAGGCGCTGCGCCGCGAGGCGTTCGTGCGCTGGCCTGTCCACGGAAACGTGTTGGAGGCGCTGCGCGAGGGCCGGCTGGAGCTCGGCAAAGGCGCGCTGCTCGAGCCCGGCGTGTGGATCACGGCGCCGGGGCGCGCGCGGGTGAGAATCGGCGCGGGCACGTTTTTGAACCTCGGCGTGATGGTGGCCGCAGAGGAGCTGGTGGAGATCGGCGATCACTGCATGCTCGCGAACGGCTGTTTCGTGACCGACTCCAGCCACCGCTACGACGACCCCGAAAAGCCGGTGCCGTGGCAGGGCTTCACCACGAAGGGACCGACGCGGATCGGCGAGAATTGCTGGCTCGGTGCAAACGTCGTCGTCACCAGCGGCGTCACGATCGGCGAGCGCTGCGTGATTGGCGCAAACAGCGTCGTCACGCGCGACATCCCCGCGTTTTCGGTCGCCGCCGGCGCGCCGGCGAAGGCGCTGAGGAAGATCGTCTACGACAGCTGAGCGTGCAGCTCCGCCAGCTCCGAGGGGTCGATCGAGTAGGTGTGCTCGGGGGCCGGGTAGCGCCGCGCGCGCACGTCCTCGGTGTAGGCGGCGACGCCCGCGTTCATCTCCTCCTGGAGGTTGGCGTAGCGCTTGACGAAACGCGCACCGAGCCCGTCGCGGATGCCGAGCAGGTCGTGGAACACGAGCACCTGACCGTCGGTCGCGGGGCCGGCGCCGATCCCGATCACGGGGATCTCGATGCCCGGCATCAGCTCGTCGGTGACGGCGGCTGGGATCGCCTCGAATACGAGCGCGAAGCAGCCTGCTTCTTGCAGCGCGAGCGCCTGCGCGCCGATCTGGGCGGCTGCGGACGCGGTGCGGCCTTGGGCTTTCCAACCGCCGAGCGCGGTCGCGGTCTGGGGTGTGAGGCCGACGTGGCCCATCACGGGGATCCCCGCGTTGACGATCGCGCGCGCTCGAGCTACCGAGGACGGGCCGCCACCCTCGAGCTTGACGGCCTCGCAGCCGGCCTCCTTGACGAGGCGCATCGCGTTGGAGATCGCCTGCTCGTCGGAGACCTCATAGGAGCCGAACGGCATGTCGCCGATCAGCAGCGGCGTGTGCAATCCCCGGCGAGCGGCGCGAGCGAGCACGAGCATGTCGCCGAGCTCGACCGGCGTCGTCGAGTTGTAGCCGAGCACGGTGGTGGCGGCCGAGTCGCCGACGAGCACGAGGTCGACCCCCGCCGCCTCGGCGGCGCGGGCGGAGGGATAGTCATAGGCGGTGACCATCACGATCGGTTCGCCGAGCCGCTTCTTTTCGGCGAGCAACGGCAGGGTCATCGGCAGACGGCCGGGGTCGGATGGTGCATGGACGGGGGCTGGGGCGTTAGCGTGGCTGGACATGGCGTTGTGATTCCTCTCTGACGTGATTGACGCTCGCGGGCCTCAGGCCAGCAGGGTCGCCACCTCGTCGTCGATCGTGATGATGCGGTTGGTCTGCGCCTCAACGTGGACGACGCGAGGCTCGTAAGTTGACAGCTCGGCCTCGTCGTACTGGCCGTAGGAGATCACGATGATCGTGTCGCCGTGGTGCACGAGGCGAGCGGCGGCGCCGTTGACCTTGATCTCGCCCGAGCCACGCGCGCCCGGGATCGTGTAGGTCTCAAAGCGCGCCCCGTTGTCGACGTCGACGACGGCGACCTGCTCGTGCTCGAGGATGTCGGCGGCCTGGAGCAGGTCGGGGTCGATCGTGATCGAGCCGACGTAGTGGAGGTCACAATCGGTGACGGTCGCCCGGTGGATCTTCGACTTGAGCATCACGCGCTGCATGTGGTCATCGCCTTTTCTGTGTCGGGTGCAATTGTCGGTGTGGCAGTTGGTTGGAGAATCAAGTTGTCGATCAGGCGCGTGGCGCCGACGTTGGCGGCCACCGCGAGCAGGGCGGGGCGGTCGAACCACTCCAGGCGCTCGAGCGTGTCGGGGTCGACGAGCTCGAGGTACTCCGGGTGGACACCGCGTGCGGTGAGCCGCTGGTGGCCGGCCTCGAGCAGCCGCACCGCGCGGCGCTCGCCTCGGGCTGCGTAGTCCTCGACCGAGCGCAGCGCCCAGTACAGCGCCAGCGCCTGCTCGCGCGCGCGGGGGTCGAGCAGCGCGTTGCGGCTCGACATCGCCAGGCCGTCGGGCTCGCGCACGGTCGGGCAGACTTCGATCCGGGCCGGCAGGTTGAGGTCGCGGACGAGCCGGCGGATGACTACGACCTGCTGGGCGTCCTTCTGGCCGAAGTAGGCGACATCGGGTTGACACATGCAGAGCAGCTTCGTGACGATCGTGCAGACGCCGCGAAAGTGACTCGCACCGCGCGAGGCGCCCTCAAGCCGCTCGCTGACGCCGAGCACCTCGACGCTCGTGGCGAACCCGGCGGGATAGATCTCATCGACCGAGGGTGCGAACAGCAGATCGGCGCCCGCCTGTGCCGCGAGCCGTGCGTCATGGGCCTCCTGGCGGGGGTAGCGCTCGAGGTCGGAGCCCTCGTTGAACTGCGCGGGGTTGACGAACAGCGAGACCACCACCCGATCGCACTGCTCGCGCGCGCGCTCGATCAACGAGAGGTGACCCTCGTGCAGCGCGCCCATCGTCGGGACGAGCCCGATCGCCAGACCGTCACGACGGTTGGGCGCCAGCGCCGCGCGCAGCTCCTCGACGGTGCGGAGCGTTCTCATCGCAGGGACTCCCCAGTCGCGCATCGCGAGTGCGTCGCGGCAGCGCGGACAGGTTGCACGACCACGCGGTGCGGATGCACGCAGGAAACGGAGGCGTGGCGAAAGCGGATTGCTCTGCTCATCTGGCTCGGTCCAGTTCCCTCGGGGATACCGGTCGCGACTCCCTCAAGCATACATCCATCGAGGGCGTCTATGTCTCTATGTGCTTAATCGCACATAAAAATCACCAGGCGTCGATGTTTGGGCGCTTCTTCCCCTCTCGCCGCCGCCACCGGCCTGTGTTCTCGTCGAACAGCATCGCGATCCAGCGCCGCGAGTCGGCCGGGTCGATCACATCGTCGATCTCGCCGTAGGCAGCCATGTTCAATCCCTGACCGTGCTCGTAGGCGGCCGCGACCGTGGCCTCGAACACGCGCTCGCGCTCCTCCTCATCGGCGATCGCCTCCAGCTCGCGCTTCATCCCCAGCCGCACCGCGCCCTCGAGCCCCATCCCGCCGAACTCCGAGGTCGGCCAGCCGACGGTGAACAGCGGAGCCTTGAAGCCGCCGGCCGCCATCGCCTGCGCGCCGAGCCCGTAGCCCTTGCGCAGCACGATCGTGCCGGTCGGCACGGTGAGGTTTGCGCCGACGAGGAACATTCGCGCGAAGTGGCGCACGGTCGCCGTCTTCTCCGCCGCCGGCCCCACCATGAAACCGGGCGTATCGCAGAGAAACAGCAGCGGCAGCTCGAACGCGTCGCAGAGCGCCATGAAGCGCGCCGCCTTGTCCGCGCCGTCGGCGTCGATCGCGCCGCCGAGATGGGGCGGTTGGTTGGCAACGACCCCGAGCGCGTGGCCGTCGACACGGGCGAACGCGGTGACGATGCCCGCGCTGAAGCCGCGGCGCAGCTCGAGCACGGAGTCCTCGTCGAACAGGCCGCCGAGCACCTTGCGCACGTCGTAGATCTGCCGACGGCGCTCGGGGACGATCCCCCGCAACGACGTCTGGTCGGGCACGCGTACGTCTTCCACCATCACCGGATCGGCGAAGTAGGAGAGGTAGCGCCTGGCCGCCGCGACCGCGGCCCGGTCGTCCGCCACGCGCAGATCGACCACCCCGTTTGCGTACTGCACGTCGATCGGCCCCACCTCGGCCGGCTCGTAGACGCCCAGCCCGCCGCCCTCGATCATCGCCGGGCCGCCCATGCCGATGCTCGCGTCCTCGGTCGCGATCACCACGTCGCAACAGCCGAGCAGCGCGGCGTTGCCAGCGAAGCAGTTGCCCGAGGCGATCCCCACGAGCGGCACCAGCCCGCTGAGGCGCGCGAACAGGTTGAAGGCGCGGCAGTCGAGGCCCGCGACGATCGGCGCATCGACGTCGCCTGGCCGTCCGCCGCCGCCCTCGGCGAACAGCACGACCGGCAGCCTGCTGCGCTCGGCCAGCTCGAACAGCCGGTCCTTCTTCTGATGGCCGCGCATCCCCTGTGTGCCCGCGAGCACCGTGTAGTCATAGGACATCGCCACGCAGCGCTGCCCGTCGATCTCGCCGACCCCACCGACGAGGCCGTCGGCGGGCGTACGCTCGATCAGCTCCTCACGCGAGCGCCGCCGCTCCTGGGCGGCGAACACGAGCGGCCCGTACTCGACGAACGTGCCCTCGTCGAGGAGCTCCGCGAGGTTCTCGCGCGCGGTGCGCCGCCCGCGCTCGTGGCGCTTGGCGACTGCCTCGGGCCGCGCGGCGTCGAGCCCGAGCTCGTGACGCTTGCGTACCGCCCGCAGATCCGCCCGCTCGCCGGCCTGTGCCGCGTCTGCGGCGTCTGTCTCGGTTTCGGCGTCCGGCTCGGAGGATTGCGTCATCGCAGGATCATTGCCGATGATCTCGCGACCTGGCTGTGTGCCTGCCGTGGTCTCTGTCGCGCGCTTCGTTTCATAGATGCGCCCGGTGGCGGTCTAAGAACTAGCATGCAGGGTCGTGTCAGCCCAGGAGAGCGAGCTTTCGGCATCCGAGCGGCGCGAGGCCCTGAAGGAGGTCTTCGCTCAGGCGCGGGGCTGCGTGCGCTGCCCGGAGCTGGCGGCGACGCGAAAGACGGTTGTATTCGGCGCCGGCAACGCCAACGCCGACTTGATGTTCGTCGGGGAGGCCCCGGGTGCGAGCGAGGATGAGCAGGGCGTGCCGTTCGTCGGCCGTGCGGGCAAGCTGCTGGAGCAGCTGCTGGGGGAGATCGGCCTGGCGCGCTCGGAGGTGTTCATCGCGAACGTGCTCAAGTGCCGGCCTCCGGGCAACCGCGACCCACTGCCGGTCGAGATCGATAACTGCCAGGAGTACCTGCACCGCCAGGTTGAGCTGATCGAGCCGAACGTGATCTGCACGCTCGGGAACTTCTCGACAAAGCTCCTGCGCGGCGATCCGACTGGGATTACGCGCCTGCACGGCCAGCCTGAGGTGTTGACGCTCGGTCGCCGCGCGGTGCGGCTCTACCCGATCTTCCATCCCGCGGCGGCGCTCTACACGCCGCGTATGCTCGAGACGCTGCGCGAGGACTTCACGCGGCTGCCGGAGCTGCTGGCGCTCGGTGCCCCGGACCAGCCGCCGTCGGAAGAGATGCCCGAGGCGATTGCAGAGGTGCCATCCGAGGGGGAGGCGGAAGTCGAGGAACAGGACTCCGAGATCGACCAGCTGGGTCTGTTCTAGACACTTTTGGACGCCATTTCCCCTGGAAAAGCGAATTTTGAGGCATTGTCGAATTTTGCGAGCAAGGGCTAAAGCAAGCCGCGATGATTGCCGATAGGGGCCCTGTCTCCATCCTCCCAAGCAGTGACGACCGGCCCGCGCTTTCCCTCTCCCGCGGGCCGGTCGCGTTTAAGCCCGGCGAATCGGCCAAACGCCACCGGCGTGCGATCCCGCGCCTGGAGGTAGATCCGCTCTAAGGTCTCGGCGTGAGCGTGAGCGTCGTCGAGACGAATGACCCCATGGAGACTGAGTCGCTGGGCGCCCGGCTGGCTGTCAGCTTGCGCGACGGCGACATCGTGCTCGTGCGCGGTGAGCTGGGCTCCGGCAAGACTACGTTCGTGCGCGGCGCCGCACACGCGCTGGGCGTCACCGATCCGATCACCAGCCCGACGTTCAGCATTGGCCACCGCTATCGGGCGACGCCGACGACAATCCCGACGACAACCGTCTCGCACCTCGACCTCTACCGCCTCGCGGACGGTCTGGGAGCTGAGGATCCCGGCCTGCTGGATGACTATCTGGGTCCTGGCCGGATCGCCTTCGTCGAGTGGCCGATCCAGGACAGCGCCGAGCTCGCGAGCGCGCGTGTACAGGTGACCCTTACCCACATGGGCGCCGACCGCCGGCGGATCGAGGTGGCAGTGCAATGATCGTGCTCGGCTTCGACACCGCCACCCGCTCCACCGCCGTGGCCCTGCGCTTGCCCGATGGCCGCACGCTGCAGGCGCGCGACGATCCTGCCCCTGACGAGCGACCCGGACACGCCACGCGTCTGCTGAGCATGGCGGACGAGCTGCTTGCGAGCGCGGGTATCGACTGGAGCGCGCTGGGGCGGATCGCGGTCGGCCGCGGACCGGGCACCTTCACGGGCCTGCGTGTCGGGGTGGCGACCGCGCGCGGTCTGGCGCAGTCGCTCGGAATCGAGCTCGTCGGCGTCTCGAGCCTGCGGGCGCTCGCGCTGGGCGCCCGCCTGAATGGTGACGGTGAGGAGATCGCTTCAGCAGATGAACCGAAGAGGATCCTGGCGGTGCTCGACGCCCGTCGTGGCGAGGCGTTCGCCGCGGCATATCTGTCCACCGAACGAGGCTCGGTCGAGGAGCTCGTACCGCCCCGCGCGCTCGCGCCCGAGGAGCTCGAGCGTCTCGTGACGCAAGCCGAGGCGCGCCTCGTAGATGAGCAGGACGGAGGCTGGCTTGCGATCGGCGACGGGGCGGTGAGTTTCCGCGGCGAGCTCGAGGCGGCCGAGCTGACGATTCCGGCGGACGCCTCGCCGGTGCACCTGCTGAGCGCCGCGGCGATCTGCGAGCTCGGAGCGCGGACACAGCCAGTGGCGCCCGAGAAGGCGATCCTGCCGGAATACGGCCGCCGACCCGACGCGGAGATCGCCCTCGAGCGCCGTCGGACCTCTGGGTCCACAGGCGCCCCCGAGAGTGAGGGCGTTACCCCGCCCGGTGCGCCCACCGCGGTGGGACCGTCGCGGGAGGTAGAAGGGTCTTGAGCGAGCCATTCGCCACCGACCACGCGACCGGCGATCCTTCCACGGTGGAGATCCGCCGGATGGTCTATCCAGATCTGCCCCAGGTGATCGCGATCGAGCGCCGTGTGTTCCCGACGCCATGGTCGCTGGCGATGTTCGTGTTGGAGCGCTCCAAGCAGTCGGGAATCTGTCTATCGGCGGTGTTGGATCCACAACACGGTCGGCGGCTCGCGGGCTATCTGATCTGCTCGCGCTACGAGGATGCCTGGCACATCATGAACGTCGCCGTCGATATCGACTACCAGCGCCTCGGCGTGGCCTCCGCGCTGCTTGCTGAGCTCTACGAACGGGTCGAAGACGAGCACGCGCGCTTCACCCTGGAGGTGCGCCGCTCCAATCACATCGCGATTCATCTCTACGAACGCGAGGGCTTTCGCGCCGCTGGGGTGCGCCATCGCTATTACCAGGACAACGGCGAGGACGCGCTCGTGATGTGGCGCACGCCGGCGACGCTGCGCGGCACGCTCGACGATGTCCCCAACCCGGGGCCGGTATGACCGGCACGCGGACCGCCCGTACAGGCGTCGAGCAGGACCACGGCTCCGTTCCAGAGGACCGATCGCCCCCCGGTGCGGGCAACATCCTCGCGCTCGAGAGCAGCTGCGACGACACCTGCGCGGCGGTGCTCGGCGCCGACGGGCGCCTGCTTGCGAACGTGATCTCCTCGCAGGGCGTGCACGATCGCTTCGGTGGGGTCGTGCCGGAGATCGCCTCGCGCCAGCACCTCGAGCTCGTCAACCTCGTCGTCGAGCAGGCGATGGACGAGGCGGGTGTGACGCTCGAGCAGATCGACCTGATCGCCGCGACGCAGGGTCCCGGGCTCGTGGGGGCGCTGTTGGTCGGGTTATCCACCGGCAAGGCGCTGGCCGCGGCCCGCGAGCTACCGTTTGCGCCGGTCGATCATCTGCAGGGACACGTGGCGGCGAACTTCCTCGGGGGCTTCGAGCCGCCGTTCCTCTGCCTGATCGCCAGCGGCGGGCACACGTTGCTGGTGAGAGTGAGCGAGCACGAGGGCTATGAGGTGCTCGGCCGCACGCTCGACGATGCGGCCGGAGAGGCGTTTGACAAGGGCGCGAGGATGCTCGGGCTGGGCTACCCCGGGGGCGCCGCGCTGGAAGGCCTCGCTGCCGGCGGCGATCCCGAGGCGTTCAGCTTTCCGGGCTCGCGCGCCGAGCGCGCCCGAGGCGGCCGCGGGCGTGGCCGCGAAGCGTTCGCACAGGGCCTCGACTTCTCCTTCGCCGGATTGAAGACGGCGCTGCTCTACAAGCTGCGCGAGCTCGGCGAGGCCGAATCACAGGCGCGTCGCGCCGATCTTGCGGCCTCCTACCAGGCGGCGATCGTCGACAGCCTGATCCTGCGTGCCGAGCATGCCCTGCGGCGCACCGGCATCGGTCGCCTGGCGGTGGGGGGCGGCGTGGCCGCAAACGGCGTGCTGCGCGGGCGCCTGGGTGAGCTCGACGCGGAGCTGCACGTCCCGCCGCGCGTGCTCTGCACCGACAATGCGGCGATGATCGCGAGCGCGGCCCGCTTCACGCGCGCGCTGCCCTACCCCGAGTACCTCGCGCTCGACGCCTATGCCACGGGCGAACGGCCTCCTGCTCCGCGCGCGGGCATCCTTTAGAGTCAGTGCGATGAGCTACGGCGAAGCGACGACGGGCACGGCGAGCGTTGGCGCGAGCGGCGGCCTGAGCAACGGCATCTCCCCGAACGAGCGACTCTCGCTCGGCGTCGCCGCGCGGCTGTCGCGCTACCTGCAGGTGCTCACGCAGGCCAAGAAGATGGGCAAGGAGACGATCTCCTCACAGGAGCTCTCCGACTACACCCACGTCAACTCGACCCAGATCCGCCGCGACCTCTCGGGCTTCGGCAAGTTCGGCAAGCGTGGCGTCGGCTACAACGTCGAGGCGCTCGTCTCGCAGATCCGCAAGATCCTGCGCACCGCCGGCCAGCACAACATCGCGCTGCTCGGCGCTGGCCATCTCGGCAAGGCGATCGCCTCCTCGGACATCTTCGCCGACCACGGCTTCCGGGTGGTGGCGATTTTCGACGTGGACGAGGCGAAGGTCGGCACCAGCGTGGGCAGTCAGGTCGTGCGTCACACCGATGAGCTGCGCCAGGTGGTCGAGGAGGAGGACATCGTCGTCGGCGTGCTCGCGGTACCGGGGGAGGCCGCCCAGGGCCTCGCCGGCGAGCTCGTGGATGCGGGCGTGAAGATCATCTTCAACTACTCCGAGTCGCTGCTCGACGTGCCCCCGGAGGTGACCGTCCACACCTCGAGCCCGGCTGTCGATCTGCTGTACGCGCTGTACTTCTATCTGACCTGAGACGCCTACCCGCGCCGCCGCTCCGATCTGCTGCACAGCCCTGATCTGCTATCTGCCCTGACTTGCCGATCTGCCCCGACCTGTATATCCGTCCTGGCCCGCGCGTCAAACTTCGACCCTTGTATCCGTCCTGACCCGTCCTGTACCTGAGCGATGACCGACCTCCTCGACCTCGACCGGGTGGAGCAGACCTTCGCAGCGGCGACCGACATGACGGTGGGTGTGGAGGAGGAGTTCTCGATCCTCGACCCCGGCACGCTCGAACTGCAACCCCGCTTCGAGGAGCTGCGCGCCGCTGCGGAAGGCGATCGGCTGCTGCACGAGCACATCACCGGCGAGTTGATCTCCTCGGAGATCGAGATCATCTCCGGCGCCGGCGCCGACCTGCACGACGCGCTTTCACGCCAGCGCGAGCGGCGCAAGGGGCTGTTCGCACTTGCCGCCGCCCACGATGCCACGCTCGGCGCCACCGGGACGCATCCCTGGGCCGACTATCGCGCGCAGCCGATCATCGACACCGAGCACTACCGCCGGGTCGAGCAGGGACTGAAGTACGTCGCCTGGCGCAACAACACCTTCAGCCTGCATGTCCACGTCGGCGTGCGCGAGATCGACCGCGCGGTGCGCGTCTGCGATCGCCTGCGTCCGCTGTTGCCGGTGCTGCTGGCAATCTCCGCCAACTCGCCCTATCTGGACGGCCGCGACACGGGGTTGCACTCGGCGCGGACGCAGAGCTTTACGAAGAGCTTCCCCCGCTGTGGTGTACCCGATGCGTTCGGCGGCTGGGCCGCGTACCGCGAGTACATCGAGTGGCTAGTACGCACGCGCTCGATCGTCGAGTTCACCCAGGTCTGGTGGTCGGTCAGGCCGCACTTCGCCTTTGGCACCGTGGAGGTGCGGATCTGCGACGCGCAGAGCACCGCGGGGGAGTCCGACGCGCTCGCTGCGCTGATGGTCGCGTGCATCGGCCAGGCGCTGCGCGACGTCGACGAGGGAGCTCCCTTCAACGACCCCCCGCCGCGGGCGATCGAGGAGAACATCTGGCGAGCGATCCGCTTCGGGCTCGACGGCAGCCTGATCGATCTGGAGCGCGGCGAGGAGTACCCGGCCCGCGCGGCGATCGAGCGCCTGGCCGCCTGGACGGCGCCGGTCCGCTCGGAGCTGGGCATCGAGCCGGCTTTCCCCGAGCGCAACGGAGCGCAGCGCCAGCGTGAGAGGATCGCCGCGGGCGCCACGCGCGAGGAGGTCTTCGCTGCCGCGGTGGCAGAGACCCGGCAGACCTATTCAGCGGAGGTGGCGGTGTGAGGCGCACAACGCCAAGCTCCGCCCGAGCACGAAGACAGGAGGAAGACCAGCGATGAGCAGCGATCCATCAGCACCACGTACAGACACGCCAAGCGATGGCAATCCGCTGGGCCAGCAGCAGGCTCAGCCGAGCGAGCAGGAGCTACGCGCAGCCTACGAAGCGGAACTGAGCCGCATCACCAGCGCGGACATGATCCTGCAGAGCGCCGTGTCGCTGCTGAACCTCGGCGGCCGCCGGCTGGGTCTGGCTCCGGGCTCCGAGGGCGAGCGCGATCTCGAGCAGGTGCGCGACGCGGTCGACGGTGTGCGAGCGCTGCTGGAGATACTCGAGCGGCGTACGCCTGCCCAGGAACTGCGGCCGCTGCGCGACGCGCTGTCACAGCTGCAGATGGCCTACGCACGCGCGGCCAAGGACGGCGGCGCGGATGCGAGCGCGACGACCCAACAGTCGCGGGCCGAGCAGGACGCGCAGCCATCGGATGCGACGCGAACGGAGGGTACGCCGGGACCATCCCCGGCCGCGGATCGACCCGGTGCGCCGCCGGCGGAGGGCAAGCCCGGCGCCGGTCCGGCGGAGTCGAGCGGCAGGCTGTGGGTGCCGGGGCGCTGAGCGTCTCGCTCGGGAACTACGTTCCGGGCACTGGCACGATAGACTGCGCGCGCCTTTGCGCCGGGGAATGCGCTCTGAGGAGCGGGGCCGGGGGCAGAGGAGATAAGGGAGACATAGACGCGCGATACATCCTCGCGCGGCACGCTAACAAGACCGCGGAGGATATCTGTTGAGTAGCTTTCTGATGAACCATGGGGTCGTCGTCGCCCTCGTCTGCGCCGCCTGTGCCGTGGTTTATGGCCTGGTGACGACACGCACGTTGCTCGCGCTTTCGCCGGGCAACGAGAAGATGCAGAGCATCTCGCTGGCCGTCCAGCAGGGCGCGCGCGCCTACCTGAACCGCCAGTACACGACGATCGCCGTCGCCGGGGTCGTGCTGTTCATCGCGCTGATCTTCATCCAGAACATCGCGGTCGCCTGCGGCTTCGCGATCGGCGGCCTGCTGTCGGGCTCGACCGGCTATATCGGTATGAACGTGTCCGTGCGCTCGAACGCGCGCGTGGCGGAGGCCGCGCGCGGCGGGGTCTCGCCGGCGCTGAAGGTCGCCTTCCGCGGTGGCGCGATCACCGGTCTGCTCGTGGTCGGGCTGGCGCTGCTCGGCGTCGCCGGCTACTACGGCGCGCTCACCTCGTTCTTCAACGACTCACCGAAAACGGCGGTCGATGCGCTGATCGGCCTCGGCTTCGGCGGCTCGCTGATCTCGGTCTTCGCGCGGCTTGGCGGGGGCATCTTCACGAAGGCGGCCGACGTCGGCGCCGATCTCGTCGGCAAGGTCGAGGCGGGTATCCCCGAGGACGATCCGCGCAACCCGGCGACGATCGCCGACAACGTCGGTGACAACGTCGGCGACTGCGCGGGCATGGCGGCCGACCTGTTCGAGACCTACGCGGTGACGGCGGTCGCCGTGATTCTGCTCGGCGTGCTCACCTTCCACGAGTCGACGCAGGTCGCGCTGTATCCGCTCGTGCTCGGCGGCGTGGCGATTATCGCCTCGATCATCGGCACCTTCGCGGTGCGCACCAACACCGACAACGTCGAGCGCGCGCTCCTGCAGGGGCTCGCAGTCTCCGGCCTGATCGCGGCCGCCGCGTTCGCCCCGATCACCTACTGGCTGATGCGCAGCCTGACCTTTAAGGACGTCGGCAGCGCCGTCAACACCCCGAAATGGTGGCACCTGTATCTGTGCTCGCTGATCGGCATCGCCGTCACCGCCCTGCTATTCGGAATAACCGAATACTACACTTCCACCCGTTTCTCGCCGGTGAAGAAGACCGCGAAAGCATCGATCACCGGCCACGCAACGAACATCATCCAAGGCTTCTCCTCGGGACTGCAGGCGACCGCGCTGCCGGCGATCGTGATCGTGCTGGGGATGCTCGGCGCGTGGAAGCTCGCGGGCGGCGGCGTGACGGGCATCTACGGGATCGGCGTCGCCGCTGTTGGTCTGCTCTCGCTGACGGGGCTGATCGTCGCGCTCGACGCCTTTGGCCCGATCACCGACAACGCTGGCGGGATCGCCGAGATGGCCGATCTGCCCGAGGAGGTGCGCAAGGTCACCGATCGGCTCGACGCTGTCGGCAACACGACGAAGGCTGTGACCAAGGGCTACGCGATCGGCTCCGCCGTGCTCGCCGCGATCGTGCTGTTCGCCGGCTTTCAGAAAGAACTCGAAGCTCACGCCGGACACGCGGTCTCCTTCGGCATCAACGAACCGCCCGTGCTGATCGGCCTGCTCCTCGGTGGCCTGATGGTGTGCCTGTTCGCCTCGCTCTCGATCGAGGCCGTCGGCCGCGCCGGCGGCGCGGTCGTCGAGGAGGTGCGCCGCCAGTTCCGCGAGCACCCGGGGATCATGGACTACACCGAAGAGCCCGACTACGCGCGCTGCGTGGACATCGTCACGAAGACCGCGCAGCGCGAGATGATCCTGCCCTCGCTGCTGCCGATCGTGCTGACGCTGATCGTCGGGCTGATCGACCAGCAGGCGCTCGGCGGGCTGTTGATCGGCGTGATCGTCGTCGGCTTCTTCTTCGCCGTGCTGATGACCGCCGGCGGCGGCGCGTGGGACAACGCGAAGAAGCTGATCGAGGACGGCGCCTTCGGCGGCAAGGGCTCGGAAGCGCACGCCGCCTCGGTGACCGGCGACACGGTCGGCGATCCGTTCAAGGACACCGCCGGTCCTGCGATCAACCCGATGATCAAGGTCGCCAACATCGTTGCGATCCTGATCATTCCGCTGATCACCTGATGGTCGCCTGATAGCTGCACACAGGTGCGGGGCGCTCCGGCGCGAGCGTTCCGCGCCGGCAGCTTTCATTTTCGATACAGGGCTTAAGCTCAGTCACAGATGACCGGCCAACAGGCGCACCGCTCGGCGACATTCGTGTTCTCTCTGGTGATGGTCGTCATCGGGGTTGCCTTGATCGCCCAGGCGCTGGACGGGCACGGGGGGGTCATCTCTCCACGGCTGCTGCTGGGCCTGCTGTTCATCGCGGCCGGTGGCGGCCGGCTGTACCTGGAGACGAAGCGGGGCAGGCGGGGCTCGTGAGCACGTCGGGTGACAAGAGCTCTGACGCCGGGGGGAATCGGGATCCGGTCACAGGTGACGGCGACGGCGCCGTCGGCGAGGCCGAGCGCACGGCGGCGGCGCTCGCGGCTCGCTCGCGCGTGACGGTCAGGCGCAGCATCGGCTCCCCGGTCCTGTTCACGGTCGTCTACACATCGCTTGCGAGCGCGATCTACTTCTCGCTCGGCGTGATCGCCGGGCACGCGCTCGGGCTCACCCCGCTCGTGTTCCTATTCGCTGCGCTGCTGTTCGTGCTGACGGCGATGACCTATGTGGAGGGCGCCTCGCTGCACCAGGATCGCGGCGGCTCGACCGTCTTTGCCCGTTATGCGTTCAACGAGCTCGTCAGCTTCATCGCCGGCTGGGCGATCTTGCTCGACTACATCATCCTGATCGCCGTCTGTGCCTTCTCGGCGACCCAGTACCTGCGCGTCTTCTGGGCTCCGCTGGGCCATCACACCGAGGCCCTGCTGCTCTCGCTCGCGTTCATCGCGATCGTCGTGCTCGGCAACATCCGTGGTTTCGGCGCCCGCCGCTCGCGGCGCGTCGGCCTGCTGGTCGCGTGCGATCTGCTCGTGCAGTTGTTGATCGTCGCGATCGGGTTGATTCTGTTCTTTGACCCGAGCAAGCTGATCGACCCGATCCATCTCGGCAGCTCGCCGAAATGGTCGGATCTCGTGTTCGCGATGACGGTCGCCGTGATCTCCTTTACGAGCCTCGAGTCCGCGGCCGGTCTGGCGGGAGAGGTGCGGATCGGCCGGCGCGGCCTCAAGCACATGGTCGGCAGCGGCGCGGCGACGGTGATCTTCGGCTACGTCGGGATCGCGCTCGTGGCGATTACCGCGCTGCCCGTGCATGCCGGCCACACCGAGCTCGCTGGCCGCTACCTGAACGACCCCGTGATCGGGATCGTCACGCAGGTGCACCCGCATTGGTTGGCGCACACGCTCAGATACGTGGTGGGGGCGCTGGCGACGCTGACGCTGATCGCCGCAGCGAACTCGGCGATGCTAGGCCTCTCGAGGCTGGCCTACTCGCTCTCGACCAACCGCCAGATTCCCAGTGGACTCGGGCGTCTGCATCCGCAACGCTCGACCCCGTACGTGCTGATCGCCCTCGCGGGTCTGCTTGCCGCGGCGCTCGTCGTGCCCGAGGATCTCGATTTCCTCGTCGGGATCTATGCCTTCGGGGCGATGCTCGCGTTCACGATCGCGCACCTGTCGATCTGCCGGCTGCGCTACTCCGAGCCCGATCGAGACCGCCCCTACAGGGTGCCGCTGTCGGTGCGCGTGCGCGGCGGCGAGCTGCCGCTGCCGGCGGTGCTCGGGGCGCTGATCTGCGGCGCCGGCTGGGTCGCCGTGATCGCGCTGCACGAACCGGCCCGCTACGTCGGCCTTGGTTGGATGGCGTTCGGGATCCTCGGCTATGTCGTCTACCGGCGCGCGGACGAGACCTCGCTGACCGCGCGCGTGACGGTCTCCCCGCAGGTACTGCGCGCGGAGCCGCCGGCCGAGCGCGACTACGGCTCGATCCTCGTACCGCTGTTCGGCACCAAGCTCGATGAGGACATCGTGCAGACGGCGGCACGGCTGGCCGCCGGCGAGCCGACCGAGGAGGACGACGGCGAGAGCGAGACCGAGACGGCGACGATCGAGGCGGTCTGGATTTTCGTGATGCCGATGTCGCTTCCGCTCGACGCGCGCCTGCCGGAGGAGCAGGTCAAGCACGCCCGCCAGGCGCTCGCACGGGCGAAGGCGGTGGGGGAGGAGTACGGCGGCGTGTACGTGGCCACGGCGACCGTGCGCACGCGCCGCGCGGGCTATGCGATCGTCGAGGAGGCGCGCCGCCGCGGCGTCGAAGCGATCGTGCTCGGCGCCGAGGAACCCTCCCGGATTCGCGGCGGCGCAGGCCTGGGAGGGCGCGGTGGTCCGCTGGAGAACTTCGTCGGTGAGGTCACCAAGTATGTGATCGCCAAGGCCACCTGCCGGGTGATCGTGACCGCGCCGGCGGCCGGCTCCGCAGAGGACCGCTCGACGGCCGATCGCGCCGCGGGCGAGCAGCCCGGTGGACCTCAGCGAGCAGAGGCCCCCATCGTCTAATCTCCACCTCCGCACCATGTCCGTCCCTAATCAATGTTCGTCCTGATCGTCGGCGCCGGCCGTGTCGGCTCGGCGGTCGCCAAATCGGCTTTGGCGGCCGGGCACGAAGTCTCCGTGCTGGACCAGGACCCCCTTTCCCACGAGCGCCTGGACGCAGGGCAGAGCGAGAGCTGGGAGGACGCGCAGGGACAGTTCACAGTCGGCACGGCGCTCGAGGTCGACGCGCTCGTCGCGGCCGGGATTGAACACGCCGACGTGTTCATCGCCTCGACCGGCGGCGACAACACCAACCTGATCATCGCCCAGATCGCCCAGAAGCGCTTCGGCGTCGAGAAGGCGCTCGTACGGGTGATGGACCCCGCCCGCGCCGGCTGGTACGGCGCGCAGGGGCTGCAGACGATCTCCCCGACCAGGCACGCGATTGAGATGTTCGAGAGCGCGCTCTCGATCCAGCCGGCCTGAGCTTGGGAAAGGAGACCGAGAACGTGTACGCGATCATCGTCGGAGCCGGCAAGGTAGGACGCAACCTCGCCCGCGAGCTGATCGTGAAGGGACACGAGGTGACCCTGATCGAGTCCTCGCGCGCGTGCTACCTGGCGATCGAGGAGGAGTTCGAGCACGCTGCGCAGTACGGCGACGCGACCGAGCTGTGGGTGCTCGAGCGCTCGGGGATCCAGCGCGCGGACCTCGTTGTCGCGGTGACCGGGGACGACGAGGACAACATGCTCGTCTGCCAGGTGGCCAAGGAGAAGTACCTGTGCGAACGGATCATCGCGCGCGTGAACAACCCGCGCAACCACGACCACTTCCGCCTGCTCGGGATCCAGCCGGCGGTCTCGGCGACCGACCTGATCCTGCGCCTGATCGAGCACGAGGTCCCGCGCTACGGGCTCGTGCACCTGCTGGCGCTCGAAGAGGAGCGCCTGGAGATCATCGAGCTGGAGGTCTCAGAGGACGCGCCGACGGTCGGCGTAAAGGTCTCCGAGATCGCGCTGCCCGACGGCAGCCTGATCATCTCCGTGCTCCGCGACGGGACCGGCTTCGTGCCCAAGGCGGACACCACGATCGAGGCCGGCGACGAGGTCCTGCTGGTGCTCGACACGGGCCTGGAGGAGGCGCTTACCGCGTTCTTCGCGCCGAACGGTCAGCCGGTCTGAGCCACGCCGGTAGTCGCCGCATGGCGGGCACGGACGTGGCCGCCGACATTGGCCTCGGCGCCCGGATAAGCGGGGCACAGAGCAGGTCTGCGGCGCCATCCTCCGACACCGGCGGGACGGCTGCATTTACTATCCTTCTCCGCGAAGGCACTGTCCGGGATAGTCCAATTGGCAGTGACGCCCGGTTCTGGTCCGGGAGATTGGGGTTCGAGTCCCTGTCCCGGAGTACGCTTGCGCCCCGTGTCCGCGGGGCGTTTCGCGTTTTCAAGTAGGCCGTGGGGCAGTCTTGCGTCATGCGTACAGTCGGGAAGCCCCGTTATGCTCGTCGAGACGTAATGAGGATGGCAGCGACGGGCTCTCGATAGGCTCGCGGGCGATGGGCAAGGATCGGACCCGACGCCGCCGTCTGGCCGGAGACGCGCGCATGGTGATCGCTCAAGCGCCCACCCGATCGAGTACGCGATCATGCTGCTCCTCGAGCGAGATGGGGAGTGGCACCGCTACGAACGTTCGACAACGCCCACGTTCCCGATGAGCACCACGAGCACTGCTATGTCGGCTCGGAGAAGCAGGAGCCGATCGTCACGCACGGCCCGGTGAACGACGCGATGCACGCCGCCGAACTCAAGCTGCTGCGCGACTGGCGCGATATCGTTCACGAGTGGGAGAACATGCGATGAGCACGATCACCGAGAAGACCAACAGGCTGTTCGCGGCCGCCACGCACAGCGACGAGACGCTCGGCTACCCCGATGATGTCGAGTTCGTCCCCGCCGATGAGGAGTGGGCCGACGATGTTCTGTGGCGCAACCTGATCGAAGGGCAGGCGACCGTACTTGTCAGCGAGGAGACCGAGCTGCTGCTGATACCGCTACGGCGCGGGCCGATCGACCGGCTGCGAGGACGCGTGCCCGTCAACGTGGCCCAGCGTGCCACGGCCACGCCACGCCGTACGCGACCGCGAGTCGGCTGGGACGCCATCCCCTGCGGCAGATGCGCCAGCTCGTACCCGCATAGTGCCACATGAAGCGCTGGAGACCCAGCTCCTACGCCTGTTCAACGGGCTCGACGGGTAGTTGATTCAGCCGGGAGAACGCTTCCCACAGTTCGAGAGTCCCGTCCCGGAGCTACCTCGTCACGCCGTGGCCTGGAATCGGGCAGCGGGCTGAGATTCACACCGTGGCTTGGGATTCACGCCGCGGCCTGCGTCGCCCAGTCGCGGTAGAGCTCGAAGTAGCGCCCTTCCGCGGCGATCAGCTCGTCATGGGTGCCCTGCTCGACGATGCGCCCGTGTTCGAGCACGACGATCCGCCCGGCCTGGCGGATCGTGGAGAGGCGGTGGGCGATCACGATCGCGGTGCGACCGGCGAGCAGGCGGCGCAGGCCGGCCTCGATCCGGCCCTCGGTGTGCAGGTCGACGTTGGAGGTCGCCTCGTCGAGGATCAGGATGCGCGGGTCGGCGATCAGCGCGCGTGCGAACGCGATCAGCTGGCGCTGGCCTGAGGAGAGCTGCGCGCCGCGCTCGCCGACCTCGGTGTCGTAGCCGTGGGGCAGCTCGGCGATGAACTGCTCCGCGCCGACGGCCGCGGCGGCCTCGCGAATCTGGCTCGCATCGGCGTCGGGGCGGCCGAAGGCGATGTTCTCGCCGATCGTGCCGCTGAACAGGAACGCCTCCTGCGGCACGATCCCCATCTGCGAGCGCAGCGAGTCGCTGGAGACCTCGCGCAGATCATGCCCGTCGACGAGGATCTGACCCGATGTCGGGTCATAGAAGCGCGCGAGCAGCTTGGCGATCGTCGACTTGCCCGCTCCGGTGGCGCCCACGAGCGCGACGGTCTGTCCGGGGGGGATCGTCAGGTCGATGTGCTCGAGCACGACGGTGTCCTTCGTGTAGGCGAACGAGACGTCCTCGAAGCGGACTTCGCCACGGATCCGCTCGAGTGGGATCGCCCCCGCGCGATCGCTCAGCGTCGGCGTGACGTCGAGCAGCTGGAAGATCTTCTCCAGCGCGGCCATCCCCGACTGATAGGTGGTGTAGAGCTGAGAGAGTTGCTGGATCGGTTCGAACAGGAATGACAGGGTCCCGACGAACGCGACGACGGTGCCCGCGGTGATGTGGCCTTCCAGCGCCTGATAGCCGCCGTAGAGGACGATCAGCGCGAGCGCTACGCCGGAGAGCATTTCCACGGTCGGGAAGTAGGCGGCGTTCAACCGCACCGTGACCATGTTCGCGTCGCAGTTGTCGCTGTTGAGCTCCGCGAAGCGCGCCTCGTGGTGGGGCTCCTGGCCGAAGCTGCGCACGACGCGAATCCCGGACAGGGTCTCCTGCAGGTATGCCGTGATCGAGCCGATCGTCTCACGGGTGCGCCGGAAGGCGCCGGCGGAGACGATCCGAAACCAGATCGACCCAACGAGCACGAACGGGACGACGCAGAACGTCAGCAGTGCCAGCTTCAGATCGAGGAACAGCAGCACCGCGACCGCTCCGACGAGCGTCAGGCCGGCCTGGAACAGCGTCACGACCGAGTCCGTCACGAGGCTTTCGAGCGCCTCGACGTCATTGGTCATGCGCGAGATCAGCACCCCCGCCGGGCGGCTCTCGTAGAAGCCGATCGGCTGTTGCTGCAGGTGGGTGAAGATGCGGATCCGCAGGTCCGCGAGCACGCGCTGGCCGACCCAGCCGACGAGGTAGGTCTGCGCGTAGGTCATCGCCCACACGAGCAGCGCCGAGAACAGAAACGCGATCACGACCAGCACGAGCGTGCGCGTGTCGTGACGGTCGATGCCTTCGTCGATCGCGACCTTCGCCAGCAGCGGGGGCGCGAGCGAGGCGGCCGTGCCGAGCACGAGCGCCGTCAGCATCGCGCTCACACGCAGGCGGTAGGGACCGAGCAATCGCAGCAGGCCGCGCAGGTTGCGCCCGCGCGTGCCCTTCGCGGCGCGCTCGCCATCCCACTGCGTGCCGCCGCGCGCAAACCCCGGGCCGAGCCCGCGCCCGCCGCCGCCACCACCCATGCCGCGGCCGCCGCTGCCGCCTCCTCCGCCGCCACCGAATCCGCCGGGAGGGCTCATATCCCGCTCACCTCACGTTCTCTCGGCAACTCACGTGTGAGGAAGACCTGATCCGGGAAACCCTTTTCGACGATCTCGCGATACAGCTCCGAGGCCTCCAGCAACTCCTCGTGGTCGCCATGTGCGGTGATCCGGCCGTGGTCGAGCACGACGATTTCATCCGCGAGCGCGATCGTGGAGAGGCGATGGGCGACGATGAACGTGGTCCGCCCGGCCATCGCCGCGTCGAGCGCGAGCTTGATCTGGCGCTCGGTCGAGGCATCGACCGAGGAAGTCGCGTCATCGAGGATCAAGACCCGTGGATCCGCGAGCAGCGCCCGCGCGATCGCCAGACGCTGGCGCTGGCCGCCGGACAGCGTCAGGCCGCGCTCGCCGACGCGCGTGTCGTAGCCGTCGGGCAGACGCTCGACGAACTCGTGGGCCTGCGCGCGGCGCGCGGCCTGTTCGATCGCCTCGCGTGGCACCGGAGGCCCGCCCACCCGCGCGTAGGCGATGTTCTCGGCGACGGTCTCCGAGAATAGGAAGGGATCGTCGCTGACGACCGCGACCGCCTGGCGCAGCGAGCGCAGATCCACCTCGCGCACGTCGGCGCCGTCGAGCAGCACGCGCCCGGCGCTGACGTCGTAGAGGCGCGAGATCAGCGAGACGAGGCTGGTCTTGCCGGAGCCGGTGGCGCCGACGAGCGCGATCGTGCGCCCGGCCGGCACGTCGAGGTCGATGTCGCTCAGCACCGCCCGCGCGGCGGGGGTCGGGGAGGTGCCGTTCGCAGGCGCGGCTCCGTTCATCGAACCCGGCGCCGAGTACGCCGCCCCGAACTCGTCGGAGTCGTCGTAGCGCAGCGTCACACCCTGCAACTGCACGTGCCCGTTACCCGCCGGCAGCGGCGGGGCGCCGGGCGGCGCGATCAGGCGCGGCTCGCGGTCGAGTACCTGGAACAGGCGCGCGCCCGAGGCGGTGGCGCGCTGCGCGAGGTTGAGGATCACGCCGAGCGTGCGCATCGGGGCGATCAGCATGTTCAGGTAGAGATAGAACGCGGTGAACTGGCCGAGCGTCAGGTGCGCGTGGATCACGGCGTTGCCGCCGATCAGGAGCACCGCGGCGAGGCCGAGCTGGGGCAGGAAGCCGATCATCGGGTTGAACTTCGCTTCCAGGCGCGTGGCGACCATCGCCTGGCTGAAGACGCGCCCGACGCTGCCCCGGAAGCGCTGCAGCTGGCGCGGCTCGCGGGCGAAGGCCTTGACGACGCGCACCCCGGAGATGTTCTCCTCGGCGTCGGCGGTCAGCTCGGCGATGCGCTGCTGAGTCTGCTGGATCGCCGGTCGCGCGCGGCGACCGTAGCGGTAGGAGATCAGCACGACGAACGGCACCGGCGCGAGCGAGATCAGGCCGAGGCGCGGTTCGGTCACGATCATCACGGTCCCTGCGAGCACGATCGTGAGGATCGACTGCAGGATGAAGACGAGTCCGTAGCCGAGGAAGAAGCGCACCGCCTGCAAGTCGACGGTCGCGCGCGACATCAGCTGACCGGTCTGCTGGCGGTCGAAGAAGCCGAGCTCGAGCTGCTGCAGGTGGCCGTAGAGCAGCTTGCGCAGGTCGTATTCGACGCCGAGCGAGAGCCGCCCGGCGACCATTCGCCGCCAATACATGAACCCCCAGCGCGCGAGCACGATCAGTGCGATCGCACCCGCGATCAGCGTCAGTTCGTGGCGCGCGCTCGCCTGCGCGGCGGCATCGTGGTGGGGGCCGGTGCCGATGATCTGCACCGCGCGGCCCGTCAGGGCGGGCAGCGCGACGGTCATCACCATCGCAAGGCTCGCGAGCGCCCAGGAGATGATCATGCCGCGCTTGTAAGGGCGCAGAAAGCCGAGTAGTCGGTAGAAGGTGCTCATAGTTGCTTAGTCAACGATTATCGCATGCCCTCGTCGCGGAGGTCACGAGGCTGCGTCAATATCCATGTCCGATGTCCACGTCCGCGACACCCCCGCCACAACGGGACCCGCGAGGATTGTGCGCGAGCTGCAGACACAAGCGCGACGTGCCGAACACGCGCGGATCCACGTTCTTGCTGTGCGAACGCTCGCGCGAGGACCCCGCCTACGCGCGGTATCCACGGCTGCCCGTGCTGGACTGTAGAGGGTATGAGTTCGAGAGTGATTGATTTCATTGTGGAGGTGGCTCTCGTGGGGGAGCATGCTCCCCCACGTATGGCGCTGGTCGGCCCATTGTGAAGAAGCTCTGAGCCAGTCCACCGGTTCGTCTGAGCCAGTCCACCGGCGTGCCTGAGCAAGTCCCCCCGGCGCAGCTATCGTTCCGACAGCGTCGCTCATCCCGCGGCGGCCGCGACCGGCTCGGCGCTCTGAGTGTCGGTTCCAGGCGCCGCGCCGGATGTCTCGCCGGCGGAGACGAAGTCGCGGCTGCGCACGAGCGCGAACGCGCAGAGCGCACCCACGAAGGCGATCGCGCCGGCGATGATCAGGATGTTCGTGAGCGCGCCGGTGAACCCCAGCCTGTAGGCGTGGCCGAGCGCGGCGCTCGCCGCCGGGGGCAGGTGGCGGGCGAGACCCGAGACTTCCCCGGACACGAGCGCGCCGCTGAGCTGGCCGTGCGCCGCGCCGATCACCCGGCGTCCGGGCCCGCTGGCGGTCAGTGCGGCGCTGGTTTTCTGGGTGACGTCGTGCTGGAAGACCGCGCCGAGGCCGGCGATCCCGGTGGCGATGCCGACCTGGCGGAAGGTGTTGTTGATACCCGAGGCCATGCCGCTGCGTGAGTGGTGCACGACGCCGACCGCGGTCGAGGCGAGCGGAGGGTTGATCATGCCGATGCCGACGCCGGCGATCAGGAAGCCCGGGATCAGCGTCGTCCAGCCGGAGGTGGCGTCGATCGCCGTCATCGCGAACAGGCCGCCGCTGACGAACAGCAGGCCGAGGCCGAGCAGCAGCCGCACGGGCACGCGCACGCTGAGCCTGCCTGAGATCGGCGCCACGAAGAACGAGACGAGCGTGATCGGAAGGAAGCGCAGCCCGGCCTGCAGGGGGTCGTAGCGGAGCACGTCCTGGATGTAGAGAGTGAGGTAGAGGAACATCGCGAACATCGAAGCGGAGATCGTGAAGGCGACGATGCTCGCGCCGGCGAAGGCCGGGCGACGGAAGAGCGTGAGGTCCAGCATCGGCCGGCGCTGGCGCAGCTCGGCGATCAGGAACAGCACCAGCAGAACCGCCGAGCCGATCAGGAAGGAGACGATCCTGGTCGAGCCCCAGCCCTTTTCGTTGCCCTGGATCAGCGCGAACACGAGCAGGAACAGCGAGCCGGAGAACGTGATGAGGCCGATCCAGTCGACGCCGCGGGCGTTCGGGTCGCGCGACTCGCTGACCTGGCTGAGCGTCAGGAACACCGCGGCGATGCCGATCGGCACGTTGACGAAGAAGATCCATTCCCAGCCGATGCCCGAGGTGATCACGCCCCCGACCACCGGGCCGATCGCCACGGCCGCGCCGATCACGCCGCCGAAGACCCCAAAGGCGACGCCCCGCTCCTTGCCGTGGAACGCGCCGGCGATCAGCGCGAGCGAGGTCGCGAACATCATCGCCCCGCCGGTGCCCTGTACGGCGCGCGCGAGGTTGAGCATCAACGGCGTGGAGGAGAGCCCGCAGACCGCGGAGGAGGCAGTGAAGACGATCAGGCCGGTGACGAACACGCGTCTGCGTCCGACCAGATCGGCCGTCGCGCCTGCTGTCAGCAGGAAGGCGGCAAGCGTCAGCGAGTAGGCGTTGACGACCCACTGCAGGTCGGAGAACGAGGAGTGAAGCGTACGCTGGATGTCCGGCAGCGCGACGTTCACGACCGTGATGTCGAGCAACAGCATGAAGATCGCCACGGAGACGGCGATCAGGGTCCACCACTTGCGCTCCACTCAGGCTCCTCTGTCTCTGTGTCTGTCGAAAATCGGGTTCTCCTCACCTTACAAACCGAGCAAACGGGTTCCGGCGATCAGGCGGTGGTGCTGCTCAGTGCAGGATTCGCCGGCGCGGTGTCCTTGTCCAGCTCGCGCAGCTTGCGGCGCACGCGCTTGTGGCTCTCGCGCAGCTCGCTCTCCAGCGTCGCGAGCTCGGACTGGCGCGCGCGGACGAGCTCGAGCTGGCGTTCGATGTGGCCGAGCGCCTCGGCCAGCAGCTCGCCGCGGCGCTCGGGGTGGACGTCGTCGCGGCGCAGCTGGGCGCGGACCGCCGCGCGCGCGTCCTCGGCGGCGAGCAGCGTCTTCAGCTGCTCGAGCGAGACCCCGAGCAGATCCTTCAGGCGCATCACCTCGCGCAGGCGCTCGACCTCGCTCTCGGTGTACAGCCGGTGCTGTCCGGACACGCGCGCTGGCGTCTGCGGCAGCAGGCCGATCTCCTCGTAGTAGCGGATCGTGCGCGGCGTCGTGCCGGCCAGCTTGGCGACGTCGCCGATCCGCAGGCTGGGCTCGGTTGGGGCGGGGCTGCTCATACGCGCACTCGCGATCGTGCCGCGATCTCTCCTGGGGATAGCCCCTCGCGTCCGGCTTCATCCAGGCCGGGCTCGCCCGATCCGTTCCCGGCTGCATGGCCTATTCTTCCGGTTTCGCTTGCGGACGGGGCTGGCGTTGTCCGCGCGGGCGCGACCGCCTGTGCGGTGGCGTGCTCCTCATAGGACAGCGTCGCCGACTCGGCGGCCGACATGTGCTTCGGCCGCAGCAGGCAGACGAACGCGCCCACCAGCGAGGTCGCGGCGAGCACCCACAATGCGACGTGCATGTTGTCGATGAACGGCGTGAGCTTCGCTTCGGAGAGGCCCTTCGTCACGCCGGAGAAGACCGCGAACAGCGTCGCCTTCGGCACGGCCGAGGTGACGATCGCGAGCACGAACGCGATCGAGAGCACGGCGCCGGTGTTCTGCAGCAGCGTCCGCGCGCCCGCGGCGACCCCGCGCCGATCGGGGGCCACGGTGCCCATCATCGCCGCGGTGTTTGGGCTGTTGAACATGCCCGAGCCGGCGCCGACGATCAAGAGCCACAGGCCGCTCTGCCAGTAGGGGGTGTGCACACCGAGCGTCGTCATCCCCGCCAGGCCGATCGCGCTCACGAGCATGCCGCCCGCAGCCAGCGTGCGCGAGCCGTGGCGGTCGGCGTAGATGCCGGCCAGGGGGGAGGCGACGAGCATCCCGACCGCGAGCGGGATCAGCTTGATCCCGGCTTCGATCGGCGTGTTCGATTGGGCGCCCTGGAAGTAGAAGACGAACAGGAACATCAGCGCGAAGCGCGCGAGCCCGTTGATGAACGAGGCGGCGCTCGCGGCGGCGAACAGGCGGTTCTTGAAGATCCTCAAGTCAAGCATCGGCGCGCGCGAGCGGCTCTCGATCAGGATCCAGATCGGCAGCAGCACTGCCGCGGCGATCAGGCCGACGATCACGATCGAGTCGTCCCAGCCGCTGATCCCCCCGCGCGAGATCCCCAGCACGAGGCCCGTCAGCCCGACGATGAAGGTGACGTTGCCGAGCACGTCATAGCCGCGGATCTGGTCGGGTTTTGAGAGCTCGCGCAGGATCAGCGCGCCCCAGATCGCGCCGGCGAGCGCGAACGGGACGTTGAACCAGAAGACCCAGTGCCAGGAGATCGCTACCAGCGCGCCGCCGAGCACCGGGCCGATCGCCAGGCCGATGGCGGCGACCATCGTGTTTGTGCCCATCGCGAGGCCGAGTTCCTCCTTCGGGAAGGCGTCGGTGACGAGCGCGGCGGCGTTCGCGAACAGGAAGGCCGAGCCGATCCCCTGCAGCACCCGCCACACGATCAGCACGTCCGCGTTCGGCGCGAAGCCCGCTCCCAGCGAGGCAAAGGCGAACAGCAGGAACCCGCCGACGTAGGCGCGCTTGCGCCCGAACAGGTCGCTCAACCGGCCCGCCATCAGCACGAGCACCGTGGCGGCGATCAGGTAGGCGAGGATCACCCACACGAGCGCCAAGAGGCTCGCGTGTAGCGAGCGCTCGAGGTCCGGCAGGGCGATGATCAGCGTCCCCGAGTTGGTCGCCGCGAGCAGCATTCCGAGGCTCGTGCAGGACAGCGCCCACCACTTGTAGTGCTCGTGGCCGGCGGCGACGCCGAAGCGGGACTGCCGCGCTGGGTCCGCCTGGCGCTGTGGTGTGGCTGGTGCGGTTCTCAAGTCGATTCGCCTCCCACGGTATGCCGCAAAACTGACGTGAACGTAAACATCACGATAACAGGGGGTCGAGGGATCCTGAAGGGGGGATCGGTTTGGGGGCTGCTAGAACTTGCAAGAGAGATGAGCGAGACCGCAAAGAAAGTCGAGAAGACCGACCAAGAGTGGCGCGAGCAGTTGACGCCCGAGCAGTACGAGGTGCTGCGCAAGGCCGGCACCGAGGCGCCGTTCACGGGCGAGTACGTCCACCACAAGGCCGACGGCTCCTACCGCTGCGCGGCCTGCGGCGCGACGCTGTTCGGCTCGGACACAAAATTCGACTCCGGCACGGGCTGGCCGAGCTTCACCGAGCCGGCGGTCGCCGAGGCGGTCGAGCTGCGTCCCGACAACAGCCTGTTCATGCGCCGCACCGAGGTCGTCTGTCGCACCTGCGGCGGGCATCTCGGGCATGTCTTCGACGACGGTCCGGGTCCGGATGGTCAGCGCTACTGCATCAACTCGGCGGCGCTCGCCTTCCAGCCCGACGGCTCCGGCGATGCTGCATCCGAGTCGCCCGCCGGCCAGTAGCTTCACCTCACGCGCAGGCGGGATTTCGACCACGCGGTAGGCTCCGCAACCGATGACGATCATGATCATGCAGGACCAGTCCAAGCGGCTGTCCGAGCCGCTGCGCTGGGGGCGGCGCGAGCGGGCGATCATCGCCGTCGTGCTCGCGTGCGTCGCACTCGTCGTCGCCGGGCTTGGCGCCTATGCGCTGACGAGTGGTGCGCCCGCGCGCAGGGACTGCGTCGACTTCACGTTCGCCAGTACGCTCGGCGGCGCGCAGGTGCACGAGTGCGGTGCGAAAGGCCGGGTCGTGTGCGCCTCGCCCGGCGCTTTCAAGGGCGTCGCCGCCGCGCTGCGCGAAGCCTGCCGCAAAGCCGGCTTTCCGTTCGGTTGATCGGCTGATCTCCCCCGGATCGCCGCGTCTCGGTACGGAGTAGTCGGGCTCCTATTGAGAGCGCTCCCAATCGCCAACCAGTCCAGATCGGGTGTCCCCCACTGGATCGAGAAACGCTCTGTCTCGATCCCAAACAGCCCACCCATCGGGGCGTCTATCCAAATGTCGAAAGCCCCTGCCCAAGTGTTGGCCACGGTGTCCCTACCCGCTGCCCCACATGGCGGCTTTGATACCCGGAACGCAATTGGCTGTGCTCCGTCCATGCCGGGCGGGGCATCGTCAGATCCACAACAACAACCGCAGGGAAACGGAGGCACATGACCTGGGCAAGCTACCCATCCTGGCTCAACGCCGGAGACAACGCATGGCAGATGACGGCGGCGACGTTCGTGGGGCTGATGAGCCTCCCGGGCCTCGCTGTTCTGTACGGCGGTGTGATGCAGAAGCGCTGGTCGGTCAACAGCATGATGCTCACGTTCGTCGCGTTCTGTGTGACGCTGATCGTCTGGGTTCTGTGGGCGTTCAAGATGGGCTTCGGCCATCCGATCGCGAAGAGCGGCTCGGGCATCTTCGGGACCAAGGGGTTCCTCGGGACGGCGCTCGGCGAACCGGGCAGCGTGCTCAGTCACGTCGGTGAGGAGGGCCAGGCGGAAATCTCATCGATCACGACCGGTCCGCCGTTCCACTTCCCCGAGGCCTCGCTCGTCTACTTCCAGTTCGTATTCGCGGCGATCACTCCGATCCTCGCACTCGGATCGGTGCTCGGGCGGGTCAACTTCAAGGCCTGGATCCCGTACGTGGCGCTATGGATCACGTTCGTCTACGCGGTCAACGCCTTCCTGATCTGGGGCGGCGGCTACTTCGCGGCGCACGGTGCGCTGGACTACTCCGGTGGGTATGTGATCCATCTCTCCGCGGGTGTCTCAGGGTTCGTGTTCGCGGCGGTGATCGGTCCACGTCTGCAACGAGATCGAGAGATCGACGCGCCCAACAACCTGTTGATGGTCGCGGTCGGCGCCGGTCTGCTGTGGCTCGGCTGGAACGGCTTCAACGGTGGTGATTCCTACTATGCGGGCGCGAACGCCTCCGCGGCGGTGATCAACACCAACCTGGCCACGGCCGTGTCGATGATGGTGTGGATCGCGTGGGACTACATCTTCCGCGACAAGCCGTCGATGATCGGCGCGGTCAACGGGATGATCACGGGCCTCGTCGCGATCACACCATCGGCCGGGTTCATCAACGGCTGGGGGGCGATCATCGTCGGCGTCGTCTGCTCGACGATCGTCTGGATGGCGATCAGGTTCCTCAGTCGAGCTCCGATGTTCCGGCACGTCGACGACACGCTGGGGGTGATCTATACGCACGCGATCGCCGGTCTATGCGGCGGTCTGCTTGTCGGGTTCCTGGCCGATCCGGCGATCGTCGAGTACCTAGGCCGGGGCGGCGCTCCGAACCTGCCCGGGGACACGGGGATCCTGCTCGGTGGCAGCTGGACGTTGTTGCGCTGGCAGGCGGAGACGGCCGTTTGGGTCATCACCTACACCGCGATCATGACGTTCATCATCCTCAAGGTCGTCGGCATCTTCCTGCCGCTGCGACTCACCGATGAGGAGCTGGAGATCGGCGATCACGCGATCCACGGCAACGAGGTCTACCCCTCGGACGTGCCCACCCTCGGTGGCCCGCACGCTCCGTCGTGGCAGCCCGAGCCGGCACCGGCGGCCGGCTAGCCCTCGGCCGCAGACCGGAGGCAGGGACGCCTCCGGTTTCGAGCTCAACCCAAACCACAACCAGCGGCCCCGCTTCGGCGGGGTCGCTGTTCTGGGTGATGCGGGAGACGGTGAGGGGCGCCGTCAGCTGCTGCTGGTGAGCCCGACGGGGCAGCTCACGCCGGTCCCGCCGAGGCCGCAGTAGCCGCCCGGGTTCTTCGCGAGGTACTGCTGGTGGTAGTCCTCGGCGTAGTAGAAGGGATGCGTCGGCGTGCCCGGCTCGATCTCGGTTGTGATCGCGCCGTGTCCGGCGGCGGTGAGCATCTGCTGATAGGCCTGGCGCGAGGCCTCCGCCGCGGCGCGTTGGGCCTCGTCCTGCCAGTAGATCGCCGAGCGGTACTGGCTGCCGACGTCGTTGCCCTGGCGCATGCCCTGCGTGGGGTCGTGTCCCTCCCAGAACAGCTTCAGCAGCTGCTCATAGCTCGTCGCGGCCGGGTCGAAGACGACGAGCACGGCCTCGGTATGCCCGGTCCGTCCCGAGCAGACCTCCTCGTAGGTCGGGTTCGGCGTGAACCCGCCCGCGTAGCCGACGGCGGTCGTGTAGACGCCGGGCGCCTCCCAGAAAACCTTCTCCTCGCCCCAGAAGCAACCCATCCCGAACACGGCCTGCTGAAAGCCCTCGGGGAACGGTCCCTTCAGCGGAGTTCCCAGAACCTCGTGCAACGGCGGTACGTCCATCTCGTGTTCGCGGCCCGGCAGCGCGTCGGCGGCCTCGACCATGCTCGGGTCCGGTCGTGTGAAGAAGCGCATGGCTCTCAGGCTAGCCGATGGTTTGCCTTGCGCCGGCGACGTGAGGCGTGCGACGTGCGGCGTGAGGCGTGCGAGGCTCTCGGTGCCTGCGACGAGCTTGGGCGCGATCCGACGGCTCAGTGGGACTCCAGCACGAACAGACGGATCTCGCGCGTCGTGCGCGCGCTGTAGTCCTCGAAGCCGCTGTACATCTCGTTCACCCGTCGCCACAGTCCTTCGCGCTCCTCACCCGCGGCGATCCGGGCCCGTACGTTCCGTCGCTCGTCGCCGCGAAGCTCAACGTCCGCTACGGGGTTCGCCTCGAGGTTCAGCGCCCATGCGGGCGCCTTGTCGTGGCCCGCGTTCGAGCCGATCACGATCAGGCGATCGCCGTCGGCGAGATACACGACCGGCGCAGTCCGCGGTCGTCCCGAGCGCCGGCCGACCGTTGTCAGCAGCAGCACCGGCGCGCGGTCGAGCCGCCCGAACAGCCGTCCGCGGCTGGCGCGGTAGAGGGGGACGTGGAGCTTTCCGAACGCCTTCAGCGCCCAGGCTGAGGTCGTCGAGAGGCGCGTGTACGTGCGGTCGCTCGGCATCGGCGGAGTATCCCACTGAGGATCTCTACGTCGGGTGGTCGTCTTCGTGAGTGGGTCGGCCGGCGAGTCCCGCCAGGCGCTGGTCGTAGCTCAGCAGCTCTCCGTCGAGCTCGCGAGCGCTGGCGAGGACGATTGCGTCCGGCAGGCGCAGGCGCTCATGACGCGCCCGTAGTTCGGCGGCGTGCTCGGCGATCGTGGCGGTGAGCGGCGCGACCTCCATCCCCATCGCCGTGATCGCCTCGCGGGCGTCGGCGATGCGGGCCTCCCGGGCAAATGCCACGAGCGCCTCGCTGTAGGCGCTCGCCGGGATCAGCATCGGTCTTCTCGTTCGGTCGGCCGCCTCGACGTCTTCGACGGCTCTCGCGTGGTGTGCATCCGCAGTGTCCAGCAGCCCGATCAGGACGCTGGCGTCGAGGATCAGCGGTCCCACTCGTCGCGCAGGCGGTCGAGCTCTTTCTTCTTGTAGATACCCGTCGCGATGCCGGCGTGACGGACGATGCGTGAGCCGCGGGCGGCGATCACGATCTCACCGTCGCCGAGCGGTCGCACCGTCACCTCGTCGCCGGCCTGCAGGCCAGCGGTGCGCATCATCTCGACGGGGAGGGTGATTTGATTCTTCGAAGAGACCTTCGGCATCCCTTTACTTTAGCATGGCTTTGGTAAAGGTAGGCACGTGCATCGAATGTCCTTCCAGATCCCACGGCGCCTTGGCGTCTCTATAATCCGGCGCTCGTGCGGATGTAGCTCAGTTGGCTAGAGCGTCTGCTTGCCATGCAGAAGGTCGAGGGTTCGAGTCCCTTCATCCGCTTTCCCGGAATGACTTTCCGTCTCAGGGCGCGCAAGCTCACTCGCGTCAACCCGGTCCCCCTCACGGCGCCAGGCGGGATCTGTGCCACCCCTCGCCGACTCGCTCGTAGAGAAGCCGATCGTGCATGCGGTCATCGGCTTGACGCCAGAGCTCGACGGTCTCAGGGACAACGCGCAGCGCACCCCAATCCTGCGGACACTCCGGGGGCGACTCGAGCACGTTCATCAGATGCGCGTGACGGTCGCGAAGTGGCTCGATGTTCTCGATCGCCTCGCCTTGTCGCGAGACGAGCGTTTGCACACGGTGGGCGAGCTCGCGTTCGGAAAACAGCTCCAACGCCAGCTCTCGCTCGGCGATTTCTGCCCGCCCGGTGAGGTGAACCTGCCGTCCGATCGTCGGCCAGTAGAACAGCAGCGCCACCTGCGGATTGCCTTCGATCTCGCGTGCTTTACGCGTCCACAGGGCTGAGCTGAAGAGCAGCGCCCGATCCTCCATGCGCTTCAACAGCACGGTTCGTGCTGATGGCTGACCATCCTCTCCAACGGTGACGAACGCCACCGATCTGGGATCGGGTACGCCGGCGGCCACAGCTTCCGCGATCCAGCGGTCGAGGTGCGTCAGCGGCTCCTCCTCGTGCATCTCGGACTCCACGTCGTATAAGGCTATTCCTTCTACCCTGCACGTAGACCCAGCCTCCTTCACTCAATTCCGAGTCCCGAGTCAGCCAAGGATTCAGGCGCTGGTCCAATCTATTTGCGATCCCGAATAAGCGCATATAAGAGGCGCCGGGGCACGCCACGACTACCGCCCCGCGAGGCTCTCCCGCGGCACGTACCGCCCGCCGTCCCCGCGCGCGAGCAGCCCCATCAGCTCCAGCTCCCCGAGCGCGAGCAGCGCCTCGCCGGCGTCCGCGCTCGCCGACGCGAGCTTGGCAGGCGTGTCCCGGCCGGCGCCGACCTGCTCGAGCGTCGCCTGCAGCCGCGGCTCGAGCGCGGGCCTCCCTGGCGCCGCGCCTGTGCCCTGCCGGGCGCCGATGTTCGATCGTGCGCCGGCGTATGGCTGTGCGCCGGTGTTCGGCCATGCGCCGGTGCTCCGGTTCGCGCCGGGTAAAGCGCGCGGATCGCGCGTCGAGTCGCCCGCATAGAGCAGCTCGAGCGCATCCCCGGGCCCCCGTATCAGCGCGGCGCCGTCCATCAGCAGTGCGTGCGTCCCGCGCGACACCGGCGAGGTGATGCGCCCCGGGACCGCCGCGACGGTCCTGCCAAGCGCCCGCGCGACCCGTGCGCCCTGCAGTTCTGCGGGGTCCTCGTCGGCCTCGACGACGATCGTCAGATGCGCGAGCTCCACGACGGTCCGTTCGCGCGCCGGGAAGCACCAATTCCGCGGATTGCACCCGCACGGCAGTTCCGCCATCACGCAACCGGTCCCGAGCAGACGCTCATGCAGCGCGCGCCGACGCGCCGGGCACGCCACGTCAAGGCCGCCGTCGAGCACCGTGAGCGCGTTGCCGCCGGCTTCGAGCGCGCCCTCCTGGGCGGCGACGGCGATCCCGTCGCAGATGCCGCCGGCGACGGTCACGCCGCTCGCGGCTAGTCCCCGCGCGAGGCAGCGCGCCATCTCCATTCCGTAGTCCGTGGCACGGCGGCTGCCAACGATCGCAACGGTCGGCGCCGCGCTGAGCGCCTGCAGCCGCACCACGGCCGCGCCACCACCCGCCAGGTGCAGCATCCACGGCGCCCGCTCGCCTGCCTGGACGAGCCCGCGCGGATAGCCATTGCAATGCCGGCAGATCGTCTCTAGGTTCGTGCCCGGCGAGCGGATCTGCTCCGGTGCGAAGCGCGCATGCCGCTCGCGCAGCTCGCGCCTTCGCCGACCGCCGATCGCCTGGATCAACTGCTCGTCGCCGAGCGCCAGCAGCGCGAGCAGCCGGCCCCGATCCCGCGCGTGGTAGCTGAGGCGGGTGCTCAGCAGCCCCAGCAGCCAACTGCGGCGCAGACACTCCAGGCAGGCGCCCTGCTGGCCGCCCGTGTTGCCGGGGCCGCCCGTGTTGCCGGGGCCGCCCGTGTTGCCGGGGCCGCCCGTGTTGCCGGGGCCGTCCGTCTTGTCAGGGCCGCCCGCCTTGTCAGGACCGCTCGCCTTGTCAGGCCCGTCCGTCTCACGTGGCTCGCCCATTGCGTCAGGCACGTTCGTCGTGCGGCGTAGATCGCTCATGCCGCGCGACTTCCCGCCTGCTCTGTGTCCGAGCGCATCGCCAGCGCCGAGCCGATGTCCCGCGCCCGTACCCGCTCGCTGCCGTTGAGGTCGGCGACCGTGCGCGCCACGCGCAGCAGCCGGTGCTGGCCGCGCGCGCTCAGCAGACCGCGCTCCTGGCTCTTTCTCAACAGCTCCTCAGCTTCCTGGTCGAGCTGCGCGTGGCGTTGCAGCATGCGTACGTCCATCTGCGCGTTGACCGTCACGCCCTCCTCGCGCAGGCGCGCCGCCTGGCGCTCACGGGCGAGCATCACCTGCTCGCGCGCCTTCGCCGAGCTCCGCAGCGGCGCCTCGCTGAGACCGGCCGCGCCCTCGCTTTCGAGCTTGACGAGCAGATCGATGCGATCGAGCAGCGGACCGCTCAGCCGCCGGCGGTGCTTGGCCAGTTCCGCTTCGCTGCACCGGCATCTTTCCCAGTCGCCCGCATAGCCGCACGGGCACGGGTTGGTGGCCGCGACAAGCATGAAGCGCGAGGGATACACGGCCGAGTGCTGTGCCCGGGTGATCGCCACGCGTCCATCCTCCAGCGGCTGGCGTAGCGCCTCCAGCGCCGGGCGCGCGAACTCCGAGAGCTCGTCGAGGAACAGGACCCCGTTGTGGGCCAGCACGATCTCGCCGACCCAGCCCCGTCGCGCGCCGCCGATCAGCCCGGCGGTCGTGATCGAGTGGTGCGGCGCCCGGAACGGCCGGCTGCTGGCCAGCTCGCCATCGAGGCCACCCGCCATGCTGTGGATCCGCGTCACCTCGATCGCCTCCGCGCGGCTCAGCGGGGGCAGGATCGAGGGCAGGCGCTGGGCGAGCATCGTCTTGCCGGTCCCCGGCGGTCCGCTCAGCAGGCTGTTGTGCGCGCCCGCGGCCGCCACGATCAGCGACTTCACCGCCTGGTGCTGACCGCGCACATCGCCCAGGTCCGGCTCCGCGGGGCCGCGAATGTCCCGGTTCGTCTGCGCCGCGGGCTCGGGCAGCGCGTCGGGTGGGCCACCGCCGAGCACGCGCACGGCGCTGCTCAGCCGCTCGACCCCCGCGACCTCCAGACCGTCGAGGAGCAGCGCCTCGCGCGCCCGTTCGGGCGCCAGCACGAGCTTGCGCAGGCCGGCCTTCAGCGTCGCCTGGGCGACGGCGAGCGTGCCCTGCTGGCAGGCCCTGACGCCGCCGTCGAGCGCCAGCTCGCCGAACAGAACGTGGCTCTGCAGGGGCTCGGCGGGCAACTGCTTGCTCGCCGCCAGCAGCGCGCAGGCGAGCGCGAGATCGAGGCCGGGGCCGATCTTCGGCACGTCGCCGGGAGCGAGGTTCGCGGTGATCCGCCGCGCGGGGAACTCGTAGCCCGAGTTGATGATCGCCGCCTGCACCCGCTCGCGCGCCTCGCGCACGGCTGCGTCGGCGAGACCGACGATCGTGAATCCAGGCAGGCCGGGGCGGATGTCGACCTCGACGGTCACATGCCGCGTCTGCAGCCCTTCGATCGTGAACGTGTGCGCCCGTGCAAGCATTCGCTTTCTCCTATCGCCGTTTCTGGACGGGATGGAAAAGCTAGGCCGCGCTTGGGACGGGACGCGCGATCGGGCCCCCTCCAGCGCTCCGGAGAGCGGCTTGTGGGGGATTTCGGGCCTACGGCCCGATGCGCTCGCGGGTCGAGCGCGAGATTTTTTGTCTCGCCGGCTTCTGGAGCCTTGCCTACAGCCCGGCCGGGTGGCGCTCGACGAAGCCGCCGCCGTCCTCGCCGGACGAGCTGCCCCAGCGCGAGCCGTCTTCCTGCAGCGCTACGGTGTCATAGCGACGGCCGTCGATCGTCATCCAGGCATGTTCGGCGTTGGCGTAGATCGTGATGTACTTGCCCGGTCCCGGTTCGCCGTAGGACTCCAGGCCCGTCGAGTCCTCGGGCGAGCTGAGCAGGCCGCCGCCGTGCAGCGCGTAGGAGACCGAGCCCGAGCAGTCATAGCCCTCGGACTGGAACGAGCCGTGACCGCCGCCGTACACGTACGGCCGCGTCGCGATTTCATCCGCGGCCGCGATCACGCGCGCGACGACGCTCGAGCCTTCGCCTTCGCCTGCGGCGGTCGAGGTGCTGGAGCCGCCTGACGATCCGGCGCTGCCGGCCGAGTGGCTGCGGCCGGGACCGAACCCGGCGCCGGCGAGCGCGCTCGCCGGCGGAGTCAGCGTGCTCTCGTCGCTGATGCCGATCAGGCTCCACGTCGAGGGGCCGACCACGCCGTCGACGTTCAAGCCGTGGCGGGCCTGCAGGCGGCGGACGGCGGCCTCGGTTTCCGGGCCGAATTCGCCGTCGACCGGTAGCTTCAGCGCCTGCTGCAGCCGCGCGACGGGGTTGCCGCCGTCCAGGATCGCCGGGGCAGGGGTGCCGGGAGCGCCGGGCGTGCCGGCTGCTTCGGTGGTGTCGGCGGCCTGCACCGCCGCCGGACGCGCGCCCTGCGCGACCGCGGGCTGGGCGGCGGGCTTGACGATCGCCGATGGGGGAGGGGTGAGTGTTTCTTTGGCGTGCGCGCCGATCGCGTTCCACGTGGCCGGGCCGACGATGCCGTCGACGGTCAGCCCGTGGCGGGCCTGCAGGCGGCGGATCGCGGCCTCCGTTTCGGGGCCGAATTCGCCGTCTTCGGTGAGGTGCAGCGCGTGCTGCAGTTGCACGACCGCGCTGATGGGCGTGGGAGCGCTGCCGCTCGCCGCGGGGCCGCTGTCGTTGGACACATCGGAGGCCTGTCCCCGCGCGGCCTGTTCCTGCGTGCCGCCGGCTGTCTGTGTGCCGTCGGCTGTCTGTGTGCCGCCGGCTGTCTGTGTGCCGTCGGTCGTCTGTGTGCCGTCGGTCGTCTGCGTGCCGCCGGCCGTCTGAGACCCGCCGGCCGTCTGCGTTTCGGTTTCACCGGAGCCGGACGCCGGCTGTGCCGCGCCTTGCGCGGACGTGCCCTGCGTCGATGCTGACTGCGCGGTGGCGGCGCCGGCGCTCTGCGCGGAGCCGGTCTGGGCCTGCGCGGAGCTGGAGAGGGTTTCTCCGGGGATCGTGCTCTGCACGTCGGAGGTGAGCGCCGATCCCGAGCCGCGTAGCGCGGCGCTCGTGAGCGGGCCGACGATCCCGTCGACGGTGAGCCCATGACTCGACTGGAAGCTGCGTACGGCGGCTTCTGTTTCCGGGCCGAAGATGCCGTCGACTTTGATCGAGCCGAGCGCCTGCTGGAGCAGTTGCACCTGCCGCCCTTCGTTGCCGCTGCTGAGCACGATCACGTGTTCGGTCGTCGTCGCGGGCTCCGGCGTGGGGGCCGCTGTGCCGGCGGAGGCGACCCCGGCGGCGATGCCGACCGCGGGGCCGGCGGTGAGCGCCGCGAGCGCTCCGAGGGAGACGCGCTTGGCGCGTGAGCTGGCCGGGACGAAGCGCAGCTCGGCGGCGCGGCGACGAGCACGCGAGCGACCCAAGGACAGATCCCACGGCAGCTCCTCGGCGAGGTCGCGCGGGGCCGCGGTGCGGTTGCGGACGTCGAGCATCGCCGACAGGGAGATTGGGGAGGCGTCCCGCGGGGAAGCCTCCCTGGAGGAGGTCCTTCCGGAGGTGGCGCGAGTGCGCCCACGGGTGGTCTTCTGGCGGCGTTCGCGCGAGCGCAGCAGCGATAGCTCCCAGGGCTCGAGCACGGCAAGATCACGCGGGAATCCCGACATAAAACGGCGTCCTTTCGGTCTCTCGATGGCGCCTACGGGGTTAGCTGTCGGGCTCGCGCAAAAAGCGCTACGCCACAATGATGGTGGCGATTCGCCCCCGCAACCGAAACGGCTGCTTTGGGTCCCCCGCTCCTCGACCCCGTAGGATCGAAGACTCGGCACGAACGGGCAGGAAGCTAACAGGTCTTCTTGCAAGATGCATCACATCGGAAGGTCTGCAACGTTTCTTGCCGACGGAGGGCCTCTATCCTTACATGGAAGGGAATTTGCGAGGGGAATTTGCGATGGCTGACCAGAGGAGAGCGATGAGATGTCTTGCACCCACCTCGACCACGTCCTGATCACCGAGCTGCCGGAAGAGGTTCCCGGCTGCGAGGACTGTCTGAAGACGGGCGATCCGTGGCTGCACCTGCGGATCTGTCTGGAGTGCGGAAAAGTCGGCTGCTGCGACGACTCGCTCAACCGTCACGCGACCGCGCACGCGCGCGCGAGCGGGCACCCGATTATCCGCTCGATCGAGCCCGGCGAAGCGTGGTCGTGGTGCTACATCGACGAGGTGATGATGAACATCCCCGAGGTGCGCGGCGAGACCCGGATCCCGCCTTCGCCTTTGGGTGGGTGAAGTAGGTGAGGAGAACCGTCTCCGAGAGGCGACGACCGGAGTCGAACCGGTGTAGACGGCTTTGCAGGCCGCTGCGTAGCCACTCCGCCACGTCGCCAGGATGGTGCTGCTTGTTCCCCAAGGGTATCGAGCGCGACCCCGCGTGCGACCAAAGAGCCTGACGGGGAATGGTTGAGTAGTCGATCGAGGTGGGGGTCCAGATCGCCGGCTGCGCTGCTCCCGTGGGATGAGGCCCGGTCAGGCTGGCTTTCACGATCGTCGACAGGTGAGCGGTCGTCGCCTTCTGGACGTTGTCTGGAGGCCTCAGCCACGGAGGCTGATCATGTGTATCCAAAGCCCCATCCAATGTGTATGATCGGGATATGGCAACCACGCCGACAACACACCGCACGAACATCAACCTCGACAAGGCTCTGGTGGCAGAGGCTGCCGCGGTTTTGGGCACGGCACAGACCACGGAGACGGTCCACGCCGCCCTGCGCGACGTTGTCAATCGGGCCACGCGCCGGCGTCTCGCCGAACGCGACTTCGCCACGCTCACGCCGGCCGCGCTGGGAGAGATGCGTCGTTCGCGACAGCTCGCGTAGATGGAGCTGGCTGACACCAGCGTGTGGAGCTGGACGCGCGTCGTTGGCGGCGATCTGCGAGAGCAGTTCGATGAGGCGGTCGTCGACGGGACGATCGCGACGTGCGACATGGTTCGACTGGAGCTGCTCTACAGCGCGCAGAACGCGAGTGAGCTCAAAGCGCTCCGGCACGATCTCCGAGCGCTGCCTGACTGCCCGATCGGAACGCAGCAATGGAAGCGCGCGCTCGACATCTATGAGCGTCTCCCCGGGCAGGGACCTCACCACCGCGCGGTAAAGCATCCGGATCTCCTGATCGCGGCCGCGGCAGAGGCAGCCGGCGCGACCGTGTTGCATTACGACGAGGACTACGATCGAATTGCGGCGATCACCGGTCAGCCCTTCCGCTGGCTCGCCCGGAGAGGCACGCTTTCCTGAACCGCCGCGGCCCTTACCGGTTTCTTCGGACGGGATTAAGAACTCTTTCTTGTTCCGTTAGAGGCGCTTTCGGATCGCGTTAGCGCCGGCACAGACGCCCGGTGCATGATGGTCCGACCGACACCGACAGAAGAACTGGATGGAGGTAGGTCATCGTGAAACGTCTATTCGCACCGCTGCTGCTCGCGGCGCTCGTCGGAGCTTCGCTCGCGACGATCGCGGCCGTGCTGCTGGGGACCGGCTCGACTGCGGGCTCGACCTCGACTGCCGGCGCGGCCAGAACGGCGACCCCGACGAGCTCCTCAACGGGGGGAACGCGCCGCGAGGTCGCGGCGTCGTCGGGGTCATCGAAGGCGCTGACGGCGACCCAGCTCTACCGGCAGGACTCGACGGGCGTCGTCGCGATCAAGGCTGTGACCGCCGAAGGCGAGGACGAGGGCACGGGGATCGTGCTCAATCAAAAGGGCCTGATCCTGACGAACGATCACGTGATCAAGGGCGCGAGAAGCCTCACGGTCGACGCGAGCGGGTCAACGAAGAAGACGACGAGCGCGAAGATCGTCGGCGAAGAAGCCAATCAGGACCTCGCGCTGATCGAAGTCGATCCGTCGGGTCTCGGTCTGACTCCGCTGACGCTCGCGAGCTCCAGCGCGGTCCAGGTCGGCGACACGGTGTACGCGATCGGCACCCCCTACGGTCTCGAAGAGACCTTCACGAAAGGCATCGTCTCGGCGCTGAACCGCGAAATCGCCGCGCCCGACGGCGCGAAGATCGCGGGCGCGATCCAGACCGACGCGGCGCTCAACCCGGGGAATTCGGGCGGGCCGCTGATCGACGAACAGGGGCAGGTGATCGGCGTCAACTCCCAGATCGCCTCAGACGCGGCCCAGAGCGAGGGTTCCCAGCCGGGGAGCACCGGCGTCGGGTTCGCGATCTCCTCGAACACCGTCGCGTCGGTCGTGAAGAAGATCGAGGCCGGGGAAGGGGTGAGCTACGCGTCGGCCACCCAGGGCTCCTCGGCCGGTCAGGCCGAGGGTGGATCCGAAAGCGGCTCCGGCGCGGGCGCCGGGACCCAGACGCAGTCTCCATATGGTTCTCGCTCACCGTACGGCTCGGCGAGCCCCCGCGGCGAAGAAGTTGAATCCGGCGGCGGCTCGGGTGCCACGACCGAAGAAGGCACGGTCGAAGGCGCCACCGGCTCATCGGGCGTGGAATCAGGCTCATCCGGCACGGAAAACGGCGAAGTTGGCGCGTCCGGCGCGGAATCGACGAGCGGCGATGGGGGAGGCCGGGTTGTGATCGTGCCCTGAGCTGAACTGACGATCCGACTTCAACCGGCCGGGAGGCCCGGGCGCCCTTGGGAGGCTCCGCCCGGGCCATCGCCGTGTCCCGCGTGCGGCGAACGCGCTGCTGCGCCGGGGCCGTCCGCACCCGCAACGCGTTGATAGGCTTGGCATCTTCCCAGGGCGATTAGCTCAGCTGGGAGAGCGCCGCCTCGACAAGGCGGAGGTCACTGGTTCGAGCCCAGTATCGCCCATCCTCGGTTTTGGCTCTGGAGCACGGATCATCCGGCCCAAGGGAGCGGAGTTGGTAGCAATTTGGTAGCAATCTTCGCGACGCTCGGAGGGGCGAGCGTGCTGCCGACGTCCACGAACCGCCGAATCTGAGACATCTTGCGTGTGAAAATGCCGCCTGGGCGCGGGTCTATGATCGCCAACGAAATGCGGGTCGCAGCCGGGCAGCTATGGGTGCTTCCTTCCGAGGGCATGGCTGACCCGATCCAACTGCGGGTCATGGAGGTTGCCGACGACGGCTATGCCGCGGTGCAGACCGTCCGGCGGTCGGCTCCCGATGTCGCTCTTGATCGCTCGACAATGCACGTCCGCGAGGTGATGGACACGGGCGTGCTTGTGGATGGGCCAGACGCACTCGATTCCCGTGTCAGGCAAGAGCGGGCAAAGCACCTGAGCGATCTTCTCGTCTACGCGGCCAGGCAGTCCGGGTCGCGTACACCGAAGAACGAGTTCCGGTTTGACGGCCACGAAGCCGTGCAGCTTGTCGCACGCGACGAAGGGGTGCCCATGCCAGAGGCACGCGCCATGCTGCGCGATGCTCTGGCAACCATCGGAGGTGCCGAAGTCACCAACCCATACGATCCTTCCGAGGTCACATACGTTGTTCCGGGCGCCGTTGTTGATCGAGGCCAAGACGCCCTCTGACGTGGCGTGGTCCTAGCGCGGGGGTGGCGACATCGACCGGCGAGCGTCGTCGTCGGTGTCGATTACTTCGTAGGACATGAGTCGATCCGATTTGCCGCTGGGGTCGGGGATGTAGCGCGGCCAGCCACGGGCGGCGTTCCTGTCGGCTGCTGCCGGGTCCGCCCGATCGGCGTCCTCCAGGATTACCGGTCGTTTCCTGATCGGCTTTGGCGCCTCGTCGGCGCGCTCCTGTAGCCGTTCGAGGATGTCCTTCGACGGCCCGTACACGTACCGCATCGCCCAGCCGTAGGTGCGGAGGTTGATGCGGTCGACCTGCTTCGTGGTCACCTTCACGGACAGTCGCTTGGGCTGGTTCGGGCCGATGCGCAGGCATAGGTCGCGGCCCACAGGCAGCGTCGATTCCACAAGCGGCGACGATTCCCACGCCGGCGCCGACCAAGGGTAGGGCGGCGTCAGGTCGTACATCGTGAGCGGCCGATCGGAGCAGACGAAACGGTAGGGAGGCTTGGCCTTCAGCACCGTCCACGGTAGGATGCTGATCGTAAGCCAGGTCGCGACGAGGAGTTGCGTTGCTTGCACAAGGGCTTCCTGGTCTGGCGGCTCCAACACGATCCGGCCTGCCAGGATCGCATCGCGCGTTTCGATCGCTTCCCTTTGTCTTTTCCCCTTGACGTTGGTGAGGTGCACCACGGACTCGGTGAGCGCAGCGTGTCTCAACATGATCTTGAGTTCGTCGAGGAAGCCCGGAGCGCGCTGCTCTTGGATGGCGGCGAGAAAGGCGAGGTCGCTGCGGTCATGCTCGGTCAGGCTCTCGCCGTCGCGGACGAGCCCGTCAAGCGCCTCGCTCGCGAAGCCCTCAGCGAGCGAGAAGAAGCCCTCGATGACGCCGTCGTGGTCGCTACTCTTGCTGACGACCTTGTAGAGATCCTTGTCCCACGCTGCCTCTTTCGTGGTGGTCTCTTTGGCCTCGCCCGTCTGCTTGTCTAGCTCGTAGAGCTTGCCGCCGCCCCGGAAGCGCTTCAGGAGGAACCGCGGCACGTAATGGTGTCGTGACCCCTCGCAGTTCGGCAGCGAGGCTTCGCCAGCGTTGAGCCGGCTCATCCAGTTGACGAACCTGCCATCGAGCTGCACGGGTGTGGACATGGGTTCGATCGTAGAAGCCTGCCCAGGGCGTCAGGCTCTCGCGCCTCGCGCCTTGCCGCCCGACGCGGCTAGCACGCACCATTCACGCTGACGATAGGCTGCGCTGCCGATGTCCCGCATCATGGTGCTATCCCTGCTGCTCGCTGCCTTGGCCGGCTGCGGTGGGAGCAAGGGCAGCAGCACCACAATCGTGATCAACAACCCGGCGTCAACGCAGCAGCCAACGCGGGTGTACCGAGTGCCGTCCGGCTCGATGGAGCCGACCTTCGGCATCGGGGCGCGCGTCGTCGTCAACGAAGGCTCCCCGAAGGTGGGAGCGGTCGTGATCTTCCACCCGCCGGAAGGCGCTGAGCAGGAGGAGTGCGGTCCCACGTCGCACGTGAGCAAGCTCGGCGGCGCGGCGTGCTCAGAACCGATCCCGCAGGAGGACACGGGCACTACGTTCATCAAGCGAGTCGTCGCCGGACCGGGCGACGAAATCTACGTCAAGGAAGGGCACGTCTATCGCAAGACCGCCGACTCGTCTGCGTTCGCGGAGGAACAAAACTCATCCACGCGCGAATGCGGCGCGAGCCCCGAGTGCAACTTCCCGACGCCGATCCTGCGGCGCTTCCGCCGGGCTCTCAAGGCCGCGCAGCTTGAGCAGTCGCACCGCTTCCACGATCTGCGCCACACGTTCGGCACGGCGATGGCTGGTACCGGCGTCTCTATCGACCCTCCTGAGACTGCTGCGACGGACGAACAGTAGGCGTGCGAGCGATCGTCGTCAGCGCCGCGAATGCGCGGGCTTGGTAGCAATTTTGGTAGCAATTTGAGCGAACCTGAGCTGATCTGGGAGCACCAAACTCCAATAAAGACGGGCTTTTCGGCCTTACCCGAGCTCTAGAGGCGAGTTCGAGCCCAGTATCGGCCATGTTTATGCGCTTTCCGCTATAATCGGCGGAATGCGTAGTTCTGATCTTCTTTTGACCGGCCGTCGGCGCGCTGGGCTATCCCAGGACCAGCTGGCGCAGCGGCTTGGGCGTCCGCAGTCGACCATCGCCCGCTGGGAGACGGGGCAGCAGCACCCGCCGCTGGAGAGCGTTATCGATGCGCTCCACGCCTGCGATCTCGAGCTCACGGTGGGCCTCGCGCGCTATGACGACTCCTACCAGTCGCTGATTGCCCAGCAGCTGTTGCTCGAGCCCGTCGAGCGTGTGAGGCATCTCGCGCCGCCGTGGGCGGCGGAGGGTTTTGACCCGATCGGAATTCTCAGCGAGCTGGCGGGGCAGGCGCGGTTCGTTGTGATCGGCAACGTCGCCGGTGCTTTTCACGGCTGGCCGATCTTGCTCGGAGGCCGAACGTTGCATGTCGTGCCGGCGGACGCTTCGATGCGTCGCGTCGAGCTCGCCGCTCGGCGCCTCGGTGGCGAAGGAGCCGAGGAGGGAAGCGACGGGTCGCGGCGCTGGGTGCTGCCCGGGGGGGCGGAGTTGCACGCGACGCTCCTGCCGCCCGGCACGCGTGGCTATCGCGACCTCGCTCGTGATGCGCAGAGCATGCAGATCGCTCCCGGCATTTCTGTGAGGGTGGCGTCGCTGATCGACCTGATCCGTATCGCCGAGTCCTCCCGCGACGGCGACGCCCGTACGTTCGTCCCGGCGTTATGGGCGACGCTAGAGATGCGCCAGCGCGAGCCGCAGGACGCTGCAGGAGCGCGAACATGAGCACCACTGGGCCGGCGGACCCTGGACGGGAGGCGATCGTGGCGGCGCTCGAGCGTCACGGCGTCGAGTATGTCGTGATCGGCGGTGCGGCCGCCCAGGCCCGCGGCTGGCCTGAGCCGACCGATGACATCGACTTCACCCCCGAGCGCTCGCAGGGCAACCTGTCGCGCTTGGCTGCCGCCGTGGCAGAGCTCGACGCGGGGTTTCGCGTGGACCCGGTCCATTACCCAGACGGCTACCGGCCACCAGACGGCATCGACTGGCGCACGTTTCGCAACCAGATCTCGATCGCTTTCGCGACGCGCCACGGAAACTTTGATGTCGTCCTGCTCCCCGACGGCACCAAAGGGTACGAGGAGATCATCGCCACGGCGACTTCCGAGACGCTTCCTGGCACGGGAATCGTTGTGCCCGTGGCTTCGGCGGAGATGATTCTGCACTCTAAGAACGCGGCCGATCGCCCCAAGGATCACGCCGTCCTGGATCGCATGCGCGAAGCGCTTGGACTCGGGGACTGACCCGCGCTGGGATGCGTAGCGTTCGGGGGAAATGTCCGTCAGCTTCGGATCGATTAGGGGAATTCTAGGGGAATTGCCGAGGGAGAAAGCCCGTAAACACTGGCATGTCCGGCGAATCGAACCAGTATCGCCCATCGCATTTGGCCCCGTGTTTTGCGGGGCTTTTTGCGTTCCTGGGCTTGTTGGTCGAAGGAGCCCAGGGGCCGTTTTCCCACATACTTCCCACATGAGCCTCCAATGTGGCCGTGGGTGCCGGTCCTGAACTGGTGCTCGGCAGCATCCGATTGGGCGTGCGGTGGCTGGTCGAAACCGTCGTCTTCAAGTCCGCGACGGTGCTATGCCCCGGAGCGGGACGACCGGCGAGACGCCAGAGCATCGGCCAGCCGCACGAGCGTTGTGAGGCGAGGATCACGAAGTCCGCGCTCGATCCGAAAGACCTCGGTCACGTGGGCGCTCGTCGGGGAGACGGCCTATGCGAAGGCTACCTCTGATAGGGATTAATGATGCGCGAATCGCTAGGATCACCGCCGCATGTTGCTACGTGTCGCCACGTTCGCGGTCTTGGCCGTCCTTGCTGTGCCCGTGCTCTCAGGCTGTGGAAGCTCGACCAAGGCGGCGAGCACTCAGAAGGCTGTGCGGGAACTCAAAGAAGAAAACGAACAGCACAGCGAAGAATAGAACACAAAAGCCGAAGAACTCAAAGAAGAACAGGACCACAACGCCGAAGAACAGAAAAAATCACAGGAAGAACTGAAAAGCGAACAAGAAGAAAATACCGAAAAACTCAAAAGCGAACAGAACGAAAAAGCAGAAGAAATTAAAAATAATGTGGAAGAACACTAGCGCGTGCACGCTTTCTCAAGGATATCCCGCGCGCTAACGCTCTCGACCCTCGCGGGCTTGTCATGCCTCCTTGCCGTCGGGTGTGGCATAACGAAGACGGTGACGGTGACGGTGGGGTCTACCGCCGGGGCGGCGGGCACCACGCTGAATCTGAATCTCGAACGCGAGTACCGCGTACCGAGCGGCTCGATGGAACCGACTTTGGCTATCGGCGCACGAGTCCTCGTTCGGCCGGTCACGTCCACGCCAAAGATCGGTGAGATCGTCGTCTTCTATCCGCCGAAGGAAGCCGTGGAGCAGGTGTGCGGTCCAAAACCCCACGTCGTGAAGCTCGGCGGAGCAGCGTGCTCGGAACCGGTCTCTGAACAGGGAAGCCTGAAGTTCATCAAGCGCATCGTTGCCGGTCCGGGTGATGTGATCTCGATCGTCGGAGGGCACGTGATCCGCAATGGTGTCCGCGAGCAGGACTCCTACATCAGACCCTGTGGCTCGAGTCCGGAGTGCAACTTCCCCACGCCGATCAAGGTCCCACCCGGCCACTGGTTCATGCTCGGGGACAATCGAGGTGAATCGGACGACAGCAGGTTCTGGGGGCCCGTTCCCACGGGTTGGATCATCGGGGTTGCCCACCCGTGCGCGAGGGTCGGCATCACCTGCGTCCCAACGGGATAGTCGAACGAGCTGATCGCATTGCGCTGGCAGGATGTTGATCGGACCGCCCAGCGGGTCAGGGTTCGTCGCAACCATGTCCTGGGTGAGTTCGACACCCCCCAAGAGCCGTCGCTCGACGCGCAGCGTGCCCATGAGCCGCCGAGTCGCCCGCGAGCTCGACCAGTGGCAGAAGGAGACGAGCTGGGCTGGCCCGGCCGACCTCGTGTTCGCCGAGCGGGCGTCGGGCGAAGTGCTCCGCCGTGGAGCGCTGATGCGCCGCTACCGCCGGGCGCTGAAGGCCGCAAAGCTCGAGCCGGCGCACCGCTTCCACGACCTGCGGCACACGTTCGGGACCGCGATGGCTGCCGCCGGGGTGCCGATGCGGACGCTCCAGGAGTGGATGGGCCACCGCGACATGGCGACGACGCAGCGCTATGCCGACTACGCGCCGAACGAGCGCGAGGTCGAGATGGTCGACCGGGCGTTCGGCGACGATCAGGTTGCGTAGTCGTGCGCTGTGTGGCCTGCGTGTTCGTGGTTGTTCGCCGCAGCGGTTGGGATCATCCGACGTATGCCTAAGGATCGGAGGCGGCAGTTGTTCGTGGCCCTCGATGTGCTCATCGTGATAGAGCGGTCAAGCGCTCATCCCGTCGAGTACGCGATCATGCTGCTCGTGGAGCATGACGGTAGGGTCCGGATACGTCGAACTTGGCGAAACACTTTGCTAAAACACCAGGTTATCTGCTATATATGCGTGTATGAGTCGTGTGTTGAGCCCTACGGAGTCGATGGCGCGGGCGTTCGTCGCGTTGCGTGGCGCGAACGTGTCTGATCACGACGCGCTGAGCGCCGCTGTGCGGGATGCCGAGGCGGAGCTCGAGGCCGGGCTCGCCGAGCAGTCGACGTACTCCAAGGCGCAGGCGGCGCATCTGCTGGATGTGAGCACGACCACGTTGGAGCAGTGGATCGCTGGCGGGCTGCTTCCGGTCGCACGTGTGGTGGGCTACAAACGCGATCGCGTTCCCGCGCGTCCGTTGCTGGCGTTGGCGGCGCAGGTCAAGCAGCTGCGCCGCAGCGGCCGCCACCGCGGGTTACTGGTCGAGGCGTTGAGTCGTTTGGAGCAGGAGGATCCTGGGTGGCGGGCTGAGTTCGAGCGTCTTTACGGCCCCGGCTTGGGAAGCGGTGGAGGTGACGACGACGGTGAATACGTGTCGGCGGCGCCCGGGCCGGATTTCGGGCCCGAAGACTGAGTTCGCCGTGTGGGATGTCGTCGTTCGCCGAGAGCTGCGGCCAGTGATCGACGCGCTCGCGGGTAAGCGCGCTGGGTACGGCGAAGCGTACGCGCAGCTGCAGCGCGACCCGTGTGTGGAATACCCGGCGGCGAAGGAGAAGCGGCCGTTCGCGTATCGCCTGTCCGGGCCGCTTGAGCCGAAGGTCTGCGGTGTGCGTTTGAAACGGGGTTATCGCCTGGCGTTCACGATGGGTCCGTCGGACGAGCAGAAGTACCAAGGTCGCGTGGAGGTGCTGTACATCGGCCAGCGCGATACGCGCGATCGGAGCGGGGACGTGTGGCAGATCGTGCACGACCTGTTCGGTGTGGAGAACCCGCCCGCCGACCACGTTCGTCCGCCGTGTTGCGACTCCGGTTTGCCGGTGCTCGACAAGCAGGAGCTCGCCGACTTCATGAATGCATTGCGCAAGCTACTGCGAGGGAAAAGAAAGCGTGCCACTACCGGCGGCACGCCGGCTAGACGCCCGCGACGATCTTGATTCGCCGCGGGTCGGCCGCAGGTGGCGAAGAACCGTCCCACTGACCGATGCTGACCCGGATCGGCTTAGCGAAGCGGCATCGTCCGGCGTCTGTGACGCAATGAGTGCATGGCTTACAAGCCCGCGGTGCTCCGGATACCGCTACCGCTCACCAAAATCGACGTCACGCACAGACCATCTCGCGGATTTCTTGGAGTGTGGCCTTGGCGTCGCCGGCGACGGAATCTCGGATCAACTGGTCGTCGTCTGGGTCGCCAACGCGCCGTGCCGCGGCGATCAGTTTCGCCGCAGGCGTCCCTTTCTTGATGATACGAATCGGGTCATTCTGGTTGTCCGGGATCTCGAACGGCATGTGCGTCAGCCCGAGCCCGTCCAGCTCGTCATGGATGCCGCTTCGAATGTGGACCTTCAGGCGCTGAGCGCCGTAGGCATCGCGGACCTTCCACATGGGGACGGTCAGGATGTTGTCGTTGCGCTCAACGGCTTCGCGTAGCTCCTGCAGGGTGCTGAACTCGTCTTCGTCGGCCATCTTACTCCTTTGATAGATCCCAGATTAGAACCAACATAATAGCAGAACTAAAATCTGATTTCGGATCTTATATAGGGGATCTTAGGTCAAGATGGTCACCAAGAGCTATGTCGCTCCCGCGCCGCCTCGTCGGCGGGCAGCGTCGATAGCTTGCCGAGCTTGCTCATTCGAAGAACCTGCCCGGAACAGGCCCATAGTTGCGGCATAATCAGGTTCGGTGTTCTTTCGTCGGTCTAGGACAGGCAGGCCCGCCAGTCCACCGCTCGGCGTTCGTAGTCAGAACGAGAAGTCTGGCCCCACGCGTTGGGAAGTGCTGGTACGCGACTACGACATGTTGCGACAAGATGACCGAACTTTTATCACCGTGATGGTGGCGCTGGGAAGTGTGCTTGCCATAGTCGGTGGTACTAGCGCTTTCTTCTTGTTGCGTAGCTGTGCCGCCAGCCGTGTGTCCGGATGTCACAGCTATGGATTCCAGGTTTATCTGATCTTGCCGGGTCCCACACTGGCCGGTTGTGCGCTCTTGGTACAGCAGGCAACGGCTGCGACAATCCGCGGACGAATCATGCTGGCGTTGGAGGAGGCGATCGTCGCCGAGGAACGCCAGACCTTCGGGCTGGGTGGGGAAAGGTGCCTGCATTCACCACGTACCATCTCCAGCAGCCGCTGATCCATGGGCCACGTGGTGCAGCCCTGTGGACCCTCATGTTCACACTGCCGTTCGTGGCGATCCTTGGGATGATCTACTACTGTGGGACCGAATTTCATGATGTCGCGAAGTGGATCTACTATGGCGTCTATCTTGGGCTCGTGGGCATCCTGGCGTGGGGCGGTTCGCCAACATTTCGTGGCTACTCACAGATGGACTCGTGGCTAGTCAGATACATCGAAACGGAGAGGAGCAAGGAAAGGTCCAGTTGTAGCGCCGCAAACGAGCTGGCTACACGGGCGCGCACGCGAGCGGGGGGTGGGCGGCCCGCGATCCACAGAATTAGGGACGTGGTCCGCCATCGTCTAAGCTCAGCCCGTGGTGTCGTGGACCAATAAGGCTCGGAAAACACCGAGCGATGTCGCGCAGCGACAGGGCCCGAAGTACGACCTTGAGACGGTCAAGGCCACGTTGGAGGCGTGCACGCACGATCTCTCGGAGGAGAGCGATCGCATGAAGACGATCGACAGCAAGCTGACACAGCTAGCCGCGTTCTCAGGGGTATCGATCTCGATCAGCGCTGCGGTCGGTGGGTCGGTTCTGTCGGCGGGGCATCTTAAACACGGGTTCTTGATCGCCTTGGGGTCTTGTATTGGAGCCGCGGCCTGCCTGCTGCTTGCGGCGGTGGTGATCGCCTTCCGCGCGCTTTCGCCGAAGTGGTATCGGGGGATAGACGAGTCGGCGCCAGTGATTCGCACGAAACCCGAAGCTCTGGTACGGGAGCCATCGGAGGCGATCGCCGAAATCGCAGCTGGCCGGCGCGATATGTTCCTAGCCGCCCGGAAAGTCAACGACAAGAAGGCAAAAGCCACCACGAGAACCTTTGTCTGCGCCGGGCTTGGCTTTGGGTTTCTAGTCGCTGGTCTGCTCACCACCGCCGTCGGCAGCGTGGTGTAAACTGTACCTATGTCCGAGAACGACGACGCCTCTACTTCTGATCCCTCGATAAACCCTGGTGGGGGCGCGCCGATAGCTGGTGAGCCCGTCGCGGGCGAGACCATCTCGCCAAGCGTTCAATCAGGCGCCGAGCCGATTATGGGCGAGCCAACAGCCCCGTCGCAGAAGTCTCTTCAAGGCGGTGTGTCTGGCGAGCCGACGATGGAGGTCCGTGGCAGCCAAGGTCCACTCGGCGGTGAGTTCACGGTGGAGATACGGGAGAGCGACGGTGGGGTACGTGGCGAGCCGACCGTAGACGTTCCCCTCAGTGACGAAGGCTAGGTTCGCGGGCAGCTCACCAGCATGGCCAACGCGGGGCCGTGGTCGTCGTGACGCACGGCATCCACATCCCGAGGATCACATCAACCACAGAGAGACCCGGGTTGCTGGATCATCCACACGGCGGCCTAACCTGAAAGGACATGGCTGATGGTGGTCGTAGACTCTGAAAAGGAGCTGCCACGCATCGTGACCGCTCTCGGCTACGGACACGGAGAATCGCCAAGCGGATGGACAACATGAAGGTCAAGATCGACGATCTAGTATTCGAGCGCGCCAACTACGACGCGGACGGCGACGTGCTCTACCTCACGCGTGGCGAGTCAAACGTGGCCGCCGATGCTGTCCTCACGCCGGAGGGTCATGGCGTCCGCTACGGCCCTGACGGTGAGGTGATCGGCGTCACGATCATCAACGCCCGATGGTTGCTGGAGCGCGACGGACACCTCACGATTACGGTGCCGCACTCGGTGCGGGTCGAGGCTGGTGAGCTGGCAGCCGCGCTTGCTTAAGTTGCGTGACACTGGGATTTTGCATTTCCCAGAGCAATCAGCACGACTAGGAACGCATCCTATGACGGACATGCCTACAGAAGATCTCGATCCTGAGCAGCGCTTTGCGGAAAAGGAGCAGGCTCGCCGCGCTGATGTGGAGGCGTTGCGGTCTGGACGCAAAACGAAGGCGCAGCTCAAGCGCGAAACCGAGGCGTTTGCGTTCTCGCCCAGCCGTGCACGGATCGACCTGGACGCATCCCGCTCTCTGTCCTGAGCGACGGTCTGAAACGAGATGAATGCAGGTCTACCGGCGATCAGCGGCGCGTAGCGTTCAGCCAATCGCGACCCTGGCACGAGATCCGCGCTGAACACGTCGGTATCGACGATGATCGCGCCGCGCGCCCGGGACGCTCACGACCCGATCGCAGCAAGGAAGGCTTCGCCCTCCTCGACGGTGAGATCCTCGATCACCATCTCATCGTGGTCGGGCAACGGCCGAGCGTGGAGGAGCAGCTCCTCCACGGGAAGCTCCGAACAGGTCTGTACGTTGTTGTTCGCGGGATGAGCCGACACGGTCCTTGAATTGTATTCGCAAGTGCCGCCGGACCGAGGTCAAGCTGCTCGCGGGCTGGGGCGATATCGTTCGTAACTGGGAGCGCACCCGATGAGCACGATGCCGGACACCACCTGCCACATGTCGATCTCGCTCGACGGCTTCGTCGCTGGGCCGGAGCAAAGCCGGGATAACCCCCTCGGCAAGCGCGGTCGGGAGCTACACGGCTGGCACCTCGGTGACGCGCGGGCGAACGACGCCGACGCGACGGCGGAGGGCTGGCTGATGCGACCGCGCGGGGCCTACGTGATGGGCCGCAACATGTTCGGGCCGATCCGCGGCGAGTGGGACGGGGACTGGGATGGATGGTGGGGCCCCGAGCCGCCCTATCACGCGCCCGTCTTCGTGCTGACCCACCACGCCCGCGAGCCGCTCGAGCTGGAGGGCGGGACGAGCTTCCACTTCGTCACCGAGGGCTTCGACGCCGCCTACGCGCAGGCGCGGGAGGCCGCCGGCGGGGAGGGCGTCGACATCGCGGGCGGCGCCGCGACCGTCCGTCAGGCGCTCGCCGCCGGAGTGATCGACGAGCTCACGCTCGACGTGGCGCCCGTCCTGCTGGGGTCCGGCGAGCGGTTGTTCAACGGAGTCGAGTCTTTCGGGTTCGAGCCGGTCGAGGCGCTCCACTCTCCGCTCGCCACGCACATCCGCTACCGCCGGGCGGGGTGAGGGCTCTAGCGCCGGCCTTTCTGCTTCGCCCCGCCACCGTACTTCTTGTGTGCGCTGGCCACGCACCGAGCCCGTAGGTTCTTCGGCTGTTTCTGGCATGCCCGCAGGGCTTTGGCCAGCGACTGGGCGCGCGTGGGCGGCCGCGTTTTCGCCTCTATCGCCGCCAATTGTTTCTCCGTCGCTTCCAGCTGTTTCTTCGTCGCGGCCGCTTCTTCCTGGTCTTTCTTGATTGTCGCGGCTAGCTGGAAATTTGCGGCTTCCAACTGCCCGGCGTGTTCTTCGGCTTTTTTGAGGGCTTCTTCTTGCTTTTTCAGGGTTGCTTTCAGCGTCTGGAGAGCTTCTTCCTGTTTCTTGACTTCTTCGCGTTGTTTGGCTTCGACTTCTTCCGTCGTAATGGCCTTTACCTCGACCGGCTCAGATGTGGTGACTGTGATCGTCGATTCCACTCCTGTCGGTTCCAGCATGAGATTTTTGTTTTTTTCTCCCAAAGGAATTGCTTTGAGTTTTTCGCCGCCGAAGCCTTCGTATTCGTCAGGGGTCTGCACGCCTCCCAGCTTGCTGAGCGTCGTTGCGAAGGACGTGGTTTCTGTATTCAGCGGAGATCCGGGGGCGAGAAACGACCCTTCACCCCGTGCGGGTATTCCCCCACATTCAAACGCTATATACGTGCCGCCGTGTGGATTGAGGAGGACGGCGGCTTCACGATTCTTCTGATCGATGTAAACCAGTTCCGCTTCGATCAACCCCGTCTTGATTTCTTCTGCCGCCGCTCCTTCAGATTTGCACTTCTGAGGGTCAGCGTTACATCCCGTGAACACAAATTTCGCTTCTGCCCTATGTGGACCAGTGATCTTGCCTTCCCCGCTGGAGTGGGCGCAGGTCATGACGGCTCCACTGAACCCTTCGGCCGTCACCGCTCCGCCTGCGGTGGTCAAGCTGACCGGAAAGGCGTTGCCCGGGACCACAAATTCAAGCACCGGCGAGGCCGCATTCGCACCGGCGGGCACGATCAGCAGCGCGGTGGCCGCGACCAAAGCGACGGCGCAAAGACGGCTGCCCCGAAGAAGCTTTTGACCGACCCGCGGCTCTCGTAGCGCTCGTGACTTCACGTCAGGACCCCCTGCTCGATATCGATTCGAAAGACAACCCACTCCGATGCGCCCCCTCCAACGCCCACCAGCTCCGACTCCCTCACGGGCACATGTACTGGGCAATCCTACCAGGGGCTGCGGACATTGAAGCTTGCGTGCCGGGCCGGCGCCCCTGCAACGATGTTTGGCGGCGGAGACCCCGCTGCATGGGCCCGGTGCCCGGCGCCCGGGATTGACGTACAATCGCTCGTCGGAGGAGGGGGCCCGTGACGATCGACAACAATCTCGGCGAGGAAGAGCGCGATCTGACGCGCCGGACGCTCGCTCGGGTCGCTGTCGTGGGGGCGTTGGCTCTGCTCTGCTTGTCGGCCGCCCGGGCGAGCGCGCTCTCGCCGCTGCCGCGCAGTGACTACGGGGTGCGCTCGGTGTGCGGGGCCCCCGCGCCCGATCACGTCTCCTGCCTGGCGCTGCAGCTCGTGCCGAGGACCGCGGCGGCTCGCGCCCGCACGCACCCGCTGGGGATGCGCACCGCCAATGCGATCAGGGCTGCCAGCGCGGCCCAGGGCGCCGATGGCCTGGGGCCGGCGCAACTGCGTGACGCGTACTTCCCCGGCGAAGAACCGCGGGCGCCCGCCTCGCAGCCGCAGACGATCGCGCTCGTGGATGCGTACAACGACCTGGACGCGGAAGCCGACCTGCGGGTCTATGACGAAGAATTCGGTCTGCCCGTGTTCGCGAAATGCCAATCCGGACAGACGAGCGACTGTTTCGAACAGGTCAATCAGAAAGGCGAAAGAGGCAACCTGCCGTTTCCGAGCAGCGTGGGGGTGCGGCATGAAGCCGAAGTGCTGTGCGAAAACGCGCGTGCCCCCGTGGGTGAGCGCGAAGTGGCGTGCGCGGCGGTGGAAGAAGCCGATGGATGGTCGTTGGAGATGTCGCTCGACATCGAGATGGCCCATGCGATCTGCCAGAACTGCCAGATCGTGCTCGTGGAGGCAGAAGGCAGTGCGGGCGCGAGCTTGGAAGTGGCCGAGGAAACCGCTGCTCGCGCGCGCGGCAAAGGGGGTGTCGGCGCGACGGAGGTCTCGAGCTCGTGGGGCGGGAGCGAACCGGCGTCTGACGGCGAAGCGTTCAATCATCCCGGCGTCGTCGTCACCGCCTCGAGCGGCGACAGCGGCTATCTGGGTTGGGAGGGCGAAGGCCCTACGGGTGCGGAGTACCCCGCCTCCTCGCCGCACGTCGTCGCGGTCGGCGGCACGAGCCTGACGATGGCAGGCGTTGGCGGGCAGGAGTGGGGGAGCGAGTCCGTGTGGGATGAATCCGGAGGCGGCTGCAGCGTGAACTTCCTCGCGCCGGCGTGGCAGCGCTCGGTGGGCGACTGGTCTTCGGTCGGCTGCGGCACGGGCTCTGGGTCCAGGCGCGCGTCGAACGACGTCGCTGCCGACGCCGATCCCTACACGGGTGTCGCGGTCTACGACTCGGTGCCCTATCTGGCCCCGGGGCAGTGGCCCCGCGAAGGCAGCCCGCCGGGGTGGACGCCGCTCGGCGGCACGAGCGTGTCCTCGCCGATCGTCGCCTCGATGTTCGCGCTCGCGGGCGGCGCGCACGGCGTCGCCTACCCCGCGCAGACGCTCTACTCCCACCTCGGCTCGGGGCTCCTGCACGACATCGTCGAAGGCGGCAACGGCAAGTGCCAGGGCTTCTATGGCGATGGTTGCAGCGGCTCGATCGCCCCGCTCTCGCCGGACGATTGCGGCAGCGGCGCCCTGATCTGCAGCGCGTCCGCGGGCTATGACGGTCCGAGCGGCGTGGGGACACCCGACGGGGTCGGGGCCTTTGCGCCGGCGCGGGTGCGCACGCACGGCGCCGGCTCTCCCGAAGCGCCGCTCACCGAAGCATGCGGCGAACCGGCCGGCGCCACCGAAGTGAAGGCCTGCGGCACGCTCAACCCGAATGTCGATGCGACCGTCGGCTACCGCTTCGCCTACAACAGGGGCAGCAGCTGCCTGGGGGGCCGGGAAACGGCGCTCGCGCCCGAAGCCCAGCGCCAAGACGCCGCGGTCTCGGCGCAGCTGGTGGGCCTGGAACCGGACACCGAATACGCCTACTGCCTGATCGCCACCGACCCCTCCGGCGAAACCGAAAGCTCGCCGGAGACGTTCACGACCGGACCGATCGCGCCCCGCTTGCCCTCAACCCTCCCCGCCGCCCAGATCGCCACTGAAACGGTCACGCTCGCGGGCAGGCTCACGGCCGAGCGGGCGCCGAGCACCTGGTACTTCGAATACGCCCCCGGCGGCAGCTGCAGCGGAGCGGGGGCGTCGAGGACCCCTGAAGCGCAGGACGCGCATCCGGATGAACCGACCGAAGTGAGTGCGTCCGTGAGCGATCTCGAACCGGGCACCGAATACTCGGCTTGCCTGATCGCCAAGAACGCGGCCGGCGCGAGCACCGGCGCGCCGGTCTCCTTCACGACCAGGGCGATCCCGCCCAGGATCGTGTCCGTGGCCGTGGTCGGAGCGCCCGGCTCGAGCGTTGCGATGATCGAAGGGCACGTCCTGCCCGGCGCCCAGCACGCGAAGTGCGAACTGGAGTACGGGCCGACCGCGGCCTACGGCATCCGCGTCCCCTGCAGCGAAGCCCTGAACGGCCCGGCCGACGCGGATCTCGCCGCGAGCGCACACGTCACGGGCCTCGAACCCGGCGCCGCATACGACTACCGCCTGATCGTCGAAAACGCGAGCGGCCCGAGCGCGCCCGGCGAAGGGACTGGCACGTTCACGACGCAGACCGCGACGCCTCTGCTGAGCGCCGAGAGCGTCTCCCAAGTGGGCTCGTCCGGCGCCCTGCTCTCAGGCGCGGTCGCCTCCGAAGGGGCACGCACGCGCTACTGGTTCGAATACGGTGCGACGGAAGCGCTCGGCCAGAGCACCCCCGGCGGCGAAGTCCTCGCGGGCACGGGCGACGTGCCGGTGACGCCTGAAGCGATCTCCGGCCTGGCGGCGGACACCGTCTACTACTACCGGCTGCGGGCCGCGAACGAGTGGCATGAAGCCTTCGGCGCCACGCAGACATTCACGACCGCGAGCAGCCCACCGGCCAGCTCGCCCGGGGGCCCACCGACCACTCCCCCTGGTGGCTCACCCACCTCGCCCGGCGGCTCGGAACTGGGCGTATCCTTGACCCCGCCGATGAGCCAGCCGCTTGCCCCGGCGCCGAGCGTTTCCACGACACCGACGGCGCCGAAGAAGGTCGCGAAGAAGGTCGCAAAGTGCAAGCACGGGGAGATGCGCGAGCGTGGCAGGTGCGTGAGGATGAGAAAGAAGCAGCGGGCAGGGAGTCGAGCAAGTCGATGAAGGCCACGATCTCCTCGGCGCTCGTTGCGTGTGTGCTGCTGTTGGTGCTCATCGCCATGCCCTCGGGCGCGCTTGCCTCTCAGGGCGCGAACTGGGGGACGGGGGTCGAGCTGACCGCGCCCGCCAACGCGGCCGAAGACCCGGAAGTCTTCATGCGGCAGGTGTCGTGTGCTTCGGCGGGAAATTGCACGGCGGCCGGCTCCTACGACGAAGAACCGGAACCGGAAAAGTACCAGGATCAGGGCATGTTGCTGAGCGAGGCCGACGGCAGCTGGGAACCCGCCGTGAGGGCAAGGATGCCGGCGGGCGCCGCGTCCAGTCCTCGGCCGGAATTCGGCGCGCTGTCGTGTCCCTCGGCGGGAGACTGCAGCGCCGTTGGAGAGTACCGGGACGGCGCGGACAACGAACAGGGGTTCCTGCTGAACGAGAGCGCGGGTGTTTGGGGGACTGGAGTGGAGGTGTCGCTTCCCGCGAACGTGGGGCCAGCACCGCAAGTGGTACTCAACCGGCTCTCGTGTCCCTCCGCGGGAAACTGCACGGCCGTGGGTAACTACACCGAACCCTCGCGCAGGGGGTGGCAGGGGTTTCTGGTGAGCGAGGCCGCCGGCACGTGGAGCACCGCCACCACGTTACCGTCGCTGCCCGCGAACGCCTCGCCGAATCCGGAAGAACCCATGCTGATGGGAGGCGTGTCCTGCACCTCGGTGGGCTACTGCACCGCCGTTGGCTCCTACACCGACAGCTCGGGCGACCTCGAGGGCTTCATCTGGAGAGAGACCGCCGGCGTCTGGGGGACGGCGGCGGAGGTGACCCCGCCCACGAACGCCGCGTCCAATCCGGGCATGGAACTCGAGTCATTGTCGTGTCCGTCGGCGGGAAATTGCACCGCCGTTGGCGATTACCGTGACAGCTCGGGTCCCTCCCCAGGTCTGATATTGAGCGAGACTTCGGGTAACTGGAACATCGGGGTGCAGGCGATGATGCCCGCGGGCGCTCGCTCGTCCAATCTCGCGCAAGTGCAGTGCGCCTCGGCGGGAAACTGCACCGCGTTCGGCACTGCCGAAAACCCGGAAGAACGCTATGGCGTGCTCCTGACGGAGACCGCGGGCGTGTGGGGCGCCGGTGTCAGGCGTCCGCTTCCGGCGGGCGCCGAACAGCAGCTCGTGATCGAAGGCTCGCTGTCCTGCCCTGCGGTGGGCGACTGCAGTTACGTGGGTAGCTGGAAGCCCAGTGAATTCGTCTCGCGTCCGCTGCTGTTGACGGAGAACGACGGAACATGGGGCTCCGCCATCAATGGCACCCTCCCGGCCAACGCCAACTGGGACCCCGGAGCGTTCCTCAGCTCAGTGTCGTGCACCGCCCCCGGCAGATGCACCGCTGTGGGCTCGTACAACGCCGACAACGGTGGCGAGTATGCCCCAAAGGAGGGCGTGGTCTTCACCGCCGCCCCCGCGACGGCTTCCCTCTCCGCGAGCGGCCCGCTGGGCGGCGCCTTCGCCGGCAGCCCGATCTCGGCCTCCTCGATCTCCGCAACGCTCGCGGGTGGGTCCGCTCCGAGCGGCCCGATCACGTTCAGGGTGTTTGGCCCGCAAGCCGCGGCGCCAGTGCCGGGCTCGTGTACTTCGGGTGGCACGGCCCTCGGCACGGCGAGCGCCTACGGTGACGGGACCTACCAGCCGCCCGACAGCTTCACTCCGCCGAGCCCCGGCAAGTACTGGTGGTATGCCAGCTACGGCGGCGACGCCGGCGACGAACCGGCCACCTCGGCGTGTGGTGCGAACATGGCAGAGACGACGGTCGCCTCCAAAGCCATACCGACCCTCTCGGCGAGCGGCCCGCTGGGCGGAACCGCCGGCAGCCCGATCCCAGCTTCCTCGATCTCCGCGACGCTTGCGGGTGGCTCGGCTCCGACGGGCACTATCACCTTCACCGTGTTCGGCCCGCAGTCCTCGTCGCCCAGCTCGTGTGCCTCCGGCGGCACCACGGTCGGCACCGCGAGCGTCAACGGCAACGGCACATATCAGCCATCCGCCGCCTTCACTCCGGCCGCCCCCGGCGAGTACTGGGAGGTTGTCCGGGATCTCGTAGAACTTTGAGTGGCGGTCCTCCCGCCTCGTCCGCTGCTGTTGGCAGCGTTCCGGGCGAGTGAAGTCCATCCGAGACAGGAGGAAACCGCCATGAAGAAGGTATCTGGTCCGCAGGTCGTCACGGCCTCAGCGGCTGCTGAGAATCCGCTCCCACCGCGAATCCAGGAGGCGCTGGGTGAGCTCGTCGGGGCGGCGAGGGAGGGGCTGCTCGCGTTGAGCGTCGGTGTCGGGCTCGGCGTCGTGCATGAGTTGATGGAGGCCGAGGTGACCGAGGTCGTCGGAGAGAAGGGGAAGTGGAAGGCCGATCGCACTGCGAAGCGTCATGGCCACGAGGACGGGTCGATGACGCTCGGCGGGCGGCGGGTGCAGGTAAGCCGCCCGAGGATCCGCACGGCCGACGATGAGCACGAGTTGCCGGTCGCGACGTATGGGTATTTCGCTGATCGTGACCCGCTCACCAGGGTGGTGATGGATCGGATGCTCGCCGGCGTCTCCACGCGCCGGTTTCAGAGCGTGGGCGAGCCTGTCGGTGAGAAGGTCGAGCAGTCCAGCAGCTCGACGGGCAAGAGTTCGGTCTCGGAGCGGTTCGTCGAGCGGACACGAACTGCGCTGGGAGAGTTGATGGGCCGCCGGCTGGACGATGTGCGCTTGGCGGTGATGATGCTCGACGGGCTTCAGATCGCCGATCGCACCCATGTCGTCGCGCTCGGGATCTCAACTGAGGGCGTGAAGATCCCGCTCGGATTGTGGGAGGGCTCGACCGAGAACGCCACGCTCGCGAGGACGCTGCTCGCCGATCTCGTTGACCGGGGCCTTGATCCGGAGCAGGCGATCCTGTTCGTCATCGATGGCGGGAAGGCGTTGCATCGCGCGATCAAGGACGTGTTCGGCGAGCGAGCGCTGGTGCATCGTTGTCACAGGCACAAGGAGAGAAATGTGTGCGATCTGCTCCCCGAACGCGACCGCCCCCAGATCCTCGCCAGGATCCGCGGCGCGTGGGCGCTGAAGGATCCCGACCTCGCCGAGCAGCGCCTGCAGCTCCTAGCCTTAGAGCTCGACCGCACCTGGCCCGATGCGTCCGCCTCGCTGCGGGAGGGAATGCCCGAGACGTTGACGTTGATGCGGCTCGAGGTCGGCGGCCAGCTCTCAAAGACGCTGTGCTCGACGAACCCCTGCGAGAGCATGATCGAGATCGTTCGGCATACCCAGCGAAACGTCAAGCGCTGGCAAGACGGCGACATGCGCAAGCGCTGGACCGCCGCCGGAATGCTCGTAGCGGAGCAGCAATTCCGACGAATCATCGGCTACCGCGACCTCGCCAAACTCATCATCGCGATCGAACGACACACCACGCTCGACACCAACAAGAACATCGACCACCAAGAGCAAACCGAACCCGTTACCGTTTAACCATCAACCCGTGAGGACCGCCACCGAAGTTCCACGACGATTCGGACATCCTCAGTACTGGTGGTATGCCAGCTACGGCGGGGACGCCGGCGATGAACCGGCCGCTTCGACTTGTGGGCCGTCGATGGCGCAGACGGTTGTGACCGCCGCGCCGACGACTCCGTCCAGTTCGGGGACCGGGCCCAGCGGTTCGGGGTCCGGAACTGGCCTCAAAACCCCTGCTCCCGCGTTGTCGGGTGTCAAGCTCGGCTCCAAGCGCCTCGCAGCCAACGCCGTCAAGAAAGGTGTCGCTCTGAAGCTCGCCCTGTCGCAGCCGGCGACGATCAAGATCCTCATCGCTGAGACCGTCAAGGGTCACAAGCTCAGAGGAGCGTGCAAACCCACGGCCAAGAAGGGGAAGAGCTGCACTGACATGGTCGAGAAGCGCACCCTGAGGTTCTCGGGGGCGGCGGGGTCGAACACGTTTGAGCTCAAAACCGCCGGCCTCGGCAAGGGCACTTACACGGCCACGATCACCGCCGAGGACGCCAACGGCAAATCTAGCCCGATCAGGCTGGCTTTCACGATCATCGGCACGTAAGTGAGCAAGTCGATGAAGGCGACGATCTCCTCATCGCTCGTTGCCTGCATGCTGCTGTTGGTGCTCATCGCCATGCCCTCGGGCGCGCTGGCGTCTCAGAGCGCGAACTGGGGAACGGGGGTCGCGGTGAGCCCACCTGCGAACGCCGCCTCGAACCCGAAGGTCTACGTTCATCAGGTGTCTTGTCCTTCGGCGGGGAATTGCACCGTCGCCGGGGGCTATTACGACAGCGCTGGTGACTACGAGGGCTTCCTGTTGAGCGAGTCCGGCGGCATGTGGGGCTCGGCTGTGGAGGCGGTCATGCCGGCGGATGCTGCGTCCAATCCGGGTGTGGGCTTTGGCTCGTTGTCGTGCGCGTCGGCCGGGAATTGCACCGCCGTCGGGGATTACACCGACAGCGCCGGTCACTCGCAGGGGTTCCTGCTGAGCGAGACCTCCGGCATGTGGGGCACCGGCGTGGAGGCGTCTGCGCCGGCGAACGCCGCGTCAAACCCGGAAGTCGATCTCCAGTCCGTGTCGTGTCCCTCGGCCGGCGAATGCAGCGCGATCGGGGAGTACACCGACAGCTCCGAAATTGAACATGCGCTGCTGTTGAGCGAGACCTCGGGGACATGGGGGACAGGCGTTGAGGCGATCATGCCGGCCAACGTCACGGCCGGAGCGGGAGGACGTCTCACCGGACTGTCATGCTCCTCTGCGGGAAACTGCGTCGCTGTCGGTCACTACGCCGTCGGGGGAAGCCAATACCAGGGTCTGCTGCTGAGCGAGACATCCGGCACGTGGGGTGCCGGTGTCGAGGCGACCCCGCCCGCGAACGCTGATTGGTCGCTGTTTCTGGAAGGCGTGTCGTGCGCGTCGGCGGGGAATTGCACCGCCGTCGGCTGGTACTTCGACAGCGAGGGTCACCAGGGTCTGCTGTTGAGTGAGACCTCTGGCGTGTGGGGTACCGGCGTCGAGGCGAGGATGCCCGCCAACGGGGGCTCGGAACCGGACGCTGGACTCAACGGCGTGCAGTGTGCCTCGGCGGGCAATTGCACCGCCGGAGGCAACTACATCGCCAACTCGGACCAGATCGAGGGTGTGCTCTTGACCGATGTCTCGGGTGTCTGGGGTACGGGGATCGAGGCTCCGGAGCCCGTGAACGCTCGATCGGAACCATTCTTCGAGCTCGGCTCGCTGTCGTGCCCCTCGGCTGGCAATTGCGCGGTGATCGGTTCCTACTGGGACAGCTCGAACGACAACGACAGCTCGCTCCTGACGGAGAGCTCGGGGAGCTGGGGGCCTGCTCTGGAGGCCCAGGCGCCCGCAAACGCCGGGGCGAACCCGGAAGCCTCCCTTGGCTCGGTGTCGTGCACTTCCCCGGGCAACTGCACGGCGGTCGGCGAGTACACGAACGGCGAAGGTCAGAAACAGAGCCTGCTACTGACCGCCACACCCGAGACCGCGGACCTGTCGGCGAGCGGCCCGCTGGGGGGCGCGTTCGCGGGCAGTCCGATCGCCGCCTCCGCAATCTCCGCGGCGCTCGCGGGTGGGTCCGCTCCGAGCGGGACGATCGCGTTCACCGTGTTCGGCCCGCAACCCTCGCCACCCAGCTCGTGCACGTCGGGCGGTACCACGGTCGGCGCCGCGAGCGCCTCCGGTGACGGGACCTATCAGCCATCGGCCGGCTTCACCCCGCCCAGCCCCGGCAAGTACTGGTGGTACGCCAGCTACGGCGGCGATGTCGGGGATGAACCGTCCACCTCGATGTGTGGGGCGGGCATGGCGGAGACGACCGTCGCCTCCAAAGCCATACCGACCCTCTCGGTGAGCGGCCCGCTGGGAGGGGTCGCCGGCAGCCCGATCCCCGCCTCCTCGGTCTCCGCGACACTTGCGGGTGGCTCGGCTCCGACGGGCACCATCACCTTCACCGTGTTTGGCCCGCAGTCCTCGCCGCCCAGCTCATGCGCCGGTGGTACTGCGGTCGGGACGGCGAGCGTCAACGGCAACGGGACGTATCAGCCATCGGCCGGCTTCACCCCGCCGAGTGCCGGCGAGTACTGGTGGTATGCCAGCTACGGCGGCGACGCCGGCGATGAACCAGCCGCTTCCGCGTGTGGGGCATTGATGGCGCAGACGCTCGTGGCCGCCGCGCCAACGACCCCATCCAGTTCGGGGACCGAATCCAGCGGTTCGGGGTCCGGAGCGGTCTCCGGGACCGGCGTCAAGGCGCCCGCTTCCACGTTGTCAGGTGTCGAGCTCGGCTCCACGAGGTTCACCGCCAAGAAGGGCATAGCTCTGAAGCTGACACTGTCGCAATCGGCGACGATCAAGATCGTGATCACGCAGACCGTTAAAGGTCACAAGCTCGGGGGCGTGTGCAAGGCCACGGTCAAGCAGGGCAAGAGCTGCACGACCACGGTCGAGAAGCGCACCCTGAGGTTCTCGGGGGCGGCGGGGTCGAACACGTTTGAGCTCAAAACCGCCGGGCTCGGCAAGGGTTCCTACACAGCCACGATCACCGCCGGGGACGCCAACGGCAGCTCAAGCCCGGTCAGGCTGACCTTCACGATCACCAACAAGTGAGCGGCCGCCACGATCACCGTCAGGGGATAAGCGGTAAAAACGGTACCGGCGCCGGCGTGAATAGACAGTGCTCGTGGTCCACGATCGGGCCGACCAACACCATGAGCGGCGTGGCATCAGGAGTCGAGCCCTCGGCCTCGAAGCCGCCCGAAGGGCACGTGTGGTGAGACATTACTCACCACAACCTTAGGCCTACGTAAGGAGGTTCGAACAGCATCGTGCGCTCTGACGAACCCCGACCAAGGGAATGCAACGTGAATCGAATATCGACGTTTAGCTCGATCGGCGCACTCGCCATCGTCACCGGAGCGCTCGCGGGTTGTGGCGGCGGTTCTGCGACGGGTGCCACGGCGCCATCAAACGCGGCCACCGCCGCCCAGAGCACCACCAAGTCGGCGCCGCCGCTGACCATCTCGACGTACAAGACACCCGAAGACGGGACGCTCATCAGCGGTGCCAACAACAGGACGCTCTACGTGCTGACCGCGGATGAAAAGTCCACATCCGCGCACGAGAAGCTCAGCACCTGCTACGCGGCCTGCGAAGTGGTCTGGCCGCCGGTGCTCGTCTCCGGCACTCCCGCGGTGGCCGGCAAAGCCAACGCGTCCCTGCTCGGCCTCACGACGCGCCGGGACGGCACCAAACAGGTCACCTACAACGGTCTCCCGCTCTACTACTACGAGGCCGACACGCAGGCTGGGCAGGCCACCGGCAACCACCTCAAAGACGGTTACGGGTTCTGGGTCGGCATGCTCGCGAGCGGCAAGCTCGCTCCGGACGGCAGCTCTTGAGCCAGGGTCGAACCGACCGCTCGACACGCGGCGCCTGAATCCCGTCAGCCCGCGGGCCGAGCCGAGGCTCGGCCCGCAGCGGGTTGTGTCGCGCGGATTCGCAAGCCTCCTCCGTCTAGGAAGCGACCCTCTGGACCGCGCCCTCGGGGCGCTCGCGCCGGCGGCGCAGCCACCACTGCTCGACCACCCACACGAGCACCCCCGCCGCCGCCAGCCCGGCACCGAGGATCGACACCGCGCCCCACCCACCGGCGTCGTAGATCGCCGACGCCAGCGCCGAGGAGAGGGCGGCCGAGGCGAAGACGGTCGTCATGAAGGCGGTCGTCAGGCGGCTGCGGGCCTCGGGGGCGAGCGCGTAGATCACGCTCTGGTTGGTGATCTGGGCGCCCTGGATGCCGAGGTCGAGCGCCGCGATCCCGAGGATCAGCGCCGCGAGCGAGGTTTTACCGGCGGCGATCAGCGCCCAGGACAGGAGCATCGTCCCGAAGAACAGGCCGGTGGAGAGGTGGTGGTGTCCGCGGTCGGCCATCCGCCCCGCGGCCTGCGCTGCGAGCGCGCCGGCGAGCCCGACGAGGCCGAACAGGCCGATCGTCGCGGTCCCGTAGTGGTATGGCGGACCGGCGAGCAGGAACGCGATCGTCGTCCACAGCACGCTGAACTGCCCCATGCCGAGCGCGCCGTAGATCATCCGCATGCGCAACAACGGATGTTCGGCGACCAGGCGCCCGACCGAGCGCAGCGCGCTTGGATAGGAGAGCGTCGATGTGGGCCGGACCTCGGGCAGACTCCGTCGCAGGACCGCGCTCAGCACCAGCATCAGCGCGGCGGAGAGCCCGAAGACCAGCCGCCAGCCGCCGAGCTCGGCGATGATGCCGCTGGCGGTGCGGGCGACGAGGATCCCGACGAGCAGGCCGCTCATCACCTTGCCGACGACGCGCCCGCGTTCGCGCTCGGCCGCGAGCGTGCTCGACAGCGGCACGAGGATCTGCGCGACGACCGAGGTCACGCCGACGACGAGCAGCGCGCCCGCGAGCAGGCTGAAGCTCGGCGCCGCGGCCGTCGCCAGCAGCGCGAGCGCCGTCACCAGCAGGATGCGCGTGATCAGCCGGCGGCGCTCGTGCAGGTCGCCGAGCGGGACGAGCAGCACGAGGCCCGCCGCGTAGCCGACCTGCGAAGCGGTCACGAGCAGGCCGGCGGTGCCGTCGGAGATCGAGAATTCATGGGCGATCTCGCTCAGCAGTGGCTGGGCGTAGTAGATGTTTGCGACCGCCGCCCCGCAGCCGATCGCCATCAGCAGCACGAGCGAGGGGGAGAGGGGGCGTTCGAGCTCGCTCTTCACACGGCGAGGTTAGAACGTCGCCGCGCTGGCGCCCGGCGCGGAATCGGCGAGATCGCCCGTGGCCTGTCGGCCGGCGATCCCGGCCTCGGAGGCGATCCAGGTTCCGGAGGCGATCCAGGTCCCGAAGGCGATCCAGGTTCCGAAGGTGAAACGGCACACATGTCCAAAAGCCGCCCCGCGGATGCTGGCCAAGCGGCCCTTCGTCGGCAGGTCCCGACGGTCGATCCTCAAGGCATGTCCGCTACTCCCGAGATCATCGGTGGGCCGACGCCGATCCAGGCTCCGCGCCCCGGTGAGACCTACCGCTGGAAGGTCCAAGACGGCCGCGCCGAAAAGCACGTCTACGTGCAGATCGCCGACTACCTCACGGCCGAGTCCTACGAGGAGCCGCTGCGGTCGAGCATCTCCTCCAAGGGCGAGTCGGTGCTCCGCCGGTTGCTCGAACGCGGCAACGTGCCGACGCGGATCAAGATCACCTCCGCCGGGATCACCGAAGTCGGCGCCGATCGCCGCGCGCGCCCCTGCTCGATCTGAGCGCGCCCGGGCGCCCTACCTCGCCGCGAGAGGGTCAGGGCGCGGAATACTCGTGTCATGTCGCCCGCACCCGATCTCAGCGGCTCGGTCCTCGAGGGCCGCTACGAGCTCCACGCGCTGATCGGCGAAGGGGCGTTCGGCCGCGTCTACCGCGGCCTGGACCGGCGCCTGGCGCGGCCGGTCGCGGTCAAGCTGATCAAGCCCTGGTGGGCTGAGGAGGACGCGTGGGTCGAACGCTTCCAGCGCGAGGCGCGCTTGCTCGCCCGCATCAGCGACCCGGGGATCGTGCAGATCTACGACATCGGCCATGCCGACAGCGGTCCCTACTACGTGGCCGAGCTCGTCGACGGCGAGAGCCTCGCCGAGCGCCTGCGCCGCGGTGCGCTGGGAGTTGCCGAAGCGCGCGCGATCGCAGAGCAGCTCTGTGACGCGCTCGCCGGCGCGCATGCGCAGGGGATTGTGCACTGCGACGTCAAGCCCGCGAACGTCCTGATCACCGCTGCCGGCAAGGTCAAGGTCGGCGACTTCGGCGTCGCCCGCCTGGCCGAGGGAACCTCGCAGGCGCCGTCGGCGACCGTCGCGGGCACGCCTCGCTACATGTCGCCCGAGCAGGCTCGTGGACAACCGACGGGACCGGCCACCGACGTCTACAGCGCCGGCGTCGTTCTCTACGAGATGCTCGCCGGCGAGCCGCCGTTCGCGCACGGCTCGCCCGTCGAGCTGGGCCTGCGCCACGTGCAGGAGCAGCCGCCCGCGCTGCCCTTCGTGGTTCCCGTCGCGCTGCGTGAGGTGGTCGAGCACGCGCTCGCCAAGGACCCCGGCGAGCGCTATCGCGACGGCGCTGCGATGGCTGCGGCGCTACGCGGTGCCACCCCCGCGGAGGGGCCTGCCGGTGCAGATGGACTCGATGGGGCCGTAGCCGGTGAGAGTGAGATCATCGGGAGCGTGACCTCGGCCTCGGGGCGCGCGGAGGGCGGCGAGCAGGCGACGATCGATCGCTCCACCGCGCCGACGGTCCACGCCACGAGCACGGCGACGAGGATCATCGGCCGACGCGCCCTGGCGCCAGCGCCGGCGTCAACGTCCGGGCCAACGCCTCCTCCCGGTCACGATTCGCGCTCGCGCTCGCGAGCGCACCGCCGTTGGTGGCCGTTCGTCCTGCCGGCTGCGTTGCTCGCGCTGGGAATCGCCGCGCTCGTGGCGGGTCCGTCCTCCACGGGCACACCGCGCGTGACGGTGCCGGGCGTGGTCGGCCGTTCCTCGCGCGCAGCCGAGACCCAGCTCGCCCGCGCGGGGTTGCGCTACGACGCCAGCCTCGTCGCCGCGTCCGGGTCGCAGCCCGGCGTCGTCACATATCAGTCGCCCGCGTCGACCACGAGCGTGCGGCGTGGCGCGACCGTTGTGCTGAGCGTTGCCGAGGCCCCGCGCTGGCGGACGCTCACGAGCTTCTCCGGCGTCGACGACGGTCAGTCGGTCCCCTTCCGCATCCTCGGCGCGAAGTGGCGGGTCGTCTACCACATGGCCTACGTCGGGACCTGCACGCTGCTGGTCGTCTGCTTCGGCCCGAGCGCCGAAGTCGCCAACCTCAAGACCGGCGCGAGGTTCGGCCAGTTCGAACTAGGGGAAGGGGAAGCGGAAACGCGAACGTTCGCGAGCGGTTCCGGCCTCTATCGCCTGAGCGTCTCCGGCGGCCACGACTCGGCGCGCTGGTCGATGACGGTCGAGGACTACTACTGAGCTTGGCGGAGAAAGTGCTCGCCACGAGGAAGGCGCGGCGGCGAGCAGGCGCCTCGGTACCCTGCGCCGGGATGGCCGACACGAGCACGATCGCCTCGCTGGCCACGGCCGGCGGCACCCTGATCCTTGCGCTGGCGACGTTCGCCTCGACCCGTTCGGCCAACCGCGCGGCACGGGTCTCCGAGCAGGCGTTGAAGGTGGGACTGCGTCCGGTGCTGTTCAACGCCCGGCCACAAGATCCGCCGCAGAAGGTCGGCTATGGCGATGACCACTGGCTTGTATTACGAGACGGGCTCGCCGCGGTGCAGGAATCCGACGGGAACCTGTATCTCGCGATACCGCTGCGCAACGTCGCTTCGGGCATGGCCGTGTTGCACGGCTGGCATCTCTGGCCGCGTCGTGCCGGCCTCGACGATCCGCACCCGGAGATCGACGACTTTCGTGTGCAGACACGCGATCTCTATGTGCCCGCGGGTGACATCAGCTTCTGGCAGGCCGCGCTGCGCGACACCGAGGACGAGCTCTACGCGCCCGTGCGCGAGGCGATCTCGGCGCAGACGCCGCTCAGCGTCGATCTGCTCTACGGCGACCACGAGGGTGGACAGCGCACGATCACGCGCTTCTACATGGTCCCGCGTACGCGCGAGGAGGACGAGCAGCCGTGGTTGTGGATCTGCTCGACCTCGCGCCACTGGAATCTCGATCGGGCAGACCCGCGCTGAGGCCGCTCTGCGCGACCAGGCCAGGGTCCTCGTGGGCACGTGCCGAACCACGACCCGGTTGCGCTTGATCGTCATTGGCGAGAACGTAGTCACGAAGCGATCGCGAGGCGAGCTGACGGTTGAGTGGGACGCCTTGGTCGCGGTTGTGCGGGATGTCAAGACGATTTGGCCTCTACAACTCCCTGGGCGGCGCGCGAGGCCAGGGCGTCGTGCCCACCGGGTCCGCGCAGGATGTGGGCGAACGCGACGGCGATCATCGCCCCCGCGAGCGGGCCGACGAGGTAGACCCAGAAGTGCGCGAAGTCGCCGAGCACGAGATCCGGGGCGAAGGAGCGCGCGGGGTTCATCGAGGCGCCGGAGATCGGGCTCGACCAGAGGCCGGCGAGGATGATGTAGGCGGCGACTCCGAAGGCCGAGATCGGACCGAGGTTCTGCGCGCGCGAGGCAGTGCCGAGGATCGTCGAGACGAGGCCCGCCGTCAGCACCAGCTCGATCGCGGCCGCCTGCAAGTTGCTGATGCCCGCGCCGGGAACCGTGGCGCCGAGCGAGCCGACGCGACCGAAGACGGCGAGCAGGAACAGCACGGCGAGCGTCGCGCCGAGCAGCTGCACGACGATGTACCCGGGGACGCGGCGCCAGGGGAAGTCGCCGCGCGCCGCAAACGCGATCGAGACCGCGGGGTTCAGGTGCGCGCCGGAGACGGCGCCCATGAAGAGGATCACCGCGAGCACGGTCAGGCCGGGCGCGGTGACCGCGGCGGCGCGGCCGATCGCGACGTGGCTGGCCGCGGAGACCACGCTTGCGCCGGCGCCGGCGAGGACGAGCAGGAAGGTGCCGAGCGTCTCGGCGAACAGGCGCCGCCACTCGAGCGTCGGGTCCTCGAAGCGGCGCACCCACCAGTCCTCGCGCGCGAGACGCCCGCCCGGGGTGCGGGTCAGCTCGCTCTCGCCGAGGCTGCCGTACTCGCGCAGGCTCAGCTGCGGCTGGGTGCGGGCAGGGGGATCAGCCATCGGGCCAGCGGCCGTGGCGCTCGAAGTAGTCGCGCGCGGCCTCCTCGGCTTCGCGTTCGCGATCGCCGCTGATCCCCGCGCGGAACAGCCAGTTGACGAAGTAGATCGCGAGGCCCGCGCTGACGATCCCGGCGCCGCCCTCGAGGTGGTTTTCGTCGCCGAAGGCCATCACGACCAGGCCGCCGAGCACGACGACCGCCGGGAGCACGTAGCGGACGACGTCGAGCCATCCCCGCGGGCGGAGGCTTTTGCGCGTGCGCGGAGCGCGGGTCGAGGGGGAATCGGCCATCAGTCCTTTAAGGTTACGAGCTAATGGCACTGATCCGAGCGAGCGCCCTGCTGAGCCGGGCTCTGAGCGATGTCTTCCCGGAGCGGCCGTTCAGCGTGCGTTTCTGGGACGGCGGGACGGTCGCGGCGACGAACGGGGGCGGCCCGACGTTCTTCGTGCGGCGCCCGTCGGCCCTCTCGCACTTCCTGCGCGCGCCCGGCACGCTCGGCCTCGGGCGCGCCTATGTGGACGGTTCGCTGGACGTCGACGACCTCGACGCCGGGTTCATCGTCGTCGACGAATGGGAGCCGCCCGAGCTGAACGCGACCGACAAGGCGCGGCTCGGGCTGGGCATCGTGGCTGCGGCGCTGCCGGGCGGGATCCCCAAGCGCCCGAGCCTCGAGCTGATCCTCCGCGGCGAGCGCCACACTCTGCAGCGCGACGCGGCCGCGATCCGCTACCACTACGACGTCGGCAACGAGTTCTTCGGGCTGTTCCTCGACGAGTCGATGACATACAGCTGCGCGGTCTTCTCGCGGGGCGCGGAGACGTTGGAGGAGGCTCAGCTCGCGAAGCTCGATCTGATCGCGGGCAAGCTCGCCCTGCAGCCGGGGATGCGCCTGCTCGACGTCGGCTGCGGGTGGGGCAGCTTCGCGATCCACGCCGCGAAGCACTACGGCGTGACGGTCACCGGCGTCACGCTCTCGCCCTCCCAGGCCGAGCTCGCACGCGAGAAGGTGGCCGAGGCGGGGTTGAGCGAGCAGGTCGAGATCAGGGTCGCCGACTACCGCGAGCTGCCAGGGGGATCGTTCGATGCGATCGTCAGCATCGGCATGTCCGAGCACGTCGGCGAGAGCCAGATCGACAACTACGCCGCGACGCTGTTCGGGCTGCTGCGCCCCGGTGGGGTGCTGCTGAACCACGCGATCGCCGCGCTCGATCCGGAGTATGAGTCGCTCGATGACGAGTTCTCGATGCGCTACGTCTTCCCCGACGGGGAGGCGCTGCCGCTCTCCCGCGTCCAGCTCGCCGTCGAGCGCGCCGGCTTTCACGTCAACCACATCGAGGGCTTCCGCGAGGACTACGCGCGCACGCTGCGCGAGTGGACGCGGCGCCTGGACGAGAACCTCGCGCGCGCCGAGCAACTGGCCGGCGTGCAGCGCACGCGCGTCTGGCGGCTGTACCTGCGCGCGGCCCGCCACGGCTTTGACACGAGCATCACGGCCGTCTACCAGGTGCGGGCGCGCAAGCCCGTTCCGGGCAGCGCCGCGGATCCCGTTTGATCGGGCCAACTGAAGATTCTCGTAAACACGCGCCCATATGGGTAGTAATACCCATGTACATCCTCGGCCTATAGACCGTTATCAGGGGCATACCCCGACGATTACGTGAGCGGGCTGACAGGAGCGGTTTGATGAGAAAGCTTTCAACACGAGGCGTGCGCGATGAGGGTGGGTTCACGCTGATCGAACTTCTGGTCGTGATCCTGATCATCGGCATCCTCGCGGCGATCGCGATCCCCGCGCTGTTGAGCCAGAAGAACAAGGCGTATGACTCCTCGGCGAAGACCTTGGCGCAGACGGCGCAGACGGCTGCTGAGACGTACGCGACCGAAAACAATGGTCTCTACTCGTTCACGGAAACGAAACAGCTCAGCGCGATTGAGCCTTCGATCAACACTTCAAAAACCAACGAAGCCGAGCTGTTCGAAGCAAAAGGCGAAGAAAGCAACAAGGGCTACAAGATCGTCGTGAAGGCGCAGAACACTGGTGATGAATACATCGTCGTTCGCAAAGAATCCGGCACCCTGGAACATATCTGTAAAAGCGCCAGCACGGTCAAGGGTTGCCCCGGCCACAGCGAAGAAACCAAAAGCTGGTAGCAGCCCCTACGCCTCGACCAACCCCCGCCGGATCGCATACCGCGTGAGATCGACCCGGTTGCGCATGCCGAGCTTGTCGAGCACGTTCGCCCGGTGACGCTCGACGGTCTTCTTTGAGAGCACGAGCTCGGTGGCGATCTCCTCCGAGGTGTGGCCTTCGGCGATCAGCTTCACGACTTCGAGCTCGCGTGCGGTCAGCGGGTCCTGCGGCGGCTCCTCGCCGAGACGGGCGCCCTCGAGGTAGTCGCGCACGAGCGTCGCGACCGCCGGGGGGTAGAGGAACGCCTCGCCACGCATGCACGCGCGGCAGGCCTCGACGAGGTCGCGGTTGGCGGCCGTCTTCAGCACATAGCCCGATGCGCCGGCCTTCAGCGCCTCGAAGAAGTACTGCTCGTTGTCGTGCATCGAGAGCATCAGGATCCGCAGCTCGGGCCGGCGCCGGTGCAGTTCCGCCGCCGCCTGCAGGCCGGTCATGCGGGGCATCGAGACGTCGAGCACGGTCAGGTCGATCTCCTCGGCGAGCGCCCGCTCCAGCGCCTGCGCGCCATCGCCCGCCTCGGCCACGACCTCGATGTCCGACTGGGCTTCGAGCACCATGCGCAGCCCGCTGCGAACGACCTCGTGGTCGTCGGCGAGCAGCACGCGGATCTTCAGGGGGGTGGTCATACCGGTCTCATCGTTGTGCCTTCGACAGGGTGGTCATCCCGGCTTCATCCTCGTCTCGCCGGCGAGGTGGTCATGTCGGTCTCGTCCTCGCGTCCGGGTGCTCGTGGGAGATCATTCGCCGCGACCGTCAGTCGCACCTCCACACCGGCTCCCGGAGGGGAGTGGATCTCGAGCCGTCCCCCGATCAGGATCGCTCGCTCGCGCATACCGGCCAGGCCCGTGGCCCGCGGGGGCATCGGGGTCGGCAGTCCGCGGCCATCGTCGCTGACGCGGAGCACGACGACATCGTCCTGGGTGCGCTCGAGCTCGACCCGCACCTGCGAGGCGTCGGCATGGCGGAAGGCATTGGTCAGGGCCTCCTGCGCCACGCGGTAGATCACGAGCTCGACCTCGGGGCTGAGCGCCGGCAGCGGCCCCTGCAGCTCGCGCAGGACCCGCCGCGCGCTCTGGCGCTCCATCCGCAGGCAGAGCGAGATCAGCGCGTCGATCAGCCCCAGGTCGTCCAGCGCCTCCGGGCGCAGCTCGCGAGCGATCCGGCGGACGTCGTCGAGGCTGCTGTGGACCGTCGCGACGATCTCGCCCAGCGCCTGTGCCTGCTCATCGGTCTGCGCCCCGGGCAGCTCGCCGGCGGCGCGTTCGGCGCGCAGTGCGACGGCCGTGAGCGTCTGGCCGACCTCGTCGTGCAGCTCGCGCGCGATTCGCAGCCGCTCGGACTCCTGGGCGGCGAGCGCACGATGGGCGCTCTCGCGCCGCTCGGCCTCGATCCGGTCGAGCATCGTGTTGAAGGCGCGCGACAGCGTGATCATCTCGGTGCTCATCCAGTTGTGCACGGGGGCGCGCTGGCCGGGTCGCATCGGGTCGATGTCGCCCATCAGCATCGCCAGCCGGCGCAGCGGGCTCAGCACCAGCCGCAGCAGCAGCAGATCGATCGCCAGCGTCACCACCAGTCCGCCGACCAGGGCCACGAGCTCGCTGCGTTTGATCGGGTTGGAGACCGTCGCCGGGCTCGCGATCAAGACGAACACCGCCAGCCCGAAGACGATCGCGTTGACGGTGAAGACCCGCCAGAGGATCGACACCGTGGTGGGCCCGCGGTGCGTTGAGGGTCGTTCTTGCGCGTCGATCGGCGCCTGGGCGGCGGGGGCCTCTTGCGGCGGGTTCATCGCCCGCGATGCTCGCGCGCGGGCCGGACGGTCCCACGAGCAGCCGTGGGTCGGCCGTGCGTCAGCCGTGGGTCGGCTGCGGGCCAGTCGCCGCCGGGGGTTCTCTGGCTCAGGTGCCCGGCAGACGGTACTTGCGGCTCTTCGGATCCCGCTGGAGCAGGCCGAGCTCGACGAGCGTGGATGCATAGCGATGCGCGGTCGAGGGGCTCATGCCGGCGTCGTGGGCGAGTTCGACGATTCCCCGCGCGGCCCCGTCGCGGCCAAAGCAGGTGAGCAGCGAGAGGCCCCGCAGCAGCGACCTGGACAGGCGCGGATCGGACGCGCCGACGGGCAGATAGCCACCGACCTGGGAGTCCTCCACGAACGCGTCCTCGGCTGCCTCGTCCGTGCCGACCGCACGGTCCTTGCCGTTCTTGCGATCGGCCGCGCCGGTCGGCGCCGATCGAGCGCCGTTCCCGGGCTCGCGCGTCAGCGGCGCGTTGAGCGAGTCCGCGATCAGCGTCGAGATGCTCGGGACGCGACTCTGGGAGGCGGCGCGTACCACCTCGTCGACCTGAGCGGGGGATAGCGTGATGGCGATGGAGACCTGCTCGCTGTTGTCCATCCCACGATGATGGCAGAAGCCGCAGACGATTGTCTGCAATTCGTGATCTCGTTCCGTGTTCTGGAAAGCCCTCCTGCCGCCGCGAGGGCGTCTCTGCGGCCGCCGCGGAGGCATCTCTGCTGGCCGGCGTGCCGGTCGCCGTGCGGGCGCGCCGGTAGCCTGCTGGATCGAGATGGCGATCACGGTGACACTCCCCGACGGCAAGGCCCTGGAGCTGCAGGACGGCGCCACGGGCGCGGACGCCGCCGCGGCGATCGGGCCTGGCCTCGCGCGCGCGGCACTCGCGATCGAGGTGGGCGCTCCGGGCCCAGATCCCGCCCCACCGGCCGACCGAGCCGAGGACGGCCAGGGTGGCCTCGCGCGCGAGCTGCGGGACCTGGCACGTCCGCTGCCCGACGGCGCCCGTGTGGCGATCGTGACCGAGAAGAGCGCGGAGCAGGCGCTGGCCCTGATCCGCCACGACGCCGCGCATGTGCTGGCGGCGGCGGTGATGGAGCTGTGGCCGGGCGTGAAGATCTCGATCGGGCCGGCGATCGAGAACGGCTTCTACTACGACTTCGAGTTCCCGCCGGGCGTGTCGATCTCCGAGGATGACTTCCCGAGGATCGAAGAGCGCATGCGCGCGCACGTGCGCGCGTCGGAGACGTTCGAGCGCGTCGAGGTCACGCCCGCGCAGGCGCGTGAGCGCTTCGCGGCCGAAGGGCAGGAGTACAAGGTCGAGCTGATCGACGACCTCGTCGCGAACGCCGCCCAGGCCGGGACGAGCGCGGGCGGGGAGGACGGTGTGGGCGCAGGAGATGGTGCGGGTGCGGGCACTGGGGACAGGGCCGGCGAGGGCGGTGGAGCTCGCGCGGCAGACGCGGCTGGCACGGACGGCGGCGCCCCGCTCGCGACGGTCTCGCTCTACACCAACGGTCCCTTCACGGACCTCTGCCGCGGCCCGCACGCGCCCACGACCAAGACCGTCGGCGCGTTCAAGCTGACCTCGGTCGCCGGCGCCTACTGGCGCGGGGACTCGACCCGGACGATGCTGACGCGGATCTACGGCACGGCCTTCTTTACGAAGGCGCAGCTGCAGGAGTACCTCGCGCGCGTCGAGCTGGCGAAGGAACGCGACCACCGCAAGCTTGGCAAAGAGCTCGGCCTGTTCACGTTCTCCGACGTCTCGCCCGGCGCCGCCTTCTGGCTACCGCCGGGGGCGGCGATCTGGAACCAGCTCGTGGCTGTCTCGCGCGAGATGGGCCGCGCGCGCGGCTACGAAGAGGTCAAGACGCCGCTGATCTTCGACGCGGAGCTGTGGAAGACCTCGGGGCACTGGGGGAAGTACCGCAAGAACATGTTCACGGTCAAGGTCGAGGAGCGCGAGATGGGCGTCAAGCCGATGAACTGCCCGGGGCACGCGCACCTGTACGCCTCCCAGCGCCACTCCTACCGGGATCTGCCCGTGCGCTACTCCGAGCCGGGCCTCTTGCACCGCAACGAGCCCTCGGGGGTCCTGCACGGGCTGCTCAGGGTGCGGCACTTCGCGCAGGACGACGCGCACATCTTCTGCACCGAGGAGCAGGTCCAGGAGGAGGTGCGGGGCTGCCTGGAGCTGGCGTTCGCGACGTACGCGCTGTTCGACTTCGACGTGCGCCTGGAGCTTTCGACGCGCCCGGCGGAGCGGATCGGCAGCGATGAGATGTGGGACAAGGCCGAGGAGAAGTTGAAGAACGCCCTCGACGCACAGGGACTGCAGTACGAGCTGAACCCCGGCGACGGCGCGTTCTACGGGCCGAAGATCGACATGCACATGACCGACTCGCTGGGGCGCTCGTGGCAGCTGGGGACGGTGCAGCTGGACTATTCGATGCCCGAGCGTTTCGACCTGGCCTACACGGGCGCGGACAACGCCGAGCACCGTCCCGTGATGATCCATCGCGCCGCGTTCGGATCCTACGAGCGCTTCATCGGGATCATGCTCGAGCACTACGGCGGCGAGCTGCCGCTGTGGCTGGCGCCGGTGCAGGCGATCGTGCTGCCGATCTCCGACCCCTTCAACGAGTACGGCGCAAGCGTGCGGGAGACGCTGCAGCAAGCCGGTCTGCGCGTCGAGCTCGACGCGCGCGGCGAGTCGATCGGCAAGAAGATCCGCGAGGCCGAGCTGCGCAAGATCCCGCGCATGCTGATCGTCGGCGAACGTGAGCTGCAGGCGGGCGAGGTTTCGCTGCGCGAGCACGGCAAGGGCGACGCCGGCAGCGTCTCGATCGCGGAGCTCAGGGAGGGGCTGCTGCGCGACATCGGCCGCGAGAGCGGGCGCTGAGCTTGTTCAAGGAGCGCGCGGCGCTATACTCGGCCCCGTTGAAGCTCGCCAATTCAAAGCGCCGCGCATAAATCCAGCTTGACGCACGGTAACCACAGCTAGTGCCGGTTCCACGCAGGTTCGACCGGCGCCCGCCCGAGCGGGACACGACGAGGATCAACGAGCGCATCCGCGTGCCCGAGGTCCGGGTGATCGACGACGAGGGCAACCAGGTCGGCGTGATGAAGACCCCCGACGCGTTGAGCTTCGCGCAGGAACGCGATCTGGATCTGGTCGAGGTCGCGCCCGAGGCGCGCCCGCCGGTCTGCCGCGTGCTCGACTACTCGAAGTACAAGTACGAGCAGGCGCAGAAGGTCAAGCAGGCGAAGAAGCACCAGCAGCAGATCACCGTGCGCGAGATCAAGTTCCGCCCGAAGATCGCCGAGCACGACTACGACACCAAGAAGCACCACGTCGAGCGCTTCCTGCGCCACAAGGACAAGGTCAAGGTCACGATCATGTTCCGCGGGCGCGAGGTCACCCACCCCGAGCGCGGCACGATGATCCTCGACCGCCTCGCCGAGGAGCTCGCCGAGCTGGGCGTCGTCGAGCAGCGCCCGATGCAGGAAGGACGCAACATGACGATGATGATGGCGCCCTCCAAAGCGGTGCTGGACGGAAAGGCTGATGCGGGAGTGCCCGCCTCTCCGTCGGGCACGGTCGGCGCGGATGGGGCGGCCGATGGCGCCGTACCTGCCCCAGTGGCTGAGCCCCAATCGCAGAATGGCGCGGACGCTGACGGCGGCGCCGTGTCATAATCACGCGGCGATGCCCAAGATGAAGACCCACTCAGGCGCGAAGAAGCGCTTCAAAGTCACCGGCTCCGGCAAGGTGCGCGGGCGCCACCCCTTCACGAGCCACATCCTCGAGAAGAAGTCGCCGAAAAAGAAGCGCGCGCTGGGCGGGCCGAAGATCATGTCCGACGACGACACGCCGCGGATCAAGCGGATGCTGGGGGTCGGCAAATGACGCGCGTCAAGCGGTCGGTCCACGCCAAGAAGAAGCGCCGCGCGGTGCTCGAGCAGACGAAGGGCTTCCGCGGCGAGGCGCACTCGAACTACAAGCGCGCGAAGGAGGCGCTGCTGAAGGCGGACGCCTATGCCTACCGCGACCGGCGCAACCGCAAGCGCGACTTCCGCAGGCTGTGGATCACGCGGATCAACGCCGCCGCGCGACAGAACGGGATGAGCTACTCGACGTTCATGCGCGGGTTGACGCTCGCCGGCGTTGAGCTCGACCGCAAGGTGCTGGCGGACATCGCCGTGCGCGACGCGGACACGTTCCGACGTTTTGTGGAGGTCTCCCGCGAGGCCCTGGCCTCCGCGGCAACCTCCGAGCCAGCCCGCGAGGCGTCGGCTGCTTAGAGCAAAGCACTCGACAGAGAAGGGCCCCGCGGGCGTCGCTCCTGAAAAGGACGGCGCCTTTTTTGTGTCCAACCCAGACCAACAGACCCGAAACCACAACCAATGACCCAGATCGAATCCCCCCAGAACCAACGCCTGAAGGCGATCAAGCGCCTGCAGAGCAAGCGCGAGCGCGCGCGCGAAGGCCGGTTCGCGGTCGAGGGCGAGGATCTGCTCGCCGCGGCCGAGCGGGCCGGATCGCGACCGGTCGAAGGCTTCCGCGTGGCCGGCAGCGGGCTCGGCGGCGAGCGCTTCGTCGACGTCGAGGCGCGGGCGCTGGCGGCGGTCTCGACGCTGGGCTCCGGCACGCGCGTGATCGGGATCTACGAGCAGCGTTGGGCGCAGGCGCCCGCGGGACCGCTGTGCGTCTATCTGCACGGCGTCGGCGATCCGGGGAACGTCGGCACGGTGCTGCGCTCGGCATGCGCGTTCGGCGCGAGCAGCGTGGCGCTCGGTCCTGGCTGCGCCGATCCCTACGGGCCGAAGGCCGTGCGTGCGAGCATGGGGGCGATCTTCGCGGTCGAGATCGCGCGGGTGGATTCGATCGCCGAGCTGCCGGGCGAGCGTGTCGCGCTCGTCGCCCACGAGGGCGAGGTGTTGCGAGGCTCGCCCACCCCAGGCCAGAGCTCCGCGATGGCGGACCAGAATCCCGCGACGGCGGACGTCGAGGAATCGAGCGACAGGCGGCTTAGAGGCGGACGAACGCTGCTCGTCGGCGCCGAGCGTGAGGGCCTGCCGCCGGAAGTCGTGAGCGCGTGCGAGCGCACGGCGCACATTCCGATCGACGGCGCAGCCGACTCGCTGAACGCGGCGATGGCCGCGACCGTGGCGCTGTACGAGCTGACCAGGCGGACACGAGACGCGCGGTCGGGGAATCAACCATCTAGGGTCACGACGAAATGATCGAGCGGATCGAGCAATTGCGTGAGCAGGCCGAGGCGGAGATCGCCGAGGCCGCCACCAGCGAGGTGCTGGAGGGCCTGCGCGTGGGCTACCTCGGTCGCAAGGCCGAGCTGCCGCAGTTGCTGCGCGGCGTGGCCGAGCTCGAGCCGGCCGAAAGGGGCGCGGTCGGCAAGGCCGCCAACCAGGCGCGACAGGCGCTGGAGGCGTTGATCGAGGCGCGCGCGGCGCAGCTCGGCGCCGCGGAGCTCGAGCGCGGCCTGCGGGACGACCGCGTCGACGTGACGCTGCCCGGCGCGCCGCCGCAGCCGATCGGCCGGCTGCACGTGCTGACGAGCACGATGCGCGAGCTGGAAGACATCTTCCTCGGGTTGGGCTTCACGGTGATGGAGGGTCCGGAGGTCGAGACCGTGCACTACAACTTCGACGCGCTCAACCACGCCCCGACGCACCCCGCGCGGGCGCGCACGGACACGTTCTACGTCTCCGACGACGTCGTCCTGAGAACCCACACCTCACCGATGCAGGTCCGTGCGATGGAGGCCCATCCGCCACCGTTGTACGTGGTCATACCAGGGCGCGTCTATCGCCCCGACTCCGACGCGACGCACACGCCCCAGTTCCACCAGGTCGAGGGTCTGGCGGTCGACGAGGACATCACCTTGGCGGACCTGAAGGGCACTTTGCTGGCGTTCGCGCGGGCGGTGTTCGGGGATGAGCGCGATGTCAGGCTGAGGCCGCATTTCTTCCCCTTCACCGAGCCGAGCGTCGAGGTCGACGTGTCGTGCTTCCATTGCGGGGGCCGGGGCTTCTTGAAGGACGGTGCACGTTGCTACCTGTGTAAGGGAGAGGGCTGGCTGGAGGTGCTCGGCGCCGGTGAGGTCGATCCAAATGTCTACTCCTACGTTCCCACCACGGAGGCGAACTCACCCGGGTATGACCCCGAGAAGGTGCAGGGGTTCGCGTGGGGGATGGGGGTTGAGCGGATCGCGATGCTCAAGCACGGGATTCCCGACCTGAGGCTGTACTACGAAAACGACTTGCGTTTCTTGGAGCAGTTCTGATGAGGGTCCCTCTGGACTGGTTGCGCGAATACTGCGATCCGAAAACGCTGGACGCGAAGGGGATCGAGGAGCGCTTGACGATGACCGGGACGAAGGTCGAGGCGATCCATCATCACGGGGTGGGTGCGGTTGAGAAGTTCGTTGTGGGGAGAGTGTTGGAGGTGGAGCGACACCCCGATGCGGATCGACTGAAGGTGTGCAAGGTGGATATAGGTCCCGCCCACCCCGCAGGCCCTGTGGTCGCGGATGAGAATGCTGAGGGTCGATCTACAACATCAGAGGGTGGCGTTGAACACCAGCCGGCGACGATCGTGTGCGGGGCGCCGAACGTCGCCGCGGGGCAGACGGTCGCGGTCGCGACCCCCGGCGCGGTGATGCCCGATGGAACGAAGATCAAGCGGGCGAAGCTCAGGGGCGTGGTCTCCGAAGGGATGATCTGTGCCGATACCGAGCTGGATTTGAGCCCACCAAACTCACCCAGCGAGGGGATCCTCGTACTGGACGATCTGACGATCGACGCAGAGCTCGCTCCCGGGACCCCGCTCGCGGACGTGTTGCCGATCGCCGGCGAGGTGCTGGAGCTGGAGATCACGCCGAACCGGCCTGACTGTCTCGGGGTCTACGGGGTCGCGCGCGAGCTGCACGCTGCCACCGGAGCTCCGCTCACCGCCGCGCCTTGGAGCGAGGACCCGGGTTCGGAAGGTCCCGTCGACGGCGCCGAGGTGGCCGTTGAGTGCCCCGACCTCTGCCAGCGCTTCACCGCGCGCGTGTTCGAGGACGTCGTCGTCGGCCCCTCGCCGCCCTGGCTGAAGGCGCGCCTGATGGCGGCCGGGCAGAAACCGATCAACAACGTCGTCGACATCACCAACTACGCGATGCTGCTGACCGGCCAGCCGCTGCACGCGTTCGACCTCGACCACGTCGCGCGCGCGCGTCTGACGATACGCCGCGCGGCCGAAGGCGAGCAGGTGGACACGCTCGACGGCGAAACGCGCACGCTCGACTCCGAGATGGTCGTGATCGCCGACGCCGAGGGGCCGACGTCGATCGCGGGCGTGAAGGGCGGCGCCCGCTCGGAGGTGCGGCCGCAGACCACGCGCGTGCTGCTGGAGGTGGCGACGTGGAGCGGGCCGAACATCCACCGCACGTCGTGGAGCCTCGGCCTGCGCAGCGAGGCGTCGGGACGCTTCGAGAAGGGCCTTGCGCCCGAGCAGTGCATGCACGCGCAGGCCGTCGCGACGCGGCTTTTGATCGAGTGCTGCGGCGCGCGCGTGGTCCCCGGGACGATCGACGTCGGCTGGGATGGAGCGCCTGAGCAGGTCATCCGCCTTAGGGAGGCGCGCGTGGAGGCGATCCTGGGCCTGCCGGTACCGCGCGAGCGTCAGGCGGAGATCTTGCAGGCGCTCGACTTTCGAGTGGCGGAAGTGCTCGGCTCGGCTGCACCCGGGGGATCGGGTGCGGATGCATCCGCGGTGCCGGATCGACCCATTGCAGAGCACGGCCTCGATGTGACCGTGCCGGCGCTGCGGCGCGTCGACATCACGCGCGAGGTCGACCTGATCGAGGAGGTCGCGCGGATCGACGGCCTGGAGAAGCTCCCCGCGACGTTGCCCGCGCGCCGCGGCGCCGTCGGGCTGCTGAGCCATGCCCAGAAGGTGCGCCGCGCGGCCGAGGACGCGCTCGTCGGCCGCGGCCTGCACGAGGTAGTCGGCTGGAGCTTCACCGACCCCGGCCTGCTCGATCGGTTGCGCCTGCCCGGCGATCACCCGCTGCGGCAGGTCGTGCGGCTGGAGAACCCGATGTCGGAGACCCAGTCGACGCTGCGCCCGACGCTGCTCGGATCGCTGCTCGATGTCGCGCGACACAACGTCGCGCGCAACGGGCCGGACATCGCGATCTTCGAGTCGGGGGCCGTCTATCGCGCCGCGCCGGGCCGCGCAACGTCAAACGGAGCCACGCCGGTCGAGGAACACAATGCGCTGGGCGCATTGCTGACCGGCGCGCTGGGTGGGTCGGCGTCCAAATCCTGGCGCGGGGAGCGCGCCGAGGCGGACTTTTTCGCGGTCAAGGCGCTGCTCGAAGGAGTGCTCGAGAAGTTTCACGTCGCCTGGTCGGTGCGGCCGGCCGACGCATGGCCGTTCCTGCATCCCGGCCGCAGCGCCGAGGTGCTGGCCGTGGGAGACGGAGGCCCCGGAGGAGGCGGCGAGGGAGCGGCGCCCACCCGCCTCGGCTTCGTGGGGGAGGTGCACCCGCTCGTCGCCGCGGAGTGGGATCTGGGGCGCACGGCCGTGTTCGCGATCGACCTCGGCAAGCTCGCCGCGGCGTCCCCACCGGTGGCGGCATTTGCCCCGTTCGCATCGGTGCCCTCGCTGCGCCAGGACCTCGCGGTCGTGCTGCCCGACGACGTCGCCGCGGGGCTGGTGCTCGAGCGCGTGAAGCAGGCAGGCGGGGAGATGCTCGACGACGTGAGCGTGTTCGACGTCTACACCGGCCCGCAGGTGGGGGAGGGCAGGCGCTCGCTGGCGCTGGCGCTGTCGTTCCGCGGCCAGGAGCAGACATTGACCGACGAGGACATAGCGCCCGCACGGGCGCAGATCGTGGCGGCGCTGGGTGAGCTGGGGGGTGAGCTGCGTGGCTGAGCTTTCCTTCACGCGCGCCGCGGCCGGTGCACCCGCGCCGCAGAGCTTCGCGGCCGGCTCTCCGCGCGTGCTCGTCGCCGGCGCGACGGGCTTTGCCGGCGCGCTCGCCGCGCACCTGCTGTGGCGCCACCCGCGCTTCGAGCTGGTCGCCGTGACCGGCCGCTCGGAGGTCGGTCGGCGCCTGGACGACCTGTATCCGCGCTATCGCGTGCCGCTGCAGATCGAGCAGCTCGAGCTAGATTCGTACGGCGAGCTCGACGCGGCGATCGTCGCCTATCCCCATGCGGCGGCCGCGCCGACGGTCGGCGAGTTGCGCGATCGCGGCGCGCGCGTGGTCGACCTGAGCGCCGACTTCAGGCTCTCAACGCTCGCGACCTACGAGCGCTGGTACGGCGAGCACCCGCGCCCCGACCTGCTCCCGCAGGCCGTCTACGGCCTGACCGAGCTGCACCGCGAGCGGATCGCGAGCGCCGCGATCGTCGCCAACCCCGGCTGCTACCCGACGGCCTCGCTGCTCGGCCTCGCGCCGCTCGCGCGCGCCGGGCTGATCGCCGACGTGGTGATCGACGCCAAGCAGGGCCTCTCGGGGGCGGGCCGCGCGTTCGACGAGACCACGCACGGTTCGTTCGCGGGGGAGAACATCCTGCCCTACAAGGTCGCCTCGCACCGCCACACGCCGGAGATCGAGGAGCAACTCTCGCCGCTGCGCATCGCCGCCGGCGCGAGCGACGAGGTCGCGGTGCTGTTCCAGGCGCACCTCGTCCCGCTCGACCAGGGGGAGCTCGCCGACTGCTACGTGACGCCGACGCGCCCGGTCGCCGACGATGAGCTGGCCGAGCTGTACCTCGCCGCCTACGCCGACGAGCCGTTCGTCGAGGTGGTCGGCGCGCCGCCGGGCACGCGCGATGTGCAGGCGACGAACTTCTGCCGCGTGTTCGCCCGGGCCGATCCCCATAGCGGCAAGGTGATCGTGCTCGCGGCGATCGACAACCTCTGGAAGGGCACCTCCTCGCAGGCGGTCCAGAACCTGAACGTGATGTTCGGTTTTTCGGAGACTGAGGGGTTGCTATGAGCGCGCACTTGCCAGACGACACGTCGGATATGAGCGCTTGGGTTGGAGCAGGCCGGCCCGGGATGGGTGCGCGGACCGGGGGGAGGTGCTTCAGATGAGCGCCGGAAAAGACGTCTTCGGCGACCGGCCCTCGGCCGGCCCGCCGCGGCCGTTCTTCCACTCGCGCTGGGTGCCCGCCCCCGCGCACGTGCGCGATCTCGGGCCGGATGTGGGGTTGCCCGCCGGCTTCCGCGCCGCTGGCGTGGCGTGCGGGATCAAGCCGAGCGGCAACCGCGACCTCGGGCTGCTCGTCTGCGAGGCCGAGGATCCCGTCAGCGCCGCGCGCTTCACCTCCTCGGGTACGCCCGCGGCACCGGTGCTCGTCAGCCAGGAGCGCTGCCGGCTCGATCGGCTGCGCGCGATCCTCGCGAACTCCGGCTGCGCGAACGCGGCGACCGGGCGGCGCGGGCTCGACGACGCCGCCAAGACCCAGGGCGCGGCGGCGATCGCCGCCGGGGTCGACGAGTCCACGGTCGCGCTCGCCTCGACCGGCGGCATCAGCCAGTACCTGCCGGTAGACGCGATGCTGCGGGGCATCCTCGTGGCCAACGGCGAGCTGCGCCGCGAGGGCGACGCCGACTTCCAGCAGGCGATCCAGACGACCGACGCATTCGAGAAGCGCGCCTGCCTGCAGGTCGAGCTCTCAGGCGGACCGGTCCGCCTGAGCGCGCAGTGCAAGGGCGCGGGGATGATCTCGCCGCGCTTCGCGACGATGTTCTGCTTCGTCCAGACCGATGCCGTGATCGAGCGCGCGACCGCGGATCTGCTGCTCGGGGTCACGGTCAAGCGCTCGTTCGACCGCGCCTCGGTCGACGGCCAGCTCTCGACGAACGACATCGCCGTGCTGATGTGCTCCGGCGCCTCCGGAGTCAGCGTCGCCCCGGAGTCCGAGGACGAGCTGCGCTTCGGCGAGGCGCTCGACGCGCTGCTGCGCCAGCTCGCGATCATGATGGTCGCCGACGGCGAGGGCGCCGCGCGGATCGCACGGGTGGTCGTGCACGGCGGTCACATCGAGGGCGCCGAGGCGGTCGCGCGCGCGGTCGCCAACTCACCGCTCGTCAAGGCCGCGCTGCACAGCGGCGATCCCAACTGGGGCCGGATCGTCCAGGCGGTCGGGGCCGCCATGCCGGGGACGGCACCTTTGGCGGTCGACATCACGCTCGAGGGCATCCACGTGTGCTCGGCGGGCGCCGCGATCGACTACGACGAAGCCGTGCTGGAGGAGGCGCTGAAGGCGAAGGAAGTCGAATACGAGATCGTGCTGCCGGGCGATGGGGCCGAGACAGAGGTGTTCTTCTCCGACCTCTCCCACGAGTACGTGACGATCAACGCGGACTACACCACATGAGCTTCCGAACACAAGCCCCCCGGCTCGTCCCGCTCGCGTCGAGACCGGCGATACATGCCCGGCTTCGGTCGCTGTGCGCGACGGTCTCCCGTAAAAATCCCACCAAACAGAGGCGACCTCGATGAGAGATGTCGGCACGCTTTTAGAGGCGCTCCCCTACATCCGGGAGTTTCACGGCAAGACGGTCGTGATCAAGTACGGCGGCGCGGCGATGGAGGACACCGCCCTGCGCGAGGAGTTTGCGCGCGACGTCGTGCTGCTCAAGTACGTCGGCCTGAACCCGATCGTCGTCCACGGCGGCGGTCCCGAGATCACCGCCTACATGGAGCGCCTCAATCTCCCCGTCGAGTTCGTCGGCGGCTTGCGCGTCTCCGACGCCGACACCGTCGAGGTCGCGAAGATGGTGCTCGTCGGCAAGGTCAACAAGGAGATCGTGCTGCGCCTCGCCGGCCACGGCCAGCCCGCGGTCGGGCTCTGCGGAGACGACGGCTCGCTCTTCCGGGTCGTGCGCCGCGCGGGTCCCGGCGGCGAGGACATCGGCTTCGTCGGTCAGATCGAGCGCGTCAACGCCGGTGTGATCGAGCACGTCGCGAGCGACTACATCCCCGTGATCGCCTCCGTCGGCGCCGACCGCGACGGGCGCTCCTACAACGTCAACGCCGACGAGGCCGCCGGTGCCGTGGCGGGCGCGATGGGCGCGCAGAAGGTGATCTTCCTGACCGACGTCCCCGGCTGGCTGCGCGACCCGGCCGACCCCTCCAGCCTGATCGGGCAGGCCTCCGCGGAGGAAGTGGAGAGCGCGTTGCCGAGCCTCGAGGGGGGCATGCGCCCCAAGCTCCAGGCCTGCCTCGACGCGATCCACCAGGGCGTCAGCGCCGCGCACATCCTCGATGGCCGCACGCCGCACTCGCTGCTGCTGGAGCTGTTCACCGACGCCGGCGTCGGCACGAAGATCGAGGGATCCCCGTGAGGCTCATGGGCGGAGTCGTGGAGGGGGCCTTCACATGAGCCTCGCCGAGCTGCAGGAGCTCGAGGGGACGAGCGTGATCCACTCCTATGCGCGCTTCCCGGTCGAGCTCGTGCGCGGGGAGGGCGCACGTCTGTGGGACGTCGACGGGAACGAGTACCTCGACTTCCTCTGCGGCATCTCCGTCACGAACATCGGGCACTGCCATCCCCAGGTGGTCGCTGCCGTACGCGAGCAGGCCGGGCGGCTGATGCACGTCTCGAACCTCTTCTACACCGAGCCGGCGATGCGCCTCGCCGAGCGCCTCTCGCGCTCGAGCCTCGGCGGCAAGGTGTTCTTCTGCAACTCCGGCGCGGAGGCCTCGGAGGCCGCGATCAAGCTCGCCCGCAAGGCCCGGCCCGCGGGGGATGTCGTCTCCGTGTACGGCGCCTTCCACGGCCGTACCTACGGCGCGCTCTCGGCCACGCCCCAGGAGTCAAAGCAGGCCCCGTTCGCGCCGCTCGTCCCCGGTTTCCGCGCGGTCGAGCCGAGGCCCGAGGCGATCGCCGGCGCTGTGGACGAGCGCACCGCCGCGGTGCTGCTCGAGCCGATCCAGGGCGAGTCGGGGGTGAACGTGCTCTCCACCGAGGCGCTCCGGGCGGCGCGCGAGGCCTGCGACGAGCACGGCGCGGCTTTGATCTTCGACGAAGTCCAGTGCGGGATGGGCCGCACCGGCACGCTCTGGGCCTATGAGCAGACCGGCGTCACCCCGGACGCGATCACGGTCGCGAAGGCGCTCGGCGGCGGCCTGCCGATCGGCGCGCTCGTCACCGGTCCGCGCCTGGCGGATGTGCTCGCCCCCGGCGATCACGGCTCGACGTTCGCCGGCGGGCCTGTCGTCGCGGCCGCGGCGCTCGCTGCGCTGGAGGTCACGGATGACCCCGCTTTGCTGGCTCGGGTGCGCGAGCTGGGCGCGCGGCTTGCGGCCGGGCTGGAGTCGCTGCCGCACGTAGTCTCCGTGCGCGGGCGCGGGCTGATGCTCGCCTGCGAGCTAGATCTTGCCGCGCCCGATGTCGCCCGCCGTGCGCTGCTGTCCGAGCGCCTGATCGTGAACGCCACCGGGCCCACGACCCTACGGCTGCTGCCGCCCCTGATCGTCGGCGAGTACGAGATCGACGAGGCGCTCGCGCGTCTGGGCGCGGCGCTCGCCGAGCAGGACTGAGAGAGGTAGGGTTCGCCGCCGTGTCCGAGGATTCCTCAAAGCCCCAAGCCGCGACCCCGCGCACCGCCTCCTACGAGGCCGACCCGACCGATGTCCATCGCGTGCTCCTGCTCTACTCCGGCGGCCTCGACACGAGCGTGATGCTGAAATGGATCCAGGACGAGTACTCCGCGGAGGTCGTCTGCCTGACCGTCAACCTCGGCCAGCCGGGCGAGGACTACGCGGTGATCGAAGACAAGGCCCTCCGTCTCGGCGCCCTGGAGTGCAACGTCGTCGACGCGCGCGAGGAGTTCGCGCGCGAGTACGTGCTGCGCGCGATCAAGGCGAACGCGCTCTACGGCGACTATCCCCTGTTCACCGCGCTCGGCCGGCCGCTGATCGCGAAGCTCGCGGTCGAGCACGCGCGCAAAGCCGGCTGTGACACGATCGCCCACGGCTGTACCGGCAAGGGCAACGACCAGGTGCGGATCGAGGCGACCGTCGCGACGCTCGCGCCCGAGCTAGGAGTGATCGCGCCCGTGCGCTCGTGGCAGATGGGCCGTGAGGAGGAGATCGCCTACGCGCGCGAGCACGGCATCCCGATCAAGTCCTCCCAGGGGGCCGAGTCGCAAGCGCCCTATTCGATCGACGACAACCTCTGGGGCCGCTCCTCGGAGGGCCGCTGGATCGAGGATCTCGACCACGCGCCGCAGGACGACGTCTTCCAGCTCGTCACGCCACCCGAGCGTGCGCCCGACGAGGCCGAGGTCGTGGAGATCGAGTTCGAGCGGGGCGTGCCCGTCGCCCTCGGCGGCGAGCGCCTGGAGCTCGTGGAGCTGCTCGAACGGGTTGCCGAGATCGGCGCGCGCCACGGCGTCGGGATCGTCGACCACATCGAGGACCGGATCGTCGGGCTGAAGGTCCGCGACATCTATGAGGTGCCCGCCGCCGCGATCCTGCTGCCCGCCCACCGCGAGCTCGAGCGACTCGTCTGCACGATCCACCAGAACCAGTTCAAGGCCGGCCTCGAGCGTCAGTGGGCCTATCTCGTCTACGCCGGGCTGTGGTGGGAGCCGCTGCGCGCCGATCTCGACGCCTACATGGAGCACGTCAACGAGCACGTCACTGGAACCGTCGGGGTCAAGCTCTTCAAGGGCCACGCCCGCGTCCTCACGCGCTCGGCCCCTGGCGCCGTCTATGACGCGAGCCTCGCCTCCTTCGCCGAGTCCGGCGGGCTCTTCTCGCAGACCGCCTCGCCCGGGTTCATCGAGCTGTTCTCGCTGCAGTCGCGCATGGCCTGGCGCCTGCACAACGAGTAATCCGCGCCGCGCCGGTCGCGTCCGGTCTCACCCATAGCCTGAGCGGCACTTGTGATGCCCGAGGGATCAGAGAAACCCGGAGAGCCGCCGCGGCCGAGCGAGCGCGATCTGCTGGCCGAGCGCCGCGCGCGGCGTGCAATCGATTGGGATCCTGCGCACCCCTCCACCGGGCCGGGACAGGCCAACGCCGGGCAGGCCGATTCGACAGATGCGCTCACGCGCCGCGCCGAGGCGGCGGAGGCCACCGTGCAGACGCTCGAGAGCCATCTCTCCAGCCTGCGCGAGCAGGTGCGGGAGGCGGCCGAGGAGCGCGCGGTCTTCGCCGAGCGGCTCGTCGCCGAGCAGGCTTCGGTGGCCGAGCGCGAGCATGAGCTGCGCCGTGTCAAGCAGCGCGAGTACGCCGAGCAGCAGCTGCGCGTCGAGGCCGAGGACCGCCGCGCGCGCGCCGAGCGCGACAGCCGCGCCGAGATCGATCGCCTCACCCGCCGTCTCGGTGCCAGCGAGCATCACGCGCGCGAGCTCTCCCAGCGCCTGGAGAGCGCACAGCGCGAGCTCGACGAGGCCGAACAGGCCGCCGTCGCCGAGTTGAGCGAGCTGCGCGAAAGCGGCGAGCGGGAGCTGCGCGCGCGCTTTGACGAGCTCGAGCGCCATGCCCTGGAGATCCGTGGCGAGATCGACGCCGAGCGCACCGCGCGCGTGCAGGCCGAACGCCGGCTCGCAGAGATGCGCGCCGGCTACCGGCGCATGGAGCTGCTGGTCGCGGAGCTGAAGGGCACGATGGCCCAGCTGCGGGCCGCGGCGACACGTGAGCCCGGGGTCGGGGGGAGGACCCAACGGCCGGCGGCGCCCGCCGCCGAGCACCGCGAGGAGCTGGCCGATGCCCTCGCGGCCGCCGTCGAGCGGCTGCGCGCGCGCGCCGAGGCCTCCGACCCCGGACCCCACGAGGAGCTCGATCGGCCGCCAGCCGCGGCAGCCGAGCACCACATGCAGCACAAGCACAGCATGTCGCTGCTGGGACGTGTGCGGTTAAGGCGCAAACAGCGACGCGAGCGTCGCTCAGCCGCCGCTGCGCCGCCTAATATCAACGCCCAGTGAGCACCCCCGCCTGCGCCCACCTGCACGTGCACTCCGAGTACTCGCTGCTCGACGGTGCCTGCAAGATCGATGCGCTGGCGGCGCGCGCGGCCGAGTTCGGTCAGCCCGCGCTCGGCCTGACTGACCACGGCGTGATGAACGGCGCGGTCGAGCTGCACAAGGCCTGCGCCAAGCACGGGGTCAAGCCGATCATCGGCTGCGAGATCTACCTCGTCGACGACCACACGGTCGCATCCGGAAAAAGTGGCCCATCCACCCGTGTTGAGCGCAACCACCTGACGCTGCTCGCCGCCGACGACGCCGGCTATCGCAACCTCGTCAAGCTCTCCTCCGCCGGCTTCCTCGAAGGCCTGCACCGCGGCAAGCCGACGGTCGACCTCGAGCAGGTCGGGCGCCACTCCGAGGGGGTGATCGCGCTCACCGGCTGCCTGGCCTCGCGTTTCTGCCAGCGCCTCGTGGAGGACCGCAACGATGATGCGCGCGCGCACGCCGACGAACTGCTTGAGATCTTCGGCTCTGAGAACGTCTATTTCGAGGTGCAGAAGAACGGCCTGGCCGATCAGGACAAGTGCAACGAGGGCATCGTCCGCATCGCCCGCGAAGTCGGGGGCAGTCTCGTCGGCACGGGCGACGTGCACTACCTACGCCGCGAGGACCACGGCCACCACACGGCGCTCTTGTGCGTGCAGACCAAGAGCACGCTCGCCGCGCCGAAGATGATCTTCGAAACGAACGAGTTCTACCTGCGCGACTCCGCGGAAATGGCCGCCGCCTTCGCGGAGTGGCCCGAGGCGATCGCGAGCACGGTGGAGATCGCCGAGCGCTGCTCGGTGCAGCTCGAGCTCGACAAGCAGCTGATCCCCTCCTACCCGACGCCCGACGCCACGCCCGAGCGCGAGTACCTGCGCGCGCGGGTGCAGGAGGGCCTGCGCCTGCGCTACGGCGATCCGCCGCCGGCCGCGGCGATCGAGCGGATGGAGATGGAGCTCGACGTGATCGACCGGATGGGCTTCAACGCCTACTTCCTGATCGTCTGGGACTTCGTCAAGTTCGCCAAGGAGAACGGGATCGCGGTCGGCCCCGGCCGTGGCTCGGCGGCCGGCTCGATCGTCGCCTACTGCCTGGCGATCACCGACGTCGACCCGCTGCGCTACGACCTGCTGTTCGAGCGCTTCCTCAACCCCGAGCGCGTGTCGATGCCCGATATCGACATCGACTTCTCCGTGCGCGGGCGCGAGCGGGTGATGAAATACGTGACCGAGAAGTACGGACGCGAGTCGGTCGCGCAGATCGTCACCTTCGGCAAGATGTTCCCCCGCGCCGCCACGCGCGACGCGGCGCGCGTGCTCGGCTTTGACTACGGCGCCGGCGATCGCCTCGCGAAGCTGATCCCCGACCCGATCATGGGCCGCTCGCCCTCCTTCGAGGAATGCCTGAAACCAGGCGAACCGCTGCGCAAGGCCTGCGACGAGGACCCCACCGCGAAGCAGATCATCGACGTCGCCCAGGGGCTCGAGGGGATCGTGCGCAACTCCTCGATCCACGCCGCCGCGGTCGTGATCGCCGATCGGCCGCTGACCGACATCGTGCCCCTGCAGCTCGCCGACGGCGGCACCGACGAGCACGGCGAGCGCGTGTGGCGCACCGTCACCCAGTTCTCGATGAAGCCGATCGAGGACATCGGACTCTTGAAGATGGATTTCCTCGGCCTGCGCAACCTCGACGTGATCGAGGACGCGCTCGACATCATCGAGCGCTCTAGCGTCGACGCCGACGGTCGCGGCGTCGCTCGCCCGGACATGACGACGCTGCCGCTGGATGACACCAAGACCTACGAGATGATGGCCCGCGGCGACTCCACCGGCGTGTTCCAGTTCGAGTCCGAGGGTATGCGTGAGGCGCTGAAGAAGGTCCGCCCGGACGAGTTCAACGATCTCGTCGCGCTCAACGCGCTCTACCGCCCCGGCGCGATGGACCAGATCCCGGTGTACGCGAGAGGCAAGCACAACCCGGAGGCGATCTCCTATCCCGACGAGCGCCTGCGGCCGATCCTCGAGTCCTCCAACGGGGTGATCCTCTACCAGGAGCAGGCGATGCAGATCTCCAAGGAGATCGCCGGCTTCTCCGGCGCCAAGGCCGACGACCTGCGCAAGGCGATCGGCAAGAAGAACCGCGCCGCGATGGCGGCGCTGAAGCCGGAGTTCGTCGAGGGCTGCCGCGCGTCCGGCACCAAATCCGAGGTGATCGAGTTCCTCTGGAACACCAACGAAAAGTCCGCCGACTACTCGTTCAACAAGAGCCACGCCGCCTGCTACGGGTTGATCGCCTACCGCACCGCCTGGCTGAAGGCCAACTACCCCGCCGAGTACATGGCGGCGCTGATCTCCTCGGTGATGTCGACGAAGGACAAGGTCCCGTTCTTCGTCGCCCGCTGCGAGGAGATGGGGATCGAGATCCTGCCCCCCGACGTGAACCTCTCAGACCACGAGTTCACGGTCGTGCAGGGCAACATTCGCTTCGGCCTCGACGCCGTCAAGGGCGTCGGCTATCAGGCGGTCGAGGCGATCAAACGGGCGCGCGAGCAGGATGGCGAGTTCCGCTCGCTGTGGGACTTCTGCGAGCGCGTCGATAACCGCACGGTCAACAAGAAGGCGATCGAGGCGCTGATCAAGTGCGGGGCCTTCGGCTCGACCGGGGCCACCCGCAAGGGCATGCTCGCGGTACTCGAGCAGGCCCAGGGCGCCGGGCAGAAGGCCCAGCAGGACGCGCTGATCGGTCAGGGTTCGATCTTCGATCTGGATACCCCGTCCGCGAACGCCGGCGGCGAGCAGGCTCAACCGGGCGGCGGTCCAGGCGGGGCCGCGTCGAGCGCGGCCACCGATGGTTTCGGATTCGGCCTGGCGCTGGGCGGGCGGGGACTCGATTACCCGCCGATCCCGACGGAGGAGCTCGAGCAGGCTGAGCTCCTGGCGGTGGAGAAGGAAGCGATTGGGTTGTTCGTCTCCGCGCACCCGCTCAAGCCCCTGCGCGAGGCGCTGCGCGCGCGCGTCGACTGCCCGCTGTCAGCGCTCGCCGATCGCCGCGACAAGGACCTCGTGACGGTCGGCGGGATCATCACCGAGGCCAAGCGGATCCGCACCCGCAACGGCGACCCAATGATGTTCGCGACGCTCGACGACCTCGCTGGGGCTGTGGAGATGATCGTGTTCGGCAAGGCGATCGCCGAGCACGAGGCGGCGCTGGCCGTCGATCAGGTTGTGCTCGTGCGCGGCCGCGTCGACCACAAGGAAGCGGGCAACACCTCGCTGGTGGTGCAGTCGGTCGAGACCTTCGCGCCATCCGAGGAGGAGATCGAGCGCGCCCGTACGAAGGCCGATGTGGCCGCGAAGACCGCCACGGCGCTCGCGCATCCGGTGCGCCTGTGCATCGATGCCTCCAGCCTGCCGGCGAGCGCGATCGAAGACTGCAAGCAGCTGATCGAGGAAAACCCAGGCCCCGCCGAGGTCGTGCTGGAGATCAACACGAGCTCCGGGACCCGCAAGGTGCGCCTGGGCGAGACCTACCGCGTGCAGCACACGCCGACTTTGCGGGCGGAGCTCGAAAACGTCCTTGCTCCGGTGGCTCAGGCCGCCGCTACGGCCTGAATCGGCCGAGCCCAGCCGCCCGTATACGCGCGATTATCACTTCTTGCGGGCCGCGATGCCTCTGGAACGCAGTTCGTTGGCCAGCTCGATTTCCTCGCGGCCAGGACCCTCGCGGTTCTCGCCCGGGGTCTCGAGCACGCACGGCAGCTTCTGCAGGCCGGGCGCGGACAGGAACGCCATGCAGCCCTCATCGCCGAGCTCGCCGGCGCCGAGGTTGGCGTGGCGGTCGCGGTTTGAGCCGAGCGGGGTCTGCGAGTCGTTCAGATGCAGCGAGCGGACCTGGCCGCGTCCGAGCTTGCGCGTCGCCTCGCTCAGCGTTGAGGTCATCCCCCTCGCGGTGCGGATGTCATAGCCGGAGGCGAGCAGATGGCAGGAGTCCAGGCACACGCCCAGGCGCCTGCTGCCGCCCGACGCCTCCAGCAGCGCGGCGAGCTCGTCGAACGAGCGCCCGAGCGTGCCGCCGGTGCCCGCCGTGTTCTCGAGGTGCAGCTCGCAGCCCTCGCTCTCCTTCAGGGCCTCCGCGATCGTCTCGCCGGCGCGGGCGATCGCCTCGCCGACGTCGCCGGTCTTCGCCGAGCCCGGGTGCAGGACCACGCCGCTCGCGCCGATCGCCTCGCCGACGCGCAGGGAATGGGTGAGCGAGGTGAGGGACTTGGCGCGGATCTCGGGGTCGTCGCTCGCGCAGTTGAGCAGGTAGACCGCGTGGATCAGAACGGCGTCGATCGGGCTGTCGGACATCGCCTCCCGGAAAGCGGCGACGTCCTCCTCGCGGTAGCTCGTCGGCTTCCACATGCGCGGCGACTGGTTGAAGATCTGGATCGCCCGCGCGCCGCGCTGCACCCCGCGCTCGATCGCTTTCGGCAGGCCGCCCGCGGGCGAGACGTGCGCTCCGATTAGCATGGCGGCGATCTTATGTCTTTCGATCCCGCCCAGACCGACCGCCCCGACCCACCGGATCCCTCGGTGCGCGTGCGCTTCGCCCCCTCGCCGACGGGCGCCCTGCACATCGGCGGCGCGCGCACGGCGCTGTTCAACTGGCTGCTCGCCCGTCACACCGGCGGGACGTTCGTGCTGCGCATCGAGGACACCGACCGCGAGCGCTCGACGCCGGAGAACGTCGAGCAGATCCTCGACGCGCTGCGCTGGTTGGAGCTCGACTGGGACGAGGGCCCGATCCTGCAGACCGCATGCTCCGAGCGTCATCTACAGGCGCTGGCGGCGCTGCTGGACGCCGGGCTCGCCTACCGCTCGAGCGCGACCGCAGACGACGTCAAGGCCTACAAGCAGCTCCACGGCGCCGAGCGTGGGTTCCGCGGGGAGGCGCAGGACGAGGGCGCGGTCCGCCTGCGCGTGCCCGACGAGGGCGAAACCGTCGTGCACGACGCGATCCGCGGGGACACGCGCTTCGCCAACGTCCATCTCGACGATCCCGTGATCGCGCGCGCGGACGGCTCGGTGCTCTACAACTTCGCGGTCGCGATCGACGACCTCGACGCCGGCATAACCCACGTCGTCCGCGGCGAGGACCACCTATCGAACACGCCCAAGCAGCTGCTGGTGCTAGAGGCGGCCAGGGCCGCCGGGTTCGATGGCGCCGAGCGCCCGCTGCCGGTCTACGCCCACCTGCCGCTGCTGCACGGGCCCGACGGCAAGAAGCTCTCAAAGCGCCACGGGGCGGCCTCGGTGCAGGAGCTGCGCGACGCCGGCTACCTGCCGGCGGCGGTCCGCAACTACCTCGCGCTGCTCGGTTGGGGCGCGGGCGACGATCAGACCGTGCTCTCGACCGAGGAGCTGATCGAACGTTTCACCTTGCAGCGTGTCAGCCGCAACCCGGCGCGCTTTGACGAGACGAAGCTGAAGTGGCTGTGCGGCGTCCACATCCGCGCGCTGGGAGTGGAGGAGTTGACCGTCCTGCTGGGCGACTTCCTCGACGAGATCGCCGGACATCCCGGCGTGCGCGGGGACGAGCGCTTTGCCGGGGCGGTCGCTATCAGCCAGGAGAAGATCCACACGCTCGCCGACTTCTGGCCGCTGGCGGGGTTCATCTTCGCCGGGCCCTCCGTCGATCCGGCGGCGCGAGAGAAGTGGCTGGGCGAGGACGGACGAGCGGTGCTCGCCGACGTCCGCGCGGCGCTCGCCGAAGTTGCGGACTTCGACCAGCCGGGAGTGCAGGCGGCGCTCGAAGGGGTGCTCGAGCGCCTGGGTTTGAAACCTCGGGCGGTCTACCAGCCCGTGCGCGTTGCGATCTCCGGGACGACGATCTCGCCGGGGATCTTCGAGAGCGTCGCGCTGCTCGGGCGCGAAGAGACGCTGGCGCGGATCGACGCCGCCCTCACGGCGGCGGGCTGAGCGAGGCTGCGGGCGCGGTCGCGGGTGCGGGCGGCGGGTCCGCCAGGAAGGAGCGCTCACGGGCCGCGCTGCGACTGGGCTCGGTGGGTAGAGCTGCGGAGAAATACGTAGCCCTCGCGGGCGATCTGCCCCTCAACAGTCCGTCCAGATGTGCCGATAGGACCCCGACACGGAATCGCCCATCCGGGTGGTCAACTATCGCGAGGCAGGTACACGGACGTATGCAGGCCACAGCTTCCAAGCCCAAGCGGGCAGCGACCGCGAAGGTACGCTCCGCAGAGCCAGAGCGCCGCCCCGGCGGATCCCCCACGGTGCCAGCCGCCCGCCATCAGAACGAGGGGCACGGCCGCCGTCTGACGATGGCCTTCGAGGCCCTCGAGGCCTTCCCGGCGCTCGCGGAGTCGCGCAACCGCCTGCTCGCGGTGATGTCCGGCGACCACGTCGCGACGGCCGACATCGTCACGGCGGTCGAGTCGGACGTTGCGTTGATCATCGCGGTGCTGCGCGTCGCCAACCAGGCGCAGAGCTCGCGCGTGCGGGTCGACACCGTCGTCTCTGCCGTGGAGCTGCTCAGCCCCCAGGTCGTGCAGACGCTCGCCGGCCGCGTGCGCACGTTTGAATTCTTCGAGCGCTCGAGCGTCTGGGATGCGGCGCCGGAGCGCTTCCGGCTACATGCGCTGGCGACCCAGCGCGCCGCCGATCGCGTCGCAACCGAGGTCGGCTACGAGCACCGCGACCGCCTGACCGTGACGAGCCTGCTGCATGACATCGGCAAGCTCGTCCTGCTCTACGCCTACCCCGGCTATCCCGCGCAGGTGCACCTCGGAGCGAAGACCCCCGAGGAACGCATCCACCAGGAGCGCCGCGAGCTGGGCGTCGACCACGCGCTGGTCGGAGGGGTGCTCGCGCGACGCTGGGGATTGCCGGGAACGATCGCGACCGCGATCGAGCGCCATCACAACCCCGATACAGAGGGCGAGCCCGCCTTCATCCGCCTCGCCGACATGCTCGCGCACTACGAGCAGGGCGCCCCCGTCTCCTCGGCGGAGATGCTGCAGACCGCGCGACTGATCGGGATCGGGCCCGAGGAGCTGCGGCGGGTGATGTATGAGCTGCCCAGCTCAGCCGGCCAGCGCCAGCGCCACGTCGACCCCTGCCCGCTGTCTGGGCGCGAGCTCGGCGTGCTGCAGCGTTTGGCCGAGGGCAAGGTCTACAAGCAGATCGCCCACGAGCTGACGCTCTCGACGAGCACCGTCCGCACCCATCTACACAACATCTACGGCAAGCTCGGCGCCGTCGACCGCGCCCAGGCGGTTCTGATCGCGACCGAGCGCGGCTGGTTGTAAGCGCCCTGCGCGGGCCCGGCGAACCCGAGCGCGGCTGGTTGTAAGCGCCCTGCGCGCGCCCGGCGAACGTTTCCGGGGGCTCAGTTCCGTAGCATCGGGTCTGTGTTGATGGTGACCCGGCGATGATCTCGATCACGAGCAAGTCCCCCTACGCCGTGCTCGCGCTCGCCGAGCTCGGTCGCTCGGCCGGGTCGGGGCCGGTGCCGATCGGCGAGCTGGCGCGCAGGCGCGAGGTGCCCGTGCAGTTCCTCGAGCAGCTGTTCGCCGCGCTGCGCCGCGCCGGGGTGATCAGCTCGCAAAGGGGCGTGAAGGGCGGCTACCGGTTCGCGCGCGAGCCCTCGACGGTGAGCGTGCTGGAGATCGTCGAGCTGCTCGACGGCCCGCTCGGGCGCGATTCCGAGGGTGTCTTCGCCGACGCCGCGCAGGCCGCCCGCAAGGTGCTCTCCCAGACGACGATCGCCGACGTGATCGAGCGCGAGTCGCGCGAGGCGGGCGCGTCGATGTACTACATCTGAGCCAAGCCGAGTTGGGAGGACCTGGGGTTGGGCAAACCTGTTGTTGCGGGGAGGGGAAGGGGAAGGGACCCGCGTTTTAGATAAAGGAAAAGGGTCGGCAGGGTCGGTGTTGAGGTCATGGTGGTTTTGGGTAAAGCCGCGTTTACGTAAAAAGCTGCAGCTCGAGATGTACATGTTTGTGATGGGATGGATTACTTTCGCTTGCTTTGCCCACCGGGTTACCAACTAGTACATTCGTCCAGTCGCCCCACGGCCGCTAATTCTGTGCTTACACTGCCGGCTCGACCACACCACTGAAAAAGGCAAACCCGCCGTGAGGCGGGGGCGCAAAGTCAGAGATCTCGCTCGATGAGATAGCTCGGCCGCCAGTCAAAGCCATGGAGGGCTATTTTGTCTACGGACTCGGACTCGGACTCGCCGCGACGTATCGCCTCGAACCTGCCGCGCCGCCTCGCTCCGCTCCACCTCACTCGTATCCCCGCTCAACTGCGGGAGCGCTCGCAGGACGAGGGCGGGTTTGGGCTGATCGAAATTCTCGTCGTGATCCTGATCATCGGCGTGCTCGCCGCGATCGCCCTGCCCGCATTCCTGAACCAGAAAACGAAGGCCTACGACGCCGCCGCGAAGGAACTCGTGCACAGCGCCGCGACCACCGCGGAGACGATCTCCACCGACAACAACGGCGAATACACGAAGGTCACGAAGGCCGAACTGAACAAATACGAACCGACGATTCAGATCGCTGCCGGCGGAAACAACGCCTACATCAGTTCCGCCACCCCCGGAACAAACACCTACACCATCACGGCGACGGCCGCGAGCACCGGCGACGAATTCACGTTCTCGAGAAGCGCGACCGGCGCGATCACGCGCACGTGTACGAGTGCCTCGGGTAAGCACAACTGCTCGGGTAGCGAATCGAGCAGCTGGTAGAAACACGACACCGGTAGCAACAGCCAAGCTCGCGGCGACAAACAGCTCGTAACGAAGGCAGCTTGTAGAGAAGGCAGCGCGTAGCGAACAGGCAACCGAAGGATCCTCCTAGCGACGACCGCCGCGCGGGACACCTGCCAAAACAGGCCCCGCGCGGCGCAAGCGCCGCCCGTCCTCGAGGTCGGCCGTCATCGGGGCGCCCGCCATCGGAGTCTCCGGCCCTCTATTCTCGGGCCAGATGTCCCAAATCCCGATCAACATTTCAGAGCTTGTCGGGGACACGCCCCTCGTGGGGCTGCCACAGATGCTCGAAGGCGCCGGCGCGGCCGAGGGCGTCGAGCTTTACGCCAAGCTCGAGTCGCTGAACCCGGGCGGCTCGGTCAAGGACAGGATCGGCGTGGCGATGATCGCGGCGGCCGAGGCCGAGGGCCTGATCGAGCCGGGGCGCACGACGATCGTCGAGGCCACCTCCGGCAACACCGGGATCGCGCTCGCGTTCGTCTGCGCCGCCCGCGGCTATGAGCTCGTGCTGGCCTTGCCCCAGGGAATGTCGCGCGAGCGCGAGAGCCTGCTGCGCCTGTACGGCGCGCGCGTCGAGATCACCGAGTCGCTCGGCGGGATGTCGGAGGCCGTCGCCGCCGCGCGGGCGATGGCGCAGGAGCCCGACGTGTTCCTGCCCGACCAGTTCTCAAACCCTGCCAACCCGGCCGTCCACCGGCGCACGACCGGGCCGGAGATCGAGCGCGCGCTCGACGGCCGCGTCGACGTGCTCGTTGCCGGCGTCGGCACCGGTGGCACGATCACCGGCGCGGGCGAATACCTGCGCGAGCGCAACCCGGATCTGCAGGTCGTCGCGGTCGAGCCGGCGGGCTCGGCCGTCCTCTCGGGCGCGAGCCCCGGCCCGCACCGGATCCAGGGCATCGGCGCCGGCTTCGTGCCCGCGGTGCTCAACCGCGAGCTGCTCTCCGAGGTGATCCCCGTCTCCGACGACGACGCGATCCAGACCGCCTGGACCTGCGCGCGGCGCGCCGGGCTGCTGGCGGGCATCTCCTGCGGGGCCGCGCTGTGGGGGGCGCTACGGGTGGCGACGCGACCGGAGTCGCGGGGGAAGCGAATTGTCGTTGTGATGCCCGACTCGGGCGAGCGCTACGTCTCCCAGGCGTTCTTCGCCCCCTGAGGACGCGCCGTCCGGCGATTGCGTCAGATATGGCATCGTGCGGCTGGCTCAAAGTTGGGCGCTACGCTGTTTGCATGCCTGGCTTTGGCGCATTTGCTCAGGTGGCTCGCGAGCTGCGACGCGATGTTGCCGCCGCGCGCGATCGCGATCCCGCGGCATGCGGCGTCGGGCAGCTCGAGATCATCGCGACGTGGCCAGGCATCCATGCGCTGCTGGCCCACCGCGTCGCCCATGCGCTCAACGACGCCGGCGTGCCGCTGCTGCCGCGTGTGATCGCACTGTTCGCGCGGGCGCTGACCGGCATCGAGATCCATCCCGCCGCGCGGATCGGCGAGGGCCTGTTCATCGACCACGGCGCGGGCGTCGTGATCGGCGAGACAGCCGACATCGGCGAGAACGTCACGCTCTATCAGGGCGTCACGTTGGGCGGCACGGGCTTTGCCACGGGCAAGCGCCACCCGACGGTGCAGGACAACGTCACGATCGGCTCCGGCGCGAAGCTGCTCGGTCCGATCACGATCGGCCACGGCGCGAAGATCGGCGCGAACAGCGTCGTCATCACCGACGTTCCCCCCAACTCCACGGTCGTCGGCAACCCCGGCCACCCCGTCCGCGTCGACGGCCGCCGCGCCGAGGGGCCCGACGCCGACTGGATCCATCTGCCCGACCCGATCGCCGAGGCGATCCAGGGGCTCGCCAGCCGGATCGGCGCGCTCGAACGGACGGTCGCCGAGCTTTCGGGGGAGGAGGCCGACGCGCCGCTCGCAGAGGTGACGCCGCTGCGCACGGTCAGGGGGCCCAACCCGGCGGGGGGGTAGCCAAAACGGGCCGGGTTGCGAAGCCTTGCCCGGTGAGGCCGGTTGTCGAGGCCTCATCCGGGGACGGTGTCCGTCTCGGTAGAGCTCCGCCCGGCTTTAGGCTGCCCGCGTTTCGCCGATAATGCAGTCATGGCAAGACGGTGGCCCGGCCCGGAGGATACGCGCGATGCCGGTTGCTCCCGGCTGAGTTGTCACAGTGACGCTCGATTCCTGAGCGCTGTGGCAACGTGCGTTGCGATCCTCACGCTGCTGCTGGGTCACCCATCTCAGCAGGCGCTCGCCTCGTCTCCGCGTAACCTCGCGCTTTCCGGCGACAGCGCGTCGTTTGTCCCATACATCGTCGGCGGGCAAGAATCCTCGATCTCGCAGTTCCCCTGGCAGGTGTATGTCGCGGGTCGTCATCCCGAAGGGGGCGGCATTGTGGATGTGACGAGTTGTGGAGGTTCGATTCTGAACGCGACGACGATCCTCACAGCGGCTCACTGCGTCGATCACGAGGGCACGACGACTCCCTATGCCGCGGGGGAATTCGCGGTGCTCGCGGGCGCCTCCAATGTAAGTCTGTTCAAGGAGCTCTTCGGGGGCGCCGGATTGGCGGTCGCGTCCAGCGGCGCTCAGGCTCTCAGGGTGTCTCACATCCGTACAGACCCGTACTACTCGGTCCTACCCAACATCAAGGACGACGTGGCGATTCTAACCCTCGAAGGTTCGCTCGAACTGTCCCCGGAAAATCACGCTCAGGCTATCTCCCTCGTTGCGCCCGGAAGCACTCCGGCTCCGGGCACCCAGCTCAGCATCAGTGGATACGGCAAACAGGAAGGCGCAGAATCGGCGCAGTCCAATGGGGGGCTCTACTCAACGACGCTGACCGCGATCAGCAGCGATGCCTGCCGGGAAGAGGTGGGCATCAACTCCGCCGTGTTGCTGTGTGCGGTGTCGGCGCATTCGTCGACGTGCCAGGGTGACAGCGGCGGTCCGCTCACAGAGGGTAGTCCCGCGATCCAGGTCGGAATCGTCGACTTCGGAGCGAAGGAATGTCCGGTGGGCTCGCCGGACGCCTTCACGAACCTGGCCGCACCGGAGGTCCGGGACTTCATCGAAGGCAGCGAATCGCCTCCGATCGCTGCGCGTCCGAGCGCCCCGCCGGTTATCAAGCAGGTACTGGCGGGCGGCCTGGCGGTGGACTTCAGCCCGTTGACCTGCGAACCCGGCGCCTGGAGCGAATCGCCGTCATTCATGTATACGTTCCAGGAGGAAAATGCATCCGCGCAGGTGCTCCAGAGCGGGCCGAGCAACGTCTTCACGCCGCCCTCGACGGTGGTGGGGGCTCCGCTCGTGTGCATCGTGCAAGCCAGCAACCCGGGTGGCGTGAGCACGGCCCGCAGTCAGACGACGCCGGCAATTCTCGCCGACACCGCTCCGCCGAGTGTCAAGGTCGCCGCGCCGAAGTGCCACCTGCAGGTGTGCACCCTGTCGATCGCCGCCTCAGATCCCAACGGCGTCGCGCTGAGCGTGCAGCCCTCGGCTGCGTACACGATCATCACCAGATGTCCCCGGAAAAGGAAGGAGCGGGGCAGGAAGCCCGTCAAGCAACCCGTCTGCCGCAGCACGCAGACCGTGCCGATGTCGCTCGTCAATCCATCGCCTGGCGCCTATACGGCATCCGTCGCCGGTCTGCCCTACGGGAAGGCGATCCTGTTCATCGTCGACGCCTCCGACGCCGCCGGCTTGCAGGCCCCACCCGTGAGCGTTCAAACCACGCTGCACAAGCCGAAGCCGAAGAAGTCGAAGCCGAAGAAGCCGAAAAGAAGATCGAAGAGGGCGCAAAAGAAGCACTGAGGCGCCCCATTGGACGGCCGGGGGCCCCCCACCGTTTCGCTCGAGGATGGCAGCTCGAAGTCGGGACGGGGGCCGGACGCACGTGTGATGTGGGGCGCTCGCTACTACTCGCTTAGCCGGCGGGGCTCCGGCGTCGCCGGCTCGTACAGCGACGTCCGTTCGTCACTCATCGACCACCACGACCCGACGAGCATCGCGACGGCGCCGGCGAGCGCCAGCCATGCGCCAGCGCACAGGGACGTCGCGTGGTCGGGGCGCTCCAGCACCCTGACGATCGCGGCGATCGCGCCGATCAACGCGAACACGACGCTCCACACGCCGGCCGCCACCGGCAGCGCCGGAGAGCTCTGGGTGAGCGTCGCAAAGAACAGCACCAGCGCCGCGATGCTCGCCAGCATCAGCAGCACGACCGCGGGTCCGAACGTGCTCCACGCGCTGAGCTTGCCGTGCGCGTTTTCATACCAGGGCAGCGTCAGCGCCACGATCGCGCAGACGGCGCCCGCGGCGGCGAGCACCTCTCCAGGACGGATGCGTCGCAGGCTCACTGAACCCGAACCCCCGCCTGCACGCGCGCGGCCTGCAGCGTGTTCACGAGCAGCTCGGCAATCGTCATCGGTCCCACGCCGCCCGGCACCGGCGTGATCGCCGATGCAACCTCGGCCACCGCGGCGAAGTCGACGTCGCCGACGAGGCCGCTCTTGTTGCCGGCCTGCTCGGGGGTCAGACGGTTCATGCCGACGTCGATCACGACCGCGCCAGGTTTGACGAACTCGCGCGTCACGAGCCGCGCACGGCCGACGGCAGCGATCAGCACGTCCGCGCGCGCACACACCGCCTGCAGGTCGCGGGTGCGCGAGTGGCAGGTCGTCACCGTCGCGTTCTCCGCCAGCAGCAACTGCGCCATCGGCTTGCCGAACAGGTTCGAGCGCCCGATCACGACCGCCTCGGCGCCCTCGAGTGCAACCCCACCCGCCCCGACGCTGCGCAGCAGCTCCATCACGCCCGAAGGCGTGCAGGGTCGCAGGCCGGGCAGCCCGAGCGCGAGCAGCCCCGCATTCATGGGGGTCAGGCCGTCGACGTCCTTGCCCGGGTCGATCATCGCGGTCAGCGCCGCCCCGTCGAGATGGTCGGGCAACGGCAGCTGCAACAGCACGCCACTCACCGCCTCGTCGTCGTTCAGGTTCGCGAGCTCCTCGGCGATCTGCTCGAAGGATGCATCCGCCGGCAGGCGACGGTCGAACGGGACCATCCCCACCTCCGCGCAGGCGCGCTGCTTGCCGCCGACGTAGACAGCAGAGGCGGGGTCCTCGCCGACGAGCACGGTCGCGAGGCCCGGAGGACGGCCTGCCTGGGCGGCGAATGCCTCGACCTCGCGCGCGACCTCGCTCCGCACGCGGGCGGCGATCGCCTTGCCGTCGATGATCGTGGCGGACATCGCGCCGGATGCTATGGGGTCGCCACGATCGGGTCAGTCACGGTTCGGTCCGGTCGCGTTCGGGGAGCCCATCAAGGCCGGGTGACCTGCGCGTACTCGGCCATCAGCTTGCGCTCCGAGCCGTCGTCGGCGAAGCGCACGACGATCACGCCGCCCGGCTCCACGCCCGTTACGACGCCTTCGCCGAAGGCCGCGTGCACGACGTCCTCGCCCATGCGGAACGTTGGTGTCGCGGGCAGGTCACCGCCGCCCTGGCCGGAGGGGGGCTCTCGCCCCTGCATGCCCGAGCGCCCACTCCAGCCACCTACAGGCGCTCCTCCACCGCGGAACGAGGATCCACCGTTGGCGGTCCCCGCGCCGGTCCCGCCCCCAACGCCGGCACCGGCCCAGGAATGCAGCGCCGGCGCCTGCACGCGGTCGAGCAGCTCCACGGGGATCTCGTCGAGGAAGCGGCTCGGCAGCCCGTAGCTCTGCGCGCCGAACACCGCGCGCCGCCGCGCGTGGGTCAGATACAGCTTCTGCATCGCGCGGGTCACGCCGACGTAGAACAGGCGCCGCTCCTCCTCGAGCGCGCCTTCGTCGAGCGCGCGCGAGTGGGGGAAGACCCCGTCCTCGCAGCCGGCGATGAACACGATCGGATACTCGAGTCCCTTCGCGTTGTGCAGCGTCATCAGCGTCACGAGCCCCTCGTCCTCGGTGCGGGAGTCGGCGTCGGCGACGAGCGCGAGCTGCTGCAGGAAGACTTCGAGCGTGCCCTCGGGTGGGCGGGCATCTTGATCAACGTTCGTGTCGAACTCGCGCCCGACCTGCACGAGCTGCTCGAGGTTCTCGATCCGGCCCTGCGCCTCGATCGTCCGCTCGGCCTCGAGCGTCTCCACGTAGCCCGTCTGCGACAGCACCGCCTCGAGTAGGTCCGCCACGGGCGTCTGTTGCTCGACGCGCAGGCGCAGCTCGTCCATCGTGTCCATGAAGCGTCGCAGCGCCTTGATCGCGGCGGCGCCGAGCCCGGGAATCTGGTCGGGGGTCGCGGCGGCCTCCCAGACGGACACCCCGATGCTGGCCGAGTGAGCGACGATCCGCGACAGCGAGGTCTGGCCGATCCCGCGGCGCGGCGAGTTGACCACGCGCGTGAAGCTCACGACGTCGAACGGGTTCGCGAGCAGCGACAGATAGGCGATCGCATCCTTGATCTCCGCGCGCTCGTAGAACTTCGTCCCGCCGATCACCTGGTAGGCGATCTCTCTGCGCACGAGCGTGTCCTCCAGGACCCGCGACATCGCGTTCGTGCGGTAGAGGACCGCGATCTCAGCCCGGGAGGCGCCCTCGTCGACCAGACGCTCGATCTCGCCGACGACGAACCGCGCCTCGGCGTGCTCGTCCTCGAGCTCGCGCACCTGCACCTGCTCGCCCCGGCCGAGCTCGCTCCACAGCCGCTTCGCGATCCCGCCGCGGTTGTTCGCGATCACCGCGTTCGCGGCCTGCAGGATCGTCTCGGTCGAGCGGTAGTTCTGCTCGAGCTTCACGACCCGCGCGTCGGGAAAGTCCTGCTGAAAGTCCAATATGTTGCGAACATCCGCTCCACGAAACGAGTAGATTGATTGGGAGTCGTCCCCGACGACCGCCAGGTTGCGGTGCCCGATCGGGCCGGCGTAGGTGGGACGCTCGCCGTTCCGCGACCCTTGGCTCGCCGGCAACTGAGCCGGCGACTGACCGTCGCCCGGCACCGCGTCGCTGTGCGTGCCACCTCGCGGTGACCGGCCCCCGCCGACCAGCAGTTGCAGGAACCGGTATTGCGCGTGGTTGGTGTCCTGGTACTCGTCGACGAGCACGTGTCGAAACGTGTCCGAGTAGCGCTCGCGGACCGGCTCGAACAGCTCCAGCAGGTTCACGGTCCGGAACAGCAGGTCGTCGAAGTCCATTGCGTTCGAGCGCAGCAAGTCGCGCTCGTAGCACCTGTAGACCTCGCCGACCATCTCCTCGAACGGCGAGCCGGCGGCCTGCTGGTAGGCCTCGGCGTCGAGCAGCTGGTTCTTCGCCGCCGAGATCTGGTTGTGCAGGGCGGCCGGCGTATAGCGCTTGGGGTCGATCCCGAGCTCGTCGATGCAGCGCTTGGTCAGCCGGCGCGCGTCGGCCTGGTCATAGATCGTGAACTGGCGCGTATAGCCGAGGCGCTCGGCCTCGACGCGCAAGATCCGCGCGCAGGCGGCGTGGAAGGTCATCAGCCACATCCCGCGCGTTCCCCTTCCAAGCAATTGCTCCACGCGGCCGCGCATCTCCTTGGCGGCCTTGTTCGTGAACGTGATCGCGAGGATCTCGCCCGCCTGGGCCTGGTCGGTATAGACGAGGAACGCGATCCGATGGACGAGCACGCGCGTCTTGCCGCTGCCCGCGCCGGCAAGGATCAGCAGCGGGCCCTCACCGTGGGTGACGGCCTCGCGCTGGGGCTCGTTCAGGCCCTCCAGCAGCTCTTTCAGGTGCTCGGCATGGGGGTTTTCGGGCATCGACTCTCAGCATAGATGCGCCTACGGCCGGCAGGGCTCAGGAGTCCACTTGGAGCCCGTAGCCTCAGGCGGCCGGGATCTTCGGTCAGGTCCCGCGCCCGTGTGCTCGGCGGCTTCGACGAGGCGCTCCGTAGAATGCGGGCCGTGATCGACCGTGACGAGGTTCTGCACGTGGCGCGCCTGGCGCGCCTGCAGCTGAGCGAGGACGAGCTCGAGCCGATGGCGCGCGAGCTATCCGCGGTGCTCGATCACGTCGCGACGATCTCCCAGCTCGACCTCCGGGACGTCGCGCCCACGACGCACGTGGTCGCCGATGCGGTGGCCAGCGATGGGGTGTCCACTGAGGCGATGCCCACCCACCCCAAGCTGCGCGCGGACGAGCCACGCGACTCGTTGCCGCGCGAGGTGGCGCTCGCGCAGGCGCCGGCCGTCAGCGGCGACGGCTTCTCGGTACCAAGCCCGCAGGCATGAGCGAGGCGGAGATCATCGACCTGTCCGCCGCCGCGGCGGCGCGGGAGATCGCGGCCGGCTCGCTTGCGCCCGCGGAGCTGTTCGACGCCTACCGTGCTCGGGCGGATGGTCATGTCGCGGGAGAGGGCTTGAACTGCTTCACGTGGGTGGCGGAGGAGGCATCGGGTAAGGACGCAGCGGTCGAGGGTGCCGCGGGGGAGACCGCGGCGCCGCTGGGGGGAGTGCCGCTGGCCGTGAAGGACCTGTTCTGCACCGAGGGCGTGCCCAGCCAGTCCGGGTCGAAGATCCTCGAAGGCTATCTCCCGCCGTATACCGCCACCGCCGTCTCACGCCTGACCTCGGCCGGCGCGAGCCTGCTGGGGAAGACCAACCAGGACGAGTTCGCGATGGGCTCCTCCAACGAGAGCTCCGCCTACGGTCCGGTGCTCAACCCTTGGGATCACACGCGCGTACCCGGGGGCTCCTCGGGCGGCAGCGCCGCGGCGGTCGCCGCCGGGCTGGCGCCGTGGGCGCTCGGCACGGACACCGGTGGCTCGATCCGCCAGCCCGCCGCGCTGTGCGGGATCGTGGGACTGAAGCCGACGTACGGCGCGGTCTCGCGCTACGGGATGATCGCGTTCGCCTCCTCGCTGGACCAGGCGGGACCGTTGACGCGCGACGTGACCGACGCGGCCCTGATGCTGCACTACCTCGTCGGCCGCGACGAGCGCGACGCGACCTCGCTTGGGTTTCCCGAGGAGATCGTGCTGCCGAGCGCCGAGCGCCTGGACGGACTCCGGCTCGGCGTACCGCGAGAGCTGACCGCCGGATCCGGCGACGGGGAGGACGGCGCGGGGGAGGGAATCGAGCCGGGCGTGCTCGAGGCCTTCGAGGCTGCGCTGCGCCGCGCCGAGGAGCTCGGAGCGGAGATCGTGCGGAGCATCCAGCTGCCGCACGCGCCCCACGCGCTCGCCGCCTACTACGTGCTCGCGCCGGCGGAGGCCTCCTCGAACCTGGCGCGCTTCGACGGCGTGCGCTACGGGCTCCGGGCCGATGACCCGAGAGACCTGCTCGACATGTACACGCGCACGCGTCACGACGGCTTCGGGGCTGAGGTCAAGCGACGGATCATGCTCGGCACCTACGCGCTCTCCTCCGGCTACTACGACGCCTACTACGGTCGCGCCCAGCGCGTGCGCACGAAGATCGCCGGGGACTTCCGTGCGGCGTTCGCGGAGGTCGACTTCATCCTCACGCCGACTGCGCCCACGGTCGCGTTCGAGCTGGGGGAGAAGACCGGCGATCCGCTGCAGATGTACCTCAACGACTACTGCACGGTGCCGATGTCGCTCGCGGGGATCCCCGCGATCTCGATCCCCTGCGGGCTCAGCGAGGGACTGCCCGTCGGGCTGCAGATCGCCGGTCCGGCCTTCAGCGAGAACCGGCTGCTGGACGCTGCGTACGCGCTCGAGCGGGAGCTCGGCTTCGACGGATCGCGGGCGCGCGTATGACCGGGCCGGCGCACGCTCCGGGGCCGGATGCGGGTCCGGGTGGCGATCGCAGCCCAGGCCTGGGGGACGGCCAGGGGGTCTCCTCACACGAGACCGCCGCTCCCGGCGAGGTGGCCTACGAGCCCGTGATCGGCCTGGAGATCCACGTCCAGCTGAAGACGCGCACGAAGATGTTCTGCGGCTGCGAGCTGTCGTTCGGAGATCCCCCCAACACCCACACCTGCCCGGTCTGCCTCGGCCTGCCGGGGAGCCTGCCGGTGGCGAACGCCCGCGCCGTGCACTTCGGCCTGATGATCGGGATCGCGCTCGAGTCCGAGCTCGCGCCGCGCTCGATCTTCCACCGCAAGAACTACTTCTATCCCGACCTGCCGAAGGGCTACCAGATCTCCCAATACGACGAGCCCCTCTGTCTCGGCGGGCAATTGGGCGATGTACGGATCCACCGGGTGCATCTCGAGGAGGACGCGGCCAAGCTGATCCACGTAGGCGCAAGCGGCCGGATCCAGGGCTCGGATGAGAGCATCGTCGACTTCAATCGCGGCGGCACGCCGCTTGCGGAGATCGTTACAGAGCCCGACCTGCGCACGCCGGAGCAGGCCGGCGAGTGGCTGCGCCTGCTGCGCACGACGTTGCGCCAGCTCGGCGTCTCAGACGTGAACATGGAGGAGGGCTCGCTGCGCTGCGACGCGAACATCTCGCTGCGACCGGCGGGCTCCAGCGAGCTCGGCACGAAGACCGAGCTGAAGAACATGAACTCCTTCCGCTTCATCGAACGCGGCATCCGCGCGGAGATCGCCCGCCAGGAAAAGCTTCTGCGCTCTGGGGAGCGGGTCATGCAGGAGACGCTCCACTACGACCCGACCTCGCACGCGATCACGTCGCTTCGCTCCAAGGAGGAGGCGCACGACTACCGCTACTTCCCCGAGCCGGACCTCGTTCCGATCGCGATCGAGCAGGCGATGCTCGATGCCGCGGCGGCGGCGATGAGCGAGCTGCCCGCTGCGCGCGCCGAGCGCTTCGAGCGCGCATTCGGCCTCAGCGCCGACAGCGCCCGGCAGCTGGCCTTCCGGGCGGAGCTCGGCGACTACTTCGAGGCCGCGCTCGCCACCGCCGTGGGGGGGGCGGGACCCCATCCTCCCGCGCAGGCGCTCGCGAACTGGATCTCCGGCGAGCTGCTCGGGCGCCTCCAGGACGGGGCGGGCTCCGGCGAGGGGAGCGCAGATGGGGACGGGGCGGACGGGGATCCGAACCATTCGCGCGTGCGGCCCGCGGCGATCGCCGCGCTCGTGGGTCTGGTCTCCGCCAAGCAGATCAGCGTCGGTGCAGCGCGGCAGGTGCTCGACAGGCTCGTCGCCGAGGGCGGCGATCCACAGGCGATCGTGGAGCAGGAGGGGCTCGCGGCGATCGGGGGCGGGGACGACCTGGCGGCGGTCGTCGCCGCGGCGCTCACGGCCAACGCGGACGCCGCCGAGCGCGTGCGGGCGGGCAACGCGAAGGCGATCGGTCCGATCGTCGGGCAGGTGATGCGCGAGACCAAGGGTCGCGCCGACGGCGGCGAGGTCACGAAGCTGGTTCACGAGCAGCTCGGGATCTGACTCGTTCGCTTGGGCATCCCAAACACGCCGGCCACCCACATTTTGGACGGCAGGCCAATGGCAGCTGAGCGCCCTCGCGTCAATATGGGCGATGCATGAGTTAGCTCTCTCCTCACACGATTGCACCCCGGCTTCCCCCGGCCTGGTGCAAGCGAAAATGCGGTCGGGCAGGGGTTGTTAGCGCCCTGCTCGACCGCATAACCGTCTACGCTGTGAGCATGAACGCAGAGTCCTCCTCACGCTCGCTCGGCAAGACGCTCGTCGCGGGGTTGATCCTCGTGGTCGCCGGTTGGCTGGTCCTGCACTTCGTGATCCACCTGGTCGTGTTCGTCGCCACGATCGCCGTCGTCGTGCTCGCCGTCGTGGCGCTCGTGTGGGCGCTGCGGGTCCTCTTCTAGGGAAGCGAAGTCGCCGCATGGCCTACGTCGTGATCGCGTTCTGCTTCGGTCTCGCCGGGGGGATCGTCGGCAAGATCAAGGGCAGCTCGTTCGTCCTCTGGTTCCTGATCTCGGGGCTCGTCCCCGTGCTCGGCCTGATGGCCGCGCTCGCCTATCGCTTCGAGCGCGACGAGCTGCGCCGGGAATGTCCGCAGTGCGGACGCGTGACGAAGATCTACGACGCGCTCTGCACCCGTTGCGGGGCCGAGCTCGAGTGGATGGGTGGGGATACCGAGCAGGCGATCGCCCCGGAATCCTGGGAGCGCGTCCCGGCCGCTCACCCTTGAGCGGATCGCGCCACGACGGTCCTGGACCGTTCCACGACAGTCCTGGATCATTCCCCGCGGCCCTCTGAGATAAGGGAGCCCGAAGTCGGAGAGTGTCTATAAATCGTGCATGGACGCGGACGCGACGACCACGACGACCCCTCTGCACGATTCGCGGATCGCGCGCATGATCCACGGCGCCGGCTTCGCGAACGAGCGCGACTTCGTGCTGCGCGTCGTGCAGCCCGCCTTGGTCGGAATGATCGACGGCACGGTCTCCTCGCTGGCGCCGATCTTCGCCGCGGCGATCTACGCCAACTCACATACGGCGCTCGTCGTCGGTCTCGCCACCGCGCTGGGGGCCGGGGTCAGCATGGGTTGGTCGGAGGCGCTGTCGGACACCGGCGAGCAGACGGGTCGCGGCTCGGCGCTGGTGCGCGGCTCGATCACCGGCGGGATGACTGCCCTTGGCGGCCTCTTCCACACCCTTCCGTTCATCATCTCCGACGTCCATAAGGCGCTTATCGTGGCCGGTTGCGTGGTGGGGGTTGAGCTGTTTACGATCGCCTGGATCCGCAAACGTTTCCTCGAGGTTTCGATGCGCTCCTCGCTGCTCGTCGTCACCGTCGGCGGATTGATCGTGTTGGCGATAGGTATCGGGATTGGGTCGTCATAGGGCCGCTGGCACGGCGCCATGCGGCGTCCTCGGTCGCTCGCGTGCGTAGCACGCCACGCTTCCTGCGTCCTGGCCTGGCTTGACCATCGACCCTATGAGTCTCATCGCTCTGCAACAGAGGTTTTCCTGCGAGCCGGGCGAAAACCCGCTGGTACACTGGCTTTTCAACGAGTCCCCGAGTAGACGAAGGAAGGAGGTCGTGATATGCGCGCGGTAGACGCGGTGATGGAATGCTTGAAGGCGGAGGGTGTTGACGTCGTCTTCGGACTGCCCGGCGGCGCTAACCTCCCGACCTATGACGCCTTTGTGACCGGGGGAATCAGGCACATCCTCGTCCGTCACGAGGCCGGCGGCGGGCATGCCGCGCAGGGCTATGCGAAGGCGACCGGGAAAGTCGGGGTCGCGTTCGCCACGTCGGGGCCCGGCGCGACGAACCTGATCACGCCGATCTGCGACGCGATGATGGACTCGGTTCCGGTCGTGTTCATCACCGGTCAGGTGCGCACCGAGCTGCTGGGCACCGACGGTTTTCAGGAGGCCGACACGCTCGGGATCACGATTCCGATCGTGAAGCACTCGTTCATGATTCAGGACCCCCGCGAGATCCCGCGCGCGATCCACGAGGCCTTCTACATCGCGCGCTCGGGCCGCCCCGGTCCGGTGCTGGTCGACATCCCGATGGACCTCTCGCGCGAAGAGATCGAGTACGAGCCCGTGACCGATGTGCGGCTGCCGGGATATCAGCCGACGAAGGAGGGCAACCAGAAGCAGATCCGCCAGGCGGCGAAGGCCCTGGCGGCCGCCCAACGTCCGGTGATCTACGCCGGCGGAGGTGTCGTCAACGCCGAAGCCTCCGAGGAGCTCGTCGAGTTCGCCACGAGCGACCGCTTCCCGGTCACCTGCACGCTGATGGGTCTGGGAGCCTTCCCGGCCACCGTGGAGGGGGCGGATGGGCGGGAACCGAACCCCCAATGGTTGGGCATGCTCGGCATGCACGGCACGCGCGCGGCAAACTACGCGATGGACGAGGCGGACCTGATCTGCGCCGTCGGCGCGCGCTTCGACGATCGCGTCACGGGCAAGCTCTCGGAGTTCGCGCCGCACGCGAAGTTCATCCACATCGACGTCGACCCCGCGGAGATCTCGAAGAACATCCCCGCGCACATCCCGATCGTCGGCGACGCCAAGCACGTGCTCGCCAAGCTCTTGATCGAGTACCGCGCGCTCGGCGTCGACTCGGCGCGCCTCGGCGCCTGGTGGGAGCGGATCGAAGGCTGGCGCGAGAAGTACCCGCTCGGCTACGAGGACTCGACCGACGATGAGATCAAGCCGCAGTACATGGTCCAGGCGCTGTATGAGGCGACCGGCGGCGAGGCGATCGTGACGAGCGATGTCGGCCAGCATCAGATGTGGGCGGCGCAGTACTACGACTTCCCGGCCCCGCGCCGCTGGATCAACTCCGGCGGGCTCGGCACGATGGGCTTCGGGCTGCCCGCGGCGATGGGCGCCGCGGTGGGCTGTCCGGATCGTCTCGTCTGCTGCATCGCCGGCGACGGGTCCGTGCAGATGAACGCGCAGGAGCTCGCGACCTGCGCGCAGAACGAGATCCCGATCAAGGTGTTCATCATGAACAACGGGTATCTGGGGATGGTCCGCCAGTGGCAGGAGCTGTTCTGGGACGGCAAATACAGCCACGTCGACACGGGCAAGTTTCCAGATTTCGTGAAGCTCGCCGAGGCCTACGGCGCCACCGGCATGCGCCTGACGAACAAGAGGACGCTCGTCGAGGACATGAAGCGGGCGATCGAGACCCCCGGCCCGGTTGTGATCGACGTGCGCGTCACGCCCGAGGAGAACACCTATCCCATGATTCCCGCCGGGCATGCGGCTCGGGAAATGGTGGGGTGAGCGTGATGAGCTCTTCTTCTGCCACCAAAGAACCCCTGAGCCTCGAGGGCCTGCAGGCATCCGGCAGCCTGCGCACCGGGCGCAAGCACGTGCTCTCGATCCTCGTCGAGAACAAGTCGGGCGTCCTCACGAGGATCGCGGGGCTGTTCGCGCGCAGGGGCTTCAACATCGACACGCTCACCGTTGGCCCCACGGACGACGAGCGGATCTCGCGGGTGACGCTCACGGTCGACGGCGCGCTGCACCCGATCGATCAGGTCACCAAGCAACTGCACAAGCTCATCAACGTGCTAAAGATCCGCGATCTCGAGCCCGGCGACACGGTCACCCGTGAGCTCGCGCTGTTCAAGGTCTCCGCCGACGGCGCGCAGCGCGGCGAGCTGATGCAGATCGCCGAGATCTTCAGGGGTAAGGTCGTCGACGTGACCAAGCGCTCGGTGATCGTCGAGATCACCGGTACGACCGAGAAGATCGAGGCGTTCGAGGGCATGGTTCGCCCGTTCGGCCTGATCGAGATGATGCGCACCGGCGAGATAGCCATATCCCGCGGCCGTTCCGAAACGTAGCGAGAACCATGTCTCAATCGTCCCTCACGAAGTCCGGACCTCCGTTCGAGCTGGGTGAGGAAGACCGCGAGCGACTACTCGCCCGCCTGCAGCTCGCGGTCAAGCGCGCGCGGCGGTCGGGCAAGGAGATTCTCGCGACGATCGGCGTTCCGCTTCCCGGCGACGTTGATCCGAGCGCTGTCGTCTGCGCTTCCAGGCGTGCCGGTGAGCAGTGGTTCGTGTTCGAGCAGCCCGACCGGGGGAGGGCGGCGCTGGCGAGCTTGGGCGAGGTTGCCCAGCTGAGCGCGGCCGGTCCCGACCGGTTCAAGGTGGTGGCGGAGCGCTGGCGCGAGATGGTGGCCGATGCCGTGACCGATCCAACCGAGGGATTCGTCGGCGGAAGTCCGATCGCCGTGGGGGGGTTCGCGTTCGCTCCCAATGGAGGAGGCTCTCCGCACTGGGAGGGCTTCGCGCCGGCATCGCTGACCGTGCCCGAGGTCGCGCTGGCGCGCAGGACGCCGAGGGGCGATCGCGGCGATGCTCGCCCGAACGGAGATGCTCGCGCGGAGGTACGGCTGACGCTGGCGACGATCGCCCGTCCGGACGATCTGGCGGAGGAGCTCGCGGCGCGCCTGGAGCGACGCCTGGCCGAGTTGCGCGAGGAGCCGTTGCCGCTGCTCGATCCGGCGCCCGCGGGTCGCTACCAGGTCGCGAGCGCGATGCCGCCCGAGCACTACGAGGCCGCGGTGGCGAGCGCCGTGCGGCTGATCGAGCGGGGCGAGCTTGAGAAGGTCGTGCTCGCGCGGGAGGTGCAGGTTCACGCGGGTGGGGGGGCTCCCATCTACGACCCGGCGGCGGTGTTCGGGGTCTTGCGCGACGCCTTTCCCTCCTGCTTCGTCTTCTGCGCCGGTCGCGGAGACGCAACGCTCGTGGCCGCCAGCCCCGAGTTGCTGGTACGCCGCGAGGGCCACCGCGTGAGCACGCTCGCGCTGGCGGGCTCGACCCGCCGCAGTGCGGATCCGGCCGTCGACGATCATCTCGGCGAGCAGCTGTTGCGTGACGAGAGCTACCGCGAAGAGCACGCGATCGTCGCGCGCCGGATCGAGCGGACGCTGCGACCACACGCAGTCTGGGTCGCCGCGGCGCCTGAGCCCGAGCTCGTGCGGATCGCCAACATCCAGCATCTGGCGACGCCGATCCGCGCACAGCTGGCGGATCCGATCGAGACGCTCGAGCTGGTCGGGCTGATGCACCCGACCCCGGCCGTCGGCGGCGAGCCGTCAAAGCCGGCGCTGCGCCAGATCCCGGCGCTCGAGGGCCTCGACCGTGGCTGGTATTCGGGCCCCGTCGGCTGGGTCGACGGCGCCGGCGACGGCGAGTTCTGCGTAGCTCTGCGCTGCGCGCTGCTGCGTGGCGGCATCGCCCGCTGCTATGCCGGTAACGGGATCGTCCGCGACTCCGATCCGGCGAAGGAGCTGGCGGAGACCGAGATCAAGCTGCAGGCGCTGCTGCCGCTGCTGGCGGGCTGAGCGCCTTGTTCATGTCGTCCGCGGTCTTGCGTTCAGGGACGCTTGTTCAGGCGCGGTCACGGGTACTGATAGCCGGACGACTAGCTCTGTCAGACTGAGGGCCCGCCGAGCGAGGAGGAAAAAGATGGGATTCGACCAGTACCACGAGCCGCCCGATGAGCTGTCAGCGCAGACACGGACGTTCGCGCGGATGTGCGCCTCGCTGACCGAGGAGGCCGAGGCGATCGGCTGGTACGAGCAACGGATCTCGATCGAGACCGACCCCGAGGCGGTCGCGATCATGCACGACGCCCAGGGGGAGGAGTTCAAGCACTTCTCGATGGACCTCGAGTTCCTGCTGCGCCGTACCCCGAAGTGGCGCGAGATCGCCAAAGGCGTGCTCTTCCAGGATGGCGACATCGTCGAGCACGGGGAGGCCTCCGAGGCGGCCGCAGATTCCGATGTACCGGCCACGGCCGTGGTCGCTCCCGCCGGCGGCGCGTCCAGCTCCGGATCGCTCGGCATCGGCGGCATGCAGGGAGGGGGACGGTGAAGAACCATCTGCTGCGCGGCCACGCCCCGATCACCGACGCCGGCTGGGCGCTGCTCGACGACGAGGCGCGCGAGCGGCTGCGCTCGGCGCTCGCGGCGCGTAAGCTCGTCGACTTCGAGGGCCCGAAGGGATGGGAGCACTCCGCCACGAACCTCGGTCGCACAACCGCCGTCAAAGAGACTCCGATCGACGGTCTGCGCGCGGCCCAACGCCGCGTCCTCGCGCTCGTGGAGGTGCGCGCGCCCTTCAGCGTCTCGCGCGCGGAGCTCGCCGACGGCGATCGCGGCGCGGACGATGTCGACCTCGAGGCTCTGGACGAGGCCGCGCACAGGATCGCGACGCTCGAGAACCTCGCGGTCTTCCACGGCTGGTCCGCGGCCGCGATCGACGGCATCGCCGAGGCCTCTCCACATCCGGCGATCGAGCTCGGCGACGAGCACTTCGAGGAGTATCCGCGCTATGTCGCCAAGGCTCAGCAACTGCTGCTCGAGGCAGGAGTCGAAGGCCCCTACGGTCTGGCGCTCGGCCCCGAGGAGTACACCGGCGTCCTCGAGACGGCCGAGCACGGCGGATACCCGCTGCTCGATCACCTGCGTGAGATTCTCGGTGGTCCGATCGTGTGGGCGCCGGGCGTGCGCGGCGCGGTGCTGCTCAGCCTGCGCGGCGGCGACTTCCTGTTCCAATCAGGCCAGGATCTCTCGATCGGCTACGACCATCACGATGCCGACACCCTCCAGCTGTATCTGGAGGAGAGCTTCAGCTTCCGCGTGGCCACGCCGGAGGCGGCGGTCGCGCTGCGGGCCTAACGGCGCTCGCCTTCCGCAGGCAGCGCTCGCTACTCGCTATCCGTCCGATCCGCGCGCGGCATCCAGCTCTCTCACGATCCCGGCCCAGATCTGCCGGTGCAGCTCGACGTTGCGCGCCCGGTCGGTATGCGCGTGCAGGATCGCTGAACCGACCTGCGGCGAAAGCGCCCGCTCCAGGGCGGCGCGGAAGGCCGGGACGCTCTCGACGCGCTCTTGGGCCAAGCCATACAGCGCCGCGGCCCGCTCGAAGTCAAGGCCCGTCGGGGTGGCGATGTGACGGGCGTAGATCTCGTGCTCCGCGGCCATCGGCGCGTGTGAGATCGGCAGGAAGTCGAAGATCCCGCCGCCGCCGTTGTCGACCAGCACGATCGTCAGCTTCAACTCCAGGCGCCGCGCGGCGAGCAGGCCGCCGATGTCGTGGGCGAGCGCCACATCGCCGATCAGCAGCACCACGGGTCCGTCTGCGCCGGCGGCGGCGCCGAACGCGCTCGAGACGATCCCGTCGATCCCGTTCGCGCCACGGTTGCACAGCACCCGCGGAGGATCGGGGCGGGCGGGCCAGAAGGTCTCGATCTCGCGGACCGGCATCGACGAGGCGACGAACAGCGTCGCCTCCGCCGGCAGCAGCGTGCCGAGCTCCGTGGCGATCGCCGGCTCGCTGAGCTCCTCGCGGGTGCCGAGCGCGCCCAGAATCGCCTCAGCCGCCTGCTCGTCGGCGGTGCGCCATCCCGCCAACCAATCCGTATCTGCGGTTGGGATGCTCGCAGTGGGCTGCGACGCCGTCAACTCGGCGAGCGCAGCGGCCGGCTCCAGCGCGAGCGACTCGGCCAGGATCGAGGCCGGGTCCTGCCAGGCGCCCTCAGGGTCGAGCGCCACCTGCGGGACCTCGCCGAGGCCAGCGAGCCACGTGCGCAGCGGCTTGGAGACGGGTAGATCGCCGACGCGAACCACCAGGTCCGGAACGACGCCGGCGGCGAACGTGTCGTCGCGCAGCAGCGCGTCGTAGTGGGCGATCGCCGCCGTTCCCCGGCGAGCGCCCGAGAGAGGATCGGCCAGCAGCGGCCAGCCGGCCGCCTCGCAGAATGCGGCGGCGGCCTCGCCGAGCGGCGTGGAACGCTCGTGGCGTCCGGCGACGAGCACGCCGCGTTTGGTCTGTGCCACAAGCTTCCGCAGATGGGCCCCCTGATCGTCGGCCCGATCATTGACCGTGTCGGCTGTGTCCGACGCGCCGGCCGTGCCGGTTCGGCCGGTTGGGTTGGCCTCGACGAGAGCCTCGTCTGTACCGATCGCCACCGCGATCGTTCGGCGCAGGACGAAGGGACGGCCGCCAGCGCGGCCCGTCAGATCCTCGGGCAGCTCACCGTCGATCACGAGCGGCTCGCGCAGCGGGAAGTTGAGATGGACAACGCCTGGGCGACCCTCCAGGGCCGTCCAATAGGCTCGGCAGGCGAGCGTGCGCATCCACCGCAGGCGCTCGTCGCTGGCATCGTGGGTGCCGACCTCGAAGAACCACTTGGCCGCGTCGCCGAACAGCTTCAGTTGGTCGATCGCCTGCCCGGCGCCGTTCTCGCGCAGCTCCGGCGGCCGGTCGGCCGTCAGCAACAGCAGCGGCACGCGCGCCTCAAACGCCTCGATCGCGGCGGGCGCCAGCTCGGCGACGGCCGTGCCCGAGGTGCAGGTGACCGCGACCGGCAGCCCCGAGGCCTTCGCGAGCCCCAGCGCGAAGAACCCCGCGCAGCGCTCGTCGATGTGCGAGTAGCAGCGCAGGCGCTGCTCGCGCGCGAGCGTCAGCACCAGCGGCGCGCACCGCGATCCGGGGGAGGTGCAGGCCGCCCGCATCCCGCACCGCGCCAACTCGTCGACGAACGCGCGCAGCAGCAGGTAGGTGTCGGTGGCGGGGGAGGCGGGGCTGGAAGGGGTCATAGGATGTCGGTGTGCCGGAGAGCGTCGTCCTGCTGCACGGGTTCAGCGGCACCCACCGCGCCTGGGACGGCGTCGTGGCACGGCTTGACCCGGAACGCTACCTGCCGCTGGCGCTCGACCTCCCGGGGCACGGCGCGGCGGCCGATGCCGAACGTCCGATTACGTTCTCCGGCTGCGTCGCCCACGTGCTCGCCGCCGGCCCCGAGCGCTTCGTGCTGTGCGGCTATTCGCAGGGAGGGCGCATCGCTCTGCACGTCGCGCTGGCAGCGCCCGAGCGCGTGAGCAGGCTCGTGCTCGTCTCGACCTCGGCGGGGGTCGAGGATGCCACCGAGCGGGCCGAGCGGCGCCGCTCCGACCACCGGCTCGCCGACGAGCTCGAGTCGGGGGGTTGGGCGGGGTTCGATTCCTTCATCGAGCGCTGGCGCACACAGCCGCTGTTCGCGGGCGAACCGCCCGAGGCGAGCCGCCTCGCAAGCGAAGACCAGCGCCGCAACCGTCCCGACGCGCTCGCCGCGGCGCTCCGAGGTATCGGTACAGGGGAGATGGAGCCGCTATGGAACCTGCTGGCGGAGCTGACGATGCCGGTCACCGTGCTCGTCGGGGCGCGCGACGAGAAGTTCCAGGCATCGGGGAAACGGATGACGGAGCTGCTCCCGGACGCGCAGCTCGTGGTCGCACCTGGCGGTCACGGTCTGCCTCTGGAGAACCCGGACGCGGTGGCGGAAGCGCTATCTGGGCATCCTCACGCGGCGACGCTGTGCGGTTGTGCAACTTGAGTCGTGCTTGACGTCAGCATGAGCTGGTTGCCGGCGACATCCAGCGCGCAGTGCTGCTCCAGCGTGCCGATGACGATCGCAAGCTGCCGATGAAGCTCGGCGGGCGAGTCGCCCGTCAGGACCATGTCGATCTCGATCCGCTCGTGCTCGAAGTCGGCGCAGCCCGAGGCCCCCCGAGTTATTTGAGAAACGTGCTCGTCGAGTATCCGCTCGACGGAAATGGCCGCCTCCTCGAGTGCCGCGCGCGAAATGGCCTGCGGTGTCTCGAGTGTGAGGACGACCGCAGCCTCCATGACCGGTGAGACTCTCAGAGTTTTGCTCATCGTCATGGCCATTCTACGCCTTAAGTCCCGATCTCTTGAGCGCGGACAGCTTATTTGCGCGGGTGCGCGAGCCACTTGGAGTGCTCGGGATTGGAATCATTCGCCGATCATTGGGTGGATAGCACTTGACGTGCTGGTTGCCGGCGCGCTCGCACCACCAGCCTTGCTCCCACGCGAGCGTCACCAGGCTGTTCATGTCTTTGTCGGGCAGCTTCGGGCGTTTCGCGGTCGGATTCTCGACTCGTCTTGAATGCATCACACGGAAGCTACGCCGAGGGTGGGACGGGACGCTCGTTTCGACCTGGTCTACAGCGGCTCGACACCGAGCCCGCCGTCGGTGGGCAGCGAGATCTGCCCGTCGCTCGCCGGCAGCGGGTTCTCGAGATCCTCGAACAGTGCGAGCGTCGCCAGCCCACACGGCGGGACCGGACCCCGCGAAGCCAGCGCGGCGGCGGCGTGCAGAGCCGCGGCAACGCCGAGCGGACCGTCGAGCGTCGAGGCTACGTAGACCTCCGCGCCCGAGGCCCTGACGAGCGTGGCCGCTGCGATCAGGCCGGAGATGCCTCCGCAGCGAGAGATCTTCAGGCAGACCGCATCGGCGACGCCCGCGCCGAGGGCACCGTGCTCGGCCGCGGTCTCGTCGATCGCGACGCGCACTGCGACCCGCTCGCGCACTTCACGCACCGCTTGCAAGCCGTGCGCCGGCTCCTCGACGAGCTCCAGGCCGGCGGGGGAGAGCAGCTCGATCGCCCGCACGGCCTGCTCGACGCTCCAGGCGCCGTTGGCGTCAAGCCGCAGATCCACCTCCGGGCCGGCCGCGGCGCGTACCGCGGCCACGCGACCCGCGTCGTCGCCGACGCCGACCTTCACCTTCAGGCAGCCGAACCCCGCGGCCACCGCGGCTGCTGCCTCGCCGGCCGCACCGGCGCGGTCGAGCGCCGACAACGTCGCGTTGACGGGTACCGCCGCAGCTGGGCTGTCCGTCAGCAGCGCCGCGACCGGCCTGCCCGCGCGCCGCCCCGCGCGGTCCCACAGTGCCATGTCGATCGCGGCGAACGCCGCCGGCAGGTCGTCGATGGCGCGGCAGGCGTCGATCAGCTGGGCGCCGTTCTTTCCCTCCGAGTCAGCCAGCGCGGGAACGTAGGCCTCGAGTGCCCGCCTGACGCGCTTCACGCTCACGCCGTCGTAGGCCTGCAGCGGCGCGGCCTCACCGTAGCCCGTCAACCCATCCGCATCGGTAAGCGAAATGCTCAGGATCTCCCGCTCCTTCACATCTCCGTACGAGGTCTTCAGCGCGTTCGCCAACCGCAGCGTGCGCAGATGGACGCTCAGCTTCACGAGCCGATGCCGCCGCCTGCCAGGATCCCGGCCGCGAACAGCAGGCAGAAGACGAGCTGCAGCGCGCCGGTCTTCGCCAGCGCGCCGTTCAGCGCCGGGCCGTCGGTGTGGGTTCTGACGATCCGGATCGTGCCGAGCGCCAGCGGGATCGAGAGCCAGCAGAGCATCAGCCACGCGGTCATCGAGCCGAGCGCCCATAGCAGCGGCGCGCTCAGGAACGCCCCCACGACCATCGCCGTGTACAGCGCCCGCGTGTGCTCGCGCCCGAGGCGCACCGCGAGCGTGCGCTTGCCCGCGCGGCGGTCGGTCTCGATGTCGCGCACGTTATTAACGACGAGGATCGCGCTCGCGAGCAGGCCAACCGGCACCGCGCAGGCGAAGGCCTGCCAGGGCAGCGCCTGCACCTGCACGAAGTACGAGCCGGTGACCGCCACGATCCCGAAGAACAGGAACACGAATACCTCGCCCAGGCCCTCGTAGCCATATGGCCGCGGTCCGCCGGTGTAGAGCACGCCCGCGAGGATCGAGGCGGCGCCGACCGCGATCAGCTCCGGGCCCGCGACCGCCACCAGGTAGATGCCGCAGAGCACCGCCAGGCCGAATGTCACGTACGTGGCGAGCAGCACCTGGCTCGGCGGCACGAGGCCGCCGGCGGTCACTCTCACCGGTCCGAGCCGGTCCTCGGTGTCGGCGCCGCGCCGCGCGTCGGAGTAATCGTTTGAAAGGTTTGTCCCTACCTGGATGAAAACCGCTCCCAGCAGCGCGGCGACGAACGCGAGCGCCCGGAAGTGACCGGCCCCGAGCGCGAGCGAGGTACCGACGAGCACCGGCGCCACGGCCGCGGGCAGGGTGCGCAGGCGCGCGGCCATCAACCAGATGCGCACCGCGCTCGGGCCCCCGGGAATCGCGACGGACATCTACGCCCGCCGGGGGAAGCGGGAGAAATCCGGCTTGCGCTTCTGCCTATAGGCGTCGCGGCCCTCCTGCGCCTCCTCGCTGCCGTAGAACAGCAGGTTGGTGTCGTGCGCGAGCTGCTGAATGCCGGTCAAGCCGTCCTCGGCGGCGTTGAAGCTCGCCTTCAGCAGGCGCAGCGCGAACGGCGAGAGCGCGAGCATCTCCTCGCACCACTGCACCGTCTCGTCCTCCAGATGCTCCAGCGGGACGACCGTGTTCACGAGCCCCATCTGCAGCGCCTCCTCGGCCGAGTACTGCCGGCAGAGGAACCAGATCTCCTTCGCCTTCTTCGGCCCGACGAGGTTGGCGAGCAGACCCGCGCCGAAGCCCCCGTCGAAGGAGCCGACCTTCGGGCCGACCTGCCCGAAGCGCGCGTTCTCAGCGGCGATCGTCAAGTCGCACACGAGGTGCAGCACGTGCCCGCCGCCGATCGCGTAGCCCGCGACCATCGCCACGACCGGCTTCGGCAGGCGGCGGATCTGCACGTGCAGATCGGTCACGTGAAAGCGGCCGACTTTGGCTTGGGCGGATGGAGCTTTCAGCTGCTCGTCATCCAGGTATCCGGAGTCGCCGCGCACACGCTGGTCGCCGCCTGAGCAGAAGGCGTCCGGGCCCTCGCCGGTGAGCACGATCACGCCGACGTCCGTGTCCTCGCGCGCGTCCTCCAGCGCTTGTGAGATCTCGACGATCGTCTGAGGTCTGAATGCGTTACGAACCTCGGGGCGGTCGATCGTGATCTTTGCGATGCGTGAATCGGATCCCGCCCGCCCCGTCGACTTCTCGTAGCGGATGTCCTCGTACTTGCCGGCGGCGATCCAGGTGGTGGTTGACAAGCGTTCCTCCGGGCCAGGTTGGAATGGACGGCCGGGACGGCCGAATCGGGGAGATGAGCGCGATGAAGGCTAGCCTGTGGGCGATGATCGTCGAGGGATGGCTGCCGCGTGCCGCTGCTGCGCGGCCCGAGGGGGTGGCGCTACAGACGCCCGACGGCACCGTCACTTACGCCGAGCTGCTCGCCGGCGCGTGCGCAGGCGCGGCCGAGCTGCTCGCGCGTGGCGCCAAACCCGGGCAGCGTGTCGCGATCGCGCTGCCGCCGGGGTTCGCCTTCGCCCGGGCGCTCCATGCCTGCCTGCTGCTCGGAGCTGTCGCAGTGCCGGTCGATCTGAGGTTGACGGCGGCCGAGCGCGAGCACTTGACCGCCGGCGCCGCGGTGCTCGTCGAGGAGTCGCTCCCGCCGGTCGCGAACCGAGTCGGTGTGGATGCGGATCGCTACGCCAACGCTCGCCACGATCTGGAGCGCACCGCCGTGGTGATCCACACCTCGGGCACGACGTCTCAACCGAAGCCGATCGAGCTCACCTACGGCAACTTCCTATGGAGCGCGCTCGGCTCGGCCGTCGCGCTCGGTCTCGACCCGCGCGAGCGCTGGCTGTGCGCACTGCCGCTCTCGCACGTCGGCGGCCTCTCGATCCTGCTGCGCTCGACGATCTACACCACAACCGCTGTTGTCCACGAACGCTTCGACACCAATGCGGTTCTCGAGGCGCTGATGGAGCAGGAGATCACGCTCGTCTCGCTCGTCGCCACGACGCTTGCGCGCCTGCTGGATGCGATGGCCGCCCACCCCGAACATCCACCGGCGCTGCGCTGTGCGCTGACCGGGGGTGGGCCGGTACCGGCCGTGCTCGTGGCTCGCGCGCATGAGGCGGGCATGCCGGTAAGCCTTACCTATGGACTGACCGAGTCCTGCTCGCAGGTCACCACGACGCCTGTCGCGACGCTCGAGGAGCTCTCCACCCAGCAGCAACCGAATGCCGGGCCGCCGCTGTTCTGCACGCGCGTGCAGATCGTCGCTGCGTCGGTGGACACCCCAGATACCCGCGGGGAGACCCTGCCCGACGGGCAGGAGGGCGAGATCCTCGTCGCCGGGCCGACCGTCGCGCCCAGCTCGCTCGCCGCCGACGGCTGGTTGCACACCGGCGATCTCGGCGTGGTCGACTCTCGTGGCCGGCTGAGCGTGACCGGGCGCAAGGCCGACACGATCGTCAGCGGCGGCGAGAACGTCGCGCCCGCGGAGGTCGAGGCGGTGCTCGAGGCCCACCCCGACGTGCTCGAGGCGGCGGTCGTGCCCCGCGCCGACGAGCGCTGGGGGGAGGCAGTCACTGCGATCGTCGTGGCGCGGCCGGGGACGGAGCTCGACGGTGAGGCGCTGCGCGCCCACTGCGCGCGCGAGCTAGCGGCGCACAAGGTGCCCAAGCAGGTGTCGTTCGCCGTGGAGCCGCTGCCGCGCACCCGCTCGGGCAAGCTCCTGCGCAAAGAGCTACTACCGATCGGAAGCGAGCGAGGATGAAGCGCGCGGCGAGATGGCAGCCGGCGAGCGGCTCGTTCGTCGACCTGGAGTGGCGTCCGCGATGAGCTTTGACCCGAACGCCCATCGCGACGAGAGCCTGCAGAGCTGGGAAGAGGCGGCGTCCGGCTGGATAGGCCGGCAGGAGGCGATGCGCGAGCTCGGCGCCCCGGTCTCGCATTGGATGATCGACGCGACGGTGCCGCAGCCGGGCGAGCGCGTGCTCGAGCTGGCGGCGGGTCTGGGGGAGACGGGCATGCTCGCGGCGGAGCTGGTCGCGCCGATGGGCGGCGTGATCGTCTCCGACCAGGCGGAGGCGATGCTGGGCGGCGCGCGCGAGCGCGCGCTCGCCCTCGGTTTGAGCAACGTCGAGTTTCAGGTTCTGAACGCGGAATGGATCGACCTGCCGGTCGCGAGCATCGACGTCGCGCTGTGCCGCTGGGGCTACATGCTGATGGCCGACCCGCCAGCCGCGTTGCGCGACACCCGCCGTGTACTGCGACCCGGTGGACGAATCGCGCTGGCGGTGTGGGATCGGATCGACAGCAACCCGTGGATGATGCTGCCGGCGCGGGAGCTGCGGGAGCAAGGCCTGACCGAGCCGCCGCCGTCGGGCACGCCGGGACCCTTCGCGCTGGGCGATCCCGAGCGCGTGAGCGAGCTTCTCGAGCAGGCGGGCTTCGCCGAGGTTCGCGTCGAAGCGCTCGATCTGCACCGCCGGCACGCGAGCTTCGCGGAATTCTGGGACTCGACGCTCGACCTCTCGCGCCAGCTCCACGACGCGGTGCTCGATCGTCCCGAAGTCGAGATCGCCGAAATCCAAGCGGCCATCGCCGAGCGTTTCGCGCCCTACACCGCGACCGACGGCTCGCTCGACATTCCCGGGCGCACGCTTGTGGCATCCGCGAGCGCTTGAGCGCGGTCGCCGCGGCCGACGCGATAGCCTGCGGCCCATGCTCTACGACGACGACGCTGACCTCACATTGCTCGACGGCAAGACCGTCGCGATCATCGGCTACGGCTCTCAGGGCCACGCCCACGCCCTCAACCTGAAGGACTCCGGCGTCAAAGTCGTCGTCGGCCTGCGCGAAAGCTCGGACTCGGTCGCCAAGGCACGCGAGCAGGGCCTCGAAGTGTGCTCCGTCGTCGAGGCCGCCAGCCGCGGCGATCTCGTGATGATCCTCCTGCCCGACGAGCTCCACCACCAGGTCTGGGAGGATGAGATCCGCGACGGCATCGCCGAGGGCAACATGTTGCTGTTCGGCCACGGCTTCTCGATCCACTACGGCGAGATCAAGCCGCCGCCCGGCGTCGATGTCGCGATGGTCGCACCGAAGGGTCCGGGCCACCTAGTGCGCCGCCAGTTCCTCGAAGGCAGCGGCGTACCCGGCCTCGTCGCGGTCGAGCAGGACGCCACCGGCAACGCGCGGGGTCTGGCGCTGGCCTACGCGAGGGGGATCGGCTGCACGCGCGGCGGTGTGATCGAGACGACCTTCAAGGACGAGACCGAGACCGATCTGTTCGGTGAGCAGGCGGTGCTCTGCGGCGGTGCCTCCGAGCTCGTCCAGGCCGGCTTCGAGACGCTCGTCGACGCGGGCTATGACCCCGAGATGGCCTACTTCGAGTGTTTGCACGAGCTCAAGCTGATCGTCGATCTGATGCACGAGAAGGGCCTTGCGGGGATGCGCTACTCGATCTCCAACACGGCCGAGTACGGCGACTACACGCGCGGCAAGCGCGTGATCACCGAGGAGACCCGCGCGAGCATGCGCCAGATCCTCAAGGAGATCCAGGACGGCGACTTCGCGCGCGAGTGGATCGCCGAGAACCGCGCGGGGCAGGAGAACTTCAAGCGGATGCGCGCCGAGCAGGCTGACACCCAGGTCGAGCACGTCGGCGCCGAGCTGCGCGAGGGCATGGACTGGATCGAAACCTCGTTCTGAGGTTCCCGCGGTGCTCGCCTACGTCTTCTGGCATCGCCCTTTGGATGATTCGGCGACTGCCGCTTACGAGCAGGCTCAGAGCGCGTTTCACCACTCGCTGAACCATGCGCCCCCCACCGGGTTTTGCGGCTCGGCCTGTTATCGCGCCGCAGGGCTGCCGTGGCTGGATGGCGTCGTCGATGGCTACGAGGATTGGTACTTCGTCGAGGACTACACCGCGCTTGGAGTATTGAACGAGGCAGCGGTTGGTCATGGTCATCGCAGCGCTCACGATGCCATTGCGCGGCGCTTCGGCGGCGGTTCGGGTGGTCTCTACGGTCTGATCGAGGGCAGTCCACATCTCGACTGTGCTGCGGCCACGTGGGTCGCTCGGCCGCCGGGTTCAAAGCGGCCACCGCTCAACGAGATGCTCGGTGACGGCATGAACCCGAACCGGGCGGGCCTGTGGCGCCGTCAGCTCGTCTTCGGGCCGGCGCCCGAGTTCTGCCTGCTCTCGCCGGGTATGGTGCAGGGGGTTGCCCCCACGAGACTCCCAAAGGGCTGGACCGTCACGACGGTGATTCGTGAGCGCCTTCCGGATTAGCTACACTCGCTCGCGTCGTCGCGACTGGCGCTCAAGGTGGAACCGACCACCGGGAAGCGACGTAACGGTTGGACCGCCGCGCGCCTGGGCATTCTTCGATCTGCGAGATTCCACGAAGGAAGCCCATGATGCCGAACTCAACTTCTGAAGAGACAACCGCCCTCGTCATCCCCGACGGGTTGAAGCCATCCGACGGACGCTTCGGCTGCGGGCCCTCGAAGGTGCGCCCGCAGGCGCTCGCACGCCTTGCCTCAGAGGGCGCCGCGGTGATGGGCACCTCGCATCGGCAGAAGCCGGTGAAGGCGCTCGTCGGTGAGATTCGCGCCGGCCTGCGCGAGCTGTTCGCGCCGCCCGACGGCTACGAGGTGGCGCTCGGCAACGGCGGTGCCACCGCGTTCTGGGACGCCGCGGCCTTCGGCCTGGTCGAGCGGCGCGCGCTGCACCTGACCTATGGCGAGTTCTCCTCGAAGTTCGCGACCGTCACGACCGGTGCGCCATTCCTGCAGGATCCGATCGTCGTCTCGGCCGACCCTGGCGATGCGCCCGACTCGGCCGCGCTGGGGGCGGCCGTCAGCGAGACCGGCGAGACCGGCGCGGACAAGGTCGACGTCGTGACCTGGGCACACAACGAGACCTCGACCGGCGTGATGGTCCCCGTGCAGCGGCCATCCGCAACCGGCGACGCGCTGGTGTTGATCGACGCGACCTCCGGCGCGGGCGGCCTGCCCGTGCAGATCGAGCAGGCCGACGCCTACTATTTCGCTCCCCAGAAGAGCTTCGCCGCCGACGGCGGGCTGTGGATCGCGCTGCTCAGCCCCGCCGCGCAGGAGCGGATCGCGGCGCTCGACGCATCCGAGCAGCGCTGGATTCCGGCGTTCCTGTCGTTGCAGACGGCGCTCGAGAACTCGGTCAAAGACCAGACCTACAACACGCCCGCGGTCGCGAGCCTGTTCCTGCTCGCCGAGGAGATTCGCTGGATGCTCGATGGCGGCGGACTGGATTGGTGCGTCGAGCGCACGACGGCCTCCTCCGAGCACCTCTACGGCTGGGCCGAGCGTAGCGGTTACGCGACACCGTTCGTGGCCGATCCCGCGAAGCGCTCGCTGGTGGTCGGCACGATCGACTTCAACGACGAGGTCGATGCGGCCGTCGTGGCGAAGACGCTGCGCGCGAACGGGATCGTCGACACGGAGCCCTATCGCAAGCTGGGGCGCAACCAGTTGCGGATCGGGATGTTCCCGGCGGTCGAGGCCGGCGACGTTCAAGCTCTTACCGCGTGTATCGACTGGGTCGTAGAGAGGATCTCGGCATGAGACACCCACTTGTGCGTTGGTTCGGTCCAAAGGAGACGACGGCATGAGCGACGACAAGCGTTTGAAAGTCCTGGTCAAGGAGAAGATCGGCGACTCGGGCATCGAGCTGCTGAGAGAGCACTTCGATGTCGAGCTCGGCTTCGATTGGACCGACGAGCAGCTCGCCGAGCGGATCGGCGACTACGAGGGCATCCTGATTCGCTCAGCGACGAAGCTCACGGCAGAGCTGATCGAAAAGGGAACGAACCTGCGTGCGATCGGCCGCGCCGGGGTGGGCGTGGACAACGTCGACGTCGAGGCCGCGACCAAGCGCGGGATCATCGTCGCCAACGCGCCGCAGTCGAACGTCGTCACCGCGGCCGAGCACACGATGGCGCTGCTGCTCGCGCTCGCGCGCAACATCCCGCAGGCCTACGCGTCGCTGACGAGCGGCAAGTGGGAGCGCTCGAAGTTCTCCGGCGTGGAGGTCTACGAGAAGACGCTCGGGATCGTCGGCTTCGGACGCATCGGCCAGCTCGTGGCGACCCGCGCGCGCGCCTTCAACATGCGCGTGCTCGCCTTCGACCCGTTCGTCAGCGCCGATCGCTACCGCGAGCTCGGGGTCGAGAAGGCGGAGAACAGCGAGGAGATCTACGCGCAGGCCGACTTCATCACGATCCATTTGCCGAAGACCCCCGAGACGCAGAACTGGCTGAACGCCGAGGCGTTTGCGCAGATGCGCGACGGCGTGCGCATCCTCAACGTCGCGCGCGGCGGTTTGGTCGACGAAGTGGCGCTCGGGCAGGCGCTGGAATCGGGCAAGGTCGGCGGCGCCGCGCTGGACGTGTTCCCGTCGGAGCCGATGACCGAGAACCCGCTGTTCGCCAACCCGAAGGTGATCGTCACGCCGCATCTCGGCGCCTCCACCGCCGAGGCGACCGACCGCGCCGGCTACCAGAGCGCCGAGCAGGTCGTCGCGGCGCTCACCGGCGGCGTCGTCTCAACGGCGGTCAACATTCCCTCGGTCGGCGCCGAGGACATGGAAGTGCTCGGGCCGTTCCTGCCACTCGCGAAAAACCTCGGGCGGCTGGCGATGGAGCTCGCCGAGGGCAGCTCGGTCGAGCGGATCGAGGCTGCGTTCATGGGCCGGATTGCGGACTTCGACACGCGCCTGTTGACGCTCGCGGTGATCGGCGGCGCGCTCGGTGGGCGCACGGAGGAGGAGGTCAATCTCGTCAACGCGCCGAGCATGGCCGAGGAGCGGGGGATCGTGATCGAGGAGAAGTCCGTCTCCGAGGCGCAGGACTTCAATGAGCTGATCCGCGTCACTGTGATCGCCGGCGGTGAGCGGGTCGCGGTCGCCGGAACCGCGATCGGACCCAATCGCGTGCCTCACCTCGTTGAGGTCCAGGGGCGACGTTTCACCGTCGAGCTGGAGCGGTTCGTGACGATCTTCCGCTACGAGGATCTGCCGGGCATGATCGGGCGCGTTGGCACGATCTTCGGCAAGCACGGTGTCAACATCTCTTCAGCCGCCGTCGGTCACACGCCGAGTGGGCAGCCCGCCGCCGACGACGGATCCGACGGCGCCGCCCAGCGCCTAGCCGCAATGGTCGTCACGACCGACGCCGCAGTGCCCGCGGAGGTGGTCGATGAGATCGTCGCTTCGGAGGGCTTCGTCGACGGCTGGGCCGTCGTGCTCAGCTGAGCTGGCCCGCGCTATTAGCGGCCACTAACCAAATCGGCTATGGTGTCTCCGATGCGGGCGATCGTGATCACCAAGCACGGCGGGCCGAGCGTGCTGCAGGTGCAGGAGCGGCCGGACCCCGAGCTGAAAGCCGGGGAGGTGCGCATCGACGTCGCCGCGGCGGGCATCAACTTCGCCGACGTGATGGCCCGCATGGGCCTGTATCCGGACGCGCCGAAGACGCCTTGCGTCGTCGGCTACGAAGTCGCCGGCACGATCCTCGAGCTGGGTGCTGGCGTTTCGGATTCCCACCCGACCCTCATCCCGGGCCAGCGCGTGCTCGCCTCCACCGTATTCGGCGGCTACGCCTCGCAGGTGACCGTGCCCGCCGCCGACGTGTTCGAGCTGCCCGAGCAGCTCAGCTTCGAGCAGGGGGCGGCGATCCCTGTCAACTACGGGACCGCGTGGGCAGGCCTGATCGGCTACGGGGTGTTGCAGGCCGGCGAGCGCGTGCTCGTGCACTCGGCCGGTGGCGGCGTCGGCATCGCCGCCACACAGATCGCCAAGCGCACCGGCGCCGAGGTCTACGGCACGGCCTCGCCCGGCAAGCACGACCGCATCCGCGAGCTCGGTGTCGACCACGCGATCGACTACACGCAGTCCGGCTGGGAGCGCGGGCTGCCGCAGTTCGACGTGATCCTCGACGCGATTGGCGGCAAGAGCTTCCGCAAGAGCTACTCGCTGCTGCGTCCCGGTGGGCGGCTGGTCGCCTTCGGTGCATCTTCGGTCGTCTCCGGCGAGCGCAAAAATCCGGTCACCGCGCTGCGCGCCGTCGCGCGCATGCCACGCTTCAACATCATGAAGCAGATGACCGAATCGAAGGCCGTGATCGGGCTGAACATGCTGACGCTGTTGAAGGACCGCGGGACGATCGAGCCGTGGTTGACGCCGTTGCGTCCAATGCTCGACGACGGCACGATCCAGCCGGTGGTCGCGGGCGCCTTCAACTTCGATGAAGCCGGGGCGGCGCAGACGATGATCGTCGAGCGTCGCAATGTCGGCAAGGTCGTCTTGACCCCGTAGGGATTTGCGGCCCTCCGCGGCCGGTGCTACCCTGCAAAACAGATGTCGTTTCGCAACTCGCTTCTCTCGCTTCTCCTGCTCCCCCCTCGGGGGGAATAGCGCGTGGCGGCCGCGTAGCCGCATACCCAGCAGAGAGGAACCGAAAGCGAGCTAGAGAAGGAGCATGAACGACATGAGCACCTCTGAAGGAAATACGAGTTCCGGACGCAGCGAGTCAGACCGTGTCAGGATCTTCGACACGACCCTGCGCGACGGCGAGCAGTCGCCGGGAATCTCCCTGAACAGGCAGGAAAAGCTGGAGATCGCTCACCAGCTCGCGCGGCTGGGGGTCGACGTGATCGAGGCCGGCTTCCCGATCACCTCGCCCGGTGACTTCGAGGCGGTGCAGGCGATCGCGCGCGAGGTCGAAGGCCCGGTGATCTGCGGGCTGGCGCGCACGTCGAAGCAGGACATCGAGGCTGCCTGGCAGGCGGTCAAGGACGCCGAGGGGGCGGGTGGGGCACGAATCCACACGTTCCTCGCGACCAGCGACGTGCACATCAAGCACAAGCTGCAGACCACGCGCGAGGACGTCAAGGGGCAGGTTCGCGCCGCCGTCGCGCAGGCGAAGAGCTATACCGACGATGTCGAGTTCTCCCCAGAGGACGGTTCGCGCTCGGATATCGAATACATGGCCGAGGTGATCCAGATCGCGCTCGACGAGGGCGCCAGCACGATCAACGTGCCCGACACGGTCGGCTACACGATGCCGAGCGAGTACGCGGCGATGTTCACCGAGCTCTACCGGCTGGTGCCCGACCTGCGGAGCGTCGTCGTCTCCGTGCACTGCCACGACGATCTGGGTATCGCCGTCGCCAACTCCCTGGCCGGCCTGGAAGCGGGCTGCCGCCAGGTCGAGTGCGCGATCAACGGGATCGGCGAGCGCGCAGGCAACGCCTCGCTCGAGGAGATCGTGATGCTGCTGCGCACGCGCGAGCCGAGCCTCGGGCTGTGGACCGGGATCGAGACGACCGAGATCGCGCGCACGAGCCGGCTGGTCTCGCGGCTGACCGGCTACCCGGTGCAACCGAACAAGGCGATCGTCGGGCGCAACGCGTTTGCGCACGAGGCGGGCATCCATCAGGACGGCGTGCTGAAGGAGCGCACGACCTACGAGATCATGGACGCGACGACGATCGGTCTGAAGAGCAACTCGCTGGTACTGGGTAAGCACTCCGGTCGTCACGCGCTGCGCGACGCGCTGCAGGAGATGGGCTTCGAGCTCGACGGCCAGGCGCTGAACACCGCGTTCAAGCGCTTCAAGGAGATCGCCGACCTGAAGAAGCAGGTGACCGCGATGGATCTCGAGGCGCTCGTCACCGACGAGCTGCGCGAGGAGATCGCCGGCTACGCGCTCGAGTCCTTCGACGTCGAGGCCTCCTCGCAGCGCCCGCCGCACGCGCGCGTGTCGATCGGGCTGCCCGACGGCGGTACAGCGAGCGGCTCGTTCACCGGGGACGGGCCGATCGACGCCGTCTTCCAGGCGATCAACGTCGCCACCGGCAAGGCTCCTGCCCTCAGCGAGTTCACGATCGGGGCGGTCACCGAGGGCCAGGACGCGCTCGGCGAGGTCTCGGTCGTGGTCGAGCTCGACGGCTACACCGGTGCGGGGCAGGGCGTCTCGACCGACATCATCGACGCCGCCGCTCGCGCGTACGTGCGCGCGCTGTCGGTTGCGGTCGCCCGGGCGCAGGCCGGCGAGGCGATCGGATTGCCGGAGCCGGCGGGGCCGTAGGAGAGTAGGCGTGCAGGCGCGCGCCCGTCGTCAGGCGGGCGCGCGTCAGGCGAAGAAGTCAGCGACCGCGACGTGCCAGCCGGGCACCGCGTCGCTGAGGTCGAGCGTGCCATTGGTGTAGGACTGGACATCCCCGCCCGCTCTGTAGACGGTCGCAGAGCAGGTAGGGGGATCGAGCACAAGCACCGCGGTCGCGCCCGTCTCGAGCCAGTTCAGCGCCTTCGCGCGCACGTAGGGAGGGCTGTCTTCGGGCGAAACCACCTCGATCGCGAGATCCGGCGCGCCGCCAGGCCAGAAGCCCGGCGAGGGGCCGACCGCGTCCGCGCGAGCCTGGGAAACGAACGCGGCGTCCGGCGCGCGCATCGTGTCGGGACCTCGCGCCAGGATGAATCCCGTCTCGGCGCCGAGCGTCACGCCGCTCCCGGTGGTATGTACGTGGCTGCTCAACAGGCGGCCAGCCGTCATCGCGACGCGACCGTGCTCGAAGCCGGCGGCGCACATCACCCGCAACTGCCCTTCGATGAGCTCGTAGCGCTTGCCCTCGCCCCTGGGCAATTTGAACACTTCCTCGGCACTGACGGTCGCAATTGCATGCGTGCTCATGCCAAGAAGGCTAGCGCCACCCGAAGGGGGGCGCCAGCGTTGAGATGGGCATTGTTTGCATTGGTTGAGTTCTTCATGCTCGTGAGTGTTGCGCTCGCTCCGTACGGGAGAGCTCGGCGGAATCACTCGTGTCTGTGATAACGTACGCGCGTATGGCAACTGCATCTCCACCTATACCTGCCGCATCGCTGCCCGATCAGCTCGACCCCGCGGTGATCGGTGCGCGCGTGAAGGCGCTGCGCGAGTCCTCGGGGCTGTCGCTGCGCGACCTGACCGAGCGCAGTGGCGTGAGCGCGCCGATGCTCTCGCAGGTCGAGCGCGGTGAGACGAGCCCGACGTTGACGGTCGCCGCGCGCATCGCCGCGGGTCTGGACCTGCGCCTCTCGCAGCTGCTGCGCCTGGACGAGTCGGGCGCCGTGACGATCGTGCGCGCGGGCGATCGCCAGCGCGGGGGCAACAAACGGCGCGGGCACAGCTTCGAGGTGCTGACATCCGGCCAACCCGGTCAGCGCGCGGAGCTTTCGCGACACACGCTCGTCCCCGGAGGCGCCACCGGTGCCACCGACGATCCGCCGATGCACGAGCCGGGCAGTCGCGAGACCGCGTTCGTCGAGCATGGCGCGATCCTGCTGATTTGCGATGGCATCCCCTATGAGCTGAAAGAGGGCGACTGCGTCACGTTCGACGCGGATCTGCCGCATCACTTCGAGAACCCGACCACCGCGGAGGCGTCCTTCTTGGCGGTCGTATCCGCCGGTCTGAGACGCAGCTAACAACACGACGAGGAGGGCCGATAACGATGCCACAGACGCTGTTCGACAAGATCTGGGAGACCCACGAGGTAGCTCACGGGCTGCTCTACATCGACCTGCACCTCGTCCACGAGGTGACCAGCCCACAGGCCTTCGACAGCCTGCGCATGGCCGGCCGCCCGGTCAGACGCCCTGACCGCACGCTCGCGACCGCCGACCACAACACGCCGACCGACGGCACGCCCGTGGCGGCGCGGATCAAGGACGAGCTCTCGCGCGTACAGGTGGAAACACTGGAGCGCAACTGCGCGGAGCTCGGCGTGCCCGTCTACTCGCTCGGCTCCGAGCGCCAGGGGATCGTGCACGTGATCGGGCCCGAGCTCGGCGTCACGCAGCCCGGCATGACGATCGTCTGCGGCGATTCCCACACCTCCACGCACGGCGCCTTCGGTGCGCTGGCGTTCGGGATCGGCACGTCAGAGGTCGAGCACGTGCTCGCGACGCAATGCATGGTCCAGCACAAGCCGCGCTCGATGCGGATCTCCTATGAGGGCGCGCTGGGGTTCGGCGTTACCGCAAAGGACCTGATCCTCGGCACGCTCGGACAGTTGGGCGTCGGCGGGATGACCGGGCACGTGGTCGAGTACGCGGGCCCGGCGATCGAGGCGCTCTCGATGGAAGGCCGGATGACCGTCTGCAACATGACGATCGAGGGCGGCGGTCGCGCCGGGATGATCGCGCCCGACGAGACGACCTTCGCCTGGTTCATTGACCGGGAGCTCCCCGGCGCGCCACGTGGCGAGGAGCTCGAGAAGGCGATCGCGCAGTGGCGCGAGCTGCGCACCGACGAGGGCGCCGAGTTCGACTCGGAGGTCACGATCGACGCGAGCAAGATCTCACCGCAGGTGACGTGGGGGACCAACCCCGGGATGGTGCGCGCCGTCACCGAGAACGTGCCGAGGCCCGAGGAGCTCGACAGCCCGGCCGACCGCGAGTCGACCGAACGCGCGCTCACCTATATGGACCTGCAACCCGGCACGCCGATCGAGCAGATCGCGCTCGACCGCGTGTTCATCGGCTCCTGCACGAACTCGCGGATCGGCGACCTGCGCGCCGCCGCGAAGGTCGTCGAGGGCCGCAGGGTCGCCGAGGGCGTCGACGCGATGGTCGTCCCCGGCTCCCAGCAGGTCAAGAAACAGGCCGAGGAAGAGGGTCTCGACGAGGTGTTCCGCGCGGCCGGCTTCGACTGGCGCGTGGCCGGGTGCTCGATGTGCCTCGGCATGAACCCCGACATCCTGCAACCGGGCGAGCGCTGCGCCTCGACCTCGAACCGCAACTTCGAGGGCCGCCAGGGGCGCGGCGGTCGCACCCACCTCGTCTCCCCGGAGATGGCGGCTGCCGCCGCGATCGAGGGCCACTTTGTCGACATCCGCGACTGGAGCTAGGAGCAGAACATGGATCCCATCAGCGTCATCGCCGGTGCCGTCAGCCACCTCGACCGCGCCGACGTCGACACCGACCAGATCATGCCGAAGCAGTTTCTCAAGCGCGTCGAGCGCACGGGCTTCGGCGAGTTCCTGTTCTATGACTGGGCGAAGGAGCCCGGCTGGGACCTGCCCGCGAACCCGATCCTCGTCGCGGGCGAGAACTTCGGCTGCGGCTCCTCGCGCGAGCACGCCCCGTGGGGCCTGCAGGACTATGGCTTCCAGGCGCTCGTCGCGCCGTCGTTCGCGGACATCTTCTACTCCAACTGCACGAAGATCGGCCTCTTGCCGGTCGTGCTCTCCGGCGAGGACTGCCGCGCGCTCGCGCACGCCGGCGCCGGCGAGGTCGACCTGCTCGAGCAGGAGGTGCGGATTGGGACCCCGCCCACCCGGGCGGTCTCCTTCGAGATCGACCACGAGATCCGCCACCGCCTGCTGAACGGGCTCGACGACATCGCGATGACGCTCGAGCGGGCCGCGGAGATCGACGAGTTCGAGCGGGAGAGCCGCAACGTCGGATGGGCGCCGATCGCGACCACGGCGCTGTAGGGTCGCGGCATGAGCCACCACATCGTCACGCTGCCCGGCGACGGGATCGGCCCGGAGATCATGGCGCCGACGCTACAGCTGCTGCAGGCGCTCGGCGAGTTTGAGTTCGAGGAGCACGCCTTCGGCGGCGCCGCGATCGACGCGCACGGGACCGCGCTCACCGGCGAGACGCTCGCGGCCTGCCGCGCCTGCGACGCGGTTCTGCTGGCTGCCGTCGGCGGCCCCAAGTGGGACACGACAGACCCATCCAAGCCACGTCCCGAGCAGGGGTTGCTCGGCCTGCGCAAGGGCCTCGGCCTGTACGCGAACCTGCGCCCGGTCAAGCCTCTCCCGGCGCTCTACCCGGCCTCGCCCCTGCGCGAGGAGCGGATCGAGGGCACGGATCTGCTCGTCGTGCGCGAGCTCACGGGCGGGATCTACTTCGGCGAGAAGACCCGCACGGCCGACTCGGCCTCGGACCTGTGCGAGTACACGCGCGAGGAGATCGAGCGGATTGCGCGCACCGCGTTTCAGGCGGCTGAGGCCCGGTCGGGTGGTACCCCGGGGGGGAGGGGTCCCAAGGTCTCCAGCGTCGACAAGGCAAACGTCCTCGAGACATCCAGGCTGTGGCGCGAGGTCGTCACTCAGTTACACGCGCGCGAGTTCCCCGAGATCGAGCTCGAGCACGTGCTCGTCGACAACGCCGCGATGCAGCTGGTCTCCAACCCCCGCGAGTTCGACACGATCGTCACGGAGAACATGTTCGGCGACATCCTCTCCGACGAGGCGGCGATGTTGACGGGGTCGATCGGGATGCTCCCGAGCGCGTCGCTGGGCGGGTCCGCGAGCGCTGGGTCCGCGCCCGCCGTCGATGCCTCCTCCGCGGGGCAGGCTGGCGGGGGAGCTGGTCCGGGAGCTGGTCCCAGCCCCGGCCTGTTCGAGCCCGTCCACGGCTCCGCGCCGGACATCGCCGGGACCGGCCAGGCCAACCCGCTGGCGATGTTCCTATCAGCCGCAATGCTGCTCAGGCACGGCCTCGGTTTGGAAAGCGAGGCGGCGGCTGTAGAATCGGCCGTTGAAGGCGCGCTGGCGGCGGGTCTGCGCACCCCCGACCTGGGAGGGACGGCGGGCACGGCGCAGGCGACGAAGGCAGTGATCGCCCACCTCGAGTAACGACCATCTCAGCAGGAGCGAAATGAACGTGGACCAGACCGACCTCATATGGATGAACGGAGATTTCGTCGCCTGGGAGGACGCCAAGGTCCACGTCCTGACGCACGGCCTGCACTACGGAACGGGCGTGTTCGAGGGCGTGCGCTGCTACGACACCGAGCTCGGTCCTGCGGTATTCCGCAATGCCGACCACGTCGCGCGCCTGCTCAAGTCCGCCGAGCTCTACTACATGCCCGTGCCGTACTCGGCCGAGGAGCTGCGCTCAGCGACGCTCGAGCTCGTCGCCCGCAACGGCATGAGCTCCTGCTACATCCGCCCAATCGTCTACCGCGGCTACGGCCAGATGGGGCTCAACCCGCTGGAGGCCCCGGTCGACGTGACGATCGCCTGCTGGGAGTGGGGCGCGTATCTCGGTGAGGAGGGCAAGCGCAAGGGCATCCGCGCGAAGGTCTCCTCGTGGGAGCGGATCAGCCCGCGCTCGCTCGTGCCCCATGCGAAGGCCTCGGGGCAGTACCTGAACAGCATCCTCGCGAAGGTCGAGTCGCTGAAGGCCGGCTACGAGGAGGCGATCCTGCTCGACGAGCACGGTCACGTCTGCGAGGGCACCGGCGAGAACATCTACATCGTCCGCGACGGCGAGATCGCGACGCCCGGCCAGCACAATTCGATCCTCGACGGGATCACGCGCCGCTCGCTGATTCAGATCGCCGGCGACCTCGGCTACGAGGTCGTCGAGCGTAACGTCGCCCGCGCCGAGTTGTACCTCGCCGACGAGGTCTTCATGTCCGGGACCGCGGCCGAGCTCGTGCCCGTGCGCGAGGTCGACGACCACCCGATCGGCACAGGCGAGCCGGGCGAGATCACGCGCGTGCTGCAGGCCGCCTTCGACGACGCGATCCACGGTCGCTCAGAGCGCTACCGCGAGTGGCTCGACGTCGTCTCTCCGGCGGCGCTCCAGACTCCCACCGGCGATGTTCCCGGCGCGGCGCATGCAGCCAGCGCCGCGAGCTCGGCCGGCGCGCCGACAGTTACGGGGTGAGCCCGATGACAGGGCGTGTCCCGATCGCCGGGGGCCGGCGCCGATCGACTGGGGTGCCCGAGTCGACGTGGAGCGTGCAACGATGACCGCGACGATTCAGTTATACGACGCAACCCTCCGCGACGGCATGGGCGGCGGCGGCATGAGCCTGACCGCCGAGGAGAAGCTGCGTGTCGTGCACGCGCTCGATGCGCTCGGCGTGCACATGATCGAGGCCGGCTTCCCGGCGTCGAACCCGAAGGAGGAGCAGCTGTTCGAGCTGCTCGCAGAGGAGCGCCTGGAGACCGCCGAGATCGTCGCGTTCGGGATGACGCGCCGGCGCGAGACCGCCGCGGACGAAGACGAGGGGCTGCGGATCCTCGCTGAGTCGTTCGCGCCAGTGTGCACGATCGTCGGCAAGGCCTCGCTGCTGCACGTCGAGAAGGTCGTGCGCGTCTCGCGCGAGGAGAACCTCGCGATGATCGCCGAGTCGGTCGCGTTCCTGATCAGACACGGCAAGCGCGTGCTGCTCGACGCCGAGCACTTCTTCGACGGGTTCGCCGAAGACCCCGGCTACGCGCTGGACTGCGCGCGCGCAGCGGCCGACGCGGGGGCCGAGCGCGTCGTGCTGTGCGACACCAACGGCGGCTCCTTGCCGCCGCAGATCCGCGTCGCGATGGCCGTCGTGAACGAAGCGCTGCCGGGGATCGCGCTCGGGATCCACTGCCATGACGACTCCGGCTGCGCGGTCGCGAACACGCTGACGGCGGTCGAAGGGGGCGCCACGCAGGTGCAGGGCACGATCAACGGGATCGGCGAGCGCGTCGGGAACGCGAACCTCGTGACGATCATCGCCGACCTGCAGCTCAAGCTCGGCCACGAGCTTTTGACCCCCGAGCAGCTCGCGCGCCTGACCGAGACCGCGCATCTCGTCGACGAGCTGCTCAACCGCGCGCCGGACCCGGCGCAACCGTACGTCGGCAAGCATGCCTTCGCGCACAAGGCCGGGCTGCACGCCGCGGGCGTCAAGCTCGACGCGCAGACCTTCGAGCACATCGATCCGGAGCTGGTCGGCAACCGCCGCGACGTGCTCGTCTCAGAGCTCTCCGGGCGCGGCACCGTGGCGGAGAAGGCGCGCGAGGCCGGGATCTCCGCCGCCGAGGACGGGGACTTCGCCCAGCGCGTCGTCGACCGCGTCAAGACGCTCGAGCACGAGGGCTTCCAGTTCGAGGCCGCCGACGGCTCGTTCGAGCTCTTGATGCGCCGCGAGGCCGGCGTCTACGAGCCGCTGTTCCGGCTCGAGTCCTGGCGCGTGATCGTCGAGAAACAGGCCGACGGGCATGTGCAGACGGAGGCCACGATCAAGATCTGGATCTCCACCCCGACCGGCGAAGAGGAGCGCTACGTGCGCACGGCCGAAGGCAACGGGCCGGTCAACGCGCTCGACCGGGCTTTGCGCGATGCGATCGGCGAGATCCACCCCCATCTGCGGGACATCGACCTCGTGAACTTCAAGGTGCGGATTCTCGACGAGACCAAGGGCACCGGGGCCGTGACTCGGGTTTTGCTCGATGCCTCCGATGGGGCTGAGGTTTGGGGGTCGATTGGGGTTTCCGAGAACGTTATCGCTGCTTCTTGGGATGCACTGGTTGATTCGCTGGAGTACGGGATGCAGCCGGCCGCACGCCTCCCGTGAACGGGGAGGAGGAGATGATCCCGCTGGCGCAGCCGGTGTTGGGGGAGGCTGAGGAGCGGGCTGTGATTGACGTGCTGCGTTCGGGACAGTTGTCGCTTGGGCCGAGGGTGCCGCAGTTCGAGCGGGCGTTCGCCGAACGCGTTGGGGCGAGGTGGGGGAGCGCTGTGTCCAGTGGGACCGCTGGGTTACATCTGGCGTTGAGGGCCGTTGGGGTGGGGGATGGGGATGAGGTGATCACGAGCCCGTTCTCGTTTGTCGCGTCGGCCAATGCAGCGATCTACGAGCGGGCGAGGCCCGTGTTCGCGGACATCGATCCGGTCACGCTGAACCTCGATCCGGAGGCGGCTGCCGCGGCTGTGACCGAGCGGACGAAGGCGCTGTTGCCGGTGCACATCTTTGGGTATCCGGCCGACATGATTGCGTTCGAGCGGATCGCGGAGAGCCATGGCGGGTTGGGAATTGTCGAGGATGCCTGTGAGGCGCTTGGAGCCGTCTATTCCGACGGGGGCACGGTCGGGGGGCGGGGACATCCGGCTGTGTTTGGGTTCTATGCGAACAAGCAGCTCACAACAGGCGAGGGGGGGATGGTCACGCTTGAGGACGAGGCCATGAAGGCGAGGATCGATTCCGAGCGCAACCAGGGCAGGGCTCCGGATATGGGCTGGCTGGATCACGACCGTCTGGGCTTCAACTACCGCCTGTCGGACATCGCCTGCGCGCTCGGGCTCGCTCAGTTGAAGCGGCTCGACGAGATGCTCACGGGCCGCGCGCGGGTTGCGGGCCTGTATCGCGAGGCGCTCGCTGGGATCGAGGGGCTGGGGCTGCCCTGCGCCGATGGGGCTGGTGGACTCGGTAGTACCGACGGTCTCGACGGCGCCGGTGACCTCGGCGGCAAGGGCGGCCGCCGGGGCTGGTTCGTGTTCGTTGTGCAGCTCCCGCGCGGGGTAGATCGCGACGGCACGATCCGCGCGCTGGCCGAGCAGGGCATCCAGAGCAAGCCGTATCTGCCGGCGATCCACCTGATGAGCTTCTACCGCGAGCGCTTCGGCCACCGCGAGGGCGAGCTCCCGGTCTGCGAGGACATCGCCGCGCGTTCGGTGGCCCTCCCATTCTTTCCGGAGATGACCGAGGGCCAGGTCACCCGTGTCTGCGAGGCCCTGCGCGTGGTCCTCGGCCGGTAGCTGGCCATACCTGCAGGACTGTGATTCACAGTAACTGTGTTTCTGTGGTAATATCGAAGCATGACCAACATCACCGTTTCCGTCCCCGAGGAGGTCTACCGAGCGGCCCGCGTTCGCGCCGCTGAGAAGGGCAGTTCGGTCAGCGCGCTGGTCGCCGGGTACCTGCGCTCGCTATCGGATCGAGACGCCGAGCTCGCGCGCCTTGCGGCCCAGCGGCAAGAGATCATCAGCCAGATCAAAGGCTTCGACCCGCGCCACAATCTCAGCCGCGACGAACTGCATGACCGTGCGGCGCGTCGCGCCGAAGATGACGAAGCGCGCAAACGTGCGGTTCGTTGACACCAACGTCCTGATCTACGCGATCTCGGACGAGACGGAGCCGGTCAAGGCCGCGCGGGCAAACGAGATCCTGCTGGCCCCAGACCTCGCGCTCTCCGTGCAGGTCCTCCAGGAGTTCTACGCGCAGGCGACGCGCAAGAGCCGGTCCGATCGCATCACGCACGAGCAGGCGACGTCGCTGATTGACACCTTCCGAGGCTTTCCCATCCAGGATGTCACCATCGGCCTGATGCTCGCGGCGCTTGACACGAAGGCTCGCTTTGAAATCTCCTATTGGGACGGCGCGATCATCGAGGCTGCCCGCGCACTCGACTGCGGGGTCGTCCTGACGGAGGACCTCAACGACGGCCAGGACTACGCGGGTGTGAGGGTCGAGAACCCGTTCCGCGACTGCTGACGGCGCGGCTGGCGGTGACGAGGTCAAGCTCGACCCAGACTTGGGACATAGACTGATCGGCTGATGTCCCGCTTCCGCGAACCCCAGCACCCCGACTTCCAGCGCCTGAACTCCTCGTTCGACTTCGACCGCAGGCTGTGGCCGCAGGACATCGCGCAATCGCGCGCGCACGCGCGGATGCTGGCGGCGCGCGAGATCATCGCGGCCGAGGATCGCGACGCGCTGCTCGCCGGCCTCGATGCGGTCGAGCTCGAGCTGCGCGACGGGCGCTTCCCCTTCGAGGCCGACGACGAGGACATCCACATGGCGATCGAGCGGCGCCTGACCGAGCTCGCCGGACCGGTCGGCGGCAAGCTCCACACCGCCCGCTCGCGCAACGACCAGGTCGTGACCGACCTCGCGATCTTCACGCGCGAGCGCGCCGCCGCCGCGCAGGCGGCGATCGGGGAGCTGATGGGCGTCGTGCTCGCCCGCGCGCAGGAGCACCTCGATTGGCCGCTGCCCGGTTACACGCACCTGCAGCGCGCCCAGCCCGTCTACCTGAGCCATCACCTGCTCGCCTACTTCTGGATGCTCGACCGCGACCGCGCGCGCTTCGCCTACGCCGAGCACGAGGCCGGCCGGCTGCCGCTCGGCGCGGGGGCGCTCGCTGGGGTCAACTTCGACACCGACCGTGGTTTCGTAGCGCGGGAGCTGGGCTTTCGCGAGGTCGCGCCGAACTCGATCGACGCCGTCTCCGGGCGCGACTTCATCCTCGACTACCTCGCCGCGGCGGCCACCTGCGCGACGCACCTCTCCCGGCTGGGCGCCGAGCTGGTGCTGTGGTCGAGCGAGGAGTTTGGGTTCTGCGAGCTCCCCGACGCCTGGTCCTCGGGCTCTTCGATCATGCCCCAGAAGAAGAACCCCGACGCGGCCGAGCTCTTGCGCGGCAAGGCCCCCCGCGTCGTCGCCCATCTCACGGCGCTGCACGGCGTGATTCACGCGCTGCCGCTGACCTACAACAAGGACCTGCAGGAGGACAAGGAGCACCTGTTCGACGCCGTCGACACGATCGAGCTGTCGCTCGCCGCCGCGCACGGGATGCTCGCGGGCGTACGTTTCTCGCGCGCGAGGATGTCGGCCGCCGCCTCCGACGAGCTGCTCGCGGCAACCGACATCGCCGACCTGCTCGTCGCGCGCTGCGACGTGCCGTTCCGCGAGGCGCACGGCGTCGTCGCCGGGCTCGTACGGACCGCCGTCGACAGCGGTCGAGCGCTGTCGCAGCTGACCGTCGAGGAGCTCGCCGCGCACAGCGCCGAGCTGGCGGCGCACAGCGAGCTGTACTTCCAGGCGCTGCGCCAGAGCTCGTGGTTGGAGTCGAAGATCTCCGAGGGGGGTACCTCGACCGCGCGGGTTCGGGAGCAGATCGCTCAGGCGCGAGCGGTGCTCGATGGCGCGGGCGCGAGCTGACCGATCGGACGCCGGCCAGCCACCGGCCGATGGTGCGGCGGTCGGCGAGGCGCGCCCCGGATCCTCCGCGGCCGGTCGAAGGGCGATCGATCCGCTGCCCGCCGGCTTCTACGCGCGCCCGGTCCTCGAGGTCGCCCGCGATCTGATCGGCTGCGTTGTCGAGCATCGCCCCGCCGGCGGCGGCGAACCCACGACCAGCGGTGTGATCGTCGAGACCGAGGCCTACCACGACTCCGAGCCGGCCTGCCACGCGTTCGTCGGGCTGACGCCGCGCACGCAGACGCTGTTCGGGCCGCCCGGCCGCGCCTACGTCTACCGCTCCTATGGGATCCACGCGCTGCTCAACGCGGTCTGCGAGCCCGAGGGCGTCGGCGCCGCGGTGCTGATCCGGGCGCTCGAACCGCTAGAGGGGATCGAGGCGATGCGCGCGCGCCGCGCGCCGGTGCCGGGGGGAGTGGGGGGTACGGGCATCGTCGGCACGGGAACGGGGACCGCGATCCGCGACGAGGAGCTCTGCTCCGGCCCCGGCAAGCTGACGCAGGCGCTCGGGATCGAGCTCTCCGAGAACGGCAGCGATCTCACGCGCGGGCCGGTCCTGATTCTTCCCCGCGATGCTGGCCGAGCTGTGATCGGTCGATCGGAGAGCGGCTCGCGCGAGCCCCACGAGCCCCAGATACTCGCCTCCACGCGCGTCGGCATCACGAAGGCGGCCGAGCTCCCCTGGCGGTTCAGCGTGGCGGGGAACCGGCACGTGTCGCGGCCTCGGCCCGCGCCCGGAGCCGAGAGCGCGGCGAATTAGGGCGCAGCCGCCCCGCCGGTGGGCGAGGGGGAGCTGGGCGCGGCCGGTGTCGCCGGTTCGGAGGATTTCGGCGTTTCCTGTGCCGGGGTCGAAGGCGCTGGCGTGGCGGTGTGTTCTGGTTCGGCCCCGGCTTTGGGGGTCCCGGCACCGGCTCCAGATTCGCCGCCGCCACCGCCGCCGCTGGCGCCGCCTCCACCCGTGGCGGACTTGCCCGCGCCTTCCTTGCCCGCCCCGGCGCCCGCGCCCGTCGTCGGCGTCGCGCCCTGACCGGGCCCCGTGCTGGTCGTGCTCGCCGGCGCGCCGCTTTCGGATTCGCCCGTGCTGGAGCTGCCGGCGCCGCTCCCACTCGTGGACCCCTTCGGATGCGCGGTGTGTTCGGCCTGTTCTTTTTCGACCTGCAGCGCGGAGGTCATGAAGTCGTGCCAGATCAGCGCGGGGAACGTGCCGCCGAGCACGGGCCCGCCATCGAACTGCGTGGTCATCGGCACGAGGCCGTTGGGGTAGCCGACCCAGACGGCGACCGTGTACTTGTGGTTGTAGCCGACGAACCAGGCGTCGCCGTAGTTGGAGGTCGTGCCGGTCTTGCCGGCCGCGAATTCGCCGAGCGCGGCGTCTTTGGCGGTGCCGTACGCGAGCACAGTCTCGAGCACCGAGGTCTCGGTCGCGGCGATTTCGGCGGGGAGCACGCGCTTGGTCTCGACGACGTTCCTGTCGACCTTCGCGCCGTCCGGGAGCGGCTGGCCGTCGCCGGCCTGGACTTCCTGGATCCCGACCGGGGCGTCGTCTTTGGTCAGCGTGCCGCTGACGCGCTGCCCGCCGTGGGCGATTGTCTCGTAGGCGTGGGCCATGTCCAGCGGGGTGACGCCGATCGTGAGGCCGCCGATCGTCATCGCAGCGTTCGTGGAGAGCGGCGTGGTGATGCCCATGCGGTGGGCGAGGCTTGCGATCTTTGTGGTGCCGACCTTCAGGCCGACTTCGGCGTAGATCGAGTTGTCGGAGTAGGCGGTCGCGGCGGTGAGCGTGTTCGAGCCCGTGTAGGCGCCTTCGTCGTTGTGGACGACGAATTTTTCGGTGCCGCCCGGACCGTGAACAAAGAAGGTCTTCTGCTTGGAGGTCCAGACCGATTCGGGGGAGATGCCGTCCTCCAGCGCGGCGGCGAGGTCGAAGGCCTTGAACGAGGAGCCGGGCTGGCGCTCGCCCTCGGTCGCGAGGTTGAAGGGGCTTGAGTCGTAGTTGCGCCCGCCGACCATCGCGCGCACCTCGCCGGTCGAGTTTTCGATCGCCACGAGCGACGCGGATGGGCCTTCGGGGTTTTCGAGGTAGGCGTCGATCGAGTGTTCGGCGGCGCGCTGCAGTTCGAGGTTGAGCGTCGTCTTGATCCGCAGGCCGCCGCCGAACGCGCGCGGCGCGCCGTAGCGTTCGATCACCTGCTGGGCGACCCAGCTCGTGAAGTAGCCGGCGTCGACCCCTTCGACCGTCTCCTCCTCGGGCGCCTGCACCTGCGTCGCCGAGGGGACGTCGTGGTTGACGCTCGCCGCGTAGACCGGCTGGGAGATGTAGCCCTGGTCGAGCATCTGGCGCAGGACCACGTCGCGGCGTTCGCGCGCCGCCAGTGGGTGCTCCGCCGGGTCATACGCGGTGGGGTCCTGGATGATGCCCGCCAGCAGCGCCGCCTCCCACGGTTGCAGTTGCTGGACGCAGAGCTCGTGCCCCGGCGTGCCGCAGCCGTCATGGCCCGATTGCTGGCCGAAGTAGGTCTGCGCCGCTGCCTCGATCCCGTAGGCGCCGTTGCCGAAGTAGATCGTGTTGAGGTAGGCGGCGAGGATCTTTTCCTTCGACCACTTGTGCGAGAGCTGGTAGGCGAGCGCGGCCTCGCGGAGCTTCTCGAAGATCGTGCGGTGCGACTGGGCCTGCAGAGCGTTCTTGATGAACTGCTGCTCGATCGTGGAGGCGCCCTGGACCGAGCCTTTGTGCTCGATGTCCTGCACGAACGCGCGCGCGATCCCGCGGATGTCGACGCCGCTGTTGGAACGAAAACGCTTGTCCTCGATCGAGATCACCGCCTCCTTGGCGATCTGGGGGATCTGGGAGGGCGTGACGATCACGCGGTTCTGCTGGCTGAGCACGCCGATCGGGTGGCCGACGTCGTCGTAGAGATAGGAGCTCTGCTCGTTCTTGAACTGCGAGAACTTCGTCAGCGAGGGCAGGTCTGACGCAACGGCCACGAACATGCCGAAGACGAAGGAGACGAGACCGAGCAACAGCACGGCGAAGAGGATCAGCAAGAAGCGCAGCCTCTTCAGACGTGGCCGGCCGCGGACTGGCGGTGCGGCGGACTCCACAGAGGGCAAGACTCTACCATTGGCCCCCAATGGAAGACGCACCTCAGCGGGGGGCCGACGAGGAGGCCGCTGTCCTCGAGCGCAACACGATCGACAGCCTCCCCGAGGGCGCGCTTGCGGCGAAGCTCCGGACCGCACGCGAGCAGGACCGGCCGCTGCGCGTCAAGCTCGGAATCGACCCGACCGCCCCCGACATCCATCTCGGCCACGCGGTCGTGCTCGGCAAGCTGCGCGAGCTTCAGGACGCCGGGCACAAGGTCGTGCTGATCGTCGGCGACTACACCGCGCGCGTGGGCGATCCATCGGGGCGCTCGAGCCTGCGCCCGATGCTGAGCGAGCAGGAGATCGAGGCCAACGCGCAGACCTTCCAGGAGCAGGCGCTGAAGATCCTCGACCCCGATCCCGAGCGGCTCGAGGTCAGGCGCAACAGCGAGTGGCTGGACCTGAGCATGATCGAGCTGCTCGGCTTGCTGCGCACGACGACCGTCGCGCAGCTGCTCGAGCGCGACGATTTCGCCAAACGCTTCTCCGCGAACGAGCCGATCTCGATGCTCGAGCTGCTGTATCCCCTGCTGCAGGGCTATGACTCGGTGGCCGTGGAGGCCGACGTCGAGCTGGGGGGCACCGACCAGAAGTTCAACCTGCTGCTCGGGCGCGACATCCAGCGCGCCTACGGCCAGCCCGAGCAGGCGATCCTGACGATGCCGATCCTCGTCGGCACCGACGGGCGCCAGAAGATGTCGAAGTCGCTCGGCAACCAGATCGGGGTCACGGACGAGCCCGGGGAAATGTACGGGAAGACCCTCAGCATCCCCGACGAGGCGATGGCGGAGTACTACCGGCTGCTGCTCCCACACGGCATCTCATCCGACCCAGGAGCACCCGACCCAGGAGCACCCGACCCAGGAGCACCCGACCCAGGAGCACCCGACCCAGGAGCACCCGACCCAGGAACATCCGGCCCAGGAGCACCCAACCCAGGAGCACCCGACTCGGGGAGACCCGGCCCAGGAGCATCAGACCCAGGGAGACCCGACCCAGGAGCGGCCGGCTTCGATCCCGGCGGGCTACAACCCCGCGACGCCAAGCGCGCGCTCGCGCGGGGGATCGTGGCCTGGCTGCACTCTCCGGAGGCGGCGGAGCAGGCCGAGCGGGAGTTCGACCGCGTGCACATCGAGCACGCGACGCCCGAGCAGATCGAGGAGGCGCGCTTCGCGCCCGGCGAGGACGGGCAGGTGCATCTGCCCGGCGTGATCGCGGATGCGTTCGGCATCTCCCGCTCGGAGGCCCGGCGGCTGATCGACCAGGGCGCGGCGACACTCGGGGAGCAGCCGCTCGCAAAGGGCGAGCACGACGTCACAGCCCAACGCGCCGACGGCCAGGTGCTGAAGCTCGGCAAGCGCCGCTTCCGGCGCCTGCGCGCGGGCTGATGCCGCCACGGCTGGTGAGGCTGGTGAGCGTGAGGATGCCGTGACCGGGTAGCGTGTAGTCCTCAGTGTCCGATGAGTCGATGTCCGTCGAGTGGCCCGCGCTTTCCTACGAGCAGTGGAGCGAGACCTGCGACACCCTGCACGCGCACACCCAGGTGCTCGGCAAGCTGGCGGTGGTGCTCGCGCCGCCCGAGCCGCAGCTTCAACACGCGGCGCTGCGCTTGACCGCCCGGGGGTGGGAGACCGCCCCGCTGCCGGCGCCGGACGGTTCGGGGGCGCTCGTCGTCACGCTCGACCTGCGCACCCACGAGGCGGTCGTCGAGCACAGCGCGGGTGGCGTACGGCGCGTCGCGCTGGCCCCCGACCGGGCGGTGGGCGCGGTCACGCGCGAGCTGCTGGATGCGGTCCGCGCGCTCGCCGGCGCCGTCGAGATCGACCCGACGCCGCAGGAGGTCCCCTGGAGCGTGCCGCTCGACGAGGACGACGAGCACGCGCGCTACGACCCCGCCCAAGTCGCCTCCTACTTCGCCGCCGCGACCCAGGCGGCGCTCGTGCTCGCGGAGTTCCGCGCGCCGTATCGCGGGCGCTGCACGCCGGTCAACGCGTGGTGGGGCTCGTTCGATCTCGCGGTCAATCTGTTCTCCGGCGAGCGGGCCGACCCGCCCTCGGATGACTTCATCATGCGCAACGCGATGGACGCGCAGGAGGTCGCCGTCGGCTGGTGGCCGGGCGATCCGCGCTATGGCAAGGCGGCCTTCTACGCCTACGCGCATCCGGCGCCGGAGGGGTTCGCGGACGCGACGCTGTCCCCCGCGGCCGCACGCTGGGAGGAGGCGCTCGGCGAGTACATCCTCGACTGGGACGACGTCCGCGCGAGCCCCGACCCGCACGCGGCCGGGCTCGAGCTCGCCCGCTCGGCGTTCAATCATGCCTGCGCGGTGTGCGCCTGGGATCCGGCGCTTGCCGCCAGCGCCGAAGGCGAGCCGCCGCCGATCGCGTAGGAGCGCGCGTTCCGTCCGCGGCGCCACCTATGCTGCTTGACGCAGCGTGAAGACTTCGGATCGTCACGGCAGGCGACGGGCTTGCCACGGTCCGTCCTGAGCGCTATACTCCCCGGTCGGCCCAAAAACGCGCCCCAGGGCGTAGGGTCGGAACGGACTTCTCCGGGGATGTCCTCCCCAAAGAGGCACGGCGGTCTTTGAAAACTCAACAGCATGCGCATCTACGATCGAGATCGATCGATCGTGGTGTGCGTCCAGGTTCGACCCGCCAGCGGGTGCGCTCAAGGCGCATACGGTGGCGGTACAAAGAGTCAAGTAGATTGGTAGTACCCCGTCATGGGTCGGGACCACGGTGTATGGGTCCCGGCGGATGCAAAGCCGATCGTGCGTTCGCGCACGAAGAGCGGAGCTGAAAACCAATGACACTCTCAGTGAATGTAGTTCTTCACGGAGAGTTTGATCCTGGCTCAGGACGAACGCTGGCGGCGTGCTTAACACATGCAAGTGGAGCGACGAACCGGGGCTTGCCCCGGGGCAGAGCCGCGAACGGGTGAGTAACACGTGGGTTACCTGCCTCGATGACCGGGACAACCCGAGGAAACTCGGGCTAATACCGGATGTGCCCGCAAGGGGAAAGGAAGCTTCGGCCTCCGCATCGAGATGGGCCCGCGGCCCATTAGCTTGTTGGTGAGGTAACGGCTCACCAAGGCTTCGATGGGTAGCTGGTCTGAGAGGACGATCAGCCACACTGGGACTGAGACACGGCCCAGACTCCTACGGGAGGCAGCAGTGGGGAATCTTGCGCAATGCGCGAAAGCGTGACGCAGCAACGCCGCGTGGGGGAAGAAGGCTTTCGGGTTGTAAACCCCTTTCAGTTGGGACGAAGCTTCTTCGGTGAATAGCCGAACGGAGTGACGGTACCTTCACAAGAAGCACCGGCTAACTACGTGCCAGCAGCCGCGGTAATACGTAGGGTGCAAGCGTTGTCCGGAATTATTGGGCGTAAAGAGCGTGTAGGCGGCCCCATTAGTCCGCTGTGAAAGTCCAGGGCTCAACCCTGGAATGCCGGTGGATACTGTGGGGCTAGAGTCCGGAAGGGGCGAGTGGAATTCCTGGTGTAGCGGTGAAATGCGCAGATATCAGGAGGAACACCAATGGCGAAGGCAGCTCGCTGGGACGTGACTGACGCTGAGACGCGAAAGCGTGGGGAGCAAACAGGATTAGATACCCTGGTAGTCCACGCTGTAAACGATGACAACTAGATGTGGGGGGTGTCGACTCCCCCCGTGTCGAAGCTAACGCATTAAGTTGTCCGCCTGGGGAGTACGGCCGCAAGGCTAAAACTCAAAGGAATTGACGGGGGCCCGCACAAGCAGCGGAGCATGTGGTTTAATTCGACGCGACGCGAAGAACCTTACCTGGGCTTGACATGTGCCTGACCGGCGTGGAAACACGCCTTCCCTTCGGGGCAGGTTCACAGGTGGTGCATGGCTGTCGTCAGCTCGTGTCGTGAGATGTTGGGTTAAGTCCCGCAACGAGCGCAACCCCCGTCGCATGTTGCCAGCATTTAGTTGGGGACTCATGCGAGACTGCCGGTGACAAACCGGAGGAAGGTGGGGATGACGTCAAGTCCTCATGCCCCTTATGTCCAGGGCTACACACGTGCTACATTGGCGCATACAGAGGGCTGCGATACCGCGAGGTGGAGCGAATCCCTTAAAGTGCGTCTCGGTTCGGATTGCAGGCTGAAATTCGCCTGCATGAAGGCGGAGTTGCTAGTAATCGCGGATCAGCATTGCCGCGGTGAATACGTTCCCGGGCCTTGTACACACCGCCCGTCACACCACGGGAGTGAGCAACACCCGAAGCCGGTGGCCTAACCCGCAAGGGAGGGAGCCGTCGAAGGTGGGGCTCGTGACTGGGGTGAAGTCGTAACAAGGTAGCCGTAGCGGAAGCTGCGGCTGGATCACCTCCTTTCTAGGGAGCACATAACAGTGCCCCGGTCCAGCGGCCGGGCGATCGAACGGGGCCTCGCAAGAGGTCGGAGCTTGAGGGGCTTGCCCCAGAGGCTCTCCCGGGGAATCGCACGGTGATGAGCAGATCGGGCCTAGCATGTCGACCGAACCTGGCTGGATGGGCGTGAGTAACACGTGTTTCTTACTACTTGGAAACACAAATGACCACGTCCGCAAAACGACCCCAGCATGCTGTTGAGTTTTGAGAGACCGGCGTCCGCCGGTGTTTGCGTGGACACGTCCTAAACGGTGTGACCAAAATGCGCAAGACCGGCCGGCGTTATCGCCTCTCCACGGTCCTTGAAAACTGCACAGAAGCCACAATCAGCCGCCATCGATAAGCGGCGGCTGAATAACGGGTATCACCGATATCCGATGGACGCTTGCGTCCATCGGATTAAAGATCACCGTCAAGATAGTAAGGGCGCATGGTGGATGCCTTGGCACCAAGAGTCGAAGAAGGACGTGAACGGCTGCGATAAGCCACGGTTAGGCGCTGAATAGCCTTTGACCCGTGGATCTCCGAATGGGGAAACCCAGCGCTGGTAATGCGGCGTTATCCCCACCTGAACACATAGGGTGGGAGAAGACAAGCGGGGGAAGTGAAACATCTCAGTACCCCGAGGAAAGAAAATCAAAAGAGACTCCCTGAGTAGTGGCGAGCGAAAAGGGATCAGCCCAAACCCAGTAAGTGTAAGCGGACATGCGTTGCTTACTGGGGGTTGTAGGACGTCTGTTCCGAGTCGTGTCCGGCTCGGCAGGAGTTACAAAATCGTGTGGTAGTCAAAACGTGTGGAACCGCGTACCATAGAGGGCAATCGTCCCGTAGACGAAACTGCACGATCTCCTGTCAGATGTTCCTGAGTAAGTCCGCGCCCGTGAAACGCGGACTGAACCTGGGGGGACCACCCTCCAAGGCTAAGTACTCCTTGGTGACCGATAGCGGACTAGTACCGTGAGGGAAAGGTGAAAAGTACCCCGGAAGGGGAGTGAAATAGTACCTGAAACCGCGCGCCTACAAGCGGTGGGAGCACCTTCGTGGTGTGACCGCGTGCTTTTTGCATAACGAGCCGGCGAGTTACTCGTCTGCGGCAAGGTTAAGCGATGAGCGGAGCCGTAGCGAAAGCGAGTCCTAATAGGGCGACATAGTCGTAGGCGGTATACCCGAAACTGAGCGAGCTACCCATGGGCAGGCTGAAGCGGGGGTAAGACCTCGTGGAGGGCCGAACCGACCTAGGTTGAAAACTGGGCGGATGACCTGTGGGTCGGAGTGAAAGGCTAATCAAGCTCAGTGATATCTGGTTCTCTCCGAAATATATTTAGGTATAGCCTCGGATAAATTACGTGGTGGCCGTAGAGCACTGTTTGGACTAGGGGCCCTACCAGGTTACCGACTTCAGGCAAACTCCGAAGACCATCACGTCTACTCCGGGAGTCAGTTGCTGGGGGATAAACTTCAGCGTCGAAAGGGAAACAGCCCAGACCGCCAGCTAAGGTCCCAAAGTACTAGCTAAGTGGGAAACGATGTTCGAGTGCATAGACAACCAGGAGGTTGGCTTAGAGGCAGCCATCCTTGAAAGAGTGCGTAACAGCTCACTGGTCAAGTGTTCGAGCGCGGACAATGTAACGGGGCTCAAGCTAGTCACCGAAGCTGCGGGTGCGTGAGACTTTCGAGTCGATCGCGCGGTAGGAGAGCGTTCCTACGCCAGTAAAGCGGCGGCGTAAGCCAGCCGTGGAGGCGTGGGAAGTGAGAATGCCGGCATGAGTAACGAAAGAAAGGTGAGAATCCTTTCCACCGATTGCCCAAGGATTCCTGAGTAAAGTTCGTCTGCTCAGGGTTAGTCGGGACCTAAGGCGAGGCCGAAAGGCGTAGTCGATGGCCAACAGGTTGATATTCCTGTACCACGTCGTTTCCGTTTGACCGATGGGGGGACGGGGAAGGCTAAGGGAACCCAGGCGATGGTTGCCCTGGGGTAAGCATGTAGGGGTGGCCCATGTTAAATGCGGGGCCGCATAACCTGAGGTGCGATGCCAGCTGGCTCTAAGCCGGCGAGTCCCTGACGCCATACCTCCAAGAAAATCCTCTAGGGAGGAAGCGCGTGCCCGTACCAAAACCGACACAGGTGGGCAAGTAGAGAATACTAAGGTGATCGAGATAACCCTCGTTAAGGAACTCGGCAAAATAGCCCCGTAACTTCGGGATAAGGGGCGCCCCAGTAGGGTGAAGTCCTTCGCGGACGGAGCCCGAGGGGGCCGCAGTGAATAGGCTGAAGCGACTGTTTACCAAAAACACAGGTCTCTGCTAAGTCGTAAGACGACGTATAGGGGCTGACGCCTGCCCGGTGCCGGAAGGTTACGTGGAGTTGTTAGGACTTGATCCGAAGCAGCGAAGCTAAGCCCCGGTAAACGGCGGCCGTAACTATAACGGTCCTAAGGTGAATGAAAGCTGCCTTAGTAAAACCTGGCTGTATGCTGGAAACTCCGAGCATCCGGCGCTACTGATTTTAGGATCAGTGACAATGCGACCGGTGCGGACAATCAGCAGGGAAGTCGCCCAGATGATGGGTTGACCCCTCAGAGACCACACGCCAGGGCCCATTTTTGGTGGGCAAGATATGGTCCGTGCTGTATGGCGACATGCAGAGGTCGACAGAAATGATCGACCCGCTGAGGCGAGAGTCTCAGTCAATCTCAGGCGTGCATAGGATCCTGAGAAGTAACAGTGACAAAGCGAAATTCCTTGTCGGGTAAGTTCCGACCTGCACGAATGGCGTAACGACTTCAGCACTGTCTCAACGAGGGGCTCGGTGAAATTGCAGTCTCGGTGAAGATGCCGAGTACCCGCGGCTAGACGGAAAGACCCCGTGAACCTTTACTACAACTTGGTATTGGGATTCGGTGCATCTCGCTCAGGATAGGTGGGAGGCTTTGAAGCGCCGGTTGCGGCCGGCGTGGAGCCAACCTTTAGATACCACCCTTGGTGTATTGGATTTCTAACAGCATTCCGTGAATCCGGGTGCTGGACAGTTCCAGGCGGGTAGTTTGACTGGGGCGGTCGCCTCCTAAAATGTAACGGAGGCGCACAAAGGTTCCCTCAGTACGGTTGGAAATCGTACGTAGAGCGTAAAGGTAGTAAGGGAGCTTGACTGCGAGACTGACAAGTCGAGCAGGTGCGAAAGCAGGTCTTAGTGATCCGGCGGTAGCAAGTGGAAGTGCCGTCGCTCAACGGATAAAAGGTACTCCGGGGATAACAGGCTTATCGGGCCCAAGAGTCCACATCGACGGCCCGGTTTGGCACCTCGATGTCGGCTCGTCGCATCCTGGGGGTGGAGTTGCTCCCAAGGGTTGGGCTGTTCGCCCATTAAAGCGGTACGCGAGCTGGGTTCAGAACGTCGTGAGACAGTAAGTTAACCGTTGCTGTCTATAAATTCGGCTATATGCTGGAAAACCCGAGAATCCCGCGCTACTCGTAGCGACTGTCCCGTCCGGGGCAAGCGCTACAGTGACAATGTGACGGGTGCGGACAATCAGCAGGAAAGGCTGGATGGCTACATTTCGGGCTATGTGGATGGCGAGGGCTGCTTTGCAGTCGCCGTCAACCGTAACCCCACGAGTCGTAGCGGCTATCAGTTGGTCCCTGAGTTTCATGTCAGCCAGAACGGTGACAGGGCTCAGGTACTAGGTCTGATTCGCGAGCGATTCGGAGGGTGCGGCTACATCAAGTCCAACGGAAGGAAAGATCGTGCTTTGGTCTACGTCGTTCGACGGCGTGAGGACTTGTTAGGGCACGTGATTCCCTTCTTCGAACGGTCGCCTCTCTTGTCTTCGAAGCAGGAGGACTTTGAGAAGTTTGCGGCGATCGTGAGATCGATGGCGCTCGGTGGCCATCGCACACCTGGAGGATTCTCCAGGCTTTTGGAAGAGGCGCTCTCCATGAATGGGGCGGGCCGCTACCGGAGCGTGCGATGGAAGGAGCTCATCGGTGGCAATCCAGAATCCTCAGAGACTATACGCCGAACACAGAGAAGTGATGCCTCTGTGAAGATATAGTCCGAGCTGCATGGCGACATGCAGAGTCAGGCAGAAATGACCTGGCCCACGCGACCCCGTTGGAGGGTCGGTGGTAACAAATCTGTCGGTCCCTATCTGCCGTGGGCGTTGGAGAATTGAGAGGATTTGTCCCTAGTACGAGAGGACCGGGATGAACGCACCTCTGGTGTATCTGTTGTCCTGCCAAGGGCATAGCAGGCTAGCTACGTGTGGATCGGATAACCGCTGAAGGCATCTAAGCGGGAAGCCGGCCTCAAGATGAGTTCTCCCATCCCCTAGAGGGAGTAAGACCCCTGGTAGACCACCAGGTTGATAGGCCGGATCTGGAAGGACGGTAACGTCCGAAGGAGACCGGTACTAATCGGTCGAGGGCTTGACGGATTTTTTGATTGACCTTTTCAGACCCATTTCCTGGGCCACTTGTGGGGTTCCTCTGCGGTTCCTTCATGGGACCTGGGGGGTGCCCTTCACAGGGTTCCCTGCGGATGGAATCTGGTGAGGGTGGTGGTACCCGCTGTGGCGCTGTGCAGTTTTGAAGGACTGAGGAGGGCGAGGTCTCTCGTCTTTTTCCGGTGGCCTTGGCGAGGGGGAAACACCTCTTCCCATTCCGAACAGAGCAGTTAAGCCCCTCAGCGCCGATGGTACTTGGCTCGCAAGGGCCTGGGAGAGTAGGACGCCGCCGGTTTATTTATATTAGGACCGCCTTCGGGCGGTCCTAATATGTTAACGACCGTCTACCAATGAGTGGCAGTTGAAACGTCCCTGCCGAGATCCCACCCGGATCGTGCCGGATCTCCCGGGGCCACTCGTCGGTATCGCTAGTGTCCTGAGTCAGAAATTCGGTCAGTGTTTTCCGGATGCATGGGCGTGATCTGACGTTCGACGGTGTCGGTGAGCATGCCGGGCGCACGTGGCCGACGCCGGTGGGCGTCAGGCGCGTTCAGGCGCCGGGAAACGCCAGCAAATTTCTGACTCATGACACTAGGACCTCTGTAGTGCTTCGGAGTCACATGGCATCTCAGAGGGTCGGTGCGCGCGGCCACTGGCCGCAACGGCTGATTGGGTGGCGTGGCTGAGGCAGATCAGTGGCCCCGGCGTCGTCTCGCCCGGACGCCGGCGAACGGATCCCCCGCGCAGCGGCACTCGATGCGGATGAGGCGCCTCACGTGCTGGCTCGTCCCAGTCGACCTCCCAGTCGACGGCATAGTCGTCCTCGAGCGTGAGGAACGAGCGGGTGAGACGCAGCGCATCGAGCGCGCGCCGGGCGAGAGATGAGTTCGCTGATGGGAACATCTGTTCGTACAGTAGGGGCGGCTGCGGACGGAATCGATGCGAACGTGTGTACGTGTTTGGGGTCATGTCGCGAAGGCGCATGCTAGAGCCAAATATGTGTCCGCGATATGCAATGGAAGTTGCATCGAGCGCGTCTTTTGCGCTGGCCAGTGGCCTTTCCCGGCGGTGGTTCGTCGTGAACCCGGGGTGTGTTGTCTGGGGACGTGGAGGGTTCCCTGAGGCGATTGGGAATCTCGCCGACGCGCGGACGATTTCGCGCTTGTGGTGGCAAGTGCATCGTTCCAATGGGGAGGGTAGAGCGGCGAAGTCGCGAACTGGACAAGAGAGATGGCTGTTAGGCTTGCAGAGCCCCAAATGAGCGTCCCCGCGAGCGACATCGACGTCCCCGTCAGGGGCGAGAGGTTCCGCCGGAGAGAACGGAAAATGGAGAAGTTCGTAATCGAAGGCGGGGTCCCGCTGTCCGGCACGATGAGCCCGGCGGGGAACAAGAACGGGGCGTTGCCGATCCTCGCCAGCGCGCTGCTGACCGAAGACGAGGTCGTCGTCGGCAACGTGCCGCGGATCAGGGACGTCGAGGCGATGCTCGACATCCTGCGCGCGCTCGGGGTCTCGGTCAACTGGCGCGGCGCCAACGAACTCGCGCTGTGCGCGGCCACCGCCCGTGAGATCGAGATCGAGCGCGAGCTCGCCGATTCGATCCGCGCGTCTTTCCTGCTCGCCGGCCCGCTGCTCGCGCGCTTCGGCCGCGCGGTGATGTCGCCCCCGGGTGGCGACGTGATCGGCCGCCGGCGCCTGGACCCGCACCTCGACGCGTTCCGCGCGATGGGCGCGAGCGTCGAGTGCAACGGCGAGATCGCGCTGAACGCCGATCGCGGGCTGCGCCCGACCGACGTGTTCATGGACGAGCCCTCGGTGATGGCGACCGAGAACGTGCTGATGGCCGCCGCGCTGACGCCCGGCACCACGGTGATCGGCAACGCCGCCTCCGAGCCGCACGTGCAGGACCTCGCGCGGATGCTCGTGAAGATGGGCGCCGACATCCAGGGGATCGGCTCGAACCTCGTCACCGTCAACGGCGTCGTTGAGCTGCACGGTTGCGAGCACGAGGTCGCCCCCGACCACATCGAGATCGGCAGCTTCATCGCGCTCGCCGGCGTGACCGGCGGGGAATTGCGAATCCAGGACACCGTGCCCGGCGATCTGCGCATGATCCGGCTCGTGTTCGAGCGCCTCGGGCTGCGCTCGGAGCTCGAGGGCAACGACGTGATCGTGCCCGGTTCCCAGAAGCTCGTCGCGCAGTCGGACGTCGGCGAGTTCAAGTCGAAGATCCAAGACGGCCCCTGGCCCGCGTTCCCGGCCGATCTGACCTCGATCGCCGTCGCGCTGGCGACGCAGGCCGAGGGTTCGATACTCGTGCACGAGTGGATGTTCGAGAACCGGCTGATCTTCACCGACAAGCTGATCCTGATGGGCGCCGACATCGTGATGTGCGACCCGCACCGCGCGATCGTCACCGGCCCGCGCCGCCTGCGCGGGGAGCGCGTGGAGTCGCCGGACATCAGGGCGGGGATGGCGATGCTGCTGGCGGCGCTGTGCGCCGAGGGCCGCTCGGAGATCGGCAACATCCGTCAGATCGACCGCGGCTACGAGCGCATCGACGAGCGCCTGCGCGAGCTGGGCGCGCGGATCGAGCGCGTGGCGATCGAGCCCGTGCCCGCGTGACTGCGGTCGTTCGGGTTGTCATTCCGGCGCTGAGATAGTTTCCAGGCGATGATCCACCCGATTCCCAGCGGCACGCGCGACGTGCTGCCCGACGAGACGCGCGAGGTGCGCGCGATCACCGACACGCTGCGTGGCGTGTTCGAGGGCAGCGCCTACGGCGAGGTCTATACGCCGGCGCTCGAGTACGAGACGGTGCTCGCCCGCGGCGACATGGCCGAGGCGCAACCGGCCTACCGGGTGTTCGACGAGACCGGCGCGGCGCTCGTGCTGCGTTCGGACATGACGGTCCCGATCGCGCGCGTCGTCGCGACCCGCTACCCAACCGCCGAGCTGCCGCTGCGCTTCTGCTACTTCGCCCACTGCTATCGCGGCGTGCGCCCGCAGCGCGGGCAGCCGCGCGAGCTGTTGCAGGCGGGGATCGAGCTGATCGGCGCGCCCGCGCCGCAGGGCACCGCGGAGGCGCTGAGCGTGCTCTGCCGGGCGCTCGACGCGACCGGACTGAAGGACTACCGCGTCGGCCTCGGCGACGCCTCGCTGTACCCGGCGCTGATGGCCGGCATGGGGATCTCCGAGGAGCTGCGGCCCGGCCTGCTGGAGGCGCTCGCGCGGCGGGACTTCGTCGAGCTGGGCGAACGGCTCGCGGCCGCGGGTCTGCGGGGCGAGGACGCCGAGCTGCTGCTGAGCCTGCCCCAGCGCCGCGGCGGCGCGGAGGTGCTGGCGGGGGCGAACGCGCAGGTGCAGGAGGCCGTGATGGGGATGCGCCGGGTGCGCGACCTACTCGAGCCGGCCGTCGCCGAGCGGATCATCTTCGACCTCGGCCTGACCCGCAGCATCGGCTACTACACGGGCGCGGTGTTCGAGGTCTACGACCCCGCGCTCGGCGCCCCGATCGGCGGCGGCGGGCGTTACGACGACCTGCTCGGCCGCTTCGGGCGCTCGCTGCCCGCGGTCGGCTTCGCGCTCGGGATCGACCGCCTGCACATCGCGCTCGCGGGCGAGGAGCGCGGCACTGGAGCACTCGCCGAGCTCGGCTCGGTCACACAGTCGGCCGGCGCCAGCGCAGGGAAGCCATCGGTATGAGCGCCACGACGGGTCTCACGATCGCCGTGCCGCGCGGGGCGCTGTTCAAGGGCACGGTCGACCTGCTCGCCGGGCTCGGGCTTGACACCGAGGAGCTGCGCGAGAACGACCGCAAGCTGCTGTTCGAGGAGATCGGCGTGATCACGATGCGCCCCTCGGACGTGCCCACGTACGTAGAGGCGGGCGCCGCCGACGTCGGGATCACGGGCAAGGACGTGCTGCTCGAGCAGGCCCGGCACGGATCGGACGATCCCGCTCACCGCGAGAGCGGCCGCGAGGTCTACGAGCTGCTCGACCTCGGCTACGGCCGCTGCACGATGGTGCTCGCAAGCCGCGAGGGTCCGGATCCGGCGGTCGAGGCGCTCCGCCGGCTGGGGGTGATGCGGGTCGCGACGAAGTACCCGCGGATCGCCGCCCGCCATCTCGAGGAGACCGGCCGCCAGGCGGAGATCGTCGAGGTCAAAGGCTCGGTCGAGCTCGCGCCGCTGACGGGAATGGTCGAGGCGATCGTCGATCTGACGGCGACGGGGACGACGCTGAAGGAGAACAACCTCGTCGTCCGCGAGGAGCTCGTCGTGTGCACGGCGCGGCTGATCGCGAACCCGGTCTCGCACAAGCTGAAGGCGGGGCCGATCGACGAGCTCGTGCAGCGGCTGCGCGGCCTCGCGACCGCCGGTGCGGCGGCGTGAGCGGTAGGACCCGGGGCGCGGCGGCCGGAGGGGATCTCAGATGAGGATCGAGCGGCTGGACCTCGCGGAGGTGGCGCGTCTCGGCGGCCACCGGGGGGGCGCCGCGCATGTGCGCGCGCTGGTCCCCGACGGCGCCTCGGTCGAACAGGCGGTGCGCGAGATAGTTACTCGCGTGCGCGCGAAGGGCGACGCGGCGGTGCGCGAGTACACGCGGCGCTTCGACACCGCCGGCAACGAGCCGAGACCACTGGTGGTGGAGCCCGGAGAGCTCGACGCCGCGATCAAGGAAATGCCGCTCGAGCTAGTGGCGGGGCTGCAGGTGGCGATCGCGAACGTCGCAACGGTCGCCCAGGCCGGCGTCGACGCGGAGCGCACGGTGCGGTTGCCGCAGGGACAGAGCGTGACGCTGCGCGAGGTGCCCGTGGGCGCGGCGGCAGTGTACGTCCCCGGCGGCCGGGCGCCGTATCCGAGCACGGTGGTGATGGGGGTCGTGACCGCCCGCGCGGCGGGCGTGCTCGACGTCGCCGTCTGCTCGCCGCCGGGTGCGGACGGGGAGATCGACCGCACGATCCTCGGCACCTGCCGCCTGTGCGGGGTCGAGCGCGTGTACAGGATCGGCGGCGCCCAGGCGATCGCGGCGCTCGCCTACGGCACCGAGACGGTCGATCGTGTCGACGTGGTCGTCGGCCCCGGCAACCTGTACGTGCAGGAGGCCAAGCGCCAGCTGGCGGCGAACGTCGGGATCGACGGCTTCGCGGGACCGAGCGACCTCGTGGCTGTGCTCGGCGAGCAGGCGGGCCCGCGCGGGTTGGAGCTGGCCGTGCTCGACCTGCTCGCCCAGGCCGAGCACGGGGCGGGCAGCCTCGTCGTGGCGATCGCGACGAACGGGGAGATCCTGGACGCGCTCGCGCAGACGCTCGAGCGCATGGTCGTGGCGCGCCCGACGGTCGGAGACGCGGCCTGCGCGCTCGTGCAGGCAGAGGACGCCCGCGCGGCGATCGAGCTCGCAAACGAGCTCGCGCCCGAGCACCTCGAGCTGATCGGTGCCGATGTCGAGGCGCTCGCGCCGCAGGTGCGCTGCGCCGGTGCCCTGTTCGTCGGCGAAGGAGGCGCGACCGCGTTCGGCGACTATGTCGCGGGCTCCAACCACGTGCTGCCGACGGGCGGCGCCGCGCGCTTTGCCTCGGGGCTGTCGGCGCGGCACTTCCGCCGGCGGATGCAGGAGGTCCGGATCGGGGGGGACGCGGTTGGCAAGCTCGCTGCGGCGGGCGCCCCGATCGCCCACGCCGAGGGCTTCGAGGTGCACGCCGAGTCGATGCGGGCGCGCGTGCCTGAGGACCCGGCCACCAACCGACCCGCAGAAGATCGCACCTAAGCTCTCAACGACAGCTCACTCAGGGAGAATGTAGAGATGGCCGCGACCACGAACGAGATACGCACAGCCACGATCGAGCGCAAGACCGGCGAGACCGACGTGCGCCTGACGCTGGGCCTCGACGGCAGCGGTAAGGGCACGCGCGCGACCGGCGTGGGCTTCCTCGACCACATGCTCGACCTGCTCGCCCGGCACGGGCGGCTGGATCTCGACGTGAAGGTCGCCGGCGATCTGGAGACGGGCGCGCACCACACCGCGGAGGACACCGCGATCGTGCTCGGTCAGGCGCTCGATCAGGCGCTCGGCAACCGCGTCGGCATCACCCGTTACGGCGCGGCGACGGTGCCGATGGACGAGGCGCGCGCGAGCTGCGCGCTCGACATCTCGGGACGTCCTTTCACGCTGTTCGAGGCGCAACTGCCGCCGGGCTCGACGGGCGGCTTCGAGCACGAGCTGACGGAGGAGTTCTTCCGTGCGCTGGCGAACGCGGCGAAGCTGACGCTGCACCTGCGGGTGGAAGCCGGGACGAACGCGCACCACATGATCGAGGCCGCGTTCAAGGCGTTCGCGCGGGCGCTGCGCGAGGCGGTGAGCATCGACCCGACGGAGCACGGCGTCCCCAGCACGAAGGGGACTTTGACCACATGAGCCAAGATGGACCTCGAATTGGGGTCGTCGACTACGGCATGGGCAACCGCCGCTCGGCGGAGAAGGCGCTCGAGCGCGTCGGCGCGCGCGTCGAGGTGAGCGCCGATCCCGAGCGCCTGAGAGCAATGGACGGGCTGGTCCTGCCCGGGGTGGGCGCGTTCCCCGCGGGCATGGCGGCGATTCGCGCGGCCGGCCTGGACGATCTGCTGCACGAGCGGGTGCAGGCGGGCGTGCCGCTGCTGGGTCTGTGCCTGGGGATGCAGCTGTTGTTCGAGCGCTCCGAGGAGCACGACGGTGCGACCGGATTGGGCTTGCTGGCGGGAACGGTGCGCCGCTTGAACGCCCCTGGCTTGAAGCTGCCGCACATCGGCTGGAGTGAGCTGCGCTGGTTGCGCGAGACGCCACTCAGCGAGGGCCTGCCCGACCAAGCGTACCTGTACCACGTGCACAGCTTCGCCCCAGATCCGGCCGACGAGGACGTGGTGTTCGCCACAGCCGACTACGGCGAGCCGTTCGCGGCGATCGTCGGGCGGGGGAACGTGTTCGGCACGCAGTCGCACCCGGAGAAGTCCTCGGCGCACGGGCTCGCGCTGCTCGGCAACTTCACGCGCCTGTGCGGCCGCGCGGCGGTGCCGGCGTGATTCTGTATCCGGCGATCGACATCCTCGAAGGCAGCGCCGTGCGCTTGGTGAAGGGCGATTTCGAGGCGAAGAAGGTCTACGACGAGGATCCGCTCGCCGCCGCGCGCGGGTGGACCGAGGCGGGCGCGAAATACCTGCACGTGGTCGACCTCGACGGCGCGAAAACGGGTGCGCCGATGAACCTAGGGCACCTGCGCCGGATCGCGGGCGAGCTGGGCGTGCCCGTGCAGTACGGCGGTGGGCTGCGCTCGACCCAGGCGGTCGGCGATGCGTTGGCGGCGGGGGCGGCGCGCGTGATCCTGGGCACTGCCGCGTTCACCCAGCCGGGCCTTCTGGAGCAGGTTCTGGGAGCACATGGGAAGGACCGCATCCTCGTGTCCGTGGACGTGCGCGGCGGGCGCGTGACCACGGCCGGCTGGACGGAGACGACCGAGATTGCGACCGAGGCGGTGATCGAGAGCCTCGCTGAGCGGGGTGCGACGGACCTCGTGTTCACGAACGTCGATCGTGACGGGATGCTCGAGGGCCCCGATCTGGAGGAAGTGCGCCAGGTCTTGCGGGCCGCGCATGGGGGTAGCGTGATCTACTCGGGTGGGATCGGACAGTTGACTGACTTGGAGGGTCTGGTGGGACTGGGAGAGGAGAGCTTGGAGGGTGTGATTGTGGGTAAGGCGTTGTACGAGCGTCGGTTTACGGTGCCGGATGCTCTTACGGCGCTTGGCTCTCCTTAGAAGATGATCTGAACCCCTTGCGTTACTTGTGACCGCTACGGTGGGCGGGTGCACCTGAAGCGTGTTGTTCCCTGTTTGGACGTCGACGCCGGCCGCGTGGTGAAGGGCGTCGAATTCCTCGACATCCGCGATGCCGGCGATCCGGTCGAGCTGGCGGCGCACTACGACCGCGAAGGGGCGGACGAGCTGGTGTTCCTGGACATCACGGCCACGCACGAGAAGCGCGACACGATCGTGCAGCTCGCGCGGCGCACGGCCGACGAGGTGTTCGTGCCGTTCACGATCGGCGGCGGGATCCGCTCGGTTCAGGACGCCCAGGCGGTGCTCGACGCGGGAGCGGACAAGATCTCGATCAACTCAGCAGCGCTGCAGCGACCGGAACTGATCGACGAGCTGGCGATGCGGTTTGGAGCGCAGTGCGTCGTGCTGGCGATTGACGCGAAGGCACGCGCCGTTCGGGCCGGGGAGGTCTCCGGTTCGAATGCGGGCGCTCCGAGCTGGGATGCCTATCTCGCCGGCGGGCGCACCCCCACGGGCCGCGATGTCGTCGAGTGGGCGGCCGAGGCCGTCGAGCGGGGCGCGGGTGAGGTTCTGTTGACGAGCATGGACCGCGATGGGACGAACAACGGCTATGACCTTCCTCTCACCAGCGCCGTGAGCAAGGCTGTGAGCGTGCCGGTGATCGCCTCCGGCGGTGCGGGTGAGCTGGAGCATCTGGCACAGGCGCTCCAAGCCGGCGCCGACGCGGCGCTGTGCGCTTCGATCTTTCATTACGGGCGGTACACGATCCCGGAGGCGAAGGCGCACTTGGCGGCCGCCGGGATCGATGTGCGCGCGGTCAGCCCGCAGCCGGTGTAGCGCGATCGCCGAGAATGAGCCCATGCCGGTGGTGGCGCCAGAGATCGTGTTGGAGCGGCTGCGCGGCCTCCCCGGCGGCGAGGCGCTCTTGGAAGTAGCCGCGAAGCGCGACGACGTCGAGCTGGTCGGCGGCGCGGTGCGCGATCTACTGCTGGGGCGCGAACCAAGGGAGCTGGATGTCGTCGTGGGCGGTGAGGACGCGATGGTGAGTGGAGAGGCCACCACGTTTGGCGGTCAGGCCACGCTGTTTGCCCAGCAGCTCAGCTCCGATCTGAATGCATCGGTCGGCCTCGATGTCGCCGGTGGCGATGTCGATGGGTCCCCCGGCACGAGCAGCCACGAACGCTTCGGTACGGCACTCGTGGTGTGGGACGCCGGCCGGATCGACGTTGCTACCCGCCGCGCCGAGTCCTACCCAGCGCCGGGAGATTTGCCAGATGTGCGCGCGGGAACCGAGCAGGAGGACCTGGAGCGCAGGGATTTCACGATCAATGCGATCGCCGTCCGTCTGGGTGGTGAGCGCCGGGGAGAGCTGCGCGCGGTGCCGGATGCGCTCGGCGACCTCGAGGCCGGCAGGTTGCGAGTGCTGCACGAGCAGAGCTTCAGCGACGATCCCACTCGCCTGCTGCGGCTCGCGCGCTACGCCGCCAGGCTCGGATTTGAGGTCGAGACCCACGCCGCCGAGCTGGCTCGCGCGGCGCTTGCGGAGCAGGCGTTGGACACCATCTCCGGTGCGCGGGTCGGCACCGAGCTGAGGCTGGCGCTGGCCGAAGCCGACGCGGTCGCCGCGCTCGCGGCGATGGACGAGCTGGGAGTCCTGCCTGCGTTGCATCCGCGGCTGCGCTTCGACCGGCCTGTGATCGATGCGACGCTCGCGCTGCTGCCCGCCGACGGCCGGCCCGATCTTGCGTTGCTCGCGGCGCTGGTGCTTCCATTGGCATTGCGCGCGCAGGGCGACCAACGTGCGGAGATCGTCGCGCTGCTCGACCGCTGGGACTTTCCTGCGGCAGATCGCGACCGCGTGGCGGCTGCGGCCGTCGCGGTGCCGCGTTTGATCGAGGAGTTGCCTGCGGTCGAGCGTCCCTCGGCGCTGCGGACCGTTGCGCAGCGTGTGCCCTTGGAGGGCGTCGCCCTGGCGGGCGCGCTGGGCTGTGAGGAGTCCGCGCGCCGCTGGCTGCGGGAGGTGCGCCATGTTCGCCTGGAGATCACGGGCGACGATCTGCTGATCGCCGGGATTGCCGAAGGTCCAGAGATCGGACGGCGGTTGGAAGCGGTCCTGAGGTTGCGTCTAGACGGCGAGCTGACCGGCGGTTGCGAGGCCGAGCTGGCGGCGGCGCTGGAGGCGTGAGCTTGGCCGCCGGCGGTCTGAGATCTCCAACTTCAACATAGTGGCGCCAAAATGGCGCTAGACTGAGGTCATGGCTACCGTGCAGATCAAGAACGTCCCGCCCGATGTCCACCAGATCCTTCGTGACCGTGCCAGCAAAGCGGGTCAATCGCTGCAGTCGTATCTGCTTGCACAGTTGCAGGAGCAGGCGAGTAAGCCCACCATCAAGGAATTGTTCGAACGCGTTGAGCACAGCGGCGGTCGGATGTCTCCAGCCCGCGCTGCCAAATTGGTGCGCGAAGACCGGGACTCACATCAGTAGTGCTCGTTGTCGATGCGTCCGTCCTCGTCTACGCATTGATCGATGACGACGACGCGGGCGAGCGTATGCGCTCGCGTTTAGATGCCGAGGCTGCGGTTTGCGCTCCAGATGTCATAGACCTCGAGGTTGCCAATGCCTGGCGTCGGGATCTGTTGGCCGGGCGTATCGGCGAAGATCGCTCACGCCTGGCATTGGAGGATCTCGCCGGCCTACCGCTGGCCAGGGTGCCTCATCGACCGCTCATGCCTCGCATCTGGGAGCTTCGCCACAACCTCACACCGTACGACGCTGCTTACGTCGCCTTGGCGGAGTCCCTCAATGCGACACTGCTGACCGTGGACGGCAGATCGACCCGTGCTCCCTCCCTGCGATGTGAGGTCGAGCTGATTCAGTGATGTGTTTTGACTTGCCGGGCGGGGGCCACGCGCTGTTTACCACGCGCGTCGACGGCAACCTTTCGAGCGTCGGCGGCGTCGACGCCGAGCACGGTCTGCAGGCTCGAGAACTGCTGCGCCGGCAGATCGATGTAGAGCATCTCCTTCGTGGCTACCAGGTCCACGGCACGACGGTGCAGCTCGTACGCGGCTCCGCGCGCAAGCGCGAGCAAGGCGGTGAAACCGAGCCCGTGATCGGGGCAGACACGGAGCCCATTCTCAATCCCCCGCCCGACTCGGCGGTTCAGCCGAGCGTTGAGGCCGACGGGCAGGCCACCGATCTGCGGGGCCTGGGCGCGATGGTGCTCACCGCGGACTGCCTACCCGTTGCGCTCGGCATGGACGGCGCTGTGGCGATGGTTCACGCCGGCTGGCGCGGGCTCGCGGGGGGCGTCCTCGAGGAGGGCGTGCGCGCGGTCCGTGATTTGGGCGGCGAGGACGGCAACCTGATCGCGGTGATCGGGCCCGGCGCCGGTCCCTGCTGCTACGAGGTCGGCGAGGAGGTCCACGCGGCGTTCGGCGGGGCTCATCGAGTCGGATCCCCGCCCAGCCGGCGGATCGACCTGAAGGCGATCGCGCGTGACCATCTTCTTGCGGCCGGAGTGAGCGAGGTACGGGACGTCGAGGCGTGCACGATCTGCGACGAGCGCTTCTTCTCGTACCGCCGCGAAGGCGATCGCGCAGGACGGCAGGGTGCAGTGGCGTGGTTGAGCTGATCTCCGACCTGCGCGCCGACACGGTACGAGCGAACCTCGCTGAGGTGCACGAGCGGATCGCGACTGCGGCGGCCGCCGCCGGACGGGACCCAGGCGAGGTCGAGGTGCTCGCCGCGACCAAGTACGTGTCGCTCGACGATCTTCCGATGCTCGCCGAGGCCGGCATTGGGCTCGTCGGCGAGAACCGAGCGCAGGATCTTGCGGCGAAGGTCGCCGCCCACGGAGAGCTGTTCACGTGGGATTTCATCGGCCGCCTGCAGAGCCGCAAGGTCAAGGCGATCGTGCCGCACGTGCGGCTGATCCACTCGGTCGCTTCCGAGTCGGTCCTGGACGAGCTCGCGCGTCACCGGGCTGAGGCCAAGCCGGGCCTCGAGATCCTGGTCGAGGTCAACGTCGCCGGCGAGCCCGGCAAGGACGGCGTTGGGCCGCAGGAGCTCGACGCCTTCATCGAGCGCGCGCCCGTCCCAGCCGTGGGGTTGATGACGATGCCGCCCTTCGCGGAGCGAGCCGAGGACAGCCGGCGCTGGTTCGCGGCGCTGCGCTCCCTGGCCAACGAGCGTGGTTTGAAACGGCTGTCGATGGGAACCTCCCAGGACTACCTGGTGGCGGTCGAAGAGGGGGCGACAATCGTGCGGATCGGCACCAGACTGTACGATTGAAGATCGCTGTCCGGCTGCGCTGATCCGTAGCATGAGCAGGGAAATTCGCCCAACGGGCGAAAACGCACCTACCTACTATGGCCTTTCGTGATTCCTGGCACCGCGCCCTCGTCTACTTCGGCCTCGCCGAGGAGTATCACGACGACGATGACGGCTACGACGACGCGGGTGGGGCGGCTCACGAAGCCGATCTGGAGGATCGCTATCGCGAGCGACCGAACGTGCGCCGCCTGCGCCGCCGGCGCGACGAGTTCGACGACATCTTCGCCGACGACGAGCCCCGCTCGGGGCGCCCGACGACCGCGCTACGCCCCGTCGGCGGCCGTGGCAGCGGCAACGGCGACGTCCGCGTGCACCTCGTCGTGCCGAAGTCGTTCAACGACGCCCAGCAGATCGCCGACAAGTTCAAGGACTCGATCCCGGTGATCCTCAACCTGCAGAGCTCCGACACCGATCTGTCGAAGCGCCTGATCGACTTCGCCTCCGGCCTCACCTACGCGCTCGACGGTGGCATGCAGCGGATCGCCGACAAGGTCTTCATGCTGACGCCACGCAACGTCGAGATCTCCGCCGAGGAGCGGGCCCGTTTGATCGAGAAGGGCTTCTTCAATCAAAGTTGAGCAGGTCGGCTCGGTAGCCTAGGCGCCCTATGCAGATCGGTCTCATCGGAGCAGGCAACATGTCACGCGCGCTCGCGCGCGGGTGGAATCGCCCGGTGCTCGTGGCGGATCCGCTTGATGAGCGCGCGCAGGCGCTGGTCGCAGAGGTCGGGGGCGAGGCGCTCGCCTCGAACGCCGAGGTGGCCCAGCGTGCCGATCTCGTCGTGCTCTGCCACAAGCCGGCTCAACTGGCCGACGTTGCGCTCGAACTGGCGCCGCACGCCAAGGCGGTCGCCTCGATTCTCGCCGCCACGCCCCTCGCGGACCTGCGAGACGCCTATCCGGGCCGGCCTGTCTATCGATTCATTCCCTCGCTACCCGTAGAAGTTCGCCAGGGCGCCGTCGTCCAGGCCGCCCCGCTCCAGGAGGCCGAGCTCGATGCGCAGGTGAGCGAGCTGTTCGCCGAGCTCGGCACGCTCGTCGTGCTCGACGACGCGCTCGTCGATGTCGCGATGGGCCTGATGTCCTGTGCTCCCGCCTACGTCGCACTCGTCGCCGAGGCGCAGATCGACGCGGGCGTGCGCCGCGGCATTCCCGCCGCGCAGAGCGCGGAGCTGGTCGTGCAGACGCTCGCCGGTACGGCGGAGCTGCTGGCCCGTCGCGGCAACGACACGCTCGCCGTCCGCCGCGAGGTCACCTCGCCGGGCGGGGTCACGGCTCGGGGCCTGGCCGCGCTGGAGCGCGGCGGCCTGCGCGCGGCCTTCAGCGACGCGCTCGACGCGGTCCTCGATCCCGCTCGCCCACGGTGATGCGCACTGTCTTGTTCGACTGGGCCGATCGCCGATGATCCTCGCCTCGATCGGCACCCAGCTGGCGGAATACCTGTCGACGCTGATCTACGTCTACACGCTGCTGATCGTCCTCTACATCGTGATCCAGCTTTTGTTCTCCCTCGGCATGCGGCCGCCCTACTCACGCGCGACCGATGTCGTGCTCGGCTTCCTGCGCGACGTTTGCGAGCCGTTCCTGCGCCTCTTTCGTCGCTTCTTGCCCTCATTCGGGGGCATCGACTTCAGCCCGCTGCTCGCGATCCTCACGCTCGAGATCGTCAATTCCGTGATCGTCCAGGGTCTGCTGGGCGGCTGAGCCGCTGCTGCGCGTGCTGCCGATGAGCGCCGTCGAGAACGCGGCGGGAGCCATCGCTCCGCCCGCGCGTGTGACCCTGCTCGGGATGGACAGACGGTGAGCGCGCGCGGCGCCTGGCTGCGCGCCGGCTTGATCGTGCTCCTCGTGCTCGCGCTCGACCAGCTCTCAAAGCACCTCGTCCGTCAATCGATCGTCCCGGGCGAAGAACGCAAAGTGCTGCCAGGGATTGGGCTCGTCAACACGCGCAACCACGGTGTCGCCTTCGGCTTCCTTCCCGGCGATCAGACCGCCGTGACGTTGGTGATCGGGGTGGCGCTGCTGGCGCTGCTCGTCTACTTCGCCTTGCACGCCACACGACCGCTGATCTGGCTGCCCACCGGCATGCTCGTCGGCGGCGCCCTGGGCAACATCTTTGACCGCCTGCGCGAAGGGTCGGTCACCGATTTCGTCAAGCTGCCCCTCGGCTGGCCCCCCTTCAACCTCGCCGACGCCTCGATCACGCTCGGCGTGCTGATCCTGCTGTTCGTGCTCGAGACGCCGCGCAGGGATCCCCGGTGACCGACTCCGACTCCGAGGGGGCGGGCGGGGGCCCGTACAAAATCGCCTACCAGGACGACCACATGCTCGTGATCGACAAAGCCCCCGGCCTGGTCGTGCACCCCGCGCGTGGGCATCGCGAGGGCACGCTCGCGCAGCTACTCGAGCCGCTCGCGGCCGGTGGCGAAGAAGGTCGCGCTGGAATCGTGCACCGGCTCGATCGCGATACCTCCGGCCTGCTCGTCGTCTCGCGCTCGGACGAGGCCCACCGGTTACTGCAGACGGCGCTCGCCGAGCGGCGCATCGAGCGCGAGTACATCGCGCTGGTCGAGGGGCGACCGCCGGCGCGCACGGGTACGATCGAGGCGCCGATTGGGCGCGATCCGCGGATCCGCACGCGCATGACCGTCGGCGGCCTCAGCCCCCGCGAGGCGCGTACCCACTTCACGCTCGATCGCGCGCTCCCGACCACGTCGCTGCTGCGGCTGCACCTCGACACCGGCCGCACCCACCAGATCCGCGTCCACCTACAGGCGATCGGCCATCCCGTCTGCGGCGACCCCGAGTACGGCACGGGTGGGCGGGACTCGATTCTCGAGCTCGAGCGCCAGTTCCTGCACGCCGCGCGCCTTTCCTTCGAGCATCCCTTCACGGGCGCGCCCGTCGAGGTGATCTCACCGCTGCCGGCCGACCTTCAGCGGGCGCTTGCACGGGCCGAAGAGCTATCCTGAACGGCTAACCAGAAGATCTTCGACCCGTGCGGTCCCGGATCGCGGCCCTGCCCGGCATTCGACTTTCTGTCGTTCGCCGGGTCCGCCTCTCCCGCACGGCAACCAATCGCATAACAAAGGGAGTACCTCGTGGCTCAAGTAGGCATAGCGGAGCTGCTGGAGGCCGGCGTCCACTTCGGCCATCAGACCCGCCGCTGGAACCCCAAGATGCGCCGCTTCATCCATGGTGAGCGTGGCGGCATCTACATCATCGATCTGCTCAAGACTTCCGCGGCTCTCAACCAGGCGCAGGAGTTCGCCGGCACGCTCGCCCACCGTGGCGGGACGGTGCTGTTCGTCGGCACCAAGAAGCAGGCGCGCGACACGATCAAGGACGTAGCCGAAGCCTCCGGGATGCCGTTCGTCAACCATCGCTGGCTCGGCGGTCTGTTGACGAACTTCCAGACGATCAACCAGCGGATCCGCCGCCTGCACGACCTCGAACGCTACGAGGCCGACGGCCAGCTCGCGCTGCTGCCGACGCGCGAGCGGATGGCCGCGCAGGCCGATCTGGAGAAGCTGCGCGCGAACCTCGGCGGCGTCAAGAACATGCAGCGCGTGCCCGACGCGATGTTCGTGATCGATCTGAAGACCGAGGAGATCGCCGTCAAAGAGGCCCGCCGTCTACGGATCCCGATCATCGGCCTGGTCGACACCAACTGCGACCCCGACGGGATCGACTTCGTGATTCCCGGCAACGACGACGCGATCCGCTCCTGCGCGCTGATCACGCAGGCGATCGGCCAGGTCGTCGCCGAGGGGCACTCCGTGTTCCGCGCCGAGGAGGAACGGGCGCGCAAGGAAGCCGAAGAGAAGGCGCGGATCGAGGCGGAGGCCCGCGCCAAGCGCGAGGCCGAGGAACAGGCCAAGCGCGAGGCGGAGGAACAGGCCAAGAAAGAGGCCGAGGAGAAAGCCGCGGCCGAGCGTGCCGCCGCCGCGATTGCACAACAGCCCCCCGCTGCTGTCGCGACGCCGGCTGCTGCTGCGACGCCTGCTGCTGCCGCGACGCCCGCTCCCGCCGCCGCACCCGAGACGCCCGCAGAGAGCAAGCCCCAGGCCGACGAGCCCGCGAAGGAGGCCCAGACGCAATGAGCACCGTCGAGATCTCAGCGAAAGACGTGAAGGCCCTGCGCGAGCGCACCGGCGCGGGCATGATGGACTGCAAGAAGGCGCTCACCGAGGCGGCGGGCGACATCGAGCAGGCGATCGAGATCCTGCGCGTCAGGCAGGGCAAGAAAGTCCAGGACCTCGGCGAGCGTGTCGCCACCGAGGGGACCGTGCAGGCATACGTCCACGCGGGCGCGAAGGTCGGCGTGCTGATCGAGGTCGACTGCAACACCGACTTCGTCGCCACGAACGAGGACTTCGTCGCCTTCGCGCGCGACATCGCGATGCAGATCGCCGCGACGCCGACCGTGCAGTACGTCAGCCGCGAGGACGTTCCCGCCGAGCAGCGCGAGGCCGAGGCGCGCATCTACGAGCAGGAGGCCGCCGAGAAGCCCGAGAACGTGCGCGAGAAAATCGTCTCGGGCAAGCTCGACTCGTGGCTTGCGACGATCGTGCTGCTCGAGCAGGAGATGCACAACCCGAAGTTCGAGGGCAAGACCGTCCAGCAGCTGCGCGACGAGCTGACGGCGACCACGGGCGAGAACGTTGTGATTCGTCGTTTCACGCGGTTCGCCGTCGGTCAGTAGGCCCGCGATCGGCGTGAGCGAGCTCCCGATGGCCCGGGCCTCGACGGCCTGGGCCGGATAGGCTCCTTCGGGAATGGCCGACCCCGTCTTCAAACGTATCCTGCTGAAGCTCTCCGGCGAGGCCCTGATGGGCGAGCTGAACTACGGCACCGATCCGGAGCGCGTGGTCGCCGTCGCGCGACAGGTCTCAGACGTGCGCGCCCAGGGCGTCGAGGTCGCGATCGTGGTCGGCGCCGGGAACATCTATCGCGGCATGCAGGGCGCCGCCGCGGGCATGGACCGCGCGACCGCCGACTACATGGGGATGGTCGCGACGGTGCTCAACGCGCTGCCGCTGCAGGACGCGCTGGAGAAGCTCGGCAGCCCCACACGCGTGCAGTCGGCGCTCGGGATCTCCGAGGTCGCCGAGCCCTACATCCGCCGCCGCGCGATGCGCCATCTCGAGAAGGGGCGCGTGGTGATCTTCGCGGCCGGCACCGGCAACCCGTTCTTCACGACCGACACCGCCGCCGCGCTGCGCGCCGCGGAGATCCACGCGGAGATCATCCTGATGGCCAAGAACGGCGTGCAGGGTGTCTACACGGCCGACCCGGCAGTCGACCCGAGGGCAGAGTTCATCCCCGAGATCACCCACATGGAGGCGATCGAGCGCCGCCTGCGGGTGATGGACTCGACCGCGCTCGCGCTCTGCATGGAGAACTCCATGCCGCTGAACGTCTTCAACATGGACGATGCCGCGAGCATCCCCCGGATAATCTCGGGCGAACGTGTGGGCACACTGGTTTCGACAGCGCAAGGAGTGGAAGATGGCAACGACTGAGAACGTGATCGATGAACTGCTCGCGGACGCGCGCGAGCGGATGAGCAAGTCGCTGGAATCGGCTCACCACGAGTTCTCGACCGTGCGCACCGGGCGCGCCAGCCCGGGGCTGCTCGACCGGATCGTGGTCGACTACTACGGCGCGATCACGCCGCTGAACCAGCTCGCGACGATCTCCGCGCCGGAGGCGCGCCTGATCACGGTGCAGCCGTACGACAAGTCTTCGATCAAGGAGATCGAGAAATCGATCAACGAGTCCGACGTCGGCCTGAACCCCTCCAACGACGGCAACCTGATCCGCCTGGCGGTGCCCGAGCTGACCGAAGAGCGCCGCCACGAGCTGGTGAAGGTCGTGCGCAACCTCGCCGAGGAGGGCCGCGTGGCGATTCGCAACGTTCGCCGCGACACGATGCAGCACCTGCGCGAGCTGAAGTCCGCGGGCGAGGCGAGCTCCGACGACGAGCACCGCGCGGAGGTCGAGTTGCAGAAGCTGACGGATGGAAAAATCGCCGAGCTCGACGGCGTGCTGAAGGCCAAGGAGCAGGAGATCCTCGAGGTCTGATGCCGCCCACGGCGGAGAAGGCGCGCTACGTCGCGATCATCACCGACGGGAACGGACGCTGGGCGCGCGCCCACGGCGTGCCCATCAACGAGGGTCATTCCGCAGGCGCCGACACCGTCAAGGCGCGCCTGCGCGATGCGGCCGAGCTGGGGATCGAGGAGCTGACCGTCTACTCGTTCTCGACCGAGAACTGGTCGCGACCCGCCGCGGAGGTGCAGGGGCTGATGGCGATGTTCTCGCAGAGGATCGCGAGCGAAACGCCGGAGCTCGACGAGGAAGGCGTGCGGATGCGCTTCATCGGCCGCCGCGAGGGTGTCAGCGCGCAGCTTGTCGAGCAGATGAGTTGGGCCGAAGGAGTGACAGCCGACAACGAGCGGATCACGCTGTTTGTCGCGTTCAACTACGGCGGGCGCGCGGAGATCCTCGACGCCGCCCGGCGCTTCGAGGGGAGCACCGAGGAGGAGTTCGCTCGGTGCCTGTACGCCCCGGAGATGCACGACCCGGACATGATCATCCGCACCAGCGGCGAGCGTCGCCTGTCCAACTACCTGCTCTGGCAGTCCGCCTACTCCGAGCTGATCTTCCGCGACGAGCTCTGGCCCGATTTCACGCGGGCCGCGCTCGAAGAGTCACTGGCCGAGTTCTCAGCGCGTCGCCGGCGCTTCGGCGGACGATGAGCGCCCGCCGCGCAGCTGTGAGAAGGCCGGCACGAAGGCCGGCGGGGTCCAGTCAGAGATCGGACCTGAGCGCACGCGTGCTCGCCGCCGTGCCGGCGATCGCCGTCGCGCTGTTCCTCGTGATCGAGGGCGGGCTCGTGTTCGCGCTCGGCCTGTTCGCGCTCGGCAGCATCTGCATGCACGAGCTCTACTCGATGTACGACCGCGCGCACCCCGTCCGCCTGGCCGGCTTCATCGCGCTCGCGGGCCTGCTCGCGGCGGCGCTCTACGGCAGTCAGTTCCAGGTGCTGCTCGTCGCGGTCGCGGCGCTGCCGATGCTGTTCGGGCTGACGCTCCTGCAGCAGCGCCCGAGCGTGGGGGGGATGGCCGTGACGCTGCTCGGGATCTACTGGATCGGCTTCGCCTTCGCCCACGCGGTGCTCCTGCGCGGGCTGCCGCACGGGATGGGGATCATGATCGATGTGCTCGTCGGCACGTTCCTCGGCGACACCGGCGCCTACCTCGGTGGCCGCCTGTTCGGCAAGCGCCCGCTGGCGCCGCACATCTCCCCGAACAAGACGGTCGAGGGCCTCGTGATCGGGATGGTCTGCGCGATCCTCGGCGTCTGGTTCGCCGGGCGCTACCAGGAATGGCTGCCGGGGACGCACGCGCTCGTGCTCGGCCTCGGCGTGGCGCTCGTCGCGCCGGTCGGCGACCTGTTCGAGTCCTTCGTCAAGCGCGAGGCCGGCACGAAGGACACCGGGCGGATCTTTGGGGCGCATGGGGGCGCGCTCGACCGGCTCGACGCGGTGATGTTCGCGGTGGTCGTCGGGTACTACATCTGGGCGGCGTACGCATGAGCCCGGAAGACGAGGGACGGCCTCACGTGACGGTGTCCCCGCTCGCGACCCCCTGGATTTCTCGTGTCTAGGCGGCGCCTGCTGATCCTCGGCTCGACCGGCTCGATTGGGAGGCAGGCGCTCGATGTGCTGAGCCGCAGCGACGAGCTCGAGTTGATCGGGCTATCGGCCGAGCGCTCGTGGAAGGCGCTCGTCGAGCAGGCCCGGGCACACGGCGTCAAGCGAATCGCGCTCGTCGACGAGCACGCCGCCGCACGGGCGGCGGAGGCGTGGACCGACGGGGAGGTCCTGAGCGGTCCCGAGGGGCTCGTGCGACTCGTAGTCGAGTCGGGGGCGGACCTGGTGCTGAACGCGCTCGTCGGCTCGGCCGGCCTCGGCCCGACGGTCGCGACGCTCGGCGAGGGCATCGACCTGGCGCTCGCGAACAAGGAGTCGCTGGTCGTCGGCGGGGAGCTTGTGAGCGCGCTCGCGGAAGCTACGGGCGCGCAGATCGTGCCGGTCGACTCCGAGCACACCGCGCTGCATCAGCTGCTCGCCGGACAGGCCCCGGGCGCGGTCGAGCGCCTGACGATCACCGCCAGCGGAGGACCTTTCCGCGGTCGTACCCACGCGGAATTGGAGGACGTGACCGTGAAGCAGGCCCTGAACCACCCGACCTGGGCGATGGGTGGCAAGATCACGATCGACTCGGCGACGCTGATGAACAAGGGCCTCGAGCTGATGGAGGCCCATCATCTGTTCGGCACGCCGTATGAGCGGATCGACGTGGTCGTGCATCCACAGTCGCTCGTCCATGGGATCGTCCAGCTGGCCGACGGGGCGATGCTCGCGCACCTCGGGCCGCCGGACATGCGGATCGCGATCTCCTACGCGCTCCACGGCGGCGAGAGCGTGGATCTCCCGATCGCGCCGCTCGACCTCGCGGCGGTGGGCGAGCTGACGTTCGAGCCCGTCGATCTCGAGGCGTTCCCGTGTCTGCGCCTGGCGCGCGCGGCGGCACTCGCGGGGGGCACGGCTCCGTGCGTGCTGAACGCCGCGAACGAGGTCGCGGTGCACGCGTTCCTCGAGGGGCGGCTGCACTTCAACGGGATTCCCGCGGTGATCGAGCGGACGCTCTCGGCGCTGCCCGTCGCGCCGGTGCGCGCGTTTGAGTCGCTCTATGAAGCCGACCGCGAGGCCCGCGCGGTGGCCGGGGAGGCCGTGGTGAGCGCGGAGATTTAGGTCGAGTCGCATCGCTGCGATCGAGTTTTGTCCCGCTTGGGGGAGGGCGTCGGATACGGAGGTGTGGCTCTGCGCACATCTATAGGAAAAGACGCCGGTTCGTCAAGGCACGGAGACCAGTACTTGCGCAACGGTTTATGTTGCGCTAGCATGGGAGCATGCCCGTGAGCACCGCCGAGAAGGTTGTGGCGTTGAGTGGGGACTTCCGCTCCCAGCGCCGGCTTGCCGAGTTGTTGGAGGTGAGCCCTGCGCAGGTCACACGCTGGCGGCAGGGACGAGGCATCGATGAGCTGAACGCCAGGCGGGTAGATCTCCTGGAGCTGGTCATGTCGAGTCTGCTGCGGCTGTACTCACCCGAAGTGGCTGAGCTCTGGTTGGTCGGCCTCAATCCGCACCTCGCCGACCGCAGGCCAATCGACCTCGTCCGCGCTGGACGTTCGCGCGAGTTGCTGGATGCACTCGCGCAGGAGCGCGCCGGCAGCTTCGCATGATCCTCTGGCGTCTCTTGCCGGTAGTGCCCGATGTGGCGCCGTCCAGCCGAGGTGGAGCGTTGTGGTTCCCGCGCGAGTTGCAGGGGACCGGACGTCACGACAACCCGTATCGCTATGGCTGTCTGTACCTGTCCGAGAGCCCGATGTCGGCGGTCGCCGAGGCGCTGGCGCAGTTTCGCGGAGCCGGGGTGCTCTCGCCGGGGATGCTGATCCGCGCAAATTTGCCGCTGGCGCTCGTCCAAGTCGATTGCGCGGACGATAGGAGGATCCTCGATCTCGATGATCCCGATGTCCTCACACGTACAAAGCTGCGTCCCTCTCGGGTGGCCACCAAAGCGCGCGTGGTCACGCAGGCCTACGCAGCACGAATCTTCGATGCGCACCCGGCGGCGGTTGGTTTGCGCTGGTGGTCGACGTTGGAGGCGAGCCTCACGAACTTCACGCTCTACGATCGCGCTGCTCCGGCACTGCGTCTCATCGACAGCGAGACACTTACGCTCGAACACCCCGCGACTCGCGAAGCGGCGGATCTGCTCGGGCTCGCGGTCGCACACCGTTCCTGAAAGCACGATTGGCGACGGGGACCGTTCGGTACCGGCAGGATTCCCGGCGCCGCCTGCCAAACTGAGCAACACATGAGCTGGGTCCTGACAATCCTCGCGATCATGGCGCTGATCGTGCTGCACGAGCTCGGGCACTTCACGGCGGCGAAGGCGGTAGGGATGCGCGTCGAGCGCTTCTCGCTGTTCTTCGGGCCGATGTTCGTGAAGGTTCAGCGCGGGGAGACCGTCTACGGGATCGGCGTGATCCCGCTCGGGGGCTACGTGAAGATCAGCGGGATGAACCCGGAAGAGGTCAACGACATGCACCCAGACCTCGCGCGCCGCGCCTACTACGCGCAGGCGCCGTGGAAGCGGATCGTGGTGATCCTCGCGGGGCCCGCGGTGAACATCGCGATCGCGTTCCTTTTGTTCTGGGCGATCCTGTTCTCCGGCAGCCTCAATGGCGCGGGCACGCTCGAAAGCCTCAACCCGTCGATCCATACGATCTCGCCCACGAACACCGTCGGCTTGATCGAGCCGAAAATGGCGGCCGATGGGGTGTTGCGCGCCGGCGATCGGATCATCGCCGTGGACGGCCGGCCGGCAACGGTCGCTGCCGCGCAGCGAAGGATCGCCGCGCACCGCTGCGCCGGGACGCCGACGGAGGGCTGCCGGGCGCTGACGCCGGTCACGCTGACCGTGCGCAGGAACGGGCGCACGTTGACGCTCACCGTGTTTCCACGCTACGACAAGGCCGAAGGAAGGATGCTCGTCGGCTTCGGCTTTGCGGGGGCGGCCAAGCACTATGGCGCGCTGAGTGCCGCCGGGACGGCGGTGCACGAGATGTGGAAGACGACCACGAGCATGGTCTCGAACATCGGCAAGGCCTTCACGAGCGCGAAGGTCCGCCACCAGTTCCACAGCATCATCGGCGTCACCGAAATCGCCCACGAAACGGTGCAGGCCGGGGCCGGCTACGCGCTGGTGTTCATCGGCTTCTTCTCGCTCGTGCTCGCCGTGCTCAACCTGTTCCCGTTCCTACCGCTCGACGGCGGGCACATCCTCTGGGCGCTCGCGGAGAAGGTACGCGGCAGGCCGGTGTCGGTGATGGCGATGTGGCGCTACAGCTCAGTCGGGATCATCCTGTTGTTGTTCCTCGTCGTCAACGGGATCAGCAACGACATCAGCCATCTCGCCGGGTAGTGCCTCCCGCACGCAAACCCAGCTCTTCGTGAGCGGACCGATGCGCTCGGGCAGCGCCGGCCCGAACAGCGCTTCGACCTCGATCCGCCGCAGCAGCGAGATCTCCTCCCACTCGCCCGCCGCGCCGAGCCTCCAGTAGGGCCGGCGCAACCCCACCGGCAGCCAGTGGGCGAAGGGCAGCAGCGCATGGGGCTCGAGCGGGAACGACCAGGCGGGCGTCTGCACGTACCAGCCCCGCCCGACCCGGCGGACCTCGCGCGCGAACGCGGCCCGACGCGCCGGGGGGACGTGCTCGATCACGCTCGAGCAGTACACGAGCTCGAACTCCCCGTCGGCGAACGGCAGGCCCTCGGCGGCGTCGGCTTGGACGAACGGGCCGGGATAGTCGGGACGCGGGGCGAGATCGACGCCGGTGATGTCCAGTCCCGGCTCGAGCGCGCGCAGTCCGATCTGACCGCAGCCGACGTCGAGCACACGCGCGCCCTCCGGCAGGCGCGTGAGCGCGAAGAAATGCTCGTGGCGCCGGGCTCGTGCGCGGGCGGCCAGGGGGGAGGCCAGGCGCGCGATCGGTCCGCGAGCCGTCGCGTAGACCTCGCTCGATGGACCGCTCATCGACCGGAGGTTATGTGCTCTCCCGACGGAGCAGGTGTGGAGACCTACCACGTGTATGCGCCGGACGGCCCGGCCAGCTTGGTTGATCCGGGGCTGTTCCACACACCACCGTAGAATGTGACCATGCCTTCCAAACGTCAGATCCACGTCGGCTCGGTCCCGATCGGCGGTGGCGCGCCCGTGGCGGTGCAGACGATGACGAAGACCGAGACCGCGAACCTCGCGGCGACGATGGACCAGATCAGGACCGTCGCCGAGGCCGGCGCGGACATCGTGCGCGTGGCGGTCCCGCGCGAGCAGGACGCGGAGGCGCTGAAAAGCATCGTCGCGCAGTCGCCGATCCCGGTGATCGCCGACATCCACTTCAACCACACGCTCGCGCTGAAGGCGATCGAAGCGGGCGCGCACTGCGTGCGTCTGAACCCCGGGAACATCGGCGGACCGGAGAAGGTCGCCGAGGTGATCGCCCTGGCGAAGACCACGGGCACGCCGCTGCGCGTCGGCGTCAACTCCGGCTCGCTGCCGAAGCACCTGCGCCAGCTCGAGTACGACAACCCCGTCGAGGCGCTCGTCACGGCGGCGATCGAGACCGTTCAATTGATGGAGCGCTTGGATTTCGACAACTTCAAGGTCTCGATGAAGTCGACCTCGGTGCCGAACACGATCGCCTCCAACCGCCTCCTCTCGGAGAAGATCCCTTACCCACTGCATCTCGGGGTGACGGAGGCCGGGACGAAGTGGTCGGGCTCGCTGAAGTCCGCCGTCGGCCTCGGCACGCTGCTCGCCGACGGGATCGGCGACACGATTCGCATCTCCCTGTCGACGTTCCACGCCGAGGAGGAGGTGAAGGTCGCCTGGGAGATCCTCAAGGCGCTGAAGCTACGCGAGCGCGGCCCCGACCTGATCGCCTGCCCGACCTGCGGGCGGCTGCAGTTCGACATGGACAGCGTCGTCGTCGAGGTGGAGCGCCGCCTCGAAGCGTACGAGGACCCGATCGAGGTCTCCGTCCTTGGCTGCGCGGTCAACGGGATCGGCGAGGCGCGTCACGCGGACTTCGGGATCACCGGCGCGAAAGATATGGGCATGATCTACTCGAAGGGCGAGCCGCTGAAGAAGGTTCCCACCGAGCAACTCGTCGACGAGCTGTTCAAGGAGATCGACCGCTACTACGCCGCCGGCAAGGTTCTGCAACGCGACGAGGTCGCGGCCGCCGAGGCGCGCGCTTGGCTGGCCGAGAACGAGGACGAGACCGCGCTCACCCCCGAGCGGATCGCGGCGCTGGAGGCCGCCGCCGTGGACAACGACGCGGCCGCGGACGCCGTGCTCGATTCGATGCTCGCCCCTTCGGCGCTGCCCGATGACGCGGGTCCGCTCACCACGGCCGCCGTGGAGCCCGCGACGGTGCTCGACGAGGCCGTCTCGCCGGTGGCCGGCCGGCGCTTCAGTCGCAACTGAGCGCCAGCCGGATCCGAGCGTCCGTCAGGAGGCGGCGGCGAACCGCTCGGCGACCTTGTCCCAGTTGACCACGTTCCAGATCGCGTCGATGTAGTCGGGGCGCTTGTTCTGGTACTTGAGGTAGTAGGCGTGCTCCCACACGTCGACGCCGAGCAGCGGGGTCTTGCCGTGGGAGATCGGGCTGTCCTGGTTGGCGCTGCCGACGATCGCGAGACCCGAGCCGTCGTGCACGAGCCACGACCAGCCGGAGCCGAACTGGTTGACGCCGGTTTCCTTGAGCTTCGCCTGGAAGTCCGCGAACGAGCCGAACGCGGAGTCGATCGCCGCCGCCAGCTCGCCGGAGGGCTCCCCGCCACCGTCGGGTGAGAGCGACTCCCAGAACAGCGAGTGGTTGTAGTGGCCGCCGCCGTTGTTTTTGACCGGGCCCTTCTTCTCGCCGAGGCTGTCGAGGTTCTTCAGCACCTCCTCGACGGGCTTATCGGCCCACTCGGTGCCCTCGAGCGCGGCATTCGCCTTGTCTACATAGGCCTGGTGGTGCTTGTCGTGATGGAACTCCATCGTCGCCTTGTCGATGTGCGGCTCCAGGGCGTCGTAGGCGTAGGGAAGCGGGGGAACTGTGTAGGCCATTTGTGGGCTCCTTGTCGGGTCCGGATCAAAGATCAGTGCTTGACGGCTGTTCTATCAGAGGGCTCCTCAGCGCAAGGGGACGGCGCCGGGACCATCGGGCTAGGCTCTTGACTCTGATGCCCGCCCGCGACCCCCTTCAATCGTCCTGACATGACACGCCTGTCCGAATACCTGCTCCCCACCGAGAAGCAGCCGCCCGCCGACGCCGAGGCCACATCGCACAAGCTGATGGTCCGCGCCGGCCTCGTCCGCCAGCTGGGGGCCGGCATGTGGACGTGGCTGCCTGCCGGCTGGCGCGTGCATCAAAAGGTCGTGCAGATCATCCGCGAGGAGATGGACGCGATCGGTGGTCAGGAGATGCTGATGCCGGTCCTGCAGCCGGCTGAGCCGTGGCGCAAGACGGGCCGCCTGGAGATCGAGGAGCTGTTCAAGGTGACAGACCGCAAGGGCTCGGAGCTCGTGCTCGCGATGACCCACGAGGAGGCCGTCACCACCCACGTCGCGCAGGCCGTCCGCTCCTACCGCGACCTGCCGCTGATCCTCTACCACTTCCAGGTCAAGGAGCGCGATGAGCCACGCCCGCGCGCGGGCGTGCTGCGCACGCGTGAGTTCATCATGAAGGACGCCTACTCCTTCGACCGCGACCAGGCGGGCATGGAGCGGAACTACGCGCTGCACGTCGGCGCCTACGACCGCATGATGGACCGCACCGGGCTGCGCTGGTACCGCGTCGAGGGCGAGGTCGGGATGATGGGCGGGCTGGGCGCGCACGAGTACATGGCGCCCTGCGCAGCCGGCGAGGACGAGGTGGTATTGAGCACCCCCGCCCACCCGGGCTACGCCGCGAACGTCGAGGCCGCGCTCGCCACGCCCGGTGTGGAGAAGGTGGGGGATGAGTACTTCAAGGACGGCGAGCGCCTGACGGTCGAGCCGGCGATCGAGATCGGCAACATCTTCAAGCTCGGCACGCGCTACTCCGAGCCGCTCGGCGCGACCTACCTCGACGAGACCGGAGCCGAACTTCCGATCTGGATGGGCTGCTACGGCATCGGCCCGGCGCGGATCGTGGCGGCCGCGGTCGAGCAGTTCGCCGACGAGCACGGCATCTCCTGGCCGCGCGCGCTCGCGCCGTTCGCCGTGCATCTCGTCGCGCTTGGCAAGCCGGGAACGCCCGAGCGCGAGGCGGTCGACGGGCTCTACGCGACGCTGATCGACGGTGGGGTCGAGGTGCTCTACGACGACCGCGACCTCGGGCCGGGCGAGAAGTTCGCCGAGGCCGAGCTGCTCGGCTGCCCGCTGCGGCTGACGGTCGGGCGCAAGTCCCTGGAGTCGGGGGAGGTCGAGGTGCAGATCCGCCGCGGACGTGAGCGCGCCGTGGGCCTGCCCCTGAACGGCGAGCCCGCGGAGCTGCTGCGGGCGGTGGACGAGCTGTGGCGGAGCCTCCCCTGACGGGCTACCATCGCGCCGCCGGACGCGCCCCGGACGGCGCAGGGGTCCAAGCCACGGGCAGGGGGTAGAGATCTCCGATCGCGTTTCCAGCCGTGCGGCCGAGAACCCGCGCCTGACGTTCCGTCGCCTGTTCGGCCTCGATCGCTCGGGTCCGCCACCCCCGCAGGTCGCCGCCGGGCAGCCGCTGCGGCCGTGGACGGTGCCGAACGCGATCGGCTTCCTGCGGCTCGCGCTGATCCCCGTGTTCCTCGCCGTGGAGCTGTCGAGCGGCGACGGCACCGGCGCGCTTGGCGCGGCGCTATTCGCCGTGGTTGCCTGGGGCGACTACGCCGACGGGATCGCAGCGCGCGTGACCGGCCAGTACAGCCGCCTGGGCGCGCTGATGGACCCCGTCACCGACCGCCTGCTGGTCGTCTCGGGTGTCGTCGTCTGCTGGCACTTCCAGCTGCTGCCGCGCTGGGCGATCGCGGTGCTCGCGGTGCGCGAGCTGGCGATGCTCGCGCTCGGACGCTACGGCCTCTCGCGCGGGGTCGAGCTGCGCATCAACTGGCCGGGCCGCCTCGCGGTCGCACCCCTGATGGGCGCGATCTTCTTCGCGCTCACCGGCCTGCGCACGCTCGCCGAGGTGCTGCTCTACCTGGGCCTCGCCTTGGCGCTCACGGCCACCGGGTTGTATCTGCGCGACGGCCGCCGGGGCCTGCGCGCGCGAACACAGCCCGTGAACGGCGGGTAGCCGGGGTCGCGGGCGAGGCATCGAATCGGCCCCCAAGACTCTCAAGCTCAGCCTGACCTTTTGGTCTATACTTCCACCCACCGGCGGTGTGCCGGTTCCGCCCTGTCCGCTTACCGGCGCAAGTCCGCGAGAGGAGAAAGCCGCGATGGAGACGTTTCCCGACCTTGGCTCGCTGACCGACGTCGAGCTCAAAGACCTGATCCAGGAGCTGACCGCGGAGGAGACGGAGATCTCCTACCAGCGGCGCATTCTGCACGGCAAGATCGACATCCTGCGCGCCGAGCTCGTCAACCGCCTGCGCAAGAAGCACGACGGTGGCGAGGTGATGATCACCGGCGACGACGTCCAGCGGCTGACGGACATTCTCGCCCAGCACCAGCAGCCCGAGGCCACCGCCGAGGACGGGCAGTCGTGAGCTGCGCTGCACATACGCACACGCGCGGGCAGGCGTACCACACGCGCTCGCGGGTCCGCTAGAGCCGGGGTGAGGACGAGATGGCACTGCACTGCACCGAGTGCGGCTTCGTCAATGACGAGGGAGCGAACTACTGTCAGCGCTGTGGCGCTTTGCTCCCGCATGGTGAGGTCACGGGTGAGGTAGGCGGAGCGAGCGGCGAGGCGGGTGGGGATCCGGTCACCGCGACCTATCGAATCGACGACTCCGGCGAGCTCGTGCCGATCGAGCTCGTGCAGGGCACCGCTAACGGCCCGGCGCTGGTGATTCGCGCCGGCGGCGGACGGGTCGGCGAGAGCTTCGACGTCGATCGCGAGCGCATGAGCATCGGCCGCCGCCCCGACGCAGAGGTGTTCCTCGACGACGTCACGGTCTCACGTGATCACGCGCTGCTGCTCCGTCGCGGCGAGCAGTGGTATCTCGACGACTGCGGCTCGCTGAATGGGACCTACGTAAATCGCTCGCGGATCGAGTCGCAGCGCCTCCAGGAGGGCGATGAGGTGCAGATCGGCAAGTACAAGCTGACGTTTCACGCCCGCTGATGGCGACCAGGGTCCCCCAGGCGGAGGTGACGGAGCTGGGAGAGGAGCTCGCGCTCGAGGCTCCCGTCGGCACGGATCGGGCGGGCGGAGCAAGCGGTATGGGTGGGGCGGGCGGGTCGCCTAAACAGAAGTCGATCACGATCGGCGCCGTCTGCAAGGCGCTCGTGCAGGAGTTCCCGGACATCTCGATCTCAAAGATCCGCTACCTGGAGGATCAGAAGCTCCTGACGCCGCGGCGAACCCCGGGGGGCTACCGGCTCTACACGCAGAGCGACGTGGCGCGCCTGCGCACGATCCTGCGGATGCAGCGCGACGAGTTCCTGCCGCTGCGCGTGATCCGCCAGGAGCTCGCGGCGGGACGCGCGGGGGAGAGCGCGCTCGATCTCGATCAGAACCCGGGCCCGTCCCGTTCTCCCCGCGAGGGAAGGCGCCCGCGGCGCGCGAGCGTGAGCGCGCGCTGGTCGATCTCCGACCGGTCGACCGGTGCGCTGTACTCGCTCGAGGACGTGCTCGAGGAGACGAAGGCCGACGCGAAGCTCGTGCGCGAGCTCGAAGAGTACGGCGTCGTCAAGGGCGAGCAGCGCGGCGGCGTGCGCTACTTCGATGAGACCGAGCGGGAGATCATCGGCGCTGTGGCCGAGCTCGCGCGCTACGGAGTGGGCGGGCGCAACCTGCGGGTCTTCCGCTCCTCCGCCGACCGCGAGGCGAACCTGCTGCAGCAGATCCTCGCCCCCGCGCTGCGCTCGCGCAACCCGCAGCGGCGCAAAGAGGCGCTCGAGGCGCTCGAGAACCTCGCGGCCGTGGCTACGCACCTGAAGCACTTACTCTTGATCCGCGACCTACGCAAGATCGCCGGCTGACGCGCGCGTGGATCTTCGCGCGCTGATTCGCGAGATTCCCGACTTTCCCAGGCCGGGAATCGGCTTCAAGGACATCACGCCGCTGCTCGCCGATGCGGAGGCGCTCGCCGAGGCCGTGCGGCTGCTGGCCGACCGCGCCCGCTCGCTGGACGTCGATTGCGTGATCGCCGCCGAGGCGCGTGGCTTCCTGCTCGGGCCGGCGCTTGCGCGCGAGCTCGGCGCCGGCTTCGTGCTCGCGCGCAAGCCGGGGAAGCTGCCCTACGAGACCGTCAGCGCCGAATACCTACTCGAGTACGGCTCCGACCAGCTGGAGGTGCACAGCGACGCGATCGGAGCGGGCGCGCGCGTGCTTGTCCACGACGATCTGCTCGCCACCGGCGGCACCGCCGCGGCGCTCTGCGAGCTGGTCGAGCAGCTCGGCGGCGAGGTCGTGAGCTGTGGGTTCCTGGTCGAGCTCGCATTCCTGGGCGGGCGGAAGCGGCTGGCCCCGCGCGAGATCCACTCGCTCTTGGCCTACGAGTCGTAGGCTTGCGCGACGATGCCGACCGCGCGCTGCAGCCGCACGATCGCCGTGCCCCCGCAGGAGCTCTGGGATGTGATCAGCGACCCACATCACCTGCCGCGCTGGTGGCCGCGCGTGACGCGTGTCGAGGATGTCGATGACGGGGCGTTCACGGAGGTGATGAAGACGCGCAAGGGCAAACTGGTGCGGGCCGACTTCACGGTCGCCACCTGCGACGAAGTCGAGCGGACGCTCGTCTGGAAGCAGCTGCTCGAGGGGACGCCGTTCGCGCGGGTGCTCCAATCCGCCGAGACAGAGGTGCGGCTACGGGCCGGATCCACACACGCGACGGAGGTGACGATCGAGATGCGCCAAGTCCCAAATGGGGTCTCTCGCTTCGGTGGCTACATGATGCGTCGTGCGGCGCGGGCCACGATCGTCGAGGCGCTGGACGGCTTGGAGCGGCTTGGTGTCTGAGCCGAGCCCCGCGATGCGCTGGTGGGGGTGGGGCGATCCGGCCCATCCCCCGGCGCTGCCCGCGCACGCGCTCGACTTCCTGCGCCAGAGCGTCGGCATCGCCGCGCGCCCCCGCCCGCCCGTCGCTCTCGGGCAGGTGCGTCTCGCCGCTTCAGCGCTGTCTGAGCCCACGGCAGCGGCGCTGCGCGAGATCGTCGGCTCCGAGGGTATGCGCGATGACCACGCCGAACGGGTCCTGCACGCCGCCGGCAAGGGCTATCCCGACCTCGTGCGGCTGCGCGCCGGGGCGCCCGAGGGGGCGCCCGACGCCGTAGTTCGCCCCGGCGATCGAGAGCAGCTGCGAGCAGTACTCGAGCGGTGCGCGCAGGACTCGGTCGCAGTCGTGCCGTGGGGCGGGGGGACGAGCGTCGTGGGCGGGGTCGCGCCCCTGCGCGGCGAGCACTCTGCGGTGATCGTGCTGGACATGGGCCACATGGCGCGAGTGCTCGAGCTCAACCGGATCTCGCGGACGGTCGCTGTGCAGGCCGGCATCCGCGCGCCGGCGCTGGAGCGGGCGCTCGCGCCCAGCGGCTTCACGCTCGGACACTTCCCGCAGTCCTACGAGTACGTCTCGCTGGGCGGCTGCGCGGCGACGCGCTCGGCCGGACAGGCCTCCAGCGGCTACGGGCGATTCGAGCAGATGGTGCTCGGGCTGCGCTGCACCTCGCCCGCGGGCGAGGTCGCGCTTGCGCCGGTCCCCGCCAGCGCCGCGGGACCGGAGCTGCGGCGGCTGCTGGTGGGCTCGGAGGGGACGCTCGGGGTGATCAATGAGCTGACCCTGCGCCTGCGCCCGGCGCCCCGCGAGCGCGTCTACGAGGGTATCTTCTTCACCGACTTCGCGGCCGGCGTCGAGGTCCTGCGCGAGCTCGCCCAGCAGCTCGCCTGTCCCGACATCGCACGCCTGTCCGACGAGGCCGAGACGCGGATGTCGCTCGCGCTGGCCGGTGCCGGCGGCGTCAAGGGCAGGCTCGGCAGGGCTTACATCGGCCTGCGCGGCTACGGCGAGGGTTGTCTCGCGATCCTCGGCTTCGAGGGCGAGGCCGAGGAGGTCGCGGCGCGGCGCAAGCGGGCGCTGGAGCTGGCGCGCCGCGGCGGCGGTCTCACGGTCGGGCGTTCCCCCGGGGAGGCATGGCGCAAGGGACGCTTCTCGGCGCCGTATCTGCGCGACGAGTTGCTCACGCAGGGCGTGATGGTCGAGACGCTCGAGACCGCCACAAGCTGGTCGAACCTGCGGGCGCTGCACCGCACGGTCGCGAGCGCGATCGAGCAGGCGCTCGCCGCGCAGGGCACGCCGGGACTGGTGATGTGCCACGTCTCCCATCTCTACGAGACCGGCGCTTCGCTGTACTTCACGTTCATCTCCCGCCAGCGCGAGGGCTCAGAGCTCGAGCAGTGGGCGGCGGTCAAGCGCGCGGCGAGCGGCGCGATCGTCGCGGGTGGAGGCACGATCACCCATCACCATGCGGTCGGGCGCGACCATGCGCCATGGCTGGCGGATGAGGTCGGGCGCGAGGGGGTGGCGGCGCTGCGGGCGCTGAAGGCAGAGCTCGACCCGGCCGGGATCATGAACCCGGGCAAGCTGCTGCCATGATGCAGAGGCGCCGAACGTGGATCGCGATGGCCACCGCCGTGGCAGTCGCGGCACTGCTGCTGGCCGTGACGGCGCTTGGCGCCTGGCCCGGTGCGGGCAGCAGTGACTCCTCCTCGGCTTCGCTTGCCGTGGGCACCGCGCTCGAACCGCGTTCCACGCCGCCGCTGGAGCTGATCGACGAACACGGAACGCGTACCGCGCTGAGCGCTCTTCGCGGCAAGTGGGTGGTGCTCGCGCCCTCGATGACCCTCTGCCACGAGGTCTGTCCGATAACCACCGCCGCGTTCACCTCGCTTACCACGCAGTTGCGGCAGGCCGGCCTCGGCAACCGTGTCTCGGTCGTGGAGGTCACCGTTGATCCGTGGCGTGACACGCCCGCGCGGCTGCGCGCCTACCGCCGCCTCGTCGGCGCCAACTTCACGCTGCTCACCGGCACCCAGGCCGAGATCCGCCGCTTCTGGAGGTTCTTCGGCGTCTCCTACGAACGTGAACCGGAGGGCAGCCCGCCCAACATCGACTGGTTCACGCATAGGCCCGAGACGTTTGACGTCAGCCATACCGATGGTCTGTTCATCCTCGACCCCGACGGGCGCGAGCGGATGGCCGACGAAGGCATCGCGAGCGTGGGCGGTCATCTCTCGGCGGCGCTGAGCCGGTTGCTCGACGCCGAAGGGCGCGAAAACCTCGCCCACCCGCAGCTGGCCTGGAGCCCCGGGCAGCTGTTCGAGGACCTGCGCCAGCTGATTAGCGGGAAGGTCGCGGTGAGCGCCCATCATGCGTGATCGCCGCGTCTTGATCCTGGCGCTGGTCGCGACCGTCGTGGTCGCGGGCGCGCTCGTGCTGGCGCTCCGGAACACGGGAGGCAACTCCCAGCCGCTGGTCGAGGGAACGCACAGCGCCAAGTCCGCGAGCTTCCTCGGCAACGAACTCTCGCCGCCGAAGCTCGAGCCCTCGCTGTCGCTGCGTAACTACCTGGGTCAGCGCGTGAACATCTCCGAATATCGAGGCAAGGCGCTGTTGGTGACCTTCATCTACGACCACTGCCCGGACGTCTGCCCGCTGATCGTCGCCAAGCTGCGGGTCGCCCAGGGCCTGATGGGATCGAAGACGGCGGCCGAGGCGCAGATCGTCGCGGTGTCCGTCGATCCCCGTGGCGACACGCCGAAGACGGTCGCCAAGTTTCTGAAGGCGCACGAGATGACCGGTCGCATGCAGTACCTGATCGGCTCTGCGAGGGAACTCGGGCAGGTCTGGCAGAGATGGGGAGTCGGCTCCGAACGCGACGCCGAAGATCCGGACATCGTCAACCACTCCGCGCTCGTCTACGGGATCGATGCGTCGGGTGAGCTGAAGACGGTCTACATCGGCTCGAGCTTCAAGCCGAGCGAAGTCGCCCACGACGTGCCCCTGCTGGCCGCGCAGTAGAGGCACGCACGGGTGAGCGTGTCCTCGGCGCCACCGGCTGAGCGACGATCGAAGTCCGCCGTGCGCCCACCGGTTGTCTGTGGTCGCTTGGTAGTACCCTGCCCGGACCAGCTCACAGATCTCCAGGAGACGACAGTGCCCGAGAACGCCAGTAAGCGCCAGTTACCAGCAGGTTTCGCCGAGACCTCGCCGTTGCTGATTGGGCTGATCGGAATCTCGATCCCGGTCGCATTGCTCGCCTGGGCGGCGGTGACGAAGAGCACGATCGTGCTGATACTCGCCGTCATCGGGATGTTCGCGGTCGGCGCTGCGACCCTGACGTTCGTGATCATGCTCGCCGGAGAGGGCGAGGAGCACGAGACGAGCGAGGATTCAGAGGGATAGCGTGCGCCCGCGGCTCGGCGCTTGCGCGGACGCGGCGGACGCGGGAGCCAGGGAGGATGCATGCCCGATGCCGGCGATTACGAGGGCGGCGGCGTAGAGCTGAGGCGTATCCCGCGGGTGGGGGACACGGTCCGCATCGTTCACCTAGCCGACTGGGAAGAGGGGACGGTGCTGGCGGTCCACGACGGCGGCCGGCGGGTGGAGGTCCGCGGCGAGGAGCAAGGGATCACGCGCGAGTTCGTGCTCAGCCGCGCGACCGCGCGGTTCGTCTCGGGCGGCTCCCACGGGCCGCGGTTGCGCTGGCCGCGGGCAGAGTGAGAGGCGTCGGATCGGCGATGCCCCATGGAGGATTCCGCCCCGGGCGGCATCCGCTGCAGCGCGCCCGGCAAGATTCGAACTTGCGACCTCTCGCTCCGGAGGCGAGCGCTCTATCCACTGAGCTACGGGCGCGGGTGTCGCTACCGTAGCGAACCATGGACCTGTCGATCTTCTTCGCCGGCACCGGCGGCTCGGTGCCGAGCCCGCGCCGCGGGCTGCCCGCGTTCCTCGTGCGCCGTGGCGGCGAGCGGATCCTGTTCGACTGCGGCGAAGGCACGCAGCGCCAGCTAGTGCGCTCGATCGGGCTGACCGACCTCGACAGCGTATTCATCACGCACTTCCACGCCGACCACTGGCTGGGACTGCCGGGGATGTTGAAGTCCTTTGCCTTGCGCGAACGCGAGCAGCCGCTGATCGTGTACGGCCCGCGCGGGCTGAAGGAGCTGATGGGCGCGATGCGGATCGTCTTCGGCCGGATGCCCTACGAGCTGAGCTTCGTCGAGCTCGAGCCCGGGGAGGCAGTCAAGCGCGACGGCTATGCGATCACCGCGATCCCCGTCAGCCACCGTGGCGCGGCGTGTTTCGGCTACGCGCTCGTCGAGGAGCCACGCCCCGGGCACCTCGACGCGCGCCTGGCGCAGGAGCTGGGGGTCGAGCCGGGTCCCGATTTCGGCCGGCTACAGCGCGGGGAGACGGTCGAGGGGGTTACGCCCGAACAGGTGATGGGGCCAACGCGCGAGGGGCGCAAGGTCGTGCTCTCCGGCGACACCGAGCCATGCGAGACCGTCGCGATCGCCGCCCACCAGGCCGATCTGCTTGTCCACGAGGCGACGTTCGTCGAGGATGAGGCCGAACGCGCGCGTCAGACCTCGCATTCGACCGCGCGCCAGGCGGCTCAGCTGGCGAAGGACGCGGAGGTGAGGATGCTCGCGCTGACGCACATCTCGAGTCGCTACACCGACCGCGAACTGCGCGAGCAGGCGCGCGAGGTGTTCGCGGCGACCGAGACGCCACGCGACTTCGACACGATCGAGGTGCCCTTCCCCGAGCGTGGCGGCGCCGAGCTCGTCCGCTGGTCCGAGCGTCGCGAGCGCGAGGCGGCGGCCAAGGAGCCCGTCACGGCGCCCTGATAAGGTCCTCGAAACGCTCCTTTAACCCGGTCCCGAGAGGCCAGGAAGGAAACGATGGACAGCAGCACCGAGAAGATCGTCCTCCAAGCGGAGGATGTGCGGCGAGCGCTGGTGCGTATCGCCCACGAGATCGTCGAGCGCAATCCCGAGCCGCCGGCGCCGGTGCTGATCGGGATTCACCGACGTGGAGCGTTCCTCGCCCAGCGGTTGCAAGCGCAGCTCGAAGAGCTGCTCGTCGCTGATGTCCCGCTCGGGGATCTCGACATTGGCTTCTACCGCGACGACCTCCAGCGCCGCTCCGACGCGCCCATCGTCCACGCCTCGCACATCGACTTCGACATCGCCGGGCGCACGGTCGTGGTCGTCGACGATGTGCTCTTTACGGGACGGACCGTGCGCGCGGCGATCGAGGCGCTGTTCGACTACGGCCGGCCCGCGCGCGTGCAGCTGGCGGTGCTCGCCGATCGCGGTCACCGCGAGCTGCCGATCAGGCCGGACTACGTAGGCAAGAACCTGCCGACCTCGCGCGAGGAGCACGTCCACGTGCGTGTCGAGGAGTTGGACGGTGTCGATGAGGTCACGATTGAGGCTGCGTCCGAAGGCGGTCCGTCGGTGCCGGCAGCAACGGGCGTGGGGGCGTCCGCATGAACCATCTGCTCTCGATCGAGGAGCTCGACCGCACGGAAATCGAGCGGATCGTCGAGCAGGCCGCACGCTTCGCCGAGGTCTCCGACCGCGAGATCAAGAAGGTCCCGGCGCTGCGCGGGCGGATGGTGCTGAACCTGTTCTACGAGGCCTCGACGCGCACGCGCAGCTCCTTCGAGCTGGCCGCGAAGCGGCTGTCGGCCGACGTCGTGAACTTCGCCGCGAGCGGGTCGAGCGTCGAGAAGGGCGAGTCCTTGAAGGACACGGTGCTGACGCTGAGCGCGCACAAGCCCGACGCCATCGTGCTGCGCACGCCGTGGGCGGGCGCCGCCGAGCTCGTCTCGCAGTGGTGTGGAGCGGCGATCGTCAACGCCGGCGACGGTAAGCACGAGCACCCGACCCAGGCGCTGCTCGACGTCTACACGCTCAAGCAGCACCGCGGTGGGATCGACGGCGCGTCGATCTGGATCGTCGGAGATGTTGCGCACTCGCGCGTGGCGCGGTCGAACATCATCGCCTTTCAGAGACTCGGCGCGAAGGTCACCGTGGCCGGGCCGCCGACGCTGATCCCGCGCGGGATCGAGGCGCTCGGCTGTGAGGTCCGCTACACGCTCGACGATCTCGCGCAGGCCGACGTGGTGTATGCGCTACGGATGCAGCACGAGCGGATGAACGAGAGCTTCCTGCCGTCGCTGCGCGAGTACGCCGCCTGGTATCAGATCAACGGCCGGCGGCTGGGGCCGCGCCAGGTGCTGATGCACCCCGGGCCGGTCAACCGCGGCGTCGAGCTCTCCGGCGAGGTTGTTGACTCCCCGCAGGCGGTGATAACCGCGCAGGTCGAGGCCGGCGTGGTCGTGAGGATGGCGGTGCTGTACGAGCTGCTCGCCGGCGCGCGCGAGCCTGGATCGGGCCCCCCTCACCCCGGTCACCCAGACCGCGCTGCTCACCCCGAGAACGTCAAGCAGCTCGCGTAGATGGCTTCCAACCCCGTCCAACAGCTCGCGTGATGGCAGCCGAGACGCTCGTCCAGGGACCCGCGGTCCCCGCGAACCTGCTGCTCACGGGCGCCCACGTGCTCGACCCCCGCGCGGGCATCGATGCACCTCAAGACGTGCGTGTACGCGGTGGGCAGATCGCCGAGATCGCTCCGCCCGGCACGCTCGAGTCGGCGCATGGCGAGGAGGCGATCGATGCGAGCGGGCGCACGCTGATGCCGGCGTTCTTCGACCCCCACGTGCACCTGCGCACGCCCGGACAGGAGCACAAGGAGGACCTCGAAACGGGAACCCGCGCGGCGGCCGCAGGGGGCTTCGGCGGCGCGATCGCGATGCCGAACACCGACCCCGTGCTCGACTCGGCGCCGCTGCTGCGCTCGCTGCGCGACGCGGCCGCGCGCGAAGCACGGATACCGATCGGCTTCATGGCGGCGATCACGCGCGGGCTGGAGGGGGAGGAGCTGACCGAGATGGCCGAGCTGCGCAGGGAGGGTGCGCTCGGCTTCACCGACGACGGGCGGCCGGTGCAAAGCGCCGGAATGCTGCGCAAGGCACTGCAGTACCAGCGGCTGTGCGGTGGGACGATCGCGCTGCACGAGGAGGACCCGACGCTGTCGAAGGGTGGCGCGATGCACGAGGGCACGGTCAGCGCGGCGCTCGGTCTCGGCGGGATCCCGAGTGTGAGCGAGTCGACGATGGTCGCGCGTGACGCCGCGCTCGCGGGCTATGAGAGCGCGCGCGTGCACTTCCAGCACCTCAGCTGCATAGCCTCGGTGCAGACGGTCGCGCACGCGAAGGCGCAGGGCTGGGGAGTGAGCACGGAGGTAACGCCCCACCACTTGCTGCTGACCGAGGAGGACGTGCGCGGGATGGACACGCGCATGAAGATGAACCCGCCACTGGCCACTGAGGAGGACCGCAAGGCGCTCGTGGAAGGCCTGCGCGACGGGACGATCGACTGCGTCGCGACCGATCACGCGCCGCACGCGCGCGACGAGAAGGAGGTGCCGTTCGAGCAGGCGCCGATGGGCACGACGGGCCTGGAGACCGCGTTCGCGGCGCTGTACACCGGGCTGGTGCTGCCGGGCGTGCTCGAGCTCGGATTGCTGGTCGAACGGATGACGGCCGGGGCCGGGTTGTTCGAGCTGCCGATCCACACGATCGCGAAGGAGAGGCCGGCGAACCTGACGCTCGTCGACCTTGACGCGGAGTGGGTCGCGGGCGAGCATGGCTGGGAGAGTCGCTCGGAGAACTGCTGCTTTGCCGGGCGGCGGTTGCGGGGTCGCGTGCTGCTGACGGTTGCCGCCGGTGCGGTCGTCTACAGGGAGCGTGCGTTCTCGGTGGTGGCGGCATGATCCTGGACACGCATGGCCTCGGATTGCTGGAAAAGTCAGAATGAGCCTGCTTGATCGCGAAAGAGCTGCGCTGATCGTCGTCGACGTGCAGGAGGGGTTCAGGCCGTACGAGTCCTTCGCCGGCGTCGCGGCGGCGTGCGCGAAGCTTGTACAGGCGGCGCGGATCCTCGACGTGCCGCGCGTGGTCAGCGAGCAGTACCCGAAGGGCCTCGGCCACACCGCGCCGGAGATCGGCCTGGAGGGGGAGCGGCCGGTCGAGAAGAGCGTGTTCTCCGCCGCCCGCGCCGAGGGCTTCGACCTCGCTGGCCGCGATCAGGCGGTCGTGTGTGGGATCGAGACGCACGTGTGCGTCAGCCAGACGGTGCTCGATCTACTCGAGCGGGGCGTCGAGGTGCAGGTCCCGGCCGACGCGGTCGGCTCGCGGCACGGGATCGACTACGAGCGCGGCCTGGAGCGGCTGGAGCGCGCGGGCGCGGTTGTGACGACGGTCGAGGCCGCGCTGTTCGAGCTGCTCGAGCGCGCCGGCACGCCGGAGTTCAAGGCAGTCCAGAGACTCATAATCTGATGAGCGCACCGAGTGCCTACGTGTTACTCGAGGACGGCACGCGCTTCGACGGTGAGGCCTGCGGGGCCTTGGACCCCGCCCACCCCGCGGCCGGCGAGGTCGTGTTCACGACCGGAATGGCCGGCTATCAGGAGTCGATGACCGACCCCTCCTTCGCGGGGCAGCTGATCGCCTTCACCTACCCCCACATCGGTAACTACGGCGCGAGCAGTCAGGCGATGGAGTCAGAGCGCGCATGGGCACGCGCGGCGATCATGCGCGAGGCCTGCAACCGCGAGGACGCGCCGACGGCCGAGCGCGGCTGGCTCGATTGGCTAAAGGACTGCGGCGTGCCGGCGATCAGCGGTGTGGACACGCGCGCGCTGGTCAAGCACATCCGCGAAGCCGGCTCGATGCGGGGAGGGGTGTTCGCGGGCGAGATCTCCGAGGCGCGGGCAGGCGAGCTGATCGCAGCCGAGCCGCCGATGGCCGGGCAGGACCTCGCCGGCGAGGTCACCCCGCGCGAAGTGACGCGCCACGGCGACTGGGACGGGGGGGACGGGCCGAGGATCGCCGTGATCGATACCGGGATCAAGGGATCGATGGTGCGCGAGCTGCTGCAGCGCGGCGCGCGCGTGTCGCTGTACCCCTGCCGCACCTCGGCGGCGGAGCTGCTCGCCGAGGACCCCGACGCGATCTTCCTCGCCAACGGTCCCGGTGACCCCGCGGCGCTCGGCTACGTCGTCGAGACGGTTCGAGAGCTCGTCGGCAAGAAGCCCGTATGGGGCATCTGCCTCGGCCACCAGCTCCTCTGCCGAGCGGTCGGCCTGGAGACGTTCAAGCTGCCCTTCGGCCACCGCGGCGCCAACCACCCGGTCAAGGACCTGCAGACCGGCCGCGTCGAGATCACCTCCCAGAACCACGGCTTCGCCGCGCTCGGACCGGGCGGCGCGCGCACGATCGACGCCGACGAGCCGGTGCGCTGGGAGACCGACTTCGGCGCTGCCGCACTCTCGCACGTGAACCTCTACGACCGCACGGTCGAGGGCCTGGAGCTGCTCGACGTGCCGGGGGGGACCGTGCAGTACCACCCCGAGGCCGGGCCGGGTCCGCACGACAGCCTCTACCTGTTCGACCGCTTCCTCGACCGGATCGCCACGGCCGCGTAGTAGATGCCCAGGCGCGATGACATCAACAAGGTTCTGATCCTCGGCTCGGGCCCGATCGTGATCGGGCAGGCCGCCGAGTTCGACTACTCCGGCGTGCAGGCGTGCAAGGTGCTGCGCGAGGAGGGCTACGAGGTCGTGCTCGTCAACTCGAACCCGGCGACGATCATGACCGACCCGGAGCTCGCCGACGCGACCTACATCGAGCCGCTCTTGCCGGGGCCGGTCGCGCAGGTGATCGAGCGCGAGCGCCCCGATGCGCTGCTGCCGACGCTCGGCGGGCAGACCGCGCTGAACGTCGCGACCAAGCTGCACGAGGACGGGACGCTCGAGCGCTGCGGGGTCGAGCTGATCGGGGCCAACTACGACGCGATCGCCTGCGCAGAGGACCGCGAGCGCTTCGGCGAGACGATCGCGACGGCCGGGCTGCGGATGCCCAAGAGCGCGATCGCCAGCGGCTGGGTCGCCGACGAGGAGGCCGCGGCGGTATCCGGTGCCGATGCCGATGTGAGGACAGGCGCCGGGGCGGGCTCGGCGGGCACGGTCGACGTCGGCCTGGGCCTGCAGCGCGCGCGGGAGGCGCTGCCGGAGCTCGGGCTGCCGTGCATCGTGCGTCCCGCCTACACGCTCGGCGGGCGCGGCGGCGGGATCGCCTACACCGAGGAGCAGTTCGAGCGGATCGTCGCGCAGGGACTCGAGGCCTCGCCGATCGGCCAGGTGCTGCTCGATCAGTCGGTGATCGGCTGGGGCGAGTTCGAGCTCGAGGTGATGCGCGACTCAGCGGACAACGTCGTGATCGTCTGCTCGATCGAGAACATCGACCCGATGGGCGTCCACACCGGAGACTCGGTCACGGTCGCCCCTCAGCAGACGCTCACAGACCACCTCTACCAGCAGCTGCGCGATCAGGCGATCGCGGTGATCAGGGCAGTCGGCGTCGAGACGGGCGGCTCGAACGTGCAGTTCGCCGTCAACCCGGAGACCGAGGAGATCCTCGTGATCGAGATGAACCCGCGCGTCTCGCGTTCCTCGGCGCTTGCCTCCAAGGCGACCGGTTTTCCGATCGCGAAGATCGCCGCGCGGCTGGCGGTCGGCTACCGGCTGGATGAGATCGATAACGACATCACCGGCGTCACCCCGGCCTGCTTTGAGCCGACGATCGACTACGTCGTCGTCAAGTGGCCGCGCTTCGCGTTCGAGAAGTTTCCCGGCTCGGACCCGACGCTGACCACGCACATGAAGTCGGTCGGCGAGGCGATGGCGATCGGGCGCACGTTCGGCCAGGCCTTTGGCAAGGCGCTGCGCTCGCGCGAGCTCGACAAGCCGCCGTCTCTCACCGAGGTCTCCGACGAGGCGCTGCTCGAGGGCCTGAGGACGCCGGGGCCGGAGCGCTACGAGGCGATCCTCGAGCTGTTCTCGCGGGGGACGTCGATCGAGCAGATTCACGCGGCGACCGCGATCGACCCGTGGTTTCTGCACGAGCTGCAGGTGCTTGCGCTGGATCCGGGAAAGCCATTCGCGGGCGAGCGGTCTTTCCGCTCCGTCGACACCTGCGCCGCGGAGTTCCCCGCGCGCACGCCCTACTACTACTCCGGCTGGGAGCGGGGCGGCCGGGACCCGGTCGGCGAGGTGCGCCGGGGCGAGCGTGAGTCGGTCGTGATCCTCGGCTCGGGACCGAACCGGATCGGGCAGGGGATCGAGTTCGACTACTGCTGCGTGCACGCGGCGATGACAGTGCGCGAGTCCGGCCGCGACGCGGTGATGGTCAACTGCAACCCGGAGACGGTCTCGACCGACTACGACACTTCCGACCGGCTCTACTTCGAGCCGCTCACCCTGGAAGACGTGCTCGCGGTCGTTGAGGTTGAGAAACCGAAGGGCGTGATCGTCCAGTTCGGCGGGCAGACTCCCCTGAAGCTCGCGGCCGGCCTGGTGCAGGCGGGCGTGCCGCTGCTGGGCACGAGCGTCGACGCGATCGACCTTGCGGAGGACCGCGGGCGCTTCGGGGCGCTGCTCGAGCGGCTCGGCTACCAGGCGCCGCCGTACGCGACCGCGCACTCGGTGGCGGAGGCCCTGGCCCAGACCGACGAGGTCGGCTTCCCGCTGCTTGTGCGCCCCTCCTACGTGCTTGGCGGCCGCGCGATGGAGATCGTCTACTCACGCGACGGGCTCGCCGACTACCTCCGTCGCGAGTCGGTCGATGGTGATTTGAACGACGCGACCCCGAGCAGGAGCCCGGATCCAAGCATGGGGGGAGCAGGCTCCCCCCATGGGCCCCCCACATCAAAAGACCCGACCGGGCCTGGCGGGCTCGGTTCCAGCGGGACCATCTTTCTCGATCATTTCCTCGAGAACGCGATCGAGGTCGACGTCGACGCGCTCTGCGACGGGGAGACCGTGTGGATCGGCGGGATCATGCAGCACGTCGAGGAGGCGGGCGTGCACTCCGGCGACAGCGCCTGCGTGCTGCCGCCACACTCGCTCGGCGAGGAGATGCTCGAGCAGATCAGGACCGCCACGCGCGAGATCGCGCTCGCGATCGGGGTCGTCGGGCTGCTGAACGTGCAGTACGCCGTGCACGCGGGGCAGCTGTTCGTGATCGAGGCCAACCCGCGCGCCTCGCGCACGGTGCCGTTCGTCTCCAAGGCCGTCGGCGTGCCGCTGGCGAAGCTCGCCTGCCGGATCATGCTCGGCGAGCGGATCTCAGAGCTCGGTCTGCCCTCAGGCCGAGAGGGCCTCGGCTACGGCGAGCACGTCTCAGTCAAGGAGGCGGTGCTCCCGTTCGACCGCTTCGACGGCTCGGACGCGGTGCTCGGTCCGGAGATGCGCTCGACCGGCGAGGTGATGGGGATCGCGCGCGATTTCCCGACCGCGTTCGCGAAGGCGCAGGCCGCCGCGGGCGTGCCGCTGCCGCGCCAGGGTACGGCGTTCATCACGGTCACCGACTCCGACAAGGCGGGCGCCTCGGGGATTGCCCAGACCCTCCACGACAACGGCTTCCGAATCCTCGCCACGCGCGGCACGGCGGAGGCGATCGCACGGATGGGAGTGCCCGTCGAACCTCTGAACAAGCTCGGCGAGGGCTCCCCGCACGTGCTCGACTGGATCGAGCGGGGCGACGTCGACCTCGTCGTGAACACGCCCACCGGCTTCGGTGCACGCACCGACGGCTGGGAGATCAGACGCGCAGCGGTCAGGCATGGGATCCCCTGCCTGACGACGCTCTCGGCGGGGGCCAGTGCGGCGCGCGCGATCGCCGGCGCGCGGCGGGACGGCGACCCGGAGGTGCTGTGCCTGCAGGAGCTGCACGGGGCCAGGACCGCGTGAACGAGGGCTCTTCGAGCTCCGATCGGTCGGTCGCCGCGCCCTTCGGCCGCAGGCTGTTGACGGTCACGGGGATCGATGAGCTGGGCGCATACCGCGTGCTGCGGGTTGCCGATCCCGAAATGACTGGGGACCCGTCCACGCCCACCGCCGCCTCCGGCCCAGCAGCCCGGAGGGCTCCAATTCCCGGCCAGTTCGCGATGCTGGCAGCGGCCGAGCGCTGGGGTGGGGGAGAGGACGAGCGGCCCTATCTGGCGCGCGCGTTCTCGATCGCCCGTTTCAGCGATGGAGAGGCCCACTACCTGCTGGAGGACGTCGGGCCGGGGACGCGGCGGCTGTGCGAGCTTCGCTCGGGCGACGGGCTGTGGGTCCTGGGGCCGCTTGGGCACGGTTTCACCGCGCCCGCCGACGGGCGGCGGGCGCTGCTCGTCGGCGGCGGCGTCGGAATCGCGCCGCTTGCGATCTGGCAAGACGAGCTCGAGCGGGAGGATCTCCCGGTGCGGGTGCTGCTCGGCTTTCGCGACGCCCAGCGCGCGGTGGGGGCCGCGCTGCTGCAAGACGCGCGAGTGACGACCGACGATGGCGCTGTCGGGTCGGGCGGCCTCGTTACGGATCTGCTCACGGCGGAGCTCGACCGCGACGAACACGCGACCGTCTATGCCTGCGGGCCGGCGCCGATGCTGGAGACGGTCAGGGCGATCTGCGCGGCGCGCGCGATCCCGGCGCAGCTCGCGCTGGAGGCGGGGATGGCCTGCGGGTTCGGCGCCTGTTACGGATGCGTCGTGCCGCGACGGGGCGGCGGCTACCTGCGGGTATGCGTCGACGGACCGGTGATCGACGCGGCGGAGTTGGAGCAGGTGGAGATACACGCCGGAGGGGCGGGCGGGACTCGATGACCGTCGAGTTCTGTGGCCTGGAGCTCGCGCACCCGATCGTCAACGGCTCGGGCACATTCGACGCGCTCGCGGCGCGGAGGGCGTTCGGAGCTGCGCTCGACGAGAGCTTCCCGTTCGCGGCGTACGTGTCAAAGACGATCACGCTGGAGCCCCGCGCCGGTAACCCACCACCGCGGCTGTGGGAGACCCCGGCAGGGCTGATCAACTCGATCGGGCTGCCGAACAAGGGCCTCGAGGGCTATCTGGCTGAGGACCTGCCTGAGCTGGCGGGTCTGCTGGCCAAGCTTGGATCGGTGCCGTTGATCACGAACGTGATGGGCGCCAGCGCGGCCCAGCTCGCCGAGCTCGTGCGGGCCTGCGACGAGCACGAGGAGATCGCGGCGATCGAGCTGAACGTGTCGTGCCCGAACGTGAAGACGGGCCTTGACATCGGGGCCGATCCGCGCCAGCTGGAGCGCGTCGTGCGCGCGGTCCGTCCGCACACCGGCAAGCCGCTGGTCGTGAAGCTGACGCCGAACGCGGCCGACGTCGCGGCCTGTGCGGCGGCGGCGCAGGAGGGTGGCGCCGACGCAGTCTCGTTGATCAACACGCTGCGCGCCTACGCGCTCGCTCCTCCGGAGCCCGGCGGCGTGCGGAGTGGAACACATCCACCTGGGCCGCCCGCCCCGTGGCTGGGGGGCCAAACGGGCGGTCTCTCGGGGCCCGCGATCCGCGCGGTCGCGCTCGCCCAGGTGGCGGCAGTAACCGCGCGTGTGGAGATTCCTGCGATCGGAATGGGCGGGGTCAGCAGCGCGAGGCACGCGCGCGAGCTACTCGACGTGGGTGCGCGGCTCGTCGCGGTCGGGACGGCGAGCTTTCGCGATCCCGCAGTGGGCGCAAGGATCGCGCGAGAATTAGATCGCCCGCCGGCACCGGCTCGCGCCTGAGCGTTTCCAACAACCGTCTGAGCGCCACGAAGCTCGACGAGATCGACGCTCTAGAGCGGTGCTGGGCGCGACGCGAGTTACCGGTTGGGGTTGGCTGCTCGGCCAGAATAAGGAGCGCTTAAAACCCCTGCAAAGGAGCGGCACGACCGTCCACAAGCCTCGACATGGCTGAAGCTCAAGTTGAGGTATAGATGAATTGGACGCTTTCCCTTGATCACCCGCCGTCGGCGTGTAGACTCGCCGCCCATGGCGACGGCGACCGAAACGGCGAGCGAGATGACCTCTTTGCCCTCCGCGGCGGCCCCCGAGCGGTCACTGAATCAACGCATGGACGCGCTTGCCAGGGCCAACCAGATTCGCACCCGCCGAGCGCAGCTCAAGCGCGATCTGAAATCGGGTCGCCTGTCGATTCAGACGCTGCTGCTGAACCCGCCGGAGTATGTAGAGACGGCAAAGGTCTTCGACATGCTGCTGGCGGTGCCGAAGTATGGCCGGGTGAAGGTCAACAAGATCCTCGCCCACTGCCGGATCTCCCCGAGCAAGACGATCGGCGGCCTCTCCGAGCGCCAGCGCTCAGAGCTCGTCTCCTTGCTGCGGCGCTAGAAATCGGCTTCCCCCGGTCCCCTCACTAGGGTCCAGAAGATGGCGTGCGTATTCGTGATCACCGGCCCCTCGGGGGTCGGCAAGGGGACTCTGATCAGAGGATTGATGGAGCGGCTGCCGGCATTGGAGCTGTCCGTATCGGCGACCACGCGCGCCCCCCGGCCGGGCGAGCAGGACGGGGTGGACTACCACTTCCTCACGCGCGAGGAGTTCGATCGGAGGGTCCACGAGGGGGACTTCGTCGAGCACGCCGACTACGCCGGTCGCAGCTACGGAACATTGCGTTCGGAGCTAGAGGAACGGGTGCGCGCCGGCACGCCGATCGTGCTCGAGATCGAGGTCCAGGGCGCCCGCCAGGTGCGCGCGTCGGTGCCCGACGCGGTTCAGGTCTTCATCGCCCCGCCCTCGCTGGATGAGCTGCGCACGCGTCTGATCGGCCGGGGTACCGACGATCCCGAGGGAGTTGAGCGCCGGCTGCGCGTCGCCGCGGAGGAGCTGCAGGCGCAACCGGAGTTCGGCCACGTCGTCGTCAACGACCGCTTGCAGGACGCGCTCGAGCAGCTGGCCGCGATCGTCTCGACTGAGCTGGGCGAGCAAGCCTTGAATTGAAGGGGGAGGTCGGGAGGGGCCTGCCTGCTCCTGTTCCCGTTAAGCCTGCACCCTCCCCGTTTCCGACTACACTTCGAGACCAACCAGGAAAGGCTCAGACCAAGTGATCTCACCTCGCATCGACCGTCTGCTCGACAACGTCGACTCCAACTACGCCTCTGTGCTCGTGGCAGCCAAGCGCGCCCGCCAGATCAACAGCTACTACCACAACCTCGGTGAGGGCACCTTCGACGAGTTCCCGCCGCCGATGGTCGAGACGATCTCCAAGAACTACCTCACGATCGCCCTCGAGGAGGTAGCAGCGGGGAAGATCAAGTACCACTACCGGTAGGGCTCTGGGGAGCGCAAGCGCTCCATCAGCACTTGCCGAAGCACGCCGGGCCGACTAAAAGCTAAGCCATGTCCCGAATCCTGCTCGGCGTGAGCGGCGGCATCGCCGCGTACAAGTCGCTCGAGCTGATCCGTCTCGCGACCGCGGCCGGGCATGCGGTGCGCGTCGTGCAGACGCCCGCGAGCCAGCGGTTCGTCGGCGCCGCGTCGTTCGAGGCGCTGACCGGGGCGCCGGTGCTGATCAGCGAGCTCGAGCGCGACCCCGCGCGCGGCGCCTTTCCCGGAGAAGCGACTCCCACGCACGATCCGCTCAGCCATCTGGCGCTGGTCGACAACGCTGAGATCTATCTGATCGCTCCCGCCTCGGCGAACACGCTCGCAAAGCTCGCCCACGGCTTGGCGGACAACCTCTTGAGTAGCTGCGCGCTGGCCGCGACCTGCCCGGTCGTGGTGGCCCCGGCGATGAACAACAAGATGTACGAGCACGAGGCGACACAGGCCAACCTGCGAGTCCTGCGCGAGCGCGGAGTGGAGATCGTCGAGCCGGGTGTCGGGCGGTTGGCCTCGAAGGACGAGCAGGGGGTGGGACGCCTGGCCGAGCCCGCGCGGCTGCTGGAGGTGTGCGAGGCGCTGCTTGCGGGCGAGGCTATGCCCGACACGACAGACGAGCGGACCGGCGGTCGGCCGGGCGGCGAGGAGACATCCCCCGGGGACGCGAGCTGGGGGGGGCTGAAGGTGCTCGTCACCGCCGGCGGCACGCGCGAGCCGATCGACAGCGTCAGGTTCATCGGCAACAGCTCCTCGGGGCGGATGGGCTTCGCGCTGGCGCAGGCCGCGCGCGATCGCGGCGCCGAGGTGACGCTGCTGGCCGCGAACGTGGCGCTCGCCGATCCACCCGGCGTCGTGCGCCACGATCTCGCCACCGCGGCCGAGTTGCAACGGGCCTGCGAGCGCGAGTTCCCGGCCTGCGACGTGCTGCTGATGGCGGCGGCGGTGGCCGACTTCCGGCCGCGCGAGCAGGCGGACGGGAAGATCAAGAAGGCCGGCCGCGCGAGCCTCGAGCTCGAGCTCGAGCCGACGGCGGACGTGCTCGCCGGCCTGTCCAGGCGCCGGCGTGCGGATCAGACGCTCGTCGGCTTTGCCGCCGAGCACGGCGAGCGAGCGGTCGAGTCGGCCCGTAGCAAGCTCGAGCAGAAGGGGCTCGATGCGGTCGTCGTGAACGACATCTCACGGCGCGATATCGGCTTCGAGGTCGACGCCAACGAGGTCACGATCCTGACCGATCGAAGATCGGCCGGCACCGGCGTGCAGCCGGAGCATCTTCAGCATGTCCCGCGGGCCGCAAAGGCGGAGGTCGCAGAGGCAATCCTCGACGCCGTCGAGCGCCTGCGCGGGCTTGCGTGAGCAACCCCGATGCTATGCTCGATCAGAACTTTCGTACCGCCGATCGGAGATCGGCCAGCAGACGCCGGTAGTAGTACCCGAGAGTGGGCGCCCGCCCGCTTTTTTTGCGTAAGGACCCAGATGAAAGACAAACGATGACCCCGCTACAGACAGACATCGAAAGGCGTATCGCGCAGAGCGAGCCGGATGTCGAGGTGCTGCTCGCCGAGGTGCTCGGTGGCCGCTGTCTGCGCGTGTTCATCGATCACCCCGATGGTGTCACGCTCGCGTTGTGCGAACGCGTCACCGCGCTGCTGAGCGAGGAGCGCGAGCGCTACTCGCTGGAGGTCTCATCCCCCGGGAGCGAGCGCCCGCTGTCCAAGCCGGCGCACTTTCGTCGCTTCGTCGGCCGTCGTGCTCGCGTACGCACCCGTCATCCCCGACCGGTCGGACCTGTGCCCGAGCAGTGCTCGGCCGCAGCCACCAAGAAGAGCGCCGATCGGCGCTCGGGAACACCGGAGGCGTCAAAGACCGCGGTCAGCTTCACCGGCGAGCTAGTCGGAGCATCCGAGGATGAGATCACCCTGGCCGCTGAGGAGGGCATCATCGCGATTCCCTACTCGGAGATCCGTCGTTCGAACCTCGTCGAGGAGTAGCCATGTCACGCGAAATCCTGGAAGCCATGCACGCGCTGGCGCGCGAGAAGGGGATCGAGCCTGAGAAGCTGATGATCGCGCTCGAGGACGCCCTGCTGTCGGCCTACAAGAAGCAGCCCGGCTCGGCCAAGTACGCCCGCGTGGAGATGGACCGCGAGACAGCGGATTTCCGGGTGATCGAACTGATCATCCCCGAGCGCCTGGAGGCGCACCTGATCGTCGAGACGATCGATGAGGAAACGACGGTCGACCCCGAGACGGGGGAGATGCGCGAGCCCGAGGAACCGGAGATCGACCCGAAGAAGTTCGAGGAATACCGCGACCAGATCGGCGAACAGGACGTCACTCCCGACGATTTCGGCCGGATCGCCGCGCAGACCGCCAAGCAGGTGATCCTGCAGCGCATCCGCGAGGCTGAGCGCGACATGATGTTCGAGGAGTACCGCGACCGCGTCGGCGAGCTGATCACCGGCATCGTGCAGCAGTCCGACTCGCGCTACACGCTCGTGCAGTTGCGCGAACGCGTCGAGGCGCTGCTGCCGAAGTCCGAGCAGGTCGAGGGCGAGCGCTACGACCACTCGCAGCGGATCAAGGCGGTGATCAAGGAGGTCTCCCCGTCGACGAAGGGACCCTCGATCATCGTCTCCCGGCGCGACCCCGAGCTGATCAAGAAGCTGTTCGAGCTGGAGGTCCCGGAGATCGCCGATGGCCTGGTCGAAATCGCCAACGTCGCCCGTGAGCCCGGCTACCGCTCAAAGATCGCCGTCGTTTCCAACACCGACGGCGTCGACCCAGTCGGCGCCTGCGTCGGTCCGCGCGGCTCGCGTGTGCGCATGGTCGTCTCCGAGCTGCGTGGCGAGAAGATCGACATCATCCCCTTCAACGACGAGCCCGCCCGGTTCGTCGCCAAGGCGCTCTCGCCCGCGCGAGTGCGCGAGGTGCTCGTCGATGACGAGGCCAAGCAGGCGACCGTGATCGTCCCCGACGACCAGCTCTCGCTGGCGATCGGCCGCGAGGGTCAGAACGCGCGGCTGGCGGCGCGGCTGACCGGCTGGCGCGTGGACATCCGCTCGGAGAGCGAGTTCGCCGCCGAGGAGGCCGAGCACGGCTACGAGGAGGAGGAGGTCACAGGGCGCTGTGCAGCGATCCTCTCCAACGGACGGCGCTGCCCGAACGCCTCGCTGCCCGGCTCGCGCTACTGCGGCTTGGAGACCCATCAGGCGCTGGCGAACATTGAGGGCGACCAGATCTCCGATCTGACTCCCGATGTGGGCGATGCGGGCGATGGCGGGACCTCAGAGCCGATCGAGGCGCCAATCGAGGCCCAGGCCGCCGAGGAGCAGACGCCATAGGGCCGCACGTGCCCCAGCGTCGTTGCGTTGGGTGCGGGCGCGTCGCGCCGAAGTCAGAGCTGTTGCGTATCGCTCTCGCCGAGCGGAGGCTCGTCGGCGAGAGCGGAGAGCTTCCCAAGCGCGCGGCGCTCGACCGAGCCGGCGCGATGCCCGGTCGTGGAGCCTACCTTTGCCTCGCCGCCGCTCGCGCGAAGCCCGCCGCAAACTGCGTTGAGCTCGCCACCCGAGGTGGAGGTTTCTCGCGGGCATTGCGTTGCTCGGTGAGGATCGACCCTGAGCTCGTAGAATCGATAGGCCGATGAGCAAGAAGCGCGTACACGAGATCGCAAAAGAGCAGGGTCTCTCCAGCAAGGAGCTGCTGGAGAAGCTGAAAGCTGCCGGCGTGGAGGCCAAGGCCGCCGCATCTTCGATCGAGGAGGCAGTCGCGTTGAAGGCGCTGGGCGCAAACGGTGCTTCCGGTAACGGCTCCGCGGGCAGCGGCTCCCCGGCGAAGGTGAAATCGGAGGACACGACCACGGTAGCCACTGCACCTGCACCCCTCGCCACCGCCACGACGACGACGGCGCCCGGAGCTGGCCAGGACAAGCCCGAGCCCTCTGCACCGCCGTCTCCCCAAGCGCCCCCTTCAACGCCCACAGCCGCTTCTACGGGTCAGGCTCCCGCCGCCGCCACCCCGGCGGCGCCGCCCAACGGATCTGCGGCTTCTGCAGCCGGCGCGCCGGGAGCGGGCGCCACCGCCGATGCGGGGGGCTCCACAGCACCGCCGCCCGCTACCGCCGCCGGCGCCGCGGGTGAGCGTGTACGTCCCACACGCGACTCGCGCACGGGCGAGCGAGCACCTGGCGGCACCGGTCCGGGCGGACGCAGGCGCGTGGTGATCGACTCTCAAGCGTCTCGTCGCCAGCAGGGGGGCCCTGCCAATCAACCTCAGCGCCGTCCGCGCCGCGGTAGGCGCCGGCGTGGCACCTACGACGACACGATCGCACCGATCGACGCGGCAGCGATGGAGGCGACGGACACGATCCGCGTCAACTCCGGCTCCACGGTGAAGGATGTCGCCGAGTACCTCGGCGTGCCCGTTCCCGAGGTGATCAAGAAGCTGATGATGCTCGGCGAGATGGCGACGCTCACGCAGACGCTCTCCGACGACGCGATTCAGGTGCTGGCGGACGAGTTCGACAAGCAGATCGAGATCGTCCACGCTGCCGACGACGTCGAGGTCGAGCCGGTGTTCGAGGATGTCGAGGCGGACATGGTCGAGCGTCCTCCGGTGGTCACGATCATGGGTCATGTGGACCATGGCAAGACCTCGCTGCTGGACGCGATCCGCTCCACCGAGGTGGCAGCCGGCGAGGCCGGTGGCATCACCCAGCACATCGGCGCCTACCAGGTCCATCACGGCGGCAAGGTCGTCACTTTCCTGGACACGCCCGGTCATGAGGCGTTCACCGCGATGCGCGCTCGCGGGGCGCGCGTGACCGATGTCGTGGTGATCGTGGTGGCGGCCGACGACGGTGTCAAGCCGCAGACCGAGGAGGCGATCGACCACGCCCGTGCGGCGGAGGTGCCGATCGTGGTGGCGGTGAACAAGATCGACAAGGAGGGCGCCCAGCCCGAGCGCGTGCGCACCGAGATGACCCAGCACGGGCTGCAGCCCTCGGAGTGGGGGGGCGAGATCGAGTTCGTTGACGTCAGCGCGAAGACTCGTGTGGGCCTGGACTCGCTACTGGACACGATCCAGGTCGTGACCGATCTCGAGGAGCTGAAGGCCAACAGCGACACGGAGGCCTCGGGCACGGTGATCGAGTCGAAGCTCGACCCTGGCCGTGGGCCTGTCGTGAGCGTCCTGATTCAGCGTGGAACCCTGCACGTGAGCGACGCGCTCGTCGCCGGTGCGCACTTCGGCCGGGTCCGCGCGATGCACGACTTCACCGGCGCGCGGGTAAAGGGTGCCTCGCCGGGCCAGCCGGTGGAGGTGCTTGGCTTCGACGGGGTGCCGGAGGCCGGCGAGCTCGTGCGTGTGGTCGAGAACGAGCGCCGTGCCCGTCAGCTCGCCGGTGAGCGCGCGAACCGCCTGAAGACCGAGGCGCTGGCCAGGCGCTCGGGCCGCAAGATGTCGCTGGAGGACGTCTTCAAGCTCGCCCAGGAGGGCCAGGTCAAGGAGCTCAGCCTCGTCGTCAAGGCCGACGTCGCCGGGTCTCTTGAGGCGATCGAGGACGAGATCGCAAAGCTCCCGCAGGGCGAGGTCAAGGTCAACATCATCCACCGCGGCGTCGGCGGGATCAACGAGTCCGACGTGATGCTCGCGGCCGCCTCCAACGGGGTGATCCTGGCGTTCAACGTGCGGCCCGTGGGCGACGCCCGCCAGGTGGCCGACCGTGAGGGCGTGGAGATCCGCTCCTACTCGGTGATCTACAAGGCGATCGAGGAGCTACGTGCGGCGATGCAGGGGATGCTCGAGCCCGCCGAGGTGGAGAGCACGCTCGGCCAGGCCGAGGTGCGCCAGCTGTTCCGTGCGTCGAAAATCGGCACGATCGCCGGCTCGCACGTCAGCGAGGGCAAGGTCACGCGCGGCGCGAAGGTGCGCGTCGTGCGGGAGGGCACGGTGATCCAAGATACGACGATCGCGAGCCTGAAGCGCTTCAATGAGGATGTGCGCGAGGTGGCAGCCGGTTTTGAGTGCGGGATCCTCTTGGCGAACTTCCAGGACCTGCGCGAGGGCGATGTGCTCGAGACCTACGAGACGCGCCAAGTGGAGCGCGAGCTCAGCTGAGCCGGCCGATGATCTGCGCGAATGCTGCGTCCTCGCTCGCTCATGTGCAAAGCACACTTCGCTCACTTCGTCCTTGCCTCGCTTGATCCTCGGCCGGCTCAGATGCGCAGTGGAGATCGTGGGGTTGGACTGAAGCCTCGCGGAGCTGGCAAGGTAGGATGAGCACGGGACGCATGCGCCGGGTCGACGAGGCGATCCGCCAGGTGCTCGGCGATGCGGTGGCAGGAGAGTTGAAGGACCCTCGTGTGGGATTTGTGACCGTGACAGATGTCAGAACAAGCTCCGATCTGCGCCATGCCCGCGTGTACGTGAGCGTGCTTGGCGATGCGGGCCGGCCCTCCACGAGCGAGCAGCGGGAGGCGACGATGGCCGGGCTGCGCAGCGCGCACGGCTTCCTGCAGAGCAAGGTGGCGAGCGAGCTGCATCTGAAGCGCACCCCGACGATCGAGCTTTTCTACGACGACACCACTGATCGCGCGCTGCGAGTCGACGAACTGATCGATCAGATCGGCGGCGGCGAAGGATGAGCGAGGCCGAGAGCACCGAGGTCACACGCGAGCGCGTGCTCGAGCGGATTCACGAGGACTCGAAGTTTGTACTCGCCGCGCATGAGCGGCCCGACGGCGACGCGCTGGGCTCGTTGGTCGGGATGCAGGGACTACTGAGCGCGCTCGGCAAGGATTCGGTGATGTTCATCGCACCCGACGATCTGCCGCTGCCGCTGGAGTACCGCTTCTTCGCGCTCGAGGGCCTGATCCAGACACCTCCCGCGGACGTCGCCGAGCGCACCGTCGTGTTCCTGGACTGCGGCAACATCGACCGCAACTCGGCGAGCGTGCTGCACGGCGGCAGGCGCCTGCTGAACATCGACCACCACCACGACAACACTCGCTTCGGTACCCTCGACCACGTGGTCCCCGAGGCCTCGTGCACGGCTGAGATTGTCTGGGACTTGATGCGTGGCCTCGGGGTTCGCCCCACGCCGGCGGTGGCCGAGGCTCTGTATGTCGGGTTGATCACCGACACCGGCCGCTTCATGTACGAGAACACCGGCCCGCGCGCGCACGAGATGGCCGCCGATCTGATCGGGGCCGGCGTCGATGTGCAGGGTGTGTACAGAAGGTTGTTCGAGGAGGTTCCCGCAGGCAAGCTCGCGCTGCTCGCGCTGGGACTTACCCAGATGCGCCGCTTCGACTCCGGCGAGTTGACCTTGGCGGCGCTGAGCGCCGCGGACTTCGCCAAGGCGGGCGCCGAGGAGAGCTACTCGGAGGGCATCATCGACCATCTGCGGGCGGTGCAGGGCACCAAGCTCGCGGCGCTCGTGCGCGAGCTGACCAGCGGCGAGCGCAAGGGCCAGTACAAAGTCTCGTTGCGCGCCACCGACGACGACGTCGACGTGTCGGCGATCGCGCGAGCACAGGGGGGTGGGGGACACCGCCGCGCGGCGGGTTTCTCGACGGCGCTCGAGCTCGACGAGCTGATCGCGTTTCTGCGCAGCGCACTCGCGGCGCAGCTACACGCTGTGTCCGACGGGCAGCCCGCGCCGGTGTGAGAACGCGCTCGTCGCCTGCTGCAAACCCTGCTGCGGAGGGCATCCTGCTGATCGACAAGCCGGTTGGGCTCACCTCGCACGATGTGGTCGCGGCGGTGCGCCGTGCGTTGGACGGTGCGAAGACCGGGCACGCGGGCACGCTCGACCCGTTCGCGACAGGACTATTGATCGTGCTGGTCGGCAAGGCGACGAAAGCCCAGCGCCAGATGATGCAGCTGCGCAAGCGTTATGCGACGGTCGCCCAGCTCGGCGCGGTGTCGAGCACGGGCGACACGGAGGGCGTGGTCACCGTGACCGGGCGGCTGCCGCCCGACCCGCCGCTGCTGCCGACAGGCGAGATCAGACAGCGCCCGCCGCAGTACTCGGCCGTGAAGGTCGGTGGCGAGCGTGCGTACAAGCGTGCGCGACGCGGCGAGCAGTTCGAGCTGCCCGAGCGGATCGTCAGCGTCTACCGCTTCGAGCAGCTCTGGCGAGGGGATCGCGCTCCCGCTCGCTCCGGCGACACCGACCACCCCTTCGACGCCGTCCACACCGTGCAACCCAAGCCATCCGACCCCAGTGCCGCGGCCCCGTCGTCCACGGGCGAGCCGGGACTGGAACGGGCGGCCTTTGAGATCGAATGCTCCGCCGGCACCTATGTGCGCTCGCTGATCGCCGATCTCGGCGACGCCTTTTGCCTGGAGTTGAGGCGCACGGCGATCGGCCCATTCGGGGTGGACGAGGCGATCGCTCCCCCACGCCGCGGAGAGCCGTGGCTCGATCCTTCTCTGATCGCACTCGACCAAGCGCTCGCGAGGCTGCCCAAATAGGCTTGCGCGAGTGAAGATCACACGTCTGGGAGATGTCGAGCGTCGAAACGAGGGGCGCAGCGTCGCCGTCGGCACATTCGACGGCGTCCACCTCGGCCATCGGCAGGTGATCGCGGGCTCAGACAGCGTGCTCACGTTCGACCCCCACCCGGTCTCGGTCGTCGCCCCCCAGCACACGCCGAAGCTACTCACGCCCCTGGCGCGCAAGGCCGAGTTGATCGAGGGGCTGGGAGTCCAGGAGCTGATCGTGATCGGATTCGACGCGGGCTTCGCGGCAAAGACGGCGGATGAGTTCATAAACGACGTGCTCGTGGGGGCGCTCGGGGCAACGAGCGTCGCGATCGGCGAGAACTTCCGTTTCGGTCACAAGGCCCAGGGTGACCCGCGGTTGCTCGTGGCCGACGAGCGCTTCTCCACCGTCGTGCACCCGCTGCTCGAAATCGACGGCGAGATCGTCTCCTCCAGCCACATCCGCGGCCTGGTGCTCGCGGGCGAGGTGGCCGAGGCGATGGCGTTGCTGGGCGGGCCGTTTCAGTTGCGCGGCGAGGTCGTCCACGGCGACGAGCGTGGCCGGGAGCTCGGCTTTCCGACCGCGAACCTCGTCCCCGAGGAGGCGCTCGTGTGTCCCGGCCACGGCGTCTATGCCTGCGTTGCTTACGAGGACCCCGCCCACCCACATCCCGCGGCGGTCAGCATCGGTGTGCGGCCGACCTTCAAGACCGGCCGCGGTGAGCTGATCGAGGCGTACCTGCTCGACTTCGAGGGCGATCTCTACGGCCGCGAGCTGCGCCTCGATTTCCTCGCGCGTCTGCGCGGCGAGCGCCGCTTCGAGACCGCGGAGGCGCTGATCGAGCAGATGCACCGCGACGTGCAGCGCACCAGGGAGATCGCCCAGGTCGGCTGACAGCGAGAGCGAATGCACGGCCCGTGGCGCGCGGGCCGTCTGCTACCGTGCCCGGCATATGGCCGCGATAACAACTGAGCGCAAGCGCGAGATCGCCGGGAAGTTCGGCGCCAACGAGGCCGACATGGGCTCGACGAAGGTCCAGATCGCGCTGCTGACCGAGCGCATCAACCACCTGACCGAGCATCTGCGCGAGCAGTCCAAGGATCACCACTCGCGCCGCGGCCTCTTGATGCTGGTCGGCCGCCGCCGCCGCTTCCTCGACTACCTGCGCCGTCGCGACCTCGAGGGCTACCGCGCTCTGATCAAAGAGCTCGGCCTGCGCAAGTAATCACGCGGCGATGAGCGTCCTCGCGCCGGGCACACCCGTACCGAGCTTCAGGCTCGCCACCGAAGACGGTGGCAGCGTCACCGAGCAGGACCTGAAGGGCGAACGCACGGTCCTGGTCTTCTATCCGTTCGCCTTCAGCCCCGTCTGCACCGATCAACTGCAGCTGTACGAGGCCGCGCTCGGCGATCTGGTCGCGCAGGGCGTGACGAAGCTGTTCGGTGTCTCCTGCGACTCGAGCTGGTCGCAGAAGGCCTTCCGGGAGAAGCTCGGCGTGAGCATCGAGCAGCTGTCGGACTTCGAGCCCAAGGGCGCGGTGTGCAGGGCGTTCGGTGTGTTGCACGAGGGCGGCTTTCCCGAGCGTGCGCTGGTCGTGATCGACGCCGACGCGATCGTGCGCTGGAGCTATCAGGCGCCGATGCCTGGTGAGCTACCTAGCGTCGAGCTCTTGCGCGAGGGCGTCGCCGCCGCCTTCGGCCAGGCCGCCCCCGCCTGACGGTCGCGCGACTCTCGTCCTGGCGCCCACCTCGCTGCGGTCTGACACGGCGCTTCGCTGCGGCCATCGCGGCTATCTGTTCCGGTCCGGTGCGCCACCGCGCCCGCTGGCGGCCGTCCGCTAAGCTCCGTCCGTTCGGAAACGAGAGAAAAGAAAACGGACCGCCGACCGACGGGCGGAACAGGAAGGCAGTGAATATGAGTAGTGATGCGATTACGCGCGTCTCCGTGGAGATCGCGGGTAGCGAGATTTCGTTTGAGACCGGCAGGATGGCCAAGCAGGCCTCCGGCGCGGTGGTCGTCCGCCAGGGCGACACGATGGTGCTGGCGACGGCCGTCGCGGGCAGTCTGCGCGACGTCGACTTCCTCCCGCTGACGGTGGACGTCGAGGAGCGCATGTACGCGGCCGGGAAAATCCCCGGCTCGTTCTTCAAGCGCGAGGGTCGCCCCGGCGAGAAGGGCACGCTGACCGCGCGCATGATCGACCGCCCGATTCGCCCGCTGTTCCCGAAGGAATGGCGCTATGACACGCAACTGGTGGCGATCCCGCTGTCGATCGACCAGGTTCACCCCTATGACATCCTCGCGATGAACGGTGCCTCCGCGGCGCTGATGATCTCCGACATCCCGCTGCCGACACCCGTCGGCGCGGTGCGGATCGGCAAGATCGACGGCAACTTCGTCGTCAACCCGAAGGAGGAGGACCTCCTGGCAGGTGGGGGCGGGGGGGCAGGCTCCGATCACGGTGGGGAGGCGGGTTCCGATCACGAGAGCGGCACCGATCTCGACCTGATCGTCGCCGGCACCGAGGAGGCGATCCTGATGGTCGAGGCGGGCGCGAACGAGATTCCCGAGGCGGAGATCCTCGACGCGCTCGACATCGCCCACGCGGAGATCAAGAAGCTGTGCGCGCTGCAGCGCGACCTCGCCGCGAAAGTCGGCAAGGAGAAGAAAGCCTTCGAGGCGATCCAGGTCGACCCCGCGGTGCTCGATGCGATCCGCTCCTCTCACGGGGCGGCGCTCGATGCGGCCACGCAGGTAGAGGACAAGCTCGAGCGTCAGGACGCCACCAAGGACGTCGAGGCGCAGATCCTCTCCCAGCACGCCCCGGCGGCGCCGGATGGTGCCTCGGAGGAGCAACTGGTGGCGGCCAAGCAAAAGCGCGCCGCGGTGCAGCTGGCCTTCGACAAGCTCGAGAAGTCGATCATCCGCGAGCGCATCGCCGTCCACAAGAAGCGCCCGGACGGCCGCGCCGAGAACGAGATCCGCGACATCTCGATCGAGGTCGGCGTGACGCCGCGCACGCACGGCTCGGCGCTGTTCACGCGCGGGCAGACGCAGGCGCTGAGCGTCGTGGCGATGGGCACTCTGAAGGAGGAGATGCGCATCGACACGCTCGGCCTGGAGACGAAAAAGTACTATTGGCACCACTACAACTTCCCGCCGTTCTCGGTCGGGGAGGCCGGTCGCATGGGCGGCGTCAAGCGCCGCGACATCGGCCATGGCGCGCTCGCCGAGCGGGCGCTGGCGCCGATGGTGCCATCGATCGAGGAGTTCCCCTACTCGATCCGCGTGGTCTCCGACATCCTCGAGTCAAACGGCTCCTCTTCGATGGCCTCGGTCTGCGGATCCTCGCTGTCGCTGATGGACGCCGGTGTGCCGCTCAAGCGGCCGGTCGCGGGGATCGCGATGGGTCTGATCAAGGAGGGCGATGACTACATCGTCCTGACCGACATCGCCGGCGTCGAGGACCACCTCGGTGACATGGACTTCAAGGTCGCCGGCACCGAGCGCGGGATCACCGCGCTGCAGATGGACATCAAGATCACGGGCGTGACGTTTGACATCCTGCGCGACGCGCTCGCGCAGGCTAAAGAGGCGCGCACGTTCATCCTTCACAAGATGGCCGACACGATCGGCGGCCCGCGCTCGGAGCTCAGCCAGTTCGCGCCGCGGATCCAGACGATCCAGATCGACCCCTCTCAGATCGGCCTGCTGATCGGCAAGGGCGGCGAAACGATTCGTGGCCTGTCGGAGGAGTTCGAATCCCAGATCGACGTCAACGACGACGGCCAGGTGCTGATCTACTCCGCCAACGGCGAGCTGGGCGACGCCCTGCTCGAGCGCGTCAGGATGATGATGAAGGAGGTCGAGGTCGGCGACGAGTACCTAGGCAAGGTCGTCAAGACGACGACCTTTGGCGCGTTCGTCGAGCTCGCGAAGGGCACCGACGGCCTGCTGCACATCTCCAACGTCTCTCCCGGCCAGCGAGTCGAGACCGTCGAGGACGTTCTGAACAAGGGCGATGAGATCAACGTGCGCGTGGTAGAGGTCGACCGCGAGCGCGGCCGCATCGGCCTGCGCCTGGCCGAGGACCCCGATGTTGCGGGCAAGTCCGCCCAGGAGCTGGCGGGAGTCGGCAGCGGCGGAGGTGGCGGCGGCGGCCGTCCGCCGCGCGACGGCGGTCGTAACGGCAGCAGCCGCGATCGTGGTCCGCGCCGCGACGGCGAGCGCGGGTCCGGCCGTCCGCGTCACGGCGGTAGCGACCGTTCCTGAGGTTCTCGCAGACCCGCTGGGCGCGCCGGCAGCGAGTCGGACGGCGCGCCAGCGAGTCGGCGGTTCACGAAGGCGGACTTCGTGAGCGTGCAGACAGACACCACGAGCGTGCAGGCGAGCTCTCGAGGGAGCTCCGGCGTGGAGCACCGGATCACGACGCTCGATAGCGGCGTGAGGGTGGTCACCGAGCGCGTGCCGAGCGTACGTTCGGTGGCGCTGGGCTTCTGGATCGGCACGGGCTCCGCGGCCGAGGACGAGCGTCAGGCCGGGATCTCGCATCTGCTCGAGCACATGCTGTTTCGCGGCACCGAGCGCTTACGCTCGGAGGAGATCGACCAGATCTTCGACGCGATGGGCGCGGAGATCAACGCCGGCACCGATCGCGAGACGACGACGCTCTATACGCGCGTGCTCGACCGTCACCTGGAGCGGGCGTTCGAGGTGATGAGCGACATGCTCTGGCGCTCACGCCTGCAGGAGCTCGAGGCCGAGCGCGAGGTCGTGCTCGAGGAGATCGCGATGTACGAGGACGACCCGCAGGAGAAGGCCTTCGACCTGCTCGGCGAGGCGGTCTTCGGCGAGCACCCGCTCGGCCGTGCGGTGATCGGCCGCGCCGAGGTCGTGCGTGCCGTTGACGCCACGCAGTTGCGTGCCTTCCACGCCGAGCGCTACGTGCCCGGGAACGTCGTGATCGGGGCGGCCGGATCGATCGACCACGACAGGCTCGTGGAGCTGGCGATCTCAGCCGGCAGCGAGCGCGCCGGGCAGCACGCCCCAAGCCAGACGCCCGCCGAGCCGGACTTCGCGCGGCGCGTGCGCTTCTTCGCGAAGGACACCGAGCAGTACCACCTGTGTCTGGGTGGACCGGGATTGGCGCGCGATGACGAGCGCCGCTTCGCGCTGCGTGTGCTCGAAGGCGTGCTCGGCGGGACGTCCTCCTCGCGGCTGTTTCAGGAGGTGCGCGAGCGCCGGGGCCTGGCCTACTCCGTCTTCTGCTTCTCGAGCCTCTACGCCCACACCGGCGAGGTGGGGCTGTATGTGGGCACACGACCCGAGAACCTCGCCGAGGCGCTACGGACGATCGCCGAGGAGCTCGCGCGCTTCGTCGAGGACCCAGCGAGCGCGGAGGAGCTCGACCGCTCGCGCGAGAACCTGAAGGGGCGGATGGTGCTCTCGCTCGAGTCGACGGGCGCGCGCATGAGCCGTCTCGGGATCTCAGTGCTGAACGGGATGCCGATTCTCTCCGTCGACGAGGTGATCGAGCGGATCGACGCCGTCGATCTCTCCGCTTTGCAACAACTGGCCGGCGAGCTGTTCCTGCCCGGCCGGCTGTCGGCCGCGTGCGTGGGGCCCGAGGAGGAAGCTTTCCAAGCGGCGCTTGGTCCACTGGAGGGAGTGGCGGCGGCATGATCGCGGTCGCGGTCGCCGGTGCGGCGGGGCGGATGGGGGAGACGGTCTGCGCCGCGGTGCAGGGCGCCGAGGACATGGAGCTCGTTGGACGCGCCGACCCGCTGCTCGGGACGACGCTCGAGGAAATCTTGACGGGAACCAACTCACCCACCGGCCCGAGCGTCCGAGCACCCGAGGTCGTCGTCGATTTCACACGTCCAGAAACGGCGCTCGGCAACGCCCTGGCCTGCGTGCGCGCCGGCGTGCACGTCGTGATCGGCACGACCGGGTTCGACCCGGCGCCCCTCAGCCAGGCGCGTCCCGCCGATGGCAAGCCAAAGGCGAACGTGCTGATCGCCCCGAACTTCGCGATCGGCGCCGTGCTGATGATGCGCTTCGCGGTGGAGGCCGCCCGGCACATGGCGAAGGCCGAGATCGTCGAGCTGCACCACGACCAGAAGCTCGACGCCCCCAGCGGGACCGCGGCGCGCACCGCCCGGTTGATCGCCGAGGCGGCCGGGGGATCCGAGCCGCCGATCCATTCGGTGCGGCTTCCGGGCATGGTCGCCAATCAGGAGGTGATCTTCGGCGACGTCGGGCAGACGCTCACGATCCGCCACGACACGATCGGCCGGGAGTCGTTCATGCCCGGCGTGCTGCTCGCGATTCGCCGTGTGGGCGGCCTCGAGGAGTCGCCGGTCGTGGGACTCGAGCAGTTGCTGTTCTGAGCGATGGCGCCGGCGATGGGGGTGGGCATGATGCAGCAGGTTTGGTGCACAGAGCGTCGCGGGTGCAGCAGCCGCATCCATCGGCGCACGATCTGCACCAACCGCGCGAGTACATGGAGAATCGCGGGCGCCGGCGTGAGATACTCATGCCCATGACCGAGCTCGGCACGATCCTGACGGCGATCGTCACACCCTTCGACGCCGAGGGGAACATCAACGAGCAATCGTTCGTGGCGCTGATGGCGCATCTGGCCGAGAACGGCTCGGATGGTTTCGTCGTCGCCGGGACGACCGGGGAGGCCTCGACGCTGACCGACGCGGAGCAGCTCGGGCTGATCGACCTGGCCGTGAAAGAGCGCCCCGCGGGCACGACGATCGTCGCGGGCGCGGGCACGAACGACACGCGCCACGCCGTCGAGCTGACCGAACGCGCCACCGAGCTCGGCGCCGACGCGGTGCTGTCGGTCACGCCCTATTACAACCGGCCCAGCCCGCTCGGCTTGAAGCGCCACTACGAGGCGGTCGCGCAGGCCACCGACAAACCGGTCCTGCTCTACAACATTCCGAAGCGCACCGGCACGAACATCGGCCCGGAGCTGCTCGCCGAGCTCGCGCAAATCGAGCACATCGACGGCGTCAAGCAGGCCAACCCCGAGGAGCTGCAGCAGATCGACGGCCTGCAACTTTACGCCGGCGACGATGCCACGTTCGCGCGTACGCTCGACCTGGCCGGCGCCGGCGGGATCCTCGTCGCCAGCCACATCGTCGGGCGCGAGCAGCGGCGGATGGTCGACGAGCCCGAGCGCCGCGCTGAGATCGACGCATCGCTGCAGGACGTCTACGAGACCCTGTTCCTGACGGCGAGCCCGACCTGCACGAAGGCCGCACTGAACCTGCTCGGCCACGACACGGGCGGCGTGCGCCTGCCGATCGTGGAGGCCACCACGCAGGAGACCGAGGCCGTCAGGGCGATGCTCGAGCGCCACGGCCTGCTCACCGATGCAAACGCGCAGGCGCCTACGATCCCATCCGCCCGAGCGACCGCGTGAGCTCGAAGCTGCGCGTCCTGCCCCTCGGCGGTCTGGGGGAGATCGGCAAGAACATGACGGTCGTCGAGCTGGATGACCGGATCGTCGTCGTCGACGTCGGGCTGCGCTTCCCGACCCCGGAGATGGTCGGCATCGATCTCGTGCTGCCCGACTTCTCTTATCTACGCGAGCGCGCGAGGGACATCGAGGCGATCGTGATCACCCATGGTCACGAGGACCATCTCGGCGCGCTGCCGTGGGTGCTGCGCGAGCTCGGGGACGATGCGAGCCCGCCCGCCTCGCTGCCCCCCGTCTACGGCGGCGCGCTGACGATCGCGATGGCGCGCTCGAAGCTCGACGAGCACAAGCTGCACGACGTCTCCCTGAACGAGGTCGCCGCCGGCGAGGCGTTCGAGCTGGGCCCGTTCGAGATGGAGATGGTGCACATGACGCACTCGATCCCCGACGCGAGCGCGGTCGCGCTCGGCACGGAGCTGGGGACGGTGCTGGTGACCGGCGACTACAAGTTCGACCAGACACCGGTCGACGGCGCGCCGGCCGACGTCTCGCGCCTGGCGGAGCTCGGTCGCGAGGGCGTGCTGCTGCTGTGCGGTGACTCCACGAACGTCGATCGCCCGGGCTTCTCGCCGTCGGAGTCGGGCGTCGGGCCACACCTGGAGGAGGTGTTCGCGCGCTGCGAGGGGCGGATCGTGGTGACGAGCTTCGCCTCGAACATCCACCGCGTGCAGCAGGTGCTCGATGCGGCCGCGGCGCTGGACCGCAAGGTCGTGCTGGTCGGCCGCTCGATGCGCAAGAACGTGAAAATCGGCCGCGCGCTCGGGCACATCGAGGTGCCCGACGGGATGCTCGTGGGGCCGCGTGAGCTCGAGGACTTCCCGGACGAGCGGATCGTGATCATCTCGACCGGATCTCAGGGCGAGCCGCTCAGCGCGCTGCGGAGGATGGCCTACCGCGACCACCGCCAGGTCGAGCTGCGCCAGGGCGACACGGTCGTGTTCAGCGCCACGCCGATCCCGGGCAACGAGCGCGCGGTGAACGAGACGATCGACCGGCTCTACCACATTGGCTGTGACGTGATCACGACCGCCGATGCGCCCGTGCACGCCTCCGGGCACGGCTACGCGGAGGAGGTGAAGCTGATGCTGAACCTGACCAAGCCGCGCTACGTGATGCCGTTCCACGGCGATTTCAAGCGGCTGCGGATGCACGCGCAGCTCGCTGAAGCGGTCGGCATCCCGCCGGAGGACATCTTCCAGGGCGAAAACGGGCTGCCGCTGGAGATCGACGATCGCGGCGCGCGCTTCGGCAAGCCCGAGCAGTCGGGGATGATCTTTGTCGACGGCGTCGAGATCGGCGACATGGCCGACGTCGCGCTGCGCGATCGTCGGATGCTCTCGGCCGACGGGATCTTCATCGTCGTCGTCACGATCGCCGAGCAGGACGGCCGCTCGGTCGTCGACCCGGAGGTGATCTTCCGTGGCGTGCCGTTCCTCGACGAGGCCGACGAGCTATCGGACGAGATCAGGGCCACGGTCGACCGAACGTTGAAGCGCGCGGCCAAGGAGCAGATCCACGAGGTAGACATGCTCCAGGAGGTCCTGCACGACGATCTCGCGAAGCTGGTCTATGACCGCCTCAGGCGGCGGCCGATGGTATTACCGGTGGTTGTTGAGGTTTGATAAACGGGAGGGGGTCAGGCCCCCCTCCCGGCCACCCCCCGCGGTGGTGGATCAGCGCCGGGCCGGCAAAGCCGGCCCTTGTGGCAAGGATGATTCGCCGTTGGTTACCGAGGATGAGAGCGCGGGACCCGCCGCCGGCAACCGCACGATGAAGCGAGCGCCATAGGGGGCGCCGTCGCGTTCGCCGGTGGGCTCGATCGAGACCGAGCCGCCATGGGTCTCGGCGACCGCGCGAACGATCGCAAGGCCGAGGCCGAAGGAGCCACCGCGGTCGCCGGCGCCGCGGACGAAGCGCTCGAACAGCGTGTCGCGCAGGTGCTCGGGTACGCCGGGACCGTCGTCTTCGACGACCAGCAGCGCCTCCTCACCCTGCTCGAGCCGCGTCGAGACACGGATCTCGGTGCCGGCCGGGGTGTGGCGGAGCGCGTTCTCGAGTAGGTTGATCGTGAGACGGTGCAGTTCGTCGCGGGAGCCCTCGATCAGGATGGGGTCCCCGCCCGCCCCTCGCCCGCCCACCGCATGATCGACGTCGAGCGAGATCTCGTGCTCACCACTGACCGCCCCCAGCTCGGAGGCCGCCTCGACGACGATCTGGTCGAGCGCGCACGGCTCGTGGGGGACCACGCGGCCGACGTCGGTGCGCGCGAGCAGCAGCAGGTCTGCGACCAGCCGGCGCATCCGCTGTGAGGAGCGCAGCGCAGAGCGGGCCGCCTCGCCCTGGTCGCCGTGCAGGGATTCGGCGAGCAGCTCGAGGTTGACGAGCACGCTCGTCAGCGGCGTGCGCAGCTCGTGCGAGGCGTCGGCGACGAAGCGGCGCTGGCGCACGAGCATCGCCTCGGTCTCGCCGCGTGCGGCGTCGAGCTCGCGGAGCATGCTCTCGAGGGTCCGCGCGAGCTCGGAGACCTCGTCGTCGGCCTCGGTCTGGGGCACGACGCGCGAGGGGTCGCGGGTGCGGGCGATCTCCGCCGCGACCGTGGTCAGCCGCGCGATCGGCGCCATCGCCCGGCGCGCGATCGTCATGCCCGCGAACAGCGCCAGCCCGGTGCCGACGAGCACGCCGACGAGCAGGAACAGCTCGACGCGGGTGACGGTCGCCTCGGTGTCGGCGACGCTGCGCCCGTACTGGACATAAACCTGGCCTACGCGTTCGCCCGTGCCGGCGATGTAGACATCGGCGACGTGGCTGAGCACGCGGTAGCCATCGATGTTCCTCGGCTGCAGCGAGGCGGGGCCGAGCGACGGCGCTTTGTTGGTTTCGGCGATCACAGCGCCACCGAGGGCGATGATCCTGATCACCGCGTCGCCCTCGGGCTCGGCGAGATCCTGCAGCGGCGGGTCGATGCCGACGATCTGGAAGGTCGAGGGGTTGACTTTGATGCTCAGCTGGGAGGGCAGCTGCGAGGCGGTCTCGGCGACCTGGCCGTTGAAGTCCGAGCGGATCCGGCGCACCGTCAGCGAGCCGACCGCGATCGCGAAGCCGCAGAGGATCACGAACGTGAGCAATGCGGAGACGCCGGCCAGGCGCACGCGGATCGGCAGCCGGTCGAACGTCGCGGTCAGGCGCTCGACCGCGCGCCGCGTGGCGCCTGCTGGGTTACGCGCCGGATCTACCAAGGCGAGCCCCGGACGGTCTACTAGGCGCGAAGGACGTAGCCCGCCCCGCGGATCGTGTGTAGCAGCCGTGGCTCGTCCTCGGCCTCGAGCTTGCGGCGTACGTTGGAGACGAACACCTCGATCGTGTTCGTCGTGGAGAACGGGTCGTAGCCCCAGACCTCGTCGAGCAGGCGCTGACGGGAGATCACGATCCGCTCGTTGCGCATCAGGTACTCGAGCAGCTCGAACTCGCGCTGGGTGAGGTCGACGGTACGCTCGCCGCGCGTAACCTCGTGGGTGTCGGCGTTGAGCAGCAGGTCGCCGACGCGCAGCGGGGCGGAACCGCGCGGGGGGCGGCGTCGCAAGAGCGCGCGCATCCGCGCGAGCAGCTCCTGGCGCTCGAAGGGCTTGACGAGATAATCGTCGGCGCCCGCGTCGAGGCCCTCGACGCGGGACTCCAGCGCATCGCGGGCGGTCAGGATCAGGATCGGCACGTCGTCGTCGGCGCGCAGCGAGCGCGCAACCTCGAGGCCGTCGAGCCCGGGCAGCCCGAGGTCGAGAATCACGAGATCCGGGGCGAACGAGCGTCCATGTTCCAGCGCAGCCGGACCGTCGGCGGCGGCGCGCACCTCGTAGCCCTCCATGCGCAGCGAGCGCTGAAGCGCCTGGGCGATGTCCTCGTCGTCCTCGACGACGAGGACGCGGGGTGCGCGGGAAAAATCGTTCATGGTCTGGATCTTTATGTAAGCGATCTGGAGTAAAGCAGGAGTAAGGCCGAGGTAGGGCTTGCAAGTAGCGGCGCCGAGAAGGTGCTCGCTCGGCGATGTCGAAGTTGCGCGGGATGGCCAATACTCGCAAGCGCGCCCCGGCACGGGCAACGGGGCGCAAAGTAGCCGCGCGCCGAGGCAACGCATCGCGGACGCGAGCACGCTCCGGGAGCGGACCCCGAACCACAGGTGGGCGGCGGGGGCGCGGAGGCGCACGACGCGGGCGCGGGTTCTTCTCCTGGCCGACGTTGGGTCTGCCGGCACACCTGCCGGAGCTCGACCAGCGCCAGCGCGACGTGATCGGGCTCGCGCTGATCGCGATCGGAATCTTCATGGGCTTCGTGCTGTGGGGTCATTGGAACGGGGGCGGGGCCGGCCACGGCCTCGCGGTCGGGCTCGGCTGGGCGGTCGGCAAAGCGCGCGCGCTGGCCCCGATCGCACTGGTCGGCGGCGGCGCGGCGATGCTGCTGCGCCCGGTGTGGCCGGCGCTGCGTCCGCTAAGGACGGGGGTGATCTGCCTGTCCGCGTCGATCACGCTCGCGCTGGCCGCGGGCACGCTGGGCGTGAGCTCGACGACGGAGGCGGCGCAGGAGAAGGGCGCTTCGTGGACCTCGGCCTTCTTGCAGGCGCACGGCGGCGTCGCGGGCGAGGCCCTGTACCAGGGCTCGCACCGGCTCGTGCAGAGCGTCGGCGTGGATATCCTCGTGGTCTTCCTGTTCCTCGTCGGCGTGATCCTGCTGACGGGCGCGTCGCTGGCGAGCGCGATCAGGGCGACCGGCAGCGGCGTGGCCGATACGACGCGGATGCTGAAAGCGCACAGGCCACGGAGCGCCGCCGGTGAGGCGCCCGCGCTGCCCGCATCGCTGCAGCCGCCGGAGCCCGAGCCGGAGGATCTGATCGTGCGCGCTACCCACGTGGAGGCGCCATCACTCGACGGCGCGCAGAGATCGGGCGAGCTGTCCTGGGATGTCGACGAGCTCGCTACAGGAGGAGAGGGAGAGCTAGCCGATCCTCCGGGAGGCTCATTCGTGAACGATCTCGTGGGGGAGTCGCCGGCGGGCGAAGCCGCGCCCGCGGGCGAAGATCGGGCGCCGGACGAGGAGGGGGGCCGGGAGGAGGAGGAGGAACCCTCGGGCGTGGCGCGGGCCGACCCCGCCGATCCGGCGATGCTCACTCCCCAGGGCCGGCTGCGCGAGGCGGTCACCGACGATCCGGATTTCGTCTGGGAGCTGCCGCCCGCGGAGAGGCTGCTGGCGCGCTCGACCGCAGACCAGACGCGGCCCGACACGGCCGGGCAGGAGCGCACGGCGACGAGCCTGACCGAGGCGCTCGGCCACTTCGGCGTGCAGGCGAAGGTGATCGGCACGGTCGCGGGGCCGCACATCACCAGATATGAGCTGAGGTTGGCGCCGGGGACGAAGGTCGGCAAGGTCGCGCAGCTGAAGGACGATCTCGCATACGCCCTGGCGGCGACGGACATCAGGATCCTCGCGCCGATCCCGGGCAAGCAGGCGGTGGGCGTCGAGGTCCCGAACGCGCACCGCAGGATCGTGAAGCTCGGCGACGTGTTTCAGGCTCCCCCGAAGGACTGGTCGCCGCTGACGGTATGGCTGGGCAAGGATGTGGCGGGCAAGGCGATCGGCGCGGACCTCGCGAAGATGCCGCACCTGCTCGTCGCGGGCACGACGGGAGCGGGCAAGTCGGGCGCGATCAACGCGATGCTCTCGAGCGTGCTGCTCAGGGCGACCCCGCACGAGGTCCGCCTCGTGCTGGTGGATCCGAAGCAGGTCGAGCTGAACCACTACGAGTCGATCCCGCACCTCCTGACGCCGGTGATCACGAGCCCGCGGATGGCCGCGAACGCGCTGCAGAACCTCGTCAGGGAGATGGAGCAGCGCTACGGGATCATGTCGATGGCGCGGACAAGGAGCCTGATCGAACTGAACAAGGCGCGCGCGCGCCGCGGAGAAGCGCCGCTGCCGTACATACTCTGCGTGATCGACGAGCTCGCGGACCTGATGATGGTCGCGCCGGCCGACGTCGAGGACTCGATCATCAGACTCGCGCAGAAGGCGCGCGCGGTCGGGATCCATCTCGTGCTGGCGACGCAGAGCCCAAGGGTCGACGTGATCACGGGCATGATCAAGGCGAACGTGCCGTCGCGGATCGCCTTCGCCGTGTCCAGCCAGACCGATTCGCGCGTGATCCTCGATCAGAACGGGGCGGAGTCGCTGCTGGGGCAGGGTGACATGCTGTTCAGCCCGGTCGGGACCTCGCGACTGCAAAGGATCCAGGGGGCCTACATCGACGAGGCCCAGATCGCGAAGCTGACCGACCTGTGGCGCAAGCAGGGCGAGCCCGAGCTGCGGGAAGAGCTGCTTGAGGAGGTCGAGCCGATCGAGGTGGAGTCCAGCGGCGATGAGCTCGACCCCGACGAGGACCCGATCCTGCGCGACGCGATCACGCTGGTGGCGGAGATGCAGACGGCCTCCACGTCGATGCTGCAACGCAGGCTACGACTCGGTTACACGCGCGCGGGCAGGGTGATCGACATGCTCGAGCGCCGCGGCGTGATCTCCGGCTACGAGGGTTCCAAGCCCAGGCAGGTCCTGATCACGGAGGCCGACCTGCCACGCGTGCTGGCGGCATTGGAATCGGCGCCCGCGCGGGGGACGCCGGTCGATGCGGTCACAGAGGCATGAGAAACATTTTTAATTGGACCGGATCAGTTGATGGAAACCGAAGGTTTGCCTCCATCGTTATGCAGGCTTGCGTGCACCTGAGCGTGAGAAAGGCCGGCAGGCACTAGCCTTCAGGCGGACATGGCCGAGATCGGAGCAACGCTGCGAGCCGCGAGGATGGGCGCACGCATCGATGTGTCCGAGATCGAGGCGCAGACGAAGATCAGGGCGAAGTACCTGAGGGCCCTCGAGAACGAAGAGTGGGACCTGCTGCCGGGGCCGACGTTCGTGCGCAGCTTCCTGCGCACCTACGCCGAAGCCCTGGGACTGGACGCGAAGGCGCTGGTCGAGGAATACCGCCTGAACTACGAACGTCCGAGCGAGGCGGCGCTCGAGCCGATCGTCTCGACGCCGAGCAGCAGCCCGGCGCGGGCGCGGATGCCGGGCTCGCGACCCTCGAGGGGGTACATGGCGCTGATCGGGATCGTCAGCGTCGTGATCGTGCTGCTCGTGATCGGGTTGCTCAGCGAGGGGGGGAGCAGCCCGTCGAGCACCACCGGCACGACGACGGCGGCGCAGACACATCACAAACACGCGCGCGCGCACGCGCGGGGGACCGGGCACGCCACGCATCCGGCGGGCGCCGCGTCGCGGGTGGTCGCGCTGTCGTTGCGGCCGAGCGCCGCGGTGTACGTTTGCCTGATCAACGACGACACCGGCAGCAAGCTGATCCCGGGGCAGGAACTGCAGCCGGGGACGAGCACGCCGACGTTTCATTCGAGGCACTTCACGATCACGCTCGGGAACAGCTCGGTGAGGATGTTCGTCGACGGGATTCAGCGGACCGTGCCGCCATCGAGCGAAGCGATCGGGTATTCCATCACGAAGGCCGGGAGGCAGCGGTTGAAGGCCGGCGAACTGCCCACCTGTACATGACGACCCCACGGGCCGGGATCGTCGTCACCGGGACTGAGGTTTTGACTGGGCGGGTTGTTGACCGGAACGGGCCTTGGGTTGCGGAGCGTCTGATGGAGCTGGGGGTTGATGTCGCTTATACGACGATTGTTGGGGACCGTCCTCAGGATATGGAGGAGGTGTTGCGATTCATGGCGGGGGAGGGGTTGGACTTGATCGTGACCAGTGGGGGGTTGGGACCTACGGCGGATGACCTCACTGCTGAAGTTGTGGGGAGGTTTCAGGCCCGCCCGATGGTGCTCGACAAGGATCTGGAGCAGAGGATCGCGGAGATTCTCAGGCCGCTTGCGAAACGGTGGCCGAACCTCGACGTGGAGGCGATCAGGAAGAGCAATCGCAAGCAGGCGGTGGTTCCGGAAGGGGCGAGCATCTTGGAGCCGGTGGGGACCGCGCCGGGGCTGGTCGTGCCGCCGCTCGAGCCCTTGACAAAGCCGACCGTGGTTGTGTTGCCAGGGCCGCCAAGGGAGCTGCAGCCGATGTGGGGGGCGGCGGTCCAAACCGAGGCGCTGAAGGCGGCGATTGAGGGGGCAACCGAGTACCGGCAGGTGACGTTGAGGCTGTATGGGATTCCCGAGTCGGAGATCGCGGAGACGCTCAGGGTGGCCGAAGCGGAGGGGGTCGAGCTGGGCAGGTTGGAGATCACCACTTGCTTGAAACGGGGCGAGGTCGAGATCGTGACGCGCTACGAGCCTGGGGAGCAGGGGGTGTACGACTCGTTTGAGGCGACCGTGCGCGGGCGACACCCCGACACGCTGTTCTCCGACGATGGCAGCACGGTCGACGATCAGGTGGCCGAATTGCTGCGAGGAGATTTGTACCGCTCGCTCCGGACGGTATCCGTGGCCGAGTCCTGCACGGGGGGGTTGCTGGCGGCCAGGTTGACCGAGAAAGCGGGGGCGTCGGACTACGTTAAGGGCGGGGTGGTCGTCTACTCGAACGATGCGAAGATCGCCCAGGCGGGCGTGCCGGGAGAGCTGATCGAACGCCACGGCGCGGTCTCGGCCGAGGTCGCGAGAGCGCTCGCCGAGGGGGCGAGAGCGAAGCTCGGCGCCGACATCGGCGTGGGCATCACGGGCATTGCGGGACCGGAGGGCGGTACCGAGGAGAAGCCCGTGGGGCTCGTGTGGCTGAGCGTCGCGACGGGCGGCGGCGAGCCGTTGACCCGCTCGGTTAACCTCCCGGGCGCGCGCGCGGACGTGCGCGACCGCGCGACGACGGTCGCGATGCACCTGCTCCGCCGCACGCTGCTCGACTCAGGCCTGTGAGGCGCAGTTCGGCGAAGCGTCTAATCGTCGCCAAGCTGCCGCAGATCCTCGAGGTCCTGCGGGCGTCCCGCCGCGCGCTTCATCGCGCGTAGGTGATCGAGTCCGCAGACGCGCACGGAGACATCTTCAATCACGCCTGTGAGCGCTTGTCGATCGAGCTCGGCGTACAGATCGTCGGCCTCGATGCCGCTGACCCACTGCATCACATCCAAGTCGCCAAGGTTGGTCAGCAGTCGAAAATTGCCTCCTTGCGAAAGGTCCTCCACGCGCATCGCAGACATTGGGAGCTCGGTTTGATCGAAGTCGCCAGCTTCGGCGTCGACTGCATCAATGTCAGCGAGCGCCACAGCCAATCGGGCAAGATTGTCGTGTGATGGACTCGGAACGATGTCGAGATCCTTCGATGTACGCACGTGGCCGTGCGCGGCGACAGCGAAACCGCCGATCACTATGTGCTCGACACCGCGCTCCTGAAGATGTTTCAGCAGTAGAAGCTGTGGTTCAAGTACGCCGGGCATTTCTGAATGCCTCCGCGAAGCGATTGGCGAACCTCGACAGCGCCACGACATCCTCCAAATTCGCACTCATCCCACGCGCGCGGTCGCGCTGAACCCTGATTTTCGCGACGCGCTCGTTGCGCTCGATCTCCTCCGGCGTCCATGGCCCCTTCGGCTTGTCTTTCGGCTTCGCCGCCATAGCCCGATTGTAGACGCTTGTCACGTCGGGGTTATTCCCAATGCCCTTGCATCGGGGGGTGAGCCAGTGTTGAAAGCGCTTGTGTTCGCTACCCAGTCCTGACCGGGCTGTTCCCTCCTCGGCACCTGATCTTGCGAGCTCGTCATTCCTCCCACAACACCTGTCGGCGATACGAACATGCGTTCCGTCCGGAGCGATCCGTAGCTTTCTCGACTCAACTTCGACCGGAGGAGCAAAGACCATGCCCGTTAGCGATCAGGAGAAGGCTGCCAAGGCGCGTGACGCCGCCCTGCAGGGGGCGCTCACGCAGATCGAGCGCGAGTTCGGCAAGGGCACCGTGATGCGGATGGGCGACGAGGGCGCGCAGGTGCGCTGCGACGCGATTCCCACGGGCGCGCTGTCGCTGGATCTGGCGCTCGGGATCGGCGGCGTGCCGCGCGGGCGGATCGTCGAGGTCTTCGGGCCGGAGTCCTCCGGTAAGACGACGCTGATCTATCACGTGCTCGCGCAGGCCCAGAAGCTCGGGGGCGTGTGCGCGTTCATCGACGCCGAGCATGCGATGGACCCGCTGTACGCGAAGGAGATCGGCGTCGATATCGACGAGCTGCTCGTCTCCCAGCCCGACTACGGCGAGCAGGCGCTTGAGATCGCCGACATGCTCGTGCGTAGCGGCGCGGTCGACGTGGTCGCGATCGACTCCGTCGCCGCGCTGACCCCGCGCGTCGAGCTCGAGGGGCAGATGGGCGACCAGACCGTCGGCGCGCAGGCGCGGATGATGTCGCAGGCGATGCGCAAGCTCGCGGGCAACCTGAACCGCACGCAGACGCTCTGCATCCTGACGAACCAGATCAGGGAAAAGGTCGGCGTGATGTTCGGCTCGCCCGAGACCCAGCCGGGCGGGCGCGCGCTGAAGTTCTACGCCTCCCAGCGCCTGGACATCCGCCGGATCGAGACGCTCAAGGACGGCACCGAGGCGGTCGGCAACCGCGTGCGCGTGAAGGTCGTCAAGAACAAGGTCGCGGCGCCGTTCCGGCAGGCCGAGTTCGACATCGAGTACGGCAAGGGCATCTCGACCTCCGGCTGCCTGATCGACCTCGGCCTGGAGCACAACATCGTGAGCAAGTCGGGCTCGTTCTTCTCCTACAAGGACGAGCGTCTCGGCCAGGGCCGCGGCAACGCGAAGGCGTATCTGGACGAGCACCAGGAGATGGCGAAGGAGATCGAGGACAAGATCTACGCCGCCCTCGGTCTCGGCCAGGACCTCGTCACGCCGATCGAGCGCGACAAGGACGCCGCCGCCCCGGTGGCGCCGATCGCGGACGGCGCCGCCACCCAGCCGGCCGTGGCAGCGGTAGCGGCCGCCTGAGCACATTTTCCGCACAGCCCCTTGCGGCGAGACAAAGTCGCCGCAAGGGCAGTAGGGATGTCAGCTCGCAGGTACCCTGTCAGGTCATGGAGAAACGCTACCACCTGACGACGTTTGGCTGCCAGATGAACGAGCACGACTCGGAGCGGATGAAGGGGATGCTCGAGTCGCTCGGATACGAGGAGGCGCCCGAGCGCGCCGGGGCGGATCTGATCCTGTTCAACACGTGCTCGATCCGCGAGACGGCTGACAGCCGCTTCGTCGCGCATCTCGGTGAGGCCAAGCGGCTGAAGCGCGAACAGCCTGACAGGGTCGTCGGGGTCGGTGGCTGCTGGGCGCAGTCGCTCAAGGAGGATGTGTTCGAGCGCTTCCCGTTCGTTGACGTGGCTTTCGGCCCCGGGCAGGTGCACAAGCTCGCGGAGTTCCTGACGAGCGACTCGCTCACGGCCCAGGGCTATTTCGAGTTCGAGGGCTTCACCGGGCATCTGCCCGCGCGGCGCGCGCGCCCCTTCCAGGGTTGGCTGCAGATCTCCGTCGGCTGCAACTGCGCGTGTTCGTACTGCATCGTTCCCTCCACGCGCGGGCGCGAGGTTTCACGGCCCCAGGATGAGCTCGTCGCCGAGGTCCAGGCGATGGTCGCCGACGGCGTGCGCGAGGTGACCTTGCTCGGGCAGAACGTCAACTCCTACGGGCGCGATCTCAAAGCGAATGGCCACCCACAGGCGACGTTCGCAGGCCTGCTGGCAGCCGTTGACGAGATCGACGGAGTCGACCGCATCCGTTACACGAGCCCGCACCCGAAGGACATGCGCGAAGACGTGATCCGCGCCCACGCCGAGCTGGAGAGCCTCTGCGAGCACATCCACCTGCCGCTGCAATCGGGCTCGAGCAAGATCCTGAAGGCGATGCGTCGCACGTACACCCGCGAGCGCTATCTCGACCGGGTGGCCTTGATCCGCGAGCACGTTCCCGACGCGTCGCTCACGACAGACATCATCGTCGGCTTTCCGGGGGAGACAGAGGCCGACTTCGCCGAGACGCTCGAAGTCGCCGAGCAGGTCGGCTACGACAGCGCCTTCACGTTCGTCTTCTCCCCGCGGCGCGGCACCACCGCGGCCGAGCTGACCGACGGCCTCGTCCCGCACCCGGTGAAGGTCGAGCGCATGGAGCGCCTGCTCGAGGTCGTCCAGCGCCGCGCCCGCGAGCGCGCCCAGCGCTTCGTCGGCCGCACAGTGGAGGTGCTCGTAGAAGGCCCCTCGCGCACCGATCCCGAACGTGTGCGCGGCCGCACCAGACACAACAAGGCCGTCAACTTCGCCGGCCTCGCAGCCCCAGGCGAGCTGACCGAGGTGCAGATCACCGCCGCCACCAGCCAGACGCTCTCGGGAGAGGAACGCCTGCTGGTCAGGGCGGCGGGATGAGGACCTTCCGCGTCGCGCTTGGATTCCGCGCGATACGGCCTGGCCTTCATCGGCTGCTGATGCGTCTGAGTTGACTGCTACTGCGCGGTCGCCCCGGCGGGAGGACCGGCCGGATAGCCCGACCCGGATTGCGCTCCGGAGCCCGAGCTTCCGCTGGAGCCGGAGCCGGAGCCCATGTTCGGGCACGAATGTTTGCCCGACGGCGCCCCCGCCGGCGGCGCGGTCCCCGTTTTCGCCCCCGGGGCAGGCGTGGTTGGGCTGGTCGTGCTTGGACCGGTGGTCGTGGGCGCCGTCGTTGTCGCAGGCGTGGTCGACTGCGTCGTCGAGGCGCCGGTGCTCGTGGAACCGGACGCGGCGCCGGCGCTGGAGATGCCGGCGAGCGCGCCGCCCGTGGCGAGCGCTCCGGCGACCATCGTGGCTCCGAGCAACTTTGATGCGTTCATGCGATCGAACCTCCATCTGTGGGTCGGGTGGTTGTGTCGATCAATCGTGCGCCGCATCCCTAAGTCGTCGCAAAGGCCTGTGTAGGGGTTGTGTAAGGGCTTCCGCGGCCAATCACCGGTGACGGCGCAGGCATCCGAGGATGATGCGAACATATGTTCGTGCGCTGGAGCAACTTGATCCTGGAGGACGACGACCGAAGCCGGGAGACACTCGCCTCCGGCTCGAATCCCCGTTTCGGCCAACCGCGTTTGCCGGGCTATCGCGACGAAGCCGTGGTGCGCCGCTTCGACGCACCCGAGGCGTTGGAGACCAACTTCTATGAGGTCCGCGCCAAGTCGGTTCTGAATCACGTGCCGGGCAAGTCACGTGTGCCCTTCGGCTGGACTATCAACCCTTATCGGGGCTGCAGCCACGCTTGCGTTTATTGCTTCGCTCGTCCAACCCACAAGTACCTCGACTTCGACGCCGGCAGAGACTTCGAGCGGGAGATCGTCGTGAAGGTCAACGCCCCCGAGGTGCTGAGGGTCGAGCTGGCGAAGCCATCGTGGAAAGGAGAGCACGTGGCGCTCGGGACGAACACCGATCCGTATCAGTGGGTGGAGGGGAGATACAAGTTGATGCAGGGCATCTGGGAGGCGATGCGCGACTTCGCCAATCCATGTTCGGTGCTGACCAAGTCGCCGCTGCTGCTACGGGACCTGCCGCTGATGCTCCAGATCGCGGAACGTACGAGCATCAGCGCGTGCCTGTCAATCCCGACGCTGGACGAGAAGGCATGGAGGGCGACCGAGCCGCACACGCCGAACCCCAGGGCGAGGCTGGAGGCGGTGGCGGAGCTCAACCGCGCGGGAATCCCCACGGGCGTCTTGATCGCCCCGCTGATGCCGGGTGTGAATGACGCCCCGCATCAGGTCGAGCCCCTGCTGGAGGCGGCCACCGCGGCGGGCGCAACGAGCATCGGCGGCATCGCGTTGCACCTGCGCGGCGACGTGAAGGGCATCTTCATGGACTGGCTGCGCTCGCAGCGCCCCGATCTAGTCGATCGCTACGAGCAGATGTACCGCCGAGGCGCCTACGCGCCGAAGGAGGAACGCGAGCGTCTCTCGCAATTGGTGCGCCGAGGGCCGGGACGAGCGAGGGGCTTCATGCGCACGCGGCCGGTGGTGGATCCCCGAGCCAGCGAGTCGCCCTCACAAGAGAGCTCACAACAGCAAGCGCTTTTCTAGCCAGACCCAAAGACCTAAAGGTGCCTTCTCAGCGCTTGTCGCCGAGGTTTTTGACCATCGTCCGCGCGATCTCATCCGATCCGAGCCTGCGAGCGACGGCGGCGGCGAAGTCGGGGGTATTCATCGAGAACACGGCGCCGAGGCGCAGGAAGGGCGAGGCGACGTCCACCTCCGCGCGGTTGCGCTCGATCGCGCGTACGACCCCGCGCGCGACGTCCTCGGGGCTGCGTGTGCCGACGCCGGGCGGCAGCTGGGCGCCGCCATCGACGTACATGCCGGCGTCGCGGATGAAGCCGGGGAACACGGCCGAGGAACCGACGCCGGTCCCGTGCAGGTCGACCCGCAGCGCGGCGGCAAAGCCGCGCAGGCCGAACTTCGCGGCGTGGTAGAGGGGATCGCCGGGCACCACGGCCTTGCCCCCGGTGGAGGAGATGAACACGAGCTGTCCGCGGCGGCGCGCGAGCATCGCCGGCAGCAGCGCGTGCGCGAGCGCGATCGGGGCACGCAGGTTGACATCGAGTGCGCGATCGAGCTCTTCGGGCGTGAAGCTCTCCAGCCTGCCCGCGGCCGGCAGCGCCGCGTTGGCGACGAGGATGTCGACCGCTCCAGACTCGGCCACGAGCAGATCGACCTCGGCCGGCCGGCTGAGATCGACGGCCAGCGCGCGCGCGCCGAGCTCGGCGGCGAGGGGCTCGAGCACGTCGGAGCGCCGCCCGGTGAGGATCAGCCGCGCGCCGTGGCGATGGAGCACGCGCGCGATCGTGTGGCCGAGCCCGCCGGTGGCGCCGGTGAGCAGAACGGTGGAGCCGGAGATCTGCACGAGGTGCGAGCCTACGAGAATGCGGATCATCGCGCTGTTCGGCCCGACGGGCGTGGGAAAGACGAGCATCGCCGTCGCGCTGGCCGAGCAGCTGCGCGCACGCGGTGAGGGGACTCCCGGCGAGAGGGGCCCCGGCGCCGGCCCGGTCGCGGTGTCGGCCGACGCGCTGCAGGTGTATGCCGGGCTCGAGACTCTCACCGGCGTCGCCTCGCCGGCCGAGCAGCGGAAGCTGGAGCATCGCCTGGTGTCGTTCCTCCCGCTCGACGCGACGTTCAGCGCCGGCCAGTACGCGGAGCTGGCCCACGCGGAGATCGACGGCCTGCTCGCCGCCGGGCGCCGCCCGCTGGTCGTCGGCGGCACCGGCCTGTACCTGCGCGCGGCGCTGACCGAGCTAGACCTGCGTCCCCCGCCGCCGGAGGGCGCGCGCGAGCGCTGGACCACGGCGCTCGAACGCGAGGGCGCGCCGGCGCTGCACGCGACGCTCGCCCGGCGCGCCCCCTGGGCGGCGGAGGGGATCGACCCGAACGACCGCCAGCGGATCGTGCGCGCGCTGGAGCTGCTCGAGCAAGGCGAGCTCGAGCCGCCCGAGGGTCCATCGCAGCTGTGGAGCGAGGAGCTGCGCCATCCGACGCTGCTGGTCGGGCTGACGATGGAGCGGGAGGCGCTGTACGCGCGGATCGACGCGCGCGTGGAGGAGATGGTTGCGATGGGCGTCACCGAGGAGGTGCGCCGCGCACATGCCGCTGGCGCCTCGGCGACGGCGCGCAAGGCGCTCGGCTTCGAGGAGCTGCTCGCGGGCGACGTCGAGGGCATGAAGCGGCGCACGCGCAACTATGCCAGGCGCCAGCTGACGTGGATGAGAAAGCTCGCGGGGGTGCGCGCGATCGACGTGACCGGACGCGAGCCGGACGCCATCGCCCGCGAGATCCTAGACTCCGCCGCCAGATGATATGTGCGGGAGGGGGGCAGGCCCCCCTCGCCATCTAGACTCCGCCGCCAGATGAGATTTGAGAAGTGGCAGGCACTGGGAAACGACTATCTGATCCTTGAGCAGGCGAGGTTGCCGTTTGAGTTGACTCCCACGCGCATCCGCAAGATTTGCAAACGCCACTTTGGCGTGGACGCTGACGGCATCCTGTTGTTGGAGGGATCGGAGGACGAGCGTTACGTTGCACGCCTGCGTATCTACAATCCCGACGGCTCTGAGGCCGAGCTGTCGGGCAATGGCGCACGCGAGGCGATCCTCTATCTGCGTCGACATGGCTGGACCGATCGGGACATCTTCTCGATACAGACCGCAGCAGGGGAGATACGACCGACGATCACCGGGCCAGACACATGTCGTGTTGACATGGGTCGTGCAAGCGTGACTTCTGCTGACTATCCGACTGGTCACGATGATGGAAGGGGAGAACTTGTTGTGGACGGCCTCCCGTGGCAGTTTCAGCACGTGTCGATCGGCAATCCCCAGTGCGCCATCCATGTTGAGGACTTGGCGACTTTGAATGCCCTCGACCTTTCTGCAATTGGACCTGGGATCGAATCGCACGAGCTGTTTCCCAACCGGACTAATGTGTCGTGGTACACAGAGACGGATACCAACGAATCCTCCGGTGGCTCAATCCATGCGCGGATCTTCGAGCGGGGCGTTGGCGAGACTCTCTCTTCGGGTACGGGCGCTGCCGGCGCTGCCGTTGCTTACCTATTGCGTGGGGGGCCTTCGTCCACAACGGTGCTGCTAGAAGGTGGAGAGTTGCATGTGGATGTGGGTGCGCTTTTGCATATCGACTTGACAGGCTGGGCCAGACCCGTGTTCGAGGGCTGCCTCAGTGACAACTTCGTGAAGGAGCTGCATGAGACCGAGTAGACGCCTGGAGCGCATCCCCCCGTATGCGTTCGCCGAGCTGGAGCGCAAGATCTCCGCCAAGCGCGCCGCGGGCGTGGACGTGATCAGCCTCGGGATCGGCGACCCCGACCGGCCGACCGCGCCGCTGATCGTCGAGGCGATGCAGGAGGCCGTCAGCGAGCCCGAGACCCACCGGTACCCGACGAACCGCGGCAGAGCGGACTTCAGGGAAGCGGTCAGCGACTTCTACGAGCGGCGCTTCGACGTCGAGCTCGACCCCGAGCGGGAGATCATCCCGGCGATCGGCGCGAAGGAGGCGATCTTCAACCTCAACCTCGCCTTCCTCGACCCTGGCGACTACGCGCTCGCCGCCGACCCGGGCTACCCCGTGTATACCGCCGGCCCGTGGCTCGCGGGAGCCGAGCCGGTGCTGATGGCGCTGCAGCCGAAGCTAGGCTTCGTGCCAGACCTCGACGCGATCGACGCGGAGACGGCGAAGCGGGCGAAGCTGATGTTCCTGAACTACCCGAACAACCCGACCGGCGCGGTCGTGCCGGCGAGTTTCTTCGAGCAGGTCGTGGAGTTCGCGCGCGAGCACGAGATCCTCGTCGTCCACGACAACGCCTATTCGGAGATCGTCTACGACGGCTACCGCGCGCCCTCGTTCCTCGCGACGCCGGGAGCGAAGGATGTCGGGATCGAGGTGTTTTCGCTGTCGAAGGGCTACAACATGACCGGCTGGCGCTGCGCGGTCGTGGTCGGCAACGCGGAGGCGTGCGAGACGTACTGGCGGCTGAAGACGAACATCGACTCGGGCCTGTTCGAGGCTGTCCAGCTCGCGGGAGTCGCGGCGCTCTCGCCCGACGCGGACGCGGAGGTCGCCTCGATGAACGAGCTCTACCGCCGGCGGCGCGACCTCGTGTGCGACGCGCTGAAGGGCATCGGCGTCGACGTGAAACCGCCGCACAGCACGATCTACGTGTGGGCGCCCGTCCCCGACGGCTACGCGAGCTCGGAGGCCTACTGCGAGCACGTGCTCGAGCAGGCGGCGGTCGTGCTCTCGCCCGGCGCGATCTACGGTCCCGCGGGCGAGGGCTGGTTCCGGATCTCGTTGACGACCCCCGACGATCGCCTGCTGGAGGCGGTCGACCGTCTGGGCAAGCTGGGGTCCTAGACTGGGAGAGGAATGGAGCAACCCACACAGCGCGCCGTACAGCGCGCGTTCTGCGTCGCAGCGCTGGCGGAGGACGCCGACCTGGAGGAGCTGGGCGAGCTGCTGCGGACCGCCGGGGTGGCGGTCGTGGGGAAGATGGTCCAGCGTCGCGAGCAGCCACACCCGAACACATATCTCGGACCGGGCAAGGTCGCGGAGGCGAAGGCCGCCGCGAAACAGGCCGACGCGAACCTGATCGCCTGCGACGACGAGCTGACGCCGCGCCAGGAGCGCAACCTCGAGGAGGCGCTCGGCATGCCGGTCGTCGACAGGACGAGCGTGATCCTCGACATCTTCGCCGCCCATGCGAGCAGCGCCGAGGGCAAGCTGCAGGTCGAGCTCGCGCAGCTCGAATACAACCTCGCGCGGATGCGGGGACTGTGGACGCACCTCGAGCGCCTCGGCGGCGGGATCGGCACACGGGGACCGGGGGAGAGCCAGATCGAGACCGATCGACGCCTCGCGCGCGACCGGATCGCGGCGCTGCGGCGCAGGCTCGAGCACGTGAAGGGCACGCGCGCGGTGATGCGCGCCGAGCGCGAGCGCGCGGCTTTGCCGACGGTGGCGCTCGTCGGCTACACGAACGCCGGCAAGTCGACGCTCTTGAACGCGCTGACCGGCGCCGAGGTGGGGGCGCGCGACCGGCTGTTTCACACGCTCGACCCGACCACACGAACGGTCGGCCCGATCCCGAGCGCCGCGTCAGCGAGCGCGAACGGGAACGGCCGCCTCCCAGACCATTCGGAAGGCTCAAACGGAGCCCGGGCACACCCCGCGGGGGGACCCGATCGCCCGCGCAGGGGAGGACACTCGGGAAGGAAGTACCTCGTGAGCGACACGGTCGGCTTCATCAGCAAGCTGCCGCACCAGTTGGTGGATGCTTTCGGCGCAACGCTGGAGGAGACCAGACGCGCCGATCTGCTGGCCCACGTGCTCGACGCCTCCGCGCCCGAACTACAGGCCGAGACGATGCAGCGCGCGGTCGAGCAGACGCTTGAGGAGATCGGCGCCGGCGAGCGCCCGCGGCTGCTGGTGCTGAACAAGATCGATCTACTCGACGAGCAGGCGCGCGACGACCTGCGCCTGCGCTACCCCGACGCGATGCTCGCGAGCGGCGTCACGGGCGAGGGCCTGGAGGCACTCGGCGCGCGCTTCGAAGCTGAGCTTGCGCACATGCTCTGCCCGGTCGAGCTGCTCGTGCCCTACGCCGACGGCGGCAGCCTCGCGGAGCTGCACGAGCTGGCGGGCGATCTCACGCGCAAGGACACCCCCGAGGGCGTTCGCGTCCGCGCACTGGTCCCGAAGCGAACGGCCGAGCGCTTCGCCCGCTTCGCCGTCGCGTCCTGAAAAGCTCGCTGTTCAGCGATCGTCGCCCTCGCCTGAGAGAACCCCGCGCCGCTGGCGCGATAGCAGCTTGTCGAGGTTCATCTGCGCGATCTCATCGAGCTCGAGCTCCAGCTCGCTGGCGAGTTGCGCGACATACCAGAGGACGTCCCCGAGCTCCTTGGCCATCGCCTCGCGCCGTCCGGCCGTGACCTCGCCACCGTCGTCGCGAATCACCTTCTTCGCGTGATCGGCAAACTCTCCTGCCTCGCCAGCTAACCCGAGCGCCGGGTAGGTGAGCGCCTCGTTGCGCGGGTATTGGGCGGTGCTGCGTGAAAGGCGCTGGTACTCGGATAGCTCCATGGTTCGAACCTTAAACGACTCGACCCGCCGGAGCGGGTCGGGTGCGGGTGTAGGAGGAGCTACCTCCAAACGACTGTCAACCGTGTCTCAAGTCTAACAAGCCGGACCGGACAACGAGGGCGGGAGCGATCCGCGAGCGCATGTCAGGGCGCTCTGTCCGGCCGGGCTCGACACATGGCGGTGGGCGGGAGAATCGAACTCCATCCGAGGTGCTACCCCGAACTCACGATTGACAGTCGTTTGCGCCGCCTCGACGCTTCACCACCGTACAAAAATCGTACTCACGAGTTGGGACGGTTTACGAAATCAGACCCCCGCGGCGTGACGCGCGCTCAAGTGCGCCGCCTGCTCGAAGGCATCGTCGAGCGGAGTCAGATCCGACAGGTTGATACGCAGAGCGGTGGCGATCAGCCAGTCGGCGAACCAGGCGTTCTTGGGAAGAAGGGGACCGTGTAGGTAGGTTCCAATCGTGTTGCCGGCACGCGCCCCCTCGGAGCCGCTGCGCCCGTCGTTGCCATGACCCTTGAGTACATCTCCAAGCGGTTCCTGACCGGTACCCAGATAGGTGCGCCCGCCGTGGTTCTCGAATCCCGCGAGGATCGAGTCTCTCGAGTCACCGAGCGAGACCTCGATCGCGACGTTGCCGATCAGACGCGGTCCATCCTCGCGGACGGTGCGCACGTCAAGCAGCCCGACGCCTGGGATCTCGTCATGGCCAAGCACATACGAGTGTCCGAGTAACTGATAGCCACCGCACACACCGAGGATCATCGCCTCGCGAGCGGCAGCGGCATGGAGCGCGTCGCGCTTGGTCGCGATCAGGTCCTCGGCGCAGAGACGCTGGTCGCGGTCTTGACCGCCGCCGATGTAATAGAGGTCGTGGGCATCCGCGTCGAGCGACTCGTCGAGACCGCTGGAGGAGAGCTCGAAGCCGATCTCGCGCCACGCGCAGCGCTGTTCGAGCACGAGCAGGTTGCCGCGGTCTGCGTAGATGTTCATCAGATCCGGGTACAGCGCGCAGACGCGCAGGGCACGATCGGTCGGTGAGGCAGGCGGTGCGGGAGGGGGGGAGATGGGCTCAGGCACGCAGCATCACCACCACGCTGCCGACGTGCTCTTCGGTTGGCTCGATCGCGAGCGCCGGTGCGGGACGAAAGCCGGCTTCCGCGCCCTCGCGCTCGAGCTCGCCGGGGCTGAGGAGGGCGAGCTCGACCACGTTTCGCTCAATGTCGGAAGTCCCGATCGGCTCCTCGGCCGAGCCTCCGCTGCCCGTCTCCGTGTACGAGCTTCTGTCGCTCGCCTCGTGAGCATCGGTGAACACGATCCTCCGAGAGCGCCCGATCGAGATGCGTCCCGGAAGAATCCGCACGCTTTCGGCCTGGCTGATGTAGAGAGCCTCGCCGATACGGGTGGTCTCCGGCGTCGGCGCGGGCGAGCCGTCGGCGACGTCGAACGACTCCAGCTCGGTCGTGATCGCGCAGGCGAGCAGCCCGCCGGAGCGCAGGTGAGCGCGGGCGCGGCCCAGGAACGCCGCCCGCTCGGATGCGTCGGCGAGCAACTGGATCGTCTGCATCGGCACGAGACACACGGCGAAATCACGCTGGGGCAGGTCGAACGAGCGCGCGTCGGCGCATACGGTCTCAACCGGCAGCCCCTCTGACCGATCTCGCAGTGCGCCGAACAGGTCCGGATCCAAGTCGAGGGCGGTCACGCGATGGCCGGCGCCGGCGAGATCCAGCGAGACCCGGCCGGTGCCGGCGCCGACGTCGAGAATCGGCTCGCCCTCGCGCTCGGCCAGCTCCCGCCACAGCGGCAGATCGACGCGGTAGGAGCCGCACTCCAGGTCGTGCCAGACGACATTCGCGGGGAGGCACGCCTGGGATTCGCCGGGATCGCCGCCGGTCGCACGGCGGCCGGAAGGCACGGCTGTCGTGGGCACGCCGGGCATGGCCGTTGCGGGCGTGGAGGTCGAATCCCAAGATGAGCTCACGACCACGCGCTGCTAGCCTCCCCGCGCGCGACGAGCAGCTCGCGCAGCGCCAGCATCGCCGTGTAGGTCGGCAGCGCGTACAGCGGCGTCTGCGGATCGGAACGATCCGCGGCCGCCTCGCGCAGGGCGCTGGGCAGATCGGCCTCGATATGGATGCGCGCCGGCTCGATCCCCGCGTACTTCAGGCGCAGCGCGAGCTCGGGCGCGCGCGAGCCGCTACAGGTCGCGCGGCGGATGCGCCCGGCGAGCAGCTCGAAGTCGGCGTCCCAGATCCAAGAGACGTCGCGGCCGTCGGCGATTCCGTCGTTGAGCACGCCGAGCAGATCGTGCTCGCCCCGCTCCAGGGCGAGCGTGCGCAGCACCTCATTGGCGCCCGCGGGGTTCTTCACGAGCAGGATCCGCATCTCGCGGGGGTGGGGGGCCCCTCCGATCATCACGGTCTCGGCGCGGCCGAACGCGGCCCTCGTCTCCTGGAGCCCGGCGACGATCTCGGGCAGACCCACATCGAGCGCCGTGGCGAGCGCGGCGGCGGCGAGCGCGTTGTAGACGTTGTAGAGACCCGGCAGCGACAGCGCGACCTCGGCGACGCCCGCGGGGGTCTGAAGCGTGAAGCGGGCCGAGTCGACGCCCCGCAGGGTGACGCTGCTCGCGATGACCGTAGGTGCAGGGCGGGTCTGGCCGCAGCTCGGGCAATGGTAGTGGCCGAGGTGGCCGAGGTAGACGGCGTCGAATATGTATGGCGCCCCGCAGCGACGGCAGTGCTTGGCGTCGGCCGCGTGTGCCATCCCCGCGAGCGCGAGCGACTCGTCCTCGACGCCGAAGTACGCGACCGGCGCCTCGCGCTCGCGGCCGAGGTCGGCGACCACGGGATCGTCGGCGTTGAGCACAAGCGCCGCCTCGCGAGCCGGTCCGGTGCGTACCGCCGCGGCCCAGCGGTCAGCGATCGTCTCCAGCTCGCCGTAGCGGTCGAGCTGGTCGCGGAACAGGTTCGCGAGCAGGATCGCGCGCGGATGCAGTTCGGCGGCGAGCGAGTCGAGCCACAGCTCGTCCACCTCGAACAGGCCGAGCTCGCCCGCGATCGATCCGCGGGGACGCGTGGCGGCGAGCAGCGTCGAGGCGATGCCCCCGGCCATGTTCGCTCCCGATTGGTTATGGACGAGCGAGATGCCCGCGCGCTCCAGGATCCCGGCGAGCAGCGCGCTCGTCGTGGTCTTCCCGTTCGTCGCCGAGACGAGCACGTTGCCCAGCGGCAGGCGCGAGGAGAGCTCGCCGATCGCACCCGGATCGAGGCGCATCAGCACCTTCCCCGGCGCGCTCGAGGCGCCGCCGCCGCGCAAGCGCGAGACCGCGCCGACGGTCCGCGCGAGGGCGAGCTTCGGTGCGAGCGGGCCCGCCATCAGCTGCCCGGAGGCGAGGAGAATGCTGAGGTCGCCGGGTCGGTGTCCGCGGGCACGAGCACCGAGACCGCGCCGCGAACCGCGCGCACGCGCACCGGCAACTCGCCGATCGGGTCTCCGTCGGCGTACATCGTGAACGGCCGGTCGGCGGTGATTGCGACCTCGGCAGCGCGGAACACGTGCACGGACGGCAACTCGACGTGGGTGCCCTTGAAGACCCGTGGCAGGAGCTTCGTCAGGAACACGCGCTTGCTGACGGTCTCGAGCACGACGACCTCGAGCAGGCCATCGTCGAGCATCGCGCCTGGGGCGGCGCGCATGCCGCCCCCATAGGTCTTCGAGTTGGCGGCGCCGACCGTGTAGGCCATGAAGCTCAGGCGTTCACCGGGAGGTTCGAGCTCGATCTCAAAGCGCGCCGGGCGCCAGGACGCGAGCGCGCGCAGCGCGCCATAGGCGTAAACGAGCCCCCCGAGCCAAGCGGGCGCAACGTTTGCGATGCGATTGGCTTCGCTGTCAAAGCCGGCCGAGGCGATCCCGACGAACGCCTTTCCCGCCACCTCGCCGAGATCCATCGCGCGCGGAGCCCCATGGGCGATCACCGCGCACGCCGCGACTGGATCCTGGGGGATCCCAAGCACGCGCACAAGGTCGTTGCCGCGACCGCCGGGGAGCACCCCGAGCACGGCGCCGGGGAAGCCACGCAGCACGTCGGCGACGACCCCGATCAGGCCGTCGCCGCTGAGCACCACGATCGTCTCACCGGCGCGCGCGCCCTGCGCGGCCAGCTCGCAGGCGTGGTCGAGGCCGAGCGTTTCGACGCGCCGCACTTCCAGCCCCTGCTCGCGCAATGCCCGCTCGACATCCGGGGCGACGCGCCCGGCTTTGCCCCCTCCGGCCGAGGGGTTGACGATCAGGCAGACGGGAGTGGGCATCGAGCCATCGTATTCGGGGCCTGGATCATCGGTGGCTTGGGCTGGTCGAGCCTCAGGACGTGCGAGTCCCCACGCACGACGCGGATCTCACCTCGTCCACCCCTGCTCGCGCATGAGCTCGATCACCAGCGAGGGACTGTCGGTGACGACGTAGGCATCGATGATCGCGCCGTCCATGTTGATCGTGATCGACAGTCCCGAATCGACCTGGCGCACCTTCGAGATCGGCGCGACCGGGCGCCCCGCGCCCATCCGCGGCTTGACGCGGCCGGTGGCGACGCTGTGCACCGCCTCGTGGTCGGCCAGGCGGTCGAGCAGGCGACGATAGTCCTTGCGCGAGGAGTGCTTGTGGTGCGTGCGTTTCGCCATCGGGAAACATCTTGACGCAGGCGATCCGCGAATCGGAATTGATGCTTCACGGCTCTTGTGATCGAGCCGGCTGACGAAGCGGCGTGGGATCGATCTCCGGGACGGGGCGCGATCGAAGCAGCTCGCCCGCAAGAGAGAGGCCTAGCGCGGGATACGCCTAACCGGCGCCTGCGGCCTTCTGCGCCCGGTCGCGACGGCGCCGACCGACGGCCGCGATCACGCCGAAGACGGCGAGCACGAGGAACAGCCCGAGCAGCACGCCCGGCGCAACTCCAAGGCCGCCGAACGGCAGCGCGATCAGCTCGACCAGGCCGAGGCCGATCGCGAGCAGCACGATCACAAGCGCGATGATCAAGAGGATTCCGCGGATGCGCGCGAGGATTCCGGCGGAGGCGGGAGGGACCAGCAGCCCCATCGCGTGCAGCGCGAACATCTGCCGGCCGCTCGGCGGGGTCTGGCCCATGCGCTCGACCGCATCCTTCAGATCCCCCGCGCGCCGTTCGGCGAGCGCGAGCGACGCATCGGCCATGCGCCGGATCTGCATCCGCTCCTGCGGGCGGGCGGCGGCGATCGCGCGCTGGAAGTAGGAGCGCGCGGCCTCGGCGTCGAAGCGCTCGGACGCGCGCGCGCCGAGGATCGCCATCGCGGCGGACTTGTATTTGGTCTCGGCCTCGAGCTCCTCGTCGGAGCGCTGCTCGAGCGCCTGGATCGCGTCGACGGCGCCGCGCTGTTCGATCCTGACCTGACGTTGCTTGGGTGGCATCGGTCGCTCATTCTACGGTCTGGGCAGGCACGCGGCGCGCGCGAGGCAGGCGGTATGCTCGCGACGTGTCGAGTCGACGCCTCGCCTTCATCTCCGTCTGTGCGCTCCTCGCGCTGGCGCTCGCCGCGCCGGCGAGCGCACCGGCGGCGCTCGGCGGCGGGAGCTCCTTCAGCGAATTGACCGAAGGGCAGACGGAAACGACGCCGACCGAAACCACCGCTAGCACCGCCACGACATCCGAAGCGAGCACCTCCAACTCGAAGGCCACGATCCTGATCGCCGGCGCGGCGGCGATCCTGTTGCTGTGCGGGATCGCTTTCCTGATCGTGCGCGACGCGCGCAGCGTCGCCCCGGCGGGCGACGGCCTGCTCGGCAAGGGCGGCTCCGGTCACGACACGGGGGCGATGATGCGTAAGCGCCGCGCGAAAGCGAAGGCCGCGCGCAGGCAGCGCAAGCAGAACATCAAACGTCGCAAGTAGTAGGGGGACCGGACGGACGGAGACGTCCGTCAGCGGGGCACGCGGGGCACCTGCACGCCCTTGGCGCGCAGCGGGGTGCGCATCCTGGCGGGCGCGGGGATCGCCGGTGAGCCATGCGGATCGCGACGCGGAGAGCGGGGGAGAGGCATCCGCGGATGCGGGTCGAGCGGCCCTCCCGGCAGCGTGTGGCTGCCCCCGTCCTCGTCGGTCGAGTCGGAGGCGGCGTCGAGGTTGGAAGCGATCGCCGCCTCGTCGTTGCGGAACGGCATCCACAGCATCAACCCGATCAACGGAAGCTTGATCAGCGCGAGCAGTACGAACAGCATCCACAGCGACATCGCCCGACCGATGCTACTACGCCGCTCGGGAGGATTGGGGCCGAGATCCGACGGGTAGATGAAGGGGGAGTCAGCGCACGACTCATGCGGATGGAGCCACCGAGAGGGAGTTGCGGAGAATGAGCGAGAGCGTCGAGACGGGAACGATCGAGACCAGAATCCCGGCGCGATTGGACCGGTTGCCGTGGGCTCGCTTTCACTGGATCGTCGTTGCCGGCCTGGGCACCGCCTGGATCCTCGACGGATTGGAGGTCAACGTCGTCAGCTCGATCTCAGGGCGCCTGTCCGAACCCGGCGCGGGCGTCGGTCTGACCGCCGCCCAGGTGTCGGGGTGGGCTGCGTCTCTGTATATCGCCGGAGCATGCGTCGGCGCCTTGATCTTCGGACAGCTCACCGATCGCTTCGGTCGCAAGCGGCTGTTCATGGTTACCCTCTCGATCTACCTACTCGGCACTGTGCTGACGGCGTTCTCCTTCTCCCCGGCGTGGTTCTTCGTCTGCCGGTTCATCACGGGTATGGGGATCGGCGGCGAGTACAGCGCGATCAACTCCGCGATCGACGAGCTGATACCGGCCAAACAGCGCGGCCGGGTGGACGTCTCGATCAACGGCAGCTACTGGCTCGGCGGCGTCGGCGGCGCGCTGCTGTCGGTCGTGATGCTGAACACGGCGATCTTCTCCGTCGGCCTCGGCTGGCGGCTGTCGTTCGTGCTCGGCGCGATCATCGGCCTCGGCGTGCTGCTGGTGCGGCGCAACGTGCCGGAGAGCCCCCGCTGGCTGTTCATTCATGGCCGCGAGGACGAGGCGGAGGAGATCACGAAGGACATCGAGCAGCAGGTCGCCGAGTCGAGCGGGGAGCAGCTGCCCGAGCCCGCGGGCGAGCCGCTGACGGTGCGTCAGCGCAAGACGATCCCGCTGTCGCTGATCGTTCGCTCGGTCGTCACGCTGTACCCGCGGCGCACGATCCTCGGTCTTTCGCTGTTCATCGGGCAGGCGTTCCTCTACAACTCGATCCTGTTCGGCTTCGGCAATCTCGTTGGGCTCTACTTCCATACGCCCTCGGGCAACGTGCCGTATTACATCGCGGTGTTCGCCGCCGGCAATTTCGCCGGGGCGCTGATCCTCAGCCCGCTGTTCGACACGGTGGGACGCCGGCCGATGATCGCCGGCACCTACATCCTCTCCGGCGCGCTGCTGATCGTGACGGGTTTTCTGTTCAAGGCGCATGACCTCAATGCAACGACGTTTACGGCGTGCTGTTGCGCGGTGTTCTTCTTCGCCTCGGCCGGCGCGAGCGCGGCTTACTTGACGGTTTCGGAGATCTTCCCGCTGGAGACGCGCGCGCTGTGCATCGCCGTCTTCTACGCCGTCGGTACCGGGATCGGCGGGGTGATCGGCCCGCAGGTCTTCAGCCGGCTGATCAACACAGGCAGCTACTACCAGGTGTTCCTGGCGTTGAGCCTCGGTGCCGTGATGATGATCATCGGTGGGGTGGCGGAGCTGCTGTTCGGCATCAAAGCCGAGCATCGGAGCCTCGAGAGCATCGCGCAACCACTCACAGTCGAGGACACAGGGAGCGGCCGTCCGACGTCCGCGGTCGCGACCGTATAGAAGGGGGCGGTGAGAGAAGACCTAGACCTTGAGAAATTGGCTGAGGAGATCAGTGACTGCCGGCGCTGCCCACGTCTCGTGCAGTGGCGCGAGCAGGTCGCGAGCGAGCGCCGCGCGGCGTTTGCGCAGGAGCGGTACTGGGGACGGCCGCTCCCGGGCTTCGGCGATCCGGCTGCGCGCCTGTTCGTGTTCGGACTGGCTCCGGCCGCGCACGGGGCCAATCGCACGGGGCGTATGTTCACGGGAGACCGCTCCGGTGACTTCCTGTTCGCGGCGCTGTTCCGCGCCGGTTTTGCCAATCAGCCGACATCGGTGCACCGCAATGACGGTCTGCGCTTGAAAGGCGCCTGGATCAGCGCGGCTGTCCGCTGCGCGCCACCCGCGAACCGTCCGGCGCCGGCCGAGCGCGAGCAGTGCCTGCCGTGGAGCGTGCGCGAGTTGCGGCTCTTGCGCGAGACGCGCACAATCCTCTGCCTGGGCGCCTTCGCCTGGGACGCAGCGCTGCGCCTGACCGCCGCGAGCTCCGATCCGGCGACGGTGCTGCCGCGGCCGCGGCCTGCGTTTGGTCACGCCGCCGAGCTCCGGGCAGGTCGCTACACGTTGCTGGGTTGCTACCACCCCAGCCAGCAGAACACATTCACCGGCAAGCTCACCGAGTCGATGATCGACGCAGTGCTGGAACGGGCACGGGTGCTGAGCGAGGATGCCTCGTCAGGGCGCTAGGCTTGAAGATGTGCGCAGACACCTGCAAGGTCCGATGAAGGTCCTCGTCCCGGCCACCGCTGTCACCGTGATCGCGCTGATCGCGGCCGGCATGCTGGGCGTCGCAGCCGCAGAAGCCCCGACGACATCCTCGCCGCCGCCCACGGTCAGCGTGCAGGGTGTTGCGATCGAGCCGATCGAACAGAGCGCGAGCTCCACGACGGCGACCACGGTCTACCGGCAGGCGATGGCCGCCGCGGTCACCGACGGCCAGGCCAAGGCGCAGTTTCTGGCGAGCTCGGCAGGTGCGACGCTGGGCGTGGTCCAGAGCATCGTCGAAAATGGTGGCTACATCGGTTGCACGGGCGAAGAAATCGAATATTCGGGAGAACAACCAGATTTCGGTTCGCCCGGGTCCGCAGGCGGCGAGGTGGGCGTGCCACGCGTCGCCGGCGCGGCTGCTCCCGTCACGACGAGCAAGCCGGCGGTGAAACACGCGAAGAAGAAAAAGCGTAAAAAACAGGCTCCGGTCGCAAAACGCGCGAGCGTCGCGGGCTGCACGCTGACCGCGCAGGTCTCGCTCACTTACGCGATCAGCTGACCTCGCCTCGCATCACTCGGGCGGGCGATCGAGCGGTCCATTCTGGCTCGCCTTCGCAGCCACCTCCGGGGGGAAGCACAGCCAAAAGCACCTCTTCAAGTTTACATAACATACATTATCGAGCGTTGAAAGTAGATTTTACGGGTCGCCCAGATCGCAAACGCTCCGCTCCCGCTCCAGGTCTACCGGCCCACCGGGCGCCGCGGTACGCGCAACCCCGCCACCGCGACCTGAAGCACGTGACATATGTGCCACATTCGCTGGTCGCGTCAATACCATCGAGCACATGACGATCCAGCGGATTGGCTGACCGGTCCATCCGCCGCCAGGCACCGTCTGACGGTGTCCATCGAGACTTCGCTCAGACGCCTACGTAGGCCGCGAGATGCTCGCCGGTGAGGGATCGGATTCGTTCCCACCCACCCACGAGCTCCGCCGGCGGGCCCTCGAAGACGATCCGCCCGCCGTCATGGCCGGCGCCGGGACCGAGGTCGATGATCCAGTCGGCGTGCGCCATCACCGCTTGGTGGTGCTCGATGACGATCACCGACTTGCCGGAGTCGACGAGCCGGTCGAGCAGGCCGAGCAGGTGCTCGACATCGGCGAGGTGCAAGCCCGCGGTGGGCTCGTCGAGGACATAGATCTCGCCCTTCTCGCCCATCTGCGTGGCCAGCTTGAGTCGTTGGCGCTCACCGCCTGAGAGCGTGGGCAGCGGCTGGCCGAGGCTGAGGTAGCCGAGCCCGACGTCGGCGAGCCGGTCAAGGATCTTGTGGGCTGGGGGCGTCTTGGCCTTGCCGGCGCCAAAGAACTTCTCGGACTCGGTCACCGACATTGCGAGCACCTCGCTGATGTCCTTGCCGGCGAGCTTGTACTCGAGCACCTCCGCTTGGAAGCGCTTGCCCTCGCACACCTCACACGGGGCGGCGACGCCGGCCATCATCGCCAGATCGGTGTAGATCACGCCGGCGCCGTTGCAGTTCGGGCAGGCGCCCTCGGAGTTGGCGCTGAACAACGCCGGCTTGACGTCGTTCTCCTTGGCGAACGCCTTGCGGATCGGGTCGAGCAGGCCGGTGTAGGTCGCAGGGTTGCTGCGCCGCGAACCCTTGATCGCGGTCTGGTCGATCGTGACGACCCCATCGCTGGATGGGCGTGACGTGACCGAGCCGTTGATCAACGAGCTCTTGCCAGAGCCGGCCACGCCCGTGATGACGACCAGCACGCCGAGTGGGATGTCGACGTTGAGGTCCCGCAGGTTGTGGGTGTCGGCGCCACGCACCTCCAGGGTCGCTGAGGAGGTCCGCACCTCCTCCTTGAGGGCCGCCTGGTCGTCGAGGTGCCGGCCGGTGATCGTGCCGCTTGCCCTCAGTCCCTCGACGGTCCCCTCGAACATCACCTCGCCGCCGTCGGTCCCCGCCTGCGGGCCAAGGTCGACGACGTGGTCGGCGATCGCGATCGTCTCCGGCTTGTGCTCCACGACGAGCACGGTGTTGCCCTTGTCGCGCAACTGCAGCAGCAGCTCGTTCATCCGCTCGATGTCGTGCGGGTGCAGCCCGATCGTCGGCTCGTCGAAGACGTAGGTGACGTCGGTGAGCGAGGAGCCGAGCTGGCGGATCATCTTGACGCGCTGGGCCTCTCCGCCCGAGAGCGTTCCCGAGGCCCGCTCGAGCGAGAGGTAGCCCAGGCCAATGTCCACGAACGAGTGCAGCGTCGCACTCAGCGCCTCGAGCAGCGGCGCTACCGACTTGTTCTCGAGCTTGCCAACCCACGTGGCGAGGTCGCTGATCTGCATCGCGCAGGCATCGGCGATGCTGATCCCCTTGATCTTCGACGAGCGGGCCTCCGCGCTGAGCCGTGTCCCGTCGCACTCGGGACAGGTGGCGAACGTGACCGCACGCTCCACGAAGGCGCGGACGTGCGGCTGCAGCGAGCCGACATCCTTGGAGAGCATCGACTTCTGGATCTTCGGGATCACCCCCTCATAGGTCAGGTTGATGCCCTCGACCTTGATCTTGGTCGGCTGCTTGTAGAGGAGGTCGTTCAGTTCTTTCTTGGTGAACTTGCGGATGGGCTTGTCCGGATCGAAGAAGCCACAGCCCATGAAGATCCGGCCGTGCCAGCCGTCCATGCTGTAGCCGGGGATCGTAAGCGCGCCCTCACGCAGTGACTTGCGCTCGTCGTATAGCTGTGCGAGGTCGATGTCGTTCACCGAGCCTCGGCCCTCGCAGCGCGGGCACATGCCGCCGAGGATGCTGAAGCTTCGCTTCTCTTTCGTCTTGCGCCCGCCGCGCTCGAACGTGACCGCCCCGGCGCCCGAGATCGAGGCGACGTTGAAGGAGAACGCCTGCGGCGAGCCGATGTGCGGCTTGCCGAGCCGGCTGAAGAGGATACGCAGCATCGCGCCCGCGTCGGTGGCGGTGCCGACCGTGGAGCGAGCGTCAGCACCCATCCGCTCCTGGTCGACGATGATCGCCGTCGTCAGCCCTTCGAGCACATCGACCTCGGGCCGCGCCAGCGTCGGCATGAAGCCCTGCACGAAGGCGCTGTAGGTCTCGTTGATCAGCCGCTGTGACTCAGCCGCAATCGTGCCGAACACGAGCGAGCTCTTGCCCGAGCCGGAGACGCCTGTGAACGCCGTCAGCCGGCGCTTGGGGATCTCGACGCTGATGTCCTTGAGGTTGTTCACGCGCGCGCCGTGCACGCTGATCGAATCGTGGCTGTCGACGCCGTTGCGCGCGGGGGGCCGCGTGTGCTTCCTCGTGGCGATGCTCATCGTGACCGGTCATGCTAGCCACCGGCTCGCGGCCGGCACTTCTCGATTCCTGATCGATTTGGGTGCCTGGTTCCCAGGCGGATGCGTCCTCCGCCTTCGCGCGCCGTGCCTGGCCTTCGCGCGCCGTGCCTGGTGGAAGGTACTGCCGGCATATCGACCAGGTCGATGACGCGACCGCTGGGCCGCTTCACTTGCGTCTTGGCTCCCGATCGAACACTCGCGTAAGCTCATTCGGGACGCCCATGCACGCGATCGACGGCATCCACCACATCACGCTGATCACCGGCGATGCGCCCCGCAACGTCGACTTCTACGCGCGCGTGCTCGGGCTGCGGCTCGTCAAGAAGACCGTCAACCAGGACGACCCGAGCGTCTACCACCTGTTCTACTCCGACGAGCACGGTTCACCCGGCGCCGACATCACATTCTTCGAGTATCCCGGCGCACAGCCGGGCCGCGCCGGCGCCGGGATGATCGACCGCATCGTCCACCGTGTCGGCGGCGAGCAGGCGCTCGACTTCTGGAAAGACCGGCTCGCGGGCGAGGGCATCGAGGTCGAACGCGAGCCCGGCCGGCTACGGTTCGCCGACCCCGAGGGCATGGAGCACGAGCTCGCGCTCGACCGCAGCGACGACGCGCCGCTCACGGCGCGCTCGAACGAGGTCCCAGAGGCGCTCGCGCTGCGAGGCTTCGACTCGGTCCATGCGCTCGTCTCCGACCCCGCCCGCAGTGAAGCGCTGCTCGCAGGTCCGCTCGGCTTCTCCGAACAGGCCCAGCACGTCTGGCAGGCACGCGGCGAGCGCCGCGGTGGACGGATCGTCTTCAAGCAGAGCGACGAGCGCGGCGTGCCGGGCGCCGGCACCGTGCACCACATCGCCTGGTCGGTTCTCAGCGCCGAGCAGGAGCAATGGCGTGAGCGGACGATCGAGGCGGGCGTCCACCCCACTCCGATCATCGACCGCTTCTACTTCGAGTCGGTCTACTTTCGCGAGCCCGGCGGCATCCTCTATGAGCTCGCGACGCTCGACGGCGCCGGCTTCGCCGCGGATGAAGCACCGGAGACGCTTGGGCAGCGGCTCGCCCTGCCGCCACGATTCGAGGCGATGCGCGAGCAGATCGAGCCGCACCTGGAGCCACTGCCGGATACAAGCCGCTGGCGCCCGGCGCCGGTCGTCGAGTAGGCACATATCCGGGTTTGCGCGCCGCCCAGGCCTGGTAGGCATTAGGGTCGTGCCCTCGCCCATGTCCTCAGCCTCAGCAGCCCCAGCCACGTCGCTCCCGACCGTGTCTCGATCCGGCGGAATTGAGCTGGTGGGCCTGACGAAGTCCTTCGCGAGCCCGAGGGGGCCGGTGCGCGCAGTGCGTGGCATCGACGTGTCGATCGCCGCCGGTGAGACCGTCGCGCTGCTCGGACCCAACGGCGCGGGCAAGTCGACGACGATCGACATGCTGCTCGGCCTGCTCGAGCCCGATGCGGGCAGCGTCTCGGTGTTCGGCCGGGCCCCGAGCAAGGCGGTCGATCAGGGCGCTGTCGGCGCGATGCTGCAGTCGGGCGCTCTGATCAAAGACCTGTCGGTGCGCGAGCTCGTGACGATGATGGCCTCGCTGTACCCGGCGCCGCTCGGCGTGCGAGAGGTGCTGGAGCTCACCGGCACGAGCGAGTTCGCGGACCAGCGCACGAACAAGCTCTCCGGCGGGCAGACCCAGCGTGTGCGCTGCGCGGTTGCCCTGGTGAGCAACCCCGAGCTGCTCGTCCTCGACGAGCCCACAGCCGCGATGGACGTCGAGGGACGCCGCTCCTTCTGGGCGACGATGCGCGCGTTTGCCGCGCGCGGGAAGACGGTTCTGTTCGCAACCCACTATCTCGAGGAGGCCGACGCCTACGCCGATCGCGCGGTGCTGATGGCCCATGGCCGGATCGTCGCCGACGGGCCGACGAACGAGATCAAGGCGATGGTCGGCACGCGCACGATCCGCGCGACCCTTCCGGCGGAGGTGGACGTGGACGCGCTCGCTTCGCTGCCCGGCGTGAGCAGCGCCGAGCGCCGCGGCGAACTGGCGACGCTGAGCTGCACCGACTCCGACGCGGCGATCCGCGCGCTGCTCTCCGCTCATCCGGGCGCGCGTGACATCGAGATCACCGCCGCGGGGCTGGAGGAGGCGTTCCTCGAGCTGACCGGTGACGGCGCCGAGGAACACGCATTTGCAAGCTTGCCGCCCGACTCGTCTGCTGACACCGAGGCGGTACACAACGGACAGACGGCACAGGTGCCTCGATGAGCTCGCTCGTCTACACCCGCTACGAGCTGCTGCGGACGTTGCGCAATCGGCGCTTCTTCCTGCTCTCGCTCGGCTTTCCGCTGATCCTGTTCTTCGCGATCGCCGGACCGAACCGCCACGTGCGCGACTTCGACGGGAGTGGCATCTCGTTTCCTCTCTACTACATGGTCGGCATGGCCGCGTTCGGGACGATGAGCGCGATGTTCTCCTGCGGAGGGCGGATCGCCGGTGAGCGCGCGGTCGGCTGGAACCGGCAGCTGCGCATCAGCCCGCTGTCGACAAGGAGCTACTTCCGCGCGAAGGTCGTGACCGGTTACATGATGGCGCTGATCAGCCTGCTTGCGCTATACCTCGCGGGCACCTCGCTCGGCGTCAGGCTGGGCGCAAGCGAATGGCTCGAAATGACCGGACTGATTCTCGTCGGGCTGGTTCCCTTCGCCGCGCTCGGGATCATGATCGGGCACCTGCTCACACCCGACTCGATCGGCCCCGCGATGGGCGGCGGCATCTCGCTGCTCGCGCTGCTTGGCGGGGTCTACTTCCCGCTCGGTCACCACGGCTTCCTCCCCGAACTGGCTCAGTACATCCCCTCCTACTGGCTCGTGCAAGCCAGCCACGTAGCGCTCGGGGCGCACGCCTGGCCGGCGAAGGGGTGGATCGTGATGATCGTCTGGACCGTCGTCCTGAGCGTGCTCGCCGGACGCGCCTACCGGCGCGACACGGGTCGCGTGTAGAAATCCTGGGCGTGGCGGGGACCGGGCCATGAGACCCGCGGATGCGATCGGAGGCCAGCCGTTCGTCCTTCCCCTTCGGGTCAATCCAGACGGGCCTCCCCTCCTCTGCGCTCTGTTCAGCCTGCGACGGCCGAGGCCGTCGCTCCGTCGCGCCGCTGCCCCCCCGCCGGCATCCTCAGACGCGCCGCCAGCGGCAGCCCGAGCAGCGCCACGCCACCCATGGCCAGGAACGCTGGCAGCGGATGGTGAACGAGGATCTGCACGAGCAAAGCGACGACCAGCCCGCCCAGATTGCCCGCCATCCAGACGATCGCGCCGGCCGTTCCCGCCGCGGCGCCGGCGAGCTGCTCGGCGGCCGTGAGAATGATCGGCAGCGCCGGCAACAGGACGATCCCGATCGCCACGATCGCAAGCGCCTGCACGCCCAGCCAGGGCGCCACGCCGAGGACCACGCAGCCGCAGCAGCCGACGAGCACCGCGCCGCGCATGAAGCTGCGCTCGGCATGCCGGCCGGCTACGAGCGGCGGCAGCACCGCGCAGGCGACGGTGCCGGCGAGCACCATCCCAACCAGTAGCGCGCCCGCGGTCTTTTCCGAGACCCCCGCGGGCGCCAGCAGCGTCTGCAGCCAGGTCGCGAGCGCGACGAAGATCCCGAAGCCGACGAACACCAGGCCGCACAGCGTGCGCATCGTCGGCAGCGCCCACAGCGCGCGTGCCGCGCTGCCCTCGATCGCCGCATGCTCGTCGCTCTCCTGTCCGGGAGCGCGCAGCACGATCGCCAGGCCGATCGCAGGGATCACAGCAAGCACCGCCTCGAGCACCAGCAGCCGCTCGAGCTGCCCGTGCGCCCCGACAGTCGGGCCCAGCAGCAGCGCGAGCAGCATCCCGACGAAGCTCCCCGCCGAGCCGACCGCAATGCCCGTCGCGCGCTGCTCGGCGGGCAGGTACTCGCCGGCGAGCTTGCTCACGCCGCTGAGGACGACCGGCTGCGCGACCGCGACAAGCACCTGGCCGGCCATCGCCCAGGCGAACGTCTCCCCGCCGAGGCGCACCACGCCCCCGAGCGCGACCAGCGCTCCGCCCGCCGCGAGCGCCGGGCGAAACCAACGATCGAGCAGGATGCCCGCGGGGATCGCGAGCACCACGTACAGCAGTGGAAAGATCTCCGCGAGCCATCCTACCGCGCTGACGGAGACCCCGTAGCGACGGGCCGTTTCGGTCGTGATCGCCGCGTAGGTCAGCCACAGCACCTGCGTGGCCGCGCACACGAGGCTGTAGGCGACGATCACCCTCCAGCCACCCGTCTGCTTGAAGCCGTGGCTCATATCTGCATTCCGATTGCGCGTCCCAGCATGATCGCTCCCACGCCGACGAGAAGGCCGAGCAGAATATTGGACGCCGCCACGACCGGGCGACCGTCCTCGGTGAGACGCTCGGTCTCGAGCATCCACGTCGAGAAGGTCGTATATGAGCCGAGCGTCGCAGTGCCGATCAGAACGAGCGCATCGCCTTCGACGGCAAGCCCGGTGACCAGGCCCAGCAGCAGGGCGCCGGTGATGTTGACGGCGAACGTTCCGAGCGGGAACGTGAACGCATCCGTGGCGCGCGCGCTGACGAGCGCGACGAGCAGAAAACGCGCGAGCGCAGCGGTCCCGCTGAGCAGCGCAACGCCGATCCAGACCCAGATGCTCATGCCTCCTCCACGCATAGGTCGTCCCCGCGCTCGCTTCGCACCAGCTGCGTTCCGAGCCGAATCGCCAGGTATCCCGCGAGCACGCTCGCGAGCGCATACCCCCCCGCGAGCGCGTAGCGATCGTGCTGGAGCAGCACGAAGAGCTCCAGCTGCATCGTCGAGAACGTCGTATACGTGCCACAGAACCCGGCGGTCCACAGCGGGTGATGGAACCTCGATTCCGGCGGGCGCTCCCTGAACCAGGTCGCGATGCAGGCCAGCGTGAACGCGCCGGAGACGTTGATCGCGAAGATCGCCCACGGCCAGTCCGTCGCGCCACTTGCGAACGAGCGGCTCAACCAAACGCGCAACAGCCCGCCGGCGGCTCCACCGAGGATGATCGCCATCAGCTCGTGTCTATGGAAGTCCGGCAGAGCTCTCGTGGACATGTCTGGCGCTCCTCTCGCGTGGGGCTAGGTTTCGCGAAAGGAGCCATCAGCCCTTTTTCCAAGCGGGCGGTTCGGGAGGCAGAGACTCCCACCAGGGCTCCATCTGGCGCTCGGCAAGATATCGCACGGTCTCCTCGTGTTGCCGTACTGCACCGTCTCCTGCGGTCTGCGCCCCAGCAGCGATACTGACTATCGATGATCGCGGAGCGTCTCACCGCGCAGCTGCTCGCGGGCACACCGGCGCGCGATCCCGTGGCCATCGCCGAGCGGCTGCTCGCGGTACAGGCCCAGGATCCACGCGGAGCTCGTCTGGCGATCCGCGCGCGGAGCACGGGACTCTCCGCCGCCGATGTCGACCGCGCGCTGAGCGAGGATCGCTCGCTGCTGATCACATGGCTGAACCGCGGCACGCTGCATCTCGTGCGCCGCGAGGACTATCCGTGGCTGCAGGCGCTGACCACGCCGCCTCTGCGCACGGCCAACGCACGGCGCCTGGAGCAGGAGGGCGTAACTCGGGGCGCCGCCGAGCGTGGCGTCGATGTAATCGCCCGCGCGCTCGCCGCGGAGGGCCCGCTCACACGGGTGCAACTGCGCGAGCGTCTCGACGTCGCGGGGATTCGCACGGAGGGCCAGGCGCTCGCGCACCTGCTGGTGCTCTCCGCGCTGCGCGGGATCACGGTGCGCGGCCCGATGGTCGGGCGCGAGCAGGCCTTCGTGCTCGTCCACGACTGGCTCGGCGAGCCGGAGCCAGTCGACCGCGACCGTGCGCTGGCCGAGCTGGCGCGTCGCTACCTGATCGGCCACGGCCCTGCCGATGACCGTGACCTCGCCAAGTGGGCAGGCCTGGGGCTGCGGGACGCTCGGGCCGGGCTGCACGCGATCGCAACCGAGCTGTGCGAGCGCGAGGATGGTCTGCTCGAGCTCGCCGGGCGTGCCGCTCCGGCACCGCTGCCACCACCACGGCTGCTCGGCCCATTCGACCCGGTCCTGCTCGGCTGGGCCTCACGCGAGTGGCTGCTCGACTCCCATCGGGCCGTGATCACGGTCAACGGACTCTTCCGTCCCTTCGCCCTCGCCGACGCGCGCGCCGTCGCGACCTGGCGTATGCCCGCCGGCGAGGTCGTAATCGAGCCCTTCGGTCGACTCACGCGCGCGCACGCAGTTGCGTTGCGGGCCGATGCTCTGGATCTCGAACGCTACCTCGGCGATCGCTAGGTTTCTCTGCGAATGCCCAGCGAGATAGAGATCCGGGGTGAGACGATCAGGCTCGGCCAACTGCTCAAGCTCGCCGGCCTGATCGACAGCGGCAGCGAGGCCAAGGCCCTGCTCGCCGCCGAGCGGGTATTGGTCAACGATGCGCCCGAGGCGCGCCGGGGCCGGCAACTGCATCCCGGCGACACGGTGCGGGTGGGTACGCACGAGCTGCGCCTGACCACAGCGTCCTGAGCGACGGCTGCTCCTTGAATAGCCGATCGCCGAGCAGCATTCCCCACTGCCGTCCTCACCGGCTGATACTCATTGAAGCTAGCGGTACGACCCCCGATGAGCCCGACCGCGCTCGCTCCGTGGGATCTGCGCATCAACCGGCCGGATAGAACGCCTCGATAGCGGGTAAAGCGTCTACAGATCGTGCCTTGAGCTTCCGCGATCGGTTCCAGGCGTCGAACACAGTTCTGGTGAGTAGAATCTCCTGGGCTCGCGGGCCAGCTTGTGTCGTGTTGTGCTCCAAACGGCAGGTGGCGCCGTACACAGTGTCGAACGTGTGTTTTCAGAGGTCTGAGCGGGTATACAGAGAAAGATCATTGACAACGCAACTATCGAGGAATATAATCCCGACTCCAAGCATCGGATTACGAAGGACAGCCATGTCAGACGCCCGCATAACCCCCATCACCCCAATCGACTCCCTCGCCGCGACGCGTGATGAGCGCGCCGCGCAAGCCCCTGGATCGGGCGCCATCGAGGAGCCGCGCGCGAAGATCGAGCGACTGGACAACCCGGCGCCCGAGACGCCCGTGCTGGCAGCCGCGGAGAGCTTCATCCCCGAGGCCGTCGACCAGCTGCTCGCGCATTCGCGCCGCTACCCCCTGCTCACTCCCGCCCAGGAGATTGACCTCGCCCAGCGCATCGAGCGCGGCGACCTGCACGCCAAGGAACTGCTCGTCAACTCCAACCTGCGCCTGGTCGCCTCCAACGCGCGGCGCTACCAGAATCAGGGCCTGCCGCTTGCCGATCTCGTCCAGGAGGGCCTGCTCGGCCTGATTCGGGCCAGCGAGAAGTTCGACTGGCGCAAGGGCTTCCGCTTCTCCACCTACGCCACCCTCTGGATCCGTCAGGCGATCCAGCGCGGCCTGGAGAACTCGGGGCGCACGATCCGCCTGCCCGTGCACGTCGCCCAGCGCTCGCGCAAGGTCGGGCGCGTCGAGCGCGAGCTGTCGGTGCGCCTCGGGCGCGAGCCCACCGTCGAGGAGCTCGCCAAGGAGACGGGCCTGGAGATCGAGCAGGTCGAGGAGGTGCGCCATCAGCGCGCCGCCCTGGTCAGCCTCGATCAGCAGATCGGCGAGGACGGCGATACCGCGCTCGGTGACCTGCTGCCCTCAGACCAGGAGGCTCCTGAGGACACGGCCTGGGACAACGAGCGCGAGCGAATCGTCCACGAGGCGATCGAGCAGCTGCCCGAAACCGAGCGGACCGTGCTGACGCTGCGCTTCGGCACCGGACCCGAGGAGCCCCAGACGCTGACCGCGATCGGCAAAAGGCTCGGGTTCTCCGCCGAGCGTGCCTCACAGCTCGAGCAGCGTGCGCTGAAGAAGCTGGCCGAGCTGCCGGAGCTCGTGGCCCTGCGCGAGGCCGCCTGACGGCGTTCCCTGCGAACCGATCCAACCACTGGCTAAGCTAGGCGCTTCGCTGACCCTCGAATCGAGGAGGAGTGGATGGACAAGTCAGTGTGGCAACGGACGGTCGATCTGACGATCGTCGTGGGCGAAAAGGTGCTCGCGCCGATCGAGCGGTTCATCGGGAAGCGGTCGCTGGTGGGCGATGCGACCTTCTTCCCGAATGACCGCTTCCCCTGGATCGCCGAGATCGAGGACAACTGGGAGACGATTCGCGAGGAGCTCGAGCGCGTGCTCGAGGATCGCGAGGCGCTCCCCAACTTCCAGGACATCTCCAAGGACCAGATCGAGATCACCGACGACGACCGCTGGAAGACGTTCTTCCTCTACGGCTACGGCTTCGAAGCGAAGCTCGGCGTCGAGATGTGCCCCAAGACGGCGGAGCTGATGCGAGGGATCCCCGGGATGACGACGGCGATGTTCTCGATCCTCTCTCCGCGCAAGCACATCCTCGACCATCGCGGCCCCTACAAGGGCGTGCTGCGCTACCACCTCGGCCTGATCGTCCCGCAGGACGCCGAGGCCTGCCGGATCCGCGTCGGCGAGGACTTCCGCCACTGGGAGCAGGGCAGGAGCATGATCTTCGACGACACCTACAACCATGAGGTTTGGAACGACACCGACGAGACGCGCGTCGTGCTGTTCGTCGACTTGCTCCGCCCTCTGCCCTCCCCCTGGGCGCAGCTCAACCGCGCGATCGTCAAGGCGATCGGCTACTCCCCGTTCGTGCTCGACGCCAAGCGCAACCAGGAGTCATGGGAAGCGCGCTACCGGGCGCGCAAGCATGGTGCTGCACGGGCCCTGCGCGCCTAGCGCTCTCCATTGATTCCAGGGTCCAATTCCAGGGGTCCATCCGGCTCCGGTTCAAGCTCGCTCGCAGATCCACCGCTCCGATCGTCCGCTCCGGCGATTGCCCAGAGACGGCCGGTTCTCACTGTTGTTCGGTATGAATCGAGACATCGAGCACCTCGGGATGCTCGGCTCTGATCTTCGCCTCCAGCTCATCCACGCACGCACGCGCCTCGGCGCGCGAGCGCTCGGGGGCGAAATGCAGCGTGAGCATCGCCACGGGGCCACGCGCGGCGCCGTCGGGGCCGAGCTCGGCGTCGGGCTCGACGTGTACGACCACGTCGCTGCCGGGTAGCGCCCGCTCGATCGCGTCCTCGATCGAGCTCGCCACCGCATGCCCGTGCGCCAGGCCCGCGCCGGGCTCCATTCCCACCACCACGTCGGCGAAGTGACGGCCCCCCACCTCGCGCATGCGCAGGCGGCGCAGGTTGACAGGCTCCGCGATGCCGCCGATCGCGCGGCGCGCGATGCTCTCGGCCGCGCCGGAGGGCGCACTGTCCATCAGCACCTGCACGCTGCTGCGCATCAGCCCTCCCGCGACCGCCAGGACCAGTCCGGCCACCAGCAGCGCCGCGATCGAGTCCGCCCCGGGGTAGCCGGCGTGCACGAGCGCGAGGCCGATCAGCACCGCCACCGAGCCGACCATGTCGAGCGTGAAGTGCAGCGCGTTCGCGTGCAGCGCCGCGCTCGCGTGGCGGTGGGCCGCACGGTGCGAGACCAGCGAGCGGCTTGCGTCGATCACGATCACGACAGCGACGACCGCCAGCACGTACCAGGACGCTTCGACCTGATGACGGCCGCCGCCCGTCAGCCGACCGATCGCCTCGACGGCGATCGCGATGCTCGCGACGACGAGGATCGCTCCCTCGGCCAGCGCCGAAAGATGCTCGGCCTTGCCGTGGCCCCAGGGATGGTCGCGATCGGCCGGACGTCCGGCCACGCCGACGGCAAAGAACGTGAGCAGCGCCGCCGCCAGATCGGTGGCCGAGTGGATCGCCTCGGCGATCAGACCGAGGCTGTGCGCGAGCAGGCCGACGACGAGCTTGATCGCCACCAGCGCCGCCGCCGCGCCCACCGAGACGAGCGCCGTGCGCTGCTGGGCGGACAGCTTGCGGCGCATGATCAGATATTCGATACGTTCAGCCCGGTGCCCTGCAGCAAGGCGTTTGCCTTGGCGTTCAGGATCGTGAAATCCCCGGTGAGGATCAGCACGCCGAGGACGATCATCACCGCTCCGCCGACCCCGATGATCACCGGAAAATGGCGCTTGACGATCGTCAGCGCGTTTGTCATCCGCTCGAACGCAAGCGCGATCAACAGAAACGGGATCGCCAGCCCGGCGGAATAGAAGGCGAGCAGCAGCGCCCCGTGCGCCGCGGAGCCCGAGATCGCCGCCTGGGTGAGGATCGCGCTGAGCGTGATGCTCGTGCAGGGCGTCCATGCGATCGCGAACGCGGCGCCGGCGACGAGCGGGCCACCGCGACCGGCCAGGCGCAGCAACGTCTCGGAGTGCCACTCGCGGTTGAACATGCCGATGAACGGCGTCGCCAGGAAGACGAGTCCCATCAGCACGATGACGATGCCGCCGATCCGCTCGAGCTCCGCTTTGTGGTTGGTGAGCGCCGATCCGATCTCCGTAGCGCTCATGCCGAGCAGGATGAAGATCATCGAGAAGCTCGCGATGAACAGCAGGCTCGGGACGAGCACGCGGCGAGCGCTGACTCCCTCCTTCAGGTCGACGGGCGTGACCCCGATCACAGTCGACAGGTAGCCGGGCACGAGCGGCAGCACGCAAGGCGAGAGAAACGACACGAGGCCGGCCGCGAGCGCGATCGGAATGCCCACGCCCGTAGCCGAGTCGGATGCGGTTGCGAGAATCAGCTGGGCGTGGCTCAAGATTGCACCGACGCGCGCAGCTCAGCCACCGCGCGCTCCAATTTTGCGACGCGCTCCTCGAGGCCGTCGACCGGGGTCAGCACCACCGGATCGACTACCGGAGCATCGTCCCGGCCTTCCGCGTCTTGCTCGAGCAGCTGCGTGTAGCGGTCCTCCTTCTGCCCGGGCCGGCGCTCCAGGCAGGCGACGAGCCCGCGCGCGATCAGGCTCTCGAGCGTCTCGTGGACGGCGGCGAGCTCGGCGAAGGAGTGCATGCGCTCGGCCCGCTGCTTGAGCTCTCCCGGCGTCTGCGGGCCGCGCAGCATCAGCACCGACATCACCGCCTGCTCGTCGCCGGCCAGCGGCAGCGCCTCCGCGAGCAGGTGCCTGTACTTCGGGGCGCGGCTGCCGCGACCGCTCGCCAGCCGCGTGAAGCCGCGGCGCTCGAGGTGATGCAGCGCGTCGCGCAGGATCGCGTCGTCGTATTCGACCACAGGGTCGCGGTTGGTCGACTGGTTGCACGCCAGGCGCAGGCTGTTGAGCGTGAGCGGATAGATGTCGGGCGTTGTGAGCTGCTTTTCGAGCATGCAGCCGAGCACGCGCGTCTCTGAGGCGGACAGATTCATCGCCTTAAGCCTACGACCCGGCGGCTAAAGTCAGCCCGGTGAGCAGTCAGCCCTTCTCGCAGGGACATGGTGGTAGCGGCGGCGGCGGTGGCGGACGTCGCTCCCGGCAAGCCGAGCCCCGGCCCGAGGACATCCCCGGGGCGGGTGAGCCCGGGGCGGGTGGGCCTCCCGTATCCCTGCGACGGATCGGACGGCTGTTCATCCCCTACCGGGTGCGTCTCGGCCTGCTGCTGGGGCTGATCGTGGTGGGCTCGATCCTCAGCGTCGCCTCGCCGTTCCTGCTGCGCGAAGCGGTCGACGAAGGCATCATCGGGCACAACTTGACGCTGTTGAGCTGGCTGGTCGCCGGCATGATCGCGCTGGCGGTCATCAACGGCGTGATCGGCGTCGCCCAGACGTGGATCTCGAACGAGGTCGGTCAGCGTGTGATGCATGACCTGCGCGCCGCCGTCTATGCCCACCTGCAGCGTATGTCGCTCGCATTCTTCACACGCACCCGCTCGGGCGAGGTACAGGCGCGGATTGCATACGACATCGGCGGTATCGACGACGTCGTCACGTCGACCGCCACTTCGACGGTGTCGACCGTCGCGACCGTCACGGCGACGATCGTGGCGATGTTCGCGCTCAGCTGGCAGCTGACCGTGTTCTCGCTGATCCTGCTGCCGTTCTTCGTGTGGCTGACCCGCCGCGTGGGCAACGAGCGCCGGCGCATCCAGTCGGTGCGCCAGAGCCGGCTGGCGGATATGTCCACGCTCGTCGAGGAGTCGCTCTCGGTCTCGGGCATCCTGCTCGGCAAAACGATGGGGCGCTCCTCCGAGCTTGTCAATCGCTTCTCTTCTGAGTCAAGCGAGCTCGCCGACCTGGAGGTGCGCGCGCGGATGGCCGGCCGCTGGCGGATGGCCTCCGTGCAGATGAGCTTCGCGATCATGCCCGCCGCCGTCTACTGGTTCTCCGGCTACTCGATCGTCCACGGCGAGGACGTGATCTCGATCGGCACGGTCGTCGCGTTCACGACGCTGCAGACACGACTGCTGTTCCCGATGCAACAGCTGCTGTCGGTCGGCCTGGAAGTGCAGACCTCGCTCGCGCTGTTCGGGCGGATCTTCGAGTACCTCGACCTGCCGGTCGACATCGAGGAGCGTCCCGACGCCCGTACGCTGAGCGGCGTGCGCGGCGACGTGCGCTTGGAGGATGTCTCGTTTCGCTATGACCCGGACGCGCCCTGGACGTTGCAGGACATCTCCGCGGAGATCCCGGCCGGCACCCGCACCGCGCTCGTCGGTGAGACCGGCTCGGGCAAGACCACGCTCGCGTACCTGGTGGCGCGGTTGTATGAGCCTCAGCGCGGGTGTGTGTCGATCGACGGCGTCGACATTCGTGACCTGACACAACAATCGCTCGCCGCCACCGTCGGGCTCGTCTCCCAGGAAACGTATCTGTTCCACGCCTCGATCCGGGAGAACCTGCGCTTCGCCTGTCCGGAGGCCAGCGACGAGCAGATCGAAGACGCCGCCCGCGCGGCGCAAATTCATGAGCTGATCTCCGGCCTGCCCGAGGGCTATGACACGCCCGTCGGCGAGCGCGGCTACCGCTTCTCGGGCGGCGAGCAGCAACGCATGGCGATTGCCCGCACGGTTCTGCGCAACCCGCCGGTGCTGATCCTCGATGAGGCCACCTCCGCATTGGACACCGAGACCGAGCGGGCGGTCCAGCTGGCGCTTGACGAGCTCTCGCGGGGCCGCACGACGATCGCGATCGCCCATCGCCTGTCCACGATCCGCGACTCCGACCAGATCCTCGTGCTCGACTCCGGCCGGATCGTCGAGCGCGGCACGCACGACGAGCTGCTCGAGCAGGGTGGGCGCTACGCCGCGTTGCTGAGCGGGGCCGAGGTCGGCGAGGATCGAATCGTGGGCTCGGGCGCGGCGCTTGCCTGAGGCACAGGCCGAAAACCCGAAAGCCCGGAGTCTCTCCCGGCCGCCATTGGAACGCGAGCTGGCAGCTTTCGGACAGCGAGCTGAGGAACTTTGGACAGAGACTTAGGTCGATCCCCAACCGTGGGCGCTATGCCACGGCGTCGATGTTCAACCGCACGTAGTCGACCATCAACTCGGACTCCTCCACCCTCTCCAGCACCTCGTCCAGAAACGGGTCGCGCAACTCCTCCGGCAACCGCTGCACGTGCGGGCCGAGGATCACCTTGGCGAGGAACTCCCGCGGTTGCTCGGGATACTGGGGCGCCGGCTGTAACCAGCACTCCGCTGCGGTGAAGCCAGCCGCGAGCAGGCGCTCTCGTGTGGGCTCGGGGGCAGCGTAGTACCAGGGGCTGCGCCAGTCGCGGAAGTGCTCAGCGTAGGGGTCTCGCTCCAGCACGGCCTTCGCGACCGCGCGCAGGCGGTCGATGTTGCCCTCTCCCCCGCACTGCGCGACGAGCTGGCCGCCGGGCCGCAGCGCGGCGTGCAGGCGGCGAAACAGCGCGTCGTGGTCGAGCAGCCAATGGAAGGTCGCGGTCGAGAGGATCGCATCCACCGGCCGTGCGAGCTCCAGCTCGAGCAGGTCCATCCGGTGGACCTCCACCCGCTCGTTCTCGTCGAATCGCCTGCGGGCCTGCTCGATCATCGACGGCGAGGCGTCGACGGCGATCACCCGCCCGCGCGGTAGACGCTCCAAGAGCGCCTCGGTGACGCGCCCGGACCCGCAGCCTGCATCCAACACGGTCTCGTCCCCGCGTAGATCCATGCGTGCGAGCACCGCGCGGCCGAGCGCCTCCTGGGGAGCCGAGATACGGTCGTAGCTGGCTCCATCCCAATCGCGTGCTTGCATACGAGCGTACGTTATCACGTATGAGCGGCTAGCTCGGCCAGCACCTTCGAGAGCTGCCCTCCCTGCCACGCGATCGGCGATCGGGGATTAGCTGGGGCGGGCGGGCTTGCATCCTCGACGACGAGCCGCGCGTTCGGGATTGTGCGGGCGTAGCATTCGCCGACCGCCAGCGGATGACCGGGATCGGCCTCGTCGCGGCTTGCCACCACGACCGTCGGCGCCTCGATGTCCGCCAGGTCGTCGATCCTCTCGAACGGTTGCGAGCGGGGCACGATTTCGAGCGCGTCGGCCACCGCCTCGGGGTGCTCGTGCGCGGCGAGTCGCTGGCGCACGACCTGCTCGACGGTGCCGCGCCACCGATCGGGTAGCGCGGAGAAGTCGTAGGCGTCGACGAAGCCCTCGACGCCTCGCTCGCGCAGCCCCTCCGCCAGAGCATCCCAGTTCGCGAGCGTCTCTGCGTCCGGCGCTCGCTCGGGGTCGAAGGACGGCGTGATCAGCCCCAGCGCCGCGACTCGAGCGGGATTGCGCAAGGCGAAGCGCAGCGCGGTGTGCGCGCCCATCGAGGCGCCCGCCAGGACCGCGCGCTCCAGCCCGAGCGCGTCGAGCACCGCCTCCAGGTCGCGGGCCAGGTGGTCGTAGCCGTAGGCCGACGGATCGGGGGCCGCTGCCGAACGTCCGTGCCCGCGCGCGTCGTAGCCGACCACGCGATAGCCCGCGCGCGCGAGCGTCCGCGAGCCCATCACGACGTAGCGGCGCGTCGCGGTCAGACCGTGGAGCAAGACAATTGGCTTCCCCTCCCCCGGGTGGGCGGGGCTCGATACCCCGCCGTCCAGCTCGACCCCGTCGGCGGACGTGACGTTCAGCTCGATCGCGGCGGCGGGACGGTCAGACATGCACGGCCGCGTGCGCGCGCACGAGCTCGGCCGAGCTCGCGGGCTGCTCCCAGAAGAACAGATGGCCGATCCCGCCGAGGATCTCCAGGCGCGAGTCGGGGATCAACCGGGCGATCATGCGACCATTCTGCACGGGGAGCAGCTCGTCGAGCGTGCCGTGGATTACGAGCGTCGGCAGTTGGAGCTCTGACAGCCGGGTCGAGGTGTCGTGTGCGGCGATCGCGCGCATCTGCGCCATGATCACCCCGACCGACACGGCTCGACGCAGGCCGATCCCCAGAAAACGCGCGTACGCCTCCTCGTTCGCCGCGAAAGCCGGAGAGACGTTCGCCTCCCAGGCGGCGCGGATCGCGAGCTCGCGCACGCCTGAGGACATACCCTCGGCGAGCCTGCGCATGACCTCTTCGCTGCTCAGCGCGCTGCCCTCACCGCCGCAGTAGGTGCAGCCGAGCGTCAACGTCTCAATGCGCTCGGGGTGGGCCAGCGCGAGCTCCTGAGCGACCATTCCGCCCATCGAGATGCCCAGCACGTGGGCGCGGTCCACGTGGAGGGCGGCGAGCAGTCCAGCGGCGTCCTCGGCGAGCTGGACGATCGTGAGCCGCCCCTGCCCCAGCCGGGTGCTCGAGCCGACGCCGCGGTGGTCGTAGACGATCACGTCGAAATCGCGGCGCAGGTCCCCGAGAAAGCCCGCGTCCCAGTGATCGAACGTGCCGCTCATGCCCATGATCAGCAGCAGCACCGGCCCCGAGCCGGCGCGCTCGTAGCTGAGCTCGATCTCTCCAACGCGCGCGAGCGGCATCTGGGTCGATCCTATACCTGTAGCAGCAGCTGGTCAGGGTGTCTCGGTTCCCGCCCCTCAGTGGCTGACATCGTGGAGGTATCGGAGCCCAACCCCGCGACGCGCACGCCGAGTAGCCGCACCGGCCGTGCGGGCGCGTACTCCTCGAGCAGGCGCAACGCCACCTGCGTGACACGCTCGACGTCGCACGTGGGCGCGCTGAGCGTATGCGCACGCGTGGCCGTAGTGAAATCGTCGAGGCGGATCTTGATCCCGATCGTACGTCCGCGACGCTCGTGCGCGGCGAGGCTCGCGCACAGCTCCCCGGCCATCGTGCGCAGCGACTCGCGCAGCCGGGCGTGGTCGTGGACATCGTGGTCGAAGGTCCGCTCGCGCGACTCGGAGACGACCTTGCGCTCCGCGCCGACGATTCCGTGGTGTTCGAAGCGCGCGCGACGTCCCAGCTCGAGGCCGAGGTTCGGGCCGAAGCGCTCGACGAGCACCCGCTCGGGCGCGGCGCCGACGGCGGCGAGCGTGGTCAGCCCCAGCGCGGCCAGGCGCGCGGCTGTCTTCGGTCCGATCCCGGGTACCAGCCCCGGCGGAGACTCGGCGAAGCGCGCGCAGGCCTGCTCGCGCGTGAGCACCACGAAGCCCGCAGGCTTCTCCGCATCGGAGGCGACCTTCGCGACGAGCTTGTTCGGTCCGATGCCGACCGAGCAGACGAGCTGTGTGGCCGTCCTGATCTCCGCGAGCAGCCGGCGCATCGCCGCGCGCGGCGAGTACAGGCCGGTCAGATCTAGGTAGGCCTCGTCCAGCCCGACCACCTCCACGCGCTCCACGTGCGCGCGCACGATGTCCATCACCTGACGCGATGTCTCGCGGTAGGTCGTGAAGTCCGGTGGCAGCACGATCGCCTCCGGGCACAGCCGGCGCGCGCGGGCAGCGGGCATTGCCGAGCCGACCCCGAAGCGCCGGGCCTCGTAGCTGGCGGTCGTGACGACCGCGCGCGGACCGCTGCCGGCGACGATCACAGGCTTGCCTTTCAGCTCAGGGTGGCGGCGCAGCTCGATCGAGACATAGAAGGCGTCTGCATCTAGGTGGGCGGTGCTCAGTTCGGAAGGCTCGGTGGACACTCAGGCGAATCTAGCGCTGGGCCCGGCGGGCAGATGAGTCCCACGTTGATGCCGACGCAACCTCCATGCAGCACATTCAGGGACCGTGTATGTACAACGCATGTTATCATCGGAAACGTATGGGAGTCTTGGTTCAGGTTCGTGACGTTCCAGAGGATGTGCATCGCACGTTGAAGGCGCGTGCGGCTGCCGCAGGCGTGTCGCTGTCCGAGTATGTGCGCAGCATGCTCGCGCGTTTCGCTGCACGTCCGACGCCGGCTGAACTGTCCGCGCGTATCGAGATGCGCGGCGCCGTCGAGCTCGATGAGCCGAGCGAGGTCGCCGTTCGCGCAATTCGCGACTTGGGCGAGTGACGGTTCTCGACACTTCGGGCGTCGTCGACTACCTGCTCGGCTCGGGGGTCGCGGAGCAGGTGCAGGAGATGATGAGCGCCGAGGGCGAGCTCGCGGCGCCCGACATGCTCGTGTTCGAGGTGCTCGCCGTGCTGCGACGCGAGTCCCACCGTGGAGCGATTGGCCATGACCGCGCCGCCACGGCGGTCGAAGATCTCGGCGACCTCTCGATCGAGCTGTTTCCCTCCCTGCCTCTCCGCGAGCGCGTGTGGGCGCTGCGTCGCAACTTCACGGCGGCCGACGCGCTGTTCGTCGCGCTGGCTGAGAACCTGGACGAGCCCTTCGCGACCAAGGACAACGCACTTGCGAGGGAGATCGCCAAGCACGCGGACATCGCCGTACTCAGGCTCGGCGAGATCGGGCCACATCGTCGATAGGCGCCGTCTATCCCCTACGAACAGGTCCTTCCAGTTCTCAGAGGAATCGGCCGCCACGCTCAGCGAAGCATCTCAAAGCAAGCACGTCACTCAGCTCTTCCCGTCACTCTCCTTCTGACTCGGGATCTTCTGACTCGGGATCTTCGGATCGCCGTCAGCCTGCCGGTTTGCGCAGGTTGTCCTCTTTGCGAAACAGCCCCACCACGCCCTCGTCGCCGCCCTCGGGGACCGGCATGAACGGGTGGCGCGTGGCGACGCCGACGGTCTCGTTCTCCGCGTAGATCACCACGTCGGGACTGTTGGCGGTGGAGACTGCCAGCACCAGCGCCGGCTCCTGCGAGCGGTTGGCGATCGTGTGCATGCCCTCGCGACCGCGCGGACACGCGACTACGTCCCCCTCGCGCAGCTGCTCCTCTGACTCGAGCGTGCGCAGCGTCGGGGCGCCGCGCAGCACCACGAACAGCTCCTCGTTGCCGTAGTGGGCGTGCAGGTCCATGCCGCTCGCCCCCGGCGCCAGCTCGTACACCGCGCCGCCCAGCTCGCGAGCGCCGGCTGGGCGCGCCACGAAACTACCGCGCAGCCCCGCCTCCGCGCGCTCCATCTGGAACTCGCCGTCGTACACGTTCGGTCGGCCCATCTCGCCTCTCCTCCGTTGGATTGATCAGGACCGCACAGAGGCTACAACCGGCGCGGGGAGCGCCGAGGATGAGCGTCAGGCGGCGGTAGCGACGGCGAGCTTCTCGGCCAGGATGGCCGCCAGCCGGGCACGATGGCGCTTGGCGCCGCCAAGCAATGTTGCGTCGAGCTGGGCGCGCTTGTACAGCCAGTGCACGTCGGCCTCCCAGGTGAAGCCGATGCCACCGTGCGCCTGGATCGCGCTGGCGGTTACCTCACGACCAGCGTCGGAAGCCGCCGCCTTGGCCATCGCCGCGGCCTCTGCCAGCCGCTGCGGGTCGGCATCGGCGGTCCATGCCGCGAAGGCGGTCGTCGAGCGAGCCTGCTCTGTTTCGAGCAGCATCTGCGCGCAGCGATGCGAAACCGCCTGGAACGAGCCGACCGGCACGCCGAACTGCTTGCGCTCCTTGACGTAGTCGACGGTCATCGCAAGCGCCCGCTCGCACACGCCGACGAGCTCAGAGCTGACGGCCACCAGTGCACGGCCGAGACCGGCGCAACCGTCCGGGAGGAGCTCACCGCCGCCGCCATTGCCTTCGCCGGGGCGAGTGGGGTCGAATTCCACGCGTGCCGCCGAGCGGGTCGGGTCGATCGACTCGAGCGGGTCGATCTCGACCTCCTCGGCGCTCAGCACCCGCGCCGAGCCGTCGTCTTCGACGAGCGCGATCAGCTGCGCGTCGGCGCCACCGATCACGAGCTCAGCCACGCCCTCGCTCGCCGTGCCGAGGGCCCCAATCGTCGCGCCCGTGGCCAGGCCAGGAAGCCAGCGCTCGCGTTGCGCGGGGGTGCCGCCGTGCTCGATCACGGTCGCGGCCATCACGCTCGGCAAGAACGGGACAGGCGCCAACGAGCGGCCGAGCTCCTCACAGAGGATCGCGAGCTCGATCGGGCCGAGCCCGCCACCGCCGTGCTCCTCGGAGATCGCGATCCCCGGCCAGCCCAGCTCGCACAGCTCTCGCCAGAGCTCGGCGTCCATGCGCCCCGACTCGGCGTGCTCGCGGACCCGCTCCGGTTTCGCGCGCGTGCCCAGCAGCTCCCGTGCGGTGCGCTGAATCTCGCGCTGGTCGTCTGTCAGGCCGAAGTCCATCAGGCCAAAGCTCCAGCGGAGCCCGCAGGGCGGAACCCTATATCAATCATGTCGCGACCTTCAGTCGTGGCAGCCCGAGCACGCGCTCGGCGACGATGTTCTTGAGCACCTCGGTGGTGCCGCCCTCGATCGTGTTGCCGCGGGCGCGCAGCAGCTCATAGCTCCAGATCTCCCCCGCTCTCAGCGCACGCGGGCCGATCACATCGACGGCCAGCTGTGTCAGGCGCTGGTTGGTGTCCGACCACAGCCACTTCACGAGCGAGCCCTCCGGACCGGGCTGCCCGTACTTCTCGACATCGGTCAAACCCTTCCAGGCCAACAACCGGATCGACTCGCAGCGCACGTGCAGCGCGGCCAGCGCGTCCGCGTACAGCGCGTCTTCGAGCAGACCCTTCTTGGCCGCGACCGCGAGCACGTCATCGAGCAGCTGGCGCAGGCGCACCTGCAGCGCGAAGCCGAGACCGGCACGCTCGTTCATGAGCGTCGTCAGCGCGACCTTCCAGCCGTTGCCGACGCCGCCGACGACGTTCGTGTCAGGGATCCTCGCCTCCTCGATGAACAGCTCGTTGAACTCGGCCTCGCCGGTGATCTGGCGCAGCGGGCGGACCTGCACGGCGTCCTGCTCCATGTCCATCAGGAAGTACGTCAGACCCTTGTGCTTGGCGGCCTCCGAGTCGGTGCGCGCGAGGAGCATGCACCACTTCGAGTACTGCGCGCCACTCGTCCACACCTTCTGGCCGGTCACGACCCACTCATCCCCGTCCCTGACCGCGCGCGTCTTCAGCGCGGCGAGGTCCGAGCCGGCGTCGGGCTCGGAGAAGCCCTGACACCAGATCTCCTCGGCCGAGAGGATCGGCGCGAGGTGGCGCTCCTGCTGCTCGTCGGTGCCCCACACCATCAAGGTCGGTCCGCCGAGCAGCAGGCCGAGCACGTTCGCGGCCATCGGCACGCGCGCGCGGCCGAGCTCCTCGAAGTAGATCGCCGATTCGGTGAGCGTCGCGCCGCGGCCGCCGTGCTGCGCAGGCCACGAGGGCGCCGCCCAGCCTCCGTCGTACAGGCGCCGCTGCCAGTCGCGCCGCCATTCATAGTGCGCCTGCTCTCCACCCTCGTGCGGCTCGGGCGCGGGCTGGTTCTCGGCGAGCCAGCCGCGCAGCTCATCGCGAAAAGCGGTCTCTCGCTCGTTGAACGTCAGGTCCACTGGACCGCTCCGATCGCGGGCATACAGCCGACGATAGCCACTATCGCAATGCGCCGGTTCGCCCGGTAGGGGATGATGCAGACATGTCGACTCCCCCCTCTGTACGCAGCGTCAAGATCGGCGCCGACGAGCGCGGTGGCTGGACCACCGACCGTCCTCCCCGCGAGGGCGACGCGCCGCCACGCCCGGTCGACGTCTCAGCGCGCTGTCGCGTGCTCGCACCATCCGATCGCCTGCGCTACTCGCCGGGCAGCCTCCTGTTGATCGTCTCTCCCGACGCCGCCGCGGCCGGTCGCTTCGCCGAACGCGTCGTCGAGGAGCGTGGCGCGGTGCTCTCGCTCGCGAAGGTGCGCACGCTGCTGGCCGGACGCGTCGCCGATGAGGAGATCGAGACGCGGGCGCGCGAGCTGCTCGACGCCGCCGTCGTCAAGCGCCTGGGCGAACGACAGACGATCGTGCTCACGCTCGAGGGCCTCGACGCCGCCGAACGCGAGCGCTACGTGCGACTCGCCCACGGCTCCAAGCGCCCCCGACACCTGATCCTGTTGGAGGTCCCGCGCGACCTGGTCCCCGAGGAGGATCGCGCGACGCTCAACGAGCTGCGCAAGGCGCTCGACTCCGGCGATGTCGGCCAGGAGGGCTTCCAGACAGCGCTGCGCCTCGGCGGCGGCGCGACGGGCGAGCTCAAGCGGATCGTCTTCCAGCCGCCCCCGCGCGAGGACTAAGCTCGAGGCGCCGCGAGGGGCGTCCTCGTCGGCTGGGATCTGAGGCCGGCATCCGACGCTCACTCCGACGTATCGCGCGCCCAGGATCGAGTGGACGCCCGACTTCCTGTTAGTACTTCGCCCGTGTCGCCATCGACCCGTGAGCGTGTCGCGCTGGCCGTCGCGTTCATCGATGCGGCGCTGCGCTATTGGCTGACCGTCTTCCCGCGCGCAAGCCGCGAAGTGAGGCACTGGCAGCGCCGCGCCGAGCGGATCCCCGACCCGGAGCTGCGGAGACTGGGGATCGACTCGCTGCGCGAGCGCTCCAACATCGAGGGCGCAGCGGCGTTCGCCACGTTCGCGCCGCGCGCTCATCGCGCCGCGGTGGTGCGCGCGCTGGTGAGCTTCCAGGCCGCCTACAACTACGCCGATCTGCTCTCCGAGCAACACCACGAGAACGCGATCGCGAACGGGCGCCGCCTGCACGAAGCGCTGCCCGCCGCGCTCGAGGCGACGTTCGACCCTCGCGCCCGGCAGCTCGACTACTACGCGCTGCACCCGCAACGCGACGACGGCGGATACCTGCACGCGCTCGTCGCCACCGCGCGTGCGGCGCTGAGCACGCTGCCCTCGTTTCCGGCCCTCGCCGAATCGGCGCGGATCGCATCCGAGCGGATCGTCGTCTTTCAGAGCCTCAACGTCGGCGCCGCGCAGGGCGATCACCTCGCGCTGGCCGAGTGGGCCCGCGCGCACACGCCGGCGGGAACGAGCCTTGAATGGTGGGAGGTGGCGGCTGCGGCGGGCTCCTCCCTCGGCGTGCACGCGCTGATCGCGGCCGCCGCTGAGGACGCGCTCTCAGGGGAGGACATCGCCGCGCTCGATCATGCCTACTTCCCCTGGATCGGAGCGTTGCACTCATTGCTCGACAACCTCATCGACCGCATCGAGGACGTCAGGACCGATCAGCCGAGCCTCGTCTCTTACTACGCCTCGCCGGCGTGGGCGGCAGCTCGCATGCGAACGCTCGCCACGGAGTCCGTCAACCGCGCCCGGGCGCTGCCGCGGGGACGCCGGCACCTGTTGATCCTGGCCGCGATGGCCGGCAACTATCTGTCCAACCCCGAGGCGAACGCCCCCGAGGTCGGCGAGGTCGCGCGCAGCGTGCTGGATGCAATCGGCGAGCTGGCCAAACCGACGCTGCTCGTCTTTCGGCTGCGGCGTCTGGCCGGCGCCGGCGCCGGCGTGTCCGGGGATAGATCGTTGCGGGGAGCGCACCGCTAGCGCTGCCATTGCACGGCAGTCTCGCCGCGGGCGAATGGTTTGGGATACGGTGACCGTCTGAACCGGGGAGAGGGAGGTCGGGTCTTCTAGATGTTGGAGCTGCGCGATCTCGTGAAGCACTACCCCGCCGTGGGCGGAGATCCCGTGCGCGCTGTCGACGGCGTCTCGCTGTCGGTGGCTGCGGGCGAGATGGTCGCGCTGTACGGGCCGAGTGGCTCGGGTAAGACGACGCTGCTTTTGATGGTCGCGGCGCTGCTCGAGCCGACGAGCGGCTCGGTGCTCGTCAACGGCCGTGACATCTCCTCGCTGTCCGAGCGCGAGGCCTCCAACTTCAGGCTCTCGGAGATGGGCTTCGTGCGCCAGAGCTTCGACCTGTTGCCCGGCGTCACCGCGATCGACAACGCGGTGCTGAAGCTGCTCAAGCACACGCGCTGGCGCGAGGCCCACAACCAGATCCGGCCTTTGCTCGAGCGTCTCGGCCTGGACGAGCGGCTGAATCACCGCGCGGAGACGCTCTCGATGGGCGAGCGCCAGCGCGTGATGATCGCCCGCGCGCTCTCCAGCGAGCCGAAGCTGCTGCTCGCCGACGAGCCGACCGGGAGCCTCGATTCCCAGCGCAGCCTCGAAGTGCTCGAGCTGCTGCGCGAGCTCTGCCGGGAACGGGAGGTCGCGGTCGTGCTCGTCAGCCACGACCCCCAGGCCGCCGCCTATGCCGACCGCGTGCTCGCTTTGCGCGACGGCAAGCTCAGCGGCTACGACCCCGAGCAGGGCTTCGCGCCGGCTCCCGCGAGCTGAAGGGTCGGCTCTCCGCCCCCGCCCGGTGCCCGGCATGAGGTTCGCGAACATCATCCACCTGTATCGCGTGCGGCTGCGCGCGCGGGCGCTGCAGGAGTGCTTCGCGATCCTCGGCATCGCCGCCGGCGTCGGGCTGCTGTTCGCGTCTCAGATCGCGAGCTCGAGCCTGTCGAGCTCGGTCGGCAAGCTCAACAGCGGGATCGTCGGGCGGGCGAGCCTGCAGATCACCGCGCGCGACCCGCACGGTTTTGAAGAACGGATCTTGACGCAGGTGCGTCACACGCAGGGCGTGCGGCTCGCGGCCGGGCTGATCGAAGCGAGCGCGAACGCCGTCGGGCCGCGGGGCAGCGAGTCCGTGGAGCTGGTCGGCGCCGATTCGAGCCTCACCAGGCTCGGCGGCGCGCTCGTCAAGCGCGCCGCGCTGACGCCGTTCGCCGGGCTCGGCGCGGTCGTGCTGCCGGCGCCGGTCGCGAAGCAGATCGGGGTGACGAAGTTCGGCAAGATGGTCACCTTCCAGGTCGGCGGTCAGAGCTCGGAAGCCGCGCTCTTCGCGCAGCTGCACGAAAAACAGATCGGCGCGCTGATCGACAGCCCGATCGCGCTGGCGCCGCTGGAATACGCGCAGGAACTGACGGGCCTTGAGGGTCGCCTGAACCGCATCCTCGTCGAGCCCGCCCCGGGCCGCGAAGCCCAAGTTCGGGCGGCGCTCACGAGGCTGGCAGGCGGGCGGCTGGACGTCGAGTCCTCCGACCAGGACGAAAAGCTGTTCGCGAAAGCCGCGGCGGCGACCAACCAGTCAACGGCGCTGTTCGCTGTGATCAGCGCGCTCGTCGGGTTCCTGTTCGCCTTCAACGCGATGCTGCTCACGGTGCCACAGCGCCGGCGGCTGATCGTCGAGTTGCGCCGCGACGGCTACACGCCCGGGGCCGTCGTCGCAGTGCTGCTGTTCGATGCGGTCGTGCTCGGGGTGATCGCCACCGCGCTCGGGCTGGCGCTCGGCGACGAGCTCTCGATCCATCTCTTCCACTCCAACCCCGGCTATCTCTCCTCGGCCTTCTCGCTCGCTACCGAGCGCATCGTCAGCTGGCAGAGCGTCGCGATCGCCGCGGGCGGTGGGATGTTCGCCGCCTGTGTCGCGGTGCTCAGCCCCCTACGCGACATCCTCTCGCGCGACCCGCTCGCCGCGACGGCGCTCCCTGAGGACTCTGGTAGCGGCTCGCAGAGCAGGTGGCTGCTGCCGGCCGGCCTCGCCGCGCTCGCGCTGAGCGTCGGCATCCTCGTGTTCTCCCCCGCGGCGGCGATCGCCGGGATGGTCAGCCTGATCGTCGCGCTGCTCCTGCTGCTACCGATCCCCCTGCACGCGACGCTCGCGCTCGTCAAGCGCGCCGCCCCGTCCGTCACGAGCGTGGTGCCGCACATCGCTGTCATGGAGCTGCGCTCCGGGCGCTCTCGGGCGGTCGCGATCGCCGCCACCGGCGCGGTCGCGGTGTTCGGCGCGGTTTCGATCCAGGGCGCCCACGGCGACCTGCTGAAGGGCCTCGAGAACGCTGCGCGGGACACGAACGCCGCGACCGACGTGTGGGTCTCGGCGGCCGGCAGCTCGAACCTGTTGATGACCACGCCGTTCGCGCCGACCGAGCAGGGGAAGATCGAAAAACTGCCGGGCGTGAAGTCGGTCGGCCTCTATCGCGGCGGGCTGCTCGACGAAGGCGACCGCCGTATCTGGGTGCTGGCGCCACCGTCGGACTCCTCTCCGCTGGTGGCGCCGACGCAGCTGATCGAAGGCAACCTCGCCACGGCCGACGCACGACTGCGCGCGGGCGGTTGGGCGGTGGTCTCGCAGGCGATCGTCGCAGAACGCCATCTGCACATCGGCCAGCCCTTCGTGTTGCACTCCCCCCACCCCACGACGCTGCGCCTCGCGGCCGTCAGCACGAACATCGGCTGGGCGCCGGGGGCGATCGTCATCACCGCCGCGGACTACGCGCGTGCCTGGGCGAGCGATGACGTGAGCGCGTTCAGCGTGCGCGTCGCGCGAGCGGGCGGATCATTCAACACCCCCACGCAGGTGCGCGAGGAGATCCGGGCCGCGCTCGGTCCGCGCACGGGCCTGGCGGTACAGACCGCCGCCCAGCATGAAGCCAAGCTCGTCGCGATCACCCGCCAGGGGCTCACGCGCCTGTCACAGATCGCCACGCTGATCCTGATCGCCGCGATCCTCGCGATGGCAGCGGCGATCGGAGCCCTGATCTGGCAGCGCCGCCCGCGGCTGGCCAAGCTCAAGCTCGAGGGCTTCTCGCACGTAGAACTGTGGCAGACGATCGTGCTCGAGAGCTTCCTTCTGGTGGGCGTCGGCTGCACGACCGGCGCGCTCTTCGGGCTACTCGGCCAGCAACTGCTCGACCGCGCCCTCAGCAGCGTGATCAACTACCCCGTCGTCAGCTCGCTCGGCTTCGTCGGGGCGATCGTCAGCCTCGCGCTCGTGACCGCCGCCGCCGTCGTGATCGTCGCCGCGCCGGGCTACCTCGCCGCAGACGTCCCGGCCACGCTCGCACTGCAGGACTGATTTGCGGGCGCCCGCTGCCGAGCATCGCGGGCGGGCCGTGGAAGCGCGTGCGGTGAGTCAGAAGCGTGTGCGGTAGCTCAGAAAGTGGATGCGATGAGTCAGGGATGCGGTGAGTCAGAAGTGCGTGGTAGCTCAAAAATGGATGCGGTGGGTCACGTGGACATCCTGCCGCTCAGGTGCACCGTGACGGCGCCGCTGGCGTGCTGGATCGTGCCGCTGAAGCTGAGCCCCGAGCCGTGCGCGCCCGCGTAGCTGCCGGTGCCGCGGTCGATCGTGAGCGTGCCGTTGAAGCTCGCGGCGCTGCCGTTCACGCGGTAGTCGGCCGAGCCGGTCCCCGTCAGCGAGCCGCCGCTCGGATAGATGTTCACTTCGGCCGTCACCCGACTGGGCGAGACGACGTCGAGGTGGATGTAGATCGTGCCCCTGATCGTGCCCGACGCCGAGCCCTCCTCGTTGAGCTTCAGCCCCCCCGGGTGGCCAGTCCGGTGCAGTTGTCCCGACTCGTTCAGCGCGATCGTCCTCGCCGCACGGGCCGATGGTGAGCCAATCGATCCGACTGCGCCGGAGACGCCCACCCCGAGTGGGGCGACGCCCATCAACATACCCGCTGAGATCGCCCCCGCTACAAACCTCGCCCGCCTGCGTCCGAACCCTCTCGCGATCTCGCTACCGGCCTTGCTTGCCATCTCTCAGGACCCCTCTCTCATACGAGCTCAGGTGGAACGACCCAAACCGATACCCGACCCTCGCAAGCCGATTTGGGACCTACCCCCATCCTAGTTCACCGCGCGTCGCGGTGAGCCAATTCCCCGGTGCTCGGTCTCGGTCTTTTCGCACGCTCGTAAGGCGCAGCCACGCCTCGGGGACGAACGACGAACGTCAGCGTGGCCGCCGGCAGGCGGCCCCATTAAATACCCCTCCCAACCCCTGTCGATTCAGGGTCTGAGTGAGAGCGAACGTCCCGCGAACTCGAGCATGCTCGCGAGGTGCGCTTCGATTGTTTCGAGGTTGTGTTCGCCGGGGTAGACGGCGCCGTGGGCGTCTGCTCCCGCGGTCCGCAGGGCTGCCGCGAAGGGCGCGTCCTCGTCCGGATTGGCGATGTGGTCCTCTTCACCGCCGTAGATGAACGCGTGCAGGCCGAGGCGTCTGATGATCGGCCGGTCGGCGCGCAGGTCGGGCCCGAGCCCGTTGAAGAAGCTCAGCCAGCTCTCGACCACGCCGAAGCGGTAGGGGTTGGTCAGCGCGACGTTCATCGCGCCGTAGCCGCCCATCGAGTCGCCGACGATCGCGCGGGCGCCGCGCTCCGCAAGCGTCGGCAGCGTGCGGTCGACCAACTGCTGGGTTTCGAGGATGTAGCTTTCGTAGCGCGTCGCCCCCTCGTTGCGCCAGTTGTTCGATCCGGGGCCGCCCTGGATCAGCACGGCGATCAGCGGCGGGATCGCATGCTTGGCGATCAATCGGTCGAGCTCGCTCTGCAGCCCGACCTGCAGGAACGCCGTGTTCGTCTGGTCGTTCCCTGTCAACATGTACAGCACCGGATAGTGGCTCGCGGTGCTCGCGTAGTCGGCGGGGAGGTAGACGAGGAACGAACCTTCCCCGTGCAGCGCCGCCGAGCTGTACGTGGCTTCGTCGATCGAGCTGCCGGCCGTGTCCTGGCTGACCGGCGTCAGCGTCACCGGCGGTGGTCCTGGGGCCGGGGTTGCGGGCGAGTCGATCGTCGCAGTTTCGAGAGCCGGCGTCGAGGTGCGTATGCCTGCCAGGCGCTCGAGGCTCAGCGGGCCGTGCAGCACGAGCATCGCGCAGACCGCCGCGACGGCGCTCAGCAGCGCGCCCAGGCCGAAGCGGCGGCGCGGGATCGCCCGTGGGGACTGCCACGTACCTGGCGCGGCGGCGCCCGCGGTCGCAAAGGCGGCCTCCAGGCGCGGTGGAAAGGCCGGCACCCAGGACGGCGGCCGCGCTTCGAGCGCTTCCCCGCCGGCCTGTGCCGCGCCCTGCCCCGGCCAGCTCCAATCGCCGAGGCTCTCCAGCCACAGTTGTGCTCGCGACGTCGTCATGCTCATTCCCGCTGACATTCGGCAGATTCAATGTCGCGCTCCACCGAAAGCCAACCCCTGCATGAAGGTTCCCATGCAAATCGCCCGGTCCTCCCATGCAAATCGCCGGTCCCGCGGGATCGGAGCGTCTCGGAGCCTGCTCGCCGCCTCGCTCAGGACGTCCTCAACGCCTCGCCCAGCGCGATCCTGGACATCTCACTCAGCGCGTGCTCCAAACCTCGCCCACGCCGCCGAACCCGAGCGCCTGCTTCGTCGCTTCGGTCAGGTCGAATTCGCGTCCGGCCACGTACGGCCCGCGGTCGATCACCGCGACGTTGACCGTGCGTCCGTCGTAGTGGAGCGTCACCCGCGTGCCACACGGCAGCGTCTTGTTCGCCACTCCCATCGTCGCGCTCGTCAGCTCACCGCCGCAGGCAAGCTCGCCGCCGCCGCCGTACCATGAGGCCTCGGCGAGGCGGTACACGTTCAGATCGCCAAGACGCTTGTGCGCGGGCAGGTCTTCGGCGTCGCCCGCGAACCGCAGCCTGAGCTGCTCGCTCAGGGTCGCGCGCGGGATGTAGCGCAGCCGGAAGCGCCCGTTCGCGCCTGTGCGCGCGTGGGCCAGCGGCCGCCAGCCGTGCGCGCCGAGCGCCTGCAGCTGCACCTCCTGGCCCGCCACGCCGGCGATGTGGAGGGTCGGCGCCGGTGCCGGTGTGAGCGCCGATGCCGTTGTGGCGCCGCCGGCGATTGACTCCGCGCCGGGGCTCTGGCTGGAGATGAGGCTGGCTGTGCGCGCTGCAAGCCTGCCCGTGATGCTCGTCGTATGACCCTCGAGCACGTTCAGTTCTGAGCGCAGTGCGCTCAGCGAAGTGTGTGCGGGCGCCTGCAGCGGCGGCGTCGCATCGCTCGCATCGATCACGAGCGGCGTCAGAGCCGTGGCAGGCTGCGCGAGGGTCGCGGGGGCATACATGCTGGTCAGGAACCTCCTTGTTTCCGCCTACGGGGTTAGCTGTCGGGCTCACGGCCGGTGTGGCACGCGAACCGGACGCGCGCCTCCCGGGCGTTACGGCCGTAACAACGGCCGATTCGCCCCATCCACGCCGCCTTCCCGCGACGTGGCAGTGGGTCCCCCGTTCGCCTCCATCCACGGCGGCGACTCGGCAGGGTCGAACAACTGTTCGTAGCTTAAGTGGTCTTTGCGGGGGTTATGTGTGATGGGGGTCACACTGACCGGCTGGCGGCAGAGCTCCCAAAGCAGCCCAAAATCAGCCGACATTGACGTGAGAGACCTGAGCCGCGACAATCGAGCAATGGCCAACCCTGACCGCCTGTCCGCGCTGGACTCGACCTTCCTGCACCTGGAGGACGATTCGACCGCGCACATGCACGTGGCGTCGGTGATGGTGTTCGAGGGCAAGGCGCCGACGCCGCAGGAGCTCGTCGAGCACATCCTCAGCCGCCTACATCTCGTCCCGCGCTACCGCCAGCGTCTCGCCTACGTGCCGCTCGGGCAGGGCCGGCCGGTGTGGACCGATGACCCGCACTTCAACCCGCGCTACCACATTCGCCACACCGCGCTGCCGCGTCCGGCCGACGACGCCGCGCTGAAGCAGCTCGCGGGACGGCTGTTCTCTCAGCGCCTGGACCGCTCCAAGCCGCTGTGGGAGATCTGGCTGGTGCAGCGCATGGCCGGGGAACGCTTCGCGCTGATCGCCAAGACGCATCATGCGCTCGTCGACGGGATCTCCGGGGTCGACATCACCACGGTCCTGTTCGACGTATCCCCGCAGCCGATGCCGACCGGACGGCCGCCGGTGCCGTGGACCGCGCGGCCGCTGCCGGGGCCGGCGAAGCTACTCGGGGAGGCATTGCTGGAGCGCACGACCGTGCCGGGGGAGATGGGCCGCGGCGCCCGCGCGCTGCTGCGCGCCCCGCGGCGCGCTGTATCCCAGCTGAAGGACGGCATCGCGAGCATCGGCGCGACGGCCCTCGCCGGCATCAACGCACCGGCGCCCCCCAGCCCGTTCAACGTCGATATCGGCCCGCACCGCCGCTACACCTTCCACGACGCCGACCTCGCTCAGTTCAAGGCGATCAAGGACGAGCTCGGCGGCACGCTCAACGACGTCGTGCTCGCCTCTGTCAGCCTCGCGCTCGGGCGCTATCTGCGTGCGCAGGGCGAGGACACGGAGGGTCTCGTGCTAAAGGCGATGGTGCCCGTCTCAGTACGTGCGGACTCTCAGCGCGGCGCACTCGGCAATCAGGTCGCCGCGATGTGGGCGCCGCTGCCGGTCGGCATTGAAGATCCGGCGGAGTGTCTGCGGCGGGTAACCGTCGAGATGGAGAACCTGAAGGAGTCCGGCCAGGCCGTCGGCGCGCAGGCGCTCGTCAACCTCGCCGGCTTCGCGCCGCCGACGATCCTCAGCCAGGCGGCGCGGCTGCAGGCCCGCCAGCGCTTCTTCAACCTCGTTGTCACGAACGTCCCGGGACCGCAGTTCCCGCTGTATCTGCTCGGCCACCGGCTGCAGGTGCTCTACCCGGTTGTCCCGCTCGCCCGCCGCCAGGCGCTCGGGATCGCCGTGATGAGCTACGACGGTCATCTCGGCTTCGGTCTGCTCGCCGACTACGACGCGCTGCCCGGCCTCGAAGGACTCCTGCGCGACCTGCGCCTGGCGATCGCCTCGCTGGCTCGCGCGGCGGGGATCCCGGCCAAGCGCTCGCCGGCTAGCAACGCGCGCCGCGCCAGCGCCGCTCGGGCCAACGGCGGCGCAAAGCCTCGACGCAAAGCCACCGCCGGAGCCCGGGCCAATCGATCCCCGACCAATCGATCTCCGGCCGCCGGCGCCAAGCCCGCGGCGGGCAAAGCCACCGGAGCCGGAGCCAACGGCGCGAAGTCCCCGGCGAACAAGCAAGCTATCGCCGCAGCACCGGCCAACGGCGCCAAACCGCGGCGCAGGGCAGCCGCGAACGCCAACGGGCGCGCTTCGCTGGGCAAGCCTCCAGCCGTGCAGAGCTGACCGGATAGGCTCGTTCCGAAGTGCGGCTGGCGCTCTGCCAGATCAATCCCACCGTGGGCGATATCGCCGGCAACGCGGCGCGCATCCGTGCAGGTCTCGATGACGCCGGGAAGGCGGGCGCGGAGCTCGTGCTGTTCGGTGAGCTGGCCCTGACCGGCTACCCACCGGAGGACCTGCTGCTGCGCGAGCACTTCCTCGCGGACACCCGAGCTGCGCTCACGGAGCTGGCGCGGGTGACGCACGGCGCGGTCGCGATCGTCGGTTTCCCGGAGCACGCCGACGGACACGTCTACAACGCCGCGGCCGTGCTCGCCGACGGGGCCGTCCAGGCGATCTATCGCAAGGTCCACTTGCCCAACTACGGCGTCTTTGACGAGCGACGCTACTTCCAGCCCGGTAGCTCGGGCGCGACGATCGAGCTCGACGGGCGGCTGATTGGGTTGACCGTCTGCGAGGACATCTGGCTGCCCGGCCCACCGGCTTCGCAGGAGGCGGCCGACGGCGCGCGCTTGATCGTGAACATCTCGGCCTCCCCCTACCACGCCGGCAAGGGCGTCGAACGGGAGCGCCTGTTCGGTCGGCGCGCCCGCGAAGATGGGGTTCCAATCGCATTCTGCGGGCTCGTCGGCGGCCAGGACGAGCTGCTGTTCGACGGTCACTCCTTCGTCGTCGACCACACCGGCGAGACGCTCGCCCGCGCGATGCAGTTCGAGGAGGACCTTTTGCTGTGCGACCTCGACCTCGACCTGGTCGCTGCCGGCTCGCCGCGAAGCGCCGGCGATCCACCGCAGGACACCCCCGGTCCACTGCAGGTCGCGCCGGGCGTGTCAGCCACATTGGAGTCGGCGACACAACGCGCAAAGACCCCCCCTCTGGTCGTGCTGTCCGGCCAGTCCCCCGCCCCACAACCTGACCCAATCTTCCCGCGCCTGACCGAGCCGATCGCGCCCGAAGAGGCCGAGATCTATGCGGCGCTGATGCTCGGGCTGCGCGACTACGTCGAGAAGAACGGCTTCTCGCACGTCGTGCTCGGCCTCTCGGGGGGTATCGATTCCGCGCTCGTCGCCTGCCTGGCCGCCGACGCCCTGGGCGCCGAGCGCGTGAGCGCGGCGATCATGCCTTCCCCCTACTCCTCCGCAGCAACCCAGGACGACGCGCGCGCGCTCGCCGCCGCGCTCGGCATCCGCACGCACGAGCTGCAGATCGAGCCCGTCATGGGCTCCTACACGCAGGCGCTCCACACCGAGCTCGCCGGCCACGGGGTGGATGGGGGTCCAGATCTCACCGAGGAGAACCTGCAGGCCCGGATCCGCGGCAACCTGCTGATGGCGCTCTCGAACAAGTTTGGCTGGCTCGTGCTCACGACCGGCAACAAGTCGGAGATGTCGGTCGGCTACACGACCCTCTACGGCGATCTCGCCGGTGGCCTGGCCGTGATCAAGGACGTGCCGAAGACGCTCGTCTATCGCCTCTGTGAGTGGCGTAGCTCCGCCGCCGCGGCCGCCCCAACGGCGCATGCGGGCGGTCCAGCGCTTGCCCGCGTGTCCGCCCCGATCCCGCCGTCGATCATCGCGCGCGCACCCTCGGCCGAGCTCCGCCACAACCAGCGCGACGAAGACTCACTCCCCCCCTACGAGCTGCTCGATCGCATCCTCGCCGGCTACATCGAGCTCGACAAGGGCCGTGAGCAGCTGATCGCCGAGGGCCTGCCCGCAGAGGAGGTCGATCGCACGATTCGGCTCGTCGATCTCGCCGAGTACAAGCGCCGCCAAGCGCCTCCCGGTATCAAGGTCACCACGCGCGCCTTCGGCCGCGACCGGCGGATGCCGATCACCAACATGTACAGAAGCCCGCCCACCCCCTGATGCGCAGAGTCGATCTCTCGCGCAACCGTCCGCTCGCGCTGCTCGCGCTGCTCGCGCTGGGCCTTGGCACACTCGTCCTCGGTGGCTGCGGCAACACCCTGCAGGATCAGCCGATCTCCCACTCGACACTGGAGGGGCTGGTGCTAGCGCCCTACCCCGTCTACTGGCTGGGCGGCTCCTTTCAGCGGATGGCGATCACCGAAGCCTCCGAGGATCCCAGCGGCGCGTACACCGTTCAGTACGGGGATTGCGCCGAGGGCGGTCAGAACACCTGCGTCGCGCGCCTGCGCGTCGTCACTTCCCCCGACAACAGCTTCATCCCGGCCGGTTCGCAGTCACACAGCGCAATTCGCATCCGCGGCGTCACCGGCGTCGCGGCGCAGGGTGAGAAGACAATTGAGCTGGCCACGGCCGGTGTTGTCGTCGACATCTACGCCAACAGTCCCGCGCTGGCCCGCGCCGCCGCCGAGACCACGGTGCCGATCAACGACATCGGCGCCCCGACCGCGCCGCTGCCCGCGCCGCTGCCGGACACAGGGTTCGGTTCACAGCCGCTGCCGGCGCAGGCGCCCACGCTTTTACGCGCGCCGAACTGAGACCTATCTCGAAGGGACCAATCGGGGCCCCCAGCTCAGGCTTCCAAGCGCTATGGATTCGTACTAGACCGGCGCAGCCGGCGGCGCCGGACGCACCGCGATCGTCATCCTCGTCAACGCGCACAGGTGTCCGGCGTCGTCGTGGAAGCGCACGTCCCAGACCCATGTCGTGCGGCCCTTGTGCAGGCGCGTCGCGTGGGCGTGCACGGCGCCCTCGGTGAGCGGCCGCAGAAAGCTGGTGTTGTTCGACAGGCCCATCGCGACCTCACCGCGCTCGAGCACCCCAAGCGCTGTGGCAAGCGAAGCCAGGGACTCCGCGATCGAGGCGTAAACGCCCCCGTGCAGCAGGCCCATCGGCTGCTTTAGCTCGTCGCGCAGCTGCACCCGGGCCCGGACCTCCTGCTCGGAGAAGTCCACCAGCTCGAGGCCATACAGACGGTCGAACCCGACCCTGAACTCGTTGAGCTGCTCCGCGGTCGGCGTGGTCATCCCGGCGCCACGATAGCCTACGGACCCTGCGCCCATGAGCCGACTAGACGACCTCCCCCCCGACCAGCGCGCGGTGCTGCAGCTGCTCGTCCGCCAGGGCAAGAGCCACGCCGAGATCGCGGAGATGCTCGGCATTCCCGCGGACGCCGTCCGCGACCGTGCCCGCGCCGCGCTCGACGCGCTCGCGCAGGAGCCGAGCGAGCCGCGCGGCGCAGCTCCCGCGCCCGCAGGCGGCGACCCCGTGCAAGCACGCGCCTCCCGCGGCGCTCGATCGCCCGCGCCGGCGCCTTCCCCCCCGACTGTCCAGACTCAGGCCGGGCAGACGCGGTACACCGGTCTCTCCGACTCGTTGCCGAGCTCCAGGCGCGGCGGCGCACTACTGCTCGCGGCACTCGTCGTCGTGGTCGTCGTCGCCGTCGTCCTGATCACCAGCGGCGGCGGCTCGCACAAATCCTCGAGCACACAGAGCGCCGGTACGAGCACCAGCGCCACCACGACGACCCCCAGCGCCTCGAAAACCTCGACGACCTCGAGCACCTCCACGACATCGGGTAAGAAGCCGACCCTCGACAAGCAGATCGCCCTCACCTCGCCCGAACCCAACAGCAAGACGGTCGGCCTGGCCGAGGTCCTCTCCGAAGGCTCCAAGCGCGCCTTCTACATCGCCGCCGAACACCTGCCGCCGTCGAACGGCTTCTTCTACGCCGTCTGGCTCTACAACTCCCCGACGAGCTCCGTCGCGCTGGGCAAGATCCCCCCCGTCAGCTCCAACGGACAGGCGCAGGGCGGCGCGCTGCTACCCGCCAACGCCGGTGAATACCATGAGATGCTGCTCACGCGCGAGACGAACGAACACGCGAGCAAACCGGGCCCCGTCGTCCTCAGCGGCGCGTTCAGCCTCGGCGGGCACTGAGCTCCGGAGCGCTCAGCGCTCCAGATATCGCAGCACGACCCGTCCGAGCACGAGCACGTCGCCGTTGTGCAGGTCTGCCTGTGTGACACGACGACCGTTCAGGAGCGTGCCGTTGGAGCTGCGGTCGTCGAGGATGCGCGAGCCGGAGCGGCGGTAGACGAGGATCGCGTGGCGGCGGGAGACGGAGTCCTCATCGAGGCGTATGTCGGCGGCAAGGCCGCGGCCGATGTGCGTCACGCCCGACCCAAGCGGTATCAGCAGGCGCTCCCCGGGCCCCTGGACCTCGATGTAACAGCCGGTCTCGCTGCTGGGGTGAGCGGATAGCTCCTGCGGAGAGACCGGCATCGCCTGACGGCGCACACGCTCGTCGAGGCACGCAATCCCGTCGAAGAGCTCGGTCATGCCCTCCGCGGGGGCGAAGGTGGGGCGGGTGGGTGTCTGAGTAGCCATACGAGTAGCTAATTGCAGGGTACTCAGGAGAACCTCAACGGAGGTTAAGAAATCGCGAAGTGTTCGTCGCCCTCGAAGCGTTCCTCATCCACCGGTTCGAAGAGCGCGCCGGCGCCCGTGACAGATGACGGACAGGATCGCTAATCTGAGCGCATGTGCGCGGGTTGTGCAATGGCAGCGGCGTCTTGCGCGACGGGCTTACGCTCCTGGCTTCAGACCCACAACTTCACCTGGCTGACGCCGCGCCGGTTGCGCGCCCTGACGATCGGGGCGATGTGCGCCGCGGGGCTCGTCTCGACGATCGGTTTCAGCGGCGCCACACCCAGCACCGCCGCCCAGGCCGCACCGGCACCAGCCCACGCCGAGGCACCAGCTCACGCTGCAGCGCCCGCCGGCACAGCGGCAGCGCGCTGATCAGCCTCCCGCGACGGCGGGCAGGATCGTCAACTCGGCGCCGTCGGGAACTGGCGTCTGCAGCCCATCCAGGAAGCGGATGTCCTCACCGGCGAGGTAGACGTTGACGAAGCGCCGCAGCGAGCCGTCCTCGTTGGCGAGGCGCTCGCGCAGCTCGCCGTAGCGTTCGTACAGGCCGTTCAAGGCCTCGGCCACGGTCGCGCCGGAGACCTCCGTCTCGGCGGTGCCCTCGGCGGCGGCGCGCAGCTGGGTGGGGATCTTCACGAGCACCGCCATCAGACCGCGACGGCCTCGGGCACAGTCCTCTCGAACGACTCGAGGCTGGCGTCGATCCTGTAGGTCTCAAAGGAGTCGCGCACCGCGTCGAGCGTCTTCAGGCCGTCGCCGGTGATCACGAGCACGACGCGCTCGTCGGGGTCGATCTCGCCGCGCGCGGCGAGCTTCGCGAGCACGGCCGTCGTGACGCCGCCGGCGGTCTCGGTGAAGACGCCGGTCGTTTCGGCCAGCAGTTTGATGCCCGTGCGGATCTCCTCGTCTGAGACCGCGTCGACACCGCCGCCGGTGCGCCGCGCCAGATCGAGCGCATAGGGACCGTCGGCGGGGTTGCCGATCGCCAGCGACTTGGCGATCGTGTCCGGCTTGACCGGACGGCAGACATCGTGGCCGTTGGCATACGCGCTGGCCACGGGCGAGCAGCCCTCGGCCTGGGCGCCGTTCATGCGGGGCAGCGAGCGGGCGGGGTTCTCTATTAACCCCAGCTCGCTCCATTCCTGAAAGCCGGCGGCGATTTTCGTGAACAGCGAGCCCGAGGCGACGGGCACGACACAGCGGTCGGGGAGCTCCCAGCCGAGCTGCTCGGCGATCTCGAACGCAAGCGTCTTCGAGCCCTCGGCGTAGTAGGGGCGCAGGTTGATGTTCACGAACGCCCAGTCGCGCTCGGCGCACAGCTCCGTGCAGAGACGGTTGACGTCGTCGTAGCTGCCGTCGACGCCGACGAGCTTCGTCCCGTAGATGCCCGTGGCGAGGATCTTCTGCTCCTCGAGGTTCGCGGGGATGAACACGTAGGAGTCCATGCCCAGCGCGGCGCCGTGGGCGGCCACCGAATTCGCCAGGTTGCCGGTCGAAGCGCACGCGATCGTCTCGAAGCCCAGCTCCCGCGCCCGCGTGACGGCGACCGAGACGACGCGGTCCTTGAACGAGTGTGTCGGGTTGGCGGCATCGTTCTTGACCCACACCTCGCGCAGGCCGAGGCGCTCGGCGAGGCGATCGGCGCGGATCAAAGGTGTGCACCCCGCCGGCAGGCCGGCGCGTGAGGCGAGCCGGCCAGAGGGGCCGGGAGGGCCGCCCGCCAGGGGCAGGAAGTCGGCGTAGCGCCAGATGTTCTGGGGGCCGCCCTGGATGCGGCGGCGCAGCTCACCGACATCGAGGCTCGAGCGGCTGTGGTCGTAGGCGACCTCCAGCGGGCCGAAGCACTGCTCGCAAACGTACAGCGCCTCCAGCGGGTACTGGGTCTTGCACTCCTTGCACTGCAAATGACTGACAGCCATGTTTGGGGCTCCTTCGCTCTAGTCTTCGCCGTGTCACGTGTGGCGAAGAGCGCGAAGCCCGCCACACATCTCCTGGAATTGGCACCTTCCCGCCTGTGACTTTGACGGTGGTTGCCGGGGTTTCGTAGGGCCAGGCCCTCCACCCCTCTGGATGTGTCCAGCTATGTCTGCACGGGCAGTATAGCGAGCGCGCGGACGTTTGCAAGATCAATGTCGCTGAGAGAAGACCAATGTTGCTGAGGTCCGGTAACGCTCTCAGCGGCGCGGTGTAGGGCCTTGCGATGGGCTCTCCCGTGCACGAGCAGGACCGGCGACTGGCGGCGCTGCAGGACTTCGAGCCGCCGCAGGCTCAGAGCAAGCGGCGCATGCTGATCATCGTCAATCCCTACGCGACTACGGTCTCCGACCGCCTGCGCCATCTCGTCGTCTACGCGCTGCAGGGTCGCTTCGAGGTCGACGCCGTCGATACGGAGGCTCAGGGCCACGCGACCGAGCTGTGCCGCGAGGCCGCGCACGAGGGCTATGACGTGGTCGTCGCCTTCGGCGGCGACGGGACAGTCAACGAAGCCGCCAACGGGCTGATCGGCTCGCCCTCGCGGTGGGCGGGCGCCAACCCCACCCCGCTGACCTGCCTGCCGGGCGGCTCGGCGAACGTGTTCGGCAAGATGCTCGGCATCCCCGGCGAGCTCGTCGACGCGACCGAGCACCTGCTCGCGATGGCCGACGACTGGCGCCCGCGCACGGTCGACCTGGGCGTCGTCAACGGCCGCTGCTTCACCTTCGCCTCGGGCCTCGGCGTCGACGCGAGCGTGGTCGAGCGAGTCGACTCCAATCCGCGCCTGAAGGCGCGCCTGGGCGCCTACTACTTCACGTGGGCGGCGATCAGCACGTTCGCCCGCCGCTATCTCGTGCGCCCGCCGCGGATGGTCGCGAGCGCGGGTGAACGGACGTTGGAGGGGGTCACGACGATCGTGCAGAACGGATCGCCCTTCACCTACTTTCAGAACCGCCCGATCGAGGTCGCCGAGGGCGCGGCGCTTGACTCGGGCGCGCTCGCTGCGTCCGTCCTGCATCGTGCGCGACCGCTGGACATGCCCTCGATCGCCTGGCGCGCCTTCTCCCGGCGGGCGCGCATCGCTCGCCATCGCCACGTCTCGAGCTTCCCCGCGCTGAGCGAGCTGACGGTGCAGAGCGCTGACGGGCGCCCCCTGCCGCTGCAGGTCGACGGAGACTTCATCGGCGAGGTCGACGAGGCGCGCTATTCGATCCTGCCGCGGGCGTTGAACGTAGTCGCCTGAGCATTCCTAGACGGACAATGGCCAAGTGAGACAAGATCGAAAGAGCTCACCCACCCCGCGTGGCGTGCGACCAAGACGCCGACCGAACGTACGGATCGGCCAGCGCCGGTCAGTGTCCGCCTAGCCCGCGCCCGGGGTTACGCGATAGGCGTCGAACACCGACTCGATGTTGCGCAGGCGCGTGACCGCGCCCTTCAGCGTGTGCGTGTCGGCGACCTCGACGACGAAGCGGTTCTTGACCATCGGCGGCGTCGACAGGCAGCGGGCTTCGAGGATGTTCGCGCCGGACTCGGAGAACACGCGCGAGAGGTCCTCGAGCAGGCGGTGGCGATCCCACGCGTCGATCTGGATTTCGACGACGAATGCTGTCGTCTGGCCGCCCTCCCAGGAGACGCTGGTGAAGCGCTCGGGGTCCTTGCGCAGCAGCACCGAGTTCGGGCAGTCCTCGCGGTGGATCGTGATCCCGCGACCGAGCGAGATGTAGCCGACGATCTCATCGCCCGGCACCGGCCGGCAGCACTTTGCCAGACGCAGCATCACGTCCTCGACGCCGTCCACCTTGATTCCATACTGGCCGGAGGACTTCGTCGGGCGCCGCCTGGCGCGCCCCACGCGCAGCAGGTCGGCCGCGGTGGCCTCGCCGTCGGCCGCCTCGCCCTGCTTGAGACGCTGCATCACCTTGTTCACGACCACCTTCGGGGAGACCTTCGCGGCGCCGAGCGCGATGTAGAAGTCATCCGCCTTGCGGTAGCCCATCTCCCTGATCACGTCCGCCAAGAGCGCCGAGCCGGTGATCTTCTGAGCCGGCAGGCCCTGCTTGCGCAGGTGCTCCTGCAGCACCTCGCGTCCGGTGTGCTCGGTGTCCTGGCGGGACTCGGCCTTGAACCAGGCCTTGATCTTGTTGCGCGCGCGCGTGGTCTTGACCATCGCCAGCCAGTCGCGCGAGGGCCCGCGCTCGCGCTTGGCGGTGAGGATCTCGACGATGTCCCCCGAGTGCAGCTCGCAGTGCAGCGGCACGATCTTCCCGTTCACGCGCGCGCCCACGCAGCGGTGGCCGATCTCGGTGTGCACCTCGTAGGCGAAGTCCAGCGGCGTCGCGCCGGCGGCGAGCGACTTGACCTCGCCCTTGGGCGTGAACACGTAGACCTCGTCCTCGAACAGATCCGTGCGCAGCGTCTCCATGAACTCCTGCGGATCGAGCAGATCCTTCTGCCAGTCGAGCATCGAGCGCAGCCACTGCAGCTTCGCGTCCTCGCCCGAATTGATCGGCGAGCCGCCCGTGCGACCGCCCGTCTTGATCGGATCCCCGCCCACCCCCTGGCCGGGAGGCTGCTTGTACATCCAGTGTGCGGCCACCCCGAACTCCGCCATTTCGTGCATCTCCTGGGTGCGCAGCTGGATCTCCAAGGGCCGGCCCTCGGGCCCGATGATCGTCGTGTGCAGCGACTGGTACATGTTGAACTTGGGCATCGCGATGAAGTCCTTGAAACGCCCGGGCAGCGGCTTCCACAGCGAGTGGATCACGCCGACGGTGCCGTAGCAGTCCTTGACAGAATCGACGATCACGCGCATCGCGGTGAGGTCGTAGATCTCGTTGAACTCGCGGCCCTTCTTCGTCATCTTCGAATAGATCGAGTAGAAGTGCTTGGCGCGACCGGCGATCCGCGCCTCGATCCCCATCGCCTGCAGCTCGCGCGCCAGGTACTCGCCGGCCTCCGCCACGTAGCGCTCGCGCTCGTCGCGCTGCTGGGCGACGAGGCCCTTGATCTCCTGGTACTTGCGCGGGTGCAGGGTCGCGAAGGCGAGGTCCTCGAGCTCCCACTTGATCGCGTGAATCCCCAGCCGGTGGGCGAGCGGCGCGTAGATGTCGAGCGTCTCGCGCGCCTTCTCGAGCTGCTTCTGCTTGGGCATCGCGTCGATCGTGCGCATGTTGTGCAGACGGTCGGCGAGCTTGATCAGGATCACCCGCACGTCGGTGGCCATCGCGACCATCATCTTGCGGTAGTTCTCGGCCTGCGCCTCGTCGCGCGACTGGAAGGCGATCCCGGTCAGCTTCGTCACGCCGTCAACGATCTGGGCGATCTCCTCGCCGAAGCGCGCGCGCACCTCCTCGATCGAGGCGGAGGTGTCCTCGACCGTGTCGTGCAGCAGCGCCGCGCACAGCGTCTCGGTGTCCAGTCGCATACCCGCGCAGATGCGCGCGACCCCAACGGGGTGCACGATGAAGTCCTCGCCGGACTTGCGCCGCTGGTCGGCATGGTGCTCGCAGGCGAACACGAACGCGTCGCCCACGCGCGCGCGGTCGATCTCGACGGCCGAGTCCTCGGCATGCTCGGAGACGATCGCGAACAGGTCGTCGAGCAGTCGCCGCTCGAGCTCGTTCAGGTCCAGGCGCTGCTCGACGGGTTGTGGAGCCACTGCACCCCCGGGCGCGGCAACCAGCTCCTCGAGCTGGGCGACAGGCGGGCTGGTGGGTGAACCCTTTGCGATCGCCATCCTCTAAGGGTAGGGGACGGATCCCCCGGATTGAAGCGGCGCCGGCGCGGAGCGCAAACCGCCCGTCGAGCGAGCGCTCGGATCAGAAGCCCTCTGAACGCACAGATCAGGAGAGGGCAAAGAGCGTCAGTTCCTCTTGGGGCTGACGCTCCGGCTGCTTTGGCTGCGTCGGCACGGGCGTGGCGCGGCGCAGGTCGTGGACCGTCACGGGCTCTACGGTGTCGCTGAGATGCTCGGCTTCGGGCTCGGCGGCGCGAACGTGGCGCAGCACCAGCCGGGGCTCTGAGACGCCGTTCCACTCGTTGATCTCGAGCGTGAACGTCGCTTCGGCCGGCTCGCCCGCGGCGACAGGCAGGCGCGAGCCAGTCCCAAAAGCGACCCCGCGCGCACGCGCGGGCGGGCGGGCATCACCTGATTCGAGCGTGAAACGCAGGTGCTTGCCCTCCCCCATCGGCCGCAGATCGCGGAAAGTGGCGTTCTCGACAAGCAGCGAGACCCCCGGGTTGCCGCGGCCGAACGGCGCCAGCACGAGCAACTCCTCCGCGAGCTCCATTCCAAGCTGCTCGCACTCCACGACTGCGTCGACGCGCTCCAGCGGCGCGGTGTCGGCCGGGTCGAGCACCTCCTCGGCGTGCGCCGCAAACGCCTGCGCGAACTCTTCCAGGCGCCCGCTTTCGATCTCCAGGCCGGCGGCGGCGCGATGGCCACCGAAGCGGCGCAGGTGACCGCCGCAGGCCGTGAGACCGCCGAGCAGGTCGAAGGCGTCGATGCTGCGACCCGAGCCCTTGCCGAGCTCGCCGTCGAGCGCGATCAGCACGACCGGGCGGTGGTGGCGCTCGGCCAGCCGCGAGGCGACGATCCCGATCACGCCCGCGTGCCAGTCCTCGCCCGCGAGCACGTAGGCCGCGCGGGGGTGGGCGGAATGGTCGGGGCCGAGGGCCGCGATCTGCGCTTCGGCTTCGTAGCGGATGCGCGTCTCGACTTGCCGGCGCTCGTGATTGGCGCGATTCAGCTCATCGGCGACCTGCGCCGCGCGCAAGGGATCTTCTGTCAGGACCAGCTCCAGTCCCGCGTCGGCGCGATAGAGGCGCCCGGCGGCGTTCAGCCGGGGCGCGAGCGTGAAGGCGACCGAGCGCTCGGTCAGCTTGCCCGGATCGACCCGGGCGACGGACATCAGCGCGCGCAATCCAGGCTTGGCGGTCCCCGCCAGCGCGCGCAGGCCGCGTCGCACGAGCGTGCGGTTCTCCCCCGTCAGCGAAACCACGTCGGCGATCGTCGCCAGCGCCACCAGGTCGAGGTCCTCCTCCAAAGTGAGACGGCCGGGCGGGCCGCCATCCACGTGGCCCGCATCCGGCTCGGCGCCTGCGGCGACGTTCGGCGACACGGTGGCGGCGACATGCTCCAGCGCCTGGGCGAGCTTGTAGGCGACGGCCGTGGCGCAGAGATCGGGGCACGGATAGCCGCAGACCGTCGGATGCACGATCGGGGCGTCGGGCAGCACGCCGTCGGCGCGCGGCGAGTGATGATCGGTGACCACCACCTCGAGGCCGAGCGCTTTTGCCAGCTCGACCTCCGCGACCGCAGTGATCGCGCAGTCGACCGTGACCAGCAGGCGCGTGCCCCGCTGCGCGAGCCGCTGCACCGTGGCCGGATTCAGCCCGTAGCCGTCGCTGGCGCGGTCGGGCAGGTACCAGTCGACGTTCGCGCCCAGCCGTCGCAGCGACCGCACGAGCACTGCCGTGGAGCAGATCCCGTCGACGTCGTAGTCGCCGTGGATCGTGATCCGCGCGCCGCTCGCCGTGTGTCGCAGGATCGGCTCGATCGCTTGCTCGATGCCGGCGAACTCGAGCGGCGAATGGTTCTCGTCGGCGACGAGGAACGCACGCGCACGCGCCGGCTCGGCCAGCCCGCGCCGCACGAGGATCTGCGCGAGCGGCCCGCTGACGCCCAGCTCGCGCTGCAACAGCTCGACAGCCTCGGCGGGGCAGTCGGCGATCTCGAAACGGGGCCTCTCCACCGGACCAGGCTAAGGCCCGGTCAGGACAGAAAGCTAGGCCCCGCGCGTGCCGTGTTCGCGACGTATCCCCTCGAGATATACGAGCGCGATCCCGATCAATGCTCCCGGGACCGCGTAGAGCACGACCGCGATGTCGGTCGCCTTCTGCCCGGGGATCTCCAGCGCGGAGACTTTCAACCCGTAGATGATCAGCCCCACAACGATCGCGCCGACGAGCGAGCCGACGAACGCGCCGACGATCCCGCCCCAGAAGCGGTCGGGCACGAAGATCGTGAAGTGCCAGATCGCAAGGCCCATCATCACCCAGCCGAGCATCCCCATCAGCGCGACCTCCCATGGCGTTTGTTGCGAGATCGTTTCGTGCGCTCGCGCCGTTTCGGCGCTTCCTTCAGCACCAGGTCCTCCGGGGTCAGGTCGGCCGCCGGGTCGCGCGTGGCCTCCGGTACTGCTGCCTCGGGCGCTGCCTGCTCCTGGGGCTCCTGCTTCGGACGCTGCGCAACCGCGGCGCGACCGCGCTGCTTCTGCTGCTGCTTCTGTGGCGGCTCGCCCTCGACGTCCAGGTCCCTCACCAATTCCTGGAACTCGTCGCGCGAGATCTGCTCGCCCGGCTCCTCGGGGGCGGTGATGCTCCCGCGCCGGTTGCGTCTGCGTGTCTGCGCGGGCTCCACATCGACGGGCTGGCCGCCGAGCGCCGTCGCGTAGGCGGGCACGCTGCCGAGTTCGCCCACGATCCGCGCGCGACGCTGACGGTAGGAGCCCTCGCGTTCCTTCCAGTGGGTCAGCACCGGCGAGGCGATGAAGATCGAGGAGTAGGCGCCCGAGGCGATCCCGACCATCAGCGCGAAGGCGAAGTTCTTCAGCGTTTCCCCGCCGAACAGCAGCAGTGAGATCACGGGCAGGAGCGTGCAGAAGCTCGTCGCCAATGAGCGCGTCAGCACCTCCGACATCGATCTGTTCACGATCTGGGAGAAGGCCGCGCGCGGCATGCGCGGCACGTTCTCGCGCACGCGATCGAACACGATGATCGTGTCGTAGAGGGAATACCCGAGGATCGTCAGGAGCGCCGCGACCGTCGCGGTCGTGACTTCGCGACCGGTCAGCGAATAGACGCCTGCCGTGATCAGCAGATCGTGCATCAGCGCGATCAGCACCGGGATCGCGTACTTCCACTCGAAGCGCAGCGCGATGTAGGCGGAGATCACGAGCAGCGAGGCGATGATCGCGATCACAGCGCTGTTGGCGACCGTTTTGCCGAACGTCGGCCCGATCGAGGTCGAGGACCAGTGGGGCGTGCCGGATTCGCTGGCGCCGCTGCCGTACTTCGCGTCGAAGGCCGCCCTGATCTTCGCGACCTTTTCCGGGCGCAGCGTCTCGGTTGAGATCTGAAAGCCCGCGCCGCCGACGCTCTTTGATTTGAACTGCTGCACCTCGGCGTTGCCGTAGCCCGCGGCCGTCATCACGGCGGCGACCTGCTTCTCGCTGACGGGTTTCACGAACGCCGTCTGGATCCGCGTTCCGGACTTGAAGTCGATCCCGAAGTTCAGCCCCTTGCCGCCGATCGCGAGCGCCCCGATCAGCAGGATCGTGCCCGACAGCGAGAAGAACCACTTCGAGGCGCCCATGAAGTCGAACGTCCAGCCTTTCCCGCGCCGCTCCGCCCCGAGCGCGGCCCTGTGGGAGACCAGCGGCGAGCGGCTCATCGCGCCGAGCGCCGCCTGCGTGGCGAGCACGGCTGTGAACAGCGTCAGCAGCGTGCCGATGCCGAGCGTGAAGGCGAAGCCCTTGACTTCCGCGGTGGCGAGCGCGAACAGGATGAACGCGGTCATGAACGTCACCACGTTCGCGTCCACAATCGCCGCGAACCCGCGCTTGTAGCCGGTCGCGATGCCGGAGACGATCGAGCGCCCGCCACGGATCTCCTCCTTGACGCGCTCGAAGATCACGATGTTTGCGTCCGCCGCGATTCCGATCGTGAGGATCAAGCCGGCGATCCCCGGCAAAGTGAGCGTAATCGGGATCAGCTTGATCAGCGCGAAGAAGTAGATCGCGTAGATCACCAGGCCACCGATCGCGATCGCGCCGAGCACGCGGTAGAACAGCAGCAGGAATCCACAGACGACGGCGAAGCCGAGCAGGCCCGCGAGCAGGCCCTGGCTGAGCGCCTGTTTGCCGAGCGTCGCCGAGACCTGCGACTGGGAGATCAGGTTGAGCTTGATCGGCAGCGCGCCGGACTGCAGCTCGTCGGCGAGGTTTTCCGCCGAGGTGAGCGTGAAGCCACCGGAGATCTCCGAGCCCTGCGAGGCGTCGATCCCTTCCGGGTACTTCGTGTAGTCGATCGACGGAGCGGTGATCACCTGGCCGTCGAGCACGATCGCGAAGTGCTGCTGGGCCTGTTCCTTGGTCACCCCCGGCAGCTGGGCTTCCTGGCCGCGCTGGGCGATTTCCTTGGTGGTCTGCTGGAAGACGCTCTTGCCGTGCGAGTCAAAGCCGAAGTTCACGTCCGGCTGGCCCGATTCGCTTTCGGAGCTCTCCTGCGGGTTGGTGATGTCTTTGCCTTCCAGCACGGGATCGTCGTTGAGCACGTACCAGCTGTTCGGCGAGGATTGCGTGACCTTGCCCGCGGCGCTTTCGACCGGGCGCGCCTGCACGAGCACTGTGCCAGGGTTCACGCGCACGGCCTTCAACTGCGCGCCCTTCGGCGCTTTGAAGCCTTCGGAGTAGAGGTTCGCTTTCGTTTCCTCGGGTCCGCGCAGGACCTTTTCCTTGCCCTTCTGTGTGTCGAGCAGATACCACGTCCCGTAGATGCAGCCTTCCTTCTGTTCGGGCGTGCAGCCGGGGCTCAGCGTCGTGTCGTTCTTGCGGATGATCGCGGGGCGTTTGGCGGCGCGCAGCACCGCCTGGTACTCGAGCAGGCCCGAGGTGGAGGAGGCGGCGTTCTCGCCCCCGGTCACACTCGCTTCGCTCGGCGCCGGCTTGCCGTTGGGGCCGATCACGTTCGGCTCCCAGTCATAGAAGTACAGCAGCGCGGTCTTGCCGACCTGCGCTTCGGCGCGACCGGCGTTCGATACGTTCGGGAGCGCCACGTCGATTTCTTCGGAGCCGCTTCGCTGAATTTCCGGCTGGGCGACGCCGAGGCCGTCGACGCGCTTGCGCATGATGGTGATCGCACGTTCCAGCGATTCGGTGTCCACTTTCGCGTGGGCGGTCGGCCGCGCCTGGTAGGTGAGCTCGACGCCGCCCTTCAAGTCCAGGCCGAGGCGCGTTTTCTTGGCCTTCACGACGCCGGGGATGCCGACGATCACGAGCAGCGAGGCGATCACCAGCCCGAGGACGATCAGCAGGACGAAGGTGTTGCGGCGGCGGTCGGTCATCGGGAGGATCGGCGACGAGGGTGCTTGGCGCTCGGCGGGTGGCGGCTGCGGTCGATCATCGGCTCCGCCTCAGCCTACTTGTCGGGCGTCAGCACGAGCAACAGCCCGCCGTCATCGTCATACGCGGGGAACATGTCCGCCTTCGCGCTGGCCGCCACGTCGCGCTCGCCGGCGACCCGGACGGGCTTGTCGAGCGCGCGCACCCCCCACTCGAGCACGGTCGCGACCGGGTCATCGCCGTTTTGGAAGCTCAGGCCGAGCACCTGCTCGACGCGCTGGCCGATCACCTCCTCCTCCTCGAGGCCCGTAAAGGCGAAGGAGTTCTTCCCGCAGCCGATCACCCGGCCCTCGCCGTCGCACACGAAGAAGGCCGCGTCCGGCGCCGGGTAGTAGTCGTCGAGCAGCTCGAACAGGAACGCGAAGCCGCACTTCTCGCAGCCCTTCGGCTGGCGGGTGAAGCCGATGTTGCGGTCCAGCTCGGTCGTACGGTGACCGCAGTTCGGGCAGATGAAGGGGTGGGCCATTGCTGGACAGATTAGGGGAGCGAGGGGGTCTAGGTCGCGGGGTCGGTTGCCCTATGCGTGGTGTCTGGTGTTTGCGAGCCCGCTGGGGGGCCGGCTTCAAAACAGCGCCGGGCCGGTCGCAGTGGCCGGCGGCTCGGGGGCGGGCGGGACCTGGGCGGGCGGGATTCCAAGATGCACGAAGGCAGCCGGTGTCGCGGCCCGTCCGCGCGGGGTGCGCTTGATCAGCCCCTGCATCAGCAGGTAGGGCTCGTAGACGTCCTCGATCGTGTCCTGCTCCTCCCCCACCGCCACCGCCAGCGTCGAGAGACCGACCGGCCCGCCGTCGAACTTCACGCAGATCGCGCGCAGGATCTCGCGGTCGAGACGATCCAGGCCGCGCTCGTCGACCTCCAGCAGCTCCAGCGCCCCCTCGGCGGCCGCCGCCGTCACGACCCCCTCCATGCGCACCTCGGCGAAGTCCCTGACCCGCTTGAGTAGCCGGTTCGCCACGCGCGGGGTGCCGCGGCTGCGCGCGGCGATCGCCGTCGCGCCGTCGTCCTCGAGGCCGATCTCGAGGATCCCGGCCGAGCGTCTGACGATGCTCGCGAGCTCATCGATCGCGTATGGCTCCAAGCGTGCCTGGATCCCGAAGCGGTCGCGCAGCGGCGTCGTCAAAAGGCCCGTGCGCGTGGTCGCCCCGACGAGCGTGAACGGTGGCAGCTCGAGCGTGACCACGCGCGCGCCCGCGCCCTGCCCGACCGTGATCGGCAGGCGGTGATCCTCCATCGCCGGGTAGAAGGTCTCCTCGAGCGTGCGCGACAGGCGGTGGATCTCATCGACGAAGAACACGCTGCGCGGCTCGAGCGCGGTCAGAAACGCCGCGATGTCGCCCTTGCGCTCGAGCGCCGGTCCGGCGGTCTGCACGAACGGCACTTCGAGCTCGGCGGCGACGATCTGCGCGAGCGAGGTCTTGCCGAGGCCCGGCGGCCCCGCCAGCAGCAGGTGGTCGAGCGCCTCCCCGCGCGCGCTCGCCGCCTCGATCGCGACGCCGAGCTGCTCGAGCAGCGTGCTCTGCCCGACGAAGTCCGTCAGGCGCCGGGGACGCAGCGAACGGTCGAGCTCGTCCTCCTCGACCAGATACGGGGTCTGGATGCGGGCGGTCTCGGCGGTCATTGCGTCCGCGCCGTTCGCAACGCCTGCGCGAGCAGCTCCTCGGCGCTGTCGCCCTCCGCGCCCCGCAACAGCTCTTCGGCCTCCCCAGGCGCGTAGCCGAGCTCGATCAGCCCGTCGCGTGCGAGCGCCATCGGCCCTTCGCCGCGGCGCGCGACGATCGGACCTGCCGTCGGGGCGTCGCCGACCTTCTCGCGCAGCTCGACGATGATTCGCTCGGCGGTGCGCTTGCCGATCCCGGGCACCGCCTGGAAGCGGGCCGCGTCCTGCCCCGCGATCGCCGCCTGCAGCTCGCGCGGGGTGCCGCCGGAGAGCACCGCAAGCGCGACCTTCGGGCCGACGGCCTGCACCGAGAGCAGCATCAAGAACAGATCGCGCTCCTGCTCTGTATGAAAGCCGTAGAGCTGCAGCGCGTCGTCGCGCACGATCAGGTGCGCGTGCAGCATCGTCTCCTCGCCCGCCGCGGGGACGTGCCGGAGCGTCTCCGCGGAGACCGCGGCGCGATAGCCGACGCCGCCGCAGAGGATCACGACGTGGTCGGTGCGACGGACCCCCACCTCGCCCTTGAGCATGCCGATCATCCGCTGGCCTCCGGGAGCTTTTTTGGCTTCAGGGCTGCGATCCCGGCATGACCTCGGATATGAGGGCGCGCGGTCAAGAAGGCCTCAACGGTCAAGGCCGCGATCATCCCGCGGCCCCCACGAGCGCCCGCGACAGCGGCGCGCAGTTCGCATGGCAGATCGCGACCGCCAGCGCATCGGCGGCGTGATCGGGCGTGGGCGGCGCCTGCAACCCCAGCAGCGCCTGCACCATCCGTGCAACCTGCTCCTTCTCTGCGCGGCCGTTGCCGCATACGGCGTTCTTCACCTGCTGGGGCGTGTAGCTCTCGCACCGCACTCCCCGCTGTCCCGCGGCGAGCATCGTCACGCCTCGCGCCTGCCCGACCGCGAAGGCCGTTTTGACGTTCTGGCCGAAGTACAGCTGCTCGAGCGCCATCCCATCGGGGTCGTGCTCCGCCAAGAGCCCGTCGATCGCGGTGTGTATGTCGGCCAACCTTCGCTCCACCGCCAGCCCCGCGCGCGTCTCGATCACGCCGCCGTCGAGCGCCACGAGCCGGCCGGCCGTGCTGCGCACAACGCCGTAGCCCGTGTTGGCGAGGCCGGGGTCGATGCCGAGAACGATCACGGGTCCTGATTCTGCGCATGCCGTCGGACGCCTGCCTTGCATACGCTCCTCTCGTGCACGGCGAGCAGATCGACTTCGTCGCCGAGGGCCTGCTCGACGGCCTGAAGGGCGTGCAGCGCGCCGAGCGCCTGGCGTTGCTGCGGTATCTCGCCAACGACGGCGTGCCGCTGGCCGAGCTACGGCGCACGACGGACTCGGGCACGCTGATGTTCCTGCCCGCCGAGCGCGTGATCGGCGGCCGCGAGCGCTACTCGGCCAGGGAGATCGCCGAGCGGACGGGCACGAAGCTCGACTTCCTGATCGCCGTGCGCCGCGCGATGGGCCTGCCGATCCCGGGACCGGACGAGGCCGTCTATACGGAGGGCGACCTCGAGTCGGTGCGCATGACCGACACGTTCCGCGCGGCGGGCATCTCCGACGAGGAGATCCTCGACCTGCTGCGCACGCTCGGCCGCGGCCTGGCGCAGACCGCGGAGACGATGCGGGCGCTGACGATGCGACTCGTGCTCGAGCCCGGCGTGAGCGAGCACGAACTTGCCCAGCGCTACGCCTACGCGGCCTCGCAGCTCTCGCCGATGGTGGGGCCGCTGGTCACGAACCTGCTGACGCTGCACCTGCGCGAAATGGCCCAGAGCGAGGCGCTCAGCGCCGCCGAGCGCAGCGGTGGACAGCTCGCCGGCTCGCGCGAGATCGCGGTCTGCTTCGCCGATCTCGTCGGCTTCACGCGCCTCGGCGAGGAGCTCCCGCCCGACGAGCTCGCCCGCAAGGCGGTCCGCTTGGAGGCGCTCACGAGCGAAGTGATCGACGCGCCGGTCCGATTGATCAAGACGATCGGCGACGCGGCGATGCTCACCTCGCTGGAGCCCGAGCCGTTGCTCGACGCCGCGCTCGACCTGCTCGACGCGGCCGAGGCCGAGGGCAAGGACTTTCCGCAGCTGCGCGCCGGGATCGCGATCGGCGCCGCCCTCTCGCGCGCGGGTGACTGGTTCGGCCGCCCGGTCAACCTCGCCAGCCGCATCACGCAGATCGCACGCCCCGGCAGCCTGCTGGCCGAGCGCGAGGTGCGCGAATCGGCGCGCGAGGCATACCGCTGGTCCTACGCGGGCGAACGGCGCCTGCGCGGGATTCGCGAGCCCGTGCCGCTGTTCCGGGCACGGCGAATGGCAGAGCCGAGCCCGGCGCTGTAGAGCTGCGAGTCCGATCTGCTCAGAGCGACCCCGGTGGAGCCAGCCATACGCTCTCGAGCTCCAGGGTAGTGTGCTCGGCGAGCATGTCGTAGTCGCCGTTGTAGTGCAACACACCCGCTTCGGCCCGATGCGCGCAGGCGGCGATCATCACATCCATCGGGGCGAGGCGATGGTGACCGACCTCGGCCAGCTCCCGCTGCGCCTGCATGGCCAGGCGCTCGACCTCGCCGTCGATCGCGATTCGGGGCGGCTCGTCGAACTTTGCCATCATCGATCGATACTTGGCAGCCGATTGTGCGGAGTAGCCCGCCTCCAGTAGGAACGGCAGGCAGACTGCGATCTCGTCCCGGTCCATCCAGTCGCCGATCTCACGCGCGCGATCATCGGGCACGACGCCTTGGAGCAGGCGCGACCACGCTGAGTTGTCGATCAGCAGCACGCTACTCGTCGTAGTTGGCGATCAGACCGAGGTGCTTGACCTCTTCGGCCGCCGCGATGTCCACCATGCCGGGATTGCCATTACGAATCCATTCAGCCAGCTCATGACGAGCCCGCCGCGCTTTCTCAGTATCGCCCCCCTCTGGCAGCCGGCGTGTCTTTGCGCGAGCGCCGAGGATCATCAGCTCGGCGAAGTCGATCGGATCGCCCTTCAGCTTCGCGCGCAGCTCATCCAGCGCCTCCTGCACGGGCGGCGTCTCAGTGATCGTATGGCGGGGGCGGGTGGTCGGCACGGGCCAAGTGTAGCACCGTGCAGCACCGGCCGGCCGCCAGGGGGACGGGATCCCATCTGCCGCGCGACCTCGAGGCCTACAACCCCGCCTGCACGTGCCCGCAGTCCGCGGTCGCGTAGCCGGGTTCGCAATACGTCTGGGCCGTCCACTTGAGCTTGAATTCGTGAACGAAGCGTTTCGTGGCATTCAGCTGATTACGCGCGCCGCGCCGTCCGGCGGTCACCCGCTTTTGGATCCTCGTCGAGGTGAGGTTCAACCGGACACGGAACAGGAGATCCGCGACGGTCTCGCCGGATTGCTTCAGGAACGTCTTGAACCCCTTCATCTTGGGAAATTGCGCGGCGCGAATACGGTCGAAGGAACGACGGACCACGCCTTCGGACACATGAATATTCAAATCGGCTGCTTCATCCAAAACCCAATCGGAGGAGATCAGAAAACCCATCACTTCATTCGTCACTTCGGTCGCCGTCGGCGGATGCTTGCCACCCGACCTGCGCGCGACAACCGCCCAATGCGAGAACGTCGCTCCCGTGATCGGCTGCGCCCCGACGCACGCGACGATCTGCTCCGGCGCCGGGTTGAGCGAGGTGGTCGAGGGCGTCGCGCTCGAAGGCGCGCTTGCGGACGACGTGGACGGCGGCGGACAGATCGCGACGGGAGCCGCCGACCGGGCGTCGCCCGTCGCCGCGAGAACCCAAAGAAATACGGCCATCGCACCCACTACACAGTGTCGGTTCATGACTATCCGGTGTCGGTTCATGACTTCCTCATCCTAAAGGCCTTCGCTCGCATGAGCCGCACGTTATTCGTCTGGGTGTTCGCCGGGTTGGGGGCTGATTCGAGGATCGCGAGGCTCGCGCCGAGATGACCGTGATCGACGCCGAGCAACGCGCGCCCGGCGGCGTCGAGCTCGACGTTCACCGTCTTCGTTTCATCGCTCGGGATCGAGAAGCCGGCCGTTCCGATCGTGGTCGTCGTCATACGTGCCGCCTTCTTCTTACCCTTCCCCTTGGACGCAATCTTCGCCGCCAGGACGAGCTTGCCGCTGCAGCTGGAGGATCCAACGCATTCGAGCTTCACCAACGCCGCACCATCGCGCTGGACCGGAATGGCAGTGCCGGCAAGCGACACGCTACCAACCGCCGGCGACGGTGGAGCGCTCGTGGTGACAGCAGAGGCCGGTTGGTCGGCCTTCAACAGCGCCGCTTCGCGTTCGGCCTGTTCCTTCGCCGCCTGCTGGCGCGCGGCTTCTCTGGCGGGGGCTCCTTCGGCCCATATCCTGTCTTGTTCTATCGATTCCTGTGAGGGCTTCGTTTCAACCGGCGCGCCCGAGCTGCACCCGTCGGGACACGCGCCGGGTGACTCGCCGGTAACCTGGAATAGGTCGTGGGCGCTTTCTGCGATGCCCGCAGAGTTGGCGGCCACCACCCAGTACCAGAAATAATCCTCCGACAGCAGGTCGGTCACATCGTCGCTCACTGTTTTACTCCCGGAGTCGGCGGCGATATACCCTTCCTCCTCCTTGTGTGGGTGCCCGCTCCTTTGGCAGGTAGCGCTGCCACCCGTGCAGACGGCGGATTCCACCCAAAATTCGTACGTAGTCGCGATGCCCTGCGGATTGATCTGCGCTTCCAGCGTCGCGCCGCGTTCGTTGATGTTCGTCACCGACGTGCCCTCGATTACGGGTCCAGCTTCCGCCGCCCACGCCCGTGCACCCGGCAACATCAGCCCACCGGACAGCGCACAGCAGACCGCAACGCCGAGCAGCACCAGCGGGACGACCCACCTTCGCGATGCAGCCCCGTTACGCAAACCACCAAGCACCATGAACTCGGTAATCATACAGGGTGCCGATGGCAGATGACGTAACCAGACTCGGTCCAGATCGCCGGTTTTACTACCTCCCCCGCCTCATCGCCCCGGCCGGCTTCTGCCGCACGAGCTGAACGCTCGCGATGTGTGTCAGGGCCGGCGCGGGAGACGATCGCAGGACCGTCAGCGTGGCGCTCAATCGCCCGTGATCGGCGCCGAGCAACGCCCTGCCGGCGGCGTCGAGCTCGACCTTCACCGCGGTGGTCTCGCCCGCCGGGATCGAGAAGGCCGCCGTACCGATCGTTGTCGTCGCGATCGTTGTCGTCTTCGCCTTGCGCCGGTTGGCCTGCTTGGTCGTGCGCTTGACTGTCAGCGTCAGCTTGCCTGCACATGTCGCCACGTCTGAGCAGGTCAGCTTGATCTGCGCTCCACCGCTGCGCTGGACGTCGATCGCGAGGCCGTCGAGTACGACGCTGCCTGCGGCGGCCGTTTCTTCTTCGTGTTTCTTGGCCGCGGCTTCTGCTTCCTGTTTCTGCCTGACGGCCGTTTCTTCCTGCTGGCGCCTGGTGGCTGCCAATTCCGCTTCGTTGGGTGCGACGATCAGCGTGTGCACGGGCGTCGTGAACGTCGACGGGGTTTCGCAGTCTTCGGGGGTGAACGTAAACGAGGCGGTCCAGTAGATCGTCCGCGGCGTCGCAGCCGCCCTGGTCGAGGTGAGCTTGTAAGAACCTGTTTCAGAATGAAGGGGTGTTGGGGGTAGGCGGCGAAGTCTTCCGGTAGGTGTGGTCGACTATCGGGGGTGTCGGAGGTGCCATCACGGTTTGAGATAGATGACGGTTTGTGGGCTGAGGTTCAGCCGTTGTTGCCGGTGGTCGAGCGTCGCCGGCGATATCCGGGGCGCAAGCGCTTGGATGATCGAGCTGCGCTGAACGGGATCCTTTTCGTGCTGCACACCGGGATCGCGTGGCGAGATCTCCCAACCGAGTTCGGCTATGGGTCCGGTGTGACGTGCTGGCGACGACTACGGGAATGGCAGCAGGCGGGGGTTTGGGAGCGTTTGCACCAGGTGGTGCTGGAGCGGTTGAACGCGGCCGGCGAGATCGACTGGTCACGGGCTGCCGCTGACGCAAGCCATATTCGTGCGCTTTTGGGGGGCTCCTCACCGGCCCCTCGCCAGTCGACCGTGCCCGCACGGGCTCAAAGCATCACCTCCTGACCGACGCCGGCGGTCTGCCGCTGGCACTGACCTTGACCGGCGGCAACCGCCACGACGTCACACAGTTGTTGGTGCTACTTGACGGCGTGAAGCCCGTCGCAGGGAAGGTCGGCCGTCCACGCAAGCGTCCTGATGCATTGTTGGCAGATCGTGGCTATGACTACGACAAGTACCGGCGCGAGGTCAGCGCGCGCGGCATCAAACCCGTTATCGCCAAACGCAACACCGAGCACGGCTCCGGACTCGGCCGCCACCGCTGGGTCGTCGAGAGAACCTTCACCTGGCTACACCAGTTCCGACGACTACGAATCCGCTGGGAGCGCGACCCCGAACAACACCTCGCGTTCCTCCACCTCGCCGCCGCAATCATCTGCTGGCGACGCCTCCAGTCATTATGAAACAGGTTCTAAAAGGCCCCCGACTGTGTCCCGATGCCGCTGTCGATGTCCGAACTCGACAGCAGAGCTTCCGATGACGCCACGTTGAACGTGAGCGCGCGATTGGATTCCCCCGAGAACGTCACGGGCGTGCCCGCCGGCACGGTAGCGCCGCTGGCCGGTTCCAGCGGCATGTAACGCGCCGCGACTTCGGCGCCTTCCTTGTTGCCGGCGCAAACCAGCCACGGCGCGACTCCATATTCCAGCGCGTCCGCCGGACCGGCGAGGACCGCCATCGCACAACCCAGCACACATAGCGCACAAGCAGCTCGTCCGTATACCCTTCCCCCGCCAAATCCAACCCGGCCCAGCCGCTCGGTAAGCCTCATCACACAATACTCCTCTCCAATTTGATATTCGACACCGGCCATCCTAACGCCCAGGTCTACGGTTACGACGCAACACCCCCAACCCCACCGCAAACGATGCGACAATTACAGCCAACCAAACATCCTGTCCCCAGCCATTGTTGCTCGTCAACCTCTGAACAAGCAGAATAATCAAAACAAAAACAACCCACATAAACATATCGCGCTTTCTCATCTATTTACCCACAAACCTGACTAGCCGCCCAACCACCGATCGCACCGGTCACCGGAGCAAAGGGTCCCCCAACAGCAGCTCCGACCAGCCCGCCTCCCCCTCCCGCTACCCAATCACACGCACTAGGGCTGCCCCCGCCACGGCTACCGCAACTCTTCCCCTTCGAGCCCTTGGGGCACGCCCCTTCGTTTGGGTTGCCCTTGTGATAGCCCGGTTCACCGGGCTTTGGTGCCGGGTCACCGTGGCCCGCAGCGAGATAAATTGGCTGGCTACTGCCCCCTCCGCATTCCGGGTCTTCCTGATGGGTTTCTGCGGCGTATTCGCATGCCCAGCCCGCGGAGCCTCCGAGTGGCTCTTCCGCTGCCGCTGGTATGGCGGCTGCGGCAGCGGCGGCTTCTTCGGCTTCTATGGCTTCGCGTTCGCGCCGTTCGGCTTCCTCGCGTTCGAGGGTTTCGCGGGCGACTTCGCGGGCGACGACTTCTTGGGCTTCCTGGTTGTTGGCTTCTTTGAGCCAGCTCGAGAAGCCGTAGGTGAGCGCGCCGCTGGGGTCGGAGCTGTTGACGGGGTCGCCGAACGTGTAGGCGTAGGCGTTGGCCGATCCGCCGGGGACCGGGTCGGTTTGCAGGAAGCGCCCGAGCTGGGGGATGTAGGAGCGGGCGCCCATGTCGATCTCGCCGCTGGGGAGCTCGGTCGGCTGCTGTTCGCCGCCGAGCCACGAGTATTTGGCCGGCGTGCTGGTCGTCGGCACGCCGAACTCGCTCGTGTCGGTGCTGGAGAGCAGTTTCGTTTCGGTTTCGCTGAGCGCCGCCGTCGCGATGATGTCGCCGTGCAGGTTCGTCAGCTGCAGCACGGGCGTGGCGCCGTTGACCTGGATCGCGGCGAGGCCGCCAATGCCAGAGATGTTGCGGGTCCAGCTGCCTGAGGGCGTTTCGACCGTCCATGCCGGGGATGCGCCGCCGGCGGCGTAGTGGTTGATGATGTCCTGGCTGGTTTTGCCGGTGGAGACGGTTTCGCGGGTCCGTCCGGAGGGGTCGAGGTTGAAGCCGATCGTCTCGCCGTTCTGCGTCTCGCTCGCGAGCTGATTGTCTGTGTAGAACGTGCTCGTGAGTTCGGTGCCGCCGGCGTCGGCCGCTGCCAGCGCGGTGACGTTCCCGAATTCGCTGTATTTCGCGCCGGTGTCGGTGAGGCGGTCGGCGCTGTCGTAGGCGTGTTTTTCGACGGTGCCGCCGGTGCTCGTGCATTCGCCTTTGGAGCCCGGCGCGAACGTCGTCAGGCTCGTACGGTTCGTATCTTCATCATAGGCGTACGCGCGTGTCGTGCAGCCCTGCCCCGCCGGGGTGTTCTGGACCTGGGTGAGCCGGCCGGCCGCATCGTAGGTGTAGGCCTGGCCGGAGAGGCTGCTCGCCTGCGAGAGCCACTGCCCGTGGATCGAGGGCACGACGGCATCGCTGAACCAGGTGCATTTTTCGGTGCAGTGCGTCGTCTTCACGTATTCGAGACTGACGGGCTTACCGGTCTGGTTGTAGGCGTAGTTCGCGTTCATGCCGTTGGGGTAGCCCTCTGTCAAGAGGTTCCCTTCGGTGTCGTACGTGCCTGTGAACGTCCCTGCGGCAGAGTCCACCAGTTTTGTCAAGTCGCCCGTGGTCGTGTCGTAGGTGTAGGTCTGGGTGCCCTTGCCGTCGTTGACTTTTTCGACGCGCCCATCGATGTCGTAGTTGTAGGTCGCTGTGTTTTCGTCCGCGTCGGTGTAGCTCGTGAGCTCCCCGAGCTTGTTCAGCGTGTCCGTGATCGTCTTCGGTTTGCCTTCCGTGCAGACTTTACCTTCGTTCGCGCACTGCTTTTCCGCGGCGCCCGTTTCGGCGTTGTATTCGGTCGTCACCGTCGGCAGCGCCGTCCCGACCGTCGAGCTGACCGCGCTCGTCTTCACGCGCCCCGCGCCATCGTAGGTCGCGGTCTTCGTGCGCGTGCTCGACCCGACCGTTTCCGTCGTTTTTTCCGGCTCATCCCACACGTTGTACGTGCTCAGGGCCAGCGGCAGGCTCGGCAGCCCACTCGTCCCCGGCTGTTTGGAGGGCTGCGTCTGACACGGCAGGTTCGCCCATTCAGGATGTTCGCCACACGCGGGAACGGTCGTGTTTTTCGCGGTCGTGTAGTAGATCGTTTCCGTGCCGTGCGCCGACTTTTCGCCCGCTTTACCCGCCGGCAGGATCGTTTCCGTGACTTCGCCCGTCGACGGTTCATACACCGTCGTGTGCGTCAGTTTCAGCCCTTTCGGGTCGGTCGTGACCGACGTCGGCTTGTGCAGTTTCCAGCCGAGGTTCGACTGACCCGAATAGGACATCGTCGTTTCGCGCACGTCTTCTTCTTTGCCGGAATACTGTGCGCCTTCGGTTGTCTTCGTCGGCAGCCCGTACGGGCCGCCTTCGCTGGGCGCGCCTTCGTCATAGCTGTAGGTCTTGTGCCCGCGCACTTCGACCGTCGCGCCGCTCGACAGCTTGACCGTGTGCTGCGGGCCGAGCGTGCTCTGCAACTCCGTGCCTTCGGCGTTGTACGTGTTCTCGGTGTCGAGCAGTTTTGAGGTTTCCGCGGATTTTGAGCCCGCTTTCAGCGCCGTCGCCCTGTTGTCGATCGAAAGCGTGCGTTCGACGTCGTTCTTGGCGTTGTATTCGGTCGTCGAGATCCCACCGCCGGGATGCGCCACGTTGACCAGACGGGCACTGGCGTCGAGATAGTCGACCGTCGCCCGTTTGTAGTCCTTGGCGGGCCAGCCCATCGGTTCGTCCGGCGGGAAGATCGCCGTCGCTTCGGTCGGGTCGTCTTTCTGACCCCACGCTTCGACTTCGGTTTTACCCATCGCATACGGCGCCCCCGTCCCTGACACCGGCACGTGATACTCGACCGTCGTGACCGCACTGCCCCCCGGTTTCGGCGGTTCGGGCGCGGTCGACGGGAAGTACGGCACCCACTCCGCGATCCTCGGCGTTTCGCCCGCGGCGGCGCTCACGACATATATGTTTCCCGCGTTTTTACCATGCTTTACATTGACAGCCAGACCCTGCGGACCCGACCCAAAATTCCACGCGAATTCAAACGTTTCCTGGGAAAATTGTTGCACCCTGTTATTGCCGGCGTCGGCGATGAACGTATCGCCTTCCAGTGCACCATAAAACGAATGACTTTCTTCCGTGAGTCCCGCTAGATTGTATGGCTCAATTGCGATGCCACCGGCGGTCGAGAACTGCCCTTCGCCGTGTCCTTCCGAGCCAAACTTGGAGTGAAATTTGAAATATCCACCCAACGGCAGTTCAAAACTTTGAACGCGATGATTTCCGGTATCGCTAACATAGAGTTCATTTCCTTCCCCGAGGCCTTTACCGCGTTCGCTGACGGCGACCTCCGTGGGTTCTTTGAACTGCCCATTACCAGTGCCCGCTTCACCAATTTGCCTCCCATTTTCTATCGCGCCGGTACTCGTATTCATTGTATATTGCCTTACGCTATTCGTGCTGGGCACTGCCACAAAGAGAAGGCTCTGCTCGACGCCCGAGGAAACCTCGAATTTCCCTATGGCAAGCCCCAGGGGAGGCGCTTCGATGCTCTTCTGCGATAAATATTTACCTGTTTTTGCTTCAAATACCTGAATCCGGTTGTTACCCGAGTCGGCGACGTAAACATACTTGCTATTTTCACTTATAGCGATGCCTACCGGTTTTGAAAATTGGCCCGATTCTTTACCCGACGACCCATAGGCTCCCACGAACGTGCCACTCGCGGTGAACTTCTCGATGCGGTTGTTCCCGGTGTCGGCCACCCATACATCGCCTTCGGAGCCGCTGGCCGATTCGACGGCCACCGCGGCCGGTTCCTTGACCATTCCAGGTTCGGTGCCTTCTTTGCCGAACGATAGCCGCTGTTCAAACGCGACGCCCGACCGAGGATATTCGCTTTCTTTACTCGCCGCGGAGACAGCCCCGTTTGCATTGGTCGCCGTCACTTTCACGATGAACCTGTAGCGCGATTCTTCGTTTGTTGGAATGTATGTGCTGCTCGTGGCGCCCAGGATTGGTTTACAGGATTCTTTGGAGAAGCACGATTCCCACTGATAGCTGTAGCTCAGCGGGCTGTTGCTCCACGTACCATTGGTTACCGTGATCGCGTATCCGGTCCGCGGATGGGCCGTCGTGATTTCAGGTGCTACCGTGTTTACCGGCGCCAGACCATTCCCAGACGAGGTGGATGCGCTCGGGCGCGTGACCGACACAATCCGCGCACGTGGGTCGCCGCTCGTGGTGCCGTAGTTGAACAGCCAGGGCTGCTGGCCGGGCGGCGTCAGCACCGTGACGTGGCCGGCGGTGTCGTAGCCGTACGTCGTCTCGAGCGCCGGGGAGATGCTCGGGTTCCACTCCCCCCGCAGCTTGCCCTCTTTGTCATAGACGTACTTGGCGACGGCCGTGGTCGTCATTTTGCCCGATGTCGGTTCCCAGGCGGTGAACGTGACTTCCTTCAGCCGGCCTTCATATTCGCCCCATTCGCTCGAACCGTCGCCGGTCGCGGTCGTTTTGCTCGCATAGACGAAGCCCAGCGCCCGGCAACCCTTGACGAGCCCCGCCGTGCAGGACACTCCCGTCGGGACCGGACCGAGCACCTCGGTCGGCTCGGTGATCCCACCCACGGTCTGGAACTCGTAGGTAACGACGTTCGTCGCTCCCGGACCTTCGAGCGTCGACGGCACCCACGTGCTCCCGCTGCCACCGCTCGGCAACATGAACTTCGTGACCTGCCCGCTGCCATCCTTCAGCAGGAATTCCTTCGTCGTCCCTTTTTCTTGGACTTCGGTCAACTTCAGGCTCGCAGCGTCGGCGGGCGAGTTGAATTCGCCACCGCCCTTGCTCGTGAACACCGACTCCTGACCTTCGGCGTCCGTCAGCACCACCTCGCCTTCGGCCGCCTTCGTCAGGCTCTGCGCGCCGCCGACGCTCATGCTCCACTGCGGGCCCAGCGGGCCTTCCGCGCCGGCCACAAGATGCGACGAGCTGTAGCTGCGCTTCAGCGACAGCGTCGCCCCCGGCCCACCGACCGAGACATCGGTCGCGTTCAGGAAGAACTCGCCCGTCTCGGGGCTGACCGAGCCCGGCCCGAGCGCCACCGGCACCGCCAGATGCCCCGTATCGAAGGTATATTCTTCCCTCGCGACATCGCCGGCATAGGAGGTCGCGATCACGGTCGCCTTGTGCTGCCCCGCGGGGTATTCGGCGCCGTTGACCGTCCATTCCCCACTCGTCGCGGTGCACGGTCCCGGCGTGCACGACCCCGACGCCGTCCCGACTTCTTTGCCGTCGATCTGCAGCGCGATCGATTCGATCCCGGAGGTTTCGATCGTCGTGCCGTCCTTCGCGGTCGCTTTCACTTTGACCTGGCTGTCGCCGACTTCTTTGTTAGCCGGCAGACCCGACAACGCGATGTTGTAGGGAAGGCTAAAATCAACTTTCACTTTCCCGCTCGTCGTCGCCGTCAGACCCACAGGATCGGTTGCAGTAACTTCAATCGTATCTTCACCATTGGGAAGTTCGTAAGCGCCAACATACTGGCCAACGGCCCCGAACCCCTTTTCGGTAGCGCTTGGCTGGCACTGCATACCCTTGCAAAAGTTTACCGGATATTTCGAGTACTCTCCCCACCCAGACTTGTTTGGCGACTGCGTGCTCCATTCATAGATCCCGAGACCCGGATCGGTCGCCGAAACTTCAGAGTCACCGCTAGGACCCGCCCACTTACCAGCATGGAAGATGTTCGGCCTGCCTTCGATGGTTTCGGTCGTCGTGTTGATGCTTACTGTCGGTCCCTTTTCCTGTAGAATATATACCGATGGTGCCGCCAGTTCGCTTTCGAATTCATTGCCGGAGTTCGTTGCGGTCTGCTTGAACTCGACAGTATTTTTGTCGTTTGATTTCGAGACTGCGCCGGTCGCACAGCCGGATTCAACGCATAGGGTCTTTTTGGTTTTAGCATAGCTCGACCCCAACACTTCTTCGCTTTCCGTGCCTTTTTCGGGACTTCTGATAAAGAGCTTGTTTTCTATATTGGCGCCGGCGTTTGATGCCATCGTTCCGGTGGCAAGCTCATATATGTGCGATTCGCCTTGCGTTTCATAAGCCATGCCACCCCATTCTCCGCGGACATATCCCTTGCCTTTATCGTGATCTACCAGGGATTCCGCGTACCAGGCTTCGGCAAATTCAAACGGACTTGGGGGAGCAGGTTCCTCTCGCCAATTGCTGGCGCGCCACAAGGGACTACCACCGTCGGTGAGCTGATTATCTACTACCGTCGGATCGACCTCGATCGGGAACTGATATTCCCCCGAGCGATCGTCGACCGACAGCGTCAGCTCGTCCCCGGAGACGCTCATCGACACCTGCACCGACGTCCCTGCGGCATCCACCGCGCTGGGCGGGGACACCACCGCGATCACGGCGCCTTCATCGACAACCTGCACCGGACCCGATCCCGCCGTCGGCTGCACCAAGCTCGCCCCTTCCGGCAGCCCGACCCGGTAGGACAGCTGCCCAGGACTTTCGACCGAGCGCAGCAGCGTGTCCTCCTCGAACCCTGACGTGAGCGGCTTGACGACCGTGTCCGTATCGGTCTGGGTGTTCGCGTACAACACCGTCGCGCCACCGTCGAGCACACCTTCGGAGCCACCCAGCGCCGCACCGTGTTCATCGACCGGCGTGAGCGTCACGCCCGTGCTCGCCAGCTGCACGCCGTCCGCGAGCCGCTTCGGTATGCGCAGCGCCACATCGGAGCGCAGCGGCTGAAACGCGCCCCCCACTTCGCCGAGGCTGAGATCGATCGGTTCGCGCTGCCCGGAGGAGGTTTCGACCGCGATCGGTTCCATCGATTCGACCACCCCGTGCTTGCCGCCGCCGAGATCGATCCGCGCCGCGTTATCGTCCGGATAGCCCGTGATCGACTCCCCCGCCGCCAACCCCGGCGGCCCACCCGCCGGTTCATCGACCAGCTTCGGAAATGCTTCCCCCGCAACCTTCGCAGCCTGTTCGCTATCCAGCCCCTCGTACTTCGTCTTACTGGCTTCCCGAGCCGCGACCGCTTCCGGGTTCGTCAGCTTCGCCTGTTCCCCCGCCTGCGCCTCTTCCCCCGCCACCGGCGACCCCGGCGTCACCAGCGAGCCTTCCGTGAGCGAAGACCCACCAGCCCCTTCGCCGCCCGGCGAGCCTTCCCCGAACGCGGTCGCCGAAGAGCCCACGAGCCCCGCCACACCCCAAGCCACCCCCAGCACCAGCAGCCACCGGACCCGTCCCCGCATACCCTGCCTCCCGCCCAATTGAATGACCGACCCCAACGGAACGCCCAAAGTCGAGATGAACATACAGGGGCGACACGTCGCCCGTCAATACCTGATCGTAGAAACGCTCGATTCTTTTCCTGGGCGGCACAAAAACCCCGCAATTTGCGAGGTTCTGGCGGCAATATCACGTTCGGTTCAGTCGAACATCCGTCGAGCGCTCCGTCCGCGCATGGCGCCCACATGCCTCATCTGAGTCCCCGTGAACCCGGCAAACCAGGTCCCGGGCGGGGGCGAGGTGCGATCGGCCGGTTGAGCCCGATCCGGCGGGCGCGCCCAAGACAGCGCCCTGTCCGGTCGAGCGGACATCGATCCCCGACGGGGGGCGTGTCCAGTTGAGGGAACCGGCGTGAAAAAGACCGGCAGGGAAGTCGGAAGCGGGTTTTTGGATCCCCGACGAGACCTACCCCCACAGCCGCCAGGGCGCTTGCCCCGAGGCCCACAGATCATTCAGCGCAACCGCGTCCTTATACGTGTCCATGCACTCCCAGAACCCCTCGTGCCTCGACACGGTCGGGTTCACCGACCTCGAGCTCCATGACGATCTGCTCGGCATCGTGTTCGTGGGCAAGCACGACCCCTACCGCCCGCTCGCCGAACACATCACCAAGATCATCACCGACACGGAACCCGCTTGACGAACGTCCTATCCTGAGACCATGCCCAAGCAGACCGACAGCGACGCTACCCCGACCGTCTACGCAGTCATCGACGGCAAACGCGTCCCGCTCGACCGCACCGCCGCCCTCCATCTCGCCCAGAACGCGCATCTGCTGGCCCTCGGCGACCCCGAGTACGCGCACAAAATGGTCGCCGAAGCCGAGCACGCCGAACGCGAGCGGACCGCAGTCGCCTGACCTGGCACGACTCAGAGCACACTGCCCGGGGGGTCTACCCCCACAGCCGCCAGGGCGCTTGCCCCGAGGCCCACAGATCATTCAGCGCGACCGCGTCCTTGTACGTGTCCATGCACTCCCAAAACCCCTCGTGTCGGTAGGCGCGTAGCTCGCTCTCCCGGGCCAGACGTTCCAGCGGCGCGCGCTCCAGCACGCTGTCCGGCGCAAGGTAGTTCAGCGCATCCCCCTGCATGCAGAAGAACCCGCCGTTGATCCAGTGCTCCGAGCGGGGCTTCTCGCGGAAGCCGAGCACGCGGCCGTCGGCGCCGTCGAGCTCGGTCACGCCGAACTGGAGCTCGGGACGCACGACGGTCATGCTCGCAAGCGCGCCGTGGTCTGCGTGAAACGCGAGCAGCGCGTCGAGGTCGATGTCGGCGACCCCGTCGGCGTAGGTCGCGCAGAAGCGCTCCTCCCCCGCGAGCCTGTCCTCCAGCAGCTTGATCCTGCCGCCCGTGGGAGTTTCCAGGCCGGTGTCCGCACATTCGACGGCAACGCCCTCGGGCCAGGGGCAGGCGGCGACAAATTGCTCGATCAGCTCGCCCTTGTAGCCGGTCGCGAGGATGAACCGGCGGAACCCCTGGACCGCGTAGAGCTGGATCACGTGCCAGACGATCGGCCGGCCGCCGATCTCGACGAGCGGCTTGGGGATCGCGATCGTATGCTCCTGCAGGCGCGTGCCGCGCCCGCCGCAGAGGATCACCACGGGGGGCCGGGCGGCGGTGGCGGTCTCGGGGGCGCTCATGCGGCGGGGATTATTGACATACCGGAGCGATCAAGTCGTCACGGCCAAGGGAGCTCGAGCGCGCGGGCCGCGGTACTGATCTTCATTACCAGCCGATCAGGATCGGCGCCGTACCTCCAAATCGCGTCACCCCGCGACGCGCTCGAGCACGTCGGCGGGCACGTCGAAGTTGGCGTGCACCTCGTCGACGTCGTCGAGCTCTTCGAGCGCATCCGTCAGGTTCATCAGCTTGCGCGCCTGGCTCTCGTCGATCGGGACGAGGCTCGTCGGGCGGTAGGACATCTCGGCGCTCTCGGTCTCCACGCCCGCGGCGGCCAATGCGCCGCTGACGGCGGAGAAGCTCGCCGGCTCGGCCAGCACCTCGAAGGCGCCATCGTCGGTCACGATGTCATCGGCGCCGGCCTCGACCGCGGCCATCAGGTCGTCTTCGGAGTAGCGCTCAGCATCGACCACGAGCGTGCCCTTCTTCTCGAACAAGTAGGCGACCGAGCCGGGCTCGCCGAGGTTGCCGCCGTGCTTTGAGAACGCATGCCTGACGTCGGCGCCGGTGCGGTTGCGGTTGTCCGTCAGCGCCTCGACGAGCACCGCGACGCCGCCGGGGCCGTAGCCCTCGTACAGGACGGCTTCGATCGCCTCGGCCTCGCCCCCCTCCCCCGTGCCCTTCGCGATCGCGCGTTCGATGTTCTCCTTCGGCATTGACGCTTCCTTGGCCTTGCGGATCGCGAGCTCGAGCGCCGGGTTGCCGACCGGGTCGCCGCCGCCGTCGCGCGCCGCCACCGTGACCGAGCGCGCGAGCTTCGTGAACTGCGCGCCCCTGCGCGAGTCGACGATCGCCTTCTTGTGCTTGATGGAGGCCCACTTGGAATGCCCGGACATGTCATACAGCTTAGGATGCGAGCCCGAATGAACGCTGTCACCCCCGACATCTTCAAGGCCTACGACATCCGCGGGATCTACGGCGAGCAGATCGACGGCCCGATCGCCGAGCAGATCGGCCGCGCGTTCGCGCACGTGCTCTCCGACCTCTCCGGCAAGCCCGTCACGGAGCTGCGCGTCGGCCTTGGGCGCGACATGCGCCTGACCGCGCCCGAGCTCTCCGAGCGCTATCGCGCCGGGCTCTTGGGCGAGGGCGCGAACGTGCTCGACGCCGGCCAGGTCGGGACGGAGATGCTCTACTACCTCGTCGGCTCGCGCGAGCTCGACGGCGGGCTGATGTGCACCGCTTCGCACAACCCGAAGGCCTACACTGGCGCGAAGCTCGTCCGCGAGGGCGCGATCGCGCTGTCCGGCGACAGCGGCATCCAGGACATCCGCCGCATGATCGAGTCCGGCCGGGCGGACGGGTCCGATGATAAGAAGAACCCACCCGCCCTCGGCTCGCTCGAGCAGGTCGATCTCTACGGGGAGTTTCACGAGACGGTGCTGCGGTTCATCGACCCGTCGGTGATCAGGCCGCTGAAGGTCGTCGTCGACGGCGGCAACGGGATGGCCGGACCCGTCGCCGGCCCGTTGCTGGAGGGCTTCGGGCTGGATTTGATCGAGACCTGCTGGACGCCGGACGGTAACTTCCCCGAGCACGAGCCCAACCCGCTGTTGCCGGAGAACCGCCGGTTCATCATCGACCGCGTGCTCGCCGCCGGCGCCGACCTCGGGATCGCGTGGGACGGCGACGCCGACCGCTGCTTCTTCATCGACGAGACCGGCCGCTTCGTCGACGGCGACTTCCTGACGGCGTTGCTGGCCGAGTCGCTGCTCGAAAAAAGATCGGACCCCACCCGCCCCGAGGCGATCCTCTATGACGTGCGCGCCTCGCGCGCGGTCGCGGACACGGTCGAGCGGGCCGGCGGCACCGCGCACGTCAACCGCGTCGGGCACGCCTTCTTCAAGACGCGGATGCGCGCCGAGGGCTCGCTGTTCGGCGGCGAGGTTTCCGGCCACTACTACTTCCGCGACTTCTACTGTGCGGACTCCGGCACGATCCCGGCGCTGCTCGTGCTCGAGCTGCTCTCGCGCACGGGCAAGTCGATGTCGCAGCTGCTCGAGCCCTACCGCTCGAAGTACTTCATCTCCGGCGAGATCAACTCCGAGGTCTCCGACCAGGAGGCGAAGATGGCCGAGATCGCCGCGCGCTACGCCGACGCCGAGCAGAAACAGCTCGACGGGATCTCGATCGACTACCCGGACTGGCACTTCAACGTGCGACCTTCGAACACCGAGCCGCTGCTACGCCTGTGCCTGGAGTCGCTCGTCTCGGTGCAGGACATGGAGCGCCGCCGCGACGAAGTGCTCGATCTGATCCGCTCGTGACAGAGGCGGCCGGGTCCTCAGCGCAGGAGCAACCCGGCGAGCAAGAGCTGTTGGAGCGCGCCGCCGAGCAGGGCATCCACCGCCTGGCGATCCCGACCCCGTTCCAGGTCGGGCGCGTCAACGCGTATCTGATCGAGGACTCGCCGCTGACGTTGATCGACTCCGGCCCGAACTCGGGCAAGGCGCTGGACGAGCTCGAACAGGCGCTCGCCGCGCACGGGCGCTCGATCGAGCAGATCGAGCTGCTCGTGATCACCCACCAGCACATCGACCATTTCGGCCTCGCCTCAATCCTCGCGCGGCGCTCCGGCGCCGAGGTCGCCGCGCTCGCGGAGCTGGCCCCCTACCTGCGCGACTTCCGTGCGGCGGCCGAGCTCGACGACCGCTTCGCCGAGCAGACGATGCTGCTGCACGGGATCCCCGCCGAAGTCGTCACCGCGCTGCGCGCGGTCTCGGCGAGCTTCCGCGCATGGGGCGCCGCGGTCGAGGTCACGCGGCCACTGCACGACGGCGAGGAGCTGCGGCTGCGCGACCGCACGCTGCGCGTCCTGCACCGCCCCGGCCACAGCCCCTCCGACACGGTCCTCCACGACGAGGCCCGCTCGACGATGCTGGCGGCAGACCACCTGATCAAGCACATCTCCTCAAACCCCCTGATCGCACGCCCGCTCGGCGCCGGCCCCGACTTCACCGGGCCCCGCCCGCAGGCGCTCGTCGACTACATCGCCTCATTGCGGCGCACGCGCGCGATGGAGCTGTCGCTCGTGCTGCCGGGACACGGCGAGCCGATCGACGACCACGTGGCGCTGATCGACCAGCGCCTGCGCCTGCACGAGCGCCGCGCCGAGAAGATCCACGGCCTGATCGCCACCGCGCCGCGCACAGCGCACGAGATCGCGCTCGAGCTGTGGGGCAACATCGCCGTCACGCAGGCCTACCTGACGCTCTCGGAGGTGCTCGGCCACGTCGACCTGCTGCGGAACGACGGGCGCATCGTCGAACAGGAGTCCGACGGCGTCGTGCGCTTCACCGCCATCTAGACGGGAACGCGATTGTCCGCTACTGTCTAGATGTGAGTTGAGAGACATCGCTGTTTTGTAGGTTGTCATTGGCAGCGAGGGGACGAGATCCGACGGGAGGAGGGCGATCGGCGCCGTGCAGAGCTTCACCGCGAACCCGCGCCTGAGCGTCTTCGAGCCCTATACAGACCTCGCCCGCGGCCACGAGGATCAGCTGACGCGCGCCGCGATGATCGTCCTGCGGCTCGTGCCGCTCGCGCGCGAGACGCTGCTGCACGCGATCGGCGAGCGCTCGCTCAGCGAGCTGCCCGACTGCACGGTCGACCTGCAGGCCCATCACCTCGTCGACCCAACCGAGGAAGGGGCCTCGAACGGCAGGGTCAAGCGCGCGCGGCTCATCAGCGTGTTCCTGACGCCCGACTTCGAGCCGCCGCGGATCGAGCAGGAGATTGTCGAGACCGACCGCGGGCAGCGCTTCGATGGCGTGCTGCGCTTTGACCCCGAGCTGGTCGTGCTGATCGAGAGCAAGGTCTGCCGCCGCTGGGCGCGGCGCAACGGTCACCGCGTCGCGGAGGTCAACCTCGGCGGCGTCGAGTTCGCGCAGCGGCGCACGTGCCTGCTGCGCTGGCACGACCTGCTCGAGTCCTGGTGGCGGCTGGTCGAGATCGGGGCGCTCGCCCCCGCCGAGCAGATGCTGATCGGCGATCTGCTCGGCTACGCCCACCAGGACTTCGCCGAACTGCTCCCGTTCGGCAGCCTGCGCCGCGTCGGCGAAGACCCGCTGCGCCGCCGCTGGCGCCTGCGCTCGCTGCTGCGCGAGGCGACCTCGATCCAGCCCGAGCGCGTCGGGCTCGTGCACGTGCGCCTCGATACCGGACTGGGCGCAAAGGCGCTGCAGCGCGCAGCGCTGGAGATCGACGACAGGACGCTGACGCTGCACTTGTGGCCGGGCGAGCTCAAGCCCCAGGCGCAGGCGCTGTACAGCGCCGGGCGCGCCGAGCGTCTCGCCGCCCTCGACGAAAGCGCCGGTGACGGACCCTGGCGCGTCGCGCCCCAGCCGCTGCTGGGCTTTCGCAACGCGCCCAAACGCGTGCGCGTGTATCTGACCTGCACGCTGGACGCCGCCACCTACGCGCGGCGCTGGCAGGGCGAGGACTGGGTCCACGTCGGCGCCCACCACCGCGAGCAGATTCTCCCCGAGCTGTGGCCGTGGCTCTTGGAGCGTGGCTACGCCTCCCCGCGGGACGAGGAACCGCTCGAGCGCTTCATGCAGACGCTCGGCCGTCGCGCCCTGCACCTGCGTCCGGCACTGCACGTCTCGCGCACGTGGTCTTTCGCCGAAGCGGAGGCGCTCGACGACGCCGGCCTGCTCGTCGGCGAGATCCACGCGGCGATCAACCGCGTGCTTGGAGCGCTCGACGAGCCGCTCGTACAGACGCTCGCCGAGTCGGGCTCGGAGGAGCCGATTCCGCCGGCCGTGCCCGTTCCCGCCAAACGTACGCGGCGGACGCCGAAGAAGCAGAAATCGCGCGGGCGCACGCGCGCGAAAGCACAATCGAAGGCTAGGAAACGGCGGGTCGAGCAGGCATAGCGACCGCATCGAGGAACAGCCGGTGGACGCGGTCGTCGTCGGTCAGCTCGGCGTGGAACGCGACCGCGAGCATATTCCCCTCGCGCGCGGCCACCGGATGGCCGTCGAGGACGGCAAGGATCTCCACGCCGGGGCCATGCTCGGCGATCCAGGGCGCGCGGATGAACACCGCCCGCAACGGGCGGCCAGAAGCCGCGGGAGTCCTGGGATCCCCCTCCCCATCGATACCGCGCATCTCGATGTTCGCCTCGAAGCTCTGCAGCTGACGCCCGAACGCGTTGCGCTCGGCGAGGATATCCATCAACCCGAGGTGCGCACGATCGAGCATGATCAGCCCCGCGCATGAGCCCAGCACCGGCAGGCCCTCGCGCACGAGCCGCGCGATCGGCTCCGCCAGCCCCTCGCGTTCGATCCCGAGCGTCATCGTCGTGGACTCTCCCCCCGGGATCACGAGCCCCTGCAGGCCGTCGAGGTCGGCCGGCACCCGCACCTCACGCACGGCGACGCCCAACCCTTGCAGCATCCGCCCATGCGCCTCGAAATCGCCCTGCAGCGCAAGCACGCCTATGAGCGGCGAATCGGCCAACTGCGTCGCGTTGACTACCAGCCGCGCTGGGCCAAGAGCTGATCGTCCTCGAGCTTCGCGCTCTCGAGGCTGACCATCGCCGGCCCCAGCCCGCGCGAGGCCGCGGCAACGCGCTCGGGGTCCTGCCAGTGCGTCGTCGCCTCGACGATCGCGCTTGCTCGGGCGGGCGGGTCATCGGACTTGAAGATGCCCGAGCCGACAAACACGCCCTCGGCGCCGAGCGCCATCATCAGCGCCGCGTCGGCCGGCGTGGCGATCCCGCCGGCGCAGAACAGCACTACCGGCAGGCGCCCCTCGCGGGCGATCTCGCGGACGAGATCGAGCGGCGCGGCGAGCTCCTTGGCGGCGGTTGCGACCTCGCTGTCGTCGAGCGTGCCGAGGCGGCGGATTGCGCCGTTGATGCTGCGCATGTGCCTGACGGCCTCGACGATGTCCCCGGTGCCGGCCTCGCCCTTCGAGCGGATCATCGCCGCGCCCTCGCCGACCCGGCGCAGCGCCTCGCCGAGGTTCGTCGCGCCGCACACGAACGGGACCTTGAACGCCCACTTGTCGATGTGGTTGGCCTCGTCCGCGGGCGTCAGCACCTCCGACTCGTCGACGTAGTCGACCTCCAGCGCCTGCAGGACCTGCGCCTCGAGGAAGTGCCCGATCCGCGCCTTCGCCATCACCGGAATCGTCACGGCCTCCTGGATCCCCTCGATCATCTCCGGGTCTGACATCCGTGCGACCCCTCCATCACGGCGGATATCAGCGGGCACGCGCTCGAGCGCCATCACCGCGGCCGCCCCCGCGTCCTCGGCGACCTTCGCCTGCTCGGGCGTGACCACGTCCATGATCACGCCGCCCTTGAGCATCTCCGCCAGGCCGGTCTTGACCCGGAATGTCGCCTCGTCACGCATGGGTTGAAGGATAGCTTGCGGGCCAAGAACGCAAACGACCCGCCGATGGCGGGCCGCTCACGAACCGGGGCTGCCGCTGTACACGGACACCCTGAATTCACGTGCATGAAGTATAGCGCCCCCGGCGGGAGTCGAGGGCGGCCTGAAAAGCCTACGCACCGCCCCGAACGGTTTCCGTGATCGAGCCATTCAATAGACCGATGCGACCTGGTCTTTCCTTCTCGGCCAAGCGAAGCCTCTGTGCAGAGCGAAGCGCTACTTGAGACGGAAGGCCTTGATGCGGTCGTCGTACTGCGCCGAGTCCTGCGCGTAGACGCCATACGCCAGCGCCTGGATCATGCTCAGCAGGGCCGTGTGCGAGCGCACGTAGGCGGGCGAGTTCGAGGAGTAGTAGAGCTTGATCTGGGCGAGCTTCGCGACCTCCGACAACGTGGCGTCGGTGATCGCCGCGGTGCGCGCCTTGCGGTGGCGGGCGAGCTTCATCGCGCGCACAACCAGCGGGTGCGGGCGCCCGGCGGACAGGCCAATCACTAGCGTGCCCGAGTCGATCCGCCCGAGCCGCGAGAGCGCCTCCTGCGAGGGACTCGCGACGACGTCGACGCGCAGGTCCAGCAGCATCAGCAGGTGGCGAAGATAGCTCGCGAAGAACGCCATCTGGTCGGTGCCCGCGACGAGCACCTTCTCGGCCGAGACGATCGCCTCGATCAGGGCCTCGACGGAGCTGCGCGAGACCTTCCGCGCGGTCTCCTCGACGTTCAGGTGATCGGCCGTGAGGGCTGACTCGAACTCGTTCTGGTCGAGTGAGAACAGCGGGGTAGAGGCCCCGCCGACGCCGGCCGCGGCGCCGGCGCCGTTCTTCGGCTCATTCTTCGTGTGCACGCGGCGGTATTCCTCGCGCGCGGCGGCCTGCAGCTCGGGAAAGCCCTCGAAGCCGAGCGCCTGCGAGAAGCGCACGACGGTCGAGCTCGACGTGTTCGCGCGGCGCGCGAGCTCCTCGGCGGTCTGGAAGGCGGCCTCGTCGAGGTGATCGACGATGTACTGGGCGACGTCCTTCTGCGAGCGCGAGCACTCGTCGAAGCGCGCCTGGATGTACTTGGAGAGGCTCTGGTGGTCGCTGGTCCCGTTGGCCGGGGGCCGCTCCTGGGTGGGTGTGCCAACACGCTTCATCGGCGCTCTTGTTCGACGCCGCTGCCTCGCACTCCTCCCTGACGCCTCCAAACGTGTCGCGGATGTCCTCTGTCGAGAACGTCGACGTTCGACGGATTCGGGCTTGCACTTGGGCTTCGCGACGGCCCAGTGATCCGTTGCGTGGGCAACGAACGCAGATAGGCACACAATGGGAGACGAGATGCGAGTCCGTAGATCGACCGGATGCGGAGAGTTGCGATGAGGATCGCGATCGTGGGCGCCGGCGTATCCGGCCTGGTCGCGGCCCATCTGCTGGCGCGCGAGCACGAGATCGTCCTCTACGAGGCCGGCTCCTACGCGGGCGGGCACACGAACACGATCCGCGTCGACACCGCGCATGAGACCCACCACGTCGACACCGGCTTCATCGTGATGAACGACCGCAACTACCCCAACTTCACGCGGCTGCTGCACCAGCTCGGGGTCGCGACGCAGGAGACGAACATGAGCTTCTCCGTGAAGGGCGAGGACGAGAACTTCGAATACGCGGGCACGCCGCGCGGGCTCTTCTGCCAGCCCAGCAACCTGCTCAGCGTGCACTTCCAGCGAATGATCGCCGACCTGCTGCGCTTCAACCGCGAGCTGCGCTGGCTGCTGTTGACGCACGACCAGTCACGCGAGCCCTCGCGGAGATCGTTGCGGGATCGATCGTCGGGGGAACGGGGACACGGGGGCTTTTCGCCGCACGGCGAGTCGCTGCAGGACTTTCTCGTGCGGCGGCGCTTCTCCGAGGTCTTCGTCCGCCGCCTGATCGTCCCCCAGGTCTCGGCCGTGTGGTCGGCCGACCCGCGCCAGATCGCCTCCTTCCCCGTGCGCTTCCTCGCCGAGTTCTTCGCCAACCACGGGATGCTCGGCTTCCGCGATCGCCCGCGCTGGTCGACCGTCGCCGGCGGCTCGGCGCGCTACGTCGAGGCGCTCACGCGGCCACTGCACGAGCGCATCCGGCTCGACTCGCCCGTCTGCGCGATCGCCCGCACGGAGGATCGCGTGGAGGTCACGGCTGAGGATCGCGGGCGCGGCGGCGCCGGCCGCGCCCGGCGGGATACGGAATCCTTCGACCAAGTCGTGATCGCCGCCCACTCCGACCAGGCGCTCGCGATGCTCAGCGACGCCTCCGACCGCGAGCACGAGGTGCTCGGCGCGATCCCCTACCAGCGCAACGAGGCGGTGCTGCACACCGACTCGACGCTGCTCCCCCGCCGCCGCTTCGCGCGGGCGGCCTGGAACTTCCACCTGTTGCGCGAGCCCAAGCCGTTGAGCACCGTCACCTACTACATGAACCACCTGCAACGGATCCGATCCCCAAATCACGACTTCTGTGTCACGTTGAACCGCACGGAGTCGATCGACCCGGACAAGATCATTCGCACGATCCCCTACTCCCACCCGGTCTTCACGCCCGCGGGGATCGCCGCCCAATCCCAACACGGCGCGCTCGGAGGGTTCGCGACCCGCACCCATTTCTGCGGCGCCTACTGGGGCTGGGGCTTTCACGAGGACGGTGTGGTCAGTGCCCTGCGCGCATGCGAGCCGTTTGGGGTGACCCTGTGAAGAGTTGCCTGTACGAAGGTTCGATCCGCCACCGGCGAATGGGTTCGATCGAAGACGAGCTTCGCTATCCCCTGTTCATGGCCTACCTCGATCTTTCTGAGCTACCGTCGTGCTTCGACGGGACGTTGTCTTGGTCGGCGCGCCGGCCTGCCCTGGCCTGGTTTCGTCGCTCCGACTACCTCGGCGATCCCGACGTCCCCCTGTCCGATGCCGTCCGCGAGCTGGTGCGGGAACGTATCGGGGTGCATCTCACGGGACCGATTCGGCTACTCACGCACCTTCGTTACTTCGGCAAGTCCTTCAACCCGGTCAGCTTCTACTACTGCTTTTCCGAAGACGGTTCTCAGGTGGTCGCTATCGTTGCAGATGTTACAAACACACCTTGGGGAGAGCGTCACTCCTATGTGATGGGGGTCGTGGATCCCTCCGATCATGGGACCGTCAGGCTGATGCGGGCCAGGTTCGACAAGCAGCTCCACGTCTCGCCCCTGATGGGGATGGACCACACCTATGACTGGCGTCTGACCGAGCCCGGTGAGCAACTGCTGGTGCATATCGAGTCCGACCGCATGGAGTCCGACCGCGGGCAGACCACCGACCGCGGGCAGACCAAGGTCTTCGACGCGACCCTCTCGCTGCAACGTCGTCAGATGACCCCGCGTGCGTTGCGAGCGGTCCTGATCCGATACCCCCTGATCACGTTGCGAATCGTGATTCGGATCTATGCCCATGCTCTTCGTCTGCGGTTGCGTGGCGCTAGATACTTTCCCCACCCGGGTAAGGGAGCGCTGCAGAGATGAGCTCTGCGATCGGACCGCTGAGGAGGGCGCGGGTGCTGGACAAACCGGCGCGCGGGAGCGGCGCAAAGGCGCGACGGCGCGACCGCCTGGCCCGCCGACTCGTGCTGCGACTGCTCGGGCGCATCCACGATGGCGAGCTCACGATCCTCGAGGGCTCCGAGCGCCTCACGTTCGGCGACGTGCAGGCCCCGCACCCATTGCGGGTCACTGTGGAGGTCCATTCCCCCCGCTTCTATCCCGCCCTGCTGCGCGGCAGCGTCGGGTTGTGCGAGTCCTACATGGACGGCCTCTGGGAGTGCCCCGACCTGGTCGCGCTGACCCGCCTCGCCGCGCTCAACGTGCGCTCGCTCGACAACCTGCGCCGCGCGCTCGCGCCGGTGCTGATCCCGATGCAGCGCTGGATGCGGTGGTTGCGGCGCAACACGATCGGGCGCTCGCGCCGGCAGATCGCCGCCCACTACGACCTCGGCAACGAGCTGTTCGGGCTGTTCCTCGACCCGACGATGATGTACTCCTGCGCGATCTTCCCCTCGCCACGGGCGACGCTCGAGGAGGCCTCGCTGACGAAGCTCGAGCGGGTCTGCGCGAAGCTCGACCTCGGCCCCGGCGATCACGTGCTGGAGATCGGGACCGGCTGGGGCGGGTTCGCCGTCTACGCCGCAGAACACCACGGCTGCCGCGTGACGACGACGACGATCTCGCGCGAGCAGCACGCCTACGCGACCGCCCGTGTGCGCGCGGCGGGGCTCGAGGATCGCGTGACGGTGCTGCTCGAGGACTATCGCGACCTGCGGGGCTCCTACGACAAGCTCGTCTCGATCGAGATGATCGAGGCCGTCGGCTGGCAGAACTTCCCGACCTACTTCCGCCGCTGCTCGGAGCTCTTGACGCGCGAGGGCGCGATGCTGCTGCAGGCGATCGTGATCGACGACCGCGCTTACCAGGTCGAGAAGGCCGGCAAGAGCTTCATCAACACCTACATCTTTCCGGGCGGCTGCCTGCCCTCGCTCGAGCTGATCTCCCGTCAGCTGCCGCGCGTGACCGACCTGCGCCAGGTGCATCTGGAGGACATCACCGCCCACTACGCGACGACGCTCGCGCGCTGGCGCGAGCGCTTCCTCGCCGCCTCTGAGCGTCTCGCCGAGCTCGGCTACGACGAGCGCTTCCGCCGGCTGTGGGAGCTCTACCTCTGCTACTGCGAGGGGGGCTTCCGCGAGCGGCGGATCCAGGACGTGCAACTGCTGCTCGCGAAGCCGGGCTATCGCGGGGAGTCGGCGCCGGTAGTGTCTCTCGCTGCATGAAGCGCACCCTCTACGAAGACCTCCACGAAGACTTCCGCGCGAGCTTCCGCACGTTTCTCGAGCGCGAGGTGCTCGGCGAAGTTGGCCGCTACGGCGAGTGGGAGCGCAACGGGATCGTCCCGCGCGAGGTCTTCGCGCTCGCCGGCCGCGGCGGCTTTCTCGGGATGTCCGTGCCCGAGCGCCACGGCGGCGCGGGCGCCGCGGACTTCCGCTTCAACCTCGTGATCGGCGAGGAGACCCAGCGCGCCGGCGTCGGCGGCTTCGGGCTCGGGATCACTTTGCACAACGACATCTGCCTGCCCTACTTCCTCAGCTACTGCGACGAGTCCCAGCGCGAGCGCTGGCTGCCGGGGATCGCCTCCGGCGAGCTGATCACGGCGCTGGCGATGACCGAGCCCGGGATCGGCTCGGACCTGGCGAACATGTCCACGCGCGCGCGGCGCGAGGGCGAGCACTACGTCGTCGACGGCGCCAAGACGTTCATCACGAATGGGATCAACGCCGACCTCGTGATCCTCGCGGTCAAGACCGGGGCGGGCGGCCATCAGGACAGACACCGCGGGATCTCGCTGCTCGTCGTCGAGCGCGGCACCGAGGGCTTCGAGCGCGGGCGCAACCTCGAGAAGCTCGGCCAGCACTCCCAGGACACGGCCGAGCTGTCGTTCACCGAGGCGCGCGTCCCGCTCGAGAACCTGCTCGGCCATGAGGGCGAGGGCTTTCGCTACCTCGTCTCCAACCTCCCCCAGGAGCGGCTGTCGATCGCCGCCTCGGCGGTCGCGGCGGCGGAGGCCGCGCTCGGCTGGACGCTCGACTACGTGCGCGAGCGCCAGGCCTTCGGCCAGCCGATCGGGTCGTTTCAGAGCTCGCGGTTCACGCTCGCCGAGGTGCGCAGCGAAGTCGAGATCGCGCGCACGTACGTCGATCGCTGCGTCGTAGCCCTGAACGAAGGCGACCTGACGCCCGAGGACGCGGCGATCGCGAAGTGGTGGTGCACCGAGGTGCAGGGGCGCGTCGTCGACCGCTGCCTGCAGCTGTTCGGCGGCTACGGCTACATGACCGAGTACCCGATCGCGCGCGCGTACGCGGACGCGCGCGTCACACGTATATATGGCGGGGCGAACGAGATCATGAAGGAGATCGTGGGTCGCAGTATGGGTTTGTAGGGCCCTTCAACGGAATCCTGGGGGGGGGATTGAATCCTGGAGGGGATTCAGAGCGTCTTCGAAAGCTCGACGAAGTAGTCGAGGGAACGGGGGTTGGCGAGCGAATCGACGCTCGCGGCCTGCTCGGGGGCGGTGCCCATCAGGATCTTCTTGACCGGCACCTCCAGCACCTTTCCGGACAATGTGCGCGGGACCTCCCCGATCTGCAGGATCTCATTGGGCACGTGACGGGGTGAGCAGTCCTCACGGATTCGTCGCTTGATCGTCTTCGTCAGATCCTCATCCAGTGAGGCTTCCTCGCTCAGAACGACAAACAGTCCCATCCACAGCTCCTTCCCCCCACCGGCTTCGCTTGCGCCCCGGGGAACGTCGACGACGAGCGCGTCCAGCACCTCCGGCACGGTCGCGACGGCCCGGTAGATCTCACTCGTGCCCATCCGCACGCCCTGCCGGTTGATCGTCGAATCGGAGCGGCCGTAGATCACCGCTCCACCCCGGGGCGTGATCCGAATCCAGTCGCCGTGGCGCCAGACGCCCGGGTACATCGCGAAGTAGCTCTCTCGCAACCGCGCACCGTCGGGGTCGTTCCAGAAATAGATCGGCATCGAGGGCAGCGGCTCCGTGATCACCAGCTCGCCGACCTCATCGACGAGGCTACGCCCCTGCTCGTCAAACGCCTCCACCGCACAGCCGAGCGCGCGGCATTGCAGTTCGCCTTCGTACACCGGCAGCAGCGGACAGCCCGCGACGAACGCCGTGCAGACGTCGGTGCCGCCGCTCGTGGAGAACAGCCAGACGTCGGGCTTGACGTGCTCGTAGACCCACCTGAAGCTCTCCGGCGCAAGCGGCGAACCGGTCGAGCCGATCGCGCGCAACCTGCTCAGGTCGTGGTCGCGGGCGGGCTCGATCCCCGCCTTCTCCATGCTGGCCAGCAGACCGGCGCTGAGGCCCATGCAGGTCATCCCGGTGCTCTCTGCCAGGTTCCACAGCATCCCCAGATCCGGGTACGCAGGGCTGCCGTCGTAGAGCACGATCGCGGCGTCGGAGAGCAGGCAGCCGACGAGGAAGTTCCACATCATCCAGCCGGTCGTCGTGAACCAGAACATCCGGTCGCCCTGCCGCAGGTCCAGATGCAGGCGCTTCTTCATTTGCTCGACGAGAATCCCGCCGTGGCTGTGCACGATCGCCTTCGGCAGGCCGGTCGTGCCGGAGGAGTAGAGCACCCACAGGGGGTGGTCGAACGGGACCTGCTCGAAGCTCAGCTCGGCGCCCTCGCCGCGCTCGAGGAGATCCTCCCAGGAGATTCCCTCCTCGATTCCGGCGGGATCCGCATCGAGGTCGAGATAGGGCAAAAGGACCGCGTGCTCGACCGTCGGCAACTCCTCGAGGATGCTCCGCACGACGGCGAGCCGGTCGAAGTCCTTGCCCCCGTGCCGATACCCGTCGACGGCGAGCAGCACCTTCGGCTCGATCTGCGCGAAGCGATCGATCACGCTGCGCGCCCCGAACTCGGGTGCCGCGCTCGAGAAGATCGCGCCGATCGACGCCGTCGCAAGGAACGCGATCAACGTCTCGGGGATGTTGGGCATGTAGGCGACGACGCGGTCGCCGCGGCCCACGCCGAGCGCACGCAACCCGGCCGCGGCGCGGGCGACCTCGGCGGTCAGCTCGCCCCGGGTGAGCTGGGCCAGCTCGCGCAGCTCCGAGCAGTGCAGGACCGCGGGCTCCCCTGGGTTGCGCCCGGATGCGCGCGCGTCCGGCGCCGCCTCCCCCGAGACCGGGCCGGCGTCTTCGCCATCTATAGGTCCCAGAAGCAGATTCTCCGCGTAGTTCAGCTCGGCCCCCTCGAACCAGCGCGTCCCCGGCATCACGTGAGAGCCCAGCACGCGCTTGTAGGGCTTCGACACGCGCACGCCGCAGAACTCCCAGATGCTCGCCCAGAACTCCTCGACCTCCGCCACCGACCAGCGCCACAGCTCGTCGTAGTCGGCGAACGGCTCGCCGCAGCGCTCGCCGGCGAAGCGCATGAAGCGCGTCATCTCCGCGCGCTCGCGCTGCCCGGCCGTCGGCTCCCACAGCGGTATCTGCTCAGGGGCGCTGGCCATGCGGGTATTCTCGCGGTTTGTGGAGCTTCCCGGGTTACGTGCCGAGTTTCCCGTCCTGCAGCGGCTGGCCTATCTGAACGCCGGCACCGACGGGCCGCTGCCCGCGCGCGCGGTGGCCGCCGCCGGGGACGAGCTCAACCGCGAGGCTGAAGCGGGCCGCACGCAGGCGCACTTCGAACGGCGCACGGAGCTGAACGGGCAGTTGCGAGCGCTCTACGCCGCGGCGCTTGGCTGTGACAGCGCGGATCTGGCGCTGACGACGTCGACGAGCGAGGGTATCGCGCAGGTGATCGGCGGCCTGGAGCTGAGCCCGGGCGATGAGATCGTGACGAGCGACGAGGAGCACCCCGGGCTGCTGGGCGCGCTGAGCGCCGCGCGGGAGCTGAAGGGCGTCTCGATCAGGGCGGTGCCGTTCGCCGAGGTGGCGAATGCCCTCGGTCCCAAGACGCGGCTCGTCGCCTGCTCACACGTCGGCTGGATGAGCGGGAGCGTCGCTCCGGAGGAGCTGGGGCAGGTCGAGGTCCCCGTGCTGCTCGACGGCGCGCAGGGAGTCGGCGCCGTACCGGTCGATGTGGCGGCGCTCGGCTGCGACGCATATGCGGGGGCCGGGCAGAAGTGGCTGTGCGGCCCGGACGGGACGGGGATGCTGTACGTGAGCCCAGCCCTGCGTGCGCAGGTACAGGTGGCCCGGCGCGGCTATCCGAACCTGGCCGACCCGAACGAGGGCCTGGAGGCCCAGCTGCACGAGGACGGCAGACGCTTTGACTCGCTGAGCCTCAGCGCCGAGACCGTCGCCGGCGCGCTGGCGTCCACGACACTGCTGGCGTCGGCGGGCTGGGGGGCGGTGCACGAGCGCGCGATCGCACTGGCCGCACGACTGGCGGAGCTGCTGGGAGAACGGGACATCTCTGTCGCCCCGCGGGGCAAGAGCACCCTGGTCTCCTTCGAGCGCGCCGATCCCGAAGCCGAGCGCGCACGGCTCGCCGCAGGCGGTGTGGTGCTGCGCGACATCCCGGGACGACCGTGGCTGCGCGCCTCGGTCGGGGCATGGAACGACGAGGGCGACCTCGATCGGCTGCTCAGCGCGCTGCACGGATGATCGTTCTCCGCCGTCTCGCGCTCGCGGGCGTGCTCGCGCTGTCGGCCGTGCTGAACCTCAACAAGCTCTCCCAGAACGGCTACGCCAACATCTTCTACTCGGCCGGCGTGCGGTCGATGCTGCGCTCGTGGCACAATTTCCTGTTCGTCTCGTTCGACCCCGGCGGGCTGGTCACGGTCGACAAGCCGCCGCTGGCGCTGTGGGTGCAGGCCGCGAGCGCAAAGCTGTTCGGCTTCTCCCCCCTCAGCCTGCTACTGCCCGAGGCGATCATCGGCGTGCTCTCGGTCGCGGCGCTGTACTGGGTGATGAGCCGCCGACTCGGCCCCTGGCCCGCGATTGCCGGCGCGCTCGCGCTGGCCGTGTTCCCGTCGTTCGTGGCCGTCTCGCGCGAGAACGGCGTCGACCCGGTGCTGATCCTGCTGCTCGTGCTCGCCTGTGGCGCCGCGCTGCGCGCCTGCGAGACCGGCCGCTGGCGCACGCTCTTGTGGTGCGGCGTGCTCGTCGGGCTCGCCTTCAACACGAAGACGCTCGCCGCCTACCTCGTCGTCCCCGGGGTCGCGCTCGCCTACCTCGTCTGCGCCCCCGGCTCGATTCCACGACGCATTGGCCAGCTCGCGGTCGCCGGCCTGGCGATGCTCGCCGTCTCGTTCGCGTGGATCGCCGTCGTCGAACTCACCCCCGCCTCCCAGCGACCCTACGTGGGCAGCTCGACGAACAACACGGAGCTTGGTCTGACGTTCGAATACAACGGCTTCGGGCGCGTCGAAGGGCAGTCCGGTGGCCCCGGGCAGGTGGCCGTTCTGCCCGGGGCATATGTACCGCCTGCGCGCGAACGCGCGGTCGCCGAAAAGGCCGCCCATGCTCATTCCGGCAACGGCGCCGGTCCGGGTGCCGCACATGGTGCGTCGGCGTCGAGCGCCGCTAAAAACGAGCCCACCCCGACGCTGGCGCCGGTCGTGACGAAGGGCCGGGAAAAGAACCCGATCCCCTTCGGCGGCCCTCCCGGCCCCCTGCGGCTGTTCCACATCGGACTCGGCGATCAGGCCGCCTGGATGCTCCCGTTCGCGCTCGTCGGGCTGCTCTCGCTGGGGCTGCTGTTGATCCTCGACGGCCGGCGCGATCTTCGGCTGATGGCGCTGCTCGTGCTCGGAGGATGGTTCGCGGTCGAGGCGGTCGTTTTGAGCCTCTCGAAGGGGATCGTGCACCCCTATTACGTCTCCGGGCTCGCGCCCGGAACCGGCGCGATGGCCGGCGCCGGTGTCCTCGCGCTCGTCGAGCTCGCACGCGGGCCCGCGCTCGGAGCGCGCCGGATCTCGAGCCTCGTGCTGTTCGCCTGCGCGGTCGCGGCGACGGTCGCGGTGCAGGTCGTGCTGATGCACCGCGAGCACTACATGGAGTGGTTCATCCCGGTGCTCGTGGCCGGCGGAGCCGCCGGCGTCTGCGCGTTCTTCGCCCTGCGCCGCCTCGCGGTGCCGGCGATCGCCTTCACCTTCCTACTGCTGCTGGTGGCGCCGGGCGCCTACTCGACCACCACGTGGCTGGCGCCGGCCGAGGGCACGTTCCCCGCCGCCGGCCCCCATCACGATCCCGGCGCCGGCGCCTACGGCGTCGACGCGCGCGACGAGAGCATCGACCGCGCGCTGGCCGACTACGTCAGCACGCACGACCCCGGCACACGCTGGGCGCTGTTGACGGTCGCCTCCGACACCGCCGCCCCGATGATGCTGTTTGGCCTCGACGCGGGCGCACTCGGCGGCTACAGCGGCACCGACCCGGCCGTCGAAGGCCCCGAGCTCGCGCGGATGGTCGCCAACCACCAAGCGCGCTACGTGCTGCTCGGCGGCGAGTACTCGCTGCGCGGCGGCAACCGCGCCACGCGCGCGGTTCTGCGCGCCTGCACGGAGCTCGCGCCCTCAGCCTGGCGCAGCCCGGTCCCCTACCCGTACGGCCTCGCGCTGTTCGACTGCGCCGGGCACGAACGAGCGTTGGCGGCCGCCGGCTGAGCAAGTTCGGTTCGGGCTACGCCGCTACCGATAGATCGTGATGAAAGGCCCGCGCAAACAGCTCGGTCTCGCGACTGGCCGCCCAGCGGGGCACGGCCGCGTCGCCGTCGGCGATCACGCGCAGCTCGACTTCGCCCGCGCCTTCGCCTCCATCCGCACCGGCTCCGTTGGAGGGCTTGCCGCCGCCGAGCAGTGAGACCTCGACGCCGCGCACGAGCTGGTCGCGCGAGCGCTCGAGGTCCTCGGCCAGGCGCAACAGCACGGCGCAGCGGTTCAGGCGCGCCATGTCCTCGGCCTCGAACAGGGCCGCGAGCGGCCCCGGATCGGGCATGCCCTTACGGTGGTAGCGGGCGGCCTGCGCGATCGTCGCGACCTCGACCGGGGTAAAGCCCGGCAGGCCGCCGTTGAGGATCAGGTAGCGCGAGTGCTTGTGGTGGTCGTCGTAGTCGACCGACATGCCGATGTCGTGCAGCATGCAGGCCGCCCACAAGAGCTCGCGCTCGCGCGGATCGCCGTCGTGCAGCCCGAGGCGCGCCAGCTCGTCGAACATCCCGAGCGCCAGCGCGGCGACGTGACGTGTGTGCGCGGCGTCGACGTTGTAGCGGGTCGCCAGGTTCATCACGCTCGTGTGCCTGAGATCCTCGAACAGCGGCCGCTCCTGCCGGCTGAGCAGGCGCTCGAAGAACACCCCCTCGCGCAACCCCGCCTCGGTCGCCTCGAGGCCGTCGAAACCGCCGGCCTCGAGCACAACCTGCACGACGATCGCCCCGGCGAGGATCAGGTCCGCGCGGGCGGGCTTGATACCGGGAATCGTGCTGCGCTCGGCGACGGGCAGCGCGGCCAGTCGCTCCACCAGATCGTCGAGCGCCCCGCGTTCGATCACCATGCCCTGTACACCGTTCGAAGGCAACCCCGCCGCGCGCTGCGCTGCGGTCGCAAGGCTGCGCACGGTCCCCCCGATCCCAATGAGACGCCGGCCGGCCCGTGCGAGCCAGGGCGCCTGCTCGAGCTCGCGCGCGACGTGCTCGCGCAGCTCCTCCATCTGCTTGCGCTTGGCCGGTCCGTTCGGCGGCAGGAAACGCTCGGTCATTCGCACGGCGCCGAGGCGCCAGGAGCCGCAGTCGCGCGCCAGGCGCTCGGTCACGCGCACCAGTTGCAGCGATCCGCCGCCGAGGTCGAGCACGCAGCCGTCGTGCAGCGTCGTCGAGTTGATCGCCGCCAGGTAGCCGTAGCGCGCCTCGGCTTTGCGATCGAGCACGCGGATCGGCAGCCCGGTCAGCTCCCGTGCGCGCGCGAGGAACTCGGCCGCATTCTCCGCGTCGCGGATCGCGCTCGTCGCGACCGCGTCGACCGTGCCTTCGGCCCCCGCCATTGAGGAACCCGGATCGGGCAGTAAGCCGGCGGCGCGACAGAAATGGGCGAACACGTCGAGCGTTGCAAGCGCGCGCCGCATCGGCTTCTCCCCCAGCCTGCCGCTCGCCGCCAGCCCCTCGCCGATCCGCACAGGCTCATAGATCTCATCCGTGCGCTTCCACCAGCCGTCGGCTGCCGCGAAGACGACGAGCCGGAACGAGTTCGAGCCGAGATCGATCACGGCGAGACGCTCGTCGGGCTGCATGACTTGAGCGTATTGGCCGCGCCGGAGGGCTCTGGCGCTCCAGGCGGCGAGCTTCGCGCCTCCACGCGGCCCCTGCGCTCCCACGCGGGCGCGCGATCGGACACTACAGTCGTTGGGTGGCCACAAGCGCAAGCGCAGCGTTCCCACCGGCTCAGGCGCCCGACCGCCGCCGCTACCTGATCCTCGCGATCTGCTGCATGAGCCTGTTCATCGTCGGGCTCGACAACACGATCGTGAACGTCGCGCTGCCCTCGATCCGCCGCGAACTGCACGCCTCGGTGCCGCAGCTGCAGTGGACGATCGACTCCTACACGCTGGTGCTCGCGAGCCTCTTGATGCTCTCGGGCTCGATGGCCGACCGCTTCGGTCGCGCGCGCGTGTTCAAGCTCGGGCTGGTGCTGTTCACGCTCGGCTCGCTGCTCTGCAGCCTCGCGCCGACCGTGCAACTGCTGATCGTCTTTCGCATGGTCCAGGCGGTCGGTGGCTCGATGCTCAACCCGGTCGCGATGTCGATCATCCGCAACACCTTCACGGACGCGCGCGAGCGCGCGCAGGCGATCGGGCTGTGGGCGGGCGTGATCGGCCTCAGCATGGCGATGGGCCCGGTGCTCGGCGGCGCGCTCGTCGACGCCGGCAGCTGGCGCTCGGTCTTCTGGGTGAACGTGCCGATCGGCCTGCTCGCGGCGGCGCTCACCTGGCGCTTCGTGCCCGAGTCCAAGGCGCCGCGCCCCCGGCGTGTGGACCCCGTGGGGCAGCTGCTCGTGATCGTGCTGCTCGCGAGCACCGTCTACGCGATCATCGAGGGGCCCTCCCACGGCTGGCTTTCGGGCGAGATCCTCGGCCTGTTCGCGCTCGCGGCGGTCGCCGTCGGCGCGCTCGTCCGCTACGAGCGGCGTCGCGTCGATCCCCTGATCGACGTGCGCTTCTTCGCGAGCGTGCCCTTTTCGGGCGCGACCCTTACCGCGATCGCCGCCTTCATCGCACTCGGCGCCTTCCTGTTCCTGAACACGATCTACCTGCAGGAGGCGCGCGGCCTATCGCCCTTCCACGCCGGCCTCTACACGCTGCCGATGGCGGCGATCACGGTCGTCGTTGGACCGCTGACCGGGCGTCTGGTCGGCGCGCGCGGCGCACGCCCGTCGCTCGTGATCGGCGGCGGCGCGATCCTGCTCTCGGGTCTGATGCTGACGGGCCTGACCGTGTCCACTTCACCGGCCTGGCTGCTCGCCGCCTACGTCGTCTTCGGGATCGGCTTCGGCTCGGTCAACCCGCCGATCACAAACACCGCCGTCTCCGGGATGCCGCCGGCGCAGGCCGGCGTCGCCTCGGCCGTCGCCTCCACGAGCCGGCAGGTGGGCCAGTCGCTCGGCGTCGCGCTGGCCGGCGCAATCGCGGTCGTGGCGACGGCAGACCCGGCGCTGCTGGCGACCGGGACCCACCCGGGCTGGTGGCTCCTCGCCGGCTGCGGCGCGCTGATCGTCGTGCTCGGGCTGGTCACGACCACGCGCTGGGCGCTCGACACAGCGACCGCGACCGCCGCGCGGTTGTGCGAAGACGATCCGGAGCAGACACAGGGACCCGTGGAGGTCGAGCGGCCCGTCCCGGCGCGCGTCGGTGTCTGAGCGCGGGGATCATCGACCCGGCCCGCGCCCACGCCGACGGGCAGGGCGGACCGGACGGAGGTCTATCGCTTAGGCGGCGGGCTCAGTGCCGCCGAGAAACTCGATCAGCAGCTCGTTGACGCGCTCCGGCTCGTCGTGCTGGACCCAGTGCGTCGCCTCGGGCAGGTGCACGACGCGCACGTCCTTCACCCAGCGCGCTTCCGGCTCGGCCAGCTCCGCTCCGAGCAGGGTGTCGCGATCGCCCCAGATCACGAGCGTGGGCGCATCGATCGGGCGCATCCTCGCGCCGGCCGCGCGCGGCGACTGGCGCAGGGCGGCGCGGTAGTAGCCAAGCATCGCGGTCAACGCACCGGGCTCCGACCACGCCTGCGTGTAGCGCTCGAGCACCTCGTCGCTGAATACGGTCGGCCTGCCGAGCTTCGCGCGATCGGCGCGCATCGCACGCTTCAGCCCCGAGAAGCCGTCGCGCCGCAACAGCCGCTCGGGGATCGAGGGCAGCTGGAAGAAGAACATGTACCAGCTCTTACGCAGCTGCTTGAGAGTCTTCAGCCCCGCAAGCATCCGCGCCGGATGGGGCACGTTGAGGATCGCCAGCCGCCGCACCGACTCAGGGTGCAGCGCCGCCACCCCGTAGGCGACCGCGGCGCCCCAGTCGTGACCGACGACATCGGCGCGCTCGACGCCGAAGTGCTTGATCAACCCGGCGATATCGCCCGCAAGGAACTTCATGTCATAGGCACGCCAGCCCGCGGGCTTGTCCGAGAGGTTGTAGCCACGCATGTCCGGCGCCACCACGTGAAAGCCGGCGGCGGCGAGCGGCTGCAGCTGACGGCGCCAGGAGTACCAGAGCTCGGGGAAGCCGTGGAGCAGGACGACCAGCGGACCCTCCCCCGCCTCCACATAGTGCAAGCGCAGACCGCCGTCGAGGACGGCCTCGCCGTGCGTGATCGCATCTTCCAGGGACGCCGGCTCGCTCATCGCCCCAGTGATCCTAGTGGGCTCTCGCGCATTTCTTCAAGACGCTTAGAGAGTCTTTCGGGAGATGCGCTTTCCTGGGTGATGGAGATGGTCCACGACGATCCGTCACTGACCCGCAGGCAGCTTCTTCGCTCCGCCGGGATCGGCGTGGCCGGGCTCACCCTTGCGGGGGGAGTGGGCGAGCTCGCCGCTGCGGCCCTCGCATCATCCGCTCCAGCGCCGCCGAAAGCGCCGAAATGGCATACGCGACCGGACCTGCGGATTCCGGCGCTGACGATCGCCCGCTGCGAGCAGGGCGTCTGCACCGACCCGATCTTCATCGCCCCCTACAACGCGCCGGTCGGTCAGGTCGGCGCGGTGATCGTCGACAACACCGGCGAGCCGATCTGGGAGAACCCGATCGCGGGGAAGGTGACGACCAACTTCCGGGTGCAGAGCTACCGCGGCAGCCCGGTCCTGACCTGGTGGGAGGGGTTGATCGAGTACGGCCACGGCGTGGGCGAATACGTGATCGCGGATGCCGGCTACCGCACGATTCGACGCGTACAGGCCGCGCGCGGGCTGCACGGGGACCTGCACGAGTTCGTGATCACGCCGCGCGATACGGCGCTGCTGACGAGCTATGTGATCAGGAAAGCCGACCTGCGCGCCGTCGGCGGACCGCGCGATGGCACGATCCAGGACGCAATCTTCCAGGAGATCGACCTGTCGAGCGGCAGGCTGCTGCTCGAGTGGCACAGCCTCGATCACGTGGCGCTGGGAGATTCCTACGCGCCGGTGGAAGCGAACTGGGACTTCTTTCACATCAACTCGGTCGATCTCGACGGCGACGGCAACCTGCTGGTCTCCTCGCGCAGCATGCAGACCGTCTACAAGCTCGACCGCCGAGGGGCGATCCTGTGGCGCCTGGGCGGCAAGCACAGCGACTTCGAGATCGATCCCGGCGCGGGCTTCGCCTGGCAGCACCATGCTCGCCGCCGGCCCGACGGGACGCTCACGATCTTCGACAACGGCGCGACCCCAGCCGTCGAGAAGCGCTCGCGCGGCCTGATCCTCGACCTCGACGAGCGGGCGATGACCGCGAGCCTGGTGCACCAGTACACCCACCCGAAGGTCCTCTCCGGTAGCCAGGGCAGCGTGCAGCTGCTCCCAAACGGGAACGTGTTCATCGGCTGGGGAGAAGCGCCGCGCGTGTCCGAGTTCGACCATGCCGGGCGCATGCTGTTCGACGCGGTGCTCGGGGAGAAGTATCAGTCCTACAGGGCCTTCCGCCTGCCCTGGACGGGCCTGCCCGCCGAAGCCCCGGCGCTCGCCACGGCGCGCGACGGTGAACAGTTGACGGCTTACGCCAGCTGGAACGGGGCGACCGGCGTCGCGAGCTGGCAGCTGCTCGCCGGTGCGCGGACAGAAGCCCTCTCCCCGGTTGCCGGCACGCGCTCGCGGGGGTTCGAGAGCGCGCTGCGCGCGCCCGTGGCGCCCGGCCGGTACGTGGCAGTCCAAGCGCTCGGCACCGGCGGGGCGCCGCTCGGGCAATCGCGCACGGTCACGGTTTAGAGGCAGATCTCAAGCTAAGCTCGCGTCATGAGCGCTCGCAGTGACCAGAGTGCCGCCGCCTGGCCCGTGCTGAGCGCCGCCGAGCTCGCGGAAGTCGCCGAGTTCGGCGCCGAGCGGCAGGTGAGCGAGGGGGATCTGCTGTTCGCGGCGGGCGAGTCCTCCTACGACCTGTTCGTCGTGCTCGAGGGCGAGGTCGAGATCGTGGCGATCCTCAGCCCGGCCGACGACGGCGCCGAGCACGAGCCGCTCTTTGTATTTGGAGCGGGCAACTTCATCGGCGAGCTGAACCTGCTGACCGGCCAGCGCCGCTTCCTGACCGCGCGCGTCAGCCGAGCCGGCAGGGTGCTGGCGGTCCCCCAGCCCGACTTCCGGCGGCTGATGAGCCTGCGCCCGACCCTCGCCGGGGTGATCTTCAGCGCGCTGCTCGCCCGCCGCGAGCTGCTGCGCACCGGTGAGGGCGCCCAGGCGATCAGAATCATCGGGTCGCGCTATTCGCCGCAGGCGATGAGCCTGAGGGCGTTCGCCGAGCACTCGCGTCTGGCCCACACGTGGATCGACGTCGAGGACGCCGAGGACATCGAGGCGCTACTGCAGACGATGGAGCTGCGCGCGGCGGACATGCCGGTCGTGATCACCCCCACGGAGATCCTGCGCCGCACCACGCCGGCGGTTTTCGCCGAACACCTCGGGCTGACCTACCGGCCGAAGCCCGGCTACATCTTCGATCTCGTCGTCGTCGGCAGCGGCCCCGCGGGCCTGGCAGCCGCCGTATACGGGGCGTCGGAGGGCCTGCGCACGGTCTCACTGGACGCCGTCGCAATCGGCGGCCAGGCCGGTGCGAGCTCACGGATCGAGAACTACACGGGCTTTCCCAACGGCATCTCCGGCGGCGATCTCACCGCGCGATCCGCGGTGCAGGCGATGCGGCTCGGCGCGCGGCTGAACTCCCCTTGCGAAGTCGTGGGCCTGCGGGTCGAGGCTGGATTCCACGTCGTCATCCTCCGCGACGGCTCAGAGGTCCCGACCCGCGCCGCGATCGTCGCCTCGGGCGCCAGCTACCGGCGCCTGGACGTCGAAGACCTCGAGCGCTTCGAGGGCGCCGGCGTCTACTACGCCGCGACCGACCTCGAGGCGAGGGTTTGCGACGGCAGGCCGGTGCTCGTCGTCGGCGGCGGCAACTCCGCGGGACAGGCCGCGATCCATCTCGGCGAGCACAACTGCAGTGTCACGATCGCGATCCGGCGCGACGAGATCACCCAGAGCATGTCCCAGTACCTGATCGAGCGGATCGTCGCCGATCCGAAGATCAACCTACTGACCGGCGTCGAAGTCGATGCCCTTGCGGGTGAGGATCATCTGGACGAGGTCACGCTGCGGCACACCGCGACCGGCCAGAAGCAGACGATTCCCTGTTCGGGGCTGTTCTGCTTCATCGGCGCGCAGCCGGCGACGGGCTGGCTGTGCGACGGCGTGCTGCTCGACGGGGACGGGTTCGTGCTCACCGATCGTCAGCTGTCGGGGCCGATCGCCGCAGGGACGCCGAGCCCGCTGCCGTTTGAGACCTCGGTGCCGGGAATATTCGCCGCGGGCGATGTACGCCACGGCTCGATGAAGCGCGTCGCCGCCGCGGTCGGCGAGGGCTCGAGCGCCGTGCGCTCGGTCCACGAGCGCCTCGCCACGCATAGTTGAGTTAGGCCCCTTCAGCGAGAGCTCACGACGTAACGCTCGGGCACGACGCGCTCGGTGCGCTTGGGCGGGCGCAGGTACTTGCGCTTCTGGCGGGGCGGTAGCTTCGGCCGCTTGCCCTCGTGCACGTGCTCGTAGGGGACGATCGAGAGCAGGTGGCTGATCAGGTTCAGGCGCGCGGTGCGCTTGTCGTCGGCCTCGACCACGTACCAGGGGCTGTGCTCGGTGTCGGTGTAGGCGAACATCCGGTCCTTCGCTTCGGCGTAGTCGACCCAGCGGGCGCGGGCCTGCAGGTCGGTCCGGCTGAACTTCCAGCGCTTGCGCGGATCGGACAGCCGTTTCTCAAAGCGCCGCTCCTGCTCGTCGTCGCTGACCGACAGCCAGTACTTGATGAGCATGATCCCGTCGTTCTGCAGGGCCTGCTCGAACAGCGGGCAGAAGCGCAGGAACTCTTCGTACTCGTCCTGCGTGCAGTAGCCCATCACGCGCTCGACCCCGGCGCGGTTGTACCAGCTGCGGTTGAACAGCACGATCTCCCCGGCGGCCGGCAGATGCTCGACGTAGCGCTGGAAGTACCACTGCGTGCGCTCGCGCTCGCCGGGGGTGGGAACCGCGACGACGCGGCAGGTGCGCGGGTTCAGGTAGGCGATGATGCGCTTGATCGCGCCGTCCTTGCCGGCGGTGTCGCGGCCCTCGAACAGCACGATGAGGCGACGGCCGCCGGCGACGACCCACTCCTGCAGGTAGACGAGCTCGGTCTGTAGGCGCAGCAGCTCCTTCTCGTACTGCTTCTCGCTGAGCTCGACCGTGGCGGGCAGGGGCTCGCCGGTATCCCTATGGGTCTGCCTGTACTCCATATGGGCCTGCCTGGACTCGAACCAGGGACCGACGGATTATGAGTCCGCTGCTCTAACCAGCTGAGCTACAGGCCCGCTGCCGATCTGCGATCGGCGAGCAGACGCTACCAACCAGCGTGTGGAATGCTCTCGCCGGACCTGACACAAAACAACCGGGGAGGCAGCATGGCGGAGCGCGCGGCGATCGTTACGGGGGCATCGAGCGGGATCGGGCTGGCGGTTGCGAGGGTGCTCGGCGAGGAAGGCTATGGGGTGACGATGGCGGCGCGGCGGCCGGACAAGCTCGAGACGGCGGTGCAAGGTCTCGTCGCCGACGGGCTCGATGTGACCGGGGTCGCGGGGAACGTGGCCGACGAGAGCGCGATCCAGAAGATCGTGGCGAGCCATCGCGAGCGATATGGGCGACTGGATGTGTTGCTGAACAACGCGGGGGTCGGCTTTGGGGCGACGGTCGGGGAGATCCAGACCAAGCACCTGGACATGCAGCTCGCGATCAACCTGCGCTCGATCGTGATCTTCTACCGCGAGTGCCTTCCCCTCCTCCAGGCCGCGGCGGCCGAGCACTCCAACGCGCTCGTCGTGAACACGTCTTCGATCTCCGGCAAGTTCGGTCAGGGCTGGCTGTCGGTGTATTCGGCGACCAAGCACGGCGTCGTCGGGTGGACGGAGGCGATGAACAAGGAACTCGCCTCGCAGGGCATCAAGTCCACGGCACTCTGCCCGGCGTTCGTCGACACGCCGATGACCGAGTTCGCCAAGCAGCACGTCGCCGCGGAGAAGATGATCCGGCCCGAGGATATCGCCGAGGCGGTGCGCTTCCTTTTGAAGGTCTCCCCCGCGTGCATCGTCCCGGAGATGATGTTCGTGCGCCCGGGTGACGCCCTGTAGGGTGAAGGACGAGATGAAGCTCGGCGTTCACATCGGCTACTGGGGCCTCGGCCTGACTTCGGAGGAGCAGCTGAAGATCGTGCAGGAGGCCGAGCGGCTCGGCTATGACTCTGTCTGGGCGGCGGAGGCCTATGGCTCGGACACGGCGACCGTGCTCGGCTGGCTGGCGGGGCAGACCTCGAAGATCCGCCTGGGCTCGGGGATCTTCCAGATGCCCGGGCGCTCGGCGGCGATGACCGCGATGACCGCGGCGACGATCGACCAGCTCTCGAACGGGCGGATGATCCTCGGGATCGGCTCGTCGGGTCCGCAGGTGGCGGAGGGCTGGCACGGGCAGCGCTTCGGGAAGCAGCTGCAGCGCACGCGCGAGTACGTGGCGGTGATCCGCATGGCGCTGGCGCGCGAACGGGTCGAGTTCGCCGGCGAGACGCTCACGTTGCCGCTGCCCGACGGCCCCGGCAAGGCGCTGAAGCTGACGATCTCGCCCGTGCAGGAGCGGATCCCGATCTACCTGGCGGCGATCGGCCCGAAGAACACGGCGCTCGCCGGCGAGATCGCCGACGGCTGGATCCCGACGCTGTTCAGCCCCGAGCACGTCTCCGAGCTGCGCCCGCTGCTGCAGGAAGGGGCCGCGCGCTCCGGGAAATCGCTCGAGGACTTCGACATGGCGCCGACCGTGCAGGTGTTCATCACCGACGACCTGCAGGACGCGCGCGACGGGATGCGCCCGTTCATCGCCCTGTACGTCGGCGGCATGGGCTCGCGCAAGCAGAACTTCTACAACCAGCTCGTCTGCCGCTACGGCTTCGAGGCCGAGGCCGCCGTGATCCAGGATCTCTACCTCGAAGGCAAGCGCGAGGAGGCGATGGCCGCGATCCCCGACGCCCTGATCGACTCCGTCTCGCTGTGCGGGCCGCCGGATGTCGTGCGCGAGCGCCTTGCGATCTACCGCGACGCCGGGGTCGGCACGCTGGGGGTCACGCCGATCGCGTTCACCGCGGCCGAGCGGCTGGAGCAGTTGCGGCTCGTGGCCGAGCTGGCCGCCGCTTAGCTACTGAATCCATGTTCGCCGGCGCGATGTTGGGCGCTTTTTTGGGGAGACCGTCGAGCGTCGTTTTCCGTAGCAAGGCTCGTGTTACCGGTCACGACTGTCCGTGTCGCCAGTGAGGCCAACGTTGCGGGTGCTGCTGGGCGCCTTCGGCGATCCCGGACACGCCTTCCCGATCATCGCCCTCGGCAAGGCACTCGCCGCGCGCGGGCACGAGGTGACGGTGCAGACGTGGGAGCGCTGGCGCGCGCCGATCGAGGCCGAGGGCCTGTCCTTCTCCCCCGCGCCGGAGTACCACGTCTTCCCGACGGGACCGGAGCCGCTTGACTTCTACGAGGCGGTCGTCCACGCCACGCGCGACACCCTTCCTCTGGTCGCCGAGCTCGAACCCGACGTCGTCGTCGCCGACATCCTCACGCTCGCCCCCGCCCTCGCGGCCGAGCTCGAGGGCGTCCCCCAAGCGACGCTGATCCCCCACGTCTTCCCGGAGGGCGAGCCCGGCCTGCCGATCTACTCGCTCGGCGCGCGATTGCCGCGGACGGCAGCCGGCCGCGCATTCTGGCGTCGTGCCGGCCGACCGCTAGAGCACGGCCTGCAGCTCGGCCGCGCCCAGCTGAACGACACCCGCGCGCGCGTAGACCTGCCGCCCCTGGACCATACCCACGGCGGCACCAGCCGCCAGCTTGCGCTCGTCGCGACGTTTCCCCAGCTCGAGTACCCGCGCGTGTGGCCGGAGCACGCGCACGTGGTCGGCCCGCTGATGTGGGAGCCCCCGGCCGCCGACGTCGAGCTCCCGCCGGGTGACGAGCCGCTCGTGCTCGTCGCGCCCTCGACGGCACAGGACCCGACGCACCGGATGCTGCATGCCGCCCTGCGCGGACTGGCCGACGCGCCCGTGCGAGTGCTCGCGACCTGGAACCGCCGCCTTCCGCCTCGCCCACTGCCCGTGCCGGCGAACGCGAGGATCGTCGACTGGGTCTCCTACGCGCGCACGATGCCCAGCTGCGACGTCGTCGTCTGCCACGCCGGGCACGGCACGCTCGTACGCGCGCTCTCCTCGGGATGCGCCGTGGTCGCCTGCCCGGCGATCGGCGACATGAACGAGAATGCCGCGCGGGTTGACTGGGCCGGTGCGGGGGTGCGGGTACCGCAGCGGTTCATCTCGCCGCGGCCGCTACGGCTGGCGGTCGAACGGGCGCTCGAGGAGCCTTCGATTCGGGCGCGGGCGCGGGAGCTAGCGGCGTGGGGCGACTCACACGATGCCGGGGACGCCGCGGCGGGGCTGGTGGAGGAACTGGCTATGCGCGAACCAACAGAGTCAGTTAGGGGCCGAACGCCGCTCAGAGTCCGTCACGCCCGGGCTTAGGCTGGACGCGACGGACTTCCAAGCGACTTCAAACAGCTCCCCGGGTGGGGCTCGAACCCACAACCTCTCGATTAACAGTCGAGCGCTCGGCCAATCGAGCTGCCGAGGACCGCAGGCAGAGATTCTACGCAAGCCCGCTTCGGATTGCATCCGTCTCGAGAGTCGCGAGCCCCGACTCAACCTCTGCGTGGCAGTTGGCGCACAGCAGCACGCACTTCGCCATCTCGGCACGCGCGGAGGCGATCGAGCGAGCGGCGCCGTGCATGCTCAGATGAAACTGCTTGCTGCTGGGATCGAGGTGATGGAAGTGAAGCGCCGCAACGCAACGGTCGTAGCCACACAGTGCGCAACATCCACCGGCCTCGGCTACCAGGATCTGCTTAACCTTTCGTCTGCGTCGACTCACGCGCTCCAAACGGCAGCGCTTGCAGCGGTAATAGCCACGACCCTCGAGCCAAAACTCGGTGACGCCATGCTTGCGGCACTCCCGCATGACCGTCGCCTTCCCGGCCCCTCTCATCGCGCGCGTCGATTCCTCGCCGATCCATCGTTGCGCCTGGGTTTTCAGACCATATTGCCGGAGCCAGTGGCGTACGGTCCCCTTGCTGCACTCGACTGCCTCCGCAATCTGGGCGATCGACATGCCTCGTTCGATCAGCGATTCCAAATCCTCCCGGGCAAGACCGCCGCGGGCCACATGCTTGTCGCGGTTGGCCGCCCGCAACCCATGTTTCTCGACCCAGTAGCCAACGGTCGATTCGTGCAACCCAAACCGCCGGCCGATCTCGGCCAGCGACAACCCCTGCCCCAACAGCTGCTCCAAAGAAGCGCGATCCATGCATCCTATTGTCTCAGCTCTCGCGGCCGAGAATGTGCCAATTTCCAGCAGATTCTGTGCCAATTTTGTGACGATGGCGCAAATGCCCGCCGCCCGCGAGCCTAGACTCGACGGTCCGATGGCAGGCCCAGTCAAGACCGAGGCGGTGGTGCTGAGATCGATGCGCTACGGCGAGGCCGACCGCATCCTCCACCTCTACACCCCCCACCGCGGCAGGATCAGCGCGATCGCGAAGGGCGTCCGGCGCACCCGCAGCCGCTTCGGAGGTCGCCTGGAGCCGTTCTTTCGCCTGCGACTGGACCTGCACGAGGGTCGCGGCGAGCTGTTGACGGTGACGGGTGCGCAGACGGTCGACGCCTATCCACGCCTGCGCGGCGACGCGCGCGCGCTGGACAGCGCCGCGCGCGCCTGCGACGCGGTCGGCCGCCTGTTCGAGACCGGCGAGCCGCACCCGGGCGTGTTCAACCTGCTGTGCCGGCACCTTGCTTTGCTGGACGAGCAGAGCACTGGGATGAATCGGGCCGCCGGGCCGGATTTGCCCACCGCGCAACCATCTAGCACCGAGGAAAGCTCGGGCGAGGCGCCGACCGGCAGCTCTACGCCGACCGGCAGCCCTACGAGCGGCCGCGCCGGCTCGCTCGCATTCCGCCTGAAGCTGCTGCTCGCGGCCGGCCTGGCGCCCCAGCTCGGCGCGTGCGCCTGCTGCGGCGAGCGCGAGCACCTCGTCGGCTTCTCCGGATCCGCCGGCGGCGTGGTGTGCGGCGCGTGCGAGGCGGCGTCGTTCCCGCTGGACGAGGCCGCGTACGAGTTCATGACCGCGGCCCTCGGCCGCCCGCTGACGGAGATCCCCGGGGGGCCCGCGCCGGCGCTCGGGCAGGTCGAGCGCGCGATCGCGGAGACGCTCGAGCACCACGCGCACCTGCGGCTGATGCCGGCCGCGGCTCGCACGGGCTGACCCGGCGCGCCCGGCCCGCGCGCCGATCCCGATATCGTGGTGGGCCGTGGACGAGGGATCCCCAATCGCCTACCAGGTGCTGGAAACCGGCGTGCCCGTGCTCGCCTCCGACGGTGAGCAGGTCGGGACCGTCGGAAGCGTGCTGAGCGCCCCCGAGGAGGACGTGTTCCACGGGCTGCTGATCAACACCCCAAGCCACGGCCTTCGCTTCCTCGAGGCAGATGCGATCGCATCGCTTCATGAACGCGGTGTCGATCTACGGATCGATTCGGCTGCCGCCTCGAATCTACCTGAGCCGGAGCACAAAGCGCCGGTGTTCGACGAGGATCCAGCGACGCAAACCAAGTGGAGCCACCTGGTGCGGAAGTACACCGGCCGCAACGACTGGCATCACGAGCGCTGAGCGCTCCTCCCGCGATCGAGCATCGCGAAACGATCGCGATCATTCGCGCGCGCAAGCCCGGACTCGCCGAGCCCGCTGCCACAATCGAGCGATGAGTCTCGCCAAGCCGACAGACACGGTCGCGAACGCCTTCGCCGAGCGCCAGCGTGAGCTGGAGGAGCGCACGCTCTCTCCGCTTGCCGCCCGCTCCTACCCGGCACTCCGCGCCCGCGCCGAGGACGACTGCGCGTTGCGCACCCCGTTTCAGCGTGACCGCGACCGGATCGTGCACTGCAAGGCGTTCAGACGGCTGAAGCACAAGACACAGGTGTTCGTCGCCCCCCAGGGCGACCACTACCGCACACGCTTGACGCACACGCTCGAGGTGACGACGATCTCGCGCACGGTCGCGCGAGCGCTGCGCCTGAACGAGGACCTGACGGAGGCGATCGGCCTCGGCCACGACCTCGGACACCCGCCGTTCGGCCACATCGGCGAGGAGGTTCTGGACAGTTGCCTCAAAGAGCGCTTCGGGACTGGCTTCCGCCATTACGAGCACTCGCTGCGGGTGGTCGAGAGCCTCGAGCGCGACGGTGCGGGCTTGAACCTGACCCAGCAGGTGCGCGACGGGATCGCGGGCCATTCCACCCGCGCGCCGCTGCCACAGACGCTCGAGGGCCGGATCGTGAGGGTGATGGACCGCGTTGCTTACATCAACCACGACATCGACGACGCGGTCCGCGCGGGCCTGCTGAGCGAGGATGAGCTGCCGGAGCAGCCGATCGCCGTGCTGGGGAGCAGCGGCTCAACCCGGATCGACGCGCTCGTGCACGACATGGTGGAGCATTCCGAGCGCACCGGAGACATCGTCCAGGGCCAGCAGGCCGGGACGGCGATGCGCGAGCTGCGGGACTTCATGTTCGAGCGCGTCTATCTCGGTCCAGCCGTGCGCGCCGAGCACGCACGGATTGCGGGGGTCGTGCGAACCCTGTTCGAGCATTACGTCGATCGACCCGAGCAACTGCCACCGGCGGACGGCGACGGCGACGGCGGCGGCGAGGACGATCTGGCCAGGCGCGTGACGGACTACCTCGCAGGGATGACGGATCGGTATTGCATCAACGCGTACACCGACCTCGAGGTGCCGAAAGCATTCGCGCTGTAGCGTAGGACGCAGTGGCCTTCTACACCCGTGAGTCCAAGGATCGCGTGCGCGACGCGGTCGACTTCGTCGAGCTGGTCTCGGCGCGCACGGAGCTGCGCCGGGCTGGGCCGGCGCGGTATGAGGGCCTGTGTCCGTTCCACGAGGAGCGCAGCCCTTCGTTCGGGATCGACCCGCACAAGAAGGTCTACTACTGCTTCGGCTGCCAGGCCGCGGGCGACGTGTTCACGTTCGTGCAGGAGACCGAGGGGGTCGACTTCAAAGGCGCGATCGAGCTGCTGGCGGACCGGTTTGGCGTCGAGCTCGAGCGCGAGGAGGAGGATCCGCGCGCGGCCGAGCGCCGCCGCCGGCGCGAGCGGCTGCTGGAGCTGCTCACCCGCACGGCGGCCTACTACGAACGCTGCCTGTGGGAAGCCGATGAGGCGAAGGCGGCGCGCGAATATCTCGAGAGCCGCGGTCTTGGCGAGGAGATCCTGCGCGAATTTCATGTCGGCTACTCCCCGAGCGCCTGGGATCGAGTGCTACTTGCCTCGCGCAGAGGCGGCTTTACCGAGCAGGAGCTGTACGCGACGGGACTGGCGCAGCGCTCGAAGGAGAACGGCCGCCTCTACGATCGCTTTCGCGGACGGATCATGTTCCCGCTCGCAGACGTGCGCGGCCGCGTGCTCGGCTTCGGCGCACGCGCGATGCGCGATGAACAGAAACCGAAGTACCTGAACACCTCCGACAACGACGTCTACCACAAGGGTCTGCACCTGTACGGCTCAGACCTCGCGCGCGCACACGCGGCGCGCGCCGGGCAGGCGATCCTGTGCGAGGGCTACACCGACGTGATCGCTTTGCACCAGGCAGGCTTGCGCAACACGGTCGGGTCGATGGGCACCGCGTTGACGGCCGAGCAGGTGGGCGAGCTCGCGCGGATGGCGCAGACGGTGCTGCTGGCGCTGGACGCCGACAGCGCCGGCCAGGAGGCAATGTTGAAGGCCGCGGGGCTCGCGGCGAAGCGCAAGCTCGAGCTGCGCGTGGTGGCGCTGCCTCCCGGGACCGATCCGGCCGACCTGGTGCAGCGCGACGGAGCGCAGGCGATCAACACGGCGGTCGAGCAGGCCGTCCCGTTCGTGCGCTTCCGCGTCGAGCGAGTGCTCGCGACCGGCGACCACGGCAGCCCAGAGGGTCGCGACCGGATGGTCGATGAGCTGCGCCCAATATTCGCGATGCTCCCGCCCAGCACGATGCGGTTGGAGCTGACGAGGCTCGTCTCCGGACGCCTGGCACTGCCCGAGAGCCTGATGGAGACGCTGCTGGCGCCTCAGACCCGCCAACAGCGGCTCACAAGCGAGGGTAGCGAAGGACCGGCGATACCTCGTAACGTCTCGGCCCCTTCCGTGATTGCCAACGGGCTGTCTCGCCGCGAAGAGACCGAGCGCACGTTCCTCGCGCTCTGCATCGCCTCACCGGAGGAGGGAGAGCAGGCGCTGGCGAGCCTCGACGTGGACGAGCACTTCACCAGCGGGCTGCTGCAGCGCGCCGCGAAACATCTCGGCGCCGGGCACCTGCGCGATCCGATGACCGACCCGGCCGATCTGGAGGACGGATTGGACGGTGATCCTCATTTGAAGGCGCTGCTGGCCGAGCTGGTCGTGGAAGCCGGCCGCGAACCGGCGCAACCGGCGATGCTCGACGTTCAGCGGCTGCAACTGGAGCTCGCGCGGGTGGACCGTCGCATCCAGCAGGCGCGGGGGCAGGAAAGTGGCGAGGTCAGCGAGCTGGCGCGGAGTCGCGGTGAGGTCAAGCGTGAGTTCGACCGCGCTCAGGAGCGGGCGCTCGAGCACACGGTTTAGCTTGCTATACTTTGTAAAGTAATGAGCGATGTGACTGTCTACACGACCGAGCCTTGCTCTTACTGTGCCCGCGCTAAGGGCCTGTTGAAGGCCCACGGGGTCGAGTTTTCCGAGGTCGATCTTTCGCGCGACCCCGATGGCCGTGTAGAGCTCGCGCAGCGGACCGGGATGATGACCTTCCCGCAGGTGATCATCGGCGACGAGCTCGTCGGCGGCTTCACCGAGGTCCAGGCCGCCGCCGAGTCCGGGCGCCTGGATGAGCTACTGATCGAAGATCAGTCAGCCGCCTGAGCCGCACCTCACGCACGCACCTCACGCACGGACACGTTTACGCCGCGGCCGTGACTGACAGGTCTCGCAGACATAGGTCCCGCGCCCGGCGACGACCATCTTCACGATCGTCGTCCCGCAGGTACCGCACGGCTCGCCCTCGCGCCGGTGGACGAGAAACTCGTGCTGGAAGGAGCCGCGCACCCCGTCGACGTGGCGGAAGTCGTCGATGCTCGCACCGCGCGCGTCGATCCCGGCCTGCAGCGCCGCGATCGTCGTCTCGCGCAGGCGCTCGTACTGCTCGCTCGAGAGCTTACCCGCGGGGCGCAGCGGGTGGATGCCGGCGCGGAACAGCGCCTCGTCGGCGTAGATGTTCCCCACCCCGGCGACGCGCCGCTGGTCGAGCAGGAATGCCTTCACCGGCGCCGTCCGCCCCCGCGCCTGCGCACGCAGGTGCTCGGCGGTGAACAGCTCGTCCAGCGGCTCCAGCCCGAGGCGCGCAGCGAAGAACGCCTCCAGCGCCTCCTCGCCAAGCAGCAGCTCCCCGGTGCCGAAGCGGCGTGGGTCAACGATCGCCAGCCGCCTACCTCGCCCGAGGTCGATCCGCACCCGGGTATGTGGCGGCTCAGGGTCTGGGTTGCACAGGACGGCGCCCGTCATGCGCAGGTGCTGGACGAGGTAGACCTCGTCCTCGAGCTCCCATACGAGGTACTTGCCCCGCCTGGAGAGCCGCTGCACGCGCCGACCCTGCAGCGCATCGGCCAGTTCGCTTGGCGCGAGCGGTCGCGACCAGCGCCAGTCCAGGATCTCTACGCTCCGCAGCCGGCGGCCCTCCACCAGTGGCGCGAGCTGGCGTCTGATCGTCTCGACCTCGGGGAGCTCGGGCATCGATCTCCTAGCTTATGCGGACCTCTCCCCCACGAGGCTCGCTCGCCCTGGGATCCGCCCCTGCCAGATCACTCCCAGCGAGGCCCCGCCCGCGCGAGAGCCCCTCCACGAGACCTGCGTCACCGCTTGGCCCGCGGGTGCGCGCGGAAGTAGACGTCCTTCAGCCGCTCGGCCGAGAGGTGCGTGTAGACCTGGGTGGTCGCAAGGTCAGCGTGACCGAGCATCTCCTGCAACGAACGCAGATCGCAGCCGCCGGCGAGCAGGTGCGTGGCGAAGCTGTGACGGAGCGTGTGCGGGCTCATCTTCTGCTCCAAGCCGGCGCCGCGGGCGTGACCTTGGACGATCTTGTAGAGACCCTGGCGCGTCAGGGCGCCACCACGATGATTGACGATGAGCTGCGTCTGGACCCTGTCGCCGACGAGCGCGGGACGTCCGCGCTGCTCGTAGGCGCGTAGCGCTGCCACCGCCTGGCGTCCGATCGGCACGAGGCGCTCCTTCGAACCCTTGCCGCGGGCGCGCAACAGACCCTCGTCGAGATCGACGTCGCTGGCCTGCAAACCGATTGTCTCCGAGGCGCGCAGGCCGCACGCATACATGACCTCGAGCAGCGCGCGGTCGCGCAGCGCGAGTGGCTCGGTCCCCCGTGGCTGGCCGAGCAGCGTCGCGACCTCGTCCCGCGAGAGCACGCGCGGCAGTCGCCCGGTCTTGCGAGGCCCGCGCAGCTCAGCGGTGGGATCGTGTTCGATCAGGCCTTCGCGACGCAGGTGGCGGTAGAACGAGCGCAGGCACGCGGCCTTGCGCTGCAGCGTCGCTGCCGTGACCGCGGGGCGCTCGCCCTCACCCGTCGCGAGCTCTGACATAAACGCCGCGAGGTCACCGTGGCGGGCCTGCATCGTGTCGAGGCCGCGGCGATCGAGAAACTCCCCGAACTGGAGCAGATCCGAGCGGTATGCGCCGAGCGTATTCCTCGAGAGGCCGCGCTCCAGCTCGAGATAGGCGAGGAAGTCGAGGGTCAGCCGCGCGAGCTTGGCGCTTGGCCTCGGGAGCTCTTGGGTCGAGCCAGGTGGCACTTCAACTGCTTCGCCCACCCCTCAGCGGACACCTGGCGGTGCAACCGACCATTCAGCCACCTCCGCCCCATCCTCGGCGTGCTCGGCGTCGTGAGCGAGCTCGGCCAGCGTCGCTCCGGCGGCGAGCGCGGCCCCGAAGAACAGGGGATCCTCCGTCAGCCCACGGCCCATCGTCTCGGCAGGCAGACCGGCGGCGGCATAGGCCGGCAGATCGATGATCGCCCGCCGCCAGTCGTGGCGGAGGATGCTAGCCGGTCTTTGATCGGTCGGGCGCTCGACGTCGAGCGCCAGCGCCGGACGGCTCGGGAGCGTCCCGCCGAAGACTGAGCCGAGACCGGCTCTCAGGTCGGCCCCGACGGGCGAGCGCATTCCCGCGGGCAGCGCGACCGTGACCGGCTCGAGCAGCAGGTCGAGCACGGTGAGCGTGTGATGTGAGATCCCGCGGTGGCGGGCTCGGGGATCGCCGGATGACATCCGCGCGACCAGCAGCGTCGGCGCGCCGAGCGCGAGCGCTGCGTGCGCCGAGTCCAGCGCGGCCATGCCGCCGTGCCCGAGCGGCGAGCTCGAGCCCACGATCCCCGGGCCGGGACCGCAGACCGCCGCGTCCCAGCCGAGCGCTCTCAGACCGTGGTCGAGCGCGCCGACCGTCGTAATCGCCTCGCCCTCGCCCCCGAACGCGGCGCCCGCGGTGAGATAACCGGCCAGCAGGCCACGCTCGCGCAGCGAGCGCACGGTGCGCGAGTGCCCCCCGGACAAGGCGCCGCCCACCGTCTGCACATACCCGAGCCGGCCGTCCGGAAAGGCCTGTGCGAACGCCCACGCGACCGCCGCGAGCTGACCGTGCAGGGCCAGCACCGCGACCGGATGCTCCTGCGTGCCGCCTGCCGGTCCTGTGCCATCGCCGAGACCCTCGACCGGCTCAATCGTGTGCTGGAGGCTCGTGTAGTTGAGCTTCATCACGTGCGGGCCGGCGGCGCGAGCGGGGCGAACTGGGTCCCGATCTGCGGGTCCTTGCAGGCCGCGGGAGAGGTTGACGTGGACGATGTCGAAGCCACCCGAGCCGAGGCCGAGGTCGAGCGCCTCGGTGTTGACGATCACCTCGTCGCCCGTCTGCGCCGCGCCGACAAGCGCGACATCCGCGATCGCCGGGCGATGGTGGCCGTCCAGCTCGATCACGAGCTCCTGCTCGGGGCCGCTCCCGGGGGAACCGGCGTCCAGGACGATGGCACGGCGCAGCTTCAGCATTGCGACCGGAACGCTATCGCGCGGCGGACTGCTCGTTGGCCGCTCTGCGATCGGTCGCTGCCACCCCACCGCTCGCAGCCTCGCCGCGGTCGGCGGCGCAATCGCCCGGCACAACCCACTCGACGCTCACGTCGAGATCGCACTCACACTCGGGCGAGTTGGCCAGCTCGTGGGCACGATCGATCAGCTTCGCCGCAACGGCCTGTCCCTGGACCTCGTCGGCGAGATGGAAGGTGGTCTGCACACTGAGCATGCGCCCTGCGCCGGACTCCACGCGCCGCAGGCTCTCACCGCTCGAACGATCGGCGCTCACGATCTGTCGGCGAGCATTGCCTGGGTATCGCCCACATCGTCGCGTGTGACGTTCGCCTCACCGCGCGTCTTCGCCCGCACCAGCGCGGCGGCGATGAAATCCCGGAACAGCGGCGCCGGACGCTCGGGGCGGGACTTGAACTCGGGATGAAACTGGGAGGCGACGAAGAAAGGATGCCCACCCTCCCCGCGCTCGAGCTCGACGACCTCCACCAGGCGCTCGTCGGGCGAGGTGCCGGAAATGCACAGGCCGGCGCTCTGCAGGCGCTTGCGCAAGAGGTTGTTGACCTCGTAGCGGTGACGGTGGCGCTCATAGATGACCGCCTCGCCGTAGATCTCCCGCGCGCGTGTGTCGTTGTGCAGCTTGATCGGATCGGCGCCCAGGCGCATCGTGCCGCCGAGGTCCGCGACCTCCTTCTGCTCGGGCAGCAGGTCGATCACGGGAAACGGCGTCTCGAGGTCGAACTCAGTCGAGTTGGCACCCTCCATGCCCGCGACGTGGCGCGCGAACTCGGCCACGGCGATCTGCATCCCCAGGCAGATGCCAAGATAGGGAATCTGCCGCTCGCGGGCGACGCGGGCGGCGGCGATCTTGCCCTCGATCCCGCGTGCGCCGAAGCCGCCGGGGATCAGGATGCCGTCGGCGCGGGCCAGGCGCTCGAGCACCGACCCGTCGGTGTCCTCGCGCTCCTGGCCGTCCTGGCCGCCCCCCGCTTCGGAGCCCGCTCCCTCCAGATCCTCTGAGTCGATCCAGTCGATCTCGACCCTCCCGTCCTGCAGCGCGGCGGCGTGGCGCAGCGCTTCGCAGACCGATAGGTAGGCGTCCTCGAGCTGGATGTACTTGCCGACGAGCGCGATCCGCACGGTGCGGCTGCTGCGCCCGGCGCGCTCGATCGGCTCCTGCCAGCTGGAGAGCTCGGGCGCGGGTGCCTGCAGGCCGAAGTGCTCGAGGATGAAGTCGTCGACGCCCTGCTCATGGAAGGTGAGCGGCACCTTGTAGATGTTGTCGACATCGCAGGCCGAGACGATCGCTTCCGCGGGCAGGCTCGCGAACAGCGCGATCTTCTTGCGGATCTCCATCGAGAGCGAGCCCTCCGAGCGGCACATCAGCATGTCGGGTGCGATTCCGATCCGCCGCAGCTCGTTGACCGAGTGCTGGGTCGGCTTGGTCTTCAGCTCGCCCGCGTGGCCGATGTAGGGGACGAGCGTTAGATGGATGAACATGCAGCGCCGGCGCCCCACGTCGACCGGGAACTGGCGGATCGCCTCCAGGAACGGCAGCGACTCGATGTCGCCGACCGTGCCGCCGATCTCGGTGACGACGAAGTCGACGTCGGAGGACTCGGCGATCAGGGCGACACGTTGCTTGATCTCGTCGGTGATGTGCGGCACGACCTGGACCGTCCCGCCCAGGTAGTCGCCGCGGCGCTCGCGGCGGATCACGGTGTCGTAGATCCCCCCGGCTGTGACGTTCGAGGCGCGGCTCGTGTTCGCGTCGGTGAAGCGCTCGTAGTGGCCGAGGTCGAGGTCGGTCTCGGCGCCGTCCTCGGTCACGAACACCTCGCCGTGCTGGTAGGGCGACATCGTGCCGGGATCGACGTTGATGTAGGGATCGAACTTCTGCAGGCCCACGCTCAGCCCGCGCGAGACGAGCAGGCGCCCGATCGAGGCCGCCGCGATCCCCTTGCCGAGCGAGGAGACGACGCCACCGGTCACGAAGATGAACCGGGTCTTGGGCGGCGCGACGGCGTGGCGGTCGGAAGGGCGCGGGGTCATGAAGGCCTGCCCAGAGAGTCTAGTGCGCGCAACCCCGGAGTCCGTTCGACAAACCCGGAAATTGAGCGAAGCTCTCCGTAGAGAGTGACCACGACGAGCAGCGCGAGTGCGATCAGCTGCCCGGTGCCGGACAGCGTCAGCACCAGCCACAGGCCCGCGAGCGCCCCCAGCAGGTTCGCGCCGGTGTCACCTAGCATCGCCCGCTCGCGCAGGTCGTACAGCCCGGCCACGAGCGCTGGGGCGACGAACAGCCCGAGCGACCAAAGCGGCCGCGCGTCGAGCGAGCCGAGCGTCAGGCCCGCGCCGAGCAGCACGAACGCCTTGATCGCGCGCCCAGGGCGCAGGTCGAGCAGGTTGAAGACGTTCGTCGCCAGCACGAGCACCCCCACCGCCAGCAGCCAGCGGGGCTTGGACAGGCCCTCGAAGCTCATCGCGAACAGCGCCAGGCCGAGCGAGCCGGCGGCCTTGAGCGTCCCCGTCGACAGCTCACCGTGCAGCGCCGCGCGTCCGTGGCCGCGCCAACCGCGGCGCACCGGACGGACCGGAGGGGGAACCGGACCGCCGGACCAGACAGACCGTCCCTGCTTCCCGGCAGCACGCGTGGCGCCGGGGGCGTCTTCGCCGAGCACGTCGTCGATCAGTCCCAACGCGGCCACCCCGAGCGCGTAGACGGCGATCGGCAGCAGCTCGGGGTGAAATAGGTCGGAGCCGGCGAGCCGCTGTAGCAGCGCGAGCGGGATCAGCGCAATCGCCGTGGCCGCGAGGATCAGCACGCCGAAGGGGAAGGCGAGCAGGCGCTCGCGGTAGTTGGCGCGCGTATGCCCGCCCTCGACCAGCGTGCGCAGCAGCGCAGGCGCGAGCAGCGCTGCAGCCACGAACGCAAGCAAGAACGGCAGAGCGTGCATGGGCGAAAGCTAGCGGCGAAGGCGGACGCTTCGCGGTTGAGCCGCATGTCTCACGCGCGGGTCGATCGCCTCGCAGATGCGCCGAGAGGCTCGCAGCTGGCGAGCTGCCTCACGGCTGTTGATTCGAGCTCCCGGCGACCGCCGGCAGCAGCGAGTCCGCGGTGGACTTCGTCCCGTAAGCGCCCTCCGAGCCCGCGAGCGCGTAGTCGAGCGCGGCCTGGCCGGCGAGCGCGTCGAGGTCATCGACGCTGGAGACGCCGACGCTCTTGTACCAGGGCACCTGGGAGGGTTCGGTGTTGCTCAGCTCGACCCCCACGACCGGGACGCCGACGGCGCTCGCGCCGGCCAGCAACCCCGACTCCAGGGCGACGGTCGCCTGCGTCTGTTCGCTGCTCATGCCGGTCGGTTCGGCGCGCATCACGACGAGCCCTTCGAGCTTGCCGAGCTGCCCGTCGAAGGCGCTGAGCAGGCTGCCGCGCACGCGGCCGAGCAGCTCGCGGCTCACCTGCGAGCCACCGCTCACGAGCTGGCGCCCGAGGAGCCCCCCTAGCTTGTGCACCAGTTCGGGATTGCTCGCAAGCCCGGCGTAGACCGTCCCGCCGGCCTCCTGCGCCAGCCCCGCCTCATCGAGCGGCTCGCGCACGGCCACGACCGTCGCGAGGTTGCCGCCGGCCTGGGTGACGGCGCCGCGCACGAGGCCGTTCACGCGATCGGAGGCGCCGCCGAGGAACACCAGGCCGATGTTGTGACCGGCGAGCAGGCCGTGGACGGCGAGTGGGTAGAGATCGTTGGCGAAGGTTTCCTCGGCGCCCAGCTGGGTCTGCAGCGTCGCCGCGTGTTCCTGCGCGCCGTTCACTTCCGATTCGAGGTTGTGCACGATCCCGTTCTTGGCGGAGGAGACGAGGTTCGAATCGCCGATCGCCACGCCGATCAGCACGCCGACCGCGAGCGCGAACAGGACGGCGGCGAGGGAAAGCGCGTGGTAGCGGTAATCGAACACGCTCAGACGAGCAGCTGCAGCTTGAGCCAGAGCAGGTCGAGGACGTCGCGCAGCGCGGGGGTCAACCAGACGACGGCGATCATCGCGATCAGGCCCGCCGCGATCACCACCAGCAGAGGCGTAAGGCCCGGCCGCGGGTGATATAGGCGGCTCACGCCCTTCGCGTCGACGAGGATCTCCCCGATGCGCAGGCGCGTGAGGAACGTCGAGGACATACCCTCGCGGTTGCGGTCGAGGAACTCGACGAGGTTGAACTGAGAGCCGACCGAGACGATCAGGTTGGCGCCCTTCTCGGCGGCGATCAGCATCGCGACATCCTGGCTGGTGCCGGGCGCCGGCACCAGCTTGAAGGGCAGGTCCAGATGTTCCAGCCGCTCGCGGCCCGGGGCGCGCCCGTCGGGGTAGGCGTGTACGACGAGCTCGGCGCCCGACCCTCCCCCACCCCATCCGCGACGGCCACCGGCGGCGGTCGTCAACGTCGCCTCCCCGGCGGAGTCCATGTCGCCGACGATCATGTCCGGGCGCAGGCCCTCCTCCAGCAACGCCTCGGCGCCGCCGTCTACGGCGATCAGGACGGGGCGCATGTCGCGGATGAACGGCCGCAGCGCGCGCAGGTCGCGCTGATGCCCGACGCCGCGAACGACCACGAGCGCGGCGCGGTCGCGGAAATCGGTGGCGAAGCGCGGCATCTCGATTTTTCCGGAGAGCAGCTCGCGCTCCTCGCGCATGTGCTCGATCGTGTTGTGCGCAAAACGCTCGAGCGCCTCGCCGATCTCCTGCCTGCGCGCGTCCGTCTCCGCGCGCACGCGGGCGAGGTCGAGCACTTCGCCGCGGGCCAGGATCTCGCCGTCACGCGCAACCTCACCGTCGCGCACGGTGATCGCCTCACCGTCGGAGAGCAGATCGAACAGCGAATCGTCGGGCAGATCGACCAGGTGGATGCCCGCCTCGACGAGCAGCTGGGGGCCGAGGTTCGGGTATGAGCCGCTGGAGGAGGCCCGGCAGTTCAACACCGCGCCGACGTTTGCGGCGATCAGCTCCTCGGCCGAGACCCGGTCGACGTCGAGGTGGTCGATCAGCGCGACGTCGCCACGGGAGAGGTGCTTGACGAGCAGCTTCGTGCGCCGGCCCGGGCGCACCGGCCCGGTGACCGTGCGCCAGGGCGCGACATCGCCTCCGGGCAGAGGGTCTTGACCCTGTGGCAGAGCAGCTGGATCCCGCGGCTGCCTGGTAGCGGCCATCACAGCCGAGAGTACCCGCTCAGGCTGCCTTGCGTAGACCCCTGGCGTGCCGGCGGGCAGTCGAATCTTCTGCGTCGGCGCCAAGCATGCGCACAAGCTCCGAGACGACGTCGGGCTCGGCGAGCTGCAGAACCGAGGTACGCGTGGGCTCGGCGGAGGTGTCCTTGACGATCGAAAAGTGGCGCGCCCCGAGCGAGGCGATCTGCGGCAGGTGGGTGATGCACAACACCTGCCTGTCCTCAGCGAGATCGCGCAGACGCTCGCCGACGGCCCGTGCGGTATGACCGCCGATCCCGGCATCGACCTCGTCGAACACGAGCGTTGCCTCCAGGGATGACGCGTTCGCGGCGCTCATCAGGGCGAGCATCACGCGCGAGAGCTCCCCGCCGGAGCCGATCTCGCGCAACGGGCCGGCCGGCACGCCGGGGTTCGGCGCGATCATGAGCTCGACCGCGTCGCCGCCCGTCGGACCCGGCTCGCGCGGGGTCAGCGAGACCGCAAAGGTGGCGTCCGCCATCGCCAGCGCCGCGAGCTGCTCGCGCACCGCCGACTCGAGCCGTGGGGCGTGCTGCTCGCGCGCCTTGCGCAGCGCCACTACATGGCCAGCGAGCGCTGTCTGCGCCTCGTCCAAGCGCCGGGTGGCCTCGGCGAACGCAACCTCGGCGCCGTTCAGCTGCTCGCGCCGCGCCCGCGCGGAGGCGGCGTGGTCGAGCACCGCGGCGAGCGATCCGCCATGCTTGCGCACGAGCCGCTCGACGCCCGCGAGGCGCTCTTCGACCGCGTCCAGCGATCCGTCCTCGCCGGCGATCCGCTCGCAGTAGCCGCGCAGCTCGGCGGCGAGGTCCTGCGACTCGATCGCGAGCGCGCGCAGCCGCTTGCCGAGCGCATCGAGGTCTCGATCCACGCCGGCAATGCCGTCGAGGCTCGCGGCGCCCGCGGCGATCAGCTGGGAGCCGCCGAGGCCGGCGGCTCCGTCTTCGGGCACCAGTGCGTCGGCGGCCGCGCCGGCGGCCAGGCGAAGCGCGTCGAGGCGGCCGAGTCGGGCACGCGTGGCCAGCAACTCGTCGTACTCGTGCTGGTCGAGGCCGGCCGCGTCGATCTCCGCGAGCTCGTGCTCGAGCAGGCCGAGCTCGCGCTCGCGCGCGGCGGAGAGCTCGCGCAGCTCCTCCAGCTCCGCGACCAGGCGCCTGGTCGCGGCGAACGTCCGCGCGCAGGCGCGCAGGCGCAGCGCGTGGTCGGGACCGCAACACGCGTCGAGGATCTCCAGCTGCGCGCCGGCGAGCATCAGCTTGCGGTGCTCGTGCTGGCCGTAGAAGGAGACCAGGCGCGAGCCGAGCTCCCGCAGCTCCGCGACGGTCGCTGTGCGGCCGTTGATATAGGCGCGGGTGCGACCGTCGGCGCCGAGGCGGCGGGCGAGAACGACCTCCTCAGCGCCCTCGGGGAGCCGCTCGGCGAGCTCATCTGGGAGCGTGGCGGGCAGGTCGAAGACGCCCTCGACATAGGCCTCCGCGGCGCCCGGTCGGACGATGTTGGCACGGGCGCGGCCGCCGAGCAACAGGTCGAGCGCGTGCGCGAGCACCGTCTTGCCCGCGCCCGTCTCCCCTGTGAGCACGTTCAGCCCGGGGGCGAGCCGCAGCTGCGCGCGCTCGATCAGGAGCAGGTTCTCGACGTTCAGCTCTTGCAGCACAGGGCAGGTGTACCAGCGCACGGGGACGGACCTGCCGCGAATGCCTCGGCTGACGGAAGGGATCCCGCGCGGACGCTGGGGTCGATCGCGAGGGACGGGTCGCGGATGCTTGAGCGAACGTAGTGGATTGACGATGATGAGGCATATGCGGCCCGGCAACCTGGACCCCCGTGCAGACCCGCTTCCGGCGGGCGCGATCGTGTGCCTGTCGGCGGCTGCCTTGACAGAGCGGATCGAGGAGGAGATCAACCGCGCCGGGCGCCACGGCACGCCGCTGAGCTGCCTGCTGGTCGTGATCGAGAACCTCGACGAGCTGACTCGAGCCCACGGCAGCGAGCTGTCCGAGCAGACGCTCGTCTACGTCAGCGAGGCGCTGCGGCACGAGCTGCGCCGCTTCGACCGTGTCGGGCGCCCCAGCGAAGGCGAGCTCGCGGTGCTGCTGCCGGGCGCCGACGCGCCGCGCGGGGAGATCGTCGCCCGGCGCGCGCTACAGCGCCTGCGCGCGATCAAGGTCGAAGCCGGCGGCCGGCGCCGGCCGCTGCGCGTTTCGGTTGGTATCGCGGCCTGGCAGGGAGATCTCGGCGGCGAGGAGCTGCTCGCCCAGACCAGGGCCGCCGCGCGCCGCGAAAACGGCGTAGAGACGATCGAGACATAATCCCTGCCGATGCTTTCGGGATCGGAGTTGTGGCTTTTGCGGCTGATGGCCGATCGCGGCCTCGCGCTGCTCGACGCCGGCACGCTGCTGGTCGTGATCGAGGAGCGTGGCGAGCTGCGCGTGGCGGCCTCCAGCGGGCAGGAAACCGTACGCCTGCGGATCGTGCCCGTGCAGGGCAGCGCGCTCGGCGAGCTGTACGGGCAGGGCAAGGCGATCTCGCTGGATCGCCCGCGCGGGCAGGAGGCGGCGTGGCTGCACGAACTGGGGTTGGAGGCGCGCGCCGCGCTGGTCGAGCCGTTGAGCATGGAGGGCTACGGCGGCGGCCTGGTGATCGCGCTACGCCGCGACGGCGGCTTCCGCGGACCCGATCGCGAAGCGCTGAACGCGTTCGCGACGAGCGTCGCACAGCGGATGGCGGCGGAGCGCTCGGTCGAGATCAAGCGCTTGCGCTACGGCATGGAGGCGCGCGAGCGCGAGCGCACGCGTTGGGCGCGCGAGATCCACGACGAAACGATCCAGGGCCTCGGCGCGCTGCGGATGCGCCTGGCCAACGCGCGCGACCAGGACGAGCAGCAGGCGCTGAGCGCCGCAGTGCAGGACGTGCTCGAAGGGCTGGGCGATGAGATCGACGGGCTGCGCCACCTGATCACCGAGCTTCGTCCCGCGGCGCTCGACGACCTCGGGCTGGCGGCCGCGCTGGAGGCGCTCGCCCGGCGCGCGCAGGCGATCGACGGGCTGGAGGTGCAGACCGAGATCGATCTTGGTCCAGAGCCAGAGCAACACCGTCTCGACGCGGAGCTCGAGAGCACGATCTACCGCGTCGTCCAGGAGGCGCTCACAAACGTCAGCCGCCACGCGCAGGCGACGAGCGCGACGATCAGCATCGTCGAGCGAGATGGGGTCGTGCGCGCGTCGGTGACCGACGACGGACAGGGACTGCCAGAAGCGGACCGGCTTGGGCCGCGCGGCGACGGCCTTGAGGGCGGGTTTGGGATGTCGGGGATGCGCGAGCGCGCCGAGCTGGTCGGGGGCGAGCTGGAGCTCGTCCCCGCTCCCGGAAAAGGGACGGTCATGCGCCTGACGGTCCCGCTCGCGGACCGACCTACCGCCGAGGAGGTCTCGGGAGCGCTCGCCGGTCGTTGAGGACGAAGAAGCATCCGTCGAGGACCGAGGGAGCCCCGCCGGCCGGGACTACGGTCCGAAAGCGCTACTCGACCAGGCCGAGGCGCCGCGCGTAGGCCGTGATCTCCGCGCGCGAGGAGAAGCCGAGCTTCTCGATCGCTCGCGCGCGATAGGTCTTGACGGTGCGCTCGGCGACGTGCAGCTGCTCGGCGATCTGGGGGTTGGTGAAGCCGTTGGCGATCAGCCGCACGACCTCGCGCTCGCGCTCTGAGAGCGCGACGCCGTCGCTCGGGGTCTCATCGCCCGTGGCCATCAGCGCGCCGAGGCGCGGGTGCAGGTAGTTGCCACCGGCCACCGCCAGCCGGAAGGCCTGCAAGAGCTCCGCCGGCTCGGCCTCCTTCAGCACGTAGCTGCGCGCGCCGGCGCGCAGCGCCTGGCGGGCATACTCGGGGTCCTCGCGCATCGTCAGGATCGCGACCGCGAGCGTGGGATGGGCGACGAAGCACTGCGGCAGCGCCGCGAGGCTCGAGCCGCCCGGCATCGACAGGTCGAGCGTCAGCAGGTCGGGCTTGTGCTCGCGGACCGCGCGGATCGTGGCGGGCACGTCGCCGGCTTCGGCTACGACCCGGAACTCGCCCGCCTCGCGCTCGAGCACCATGCGGATGCCGTCGCGCACGACCCCATGATCGTCGGCGATGATCACGTCGATCGGCCGATCGACCCCTGGTGTGCCGCCCTCCATCGTGCGCACAGTACTGCCTGGACCGGCGGGTCTCGCGTGCGGGCGCGACCTCCGCGCGACGGAGAGCCTGCGGTGCGCAGGAGCCCGCAAATCCGGCGCGCGGCCCGTCGATTTCGCCCTCCCCTATCTTCCGCGGGTGCGGGCTGGGTCCGCGACGGCACCGGAAGGACTACACAGATCGGCACCTTTGGGACTACACGATCGGCACCTTCCGCCTACAGACAAACGACCCGCGGGGCCCCATCATGTCGGCTATGCCGCACGAGCTTTCACCCTTTAGGTGCCTCGCGACCGGGAAGGAGCCCTCATGATCGCCTTCAGCATCGCGTTGACGTGGCTGGCCCTGACGGCCGCCGGCTTCGCCGCGCTGTCAGCGCTCGGTCGCATCGAGCTGGGCGAGGACCTCGCGACCGAGCGGGCCTCGCGCGATCCGCACGAGCTCGCGATGAGCGAAACGTGGCCCGCGATGCCGGGAGCCTCCCCGCTATGAGCCCTGCACAGACACTGGCCAGACGGCGCTCCGGCTCACGTGTTCCCGCGCTGCGCCTGCTGCCCGATCCGTGTCCCAGCGAGCCCCGCACGCAGTCGGAGTCCCTGCGGGGAGGAGAGGCGCGCTCGCCGGCGCTGCGCGTGATCGCCGGGCCGACCCGCATCCTGCTCGCCGGAGCGGATGCCGAGCGGCGCGCGACGCTGCTCGACGAGCTCAGCCAGACGCTGCCGAAGAGCACTGTGTTCGAGCAGGCTGACGCGGTTTGCGAGGCGCTCGAGCACGCCTCCGGGAGCCGCATGGCGTTCATCGCCGGCGACCTCGACGATGCCCCCGCGGAGTCGCTGCTGCAGACGCTCGCCCACCGCCATCCCGAGTTGCCCGTGCTGATCGTCGACGACCCCACCGAAGCGCACGGACCGCGCCCCGTGTACAACGACGAGCTGCGCCTGCGGCACGGATAACGCGCGGGTACGTCGCGAAAGGCCGCAAGGGTCTGCTGTGAGGGCGAGCGCTCGCCCTCAGCTCCCCCATCTGCGCGACCCGCGCAAGCGCTTGCAGCGCTCGCTGCCGTCGCAGACAACCGTTAGCGTGGCGGCGTGCCTTCAACCCTGAGATCCCACCGGCTGCGCCGGATCATCGGCGCGTACACGGTCAACCGGCTCGGTACCTGGTTCGGCTTCGTCGCGCTGTCCGTGGCCGTTTTCGACCACACACACAGCGCGCTCGCGGTCGCGGCGCTGCTGATCTCGGGACAGGCGCTGCCCGCGTTCGTGGCGCCGGCGCTGGCGGCGCGGGTCGAAGCATCGCAACGGCGCGGCGTGCTGAGCGGGCTGTACGTGTTCGAGGGTATCGTGACGGTCGGGCTGGCGGTGCTGCTGTGGCACTTCTGGCTGCCTGCGATCCTGCTGCTGGCGGCGCTCGACGGCACGGCGGCGCTAGCTGCGAGCGCACTGTTGCGCGCGGAGACGGCAAAGGCCGCGCGCGAGGAGGCAAAGGTTGAGTGGGACGCCGCGCGCGGCAAGGATCTGGAGGCGTTCACGCAGGCGGCCGAGCGGCAGGCGAACGCGACTCTGAACATAGCCTTCTCGGCCACGTTCATGCTCGGTCCCGCGATCGCCGGTGTCCTGGTCAGCGCCGCGGGGGCGCCCGCCGCGCTGTTCATCGACGCCGCCTCGTTTTTGATCTGCGGTGGGATGCTGTTCGACCTGCGCCCCCATGCCGAGGATGCCGCCGGCGCCACCGTGTTGCAACGTCTGCGCGCGGCGTTGGAGTACGTCAACGGGGTGCCGCTCTTGCGCGGCCTGCTGCTGGCGGAGACGATCGCGCTGGTGTTCTTCAACTCGGCCGATCCGATCGAGATCGCCTACGCGAAGGTGACGCTGAACGCGGGCGACCGCGGCTTCGGCTTGCTGCTCGGGGTGTGGGGTGTGGGCGTGGTGATCGGCAGCTTCATCTTCGCGCGCTCGCCGAAGCGCGGATTGGGTGCGATGCTCACCGGCGGCACGCTCGCGATGGGCTTTGCCTACATAGGGTTTGCCGCGGCCGGGTCGCTCGAGGTCGCCTGTCTCGCTGCTGTCGTCGGGGGGGTCGGCAACGGCGTCGAGTGGGCCTCGGTGATCAGCCTCGTCCAGCGGCTGACGCCACCGATGCTGCACGGTCGCCTGATGAGCACCGTCGAATCGATCGGCGCGCTGTCGCTTGCGCTCGGGCTGGCGCTCGGGGGGGCGTTGGTCGCGATCAGCTCGCCCCGTACTGCCTTTCTGACCGTCGGGATCGGAGCGACGGCGATGACGTTCGTGTTCTTGGCGCTCGTGCTGAAAGGGCTCGACCGCTTCACGGCGGCGAGCCTCACTGTGACTGAAGCGGAGGTTGCTGCCGCGCAACCGGACGAGCCAGCGAACACCGGGCTTGCGAGCCTCTTGCAAGCCACTGTTCCCGCGTCCATCACCACCCATGAGCACCTTAAGTCCGACGCTGTATCGGCCGTTAAGAACGACAGGAACTGACAAATGTTGACTGCGCAGACAAAGAGCCGGCTCCTCTGGTTCGCCGAGGGCGTGGTGCTTGCAGGCGCCCTCCTTGCGACGGTCGGTATCTCTAACGCTCAGGAATGGGGTCCGTTGGACCTTGTGGGCCTACTGTTGGCACTTGCCCTGATCGGGCAGCGACTTGGTGTAACCCTCCGCAGTCAGCAGGTGACCGCAGACTTCCTCGCGCTTGTGCTCGCAATGAGCCTGTTGGGACCTGCTCCCGCTGTGTGCTTCGGCATCGCCGCTATCGCCTTGTCCTCTGCCTCGCGACGCATATCGCCATCTGCATGGCTCAACAACCTGACGAACTATGCAGTCTTTCCTTTGCTCGGCGGACTAATGATCCGGGCGTTGATCGGCAACGTGCACGATCCTCACAACGCTCTAACGAAGAGCATCACGTTTGGGCTCGTGGTGTTCGGCGTATTCATAATTACCAATGTTCTCAACTTCGCAGTAGTCGCGATTCACGTATACGTGATCCAAGAACGCACACTGCGCAGTCAGGTGCGCGAAGTCTTGATCCCACTGATGCCCGGGCAGATTGCCACAGGTGCAGTAGCCGCGATCCTCGCCGTGGCCTACACGAACGTCGGCTTTCCGATATTGCTCGGCGCAGTATTGCTGCTGCTGATCTTCCAATATTTGGCAGTCGCGCTGCTGCGTTCGGAGGAGCGAGCAGACCAACTAGAGGCTCGCTCGATCCACCTCGCCTCCCTGCAGCTCGGCGTGCTGACGACGCTCGTCGAGACGCTCGCGCTACGCGACCGGATGACTGCGCGCCACGCAGCGGCCGTCGCTCGTTATGCGCGGGAGCTCGCCACCGAGCTGGGTCTCGACGAGGCTGAGCAGGACCTCGTCCACACTGCGGGCTTGCTGCACGACATCGGCAAGTTCGCCTTGCCCGACAGCATTCTCCACGCCGAGGTCCTGTCCGATCAGGACTGGGCGGTGATCCGCCGCCATCCACAGGACGGGGCGACGCTCGTCGGCAGGCTCGACGGCTACGGCCCGGTCGCCGACGCGATCCTCTACCACCACGAGCACGTCGACGGCGGCGGCTACCCGGCCGGCCTGATCGGCAACGAGATCCCGCTCGCTTCACGGATTATCGCGATCTGCTCGACGTACGACACGCTGACAGCGCGCGAAACGTACCGCTCGCCGATGACCCCGCAGGACGCAATCGCCGAGCTGCGGCGGGTCGCCGGTCGCCAGCTCGACGCTGAGCTCGTCGAGAGCTTCATTGCGATGCTCGAGCGCGACGGTCCGGTCACCTCCGCGCACGGCGACGACGCCAACTTCGAGACCGAGCTCGCGTTCGAGCGACGGGCGCGCAAGTTCGCCCAGCCCGCATCCGGAGGCTGAGTAAGTTCCAAGCCCCTCGAGCAGCATGTTGTGGCGCGCTCCGGGCGTTACACGGCTTCGCTTTCAGCCTCGACCGACGATTGAAGGACCTTGATTGACGGGGCTTAAATGACGAAAGCGCCGCACACAGTGCGACGCTCCCGTTGACATGCCACGTTTGTGGCCGTCTCGGCCCCAAAAAGGGCACTTAAGCTTACAGGTGATGGCCCATGAAGATCTCCCTCGTTTGCGGCCCCCAAGGGCCATATTTGCCAAGCGGGCTCCGTTTGTCTCCATCCACAGGAACGCGCGCCTTTGAGTAGGTTCGAGCACCATAGTAGCGAGATTGGACGAAATGTCCAGCTTTTGCTCGACTTTTGCACGAATGCTTGCAGACGAAGGGATTCAGCGGCCCGAATCGCCGCGCGCCGCAGGGATCTCGCGGCCTTTCTCGACCAAAGGTCCACAAAGCTTCGCTGCGCTCGGCTTATGCCCCCATCCACCCGAAAGATGGAGCAGCCGGAACGTCTGCCTGGGCGCATCTGACTGAGAGCCGCCGACTCACCAGGCGGGCACAGCCGGCGACCCGGCGGACCGCATACGACACCGACAACGACCCAAAGGCGAGGACATGCCCATCACACCCCTGCAGCCCCACTCAGACCGCCAGCTCGTCTTCACTAGCTCTCAGGCGGCGCGCTACGTCGGCGTCTCGCTGGCGACGATCCGCCGCTGGACCGACGCCGGCCACATCCACTGCTACCGGACGCCCGGCAGCCAGCGCCGCTTTTCGCGCGACCAGCTCGACGAGTTCGTCACCTCGATGCAGAACGCGGGCGAGATCCACGAGGCCGCCCCAGCGGCCAAAGTCGCCTGAGCGGCCGCCTCAGCTTGCGAGACGCCCGAACTTCTCGCGCAGGCGGCGGTAGAACGAGGAGCCCGGCAGCTGCGCGATCGTCCCGACCGCGTCGACGAAGCGCGCGTTGATCGACCCGCCCGCCGGGATCTCGGTGGCGGGGCGTCCGTCGACGGCCACGTCGAGCGGCTCGTGCGAGCGGTTGTGGATCGTCAGGCGGTCGCGGGGTGCCACCACGAGCGTGCGCGCCGCGAGCGAGTGGGGCGCGATGAACGAGACCACGAACCCCTCCACGCCCCACGCCATCACGGGCCCGCCGTTGGCGAGGTTGTAACCGGTCGAGCCGGCCGGGGTGGCCACGACCAGACCATCGCAGCGCACGCTCCCGACCTCCTCGCCGTCGAGGGCATAGGCGATCTGCGCGATCCGCTCGCCGACCTTGCGGTGGATCGCGATGTCGTTGAACGCCGTCCGCCGCGCGTCCGAGCCACCTCCCGGCCCGTCCAGCACGATCCCCGGCAGACCTCGCAGCTCGAAGTCGCCGGCGAGCGCGCGAGCGATGCCGTCCTCGATCTCATCGGGCTCGACCGTCGCGAGAAAGCCGATCTCGCCGAAGTTGATCGCGAACACCGGTACGCCGGTGCCCGCATAGCGCTGCAGCGCGCCGAGGATCGTCCCGTCGCCGCCGAGCACGACGCACAGCTCGACGTCGTCCTTCACGGGCGCGTTCACCGCGAGCCCCGGACCCTCCTGGAGACCGTGCTTGCGCGTCTCCGTCTCATCGAGGAGCAGCGTCACGCCCGCATGCGCGGCCGCCGCCGCGAACCGCGCGAGGGTCGCGCTCGTGTCCTCCGGGCGCCGGTGCGTGAAGACGGTGATCTCTCTCATGGCCTCATCTTCCCAGGGCGCCCTGCCTGCCACTGGCTCAGGGCTCCACCTTCCTTGCCATCGTCTCGATCTCCTGGCCATTCTCGGCCGCCCCCGCGCGCCCCGGCTCGGCCAGCCACAGGAACGTCTCTTTGTTGCCCTTCGGCCCCGCGAGCCCCGAGGAGTGGAACCCGAGCACGCTCGCGTCGAGGCGTAGAGCCGTCTCCCCCACGCCAACGAGCGCCATCCGCCGGTCGGCCGGGTCACGGATCACGCCGCGCCCCTTGCTCGCGAGCGCGCGACCGACCTCGAACTGGGGCTTGACCAGCGCGAGCACGTCGTAGCGCTCGGCCACGCACGCGAGCACCGCGGGCAGGATCTTGGCGAGCGAGATGAAGGAGACGTCGATCGTCACGAGGTCGGGCGTGTACGGGAGCTGCTCGGGGGTCAGCGCGCGCGCGTTCGTCCGCTCGAGCACGTGCACGCGGGGGTCGTTGCGCAGACCCCAGTCGAGCTGGCCGTAGCCGACGTCGACCGCGATCACGTCCGTCGCGCCGCCCTGCAGCAGGCAGTCGGTGAAGCCGCCGGTTGAGGCGCCGATGTCGAGCGCGCGCCGGCCCGCGACCTCGAGCCCCGTCGCGGCGAGCGCGTTCTCGAGCTTCGTCCCGCCCCGCGAGACGAACGTATGCTCGCCTCTGTGATCAACATCACACATAGCCACCCACACGTTGGGCATCATGATGAACGACCCGAAGCACAGCAGCATCCCTCCTCCCCGAAACGGCCCGCCTCCCCTGCGGGCCGTTTCATTTAAGTCGACCGGAACGCATGCCGGCGCATCTCGGCGTCCTCGATCGCTCGCGTGCAAAGCACGCCACGCTCACTGCGTCCTGGGCCTGCTTGGCCTGCGTCCCGCTCGACCCCTCAGACTCCACGTTATGCAATTGGCGCGGACTCATGAGTGAGGATCGCCGCCCGGACGCGCTCGGCGATGCGCTTGCCCGTGAAGCCGACCTCCTCGTGTAACAACGCCGGCTTGCCATGCGTGACGTAGCGATCGGGCAGACCCACGCGCAAAATTCGCGGGATCGTCGTGCCGGCCTCGTTCAGGGTCTCCCACACGGCAGTGCCGAAGCCGCCCGCCAGAACGCCCTCCTCGACCGTCACGAGCAGATCGTGCTCGGCGGCGAGCTGGGCCACGAGTCCGGCGTCGATTGGCTTCGCGAAGCGCGCGTCGGCGACCGTCACCGCGATCTCCTCGCCGGCCAGCTCCGCGGCGGCCTCCAGGGCCTTGCCGACGCCGCTGCCGTAGCCGAGCAGCGCGACCCGTCCACCCGCATGAGCGCCGGCGCCGGGTGGGTGGGGCTCGATCAAGATCTCGCCGGTGCCGATCTCAATCGCGCGGGGGCTGACTGGCAGCTCCGTGCCAGGCCCCTCGCCGCGCGGGTAGCGCAGCGCGATCGGGCCGTCGTCGTGGAGGAGCGCGGTGTGGAGCATGTCGACGAGCAGCGCCTCGTCGCGCGGGGCCATCAGGACGATGTTCGGCAGGCAGCGCAGGTAGGCGATGTCGAAGGCGCCGTGGTGCGTGGGGCCGTCGTCGCCGACGAGACCGGCGCGGTCGAGCGCGAACACGACGTTCAGTTTCTGCAGGCAGACGTCGTGGACGATCTGGTCGTAGGCGCGCTGCAGGAACGTCGAGTAGATCGCCGCCACCGGCTTGACCCCCTGCAGCGCGAGCCCGGCCGCGAACAGGATCGCCTGCTGCTCGGCGATGCCGACGTCGAAGTACCTGCCGGGCAGCGCCTTCTGCAGGATGTTCAGCCCCGTGCCCGAGTTCATCGCCGCGGTGATCCCGACCACGCGCTCGTCGCGTTCGCACTCGCGCACGAGCGCCTCGCCGAAGACCTGCGTGTATTGGAGTCCCGCCCGTGCTTTCGTCGTCTTGCCAGCGGATCCGTTCGGCGCCGGCGCCGGGCTGGTGGGCGAGCCGTTGAGGATTGAGTTCGGCTTGGCCGCGTGCCACTTCTCCATGCCCTCCAACCCGCCGTCCTCGGCCGGGGCGAAGCCCTTGCCCTTGACCGTCGCCGCATGCACGACGACCGGGCGTTCGGCCGCGAGCGCCTCGCGCAGCGCCTCGCGCAGGGCGCGCACGTCGTGGCCGTCGACGACGCCCATGTAGGCCCAGTCGAGCTCCTCCCACCACAGCCCGGGCGCCCAGAAGGCCTTGATCGACTCCTTCAGCTGAGGACCGAGGCGCTCGAGCGCGGCGCCGATCCCGCCCGGCAGGCGCGTGAGGCCGCCCTCGACGCCCTCGCGCGCGTGCCACAGCTTCGGGTTCAGGCGGACCCGGTTGAAGTATTTCGACATCGCCCCAACGTTCGGGGCGATCGACATGCCGTTGTCGTTCAGCACGACCACAATCGGGGTGCCCAGGCCCCCCGCCTGCTCGATCGCCTCGAAGGCGACGCCCCCGGTCATCGCGCCGTCGCCGATCACGGCCACGACCTTGCCGTTCTCGCCTGCCCCCTGGCGCATGCCCTCCTTGATCCCGACCGCGTAGCCGATCGAGGTCGAGGCGTGCCCGGCGCCCATGATGTCGTGCGGGGACTCCGCGATCGAGCAGAACGGCGCGAGGCCCTCGTACTGGCGGATCGTGCTCAGCTGGTTGCGACGGCCGGTGAGCACCTTGTGCGGGTAGGCCTGGTGGCCGACGTCCCAGAGGATCTTGTCGCGCGGGCTGTCGAGGACCGAGTGCAGCGCGACCGCCAGCTCGCACGTGCCGAGGTTCGCGCCGAAGTGCCCGCCGATCTCGCCGACCGTGTCGATGATGTGCTCGCGCACCTCCTGGGCCAGCTCGGTGAGCTGCTCGTCACTGAGGCTGTGCAGATCTTTGGGGTCGTCGATGTTCTGGAGGATGCTCATGAGGTCCTGGTGTAGATGAAGTCCGTGATCTGCTCGAGCTCGCCCGTGGCGTCCGTTCGATCGAGCCGCGCGGCGGCCGCGGCGAGCGCCCGGCGCGCGGTCCCGTGGGACTCCGCCGCCAGCTCCCTGGCGCGCTCGATCCCGAACTCGCTCACATATGTCCGCTTTCCATGGCGCTCGTCGCTGCCCTGCGGCTTGCCGAGCGCGTCATCGGTGCCCGTCACGTCGAGGATGTCGTCGACGATCTGGAACAACACGCCCAGCTCGGCGGCAAAACGGCGAAACTCGATTGTCGCAGGTCCGTCCTCGATCCCCGCCAAGCACAGCACGCAGATGACCGAGGCGCCGATCAGCCGGCCCGTCTTCAGCTCGTGCAGCCGCCGCAGCGCCGCCGGCCCACTGGGGGTGCCCAGGCTCACGTCGGCGTACTGCCCGCCGACCATCCCCCCCACGCCCGTCGCCGCGGCCAGCTCGGCGGCCGCCGCGAGCACGCGCTCGGGCAGTGCGCGGCGCTCGCTGAGCAGATGCCGGAAGGCCTCCGCATAGAGCCCGTCGCCGGCGAGGATCGCGACGTCCTCGCCGAACTTCACGTGGCAGGTCGGCTGCCCGCGGCGCAGCGCGTCGTCGTCCATCGCCGGCAGGTCGTCGTGGATCAGCGAGTAGGTGTGGATCAGCTCGACCGCGCCCGCCAGCCCCAGCGCCGCGTCCTGGTCGAGTCCGACCGCGCGCGCGGTCGCGAGCGCGAGCACCGGGCGGATGCGCTTGCCGCCCGCCAGCAGCGAGTAGCGCATCGCCTCCTCCAGCCCGGCCGTCAGCGCCTCTTCGGAGAAGCCCAGCGCCTGCAGGTGGCGCTCCACCTGCTCGCGCAGGTGCTCGGGGTAGTCCTCGGTGGGGACATCGGCGCTCACAGCCTGGCCGGGGCCCGGCACGGGCTAGAGCAGTGAGTCCTGGCCGGGAGCCGGCGCGAAGGCTTCGGCGTGCGCAAGCTGCTCGAGCTCAGTCGCCGCCTGCGTCGCCAGGGCAGCGCAGTCCTCGACCATCGTCGCCGCGGCATCGGGCGAGAGCTCGCCGGAGCGCAGCTGCTCGGCGGCGCGCTCCAGCTGCGCGATCAGGTTGTCCAAGTGCTCGACGCCGCTCATATAGGTTGATTCTGTCGCACCTCGCGCAAAACTGCGCCCAGCACCCCGTTGACGAACCCCGGCGCGTCCGAGCCGCAGAACGTCTTCGCGCTCTCCAGCGCCTCCTCGATCGCGCCCTCCGCCGGGATCGGCTCATCCGCCGGCGCGACGTCTGGGTGCAGCATCTCGATCAAGGCCACGCGCATGATGCTGCGCTCCAGCGGCTGGATCCGCTGCACCGACCAGCCGTGCGCGTGGCGATCGATCACCTCGTCGAGCTCCTCGGAGCGATCGGCCGCGGCGTAGGCGAGCGCGCGCGCGAAGATCGACGCGTTCGGCCCGAGCGTCTCGACCAAAGGCCGGCCGGTCAGATCGTGCTGGTAGAGCGCCACCACCGCGGCCCTGCGCTGATCCGAGCGCCGCATTCCGCCTGCCCGCCCGCCTCTACGCCCGCGAGACGTATTCGCCCGAGCGCGTGTCCACGCGGATGCGCTCGCCGACCTCGACGAACAGCGGCACCTGGATGCTCGCGCCGGTCTCGAGCGTCGCCGGCTTCGTGCCGCCGCTGGAGACGCTGTCGCCGCGCAGCCCCGGGTCGGCCTGCGTGACCTCCAGGTCGACCCCGCTCGGCAGCTGGATGTCGGCCGGCTCGTCGTCGATGAACAGCACGTCGACCTCGCTGCTCGGCTTGGTCCAGCGCAGCATCTCGCTGACGGTGCCCTCGGCGACCGCGATCTGCTCGAAGGACTCCGTGTCCATGAAGTGCGCGTCGGTCCCGTCGGCGTACAGGAACTGCATCCTGCGCGCCTCCGTCCTGACGGATCTGAACTTCTCCCCGGCGCGGAAGGTGCGGTCGATCACGTTGCCGTCGCTGGCCCGGCGCAGCTTCGTGCGCACGAACGCGCCGCCCTTCCCGGGCTTGACGTGCTGGAACTCGAGGATCTTGAAGACGGTCCCGTCAACGTCGATGTGGTTTCCGTTTTTGAATTGGTTTGTCGAGATCGACATTTTCCCTGCAAATCGCTAGTTTTTGACGTTCGCCCTGGCCCTCCAACCGCACGCCCACTGACAGTCCGGGCTCGCATGAATCGGCTTGGCCAAGCCAGATCTCCCACCGAATGTGGTTGCCGTTCTAGTGTATGCGACCGTCACAGCCAACGCCTGATCGCCACCTAATCCGGCCGTCGGTTGATCAATACTTACGATCCGGAGATCGACGTCCCGGCACCACGAGGCCAGTCCGGTTCGCGAGCCTTCCGCCGGACCTCTCGCTCTCTCACTCCCATGTCAATGAGACCGCAGCGTTAGGTGACGAGAGCCGGCTGCGTGCCCGTGGCGACCTGATCGCAGACTTGCCGTAGCCAGACGGCGGGTGGAATCGCTCCGCTGAGGAAATGGACCTGGGTGAAGAGGAACGCTTGGGGATGGGGCGGGTTCTCGAACTCGTAATCGTCCTCGTCAGGCTGGCCGGCAAGGTGACGGAAGACGGCGTGTATCTCGCCGTTCGTCAGCCAGCGCTCGCGCTCCTCAGCGCCCGTGTGCAGGTAGGCGAGGCGTCTGCGGATGACGAGTGTCCAAATCTCGTCCTGGCCCTTCGATAGCTCGAGGTGCAACGCGGCGGGGTAGCTAATCGTCTCACCGCCGGCAAGTTGCGCACTGCTGGTCTCCCACGTCTCCAAAGCGCCGTAGATCGCCTGTGCCCACTCGTGTGCGTCCTCATCGGCGTGCGTGCCCCATGGCAGCGGTGGGCTTGCGGGGAAAGCGGCGTGCTGCTCGATGTCGGGATAGAGCAACCCTGATTGCTGGAGATGTGCTGCGTGCCCATATCCCCGATCGTGCGCATCGTCGAATGAGCACAGCCAGAGCAAGCCCCGTGGCTTGTCGTGCCAGCGAACGCCACGCCCACTACCGAAGTGGTAGGTGAAGGTGTCGGGCCGTCCGGCAGCGGCGAACGGCTCGGTCCCCGAAGCACGCTGGTCCTGCTGTTCGAGGAACTTGACGATCGCGCCACGGGCCGTTGTGAGTGCCGGGGCGTCCTCGTGCCAGCAGCGGCTGGTCAACCATCGTTCGAGCACGTCGGGAAGATACGGGGAGCTACGGTCGGGGCGCGTACGCCGGCAAGCTAGGCGGCACGCTGCTTGGCACGCTCGCGCAGGCGCTTCTTCGCCGCACCGGGCTTGGGCGCACGACGGCCGTCGACGAGCGCGTTCTCGATCGCACTGGTAAGCCGGGCGACGGTATCGCCGACATCCTCGGGCGTGGTGTGCGCGAGCTCGCGGGCCTCGGGCAGCACGCTCTCGTAGCCGAGGGAGCGGATCTGCAGATACGCGGCAAGGGCGTCCTCAACGATCGCGCCCTCGGTGCGATCCTCAAAAGCAGCGACGAGCCGCAGCAGACGCTGGGCGTCCTCGGTGATACGGATGCTCTTGGTCGTACGCTCACTCATGACTTCTCCAAACCATTATGCTTACTTGCTTACAAGGTTACTCTAGCACGTAGCTTCGGACAGAACAACAACCTGGGAAACCTGAGACCTTGGCACAACTGGTCTCTCTCAATGACTCCGCACGTGGGCCACCCTTTTCGCGCGATCTTGGCGGCCGCTTGGCTGCGTTCAGGCCGACGTCGGGCGAAACTACCCCTTCTCCTCACTACGTTCTAGACACCAACTTGAACTGATTGGTGCTAATAATGACTGATCAGCCCTTTCTAGAGCCAAGTTTTGCTGTGGTTCAATTATCGCGCGGCAAGTTCCGCAGCTGGATCACAATAGCTACTGAGGAGACGCGTCAGACGGCAGCGAGCGCGGGGGCCAGGGCCTCCGCCGTGGTCTCAACAGTCTCGGGAACCGTGACCGCCAGATGGCCGTCGCGCTTCAGCAGGTGGCGAGCACCGAGCACGGTCAGGCCGACAATCCGGTTCGTTCCCGGCGCGTAGCGCACGACATGCCCCTCTGGCGTCTCCTCGCCCTCCCCCGCCTGCGGCTCGCCAACGTGCAGGTAGAGCACGTCGCCCTCGGTGTCGTAGTCGGCATGGTCGAAGGTCAGCGGCCCGATGGTGATGTTTACGCGCTCCATGACTTGGGGTCCTTCCGGTTGGCGAACACGGACACGATCCGTGCTGGCGTCTGTTCATAGCTTACGACGACCAGCAGCCAGCGACTTGGACCGACGCCCCGCGCGTAGTAGCGCGTGCGGGCCTCGAAGCTCGGATCGGGTGCGACGTGGTCGGGCGTGGACACCGCCCGCAAGGCATCCTCCCTGTGCGAGTCGATCTCGGGATGGTCGCGGACAATCTTCTCGCGCCAAAGCGCGTCGTCAAGAACGACCCGTGCGCCTGCGGGGTCGGCGGTCTCGGATGTCTCGGGCTGATCGTCCACAGCCGTGCAGCATGGCCGTCTGTCCGGATGCGATGCCAGGCTCTGTGATTAGCGTGCACGTGTCCGTTTGAGGGCTTGCGCCAGGCGCTCGTTGACTTGGGCAGGCTGCTCGAGCGCCTCGTTGAACGCCTTGGCCGTCGATGCGCTGAGCACAATGCTGGGACGTTACGCGAGCACGCGCCTGTAGCGAAGGAAAACGACGCGAGAGCCAAACGTCTTCGTCTCGATCAGCTCGAGGTCAACCCTGCCGTCCAGGATCGGGAAGTAGGGCGTGCCACCGCCGAGCAGGACTGGGCTGACGAACAGCCGCCACTCGTCGATCAGGCCCAGCTCCATGCACGCGCGGGCGAGGCCGGCGCCGCCGACGGCGATGTCCTTTCCGGGCTGCGCCTTGAGCCGCGAGACCTCCTCACCGACGCCGCCGGTGGCCAGCCGGGTGTTGCCCACCACGCTCTCGAGCGTCGTCGAGAACACGACCTTCGGCAGGGCCTTCCAGATCCGGGCGAACGCGACCTGATCCGCGTCAAGCGAACCCTCCTCGGCGGTCTCCCAGTAGGTCATCGTTTCGTACAGCCGCCGTCCGCAGAGCTGCACGCCGATTTCCTGCACATGCCGGGTGTGGAACCGAAACAGCTCCTCGTCGGGCACCGACCAGTCGATCGCGCCATCGGGGTCGGCGATGTAGCCGTCCAGCGACGCGGTCATCGAGTAGATCAGCTTCGGCATTACGGTCCTCCTTCGGTTACGTGGCGTCTTGTGAACATCCTCCGCCCAATCACGATCATTTGCACGCTCCTTCAGATCGATGTTGTCGTTGAGCGGCCCGGTCCGCCAAGCGCCGGTTTGATGAATTCGCGGCAACGATGAACGACGCCGGCGTCTTCGAGTAGTGCCGCCGAAGGCCGTTCTCGACACGAACGTCATCTTTCTCGCGTGCTGCACGAGTTGCTCGGTCGTGCGGCGAACACGGGTGGCCCACTCGAGCTGATCTGGAGCGAAGAGCTCGTAGCCGAGACGACCCGGGTATTGGTCGAGAACAAGGGGCTGGACCGCAACCGCGCTGAGATGTGGGCTGGGCTGATGGCGAATGCGTTTCCCGTTTCGCGAAATCCTTGCGGAGCAGGCGGCGACATGGGGAGGACGGACGATCGACGAACTGGTCGACGTCCGGAGAAGACACCGGGACCGACTGGAACTCCACAACCGGTCTGCCCGAAACTAAACACCCTGCGGGACCGGGAGCAGCGCGCGCAATTCGTCGAGTACCTGATCGGGCTTGTCAACCATCTTCATGCTGCCGTTGCTCTTTCTCCAAGTACCGACGCACGTTCTGCAACCACGCGATCCTGCCGTTCCAGCGCTCGACCGCCTCGCCCCAGATCAGGATGCTCAGGTCGCACTCACCCCGCTGGGCGGCGGTCTGCTCCCGTTCGCTCCGTATCTGCCGGTTGAGCTCGCCGAGGGCGACCATACAAGCGATCTCGGCCTCGCGCACGATCGCGATCATCTCGGGCAGTTCGTTCGTCCCATAGACCGCGATTCTCTCCCGTAGCTCCCGGACCGAAGACCTCGATGCCGAAGACATCGAGGCCGACGGCATCACCCAACTCCTGAAGAGCTCGATATCCACTCGTCCGGCCGGCGGCGCCCCGATCACTTCGCGGTCTCCGAGACCTCGCACGCGGCTGCCGCCCTCCGGATATGCGGAACGCGGGATGACAGAACGCAGCCGATATACAGATCTCCGCTCACGCCGCCGCCATGCTGCCCGGTCGGGGGGCGACGTGTCAAGCACATCGTTCTATTCTGACTGGCAAATGATCTATTCCGAAAGGTTTGATTCTTATCTAAAGGAAATCCTTCTAATCTGAAAACGCTACTTTGGAATGCCGCGGCTGTGTGTCCGTATCAGTGGTGAGCTGGTCAGAACTCGACGTCTGCGCAGGAGGACCTTCGCCCCGTCGTGGGGTGTGAGGATCACGCTTCGCCAGCTCGGGTGCTCGATACTTGAGCCCACGGGCAGCACTCGTCGCCTCGACAGCGCCTCTCGCAGCACCGTCTGGATCTCCAGGAGCGCGAGGTGACGGCCCGGACAGCGCTTGCGACCGGCCCCCCAAGGCAACCAAGCGCCCGTCGGGGGAGCCCTTTCCAGGAAGCGCTCGGGAAGAAACGTCTGAGGATCGGGGTACAGCCGCGGGTCGTGATGCATCAGATAGGTGCAGCCGAGCAGTTGGACCGGTGGATGATAGGTCCAGTCGCCGATCTCGATCGGTCGTGCGACCGCGCGCGGGGGAATGAACAGGAACGCCGGCCTGTGCCGCAGCGTCTCCTGGACCGTCGCGTCCATGTACTCATCACCCGACCCGGTGTCGATCTCCTCGACCAGCCGGTCCTGGACGGCCGGATTGTGCGCCAGCAGTTGAAACGCCCACGCGAGCGTCGCGGCCGTGGTCTCGTGTCCGGCGATGATCACGGACACGAGGTTGTCGCGCACCTGACGGTCTGACATCGGCGAGCCGTCGAGGTTGTGCGCGGCGAGCAGCATGTCGAGCAGGTCGCCGCTGACGTCGTGGCTGTCGGACAAGCCTCCGCGGACGGGATATTCGTGACGTCGCCGTTCGATCAGTGCGAAGATCAGCGCGTCGACTTCATCGCGCCGGCGCACGAACCTGCGCCATGTACCGCGCCACCCCGGCAGGTGACGCAGGCGCGGCTCCTGCAGAACGAAGCTCGCCATCACCGACAACATGCCCAGCAATCCCTCGTGCAGCGCCTCGAACCGATCGTCGCGATCGCCGACGACGATCGTCAGCATCACCCTCATTGTCAAGCTCTGCAGGCGCGTAGCGAGTGGGAAGGCCCCATCGACCGGCCACGACGCGATCTCGGTCTCGGCGATATCGGCGATCTCGGCGGCGTACCCCTGCACCGTACGATGTTGAAAGGCGGGTATCACCGCGTTGCGTCCGTGCCAGTGCTCGTCTTCCTCGCGCACCGCAAACGATTCCTCCCCGAACAGCGGCGCCATCACAGACCCGGCGGCTCCCGGGTGCAGGACATCCGCGGGCGCGGTCACGACCGCCCGAATGTCCTGTGGGTCTGAGAGAAATACGAGGGGCGGCATGTCGATCGGATAGAGAGTGAAACGATCACCGTAACGCGCACGACACAATTCAAGCAACTCAAATGGCCACCACCGGCAGGCGGGCGTCTGCAACATGGCCGGAAGCGGTACTGTGGGTGGAAGCTCGCGTCTGCCGGAGGGAATAAAAAATAGTGAATTGGTGAGCAGCACCGTGTCTCCTTTATGATTTTGTTACGTGGGTGGTTTGACCTGGGGAGCAGCTTGGTTGGGTTACATGGAGCGCTGGGCGTAGACAATCCGCCACAGCCGCAGAATTGGGAGCAGGACCTTGGTCAGGGACCCCCCCGCGTCCACAAGTCGTCGAGTTCTTACACTCATCGCGCTGGTATGTGCACTGTCCTTGGACAGGTACATTGCGACCATGCAGGTTGCGATTAAGATGTGTCTCTCGCCGTTCCTGAAGCCACGAGCCTCATACAGGCAACGTCGTATTAACTGGTCTATACGTTGTGTGGCGCGCTCGGGCTGCCCGTAATACGCGACATAGCGGTGATCGCCGTTGGCCGCGTCCTCCGCTTCGTCGACATAACTGTCAAGCATCGTCGCAATAGCCGATGTCCACGGGAAATATGCGTGGTAGACCCGAGCGACATCCTTCTCACTACACACAGGTTCGGCCGCCAGGGCAAACAGCCCATAGATCGCGAGACCGGCGCCACCCGCCGCGGCCATCTCGAACCACTCCACCTCATGGCCGGCTGAAAACTCACGTGCGACCCACTTTCGAAGATCCCGCTCTCTGATCGCCGGATCGAGCTCGTGGTTGATCGCCTGCACGTTCGCGCGCATCGCCTCTCGCGTAAGAACTGGGTGAACCATCTGAAACGAAGGCAGCTCGCGGCAGCACTGCCGGCACGCCTCAACGAGGGCACGCAGGTAGCCGCCGTCCTCGCGCCAGGGATGACGACAGTAGTAGTCGGAAATCGGCCGGCTGGGATCGATCGCGTCGACCAGCGCCAGGTGCAACTGCAGGCCATTCGCCTGTCCCGCGGTGGCACCGTGCTCGCTGAGACAGTCCAGGTAGTCCCACATGATCTGGTAGGTCACGAGCAGACGCAGCAGACACGGGTCACGAGCGCGCGGCAAGGTCCAGAACAGCGCAGCGCCATGGGTGTTACCGCGCTTACGATCCAGCGCGCTCAGCGCGTCCTGACGGATCTGCTCGTCGGGTATCCCCACTGCACGGATACGCCATCCACGAAGCTCACGCCCTGCCGCCGGCAACCCCCAGAGAAGCTCGCGTGTTGCCGCACGAGCGAGAACGCCGAGCTGCCGCGGCGAGAGCGGCGCCGGGTTGGGAGCGCCGCCTGGGGTACCGGTCCCGCGCACTCCGGTCGGCAGAACCGAATCGTTTACCAAACCCGGACATTCTAGCCCGCTTTGGCTATGTTTGCGTCGAAATGAACACCACGATCGGGTCAGTACAACCCGACCGCGGGGCGCCGTCGGCCATTGGATCGCGTGCGTCGCATGAGCGAGCTAATAGGCAGGACTGACGGCCCTGGGACGCACCCTCGCTACGAGATACCCGGGCAGGGCCGTGGCCGCGACCGTGAAGGCGGTGACCAGTGCGAAACTGGAGAGCGCGGCAAGCCACTGGACGTTGTACACGATCGGAAAACCTGTGGCACTCGCCAGAAAGTGGCTTCCCAGCAGTTGCGCGTAGACACCAAAAACCGCTCCGATCGAAGAACCCGCCGCGAGCAGGATCGCGCTCTCACACAGCAGCCATCGCCACAGCACACCCCGGCGGTATCCGTCCACCTTCATGAATGCGACCAGGGCGCGGCGCTGCCACAGCATCGAGCCCATCGCGCCCGTCACGGCGAGCACTACGGCGATCAGCACGAGCAGCCTGATCTGCGTCAACCGCGAGAGTCCCTGAGCCGCCAGCTCGTAGTGGCGCCGCTCGCGTTCGCCTGTGGTTTCGACCACGAGTCCCGTTCCCGGGCCCAGCGCGCGCTGTACTTGGGAGCGGACCATCACGGCAGACGCTCCGGGGCTGGTCTGAATCTCATATGCGCTCGGGTAGCTGCTCCCCCAGGCGCGCGCATAATCGGCGGCGTTCATGATGATCGTGCCCGGTGGCCATCCCAGATTCGTGCTCAAAGCCGCCACACGCAACTTGATGTAGTGCTGCGAGGGCAGCACGAACGTCTGACCTACGTGGAGGTTGTGTTCGCCGGCCAGTGCTTGGGAGAGCACCGCCCAGCCGCCCTGACGGATTCTGATGGCCGCCAAGGCGGGATCGCCGCTGACGAGCTGGCTCACCGGGATCGGTTGCGGAGTACTGGCAGGTTGCGCGAGAATCCACAGGCGTCGAGCGCCCCAGTCAAGAAATCCGCCGCGGTACACACCGAGCGCGGCGACTCCCGGGCGACGAGCGATAGCGGCGGAATCGATCGGACTAAAGGGAGTCGTTGACAGAAGACTGGAATCCCCGCCCGGCGTGACCCACACCTCGGCGCTCGAGTCGATGCCGCGTATGGATGCGTCGAGGCCGTTCGTGAGGTTCGTCTGGATACCCTGAAACTGGACCGCCCCGAACACCGCGACCGCCGCCGTCACAGCGATCGCCAGCGAGCGCACTCGGGTCTGGGGAGTCCGCAACCCCGTGACCGCGAGCACGGTCGCCGCCCCGTTGAGCGGACGCTGCGCGTGTGCGAACAGCCACACGAGCCCATCGAAGAGAAACGGCAGCAGACAGACGAGCGCGACGAGGAGCGTGATATTCCCAAAGAACGCCCCCTGGTTGTGGGCAGTCGAGACGACCGGCGTAACGGCGAGGCACGCCAGCCCGACAGCCAGTCTGGCCGTAACCCAACCCGGCCGGGCGCTTGCGGACCCATCACCGGTCTGATCACCGGTCTGCAGAGGACGCGTGAGGACCGCGCGCAGCGGCCAGAGCACCCCCACGATCGCGGCCGCCAGTCCGGCGCCAACGGCCAGCAGGACGCTCTGCCACGTCACGATCCGGTTGTCCCCGACCGGGAATGCAAACGCCAGATAGCCGGGCGTCGTGCGAAAGACGGCGACCGACAGAACGTCTCCGAGCACGAGACCCAGGACACAGGCCAGCAGGCCGATCACGGCGGCGTCGAACAGCAGGATCTGGACGATCGCCAGCCGCGTGGCGCCCTGCGGGCGGACCTCCTCGATCAGCCGCCGGCGCGAGGGCACGGTGATCAGCATCGCGTTGAGCGCGAACATAAAACCGACCAGCGCGCTGATCGCGGAGAACAGCGCCTCGCTTTTACTCTCGGGCGCCACCGCCACCGCGAACAGCTTCGTATCGTAATCGGCCGGATCGAGGTTCACGCCCGCGCTCGCGGCGAGTGTCGAGAGCGCCGCTTGCACCTCACGTTCGCGTCCCGGCTGGGCGCGGATGAAGATCCGTGTGACTCTTCCCCGCATCCCCGCCAACCGCTGGGCGTAGTGGATCGGGGCAAGCGCGACGGGACTGTGGACCAGCCCACCGATTTCGCTTTCGCCCAGCGCCGCGCCGAGCAGAGTAGTAGCCACGCGCGCACCGATCTGGAGCTTGATCTGGACCAGCGAGCCCGCACCGATTTCGCCGGCGAGCGGCGCCGGCAGCGCGATCGCGTTCTGAACAGCGAGCTGCTGGGCGGAAAACCGTCGCAACAATGCCCCGCCCACGCTCGCGAAGCGCGGATCGGCGCCGATCAGATCGACCGACCGCTCACCGCTCGGCCCGATCACGTTGGTCTGCTGCTCCAAGATCGGAAACGCCGTTTGCACACCCGGCGCCCGCCGCACCCGTTCGAGCAGACCTTCGTCAAAGCCATCCGGACCTTTCGCCTGCAGCTGAAACTGCGTGCGTCCGACGATCTGCTTATCGAGCGCCGTCACCGAGCTCGACAGGCTCGTGCTCGCCACCTGACTGGCGAACAGCAGCGCCACACCGACTGCGATCCCGAAGACCGCAAACCCCTCCTGCGCGAGCACCGCCCTCGCCCGCAGCCGTGCGCGGTACAGGAACAGGATGTTCGCCAGGCTCATCCTTCCCATTGCTCGCACCGTCCCCTCATGCCGAGGATCCCCTCGGGACGGTCCTCCACGAGGCGGCCATCGCGCAGCTCGCAGACGCGGTCGGCGAACATCGCCGCTTCCGGATCGTGGGTGGCGAGCAGGACCGCCGCGCCGCGTTCTGAGCAGATCTCGCGCAGCAACCAGAGCACCTCCCTGGTGCGCTGCGTATCCAGGTTTCCCGTCGGCTCGTCCGCGAGCACGAGCTTGGGGTCGAGCGACAGCGCCCGCGCGATCATCACGCGCTGACGCTCGCCCATCGAGAGCTGCTCGGTGCGATGCCGCAGACGCTCCCCGAGACCCAACCGCTCCAGCAATGGTTCGACCGTGGACTGGGCGGTGCGCTTGTTGGTCAGCAACAGCTTCAGCGACGCGTTCTCGATCGCGCGCGCCCCTGGGAGCAGGTGCTGCGGCTGACCGACGACGCCCAACTGCCGCAGGCGATACTCCTCGCGCTCCCGCTCCGACATCCCAAAAACGTCACGGCCTTCCACCAGCACCGTCCCGCTGTCTGGCCAGGAAATACCCTCGATCAGTTCCAGCAGCGTCGTCTTGCCGGATCCGCTGGGACCGTACAGCGCCACGAGCTCTCCCCCGGCGACCGTCAGCGAGGCGCCGTCGACGGCATGAATCGACTCACCGCCACCGACGCGGTAGCTCTTACGCAGGTCGCGTAGCTCAAGCACCCTGAGAGCGCATGCCGTTCGAACCCCGACGCTGACGCGCCTCGTCGTGCAGATCGATGACTTCGGCATCGGCACGGGCTTCGCCGGACATCAGCTTCAGCTTCCCGCGTTCAAAGCACCACACCCGTTCAGCGACCAGCGCCGCCTCGAGATCGGAGACGCTCATCAAGACCGCACATCCCAGATCTGCGACGAACGACAGCAGCAGCTCGCCGGCCTCCCGCGTTTTGCTCATGCCGAACCCGTCGATCACGTCGTCGACGATCATCAGTCGCGGCTCGCGCGCGATGCCACGAGCGAGCCCGACGAGCACGCGCTCCCAATTGGAGAGATCGCCCCAGCGCAACCCTGCGCACTGCGCCGCCCCGACGCGCTCCAGCGCCGTCATCGCGGCGTGCTCGGCTTCGCGCCGTCCGCGACGGTAACGCATCAGCGGCAACCGGTGACCGGTCCACAGCGGCAGCGCGACATACTCGAGCATCTTCAGATCCAGACCCGTGCCCTCGCGATGAATCCACGCGATCTCGTGCCTGAGCACCCGTGCACGCTCGCTGTCCGAGCACCGCGTCAGCTCCACGTCCCCCAACCACACCTCCCCGCGATCGGGTCGCAGCAGACCGGCGGCGATCTGCAGCAGCGTCGTCTTGCCCTCGTCGCGCGAGCCGAGCACGGCGCCAATCTCCCCCGCGCCCATCCGCAGCGTCACATCGACCAGCACCGGCAGGCTTCGATCTCCACGCCGGTAGCTCTTGCACACCTCCGACAGCACGAGCAGATCGGCCACTCTCCTCACCCCTCGTCCCGGCCATCGAGCGGCTCGTCGGGTCCTTCGAGGGTTTCACGCAAGCGCTTCAGGAGCGCTCCCCGGTCGCTCCACAGCTTCACGTCATACGTCATCACCCCGTACAGCAGCCGACTCTCCCAGTCTCCGCTCTTGGCCGAGCCGAGCTCTCCGCGCCGCCGCGCTCTGTCAAGACGCGCATTCGCCGCGTGGCTGGCCTCAAAGCAGGCTTCCTCCTGCTCGCGAATGGCCTCTATCACGACCTGCAGATCCTGCTCGTCGGCGACATACTCCAGTTTCCCCCGCAGCGCGTCGCGCAAGGCCGGCGGCTCCTCCAGCAGGTCCTCGAACCACTTCCTGAACCAGCCGATCCCCTCGGGCGTCGCCTCATACAGGTTCAACGACCGCGCCGCGCCCCCCACGGCTACACGCACGTAGCCACGCCCCTCGAGGCTGTTGATCGCCTCGTAGGGGGCCGACGGCGACCAGCGCGCCGTCGGAAACCGCTCGGCCAGCCGCGACTTGACTCCGTTGATCGTGTCCGACCGCTGGATCACCAGGCCCATGATCGCCATACCCGCCGAGAACTCCTCTTTCCGCAACCGTGCCATTGCGGGGCGATCCTATCCCAAGGTGAGGCATACGTAGGGTGGACGGAACTTTGCCCGGGATGGTTCGATCAGCGGCGAAAGACGCGCGCGAGCTCCAACGCGAAGCCGGGCAGCAGCTCGCTGCGCAGCGTATCCCCCTCGCCGAGGATCTCGTCCCGACCGGCGTCCGTCGATCGTCCGGGATCGGCCGGCACCCGGGTGATCGTACGAGCGTCGGGGTCCACGAGGTACAGCTCGCGCACGCCCGAGCTCATGTACAGCTCGCGCTTGACGCCTTCGTCGTTGGCTCGCGTGGACGGCGAGAGCACCTCCACGACGAGGTCGGGAACGCTCTCGATCGCACCCACGGACACCGGCGGGCGCCGCTCGCCCCTCCACCAGGAGATGTCGGGCGCGGGGCGACTGCCATCGGGGAATGCGACGAACACATCCTGGAGGACGAGACCTTCGTCGCCCGTTTCCTCCTGCCAGCGACGCAGCGCGACATACAGCTCTCCCCGCGCCGCGGACGAAGCGCCTCCCTCCGGCGACACTACGACGGCCTCGCCGGCGATGAGCTCGATGTCCATCGACCAACCCGCGTTGAACTGCAACGCATCGAATTCCCAAGGCTCAACATGCGGATGAACGATGGTCGCCACCGTGCCGATGATAGATTACTCCACGGCTGGGGCACTCAGCCCGAGGCGAAATCACGGTCGACGGACACAGTGAGATCAGCCCAGCTCGCCGGGTCTGGGTAGAGCTCCAGCCAGCGGCGTATGCCGCGGATGACGAGATCGAACTCACGGTGGTCGATGCCGTAGACGAGCATCGCACCGGCATGGGAGCGATCCGCCTCGGCCCACTTACGCAGCATGCCGGGAAAGTCGCTGACGTCGTTGGTGACGAGAATACGCTGCTCCTGGGCCGCAAGCGTCAACACCCGATCGTCGGCGAGCCCCTCGAGCGCCAACTCCTGATCGAGCGCGCGCACGTCGTGGCCGTCCGCTCCCAGCGGGCCCCCGATGTTGCGGCCCGAGACGTGCGCGTCGAGTAGAAAGCGCAATTACGGCTATCGCGGAGGAAAGGTGCGGATGAAGGGATAGAGCTCGAGGAGCTCCTCGAAAGGCGGATGATTTCGCTCGATCATGGCCTCGATCTCCTCCGGAAAGCGCTTCGTATAGGCCTCGGCAAGGCGCAAATGCCTATCCGTTACGAGAGGATGATTCTCCCGCAGCGTCTCCTCATCGCCTTTGTAAGAGCGCATGAGTTCGATGACCTGCCACACATCCAAGCCGCTGCCGATCGCCCAAGCGCGGCGAGGGTTGCCCTCACGGAAAGCAATGCCGGGAAACAGCCGCATCTTCGCGGCCTCCTCGGCCAGCTCCTCGACGACGACGCTGCGCGAGTGTCCCGAACGACGCACCTCGTCAGCGACGAGCAGATCCGCCTGCGCACCGAGCCTGATCGAGAAGGGCTGTGTCTTCGCGGGGTTAGCGGCCATTGCTCTACATTGTAGTAGATGTAGTGACCGTGGCCACTGAAGCCATCATCGACGCCGGCTGCCTTGGAAAACACACTCAAGCAAGCTCCCCACGACGCCGATGCCGAACTATGAGACCGCAGATGCGCGCGCTGGTACGCGAGAACGCCCTGTGCGCGTTCCTGGCGGGCGTCGCCACCGCGACGATCGCGTGGCTCGGGCTGTACGGCTTCACCTGGAGCGACTATGAAACCGAGGCGAAGCCGGCGTTCTCTGCGCTGACGCAGGGGCACGTGCTCGAGTTCCTGCGCCTCGCGCCCGCCTATGGCGGCTCGCTCGTCGAGCGCGCGCCGTTCGCGCTGCTGCCGGGGCTGTGGGGCGGCGGCGCGCTTGCGGTGTACCGGATGGTGGCGCTGCCCTGCCTGCTGGCGGCTGCGGCGCTGGGGGTATGGCTCGTCGCGCAGATGCGGGCGCGCCCGGACGGCTCGAGGCTCGCGCGCGCGCTCGCGCTGGGGATCTGCGTCGCCAATCCCCTGACCCTGCGCGCGCTTGAAATCGGCCACCCCGAGGATCTGCTCGGGGGCGTGCTGTGCGTCGTCGCGGTGCTGCTGGCCGCGCGTGAGCGGCCGCTGTGGGCCGGGCTGGCTTTGGGCCTGGCGATCGCGAACAAGGAGTGGGCACTGCTCGCGGTCGGGCCGGTGCTGATCGCGCTGGCGCCTTCCCCCGGCGCACGAGCCTGGAACCGCGGCTGGAAGCCGGCGATCCTCTGCATTGGCTGCGCCGGCGCGGTCGCTGCGATCGTCCTCGCCCCGCTCGCGCTCGTCGGCTCGAGCGGGTTCGTCGCCTCCACGCGCGGCGCGGCCGCGCCGCCCAGCACGATCTTCCAGCCGTGGCAGCTCTTCTGGTTCCTCGGCCACCACGGATCGACCGTGCGCGGCCTGTTCGGCGAAGTCAAGGTCGGCTACCGGACCGCGCCCGCCTGGGTCGGGGTGATCAGCCATCCGCTGATCGTCGCCGTCTCGCTGCCGCTGACCGCGCTTGCCTGGTTCCGCGGACGTCGCGGGCGCTCGGACGCGCTGCTGCTGCTGGCTCTGTTGCTGCTCTTGCGCTGCGTGCTCGACACCTGGGACACCGTCTACTACCCGATCCCGTTCGTGCTCGCGCTGCTCGCGTGGGAGTGCCTCGGCGAGTCCCGCCGCCGTCCCGCGGTGCTCGCGCTGTCGAGCACCGTGCTCGCGTGGGTCAGCTTCGTCTGGCTGCCGGGCCACGTCTCGGCCGACGTCCAGGCTGCCTTCTTCCTGGCCTGGACCGTGCCGCTGGGCGTGGGGCTCGCCCTGCGGCTGTACGCGCCGGAGCTGATGGGCAGGCTCACTCATCGAGCAAAGCCGGATCAGACCGATATGACCCCCACGACGATACATCGCCGTCTACCCGCCTACGCCGACACAGCGGTGGCCGTCGCGATGCTGGGGGTGCTCTATTACCTTTCGATGCGCGTGGTCATCTGGCGCGACTTCTTCAACGAAGCCGGCCCGGCGGTGGAACGTCTGATCGCGGGCAACCTGCACGACTTCCTCGCGCTCGCGCCGATCTACGGCGGGTCGCTATTGCTCAACGCGCCGGCGCTGGCGCTCGGTGGAACGCTTGGCGGCCTCAGCGGGGCCTATCGCCTCGAGGTGCTCGTTTGCGCGATCGCGATCGCGGCGCTGGCGCTGGCCCTCGCGCGGATTCAACGCTCGGAGGGCGGGCCGGCGCTCAGCCGCTGGCTCTTGATCGGCCTGCTCATCACCGGCCCCGCCTGCGACTGGGCTCTCAAATACGGCCACCCGGAGGAACTGCTGACGACCGCGCTGTGCGTCGGCGGCATGTTGCTCGTAATCCGCGGGCGGATCACGACGGGCGCGATCCTGCTGGGGCTGGCGGTTGCCTCCAAGCAGTGGGCTTTGCTCGCGCTGCCGGTCGCGCTGGCCGCGACGCCGCGCGAGCAGTGGATTCGCTTCTCGGCCCTCTGCGGCGGCGCCGCGCTGATCCTCTTCGCCCCCCTGGCGCTCTCTAACACGGGCCATTTCGTGGCGGCCAACAAGGGCCTCGCCAGCGCCGCCGTCTTCTTCCGACCCCAGCAGATCTGGTGGACGCTGCACCTCGACCAACTGCGCCATCTGGGAGGCACGTTCTACGAACGCGCGCCGATCGCGTTCGTCGCGTCCTACAGCCGCCCCCTGACCGTGCTGAGCGCGGTTCTGCTCGGCTTTGCGTACTGGCTGCGGCGGCGCCGTCTACAACCCAGCGATGCCCTGCTCGTGCTCGCGCTCGCGATGCTGCTGCGCGGGATGCTCGACCCCTGGAACGAAATCTATTACCAGCTGCCGTTCCTCGTGAGCCTCGGCGCCTGGGAGGTCTGCAGCGGCCGGCGCGCGCCGCTGTTCACGCTCGCGGCATCGGTCCTCGTGTGGCTCAGCTTCGAGCCGGTCAACTTCACCTATAGCGGCGACATCACCAGCCTCTTCTATGTCCTGTGGGCGCTGCCGGCGGCCGTGCTGATGGGCTGGCGCTCGCTGCGCCTGCCGCGGCCCGTGCTGACGCGGGCGCCGCGCTACGCGACGACCGTCAGCTCCTTGGAGAGCCGCGTCAGCACCTCTTGACCGTCCGCGGTCACGACGACAAGATCCTCGATCCGCACGCCGAACCGCCCGGGCAAGTAGACGCCGGGCTCGACCGTGACGACGTTGCCGACGAGCAGCGGATCCTCGCTCGCCAGGCGCGAGAGGCGCGGTCCCTCGTGGACCTCGATCCCGACGCCGTGGCCGAGGCCGTGGCCGAAGTGCTCCCCCTCCCCCGCCGCCTCGATCGGCTCGCGCGCGACCGCGTCGAGCTCTTTGCCGTTCGGGCCCGCCCTGACCGCGGCGAGCGCCCGTTCCTGGGCCTCGAGCACGAGCGCGTAGACCTCGCGGGCCCGCTCCGAGATCCGCTCTCCCGTCGCGTACGTGCGCGTGCAGTCCGAGCAGTAGCCCTCGTGCAGCGCGCCCCAGTCGATCGTGACGAGCACGTCCTTACGGATCTCACGTGCGCGCGGGGAGGCATGTGGCAGCGCGCTGTGGGCGCCCGCGGCGACGATCGAAGGAAAGCTCGGGCCCTCGGCGCCGAGGCGGCGCATGCGCAGCTCGAGCTCGATCGCGACGTCGCGCTCGCTGCGGCCGACGAGGCCGGCTTCGAGCGTTTCGCGCAGCGCCTCGTCGGCGAGCCTGGTCGCGGCGCGGATGCGGTCGATCTCGCCGGCGTCCTTGATTGCCCGCAGCCGCTCGACCGCGCCGGCGCAGGGAACGAGCTCCCACCCCGCGCTCACCTCCCCCAGCAGCTCCGCCAGGCGCGCGTGCTGTTTGACGGTCAGGCTCGCGTCGTCGAAGCCCAGGCGCGCGCCCTCCGCGCTCGATGATGCGAGCACCTCGACGAGCCCCTCGAGCATCTCGCCCGCGATGATCTCGCGGGCGAACGCATTCGGCACCTGCGCGGCCGACTGGGTCTTGTAGCGAAAGTCGGTGAGGAACCGGTGCGCGGCGGCCCCGTCGGCGTAGATCAGCGCCAGACCGTTCGTGCCGGTGAAGCCGGTCAGGTAGCGGACGTTGACGGGGGTGGCGACAAGCAGCACATCGACATCGCGCTCGCGCAGGTCCGCCACGAGGCGCTCCGCGCGCCCATCTACCGCGGGCTCGCCGTTCACGTGCGGTTTTCCCCAAGCTCCTCGCGCAGACGACCGAGCGCGAGTCGATAACCCTCGGGTCCTTTGCCCGAGTACGTCGCGAGGCAGAGATCGCCGATCACCGACAGCCGTCGCCACGGCTCGCGCGACTGGACGTCGGAGAGATGCACCTCAACCGCCGGCAGCCCCGTCAGCTCGAGCGCGTCGTGGAGGGCGTAGGCGTAGTGCGTCCACGATCCCGGGTTGAGGATCACGCCCGCGACCTGGCCGCGCAGCGCGTGCAGGCGCTCGACGTACTCGGACTCGGCATTCGTCTGAAAGAAGCTCGCGCTCAAATCCAGCTCCGCCGCCCAGGTGGAAATCTGAGCCTCCAGGTCGCCCAATGTGAGCGTCCCGTAGTGCAGCGGGTCGCGGGCTCCGAGCAGGTTGAGATTGACCCCGTGCAGCACCTCTATCCGATCGGAAGAACCGTTCATCCGCGCAAGAGCCTAATGCAGGCGGATCAAGTCGGAGCGCGTCAAAACAACTCGGCCACGGCGCCGTGCAGGTCCGCATCAGCGACCTCTTGGCCGGTCACCACATCGCCAGGCGCCTTGACGAGCACGAACGGCACGTGCGCCCCGATGCGCTTCTTGTCGCGCGTGGTTGCCGCGACGATCTGCTCGACCTCGACCCCGGCGCCATCGAGCGTGACGGCCAGCCCGCGTGCGCGCAGCAGCCCGCTTACCTGCCCGCGCAGGTCGTCGAGCCCCGAGAGGCGCAGCGCGGCGAGCAACCCGAGGCCGACGGCCTCACCGTGGCGGTATCGGGAGTAGCCGGTCGCGGTCTCGATCGCGTGGCCGACGGTATGCCCGAGGTTCAGCACCTGCCGGCGACCGCCGTCGCGCTCGTCGGCCGCGACAACCGCGAGCTTCGTGCGCGCGCATTCGACGATCGTGCGCACGTCCACCTCACCGCCCGTTGAGACCTGCTCCCACAGCGCGCCGCCGGCGATCAGCGCGGTCTTCAGCACCTCCACCCATCCGGCTGCCAGCTCCGCCGCGGGCAGCGTCGCGAGCGTGTCGGGGTCCACCAGCACCCCGGCGGGCTGGTGGTAGGCGCCGACGTAGTTCTTCGCCGCGGGCAGGTCGACGCCGGTCTTGCCGCCGTAGGCGGAGTCGACCTGGGCGACGAGCGTCGTGGGGACCTGCACGATCGGCACGCCGCGCTGATAGGTGGCGGCGCAGAAGCCGGCCAGGTCGCCGACGACGCCGCCGCCGAGCGCGACCACGTGGTCGGCGCGGGTCATGCCGGCGTTCACGAGCTGCGTCCAGACCCGCTCGGCGCTCGCGAGCGTCTTGTGTTGCTCGCCGGGCGGGATGCTCGCCAGCGCGCTCAGCTCACCGAGTCGAGCGGCATAAAGCGAGGAGACCGTTTCATCGCTGACGCAGAACGGCCGCGAGGTCGAGCGGTCGAGCGGCCAGACAGCGGCGAGGCGGTGGTCTTCCAGCAATCCGCGACCGATGAAAACGGGATAGTTGCCAGATGCGGATCTCGCCCACAGCAGCACGACGTCCGCAACCTCCTCATATGACGCCGAGCGCTCCGCGTGCAGCGCGAGGAACCGATCGCGATCGCGGGCAAGCGGACGCTCGGCCCCATGCTTACCTGCGTGGACACGCTCCCAGGCGAGCGTCGGATCGACATCGACCAGCACCGTGAGGTGATCGCCGAGAGCAGTACGCACCCGCTCCGAGAGGACGCTGCCGCCGCCCAGCGCGATCACGTCACGGCTGCCCGCAGCGTTCAGCAGATCGCACACGAGCTGCTCCTCTGCCGCCCTAAATGACGCCTCGCCGTGGAGCTCGAACTCGCGCGCGACCGGGTGGCCGAAGCTCTCTTCCAGCAGCCTGTCACTGTCGTGCGAGGCCCCTCCGCGCGCCGCGGCCAGCTGCACGGCGGCCGTCGACTTCCCGGCCCCCATGAAGCCGACTAGGACGAGCGCCATCCGATCCGCTCCTCGTAGGCGCGGACGGCCTGCAGCACGTCGTCGATGTGGTCGCCGCCGAACTTCTGCCGGTAGGCGTCGGCGAGCACGAGCGCGACCATCGCCTCGCCGACGACGCCGGCGGCGGGGACCGTGCAGGAGTCGGTGCGCTCGCGCAAGGCCTGCGCCGGCTCGTGGGTGGCGGTGTCGACCGAGCGCAGCGGCTTCGTCAGCGTCGGCAGCGGCTTCATCGCGCCGCGCACGATCAGCGGCTCGCCCGTCGTCATCCCGCCCTCCAGGCCACCGGAGCGGTTCGTTTCGCGATAGTAGCCGCGCTGCTCGGAGTAGAAGATCTCGTCATGCGCCTGGGATCCCGGCACGCCCGCGACCGCGAAGCCGTCGCCGATCGCGGCGCCCTTGATCGCCTGGATCGAGCAGATCGCCATCGCCAGGCGCCCGTCGAGGCGCTCCTCCCAGGAGATGTGCGAGCCGAGCCCGGGAAGCAGCCCGAACGCCTGCACCTCGAACACGCCGCCGAGCGACTCGTTGGCCTTGCGCTGCGCGTCGATCTCGCGCACCATCGCCTTCGTCGCCTCGGGGTCGAGGCAGCGCACCGGCGAGCTGTCGACATCCGCGAAGTCCGCGGGCGCGAGCGGCTGCTCCCCGATCGGCGCGTGGACGGAGGAGATCTGGATCACGTGCGAGTAGACCTCGACGCCGAGCGCGCGCAGGAAGGCCTTGCAGAGCGCCCCGCCCGCCACGCGCGCCGCGGTCTCGCGGGCGGAGGCGCGCTCGAGGATGTTGCGGACATCGCTCTGCTTGTACTTCTGCGTGCCGACGAGATCCGCATGCCCGGGGCGCGGCAGGTGGACCTCCGCGATCGGGTGGTCAGGATCCGAGACCACCGGCCAGGGGCTCATCCGCTCCTCCCAGTTGGCGTAGTCGCGGTTTTTGACCTGCAGCGCGATCGGACCGCCGAGCGTGCTGCCGTGGCGCACGCCGCCCGTGACCTCGGCCGCATCGCGCTCGATCTTCATGCGTCCTCCGCGGCCGTGGCCGAGCTGGCGGCGCGCCATGTCCCCGTTGAGATCCTCGGGACGTAGCTCGAGACCCGCGGGCAGGCCCTCGACGATGCAGGTCAGGCCGGGGCCGTGCGACTCGCCGGCGGTTATCAGGCGGATTGACATCTGCGCCCTAGCTTATTTGCTGGGGATCCGGGACCTGTCTCCGCGAAGGCCACGCCCCGACATGCCAGGCGGTTCCAGGGTGATCGGGAGACTCAGCGCGAGCGATGAAGCGCGACGTGGGCCCTCGCCGCAAACGCCGGATGCCCGGCGAACACGAAGCCGCCGCCCCAGGGCGAGTAGCGCAGCTCCGCGAGCTTTGGCGCCCGGCGGGCCAGTTCGCGCCCGGCCTTCGCCTGGGCGCGGAAGGCGTCGCGCACACGCGCGGTCGAGGCGGTGCTCGTCGTCTTGCCGATGCTGACGAGCTTCAGTTCGTAGGTGACCGTGCTGCCGTCGGCTTCGACGACTTCGAGCGTCTCTGACTGCCCGACCTGCAGGTCGACGGCCTGGCACTGCGTCGCGCTCGGCTGGCAGCTGCCGCTGCCGTGCAGGATCGCCGCGCCGGTGAGCCCGAACAGCGCTTCCTTGCCGGTGTGCAGCACGACGCCGAGGTACACGAGCTGCGGGTTGGCCTTGCCGGGCAGCGGTTCGTCGAGCGCCATGTCCTGGTAGGTCTTCAGCTGCGCCGGCTGGGCCGGGGCGCCTTCGGCGACGACCGGCACGACGCCGAGCTGCGCGGTCACGTGGTAGTGGACGTAGACCTTGGGCTTCGCGGGCGTGGTTTCCTTCGGCGTCGTCGGCGTCGTGCCGCCGGAGCTCGGGGCAGAAGGCGTCGCTCCCGCCGAAGGTGTGGTCGAAGGACTGGAGGAAGAGGAGGTGGTGCTGGACTTCGTGCTCGCGGAGGAAGCGGTCTTCGCCGCGGGCAGCGGCGTGAACGGGTCGTGCGCGATCCCGTGATGCTGCTTGGAGGTGCCTTCCGTGGTCTCAGAGACCGGCTGGTTCGGGTTTGCCGGCGCCTGGCTGACCGCGATATCCCCAACGGCGGCAGATGCGCCCGGGGACACGGACGCGGTCACCGGCGGGGGCGCAGTCGAGGATCCTCCCCCGAGCACGGCGTAGCCCACTGCCGCGACGAGCACGACGGCGAGCACGACGAGGAACGGCAGCATGCGCTTGCCCAGGAGGTCCTCCTTCAGCGAGGCGAAGAAGTCGCTTACGGCGCTCATCGCGGCGCTCCGATCACGGCGGGGGTTGCCGGGCTCGATGCAGCCGAGCCCGAGGTCGTCTGCGCGCCCGTCGGCGATGTCGCCGTGGCCGCGCTCGTGGCCTGGCTCGCCGGTATCACGTAAGCGGTCGCGGTGATCGTGCCCGTCAGCTGACTGTTCGACTTACCGGAGCCGGACGTCCCCGGGGCCAGCTGGACGCCCTGGATCGTGAGCAGCCGGCCGCTGACCTGCAGGGTACCGGCGCTCGTGCGCAGGGTGAAGCGGTTGAGCTGCTGGAAGAGGTCGTAGAGGTCGAAGAAGCTGCCGTTGAACACGAACGTGAACGGCATCGCGGTGAATCCCGCGGAGGCCGCCGCGCTCGAGCCGGAGCCGCCGGCGCTGCCGCCTGAGGTGATCGAAGTGAATTCGACGTTCTTCTCGTTCGTCGCCTGCGCGAGCTGGACGATCAGCGAGGGGACTTCCTGCCCGGTCGGGACGGCTTTGCCGAGGTTGACGAGCGAGGTGTACTCGGTCGGGTAGCTCGCCTGCGCGCTGCGAGCCGCGTTGACTTCGCTTTGGGCGGTCGTCAGCTGCGATTCCGCGGTGCTGACTTCGGCGCCGAGCTTCGTCGCTTTTTCGCGCTCGGGGGCGAGCACGAGCAGCCATGCGGCGGCAACGACGGCCAGCGCGGCGATCACGACGATCACGATGCGATCTCTACCGGTCATCGTGCCGCTCCCGTCGATGTCGTGGGTGTACCTGTTGTAGGTGTAAGCGCGCTCGGCGTCGCGGCCGGTGTCGCGGGCGAAGGGCTCGACGCGGAGGCGGCCGGCAGCGGGTCGAAGGAGATCTGCATCGCGAACGTGGCGCCCGTGCAGCCGCTGCTGCCACCGCTGCTGCTGCCGCCGGCGCCCTTGGCTGCCTGCGTCGAGCTCTGCAGCGTGACTTCGCTTACCCCGTCGATCAGGCGCAGTCGCGTGAGCGTCAGCGCGACCATCGATTGGCTCGTGGCGCAGCCGGCGAGCGTGAACGTCGGCACGCTGCCCGGCGGGGTGGCGGAGGCCGCCGACCCGCCGCTCGAGCTCGATGGGGTCGCCGCGCTCGAACTGCCCGCGGCTGCCGTTTTTGCGCCGGTCGCGGCGGCGGCTTTGCTGCCCGCGCCCGCGGCCGTATCGGCGCCGGCCGCGGTCGAACCGCCACTCGAGCCGCCGATCGTGCCCGACAGCGATGTCAGCGAGACCTGCCCGGGGGGCAGCACGCGGCCAAGTTCGTGGAAGGCGTGAGCCCAATCGAAGCGCGAGTCGACGAGCTGGTCGACCGCCTGCACGCGCTGTTCGTGCATCGTCTTGAAGCTGACGTAGGGCGCGAGCTTGGCGGCCTGCGCCTGGGCGGCCTGCGCTTGGGCGTTGAGCGTCACGATCTTCGCCGTCTGGCTGGAGATCTGGCGACTCGCCTCGCCGTAGAGCAGCGCGAAGATCGCGAGCACGCCGAGCACCCCGAGCACCACGTACGCGCTGCCGCCGGACTTGCCGGCGGAGACACCGACGCCGCCTGAGCGCTCGTCGGCGGGGATCAGGTTGAAGGCCCTCATCGCGGCGCTTCCTCGACCGCGAGGCCGGCGGCGATCGCGAGACGATTTGAAGAGATGCCGAGCTGCTGCTCGTCGGAGTGGACGGACTCACGCTCGACCTGGATGCCGAGCTGCTCCTGCAGCGCCTCGGCGAAGCCCGTGAGATCGAGCGCCGCGCCGCTCAACACGACGCGGTCGACCTCGCCGCCGCCCTCCTGGGAGCGATGGAAGTCGAGCGAGTTGCGCACCTCGCCGGCGATTTCGCGGATCCCGTTCTCGAGCACCGTGCGCACATCGGCGTCGGGTCCAGGGATCTCAACAATCGCGGTTGGCGCCTCTGGATCGACGACGCTCTCGGGCTCGAGCTCGGCTTCGGCCTCAGCGACGACGGACTGCGCGATCGGCTCTGGCGCCGGCGCCGGCTGCGAGGTCAGGTCGGCCGCGGCGATCAGCTCGCGGGCTTCGACAAGCGGGATCGAGCGGCGCTCGGCGAGCTGGCTCGCCATCGCCTCGATACCCCCCCCGACGACGCGCGTGAAGCGGCACAGCGTCCCCTCGGCGATCGCCATGTTCGTCAGCCCGTCGACGTTCAGGTACAGCACGCGGCCTGAGTGCTCGGGGTCGGAGCGGTAGAGCGAGCGGATCAGCGCGAACGCGGACAAATCGATTCCCTCGGGGCGCAGACCGGCGTCGCGCACCGCGGCGAGCAGCCGCTGGATCATGTCGCGCTGGGCCGCGACGAGCACGACGCGCTGGCGCTGGCCCTCGGGCGTGTCGACGATCCCGAGCGCGTGGAAGTCGAGCACCGCGTTCGAGAGCGGCATCGGCACCTGGTCCTGGGCCTGGAAGCGCACGGCCGCCTCGATCTCCTTGCGGTCGTCGACGGGCGGCAGGTCGAGCGTGCGCAACACCGTGCGCTGGTTGGCGACACCGAGGCGCACGCGCTTGTCCAGGTCGCCGTTCTTGAAGAGATCACGGAGCGTGTCCGCGAGCACGCCCTCGTCGAGCACCTCGCCCTCGCGCACGATGTCCGCCGGCAGCGGCGCCTCGGCCGCGTGCCGTACTGCGACCGCGCCGTTGACGTGCGCCTGCACGGCGGCGACGTGGCCGGGCTGGATGTCGAGGCCGACGACGTCCGCGCCACCGCGGCGGCCGAGCTTGATGTTGAAGTTGAGGGAGGGAGCTTGCATCTGCGGTTGTGACGCTTGGGAGAAGATCGGCGCTTCAATGTGCGGGCGGTTCGTCCGCACGGGGGGTATCGGCGCGAGAACGACCGCGCTTTAGTGGAGAAAGTTGTTGACGTACAGCTGGACGATGTCCTGACCGACGAACACCGCGACGAGCGCTCCAAACGCGAGGAACGGACCGAACGGAATCGCGGTCTTCCGGCCCTCCGCCGCACCCTTGTGGGCGACGACGACGGCGCCGACTGTGACCCCCGAGACCAGCGCGATCAGGATCGCCGGGGCGACGGCGCTGCCGAGAAACAGGCCCATCACAGCAGCGAGCTTGACGTCGCCCATGCCCATGCCGCCGGGGTAGGCGAGCGCTGCGATCAAGAGGAAGCCACCGGCGGCGGCGCCGGCGATCAGGCGGGTGACCTCACCCGATGGGTCGAGCGCGGTGCCGAGCACGAGCGCGAGCCCGGCACCGAGCGCGGTGATCTTGTTGGGGATGATTTTGTGTTCGAGGTCGATCACGGCGGCAGGAACGACGATCAGGATCAGCGCGATGCTCAGGGCGATGCTCGAGACCGAGTCGTGCGCGAGCACGGCGCCTACGCACAGCGCCGCGGTGCCCGCCTCGACGAGCGGGTAGCGCGGCGAGATCGGCTCGCCGCAGCCGCGGCAGTGGCCGCGCAGCAAAAGCCAGGAGAGGATCGGGATATTGTCGTAGGGCCTGACCGGCATGTCGCAGCCGGGGCAGTGCGAGGCCGGCGAGACGACCGACTCGTGCCGGGGCAGGCGGTGGATCACGACGTTCAGGAACGAGCCGAAGATGGCGCCGAGGACTCCGGCGAACGTGATTGCCTCCATGTATGTCTGATCGGCCCAGACGAGGCAGCGCTTGAGCCGGGAACGAAAGAGAGGCGGCCCGATGGCCGCCTCTCTTTGACTACTACTTGATCTCGTCTAGCGATCAGGTTACTACCAGGATTCCGATGAAGCAGTGTGACCTGGGCAATTGGTGGTGCCGGAGGCCGACGTGCATTTGTGCTTGACTTCGCCGGTCGATTCCCTTTTCACTGTGTATAGATCTTTTGTGTTTTGCGCTTCAACCACGACTTCAAAGCTGTTGCTCGTGCCCGTTGCCGTGATCAACTTAGCTTCGTTTGCGCTTGTGGTGTTGAGCGAAGGCTCAATTTCCTTGAGCTTTTCCTTACTCAGCAGCGTGTATTCGCCATTGTTTTCGGTAGCGAATGTCTCAGCAGCCGTCTGAGCCGTCTGGGCCTCAGTCTTCGCCGACGAATCGTATGCCTTGCTCTTCTGGCTGAGCAGCGCGGGGATCGCGATCGCGGCGAGGATGCCGATGATCAGGATCACGACCAGGAGTTCGATCAGGGTAAAACCACCCTCATCGCTGGTCCGCTGGCGTAGTGATTGCAACATGAATCCTCCTAGGATCCGATTTGGCGCCAGCCCCTGGTTCCACCGCCTCAAGTGGCGATACGTCCCCCTTGCGAGAGCCGCCGGCTTTGCTATGCACCCATTTGGGAATGCTTGCCTTGGCCTTGCGACTGGCTTTGTCAGACCCTGCATCGGCCAACCCGCGGCGAAACTGAATAGCTGCGTAAGACATGGACGGATTGCCACAAGCCTTGCAAGCGGCTCCGCCAACCCGGGAAGACCCGCCGGACGATGTCCGTGGCTTACCGCGCGCCGGCTGCGCCGTCGAGCCACTTGGCCTGGGCGTCGACGCCCGTCTGGCGCGCGCCGCTGCCGTCGCACCACGGGCACGTAACCGGCTTCTGCTCGCCGCCGAGGCCGGAGATCACCTTCCCCGTCCCCCGGCAGGGCATACACTCCCGCGGCCCATGGGCCGCAGCCGCCACCTCGTCGTCGTCCGCCTCGTCAGCCATCGCCCGGCGAGGTTAGCGTTCCACCGATGAAAAGGTCCTCCCGATGGCTCACATGGGTCGCGCTCGCGCTGATCACGCTCGGCGCGGCGGCCCTGCGCCTGGTCCACATCGCGCAGGTCCCCCCCGACCCGTTCTACGACGCGGCCGTCCGCAGCATGGGGCTCTCCTGGCACAACTTCTTCTTCGGCGCGTTCGAGCCCGGCGGCTCGGTCTCGATCGACAAGCCGCCCGTCGACCTGTGGCTGCAGGTCGCCTCGGTCAAGCTCGTCGGCTTCTCCAACACGTCTTTGAAGCTGCCCGAGGCGCTCGCGGGCACAGCTGCGGTGCCGCTGCTGTTCCTCGCCGTGCGGCGCATGTGGGACACGCGCGCGGGCCTCGCCGCGGCCGTCGCCCAGGCGGTGCTCCCGATCGAGGTCCTGACCTCGCGCTCGGACACGATGGACGGCGTGATGATGGCGCTGATCGTGCTCGCGCTCTACCTGATCGTGCGCGCAAACGAGCGCGGCTCGAGCGCCTGGCTCTTGGCCGGCGCGGCGGCGCTCGGAATCGCCTTCGACGTGAAGCTGCTCGAGTCGCTCGTCGCGCTCCCCGGCCTCGCGCTGCTTGCCTACCTCGGTTTGCCCGGCACGCGCAAGCGGCGCCTCTTGCAGCTGCTCGCCGCGAGCGCCGTCTATGTCGTCGTCGCGCTCGTGTGGCTGGGAGCGACGCTCCTGTTCCCCGCCCACGACCGCCCCTACGCGATCGGCTCGACCAACGGCAGCGCCTGGAACGCCGCGTTCGTGTTCAACGGCACCGACCGCCTCGCGGGCAAGTCGATCGAACCGCAGACCGAATACCAGCCCGGCCACGACTACCCGACCGCGACCCAGTCCGAGCGCGACCACATCCCGATCGTCCCGGCCTCCCCCACGCGCCTGCTCGCGCGGGTCGGGCCGCTCTCGGGCCAGCGCCTCGGGCTCGAGCTGCTGCTCGCGCTGCTGCTCGGCATCCCCGCGCTGATCGGCGGCGTGCTGAGCAAACGCGAGGACCGGATGCGCCTGGCCGTCGCGGCCGGCCTCGGCCTGTGGCTGCTCACCGGCATCGTGCTGTTCAGCCACATGGCGCGTCTGCACCCCCGCTACGTCGAGGGCCTCGTGCCGGCGGTTACCGCGACGCTCGGGATCGGCCTCGCGTGGGCGACCTCCTCATCGGGGCGCGCGCGGCTGATCGCGCTGATCGTCGGCATGGCAGCGCTCGTCTACTACGGCGAGCGAATCCTGTACGGACGGCCGGGCAGCTGGTGGATCGCAGGCGCCGGCGCGTTCGGCGCGGTCGTGTTCGCGGCGCTCGCGCGCGTGCGCGTGAATCCCTCCCCGCGCTCCTCGGCGCTGCTCGCGGGCGGCACGCTCGCGCTGGCGCTGCTCGCGATCGTCGCGATCCCCGTCGAAGTCGACAAAACGTCGATCACAAATCGCGTCAGCGACGCCGGCTACATCGGCGCACTACCGGGCGGGCAACAGCGCGCGCTCAGCTCCTACCTGATCGCCCACCAGGACGGCGCGCGCTACGAGCTCGCGTCCGAGTCGGCCACCGGGATCGGCTCGCTGATCGTGCAGGACGCGCGCCCGGTCGTCGTGCTCACGACGTACGAAGCCCGCGTCTTCAAGACCGTCGCGCAACTGAAGCAGCTGATCGCCGCGGGAGCGGTGCGCTACGCCTTCCTCAACAGCTACTGCGCCAAGTACTCGACGACAAACGCCGCCTGCTCGGAACCGGCCCGCTGGATCCGCGAACACGGCACCGACGTCTCGCTCCAAGCGGGCCTCGAACATCACAAGCTCCTGTATCTATTGCCAGGCGCCAAGCCGTGAGCGAGCTCGCGAACGACTCACTCGAGGAGCTCGCGGCCGGAGCCAGGGCCGCGAACCGGTTCGCGTTCGACACGGAGTTCATGGGCGAGGGCCGCTACCGCACGCTGCTCTGCCTGATCCAGCTCGCCGTTCCCGATGGTGAGAACGCAGAGCGGATCGAGCTGATCGACCCGCTCGAGCAGAACCTCGACGGCGTGCCGCTGGCAGCGATCCTCGCCGACCCCGCGATCCAGAAGGTCGTCCACGCCGGGCGCCAGGACGTCGCGCTCGTGCGCCGGCGCTTCGCCACGGACGTCCGCAACGTGTTCGACACGCAGATCGCCGCGGGCTTCGCCGGGCTCGGCGCGCAGTCCTCCTACGACACGCTGCTCGCAGAGATCCTCGACGTGCGCCTCGCCAAGAGCGCGAGCTTCACGCGCTGGGACACGCGCCCGCTCTCGCCCGAGCAGTCCCTCTACGCGCGCGAGGACGTCGTCCACCTGCTCGCGCTCGCATCGGAGCTCGAACGCCGCCTGACCGCGCTCGGCCGCCTGGAGTGGGCGCGCGAGGAGTGCCGCTTTCTCGAGGACGTCTCCGACGAGCGCGACCTCGACACGATCTTCGCGCGCCTGCCGCGTATCCGCGGCCTCGGCCCCGGCGCACAGACGGTCGCGCGCGAGCTCGTCGCCTGGCGCGAGCGCGTTGCCGCCGGCGCCGACCGGCCGGTGCAGAGCATCCTCGGCGACGCGCCGCTCGTCGAGATCGCCAAGCGCAAACCGTCCTCCACCAAGCAGCTCGAGCAGATCCGTGGCGTCAACGCCGCGAGCCTGCACCGCCGTGCGCCCGAGATCCTCGACGCTGTGCACCGCGGCAGCGAACGCCCACCGGAACCGCTGCCCCAGGAGGGCCGACCGCCACCGCCGGACCCCGAGGACGGCCCCCTGATCGCCCTCTCCGAGGCGTTCATCCGCGCCCGCGCCCGCGAGGCGGGCCTCGCCTACGAGCTGCTCGCCGCGCGCGCCGACCTGCAGGCGATCGTCGCCGCGCGGCGCGTCGGCGGGGTGGGCGGGATCGAGGCAAACGTGCGCACCCTGCGCGGCTGGCGTCGCGAGCTGGTTGGGTCAGATTTGCTCAACCTGCTCGACGGTCATCTGTCCCTATCCGTCGTAGATCGGACTATTCGAGCCCAAAATCAAGATTCAATATGATTATACACTTCAAATAGCGGCAGATACATCGAAATCACGATGAACCCCACCAGTGACCCGATCACCATGATCATGATCGGCTCCATGATCGAAGTCAGCGCCTTTACAGAAGCGTCGACCCTGTCCTCGTAGAACTCCGCGACCTTGTCGAGCATCGCGTCCAGCGCACCGGTTTCCTCGCCGACGCCGACCATGTGCGTGACCATCGTCGGGAAGATCGGCGCCTGGGCCAGCGGCGCCGCGATCGTGCCGCCGCGCTTGACCGAGTCGATCACGCCCGTCATCGCCTCTTCGACGGCGACGTTGCCGCCCGTGCGACCGGTGATGTCCAGCGCCAGCAGCAACGGCACGCCGGCGCTCGTCAGCGAAGCCAGCGTGCGCGACCAGCGCGCGACCGCCACCTCCTGCACGATCGTCCCGATCTTCATCGGGATGTGCAGCCGGAAGTGATCCCACTGCTTGCGCCCCCACGTCGTTTTCTTCCACTTGATGAACGTGAACACGACCGCCCCGGTGACGAGGAACATCGCCCACCAGTAGCCGGTCACGACTTCGGAGGCGAACACCGAGACCTTCGTGATCGCGGGCAGTTCGCCGCCGAATTCCTTGAAGACGTTGATGAACACGGGGATCAAGAACGCGCACAGGGCGAGCATGATCCCGACCGCGACGACGACCACGAGGATCGGGTAGATCATCGCCGATTTGATCTGCCGTTTCAGCGAGGCGTCCTTCTCGAGCTGGTCGGCGACCCTCAGCAGCGAGCCCTCGAGCACACCGCCGGCCTCCCCGGCCTGCGTCATCGCGACGAACAGCGTGCTGAAGACCTTCGGATGGCGCGCCATCGCGTCGCTCAGCGAGAGCCCCGCCTCGACGTCCTTGCGGGTCGCGACGATCGTCTCCTTCAGCATTTTGCTCTCGGTCTGCTCCTCGAGCACGTACAGCGCTCTGAGGATGCTCATCCCGGAGGAGATCATCGTTGCGAGCTGTCTTGCGAACACCGCCAGTTCGGTCGCGTTGACGCTCTCGAAGAACGTCAGGTTGATCTCGCGCGAGGAGTGCTTGTCGGCGATGTCGAGCACGACCAGCCCGCGCGACTTCAGCTGGTCGGAGACCGCCTGCTTGGACTCGGCCTCGACCTCGCCCTTGGCCTTCACGCCGGCCAGGTCGATCGCCTTGAAGACGTAGGTACTCATGCTTCGGATCCCCTACGCCGCCGCCAGCGACGTCGCGCCGAGCAGGCGCCCGAGCTCGTCCGGTGTCGCCGAGCGGGCTTCTGCGAGCTTCCGGGTGATCTTGCCCGCCCGCACCAGTTCCGCCAGCGAGGTGTCCATCGTCTGCATCCCCTGTGCGGAGCTCGTCTGCAGGACCGAGTAGATCTGGTGGGTCTTGCCCTCCCTGATCAGGTTGCGCACCGCCGGGTTGGGCACGAGCACCTCGGTCGCGACCACACGGCCGGCGCCGTCGGCGGTCGGAAGAAGTTGCTGGGTCATGATCCCCTGCAGCGCGACCGACAGCTGCACCCTGACCTGGCCCTGCTGATGAGATGGGAACACGTCGATCACGCGGTCGATCGTCTGCGCGGTGTCCTGTGTGTGCAGGGTCGCGAACACGAGGTGGCCGGTCTCCGCCGCGGTCAGCGCCGTCGAGATCGTCTCCAGGTCGCGCATCTCGCCGACAAGAATCACATCCGGGTCCTGGCGCAGGGCGGCCTTCAGCGCATCCGCAAAGCTCTGCGCGTCGGAGCCCAGCTCGCGCTGGTTGACGAGGCACTTCTTGTGCGCGTGCAAAAACTCGATCGGGTCCTCGATCGTCATGATGTGCTCCTCGCGCGTGCGGTTGATCTCGTCGATCATCGCCGCCAGCGAGGTGGACTTGCCAGAACCCGTTGGGCCGGTCACGAGCACGAAGCCGCGCGGTCTGCGCGTGAACTCGTGCACCGCCGCGGGCAAGCCGAGCTCGTCGATCGAGGTCAGCCCGAAGGGGATCAGCCTGAAGGCCGCGCCGATCGCGCCGCGCTGGTAGTAGGCGTTGACCCTGAAGCGCGCGTGACCGGGGATCGAGTAGGCGAAGTCCAGCTGCCAGTTCGTCTCCAAGCGCTGGCGCTGGTCGCCGGTCAGGATCGAGTAGATGATCTCGCGCGTGTCGGTGTCGGCGAGCGCCGGATAGTCCTCCAGCGGCGTCAGCCGCCCGCGGATGCGCAAGGTCGGAGGCGCCCCGGCCGAGAGGTGCAGGTCGGAGGCGCGGCGCGTGACGACCTCCATCAGGATCTCCGCGAAGTCGATGTCCATGCTCGCCCATCGACAGATCCGTCCCCGTCCATTAGCGCTGCCCGTGCAGCCAGGACCAACTGGACGAAGGTTCGATCCCCTAGCCGCTGCCGATCACACGAGCGACCTCGGCGATCGACGTGCGTCCCTGTTTGACCTTCTCCAGGCCATCGTCGCGTAGCCGCCGCATCCCCTGCCTGACTGCGACTTCGCGCATCTCCTCGGCCGGGCGGCGTTCGAGCGCGAGCGAGCGGATCTCCGAGGAGACGCTCATCACCTCGTACAGCCCCAGCCGCCCGCGGTAGCCGCTGCCGGCGCAGCGCCGGCATCCCACCGGCTCGTAGGCCTCGAGGTCGACGAGCGCCTTGTAGCCGTTCTCGCGCAGCGCCTGCGCGGAGACGATCGTGCGGCGCTTGCAGTTCGGGCACAGCATCCGCGCCAGGCGCTGGGCGACGACGCAGTCCAGCGCCGAGGCGACGAGGAACGGCTCGATCCCCATCTCGATCAGCCTCGTCAGCGCCGAGGGCGCGTCGTTGGTGTGCAGCGTCGAGAGCACGAGGTGCCCGGTCAGCGCCGACTCGACCGCGATCCGCGCGGTCTCGGCGTCGCGGATCTCCCCGACCATGATCACGTCGGGGTCCGCTCTGACCATCGAGCGCAGCCCGGCCGCGAACGTCAGGCCGTGTTTGGCCGCGACCTGCAGCTGCGTGAGGCCCTCCATTTCGTACTCGACCGGGTCCTCGACCGTGATGATGTTCTTCTCCGGCGTGTTCAGCATCTGCAGCGCCGCATACAGCGTCGTCGACTTGCCCGAGCCCGTCGGCCCGGTCACGAGCACGGCGCCATGCGTCTCGTGGCAGGCGCGCTCGAAGCGCTCGCGGTCGGCGTCGGAGAAGCCGAGCCGGTCGAGGCTCGTCACGACCGAGTCCTTGTCGAGCACCCGCATCACGATCGCCTCGCCGTGCACGCTCGGCAGCGTCACCACGCGCAGGTCGATGTGGCGCCCGTCGACGGTCAACCCGACGCGCCCATCCTGAGGCAGCCGGCGCTCGGCGATGTTCATCTCCGCCATGATCTTCACGCGCGAGATCGCCCCGCCCGCCATCCGCCGGGGGACGGTGGTGGCGTCGTGCAGGACCCCATCGACGCGGAAGCGCACGCGCAGCTCGCTGCCGTCGGGCGCGAGGTGGATGTCGGAGGCGCCCTGCTCCACCGCCTGCGCGACGATCTGGTTGACGAGCTTGACGATCGGCGCGTCGTCGGCGGTCTCGCGCAGGTCGACAACCTCGGCCCCGTCGCTCAGTTCCTGCGCCTCGATCTCGCCGTCCTGTTCGGAGACGACGTCCTCGAGCCGGTCCAGGCGCGAGATCAGGTTCGCGATGTCCTCCGGCGGCGCGACCGCGACGCGCACCTCATACCCGGTCATGATCGCGATGTCGTCGACCGCCAGCACGTTCGACGGATCGGCCATCGCGACCAGCAACGTCGTCTTGTCGGCGAACGCGACCGGCACCGCCTGGTAGCGCTTGGCGGCGGTGCTGCTCACGAGATTGGCCGCGCTCATGTCGACCGAGAACACGCCGAGGTCGAGGTGATCCAGGCCGTAGCGCTCGGCGAGCGCGCGCGTCAGCCCGTCCTGCGTCAGCGCGCCGCTCTCCAGCAGCACCCGCTCGGGCATCGCGCCGGTCGCCCGTGAGGTCTCGATCGCGCTCTCGACCCGCTCGCGCGAGACCAGGCCGAGATCGACGATCACGTCTGTGAGGAAGCGCGGCGAGGAGCCCCGGCGCGAGGGGCTGGTGATGCCGGTCCACTGCTCGTTTGCAGGCTCGGGGTCGACCTCCACGGGCAGATCGAGCTCTACGGGTAGGTCGGTGTGCGCGGCTCGATCGAACTCGACGGCTCCGTCGATCCCGATCTCGGTGGCGTGATCGAGCTCAACCGTGTGTTCGGGGGCGCGATCCTCGTCGGAGCCGATGCCGAAGATCGCGTGCAGATCGGGCCCCGTCTGCTGTGGGACCTCGCTCATCTTGCGCCGACCGCGCTATCGGGAGTCGTCGTCTGCTCTAGCTGCGCGCCGCATGACGTCGCGCGGGGCATCGCGACCAATCCACAACTCGAGGCTGAGAGCCCCCTGCTCGACGAGGATCTCCAGCCCGTCGAGCGTACCCGCACCGTGAGCTTTTGCGGCTGTGAGCAGTGGGGTGGGATCGGGGCGATAGACGAAGTCGACGACATAGGAATACGTACCGACTTGATCGAACGTCAACCCGAGTTGGTTGAGCCCCTCAGGCTCAGTGGCCGACCGTTCTAGACCGACCGACGTGCAGTTGACGAGCAGCTCGGCTGGCGCCGGAGCGGCCACGGCGCGCGCGCCCAGCTCCTGCGCGAGCGTCGCGGCGCGCTCGGGCGTGCGGTTCCATACCGAGATCTCTTTCGCGCCGGCCTCGCGCAGCGCCCAGACCGCCGCGCGCGCGCTGCCGCCCGCACCCAGGACGAGCACAGTCGGATGGTCGGGCAGGCCGGCGAGCTGCCCCAGCGCCGCGATCAGGCCCGGGGCGTCGGTGTTCTCCGCCGCGATCGTCCCGTCGGGGTCGAAGGTGAGCGTATTCGCCGCGCCGATCGCGCGCGCCGCCTCGCTCGCCCGGTCGGCCAGCTTTAGCGCCGCCTGCTTGTGGGGGATCGTCACGTTCGCGCCGGCGAAGCCGGCCGCCCCCAGCGCCTTCGTGGTCTCCGCGAACAGCTCCTTGGGCACCGGCAGGGCCTGGTAGCGCCAGTCGTCCATCTCGAGCGACCGTAGGGCGGCGTTGTGCATCGCCGGCGAGCGACTGTGCGCGACCGGCCAGCCGAGCACTCCCAGGCGATGCATCTCCGTCATCGATGTCGCTCAGTCATGCCACTATTTCTTCCTGCACACGGGCGGCTTGCCGCCGTTCTTCCTGACCGCGGCGTCGTAGGCGGCGGCGTCTTTTTCGAACTGGGCGTAGGTCGTCGAGAAGACCTGCTCGCCGCAGCCGTCGGCGCCGGCGACGTAGTACAGGTAGGGGACGTGCGCCGGGTGCGCCGCGGCTTCGATCGAGGCCATCCCGGGGTTTGAGATCGGCGTCGGTGGCAGGCCGTGATGGATGCGCGTGTTGTAGGGCGAGTCGATGTGCAGCTGAGATTCGGTCAGTTCGCCGGTGTATGTCGCGATCCCCCGTGCCTGCTCGACCGCGTAGTAGATCGTCGCGTCGATCCCGAGCGGCATCCCCGCGCGCAGGCGGTTGTAGATCACCGCGGCGATCTTCGCCCGGTCGCCCGGTACCTGCGCCTCACGCTCGACCATCGAGGCGACCGTCAGCAGCTGGTAGGGGGTGACGTGCAGCTCGCGCGCGCGTCTGATCTCCTCCGGTCCAAAGCGTTCCTGAAAGGCGCTCAGCTGCTCGGCCACGAGCCGGGTTGTGGGCGTGCCCGCGACCATGTCGTACGTGGCGGGAAACAGGAAGCCTTCGAGGTCCGGCGTTCCTTTGGGGGCGCCGTACGTCGCCGGGTTCAACTGCGGCGAGCGCTGGGCGGCCTTCCTGTAGCTGCCGGTGAGGCCGTCCGCCTTGGCCAGCTCCGCGATCTGCAGGCGCGTCTCCCCCTCGGGAATCAGGACCTTCACGACCTTGACGGTCGCGACCGGCGGTGGCGGAGGCGTGGATTTCCGCAGCGCGCGCACGAGCACCACGGCGCCGAGCGCCACGACCAGCAACGCGAGGATCGCCAGCGCGACGACGCGCGCGCGCGTCAACTTCGGCCTACCACCGTCCTGCCCTCCCCTGTGGGACCGCAGACGGTGCTTGTGCTGCTCGAGCAACGCATCGCGAGGCGCCGGTGGAGGTATCGGTGCGAGCGCGGGGATTGGTGGGATTGGAGGCTCAGCGGGCTCCTCGACCGGAATCGGTGGCGGTGTTGCGACCTCTACAGGCGGTGGCTTGGCCGTCTGCTCCGCGCGGCGGCGCTCGCGCTCTTTGCGGTCTCGCTCGCGCTCCTCCTCAGTGCGTTCGCGGGGGGGCTCTGATCGGTTGCCGCGGGCCAAGTCAGGGACCCTAACGCGATTCAGCGAGACCGGGCGGCGAACCAGCTCTCGAGCAAGTGCGCCGCCGCGCGTGAGTCCTCATCCGCCTTCGACCTCGCGTCGTCGCGCTGGGCCATGCGCGTGGTGAAGCGCTCGTCGTGGAGCTCGACAGGCACCCCCTCCCCCAGGCGCCGCGAGAGCGTCTCGGCAAACGCGCGCGTCTCACGTGTCTGCGCGCTGTCCTCGCCGCTCAGCGACAGCGGTAACCCAACGACGACACGCTCGACCTCGCGCTCACGCACGAGCTCCTCGATCCGCGCGAGCCCGCGCCGGGTTGCGGGACGCGGCACGATCTCGATCGGGGTGACGATCGTGCCCGTCGGATCGCTCAACGCGCAGCCGCAACGCGCGCTGCCATAGTCGAGCGCGAGTACGCGCATCAGCCCTGCAGCACGGACGCGATCTCTGCCCGTGCGACCTCGACCGCCTCACCGAGCTTCTCCGGGTCGCGACCGCCCGCCTGCGCAAGCGTGTCGCGACCGCCTCCCCCTCCGCCAACCACCGCTGCCGCGGCCTTCACGATCGCTCCCGCCTTCACGCCCCGCGCGACCAGCTCCGGCGCGACGCTCACGATCAGCGCGACCCTGTCCTCGACCGCGCTCGCGAGCACGATCGCAGCCTCACCGAGTTGGCCCTTGAGACGGTCGACCAGCTCGAGCAACGCCTTCGCGTCGAGGCCCTCGACCCCGGCCGTCAGAACACGCGCGCCCGCGACCTCATCAGAGGCTGCCACCAGCGCCGCGATGTCCACCCGGGCATCGGCCGCCTGGCTGCCGGCGCCTCGCTTCAGCTGCTGCTCCAGCTCCTTGCGCGCGCTCTCTCGAGCCTGCACCGTCTCGAGCGCCTGCCCGGGGGTCGTACGCAGCGTCCGCGCGATCTCGCCCAGCAGCCGGTCGTGCTCGCGCAGCAGCTCGACCGCCGCCGGTCCCGTGACCGCCTCGATCCGCCGCACGTTCGCAGCGCTGGAGGTCTCGCTGAGAATCCGGAAGGGGCCGATCTCGGCCGTCGAGCGCACGTGCGTACCGCCGCACAGCTCGCGCGAATACTCGCCGGCGCCGACCTCGACCATCCGCACGACCTCGCCGTACTTCTCCCCGAACAGCGCCATCGCCCCCAGCCGCTTGGCCTCGTCGAGCGTCGTCGTGATCGGGCGTACGGGATCGTTGCGGGCGATCCACGCGTTGACCTGGTCCTCGACGTCGCGCAGCTCCTCCGCGCTGAGGCCCTGCCCGTGGCTGAAGTCGAAGCGCAGCTTGTCCGGACCGACGTAGGAGCCGGCCTGGCGCACATGAGCGCCCAGGCGCGCGCGCAGCGCGGCCTGTAGCAGGTGGGTGGCGGTGTGATTCGCCTCGGTCGCGTGCCTCGCCACGTGATCGACCCGCGCGAGCACGCGCTCGTCCGGGCGCAGCTCACCCTGCTCCACCACGACCGCCAGCACCTGATCGTCGCCGAGCCTGAACACATCCTCCACGCGCGCGCGGCAATCGCCGTCCGCGCATTCGATCGTGCCGACGTCCGCGATCTGCCCGCCGCCGGCGGCGTAGAACGGCGACTCCGCGAGCTTCACCAACGAGCGCGCTCCGTTCATGCCCACAGCGGCGACCGTCGTCCGCTGCTCCTCGGTCTCATAGCCCGTGAACCTGCTCTTCGCGGCAGCGGTCTCCTCGGCGAACTCGCGGGCGCGCTCGCGAGGGCTCCGCTCCCCCTGCTCACCGCCGGCTGCCGATGCGCGGGCCCGGGCGCGCTGCCCCTCCATCAGCTTCTCGAAGGCCTGCTCGTCGACGCCGAGGCCCTGCTCGGCGAGCAACTCCTTCGTGAGGTCGAACGGGAACCCGAACGTGTCGTGCAGCTGGAAGGCGTCCTCCGCGTCGATCCGCTCGCTGCCCACCTCTCGCGCTCGCGCGATCTGCGCGTTGAGGTTGGCGAGCCCCGTCTCGAGCGTGCGCCCGAAGGCCTCCTCCTCGGCGCCCAGCCACGTGTCGATCGCGTCCGCCTGTTCTCCCAGCTCGGGGTAGGCTCCGCCCATCACCTCGCGCACGCGCTCGCCGTAGCGCTTCAGGAAGCCCGGCTCGAGCTCCAGCGCCCTGCCCTGCAGGATCGCGCGGCGCATCACCCGGCGCAGCACGTAGCCGCGGTCCTCGTTGCTCGGCACGACACCGTCGGCCACGAGGAACGTCATCGCGCGCGCGTGGTCCGCGAGGATTCGCAGCGCGCGATCGCTGGCGGCCTGCTCGCCGTAGCGCCTGCCCGATAGCTGCTCGCCCAGCTCGATCAGCGGCTGGAACTGATCTGTTTCGAACACCGATTCCTTGCCCTGCAGGATCGCCGCCATGCGGTTGAGCCCCAGGCCGGTATCGATGTTGTTCGCGGGCAGGCTCGTCAGCGTCGAGATCCCCTCGGCGTCGACGGACTGGTCGTACTGCGTGAACACGAGGTTCCAGAACTCGAGAAAGCGCTCGTTCTCGCCTCCGGGTAGATCGTCAGGCGCACCGAAATCGAGTCCACGATCGAGGTACAGCTCCGAGCTCGGCCCGCACGGCCCGGTCGGACCGGCCTGCCAGAAGTTCTCCTCGCGCGAGCACTGCACGATCCGCTCGCGCGGGACGCCGACCTGCACCCAGAAGCCGATCGCCTCCTCGTCGGGTCCGAGCCCCAGCGCCTCGTCGCCGGCGAACACCGTCACCCAGATGTCCCGCTCGGCGAGGCCGAACACCTCGCGCGCGAGCTCCCATGCGAACTCAATCGCCTCGCGCTTGAAGTAGTCCCCGAACGAGAAGTTCCCGAGCATCTCGAAGAACGTCAGGTGCCGGGTCGTGTCGCCGACGTTGTCGATGTCGACCGTCCGGAAGCACTTCTGACAGCTCGTCAACCGCGGCGCGGGCGGCTCTTCCTGGCCGAGAAAGTAAGGCTTCAGCGGATGCATGCCCGCGACCGTCAACAGCGCCGAGGGGTCGTGCGCGGAGGGCACGAGCGAGGAAGAGGCCACGCGCGTGTGCCCGCGCTCCTCGAAGAAGGCCAGGTAGCGCTCGCGGATCTCGTCGGAGCTCATCATCGTGCGGGTGATCTTAGGTCCATCCCCGCCGTGAGACGTGGACGCCGGTGCGCTAGGCGGAAACTGTGCCGTGGCCGACGATCACGTCACCGGAGTACAGACACGCGAACTGGCCGGGGGCCGTGCGCTCGGCGGGCTCGCTCAGCTCGACGTTGACTCGCTCATGGCGCCCCGCTCCAACCTCGCCGCCAAGCCGGCATGCCAGGCGCCGTCCGCGCGAGCGCACCTTCACGCCGTCGACGCAGCGGCCGTCGCGGTGGAGCGTCACCTCGCGCACGCCCACCCCGTCACACAGCAGCTGCTCGCGGGGGCCGACCGTGACCGTGCCCGCGCGCGCGTCGGTCGCAAGCACGTACAGCGGCTCCCCGCCGCCGATGCCGAGGCCGTGGCGCTGGCCGACGGTGAACCGATGGGCGCCGGTGTGTTCGCCGAGCACGTTCCCCGCGCGATCGACGATCTGCCCGGGACGCTCTCCAAGCCCGCCGTGGCGTTCCAGGAACGCGCCCTGGCGCGTTCCCGCGAGGAAGCAAAGATCCTGGGAGTCCCGCCGGCTCGCGACCGCCAGGCCGGCGGCCGACGCCAGTTCGCGCACCTGCGCCTTCGGCATCGCTCCCAGCGGGAATCGCAGCCGGGCGAGCGACGCGGGCGCAAGCGCCGCCAGCACGTAGCTCTGGTCCTTGCCCGGATCGGTCGCGGTGCGCAACAGCGGCACGCGCGGGTCTTCTCCCCCGGCTGAGCCTGCGTCTTCTTGGAGTACCCGCGCGTAGTGACCGGTCGTCAGCGTCTGCGCCCCCAGTCGCTGCGCCAGCTCGAGCATCGCGTCGAGCCTCACGTTCCCGTTGCAGCGCACACACGGGTTCGGCGTCTCCCCGGCGGCATGATCGGTCAACCAGGGATTGACGACCCCGGCGCGGAACTCGGCGCGCAGGTCGATTGAAAAGTGGGGCATGCCGAGACCGTGCGCCACCTCGCGCGCGCCGCGGACCGCCTGCGCCGAGCAGCAGCTCGCCTCGCCATCGTTCTCCGGGTCCGACCACAGCTCCAGCGTGACCCCGACCGCCTGAGCGCCCGCGCGCGTGGCGAGCAGCGCCGCCACAGCACTGTCGACGCCGCCGCTCATCGCGACGAGCGTGCGGTCATCGCGCGGGGACAGCATGGCGTTCGCGCGTACGGCGGCGCCGAGCGCGCGGTGCAGGGCGTCGGCCGCGAGCTCAGCTGCGTGGCGCTTGGCCGCGCTCAGCCCGCCGAGCGCCAACGAGATCTCTTCGGCGCCGACCCTTGCCGCCTCCAGCAACGGAGCATCCCGCACGAGGCCGACGACGGCGCTTCCGGCCGCGATGCTCGCGCCACAGCCGCTCGCGTCAAAACCTGCATCGGCGATCCGCCCATCGGGTCCGTCGGGGTCGAGCGCGAGCGAGACACGAATCAGATCGCCGCACGCCGCGCCGCCGGCCGCGCCGGTGTGGGCATCCGCGGGGACGTGGCCGCGGCCGAGTGGCGCTTCGAGATGCTGGCAGAAGGACTCGGGGCTGTTCACCCGAGCGAGTCTACGATTCCTGGCGGGCTTCGTCGATCGTCTGCTCGATCGCGAACGCGTCGGTGAGGCCGTTGATCGTCGTCACCGCGCCGTGCTTGTTGATCACGAGGATCGTCGGCGTCCCGTAGACCTGGACGGTCTTCGTGAACGTGCCGAACGAGGCGACCTGTGCCGCGGAGGCGTAGTGCACCGCGATCTTCTTTTCGAGTTCGAGTCCCGTCGCCAGGCGCAGCTTGGCTACCTGCGCCTTGTTGGGGTGCACCGCGACCTCGTGGTGGGCCGCGAGCAGGATCTGCAGTTCATCGTGGACGACGTTGTCGTCCGCGCCCTTCTTGTTCCAGAACAGGACCACAGCCACTTCGCCCCGCTTGAGCTCGCTTTCGATCGCGGCCTGCCGGGGCGGAATCCCACTGCTCGCGACCTTGTGCGGCGCCGGGGTGACGACGTGCTTGGTCGTGACCGTCGCGCTCGCGCCGGCGGCGCCGTGCTTGGTGACGACCGTCGTGCTCGTGTGCGCGGCGCCGTGCTTGGTGGTGACCGTCGTGCTCGACTTGGTGACGCTGGTTCCCTGGCTGCCGGCGGCCTGGCTGGGAGCTTCGGCAGATGAGCTCGCGGACTTTTCGGACGTCCGCTGCGACGCCGCGACGGCTTCGTGCGCGTGGGCGACCGCACGCGTCATGCCTTCGATGTGCGTGCTACCCGGCGCGGGGTGCGCCGACGGGGTGGAAGCCGGTGTGGGCGCGGGCGTGCTCGCCGCCGGTGTCGAGCCGCTCGAGCCATGCCCGTTGAGCGCGACGAACCACACGACCGCGAACAGGAGCACCGCCGCGAGGGCGATCTGGAAGGGACGGGAAAGCTGTGCCATCGCTCCCCTTTCGGCATTTTTGCCCCAGGAGTTGAACCGCGCAAAACCCGCTGGACTCCACGTAGGTTTCCGCTGAGCCTTCCAGGACGGTCCACGCCGGTCCCTGTGGGGCCGGTTCAGAGATCGCGCAGCGCGCGCAGGACGGCATGCACGACGGTGTCCGTCGCGAGCGTCTCCTGGCGGCCGCCCTGCATGTCTTTCAGCACCGTCTCACTTCCCTCGACGATCGCTACGTAGCGCGCGCCGAGCGCGTTTGCGAAGCCGAGCTGGCCCTTCAGCGAGCGTCCCGCAAGCTCCATCTGGGCGGTCAACCCGGCCGAGCGCGCGTCGCCCAGCACGCCGAATCCGGCCTTCCTGGTCTCCCCGCCCTTGCCGAGTGCGACAAACAGGTCGAGCGGGCTCGCCGCGACCGGCGCCGGCTCGCCCGCGAGCAGGATTCGCTCGATCCCGGCCGCCCAGCCGATGCCGGGGGTCGTTGGACCGGGGTTCGATGCTATATGGGCCGGCGGACCATCGGTGGGCGAGCTCCTGATCGTCTCTCCCCCGGCCGCCGAGCCCTTGATTTTCTCGACCAGACCGTCGTAGCGACCGCCGCCGCCGACGCCGCTCTGCGCTCCGAGCGCGTCGGAGGTGAACTCAAAAACGGTCCGCGTGTAGTAGTCGAGGCCGCGCACGAGCGTCGGGTCGATCTCGTACGGAACCTCCGCGACGTCGAGCAGCGCGCGCACCTGCGCGAAGTGCTCGGCATCGTCGTCGTCGAGGTGGTCGAGCAGCCGCGGCGCGCTCGCCATCACACGCCTGGTTCCCTCGTGATCGGAGTCGAACGCGCGCAGCGGGTTCAGCTCGATCCGCCCGCGCACCTCCTCGGAGAGGTCCCCTTCATGCGCGCGCAGGTGCGCCTGCAACAGCTCGCGGTAGGCGCCCCGGCTCTCGCTGCTGCCGAGGCTCGAGAGCCGCAGCCGCACCTCGCGTACGCCCAGCTCTCCCAGCAGCGCCGCCAGCAGCACGATCGACTCCGCATCCACCGCCGGGTCCTCCGAGCCGAGCGCCTCCGCGCCCACCTGCCAGAACTGCCGGTAGCGCCCCGCCTGGGCGCGCTCGTGGCGGAAGAAGCTCGAGAGGTACCAGAGCTTGACCGGCTGCTTGCGCTTGTGCATGCCGTGCTCGACGTAGGCGCGGCAGATCGGCGCGGTCCCCTCGGGGCGTAGCGTCAACGAGCGTCCGCCGCCGTCTTCGAGCGTGAACATCTCCTTCTGAACGATGTCCGTCGAGGCGCCGACGCCGCGCGCGAACAGCTCCGTGGCCTCCAGCACCGGCGTCTCGATCCGCTCGTAGCCCGCGCCCTCGAGCAGCTTGCGGGCGCTCTGCTCGAGGCTCGCGCGCACCCCCGCCTGCTCGGCGAGCACGTCGAAGGTGCCGCGCGGGGCTTTGATCTGCTCGCCGCGGCTCACCTTCCGGAAGCCGGGTCCGCCACAACACGCAGCTCTTGCAAGAACGGGTTGGTATCGCGCTCGCGGCCGAGCGTCGTCGTGCCCATGTGCCCTGGGTAAACGATCGTCTCTGCTGGGAATGTTTTCAGCAGGGTCCCAATGGAGTGTTCCAGCACGTTCCAATCCCCGCCCGGGAGATCAACGCGACCGACCGAGCCTTGAAAGAGAACATCTCCAGACAGCAGCGCCCCGTCGATCGCATATGTGACGTGTCCCGGCGAGTGCCCCGGCGTGAACAGCACCTCGATGTCGAGCCCCGCCAGGCTCAACCGCTCGCCGCCGGCGACCGTGTGATCGGCCTCGTAGCTCTCGAACGGGCCGAAGCCCGGGGGCGTCCAGCTGGGGATGTCCGCGAGCACCGGCCGCTCGATCTCTGGGCAGTAGACCGGGGCGCCCGTGGCGCGCGCGACCTCGGCGACCGCGCCGATGTGGTCGAAGTGGCAGTGGGTGACGAGGATCGCCTCGATCTCGACGCCGAGCTCCGTGGCCGTCGCGAGCAGCCGCTCGGCCTCGTCCCCAGGGTCGACGATCACCGCGCGCGAGGAGCGAGCGGCGGAGACGATGTAGGCGTTCTCCTGGATCGCACCGACGGTGAGCATCCGCACGTCCAGCTGGCTCATCGCGCCGCGGCCTTCCCCCCGCTCTGGGCCGCTTTCTTGCGCATCCGCCGGTTGTACATCCACAGGTCGGTGTAGTAGCTGATCGGCACGTAGATCGCGAGCACGATCGGGAACAGTGCGATCGCCTCGTTGGAATTTTTGATCAAGAACAAGCAGATCAGCAGCATCAGCACGGCGGCGACCATCGCGCGATAGAACGCGCCGAGCCAGGTCGGCGGGCGATCCTGCCGGGCGAGCGTCGGTTCCTTTTTCCCAGTTGCGCCGATGCCCTTGCCGCTTTTCTCGGCGGCCGTCGGCTTGCGTCCGGTGCGACCCCGCGTCTCGATCACGCCGGCCGCGTTCCCGCGGTGCTTGGTCTGTCGCTTGCGCTTTGTCTGAGCCATCCTCCTAGCCTAGATGGTTGCTCGCGCCGGTGGTCCTCACACGCGGTGAGCCAATCCCGTTCACCCGGGGTGAGCGGTCCCGACTGGGGTGTAACGTCCGAGTGCGTTCTCGATCAGGTGGCGCTCCGGATCGAAGCCCGGCAACGGGATATCCCCGGGGAAGCCGTCGAACGCCGCCCGCGGCGCAAGCCCAACCAGCTCGGCGCTCGTGATCTCGGCGTGCCGGCGTACCGCCGCCACGACATCCGCGAGGGGCAGCTCGAGGGGACGCTCGACGTTCATCGACACCTGCGCGATCGCGCCGCTCAGCTCCACACCGATCGCGCGCAGTCCCGGCAGTCCCTGCTCGCCTCCCTCGCGGACGAGCCCGGCGATCCGGCGAGCGTCAGCCAGGCTCGCCGGCGCGGCGAGCTGCAGGTTGAAGGCCACCAGCGGCGCGCGCGCCGCGACCAGCGTCGCGCCGGCGCCGGGATGCGGACGACGCGGTCCGAAGTCCGGGTGCAGCTCCCTGGAACCGATACGCTTCGCCAGCTGCGCCGGCCCGCCCCGGCGCAGCTCTGCGCGTGTGCGCCCGTCCGCGAGCGCGCCGTAGAGGAAGACCGGCACGCCGAGCTCCTCGCCGATCCGGTCGGCCACGACGAGCGCCTCGGCGCAAGCGGCCCCGCGCGCGCCGCGGTCGAGGTAGACGAGCGGCACGACGTCGATCGCCCCGACGTGCGGGTGCTGGCCGACCTCGGAGGCGCTGCGTCGATCGAGCGCAATCCGCTCGATCGCCGCGCCCATGCCCCGCAGCAGCGCATCACCGAGTGCGGCGGGGGGGCCGGCGAGCGTGAAGACCGTGCGGTGGTGATCCGCGTCTGAATGCGTGTCGAGCAGGCGCACCCAGTCGGGCCGGCTCCCCGGTATCTGATCGTCCGATGCCGCCCCGCTCGCCGCGCTTTCCGCCGCCGGCGTGAGCTCCCTGGACGCACCGGCAATCGCCTGCCCGACAGCCTCGATCGTCGCCTGTTCGCGACCCTCGGAGATGTTGGGCACCGCGAGAAGAATCGGCCGCGCGAGCGCATTTTGCACGCTCTCAAAATACCGCTACATGGTGGTACGCTGCTTGAGTGGAAACGGTCCGGAATGTGGAACGCCGGCCCTAGGGAGCGGGGTCGGACGGTGCGCCGCAGCGTCGGCGTGGAGACCGAGCGCACAGCGCGGTCGCGAGAGCTCACTGCTCATGTCGCGCTGCTAGACCTCGCCCCTGACGCGATCTTCGCCCGCGACGCCGCTCGGCGGATTACTTTCTGGAATCGCGGAGCACAGAGAACGTACGGGTTCACAGCCGCTGAAGCGCACGGTGTCGCGCCACGCGACCTGCTGCGCACCGAGTACCCGATCCCGCTGGAGGAGATCGAGCGGATCGTCACCGAGACGGGCGGCTGGGAAGGCGACCTGGTGCAGCACACCAAGGACGATCGCCGGCTCGTGGTCGAGAGCCGCTGGGCGGCGCAGTACGACGACGCGGGCCGGCTGACGGGGCTGCTGGAGGTCAACCGCGACATCACCGACCGCCTGCACCTGGAGGCCGAGGCCGAGCGCGAGCGCCTGGGCAGCCAGCTGCACCAGGCACAGCGCCTGGAGAGCCTCGGCCAACTCGCGGGTGGGATCGCGCACGACTTCAACAACCTGCTCGCGGTGATCATCAACTATGCCGCGTTCGTAACCGAGGACCTCGCCGCCGCGACGAGCAGCGAGGACGGCCGCGCGGCGATGCGCGAGGACGTCAAGCAGATCAGCCTGGCGGCGGAGCGCGCCGCGCACCTCACCCACCAGCTGCTCGCCTTCGCCCGGCGCGAGGTGATTCAGCCCGAGGTCGTCGACGTCAACGACGTCGTCACCGACATCGAGCAGTTGCTGCGCCGTACGCTCGGTGAGCACGTAGAGCTCGACAGCGCGCTCGCCCCAGATCTGGATCCCGTGATGATCGATCCGGGGCAGCTCGAGCAGATCCTCGTCAACCTCGCGATCAACTCGCGTGACGCAATGCCCGACGGGGGCGCGCTGAGAATCGACACGAGCAACTTCGAGATCGACGACTCCTACGCCATCTCGCGACCCGAGCTCTCCCCCGGCCCCTACGTGCGTCTCCGCGTCAGCGACAGCGGCTCGGGCATGTCGGCCGAGACTGCCGAGCGCGCCTTCGATCCATTCTTCACGACCAAGCCGGCGGGTCAGGGGACCGGTCTGGGGCTGGCGACCGTATATGGGATCGTCCAGCAGGCCGGCGGGCGGGCGCAGATCTACTCCGAGCCCGAGGTCGGCACTACGTTCACGGTGCTCCTGCCGACGACCGATCGGGGGATCTCGGCGGCGGCGCCGGAGACCAGCGCGCAGGTGCGGCGAGGCGAAGCGACGATCCTGCTGGTCGAGGACGAGCACGCGCTGCGCGAGGTCACGCGCCGGATCCTCGCGGGCGCCGGCTACGACGTGCTCGTGGCGACGTGCGGCGCCGATGCGCTCGAGGCGATCGACCGGCATCCAGGCCCGGTCGACCTGCTGCTTAGCGACGTGATCATGCCGCAGATGCCCGGTCCGCAGCTGGCCAGGCGGTTGCTGGCGGAGCGCCCGGAGCTGCGGGTGCTGCTGATGTCCGGCTTCGCCCAGCCGATCCTCGATTCGGGCGGACATCTGGACGAAGGCATGACCCTGATCGAGAAGCCCTTCTCCGGCCCATCGCTGTTGGCGAAGATCGCCCAGATCCTCGATCGGACGGATGGCAGATGCCGGAGCTGTTGATAGCCGACGACGAGCAGGCGCTGCGACGCTGGGAGGAACGGGTCGTGCGCGACCAGGGCTACACCTGCGACGGCGCCGGCGACGCTGGCGCCGTGCGCGAGCAGCTGAAGCAGGACTCCTACGAGCTCGCGCTGCTCGACGTGAACATGCCGGGCGAGTCCGGGATCGAGCTGCTCGCCCACATCCGCCGCGACCATCCCGAGGTGGCGGTGCTGATGGTCACCGGCGAGGACAGCACCGAGCTCGCGATGCGCGCGATCGAGCTGGGCGCGTACGGCTACCTGATCAAGCCGGTCGCCGCCGGCGAGCTGCTGATCAACGTCGCCACGGCGCTGCACCGCCGCCGCCAGGAGCTCGAGAACCGCCGGCTCGTGCAGAGCCTGCTGGCGAGCGTGGATGAGCGCGACCACAAGCTCGAGGAGACGCTGCAGGATCTCGAGCTGTCGGAGACCCAGGTGTGGGTCTCCCAGGCAGAAACGATCTTCCGGCTCGCGCGGATGGTCGAGTTTCGCGACGAGGAGACCGGTCACCACATCCACCGGATGAGCTCCTACTGCGAGATCCTCGCGCGCCAGATGGGCTCCTCCGACCAGGATTGCGAGCTCGTGCGCCTCGCAAGCCAACTGCACGACGTCGGCAAGGTCGCGGTGCCCGACAGCATCCTGCTCAAGCGCGGCAAGCTCACCCCGGAGGAGTTCGAGGTGATCAAGGGCCACGCCGAGACGGGCTACAAGATGCTTGCGGGTTCGGGCTCGGAGGTCGTGCGACTCGGCGCGCTGATCGCGCGCACCCACCACGAGCGCTGGGATGGGAGCGGCTATCCCCGCGGGCTCAGCGGCGATGAGATCCCGCTCGAGGGCCGGATCGCAGCCGTCGCCGACGTGTTCGATGCCCTCACCAGCGACCGCGTCTACCGCTCCGCACTGCCGGTCAAGTCAGCGCTCGCGATGATGAGCGACGAGCGCGGCAAGCACTTCGACCCAGAGCTGCTCGACGCATTCCTCGCGGGACTCTCAGAGATCGAAACGATCCGCCACGCCTATGCCGACTGAGAGCACGCTCCGCGCCGGCACAGAGCCTGATCGATCGCCCCGCCGAGCTGCTCGAGCGTGAACGGCTTGACGAGACAGGCCTCGAAGACGACCCCGGACGCCAGCAGTCCCGGCGGCGGCGCCTGCACGCTCGCACAGATCAGCGGCAGCGACGGAGCGAGCAGGCGCGCAGCCTGCGCGAGCGCTGTGCCGAGCGGCGCTGCGGGCTCGAGCACGAACAGATCGGCGCTGCGCAGGTCCCGCGGCGCCGCCACCCGGGGAGCGAGCGATTCGTGACCCAGCCGCTCGACCATCCGCACGAGCAGCCGGCGGACATCCTCGTGGGGCTCGCTGATCAAGATTTGTGCCATGCCTCGATGATCGGCGGCCCCCGTGGGATTCCGAGTGCGGGCGCGGTATGAAAGAGGTATGAGCGCATGAGCCGCCGCACACGGATCCTCGTCGTCGACGACGACCCGGTCACCCGCGAGCTGCTACACGGTGTGCTCGAGCGCGCCGGCCACGAGGTGCGCGAGGCCGAGGACGGCCGCGCGGGGCTGCGCGACCTGTACGCGACGGCGCCCGACCTCGTGATCCTCGACGTCGAGATGCCCGAGCTCGATGGGTGGGCGACGCTCGAGCGCATCCGCGATCTCTCCGAGGTGCCGGTGCTGATGCTGACCGCGCGCGAGACCGAGCTCGAGCGCGTGCGCGGCCTGCGCGGCGGCGCCGACGACTACCTCGTCAAGCCGTTCGGTCACCAAGAGCTCGCCGCGCGCGTGCACGCGCTGCTGCGCCGTTCGGGAGCTCGCGCCGTCGAGCAACAGCAGACCTACGCCGACGCACGCCTGTCAATCGACTTCGCCCAGCGCGCCGTCCGCTACGACGAGCGCGATGTGCAGCCGACGCCGCTCGAGCTCAAATTACTCACCGCGTTCGTGCGCCATCCCAACCACGTGCTCAGCCGCGAGCAGCTGCTCGAGCTCGTCTGGGGCGACTCGCTCGGGGTCTCGCCCGAGCAGGTGAAGCTGTACGTCGGCTACCTGCGCCGCAAGCTCGACCCGGAGGCGCCGCAGACGACGCCGATCGAGACCGTGCGCGGGTTCGGATATCGATACCGCCGCCCGTAAATAACTCGTGGTTAGTGTAAGCTCTACTTCCATTAAATGGACAGAATCCGATTTCGGAAGACGACTGATTCCCGAGCGGCAGCTGACCGTGCAAAAGCCGCCGCCGATCGTGCAAGAGCCGCTGAAGAACGCGCCCAGTCCGCCCGCGACCGCATCGCAGCCGCCCACGATCGCGCCCAGGCGGCGCTCGACCGGCAGGCGTCTGAGATCGACGAGCTCACCCACGTGCAGCGGCGCGGCGCCGGACTCGAGCAGCTGCAGCGGGAGATCGACCGTGCGCGACGCGCCTCCGAAGAGCTGGTCGTGGCCTTCGTCGACGTCGATGGGCTGAAGCAGGTCAACGACAGCGAAGGCCACATCGCCGGCGACGCCCTGCTCGTCGCCGTCGCCGACTCCCTGCGGGCCTGCCTGCGCTCCTACGACCTGGTCATGCGCTTCGGCGGCGACGAGTTCGTGTGCGCGCTGCCGCACACCGACGTCGAAAAGACCCGCAGGCGCTTCACCGAGGTGTCCAGCGCCCTTGCGGCCACTCCCGCGCACGGCTCGATCACGGTCGGCTTCGCGCAGCTCGCCGCCGGCGACTCCCCCGAGGATCTGATCGAGCGCGCGGACGCCGATCTGCTGGCTCGGCGCGGATCCTGCTGAGAAAAAACGGTCCGAAACCCCGGGAATCTCCTCAGCGCTCGCTGAAACGCGAACAGAGGGTTTCGGGACCAATCTAGATTGCCACCGCCGGCTTGGCCGACGCCGTGGCGTCGAGCAACTCGTTGATCGCATCCGCCTCGAGCGGGCGCGAAAACAGGAAGCCCTGCCCGAGATCGCAGTCTTCGTGCTGCAGCGCCTTCAGCTGCGAGCGATCCTCGATCCCCTCGGCGAGGGTCTGCAGATGGAGCGTCTTGCCGAGCTGCACGAACGTGTGGATCAGCGCGGTCGACTGCTCGGAGTCGGCGATGTCGTTGATGAACGAGCGGTCGATCTTCAGCGAGTCCGCGGGAAATTGGCGCAGATAGGCGAGCGAGCTGTAGCCCGTGCCGAAGTCGTCGATCGCGATGTGCACGCCCAACTGCTTGAGCGCGCGCAGGCGCTTTGCCGTGGCCTCGGGATCACGCATCAGCGCCGTCTCGGTGATCTCGAGCGTCAGCAGCGACGGCTCGAGCTTGTTTGTCTGCAGGGCGTCGCGGACCTCATCGATCAGGCCGTCGAAGTCCAGCTGCCGGGCGGAGACATTGACCGACATCACGAGCTCGTGGCTCTGCCGGCGCCAGACGCTCGCTTGGCGGCAAGCCTCCTGCAGGACCCAGTGGCCGATCGGGAGGATCAGCCCGCTTTCCTCGGCGAGCGGGATGAACTCGTCCGGAGGCACGACGCCGCGCGTGGGATGGCGCCAGCGAATCAGCGCCTCGACGCCGATCATCCGCTCCGAGCTGAGATCGAACAGCGGCTGGTAGAGCAGGAACAGCTGCCCGTCCTGCAGCGCGTCGGCGAGATCCAGCTGCAGCGTGAGCCGATCCTCCGCAGCGGTCTGCATCTCGGACTCGAACAGCACGTAGCAATCTCTGTTCGCGGCCTTCGCCTCATACAGCGCGAGGTCCGCGTCGCGCAAGAGCTCGTCGGCGCTGCCGCGTTCGCCGACGGCGATGCCGATGCTCGCGGTCAGCGCCAGCGAACGGCCGACATCTGAGCCCAGCACATATGGCTGGCGCAGAACTTCCATGATCCGCTCCGCGACGAGCTCGGGGCCGGCGTCGAGATCGGAGCCCTCGACCAGCACGACGAACTCGTCGCCGCCGAGGCGAGCCGCGGTGTCACCCTCGCGGACGATGTCGTCGAGCCGGCCCGCTACGGTCCGCAGCAGCTCGTCGCCGGCCGCGTGACCGAACGTGTCGTTGACCTGCTTGAAACCGTCGATGTCGATGTACAGCGCGGCCACTGCAACGTGCTGGCGCCGGGCGCGGGAGAGCATCTGCTCGGCGCGGTCGAGCGCAAGCACGCGGTTGGGAAGGCCCGTGAGCGCGTCGTGCAGCGCCTGGTGGCGCAGCTCGCCGGTCTTCTCCTGCACCATTCCCAGGGCGTGCTCGCGGGAGCGGGTCAGCACCAGCACCAGCGCGCTCAGCAGCAGGCTGATGAGCGCTCCGACGAGGAACAGTGCCAATCCCTGCAGGCTGGCCGACAGCCCACCGGTAATCGGCGAGCCGCGTACGATCGTCCTCCACATGCCGTCGATCTGGAGCGTCGTTTCGTGCGTGAAGGCGCCCACCGGGCTGGCGGCGCCGACGCGGCCGATCAGCTTTTCGGGTTGACCCGGATTACGGTGGTACAGGGCCAGGCTGACGTCGTGATGAGCTCCGATCGACTCGTGAACCAGAGTGGTGATGTCAAACGAGCTTCCGACCCAGCCGGCGACCGCCGCGCGGCGCTCCGCGACGGTGTTCAGAGGAGCCCCGCGGTTGTAAAACGCGGCTTCGATGAACAGCGTGCTCACGCCCTGAACCGAAACCGGGTAAACCGAGTACTGGCCGCTGTCGGTGATCGCCTGCAGGAGGTTCGCCTGCAGAATGCCGCCATCCTGAAATCCACCGATCGGCGTGGCGGGGTTGCACCAGTCGCCCTGCACCAGCTGCCCCACTTCCTTGGTGTACGGCGTCACGGTTCCGCCGGCGGAGAGCAGGCAGTAGGCGGGCCGTCCGCTGGGAGCCACGGGCACGATCGTGCCTCCGACGAACTTGCGAAACGCGGGGTCGGCGGCCCGTCGCGCCTGAAATGCGGCCAGTTCGCGCGGCGGCACGACTTCCACGACCGTCGTCCCGAGTCCTCCGACCTGGCGCTGCTTGCCCTGCAGTTCGGCGAACCACTCGTTGAAGCGAGTGGCGCTCATATTCGGCTGCATCGTCATCACGCCACGCAGCGTCGTGACGAGATCCGCGTCGCGGCGCAAGAGCGTCTCGGCCGTCTCGCTCACATCGGTCGCGTTTGTCTGGAACTGCTGGCGCTCACGCGAGCGAACGCTCGCGCGCCACTGCAGCGCTCCGCCCAGCGAAAGCCCGAGGCCGACCACGAGGATTGCACAAGCGATCAGCGCCCAGCGCCTGCGATCGATGCTGGTGCGGACGGGCTCCGGCGCGCCCACAGATGGCTCCGAGCTCGTCTCCTTCCATTCGGACATACCGTATGAGTCGGGCTTTCACTGGTCCTGTCGGACCGTAGTTATCCCTTCCCCACCACCGGCTTTCCACTCTGCGGAACATCGTGCAAACGACCTGCAACGTAAGCGTCAACGAAAGGATCAGCGCCCAATTGAGGACCGCCCAACACTCTTCAACTCGAGAGAGGTTGTGGACCGCTATCGGCTACGGCGCCGCGCGGCCCGCGGCCCGCGGCCGCGGTTGCAGGCGCGGACCGAGGGTGACGAGCGCGGCGCTGTCGGGCGCGAGCGCCAGCGAGATCGTCCCGGTGGCGGCCGAGACGCTTTCCGCGGGCGCGGCGTTGCTCCAGGAGCCGTTGGCCGTGACCGCGCGGCCGCCCAGCAGCACGCTGCCGGTGGCATTCTGCGCGGGCGATGTGAGCCGCAGGACACGCCCGGCGCCGAGGCCGGCGCCGACATTCAGACGCAGCGCGAGCGGGCTCGCGCCCGGAGGTTCGTCATCGACGAGCACCACCTTCAGCAGGTGGTCGGGCCCCGCGAACGATGCCGCGACGAGGTTCGCCGAGCCTTCGGTGATCGTGCTCGGCAGCGGCTCCTCGCCGATCAGCGAGCTGGTCAAGAGCAGCGCGTACCAATCCGGCTGGGCGCGCAGGCTCCCATTCGCCAGCGCCACCGGATCGGGGGCGCAGAGAGGCGTATAGCCGGCGCAGTTCGTGGGGTTGCCCTGCAGGTTGATGCCCGCCGCCCCGGCCGTCATCGCCTGCGTGATGTAGGCGGTCGCCCACAGCGTCGAGGCGAACGTGTCGCTGATCCCGGGGACTCCCCCGCAGGAGACGGAGTTGGTCTCGTCCATGCGAAACGGAATGCGGTAGGTGTCCGAGACAGATATGTATGTCGCAAGCGACTGCGCCTCGCGTTCGCGGACCGCGGGGCTGAGCAGCGCTTCGATCGAGGGCGCCGGTGTCTGCGCGCACCCGAGCGGGTAGTGATGTCCCGTCAGCAGCGCTGGTTTTTGCGAGAGCGCCTCCTCCTCACCCCATTCTCCGAACGCACCCGAGCCGGAGACGTCGGGGCCGGCGATCGCCACGTTCGGGGTGAGCGCCGCGATCGCTTCGCGGTATTCGCTCGCCTCTTCCTCGTAGCCCTGCGCGATCCAAGGCAGTTGCCGGAAACCGTGGGCGCCGTATGAGTCCGGCTCGTTGCCGATCTCCACGGCGGCGAGGTTCGCGCCAAGCGCGTGGTGGGCGGCCGCGACCTCGCGCGCGGCGGCAGCCGGTTCGTCGTGGGCCATCCCGACCGTCAGCAGCACCTTCCAGCCGCTGCGTCTGGCGAGCACGCCGAGCGCCTTCATCTGTTCGGGCCCGATCGTGCTCGACGCCCATGCCGGCCGTGGGGTGGCGGCATCGCTCCAGGCGACGTTCTCGTCGGAGGTGATGCCGCCGAAGCGCAGCACGCCGGGCCCCAGCGAGCGCAGCAATCTCACCAGGTCACCGCGCTCGGCGTACTGCGAGAGCTGGCCGAGCGCCGCCATCTCAAAGGACAGCCCGAGAAACCGCCTCGGCACCGGCGGGCCGGGAGCGAACGGGTCGACCGTCACGGTCACCGGAAGCCCGGGGGGCTGGGCGGGCACTGGTGTGGGTGCTCCCGTTTCAGCGGCGGCGAGCACCACTGGGACGCATAGGGCGAGCATCGATCCCGCTGCGGCAAGCGCTCCCGACACGAGCGTCCTCCGCAAGCGCCCAGGCAGATGCACCCCCGGTACGTTAGACGGTCAGGCGGTCCTGCTGCTCCAGGTAGGGGGCGAGATACTTGGCGGCGACCTTGCTCGGCGGAGACCAGGTCGGCGTGTCGCCGATCTCCGAGCTGAACCCGTGCCCGCCGCTGATGTGCGCGGTGAGATACAGCGGCTGCTCGTCGGTCAGCAACATGCCGTGGATCACGGGGCGAAACGGCTCTGCCGTGACGGAGGCGCCGGCTCGGGCGGCGATCGACAGCGCCACGGCGTCGGCCTGCTGAGAGCCGAGCCCGCCGTGCTTGATCGGAAAATCGATCGCGTCGCCGGCCGCGTAGACGTCCTCGACCTCGCGCACCCGTCCATGAGGATCGACGCGGATGAAGCCGTGCTCGCCCAGCGGGATGCCGCGCACGGCGGGCCCGTAGAGCTCCGGCAGCGCGACGACGCGGTCGACGTGCAGGCGCCGATCGCCGGGATTGATCACGACCTCGCCGGAGCTCGGCACCTCGGCGTAGGCGGAGTTGATCGTCTCGATCCGCGCCCGCGCCAGCCGCTGCGCGATCGCTTCGCTGGCGGTGGGGCCGAAGATCCCCAGCGGGCTCTCCTCCGGGCTGACGATCGTGGTCGCGAGCTCGAGGTTCATGTCGTAGGCGCGCCCGGCGGTCATCAACGCCAGCTCGTACAGCGGCATCGGCCACGCCATTCGCCCGGGGGAGAGAAACGCGACGCTGTGAACGTAGCCGCCCTCGATGTCCTGCAGCAGCCCGTGGAGGGTCTCGTCCAGATGGCGGTCGTCGATCGTGATCGCGTGCTTGTAGCGTGGGCGAATACGCGCGCCGAGCGCCAGCACGAGCACGTCGTACTCGAGCGCCGCGCCGCCCTTGGTGTGCACTGTGTGCTTCTCGGGCTCGACCCATGCCATCTCATCACTGCACAGCTCGCCGCCGGCGTCATCGACGATCCGCTCGAGCGGATATCGGCGGGCGGCCGGGTAGGCGAAGGGCTCGCGTACCGTCATCGGGCGGTAGACGAGCTGCTCGTTGGGGGCGAGCACGGTCGTGGCGGTGCGCTCGGGCGCGAGCTGCGCCAGCGCCAGCGCGGTCTCGATCGCGGCGATGCCGCCACCGACGATCGTCACACGTAGCTTGGGATGAGAGCCGCTTGTAGTAGTAGTCATATCCCAAGCTTGCCGTCGAGCGGAGCGCGCGTCAGCCGCGAAAAACCGCCCTCGTGAGCGGGAAAACTACGTAGCCGAGGGAGCCCCGCGCGAGCGGATCTCAACTATTTGCGACGTTCGAGATTTTTATTTCGCGAGGATCCGCACAATTCATGCTTCCGGGTCTACGCTTCAAGGGAGATGAGCGAGCCAGCCGAGGAACCATGGATTCGACGATTGCTCGACGTCGGCCGCGAGCTCGTGACCGAGCTCGACCTCGAGGTCGTCCTCGACCGGGTGCTGCAGACGGCGCGGGAGATCACCGGGGCCCGGTATGCCGCCCTGGGGATCCTGAACGAGCGACGCACCGAGCTCGAGCAGTTCCTCACCTCCGGCGTGGCCGATGAGACCAAGCGCGCGATCGGCGATCTGCCCCGCGGGCGCGGCGTGCTCGGCGCGCTGATCGAGCATCCACAGCCGCTGCGCCTCGCCGATGTCGGCCGGCATCCCTCGAGCTATGGGTTCCCAGCGGGACATCCGGTGATGCGCAGCTTTCTCGGTGTGCCGATCCAGATTCGCGGGGTGGCCTGGGGCAACCTGTATCTGACCGAGAAGCAGGGCGGCGACGAGTTCTCCGAGCGCGACGAGGAGGCGGCGGTGATCCTCGCCGACTGGGCTGCGGTCGCGATCGACAACGCGCGCCTGTACGAGACCAGCGAGCAACGCCGCGAGGAGGCCGAGCGGGCGATCCGCGGGCTGGAGGCGACCCGCGACGTGGCGGTGGCGATCGGCGGGGAGATCGCGCTCGAGCACGTGCTCGAGCTGATCGTCAAGCGCGGACGCGCACTGATCGGCGCGCGCAGCCTCGTGATCATGCTGCGCGAGGGCCACGAGCTGGTCGTGCATACAAGCGCCGGTCACGCTGAGGCGATGCACGGCACGCGGCTGCCGATCGCCGAGTCCACCTCCGGACAGGTGCTCGAACGGCGGCGCCCCGAGCGGATCACCGACGTCGCCGCTCGGCTGCGGATCGCGCCGACGGAGTTCGGCGTGGCCGACCCGCGCACGGCGCTGCTCGTGCCGATGGTCTATCGCGGTAGCGGGGTCGGCGTGCTCGCGGCGTTCGATCGCGGCGAGGAAGGGAGCGTGTTCAGCGAGGACGACGAGCAACTGCTGCGCACGTTCGCCGCCAGCGCCGCGACCGCGGTGGCGCTGGCCCAGAGCGTGCAAAGCGATCGGCTGCGCAGCTCGATGGCCGCCGCCGACGCCGAGCGCCGGCACTGGGCCAGAGAGCTCCACGACGAGACCCTGCAGGGCCTCGGCGGCCTGCGCGTGCTGCTCTCCTCCGCGCGGCGACGCGAGGATCTCGGGCAGGTGCGGACGGCGATCGACGAGGCCGTCGGGCACATCGAGCGGGAGATCTCCAACCTGCGCGCGATCATCACCGAGCTGCGCCCGGCCGCTCTCGACGAGCTCGGCCTGCGCACGGCGCTCGAGGCGCTGCTGGACCGCCACCGTGAGCAGAACGGGTTCGAGATCGACGCCTCGCTCGAGCTGCCGGCCGATGGGCACGAACAGGAGCGCCTGAGCGAGGATCTCGAGACGGCCGTCTACCGGCTGATGCAGGAGGCGCTCACGAACGTCGCCAAGCACGCGCGCGCGAGCAGGGTGCGGGTGAGCATCGGCGCCGCCGCGGGGGAGCTGTCGATCGAGGTCCAGGACGACGGCGCGGGCTTCGACCCCGAACTCGCGAGCGACGGCTTCGGGCTGGCGGGCATGCGCGAGCGCGTGGCGCTGGCGGGCGGGTCGCTCAGCGTCGCTTCCCCACCGGGAGAGCCGGGCACGCTCGTGCGTGCGTGCCTACCGATACTGGAACCCGAGGGAGATCGAGTAAGCCGGTCAGGCACGCAGCAGGCCGCGTCGTAGCGCGTAGCGGACCAGTTCGGCGCGCGTGGTCAGCTCGAGCTTGGCGTGGATGTGCGCACGGTGCGTCTCGATCGTGCGCGGGGACAGGCGCAGCTTGCGGGCGATCTCGACGCTCGTGTGCCCGAGCGCTATCAGTCGCAGGACTTCGACCTCGCGCGGCGTCAGAGCATCGTCGGTCAGCGCGCGGTGCAGAACCTCCAGCCGCGCGGCGAGCGGTGGGCTGACGAACTCCTCGCCGCGCGCGGCCGCGCGGATCGCGCTTGGCAGCTCCTCGGCGGCGCGGTCCTTGACGACGAACCCCAGCGCGCCGGCGGCCAGCGCGCGCTGCACGAACGCCGCGTCGTCCTGCATCGTCATCACCACGATCTGCGTCTCCGGCGCGCGCTCGCGCAGCCGGCCGATCGTCTCGATACCCGATCCGCCCGGGATGCGCAGGTCGAGCACGAGCACCCGCGGCTCGTGCTCCTGCACGTGGCGCGCGACGGCGGTCAGGTCCTCGGCTTCGGCGGCCACCTCCACCTCACTCTCCTCGTCGAGCAGCAGCCGCAGGCTACGGCGCATCCGCTCGTGGTCGTCCGCCAGGACGACCTGTATCGGCCCCCCGGTACTTGCTCTCTGGACGTCCTCGACGACCTCATCGCGGTCGGCATCGGGGTCGGCGGCGAGGTGCAGATGTGAGGCCATTCCAGCACGCTAGCCCCGGCCAGGGGCCCCGGCCACCGTGTAAATGCGCCGATCCGGCGTGGTAAAGCACTGAGGCTCACGGTCATCCCGTCGCGGTCTCCGGGAAAAACCCGGATGCCGCGACCGTGCGATCCTCAGATGCTCTCCTTGTGCAATCGCCAGGCCTGAACCCGACCGCGCTCCAGACCGGCTCCGACACCATCGCCCCGACCGCCTTCGCAGTGCCCACCTCCGTCGCCCCCGCAATCCAAACCCACGCGCTGGGCAAGCGCTACGGCTCGACGCTCGCCCTCGACTCCCTCGATCTCACGGTCCGCCCCGGCGAGGTCTACGGCTACCTCGGCCCCAACGGCTCCGGCAAGACCACCACGATCCGGCTGCTGCTCGGACTGCACCGGCCCAGCGGCGGGCGCGCCGAGATCTTTGGCATCGACGCTTGGCGCGATCCCGTCCAGGCGCACCGGCGCATCGCCTATGTCGCCGGGGAGCCGTTCCTCTGGCCCGCGCTGACCAGCGCCGAGACATTCGAGCTGCTGGCGAACCTGCACGGCGGCGCCGACATCGCCTATCGCGAAGAATTGGTGGAGCGCTTCCAGCTCGAGCCGGACAAGAAGATCAGGGCGCTGTCGAAGGGCAACCGCCAGAAGGTGCAGCTGATCGCGGCGCTCGCCGCGCGCGCCGATCTGCTGCTGCTGGACGAGCCGACGAGCGGACTCGACCCGCTGATGGAGGTCGTCTTCCGCGACTGCGTCAAGGAGGCCAGCCGGCGCGGGCAGACGGTCTTTCTCTCTTCGCACATCCTCAGCGAGGTCGAGGCGCTCTGCGACCGCGTGGGCATCCTCAGGGAGGGGCGGCTGGTCGATCAGGGAACGCTTGCGGACCTGCGCCACCTGGCCGCGCAGACCGTCGAGGTCACCTTCTCCGGAGCAGCGCCCGAGATCGAGCCGCTGCCGGGCGTGCACGCGCAGAGCGCGGGGCCGAACGCGCTGCGCTTCGAGGTCTCAGGCGACATCGGCCCGCTGATCGCTGCGCTCGCCGGGGCGCAGGACGGGGCGCGCTCGATCGTGTCGCTCAGCAGCCGCGAGCCCTCACTCGAGGAGATCTTCCTGCACCACTACGACGGCTCCGAGCCCGGTGACCGGCGCTAGCGCCGTGGCGCCCGGCGCCGCCCGTGCGACCGTCGACAGTGGCTTCGCGCGCGCACGCGCGCTGGCGCGACGTGCGTTTCGCGACGCCCGTACCCGCACGGTCGCCTTTGCCTATCTGTTCCTGATCTACGCCTACATCCAACCCGCCGGCTTCGCGCACGCCTATCCCACGCTCGCCGACCGGCTCGCCTTCGCGCGCAGCTTCGCCGGCAACGATGCCCTACGACTGTTCTACGGCTATCCGTATGACCCGGTGTCGGTCGGCGGCTACAGCGCCTGGCGCGTTGGCGGAACGCTTGCGATCGCCGCCGCGGTCTTCGGCGTCTTCGCGGCCGTACGTGCGCTGCGCGGCGAGGAGGACACCGGGCGTATGGAGCTCGTGCTTGCGGGGGCGCTGAGGCGGCGCACGGCCTATCTGGCGGCGCTCGGCGCGATCGCCGCGGGCGTGGGGCTGCTGTGGCTGGCCGAGACGGCCGGCTTCGTCCTCGGAGGCCTGCCCACCGGCGGGTCGGCCTATCTGGCTCTGGCCACGGCTTCGGTCATACCCGTGTACGTCGGGGTCGGGGCGCTCGTCAGCCAACTGGCCCCCACGCGGCGTATGGCGTTGGAGCTCGGCAACGGGCTTGTCGGTCTGTCACTGCTACTGCGCGTCATTGCCGACACCTCCGGCGGCTTGAGCTGGTTGCGCTGGCTGACGCCGCTCGGCTGGGCCGAGGAGCTGCGGCCGTTCACATCGAGCCAGCAGCCGCTCGCACTGCTGCTGCCGCTAGCGGCCAGCGCGCTGCTGCTCATCGCCGCCGCAAAGATCTACGCCGGTCGCGACATCGGCACCGGCTTGCTCCCCGCGCGCGAGCGCGCGGCGCCACGCATGCGGCTGCTCTCCTCGCCGCTCGCCCAAGGGCTGCGGTCCGAGCGGGGCACGATTCTCGCTTGGCTCTTCAGCGCCGGCGCCTTCGCCTTCATCTTGGGAGCCGTCTCCACCAGTATCTCCTCGGCCGACGTCTCCGCGAGCATGCAGCGCGAAATCGCCAAGCTCGGCGGCGGCTCGATCGTCACACCCAGTGGGTACATGGCCTTCGTGTTCATCTTCTTCATCCTGGTCGTGAGCCTGTTCGCCTGCGCGCAGATCGCAAGCGCGCGTCACGAGGAGGCCGACGAGCGGTTGGAGACGCTGCTCGCGCTGCCGGTCAGCCGGCGCGGCTGGCTCGGCGGGCGGCTCGCGCTGGCGGCGGTGGCCTCGCTCGCGCTGGCGCTGGCGGCGGGCTTCTTCAGCTGGGCGGGCGCGGCCTCGCAGGGCTCGGACATCTCGCTGGCGCGGATGCTCGAGGCCGGCGCTAACTGCATGCCGGTCACGCTGCTGTTCCTCGGGATCGCGGCCCTGCTGTTCGCGCTCGTGCCGCGCGCGAGCGGCGGGATCGCCTACGGGCTCGTCGCGGTCGCATTTCTATGGCAGCTGACCGGCGCGCTGCTCAGCGCGCCGAAGTGGCTGCTGGAATTGACCCCGTTCGCGCATGTCGGCCTGGTACCGGCGCAACCCTTTCGCACCGGTGCCGCGATCGTCATGCTCGCGATCGCGGCGGCAACGGGACTCGCCTCGATCTGGGCGTTCAACCGCCGCGACCTGACCGGGCAGTGAGCGGACGATGGCCGGGCAGAGCCGACGATGAAGATCCTGCCGGGCGAGAGCGCAGCAGACGCGGGTGCGCGAGGTCCTTCAGGAGGCGGACTGCAGATGCTGCTCGTCGGCGGTGCACAGCGAGACCGGAGCCTCGATGCCGTCCCGCACCCTGAGCAGCAGGACCGATAGTTGTGGCGCGCACTCCATCCGAGGCCGCTCGAGCTCCGCTTCGAGCGCACGCGCGGCGCTGGAGGCGTCGAGGAAGCCGAACATCCCGAGCGAGCCGGCGAGCATGTGCGCGGCGCGCTCGGCATCGGCCCTGAGACCCAGGTCGAGGCGGTCGTCCGCAAGCGCCGCCGCCGCGCGCTCGATCACGCCGATCCGCTCCTCGACCCGCCCACGCTGGTGTGTCCAGACCGAGCGCAGCGCCTGGAGGGTCCACGCATCGCTTGGCCGTATGGACTCGCCGGCAGGCGACGCGAGAGTGCCAGTGAATGTCTCGGTGCGGCTGATCGTCTTGGTCGGGCTCATCGATTCCCCCTCTGCTGCTGCGTATCGCGCGGAGCGTGTTCGAGTAGGGATCGACAGCCGTGGCCTACCCCGGGAGCGGACATACCCACATATCAACCATCGGCGAAATACGTAGGCTGCGCCTACCTTGAACTTCGGGACCCTGGTCGTTATCGTGCTCGCGGGCCTCGGCGGGCCCCTGCTCGGCCTCGCGGGACGGCGGTTCGTACCTGTCGTGATCGGCGAGATCCTCGCCGGGATCCTCGTGGGCCCGACCGTGCTCGACGCGGTCAACCCGGCGAACGGAACGATCGCGTTCCTCGGTGAAATCGGGTTCGCGATGCTGATGCTGACGGTCGGGATGCACCTGCCGCTGCGCGACAGACGGCTCGCCGCATCGCTGCGCAGCGGCGCCGTGCTCGCGGCGATCGTCTGCGTGCTCGCCGTCCCCGCGGGTCTGCTCGCGGCTGCCATCGCGGGCACCGGCCACGCGGCCGTGTACGTCGTGCTGCTCGCCTCCGGGTCCGCCGCGGTGCTGCTGCCCGCCCTCCAGGAGACGGGGCTCGACGGCCCCGGCGTGATGACGCTGATGGCCCAGGTGACGATCGCCGACCTGATCACGATCCTGTCGGTGCCGATCGTCCTGCAGCCCGGCCGCCTCGGCCATGCGCTGCTCGGCGGCGCGCTCGTGGCGGCGACGGTGATCGCGCTGCTCGGCCTCGCGCGGGCCCTCGCGGCGCGCGGCTGGGTGCACCATCTGCGCCGGCTCTCCAAGCAGCGCCACTGGGCGCTCGACCTACGCCTGTCGCTGCTCGTTCTGTTCCTGCTCGTGTGGATCGCGCAGCGAGGCGGCACGAGCATCCTGATCGCGGGCTTCGGCGCGGGCGTGACGGTCGCGGTGATCGGCGGCCCGAAACGACTCTCGACGCAGATGCGCGGTGTGGCCGAGGGGTTCTTCATCCCGCTGTACTTCGTCGTGCTCGGCGCGCAGCTGGACCTCGGCGGCCTATTCAACGACCCCTCGCTGCTTGCGCTTGCGGGCCTGCTGGCGGCGTTGAACGTGGTGATCCACCTACTCGCCACGGCGCTCACGCGCAGGCCGCCGGCGATGGGCCTGGTGGCAACGGCGCAGCTCGGCGTGCCGGCCGCGGTCGCATCGCTAGGACTGGCCGAGCACGTGCTCTCTGCGCCGGTCGCGACCGCGATCGTCGCCGCCGCTCTCGTAAGCCTCGGGGTCTGTACGCTCGGCGTCGAGCGGCTGGTGCGGCGACTCGCACCGCCGTCCGCTACCCCGCCAGCGCCGTCCTGACCTGCCGCGCGATCTCGAGATCCTCGCGCGCGGCGATCACGAGCGTTGCCACAGACGCATTCTTGGCCGAGATGTTCGTGGCCGGCGCCACCCTCTCCGTGGCATTGCGCTCTGGATCCAGCGCGACTCCCAGGAACCCGAGCCCGTCGACGGCCAACCGACGAACCGTGGCCGACCCCTCCCCCACGCCACCTGTGAACACGAGCGCGTCGAGACCGCCGAGGGAAGCCGTCATCGCCGCGATACCCGAGCGCAGTCGGTGGATGTAAACGTCCAGGGCCAGACGCGCAGCCTGAGCGCGTTGTGAAGGATCCCGGGCACCCGCGCGCGTGACGATCTCGCGCATGTCGGCGCTACCGGCCAGGCCGAGCAGGCCCGAGCGGTGCTCGAGCGCGTCGGCGAGCTCCATGGCCGACAGATCCTCGTGCTCCAGCAGCCACAACAACAACCCAGGGTCGACGCTGCCAGAGCGGGTGGCCATCACGAGGCCCTCCAACGGCGTGAACCCCATCGTCGTATCGCGCGACTCGCCCCCGGCGATCGCACACAGCGACGCACCGGCGCCGAGATGGCAGCTGACGATCCGTAGCGTCGCCGGATCGCGCCCGAGCAGCTGCGGCGCGCGTCGCGCAACCCAGGCGTGAGAGAGGCCGTGGAAACCGTAGCGGCGCAGGTTCCAGCGCTCACGCCACTCGGCCGGCAGGGCGTAGGTCGCCGCCGCCGCCGGGAGGGTCGCGTGGAAGGCCGTATCGAAGCACGCGACCGCGGGCAGGTCGGGCATCACCGCGCCGACCGCGTCCATCGAGGCGAGCGACTTGGGTTGGTGCAAGGGAGCGAGGTCGCTCAGCTCGCGCAGCGCCGCCTCGACGTCCGCGTCGATCCGGACAGGCCCGCGAAAGCGCATGCCCCCGTGCACGATCCGATGCCCGACCGCGTCGGCTTCCCCGAGACCAGAGTCCAGCGCCCGGCGCAGAGCCGTGTCGTCGATCTGCGCCCGCGGGGCCTGCAGCTCCTCCTCGGCGAGGATCGAATCATCGCCATCCAGCAGTCGCAGCTTGAGACTGCTCGAACCCGCGTTGACTACCAGGACATTCACTCGGCCGGCCACGTCCAGTTCGTGAGCTCCGGCGGATCCTCGCCATATTCGCGCGTATACGCGCGGTGGCGCAACCGCTCGTCTGACATGTGCTGGCGCAGGTGCGCGGCACGCTCGCCGAGGCCGGGGACGCGGTCGATCACGTCCATCACGAGATGGAAACGGTCGAGGTCGTTGAGCATCACCATGTCGAACGGGGTCGTCGTGGTGCCCTCCTCCTTGTAGCCGCGCACGTGGATGTTGTCGTGGTTGGCGCGGCGGTATGTGAGGCGGTGGATCAGGGTCGGATAGCCGTGGTAAGCAAAGATCACCGGCTGAGCGATCGTGAACAGCGCGTCGAACTCCTCATCCGGCAGTCCGTGCGGGTGCTCTGAGTCTGGCTCCAGGCGCATCAGGTCGACGACGTTCACGACCCTCACCTTGAGATCTGGCAGCTCCTGCCTGAGGATCGCCGCGGCGGCGACGGTCTCCAACGTCGGGATGTCACCCGCGCAGCCCAGCACCACGTCGGGCTCGGCGCCCGCGTCGCTGCAGGCCCAGTCCCACACGCCGATCCCGCGCGTGCAGTGCGCGATCGCCTCCTCCATCGTGAGGTAGTCGAGCGACGGCTGCTTGCCGGCCACGATCACGTTGACGTAGTCGCGGCTGCGCAGACAGTGGTCCGCGACCGACAGCAGGCAGTTCGCGTCCGGTGGCAGGTAGACGCGCACGATCTCCGCGCGCTTGTTGACGACGTGGTCGATGAACCCGGGATCCTGGTGGGAGAAGCCGTTGTGGTCCTGACGCCAGACGTGCGAGGAGAGCAGGTAGTTCATCGACGCGATCGGCCGCCGCCAGGGAATGTCGCGACTGACCTTCAGCCACTTGGCGTGCTGGTTGAACATCGAGTCGACGATGTGGATGAACGCCTCGTAGCAGTTGAACAACCCGTGCCGGCCAGTCAGCAGGTAGCCCTCGAGCCAGCCCTGGCAGAGGTGCTCGGAGAGGACCTCCATCACACGCCCGTCGTGGGCGAGATGATCGTCGCTCGGCAGGGTCTCGGCCTCCCACACCCGATCTGTGACCTCGAACACGGCGCCGAGCCGGTTGGACGCGGTCTCGTCGGGACCCATGATCCGGAAGCTCTCGGGGTTGCGCCGGATCACCTCGCGCAGGAAGCCGCCGAGCAGGCGCGTCGCCTCGCTCGTGCTCGTGCCCGGGCGGGGGACCTCGACCGCGTGCTCGCGAAAGTCGGGCATCTCCAGATCGCGCAGCAAGAGGCCGCCGTTGGCGCGGGGGTTCGCGCCCATCCGCCACTCGCCCGCGGGCGCGAGCGCCGACAGCTCGGGACGCAACGCGCCACCCTCGTCGAACAGCTCCTCGGGCCGATACGAGCGCAGCCACTGCTCCAGCTGCGCCAGGTGCTCGGGATTGCCGGCCAGGTCCGCCAGCGGGACCTGGTGAGAGCGGAACGAACCCTCGGCCGGCAGTCCGTCGACAAGCTTCGGGCCCGTCCAACCCTTCGGCGTGCGCAGCACGATCATCGGCCAGCGCGGCCGATCGGCCGATCGTGCCGGGGCGGCATCCTCACGCGCGCGCGTCTGAATTAGTCGGATCTCCTCAATTACCTCGTCGAGCGTGGCAGCCATCAGCCGGTGCATCGCGAGCGGGTCCGAGCCCGACACGAACCGGGGCGCGTAGCCGTAGCCCTCGAGCAACGAGCGCAGCTCCTGCTCGGGAATCCGCGCGAGCACTGTGGGGTTGGCGATCTTGTAGCCGTTCAGATGCAACACCGGCAGCACCGCCCCATCGCGAATGGGGTCGAGGAACTTGTTCGAGTGCCAGCTCGCGGCCAGCGGACCCGTCTCGGCCTCGCCGTCGCCGATCACGCAGCAGGCCAGCAGGTCCGGGTTGTCGAACACGGCGCCGTAGGCGTGTAGCAGCGAATACCCCAGCTCTCCTCCCTCATTGATCGAGCCGGGCGTCTCCGGCGCGACGTGGCTGGGGATGCCGCCGGGGAAGGAGAACTGACGGAACAGGCGCCGCAACCCCTCGACGTCGTGGCCGATATGCGGGTAAACCTCGGTGTAGGTGCCCTCCAGGTAGACGTTCGCCACCACGCCCGGGCCCCCGTGACCGGGACCGGCGACGTAGATCACGTTCAGCTCGCGCTCGCGGATCACGCGGTTGAGGTGCGCGTAGACGAAGTTCAGGCCTGGCGTCGTCCCCCAATGGCCGAGCAAGCGAGGCTTGACGTGCTCGATCTGAAGCGGCTCGCGCAACAGCGGGTTGGCGAGCAGATAGATCTGGCCGACCGACAGGTAGTTCGCCGCGCGCCAGTAGGCGTCGATCAGACGCATGTCTCCATCCGAGAGTGGATCGCCGGACACGGTCGGCTCGTCGATCACGATCGAGACTCTAGCTGGCTTCCGGCCGGGATCGTATTGTTCGAATCCATGGCCAGATTGGCGTAGTATCGAGCGTCGAAGGCGATACTTTGATCGAGATGGTGGTCGACAGGGACATCTAAGTGACTGACAGGGACATTTCAGCGCTCGGCGCCACCCCCACTGGCGATACCGCCTCTGCGGCCGGGATCCGGCTCGTGCTCGCGGACGATCATGCTGTTGTGCGCAGCGGACTGCGGATGCTGCTCGACAGCGAGCCGGACTTCGAGGTCGTCGCCGAGGCCAGCGACATCGAGAGCGCCAGGCGCTATGTGCGCGGCCACCACCCGGCAGTGCTCGTGCTCGATCTGAACATGCCGGGCGGCTCGAGCCTCGAGGCGATCCCCGCGATTCGGGCGGAGTCGCCCGACACGCAGATCGTCGTGCTGACGATGCAGCAGGAGCCCGCCTTCGCCCGCGAGGCGCTCGGCGCGGGCGCGCTCGGCTACGTGCTCAAGGAGGCCGCCGACGACGAGCTCGTCGAAGCGGTGCGCCGCGCGGCCGCCGGCGAGAGCTACCTGAACCCGAGGCTCGGCGCGCGGATCGCATCCGAGCCGCCGCCCGGGCCGCCGGACGATCTCTCCGAGCGCGAGGTCGACGTGCTGCGGCTGATCGCGCTCGGACACACCAATTCCGAGATCGCCGAGCAGCTGTATCTGTCGGTGCGCACGGTCGAGACCCACCGCTCGCACATCCAGCAGAAGCTGCGCCTGTCCTCGCGCGCCGAGCTCGTCCGCTACGCGCTGGACCGCGGGCTGATCGACACCGGCGCCGAAAGCGGCGGCTGACAGGCCCGCACGTTCACGAGCTCTGGGTCTACCCGGACGACGCATCCTTGCTGCCAGCCCGCGCATAGCACTCGTCGTGGTAGCACTCACCGCTCTTACCGATCGCGCTCGAGGAGATCTCGGCCGCTCGCGAGGTCCTGCATACCTGCCCTTTGCGCAGCACGATCATCGGCTCGTATACGCCGATCACCTCTCCGCAGTGCCTGCATCTCGAGATTCCGTTTGACATCCGGGGATCCTGCTCCTATCTGGATGCGCCAGCGACGGGGGCATCAAGGCCAAACAGTAGGGTCGACCCGGCAGCAACGTATCCGGGACCCTCCACCGAAAGAACGTGTGTTTATACGGATCGCGGCGACCCTGACGGTGCCGACGCCGAAGCGCGCGTCACGCGCGTCGGCCTCAGTAGAACTCCGCAGTCACTCCGCGGGCCGCCCGGATGACAACCATGCGAAGGCGGCCTAGGTTGGTCTCAGAACCCCGGTATGGAACCCCGGTAAAGGAGAAGGAGACCTCGATGTTCAAGAACGTGCTCGTAGGAGTCGATGGCAGGCCGACCGGTCGCGATGCGATCGCGCTCGCCGCACGCCTGGCCGACCCCGCCGGAAAGCTGACCCTCGCCCACGTGCACGGCGAGGAGCTGCGCCTACCCCACTCGCTCACGCCCGAGGCGATCGGTGCGGCGCGCGAAGTCTCGGAGCAGTTGCTGGAGCGCGAGCGCGCCGAGACAGGCGTCGAAGCTGAGCTGCTCAGCGTCGTCTCGCGGAGCCCTGGCCGTGGCCTGCACAGCCAGGCCGAGGAGCAGCAGGCCGATCTGCTTGTCGTCGGCTCATGCGCGCGCGGCGCCTTCGGCCGCGCGATGCTCGGCGACGATACCCGCGCCGCCCTCAATGGCGCGCCCTGCGCGGTCGCCGTCGCCGCCCGTGGCTACGGCGAGCACACGACTCCAATCGCGAAGATCGGCGTCGGGTACGACTGCACGCCCGAGAGCGAGGCGGCGCTCGCGACCGCAAAGGAGCTGGCGGCGCCGACCGGGGCCTCCGTGCGCCCGCTCGAAGTCGTCTCGATCCCATCCCTCGGCTACACCGGCCTGATGCCGCCCGCGATCGGCGAGAGCATCGACGTGATGCTCGAGCAGGCCAGCGCCCGCATGCGCCAGTTGCCCGACGTCGAAGGCCTGGCGGTATATGGCTTCGCCGGCGAGGAGCTCGCGGCCTTCGGCGATCAGGTCGACATCCTCGTGGTCGGCTCGCGCAGCTACGGGCCGGTGCGACGCCTCGTGCTCGGCAGCACCTCCGCGTATCTCGAGCGCCACGCGCGCTGCTCGCTGCTCGTGCTGCCGCGGAGCACCGCGACCGCTACTGCCCCTGCCACCGCCTCGACCGCCACTGCCGCAACCGCCGCGACGGCGACCGCCACGACCATCACAACCGCCGCCGGGATCGAGTCGTAGCCGTGCTGCAGCAGGTCGCCGTCGGACGATGGTCGCTGGACGCCTACCAGGACATCGTTCCCAATCAGATCCTCGAGGCGCTGCGCGAGCGGGCCAAGGCGCTCAGCGGCGCTCGCATCCTGCACGTCAACGCGACCGCCTACGGAGGCGGGGTATCGGAGCTGTTGCGCTCATCCGTGCCGCTGCTGCGCGACCTCGGGCTGAGCGTCGACTGGAAGGTGATCGCCGGCAGCCAGGACTTCTTCCGCGCCACCAAGGCTCTGCACAACGCGCTCCAGGGATCCTCGAAGTCGTTGAGCGAGTCCGAGCGGCGCGCCTACCTGGATTGCACGCGCGAAAACGCGGCGGTGCTCGACGGTGGGTACGACTTCGTCGTCGTCCACGATCCCCAGCCGGCCGGGTTGCTGAGCGTCCATGGCAAGGGCGACGCGCGCTGGGTGTGGCGCTGCCACATCGACACCTCCGAGCCGAACGCCGACGCGTGGAGCTTCCTGCGGCCGCTGCTCGTCGACTTCGACGCGGCCGTCTTCACGATGGGCGAGTTCGTACCGCCCGATCTGCCCGTCGCGCGCGTCCGCACGATCGCGCCGGCGATCGACCCGCTCAGCCCGAAGAACCTCGACATCTCCGCGCGCACCGCCAGCCAGATCCTCGACTGGATCGGGGTCGATCTGCCGGGACGACTGGTCACGCAGGTATCGCGCTTCGATCCCTGGAAGGACCCGTTCGGCGTGATCGCCGCCTACCGCCTCGTGCGCGAGGAGATCCCCGGCCTGCAGCTCGCGCTCGTCGGCTCGATGGCGCTCGATGATCCCGAGGGCTGGCAGATCTACGGTCAGCTCACCGAACAGGCCGAACGCGATCCACTGATCCACCTCTACACCAACCTGACCGGCGCCTCGAACGTCGAGGTCAACGCCTTTCAGCGGCTCTCGGACGTCGTCGTGCAGAAGTCGATCCGGGAGGGCTTCGGCCTGGTCGTCTCGGAGTCGCTGTGGAAGGGCACACCCGTCGTCGCCGGGCGCGCCGGTGGCATCCCGATGCAGATGCCCGCGGGCGTCGGCGGCCTGCTGGTCGACTCGGTGCAGGAGTGCGCCGACGCGATGCTCGAGCTGCTGAACGACCGCGAGCGCGCTGTCGAGCTCGGCCGCTCGGGGCGCGAGCACGTGCGCGAACACTTCCTGCTGCCGCGCCTCCTGGGCGAGGAGCTCGCGCTGCTGGCAGAGCTCCGCTGAAGCCGCGCGGTTTACTCGTCGACCGCGCGCTCGGCCGTCGGCACTGCTTCAAGGCGCTCGTCGGGAATCGGCTTCCCACTGACGACGGACAGGCCGTAGGTGCCGGCCGCGAGCCGCACCTCAGCCCGCTCGACCGCGGCGAGCTGCTCGGTGAGATCCTCAGCGAGGCCCGTCTCGAGCTCCTTTTCGTAGAGCTCCTCCGAGCCGCGTTCGCCCGGTTCCCCCTGCTCGTCCTGCGTCTGCGCATCCTCTTCGGCGAGCGCGGCGATCGCCTGCTCGATCCGCTGGCGCTCCTGGGCGAGTAGCTGGCGTGCGCGCTCGGGGTCCATTGAGGCAGCCTAACGTCAGGGGCGCGCCTGTGCGCGCTGCTCAGCTCGCGCGGTAGTGCTCGCGCCAGATCAGCTTGTAGATCGGGATCCAGCGCGGGATGCGATTGATGATCGGGATGAAGGGGATCGAGATGAAGGCGAGGCTCAGCAGGCCCATGATCAGGAGCACCTGGATGTCGGCGTTCGGCGATGACTTCATCGGTTCGACCTGGTACCAGAGCGCGTACAGCCACAGCCAGGGCTGGCCGGGGTAGCTGCCGGTCTCGTTCATCAGGCCCCACTGCTCGCCGAGCAGGTGTTGCTGTTCGGCGCGTTCTGCGAGCAGTCCGCCATCGGCCATGAACAGCAGCGGCTTGGTGTAGTCGGTCTGGAAGAACTGGCTGCTGGACACGAGGCCCCCTTCGAGACCGCCGCTCTGGGCGAGCGCCTGCAGGCTCGTCATCATCGTTCCCACCGGGCCGGCGCCGCTGGTCTTGACGGTCACCGTTCCCGTGCTCTGATCGACCGAGACGGTGCTGGGTGGCGTCTTCTTTTCTTCGACGGCCGTCGCGTATTCTTCGAGCGGCTTGGCGTAGGCCGCCGACCATTGGAGTTTCTGGGCCGCGGGGGCGGCCTTGTATTCGGACAGCGCGGCGTGCAGCGCCGGGTCGTTGGGGATCGTTTCCAGCGGTTTGACGACGTAGTCGTCGGCCGTATTGATCGGGTGGCTGACCCCGAGCCAGCGTTGGGGGTGCAGGAACAGGAAGTGCTGCACGCTGCCCGAGCTGTGGTTGTACGGGGGGCCGTATTCGGCGGTGCCGCTCGTTCCGTTGAGCTCCAGTGCCGCCGTCGTGGCGAAGTCGGCCGGCAGTTCATGCGACCACTGGGCGATCGTCGACGGCCGGTCGTCGGGCGAGGAGAACAGGACCGTCAGCAGCACCGCCAGCAGCGAGATCACGCCGACCGCGATGCACAGCTCTTTGACGAGGTCATACGGCGCGTAGCTCCCCTTCCAGGGCTTGGTCTCGTCCTTCTGGCGCAGCCAGCTCATGACTCCAGCCTCTCCTCGAGCTCGATTGGCGGCACGACCCCGTTGCGGCGCACGAGCAGCACGTGCAGGCTCACGAGCGCCACGACCGCGATCGGCAGGAGCAGGATGTGGTAGCTGTACATCTGACCGAAGTTCGTCAGGTTGAAGAAGGCGCCAACGCCGACCGAGCTCATCGCGTCCTTCGCCTGCGTCGAGATCCATTGCGCGTCGAAGTTCTGCTGGGAGACGTAGCCGGTCAGCGCGCAGGGCACGGCGACGAGGAAGACGATCGCGCCTGTTACCCACACGCGCGCGCGGCCCCCGCGCCAGGCGGCCATCCAGTACTTGCCCCACAGGTGCACGACCATCGCGAAGAAGAACAGCTCGACCGACCACATGTGGATGCTGTTGAAGAAGTGCCCGACCCCGGTCTCATGCCACCAGGCGGGTCCCTTCAGGGCAAGGATGCAACCCGAGCCGATGATCACGATCAGCGAGGCGATGCTCGCCACGCCGAACACGTAGATCCAGGAGGCCACATACGTCGGCTGCCCGTCGGGCAGGAGCCGCTCGGGTGGGAGCTCGCGGACGCCCCGTTCACGCAGTTTGACGGTCCAGGACTTCGACTTGGCGCTCGGGGACTGCGATGGGGTGCCCGTGCCCGGGGGAGTCGCCGTTGGGACGTTCGGAGGAGTTGCGGGCGTCGCGCTCACGATGCGCCCCGATCACGACGGGCCGCCGCTCGCCCCGCTGCGCCGGGGAACGGCAGCAGGATTGCAAGCACGAAGACGATCAGCATCAGGCCGATTACGACGACGTTCGCCAGCGACAGATGAATGAATTCCCAGTCCACCGTATGCGCCGGATGATTCAGGTTGAACACCGCTGCCTCAATCATTCCCATGCTCCACCTCTCGGAATCGGACGATGCTGTGACCCTATGCGCGACCCGGGGTCCACCGCGTCCGTAGAAAACCCCCATCCCTCTGGGGACTTCTCGCCGATCATTCGTTTTATAGTCCCCTGCCCGCGCGGCTTGTGCGAGCCGCCGCTTCACTCACCCATCCTCAGGAGGAATACCCACATGAAAAAGACAACGTTGCGGGCGACGACGCTCGCCGTCGCCGCGTCGCTCGTGGCGGCCAGTCTCGCCGTCGCCGGCGGCGCGCAGGCCTCGACGCTCCCCACTCTCTCGCTGACGGTCACCAGCTCCTCGATCACGGTCGGCGGCGCCACGCAGTCCGGCGCGGTCAACGTCGTCTCGACCGCCACGGGCGTCAAGGAAGCGAACGTGATCCTCGCGCTCCTGAAGCCCGGCGCCACCTTCGAAGAAGTCGAATCCGCGATCCAGAAAGCCCACGGCGACACGAACGTGGTGGACAAGTACGGCTCGCTCGTGTTCGACGCCGAAGTGATGCCCGGTCAGAAGAGCGAAGTCCAGACCTATCTGCAGCCCGGCCACTACGTCGCCGTCCTCCCGGGAGGCGAAGGCAAGGGGTCGAAGGCGCACGCGCTGTTCACGGTGACCGCCTCCCCATCCCCGGTCGCGCTGCCGGCGCCGGAAGCAACGATCCGCTCGATCGAGTTCGGCTTCCGCGGGCCGAGCACGCTGCACGACGGCGAGCTCGTCCGCTTCGAAAACAAAGGCTTCCTCGTGCATATGGACGTAGCCTTCCCAGTAAAGAACATGAAGATCGCCAAGCGGGCCGTCAAGGACCTGCTCGCCGGTAAGGAAAAGGCGATTGAAAAGCTGATCTCAGGACCGCCCGCCGGTTTCGCCGGGCCGCTTTCCCACGAAGCCTTCCAGCAGGAGACGATCACGGCCAAGCCCGGCATCTACGTCGAGGTGTGCTTCATGGACACCCAGGACGGGCGCAGCCACTCCCAGCTCGGCATGGAGCGGATCATCAAGATCACGAAGTAGGGAGCTCGGTCGAACGGACGGGAACCTCCCGTGGATGGCCCGATTCGGGGCCGCCGCGGGAGGGCAATCCTCGAGGCAGTCGCTCAGTATTTCACGTGCGCTTCGGCTTCTGTGTACGCGGCGCCTTCTTCTGACTTGAGCTTCAGCACGGCTTCGCTGGTCCCCGACGCGGGGCTCGTGTATTCGAAGACGCCTGAGGATTCGGCCGGGCCCGATGCGGGGATGCTGAGGGCGGTGGCGTTCGCGAGCGTGCCTTCGCCGCCGGTCTTTTCGACCTTCGCCCTGCCGGCGGCGCCGAGGTTGCTGACGACGTTGGCGTATGCGTCGGTGATGCTGGCATGGGCCTTGAATTTCTTGCCGGCGCCGATGCTGGTCGTCTTACAGGCAAACGGACAGGTCCCCGATTCCAGGGTCCCCGCGGTTACTTCGGCGTGTGACCAGGCAAAGCGTTCTGGGGTGGTTGCCTTGACGGTGAAGGAGCCTGAGGTCCCTTCGATCGTGGTGCCTTCCTTCACTTTGAGCGTGGTGGCCTGGGCGTCAAAGAGCTTCAGCGCGGAGGCGGTGCCGACGCCTTCGGTGAACGTGACCGCCGTGGCCGTGGAGGGGTATTCGGGCGCGGTGGCGTTGGGCGAGCTGGAGGGCCCGCTCCACGCGAGCGTCTTCGCGCCCGTGTAGCTCTTGGCGAGGTTGCCGTATTCGTCGGTGGCGGTCAGCGTCACGTTGAACGCCACGTCCGCTTCCTGTTCTGAGGGCGTCGGCACGGTGAGCCTCTTGGTCGCGGCCGCCTTGATCGTGAACGAGCCCGTCGCTCCTTCGATTGCGCCTTCGGTCGCTTTCAGCGCGGTGCTCTGGGCGTCGTACAGTTTGACCTGAGCCGTGCCCGCGCCCGCGGTGAACGTGACCGTCGCAGGGTAGCTGGGCGCTTTCGCGCTCGGTGAGCTCGCCGGACCGCTCCACAGCAGCGTCTTCGCGCCCGCGTAGCTTTTCGCGGTGTTGTGCCAGGTGTCCAGCGCGGTCACCGTCTGGCTGATCGTGGCGCCCGCTTCTTTTTCGGTGGGCGTCGGCAGGCTGAAGCCGGCGGCCGCGGCCGCCCTGACGGTGAAGCTGGCGGAGACGCCTTCGAGCGTGCCTTCCTTGACTTTGAGCGTCGTGCTCGCGGCGTCGTAGAGGCTGAGCGAGGAGGCCGTGCCGACGCCTTCGACGAACGTCACACCAGTCGCGGTCGACGGGTATTCGGGCGCCTGCCCGTTGGGCGCATTGGCGGGGCCGCTCCAGGTGAGCGTCTTTGCGCCCGCATAGCCGGTCGCGGGATTGCCGTATTCGTCGGTGGCGGTCAGCGTCACGTTGAATGCGACGCCGGCTTCCTGTTCTGCCGGCGCCGGCACCGTGAATTTTTTGGTCGCGGCCGCTTTTACGGTGAGGCTGGGCGAGGCGCCTTCGAGCGTGCCTTCCTTCGCTCTGACCGTCGTGGACTGGGCGTCGTAGAGTTTGATCGCGGCCGTGCCCGCGCCCGCGGTGAACGTGACCGTCGCGGGGTAGCTGGGCGCTTTGCCGCTGGGCGAGCTCGACGGTTCGCTGAACGTGAGCGTCTTCGCGCCCGCGTAGTTGGCGACCGTGTTGTTGCTCGCGTCCTTGGCGGTGATCGTCAGGTTGTCGGTTTCGCCCGCGGTGGGCGTCGTGCTCGCGGCCGTGATCTGGAAGTGGGTGGCCGGCCCGTAGGTGACGCTCGCCGATTTGGCCGCGCTCGTCGCCGTCCACGTGCGCCACACCGCCGTGACCGTGTATTCGTGCATGCCGATCGACACGCCCGTGTCGGTGCAACTCGTCGCGGTCGAAGGGGAGCTCGAGCCAGGGCAGCCGCCGCCGGGCGCGCCACCGTCGCGCGTCACGAAGTATTCGACCGTGCCGCCGGCGGGCGCGGTCACGGCAGACCACGCGAGCGCGACCGTCCCGGCGCCCGCCGTGGCGCTGGAGATCGTCGGCGCGGAGAGCGTCGCCAGGCTCGCCGACGCGCTCGCTTCACCGGCGTTTGACCAGTACGCGAAAGCCCCCGCCGCCAGCAGGCTCAGCGCCGGCAGGCTCAGCGCCACCGCCGTTGTGGCCGCAATTCGCCGCCGGCGCCGTCCGCGTCCGCGTCCGCGAAGGTCGAGTCTCATCGGCGCACCCCTGCCGGAAGGGCGAGAACCGTCATGGCCCTCACCCCACCTCTACGGTAGCCGTCACGCCCGTCCGCCGATCCAATCCGGTTATGAGGCTTTGTACTTGAGCGTGACCGACGCGCCCTTGCATGCGTTCTGGTTGACGGTGGCTTCTTCTTTCATTTCCAGGTGCACGGTGTATTCCTTGGTTTCGCCGTGCGCGATCAGGACTTTCGGTTCCTGGGAGGCGGGGGACACGACGAACCATTCCTTTTTGCATTCCGTCGCCGAGGTTTTTTCGACTTCCGCTTCCAATTTGGTCAGATACTCGGCCTGGCTGGCGTCCTTGTCCTTGACCTTGACCGTGACCACGGGGTTAGCCCCCGGGTAGAGGTTTTCGACCGCGGCGCTCGAGACTTCGAACGAGGCGCTGGCATAGTTCGCCTTGGCTTCGCCCGATCCTTCGCCCGAGCTCGTCCAGTAGGCGAACGCGGCGGCCGCGACCATACACGACACCGCCACGGCGACCCCAACAACGAGGCGGGACTTTTTTGTGTTGAAAAAGCGGAACATGTGACGAGATCTCCTTATCTGGTGTTCACAGAACGTGCCGGGCGGCTGGGCGATCTGCGGGAGACCCCTGGCTTTGCGAGCCCGCCTCGCGACGGGGGTGCCTTTTTCCTATGTCGCGACCCGGCGCCCCGTGAGTGGAGCTAGTCGCACGCCTCACCCATCGGTCGCCGCACAGGCGGCCTTTAGCCTCGGGCGCGAGCGCCCGATCGAGGGCTTTCAATCAGAGAAACTCGTCGGTTCCTCCGGGTATTCGGGGCCGCCGTCAGGCTCTGGACTCGGGGGTGACGACGACCGCGGGCGCAGCCACCACCCTCAGCAGGGCGGCGACCACAGCGGGGTCGAACTGCGTCCCGGCGTTCTCGCTCAGCTCGGCGATGGCGGCCGGCAGCGGCATCGCCTTGCGGTAAGAGCGAGTCGTCGTCATCGCGTTGAACGCGTCGGAGGCCGACACGATGCGTGCCTCCACCGGGATCGCGGCCCCGCTGAGGCCGTCGGGGTAGCCGCCGCCGTCCCAGCGCTCGTGGGAGGAGCGAACGATCTGGCCGATCTCGCGCATGAAGCCGCCGACCCGGTTGAGCATCTTCTGACCCTCGATCGTATGTGCCCTGATGATCGCCCACTCGCGATCGTCGAGTCCCCCGGCCTTGTTGATGATCTCTTTCGGCACGGCGATCTTTCCCACGTCGTGAAGCAGAGCGCCGAATTCGACATTTCGCTGCTGCTCGACGTCGAGTCCCAGCTCCCGCGCGACATCGACGGCGAGCCCGACGACGCTCTTGCAGTGCTCCCCCGTGTAGCTGTCGTCAGCCTCGATCACATCGCCCAGCAGCAGCGCGGTGCCCTGGTAGGCGTCGTTGAGCTCGACCAACTGCTCCAGGCGCGCGTGGCGCTCCTTGGAGAACACTCGCAAGACCAGGAACAGCGGCGCGATCAGCAGCACCGCCCATTGCTTGCCGGCCGAAATCGTGGCGAAGGCCACGACGAGCCCCAGGGGGGAGAGCGCCAGGTCGATCGCGTAGACCTGCCTGAGCTCCTCGAGCAGCTCCCGTAGCGCGACACCCTGTTGCAGGCGCTCGCGCGCGGCGCTGGCGGCGAAGTCACAGCCGAACTGCGCCGCCAGGGCCAGCAGCAATATGCCCCAGCGGCCATCCGGATTCTGGTCGTGAGCCACGAACAGAACGACGGCGGGCCCCCAGGCGAACCAGCTGTTGCCCGGCACGGTCAGGATCCGGCTCGCCGGCCGTCTCCCGCTGAGGATGCTCGGCGCCATGCCGAGCCCCAGCGCCAGCGCCACGAGCAGCGGCACGATCGAGACGGGCACGACGGCGAACAGCATCGGTACGAACAGAGCCTGTGTCGGCACCGTGAAGCCGGCGCGGAACTCAAACCGGACGTGACCGGCCACGGCGATGCCCATCACGTAGAGCGCGGCGATCGACGGCGAAAAGCCCTTCGTGCCCCCGATCGCCGCGAGCGCGACGGCCGCCACGACGAAGCTGCCACCGACGAGCAGCTCGGCACGAAGCTCGGCAACGGGCATCCGCTCGTCGCGGCGCGCAAACGACATCCGCGCGCGGTCGACGTCTGTGATGGCGTGGGCGGACATGGCTGCTGACCGACTATCGCCAGAATCGTCCCTATGGCTTAGAAGGTGCTGCAAAAACTCGCCCGCCCGTTTGCGGACACGTTCTTCTCGATGTCGTTCTCAACGACGCCGCTTGGCGGCTCCAACATTCGTCCAGCTGCCCTAAAGGGTCTGGATATGTGGTTTACCCTGCCCGAAAAGGACTACAGCGCAGCACCGTAAGGACTACAAAACAAAAGCTGAAAAGGCAAACTCGTCGCGAGGCGGGGACGCAAAGCCAGAGGTCTCTCATGAGATAGCTCGACCGCCAGTGGAACGTCACGGAGGAGATCAATGTTCCCGTCGTCTCGCCCCACGGCAGTCAGAATCAAGCGCCAGCTGGTCGCCGTCGCGATCCTTTGCCTTGCAGCGTTCGGCCTGTCGGTCCCGTCGGCTTTCGCGATTGCCACGTCAAACGCGCCAGCCACATCGAACACACCCGCCACGTCAAACGCGCCAGCCACGTCAAACACACCGGCCACATCGAACACACCCGCCACGTCAAACGCGCCAGCCACATCGAACAGACCCGCCACGTCAAACGCGCCAGCCACATCGAACAGACCCGCCACGTCAAACACACCCGCAACGTGTCCAGGCCAGGTGTTTTCTCAGCCCTTCGCGGCCTTCGGGGACTCGAACTACTACACGCTCGTTCCGGGCGGTGAATTCAACAGCTCCTCCGAAGGCTGGGAACTCTACAACGGGGCGCGGATCGTCAAAACCACGCGTCCCAACGGCGCGACCGCCGGCGTTCTCGACCTGCCCGGCGGCGCCCTGGCAGTCAGCCCGCCCGTCTGCGTGACGCTGGAATACCCGACGGCCCGCGTGTGGGTGCGTGACGTCAGAGGCAGCGAAGGCGTCGCCGCCGCCGTCGCCTACCCGGGCACGAGGCTCAGCGTGACCGCTCCCCAGAACGTCGGTCAGCTGCACGGCCAGCAGACCAGTTGGACGCTGTCGAACCCGATCGACGTCCAGCCCGAGATCGCCTTCGCCACGGAAGGCGCGCGCGAGGCCAGGTTCGTGTTCCTCGCGGTGGCCAGGTCCGGCGAGACCCAGCTCTCCGGTCTGTGGGTCGACCCTCACATGAAGTAGCCGAGAGCATCGGCTTGGACGGCATCGGGCTCGGCTCGCGCTCAATCGCGATCGCCCGGCGCCGGCGCTGCTCGCAACCGGGCCCGCGGCGGCCGGAATGTCGCGGATCGCGCGACGGTGCCGCGCTATCCGCTCTGAGCTCGCGCGTCGCTCGAGGGTCCCAGCTCAGCACTGACCGCGGCGAGCAACTGGGCGCGGGTGTATGGCTTGCTGATGAACGCGGCGCCCTCGGGCAGCTCGCCGGGCCGCGCGACGTAGCCGGAGGTGTAGATGACCCGCAGCTCCGGGCGGGCGCTGCCGAGTTGCGCCGCGAGCTTGGCGCCGGACATCTCCGGCATCACGAGATCGGTGAGCAGCAGATCGACGCCGTCGCCGTGGTGGGAGGCCAGCTCGATCGCCTCGCTCGGGAGTCCCGCCGCAAGCACCGTGTAGCCCGCCGGCTCGAGGATGCGGATCGCGAGCGAGCGCAGGGCGTCCTCGTCCTCGACGAGCAGGATCGTCTCGCCGGTCGACATACGGGAGCTGTGTTGTTCGGTCGAGGTGACGATGGCGGTGGTCTCCTTCTGTTCTGAGATTGGCCAGTAGGTTCTGATCGCGGTCCCCTGTCCCGGCTCGGAGTAGATCTGGACGTGCCCCTGCGCCCTGCGCAGGATTCCGTAGACGGTCGCGAGGCCGAGGCCGGTGCCGGAGCCGGGGGGCTTGGTCGTGAAGAACGGCTCGAACGCCTTCGCGACGACCTCCGCGCTCATCCCGACGCCGGTGTCGCTCACGGCCAGGCACAGGTAGCGTCCCGGCTGCGCCGGTCCCGCGTGCGTGCGCAGCGTCTCCTCGTCGAGCGTCACATTCGCGGTCGAGATCGTCAGCGTACCGCCCTCTGCCATCGCGTCGCGGGCGTTCACGGCGAGGTTCATCACGACCTGTTCGACCTGCGTGCGATCGGCCTCGATCGACCAGGCATCCTCCACGAGATCGGTGCGCAACGCGATGTGCTCGCCGAGCGTCCGCGCGAGCATCTTCTCCAGCTCGCCGACGATCGCGCCGACGTCGAGCACCTGCACGGTCCCGGTTTCCTCGCGCGCGAACAGCAGCAGCTGGCGCACGAGCATCGCGGCGCGCTCGGCGGCGCCGCGCGCCTCATGGATCTCGTGGGCCGCCGGGTCGTCTTCGGCGAGGTTCTCCAGCGCGAAGTCGCTGTGGTTGAGGATGACCGTGAGCAGGTTGTTCATGTCGTGCGCGACCCCGCCGGCGAGCTGCCCGATGCTCTCGAGGCGCTCGGCCTGGGAGAGGATGCGCTGCGTGCGCTTCTGCTCGGTGACGTCGCGGGCGACCGAGGCGATGCCCGTGACCTTGCCGTAGCGGTCCTGGGTCGCGGCGACGCTCAGCGAGATGTCGACGCGGGTGCCGTCCTTGCGCACGCGCGAGGTTTCGTGGTGCTGGACTGTTTCTCCGCGCAGCACCCGCGGCGTGATGTCCACCTCGTCGCTGTGCTCCGCCGGCACAACGAGCTTGGCTGTCGCCGACCCCTGCTGGCCGACCATCTCGGCCGCTGGGTAGCCGTAGAGCTGCTCGGCGCCCGGGTTCCAGCTCGTGATGATCCCGTGCTCGTCGGTTGTGATGATCGCGTCGGTCGAGGAGCGCACGACCGCCGCGAGCCGCTCGATGTCCGTGGCGACCGTGTGCGCCACCGCGACAGCCGTTGCGGCGCTCGCTGCGAACGCCTCCAGCAACCGCTGGTCCTCGACGGAGAACGCCGGGCCATCCCTGAGACGGTCGATCGCCAGCAGTGCGCCATACGAGCGGTCCTGAAAGAGCAGCGGGACAACCAAGCCCGCCTGCGCCTGAACACCCAGCCTGCCGACGCCGACTTCGTTGAAGCGCGCCCGGCTCACCTCGTCCTCGACACGTACCCCGCCGCGGGCGCGCACCGCCTGCTCGGCGAACGTGCCGGAGAACGGCATACGGCTCCCGACCAACCCTTCGGGCACCTCCCCGGCTCCCGCCGCGATCAGCAGCTCATCGTCCTGGCTGAGCTCGATCAAAAGCACGCGTGCAGCCACCAGCGCCCGCCCCCGCTTTGCGAGGAGCTCGAGCACCATGTCCACATCCGTCTCATCGCCGATCGCGCGGGTGACCTGCGTGGTCGCCTCGAGCGCCGCCACCGTCCGCTGGAGCTCCTCACGCCGCTCCTGTGTGTCCGCGTAGAGCCGGGCGTTTTCGATCCCCACCCCCGCGAGCTGCGCCAGCGTCACGACCGCCTGCTCGTCGGCGTCCGTGAACTGCTCACCGTCGGCCTTCTCGGTCAGATACAGGTTCCCGAACGGCGTGCCCTGCACGAGCACGGGCACCCCCAGGAACGTGTGCATATCCGGATGCCCGCCGGGAAATCCGCAGGAGTGCGGATGCCGGCCGATATCCACCAGGCGCAGCGGCTCGGGATTTGCGATCAGCTCGCCGAGCACACCCCGCCCGCGCGGCGGCGCACCGATCTCGGCACGCGTCTCCTCGTCGACGCCCACCGTGACGAACCGCTCGAGCTCCGCCCCGGTCTCGAGACCAGGCCGGCGCTCGCCAAGCACCCCGAAAGCCGCATACCGAGCGCCTGTGAGCTCCCGTGCGGCCTGCAGAACCCGCTCGAGCACGACATCGACGTCCAGTTGACCCAGCACGCCCTTCGCGAGGCCCATGCCCTGCGCGGTGCGATCCATCACCGTGTCCCTCATGCGTCGAGCATCCGGGCCAGCTCGTCGGGCAGGGCCATCGGGTCGAACGGCTTTGCGATCACTCCGCTCGCGCCGAGCGAGAGCAGACGCTCCCGTTCGGCAGCTCCGACCTTCGCGGTCATGAACACGACGGGGACCTGCTGTTGCGCCGGCACGCCCGCTTCGCGCATGCGCGCGAGCGTGTCGGGCCCGTCGAGGCCCGGCATCATCACGTCCATCAGGATCACGTCGAACGGCCCGTCCTCCCGCGCGGCGTCGAGCGCCTGCCGACCCGAGGCGGCCGGGATGACGGTCCATCCTCCGATCCGTTCGAGGCTGATCGAGGCGATCGCGCGAATCGCCTCCTCGTCGTCGACGAGCAGCAGCCGCCCGCTCATGCTTCGTGCTCCCGCGGCCCCTGCAGTAGCGCGCCCGCGCGGCGCTCGCCGAGCTGACGGTCCTCGACACGACGCTCACCGACGCGGCGCTCTTCGATCCGCCGCTCATCCACGCGGCGCTCCTGCACGCGGCGCTCGCCCACGCGACGCTCGCCGTCTGGATCTGTGACGTCGTCCGCGTCGGAGGCGAGTGGCAGCGTGAAGTAGAACGTGCTGCCCACCCCCACCTCGCTCTCGACGCTCATCTCCCCGCCGTGGTGGGAGACGATGTCACGCGCGATCGCGAGCCCGAGCCCGCTGCCGCCCATCTCGCGCGCGTCCGAAGAATCGACCTGGCGAAAGCGCTCGAAGATCGATTCCAGCCGGTCGGCCGGGATACCACGGCCCGTGTCCTTCACCGCGAAGCGTGCGCGACCCGGCTCGGCGCCGGCCGTCGCCGTGACCGTGACCGTGCCCCGGGAGGGTGAGAACTTGATCGCGTTGCCGAGCAGGTTCACGAGCACCTGGACGATCCGATCCGCGTCGACCTCGACCGTCAGATCCTCATCCACATCGGCGAGGAGCGTCAGGCCGGCCTGCGTGGCGTTCATCTGGACGACCTGGATCGCGTTCGCCACCAGCGCCGAGGCGCTGACCGGGGCGAGCTCGAGCTCAATGCGTCCCGCGTCCATGCGCTCGATGTCGAGCACGTCGTTGATCAGGCGCACCAGGCGGTCGGTATTGGTCACGGCGAGCTCGAGCATGCTCTGCGCATCCTCGGGCAACTCGCCGAACACGCCGCCCTCCAGCAGGCCGAGCGAACCGCGGATCGAGGTCAGCGGGGTGCGCAGCTCGTGGCCGACAATCGAGATGAACTCGTCCTTGACCTGTTCGGCTTCCTTGCGAGTGGTGATGTCCTGCAGGACCCCGATCACGTTGCGAGGAATACCTCCCTCGTCGCGCAGCAACGAGAGCGTCAGGATCCCCCAGAGCTCGTTGCCATCACGGCGCAGGAAGCGGATCTCCCGCTGAAACCCATCGATCGTCTTGGGCGTCAGCGACTGGAAGGCCTCCAGCTCGTCTGGGTGAGTGATCGCCGAGAAGTCGCCGCCTCGCAACTCATCTCGAGAACGTCCGACCATCGCCGAGAAGGTCTGGTTGACGTCGAGGATGACCGGCCCCTCCAAGTCGCTGAAGGTGATTCCGACGCCCGCATTCTCGAAGATCGCCCGAGAGCGCCGCTCGCTTTCGCGCCGCGCCCGCTCAGCGGCCGCGAGCTCACGCAGCGACAGGTACTGACGGGCGGCGACCAGCCCCCCGATCATCGTCAGGATCAGGACGAGGCTCAGCTCGGGAAAGAACGGCTTGTTCCACGCCACGCCGATCAGCAGACCGAACCCGATCGGAGCGGTGATGTACGGCAACCAGCTCGCGCGCGGGGTTGGTTGGCTCCACTCGTTGGCCGCCACCGCCCGATCTCCTGGCCCGATCGGCCGTTGGGCGATGCCCGCCAGCGCGAACGCGATGAACTCCAAAACGTAGAGCGTGTCGATCGGGTCGCCGCCGGTGTATGTCCCGTTCAATACTCCGTTCCCGTACACCACATCCGCCGCGACGGACGCCACCATCCCGGCCGCGATCAGCAGCAGCGGCGTCTTCAGGCTCGGCGGGCTGCGGCGTAGCAGCACGGCGGCGAGCCCCGCAAGCAGAATCAGGTCTCCGATCGGGTACGCCAGCGAGACCGCCATCGCGAGCGCGCTCTTCCCGCCCGCCTGGACGGTGGGGCCGAGCACGAAATACCACACGAGCGCGCCGCCACCGAGCACGACGATCGCTCCGTCGAGCAGGATTCGCACGCGCTTGCCCAGCGTCACCGGGGCGATCGGCACGCGCAGCAGCGCGGCGAACAGCAGCACGTAGAACGCCAGGAAGAAGGCGTCCGCGACCGTCGGAAACGGCGCCACGTCGTAGGAGATGTCGATCCTCAACAGCAGGATGTCGGCGATCGTCTCCGCCGCCATCGCAGCGCTCATCACCAACCAGAAAGAGCGCAGCTCACGAGACCCCCGGCAGCGACGCGCAGCCAGCAACGTCGCGCACAACGCAGCAATATCGGCGGGAATCAGAAACGCCTGTCCCAGCTGCTGCTTGCCCGGCAGCCAGTGAAAGAACTGCCAGCTCAGATACACCAGCAGATACACCCCGAGCCCGAGGATCGCCGCGCGCGAGGGCGTGAGCTTCGGCCACGCGACCTTCGCGGCGCGCTGATCGAGGTTGGTGGTACTCATTGCCAGCTCGTTACGGACCCATCCCGTGTAGCTGCCGAATGACTGACCAGGCGCGTATGGCCGACCAGCCAGAATTGTGCAGATGAACCATACCCGCAGATCTTGGTACGATCCTAACAGGAAGCACATAATCTTTGGAAAGCGTTATGTCTCTCGACATACCAGCCTGCCGCCGGCCGAGAGGGCCTGTTTATCTTGCTCGGACCTTTCTAGCCTTCGCCTGCGCGCTCCTATTGGTGTCTGGCGCGGCCGCGGTGTCTGGCGCGGCCGCCTCCGCTTCGGCTTCGGCTTCGGCTTCGGCCAGCGCGTATCGCGCGAAGCCGGCACATCGCCTCACCAAAGCGCATCGTCGAGCTCGTGGACATCATGGTCATGGTGGTGTCCACCGCCGGGGCGGCAAGGTCAAGCGTGCCTGGCCTCGCGGTGGGCGTCCTCCAAAGACCGCGCTCGCCCGGTGGCTCGCCAGACAGGTCGGCCCAGGACGTGTGCTCCCATGCTCGAAGCATTCTGGGAGTGCACGACGAGCATGTCAAGGTCGCGGACATCGATCGTCTGCGTCGATGACGGCGACTGCCGCTACCGCCGGCGAACTTGGGGTGCCCAGCGGCACGACGATGACGGTCCCCTCGGTCGGTGGTGGTGGGCAGCTCGCGTTGGTGCGCTCGTATGAAATCCCGGCCGGTGATCCTTCCTACGAACGGTTGCTGAACTGGTCTTGGACATATGACTCGGCCGTCTCGGCCGCGGCGTTTGTGGGATCGGGTAACCAGGCCGAGGCCAAGCAGCTGTTGGATCAGCTCACGGCGTTGCAGAACAGCGATGGGTCGATCGACTTCGCGTTCAACGTCGCGACCGGCGCCGGCGAGCCGCTGCTGCGCTCGGGTACGATCGCGTGGGTGGGGCTCGCGGCGGCCTACTACGACCAGACGTTCAAAACCGGCACGTATCTGCAGACCGAGAAGCTCGCGGCGAACTATCTGCTCTCCCTACAAGGGTCAAACGGGTTGATCCGGGGAGGACCCGACGTGAGCTGGGTCTCCACACAGCACAACCTGCTCGCCTACGCGTTTCTCGTGCGCCTCGGCAACGAGCTGAAAGAAAGCGGCGATACGACCGCCGCGGCGCGCTATCAGGCCGCCGCGGCGCTGATCAACGAGGGGATCGGTAAGTACCTGTTCGTGCAGGAAGGCGCGAGCGCGTGGTTCCGCGAGGGTCTTGAAGACAACGTGCAGTCCCTGGATGTGCAGGCGCTCGGCGCGATGTACCTGCAGGGCCTCGGCGAGGGCGACCTCGGCAAGCTCGTGCTCGCGCACGCCCAGAGCGCGTATGCGCTCAGCGGCCGCTCGATCTCGCTCTCCTCAGAACAGGCCACCTACAACACGACCTACTCCTCGCCGGGACCGTTCACAGGGTTTGCCCCCTATATCGGCGCGGGCGCCCCCGCAGTGCTGTGGTTCGAGGGCACCGCGGAGATGCGGATGGCCGCCGCCGCGTACGGGCAGAGCACGAGCGCGCTGGACGCGAGCATGACCGAGTGGGAGTCCCTCACGCTTGCCGGCGGCGGGGTCTTGCAGTCGGACAAGACAGTCAACGACCCCACCTACGGGGAGGAATACCACGTCTGGCCCGCCGCGGCGCCGGCCGCGTGGGTGATTCTCTCCCAGAGCAACTCCTCGCTGCTTGCCAACTCACTGCCCGCCGGCACGACGCTCGTCAACGAATGGAACAAGGTCCGCGGAGGGAACTACATCGCGACCACGGCGGAAGGGACCGTCGAAATGGCCGGCGAAGGCGAGCGGCGCGCGCTTGCGGGCTCGGCGACCGCGAGCAACTACACGGTCACGACCGACGCGACGCTGATCAGCGGCGCCGGCTACGGGATCTGGCTGCGCGCGAACAGCACGGCGAGCACCGCCTACTGCGTCCAGGTCGACACCGGTTATGAAGGCGGGCGGATCATCCTCCGCGAGCGCGAAACAGAACAGGAGCTCTCAGCGGCGCTGGCGAGCGCCCCTCCACCCGCGGGGTTCGTTTGGTACGGACAGCCCCACCTGCTGAGCGTCACGATCCAGGGGAACACGCTGACCGCGACGCTCGACGGGACACAGGTACTGAATGTCCCCAACCTCACGGCGGCGTCGGCGAACGCGGTCAAATACTCCTACGGTCTGACGGTCCCGATCGTTCCGCCACTGGTGGGCAGCTACGGCCTGCGGGCATGGAACACCGCCCAGGTTCACTTCCAGCGGGTGACGGCTGGACCCGTCGTCTGAGGGTTCACGACCAGACGGCGGAGTAGGGTTGATGGCTGACTCCACCGATATCTCACCCGCGGATGCCGTACGGAGCATCTGGGAGAAGCACCGCGAGTCCGCGTTCGGGCGCGTCGTCCTGATCGAACGCGCGATCACGCAGCTGACGGTCGCCGGGCTCGATGAGGATCTGCGCGAGCGGGCGGAGCGCGCGGCGCACATGCTCGCCGGGTCAACCGGGACGTTCGGCTTCACACGCGCCTCCCAAGCCGCACACGCACTCGAAGGAGAGCTCGCCGCCCCCACACAGGCACAAGTGCCGCGCCTGGCGGAGCTCGTGATGGAAGTGCGCCACGACATCGAACGCGAGATCGCGACACCCGCCGCGCAGCCCGTCGAGCCGGATGGTGAGCGACCGCCCTTGCTGGACGCTGACGGTCACGCGCGGGTGCTGATCGTCGACGACGACCCGTCGGTGCTCGAGATGATGCGCGAGCTGTTGGAGCGCCACGATCTGGAGATCTCGACGCTCGCGGACCCGCTGTTGTTCTGGGAGAAGCTCATGGAGGTCGCCCCGGAGCTGGTGATCCTCGACGTCGACATGCCGGGCGTCAACGGCCCCGAGCTCTGCCGCGTCCTACGGGAGGACCCGCGCTGGAGCGGCTTGGCTGTGATCTTCGTGACCGCCGCCGGCGACCCCGCGACGATCGAGGAGCTCTTCCGGATCGGCGCGGATGACTACCTGCCAAAGCCGATCGTCGGCCCGGAGCTCGTGACCCGCGTATTCAACCGCCTGCGGCGCATCAGGCATTACCGCGCGCAGGCCGAGACGGACAGCCTCACCGGCCTGCCCAACCGCGCGAAGTCAAGCGACGGTCTCACGCGGCTGCTCGCGCTCGCCGACCGCTTCTCGCAGGCCCTGTCGGTCGCGATGCTCGACCTCGACCACTTCAAGCAGATCAACGACACTCATGGTCACGCCGGCGGCGACAGCGTCCTGCGAGCCCTCGGGGAGCGTTTGCGGTGTGACTTCCGCGGCGATGACGTGATCGGCCGCTGGGGCGGAGAGGAGCTCGTCGTCGGGATGTACGGCATGTCCGGGGAGGATGGTGTGCGGCGCCTGACCGACACGCTCGCGCGGTTTTCGCAGGAGAAGTTCACCGCCGGCCAGGATGTCTTCCGGGCGAGCTTCAGTGCGGGTGTCGCGGAGTACCCCGTTGACGGGCAAGACCTCGATGGGCTGCTCGAGGCGGCCGACAGCGCGCTCTACGGAGCCAAGGCAGCCGGCCGCGCACGGGTGCTCGCGGCGGGCCACGAGGCATACACGGAGCTGTGCGACGTGTTGTGCGTCGAGGATGACGAGATGCAAGCGGAGCTACTGCTCTCCTCGCTTGCGACACGCGGCTACAGCACCCGTCACCTTCCAGACGGCGAGCAGGCCCGCATCGCCCTGTGCGGATCGCCTCCCGCGCTGCGCTGCCGTGTGCTGCTGCTGGATGTGGACCTGCCGGGTCTGGATGGGCACTCGCTGCTGCGCCAGCTCGCACAAAAGGACTTGCTGCGCTCGATGCGCGTGATCATGCTGACGGCCCGCGCGAGCGAGCCGGAGACCCTCGAGGCGCTCGAGCTCGGCGCGTTCGATCACGTCGCCAAGCCCTTCAGTCTCCCCGTGCTGCTGCACCGCGTCAAGAACGCCATCGAGACCTAAAACTGTGAGCGCCGGCACGGTGATCCTCGCCCGCGCAAGTACCTACCAGGCATCCAGGCCGTCGAGTACGTCCGCGCGTTCCTGCACGGCCGCCTCGGCTGGAACCCGCTCGGCGGGAACCTGATCATCTCCGGCGCGTTCGGCCTGTTCGGACGCGAGCAGGTAATCACCGCCGGCGGTTACGTCCACGACACCGTCGGCGAGGACATGGAGCTCGTCGCCAACCTCCGCCGCCGCGGCATCGAGCAGCGCGGTCCGAGCGAGGTCGCGTTCATCCCCGACCCCGTCGCCTGGACAGAAGTTCCCGACTCCCTACGCGTGCTCGGACGCCAGCGCGACCGCTGGCACCGCGGGCTCAGCGACGTCCTCTGGCGCCACCGCAAGATGCTCGCCAACCCCCACTACGGAGCACTCGGCCTGATCGTGATGCCCTACTTCGTGTTGATCGAGCTGCTCGCACCCGTGATCGAGGCGCTCGGCCTGCTCACCCTGATCCTCGCGCTCGCGCTCGGCGCCGTCAACTGGCCATTCGCGCTCGCGCTGCTGCTCGCCGCCTACGGCTACGGGCTACTGCTCAGCGGCATCGCGCTGCTCCTGCAAGAGCTCAGCCCCGGCCGGCACCCCGGCGTCCGCGACAGCCTGAGAATGCTCGGCTGGGCCACGCTGGAGCCACTCGGCTACCGCCAACTGACCGTGATCTGGCGAGTCCGCGGAATCCTCCGCTACCTACTCAAAAAGAGCGACTGGGGCACGATGGCACGCACCGGCTTCTCCGTTCAAGACACACCTCCCGGCTGAACGATTCGCGTCGGCGATCCAGATGATGCGAGCGGCGAGCGACGAGCGGCCGACACTTCGACCCGGAGATCCTCGACGCGCGTTCTTCGGCGCGCGGGGAGAGATCGAAGCGATCAGACACGCCTATGCCGACTGAGCTTCGCCGCACAGCGCCTGCTCGACCGTGACGCCCAGCTGCTCGGCGGTGAACGGCTTGACCAAGGTGGCCGCAAACACGACGCGGAGCTCTGCGAGCTCGTGCGGGGGCGCGATGACACTGGCGCAGATGATCGGCAGCGTTGGATTGGCGGCGTGAGCTGCCCGGATAAGCGCGGCGCCGGCCGGCGCCGCCGGCTCGATCACCAATATGTCCGCACTCCGCCACTGCGCGGGAGTCGGAGCTCTGACAAGGATCGGCTCGTGGCCGAGACGAGGGACCATGCGTACGAGCATGCGACGGACCTCGTCGTGGGGCTCGCTGATGAATATCCGTGCCATCTGTCGATGATCGACCGGACAAGCTGGATTTCGGGGGGTCGGAAGGTATGAGCAGCGCATGAGCCGCGCCCGAGAGCGCGCCCGCAAAACACGAACGGGGGCGCAGCTCACACAGTCCCGATAGCTGAGGTTGCGGAGTTTTTTAAAACCTCTGAGAGTTGGTACGGTTCCCCTTTTATCTACAATTCTAAAATCTAGTTCAGGCTGGGGCGTCGATGAGAATCCTGATCTTTCATGGATATCTGTTGGATGGGACAGGCTCAAACGTCTACAACGCGCGCCTCGCCGAGGCTCTGGTGGAGCTCGGGCACGAGGTGCATCTGCTCTGCCAGGACCGTCATCCCGAGCGACTGTCCTTTGTCGACGCCGTCGGGACCTGGGAGCGTGGAGAGCTGGGCATACGACCCGTGGGCCGGGGCGCCCCCGGTCGACCCGCACGCTGCACCGTCTACCGACCCGAGATCGGAGAACTGCTGCCGGTGTATGTCGCGGACCGCTACGAGGGGATGCGGGCACAGACCTTTGCGCGGTGCACGGATCCGGAGATCGCCGGCTATATCGACGCCAACGTCGCCGCCGTGCGCCAGCTCGCCGAGCTAGTGCGTCCGCAGGCAGCGCTGGCCAACCATCTGGTCATGAGTCCGGTGATCCTCGCGCGGGGGCTCGCCGACAGTGGGGTGCCCTACGCCGTAAAGATTCACGGAAGCGCTCTCGAGTACACGGTCAAGCCTCACCCCGAGCGATTCCTGGGCTTGGCCCGCGAGGGCCTGCGATCCGCCCGAGGGATTCTCGTCGGCTCCTCACACACCGCCCGCAGCCTGTGGGATGCGCTCGCCGAGGAGACCGTCGTACGGCGTACACGCCTCGGCCCTCCGGGGGTCGACATCCACCGCTTCGCCCCGAACCTCGAGCTGGATCGCGACGGACGCATGCGCTGCGATCGCTCGGGGTTGCGGACGCTCGTCGCGCGTCTTCACCAGAGCGCGCAGGACTCCGCGAGCCGCCCACCGGCCGAGGGCGCATTCGGACGGGACGACGCGGCGGCTGCAGAGGCAGTGGAAGGCCTGTTGGGCATCCCGGCCGACGATACGGGCAGCGCAGACCCGACCGGCGCCGCGGGGCGCGCAAATGCTGGAGGCGCAAGCACCGGGGGTCCGCTCGTGGCGTTCGTCGGCAAGCTGATCGTCAGCAAGGGCATCGACCTGTTGATCGCCGCCTGGCCGCTCGTCCTGGAGCAGGCGCCGCAGGCCACGCTCGTCGTGGTGGGCTTCGGCTCCTACCGCTCCGCCCTGGAGCGTCTGGCGGACGCTCTGACGGCCGGGGACCTGGGTCTCGCGCTGGAGATCGCACGAGCCGGCCGGGACGCCGAGGAGGGCGGCGACCAAGGCTCCGCCAACACATCCATGCCGCTGCGCCACCTGCAGGCGTTCCTGAGAAGCCTGCGCGGCAGCCCGAGGAAGCGCTACCTTGAGGCCGCGCGAGCGCTACCCGAGCGGCTGGTGCTGACCGGTCGCCTCGACCACGAGGAGCTCGCCTACCTGCTCCCGGCGTGCGAGGCCTTGATCGTTCCCAGCACCTTCCCCGAGTCCTTCGGCATGGTCGCCGCCGAGGGCGCCGCCTGCGCGGCCCTGCCGGTGAGCGCCGCCCACTCCGGCCTGGCCGAGGTGAGCGCCGTGCTGGCGCAGGCCGTACCCGCGCCGGCGGCCCACTGGCTCACATTCCCGATCGACGACCACGCCGTGCCCGCTCTGGCCGAGCGCATCTCGAGTTGGCTGGGGGCCGATCCCGTCTTGCGCGCACAGACCCGTGCGCAGCTGGTCGCAACCGTACGCGAGCGCTGGTCGTGGGAGGGCGTTGCCCGGGGTGTGCTCGCGGCCGCGCGCGGCGAGCTCGACTCGCTGAGCAAACCGACAGCAGCCTAGCCGGCACCCCGATCGCGCCTGCCCTCGCCCCAAGGCCGCGGCCGGGGTAGCTAGATCGGCTCCAGAAGATGCAGGGCGATCGGCGCGCCTCAGCGGACGAATGCGATCCGCAGCACTACGAGCGCGACGATGACCGCCACCACAACGGCCTCCTTCACGAGCAATGAGCGCTCCACTCGACGGTCGTGGCTCACGGCCTCCTCCGCATCCCACACGGGCTCTTCGAGAGCCGCGTTGCTCACGGCGCTCGACTCGGCTCTATCTAGGATCTCGGCGGGAGGACTCATGTGAGCGCAACCTTGCCGGACTTCTCGGTCTTGTCCCACTTCATCTCCGCTCCGCGCGCCTCCGCCACGTAGGCGGAGAAGGTGATCGCACACAGTAGAGGGCCGTAGCCTGCCAGGTAGATCAGTGGCGCGCTCAACAGGCGCAACCTGCCATGGCCCTCGAGCAGCTTCGCGCCCCAGGCCGCGAGCATGCTGCCGGCCAGCCAGAAGTAGACGAACAGGATCGTGACGCTCACGAACAGATGACTGGGAGAGATGCCAAGCCAGGTCATCCCGCCCCGAACATAGGTCGTGAACAGCGGCGGAAAGCAGGTGTAGAGGATGATCAGCAGCGCGATCGCTCCCGGGAACATGAATCCCTGCACCCACGTCCTGCGCGCCGTGTAGGGGTCGATCGTGAAGGAGAGCAGGGTCACGAACAGGTAGACGATCGCGTTCGTGATCCACAGGATGTGAAACAGCGTCCAGGACAGGGGGAAGTTCGCAAAGAACAGGATCACCAAGCCGGTGGCGGCGGCGATCATGAAGACCGGCATCAGGAAGATCGTGAACCAGAAGATCCCGAAGCTGAAGCCGCCCAGTCGCGGATCGCGATCACGGCGAAACCAGACCCAGCTGTAGCGTTTTGAGACCTGCACGTTGCCGCGCGCCCAGCGCAGGCGCTGCTTCCACAGACCCGTGATGTCGGCGGGCTCCTCGGCCCACACGATCGCGTTGCCATCGAAGATCGCATCGCGACCCTCGCGCTGGGTCATGAACGTCGTGAACGTGTCCTCGGCCAGCGATGAGGTGTCGATCCGCCCCCCGATCGCTTCCAGCGAGACGCGGCTGTGCAACTGGGCGCCACCCGCCAGGCAGGCCATCGCGCCGAGCACGTTCTGCGCACGACGAGCAGCGGCCTGCGCGGTGATGTACTCGAAGCCGATGAAGCGGTTCATCCAGTTGGGCGACTGGCTGCCCTCCTTGATGTAGGCCGTGACCGCGCCCACCTTCGGATCGGCGAGATGACGCGCCATCTTGCGCAGGGCGTCGCGCTCGAAGATCACGTCGGCGTCGAGAATCAGGATCGCCTCGGCGAAATCCTCGGCGAGGATCTGCTCCAGGCCGGCGTTGAGCGTGTGCGCCTTGCCCTGACCGCCCTGCTCGCGACGGACGTGGGTGACGGCACCCGGGTATTCGAGCATCTTCGCCTGCACGACATCCGGCGTGGAGTCGGTGCTGGCGTCGTCGACGACGTAGATGCGCAGCGCCCCGCGCGGATAGTTGAGCGACACGAGCCGGTCGATCGTCGCGCCGATCACGGCTCCCTCGTTCCACGCGGGCACGACGATCGCGCAGCGTGGCGCATAGTCCCCGACCTCCGAGTAGTGGTTGTGCAGGCCGTGGCGCCCGATGATCGCGAACTGGAAGAGCGAGGCGAGCAGGGGAATCGCCCCAGCAAGCACCATCGCCGTCAGCAATCCGTAGACGCCGTCGAGCAGGATCGACACTAGCGCGCTGACGCGGCGCGGGTGTGCGCGGGCAGGCAGTCGAGGTCGTCGAGGACCTTCACGCAGTAGGCGTAGCGCCCGATCGTCTCGCGGCGATGACTGTCGGTGCTGAGCAGAATCGGAACACCAGCGCGCAGGAACGGTCGCAGCGTCCGCGCGCTCGGGCAGCTCCAGCGCTCGGAGATCTCAATCTGCGCGCCGGTTTGAGCCGCGACCGCCGCCAACCGCTCGATCGCCTCCAGCGGCACTTTCCCCTCGTTGATTCCGAGCTTGGGCAGAACGCTGAACATGTGCGCGATCACGACGGGCAGCGTCTGGCCGCGCAGGGCGTTGGCGGTCGAGGTCACGATCGCCTCGATCGCCTCGGCGCTCGAGAGCGCGCCCTCGGCAAGCCGCGCCTTGACCTCGCTCGGGGTGTGGGGGCCGTCGTGCAGCGGTACCTGGTGGTCGGCGGCGTAGATCGCGTCCACGTCCGTCAGCTCGTCGGGCAGGTCGAGCCGACCGGCGGTATCGAGGAGCTTGGCCTCGACCGCGCAGCGCAGCTCGACGGATGTCGTCGCGTTCACCCGTCTGACCGCGGCGGTGTAGTCGGGTACCCAGTCGGTGCCCGCGCGCACGTGGTCGACACAGGTGAGCTCGCGTAGGCCCAGGCGCTCGGCCTCGGCGACATTTTCCTCGATCGTGTTGCGACCGTCGGAGAACCTCGAATGGACATGCATGTCCTGGCGCGACTCGATCATCGTGGGGTCGTCCCCTCCCCGACCTCCTGGGCAACCGGCGTCGCCGACGGCGTCGCCGGCGCCGGGAGAACAGGTCCGGCAACGTCTTCCTGCGGGTGCGACATGCCGTTCTGCAGGACGGAGATCTCATCGAAGGAGAGAAAGCGCTCCTGCAAGAAGCGCACCATCGCGATCTCCGCAAACGGCAGCTTCTCCCCCGGCATCGCCTCGCCCAGGGCATCGGCCACGCACAGCCATGGCATATCCGGCCCGCTGGCGACCGTCAAAGCCATCGTGCCGGGGAAGCGCGGGTTGACCTCGAGCAGCGCCGGCTCGCCGTGGACGTCGCCCTTGACCTGGACGTTCGCCACGCCGGTCAACCCGATCAGCTCGGCGACCTCGCGGCCGATCGTCTGCAGGCGCTCGTCGTGGCGCGTGCGTGAAGTGACCGCGATGCCCGAGTCGACCTTCAGGCGCTCGCGCGGGACGACCGCGATCACGCGGCCCGCGCGCGTGGCGAGCACGTCCAGCGAGTACTCGGCACCCGGCAGCAGCTCCTGCACGAGCAGCGTCCCGTCGCGCTCCAGGCGGCCCAGCTCCTCGATGCTCTGCACGAGATGGATTCCGCGCGAGCCACTGCCGGTGCGGGGCTTGACGATCGCCGGCAGCGGCACGCGGGCCGGGTCGAACGTCTCGTCGACGAGCACGGTATCGGGGGTTCGTACCTGCGTGTGGCAGCGTGCGTGCAGCGCCCACTTGTCAAGGCACACCTCGAGCGTCGCGAGCGGCGCGAGCACGAGCCGCACACCCGCCGCCTCGAACCGCGCGCGCTGCGCGGCCAGCGGAATCAGCTCGCTGTCGACGGTCGGCACGACCATGTCGATCGCCTCACGCTCACACCACGCCAGGATCAGATCGGCAAACTCAGGATCATCGCCGCGAGGCAGGATCACGCGCTCCCGCGCTCCCACCAAGTAGAGACCCGCGGCATACGGATCGATGTCGCCCGCGAGCAGCGTGACCGGCCGCTCGGCCAGCGCTTTCAACAGACAGACGCCGGACGGACCGCCCACGCCCGTGACCAGTACACGGGGAGTGGAGACCGGAGCCGGAGAGGAGGTGGGCGGGTTTGCAGACATCGGCTTTAGAGAACGCGTTCCTCGACAGTGGCGTCGTGCGACTCGCGGGAGGCCGACCCGGCGGGGACCGTCGCCGCCTCGTTGTCGCGGACGACCTCCAGCGGCTCCACGTAGTGCGAGGCCCCGTAACGGCTCCAGTAGCGGGCGGTGGCGCGCAGCAGATCCTCCTGCAGGTAGCGCCGGACCTTTACCTGGGAGCCGTAGGCGCCGATCACCTCGAGCTTGCGCTCGACCCACTCATCGATCTCGACGAAGCGGCTGGGCCGGAAGTCGACGCTGCCGGAGGGAGCCTGGTAGCAATAGACGCGGGGCACACGACGTGCGGCCACGAGCGTGGCGTCGTGCACGTGGCGGTGATCCTGGTGCACGTCGTGGCGGCTGTGCGTGTAGACGATGTCGGGTTCGATCTCCGCGATCACGCGCTCGATCGTCCCGATCATCACGCCGCCGTCGCTGACGCTGAGGCTCGTGTCCGGGAGGTCGGCGGCGAACAGCCGCGCACAGAGCAGCTCGGCGGCACGCTGGGACTCCACGACTCGCTCCGCGCTGACGCCACCCGCCTCGCCACCGGTGAGCGTGAGGATATTGACGGCGTCGCCGCGAGCCCCATGCCGCAGCAGGATCCCGCCGCAGCCGATCTCCACGTCGTCGGGATGGGCGCCGATCGCGAGGATCACCTCGCGCTGCTGTGCCTTGCGGACGCCGACCGCAGCAATCAGCTCCCCGACCTTGGCCAGCAACGCCTGCGGATCCACGGGCTTGGTGAGGAAGTCGTCGGCGTCGGCTCGTATCGCGCCCACCGCGGTGTCGAGATCCGTATGCGCGGTCAAGATCAGAATCCCGGCCAGCGGGCGCACGCGCCTGGCCTCACGCGCGAGCTCCAGGCCACTCATGCCCGGGAGGTCGACGTCGGCGACGACCAAGTCCCAGTCCTCGCGCTCGAGCGCGTCGAGACCCTCCTCCCCGCTGTTCACCCACTCCACGGCGACGAGCGACCGCAGCAACTCGCTCGCCACGCCGGCGAATACCTCGTCATCCTCGACGAGCAGTATCCGAGGCAGCGGACAGGCAGCCTCGCCTCGCCCCTTGGGCGGCGGGGAAGACGCACCATTACTACTCACAATCCCTCGATGCTCGCCGCCGCGAGCGGGCCGTGCATCCGCGCTTGACCGCCGGCTCGGCGCGGAAAACTATGTACTCGACCGGCGCCGAGCGTCGCCGACTTCAGGGGCGTCGACACGATCCTCGAGTGGGCATGAAGCGGCTTGTGGCTCAAGCGAGCCCGACTACCGCTGATCATCCGATCCAGTGGTTGGTCGATCTTCAATAACAGAACTTGAATATCATACAGATATATTTCATATATCGTTACCAGACAAGTTCTCCGAACAGTCAGTTTAGCCGGGCTCGTAGGTTGCGGAACATGGCCTCTCAGGCCAGGTCGGCGAGCAGCGCGTCGATGCGGCTCGCGATCTCATCGCGGATCGCCCTCACCTCATCGAGTGGGCGTCCCTTGGGGTCAAGAAGATCCCAGTCGATGTAGCGCTTGCCGGGGATGTACGGGCAGGCGTCGCCGCAGCCCATCGTCACGATCAGGTCGGCCTGCTCGGCCAGCTCGCGCGTGAGCAGCTGCGGCCGACGGCCGGCCAGGTCGATGCCAAGCTCGCGCATCACCTCCACGACCTCGGGATGCACGCGCTCGGCGGGGTTGGTGCCGGCGGACAGAGCGGTGTGCGCTCCGGCGGCGGCGCGTTCGAACAGCGCCTGGCTGATCTGCGAGCGGCCGGCGTTGTGCAGGCAGACGAACAGCACGCTCGCCATCAGCCGGCGGCCTCCTGCTGCTGCTGGTGGTGGTGTGGCAGCAGGATCTCCGCGGCCTCGGCGGGCGTCACATCCGGGTAGAGCACCCTCACGAGCAGGATCGCGCAGACACAGCCGGCCAGCTGCGCGAGGATGAAGCCGGGCACGGACGCGGGCGCGATGCCGGCGAACGTGTTGGAGAACATGCGCCCGACGGTGATCGCGGGGTTGGCGAAGCTCGCGGAGCTCGTGAAGAAGTAGGCGGCGCCGATGTAGGCGCCGACCGCGGCGGGAATCGTGGTGGCGCGTCTGGTGCGCGCGAGCGAGAAGATCACGAGCAGCAGGCCGGCGGTCGCGATCGCCTCCGAGAACAGGTGCGCCGGCGAGGCGCGGTGGTGGGTGGAGATGCTGAGGGCGGCCAGCGAGAACATGCCGTTCGCCACGACCGCGCCGAGCACGCAGCCCGCGATCTGCGCGGGGATGTACGCGAGCGCGTGGCGCCAGCGGATTCCACCGAAGCTCGCGTCGGCGAGCGAGACGACCGGATTGAAGTGCCCGCCCGAGACGGGGCCGAACATCAGGATGATCGCGTAGAGCCCCGCCGCCGTCGCGGCGGCATTCTCGAACAACTGCAGACCAACGTCGTTCGGTGAGAGCGTCTGCGCCGCGATACCGGAGCCGACAACGAGCGCGGCGAGGAACGCCGAGCCGAGCAGCTCGGCGAGCAGACGACGGGCCAGTGGGGGCGTGCTCGTCATGGCATGAGCGGGCGGGTGCGCAGACGAGCGCATGTCCTGGGTCGGCATAAGCGAAATCGTATTACATCGACATTCATGAGTGTTATTGATATAAGTAGATCGATGAGCATCGATTTGCCGGTCCTCGAGCTGACCCCGAAGACGAAGCGGGCGGCCGGGGAGCGCTGCTGCGAGCCCGTCGTCTACCCCGACGTGGATCGCGACCATGCGCTACGGATGGCCGAGGTCGCGAAGGCCCTCGGCGACCCGATCCGGTTGCAGCTCGTGGACGTGCTACGCAAGCACGCCGGCAAGGTCTGCGTCTGCGAGCTCGTTCCCCTGTTCGAGATCTCCCAGCCGACGCTCTCCCACCACCTCAAGAAGCTCCGCGACGCCGGAATCGTCGACTCCGAGCGACAGGGACTCTGGGCCTACTACTATGTCGTTGGAGACGCGCTCCGGGAGCTATCGCAATGGCTGACGTGAATCAGCAGCACGTCGTCTGCCGCTCGGGCGTGCAGCAGGAGTCGTCCTGGATCGAAGAAGAAACGCGAGTGGCTGGCTGATGATCCTGCGCTGCCCCGACTGCGAGGCGATCCGCGAAGGCGCCTTCTCACAGCAGGCGGTCGATCTGTTCGCGGATCAGCTCGACCACGGGGAGACCGAGCTGCTCGACGCGCTGCGGCGGATGACGCGCGAGAACATGACAGAGGCCGTCGATTTCTTCATTCGCGCCCTGCACGCAGACTTGATCGTCCCCGGCGACTTCCAGCGATAGCCGCAAGTCGGCACGCTCGCATCGACGATCGAGGCCGAGCCCTGCTTGCGGCGGTCGGTCGGCACGATGCTAACCGGGTGCGTGCACGTCGAGCCCGGCATGGCGCGCGACGAGCGACATGCGCTCGTCGTAGGTGTAGAGACCGTCGAGGCGCTCGCCCAGGTCCAGCGCGGTGGCGATGTGAATCGCGTCGAGCGATCTGATCGAGAGCGGAGTCAGCTCGGAGGCTTGCTTGCGTATCCCATCGCTCAAGGGGAGCAGCCGCACCCCCTCGAGCTGAGCGCGCGCTACGGCGATATCGCCGCCCCCTCGCTGAGTAGCACGTATGACCTCGACCTCGAGTATCTCGGAGGCGACCAACCGCTCCACATCCTCGAGCGCCTCCTGCAGGACGGAGGACTCTGGCTCGACAAGCACCAGCTTGACGCAGGCTGACGCATCGAGGTAGATGAGCTCGGTCATCAGAACGCCGCTAGCGATCGTCTTCCGCGCGCATCTCGGCGAGCGCGTCGGAAAGCGGCCGCGGATTGTCGGGATCGGGCGCACCGAGGCCGGCGACGATGGAGCGCATCTCCTTGATGGAGCGGGTGGCGGGCGAGGCACCCTTCTCATCGAGCCAGCGGTCGAGCTCTGAGCCGGAGTTGGCGAGGAGATCTTTCGCGCCGCGCAGGATCAGCTCACGCGCCACACGGGAGGTGGGCTGCGTGGAGCCCAGCTGAGATTCGCCCAGCTTCAACGCCCGGTCGAGCTCGGGGTCTCGTGTCAGCGCAATGCGGGGGTGGATCGTCGACACAGAGAGAAGTGTAACACCACTGTTGCACTACCTGGGGAGCGATCGTCTCTGGCGAGATCAACGCCTCCAAGATCGCCGGGCGGCTCCCAGTCGCACGCCACGTCAGGGAGAATTCGTGTCCAACCGAAAGAGGAGGTCCAGATGGCACGTGCGGGACTGCTGACCGGCGGCGGCGACTGCCCCGGCCTGAACGCCGTGATCCGGGCCGCGGTCCGCCGCGGCCTCCGCGACGGCGGCGGCAATGCCCGGGGCGCCGGCGGCGGCGAGCACAGCTTCCTCGGCTTCCGCTACGGCTGGGCCGGGGTGTTGAAGGACGAGACGGTCGAGCTCAACCTCGAGAGCACCGCCGGCATCCTCCCGCGCGGCGGCACGATCCTCGGCACCTCGCGCACCGACCCCTTCGCCGCTGGACACGATGGGGTTGGACGCGACGGGCTCGGCGAGATTCGCGCGACGCTCGAGCGCCATGGCGTCGACGCGCTGATCCCGATCGGCGGCGAGGACACGCTCGGCGTGGCGCTGCGCCTGCACCGCGAGGGGATCCCGATCGTGGGCGTGCCGAAGACGATCGACAACGACCTCGGCGGCACCGACGTGACCTTCGGATTTCAGACCGCCGTGCAGATCGTGACCGACGCAATCGACAGGCTGCACACGACCGCGGAGTCGCACAACCGCGTGATCGTGGTCGAGGTGATGGGCCGCCACGCGGGCTGGATCGCCACGCACGCCGGGATCGCCGGCGGCGCCGACGCGATCCTCGTGCCCGAGCGGCCGTTCGACATCGACGAGGTCTGCGCGCGCCTGCGCCACCGCCATGGACGGGGGCGCAGCTTCTCGATCGTCGTGGTCGCCGAGGGCGCCGTGTCGCGCGAGGGCACGATCCAGACGCGCGGCGGCGAGGGCGCGATCGACGCGTTCGGGCACGCCCGCCTCGGCGGGATCGGCGTGACGCTCGAGGGAGAGATCGAGAGCCGCACGGGCTATGAGACGCGCGTGACGATCCTCGGCCACGTCCAGCGCGGCGGCACGCCGGTGGCCTACGACCGCGTGCTCGCGACGCGTTTCGGCGTCGCCGCGATGGACGCCGTCGCACACGGACGCTTCGGGAAGATGGTCGCCCTGCACGGCACCGAGATCGTCGAGGTCGACCTCGAGGAAGCGTTGCGCGAGCCGAAGCTGCTCGATCCGGGGCTCTACGAGACCGCCGAGATGTTCTTCGGCTGACTCGACTGCGAGCCGTCGAGCAGGATCGACACAGGCGACCGGGCCGCGCCTACCTGAAGCGCTCGCGCGCCAGGCGCCAGCCCGAGGTGAGGAGCTCGACTCGCTGCTCGGGTCCCTCGTGGCGCACGACGCGCGCGTCGAAGCCTTCGCGAAAGACATCCAGCATCGCCCGGTTCTCGGCGAGCACCTCGGCCAGGAAGTGTGTGATCCCCTGTTCCTCGGCGATCGCCGCCAGACGCTCGACGAGGATCGTGCCGAGGCCGCGGCCGTGGAGATGGTCGGCGACCTCGACTGCGACTTCCGCGCGGGTCGGATCATCGAGCGTCACGTAGGCGGCGTGACCGACGAGCACGCCGGTCTCGTCGTGGGCGATCAGACCGCAATGCTCGGCATCCGCGGCGGCCGCCAGATGCGCCGCGGAGGCGAGGTCCGCCGCTACGGTGAAGAACCGCAGGCGCCGCGCCTGCAGGCAGAGCCCCTCGAGAAACGACCGCAGTTGCGGCTCGTCGCGGGCGCTCGCGCGGCGTACGGTCACTGCGGACCCGTCACGCAACCGGACGAGCTCGGCGCGGGCCGAGGGGTTGGGGCACACCTCGAGATTGGGGCGAGCCTCGACATTGACGAACTGGCCGTCAGCCGTGTCCGGGTCGAGGAATGTCGGCGAGGGGCTTGGCACGATTCACAGAGGTTCGTGGTCGTGGCATCCACTGGCATCCGATGTTCGCCGCCGCCGCGCCGCGGGGAACTACGCGTTGCTCCTACGCATCAAAGTCGAGGCTTTTTTCGCTGAAGGCGGGGATGTGAAGTGGTCTTGCGGGTCATGTGTCGTCAGAGTTTGACCAAAAGATGGATCTATGTTTGATTGGTGGTGCTAGCCTGTTCTCAGCTCAACGGCGCGGCGATGCATCGGCAGCGTTGCCCCGGGGAGGAGTTGTCGTAATGGACAGGGATGAACCCCCGGAGGGCGAGTCGGTACCGCCCACCGGATCGGAGACCGACGCGGAGTCAAAAACCGCCGCGGGTAGGAACGGCTCGGCGGCGCTCCCGAGCGAGGGTGCTTTGGATCGCGCCGACCAACGGCAGGCGGAGCTCGATCGAGCGGTGGCTGAGCGTGATCAGACAGTCGCGGAGGCCGATCAGGCGTTCTCCGACAGCGATCAGACGGCCGCGGAGGTCGATCAGACGTCCTCTGACAGCGATCAGACATCCTCCGAACGCGACGAGGCGCAGGCCGAGGTCGATCAGCTGATCTCCAATCGAGATCAGGCGAGCGCCGATCGCGAACGCGATGCTCACCGCGGGGACGGCGAGTCCGATAGCGCATACGAGACCTCGCGCGCCGAGCGTCTGGCGGGAACGCTCGTGCGAAACCTGACGAGCGAGGAGAGAATTGGGACGACCGCGGATCGCCTGGAGCAGTCCGCGCAGCGCGATGAGGGCGCCAGGACCCGAGATCTCAGCGCGGACGCACGCGACCTCGCCGCCGCCCAACGCGACCGGGTCGCCGACGAGATGGAACGCGAGCTGGCGCGAGGCCATACCGCGGTTGGCGCCGCCCGCGACCAGGCCGCGGCGGTCCGTGCCCGCGCGGCTTCCAACCGCGCACGTGCGGCGAGCGACCGTGAGCAGGCGGCAGCGGATCGCGCCTCCGCGGCCGAGGAACGCGCGCTCGCGAGAGCTGAGCTGAAACATGCACAGGCGCATGCGAACCAGGTCGTGGGCCAGCTCGCGGATGGGGTCGCGCACAACTTCAACAACCTGCTTTCGATCGTCCTGCTGTACGCCCACCAGTTGATTCCCCGAGCGCGGGAGAGCACCGAGCGCCGCGACATCGAGGAGATCATCGTCGCCGCCAACCGCGGCGCAGAGCTCACGAGGCAGCTGCTTCGATTTGCCGGCCTCGGCAAGACGGGCGGGTCTCCGGTCGAGCCGAGCGAGGCGATCCGTGAGCTCGAGCCCGCGCTGCGACGCCTGCTCGGCTCCGATATCGGGATCGATCTCCAGATCGAGCCGCGGGGCCACCCGGCGATGGTGGAAGTGGACCCTGCCGAATTCGACCACATCATCATGAACCTGGTGCTCAATGCGCGTGACGCGATGCCCGGTGGCGGCACCATCACGGTCGCCAGCACGAGCCGAACGCTCGCGCCGCAGGACGCGGCCGAGCACGGCGTGGAACCCGGCGAGTACTCATCCCTGACCGTGTCCGATACGGGCGTCGGTATCCACGAGGACGTGCTCGGTCGAATCTTTGAGCCGTTCTTCACGACCAAGAGCCCAGGCCGCGTCGGCCTGGGGTTGGCGACGGTCTACGGAGCAGTCGGCCAAGCCGGCGGATGGGTCGACGTCCAGACGGAGGTCGGTTCGGGAACGACGTTTCACGTCACGCTCCCGACGACGACAACAACAACGACAACAACACAAGCGGACAGACCCTCCGGCGTCGCCCAGTAACCAGAGCACGTAGAACAAGGAACGCGCACAACAACTCGCGCACAACAACTATCTCCGCAGGCCCTCCCCCGCTCCCGATAACCGCGGTGGTCCTGGGCGACTCACAACGGCCAGTAATGCCCGACGTGCGCGGCGGCGCGCCCCGTCAGTAGCGCCTCCGGCGCGGCCGAGGTCGGGGGCTCGTTCCCGGAGAGCGCCGCGAGCGCCTCGCGCACGCATTCGGCCAGCGCGGCCGGTTCGTAGCCGCCCTCGAGCACGGCTCCCAACGGTACGCCGAGATCTTCGGCGAAGTCGCGCACGTGGCGGGCCATCTCGCCGAAGGAGGACGTCTCCAGGCGGCAACCCGCGAGCGGATCCGCGCGGTGGGCGTCGAAGCCGGCGGAGACGAGCACCAGCTCCGGCGCGAACGCGCGCGCGGCAGGCAGCACGATGTGCTCGAGCAGCGACAGCCACAGCTCCTCCTCGGAGCCGGCGGGGACGGGCAGGTTGACCGTGTAGCCCTCCCCCGCGCCGGAGCCGGCGTCGCCGAGCGCGCCCGTGCCCGGGTAGATCCCCGCCTGGTGGATGCTCGCGAACAGCACGTCGTCGCGCCGGCGGAACGCCTCTGCGGTGCCGTTGCCGTGGTGGACGTCCCAGTCGAGCACGAACACCCGCTCGATCCCCAGCTCGCGAATCGCGAGCTCCGCCGCGAGCGCGACGTTGTTGAACAGGCAGAAGCCCATCGCGCGATCCGGTTCGGCGTGATGGCCCGAAGGCCGCACGCCGCAGAAGCCGACGCCCGCCTCACCGGCAACCAGCGCCCGCGTCATCTCGCAGGCGCCGCCGGCGGCATGCAGGGCGGCGCGGTAGGAAGCCTCCCCGACGAACGTGTCGCCGTCGATCGCGCCGCCACCCGCGAGCGCGAGCTCCCTGATCAGCCGCACGTGCCGGGCGCTGTGGATCAGCTCCAGCCGCTCCTCCGCGGCCGGCGGCGCCGCGCGCCGCTCCCAGCCGAGCCAGTCGTGTGCGGCGAGCGTCCGCTCGATCGCCTGCAGTCGCTCGGGCGTGTCGGGATGCTCGGGCATGTAGGCGCGCGGATCGTGCTCCAGGCAGGCGGGATCGCTGAAGTACAGCCCTATTTGATCTTTAGGCATGGCTGACAGTATGCGCGCCGCCCGCGATGAGCTCGTTCGAACAAGCGCCCCTGCCCGGAATCTCGCCAGAACCGCCGCGTCGTGCCTGGTGGATGGCACGGCGGGTGCTGGTGGCCGCGGTCGGGATCGTGCTGCTGACGGGCGGGGCGACGTATGTCGTGGCGCGTAACGAGGTCGGCAAAGTCGTGGAAGCGCTCGGCCAGAACAAGACGGTCAAGCTCGCTCCGCGGGTGCTCGCGCCGACGAGCAAAGGCGAACCGGAGACGCTGCTGCTGGTCGGCAACGACGAACGGGCGGCCCCGAAGGACAATCCCTCAGGCGCGGTGCTGCCGCACTCCAACGAGATGCTGCTCGTGCGGATCGACCCGAGCAAGCCGACGATCTCGATGCTCTCGATCCCGCGCGAGCTGCAGGTCACGTTCACGGCGCCGAACGGGGAAGTGATCACGAATCGCATCAACTCCGCCTACACCTACGGCTACGAGGACGGCGGCGGCACCACCGGCGGCGTCAAGCTGATGGTCGAAACGCTCAAGCACGTGCTCGGGATTCCGGTGATCAACCACGTGTTCGTGACCAACTTCAAAAAATTCAAGCGCGCGGTCGACGAAATGGGCTGCATGTACATGACCGTCGACAAGCGCTACTACCACGTCAACGAACCGGGCGGCGAACAGTACTTCGAAATCAACCTCCAACCCGGCTATCAGCGGCTGTGCGGCAAGCAGGCGCTCGAATTTGTCGCTAACCGCCACGAATCGACCTCTTTGATCCGCGACGCACGCGACCAGCGGTTCCTGCTCGAAGTCAAGGCCGAGTACGGGTCGACGCTCTTTGAAAGCCGCGAAAAGTTCGAGCACATCCTCGGCAAGGCGATGGAAACCGACCTGCACGGCGAAGAAGAAGTCCTGCAGTTGCTCGAGCTGCTCGTCGAATCGGCCGGCAAGCCCGTGCGCCAGGTGCCCTTCCACGTGACGCTGCTGCCGACGCTCGACACCGCGACGCCCGCACAGATCGCCGCAGCGGTCCACTCGTTCCTGCACGGCACCGCCGCGATCGCCAAGCACAACCTCGCCCAGGCCGTCAACGCCGCACGCCCCCATTCCCATTCCCACTCCAACGGCGCGCCGCCGGTTTCCCTCACGCCGACCTCCGGTGAAGCGCTAGCGCAGGCACGCGCGGCCTCCCCGCAACTGCCGTTCGCGCTCGAGTACCCCCGGGCCCGCGATGCGCTCGCCGGCGCCGAACCGGACACGCTGCGCCTGTACGACATCCGCGACCGGCGGGGTCGCCTGCACCCGACCTATGTGATCGTGATCGATCGCGGCGGCCTCGGCGAATACTACGACGTGCAGGGCAGCAACTGGACCGACTCGCCCCTGCTGAGCAACCCGAGCCAGACCGTCCAGATCGGCTCGCGCACGTATGACCTGTACTACGCCGCAGAACAGATCCGCACGATCGCCTGGCACGAAAACGGCGCCGCCTACTGGATCCAGAACACGCTCACCAACAGCATCTCCCCGCGCGCGATGCTCGCAATCGCCGAGCAGACGCTGCCCGTGATCAGCGTCAACCACTCCCCCGCGCCCACGGCGGCGGTGACCCCGAGCGCTGCCAACCTCCAGCTGCCCCCGCGCGTGTCGAGCGCCACGAGCTCGACGACGGCGAAGCTCGAGGCGGCGCTCGGCCTACTCGGCCTGCTCGCCGTCGCCGGCCTCACGCTGTTCGCGCTCTGGCGCCAGCGCGAGCTGATCCACCTACGCGAGCAGGTCGCCCGGGCGATGGCCCTCGAAGAAGCGCGTCGCCGCGGCGGACGCACGTAGCGATCGATCGCACGGGCAGCCCCCAGTCGGCACGACGCCCTTGGTCGGCACGGCGCCCCGTCCGCATGACGCCCCCAGTCAGCACGACGCCCCGTCCGCATGGCGCCCCCAGTCAGCACGACGCCCCGTCCGCATGGCGCCCCCAGTCAGCACGACGCCCCGTCCGCATGGCGCCCCCAGTCAGCACGGCGCCCCCGGATCAGACACGGCAACGGCCGCTGATCGGCGCGGTCGGCGGCGCATCGCCCGCGGGCGGCGGATCGCGCTTGCACCACGTCAGCGTTTCCGCGCGTTCGTCGACGACGGCGAGAAACGGAAAGGAGATGCCCGCGGAGCGCACCGTGCAGCTGTACGGACGCCGTCCCCCCTGCGATGGACCGGAGGGCGCGCAGCGCACGCTCTGCAGGGGTCCCGTCAGTTCCTCGCGCCGGATCCGGTCGCGCACGTCGGCGGCGATCGCGCTCTGCAACCCGGATCGCGCGCTGTCGCCGGGGAGTAGCGGCGCGGTATGCGGGGCCTGATCCTGGGCGATCACGACCTCGCTCACGCGATTGATTTCCGCTTCGGGTGACCCTTCCGAGGACGCGCCGCTGGTGCGCACGACAGTGTGGATCGTGAAGATCAGCAGAGCGAAGGCGAGCAGCGTTCCCACCCATCGCGCCCACAGCGGGATGGCTCGCAGGGTCCGCGCGAGGCCGGCGAACGGGCCGCCATGCGGGCTATGCGGCATCGCCCGCGGGAACGGTCGGTGGGGAGGTCGTCGTCGTCATGCTCGGGTCCGTTGTGCCTCGGCGATGGTGATGATGTCAAGGCCCATCGCCGGGCGCGACACCGCCGATCTGCTTTGAGGACGTACGGCGTGTCACGCCGACGTGGCGGCACGACATCACGCCGAGTTGGCGGTCCGCTCACGTAGCCGGGGCCTGGGCTGGCGATTAGACGAGCGCGGTCTCCGCGGGTGCCGTGAGCGAAACATTCGCCGCGATGTGCAGCGGGTCCGAGACACATGCGCCGAACCCGGGAGCGCCGGGGCAGAGCGCCCGCAGCCAGATTCCACCGCCGCCCCCTCCTCCTCCGCCGCCCGGCCCGACTGGGGTTACGTCCAGCTCCCATTGGCCCGCAGAGTCGGTCGTGGTTTCGGCCAGTGTTCGCTCGTTGATGACTTCTCCCCTGCGGCTGACGGTGCGCGCCTGAACCAACACCGGCGCACCGGCGAGGGGAGTCCCGTCGAGCAGCGCGAGGACGCCGGCCAGCGCCCGGGCAGAACCGGTTGGCGGAGCGCCGGCCCCGGGAGCGCCAGGGGTGGCCGCCGCCGGTGTGACGAGCGCGAGCGTCGCCCGCGTCGGGTTCGGCGCCAGTCGTCGTACGCCGGCGCGGATCGCGGGCAGCTCGCCGTAGAGCACGTTGCCGGGACAGTCGGTGGTGTCGGCGTCGCGGTGCCCGGCGATACGCGGCAGCGGCACGCGTGCGTTGGCGGGGTATTTACTGTAGGAGGCGCCCGCCGGGTCGACCTCGACGACCACCCGGCCCTGCGAGGGGACTCCGTGGAGCGAGAGCTTCCACGCCAGCAGCTTTTCCAGCGCGCTGCGCGCGGGGGATGAGATCGGGACGCTCGCGAACGTGCCGAGCACCGCCACCCCGCTCGAGACCATGTTGTAGCCGCCCGCGTGGGCCCCCACGACCGGCTCGTCGATGCCGCCGGCGCGCGCCTCGAAGATGCGCCCGTAGGAGTCGATCACGAAGTTGTAGCCGATGTCGTTCCAGCCGTTGACGAAGCGGTGGAAGACGTAGATCGCCCGCAGCATCGCGGGCACTTCGGCCGAGCCGTAGCCGTTTGGATTGTCGGTGTGATGGACGAATCCCATGCGCACGTGACCGTATTCCGGCGCCCTCGCCGGCGGGGAGATCCCCTCGGCCCATGATCGCCGGGCGATTATCGGCGGCTGTCCCGCGCCGGCCGCCAGCACCGGCGTTGCGAGCGCCGGCGCGGCTGTCGAGGCGAGCGCCCCTGTCTGCCTGCGCGCCCCCACCCCGCCGCTGACGTCCACCAGCTGCAGGCGCACCCCGCTGAGCGTCCGGTCGGCGCGCACCTGCAGGACCTTCGTGCCGCCCGTCCACACCGGATCCCCGACGTGTCTGCCCTGGACGAGGCCCTCACCCGCCCCAACCGGCCCACCCGGCCGATCCGGTCCGTGTCCGTGCTCGCCAGCCGAGACCCACTCGCTCCAGCCGCCGTCGGCACGGCGGAAGCGCAACTCGACGGCCGCCACAGCCGGGGTCTGCCACTCGACGCCGACGAGATCGGCCACGCGCCCCAGCCTGACCGTCATCGCGTCCGCCGACCCCGACCCGAGCCGCCCGAGCCGCCCGAGCCAGCGGGCTTCGAGCACTGGACGCGGCGGACCGGCGAGCGCCGCGAGGACGCCCGGAGGGCGCGCCACTGCACCGGCGAGCGCGCCCGCGGTGCTCGCAAGCAGGGACCTACGCGTCAGCCGCCGCGCGCTCACACTCATCATCATCATCGCCTATCTATGACACCACGAGACCGGGCGGGTTGCGTGCCAATTCATGAGAATCCACCGTCAGTTGTTGGCGAGGATCGTGAAGAAATCACGGCTGTAGGGCGTGAGAAAGCGACCGGGGACTCCCAGCTGGCCTGGCACCACCGGCACACCTGTAGGTCCAGCCCCACTGTGTAGGTAGAGATATCCGGCGACCCACTCCGGGTTGATGTCGAGCTCGACCGCGCGCACGACGCCCGCATCGACCAACGCCTGCGCGATCATGGAGGGCGAGAGGCGCTCCCCGGCGGCCCACACGAGCTGGCCTTCGCCGGTGATCCCCAGCGCCGAGCGGGCCACGTAGGGGCCACCCCCCAGCGTTCCGCCCCAGCAGCTCTCGATGCAGTCGTGAACCGTCGGGGAGGCGACACCGCGATCCACCAGCAGACGCAGATTCTGCAGCACCGAGGTGACGCCGAGCCCGCCGGCGGGAACGCCTTCCCCCCACGCGCCGATGTCCGTGGTGCCGTTGCTGTAGGTCACGATCGAACCCAATCCCGCCGTGAGCGCAACGGCGGCGCGACCGTCCGCCAGGTACCCGACGGAGCCGTAGTCGAACTTGAAGCCACCGTTGAACGCGGCCAGCACCCGATGAACCTCGCTCGCGCCGATGCGGTCTCCATAGGTCCAGCCTCCACCTTCGGGTTCCCCGGCGCCCGCGTGCAGAGCGAGGTGCACGAGCCGCTGGTCGAAACGCAAGAGCGTCACACCGGAGCGCACAGCGATCCAGGCGGCGGGCTGGCCGCCGATGCTCGCAACCGGCTTCCAGACCGGTTCCGGCTGGCCTGGTTCCGTGACGAGCAGTGTTGGGGCGCTCGATGAGCGTCCCGGCGTCGCGCTCTCCGATGAGTGGCTGTCGTTCTTTGATGGCGCAGCGTTTGACTGGCTGCCACAGCCGGCGGCCACGAGCGCGCTCGCCAGCAGCACGATCGCAACCCTCGCCGTCGGCTTAGGACCCACCCGAGACCACTGGTGCTTCTTCTGGCGCCGGCTGGGGGGCCGGTTCACTGCGTTCAACCGGTGCCGGTTCCTGGGCCGGCGCCGATTCTTTGGCCGGCGCGGATTCCTGAGCCGGCGCAGATTCTGGAGCCGGCGTCGATTCGTGGGTCGATTCATGGGCCGGCGCTGATTCCTGAGTCGGCGCTGATTCCTGGGCCGGCGCTGATTCCTGGGCCGGCGCAGGTTCCTGAGCTGTGGTGGATTGCGGCGCTTGCGCCGGGGGTTTCAGCGAACTGGACGAGCTTTCGGTCTGTTGATGCGTGGAGGTTTTGCTCGAATGTCCCGTGTTTGCCGCTCGGGCACGGGCGCCCGAGGACTTGATCGTCCTGCCGGGAAAGGCGTTGGCCGCGACCGCCGTGAGGACACCCGTCAAGGTCACGCTGCCGGCGAGCAACCAGCGCTTGGCGAGCACGAGCCTGCGCAGCGCGGCGTCTCTTGCGTTGGAGGAAGGCGGTCGGACCATCGGTCATTATTATTCCCCGTCAGAGCAAAATCCCAGCTAAGACACGGGTGAGATATCTCTCACGGTGAGAGGGCACCCCACCCGTGGTCTCGGGGCTCGCCACAAAATCGACGAGGAGCCTAAGCGGTTTCTCATTGCCGGCTGACTCATGATTTATACGAGCGGTTGATGCTGGCCGCATGTTCTCCGCCGGAGGCGCGCAAGCGTGAACGCCTGCTTGGAACCGGTCGGGCAGGTGGGGGCTCGGTCACGCTCTACCCGAAGCGTCCGGCGGGCGGTGGGACTGGCGCTGAGCCTGATACTCGTCCTGGCCGCCGCGCTGCGCCTGTGGAAGATTCAGGACGTGAGCGGGAACGTCTTCTACGACGCGGCCGTGCGTAGCATGGGCAACTCCTGGCACGACTTCTTCTTCGGTGCGCTCGAGCCCAGCGGGACGGTCTCGATCGACAAGCCACCGGTCGACCTGTGGTTGCAGGTGGCCGCCACCCGCGTGCTGGGATTCGACCTGGTCGCGCTGCACCTGCCCGAGGCGCTGGGGGGCGTGGCCGCCTGCGGGTTGCTGTTTGGCGCCCTGCGGCGCCCATTCGGCTTCACAGCGGCGCTGGTGGCAGCGCTCACGCTCGCGGTGCTCCCGGTTTCGGTGCTGACCGCGCGCAGCGACACGATGGACTCGGTGCTCGCGGCCCTGGAGGTCGGCGCGCTGTGGCTGTCGTGGCGTGCCCTCGAGAGCGGTCGCATGCGCTGGTCGGTGCTCTCGGCCGCGGTGATGGGCGTGGCCTTCAACGTGAAGCTCTCCGAGATGCTGATCGCGCTCCCCGCGCTGGCGTTGCTGTGGCTGTGGGCGGCGGCGCCCGGGAGGCGCGTGCGCGTCGCGCTGGCAACCGCAGTCACGTTTCTCGCGGTGGCGCTCTCGTGGACCGCGATCGCGTCGCTGACCCCGACCGCTCAGCGTCCGTTTCCGATCGGCTCCGCCAACGGCAGCATCTGGCACGTGACGCTCGTATACGACGGCCTGGCGCGCCTGTCCAGTCACGGCGCGACCGGGGCAGCCGAAGGAGGAGCCGGTCCGCTGCGCCTGCTGAGCGCCGGACCAGCGCAGTACTGGACCCTGATCGGCGTCGCGCTGATCGCCACCTCGCTGCTTGGACTGCTGGCCCTCGCCACGCTGCTCGCCCGGGGCGCCGAGCGCCTGCGGACGCTCCTCCGCAGCCCCCGGGGACGATTTGCGGTGGGGATCGCGATCTGGTTCCTCACGGGGCTGCTCGCCTTCAGCGCGATGGAACGTCTACAGGCCCGCTACCTGGAGGCGTTCGCACCGGCCGTCTGTGCGGTGTTCGGGTGCTCGCTGAGCGTGCTCTGGCGCGGCGCCCTGGACGCCCGACACGGCTCGGCGGCGACAGGACCCCGCAGAGACTCGATAGTTGGCATCGGCCTCACATGCGTCGTCGGGCTGGCCCTGTTGACGGCGTCGCTGAGCAAGGACGCCTACCTGATCCGCCGCGCCCGCACGGACTCGCTGCTGAGCGACTCCAGCACACCGGCGCTGAGCCGCTATCTGCGCGCCCACCGGGACGGGACCCACTTCGAGGTCGCCGCCGCCAACATCAACGACATCCTCGGACTCGTCGCACGCGACGACCTTCCGGTGCTCGTCCTCAACAGCGTGGACGGATCGCTCACACGAACAGGGAGCCTGCAGACTCAGGTGGCTCGACACCGCGTGCGGTTCTACTTCGTCGCCTCACACCCCTGCCACAGCGGCCGCCACTGCCCCGACAACCAGATCTGGGCCTACACCCACAGCACCCCCGTGCACGGTCAGCCCGGGCTACGGCGCTTCACGGCGGCCAACTGAAACCTGGCGTAGACAGCGGCGGTGCATCGGCTCGTCGAGCGACGCTGCCTGGATGACTCGATCAATCAATTGGTGATGCCAGCGTTCGCGGCAGGTGTCTCCCCGATCGCGATGCCGCCCTCGTGAGCCAGTATTTCGATCCTGACGTGACGGAAGCCGGATCGCGTCAACGCCTCGTGCCACCAGGCGGCGTTGGCCGGATGCTCCCAGCGTCCGGTGGCCAGGCGGGCGGCGTTCTTCAGCAGCCGCCAGATGCCGGGCAGCCCGCGGCGTGCGATCTTGCACAGCTTGGCGATCACGACGCGACGGTCGCGGGTCTGGATGGGGTTGAGCGAGAACATCATGTCCCCTACCACGAGGCGTCCACCCGGCTTCAGCACACGTCTGGCCTCGGCCAGAGCTCGATACTTGTCGGCGCGATGCAGCTCGTGCAGGCAGTAGTTGGAGACCACGAGATCGGCGATCCCGTCGACGAGCGGAAGGCTGACGGCGGAGGCCAGCACGGTTTCAACGTTGTGAAGGTCTGCGCTGACCGCCTTGGCGCGTAGGTAGTCACACATCGCAGGCGAGCTGTCGATCGCCCACACACGAGCGACCCTTCTGGCGAAAGTCAAAGACAGCAGACCCGTGCCGGAACCCACGTCAACGACAGTCTGCTCCGCCTGCGGCTCTGCCAGCTCAACTATGCGGTCGCGCAGGTCGCGAAACCCAGCGCCGCGTGCAACCAGCTCAGCCTCGCCGACGCGTGCATCCCAGTCCTTGACAGTCGTGAAGATCCGTCAATTCTCTTCACGCCGGCTAAGTTCACATTATGTATTTCGGTAGAGGTTTCTCATGCGGACCAACCATCGGCGTGCCGGGCGACAGGTGCACCTAACGCGAGTAGACCGTGAAGAAGTCGCGGTCGTCGGGTTCGAGGTAGCGCGTCGCAGGTCGTTCCATCGTTGGCAGCAGGTTCTTCGGGTCTTCGGCTCCGGGGGCGCCGTAGGTGATGAAGCTGTCCCAGTAGGAGTTGATGTCGAGCTCCATCGCGCGGACGGCGCCGGCCTGGATCAGCGCCCGAGCGATACTGCCGACGGTCTGGTCTTCGCCGGCGGCATAGATCAGGTTGCCGTGGCGGTCGACGCCGACGGCCGAGCGCCACACGAGGATCGCGTTGCCGACCGTGGTGCCCCATTCGGCGTCGTTGGAGAGGTTCGGATTCGGTCGTCCTTCGTCGACGATCAGGGGCAGGTTCTGGCGGGCGAAGGAGACCGACGGCGGGGCGCTCGCTCCGTAGGACCAGTCGACCACGTCGACGCTGCCGTTGGTGTACCCGACGAGCGTTCCCTGCCCGTCGTGCATCGCCGCGTAGGTATGCCCATGCAGGACGAATCCACCGTTGTCGTCGACGAGCTTGAAGCCGCTGTTGAACGTCGCGAGCAGTCTCGGCCGCTTTTCCGGGGGCACATCCATCGAGCCACGGGGGATCGACACCGAGGGCTCGAGGCGACCGGGGTTGAGGGCGAGCCGTGTGCGGCTCGAGTCGATCCAACCCAGGCCGACGATCACCCGCGGATATTCCGGTTGATCGCGCAGCGTGGTCAACAACACCGGTGGGTTCGATGCGAGGCTCGGGCGGGTCGCATGCCAGACGCCCTCGCCGGGCAGTGCCGGGTGCAGCAACGCCGGCACCCGCGGCGGACGGTATTCGGAGGCGGCCTGCGACCCTGCGGCGCCCGTCGCGAGCGCCCGATGCGAGCCTGTGCCGTAGCCGACCGCCGGCAGCGCGCGCAGCGTCGGGCCACCCTTGGCGGGGGCGGTCAGCGAGTAGTAGACGGACTCGACCTGCGCCACCAAGCCCGAGCCACCGTGTTCGCGCAGCCACTCCACGGAGCGAATCCCAAGGCTCGAGTTCGACGGTTCGGCCATCGTGTGCACGTAGGAAAACGCGGCTGGCACGAGCGCGACGAGCGCGGCGATGAGCGCGATCCGGCGTATCCGGTGCAGACCGCCGATCTCGGAACGCTCCGGCGGACGACTCTGCCTCGGGGTCGGGGTCGACGGACGGGGACGTGTGGCGCTCGCGAGCTCCATGCCCGAACTGTAATTGGCACGGAGGTCGAGCCAGTGTTCACCAACCCTCAGATGAGAGCACTCTCACATATGGAGACTCTCATCTTTTACCGGGTGTGATCGAGCCGGAGATACAGTAATCATGTGGAACCTGTGTGGGGGGTCGCACGGGCAGGTTCAAATCAACCGCGCCCCCCTCCTCCTCAGGATTTTACCCGTTATTAATTCCTCACTCCAAGCGATACCAGGCGTCGAGGAGACGCGAGCACCACTCGGCGCATCCGAGCTGGACAGCCCTGTCCGCGCGCAGACACAGCTCCAGCCGCGGCCCGCGGTTCGACCGACGGCGCGGGTGCTGATGCGGGCGTGCCGTCCCCGACAGTGGAGCAAGAACCTGCTCGTGCTGGCGGCCCCATGCGCCGCCGGCGTGATCGGCCGTCCCCAGGTGGCGGCGCAGGTCGCGGGGGCATTCCTCGTGCTGTGCCTGGTCTCGAGCGCCACCTACCTGGTCAACGACGTGCGCGATCGTGAGCAGGATCGCCTCCACCCACGCAAGCGCTTGCGCCCGGTGGCCGCCGGGGAGATCTCATCGCGCCTGGCGCTCTCACTCGCGGCGGCGCTGGCGTTCGTGGGCGTCGCCGGTGCGACCGCGATCACCCCCGGCCTGGGCGCGGTCGCCTGCGGCTATCTCGCACTGACGGCGAGCTATTCGCTGTGGCTGCGGCGTGTGGTCGTGGCCGATATCCTGGCGATCGCCGCGGGCTTCGTGCTGCGCGCCGTCGCCGGCGGCGTCGCGACCGACATCTATCTGTCGCGCTGGTTTGTCGTCGTGACGGCGTGCTGTGCCATCTATCTGGTCGCCGGCAAGCGCTATGCCGAGCTGCGCGATCACGCGGAGTCCGCGCCCACGCGACCAACCCTGCGGCGCTACTCGCCCGCGAGCCTGCGTCTGATCCTGTTCGCGGCCGGCGGCCTGGCCACGATCGCCTACACCGGGTGGGCGTTCACGAGACCATCCCACGTCGTGTGGTACGCGCTCTCGATCGTGCCGCTGCTGGCGTGGCTGGTTCGCTACGCGCTCCTGATCGGCGCCGGCGCGGGCCAGGCGCCGGAGGAGCTCGTCCTGCGCGATCGCACGCTGCTCGCGCTCAGCGTCACCTGGAGCGCCCTGTTCCTGGGCGGTGTCTATGTCGGCGGCTGAGCTGACGGCCAGCCCCCCTCAAGCGGGCGTCGAGCGCTCGCTGTGCGGCTGGGGACAGACGGCCCGCAGTCGCTGCCGGGTGCTGCGCCCGCGCGGTGTCGAAGACGTGCTCGAAGCGCTCGCTGCGCACGAGCGCGCGGGGTCGGGGAGCGGGGTGATCGCCCGGGGCGCCGGTCGCAGCTACGGCGACGCCGCCCAGAACGGCGGTGGCGAGGTGCTCGACATGACCGGCTTGGATCGGATCCTCGCGATCGACCACGGGCGCGGGCTCGTGAGCGCGCAGGCAGGCGCGACCGTGGCCCAGCTGATGGCCGAGCTGGCCGAGCACGAGCTGACGCTGCCCGTAGTTCCAGGCACGCGGCACGTCACGCTCGCGGGCGCGATCGCGAGCGACATCCACGGCAAGAACCACCACCGCGACGGCGGCCTGTCCAAGCACGTCGAGTCGATCTCCCTGTGCACGCCGGCCGGCGGGCTGGCGGAGATCTCGGCGCAGACCGACCCAGAGCTGTTCTACGCGACGCTCGGAGGCATGGGCCTCACCGGCGTGATCGTCGCGGCGACGCTGCGCGTCGAGCCGCTGCATGCTCCCTGGGTGATCGCGGAGATCGACCGTACCGACGGCCTGCACCAGACGCTCGAGCTGATGAGCGGTCCGGAGCGCCACCGCTACTCGGTGGCCTGGCTCGACCTGCTCGCGGACGGGCCGAAGATGGGGCGCGCGATCGTCAGCCGCGCCGATCCGCTCGGCAGCAGCGACGCGGACACGCCCTCCGCCCGTCCCCGTCGATCGCGGCGGCCACACGGCGGTGGGTCCTCACGCGATGGCAGGTCTTTGCGCGGCGGTAGGTCTTCGCGCGGCGGCGAGTCATATCCGCATGCGCTCTCGCGGCAGGCGGCATTCGAGGTTCCCCGCGGCTTTCCCGCCGTCCTGCTGCGCCCGGCGAGCATGCGCACGTTCAACGCCCTGCGCTGGCGCGCCACACAACGATGCGAGCGTGGACGCCGATTGGCGATGACGCCGTACTTCTTCCCCCTCGACGCGCTCGGAGAGTGGAACCGCCTGTACGGCCCCGCCGGCCTGATCCAATACCAGTTCGTGATCCCCTCCGGCCAGGAGACCGCGCTCGAACGCTGCTTCGAGCTGATCCGCACGCGGCGGCTGCCCGTGTATCTCGCCGTGTTCAAGCGCTTCGGCCCCGCGTTCGGCGGTCCGCTCTCTTTCCCCCTGGAGGGCTGGACGCTCGCGATCGACCTGCCGGCGGGCGCACCCGGGCTGCGGGACGCGCTGGATCAGCTCGACGAGGTCGTGGCCGGCTGTGGCGGGCGCGTCTACCTGACCAAGGACGCCCGCTTGCGACGCGAGACGATCGAGGCGATGTACCCCGAATTGGACCGCTTTCAGACCCAGCGCGCCCGCGTGGACCCGGGTGGGGTGCTGCGCTCGGATCTCGCCCGGCGTCTGGGGCTGTGCGAAGCGCCGCCGGCGCGAGAGCCCGCACGGCGAGAGGCCACACGGTGAGAGGCCCTACGGTGAAAGGCCCTACGGTGAAAGGCCACACGGCGAGCCGCGCAGACGCCGGCTCGGCGGGCAGGCGTGTCGTCGTGCTGGGCGGCAGCTCGGAGATCGCCCTTGCGATCGTGCGCGAGCTGCAGAGCCGCGCCCCGCGCGAGGTCGCGCTGGTCGGTCGCGACTCCGGCGCCCTGGCACGGGCGGCCGACGACCTCACCGCCGCCGGCGCTTCGCGGGTGCTGAGCTTCGACCTGGATGCCCTCGACCTCGACCGTCACGAGCAGGTCATCCGTGGTGCAATCGACGAGCTGGGCGGCGCCGACATCGTGATTCTCGCGGTCGGCGTCCTCGGCGAGCGGGGCGGCCTGCCCGCGGATGCGTCCGCAGCGCTCGAGGTGCTCCAGGTCAACCTCGTGGGCGCCGGCTCGCTGTTGATCCACAGCGCCCAGCGCCTGCGCGAGCAGGGCTCGGGGACGCTGGTCGTGCTCTCCTCGGTGGCAGCCGAGCGGCCACGGCGCGCGAACGCCGTCTACGGAGCGTCGAAGGCCGGTCTCGACGCCCTCGCGCAGGGTCTCGGCGATGAGCTGCGCGAGGATGGCGTGCGGGTCCTGGTGGTGCGCCCTGGGTTCGTGCACACCCGCATGACACGGGGGCTGGCGCCCGCGCCGCTGTCAACCACCCCGCAGGCGCTCGCGCACGTGGTCGTCAGCGGACTGGACCGCAGGGGTGCTCACACCGTGTGGGCGCCGCCCGCACTACGCTGGCTGATGATCGCGGTGCGTATGCTCCCCCGTACCCTGTTCCGCCGCCTGAGACAATAATGAGCGCGACCGAGCCACTGAGGGACATGCGCGGCCTGCAGGCCCGCCGCCGCCGGCCGCGCAGACGCCAGCGCCTGCTGCGGGTGGACATCGGCTTGGGACTGCTGATCGCGATCCTGGCGCTGCTGCTCGCGTCCGGCCTGGCGATCGTCGCCGTCGCCGCGCTGGTGGTGCTCGCCATCTGCTTCGCCTCGATCCTGATCGAGCGCCGGCGCGCCAGACGACGACGCAGATGAGACTTCGCCGTTCGTTCGGGTCACGCGCGCCTACCGCCGCTGGGATCAGCCCCCCCTCGACGATCGCCGGGCTTACGTATAGAGCTGCGACGACGCCGTGAGCCCTTGTGTCGCCAGTACCCCAAGACCCGTCTGATCTCAGGAGCCAGACAGCCGCCAGCCATAGAGCTCGCGAGCACGAGCGCGCCCGGCAGAGGCGAGCCATTCGGCGCCGCCGTGTGCTGGCCTGCGGGCTCCTCTCGCTGGCGGTTGCGTCCGTTGCGCTGAGCATCGTCCTGGCGAGCGGCGGGCGGGTGCCACCCCACCATGGTGTGCCCGCCAAGGCAATAGTCGGTAAGCGCGCACGGTCGGGGGCGAGCTCGCAAGCCAAGCCCCCGCCGTCCGCTTTCGCGGTTGGCCTGCGCGTGCTGCGATTCGTCGACTCCAGCCGCACGATCGAGTTGCCGAATGGGAGGAGCGAGCCACGGACGCTCTACACCGAGGTCCGCTATCCGGCACTCGGAGCGCCCGGCGGCACAGATCTGCCGAACGCGCCGGCGGCGCGCGGCGATGGTCCGTTTCCGCTGATTGTCTTCGGGCACGGCTTTGACGTCACGCCGGCGCTCTACGCGCGCCTGCTGCAGAGCTGGACGCGCGCGGGGTATGTCGTGGCGGCGCCGGTATTTCCGCTCGAGAACGCCGATGCTCCCGGCGGCCCGAACGAGTCCGATCTGGTCAATCAGCCCGCCGACATGCGCTTTGTGATCTCCCGCATGCTCGCCGCCAGCGCCGGCTCGGGGCCGCTGTCCGGCCTGATCGACCCCCAGCGAATCGCGGTCGCGGGACAGTCCGATGGCGGTGACACGGCGCTCGCGGTCGCCTACGACCCGACCTACCGCGACCCCCGCGTGGACGCCGCGGTGATCCTCTCGGGCGCGGAGATACCTGGCGTCGGCGGGTTCACATTTCCCCCGGGCGGCCCGCCGCTGCTGGCCACACAGGGCACGGCCGACACCGTCAACCCGCCGAGCGCAACCAACGCGTTCTTCGAGGCCGCACGACGGCCGAAGTACCTGCTCAGCCTGATCGGGTCCGAACACCTGCCACCGTACTCCCATCAGCAGCCCCAGCTGTCGATCGTGGAGCGCGTGAGCATCGCTTTCCTCGACGGCTATCTGGAGCACAGACCAGCGGCGCTGGCAGCACTCGTCTCACTCGGAAGCGTTCCCGGCATAGCCTCGATCGTTGCCGAACCCTAGAAGCACCCTCACCGCCGCGCTGTGCACCTTCCCATCCACAACTCTTGACAATTGCTCCGCGCTGTGTCCGGGCCGGGCCGAAGGACGCGCTCGTGGCTTGGCCTGCGCGAGCGCGGGTGCGGGTGCCCCGCTCGCCGGGCTCAGTTGGCCACGAACGCCAGGAAATCGCGGCTGTAGGGTTCGAGCAGGTGGCCGGCGATCCCCAGCTGCCCGGGCACGACCGGCACCGGCACAGGACCGCTGGGGTGATGTGGATATAGGTAGCCGGCGACCCAGGCGGGGTTGATGTCGAGCTCGATCGCGCGCACGGCGCCGGCGGCGATCAGCGCAGAGGCGAGCTGAGCGGGTAGGAGCTGCTCGCCCGCGGCCCACACGAGCTGTCCGCTCGTGGTGATCCCCAGGCCCGAGCGAGCGACGCTCGTCTGGGCGCCGATCGTTTCGCCCCAGCACGCGACGATGCAGCTCGAGACGCTCGCGGCGGCGACCCCGCGATCGACGAGCAGCCGCTGGTTCTGCAGCACCGAGAAGACGGTCTTGCTCGCGCTGGGGACGCCCGCTCGCCACGCCCCGATATCGGTCGTGCCGTCGGTATAGGTGACGATCGACGCGAGCCCGGACTGCAGTGGTACCGCCACGTGGTGACCGGACATGAACCCGACATCGCGGTATGTGAGCTTGAACCCGCCGTTGACGGCGGCGATCAGCTTGTGAATCTCCCGCGCGTTGATCTGGTCGCCAAAGGCCCAGCCGCCGACTCCTCCGTCGCTCGAGCCGGCGTGCAGATTGAGGTGCACGTGACTCTGATCGAAGCGCATCAGTGTCACTCCGGAGCGCTGGGCCACCCACGCGGCGGGCTGGCCGCGGACCTCAGCCGCCACCGTCCAGGCGCCCGTCGTATGCCCCGGCGCGGTTACCACGAGTGGCGGCAGCGGTGGCGCGGCGGCGCTCACAGATGTCGGCGCGGCCGGCGACTCCGCCTTTGTCAGGACCCCGTTTGTCAGGACCCCGTGCCGATCGGTGATCCCGGCGCTCCGCGCGAGCGTCTGACGCCGATTGGATGCCCCCGCGCCCGCGCCCGCGATGGTGTAGATGCCGACGCCGACGAGCAACACAACAGCCGCCAGCGCACCGAGGCGCAGAGGCGTGAAGAGGCCACGAGGCGGACGGCCTCGACGATCGTGCAGACGCCTTCGATCGCCACGCGCGTGTGCTCGAGCGTGCACCTGAACATCGCCGGTAGAAAAGTCTTGCGGCGTCACGAGATCGATGCTAACTCTCTGACCGCCCCCGATAGTCGAGCGTGAGAAGCTTCTCACTCCTCTCCGAGCTTTGTGAGCCTGGCGGGAACCGACCAACATGTGGCAGTTCTCACGCATTGCTCATGTGGAGCTAAGCCTGGGCGGTGAATATTTGGGGCATGATCGGTGGGAGACATCGTGGGCTCGCATCGGGACTGCTGAGCGTCGGCGTGATCGGCGTGATCTTTGCCTCGATGGTCGATGGCGACCGGCCGGCGATCAGACACACCGCGGCGCCGGTCGCGGCGAGCGCCGGATGTGGCGCGGCAAGCACAGCGACGAGCGCCGGCGTGGACGAGCGCGTCGCGCAGCAGATCTATACCGCAGAGCTGAGCAGCGCCGAGGTGAGCGCCGACATTTCCCACGTGACGGGCTCTGGCGAACTGCTCACGGCGCTCGCGCACTCAGACCAGCCGGCGGTGTATGCGGCAGTGCATGCGATCGTCTACGCGCCGCGTTGGCACATCGTGCGACTGCGAGTCCTGCAGCACGGTCGCGTGCTGGCCGACGTCGGTGGGCCGGATGTGATCGCTCCGGTATCCGGCACGCTGCGCGTCAACGGCAGGGCCGTGGGCAGCTATGTGATGTCGGTGCAGGACGATCTCGGCTACGTCAAGCTCGTCAGCCGCTTCATCGGCATCCCGATCGACCTCTACGGCACTCCACGCCCACCCGGCGCATTCGTGATGGGCACCCTGAAGCCGCCACCGGCGGGGGCATCGATCGGCAATCGCGAATCGCTCACCGTCGGGCAGAACAGTTACCGGACCGTCATTCTGAACGCCACTGCGTTCCCCTCCGGCGCACTGAAGGTGGCGCTGTTCGTGCCCACCACGACGAGCCCGTCCTCCGCGCGCAGCTGTGCAGCCGTGCGCCTGGCAGCGTGGGACAACGTCGCCCACCACGTCGCCGCCCGCTTTACACCGCTCGCGACGCACTACGGCGATCTCCGCGACGTGCTCCAGTGGCTGTCCGGCGGCCTGGCCTTCGTTCGGTCCGGATCGACGCGTGTTGCCGGTGCCGGTCCGGCGAGCATCCCTCACCAGGGCACCGTCAAATACCGCGGTCGGACATGGGCGGTGTTCTCCTGGGAGCCGAGCCCCCCGGTCCGCATCTACCTCCTCATACCCACGATCCCCACCGTAGCTCGAGCCAGATAGCGCCGAACACAGGAGCGCCGCGACAGAGACCCCGCAGCCACATCGCCGCCGGCCGGCTGACCGGCGTCGCGTCGAGCTTGCCCCCAGCCTGTCCGCCGTGTCCGCCGCCCAGAGCAGCACATCAGGGCGATCACACCGCTCACAGACGCTCCGACCTGGAAGGCTCCCCAGATGATGAGCGCCCCGAAGAACCGGCCGACCGAGTCCAGGCCGCGGACCGGCAGGCGCGCGGGCATCGCCGTCGTGGCGATCCTGCTCGGGGGGCTGCTCGTGTTCGCGCTCTCGCGCCTGCAGTGGAGTCGCATCGGCCACGCCCTGATCACCGCGACGCCGGGCTGGGTGGCGCTCGCGCTCGCGCTGATGGCGCTATCGCTGCTGTTGCGCTCCGCCTCCTGGCACGAGACGCTGCACGCGGCGCTGCCACAGTCCCAGGCGCGGCTCGGCTGGGCGCCGGTCGCGCGGGCGACGGTGATCGGCGTGATGGCCTCGGCGCTACTTCCCGGGCGCATCGGCGAGCCCACCCGCGTGCTGATCATCGCGCGCCGCCTCGATGGTCCCCCTGCTCGGCTGATTCCGGTGCTCGCCGGCACGGTCTTCTCGCAGACATTGATCAACCTGCTGGCGCTGGCGATCCTTGCCGGCGTCAGCCTCACAGGCGTCTCGCTGCTCCACGGAGATCCCGCCGCCCTCACGGCCGCGATCACCGTCCCGCTGGCGATCTGCGTGCTCGTGCTCGCCGGCCCGCGCCTGCTCAGGCTGGGCCGGCGCTCTCGCTCGGCGCGCGTCGTGCGTGCCGCGTCGGCGACCGCGAGGCTGCTCGAGCTGGCGCGGCAGGGCCTCGTCGTGTTCGCGCGCCCGCGCTACGGGCTGACCGCCGTCAGCTGCCAGCTGCTGGCCTGGACGTTGCAGTGGCTCGCCTGCTACATGGTCGTGCTCGCCCTCGGCCTGCAATCCCACGCGGGCCTGGTCACGGCGGCCACGATCCTGCTGGCCGTGAACGTCAGCGCGATCCTCCCGGCAACGCCGTCGAACGTCGGCGTCTTTCAGGCCGCCTGCCTGGTCGTGCTCGCCGCCTACGGAGTCGGCGCGGGACCGGGCTTGGCCTACGGCATCATCCTGCAGGCGGTAGAGGTGCTCACCGCCCTGGGCCTCGGCATCCCCGCGCTGCTCGCGGAGGGTCTGAGCTGGCGGGATATCCGCGCGGAGCGCCTATCCCCGTAGCCCGTCCCGTGCGTCGCTTTTTGTGCGCGCGCGTCCGCGCGGCACGATCATCTCTGGCGCGAGGCCTCGCGGGCGGCGCGCCTGATCGACAGCGCAAGCAGCCCGAGCACGGCGAGCGGCATGACCCACCAAGCCGAGACTCCCGCCGTGGCGACGAGCGCGGTCACCCCGAGCGCGAGCGCCACGCCGAACGCGGTGCGCCAGTCGTCGCCGACGATGAAATCCCAAACCGCGAGCCCGAATCTTCGCGCCCGTGTCATGCGCCCACCGTCGCCCGGTCGGTGGTGGTTTCGGTGGGCGCTGTCTGGGGTTGCCCGGGTGACGCCGGATGCCCAGCCCCGGCCCCAACCCCGGCCCCGGCCCCGGTCCCGGCTCCGCCGCGGCCCACGATCCGGACCATCGCGACGGCGACGACGAGCACGCCGGGGACGATCGCCAGCAGCGCGGCGTCGCCGCCCGGCCAGTTCGCGCCCGCGCCCTCGGCGCCCCAGAACATCCCGAACGAGCTCAGCATCACCCCGACCGCGAGCTTCATCGTGTTCTCCGGCACCCGCGCCAGCGGCGCTCGCGCCGCGACACCGCCGAGGACGACCACGAGAATCGCGAGCCCGGCGGCGCTGGCGGCCAGGCCGACGCGATGCTGGTTGGCGCCGAACGTGAGCACGATGAACGCGACCTCGAGGCCCTCCAGCAGCACCCCCTTGAAGGAGACCGTGAAGGCGTAGCCGTCAAAGCCGGCCGGCTCGGCGCCGGCCGCGCGTGCGGCCGCGGCCTCTTCTTCGTAGATCAGGCTCTCGTCGTGCATGGCCTTCAATCCGGCGGCCCGCAGGATCGCCTTGCGCAGCCACTGCAGGCCGAAGATGAGCAGCAGGCCACCGACGAGGACTCGCAGAACGTCGATCGGCAGCGAGGTGATGGCCGGGCCGAGCGCGGCCACGATCACGGCGAGCGCGAGCGTCGCGGCGCCGACGCCGCCGAGCGCCGACGACCAGCTGCGCGTGGTGCCGACGGCGAGGATGATCGTCAGCGCCTCGACCGCCTCGACCGTGCACGCGAGGAAAACCGACAGCGCCAGCCCGATCTCTGCGCCGCTCATGCTCGCGATGCTCCCGGTGGGACGTTCATGCCGTGCTCATAGGGGTGGGCCAGATGATTGCGCGGTCCGCGGGCCCGTTCCAGCGACGCCCCCGTCGATGTCCCCGTAGCTCGCTTCGTGTGCGTCCACGGCGCTGCCCGGAAGCCGGGCGGAGTAGATCGAGCGCGCGCGCAGCAGCCGCGAGACGACGGTCGCCTCGACGACCGCCAGCAGCATCGGGACCATCAGGCCGTCGACCTTGTGGGTCAGCTCGAGCAACAGCACGACCGCCGCGAGCGGCGCCTGCATGCTTGCGGCGAGCACCGCGGCGCCGCCGATCACCGCGTAGCTGCCGAGCGGCGTCCCCGGCCACAGCTGCAGCCACCCATCGCCGAGCACGCCGCCGAGCACCACGCCGAGCGTCAGCGTCGGGGTGAACAGACCGCCGGGCGCGCCGCTGCCCAGGCAGCCGGCCGTCGCAAGCGGCTTGAGCACGATCAGGACCGCCATCACGCCGACCGCGAGGCGGCCGACCAGCGCGAGCTGCACGACGCCCCGGCCGTTGCCGAGCACCTGGGGGTAGGCGATCGCGACAAACCCGAGCGCAGTGAACACCGCGATCGGCGCGACGACCCGCCGCCAGCCGGCCGGGCGTAGCGCGTTGGCGCCCGTGATCAGGTGGACGTAGAGCACCGAGACGACACCCGCGAGCGGGCCGATGAGCAGCGCCCAGACGATCTGGGAGGCGTGTGCGTCGTAGGTGGGGACGAGGTAGGTCGGGCGCGAGCCGAGCGCGATCCAGGCGACCGCGGTGGCGAGCAGGCTCGTTGCCAGGGCCGGGAGCACAAGCGGCAGGCTGAGCGTGCCGAGCAGCACCTCGAGCGCAAACAACGCGCCGCCCAGCGGAACGTTGTAAACCGCCGCCATCCCGGCGCCCGCCCCTGAGGCGACGAGCAGCCGGCGCTGCCAGCTCGGCAGGCGCGCCCAGTCGCTCAGCCAGGACGCGACCGCGGCACCGACCTGTTGCGGCGCGGCCTCGCGGCCGAGCGAGGCGCCGAGCCCGACGATCACGATCGACTCCACCGCGCGCGCGAAGCTGCCGAGCAGCGGTAGGCGCGCCGCGCGCAACCACAGCGCCTCCGGAACATCTCCCCCACCGAGCCGCGCGAGGCCGAGCGCGCCGACCCCCGCGATCGCGCCGCCGCAGGCGAGCACGAGCACCCGGCGGGCATCGCTGCTGCGTTCGACGCCTTCCAGGAAATGTCCGTGCTCGTAGGACCATGCCAGGTGCTGGACGGCGCGCAACAGCTCGATCAGCGCGGCGCCGCCAACGCCGGCCGCGACGCCGACCAGCGCCACCAGCATCCAGAAGCGCGGGCTGTAGCTAGCGACGATGCCGCGGCCGGGAACGTTGGGTTGAGCGGAGGAGGAGAGCGAGGCCGAGGCCATCCCCACGCAGTCTGACGGGCGCGCCGGGGGCCGGCTTCTGCGGCGTCTTCGCGCTAGGCAGATCGGAGAGCGAACGCTCGCTCATCGAGTCACGCGGATCGGCCGGCAACACTCGTTTATTACGAAAGAACCTGCTCCAGGAACGGGCGTCGGCCGCCGAGCTGTTGACACGAGATGACAGTGCAGCGACCCAGTTCGGGAATGCCCAGTTCGGCGATGGCCGGCGAGCTCTCTGCATCGGAGCGTCACCACGCCTCCGAGCCTCAACACGCCTCCGATCGGGCTCAGGAGCTCGCGTTCGCGGCGACCCACGACTCGCTGACGGGGCTTGCGAACAGGGCGTTGATACTGGACCGCATCGAGCAGATGCTGCTGCGCTCGCGCCGCAACGGCACGCCGGTCGCAGCGCTGGTCATCGATCTGGACGACTTCAAGTCGATCAACGACACACGCGGCCGCGACGCCGGCGACGAGCTGCTGCGAGCCGTGGCTGAGCGACTGGACGGCGTCGTGCGAGCCACCGACACGCTCGGGCGTCTCGACGGGGACGAGCTCGTCGTGATCGCCGAGAACCCGTCGCTCGCGGCCGGGCCCGAGCTGATCGCGGAACGGTTGCTGGAAGCGCTCGAGCAACCCTTCACGCTCGGAGAGCCCGGGGACGAGACCACCGTGGCGATCACGGCGAGCGTTGGGATCGCGACGGGCGACCGGACCTCGGCCGGCGATCTGCTGCGCGACGCAGACATCGCGATGTACCGCGCGAAGTGGGACGGCAAGAACCGCTATGCGGTATTCGAGGCCGTGATGCAGGACGCGATCGAGCGCCGGAGGGAGCTCGAGGCGGATCTGCGCGCCGCCCTCGAGAACGACGAGCTGTTCCTCGTCTACCTGCCCACGTTCGACCTGCGGAACATGCGCCCCACCGGGATGGAGGCGCTGATCCGCTGGAACAGCCCGACGCGGGGAGTCATGCAACCCCAAGACTTCATCCCGACGCTGGAGGAGACGGGCCTGATCGTGGAGGTCGGCAAGTGGGTGCTCGAAGAGGCCTGCCGGCAGGGCGCGGCGTGGCGTGAGAGCGGGTACCCCGTCGGCATCGCCGTCAACGTCTCCGCGCGCCAGCTCGACACCGACGAGCTGATCGGCGACGTCAGCGACGCGCTTGCACGCAGTGGCCTGCAGGCGAGCGCGCTGACCCTGGAGGTCACCGAGACGGCCCTGATGCGCAACGTCGAGCAGACCGCGCGGCGACTCGCCGCGATCAAGGCGCTCGGCGCGCGCATCGCGATCGACGACTTCGGCACCGGCTACTCGTCCCTCGCCCACCTTCAGCAGTTCCCGGTCGATGCCCTGAAGATCGACCGCTCGTTCGTCTCCGGCCTGACCGGCACCGAGGAGGGCGAGACCCTGCTGCACGACCTGCTGCAACTCGGCAAGTCCCTCTCGATCGAGACGCTCGCCGAGGGCATCGAGGAGCCCCGGGAGCTCTCGCTTCTGCTGGCCGAGCAGTGCGACTCAGGCCAGGGCTTTCTCTTCGCCCGGCCGCTCGACGCGGCTGCGGCCGAGGCGTTGCTGCGGGACTCGGCCGGCGCCGGCGCCGTCGGATTCCCCCAGTCGCCGCGTGGGTGAGGCACGTACCGCGTCGCCCCGGCGCCAGCTCCCGTACACGGTCTCCAGCGCCGGCTCCGGCGTCCTAATGTGGGAGCGGCGCATCGAGTAGCCCGGCGATGGCGCCAGCGAGGCCGGCAGCGAGCAGGGTTACAACGACGCCGCGCCGCAGCGCGAGCAGCGCAACCGCCGCGGCGGCAAGCACGGCGTACTGCCAGGTCTCGCTGAGAGCGGCAGCGAGGGGGATCGCAGAGCCGACGATCGCCCCGGCCGCCGCCGGAGCCGCGCCGGCCAGGAACCCAATCACGCGCTCGTCGACAAGCAGCCGCTCGAAGCGCGCGGCGCCGAACAGGATGAATGAGAACGAGGGCACAAACGCGACGAACGCCGCCAGCAGCGCCGAGGGGAATCCGCCGCCGAACGCCAGGGCGCCGACCTTCAATGCGGTCCACACGTGCGCGGGCGGGCCACCGAACCCGATGCTGCCGATCCGGCCCCACTCCCGCGCAATCCCGGCAAGCGATGGCTCTGGCAGAGAGTCTGTCGGTGGCATCGCGGGGGCGTATGTGCTCGATCCCCAAGGGCTCGTTCTGATCCTGTATGTAGCCGACTACCTGCGGTAGTTTGCCCCGATGCTCGCCCTCGACCCGAACATTCACCGCCACGGCGGGCGACTGCACAGCCATCCCAACAGCGGGCCTCACCGTCATCTCAGGCTCGTGCGTCGGTCCATGCCCGCCGAGCACGTACACGGCCATGCAGACCACGACGGGCGCGATCACACCCACGGCGCAGAGCACGGTCATTCTCACGGCCTCGTACACGACAGCATCAAGCGCTCCCGGCAGGGCATCCGTGCCGTCTCGCTTTCATTCGCGGTCCTGGGGCTCACCGCCATCGCTCAGACCCTCGTGTTCGTCACCAGCGCCAGCATCGCTTTGCTTGCTGACCTGATCCACAACTTCGGCGATGCGCTGACCGCCGTGCCGCTCGGGATCGCGTTCGCGTTGCACTCCCAGCTCGCGGAGCGACGCGCCGGCCTGGCCGTCGTGGCCGCCATCTTCATCAGCGCGTGTGTGGCCGGTATCGAGGCCGTCAGCCGACTCATTCATCCCTCCGCGCCGACCCATCTGGCGGCGCTCGCGCTTGCCGGGGCGATCGGCTACGCCGGCAACTTCATCGCGTCACGCATACGCCTGAGCGCCGGGCAAAGGCTCGACAGTCCCGCGCTGATCGCTGACGGGCATCATGCCCGCGCGGACGCCTACGTCAGCCTCGCCGTGATCGCTTCCGCGATCGTCGTCGCGCTCGGAGCCCCGATCGCTGATCCGCTCATCGGCCTCGGGATCACGCTTGTCATCCTGCGCATCACCTGGCAGTCATGGGGAACCGTGCGCGGACACCACACCCACTAGGCTCGCCTGGACGTCCATACACATCAACAGCCGTCAGTGAGGATGAAGCGGTGTTCGATGACCGTGATCGAAGGACCTGTAAGTAAAGCGTAGGAATCCTCCAGGAGCCGGCGGAGGCGGGTTGGCCAGCGTCACAATCCTTGGGTGAGAGCCCTCGTGGTCGACGATGAGCGTGGTGTGCGCGAAATGCTGCGCCGCGTGTTGACCCTGGATGGCTATGAGGTGCAGACCGCTGACGGTGGCGCCGAGGCATTCGATTTGATCACGAGCGATGTTCCCGACGTGGTGCTGCTGGACGTGGGTATGCCCGATATAGACGGCTTGGAGGTGTGCCGGGGCGTGCGACGGGTCGGGGAGCGAGTGCCGATCTTGATGCTCACGGCGCGTAGCGCGATCAGCGACCGTGTCGAGGGCCTGGACGTCGGCGCCGATGACTACATGGTCAAGCCCTTTGATGTGGAGGAGCTGAAGGCGCGTCTGCGAGCGTTGCTGCGCCGTAGTCGTGAGATGCCCGAGGATGCGCCGCCGAAGCTACTCTCGTTTGCTGAGATCCAGCTGGACTCCGCGAGGTACGGCGCGCTCGTCGGGGATCGATTCACGGAGTTGACGCGCACCGAGTACCAGCTGCTCGAGCTGTTCATGTTGAACCCTGGGCAGGTGCTGTCTCACAGCCATATCTATAAGCACGTGTGGGGTTATGACTTTGGAGCGTCCTCGAATGCGCTGCGGGTGTATGTCGGCTATCTGCGACGCAAGCTCGAGGACGTAGGCGCTCGGCCGTTGATCCAGACCGTGTGGGGCGTCGGATACGTCTTGCGTGAGCCATGACTTTGCGTGCGCGGATCGCGGCCGTCGCGGGACTCGCGGTCGTGCTGGCGGTGCTGGGAGCCGCGGTGACCGTGTATGTCGTGGTCCGTGCCGATCTGCGTGGCCAGGTCGACGGGTACCTGCGTCAGCGCGCCCAGATATTCACAGGCGTTGGTGGTCTGCCTCCAGCCGCGGCGTTTGCTCGTGGTGGTCTGCCGCGTGGCGCGAAGTTGCCGGCCGGGTTCCTTCGGGCTGTCAAGCCACCTCAGTTCGGTGCCGCCTCCGGCTATGTCCAGTTCGTGTCCAAGAGTGCTCAGGTCATTGTTCCAGGCGGGCAGGGCTCCTCGCCGAGGATCCCACCCAGCGCTCGGGATCGGGCGATCGCGGCGCACGGCAGCGGGCGGGCGCTGTCCGATCGGACCGTCAAGGGGACCCATCTGCGTGTGATCACGGTGGGCGCTGGGTCGCTGGGCGCGGTCCTGATCGCGTTGCCTCTCACCCAGGTCGACCACGAGCTGAACGAGATCCTGATCTTGCTCGCACTCGTGGGCCTGGCCGGTATCGCGATCGCGGCCGTTCTCGGCGCCCTGGTGGCGCGTACGGCGCTGGTGCCGGTCGCGCGGTTCACGCGACGAGCGGAGGTCTTGAGCGACACGCTCGATCTCTCTCAGCGGCTGGATGTCACGGGCCATGACGAGATCGCTCGGCTGGCGGCGAGCTTCAACCGCACCCTTGACGTGCTGGAGCGCTCCCTGCGGGCCCAGCGGCATCTCGTCGCCGACGCGAGCCACGAGCTGCGCACACCGATCGCGACGCTGCGCGGGAACATCCAGATTCTGCGCGAAGCCGACCGTCTTCCCGCCGAGGATCAAGCGAGCATTCAGGACGACATCGTCGAGGAGCTCGACGAGCTGACCGCACTAGTCAGCGATGTTGTCGAGCTCGCGCGCGAGACCCAGACCGAGCCGGCCAACGATGCCGTGCATCTCGACCAGATCGTCGAGTACGCGGTGCAGCGAGCCCAAAGACGCGGCGAGGTGCAGCTGCAGGTGAGCCTCGAGCCGACCGTCCTCAGCGGCGAGGCGGATCGCATCAACCGTGCCGTCTCGAACCTGCTCGACAACGCCCGCAAGTGGAGCCCCGCCGACGGTACGATCGAGGTCAGCCTACGCCAGGGGGTGCTGAGCGTTCGCGATCACGGACCGGGCTTTCAGGAGTCCGATCTCCCGTTCGTGTTCGACCGTTTCTATCGAGCCGACCGGGCCCGCAAGCTCCCCGGTTCCGGGCTCGGGCTCGCGATCGTGCGCCAGGCCGCCGAAGCACACGGAGGCTACGTCAAGGCCGAGAACGCGCCCGGCGGCGGCGCCCGTCTGACCGTGAGCTTCGGCGCCCCGGTGACACAGAACGGGCGCCCGCACCCACCGAGCACTTCGACGGCGTGAGCGATCGGGACATTAGCCGCGCCCCGAGTCTCGGACTAGCCTTCTTCGCCCGTGGGCGGAGCGCCGCCGGCCGGAGCTTCGCCGCTCGGCGGAGGCCCACCGCCGCTCGGCGGCCCACCACCCCCGGCGGCTGGGCCGAGGTCGCCGCGGCACTTGCTCTCGGCGCTCTTGAAGGCCGCGCTGCTCGTATCGATGCCCTTGGTGTTGAAGACCGGGCCTTTGCCCGACGTGTTCGGGGCCGGCAGATTCACGCCGTTTTCACGCATGCACGCCGAGAACTTCGCGAGCGTCCTGCTTGAACCGGCGCCGCGGAACCGCGCGGCTCCGCCGGCCGGGAAGTTGCCGCCACCGCACTTCTTCAGCGCGGCTTGCAGTTGCGCGGCGCTCTCGCCCTTCGGTAGTTTGAATCCGCCGCTCGGAGGCTGGCCTGGGGCGCCGGCTGGGGGTGCCGACCCAGACGATTGGGGCTTGCCGCCGGCCGGCGCGGAAGGGAGCGTGACGCCCTGCTTGGACAGGCATTCGCGCAGCGCCGTCGACCTGGCAGACCCGGCCCCACCGGGGTTGCTCGATGTTGTCGCCGATTTGCTGGTCGCGGAGTTGGTGCTACCGCCGCTGCCGGAGGTGCTTCCGCACGCCGCCAGCATCAGGCAGGCGCCGAGGAGCAGCAGGGCGAGGAGCGGCCGGTTGTGGCGGCGGCGTGTTGGTTGATGAGCGCGAGGCGAGTGAGTGGGCATCTATCGTTCCTTGTTTGAGAGTTGTCGTATTGCTCTAGCCGGAGCCGAACAGCGCCGGTGAGCCGCCGCTGCTTGGGCCGCTGGTTGCGCCGGAGCCGCCGCCGCCGAGCAGCGCCGCGATACCCGTGCCTGACGAGCCGACGCTGATCGATTCGGCGCTGACGGTCCCATTCGTGGCAGTGGCGCCGGTGACCGTCACCGTTTCACCGGGGTAGATACCTTTGACTTTCGTCTTCACGGTCTTGGTGACGCTCGTGCTCGGCGAGGTTTTGACCTTGACGGTGTTGCCTTCGGAGCTCGTCACGTACAGCGTGTTCCCGTCGAGGTAGGCCACGGTGCCGGAAGTCGGACGGCCAGCGCCCGTGCCGGCGCCAGGGAACCCGCCCGCGGGGACGCCCGCTGGGGTTTTGCCTGCGCTCGACGTGCCGCCGCGAAGCGCCGCAAAGCGTGAGGCAAGGCCCGCCGGGGCGCCGCCGGTGGACGCGGTGGAGGTCTGGCCCTTCTGGACCTGCACGCCGGCGATGAACCCGCCGGCGATCAGCAGCACGCCCAGCAGCGCGAGGGGAATGGGATTCCCACCCACCCCGAGCAGCCGCGGGCGCGGGCGGGCAGGCAGCTCGAGGTCCTCGGGCTCCTCGGACCACTCGTCTTGCTCGTCCTCGATCGGCTCATACGCGAGCGTCTCCGGCGTCTGTACGGCGGGATCGTAGGCTGGTCTGTCGTGGGCTGTCTGTTGCTCGTCAGGCATGGCGGGCTCCTGGATGGGGGAAGGTTGCTCACTCAAAGCGCAGCGCTTCGATCGGTCTGAGGCGCGCGGCGCGGGCGGCAGGGTAGGTGCCGAAGAACAGGCCGGAGAGCGCCGCCGCACCGAAGGCGAGGAAGATCGAGTACGTCGCGATCTCCGGCTGCACCCCGGCGATCTTGAACTGGCTACCGAGCACGCCGACGGCGACTCCGGTCAGCCCCCCGATCAGGGAGACGAGCACCGCCTCCGTCAGGAACTGGGTGAGGATGTCCGAGCGCCTGGCCCCGATCGCCTTGCGGATCCCGATCTCCCTGGTGCGCTCGGTGACGCTCACGAGCATGATGTTCATGACGCCGATCCCACCGACCAGCAGCGAGATCGCGGCGACCTCGCCCAGCAGGGTCGTGAAGACGCTCGAGGAGGAGCTGGAGGTCGACAGCAGCGACCCCTGGTTCAGGACGCTGAAGCCGGGTTCTGAGGTGTCCTTGATTTTGTGGCGTTCCTCGATGATCTGGGTGACCTCGCCTTCGGCGGCGTCGAGTGAGGATTCGGACTTCGCCTCGACCGTGATCGAGTCGATCGATCCCGCACCGGTCAGCGCGCTCTGCACCGTCGTGATCGGCGCCATCACCACGTCGTCCTCGTTGGTCGTGCCGTTCGTTCCCTTTTTCGCGAGCACACCCACCACTTCGAAGTTTGCGCCGTTGACCTTGATGTTCTGCCCCACGGCGTTCTGACCGGCGAAAAGTTCCTGCACGACTTCCTGGCCGATCACCGCCACGCGCGCGTGCTTGGCCACGTCTTCGGAGGTGAACGAGGCGCCTTCGGCGAACTCGTAGCTGTGCGCCGTGAGATAGGACGGGGTGGTGCCGATGAACGACGACGGTTCGAAGCTCGAGCCGCCATAGACAAGTTTCACGCTCGAGGCGTTCACCACCGGCGAGGCGCTCTTGACATCCGGCGCGAGGTCTTTGCTCTGCAGGGCTTCGGCGTCACCCTTGGTCAATGACACCGTGCTCGCGCTGGACGCGCGGATACCGCCGCGCCCGGCGCCGGCCATCACCAGCAGCACATTCGTGCCGAGGCTCTGGATCTGAGACTTGACGGCGTTGGAGGAGCCGTTGCCGACCGCGATCAGGATGATCACCGAGGCGACCCCGATCGTCATCCCGAGGATCGTCAGCCCGGAGCGCAGCTTGTTCGCGGTGATCCCACCCCAGGCGATCCGCATCGTCTCGAGTCCGATCACGACTGCACCTGCGCCTGCGCGACGGCGGCCTCGACCGGGTGATGCGCGGACTTCAGGTGGTGCAGCACAGGCGGCGCGTCGTGCACGCCGGCGATCCGGCGATCCTCCGCGATCTCGCCATCGCTCAAGCTGATCACCCGCTTGGCCTGTTCGGCGACATCGGGCTCGTGGGTGATCAGGACCACCGTGCGGCCTTCTTCGTTGAGACGCGCGAAGATCCGCAGCACATCCTCGGTGGAGCGCGAGTCGAGGTTCCCCGTCGGCTCATCGGCGAGGATCAGCGTTGGGTTTGTCACGATCGCACGGGCGACGGCGACCCGCTGCTGCTGACCCCCGGAGAGCTCCGATGACTGGTGGTGCAGACGGTTGGCCATCCCGACCGCACCGAGCGCATCCTCTGCGCGGCGGCGGCGCGTCGCACGATCGACCCCCGCGTAGGCGAGCGGCAGTTCCACATTCGCGATCGCGCTGGTGCGCGCGACCAGGTTGAAGCTCTGAAAGACGAACCCGATCTTGCGGTTACGCCGATCCGAGAGGTCGTCCTCGTCGAGGCTGCGCACATCCACCCCGTCGATCAGGTAGCGCCCGCTCGTGGGTATGTCCAGGCAGCCAAGGATGTTCATCAGCGTGCTCTTGCCGCTGCCCGAGCTGCCCATGATCGCGACGAAATCGCCGCGGTCGATCTGCAGGGAGACCGTGCGCAGCGCGCGTACCCTGATCTGCCCAAGCTCGTAGGTCTTGGTGACCTCGCGCACCAGAATCGCCGGTGGCCGCGGGCGCCGGCCATTGCCGGCCTGCCGTGAGAGCGGGTGGCGCTTGACCAGCGGCTGGGGGCGAGCAGACCGTCCCGATGGGCCGGAGGGTCGCGCGCCGCCGGTAACTCTCGGCAAGCGCATCACGGCGGGCCTCCGGCGGGAAAGCCACCTCCACCACCGCCGCCGCCGGGGAACCCGCCGCCACCGCCGCCCAGGCCGCCACCAAGGCCGCCGGATTTGGAGAGACCGCCCAGTTTGGAGGTCAGGCTCGCGCCGCTGGAGCCCGTGGTGCTCGCCGCCGGCAGGACGACCGTTTCTCCCGCCTTCAGTCCGCTGAGAACGATCGTCGAGCTGTTGCCCGCCAGCCCCGTCGTCACGGCCTGGCTGACCTGCTTGCCGCTACGCTCGACGGTCACCGAATCGGCGGTGATCGCGCTCGTCGGGACGTTGATCCCTTGAGCCTGCTTGACGACGACTTCGGCGGTCGCGCTCATCCCGGGCTTCAACCCGGCCGCCGACTGTTCGAGCTGGAAGGTGACGTCGTAGCTGACCGCCCCGCTGCTGCTCGTCGACAGAACCGCGACGCTCACCACCGAAGCGGCGAACTTGCGGCCGTTGAGCGCTTCGACGGTGACGGTGGCGATCTGCCCGACATGCACGTTGCCGACTTCGGATTCGCTGAGCGGCACAACCACCTGGTAGCCCCGCAGGTCGACGAGTTCGATGAACGAGCTGCTGGTGCTGCTTTCGCTGCTCGTGCTGCTGGTGCCGGTACCGGTGCCAGTGCCGCCGGCGCCGCTGGTGCTCGCGCTGCCAGCGCTGCTCGTGGCGGCGATCTCGCGATCCCCACCGCTGCCGGCGCTGCTCGTGTCGCTCGTGTCGACGAGGTCGTGAAAGACACCACCGCCGCTATCGCCGGTGCTCGTCGCAACGCCGGCTTCCGACGGTCCACTCCCGCTCCCGGCTCCGCTGCTGCCGCTGGTCCCGGCTCCGCTGGTGCCAGTCCCGCTGGTCCCAGTCGCACCGGCTCCGCTGGTGCCAGTCCCACCGGAGCCGGTACCGCTCGTGCCGCTGGCACCGGTGCCGGTGGCGCTGGTCGCGGCGCTGCCGCCGGCCCCGCCGGTTCCGCCGCTTTTGCCCGTTGCGCTCGTGCCGCTCCCGCTCGTGCCTGTCCCGCTCGTGCCGCTGCCACCGGTCGCGCCGCTGCCACCGGCTCCACTGCTGCTGGCGCCGCCGGTGCCACTGCTGCCGGTGGCGCTGCTCGCGCCCGAGCCGCTGCTGGTGGATGACGCTTCTGAGCCCGTGCCCGAGACGCTTTCGCCGACCGTGTTTTTGACCGACGCGACCACCCCTTCCGCGGGTGCGTACAGCTTCGTCTGCGCCAGCGTCTCGCGGGCTTTTTCGACCGTCATCCGCGCGCTCTTGACGCTGTTCTCAGCGCTCACCACGGTCGACATCTTCGGCGGCGCCGCCTTGACTTCGTTGGCGGCCAGCGTGGACTGCAGCGACAGTTCCGCGCTTGCGAGGCTGGTCTGAGCCTGCGCGATCGTCTGGTCGTTGCGGAGCTTGGTGGATGCCTTGCTCTTCTGCGCGTTCGCGACCGTGTTGCGGGCGCTGTCGATCGACTGCTGGCCCTTGATGACCTGCGCGGCCTGATTGTTCTGCGCGCTCGTGATCGTATAGCCGTCCTGAACCACTTTTGCTTCGTCTGACTTGACGGTCGCTTCGGCCGAGCTGAGCTTCGATTCAGCCGAGCTGACCTTCTGTTCGTCGGGAGGCGACTTGGCCTTTTCGGTCGCGAGCAGCGACTTCGCCTCTTCGAGGAGGGTCTTGGCTTCGACGACCGCTTTTTCGTCGGCGGCGCGCTGGCTGATGTCCTGGTTGACCGCGTCCTGCTGACTCTTGGCTTCGACGGCAACGGACTGTTCGGTGCTCTTCAGCGAGACTTCGGCCTGTGCGAGCGTCGCGCTGGCGGAAGACGCTTCTGACTTTGCTGTCTGCCTGTCCTGCTCGAGGGACTGCTTGGAAGATCTGACCGACGCTCGTGACTGCTCAGCGCTGATGTCAGCCTGGCGCGCTTCGGCGGGGGTCAGTCCCTCGACCGCGTCGTGATAGGCCGCTTCCTCGGTCGTCAGGTCGATTTCCGCCGTGCGCAAGCTCGATTCCGCGCTGCTCGGATCGATTTCAGCGAGCAATTCACCCTTTTTGACGTGGTCGCCCACACTCACGAACACCCCCGTAAGGGTTCCACCGGTGGCGAAATTGGCGCCGACGTTAGCCGCGGGCTTGAGCGTGCCGCTGCCCGACACAGTCGACTGCACAACGCCCTTCGCCACGGTGGCCGTCCGGGTGCTCTGCACCGTGCTCTGCGATGCCTGCCCCACGGTCGTGTAAGCGAAGACGATCGCCGCGACGCACAGCACGCCGAGGGTAATGATCAACCAAGGTCGTACGTTGCGTTTAGACACAGGTTCCTTCAGTCAGAGGTTGCAGAGCAAAGAAGGCACCGCGCCTCGCACAGACGCGAGACACGGTGACGCCCAGCATCCCCGCGCCAACCAAGAGTCTCGTAAAGAAACCGTTAGATAAGTGTATGAGCGCACAGCGGGCACGTTGCTCGAGGAGGACCCCCATTGAAGCCCAGATCCGAGAACGCCACGCTGCCGAAATCGGTCAGCGTCAGCGTCAGCGTCCTGCATATATTCGCAGTGACACACGCACAGACGGCGACGCCCAACACAAACTGTTGCACGATCCCATGCAACGCGCCCCGTGATTTGACATTCATCCGTACATGCCGCACGGAATGCATGGCGGGCATCTCAGAGCTCGCCCGGACGCAGAACCTCGCCTCGTTGGAGCATCAGCTGTGCCCTGTCCGCCAGCGCCTGCGCGTGGTCGGGCAAGAGGATGCTCAGGCTGGCTTTTTGGGCGCCTAGCTTCGTTGCCGTGGCGGACGGTATGACAGCTGGCGTCTGAGATATTCATCGAAGCGCGGCACCGTAAAGTCGACGTGCCCATAATCCTCGGTTGCGTAGATCAGTCCCTTCTCGAGCAGGGTCTGACGGACAGGGGAAAGCGTGGTCGTTTGCTTGCCGGCTGCACGAGCCACATCGCCCGAGCGATACGGGCCGGTTCCGAGCTCAGCCATCGCGCGCATGTAGCGTCGCTCGGTGTTCGTCGCGCGCTGCATCCTCACCTCGTACATCGTTTGGTCGAGCGCGGCCTGCGCAGCAGGTTTGGCGTCCTCGATCACCTCGAGGGATATCGGCGAGTCCGAGGCGAGGTTCCAGGCGTGCTTGCCCAGCTGCTGTATGTAGAAGGGGTAGCCGGCGGTCCATTCGAGCGCCGCGACGATGGCGCCCTCATCGAAGCTGACGTCGTGGGCTTTCGCCGGCTCCACAAGCGCGGCTTCGGCATCCTGCTGTGAGAGGTTGCCGATCACGGGGAAGGTAAAGAGACGCTCGGCATAGCTGCGTGCCTCGCCCGTGAGCTTCGGGATCTGCGGCAGGCCGGCAGCCGCCAGGGTGATCGGCAGGCTGCGCTGTGTCGCCCGATGTAGCGCGCTGAGGACCGCGCGAAACTGGGCCGGCTCGGCGAACTGGACCTCATCGAGCAAGAAGACGACGCCACGGTCGTTCTCGCGAGCGGCATCTCCGAGCTGGAGAAAGAGCTGAGTGAGGTCGCTGGAAAGCGTCGCTTCGTCGGCGCGGCGCAAGTCAACCGACAGGCCGATCCCTTCAGGGCCCGTCAGCTTGATCGACTGCAGCTGACCGAGCGCTCCGCGGATCTTCGCGAGCATCTTCGCCGTGAGCTTCAGGCGAGAGAGCGCTACCTGGATGTCCCGGGCGAGCTCCCCCGCGAGTCCCGTCTGTGGCGTCAGCTCGTGGTAGAAGGTGATGAAGCCCGCGTCCTCGGCTTGGTCCTCGAAGACATTCAGCAGCGCGGTCTTGCCGACCCCTCTCAGGCCGCGGATGATCATGCTCTGCTCAGTTGCGCCTCGCGCGAGGCGCCCGACCAGGACGCGAAACTGCTCTAGCTCTGCGTGACGGCCGGCGAGGGCCGGTGGCCGCGAGCCGGCGTTGGGCGTATATGGATTCTTGATTGGATCCAAGGGTATACACAGTTATACACGCTTATAGGCCAAAGCTAATAAGACGCAATAACTCCCTAGAAGCATCGGCCACGGCGCGCCCGTCGCCACCGATCGGCGAAGACCGTATTTGCAGGCCTTTCGTGATGCCGGAGACAGGACTCGAACCTGTGACCTTGGGATTATGATTCCCCTGCTCTAACCGACTGAGCTACTCCGGCGGGGGCACGCAGTCTAGCTTCAGGACATCGGCGACAACGACTCCCGAGGCGTTACCCTCTAACAAATGAGTGCGCATCGAGAAGCGACTGGTTCTCCGGCGGCTCACCACAGGGGCGTCCGGCTAGCGGGTGTGCTGCTGGCGGCGGCGATCATAGCCGTCGTCACGGTCGTCGCGCTGGCCGGCAGCGATCACGGCGCAGGCGGCCTGCTCGGCTCGCATCAGGCCAGCGCCGCGACACCCGCCACGCCTGCCACACCTGTCACGCCGGAGGCACACACGACCCTGACGGCACTCCCCGACCGCATCCGCGTGGACGGCACGACCCCTTTGTGGGTGAGGCTGTCAGGCACACCCACGCCGGGATCCCCGCGCCCGCGGGTGAGCCCGACGGTCGCAGGGACGTGGAGCACGAACGGCGACTCCGAGTACTTCACGCCCGCCTCGACGCTCGAGCCCTGCACCTCCTACACGCTCACGATCCCCTCATCGATCCAGGCCAGCGGGCAGACGCCGCTCGGCAAGACGAGGACGGTCGCGCTGACGGTCGCCTGCCCGCCCGTCAAGGCGCTCCAGCAGGCGCTCGCGCGGCTCGGATATCTGCCCTACACGTTCCACTCCCTCTACGGGGTCCACCTGCCCGGCGGCGCCGAGAGCAGGAGCACGGCCGCCCACCTCGCCTTCCATCCCGCAACGGGCGCGCTCGTCGCGAACTTCGGCGGCGCGCCGCCGCTGGACTACGGCAAGCTCGACCCGACCACCGAGGGGGCGCTGACCGTGTTCGAGGCCGGCCACGGGATCGAATCGAACGGCGAATCCTCCTCCGTCTCGAACGAGCGCATCTGGGAGAGCCTGCTCGCGGCCGAGACGGATGACCGCAGGAACCCCAGCCCCTACACGTTCGTGACCGTCTCGGAGTCCTCGCCGGAGACGCTCGAGGTGCACAGGGGCAGCCACGTCGTGCTCACCACGCCCGCCAACACCGGTGTCCCGGGGGCGGAAACTCCCACCGGCATCTTCCCGATCTACTCCCGCCTCACGTCCACGACGATGACCGGCGAAGACGTCGACGGCACGAAATACAAAGTCGAAGACGTCCCCTGGGTCAACTACTTCAACGGCGGCGATGCCGTCCACGGGTATGAACGCGGCTCCTACGGCTTCCCCCAGTCAAACGGTTGTGTCGAGCTCCCGATCGAAGCCGCGAAAACCGTCTTCGGGATGCTGACGCTGGGCGACATCGTCTACATCACCGGCTGAACGACTACACCTTGCCCGACGATGAGCCCCCGAACGACGCGACCGATCGGAGATCGGCCAGCCTGAGCGCGAGTCGCTCAGACGCCCACCCGCCGATGCCGCGCGACAAACGCGGCTGGCAGGTCTCCCCCGCCCCCGACGGTCGTGGCATGCCCGAGCAGGCGCCGAGCGGCCCTCCGGCGCATCGCCGGCCGGGCTTCATGTGGTTCGTCGGGATCCTGCTGGCGATCAACCTGCTGTCGGTCCTGTTCTTCCGGCCCAGCACCGGCGAACCGCGGGTGACGGTGCCGTTCAGCCCGTACTTCCTCGAACAGGTCAAGGGCGACGCTGTCTACTCGATCGCCTCCAAGGGCGACACGATCCAGGGCGAGCTCAAGTCCAAGCAGCGCTATCCCTCAGGCGACACGAAGGCCACGCCGACGAAGCTGTTCGCGACCCAGGTGCCGAGCTTCTGGAACGGCAGTCAGCTGTCCGCGCTGCTGCAGGAAAAGGGCGTGAAGATCAACGCCGAATCGACGACCACGAGCCAGTCGCTGCTCGAGGAGATTCTGCTCGGGTTCGGGCCGACGCTCCTGATCGTCGGGATCTTCATCCTGATCTTCCGCCGGGCCGCCAAGGGCGCCGGCGGGATGGGCGCGCTCGGCAACTTCGGGCGCTCGCAAGCCCGGAGGATCGATCCGGAAACGATCCGCGTCACGTTCAAGGACGTCGCCGGGATCGACGAGGCCAAGGCCGAGCTCTCGGAGATCGTCGACTTCCTGCGTAACCCCGAGCGCTACGGGCGCCTGGGCGGCCGGATGCCCCACGGCGTGCTGCTCTCGGGCGCGCCCGGAACCGGCAAGACGCTGCTCGCACGCGCTGTCGCCGGCGAGGCGCACGCCGCGTTCTTCTCGATCTCCGCCTCGGAGTTCATCGAGGCGATCGTCGGCGCCTCGCGGGTGCGCGACCTGTTCGCCAAGGCCAAGGAGGCGGCGCCGGCGATCATCTTCATCGACGAGCTCGACGCGATCGGCCGCTCGCGCCAGGGCTCGGTCTCGGTCACCGGCGCCAACGACGAGCGCGAGCAGACACTCGACCAGATCCTGACCGAGATGGACGGCTTCGCGAGCTCCCAAGCGGTCGTCGTGCTCGCCGCCACGAACCGGCCGGACGTGCTCGACTCGGCGCTCCTGAGGCCAGGCCGCTTCGACCGTCGTGTCGCGGTTCAGGCGCCCGACCGCACCGGCCGGCGGGAAATCCTCGAAGTGCACACGCGCTCGATCCCGCTCGCGGAGAGCGCCGACCTCGGCGCGCTGGCCGCGAGCACCCCCGGGATGGTCGGCGCCGACCTCGCGAACCTCGCCAACGAGGCGGCGCTGCTCGCCGCCCGGCGCGATCACGAGAAGGTCGAGATGGGCGACTTCACCGAGGCGCTCGAGAAGATCATGCTCGGCTCGCCGCGCGGGATCCTGCTCTCCCCCGCCGACCGCGAGCGCACCGCCTACCACGAGTCCGGCCACGCGCTCGTCGGGATGCTCACGCCGGGCGCGGACCCGGTCCGGAAGGTCTCGATCATCCCACGCGGCATGGCGCTTGGCGTGACCCTCTCCACGCCCGACTCCGACCGCGTGTCCTACTCGCTGGAGGACCTCCAGGCCAAGATCGAGGTGGCGCTCGGTGGGCGCGTGGCCGAGGAGCTCGTCTACGACACGATCACCTCCGGCGCCGAGTCAGACATCCAGCAGCTCACCGCGATCGCGCGACAGATGGTCGGGCGCTGGGGCATGAGCGAGGCAGTCGGCCCGATCGCCGTGCTGCCGGCCGACGGGGAGGGACCTTTTCTGCCGGGCGCGAGCGAGACCTCCGAGTCGACCCAGCGCCTCGTCGACGAGGAGGTGCGCAAGCTCGTCGAACGCGCGCACATGCAGGTCACGCAGCTGCTCACCGAGCATCGCGAGCAGCTCGAGAGCCTCGCGCAGGCGCTGCTTGCGGCCGAGACGCTCGACGCGCTCGACGCCTACGCGGCGGCTGGCGTGCCCGCACACCGCGAAGCGGAGATCGGCCTTGCTCCTCCACCTCCGCCGCCCGCGGTCACGCTCGGCTGAATCGAGACCGGCCACGCACGATCAGGCGCGCCGCGGTCAGTCCCGCTGCCCGTCATCGAGGCGGCCTCTCGCTCGCGGCGCGCGGAGTCAAAGCTCCCATGCCCAAGCGGCGCAGTCGGGCTCGGCAACGCTCGATCAATCCCGCCGCCCGTCGTCGCGCAAGAGCAGCAGCGCAAACGTCGGACACGCCTCGGCCGCGCGCTTGGCATGCGCGGTCAGCTCCGCCGGCAGCGGGCGCTCGTCGAGGATCGGGTAGCCCCACTCGTCCAGCGCGATCCGCTCGGGCAGCAGCTCGGCGCACATGCCATGGGCCTCGCAGGAGATCGGGTCGACCTTCAGGCGCATACTGCTCGTCTCACGGTCTCTCCCCTCACGCGGCCATCGCCTGCGCGTCGTCCTCGGGCAGAGGTAGTTCAGGTGAGCTCGCGCAGGCCTCGCAGCGGCCGTGTCGGGCGTGGTCGGCGAACTCCTCCGCGAACACCTCCAGGCCGCTTGAGATGAAGCGCACGGCGCCGTCGGGATGACGGCATGCCCCACGTCCCCGCGCGAGCGAGCACCAGCGGGCGATGCGCTGCCCGACCCCGGCGCTCGCGGCGCCGTGGGCGACCTCTTCGATCGCGCCGGCGATCGCGTCCAGGCCGTGCACGCAGGGCCCGCACTGACCGGTGCTCTGCGCGGCCAGCCAGCGTGTCACGCGGGCGGTCTCTGCCACCGGGCAGGCCTGCTCGGAGAGCAGCACCACGACACCCGCGCCGAGCGATGCGCCATGAGCCGCGAGCTGGTCGTTTGCGAGGGCGAGCTCGGGGATCGCGCGCGCGTCGACCCACGCGCCGCCGTAGCCGCCGAGCAGCACGGCGCGCAGCCCCGAGGTGCTCCCGCCGGCGGCCTCGATCAGCGCGGGCAGCGGCGCGCCGTGCTCGATCTCATAGACGCCCGGATAGGCGATGGCGCCCGACAGCGTCACGAGCGCGGAGCCGGGGTCGGAGGGCGTGCCGAGCGCGCGGAACCAGCGTGGTCCGTGGCGTGCGATCAGTGCAAGCTGGGCGAGCGTCTCGGCGTTGTTTATGAGAGTTGGGCGCCGGCGCACGCCGCGCTGGAACGGCATCGGCGGCGTCAGCGTCGGCTTGGCCGGACCGCCGCTACAGAGGTTCACCAGCGCCGACTCCTGGCCGGAGACGTATCCATGGGGAACGGTCTGGACCGCGATCCGCAGCCCATCCCCGCCGGCGCGCTCGCGCTCGGCGAGCGCGAGCGTCAGGTTCCGCAGGGCGGCGCCTGCTGACTCGTCGACGCAGACGATCAGCTCGTCGGCGCCGACGGCGCGCGCGGCCAGCACGCCGCCGTCGAGCACCAGGTGGGGCAGGCTCTCGAGCAGCAGGCGATCCTTGGCGCTCGCGGGCTCTCCCTCGGATGCGTTCGCGAGCACGATCGGCCGCTTGCCGAGCGACGTGCGCCCGGCGGCCTCCGTCACCGCGCGCAGCTTCCGCGCGACCGGAAACGCGGCGCCGCCGCGCCCGAGCAGACCGGCCTGCTCGACGAGCTCGATCAGCTCACCGGCGCGGCGCCGCTCGCGGCGTGTGCCGTAGGGCAGCTCGCCATTGCTCGCGCGATGCTCGGCGAGGCCGACCGCACCGTGCTCCGGCATCCCGGCGAGTAGCCGCGGCAGGACGGTGGGATCGCCGCTGACGGCGGGGTCACGGACAGCGGTGTCGAGGACAGCGGCGTCGCCGTGCGCCGGGCTCATCGGCGCACTCCCGCCCTTACGATCCGGCGGGGCGCGACGGCGATCTCCGTCGGCTTAGAAACGGTCCGAAAACCCCGAGATCCCTCCACAGAGGTCGCTGGAACGTGAGCTGAGGGGTTTTCGGACAGATTCTTATTCATCGGTGGACTCGTCATTTCCGCGAGGACCCCACGAGCAGTGACGTCGGCGTGCCCGAGCGCTGCGCCCAACCGTGCCCGAGCGGCCCTCCGGGTAGCCAGATCAAGAGAAACAATGCGAACGCGGCGGTCACGCCGAGCGCGGCGCCGCGCACGCGCGCATGCTCCGGCCAGCCGGTGATCGCCCTCGCGCCGACCGCCAGCGCGACGATCGCGAGACAGGCGATGCTGAGACCGAGCATCCACGCGCTTTTCACGTCGCTGCCGGTCCCAAGCCCGTGCAGCAGCGCGATCGGCCAGCAGGCATAGGCGAGCCAGTGGGTCGCACGCCAGGCGCCGTATCCGAGCCGCCGGCGCAGTAGGCTGGTGAGCGTCACGGCGAGCAGCAGGTCGAACGAGATCGCGCCGAGCCCGAGCCAGAACGGCCGGTAGCTGCCGGCGAAGGGAACGAACGCGTCGATCAGCGAGATCGGCGCGAAGCTATCGAGCACAGCCGTGATGATGTGCACGAGCAGGAACGCGAGCGCGAGCAGCGAGACGTTGCGATGCAGCGAGTCGACCACGAACCGCGGCCAGCGCGGGCTGCTGAGGCGACTCACCCCGACGATGCCGAGGGCGAGGCTGCCTGTCAGCAGCAGCAGCGCCACGGCGCCGGTCGAGCGAGTCAGGTACCAGTACGTGCTGGGACCGACTGCGCCGAGCAGGACTGTCATCGTGACTCCCCCTCCTGTGCCGGCCACCCGCCGACGAGGCGCACGGCCCCGTCATTGCCCACCAGGCGAGCGGGAAGTCTCAGCTGCTCGAGCCATACAGGGGCTGTGTCCGCGCGGATCAGCGCGGCGGTGCTGGCGATGTTCGCGTCCAGGCACGTCTTCGCGGCGACGCTCACCGTGCGCCAGCGCGGCGCCACGGGGGCGCCCGTCGTGGGATCGATGATGTGGTGCTGAGTCCGTTCTTCGTGGCGCCAGCGCCGAGCCGTCGTGCTGGAGGTCGCGATCCCGCCTGCTCGGATCGAGATCGTCTGCCCCTGCACGCCGGGCACGTGGCGGTGGTCGTCGGTGACATAGATCCGCCAACCATCCTCGGGCGCGGCGCCGGCGGTGGCGATGTCGCCGCCGAGGCCGATCAGGGTGCCCGCCCCGGTCGCCGCGTGAACGGCAGCGGCCGCGCGATCGGCCACCCACGCTTTCGCGGTGGCGCCGAGGTCGAGACGTACACCCGTCGGAACGCGGATCGCGGAGCGCTCGCGGTCGAGCTCGATCGCCCGCCAGCCGGGCGTGACGCGCGCCGTGATCGTCGGCCGCGGTGGATCCGAGGACTCAGATTCAGACTCGGACTCGGACTTGGACTCGGACTCGGACTCGGCGTCCGAGCCAGGGCGCTCCAGCAGCGTCCAGTCGCGGTCGTAGCCCGCGAGGATCAGCGCGTTGCCGACCGTCGGGTCGACGTCTCCATCGGTCAACGCGGCCGCGCGCAACGCGACCTCCACCGCTTCGATCAACAGCGGGTCCACTTCCACGAACCGTCCTGCGCCGGCGTTCGCATGCTCCAGGTCAGAATCGGGGCGAAAACGGCTGCAGGCGCGGTCGATCGCGCGCAGCTCCCGTTCGACGGACGCGCGGGCCGTAGCGAGTGCCGCGGGATCGTCCACGAGCAGGACGGCGCTCGTACCGAGCGCCTCCCAGTCGGCGCGCGCGATCGGGGAGGCGGTTCGGATGGCGGTGCTGGCGGCGGTGCTGGCGGGCATCTCGCGCTCACGATCCCCCGGAGACGACCGTGCTCGATTCCGAGGAGGACGAGCTGGCTTCCGGGGTGGACGAGCTGGATTGCGTGGAGCTCGACGGGGCCTGGGTTTCGGTGGCGGTGGTTTTCGTCGCTTCCACGGGGGTCGTCGCGGTGTCGGTTTCCGCGGTCGTCGTCGCCTGCGCCAGCGCGGCCTGTTCGGTCGTGGATATCTGTACTTTCTTCGCTGCGCTCGCGGTTTTACCGGGGAATGCCTGCGCAGCGAGCAGCGTGAAAGCCCCGGTCAGAGTCGCCGAGCCGGCGAGCAGCCAGCGATTGCAGCGACCGAGGCGGCGGAGGGCGGCGTCGCGGGAGCGGCTGGATGTTGGGGTGGCCATGTGTATATATTCGCCGCCCTAGCCTTGGATCCACTAAAGAGCTCGTTAGAGAGCTCTTATCCTCGGTTTCCGCGACGAGAGCCCGCACCGGCCCTCGCACCCCACAAAACGTGCTCGCGGCGGACGCTCAGTGGTGGTGAAAGCCGTGAAAGCCGTTCACCCAGGGCCCGAACTCGGGAATCACGAGCACGGCCAGGACCAGCCCGGCGACGAGCATCCCGGCGAGCGAGAGCACGCGCCCGTCCCTCCCCGGCTCCCGGCCAGAGAGGCCGGCGAGACCCTTCCCGGCGCCGCCGTAATCCGCCCGTAGCGGCGCGGGCAGATCCGCGAGGTGGCCGAGCACGTGCGCTGCCATCAGGGCGAGCCAAACGAAGAAGCTGACCTTGTGAATCGGAAACAGCGTCCCACGCGCGCTCGGGCCGGCGAACAGCAGGGCGACGCCGCTGCCGAACACGACCACCGTCGAGAGCACCACGAGCGGGGCGAGCAGGCGCATCGGCGTATCGGGCGGACCCTTGCGCCGGTAGGCCGGGTTCGCTGTGTAATAGCGGGCGAATCGGTACCCCGTGCTCGCCAGCTTCAACAGCACCGGCCCGATCAGCAGCATCCCCAGAAACAGATGCAACCACAACAGCTGCCCGATCCTCAGGATCGTCACGCCGAGGGCGGCGAACAGCACGAGCAGCAGGACTCCCGCGGCGGCGGTCAGGCGCTCGTTGCCGTCGGTTCCGCCTCCGGTAATGCGCTCGCTGCTCTCGCGCCGGCCCCGTTGCGAGCGGCCCCCTCTGTCGACCCTCCCGGACCGGGGATGTTGGTCGACTGCCATTCCCGACAGTGTCCCCCTCGCGGGTTAACGACGGGATAACCCGCTTGTGAGAAAACTCTTTTGTTTCCCCACCCCCGTGCGCCACCGACCGCCCGCATCTATGCTGGACGGATGTTCAGCCCTGCTGGTTCTTTGTGGGCCACCGGTTTTCACGATCCGACTGGGCGGCGGCACGAGTACGGGCCCGAGCGCGAGCGATGATCCTGCTGATCGAGGACGAGCCGGGAATCGTCGACTTCGTCAAACGCGGCCTCGAAGCCGAGGGGTTCCCGGTCGAAGCCTCGCTCGACGGGCTCGAGGGCGAACGACGCGCGCTGCACGAGAGCTTCGACCTGATCGTGCTCGACCTGATGCTCCCCGGCCGCTCCGGCATGGAGATCCTCGACTCGCTGCACGACGCCAAATCGACGGTCCCCGTACTCGTGCTGACCGCACGCGGTGAGGTCGAGGATCGCGTCGCCGGGCTCGACGCGGGCGCGGTCGACTACCTGGTCAAGCCGTTCTCGCTCGCCGAGCTCGCGGCACGGGTGCGCGCGCAGCTGCGCCTGGCGATGCAGAGTCCGGCGGCGTCGCTGCGTGTCGGCGACATCGAAGTCGACCTGATCGCCCGCGAGGTGCGCCGCGCCGGAGAGCCGGTGCGGCTGTCGAGCACCGAGTTCGATCTGCTCGTCCACCTCGTGCGCAATCGCAGCCGCGTCCTCACCCGCGAGCAGATCCTTTCGACCGTCTGGGGCTATGAGCACGATCCCCGGACCAACATCGTCGACGTCTACATCGGCTACCTGCGGCGCAAGCTCGGCACTCCCGGGAATCCGGTGCCGATCGCGACGGTGCGCTCGGTCGGGTATCGCCTGGACGATGCTGCAGGCTGAAGACCCGACTCCCGCCGGACCGCGCCACCGGCACGAGGCGCGACGACCGTGGGACCGGTTGCGGAGCGGCGGCCTGCGCTGGCGGCTGACAGCCTGGGTCGCGGTCGTGATGCTGCTGTTCGCGGCCGTGATCTTCGTGGCCGTCTACCGCGGAACGGGCACCGAACTGCGCCATCAGATCGACCACGAGCTGGCGGGCGATGCGGGCGAGCTCGCTCACAACCTCGAGCTCGTCGAGCGGGCCGCTCCCGATGGCCGGGCATCTCCCCGCGCCCTGTCGGTGGCCGCCACCCGGTATGTCAACGCTCAGCCCTTCACCGCCAGCTCGACGCTGCTGTTCGCGAGCGTCCCCGGCGCGGGCACAAGCACCAACCAACCCGAGCTGCTCGGCCTGACGCCCCCCGACAACGACGAGACGGTCGCCAAGCAGGCCCGAGAGAACCGCCTCGCGCTCGGCGTGCTGAAAGCTCGCGAGGGATATTCGACTGTGCCCTTCCCCGACATCGGCGATCTGCGCCTGCTCAAGCGCCGCGTCGCGGTCGGCCGCTCCCCGGGCGTGACGATCGGCGTCGGCGAGCCGCTGCAGGAGGTGCGCCGCGCCCAGCACGGCATCGCGCGCGCGTTCGTGTTCGCCGGCACACTCGCGCTCGCCGCCGCTTTGCTCGCCTCCTACCTCGTCGGCGCGCGTGTCTCACGACCGCTGCGACGGATGGCGGCGATCGCCGCGCGGGTCGACGCAGGCGAGCTCGAGCCGCGCATCCACGAGGCCGGTGGACCGGGCAACGAGGTGCGGGTGCTAGCCGATGCCTTCAATCACATGCTCGACCGGCTCTCCGCCGCGTTCGCCGGCCAGCGTGCGTTCGTCGCCGACGCCTCGCACGAGCTGCGCACGCCGCTGACGGTGATTCGCGGCCAGCTCGAAGTGCTCGGCGCGCAACCCGATCCTCCACCGGCTGAGGTCCGACGGGTCGAGCGTCTCGTGCAGGCCGAGGTCTCCCGCATCACCCGCCTGGTCGACGACCTGCTGCTGCTCGCGAAGTCCGAAGAGCGACAGTTCCTGCAGGTCCAGCCGATCGACCTGCAACCGTTCATCGTGGATCTCTGGGACGGCATGAGCCTCACGGCCGAGCGCCGCTTCGAGCTCTCGGAGATCCCCGCCGGCACGCTGCGTGCCGACCCCGACCGGCTCGCCCAGGCGCTACGCAACCTCGCCCGCAACGCGATCGAGCACACCTCGGCGCCGCGCGGGCTCGTGCGGCTGGACGTCACGCAGGTCGCGGGCCTGCGGGTGCGCTTCGCCGTCTCCGACGACGGGCCCGGAATCGCCGCCGATCAGCGCGAGCGCGTCTTCGACCGCTTCCACCGCACCGACGCCGCGCGCGACCGCGCCTCGGGCGGGACCGGGCTCGGGCTGGCGATCGTGCAGGCGATCGTCGCAGCTCACGCAGGGCGCGTTCTCGCCGGCGAGCGACCGGGGGGCGGCGCCCGGGTCGAGCTCGAGCTCCCGGGCTTTACTCGAGCTCCACGTCGAGGATCGGCAGTGGATTCGGCTGGGAGGCCGAGTGCTGCCTCGGACCCGTCACCGCGTGCAGATCGTCCTGGACATCGCGCTTGGTGACCGCGACGTAGGCGACGAGACCGACGAAGGCGATCAGCGCGAGGCCGCTGACCGTGCCGTCGCCGAGCCCCAGACCGGTGCTCGATGGCGGCTTGCTGAACCAATCCGCGAACGAGGCGCCGAGCGGCCGCGTAACGATATAGGCGAACCAGAACGCGACGATCGGGTTCATCTCAAAGCGCCACCAGCCGACCGCAGGGATCGCGAAGATCGAGGCGAACAAGACGATCGAGCCGAAGAAGCCGAGGTTCAGCGACATCGCGGTCAGATCGCCCGCGGCCGTCCCGAGCGCGAACGTCGAGAGCACAGCGGCCCAGTAATAACCCTCGCGGCGAGGTGTCGCGATCGTGTGAATCGAGAGCGTGCCCTCGCTGCGATACCAGAGCCCGAACACCGCGGCCGTGACGAGCGCGAACAGCGGCGTTGTCACGGCATAGGGAATGCTCGCGCCGTCGTGGATGCCGTCGGCGGCCATCGTGCCGAAGATCGCCACCATCATCACCGCGAACCAGTAGATCGGAGCGCGATATTCGCGCTGGCGCATCTGCAGCCAGATCGCGAACGACAGGCCGAAGATCCCGATCGCCGCGGCGATCGGGACGCTGTGCTGACCGAGGAAGTCTGACATCGACTCGCCCATGCCGGTCGTCAGTAGCTTCAGGACCCAGAAGATCGCGGTGATCTCGGGGACCTTGGTCAGGGCGCTCCGACCGTGACTATCGGGTACGGGTGTGCTCATCTTGCTCGCGATCGCTCCACTTCACACCGCTCCAGATCGAGAGGTTCAGGGGCAAAAGAGGCCATAGGGTTATCGAGCTCGGTTAAGGACGGTTAAGGATCGCGTGAAACCACGCCTCAGCTCGGCGTCGCGAGTAGGCTGGCCGCGAGCAGCGCTGCCCCAAGCGCAAGCGGCGCGAGCAAGACCCCGCGCCTCGTGAACGCGCGCATGCTCGCGCGCGCGCCGAGCTGGTTCGAGACCTTCAGCCAGAGATACGCCGACAGCGAGCCGGTGACCGCGAAGTTTGACCCCAGGTTCAACCCGAACAGCAGCGCGCGTGGGTGCGTCAGCGGCCGCGCCGAGAGCAGTACGGCGGCCGGCAGGTTGTTGATCGCAACCGCCGCCCCGGCGCCGATCGCGGCGGTGCCCCAGCGGCCCGTGTGCGCGAGCAGTTGCGCGGGCCCATCCCAGCTGCGGGCAAGCACGCCAAGCAGCACGCTCAGGGCGAAGAGGCCGGCGAGCACGGCCGGCCCGACCGCGTGCGCGATCTCCGCCGGGCTGAGGCGGTTGCGCAGCAGCTGAACCGCGCTCGCGACCAACCCAACGCCGAGCACCGGCAGCGCGGGCTGGCGCAGCGAGACCGTGAGCAGCGCCGCGGCGAGCGTAGCGATGAGACCGAGACCCACTTCGCCGACCCGCACGCGCAGGGCCGCGGCAAGCGCGCGGACGGATGGAGACGCCGACGAGGAGCGTAGCGATGTGACATCCGGCGCCGGCGCGCAGGACGATGGCGGCGCGACGTTCGGCGCCAGCCCGAAGCCCGGCGCAGATACCGAAGAGGAAGATCGCAACGGTGCGCCGAGAAGGCGCCCGCGAAACAGCCACAGCAGCCCGAGCGCGGTCGTGAGCGTCGCGACGAGCGCCGGCACGAACATGCTCCGCGCGAACTCGCCGCCCGAGATCGGCGCGCGGGAGAGCACGAGCAGGTTGGTGAGGTTGGAGCCGAGCAGATACAGCGAGGAGGCGTTCGCCATGAAGATCGCGCTGTACAGAAACGGCTCCTCGTCGATCCCGCGATGACGGGCGGCGTAGACGAGGATCGGCGTCATGAAGACGACGCTCGTATCGAGGTTCAGCACCGCCGTCACCGCCGCGACGAGCGCCATACCCGCGAGCAGCAGCAGCAGCAGCGGCGGTCCGGGGATCCGCTCCAGCAACACCCCCGCCCGCGCGAACAGCCCGTCGCTGTGCGCGACCAGGCCGACGAGCAAGAGGCCGGTGACGAGCACGAAAGCGGGCCACGCCTGCCGCAGGGCATCGTCGAAATGCATCGTCGCAGCCTGCCATGCTTCGCCGGTGTCCGCACCACGCAACGACCCTCCCGAGAGACTGCGCGCTCGTCGCGAAGCTTCGCGACGAGCTGGCCGAAACGGGGATCGATCGGAGATCGGCCAGCGCCGGAGGCGCGTGTCTCCTGGCTTGGGTCGCCGCCGCCGATATCAGCTCGCCGGCGCGCTCGCGGCGCTCGTCGTGATCGTCGCCGCGATGGCGCTCGCCAGCATGATCGGCGGAACAGGTGGCTCGAGTCCCAATGCGACGTCGTTGAGCGCAGCCACAAGCCGCGCGCACAAGGTCGGCGCAGCGGCCAAGCAGACCGGCGGCGCAGCCACGCGGGCGCGCGCCTCCTCCACCCGCGGCACCGCCTCCACCGGCCCGGGGACGGGCACGCCGGGGACGGATTCGGTCCCGATCCTGATGTATCACGTGATCGCCGCCCCGCCCGCGGGCGCGCCGTTTCCCGGACTGTACGTCGTGCCTGGCGAGTTCGCGGAACAGATGGAAGCGCTCAAGCAGGCCGGCTGGCACGCCGTGACGCTCGACCAGGTACAGGCCTATTGGCAACGCGGCGTCTCGCTGGGATCCGGCAAACCGATCGTGGTGAGCTTCGACAACGGCTACCAGTCGCAGTACACCCAGGCGCTGCCGGTGATGCGCCGGCTAGGTTGGGTCGGCGAGGAGAACCTGCAGCTGACCGGCCTGCCGCCCTCTCAGGGCGGGCTCAGCCAGCGCCAGATCAAAGGGCTCGTCGCGGCCGGCTGGGAGCTCGACACTCAGGGTTTCAGTCACGCCGACCTGATCGCGCTCGACGCGGAAGCGCTGCACTACCAGGTGGCTGTCGCACGAAGCACCGTCCGGCAGCGCTATGGCGTGCCGGTCAACTGGTTCTGCTACCCCTCCGGGCATTACGACGCAACCGTGATCGCCGCCGTGAAGGCCGCCGGCTACACCGGATCGACGACCGTCGTCCCGGGCTGGGCAAGCCCCTCCGAAGACCGCTACCGGCTGCATCGTCTGCGCGTGCTCGGGGGAACCTCGCCGCAGGCGCTGCTCGCGCAGATCGCGGCGATCCGCGAAGACCCGCCGGCGCCCGCCTCCTACAGCGGCTGACGTCGCTAGGGCGTGGCCGTGCCGGGCGAGACCCGCACGCCGGGCGCGACCAGCACCTCGGGGTGGGCTTCGGTGATCACGTGCCGGCGCAGTGCCGCCTCGGTGACCTCGCGCGGCGTCGGTGCGAGGAAGCGATAGACGATCAGGCCGTTCACGTCGGTGCGACTCACCAGGCGGAACCCCGGCGCCGGCGTAGCTTCCGCCGAGGCCCTCAGCGGCGCATAGCCGGTCTCGTCGATTTCGCGCACCCTCACAGCCGCTCCCTCGGCGAGGTTGTGCAGCGGTGGGAGGTAGTACTCGAGCGGCGCTGCGCCGAGCTCGACCGTCGTGATCACGCGCTCGTCTGGTGGTGCAACGCGCACGGTCGCAGCGGCGTGGGTGGTCTGGACCCCGGCGCCGGAGGACCGGCCTCGAAGGACCTTCGCCACCCCGCGCCAGTCACCACGCTGTAGGCGCGGGCTGAGGTCGATGTCGATCGTGATCGCCAGCCCGGCGACCGCGATCAGCGCCGCGAGCGCCGCCCCGATGCGTCCCGCGCGCCGCGCCGTGACGACGACCGCGATCAGCGCGCTCACCGGAATCATCGCCGCGACGAGGTTGCGCGGCGCCAAGTAGTCGAGGCCGAAGGCGACGAGCAGAATCGGAAGCAGCGTCCCGCAGGCGGCGATCGCGAGCGCGATCAGCGCACCGCGCTCCTCGACCGGCTCGAGCACGCTCCACAGGCCGTAGCCGAGGCCGGCGAGGATCGGCAACGCCACAAGCAGCTCGATCCCATGCCCGAGCGGCGAGCCGGAATAGCCGGTGAGGTAGTACTGCGGGATCGCTTCCAACCGGCTTGCGAGCGCCCATTCGCCGATCCACTGCGCGCCGTGCCCGCCCTGCGCGGAGGCCAGCGGCAACAGCGCGAGGCCGACGAGCACGACCGCGCCGCACGCGAGCAGCGTGGCACGTGCGCTTCCACCGCCGGGCGGCCGGGCCGCGCCGCGCCCCGGCCGCTCCTCTTCTTCGCCCGGCGCCCGCCCGTCCCCGGCCGGTTCCCCGTCCTTCGCCGGCGCCTCACGCCAAAGCCACGGCAGCCGGCCGCGGAAGAGCAACATCACGATCATCGGCGCCACGAGGAAGGCCGCGAAGTAGTGGCTGAGCAACGCCAGCGAGGCGGTCACCGCAAAGGCCGTCAGCCTTCGCGGTGTGGCGCTGTGCAGGGCGCGCAGGAAGCAGAGCATCGCCAGCGCGCCCGTGAACACGAACAGCCCGTAGGCGCGCGCCTCCTGGGAGTACCACACAAACAGTGGGTTCACAGCCACGAATGCCGCCGCGGCGATCGCCGTCGCGCGGCGCTCGGTGAGCTCGCGGCCGATCGCCCACGCGACGGGCACCGTCGCGATCCCCGCGAGCGCCGAGGGCAGGCGCAGGGCGATCTCGCCGGTGCCGAGCACGCGCGAGTCCGCCCAGGCGATCACATACCAGAGCGGCGGCGTGTTCTCGGTGTGGAGCACCGAGCGCAGCGTCGCGCCGAGGCTTGCATGGAGTACGTGCACTGGCGTGAACGCCTCGTCGTACCAGAAGCTCTGCAGGTCGAGCGTCGACAGGCGCAGCGCCGCCGCGAGGATCGTCAGCGCCGCCAGCGGCCACCACGGCGGCAGTGCGAAACGGCGCGCGGCGGTCTCGTGGGCGGCCGTCGCCGCTGCGACGGCCGCGCTCACTGGCCGGCTTCCGTCGGCGTGGGGGTGAGAGTGCCTCCGCCCCGTTCTGCTGGCGTGCTTTCCCCTCGTTCGGCCGCCGCCGTGGCGGCCGCGGAGGTGGCCGCGGCCGTGCCACAGAATCGCGCCGGCGTCGCCGTGCCGAAGCAGCCATAGCGGTAGATCGGCACGTCTTCGACTTTCGGCCGCAGGTACCAGCCGCCGTGCACCATGCGGCGCCCGTCGACGACCGGCCCGGTCATCAGCAGGCACAACTGGACGCGTTCTTTCGGGGGCCCGGGCGTCGTGTTGCCACAAACGATGTCGCGCGTGGTGTGGCCGTAGAGGTCCTGTTCGGTCGAGACGTTGTGGAAGTCGTGGCCGGTGTACTCGCGCCACGTACGCAGATCCGCGATCAGACGATGGTTGACGTGGGTCTGCTCGACCAGGTCGTTGACGGTCGCAACCGCCAGCAGCAGGCCCGCGAGGATCAGGAGCGTGACCTCGACCAACCGGCGGCGACCGGTCCCCTCAAGCTCGCGATCGCGCGGCTGCAGCCATTCGGGCAGGAACTTCCAGCGCCCGCCGTCGATCTCGCCTGTTACCTCGATTTCATTTACCGCGCCCACCTCACCCACCCCGTCACTCATGACACGGGCACCAATAGAGGAGCGATCTGGTGGACGATGTAGAGCGCCTGGATCACGAGCGTCGCGGCGAGCAGACGGCGGTCGCGCACGACCACCGCCAGCGGCAGCGACCACAACGTGTACCACGGCAAAAGCCAGGTGCTCGTGACCGAGATCGCCAGCAGCGTCCAGCCGGAGGCGGCGACCCAGTCATAGCCGCGCCACGTGCGCCACAGCAAATAGAGGACGATCAGCACGAGCCCTGCCTTGAGCAGATCGTGGTCGATCGGGAACACGCCCGGCTTGCCGACGAGGTGGGCGAGCTCGTTCGGGAAGCTGTCGGTCGAGACGAACGCCGCGTCGCGGTTGAGCGCTGCAATCAGGTCGATTCCATGGATGCCGAACACGGCATAGCCGACCACCGCGGCGAGCGCCAGCGCGGCGAGCGCACCGAGGATCGTGGCGAGCGAGCGACGCGCGAGGATCATGAACGGCAAAAGCGCCGCGACCGTCGCCTTCACGAGCGTGCCCGCCACCACCAAGGCGGCCGCGGGGGCGTCGCGGCCGGCAAGCGAGAGGGCCACCGCGCCCATCATGAACAGCGTCATGATCAGATCGTTGTGCGCGCCGCCGAGCCCGTAGATCACCCACAGCGGGTTCACGCCGACGACGAGCAATGCCAGCACCGGATCGAAGCCGCGAATCCGCGCGCAGCGCCAGGTGAGCGCGAGCGTGCCGGCGCTCGCGAGCAGCGCCTGCGCTTTCATCCCCCACAGCGCGCCCGTCACCCCGAGCGGCGCCAGCGGGTAGGAAAGCAACGTGTAGAGCGGGCCGTAGGCGGTCGCGACGCGCAGCCAGTCGTGGCCGACGTATTTGTAGATCGGGTCGCCGACGATTGCGATCGGGCCGTGCGTGTAGGGGTCGATCCCGTGCTCGACGCCCATCCGCGCGTAGGCGATGTAGCTGAACACGTCGGTCGAGATCAGCACCGGACCGACGAACACGATCAGCTGCAGCGTGGCCACAAGCACGATCGCCCAACGTTTCGAGACGCCCCGCGCGAGGGCGATCATCAGCGCGTAGGCGCAGGTGAAGGCGATCAACGCGATCAGAAAGACGCGGTAGCCAAGCCGCTCTCCGATCCCGCCGAGCCAGCCGTAGATCTTGGGCTGGTCGGGCAGCAGCGCCGAGTGCCCGACGGCAGCGTCGAGCACGATCTCGAGCGTCGCCGCGAGCAGCACGACCGTTGCGAGCACGAGCAGCGCCCGCGTCCAGCGCTCGGCCTGGGGGTGCTCGCGCAGCCGCGCCAGCGGCGAAACACGCCGCCCGGCGCCCACGGCCGCCCCCGCAGGTGTGCCCGCGACCGCGGCCACGAGGCTGGATCCCGAGCCCGCCCTGGCGGCGGCACGGGTGGACGGGCGCGAATTCACGACACGGGTGGGCGGGTGCGAATCCCCTACAGCGCTGTCCAAACCGTCTTCGTCTCCAGGTAGGCGTCGAGACCGTCGTGACCGTGCTCGCGGCCGATGCCGGAGGCCTTGAAGCCCCCGAACGGCGCCGACGGATCGACCACCCCCCAGGTGTTGACGTAGACCATGCCGGCGCGCAGCAGCGCGGCCAGGCGATGGGCATTGCCGACATCGCGCGTCCAGACACCGGCCGCGAGCCCGTACTCGCTCGCGTTGGCCCGCGCTGCGACCTCCTCGAGCGAGTCGTACGGGGAGGCGACGAGCACCGGCCCGAAGATCTCCTCGCGGGCGATCTTCAATTCGTCGTCGGTCGTGCTGAACAGCGTCGGTGCGACGAAGTAGCCGCCGCTGTCTGCAAGCGCCGCCTCGCCGCCCGCCAGCAGCTCGGCGCCCTCGGCGCGGCCGGCCTCGATGTAGCCCAGCACGCGCTCGCGCTGCTCGGCCGAGACGACCGGACCGAGCTGGCTCGCGGGATCGAGTCCCGGACCGAGGTGCGCCTTTTCGGCTTGCGCCGCCAGGCCGCTCATCACCTCGTCGAAGCGCTCGACCGGGACGAACAGGCGCGAGCCGGCGTTGCAAGCTTGGCCGGAGTTGAAGTAGAGCGCCTGGTAGGAGCCCTTCACGGCGGCCTCGATGTCGGCGTCGGGGAGGATGATGTTCGGCGACTTGCCGCCGAGCTCGAGCGTCACCCGCTTGAGCGCTTTGCCGGCCTTCGCGCCGATCTCGCGCCCGACGGCGGTCGAGCCGGTGAACGCGATCTTCTCGACGCCGGGATGATCGACGAGCGCCGCGCCGGTCTCGCCGTCTCCTGTGATCACGTTGATGACGCCCGGTGGGAAACCGGCCTCGAGCGCCAGCTCGCCGACGCGCAGCGCGCTCAGCGGCGTCTGCTCGGCGGGCTTCAGCACGACCGTGCAACCTGCCGCGAGCGCCGGGCCGAGCTTCCAGGCGGCCATCAGCAGCGGAAAGTTCCAGGGGATGATCTGACCGCATACGCCGACCGCTTCGCGGCGCGTGTAGCAGTGCATGTTCGGCGCCGCAACCGGCAGCACTGAGCCCTCGATCTTCGTCGGCCAGCCGGCGAAGTAGCGCAGGTGCGCGATCGCCCCGTTGACATCGACGTAGCGCGCGAGCCCGACCGGCTTGCCGTTGTCGAGCGACTCGATCTGCGCGAGCTCATCGGCGTGCGCTTCGATCTTGTCGGCGAGCGCCAGCATCAGCCCCTCGCGCCCGGCGGCGCCGATCGTCGCCCAGGGGCCCTCGGCGAAGGCCGCGCGGGCGGCCTGTACGGCGCGGTCGACGTCCTGCGCCCCGGCCTGGGGCACCTGCGCGATCTCGCGGCCGGTGGCCGGGTCGAGCGTCGCGAACGTGCGGCCGTCCGTCGCCTCGGGGCGCTCGTCGCCGATCAGCAGGCGCTGGGGAGCTGAGAGGAACGCGCGCGCGGCGTCTCCAAGCGCGTCGGGAAGGCTCGGTGCGGTAGCGGCGGTATCGGCGGCGGCGGTCATGGCGACTCCTTGCACGTGGTTCGTCGGGCTCGAACTAGCTCACGGCTTCAGGACGATCTTAAGCGCCTCGCGCCGGTCATACAGCGCGTAGGCCTCCACCGCGTCGTCGAGGGCCATGTGGTGGGTCACGAGCGGGCTCGGGTCGAGCACCCCGGCGGACATCATCGCCATCACCCGGTCGACGTGCGCGATCACGTTCGCGTGGCCGGCGCAGAGCTGCAGCGACTTGATCCACAGCAGGCCCATGTGCACCTCGCAGCGCTCCGCGTAGACGCCGATCGCCTGCACGGTCCCGCACTTGCGCGTCAGGCGCAGTGCGAGATCGAGCGCCTGGGGATGCCCGACGGCGTCGATGCAGACGTCCACCCCGCGCCCTCCCGTGGCCGCGCGTGCGGCGGCGCGCGGGTCTTCCTCTGTCAAATGCACGGCCTGCGCGCCGAAGGACTCCGCCATCGCGAGGCGCTCGGCGACCGAATCCACGGCGATCACGTGCGCCGCGCCCGAGGCCTTCGCGGCCTGCACCGCGCAGAGGCCGACCGGACCGAGCCCGAGCACCGCGGCGACGTCGCCGGCGCGCAGGCCGCTCTCGGCGACGGCGTGGTAGCCGGTGCCCATCACATCGCCCGCGAACAGCGCCACCTCGTCGCTCATCCCGGCGGGGACCTTGCGCAGCACGAGGTCGGCGTTCGGCACGAGGGCGCGCTCGGCCTGGGTGCCCTGGAGCGCGCCGAGCGCCGCGCCATGGCCGAACGTGCGCGAGGAGTCGCACTTGTGAAAGGCGCCACGGCGGCAGAACCAGCAGCTCCCGCAGGCGGTCTGAAAGCAGCCGAGCACGCGGTCGCCGATCTGCACGTCGCGGACGTCGGGGCCGGCCTCGATCACGGTGCCGACGTACTCGTGCCCGATCGTGAAGCCCTGCTCGATCTGCACGCGGCCGTGATAGATGTGCAGGTCCGACCCGCACACCCCCGTCGCCTCGATCCGCACGATCGCGTCGCCGGCGCCTGACAGCTCCGGCTCGGGAACCTCCTCGACGCGTACCTCACCGGGAGCTTGAAAGGTGACCGCGCGCATCGACCGGTCAGCCTAGAGAACGGCGACGTCTTTTGGCGCCACCAGGAACCCATATGCTGCTGTGTCGATGACCGAGATCTCAAAGACGGTGCTGATCACGGGCTGCTCCTCCGGCATCGGTGAGGCTACCGCCCAGCGGCTCGCCGCCGCCGGCGGCTGGACCGTCTACGCCAGCGCGCGCCGCCCCGCGTCGATCGAGCACCTGAAGGACGCCGGCTGCCGCACGCTCGCGCTCGACGTGACCGACGAGGACTCGATGCGCGCCGCAGTTGCGGAGGTCGAGCGCGCGGAGGGCGCGGTCGGCGTGCTCGTCAACAACGCCGGCTACTCGCAGGGCGGCGCGATCGAGCAGGTCCCCCTCGAGGCCGCGCGGCGGCAGTTCGAGACGAACGTCTTCGGCCCGATCGCGCTGACCCAGCTCGTGCTGCCCGGGATGCGCGCTCAGCGCTGGGGCAAGATCGTGAACATCGGCTCGATGGGCGGGCGCCTGACGTTCCCCGGCGGGGGCCTCTACCACGCGACGAAGTACTCGCTCGAGGCGATCTCCGACGCGCTGCGCTTCGAGGTGAAGGGCTTCGGCGTGGACGTCATCCTCGTCGAGCCCGGCCTGATCGTGACCGAGTTCGCCGCCACCGCCGTCGCCAGGGCCGGCGAGGTCGTCGGGGGCGGACAAGATGCCGGGGCCGACCAGGCTGCGCAAGGCGCTGAGGCCACGCACGACGGCCAGCTCGGAGGGGCCAGCGGGAGGACCACCGCCAGCGGGCCCTATGTCGAGTTCGACGCGAAGGTCGCGGCGCTCACGACCGGCGTCTACGAAGGTCCGATGCGTCACCTGGGCGGCGGCCCCGACGTCGTCGCCAAGGCGATCGAGAAGGCAATTTCGCGCCGCCGCGCGCCCACGCGTGTACCCGTCACCCCTTCGGCACGCCTTTCGATCCTGCAGCGCAAGCTCACGCCGGATCGCGTCTGGGATGTGGCGATGCGGGCGCAGTTCCCACAACCGAAGTAGCGGGCGTCTCTACGCCGCGAGCGGGATCACGGGATGGGGTCGTCCCACCTCGAACCCCTGCGCATAGTCCACGCCCAGCTCGCGGAGGAGCTCGACCGTCGCCGCGTCGCCGACGTACTCGGCGATCGTCTGCTTGCCCATGCCGCGGGCGAGGCCGACGAGCGCCTCGACGACGAGCTGATCCTGCGGCGAGGACGGCAGTCCGTGGATGAAATCGCCGTCGATCTTCAGGTACTCGAACGGCAGATGCTTGAGGTACTGGAAGGAGCCGAATCCCGCCCCGAAGTCGTCGAGCGCGACCGCGCAGCCGAGCTCGCGCACGCCGGTGCAGAAGTCGCGGGCGCGCGCCATGTCGTAGATCGCAGCGGTCTCGGTCACCTCGATCACGAGCCTGGCTGGGTCAACGTGCGCGTGGGCGAGTCGCCGTTCGATCTCACCGAGCATCCCGCCGTCGGTGATCGACAGCGACGAGCAGTTGATCGCGATTCGCGTGTCGAGCCCGCGGTGCTCGCCGGCGAGCAGCTCGATCGCCTGCGCCAGGACCACGCGGTCGATCTCGCGGATCAGCCCGTAGCGCTCGGCCGCAGGCAGGAACCGGCCCGGCGCGACCAGCCGGCCGCTGAGGTCGTCAGTGAGCCGCACGAGCGCCTCGTAGTGGGAGACCTCGCCGTCATGCAGCGACACGATCGGCTGGTAGTGCAGCACGAACGACTCTTCCCGCAGGGCGCGGCGCAACCGTGCCAGCCACGGGCGGCGGTGCAGGCCCGCGGGCGAGGACATGCCGCCGGGACGGGCCGGTCGCGCGGGGAAAGACGGGCGACCAGCAGCGGACGGCCCGCTGCTGGCCCGCTGTGAATGAGAATCGGCCAGCCCCGCATAGCGGTTGTGCTTTGGCGGCTGCGGCGTGCGCAGGAACAGGCGGGGCGTCGCCGCGATCGTCGTCGAAGTCAGCACGAGCCTGGATTTCGACGGCTCGCCCCCCTCCCCTGCGCAAACCTCATCTTGCGCAGCTTCTTCTGCGAAAACGTCAGCAAACCTGCACAAATCTGCCCATCTGCGCCTACACGTGCCGACTGGTGGACGCCTCAATGACGCCTCAATGAGAGGCGGCTGGAGTCGATCTCCCAACGTCGAGGACGCTCGGTTCAATCCCTCTCAACGACGACGCGAATAGGGCCGGCGCGCGCGGTCGGAGACGAGCAGCAGCAAAGCGAGCAGCACGAAGTTCATCACCACCGACGAGCCCCCGTAGGCCACGAACGGGAGCGTCACTCCCGTCAACGGGATCACGCGCGTGACGCCGCCGACGATCACGAACACCTGCATCGCGACGATGAACGACAGGCCCGTGGCGAGCAGCTTCGAGAAGGAGTCCTTCGCCAGCATCGCCGTCTTCAGGCCGCGCGCCACGAACAGCAGGTAGACGATCAGCAGGCCGGTGGCGCCGACGAGGCCGAGCTCGTCGGTGATGACCGCGTAGATCATGTCGCTTTCGGGCACGGGCAGGATCGAGCGGTGCACGATCACGTGGGGCGACAGTTCAACCGGGTACTGCAGCAGCGACTGGTCGAAGCCGGTGCCGAGCAGGCCCCCGTCGGCCTGTGCGAACAGCGCCTGGCTGAGCTGATAGCTGGTCCCATTGTTGAACAGCGCCGGTTCGAGCGGATGTTCCCAGGCGAGCACGCGCGCGTGCACGTGTCCGACGTGTCCGGCGACGAACCACGCGCCGAGGGCGAACAGGACAAGCCCGATCAGCGGGAACGAGAAGCGCCCGGTGGCGACGTACAGCAGCGCGAGGAACGCCCCGTAGAACATCAGCGACGTGCCGAGCTCGCCCGTCAACAGCAGCGTCCCCATCGCCGCGCCCCACACGAGCAGCATCGGGCCGAACTGCTTCATCGGCGGGATCGTCACCCCCAGCACGCGCCGCCCGCCGGTCACGAGGATCTGGCGGTTGTCGCGCAGGTAGCTCGCCAGGAAGATCACGATCGCGACCTTCCCGAGCTCGGCCGGCTGAAACGAGACGCTGCCGACGTGGATGTCGAGATAGGAGCCGTTGACCTGCTCGCCGATCACCGGCACGCGCGGCAGCACCGTCAGGCCGATCCCGACCGCCGCGATCGTGTAGCGGTAGCGCTCGAGCACGCCCACCCCGCGGCGGCGCAGCACAAGGATCGTCGCCGCGAACAGCACCAGCCCAAGCACCATCCACTGCGCCTGCTGGCGCGCCAATGTCGGGTTGATGCGGTAGACCATCACGATCCCGACGCTCGCGAGCACCGCGCCGAGCGGGAACAGGTACGGGTCGGCGTCAGGCAGGCAGAAGCGGATCACGAGGTGCGCGGCGACGCACAGTCCAAGGAACAGCGCACCGTAGGTCAGCGACGTGCTCGAGGCATGGTTGAGCGTGAGGCTCGTCGCCGATCCGCGCGCGCTGTCCTGCTGCTGGATGAAGATCGCGGTGAAGCCCGCAGTCACCAGCAGCGCGGCCGGGACCAACCCCAACAGCTCGCGATTTCTCGGGCTGAGCATCGGTCGAGATTAGACCGCCAAGCGGCGTGGACGCTCCGGCACGACAGGTACCCTTACCCCAATGGATGACCTCGAGCGCCCGCCCGCTCTGTGGCGAGGCATGTGGACGCGCTTCCTGATCGGCGGCGTGCTGATCGTCCTGCTCGCCGGCGGGGCGACCGCGACCGTCGCGCTCAACACCGCGAGCGGCCTCGCGCACGAGATCTTCCCGGCTGCCAACCAGATCACCGCCCCCAAAGGTCTCGTCACGCCCGAATACAGCGGCGGTCCGCAGACCTTCCTGATCCTCGGCTCCGATCGCCGCGAAGGCTCGAAGGACAGCTACGACAAGGAAGATCCGCCGCATTCGGACACGATCCTGCTTGTGCGCTTCGACCCCGAACAGGGTCAGACGTCGGTGCTCTCGATCCCGCGCGACCTGCTGGTCAACATCACGACGCCGGGCGGGCAGGTCTACGGCAATGAAAAGATCAACTCCGCCTACACGATCGGCAGCCGCGAAGGCGCAGCCAAGGGCGGGATCGTGCTCGCAGCCGAAACGATCAAGCGCGAAGTCTTCCCCGAACTGAAGCTCAACGGGATCGTCGACGTCAACTTCAAGGGCTTCATCCAGGTCGTCGACACGCTCGGCTGCGCCTACGTCAACGTCGACCACCACTACTACAACGAGAACATCGGCACGACCGAAACCGATTACACCTCGATCAACCTGCAGCCCGGCTACCAGAAGCTCTGCTACGAAAACGCGCTCGACTACGTCCGCTACCGCCACACCGACTCCGACTTCGTGCGCGTCGCGCGCCAGCAGGACTTCCTGCGCGACCTGCGCGAGCAGATCGACCCCACGAACGAGCTCGGCCAGATCAACACCGTCGCCAAAGCCGTCGGGCACGCGATCACCTCGACCTTCCACGCCTCCTCCGAAGAGCTGATCGAACTCGCCAAGCTGATCGCCTTCTCGCAGTCAAAGCCCCTGCGGCAGGTCAAATTCCAGACCACGAGCGTCGACGCCCAGATCCACGGGGGCGACTACGTCACCTCGAGTCCGGAACTCGAGCGGGCGACGCTCGAGGACTTCCTCCACGGCCACGAACAGCTCAGCCTCCCGGCCTCACCGAAGCCTGCTCACGCCCACCACCCCAGCCACCACAGCAATGGCAGCTTTTCGCCGCGCGCGATCGGCCTCTATCCGACCACCTCGGCCGGCCAGACCGAAATGGTCGAGGCCGCGCCCAACGTCCCCTTCCCGGTCCTCTACCCGACCCTGCAGACCGGTCCCGGCGAACAGCAGCAGGTGCGCGCGTACACGCTCAAAGACCAGCAGGGCAACCTCCACCACGCCTATGTGATCGTCTGGAAGCAGAATTCGATCGGCGGCTACTACGACTTCGAGGGCACCGACTGGCTCAACCCGCCGCTGTTCGCCCACGCCCGCACGCAGATGGTCGATGGCCGCACCTATCAGCTCGTCGATGACGGCTCGCACATCCACGTCGTCGGCTGGCGCTCCGGCAACGTCCTCTACTGGGTCACGAACACGCTGCTCGAGGAACTCACCAACGCGCAGATGCTCGGGCTCGCCAAATCGGCCCAGCCGCTGCACTAGCGCTCCGCGTCGAGTCGAGTCGAGTCGAGTCGAGAGGCTGCCGAGGGTTGGAAGCCGCGATCAGCGTGAGGTGGCCGCGCGTGCCTGGTCGAGGGCGGCGTTCACGAGCAAGTCCGCGTGCGCATTCTGCGCCCGCGGCACCGTGTGGATCGACCAGCGCTCGAAGCCCTTCAACGCGGCGAGCGCTTCGCGGTGCAGGGGCTTCATCGCCTCGTGCTTGACCTTATAGACGCCCCGCACCTGCTTGGCGATCAGCTCCGAGTCGCCGACGACCTCAACCTCGCTTGCGCCCAGCTCGCGCGCGCGCTCCAGGCCCAGCAGCAGCGCCCGATACTCGGCGACGTTGTTCGTGGCCGAGCCGAGCAGCTGTGCATGCTCACCCAGCACCTCACCCGCGGGCGAGGTGATCACGCAGGCCGCCGCGGCGGGACCCGGGTTGCCGCGAGCGCCACCGTCAACGTGAACGATCACCTTCATCGCTCGAAGTATGCCGATCGCCTACGACGAAACGCGCGTGCTTCGCGCGCCCAGGCGTGCGCTAGGGGACGCGCTCAGGCGTGCGCCAGAGGAGGAAGGTCCCCGGCTACGCGCGCCCTGCGACGATCGCGGATCACGCGACGGGGGGCCTGCTCGGCGGCCGGCGCCGCGGCGGCCGTGCTGCCACCGCGCGCGCGTCGATCGAACTCACGCCGGTCGACGATCACCGTCACGTTGTCCTCGTGCTTGTAGTGCTCGACGAGCTTCGGATAGAGCTCGTCCTCGAGCGGCTTGGGTACGACGCAGTAGATCATCTGCACCACATCGTACTCCCCGGGCGCAAATAAGCAAGGCATCCGGGAGGATGAACACGCGCGAGCGCGCCTCGCAGCGCGATGCCGCGAGACGGGCAAACCTGATCGCGATGAACATACGCGCGGGCGCGGGCAGGTGGGCGGTAACAGTGCGCGAGCGGGTGGCGAAGCTCAGGCGGAAGGCTCAGACTGCAAGAGGACGCAGCGCGCCATGCTCGTCGGCAGTCGCGTTCACGAGCAGCTCATCCTGTGTGAGCTCGCTCAGCTCCGTCCCCTGTGCGATCACGGTCGCACCGGCCGACTCGTCGCCGAGATCGACCTCATATCGATACCAGCTGAGCTCCCATGCGACGACGATCGAGACCACGCTCCCGGAGTCCGCGAGCGGGCGGGCGGCGACGCTCGGCTTCCCGAGCGAGCGGGCGACTCCCGCCACCCGCCGCGGGTGCTCGCCGGCGTTGAACACCTCGAGGGCGCGCTCGACCTTCAGCTCGCCGGCGGTCAGGATGGGTTCGGGGGACTGGCCCTCGGACAAATCCTCGCCCGGCGCGATCCCCGGCGTCGGCGTCGGCGTCGGCGACGGCGGGTCCTCCGCGGCGACCGGGATCGCCTCGAGGAAGTCGTAGGACTCGGTCTGATAGCCCTGCTCCGCCGCGGCCGGCATGAGCCCGAGGCCCTCCCTCGCGAAGTCCTCCGCCGCGCGGGCGGGACTCGACTCGCGTTGCGGGCGCAGGCGCTCGAACAGGCCACGGCCGCGCCGCGCACGGGAGGGCGGCAGGCTGACCGAGTGCCGGTCGGCCTCGCGCAGCCAGCCCTCGTGGGCCGCGCGCGGGGCGCAGAGCTCGCACACGGTGCGCCGCTGTCCACCTGCGAGGAACACGTCGGGCAGCTCGCCGCGCAGCAGCCGTCGCCCGCACACGTCGCACGCGACGTCGGGCTGTGAGGTGACGATCGAGCGGGTTGCCATCGAGCCCATCAGACTACCTGGCGCCGCGCGACCTCGCGCAACGGCGCGCGCGGCGACCACGAATCTGAGGGTCCGGCGCGACCAATCGAAGCTCGGCCCGGCGCACGAGGCCGCGGAGGACCCTCAGCTGTCGAAGGAGTCCTCTTGCATCCGCGAGCGCAACCGCAGGACGGCCTTCGTGTGCAATTGCGAGACACGCGACTCGGTCACGCCGAGCACCTCGCCGATCTCGCGCAGGGTCAGGTTCTCGTAGTAGTAGAGCGCGATCACGAGCTTCTCGCGCTCGGGCAGCTTCGCGATCGACTCGGCGATCCGATCCTTGAGGTCGCCGACATCGAGCGCCTTCGCCGGGTCCGGCGCGGCGTGGTCCTCGATCGTGTCCATCAGCGAGACCTGGTCGCCGCTCGAGTCCGAGACGCTCCACAGCTCGTCGAGCGCGACCATCGAGGAGTGCGAGATCGCAAGCAGCGATTCGTTCAGTTCGTCGACCGTGATTTTCAGCTCGGCCGCCATCTCCTTGTCGGTCGGCGCGCGCTGGAGCGTGTGCTCGAGCTTCGCGTTCGCGCGCTCGACTTCGCGGGCCCGCGAACGCACGCTGCGCGGAACCCAGTCCATCGCGCGCAGCTCGTCGATGATCGCACCCTTGATGCGCATGATCGCGTAGGTCTCGAACTTGATTTCCCTTGCGGGCTCGAAGCGCTCGATCGCGGAGATCAGCCCGACGAGGCCGTAGGAGATCAGATCGGCCTCCTCGACGTGTGGAGGCAGGCCGGCGGCGGTGCGCCCGGCTACGTACTTGACCAGCGGCGAGTAGGCGAGCACGAGCCGCTCGCGGGCACGGCGATCGTCGTCGGTCTTATACCGCCGCCAGACTTCCCGCAGCTCGATCGCTTTGACATTCGTCTCCATTGTCTTCTCCGAAGGGCGGGCGGGCGTCCAATCAGGCCCGAGGGTGGCTGCGCGCATAGGCGCTTCTAAGCCTGGCGGACTCTACCCGAGTGTAAACCTGGGTTGTAGAGACGCTCGCATGGCCGAGCAGCTCCTGGATGCTGCGCAGGTCCGCGCCACCGTCGAGCAGGTGCGTCGCGTAGCTGTGACGCAGGGCGTGCGGCGTCGCTCCACCGGGGATCCGGGCGCGCGTGGCCCACGCCCGCAGCCGCCTGCGCACGTCGCTCGTGCCGAGCGGTCTGCCGGTCTTGCTCAGGAACAGGGCGCCGCTGTCCCCGGACGCGCCGGACGCGCGCGAGGATTCGCGCGGCCGTGATCCACGCTCGCCCCGCTGCTCTAGCTCACGCTCCCGGCGCCCGTGCTCACGCTCAGACCCTGGGCGGGGCGCGGGGCGGGGCGCGGATGGTGTTCGGCCCGAGCCCGACTCATCGGGGCTCACGAGCACGGCGCGGCCGCGCTCGAGGTAGAGCCGCACCGCCGCCAGCGCGACCTCACCGACGGGCAGGTAGCGGGTCTTGCGGCCCTTGCCCTCGACGCGCAGCTGCTCGCCGTCGTGGTCGACATCCGCGACCCGGAGCGTGACGAGCTCCTCGGCGCGCAGCCCGCAAGAGTAGGCCAGCTCGAACAAGGCGCGGTCGCGGAGGGTTAAAGGGCCGCCCGCCCTGCCCACCCCGTCGCCCCCGGCCGCCCGGCCCGGGTTACCCGGACCGCCCGGCCCGATCGAATCGAGCAGGCTCGCGACCTCCCGCTGCTTCAGCACGCGTGGCAGGTAGGAGGAACGCCGCGGAGCAGAAACGAGGTCGGCGGGATTCTCCGCGATCAGCCCGTGCTCGCGCTGGCTGGCAAAGCAGGCACGCAGCGCCGAGAGCTTGCGCGCGGTCGTGCTCGGGGCAGCGTTCCGCTCGGAGAGCAACGCCACGTAGCGGCGTATGTCGCGCGGGCCGACATCCTTGGGCTCCAAGCCCCGCGTGCTCGCCCAGTGCGCGAACTGGCACAGATCGACCCCGTATGCACGGCGGGTTCGCGCAGCCGCGTCACGCCTGTGCAAGTCCTCTTCGAGCAGCGCCAGCGCGGCGTTCCAAGTGGAGGAGATGCCCATAGGCTGCTACTTCGCCGCGCCAACCTCCATGCCCTGCATGGCGACGATCGGTTCGAGCAGTCGCTCGAGCTCGATCCAGTCCTGTGCGCAGATGACATCCTCTTCATCGCACAGGTCGCGGTTCCAGGGGTGCGCGAGCGTGGCCGCAAGGATGCCCTCCTCGAGCGCAGCGGAGAGGTTGTCCGGCCCGTCGTCGATCAGCAAGTCGATCTCCAGCTCGACGCAGCGCGAGACCTTGTCGTAGGAGCAGTGCAGGTCGTCGAACGGCAGGCCGATCTGCTGTAGCCACGCGGCGGTCGCGTCCCAGCGGTCGAGCGCGCGGTGGCTGGTGACGTGCACGAAGTGGCCTTGCTCGTGCCAGCGGCGCACCGCCTGCACCGCGCCCGGGTAGGGCGTGCCAGCGAGGATCAGCTCGTCGGTGTGGCTCTCCTCGATGCACAGCTCCAGCTGGTCGGGGCGCAGACGCGTGATGCCCCACGTGAACTGCTCGTCGTAGGGCAGCTCGACGCCGAAGCGTCGCACCGAGACCTCCGAGAGCACGTCCCAGTAATGGTGGAGCGTCGAATCGATGTCGATCGCAATCCTCATAGTTGTGCAGATCCTCGGGTAGATTGAAAGGTCATGAACCCGATATCCGCAGCGCCTCCCTCACCATCTTCTTCGCCTCCCCGGTCAGACGACCAAACATACTACGGCCCACGCGGGCGTTCCGCGTGGCTCGACGTCGACTGGCGCGAGCATCAGCGCTGGGTGCTCGTCGGCGGCGAGCCGGTGAACGTGATCGAGCTCGGCTCCAGCGAGGCGCAGCAAGGGACGCTGCCGCTCGTGTTCGTGCACGGCCTGTCGGGATCCTGGCCGAACTGGCTCGAGCAGCTGCCGGTGCTGGCCGCGGGACGGCGCGTGATCGCGATGGATCTGCCCGGGTTCGGGCACTCGCCGATGCCGTCGTGGCCGATCTCGATCTCCGCCTACGCGCGGATGCTGGACGGTCTGCTCGACGCGCTCGGGGTCGATGCGGCGGCGCTCGTCGGCAACTCGATGGGCGGCTTCATCTCCGCCGAGCTCGCGATCTCCTACCCCCAGCGCGTCGAGCGTCTCGTACTCGTCTCCGCCGCCGGCATCTCCACGTATGACCATCGCGGCGCGCTGCGCGCCCTGCCGTTGTTGAGCCGAGCGGAGCGGATCCTCATCGCCTACACGGCGTGGATCGCCTCGAAGTCCGACACCGTCGCACGCCGCGCGCGCCTGCGCGAGGCAACCCTGAACGTGGTCACCCGCCACCCCTCCCGTCTACCCGCGGCGCTGGCGGCGGAGCAGCTGCGAGGCTCGGGCAAGCCGGGCTTCATGCAGGCGCTAGAGGCAAACCTCGACTACAACTTTCGCGAGCGTCTCCCGGAGATCGCCTGTCCCACGCTGATCGTCTGGGGCGAGGATGACCGGGTGATCTCCGCTCGCGACGCGCAGGTCTTCGCGGAGCTGATCCCCGACTCGCGGGTGGTCATGTACGCGGATACCGGGCACATGTCGATGCTCGAGCGTCCCGAGGCGTTCAACACGCTGCTAGAAGACTTCCTCGCGGAGTAGACCGGCTGCCGTCAGCGGGCGACGGCGCCCTCGGCGGCGCTGCCGACGAGCTTGGCGTACTTCTGGATCGCGACGTCGATGTGCTCATCCGCGCGTGGCGGGCGGCTGTAGGCGTTCACGCGCGCCGCTATCTCCTCGTCTGAGAGCGCGACGTCGAGCCGGCGCGTGTCGGCGTCGATCGTCAGCTCGTCGCCGTCCTGGATCGCCGCGATCGGCCCGCCGCGCACGGCCTCCGGGGCGACGTGGGCGACCATGAAGCCGTGGGTGGCGCCGGAGAAGCGCCCGTCGGTGATCAGCGCGACCTGCTCGCCGAGCCCCTCACCCACGATCGCCGCGGTGACGGACAGCATCTCGCGCATGCCGGGACCGCCGGCCGGGCCCTCGGCGCGGATCACGACCACGTCACCCGCCTGCAGCTCGTGCGCGAGCACCGCCGCCATCGCCGCCTCCTCGCCATCGAACACACGCGCCGGCCCCGAGTGTTTGCGCCGCTCGTGGCCGGAGAGCTTGACCACGCAGCCGTCGGGCGCGACGTTGCCGCGCAGGATCGCGAAGCCGCCGGTCGGTTTGATCGGGTCCGACAGCGGCCGCACAACCGGCTGATCGTCCGTCTCGACCGCCTCGTCGGCGTGCTCGCCGATCGTCTTGCCGGTGACGGTGATCGCATCGGAGTTGAGGATTCCGGCCTCCTGCAAGCGGCTCAGCACGAGCGGCACGCCACCCGCTTCGTAGAGCTCGGTGGCCACGTACTGGCCGCCGGGCTGCAGGTCGCACAACAGCGGTGTGCGCTCGGAGATCGCCTCGAACTCGTCGATCTGAAGCGGCACTCCCATTTCACGGGCGACCGCCAGTAGATGCAGCACGCCGTTGGTCGAGCCACCGCTGGTGGCGACCGCGGCGATCGCGTTTTCGAGGCTCGCCTTGGTAATCACGTCGCTCGGACGCTGACCGCGGCGCAGCACGTCCATCACGAGCTCGCCGCATTCCCTGGCCACCTCGAGCTTGCGACCATCCTCAGCGGGGACCATCGCCGTGCCCGCGGGCGAGATGCCGAGCGCCTCGAAGGCCATCGCCATCGTGTTCGCCGTGAACTGCCCGCCGCAGGCGCCGGCGCCCGGCGACGCGGCCTCCTCGAGCTCGTGCAGCTCCTGCTCTGAGATCTTGCCCGCGGCGAACTGGCCGACCGCCTCGAACACCTGCTGGATCGTCACCTCGGCGCCCTTGTAGTGACCCGGCTTGATCGAGCCGCCGTAGAGCATCAGCCCGGGAATGTCCAGGCGCGCGAGCGCCATCACGGTGCCGGGGATCGTCTTGTCGCAGCCCGAGATCGTCACGAGCGCGTCGAACGCGTGGGCGGAGGCGACGAGCTCGATCGAGTCGGCGATCAGCTCGCGCGAGACGAGCGAGGCGCGCATCCCGGAGGTGCCCATCGTGATCCCGTCGGAGATCGCGATCGTGTTCAGCTCCATCGGCGTGCCGCCAGCCGCGCGGATGCCCTCCTTGACCTTCGCGGCGAGGATCCGGTTGTTGAAATTGCAGGGCATCGTCTCGATCCACGAGTGCGCGACGCCGACGATCGGCTTGGCTAGATCCTCGGCGGAGTAGCCGATCCCGTGCAGATAAGCGCGCGCGGCGGCGCGCTCGGGGCCCTCGGTGAGAGCGCGGCTACGGTGACGAATGTCGAAGCTCACGCGTGCAGCGTATCGGCGCGATCCGCACCACGCGGATCGAAGTCAGGGCGGATGTGAGCGCAAACGCGCTCCTCCGAGCGCGGCGGATCGCCGGCGAAGAGCTGGCAATCTGCATCGACGCCCTCCGGGACACCGGTTCGCGGCGGACCGCTCAGCGCGTCGGCTGCCTCGACTCGATCCGTACCGTGCCGGGCGCGCGCGGCCCGCTCGCGCTCCCAGCGGGCGAGCCGCGCCAGGTCGCCGCGCACGCGGGCAGGATCGACCTGACGGCCGGGAAGGTGCATGTTCGCGTCCGCGATCAGGCGGCGCTCGTCGGCGGTGAGCGCCATCCACTTGGCGAGCACATCGTCGGAGCCTGGCAGCCGCGAGCTGCCGTAAGGACGCGTCGGGTCGGGGAACGCGACGCAGTACTCGTTCAGCAACGCCCCCGTCTGGGGCACGTAGGCGACGAGCGGCTTGTGGGGGTAGATCAGATAGGCGTAGCTCGGGTGTCCACTGCGCCCGCGCTCACCCTGCCCGCCCCACACGCGCAAGAACCCGAGGTCCCGGTACATCGCCCAGTCGTGCTCATCGATGCACGAGCGCAGCAGCGCCCGCGCCCGCAGCTCGGCGCGACGCTCGCGGCCGGGGTCATAGCCGGCCGGCGCAGATGGGCGCCGGTGCAGCGCCCAGAGCGCACGTCCGCGCTCGAGCGCGCGTTCGAGCGTCGGCCGCGCAAGCTCCCAAAGCAGCACTACGAGCAGGATCGCGGCCGTGCCCAGCCCAAGCGTCATCGGCGTCAGCGATCCATCCGCGGCGCGCCGCCGGCGGCACGGGGAAAGAAGATCACGCGCTCGGCCTCGCGCGGGACTTCGGCGAAGCTCTTGACGAGCTCGGCCTCGCGTCGCGAGCCGGGGCTGTGCGTCGGGACGGCCGCCCACATGCCGGCGTCGAGCTCGCGGCGAAACGCCTCGATCAGCTCGCGCTCCTGCTCCGGCACGTCCACATCCCCCTCGGCGAGCACGATCTCGCCATGACCGGGCTTCATGCGCAGCAGCTTCATCGTCGCTCGATTATGGCAAACGCAAGCGTCCGCGAAGCTCAATCCGTAGAAGAGACGCGCGCCGTCCATGCGAGACCGATCACGTCGACCGGACCGGCGCCGGCGCCCACGTCACGCAGCCCATTCGCGACCGCTTCACCTGCTACCGCCCGGGCCGCACGAGCGGCCTGTAACGGCGAGCGGCCGAGCGCGAGCTGGGCTGCGAGCACCGACGAGTGTGTGCAGCCGGAGCCGTGCGCTGCGCCGTCGGGATGGCGCACACCCTCGATCGAGACCGCCGTCCCGCCGCGATAGCCGTCGCCGTCGCGGGAGTCGAGGAACAGGTCCGCCGCGCGGGCGCGATGACCACCGGTGAGGATCACGGCGCGGGGTCCGAGCGCCAGCACCGCGCGCGCGAGCTCCTCGGCGCGATCGTCCTCGATCCGATCGTCCTCGACGTGCCCCCCCTCGGCCCGAGCTCCCGCGACCACCGCGGTGCTCCGATCGCCGGATTCGGGCGCGGCGGCGGAGAGACCGGCGAGGTCCCCATCCTCTACGACGCCCGTCCTACTCGGCCGGCCGGCGAGCACCCATGCCTCGGGCAGATTCGGGGTGAGCACGGTGGCTCGCGGCAGGATCTCCTGGACGAGGGCGCGCTGCGCAGCGGAATCGAGCAGGCGCGCGCCCGACTCGGCCACCATCACCGGATCGACGACGATTGGGGTGTCGACCGGCAGCTCGTCCAGCGCGGCGGCGACCGCGAGCGTGACGGGCGCGGTGCCGAGCATCCCGACCTTGACCGCATCCACGCGAATGTCCGCGAGCACCGCGCGCACCTGCGCGAGCACGATCTCCACAGGGGCCGGGTGGATCGCAGTGACGCCGACGGTGTTCTGGGCGGTGATCGCGGTGATCGCACACGTGCCGTGCACGCCGCAGCGCGCGAACGCCTTCAGATCGGCCTGCACGCCGGCGCCGCCGCCGGAATCCGACCCGGCGATCGTGAGCGCCACCCGCGTGGCTCCTCCTGCGTCGGCTCGCTCGGGCGTGGGGTCCCCGGGAACAGCTCGCTCGGAGGCCGCGCTCACGCCGAGCGCGGCCGTTCGCTGAAGCTACGCGGTGGAAAGATCGAGTAGCTGCCGATCGCCGTCACCATCAGACGGCCATCCTCGTGGCGCACCTCACTGCGCAGCACCGCGATCGTGCGGTTGCGCCGGTCGAGCGTCGTGCGGCAGATGATCTCGCCCTCGGTAGCGGTCTGCAGGTAGTTGATCGCGATGTTGATCGTCGCGATCCGCTCCTGCTCGGAGGTCTGCGCCCAGAGTGTCGAGCCCATGCAGTAGTCGACGAGCGCATAGGTGACCACGCCCGAGAGCAGGCCACCGTTGTTGATCAGCTCGGGCCTGATCGTCAGGCGGACCGTCTCGGGGTCATCCCAGCGCAGACCCATGAAGCTGCTGACACCGTCGAGCGAGCGAGGGCGTGCGGCGAGATCGTGATCCTCGGTCGACGGCCCAGGCGACTCGGGGCTGGTGCCGGAGGATGCCTTGAGAGGGGCCGAGCCAGGATCGAGACCGGCCGAACGCTGGGAGATTGGATCGTTGGGGGATGAGCTTTCCACGGTAGGAGAGGCTACGCGAGCGAGACGACGCCCATCGACGAGCGGGCGGCGTTCGCCGGCGACCATCAATCCGGCCCCGCGCGTCAAACCCCGCGCCGTCACAGCTTCTATACAACTTCGGCACAAAATTGGCACAGACAGGTGTCTTAGGTCACAATTTGCGCTCTAGCGTGATTGATCGTGCCTTTCGACGATCCAACGCCCTCACGCACCAACCCGAAGAACGAGCCCCAAAACACCGACCAGCGCCCCGCGCTCGGCCGCCGCGGCGAGGAGCACGCGGTAGCCCACATGCACCGGCTCGGGTTCTCTCCCCTGGGCCGCAACGAACGCACGCGCTACGGCGAGATCGACCTGATCGCCTTCGACGGACAGACGCTCGTGTTCGCCGAGGTGAAGACCCGCCGCGTGAATTCCCAGCGGCAGGGAATCCGTCCCGACCAGCAGCCGCTCGTGTGGCTGCGCCCGCGCCAGCGTGCGCGTCTACGTCGACTCGCCGCCGCCTGGCTACGCGAGGAGAAGCACATCCGCCCAACCGCGCACACGATCCGCTTTGACGCGATCGGGGTGATTCTCGACACGAAGGACCGCCTGGTGAGTCTCGACCACATCGAGGGGGCGTGGTGAGGACTAGATGCCGATACCGACCACGCTTCAGATGAGGCCTTGCAGATGAGCTCCAAAGGCGACTTCAAGAAGATCCAGCGCCGCGCCGAAGATCAGGGATGGCGTGTGGAGAAAGCGCAAAGAGCGACCGATCTCATCGCGGCATAGCGCGCGCCACCTGCCGCAGAACGCGTCGCAAACCACTGTCCCCAAACGCGGGCGTAGCGCCGTCCCCCAGCGGCCGCCCGCAACTCAGAGCGCGAGCTGCTGATACGCGAGCGACCGGAATGACATCCGGTGAAGCGGCGAGACCCCCAGCCGCAGGATCGCCTCGCGGTGCACGGGCGTCGAGTAGCCGACGTGTTCGGCAAAGCTCCACCCCGGGTGCAGCGTGTCGGCGTGGCGCATGTAGCGGTCGCGCGTAACCTTCGCGACGATCGAGGCGGCCGCGATTGCGGCGCTGGTGGCGTCGCCGTTGACGACTGCACGCTGGGGACGCTCGAACGCGGGCACGGAGAACCCGTCGAGTAGGCAGGCGACCTCACCCGTGACGCCGGCGGTGACCCCGCGGATCGCGTCGCGCAACGCGGTGAGATTCGTCTTGTGCAGACCCCGCGCGTCGATCCCGCGCGCGCAGCGCGAGACGACCACCACCCGCGCGGCGCTGCGCAGCACGAGCGGATAGAGCTCCTCGCGCGCCTCGTGGGTGTGCTGCTTGGAGTCGTTCAGCGCGCCGAGCGCACGCAGCTCACGAGTCGTGAGCGCGTCATAGTCGAACAGCACGCCCGCGGCCACGAGCGGTCCCGCGAGGCAGCCGCGGCCGGCCTCGTCGGCGCCCGCCACGAGCGGCACGCCGAGCCGGCGGTCAAACGCGAACAGCCGCTGTCCGCTCGTGCCCCTGCGGCGGCGACGGCGCGCGGCGCGGCGCTGTCCGGCGCTCCCTGCCGATGCACGCTCAGACCTCCTGGCTGTGTCGGCGATCCCGTTGGGCGCGCTCGCCGTCACGGATGGAGCCGTCGGAGCCGTCGGCTTGGAGGCACCAACGGCGGCGGCTGAGGCTCTAGAAGACGCCGATCCGGTCGGGCGGCCAGTAGGTGGCGATGGCTTCGCCGATGATCCATCCGGTCGGAACGGGACCCCAGAACCTGCTGTCGTCGGATTCGCCACGGTTGTCCCCCATCATGAACCAGTGTCCGGCCGGAATCGTGATCGGCGTCGGAAAGTTGCACTCCGGGCTCGATCCGCATTCACGAATGTAGGAATCCTGCTCGCGTAGGAACGTGCTCTTGCCTGCAGCCTTGCGATAGACATGGCCTTCCTTGATGTAGATCTCGTCACCCGGGCCAGCCACGATCCGCTTGATGAAGTTGACGCTCGACTCCACCGGTTCCGGTTCCGAGCAGGCCGCTCCGCCCAGTTTGACGATGTGCGGAGTCGGCCCGCACACCTGCTTCTGGGCTTCCTTGGGCGGATGGAACACGGTGATCTCACCGACGTGCGGTTCGCTGAAGTGAGTGCCGATGCGGTCAACCAGCACGCGCTGGCCGACCGTGAGCGTCGGTTCCATCGAGCCGCTCGGGATGCGGTAGGGCTTGACGATCCACTGCTGTATACCGAGCGCCAAGCCAAGCGCGACCGCGATGATCACGATCAGCTCCACGACCGAGCTCCTCGTTACACCCCTCATACGTGAACCGGCAGACCCGTCGTGCTCGCCACCGGCTTCACGCCGGTGAATCGCCGGTGGGCTCGCCCTTCGGCGGGTCCTCACCGGCATCGGAGGAGACATCGACGGCAGACGCGGACCCCTGGGACTCATCCCCGGCGGCGATCTCGTCCTTGTCGCTCCCCCCCTGGCCCTGCCCATCGCCGGCGGCATCCTCGACCGGCGGCGTCTGCGCCTGCTCCGGCGCCTGCGCGGAGCCAGCCTCCGGTGCGGTGACGGCAGCGTCATTCGCATCGGGCCGATCGTCAGCAGCTACAGCGCCCTGCTCGGCGACCTCCCGCACGGGGCTGTCCTGCTCGGCAGCGCTCCCCGCCGTGGCGTCCTGCATGACCGCCTCCTCCGCGGTCATCCCATCGGCATCGGTCGCACCGCCGTCTTGCACCGACTGGCTATCGACCAGCAGGCCCGGCTCGATCGTCTGCTCCGGACCGGTGTAGCGGCGCTCCCGTACCCGCGCGCGCTTGCCGACGCGGTCGCGCAGGTAGTAGAGCTTCGCGCGGCGCACGTCACCGCGCGCTGCCAGCTCAATTCGCTCGATCTTCGGGGAGTGGACCGGGAACATGCGCTCGACGCCGACGCCAAAGGACTGCTTGCGGACAGTGAACGTCTCGCGCGCGCCATGCCCCTGGCGCTTGATCACGACGCCCTCGAAGACCTGCACCCGGCGGCGGGTGCCCTCGATCACCTGGAAATGGACCTTCACGCGATCGCCCGGCGCGAAGTCGGGAACGCGGCGCAGTTGCGCGCGCTCGATGGTTTCGATGACGCTGCTCATGAGTAAAAGAGGTCTGCGCCGTGATGACCAGACAAAGTGGCCCCGCACGGGGTATCCGGCCGACGCGGGGAGGAATGGTAGCGGACGCCCGCCCCGAGCCGTCGCACCTGGTCCAGGTGCGGATGGCAAGGCCCCTTTCAGGGTGGCGAAAACAGTTGTTCAGCCGTCGCCGGTCGCCGCGTCGCGGAACTCGCCCCGTTCGGCGCTGCGCTCGCGCCGCCACGCCCCGATCCGTCCGTGGTGACCTGACAACAGCACCTCCGGCACACGCCAGCCGCGATACTCGGCAGGGCGGGTGTAGTGGGGGTACTCCGGGTTGCCGCCGAGCGCGAGGCTGAACGACTCCTCGACCGCCGAGTCCTCGTGCCCGAGCGCCCCGGGCAGCCGGCGCAGGATCGCATCGCACACGACCATCGCCGCGAGCTCGCCGCCGGAGAGGACGTAGCTGCCGATCGAGACCTGTTCGCTGGCGAAATGCTCGACGATCCGCTCGTCAAAGCCCTCGTAGCGCCCGCAGAGCAGCGTCAGCGCAGGCTCAGACGCAAGCTCCCCGACGAGCGTGTCGTCGAGCCGTCGTCCGCCGGGAGTCAAGGCGATAACCCGTCGCTGCTCGCGCAATACCACCGGGTCAACGCCGTACCGGGCGCGCAGCGCGCTGTCCATCACATCCACGCGCAGCACCATCCCCGCCCCTCCACCGAACGGCGTGTCGTCGACCTGGCCGCCGCTCAGCTCTGTGTGCTCGCGAAAGTTCACGCACTCCAGGCTGGTGCCCGCCGCGAGCACGTTGCGGACGTGGCGCTGGTCGCGAAACCACTCGAACCACTGCGGGAACAGCGTGAAGACGTCGATCTCCATCACCGCCCCCCACGTTCGTCCGATTCCGGGGAGGTCTCGCCGAGAAAGCCCATGTCGACCTCGATGCGTCGCTCGGCAACCGCCATGCGCCGGATCGCGTCTTTGACCATCGGCACGATCAGCGGCGCGGGTGGACGGGATCCGGTCGTCTGGGACCCGGTCATCTCCCGGCGCACCTCCAGCGCCTCGCACGAGGGCAGCTCGATCATCCGCTGGACCGTCCCGATCAGGCTCCCCCCATCGACGACCGTGCAGCCCTCGAGCTCGTGCGCCCACCATTCGCCCTCTCCGAGCGCCGGAGCTTCGGTCTCCTCGACGGTCAGCGCCATACCACGCAGCGCATCGGCAGCCTCGCGATCACCGACGCCCTCCAGCCGCACGATCGGGCGCCGGTCGGTCCCCGCGCGGCGCACGATCTCGATGCTCCGTCCCACGACGGTCACCCTCGTCCCGACCGTCAGCAGCCGCGGTCGCGGCCCGGTCACGTAGAAGCTGCCGTCCAGGCCGTGAGCGCGTCCGACGCGACCGGCGGGCAGAGCGGGCGAAGTCCCATCCTCTGGGGCGTCCTTCGTCTCTTCGGCCCCGGCTTTCTTCGTCCCTCCTGCCGAGACCTTCCTCGACCTTACGGACCCGGTCTTCTTCGCTCCTCCGGCCCCGGTCTTCGAACTGGCGTCCTGTCCCGCCACCGCGCGCGGCGTCAATCGACGATGTCGAGCAGCACGCGCTGCCCCTCGCCCGTCGCGGCGGCTTTCACGACCGTCCGCAGCGCGTGCGCGGTGCGCCCGCCGCGGCCGATCACCTTGCCATAGTCGCCCTCGGCGACGCACAGCTCCAGCACAACCGTGCCGTCGTCCTCCTCGAACTGCTCGACCGCGACGGCTTCGGGATCGTCGACGAGCCCTTCGGCGAGGTACTCGAGCAGCCGTTTCGGGTTCTCGCTGGGCATATCCGTGCGGGACCCGCCGATTTCTCAGCCGGTGGAGGTCTCGATGATGCCTTGGATACGCAGCAGCTTGCGCACCGTGTCCGACGGCTGCGCGCCCCGCGCCAGCCAGCTGCGCGCGCGCTCCTCGTCGATCACGATCGTCGAGGGGTCCGTCTGCGCGTTGTAGTGGCCGATCGTCTCGATCACGCGACCGTCGCGCGGGGAGCGCTGGTCGGCGACGACGACGCGCCACATCGGGTCCTTCTTGCCGCCCACTCGCGTGAGCCTAAGTCTTACTGACACTTTTTCCTCTCGGATGCTGGACGTACTCTCGCCTAGGAGAGATTGGGTGATCTAATCTCTTGAAGAGGAGAGCTTAGACGGTGCGCTCGGCGAAAGCCGAGTGGGTGGGGCCGTTCAGCGCGCGTTGCGGATCAGGGCGCCGATGTCCGGCTGCTTACCGCGTCCGACCTGTTTCATCACCTTGCGCATCTGCCCAAACTGCTTGACGAGACGGTTGACCTGCTGCACGCTCGTGCCCGAGCCGCGCGCGATCCGCAGCCGGCGCGAACCCTTGATCAGCTCCGGCTTGCGCCGCTCCTCGGGGGTCATCGCGAGGATGATCGCCTGGATCCGGTCGAGCTCGCGTTCATCGACTTTCATGTTCTGCAGTTGATGACCGCCGAGGCCGGGAATCATCGCCAGCAGGCTCGTCAAAGGCCCCATTTTGCGGATCATCTTCAGCTGCGCGAGGAAGTCGTCGAGGCCCAGCTCGTTGCGGCGCAGCTTACGCTCCAGCTCCGCCGCCTCGGTCTCGTCGAAGCTGCGCTCGGCCTGCTCGATCAGGCTCATCACGTCGCCCATGCCAAGGATCCGCTGGGCGATCCGGTCGGGATGAAAGCGCTCGAACTGCTCGAGCTTCTCCCCCGTGGAGGCGAACAGGATCGGCTTGCCCGTGACGGCCTTCACCGACAGCGCGGCGCCGCCGCGCGCGTCACCGTCGAGCTTGCTCATCACAACGCCGTCGAACTGCACCGCTGCGGCGAAGCTCTCGGCCACGTTGACCGCGTCCTGGCCGGTCATCGCGTCCACGACGAGCAGCACGTCGTCGGGTTTCACCGCGTCGGAGATCCGCACGAGCTCCGCCATCAGCTCCTCGTCGACGTGCAGGCGACCCGCGGTGTCGATTATCAGGACATCCTTGCCCTCCCGCGTGGCGCGCTCGAGACCCCAGGCGGCGATCTCCACCGGGTCGGAATCAGTTCCGCGCTCATAGACCTCCGCGCCCGCCTGCGCGCCGACCTTCACGAGCTGCTCGACAGCGGCTGGTCGGTAGACATCGCACGCGGCCACCGCGACCGACGAGGAGTGCTCCTCGCGCAGATACCGCGCGAGCTTCGCCGTCGCAGTCGTCTTGCCCGAGCCCTGCAGGCCCGCCATCAGGATCACCGTCGGCGGTTTCGCGGAGAAGCTCAGGGCGGGTTGATCATCCTCTCCCGCGCCGCCCTCGCCGCCCGCGCCGGGCGGGCCGCCCATCAGGCTCGCCAGCTCCTCCGCGACGATCTTCACGACCTGCTGGCCGGGGTTCAGCTTGCCGATCACCTCCGCATCGGCGCAGCGCTCCTTCACCTGCGCGGTGAACTCGCGCACGACCTTGAAGTTGACGTCGGCCTCCAGTAGTGCGAGGCGGATCTCGCGCAGCGCGCCGTCGATGTCAGCCTCGGTCAGCGTCCCGTGATTGCGGACATCGGCGAGCGTGCCCTGCAGTTTCTCAGCGAGTGAGTCGAACATCTGGCTCTAGAAGGTCGATTCCGGGGTCATGTCGATCCTTCGGCACCCGGATCGGGGGTCGCGGTGGCGGTCGATCTCATGCTTGTCTCCGTCGGCATCCCGGGTTCGGGAGTTGTGTTCAGTATCTCGTTTGCCTCGGCATCCCGCTCAGGGGGTTCGTTTGTCCTGGACCTGGTCCTGTTCCTGTGTCTGCACGCCCCGCGTGAGCGCCGCCCCGATCCCGCCGAAGGCCTCGGCGAACTCGCTCGGCACGACGAACACCTTGTTCGCGTCGCCTTCCGCGAGCTGGGGGAGCATCTGCAGGTATTCGTAGCTGAGCAGCTCACGGTTCGGTTTGCCCTCGTGGATCGCCGTGAAGACGGTGTCGATCGCCTTCGCTTCGCCCTCCGCGCGCAGGATCGCGGCCTGGCGCTCGCCCTCGGCGTCGAGCACCGCCGCCTGCTGGGCCCCTTCGGCGGTGAGGACGGCCGATTGCTTGGCGCCCTCGGCGGTCAGAATCTGGGCCTGCTTCTCGCCTTCCGCGGTCAGGATCGCCGCACGGCGGTCGCGCTCGGCGCGCATCTGCTTCTCCATCGCGGTCCTGATGTCCTGCGGCGGGTCGACCGACTTGATCTCGACGCGGTTGATCCTGATCCCCCACTTCCCCGTCGCCTCGTCGAGCACCACGCGCAGCTCGGTGTTCACGTTCTCGCGCGCGGTCAAGGTCGCCTCTAGCGTCAGCCCCCCGATCACGTTGCGCAGCGTCGTGACCGTCAACTGCTCGATCGCCTGTAGCGGGTTGGCGATTTCATACGTCGCCGAACGGGGATCGGTGATCGTGAAATACAGGACCGTCTCGATCCCGACGACGACGTTGTCTTCGGTGATCACAGACTGCGGCGCGAAGTTCACGACCTGCTCGCGCAGATCCACGAGCGGCTTCACGCGGTCGATGAACGGCGTCACGATCGTCAAGCCCGGCTCGAGCGTGCGGCTGTAGCGACCCAGCCGCTCGACCACGCCGGCGCGGGCCTGAGGGATCACGCGCACGGTGCGCGCGGCCGCGACCAGAAAGAACAGGACGACGATTGCGATGACTATCAGCAGGACCATTTTGTTCTGTTTCCTTTGTTTGCCTTCTCGGGGTCAGTGCATGACCAGCGCAGTCGCGCCTCTGATTTCAATCACCTCGACGCGCTCACCCGCGTCGATCACCTCGTCCTGGTCGTAGCTACGGGCGGTCCACACCTCGCCGCCGTCGATCTTCACGCAGCCGACGCCCTCCTCGTTGGCGATCCGCTCGAGCACGAGCGCGGGCTTGCCAACGAGCGCCGCCGCGCCGGTGCGGATCGAAGGCGGCATCCGCCGATGACGGCGGGCCACCGGGCGCAGCGTCCCGAACACGATCCCCGATCCGGCGACGAACACGAGCCCGGACAGCGGCGCGCCGATGCCGAGCAGCGCGACGATCGCGGCGAGCGCCGCTCCGAGCGCGAACGGCGCCAGGTAGAAGGCCCCCTGATGCATCTCCCCCAAGCCCAGCAGGCAAGCCACCACCAGCCACGCGATCCAGATCTCCATATCTTCAGGTTACCCCCAGCGGCGCGCACACCAGCGGGATCGGCGGAAATCGCGGCGAGATGCAGCCAACCTCACAGGCCTTCCCGGGTCAGCCCTCGGCGATCAGCGCGCGGGCGAAATCCTCGGGGTCGAACGGCCGCAGGTCCTCGACCGCCTCGCCGACGCCGATCAGCTTCACCGGCAGCTCCAGCTCGCGCGCGATCGCCAGCGCGATCCCGCCGCGGGCGGTGCCGTCGAGCTTCGTCAACACGACCCCGGTCACATCCGCCGTCGCGGCGAACAGCTTCGCCTGGCGCAGCCCGTTCTGCCCGGTCGTCGCATCGACGGTCAGGAGCGTCTCGTGCGGCGCCCCCTCGAGCTGGCGGCCGATCACCCGGCGCACCTTCCCGAGCTCGGCCATCAGATCGTCCTGTGTGTGCAACCGCCCGGCGGTATCGACGATCACCACATCGACCCCCTCGGCCTGGGCGCGCGCGATCGTCTCGAACGCAACCGCGCCCGGATCGGACCCCGGGGGACCGGTCACGATCTCGCAGCCGGCCCGCTGCGCCCAGCCTTCGAGCTGCTCGCTCGCCGCCGCACGGAACGTGTCGGCCGCCCCCATCAGCACCGTCAGCCCGAGCTCGTTGCGCAGATGCCAGGCCAGCTTGCCGATCGTCGTCGTCTTGCCCGTCCCGTTCACCCCCACCGCCATGATCACGGTCGGGCGGCGGCTCACGTCGATCCGACCGTCGCCGACCCGCGCGGTCTGCGCCAGCAACTCGATCAGCCGTCCGCTCAGAGCCTCTCCGCCCGTCAGATCGCCCGCCGCAGCCTCCGCCTCGAGCGTCGCGACGACCGCCGCGGTTGTGCTCGCGCCGACGTCGGCCATGATCAGCGCCTCCTCGAGCCGTTCCCAGGTGTGCTCGTCGAGCGTTCCCCACAGCGTCGCCTGCAGCTCGCCGCCGAGCGCCTGCCGTGTCTTTGTGAGGTTCTCGCGCAGGCGGCGGAAGAGACCGCGTTTTTGCTCCGCGCCCGCGGCGGGCTCGGCCTCGCCGTTCGCGACGGCCTCCCCGGTGATGAACAGATCGCTCCAGTCGCGCGCCACGGCCGCGCGACGATAGCAGCGCCCTCAGGCGACCTCGGCCACCTCGGGCTCGGGTTGGGCCTCCTCGACCGCCGGCAGCTTGCGCGAGAGCACCTTCGAAACGCCGTCGCCGCCCATCGACACGCCGAACAGCCAATCGGCGGCCTCCATCGTGCGCTTCTGGTGGGTGATCACGATGAACTGCGCGCGGTCTGAGTAGCGGCGCAGCAGCGCGAGGAAACGGTCGAGGTTGAGGTCGTCGAGCGCGGCCTCAACCTCGTCGAGGATGTAGAACGGGCACGGCTTGGCGAGGAACACCGCGAACAGGAACGCGAGCGCGGTCATCGACTTCTCTCCGCCGGAGAGCAGCGACAGGCGCTTCGCCGACTTCCCCGCCGGCGTGATCTCGATCTCGACGCCGAGCTGGCCGATCTCCGAGGAGTCCTCTTCGGCACGGGCCTCGCGCTCGGCCTCGGCCTCCGCGGCCGCCTCCGCCGCATCTCCGCCGCCATCATCCCCCCCGCCGTCCGCACCGTCCGCGCCGGCGCCGTCGAGCTGCTGGCCGCCGAGCACCGGCCGGGGCGCCTGCTCGTCGCGCACCAGCTTCAGCCGGCCCGAGCCGCCGGGGAACACGTCGCCCGCGAGCTCCTCGAAGTTGCGCGCCGCGGCCGCGAATGTCTCCGCGAAGGTCTCTTCGATCTGTCGGTCGGTTTCGCGGATCACCGCTTTCAGCTCGCGCAGCGCGGTCTCCAGGTCTGAGCGCCTGCCCTCCAGCTCCTCCACGTGCGCGATCGCCTCCGCGTATTCCTCCTGCGCGAGCGGGTTGACCGGGCCGAGCTGCTCGCGCCGGCGGCGCAGCCGCTCCACACGGGCGGCGAGCGCCTCAGCCTGCTCCTGTTCGAGCGGCTCCGCCTCCGCGGCGCGCGCCTCGGGCGAGAGCTGCAGCAGATCCGCCACCGCCTGCGCCTCCTGTGTTGCCTCCTGCGCCTGGTCACGCAACCGCTGTGCAGCGACCTCAGCGCCGGTCACGGCCTCGCCTGCCCCCCGCAACTGAGCCTGGATCTCGGCCTCCTCGCCGGCGCACTCACGCAGCTCACCAGCCATCGCCTCGCCCGCCTCGCGATCGCTCGCGAGCTCTGCCTCGAGCTCCGCCACACGCAACTCGACCGCCGCGCCCAAGCCGCGCAACGTCTCCGCCAGGCGTGCGGCCAGTGGCGCCAGCGCGATGTCCGCTGCGAGCTGCGCCCGCAGGCGCTCGATCCGGGCCAGCCGTTCGGCCCGTTCGCGCGCCACGCGCTCGGCCTGGCGGCGCTCGGCAGCGAGCTCTCCCTCCAGCTGTGCCTTTCTGACCGCGAGCGGCCCCTGCTGGGGCGCAGCCTTGCGCTGCTCGATCAGCCATTCGGTGCGGCGTCGCGCCTCCTCGCTCTCGGCGCGGGCGCGCTCAGCCTCGCGCAGCCCCGCTTCGGCCCCGGTGCACGCGTCCTCTGCGGCGCGCACCTCCTCCAGCAGACGCTCCGTCTGAGCCTGCGCGATCTGCTCGGCCTTGACCGCCAGCTCGCTCGCCACGATCAGTCGGTCGCGTTCGTTGCGCCGCGCCAGCACGCGCTCCTCGCCGCCCTCGGTCAGCTGGCGCACCTCCCCCCAGGACGCGAACCACACGCGTCCCGCGCGGGTCGCGGCGATCCCAGGGAAGCTCTTCGGCACATCCTCCAGGCGCTCGACCACCCACGCGTCGGCGAGCAACCGCCGCACCAGGCTCATCACCTCCGTCGGCCCGCTCACGAGCTCCAGCAGTCGCTCAGCCCCGGTTACCGGCGGCTGGCGCTTCTCACCGTCGGCCGCTTGGCGTCGCTCCGCTGCGTCTTCTCCGTCTCCATCTCCGCTCGCCTGCCCGGAGGAGAGCTCGGCCACCAGCGCGCTGCCACCGTCGGGACCGACACGGTCGAGCAACCTCTGCGCGCCGGCCACATCCCGCACCAGCATCGCGCTCAGACGCCCGCCCAGCGCGGCGGCGAGCGCCAGCTCGTAGCCATCGCGCACGCTGAGCTCCTCGCTCAGCGACTTCGCCGCACCCGTCGACGTGCCGCCGGTCGCGTCACCGCCGCCGCCAACGGCTGCATGGCTGCGCAGGAACTGGTTCGCGACCGCCAGCTCTCCGCCCACCCGCGCGGCCTCGCGGCGCCGGTCCTGCGCCTCGCGCTCGGCCGCCCGCAGGCCCATCCGTGCCTGCTCCGCGGCCTCGTCTGCCCGCGCGCGCGCCGCGCGCGCCTGCTCGAGCTCCGCCTCCAGCTCCGTCACGCGTGCGGCCTCGCCCTCGCGCGTCGCCCGAAGCTCCTCCACCTCGCGCTCGAGCTCACGCTCGCGCTCGCGCTCAATCTGTGCAAGCTCGCCCTCCAACGCCGCGATGCGCTGCTCGCCGGCTCCCGGCGCGGCGCCCTGGCGAGGCACAGCACCCTCGGACCCTGTACCGGTCTCCGCGTCCTCGACCGCCCCCGTAACGGCAGGCGCCCCACTGGCCGCTTTCGCGACGGCAAACGTCCCATCGGCCGCTTCCGTGGCTGCGACCGCCTCGACGTCGGCGCTCTGCGACTCGCTCAGCGCGCCCAGCTCGCGCTCGACGCGTTCGATCCGTCGCTTCAGCGTCTGCGCGCTCGCGCCGGCCTGCTCCTCGCGCAACCCAAGCCGCTCGCGCGCGGAGCGCGCCTCGTAGACACGTTTCGCCGCCGCATCGTGGCGCTCGGCGCGCTCTGCGAGAGCTCGCTCAGCCTGCCCACGTCGGGCAATGACCGCTTGCAGACGCTCCTCGATCTGCTCGCGCGTCGCGCGTGCCTGCGCGACGCGGGCCTCCGCACCCTCGAGCTCCGTCCCGCTGAGCCGCAGCGCCTCGCGCGCGAGCTCCCAGCGCGCTTCCAGCATCTGTCGCTCGAGGCGCTCGTGCAGCTCGGCCGCCTCGGCCTGGCGCTTGAGCGGGCGCAGGCGTGTACGCGCCTCGCGCTCGACGTCCAGCGCGCGGTCGAGGTTCTCCTGAGTTTTCTCGAGCTTCAGCTGCGCGCGGCGACGGCGCTTGCGGTGCTTGCCCAGGCCCGCAGCCTCCTCGATCAGCAGACGTCGGTCGCGCGGCTTGGAGGTCACGATCGCCTCGACCCGCCCCTGTGAGACGACCGAGTGGGTCTCCTTGCCCAGCCCCGTGTCGGAGAGCACCTCGATCACGTCGGTCAGCCGGCAGCGCGCCCCGTTCAGCCTGTATCCACCCTCGCCGCCCCGGTCCAGGCGCCTGACGATCGAGATCTCGCTCAGGGGCAGATCGACGGTGCCGTCGGAGTTGTCGAGCACGATCTCCACCTCGGCGGCGCTGCGCGCCTGCACGCCGCGGCCGCCGCCAAAGATCACGTCCTGCATCGACTGACCCCTGATCGCCAGCGGCGACTGCTCGCCCATCGCCCACAGCACGGCGTCGGTCACGTTGGACTTGCCCGACCCGTTCGGACCGACCACGACGCTCACGCCGGGGCCGAAGTCGAGGTGGGTGCGGTCGGGGAAGGACTTGAAGCCCTTCAGCGTCAGCGACTTCAGGCGCATCCTGAGCCCGCATGGCGGCGCCGGATCGGCGTCCTACCGATCGAAGATCGGCCAGCACACGCGCAGTACGCCACGCGGGGTGGGCGGGCCATTTCAGACTGGGTGGGTGGGGCTTGATCTACCTGCGAACCCAGGATCATGTCTGCTCCTGTAGTCGCTCGACGGCCTCGCGCGCGGCCTCCTGCTCGGCGTGCTTCTTGCTGCGACCGCTGCCGCTCCCCAGTTTCTCCCCGTCGACGTTCGCCGCGACCGTGAACGTGCGGTCGTGCGGCGGGCCGGCTTCGCCCGTGACCTCGTAGCTCACCTCCGCCCCGCGCTGAGCCAGCAGCTCCTGGAGCGCCGACTTGAAGTCCAGCGGATGCTCGAGCGCCTGCTCGATCTCCGGTTCGAAGGCCTCGACGACCGCTGCCGCCGTACGCTCGTAGCCGGCGTTCAGGTAGCAGGCGCCGATCACCGCCTCGATCACAGAGGCGAGCACCCGCTCGGTCTCCAGCATCGCCATCGTCGCGTTTCCCTCGACCCCCGCCGGCGCCGCCGCGCGCATCCGCCTCGACACATCCAGGCGTTCGGCCACGACCCGGCAGGACGGCCCCGACACCGCCTGCGCGCGGATCTTCGTCAGACGCCCCGCGCCAAACCGCTCCGCCTCCAGGCGCGGATACAGGTGCGTCGTCACCGCCAGGGCTAGCACGCTGTCGCCGAGGAACGCCAGGCGCGTGTAGGAGTCGCTCGAGCGCTCGCTCCAGGAGGCGTGTGTAAAGACCTGACGCTCCAGTTCCTCGGGCAGTTCCTCCAGTAGTTCCTCGAGCAGTTTCATCCCGCACCGATCTCATCCCACATCAGCCGTTTGTGCCGTTGGCGAGGACGAAGTCGACCGCCTGACCGACGGTCAGGATCTTCGCCGCCTGCTCGTCGGACATCTCCACGCCGTAGGTGTCCTCGAGCTCCTGCACGAGCGTATACAGGTCCAGCGAATCGGCCTCGAGGTCCTCTTTGAAGCGCGTCGCCTCGTCGATGTTTCCGGGATCTACGTCCAGCTCGTCGGCGAGATGGGCCTGGATCAGGTCGAAGACTTGCTCGCGGGTCATCTGGTCGCGGGGAGCGCGGGGGTCATTAAGCAGGCGGCGAGGCCGGCATGAAGGACGTGTTCGCTGGTGATCTCGATCATCTCGCCTGCGGCAGGCTAGCGCTCGATGCGGATACCGGCGCACCCGCCCGCTCCCGCAATGCCCCCGCCGCTTCGAGCGCGAGCTGGGTCTTCCCGACGAGATCCTCCTCGGCGCCGCGGCGCGCGCGCAGGATCGCCTGCGCGAAGCCCTTCCGCGTGAAGCGCCCGTGCGGCACCACTCCCAGGCTCCTCAGCCCCAGCAGGTAGGCGCCGCCCTGGCGCTCGGGGTCGAGCTCGTCGCGTACCCCGCGCAGCGCGGGCGCCAGCAGCGCTCCGCCCAGCTTCGCGCGGGTCGAGGCCATCGCCGCGTCGCGCACGGCGCCGAGCAAGGTCTGGGAGACCCCCTCCATCAGCTTCAGCGCGATATTCCCAGTCAGCCCATCGGTCACGATCACATCCGCCACGCCGCTCACCACGTCGCCGCCCTCGACGTTGCCGACGAACCTCAGCGCCTCACCGCCGCTCGCCTTCTCCGCGAGCGCCTCGCCGGCCTCCACGATCAGCTCCCCTCCGCGCGCGGACTCCTCGCCGTTTGACAGCAGCCCCACGCGCGGGCTCTCCACGCCGAGCACAGTCCGTGCGAGCGCCGCGCCCATGAACGCGAACTGCACGAGGTGCTCGCGCCTGGCCTCGGCGTTCGCGCCGACGTCGAGCAGCGTCACCGGATGGGCGGGCACCGGCAGCGGGAGCGCGAGCGCCGGACGGTAGATGCCGCGCGCGCGCTTGACGTTGAACAGCCCCGCCGCGAGCGCCGCGCCGGTGCCCCCGGCGCACACCAGCGCTTGCGCCCGGCCCTCGGCGACCGCGCGCGCGGCCTGCACGATCGAGGCCTCGGGCGTACCTCGCACTGCGCTCACCGGGTCGGCGCTCTTTGCGATCGAAACGGGCGCGTCGACGATCTCGACGCCGTCCGGTGGCGGTTGCGAGCTTTCCAGCAACTGCGCCGCCGGCCCGAACAGCAGCACCCTCGCGCCCTGCGCGACCGCCAGCGCGGCGCCGGCGGCGACCTCGGCGGGCCCCAGGTCGGCGCCGTTACAGTCGACCGCCACTACCGGCGTTCTCACCGGCGCTTACTCGTGATCGTGATCGTGATGCTCGTGGTCGTGCGCGCTCTGCGCCACGACCTCCTTGCCCGCGTAGGACCCGCACACCGGACAGACCCGATGCGGCCGGCGTGGGCTGTGGCATTTCGGGCAGGCGTTCGTCGCGGGCGTGCCGATCTTGTGCTGCGCGCGGCGCTTGGCCGTGCGGCTGTGCGACTGCTTTTTCTTGGGTACGGCCATCGGTCGGAGAAGCCTACCAGCCCTGGGATGCCCTACTCGAGCTTCAGCTCGCTCAGCTTCGCCCAGCGCGCATCCGGCTGCGGCTCGTGCCAATGTTGGAGCCCCGCCCGCCCGGCCTCGTTGAGATCGACGGCGCAGATCGGACACAGCCCCGCGCAGTCCTCCCGGCACAGCACCTTCGCGGGGGCGGCGAGCGCGAACGCGTCGCGCGCCCATGCCGCCAGGTCGAGCTTCTCGCCATCGACATATGGGCTTTCCAGCTCCTCCCCCCCGCCCGGAACCTCGACCTCGCGCGACTCGACCTCGAGCAGCGGGCTGGCTCGCTTCAAACAGCGCATGCAGCTGCCGGTCAACGCCGCCTGCAAGCGCAGCCGCAGCGCGTAGCCGCTGCCGGTCATGCGCGAGACCTCCAGCACCACCGGCACCTCGGGCGGCTCGATCTCATACCGCTCGCCACCCAGCACGAGCGGCTCGATGCGCACGTTCAGCTCCAGTCGCCGGCCCTCGCCGACGCTCAGGCGCAGGCCTCCCAGGTCGAGCTCGTCAGCCGTCGCGGTCACCTTTCCCAGGCTAGCGTCAGCCTGCCTGCAGCTCGCGCTTGAGCACCTTCCCGGTGGCGTTGCGCGGAAGCTCATCGAGGAACACGACCTCGCGCGGGACCTTGTAGCGGGCGAGGTTCTCCTTGACGTAGCTCTTGATCGTGTCTTCGCTCAGCTGCGCGCCGCCGCGGGGGACGACGAACGCCCGCAGGCGCTGGCCGAACTCCTCGTCGGCGACGCCGATCACGGCGGCCTCCTCGACCTGCTCGTGGTCGGCGAGCAGGTCCTCGACCTCGCGCGGGAACACGTTCTCGCCGCCTGACACGATCATCTCGTCGTCGCGCCCGTCCACGAACAGGCGGCCGGCGGCGTCGATGTGACCCATGTCGCCGGTGCTCATCAGCCCGTCGACGATCTCCTTGCCGCCGCCGCCGGTGTAGCCCTCGAAGACCATCTCGTTCGCCGCGAAGATCCTTCCTCGCTGACCCCGCTGGACCTCGCGGCCCTGCTCGTCCAGCAGCTTCACGACCGTCCCCAGCGGGGGCTTGCCGGCGGTGCCGGGCGCGGCGCGCAGGTCCTCGGGCGTGGCGATCGTCGCCCACGCGACCTCGGTCGAGCCGTACAGGTTGTAGAGCACGTCGCCGAACGTGTCCATCACGCGCGTCGCGAGCTCTCCCGGCAGCGCCGAGCCGCTCGCAGCGATGATCTTCAGGGCGTGCGTGTCGTAGGAGGCGATCGTCTCCGGCGGCAGCTCGAGGATCCGCTGCAGCATCACCGGCACGACCGCGAGCGCAGTGGCGCGGTGTTCGGCGACCGCCCGCAGCGTCGCCTCGGGGTCAAAGCGCCGGCGCAGCACGATCGTCGAGGACAGCGGCAACGCGAGCGTGAAATGCCCAAAGCCCCACGAATGGAACATCGGCGCGGCGATCACCGTCGTCTCCCGCGCCTTCAACGGAATCTTCGAAAACAGGGCCGCCAGCGGCTCGACCGAATCCGGCTGTTTGCGGGCAGCGCCCTTCGGCGTGCCGGTGGTGCCGGAGGTGAGGATCACGACCCTGCCGGGTGCGCCGGGCGCAGTCAGGTCGGCGGTGCTCCCGCGGGCGATCATCTCCTCGAGCAGCGGATCGGCGGGCTCGCTCCCGGGCTCGGCCCAGGCGACGAAGCGCTTGCGTCCCTCGCCACCGTCGCCGACGAGGTTCGCGAAGTCCGCGTCGTAAACGAGCCCCGCCGGGTTCTCGCGGCGCATCACGTCGGTGATCTGCGGGCCCGCGAAGGCGGTGTTCAGATACAGCGCGCTCGCGCCGAGCTTCGAGCAGGCCACCGTCGCCTCGACGAAGCCGCGGTGGTTGCGGCACATGATCGCGACGCTGTCGCCTTCCCGGATCCCGGCGGCGCGCATTTCGTGGGCGAGCGCGTTCGTGCGCTTGTGCACCTCCTCGAAGGTCAGCGTGCCGCGCTCGTCGATCAGCGCCGCCCTGTCCGGGAAGCGCGCGGCCGAGCCCGTGTAGGCGGCCGCCGGCGTCGGGCCCCAGCGCCTCAGCGCGGCGACCGACCTGGCCGCCCGGTCGGGCCTGACCGGGGTCAGGATGCCGGTGCCGAGGAAGACCTTGGCGACTTGCAGTCGATACCTCAAGGGCGAGCTCACGCGGGGCACCCTACCCAAATTGCGGACTCCCACGCATATCGCGGGGGCTTGCGGGCGCGTGTTGGGGTTGTGCGTTGGGGTCGTGCTGTTCCAGTCGGTGCATGCACCGACTGGCCGACCCGCGCATGCGCGGGTCGGTGACGCCGCCACATGTGGCGGCGTCTTCCGGGCGGCACATGTGCCGCCCGGCCTGACCGCACATGTGCGGTCAGGGGCCACGTCGCATGCGACGTGGCCTTCCCCAGAAGAAGGGGACTAGGAGACTTCGGCGGGTTCGTCCTTGCCCTGCAGACGCTCGCGGCCGCGCTGGACGGCGGCGATGAACTTCGAAAGGTTGACCTCGAGCGTGTTCAGGATCTCGTCCGCGTAGTCCTCGGCGCCGAGCCTGATCTCACGCTCGCGCGTGCGGGCGTCCTCGACGATGTCCTCGGCGGCGCGCTCGGCCTGCTTGGTGACCTCCTCGTCGCCGACCAGCTTCTCCTGGCGCTCGCGCGCGTCCTTGACGATTCGCTCGGCCTCCTTCTTGGCCTCCGCCAGCATCTCCTGACGCTCCTTGACGATCCAGCGCGCCTGCTTGATCTCCTCGGGGATCGTCGCACGCATCTGGTCGAGGATGTCGTAGATCTCCTCCTTGTCGACCCTGACCTGATCGGTCATCGGCACCGATTTGGCGTTGTGCACGAGGTCGTCGAGCTTGTCTATCAGTACCAGGACATCCATTGCGTCTCCAAGTTCGTCAGCGCTTCAGCTCTTCCTGCAACCGTCTCGCGACCTCGCCGGGGACGAGATCGTCGATCCTGCCTCCAAACGTGGCGAGCTCCTTGACGCCGCTGGAGGAAAGGAAACTGTACTGCGGGCTGGCCATCAGGTAAACCGACTCGATCTCCGGGTCCTGGCGGCGGTTGAGCTGGTTCATCTCCAGCTCGTACTCGAAGTCGGAGATCGCGCGCAGCCCCTTGACGATCGCCTTCGCCCCGACGTGGCGCGCGAATTCGACCACGAGCGTACTGAACGGCTCGGCCCTGACCCCGTCCAGATCGGCGATCGCGTGTTCGATGAAGCCCATCCGCTCCTCGATCCCGAACAGCGCCCTGCTCTTGCGGACCGAGCGGTTGACGACCCCGACGACGACTTCGTCATACAGCGCCGCGGCCCGGCGGATCACGTCGAGATGCCCGTTCGTGATTGGGTCATACGAGCCCGGACAGACGACGATCGACTTCTCCAGCGAGCTCATCGCCCATTCCACCCTCCGACCGCCTTCCTGGGGGTCGGGTCAAGCGTGCCGGTGGATTGTGATCGTCGTGTCGCCATAGCGCCGTTCTCGCTCGATCTCCCCCCAGACCAGCTCCAGCGGCGCCCGGCGATCGCTCTCCACGACCACGCGCGCCTGCGATGAGAGCAGCGGCGCAAGGGCCGGCGAGAGCTCGCCCCCCATCGCGCCCGCCCGCCTGTAGGGAGGGTCGATCAGCACCAGATCGTACGTCTCCGCGCGCTCCCGTGCGGTGCGCAAGGCTGCGCGCACCTCTCCGCGCCGCACTTCTGCCTCCTCCGCGCCCAGCCCGAGCGTGTGCAGGTTGGACCGCAGCGCCGCCAGCGCGGTCTCGTCGCGCTCGACGAACACGGCCCGGGCGGCGCCCCGCGAGAGCGCCTCGATTCCGAGCGCGCCGGTGCCCGCGAACAGGTCTAATACGCGCGCCTCGTGGAGATCGCCGAGCATCGCAAAGATCGCCTCCCGCACCCGGTCGGACGTCGGCCTGGTCGTCGTTCTGCCCTTCGGCGCCTGCAAGCGCCTGCCACCGAAGCGCCCGGCGATCACCCTCACTTCGCGCTCCCGCGCCGGGGGGTCGGACGCATCCCTCGCCCCCGCCTCAAGCGCTCGCCCTCACGCGGGAATCCGCTCCAGCGCCTCGTCGCCGAACGCCCATGCGAGCGCCTCGCCGAGCAGCGCGTGCTCCGGGCTCCTCAGCTCGGGGTCGCTCCCGACGATCGCCTGTGCCCGGGCGCGGGCGCGCTCCAGCAACTCGGCGTCTTGCGGTAGGCAGGCCACCTCGAACTGGCTCAACCCCGACTGGCGCGTGCCCACCAGCTCCCCCTCGTCGCGCAGCTGCAGGTCGATCTCCGCCAGCCGGAAGCCGTCGGCGTGCTCCACCATCGCGCGCAGGCGCCGAGCGCCCGCCGGTCCGACGAGCAGGCAACTCGAGCGGTGCTCGCCGCGCCCAACCCGGCCCCGCAGCTGGTGCAGCTGGGAGAGCCCGAAGCGCTCGGCGTTCTCGACCAGCATCACGGTCGCATTCGCCACATCGACACCGACCTCGATCACGGTCGTCGCGACGAGCACGCTCGCCTGCCCGGACGCGAACCGCGCCATCGCCTCCTGCTTCTCGCGCGGGCGCATCTGCCCGTGCAACAGCACCAGCTCGTAGCCCTCCAGCTCTCCCCTCGCCAGACGCTCGTACTCGGCCTTCGCGGCCTTCATCTCGGTCTCGGTCGTCGCGGATACCTCCGTTGTGAGCTGGCCGACCACCGCCCCCTCGACCGGCTCGACTTGCTCGACCAACGGGCACACGACGTAGGCCTGCCTGCCGGCCCGCAGCTGCTCGCGCAGCTGCTCGTACGCGCGCGCCCGCGCGCGCTCTCCGGCGACGATCTGCGTCTCGATCGCCTGCCGCCCGCTCGGCAGCTCACGCAGGACGCTCACGTCGAGGTCACCGTACTTCGCGAGCGCGAGCGTGCGCGGGATCGGCGTGGCGGTCATGTGCAGCGTGTGCGGCGCCCGCGCCCCCGCGATCTCCCCGATCGCCCCCCCGGCCCCACTGCCCCCCGCGGGCTCCACGGCCCCCACCGTGCTCCCCGCCGCCATCGACCACTTCTCCTCCAACGCCGCACGCTGACGCACGCCGAAACGGTGCTGCTCGTCGACCACGGCCACCGCCAGCGCGCGGAAGCGGACGTCGGGCTCGATCAGCGCGTGGGTGCCGACGAGCAGGCCGAGCTCGCCGCTGGCGAGCTTGCCCAGCGTGTCCTCGCGCCGGCGACCGCTGGTCGTGCCGGTCAGCAGCGCGGCGGACACCGGCTCTGAGCCCAGCAGCCACTGGAGGGTCGCGAAGTGCTGTTCGGCGAGCGTCTCCGTCGGGGCCATCAGCGCCGCCTGCATCCCGTGCTCGACCGCGCGCAACATCGCATAGAGCGCCACGACCGTCTTGCCGCTGCCGACCTCGCCCATCAGCAGCCTCTGCATCGGGTGCGCGCTCGCCAGCTCCTCTGCGATCCTCGCCACAGCGCGCTGCTGGTCCGAGGTCAGCGCGAACGGCAGCCCTTCGCGCAGCCAGCGCTCGCTCAGCCCCGCCCGCTCTCCGCGCCCGTCAAGCGCGTATGCCATCGCGCTCTCTCGCCGTCGCGCCCGTCTGCGCAAGAACACCAGTTGTGTCAGCAACAGCTCCTCGAACGCGAGCCGCTCACGACCTCGCTCGCGCTCCTCCGCGTCTCGCGGAAAGTGCATCGCGGCGAGCGCGCCGCCCCTGTCGGCCAACCCCTCACTCACCCGCGTGGCCGCTCCCAGGACCTCGGGTACGTCGTGCAGGGCCCCCCTCGCACTCTGGACAAGGGCCAGGATCTGCGTCGAGCTCACGCCCTCGCTCGCCGGATAGTGCGCGATCTCGCCGGCGGCGATGTCCGTCGCGGCCGGAGGCGAGACCGGGGGCGCAGCGGGAATCGCGTCGGCCCCGAGCGCGTGATGGGCGACGTTGAAGGTCCCCCGCTCGGTCGTCTTGCCGTGCAGGATCAGCCGCGTCCCGGGCGCGTAGCGCTGCGCCAGCCACGGCTGGTTGAAGAAGGTCGCGCGCATGCTCCCGGTGGCGTCGAACACGGTCGCTTCGACCAGCGGCTTCATCCCCCGCCTGCGGACCGGGCGCACGGCGATCCTGCGCACCTGGACCGAGACCGTCGCCGGCTCGCCCGTCTTCAGCGCCGCCACCGTGCGCGCCTCGCGGCTGTCGCGCGGCAGGTGCTCCAGCAGCGCACCGACGCTGGTCAGCCCGAGCGCCCGCAGGCCGTCGGCGAGCTTGCCCTCCGGGGGAGCTTCGAGTGGCTTGTCCAGCCGCGAAGGCCGCGGCCAGCGCAGCGGGGCCTGCAGCAGCTCCTCACGGCTCAGACGATCCGTGGACGCGAACGCGAACGCGCGCGGGGCCGCTGGAGCGCGAGGCGCGCTTTGCTCCGGGCGGCCGTTCTGCTTGTGCCTGTCCGTCGAGGCGCGATCGGGAGAATCTCCTGCCGCGGGATCGTGCCCGGAGCTCGTCGTGGCTGTCGCGACCGGGGACATCTTCTGCCCATCATGCACCGCTCGGCGGCGTCACTCCGCAGCCAGCAGCCACCAGTAGGCGGGCTGGCCACCATCGTGCAGCTCGAGCTCAACCGCGCCGTTCCCCAGCTCGGCGATCTCCGCGGCCCCCAGTGGCGCGTCGCGGCCAGCGAGCACGCTGATCAGCTCGGCGCCGTCGGCGAGCGCCTCGAGCACGGCTCGCAGGGTCGCCTCGGGCTCACCCCAGGCGATGACCTCGTCGGCCACGAACCCGACCGCCTCGCCCCGGCCGAAGCGCCCCTGCGCGTCGTCGCGCGCCGCCTGCGCGACCGCTCCCGTGCGCAGATTGGCGAGCGCCTCGTTCAGCGCCCGCGCATTCTGCTCAACCGTGCGATCGGCCTCGAGCGCGACCGCAGCGGCGAGACCGGCCTGCTGGCTGGTGGCGTGGGCGACCAGCACCTGCTTATCCGACAGCTCGGCCGCGTGCTCGGCGGCCATGATCACGTTCGCCGAGTTCGGCAGCACCACGACCTCCTCGGCCTGCACCTCGTGGATCGCCGCGAGCAGGTCGTAGGTGGAGGGGTTGAGCGTCGGACCGCCGTCGATCGTGTGCACGCCGAGCTGTTCGAACATCCTGCGCAGCCCATCACCGCTGACGACCGCGACCGCGCCGCAGCGCGCGCGGGGGGCCTCGTTGACCGAACGCGCCCCGGCGGCGGGCCCTGCGCCCGGCCCTGCGCCCGGCGCGGCGGGTGCGTGCGCGGGGATCGCGACCCCTTCGTACCCACGGCCGTCGCGTGCCGGATCTGTGCCGTCTGTGGCCGCGGCGCCGTCCTGTAGTCGCTGCTCGCGGTCGCTCACCTGCGACCGCATGTCGGCGACGTCCAGACGCGAGACCTCGCCTGCCTGCGCGAACACAGCGGTCGCGCGCTCGGGCTCGTCGGTGTGCACGTGCACCTTCAGCGTCGTCGCGTCGCCGACCACCAGGACCGAATCGCCGAGCTCCTCGAGCGGCGCGATGAAGCGCCCGGGGCTCAGCCCGGTGCCGGTGACGGCGAAGTTCGTGCAGAAGCGATACGTGCTCGAGTGGTGCTCGGGATGGCTGATGCGCGCGGGCGCATAGTGGTCGAGCTCCGGCGGGTCATCGCCGCGCAGCGCGGCCACGACGCCCGCAAAGATGATCGTCAACCCGTAGCCGCCCGCGTCGACCACGCCGGCGTCGCGTAATGCGGCCAGCAGCTCGGGTCCGCGCTTGACCGACTCCTGCCCGGTCGTGACGGCGCGCTCGAGCGCCGCCGCGATCGCCGTGTCTTGCTGTCCCGGCTCCGCGTCGGGATCCAGGCGCTGGCCCTCGGGGCTGTGTGCGAGGTCGGTCACGATCTGATGGGCCATCTCGCGCGCGACCGTCAGGATCGTGCCCTCCGCCGGTTCGCGCACCGAGGAATAGGCGCGGTCGGCGGCATTGGCGAGCGCCGCGCCGATCAGCGTGGCATCGATCAGCTCACCGGGGCGGCTGACGAGCTCCTCGGCGGCGCCGCGGATCAGCTGGGAGAGGATCACGCCCGAGTTGCCGCGCGCACCCAGCAGCGCCGCGCGCGCGACCGACTGCACGATCTCCTCGCGCCCGATCTCATCGATCGTGCGCGCCTCGTTGCTCCCCTGCAGACGGTCGAGCTCGTCCAGGACCGCACGCAGCGTCAGCGCCATGTTGTCGCCCGTATCCCCGTCGGCGACGGGGAACACGTTGAGGTCATTCACCTCCTCGCGCCGCGATTCCAGGTGCGCCAGCGCCCCCGCGACAGCAGCGCGAAAGCGGACCAGGTTCGTATCGGTCACGCCCACACCTCTATCACCTCATCCGGGCGGCACCCGCCCACTTGCAGCAAGAATGGCCTAGGCGGCCTTTGTGACCTTGCCCGCTTTCAGACAACGGGTGCAGACGTACACGCGCCGCGGCGCCTTGCCGACGAGGATCCGTACCTTCTGGAGGTTCGGGTCGAAGCGCCGCTTGGTCGCGACCATCGAGTGACTGCGACTCTGGCCGAACGCCGGACCCTTCCCGCAGCTGTGACACACCTTTGCCATGCGCGGCAGTCTAGAGCCTTTTCGAGATAGGAGGCGTCGGCGCCCTCAGGCGCCTCGAGCCGGCCGTCGAGGCCTGGACGCACGCGGACCCTCAACGACCTGCGAGCTCGCGCCGCAGCGCCGCCATCCGCAGCACCGCCTCGGCGGCGTGGGCGCCCTGATCGCGCTTGCCACCGCCGGCGCGGGCGAGCGCCTGCTCCATCGTCGCGCAGGTGAGCACCCCGAACGCGCACGGCACGCCGGTGTCGAGCTGCACCTGCATCACCCCGCGCGCGGTCTCGGCGCAGACGAAGTCGTAGTGGTCGGTCTCGCCCCTGATCACCGCCCCCAGGCAGGCGACGCCGGCGAAGCGACCGGACTCGGCGGCGTACTTTGCGGCCAGCGGCAGCTCGTAGGCGCCGGGCACGTCGAACACCTCCACCTCCTCGTGGCCGGCCTGCGCGAACGTGCCCCGCGCACCGTTCACCAAGCGCTCGGCCAGATCGCCGTAGAAGCGCCCCACGGCGATCGCGTAGCGCTCCTCTCCCACAGGCCGCGCCTCGCCCTGCGCGCGCGCGGTGACCGCCTCCCGCGCCGCGCGCGCGACGGCCTGGACATCGTCAGCCAGGCGCGAGCTCACCAGTCGAGCCCTTCCTCGGCCGCGTCGCGTTCGCGCTCGACCTGCAACAGCTCGGCGTCGAGGTTCAGGCCCTGATGGTGCAGCGTGTGCCCCATCCGCTGGGCCTTCGTGCGCATGTACTCCTCGTTGTGCGGGTTCGGTGCGTGCTCGATCGGCACCTGCGCCGAGACCGACAGGCCGTAGCCCTCGAGGCCCTTGATCTTCTTCGGGTTGTTCGTGAGGATGCGGATCGAGGAGAGACCCAGGTCGACGAGGATCTGGGCGCCGATGCCGTAGTCGCGCAAGTCCGCCGGCAGGCCGAGCTGGAGGTTCGCGTCGACGGTGTCCAGACCGTCCTCCTGCAGGCGATAGGCCTTCAGCTTGTTCAGCAGGCCGATCCCGCGGCCCTCCTGGGCGAGGTACAGCAGCACGCCCTGTCCCTCGGCCTCGATCATCGCGAGCGCCGACTCGAGCTGCTCGCCGCAGTCGCAGCGCAGCGAGTGAAACACATCGCCGGTCAGGCACTCGGAGTGCACGCGCACGAGCACGTCGTTCCGGCCGCTCACGTCGCCCTTGACGAGCGCGACGTGGTGCTTCTCGTCGAGCAGCGAGCGATAGCCGACGACCTCGAACTCGCCGAACGCCGTCGGCAGCCGCGCCGCGGCGACCCGTTCGACGAGCTTGTCGTGCTTGCGGCGATAGGCGATCAGGTCGGCGATCGTGATCATCTTCAGCTCGTGCCGCGTGCAGTAGCCGGCGAGATCGCCGACCCGCGCCATCGTGCCGTCGTCGTTCATCACCTCGCAGATCACTCCCGCTGGGTTCAGCCCGGCCAGCCGGGCGAGATCGACCGCGGCCTCGGTCTGCCCGGTGCGCTCGAGCACGCCGCCGGAGCGCGCCTTCAGCGGGAAGATGTGCCCAGGCTGGACGAGGTCGCGCGGATGGCTCGCGGGATCGATCGCCACCTGGATCGTGCGCGCGCGATCGTGCGCGGAGATCCCCGTCGTCACGCCTTCGCGCGCCTCGATCGAGACCGTGAACGGCGTCTCGAACGACGATTCGTTCTTCGCCGCCATCAACTCCAGGCCCAGCTCCTCGCAGCGCTCCGGCGTCAGCGACAGGCAGATCAGCCCGCGGCCCTCCTTCGCCATGAAGTTGATCGCCTCCGGCGTCGCGAACTGCGCTGCGAGCGTCAAATCGCCCTCGTTCTCGCGGTTCTCGTCGTCGCACACGACGATCATCCGGCCGGCCCTGATCTCCTCGAGCGCCTCCTCGATCGTCGCGAAGGGGGTGATGGTCGTTCTGGTCTCGCTCATGCTCTGGCCTCCATTAGACGCTCAACATGCTTTGCCAGCACATCCGCCTCCAGGTTGACCTTATCTCCGACCTCCAGCCGACCCAGGTTCGTCCGTTGCAGCGTCTCCGGGATCAGCGACACCTCGAAGCCGGGCGGGTGGGACCCGATCAGCGCGCTCACCGTGAGGCTGACGCCGTTCACGGCGACCGAGCCCTTCGCGACCAGGTAACGGCCCAGGCCGGGCTCCTCGCTCGCGATGCTCAGCACGCGTGCAAAACCCTGCTCATCGATCGCGCCGACCGTGCCGATCCCATCGACGTGGCCCTGCACGACGTGCCCGCCCAGCCGGTCGGCGGCGCGCAGTGGTAGCTCCAGGTTCACCCGCGCGCCGATCATCGACCCGCCCAGGGCGGAGCGCTCGAGCGTCTCTTTCATGGCCTGCGCGGTAAAGCCTCCGCCGCCGATCGCGGTCGCGGTCAGGCACACGCCGTCGACGGCGATCGAGTCGCCCTCCTCCAGTTCTTGCGCCAGCCGCGTGGCGATCCGCAGCGTGGCGCCGTCGTTGTCCTCGTGCAGTTCGGTCACCTCCCCCAGATCGGCGATCAGGCCCGTGAACATCAGTTGTTCACCACTCGCGCAGGCGCGCGGAGATCAAGAGGTCCTCACCGACGCGCTCACAGCCGAAGGTGAGCGCGCGCAACGCCTCGGAAATACGCTCAACCCCCTTCCCCTCCAGCGGGTCCCGCGCCGCGCTGCCGCCCAGCAGAAGCGGCGCGAGGAACAGGCGGATCTCGTCGATCTCGCCCGCGTCCAGGAACGCACCTGCGAGGTGCGGGCCGCCCTCGAGCAGGACCGCGGTCACCCCCAGCGCTCCCAGCTGCTCCAGCCCCGAGCGGACCCGGGCCGGCTCGTTCTCGCCGGTCGCCAGCAAGACCTGCACGCCGGCCGCCTCAAGCGCGTCTGTGTCCGCCCGTGCCGCCGCCCGCGAGACCACGACGGTGAGCGGTATCTCCGCCGCCGCCGCGACCAGCTGGGAGCTCGGCGGGAGGCGTGCCAGGGAGTCAAAGACCACGCGCCGCGGCTGGGGCGGCAGGTCGGCGTCGAGTCCCTCGGGACGGGCGGTCAGCCGGGGATCGTCCGCCAGCGCCGTGCCGATGCCAACGACCACCGCATCGACCGAGGCGCGCCAGCGATGGGCCAGCTCGCGGCTGTCCTCGCCGCTGATCCACTGCGAGTCCCCGGTGCGGGTCGCGACCTTCCCGTCGAGCGTCATCGCGGACTTGAACAGCACCCACGGTCGCCCGACGCGCGCGTGCTTACGGAAGGCCTGGTTGAGCAGCCGCGCGCGCGCGGCGAGCTCCTCGTCGGCGAGCAGCACCTCCACGCCCTCGTCGCGCAGGATGCCCAGGCCGCGGCCCGAGGCCTTCTCGGTGGGGTCGTCGGAGGCCACGATCACACGCTTGATCCCCGCGTGCAGGATCGCCTCGGTGCAGGGTGGCGTCTTGCCCTCGTGACAGCAGGGCTCGAGCGACACATACAGCGTCGCGCCGCTCAGATCCGCCACCCCGCACGCCTCGATCGCGTTTACCTCGGCGTGCACCCCGCCAAACTGTTCGTGCCAGCCCTCGCCCAGCACCTCGCCGTCGCGGGCGACGACCGCGCCCACCACCGGGTTGGGCTTGACCGCGCCCAGGCCGTTGCCGGCGAGCTCGATCGCGCGTTCCAGATGCGCCCGGTCGGTTTCGGTGCAGGTGGTCATTCGCACTCAGGATATCCCTGCCGGATCCGCGGCATTCCTCCCTGGGCTACGACGTGTTTCTAAGGGATGATTCCCCGTGCGCTCCCGGGGTGCTCCCCAGTCGTCCCGTCCGTGGACGGCCGGCATCATCCTCGAGGCCCATCCTTGCAACGCCCGCCGTGCAGGCGGTAGACGATCATTTCCGGCCCCGGTCGATGGTAGGCGAGCGGGTAGTAGTCGAAGCTCCAGTCGAAGTCGAACCCGACGCTGTCGCGGCCGTGCGTGTAGGGCGATGCGCGGTAGACGACTTCGCCCTGTTTGGCGAGCGCCGCGTAGTAGGCGATCGCCAGCGGCGCCGCGCGCGGGTCGGCGAACGCACGGCCAGATTGGGTCGAGCCGCTGAGGACCCAGCAGTAGTCGTGGCGCTCGTAGTAGCCGATCAGCGACGGGGCCAGCGTGCGCACGTAGTCCTCGATCCCGACTTTGCGGGGCCGGCTCGATTCCGGTTCGAGCGCACCGGCAGCGGAGATCCGCGAGAACTGCGAGGCGTACTTTGGCCAGCGATAGGGATTGACCGCGGTCGAGGTCCCGGGGATCGCTTCGCGCGCCCATTCGTCGGGGGCGACGGGCTCGACGACGATCGGCGCGCCTCGTGGTACGTGCGCGAGCAGCCACGCACGGGTCAGGTTGCGCGTGTCGGCGCGCGAGAGCACCAGGCCGGAGTGGACGCTGTAGACGAGGCCCTGGGCCAGGAGGATCAGTACGCACAACGCGGCGATACCGATGCGGATGCGGAGCCCACCCTTCGTGCGCCCGGCGCCGATCTCCGCCGCATCGCCAGCGCCCACATCGCTCGCTCCCGCGCCCACATCGCCCGCCGATATGCGCTCCGCCCGTGCACTCCACCGCCTGCCCGCAAGGCGAACGATCCAATCGACCATCAGCAGGGCGAAGAACGCCGCGAGCAGGCAGAGGATCGGGAAGATCGGCAGCAGCCAGCGCCCGAAGTAGCGGCCCTCCAAGCCCATCAAGAGCAGAAACAGCAGCGGCGCGGGCACGAGCATCAGGCCCAGCCACCGCTCCCTGCGCCAGACCGTGAGCATCCCCCCGAGCGCCGCCAGCGCAGGCGCCCAGCCGAAACCCCAGGTGAGCGTCCACAAGTAGTAGAGCAAGCCGCCCTCTCGCGGTGCGCCGAGCTTGCCCTGAGCTTCGGCGGAGAGCGTCGACTGGTGCACCAGTTCGGAGTGGAAGTCCCCGTAGTCGAGCACCGCGTACGGGTTCGCGACGAGAAACGCGAGCAGCGCGGCGCCGGCCGCGAGCACGAGACCGACTACCGCGCGACGGCCGACGACGTACGCGCGCGCTTCGGCCTCGACGTTCAGGTAGCGCGCCGCCGCGGCCGCCAGCAGCGGCAAGAGCACGATCCCGGCGGTGTACTTGCTCGCGCAGGCAAGTCCGAGCCCGACGCCGGCGAGCAGGTAGTCGCGGCGGCGGCCTTTTCGCAAGACCCCGGCGCTCCCCAGCAGCGAGAGCGTCAGCGGGAACAGCGTCGGCACATCGTTGAGCGCCAGGTGCGCGTAGAAGACCGGCAAGAACGCGACCGCCTCGATCGCCGCCGCGAGCAGGCCGACGGCCCGACCGAAGAGTCGCGCGCCGGTCGCGTACAGCAGCCACAGCGAGCCCGTGCCGAGCAGCGCGACGGTCACACGGGCGAGCGTGTAGACGCCCTCCGGGTGCAGCTCGAACGCCCGCACCGCTCCCTCGGCGCTCCCGTACCAAATCCGGAAGAGGAAGTGCAGCAGGTAGGTGAACGCGGGCGGGTTCGCAAAGTAGTGCGGGTTGAGCGTGCTCTTGCGGAACATTTCGACCGCGTGCGGCACGAAGTGCTGAGCCTCGTCGGTGTTGTACGGATAGGGCAGCCCCTGCCGCACGCCCCACAGGCGCAGTCCGAGACCGGCGAGCAGCACCACCGCGAGGCCCGACCAGGCCCAGCGGCGAGACAGCTCCAGGCCCGCGCCCACACCGCCCACGCCGGCGCTCGCAGGCTTCGGGCACGCGGGCATCGCGGACTCAGCAGTTGCCATAGACGGCGTAGTAGCGACTCGTGTAGATCCGCCTGAAGCCGGCGGGCGGAGCCTGGTCGCGCGGATCGTCGCCGACGTCGACGATCGCCTCGAAGAACACCGCGCTGCCGAGCGGATAGACCGCGACGCTGCCGGCGGCGATCCGGTTCTCGAGCGTGGGCGAGCCCCTGGCGGCGTCGGCGCGCGCCTCGCTGCGGGCGACGATGTCGTGCTGGCCTGTGCTGTCGAGGATCCAGCGCGCGTCGGGAATCAGCTTGTTGTCAGGCAGCGACAGCAGCGGGCAGCGCTTCAGCTCGGCCTTCACCGCCGGGCTGGACAGCGCGCGCGCCAGCCCCTCGTGGAATTCCTCGTGATAGGCGAGCGTCGTACGCAGGCTCGAGAGGCTCAACGTGGTGGCTGCGGCATAGGCTCCGTAGAGCACCAGCGCGGCGGCCGCGACCATCCACGCGCGGCGCAGCTTCGATCCAGTTTCCAGCATCGACCAACCGCCGATCGCCACTGCGCAGAAGATCAGCCCCAGCGACGACGCGCCCATCAGGTAGCGGTCGATCACCGACGCGCCGACGGCGCCCTCGGCGACGAACACTCCCACCAGCACGACCAGCGCCGCAAGCGGCGTGAGCACACGGCGGGGCGCCAGCCACACGGCCAGCGGCGCGCCCACGAGGATGCCGAGCATCACCGGCAGCTTGTCGATCCGCACTCCGAACGTCCACACCGAAGCGATCACTCCCGAGAGGCCCTGCGAGCGCCCGAGTTCTTCGGCCAGGCCGGATGTGGACTGCAGCGAGTACAGCGGGTTGCCCGTCACCACGGTGTCCACGCAAACCCACACGACGGGCGCGATCAGAGCGAGACCGAGGTAGAGCAGCCGTCGGCGGTTGTCGATCGCCGACGGCTCGCCCGCTGCGCGCGCTCGCGGCCAGGCGCACCACAGCCAGTAGACGCCGCTCAGCACCCACGCATCGGGACGCAACAGCCCGGCGGCGGCGAGCAGCACGAACACGATCGTTCCGCGGCGCGGCTTTTCGACCTCCAGCGCCACCGCCCATACGATCAGCGCCACGTAGGAGAGGTCGAGGTAGCCCTGCGCCGCGAGGTTCTCGTCGTAGAAGCGGCTCAGCATCAAGAGCGCCGCGAACATCCCGACGACCGGTCCGAAGCACAGGCGCGCCAGCCGGTAGACGCCGGCGACGAGCGCCACGAACGAGGCGATCGAGCCGAACACCATCAACCGCGCGCCACCCTGGCCGAAGATCGAGCAGAACATGCCGAAGGCGATCGCCAGCGGGTGCTCGGTCGGGCCGCGATAGACCCGGAAGTCGGGCAGGTGCAGGTGCAGCAGGTCGCGACCCCAGAGCAGCGCGTAAAAGGAGTCGTAGGTCGGATAGGTCGGGAACGCGAAGTAGCCGAACAGCGCGAGCGCGCAAAGTCCCGCGAACGCGAGCTTCGCCCACGTCGATGCGTCCACCGCACGTAGCCGCTGCAGCGGCGTCGAGTCCTGCCGCTGCTTGCTTAGCGTGGCGCTGGCCATAGGGCCGTAGAGCCTATCCGGGAGGGAGCATGCCCCTATCCACACGACCCCACGGGGTAGGCTTTGTGCAGGAAGGAAACCTGTCCCCTCCCGATCACCCTCTCTCAAAACCACACCCGCTTTCTCGTGAAGCTCATCATTCAAATCCCCCGCTAGAGCAGGAGGACAGGTCCCCCTCCCGACCACCCCCTCTTAGACTCCAGACTTCCTTTCTCATGAAGCTCATCATCCAAATCCCCTGCTACAACGAGGCCGAGCAACTGCCGGGTACGCTCGCTGACCTGCCGAGCGAGGTCGATGGCTTCGAGACGGTCGAGCGGCTGATCATCGATGACGGCTCAACCGACGAGACGATCGCCGTCGCGCGCGCACACGGCATCGACCACATCGTGCGCCTGACGAACAACAAGGGCCTGGCCGCCGGGTTCCAGGCGGGCCTGGACGCCTGCCTGAAGCTGGACGCGGACGTGATCGTCAACACCGATGCGGACAACCAGTACTACGGACCCGACATCTCCCGCCTGGTCGCGCCGATCCTCGCCGGACGCGCCGACATGGTCGTCGGCGACCGTGAGGTGACCGGCATCGAGCACTTCTCGCCACTGAAGAAGACATTGCAAAGGCTCGGCTCGTGGGTCGTGCGCCAGGCCTCCTCGACGAAGGTGCCGGACACGACCTCCGGCTTTCGCGCCTACAACCGCGAGGCGGCGATCCAGCTGCTCGTCGTCTCGAAGTTCACCTACACGCTCGAGACGATCATCCAGGCGGGCAAGCAGCTGGTCGCGATCGACCACGTCCCGGTTCGCACGAACCCGAAGACGCGCGAGTCGCGCCTGTTCCCCTCGATGGGCGCCTACGTGCGCCGCAACGCGGTCTCGATCTTTCGCATCTACGCCCAGTACGAGCCGCTGCGCGTGTTCTGGAGCCTGTCTGCGCTGATGGGCGTGGTCGCGCTCGCGGTCTGGATCCGTTTCGTCGTCGCCTACGCCGATGGCAGCGGCAAGGGGCACGTGCAGTCGCTGATCCTCGGCGCGGTGCTGTTCATCGCGGCCGTCGTGCTGTGGGCGCTGGGCGTGATCGGCGACCTGCTGGCCGCGCAGCGGGTGATGACGCAGAAGACCTTCGAGCGCGTGCGCCGGATCGAGCTCGAGCTGAGGGTTGCTCCCTCCCACTACGAGCCGGGCCTTCTGCCGGAGGAGGGTCGGGACGGAAATCGCGGCCCAGACCGGGACGGGACGGCAGACCCGCTGGTGGGACGCGCCGGGGGGACTGAGGAGCACGAGGCGGTGAGGTTGTGAGCAGCGGCGCCGTGACCGTCTCAGAGGAAGGGATCGTCACCGGGAACACCTACGACAAGTACGGTTCCACCAACCCTGTGGTGCGGCGTCTGATGAGCGCCTTCGAGCGCTCGCTCGACGAGCTGTTCGCGCAGGCCGACCCCCAATCCGTGCTCGATGTCGGCTGCGGCGAGGGTGTGCTCGTGCACAAGTGGGCTCAACGACTGGGCGAGGGACGACGCGTGGTCGGGATCGACCTCGAGGAGGAGTCGATCCAGGCCGGCTGGGCCAAGCGCGTAGCGCCGAACCTCTCCTACCAGGTGATGCACGCCGAGAACTTGCCGTTCGCGGAGAACGAGTTCGACCTGGCGAGCGCGATCGAGGTCCTCGAGCACGTCCCCGACCCCCAGCACACGCTCGCCGAGATGGCGCGCTGCGCCGAGCGTCACCTGCTCGTCTCGGTTCCCCGCGAGCCGCTCTGGCGGGGGCTGAACATGGCGCGCGGGGCCTACTGGTCGCAGCTCGGGAACACGCCCGGGCATCTGAACCACTGGTCGCGGCGCGCGTTCGTCGGCCTGCTCTCGCGCTACGGCGTCGTCACCGAGGTCCGCTCGCCGTTTCCCTGGACGATGCTGCTCGTCCGGCTCTAGGGCCCGTGCCGCGAGCATCCAGCCCCGACGTTCCGCCGCCAGCGGGCAATACCGGACGCAAGGGCGGCAACTCGACAGACGCCGGCGGTGCTGACGGCGCCCCACCCGGCGCACGCAGCTATGGCAGCGGCGCGCGGATCCTGTCGATCGGGATCGCCTCGACGGGCCTGCTGACGTTCGCGTTCTTCTCGATCGCGAGCCACGTGCTCGGGGAAGAATCGGCCCAGCGCCTGGACGTCCTGTGGTCGGTGATGTTCGTCGTGATCTCCGTGATCTACCGCCCGATTGAACAGCTGCTCTCGCGCACGATCGCCGAACGCCGCGCACGCGGGCAGACGCACCAGCCGCTGGGCATCCCGATCGCGATCCAAGCCGGCTTCGCGCTGGTCTTCCTGGCGGTTGCACTCGCCCTACACGACCCGCTCGTGCACAAAGTCTTCGACGGCTACAGCGCGCTGTACTACGTGCTGCTGGTGGGCACACTGGCATACGCGGCGAGCTACTTCGCGCGGGGCTGGCTGGCGGGACACGAGTACTTCGCCCTGTTCGGCGGGCTGGTGCTGATGGAGTCGCTCTCGCGAATCTGCTTCGTGATCGCGGCGGCGCTGGGGATCACGAGCGGCCAGACGGCGGTGGCGCTCGGGATCGCGGCGGCGCCGCTGGTCTCGCTGGTGGTCGTGCCGCTGGCGTTTGCGCGTCGGGGCGGCGGCGAGGCGCCCGCGCCCGCTCATGCCCACGCCGGTACCTCACCAGGTGGATCGATCGAGCAGCAGGCGCCTGCCCCCCCGACGCCCCGGGGAGCGATCGAGGAGACCGAAGCAGCCCTCACGGACGCGCCGATCACGGTGGACGAGGCGGTCGCCGCGCTGGCCGGACCGGGGACCGAGGGAGCTCAGGAGGCGGCCGCCCACGATGACCTCTCGCTGCGGCGCGGGACCGGTTTCGCCGGGTCTGTGTCGGGCATCATGCTCTCCGAGCAGACGATCCTGAACGCCGCCGTGTTGACCGTGGCGGCGACCTCCCCCAACAAGGCGCTCGCGGGGATCGTGTTCAACGTGCTGCTGATTGCTCGCGCCCCATTGCAGCTGTTCCAGGCGATCCAGACCTCGCTACTGCCCCATCTGACGGGCCTCGAGGTGACCGAGGGTCACGAGGCCTTCGCCCGCGCGATCCGCGTCACGATCCGCGCGATCACCGCCTTCGCCGCGTCGGTCGCGCTCGGTCTGCTGATCGTTGGCCCATTCGTGATGAGCCATCTGTTCGGCCAGCACTTCACCTACAACCGCTTCGGGCTTGCTCTGATCGGCCTGGGCATGGGCCTGCACCTGACCTCGGGCGCGCTCAACCAGGCCGCGCTGGCACGCGACCGAGCCCGCGCCGCCGTCTGCTGTTGGGGCCTCGCGGCGATCCTGTTCCTGGCATGGATGCTCACGCCGGCCGTAAGCGAACAGCTGCTGCGCACCGAGATCGGCTACGCGGGCGCGACCGCGCTGCTGGCCGCCACACTGGCGATGCTCTACTGGCGCGGCGGGCGAGACGGGAGCTCGACCGCGCGGCGAACCCGGGCGGGGACGGACGCTCAGCCGGCCGCGACCGAGCGCGCGATCGCCAGATAGGCCTCGCCGGGATCGTCGCTCCCGAAGATCGCCGAGCCGGCCACGAACACGCTCGCGCCCGCCGCCCGGCAGCGGGGTGCGGTCTCGGGATCGATGCCCCCGTCGACCTCGACGGCCACACCGGCGCCGACGATCGCCCGTACACGCTCGATCTTTGCCGACGAGTGCGCGATGAACGGCTGCCCGCCCCACCCCGGGTTGACGGTCATGCAGAGCGCCATGTCGAGCAGTTCGACGACCTCGGCGAGCGCGCCGACGGGCGTAGCGGGGTTGATCGCAAGGCCGACACCGGCGCCGCTCTTGCGAATCAAATCGGCGGTGTAGGCGACGTGCGGCGTGGCCTCGGCGTGGAACGTGATCGAGTCCGCGCCGGCCTGCACGAAATCGGCGACGTGCCGCTCGGGGCGCTCGATCATCAGGTGCACGTCGAGCATCGCGCCGGCCTGCCCGCACTGCTCGCGCAGCGCCGCGACGACGAGCGGGCCGACGGTGATCGGCGGCACGAAGTGCCCGTCCATCACGTCCACATGGATCACCCGCGCCCCGGCGTCGAGCACCTCCCCGACCTGCTCGCGCAGCCGCGCAAAGTCGGCCGAGAGGATCGACGGCGCCACGCGCACGTCTTTCAATAACTTGTTCGAGCGAGCGCTCATATGGCCTGGAGCATGCTGTCGCCGCAGTTGTTGCACTTGACGAGCGCCGTCGATGACATCCGCACGATCGTCGAGTGCTCGCCGCAGTTGGGGCACACGGAGGTGAGCTCGAAGCGGTGCAGGCAGTAGACGCAGCGGTAGCGCCCCGGCATGTTCGTCGGCCGCAGCCAGGGCTCGCCGCAGTTGGGGCACTGCGGCCCGAGATCGATCGGCGCGTTGCTCTGATCAGGCTCGCCCACCATCACCGCACCAGCTCAGCTCCGGCGCAGCCGGGCGATGAAGAAGCCGGCCGTGTGGTCTCGGTGCGGCAGCGTGACCACGAGCTCATCGCTCGAGAAGTCGCGGCGGGCATCGAGGAAGGCTGCGATTTGACTCTCGTTCTCGGTCGCGGAGATCGTGCACGTAGAGTAGACCAGCACGCCGCCCGGACGGACAGCCGCCGCGCCGGCCGCGAGGATCGCTGCCTGGGTGTGGGTCATTTCGCGCACGTGATCTGGTGTTACCCGCCAGCGCAGGTCGGCACGCGCCTGCAACGTCCCCAGCCCGGAGCACGGCGGATCGACGAGCACGCGGTCGAACACCGCTCCCTCCGGGCGCTCGGAAGCGGCGTCGGCGACCTCGACGCGAACGCTCGCGGCTCCCAGACGTTGGGCGGTACGCGCGAGCATGCCGGCGCGGCGCCCGTTGCGCTCGACCGCCACGACCTCGCCCTCGCCGCCCATCAGCGCCGCCAGGTGCGTGCTCTTGCCACCGGGCGCGGCGCACAGGTCGAGCACGCGCTCGCCCGGGCGTGGATCGAGCACCCGCGCCACTCGCATCGCCGCGCGCGACTGCGCCAGGAATGCCCCCGCGCGCCACGCGGGTGAGTCGTGCGCGTCGAACGGGCCCTCCAGCACGAGTGCCTCGGACAGATCGGGGTCGGTGTGGGTCGCCACCGGCAGTTCGCGCGCGAGCCTCGCGGCGTCGGTGAGCAGTGTGTTCGCGCGCAGCGCCAGCTCGCCCGGCTCGTTGTCGTAGGCCATCAGCGCGCGAGCATCGCTCGCCCCGAGTTGCTCCCACCACAGGCGCGCGATCCACTCGGGATGGGAGTGCTTGATCGCGGCCTGCGCCGGTGTGTCGTCGCTCAGCTGGGCCAGCAGCCCACCGCCTTCCCGCGCTCCGCGGCGCAGCACCGCGTTGACCAGCCCGTGACCGCCGCGCGCGCCGCCCTTGGCGAGCTCGACCCCGTCGGCCACGACTGCGTGGTCGGGCGCGCCGCCGAGGTAGAGAAGCTCGTACAACCCTAGGCGCAGCGCCGCCAGCAGCCGTGCATCCAGCCGCGCCACGGGACGTTCGGCGAGACGCTCGATCAGGAAGTCGAGCGTCCCCTTGCGCTGCACGGCGCCGTAGGCGAGGCGCATCGCGAGCGCGCGGTCGCGCGCGTCGAGCTCCTTCGCCTCTCCGCGCAGGGCACGGTCGGCGTAGGCGCCGTCCTCGAATACGCGACGTAGCACCGTGTAGGCGCAGCGGCGCGCGGGGGCGACGCGCGCGCTCGGCGCGGGAGCGCTCATCATCGCGAGAGCGACTGGCCGTGGCCGCGCAGGTAGGCGTCCGCGTCCATCGCGCGAGCGCCCGGGGGCTGCACTTCGAGCAGCTCCAGCGCGCTGTCGCGGGCGCCGTACAGCAGGCGGGTGGGCGGGCTCCCAACGGCCGCCAGGGTTCCCGGCGGGATCTCCGGCGGTTCGTCCGGCGCACCTCCTCCCGACCCTCCATCCGGGGATTCATCCGGCGCTGCCCAAGGCGCCATGCGTGCACGGCGCACCCCCAAGAGCTCCCCGTCCGCGAGCGTTAGCCGCGCGCCGATGTGCGGGTGCAGCGCTCGCACCACACGCTCCAGCTCCGCCGCCGGACGGGCCGGGTCGAGCAGGCGATCCTCGGGGAGGATCTTCTCGGCGTAGGTCACACCCCCCTGCACCTGCTCGACAAACGCGGGCGGCGCGCCCGCCGCGATCAGATCGAGCGCGCGTACGAGTAGCTCGCCGCCGGCGGTCTGCAGGCGCGCGGCGAGCGAACCGTACGTGTCCTCGGAAGCGATCGGCTCGGCGGCCGTGAGGCACACCGGTCCGCTGTCGAGCCCAGCGGTGAGGCGCATGATCGACACGCCGGTGCGCTCGTCCCCGGCGATGATCGCGCGCTCGATCGGCGCGGCCCCCCGCCAGCGGGGCAGTAGCGAAGGGTGCACGTTCAGCAGTTCGTGAGCGGACAGCAGCGGCTCCTTGATCAGCGCGCCGAAGGCGCACACGACAACCACGTCCGGCCGCGCCTGCGCGATTTGTTCAACGACCGAAGGCTCGTTCACATGCTCGGGTTGCTCGAGCGCGACCCCCAGCGCGCGGGCGCATTCGGCGACCGGTGGCGCGGCCAGCTTGCGACCGCGGCCGCGCGGCCGATCGGGGCGGCTGAGCACCAGCGCGGGACGGTGATCGCTCGCGACCAGCCGCTCGAGCACGGCGGCGGCGAACTCGGACGTGCCGAGGAAGACGGTGCGCAAGATCGGGACCCCCGCCGCGAGCCGTCGCGCTAGGCGGGGCTCGCGTCAGGGACGGCCTCGCCGGCATCCGGGGGCCGCTCGCCGCTGTCGCCGGCGCCCGTGACAGCCTCGCCGGCGTCCCCGACCGCAGCGTGCTCACGGTCCTCGCTGGTCTCCCCGACCGCGCGAGCACGGCCGCTGGGCTCGTCGGCCTCCCGCTGCGCCTCGCGCATCGCGCGCATCGCCTCCTTGCGCTCCTCGCGCGAGATCCGGTCGATCATGAGGATCCCGTCGAGATGGTCCATCTCGTGCTGGATCACACGCGCGGTCAAGCCGCTTCCGTGCACTTTCAGCTCGGTTCCATACCCGTCGCGCGCGCTTACCCGCACTTCGGCGGGACGCTCGACCTCGACATGAACGAAGGGGATGCTCAGGCATCCCTCGCTCGCGGTCTCGGTTTCCTCGCTCGACCACTCGAGGACGGGGTTGACGAGCACGGTCAGCGGATCTTCAGGGTCGGCGCGGTAGACGAGCACGCGGTGCAGCACGCCGATCTGGGTGGCGGCCAGACCGATCCCGAGCGCCTCCCCCATCAGCTCGCCCATGCGCTCGATCTCTGCGCGCAGCTCCTCGTCGAAGCGATCGACCGGGAGCGCGCTCGCGCGCAGCACCGGATCGCCGAGCTTGCGCACATGGCGCAGCGCCGCGTCGCGGCGCGCGCGGGTCTCCGGGTCGAGCTCCTTCGGGCGCTCCTCCTCGATGTCCTGCTCCAGCTCCGCCCCGAGCTCCGCCTGCTCCCCCATCTCTGTCAGCTCGTCGGTCTCGGCCATCGCGCTTCTGAGTTTATTGCGGGTCGACGTCGACGCTGAAGCTCACGCCGGTGTGCTCCCGCGCAGCCGCCACCCGCCGCACCGCCTCGCCGACCGCGTGCACGGCGGGACGGCGCTCGGAGGCCTTCACCACGAGCACCTGCCGTTCGCGTCCGCGCAGGCGAAATAGATCGGCCGGACCGAGAACGCCGGCGTCGGAGCCGGGTGGCACGATCCGCAGCCGCTCGCGCAGCGCGGCCGCAGCAGCACGCGCGGGCGCCGGCTCGACCGCGGAGCAGACGATCCTGATCAGGTGAGAGAAGGGCGGGTAGCGCAGCGCCTCACGGCGCTGCAGCTCACCGGCAAGGAAGCCGTCGGAGTCGTGGCGCGCGGCATGCTCGATCGCACGCGCTTCGGGGGCGATGCTCTGCACCAGCACGCGGCCCGCACCGCCGCGCCCGACACGGCCGGCGAGCTGGGCGATCAGCGCAAACGTGCGCTCCTCCGCGCGGAAGTCCGGGAAGCGCAGGGTGGCGTCGGCGTCGAGCACCACGCCGAGCGTCACATCGCGAAAGTCGTGACCCTTGGCGACCATTTGGGTCCCGATCAGCACCCCCGAGGGCGCCGCCTCGAAGCTGCGCAGCAGCGCCCCCACCCCGTCCTTCTCGCCCCCGGCGCCCACGACGTCAGCGTCGAGGCGGAAGATCGGGAAGCCGCCGTCATCGAGCGTGGCCGCGAGCTCGTGCTGCACGCGCTCGGTGCCGGCGCCGTGGCGCGCCACGGCGGTCGAGCCGCAGTCGCCACAGCGCGCCGGGGCGGGCTCACGGTGGCCGCAGTGGTGGCAGGCGACATAACCGGCCGCGCGGTGCAGGACGAGCGCCACATCGCATTCCGGGCAGCTCCATACCCGTCCACAGGAGCGGCAGGAGAGGAAGTTCGACCAGCCGCGGCGGTTGAGCAGCACCATCGCCTTGCGCCCCTCGCGGCGTACCTCGGCGAGCGCATCGGCGGTCAGTGGGTGCAGCCCCTGGGCCTCGCCGCGCATGTCGAGAACCTGGACCTCCGGCAGCGGGCGGCCGTCTACACGGCCGGGCAGGCGCAACGGCCGGGGCACCGCGAGGGCGCTCTCCGGTCGTGGCGTGGCGCTGCCTAGCAACAGCAGGGCCCCACAGCGCTTGGCGCGCTCGGCGGCCACGTCGCGGGCGTCGTAACGGGGGTCGCCCTCGTGCTTGTAGGAAGCGTCGTGCTCCTCGTCGACGACGATCAGGCCGAGCTCCTCGATCGGTGCGAACACGGCCGAGCGGGGGCCGACGCAGACCCGCGCCTCCCCCGCGCGCAGGCGCCGCCACTCCTCGTAGCGCTCGGCCGGGCGCAACTGCGAATGCAGCACCGCGACGGTGTCGCCGAAGCGTTCGACGAAGCGCCCGACGATCTGGGGCGTCAGCGCGATCTCGGGGACGAGCACGATCGCGCCGCGTCCTTGCTCGAGCGCGACCGCGGCGGCGCGCAGGTAGATCTCGGTCTTGCCGGAGCCGGTGACGCCGTGCAGCAACTGGCGCGAGGCGGCCGGCCGAACTGCGGCTCCCTGCTCGCGCGCGGTGAGGTTCTTGTGCGCAGTGAGCACAACGGCCAGCGCCTCGAGCACCTCGGACTGCTCGGCGGTCAACCTCGGCTGCTCGGGGCTACGCGCGCCGACGGGCAGATGCACGCGGCGGGTCACGGCACGGCGTTTGCGCCCGCTCAGACGGCGCGCGGCGCCGGGCGGCAGCACAAGCGAGAGCGCGCGCGAAATCGTCGAGCAGTACTCCGCGGCGATCCACTCGGCCAGGTCCACGAGATCGCTGGGGACGCCGAGATCAAGTGCGCGTAGAGGCTCGAGCAGCTTCCCCTCGGCGACCTCACTGCGCTCCGCCAACCCTACGACCACGCCCAGCACCTCGCGCCGGCCGAAGGGCACGACCAGCATCGAGCCAACCTCCACGGCCCCGCCCCGCAGCTCATCCGGCAACCTGTAGTCGAACGGCCCGCGCAACGCACGCGCGGTAGTCATCGGCTCGACTAGGGCGATCGAAGGCACCCATGGACCCTAGTCTCCAGACCGGACCATCCGCCGGAGGCAACTGTGGTCGTGGCAGCTTCAGCGGTGACCGACTACCAAGCGTGTACCGCGACGCATCAATGCGCGCCACGAGGGCCGGCTTTGCCGGCCCGGCGTCCGAGCCTTGCACGGCGGGGGGTGGTCGGGAGGGGGGCCTGCCCCCCTCCCGCTCTCCTGCCCCCCTCCCGCTATATACCGGCGGCCGAGCGCAGCGCCGCGGCCTTGTCCGTGCGCTCCCACGTGAAGTCGTGGTCGTCGCGGCCGAAGTGCCCGTAGGCGGCGGTCTTCTGGTAGATCGGGCGGTGCAGTTTGAGCTCCTCGCGGAAGGCGCCGGGGCGCAGATCGAAGTGCTCATCCACGAGCCGCGCGATCTCGCCGCGGCCGATCTGCTCGGTGCCGAACGTCTCGACCATCACCGACACTGGGTGCGCGACGCCGATCGCGTAGGCGACCTGCACCTCCGCGCGCTCGGCGAGGCCGGCGGCGACGATGTTCTTGGCGACCCAGCGCGCGGCGTAGGCGGCGGAGCGGTCGACCTTCGAGGGGTCCTTGCCGCTGAACGCGCCGCCGCCGTGACGCGCCATGCCGCCATAGGTGTCCACGATGATCTTGCGTCCGGTCAGGCCGCAGTCGCCCATCGGACCGCCGATCACGAACCGCCCGGTCGGGTTGACGAGGAAGTTCTTGACGAGCTTGCTCTCCTCGTACAGCCCGCTCGGCAGCACCGGCCGCAGCACGTGCTCGAGCAGGTCGGGCTTGATCAGCGCCTCGGTGTCGATTCCGTCGGCGTGCTGGGTGGAGATCAGGATCTTCTCGATCTCGACCGGCTTGCCGTCCTGGTAGCGGACCGTGACCTGGGTCTTGCCGTCCGGGCGCAGATAGGGCAGCACGTCGCCCTTGCGCACCTCCGACAGGCGCCGGGCGAGCTTGTGCGCGAGCGCGATCGGCAGCGGCATCAGCTCCTCCGTCTCCTGCGTGGCGTAGCCGAACATCATCCCCTGGTCGCCCGCTCCGGCGACGTCGAGCACGTCCTCATCGGCCGGGTCGTGGCGCGTCTCGTAGGCCACGTCGACGCCCTGGGCGATGTCCGGGGACTGTTTGTCGATCGCGTTGATCACCGCGCAGGTGTCGCAGTCGAAGCCGTAGTCGGCGTTGTCGTAGCCGATCCGGCGGACCGTCTCACGCGCGATCTCCTGGATGTCCACATACGTGTCGGTCGAGATCTCGCCCGATACGACGATCAGGCCGGTGTTGACTAGCGTCTCGCAGGCGACGCGACCATATGGATCGTCCGCGAGCACGGCGTCGAGCACGCCGTCGGAGATCTGGTCGGCGATCTTGTCCGGATGGCCCTCCGTGACCGACTCGGAGGTGAACAGGTACTCGTTGTCAGGAAGCTGGCTCATGGGTTCGGGAATCGCTCCAGGGGTCGCAGGCGAGGGAAAAGTCGATAGAGAATAGGTGAGTTAGGAAGACAAGGACGGACGAGAAAGATAAAGACGGCCCGAAGTCTTGTATTCAAAACGAAGTCGGTGAAAACCATAGTTATACGCACCTCAAAAGAAGAACCCATCGCTCTCCCGTCGACGCCTGCGCCAAGACCGGCGCCTACGACGAGACTGACGCCCGGACCGGCGCCTCCCGGCCCCGCTGACCACGCTCGACGAAGTCGATCACGAGCGGCACCCCGTCCATCCCGTAGCGTGCGCGCAGACGGTTCTCGACGAAGTACGCGTAGTCGCGCGTGACCCGTGCGCGCGAGTTGACTTGGATCGCAAAGCGCGGCGAGCGCTCGCCGATCTGGGCCATGTAGATCAGCTTCAGCCGGTGCTGACTCGAGCCACGACGGGTCCCCACGGGCGGCTGGCGCGCCTGGACGGTCTCGGCGAGGAAGCGATTGAGCTCAGCCGTGGGGATCCTGCTGGACATACGATCGCCGAGTGCCAGCGCCTCGGTCAACAGACGATCGACGTGACGGCCGGTGAGCGCGCTCGCGGTCAGGACGCGCGGACGCAGGCGCAGCTTTTCGGCGACCCGCCCGCGCTCGTGGTCGAGATCGTCCTCGGAGCCTTCGCGAACGTCCCACTTGTTGAGCACGATCGCGGTCGCGCAGCCGGCCTTCATCGCGAGCTCCGCGATCCGCAGATCCTGGGCGGTGACGCCTTCGCGCGCGTCGCACACGACCAGCGCGACGTCGGCGCGCTCGGCGGCGCGCTGAGAGCGCAGCGCGGTGTAGTACTCGACCGAGTCTGCCACCTTCGACTGGCGGCGCATGCCGGCGGTGTCGACGAGGATCAGCCGGCGCTCGCCGACCAGCAGCGGCATGTCGATCGCATCGCGCGTGGTGCCGGCGAGCTCGGAGACGATCACGCGCTGCTCGCCGAGGAAGCGGTTGACGAGCGAGGACTTGCCCACGTTCGGGCGGCCGATCAGCGCCAGGCGCACCGCGTCTCCGTCGGGCTCATCCTCGCTCGCGGGGAGCAGCTCGACGATCCGGTCGAGCAGGTCGCCGGTGCCGAGACCCTGGGCGGCCGAGACCGGGATCGGCGCGCCGAGGCCGAGGCGATGGAACTCCGCGGCCAGCGGTATCTCGCCGACGCCGTCGCACTTGTTCGCCGCCACGATCAGCGGCAGCGAGGAGCGCCGCAGCTCCTCCGCCATCTCCTCGTCGCCGGGCCGCACGCCGGCGCGCGCGTCGACCACCAGCACGGCAACCTGCGCGTCGGCGAGACCCGCGCGGGCCTGGTCGCGGATCGACCCGGCCAGCGGATCCTCGTCCTGGAAGTCCACCCCGCCCGTGTCGATCAGCGCGAAGCGACGCCCGTTCCACTCGCACTCGAGCTCCTTGCGGTCGCGCGTGATCCCTGGGCGCTCGTGCACGACCGCCTCGCGCGTGCCCGTCAGACGGTTGATCAGCGAGGACTTCCCCACGTTCGGATAGCCGACGACGGCGACCTTCAGCATCGGCTCAGTATGACCGGGGCCGCGACCGGGCCCGTCGAAGTCCGCATCGAGACCCTGCTTCGGCCGGCGCGGGAGCGAGCGTAGAACCGCGGGCGAGGCCTCGACCGAGCCCGCGCAGGGAGGCCGATCAGGACAGGGACGAAGCCGAGGCCGCGCGGGCGAGCGCCGCGATCCGCTCGACGACCTCCGCGACCGTCAGCCCGCTGGTGTCGAGCAGGACCGCTCCCGGGGCGGCCGCGAGCGGGCTGTGCTCGCGCGTGCTGTCGCGCTCGTCGCGCAGCGCCTGCTCGACGAGCACCGTCCGGGGATCGGCGCCCAGCTCGACGGCGCGACGGCGCGCACGCTCCTCAGGAGAGGCGGTGAGGAACACCTTCAGCTCGGCCTCGGGTGCGACGACCGTGCCGATGTCGCGCCCCTCGGCGATCCAGTCGCCGGCGGCGATCAGCGCGCGCTGGGAGGCGACGAGCGCAGCGCGCACACCGTGGTCGGCGGCCACGCGCGAAGCGGCCTCCGATACCTCGGGCGCGCGGATCGCCTCGCTCACGTCGCGCCCGTCGAGCAGGATGCGCTCGCCCAGCTCGATCCGCGCTCGCTGCGCCAGCGTCGCCGGCCGGGCGCCGGGCTCCTCGAGCGACAGCAGCGCCACGCAGCGATACATCGCGCCGCTGTCGAGATAGGTGTATCCAAGCCGCTTCGCGAGCGCCCGCGCGACGGTCGACTTGCCGGCCCCCGCGGGACCGTCGATCGCTACGAGCATGGTGTCGTCGGTTGAGACATAGGATTCCAGGACAGAGACAGCGTCACGAGGACAGCGTCGCCAGATCCGCGACGAACCCTGGATAGGAGACGGTGGCGGCCTCCATCCCGATCACCTCGACGCCCTCGCGCGAAGCGAGCCCGGCCACGGCGCCGAGCATCGCCAGGCGGTGATCGCCGCGGGCATCGAGCACGCCGCCGCGCAGGCCCCCCGCGCCGGCGCCCTGCACCACAAAGCCATCCTCGGTGGCCTCGATCTCGGCGCCGAGGCCGCGCAGACCCTCGACCACGTCGACAATCCGGTCGGACTCCTTCACGCGCAGCTCCTGGGCGCCGTGCACGACCGTCTCGCCCTCGGCGAAGCATCCCAGCAGCGCCACCAGCGGCAGCTCGTCGATCGCCAGCGGCACCTCCTCCGCCTCCACGACCGTGCCCTCGAGCGCGCCGTGCGCGACGTCGAGGTCGCTGACCGGCTCCTCGGGAGCGAGCTCGCCCGACTCGTCCTCGAGGTCGCCGAACACGATTCCCTGCATCCGGCGGAGGATCCGCAGGAAGCCGGTGCGCGTCCAGTTGACGCCGACGTCCCCGATCAACAGGCGCGAGCCCGGGACGAGCACGCCCGCGGCGATCATGAACGCGGCCGAGCTCAGATCGCCCGGGACCCGCACGCGCTCGAGCACGAGCTCGTCGGCGTTGACGATGGTCACGTGGCGCCCATTGCGGTGGATGTTCACGCCCGCGCGCAAGAGCATCCGCTCGGTGTGATCGCGGCTGCGCGCGGGCTCGCCGAGCGTCGTGACGCCGTCCGCGGCAAGCGCCGCCAGCAACACGCACGACTTCACCTGCGCGCTGGCGACCGGCAGCTCGTAGGAGATGCTGCGCAGCCGCGCGCCGCGCACCTCGAGCGGCGGGAAGCGTCCATCGGTGGCCTTCAGCTCCGCGCCCATCAGCCGCAGCGGCTCGGCCACACGGTCGACGGGGCGGCGGCGGATCGACTCGTCGCCGTCCAGTGTGAACATGCGGCCCTCCTGCGCGGCCAGCCACCCGGGCAGCAGGCGCAGCAGCGTGCCGGCGTTGCCCACGTCGATCGGCCCGTCCGGCTCGCGGGCCTCGCGCAGGCCGGTACCGCGCACCACGACCTCGCCCCCACCCCCGTCCTCACTCTCCTCGCCCTCGCCCTCGCCCTCGCGCACCTCCACGAGCGCGCCGAGCGCGCGTACCGCCTGGAGCGTGGAGTCGGTGTCGGCGGCGTGCAGGTAGTTCTCGATCCGCACGGGCTCGCAGGACATCGCGCCGAGCAGCGCGGCGCGATGGGACAGCGACTTGTCCGCGGGTGCGGTCAGCTTGCCCTGCAGGCCGTCGGAGGGCTCGAAGCGCAGATTCATGGTGGGCGACAGTATGACCGTGGCGTATCGGGTGGGTGTCGTGGGGACGGGCAGTCCAAGCAGCGGTGCAGCTAACGTTCACACGGTCGGTAGTTGCCATTAGACAATCATTTTCGACATATGGGCATCAAATCAATGTCTCCGAGCATCCGCAAGAACACCCAGCGCGAACGAATGCTCGCCGCCATGCTCGAACTGGCCAACAGCGGGGGTTACGCCGCCGCGAGCGTCTCGAGGGTGATCGAGCGAGCCGGGGTCTCCAGACCGACCTTCTACGACTACTTCGCCGACAGGGACGCTTGCTTCGTCGCCACCCACCGCGACTCGGGCGAACGCCTACTCGCACAGATCTGTGAGGCGATCGCACAGGAACCGCCTGAGCGGGCGCCCCAGGCGGCGGTCCGGCGTCTGATCCAGCGCGCCGAGGCCGAGCCCGCCCAGGCCCAGTTCATGGCGATTGAGACGATGGCCGGAGGCCCCAGAGCCCTGGATGAGCGCGACCGCACGATCGGCGAGATTGCCAAGGCGATCGACCGCGCCGTGGCGCAGGCGCCGCCCCGGACGCAGGCGCCGGACCTGCCGATACGGGGTCTGATCGGCGCGGTTCACTGGCTGCTCTCACCCCGCTTGCGCCGCTCAGAATACGACTTCACCGAGCTCGCCGACGAGCTGGAGAGATGGATCGAGAGCTACAACCGGCCTGCGGGCAAGCACCGCTGGCGCACGCTGAAAGCTGGACCCGAACCACCGCCGGCGCCACACTTATCCGATCTGCCGATGCGCGCGCCCGCACCCCTGCGCGCCGGAAGATCGCGTCTACCCGCCGCCGAGATCGCGCGCAACCAGCGCGAGCGGATCCTCTATGCGACCGCGCAGGTTGCCGTCGAGAAGGGCTACTCCGCCACCACGATCGCCGACATCACGAAGATCGCCAAGCTCGACCGGCGCGTCTTCTACGCGCACTTCCGCGACAAGCAGATGGCCTTTCTCGCCGTCCACGAGCTCGCTTTTCAACAGACGATGGCCGTCGCCGCAAGCGCCTTCTTCAGCACCCAGACGTGGCCGGAGCGCATCTGGCAGGGCATCCACGGGGCCAGCCAGTTCAATGCCACCTACCCGAACATCGCCCACATCGCCTACGTGGAGGCTCATGCGGTCGGCGCGGCCGCCGTGCAACGGGTCGACGACACCCGTCAAGCCTTCACGATCTTCCTTCAGGAAGGCAACCAGTACACCGAGCGGCCATCTACGCAGATCGCGATGGAAGCGATCGTCGCGACGGTCTTCGAGATCGGTTACGAGCAGTTCCGCCACGGTGACGCGGGCCGGCTGACGTGCTTCTCCTACCACGCCACCTACATGTGTCTCGCCCCATTCCTTGGCCCGGAGGCGGCGAACGACTTCGTCGACGGCAAGCTCCACGAGGCGAAGGCCGCGCAGGGGAAGTAGGCGCGACGTCAGGCCCGCGCGACGGGGAAGCCGAGGCCCACGATCAGCTCATATGCGCGCGCGGCGTTTAGCTCGCTTGAGACCCATAACGCAACGACCCCCTGGCGGTTGTCCTCGGAAGGCGACAGCGCCATGTCGAGGATGTTCACCCCCGCGCCGCCGAGCGCCAGCGCCAGCTCGGCGATCACGCCCGGGCGGTTGGGCACGGAGGCGCGCAGCTCGATCACCTCGTCTCCACCGGCGCCGCTGAGGAGCCCAGCGCCGAGCAGCGCGTCGCGATCTGAGCGCGCGCGCTCGTTCCAGGCGGAAACAGCCGCCGCGTCGCCCGCCGCCAGGGCGGCACGCACATCGCCCAACCGCTCCGTCAACCCGTCGATGCCGGCGATCAGGGCATCGCGGTTGGACAGATAGATGTCGGTCCAGATCGCGGTGTTCGCTCCCGCGACGCGCGTTGCGTCGCGGAAGCTCGGGCCGACCGCCGGCAGACGCTGCTCATCCTCCCCCCCGAGCACGCTCGCGGCTTGCGCAACGAGCAGGTTGGCGAGCACATGCGGCAGGTGCGAGACGGATGCCATCAGACGGTCGTGCGTGTCGGCGTCGATCGCCGCGGGCTGGGCGCCGAAGCTCGTCAAGAGGCGATGCAGCCGCTCGTAGAGCACGCCGGCGGTGCTGCCGCGCGCGGGGGTCAGGTACCAGACGGCGCCCTCAAACAGATCGGCGCGCGCGTGCGCGACGCCCGCCGTCTCGGCCCCGGCGAGGGGATGGCCGCCGATGAAGCGCTCGTCCTCGCGGCCTGCCGCCGCGACGGTGCGCTTGGTCGAGCCGGCGTCGGTGACGACGGTGTCCGGTCCCGCCTGGTCGAGCGCCGCGCGGACGGTCTGCACGAGCGCGCCGACGGGCGTTGCGACGAACACCACGTCCGCATCCTCGACGGCGCCGGCGATCTCCGCCGCCGCGGAGTCGATCGCGCCCAGCGAAAGCGCCGCCTCCCCTACGCGCGAGTCTGGGTCCCAGCCCGTCACCTCGGCTCCCGCACGCTCGCGCGCGGCGAGCCCGATCGAGCCGCCGATCAGCCCGACGCCGAGGACCGCGACCCGCATCCGTTCAGCGCTGCGCCGTCTGGGAGCCGGAGGCGCTGCGATCGCGCACGGATTCTGCCAGCCCCTCCAGCACCTCGACGGTCGTCTCCCAACCGATGCAGCCGTCGGTGATCGACTGGCCGTAGCGCAGCTCGGGTGGGTGGGCATCGGGTTTCAGCTCCTGACGGCCGGCGAGCAGGAACGACTCCAGCATCACGCCGGCGATCGCACGGTTGCCGTTCGTGACCTGCCTGCCCACGTCGGCCGCCACAGCCGGCTGGCGCTCGGGGTCCTTGCCGCTGTTGTCGTGGCTCAGGTCGATCATCAAGCGTCGTGGCAGATGCGCGACCTCGAGCAGCTCGAGCGCCGCCGCCACGCTCGGCGCCGGGTAGTTCGGCCGGCCTTTGCCGCCGCGCAGGATGATGTGACAGTCGGCGTTGCCACGTGTGTACAGAATCGCCGGCGTGCCTTTGCGATCGATGCCCGCGAAGGCGTGTGGCTCGGCCGCGGCACGCACCGCATCCACGGCCACCTGGACGTTGCCGTCGGTGCGGTTCTTGAAGCCGACCGGCATCGACAGCCCCGATCCGAGCTGGCGGTGGATCTGGCTCTCGGTCGTGCGCGCCCCGATCGCCCCCCACGAGACCGCGTCGGCGATGTACTGCGGCGTGATCGGGTCGAGAAACTCGCAGCCGACCGGAAGCCCGGTGTCGAGCACACCGAGCAGCACGCGCCGCGCCAGATGCAGGCCCGCGTTGACGTCGCCCGAGCCGTCGAGATGGGGATCGTTGATCAGCCCCTTCCAACCGATCGTCGTGCGGGGCTTCTCGAAGTAGACGCGCATCGCAATCAGCAGCTCGCCGCTCAGATCGCGCGCCAGCCGCCGGAGCTTCGCCGCGTACTCGAGCGTCGCGTCGGGATCGTGCACGCTGCACGGCCCGACGACGGCCAGCAACCGCTCGTCGGTCCGCTGAAGGACGTCCTGAACCTCGCGGCGGCCTCGAATCACGACCTCCGCCTGCTCGCCGTTGAGCGGCAGCTCGTCCAGAACCACATCGGGCGCGAGCAGCGGAACGACTCGCTCGATTCGCCGGTCGCTGACGTAGTCGGCCGGGTGAAGCTGCGTGCCGGGCACCTCAGGCATGGGTCGGCCCTCGTCCCGCGAGCGCCTTGCCGGCGAGCGCGTCGACACGCTCAACCTCATCGACCTCCGCCTCGACCTGCTCGAGTGTGGCTGTCTGCTTGGTCGCGATCATCATCGATTCATCCTTTCTACTGCACCTGAGAGCTTATGGCCTGGAAACCGCGAGGGGCGCGGGACGCCCGGTGGAAGGGCACTCGGTCCGAAGTTGGACCCAAAGCGGCCATGGGAGTCCCGCTCACGGACGGGACAGGCCGAAGCGCCTAGCTAAATCGCCAGGTGCACAGGGACGACCACGAATACGCGCGGGAGTGAAACCGGGATGCGGGCGCGGAGGTGGCCATCTGGAGGGAAGTTGTAGCAGGTTTTGGGGCCGTTTTTGGGAGACCGTCGCGCACAGCGAGCCGTAGCCAGGCTCGTATCGCCGGTCAGCCGGCCCAGTTTCGCCAGAGGCTTCGATCCCGCGGCGAGCCTCGGGCCGGCGGCGTGGCTCGAGACGGAGGCCCGGGGACCTCAGAGAACCTCTGAGAGCGCCTCGAGGAAGCGCTCGTTCTCCTCGGGCGTGCCGTAGGTGACGCGCAGCGCGCCCGCGCGGCCGAGCGCGCCGCCGGCGCGCACGAGCACGCCGCGTTCTTCCAGGCCGCGCATCACCTCGGCCTCTTCGCGCGAATCGCCCAGCGAGAACCAGCAGAAGTTGGCCTGCGAGATCGCCGGGTCGAGGCCGAGCGCGCGCAGCCGCTCGTCGACCGAGAGGCGCTCGGCGACCGTACGGGTGACGCGCTCGGTGACGGCGTCCTGGTGGGCGAGCGCCTCGACCGCGGCTGCCTGCGCGAGCGCGTTGCAGAAGAACGGCTGGCGGACCTGGTCGACCGCGCGCGGCAGATCCTCCGAGCCGCACAGCGCGAAGCCGACGCGCAGCCCGCAGAGACCGTAGACCTTCGAGAAGGTGCGCAGCAGCACGAGGTTCGGGTGGCGGTCGAGCAAGGCGAGCGAGGCGTCGGGGTCGTCGAGCAGGTTGAACTCGCAGTAGGCCTCGTCGATCACGACGCACACGTGCGGCGGTACCTCGTCGACGAACGCCGCGATCTCCGCCAGCGGCAGCGCGGTCGAGGTGGGGTTGTTGGGGTTGCAGACGATCGCGAGGCGCGTCGCGACCGTGATCTCGCGCAGCATCGCCTCGAGATCGTGGCGGTCCTCTGCGTCGAGCGGGACGGTCACCGCGCGCGCGCCGGAGGCGGCGGCGAGGTGGGGGTAGATCGAGAACGACGGCCACGCGTAGACGAGCTCTGCGCCGGGCTCGAGCAGCGCCTCGCCGGCGGCGAGCAGCACGTCGCAGGAGCCGTTGCCGATCGCGATCCGCGACGCCGGCACGTCGTAGCGGTCGGAGAGGCGGGCGCGGAGGACGGCGTTCGTGGGGTCGGGGTAGCGGTTGAGCGTGCAGAGCGCGTGCTCGATCGCCTCGCGCACCTCCGTGAGCGGCGGGTAGGGCGACTCGTTGCTCGCGAGCCGCACGAGCGGCTCCTGTTGTGCGTAGCCGCCGGCCGCCGGATAGACGGGGATGCGTGCGATTCGCTCTGTGAACTCGAGGGTCATGGCGGGACCCATTGTGCCGCGCACGGGCACGGAGTGCCGGATCGTGGCGAAACTGTGCCGGTTGACCGGCGATAGGAGCCCTCCTGCGGCTTGCTGTGCGCGACGGTCTCCCGAGAGGTATCTCTAAACCGCGACCAGGGGTCTACTGCGCCGACTGCAAGTCCTCGCGCAGGGCTGAGGCGGCGCCGAGGTAGACGTGGCGGGACTCGTGGGCCTCGTCGGCGTGGTAGTGGATCAGCACGCGGATCACGCGCGGGAGGGCGCGTGGGACGGGGATCTCGCGCGCGCACAGCAGCGGCACGCGGTCGAAGCCGAGCGCGCGGGCGGCGACGGCGGGGAACTCCGCGTTGAGGTCGTTGGTGGCGGTGAAGATGCAGCTGACGACGTGCTCGGGCGCGAGCGCGTTGCGCTCCATGATCGCCTGCATCAGCTCGGTCGTCGCGTCGAGGATGTACTGCGCGTCGTTGCGATCGACGCTGATGGCGCCGCGCATGGCGAAAAGGCGTTCGGGCATCGGGGCCGATTGTGTCAGTTGTCCCGCGCGGCCGTTTCCTAAAGACGGGGCGAACGTATATATACTTTTTAAACTGTGTGACACTATAGTTATACGCGATCCGTTTTTGTATGTCCCACAACCCGCTGTCTTTATCTTCCTGACACAGATCCGTCACACCTGCGGCACAAACTCGTGATCCCGGGCACAATTGCGTCACACAAGCGACAAAGCGCGCAGAGCCTCGATCTCCTCCTCGCGCAACCGTCTGTGCGAACCGGGCGCGAGACCGTCGAGCCGCAACGGACCGAAGGCAACACGTTCGAGCGCGAGCACCGGCCGGCCCAGCGCCTCGCACATGCGCCGCACCTGGCGGTTGCGGCCTTCGTGGATCGTGATCTCGATCGTGTCCCGTGCGAGCCGGCGCACCCGCGCGGGCGCGGTGGGACCATCCTCGAGCTCGACGCCGCGGCGAAGCGCCCGCAGCACGCCATCGCCGACGGGTCCGCCGCCGAGCTTCGCGCGGTAGGTCTTCTGGACTTCGAAGCGGGGGTGCGTCAGCCGGTTGGCGAGCTCGCCGTCGTTCGTCAGCAGGATCAGGCCAGTGGTGTCGGCGTCGAGCCGGCCGACGGGGTACAGCCGCGGGTGGGCGGGATCCGCGTCCGCGACGAGCTCGACAACCGTCGGGCGGCCCTGGGGGTCGTGGGCGGTCGAGACGACGCCGAGCGGCTTGTCGACCGCGTAGACGACGCGCGCCTCCGGCCCCTCGACGGCACGGCCGTCGACCGTCACGCGGTTGTGCTCGTCGACGTCGCGCGCAGGGTCGCGCACGAGCTCCCCGTCGACGCGCACGCGCCCGGCCACGATCACCGTCTCCGCGGCGCGCCGCGAGGCGACGCCGGCGTGGGCGAGGTACTTGGCTAGGCGCATCGGTCCGAGCTCCTCGCGGGATTCGCCGGCGCGGGTCCGACGCGACTGTGAGCCGGCCTGCCGGATCGAGGGTGGTCCGTGGGAAGGCGCATCGGCTGCCACCATAGGGACGATGGACCTCGCGCTCCTCGACCAGACGCTCGCCGCGCACGGTGAGCCACGCTTTCGCGCCGGCCAGATCTGGGCGTGGGCGGCGAAGGGCGCCGAGGACTACGAGCAGATGACGAACCTGCCGCGGGAGCTGCGTGAGACGCTCGCGCGCGAGCTGCCGTTCTCGAGCCTGACCCTCGCCGAGCAGGCCGAGGCGAGCGACGGCACGATCAAGGCGCTGTTCACGACCGCCGACGGCCGGCCGCTGGAGGCCGTGCTGATGCGATACCGCGACCGGCGGCGCTCGATCTGCGTCTCCTCGCAGTCGGGCTGCCCGCTGACCTGCACGTTCTGCGCGACCGGCCAGATGAAGTTCGCGCGCAACCTCACCGCCTCGGAGATCCTCGACCAGGCGCTCCACTTCCGCCGGATCGAGGCGATCGACCACTGCGTCTTCATGGGCATGGGCGAGCCGTTGCTGAACCTCGACAACGTGCTCGCGGCCTGCGAGCGACTGCCGGAGATCGGCATCACCAACCGGCGAACCGCGATCTCCACGGTCGGCTGGATCCCCGGGATCGAACGCCTCGCCGAGCAGCCGATGCCGCTGCGTCTCGCGCTCTCCCTGCACGCGGCCAACGAGGCGCTGCGCTCGGAGCTGATGCCGGTCAACGACCGCTATCCGCTGCGGGACGTGCTCGACGCCTGCCGCGCGTTCTACGAGCGCAAGCACCGCCGCATCTTCGTCGAGTACGTGATGCTCGCGGGCGTCAACGACCGCTACCAGCAGGCGCTCGCGCTCGCCCGCGCGCTGTCGGGCTCCTCGTCGGGCCCGTCCGCCCAGCCGTCGATCTTCAAGGTCAACCTGATCCCCTACAACCCGACGGACTCGCCTTACCAAGGCTCCTCGCGCGAGTCGATCGCGGCGTTCCGCGCGGCGCTCGAATCGCGCAACATTCCGGTGACCGTGCGCCTCACGCGCGGGCGCGACATCGACGCCGCCTGCGGGCAATTGGCAGCCAGGACGGCGTAGGCGCATTCGCGGACCGATCGTCCGGGATCGGCCAGCGTCTTGCTACTCCGCCGCAGCGCCGACCCCCGTGCGGCTGTGTCTCCTGCTACTCCGCCGGGGCGCCACCCGCGCGGGCCTCGCCCGCGCGCAACAACCGCTCGCGCAATGTTGCCTGCTCCTCCGGGGTCGGGTCCCAGCGGGCGACGTCGGGCAGGTCGTCGAGCGTGCGCAGACCGAACAGCTTGAGGAACTGCGTCCCCGTGCGGTAGAGCACCGCGCCGAACTGCGAGCGCCCGCCCTCCTCGATCAGGCCGCGCTCGAGCAGCGTCGCGGTTGCCGAGTCGGCGCTGACGCCGCGAATGCGTGTGATCTCCGGGCGGGAGATCGGCTGCAGGTAGGCGACGATCGCGAGCGTCTCCGCCTGCGCGGGGCTGAGCGTCGCGACGCGCTTGCGGCTGAACAGGCGCCGCGCGGCGTCCTCGGCGACGGGATCGCTCGCCAGCGTCCAGCCGCCCCCCAGCTCGCGCAGCGTGATCCCGCGCCGGCCCTCGGCGTACTGCTCGACGAGCTCCGCGAGCGCGGCCTGCACGTCCTCGGCGCCGGCCTGCGTCGCTTCGGCCAGCTCATCCTCGCTCAGCGGGTCGGGCGCGAGGAACAGCAGCGCCTCTAGCGTGCGCTCCAGCGAGGGGGTCTTGCCGGCTGCGTTCCCAGCGGCGTCTACAGTCGCGTCGGCGGCCTCGCGGGAAGGGTCCCGTTCATCGGGTGACCCCCCCTCCCGGAGCGGCCCCTGCTCCGGCCCTGCGGCGTCGCTCGCCTCGATTGTCCCGCTCGCGCTCACCCGGCAATGCTATCGGCGTATCGCTCGGGCGGGTGGGCTCCGATCGAGCGCGCGGCGTGGACGGCGATCTCGCCGAAGCTCTCGTCCTGGTCCCAGTCGGCCTCGCCGCGCTTGTACAGCTCCAGCAGCGCGAACAGCGTGACCGCGACCGTCATCCGGTCGGCGCCACGCACGGCCTCGTCGAAGCTGAAGCGCCCCCGCCGCAGCAGCCCGCGCAGGTGCGCGAGGCGCTCGGCGACCGTGATCCGCGGCACGCCGATGTGGCGCAGGCTGATCGCCGGCGGCATCCGCAGCAGCCGGCCGAGCGCCTCGCCGAGGATCTCCGGGCTTTCCGAGCCGTCGCTCGGCTGGGTGATCGTCCTGCGCAGGCTCGCCGGCAGCGGCGCTTCGCGGAAGCGCACGCCTTCCTCGCGCGCCAGCAGCTCGCCGAGATGCCCCGCTGCCGCGCGGTAGCGCCGCGCCTCCAGCATCCGCTGCAGCAGCTCCTCCGCCGCCTGCGCGGGCTCGATATCGAGCAGCTCCTCCTCGTCCTCGCCGGCGAGCATCAGCCGCGACTTCAGCTCCAAGAGCGCCGCGATCAGCACGATGAACTCGGTCGCCGTCTCCAGGTCGAGCTCGCCCTGCGCCTCGAGGTGGTCGAGATACGCGAGCACGACGTCGGCGAGCGCCAGCTCGAGCAGGTCGACCTCTTCGCGCAGGATCAGCGTCAGCAGCAGGTCGAACGGCCCGCTGAACAGATCGAGGTCCAGCTCGAGGGCGGCGACGGTCATTCGCCCACCGTACCGGTCAGTGTGGATGGGGACCCCGCCCCACCGGGCCGACGCCCATACGCTCGCGCACGTCCACCAGCGTCTCCCCGGCGATCTCTCGGGCGCGCTCGGCGCCGTCGGCAAGGATCGCCTCGAGGCTTGCCTCGTCCGCGCGCAGCTCGGCGTAGCGCTCGCGCACGGGCGCCAGGTAATCGATCACCGCGGCCGCGACCGCCACCTTCAGGTCGCCGTACCCGCGCGCGCTCTCCATCTCCGCCTCGATCGCCTCGGGGGTGCTCGCGCGCGCGACCGCGAGAATTTCAATCAGGTTGGAGACACCCGGCTTGTCTTTGGCCCTGCGAATCTCGGCCCCGGAGTCGGTCACCGCGCGCTTGAGCTTCTTCTCGATCGCCGCCGGTTCGTCGGTCACGTAGACGGTGCCCTCGACCGAGCCGGTCGTGGTCGACATCTTGTTCTCCGGGTGCTGCAGGTCCATGATCCGCGCGCCGATCGCCGGAATCCTGTGCTCGGGCACGACGAGCGTGTCGCCGAAGCGGGCGTTGAAGCGCTGCGCGACGTCGCGCATCAGCTCGACGTGCTGGCGCTGGTCGTCGCCGACCGGCACCTCCTGCGCACGGTAGGCCAGCACGTCGGAGGCCATCAGCACCGGATAGAAGAACAGCCCCGCCGTGGCGAGCTCGCGCGGCGCGGCCGCCTTCTCCTTGAACTGGGTCATCCGCGTGAGCTCGCCGTAGGAAGTCACGCTCGACAGCAGCCACGTCAACTCGGTGTGCTCGCGCACGTCGCTCTGGCGGAACAGCACGCAGCGCGCCGGGTCGAGGCCCGCCGCGAGCAGCACCGCGAGCAGGTCGTACAGCCCGGCCCGCAGCTCAGCCGGGTCGTAGGCCACCGTCAACGCGTGCAGGTCGACGATGCAATAGATCGCCTCGCCCCGCTCCTGCCCGGCCACGTACTGCGTGATCGCGCCGATGTAGTTGCCGAGGTGCTTGGTCCCGGTCGGCTGGATGCCGGAGAAGATGCGCATTCGTACTCAGCTCGATGCCACGCCGAGGAACACGACGAGCGCACGGTTGAGTCGGAGCATGTCAGCGCCGGCGAGCACGCCGACGCGGTCCCCGAGCTTAGATCGAGGAATCGTGGTCACCTTGTCAACCATGAGCCTGGACGGTTCGCGCAGGCCATTCACGGACGAGGACTCGACCTCCAAGCGGAACAACGGCGCATCGGTCGGGTCTGAGGTGAACGGGCAAATCGTGACCGAGTCGGTGTCGAAGTGATCGTCCTGGATGATTACAGCCGGACGCGGCTTGCCGGCATAGCCGGGACCGCCCGAGACCGTCCAGACCTCGGCGCGCTGCACCCCTATGGCCATTCCCTATGGCCATTCGGAGATCGAGTCCACGAACGCCTGATCATCAGCAGCGGCTCGGCTGACGGCCACCGCGCGAGCCTGACGGTGAGCCTCCTCGGCGAATCGTGGAGCACGAACATCGGGCACCCAGATTTGGATCGGCCGAAGGCCCTGCTTGCGCAGCCTGGCCCGGTGCTCGCGCACTCTGGTTCTCGAGCTTGAATGTATCCGTGGCATTCGGCGAAGTGAGTTGCTGACCGGCATCGTTACATGTAGCGCACCGAGCCTAGCACGCGCGGCAGATGTCGAGGTCGAATAAACAGGCCGACGCAAGAAGCACGCTCAACCCGAAAGCACTTGGCGGATCACCGGCTGCTTGGCAGCCCCGACCTCGTCCAGGCGGCGCACCGGCGTCGTATACGGGGCCTCGCGTGCGATCTCCGGGCCCTGCTCGGCGGCCTCGCGCAGGATCGCGGCGATCGCGTCGGCGAACGCGTCGAGCGTCTCCTTCGTCTCGGTCTCCGTCGGCTCGACCATCAAGGCCTCGTCGACGAGCAGCGGGAAGTAGACCGTCGGCGGGTGAAAGCCGTGGTCGAGCAGGCGCTTGGCGAGGTCGAGCGTCTTCAGGCCGAGCTCTTTCTTCATCGGGCCGCCGGAGAGGACGAACTCGTGCAGGCACAGCTCGCCGTATGCGAGCGGCAGGTAGTCCCCGATCGCGCGCCCGTCCGCGACGGCATGGCTCCGCAATCGCGCCAGCAGGTAGTTCGCGTTCAGCACCGCCGTCTCCGAGGCATCCCTCAGCCCGTCGCCGCCGAGCGAGCAGATGTAGGCGTAGGAGCGCACGAAGCAGCCGTAGTTGCCCTGAAAGCCCCGCAGCCTGCCGATCGACTGCTCGATGTCGAAGTCGAGGTCGTACACGGGCGACCTGCCGGCGTGCTGATTTCCGTTTTCGCCGCTGGGCGTGGGGGACGTGGAGTGATCCGCGCTGGGCGTACCCTCCTCGCGCCTCACCACAAGTGGCCGCGGCAGAAACGGCGCGATGCGGTCGGACACGGCGATCGGGCCCGATCCGGGGCCGCCGCCGCCGTGGGGCTGGGTAAAGGACTTGTGCAGGTTGAAGTGGACGATGTCGAAGCCCATGTCCCCGGGTCTCGACAACCCCATCACGGCGTTCAGGTTCGCGCCGTCGTAATACAGCGCCGCCCCCACGCCGTGCACGATCCGGGCGATCTCCTCGATGTTCCGGTCGAACAGCCCGAGCGTGTTCGGGTTCGTCAGCATCAGACACGCGACGTCGGCGTCGGCCTTCTCCCGCAGATCGTCGAGATCGACGCCGCCGTCGTTGTTCGTCGCGACCTTCACGACCTCCAACCCCGCCATCGTCACCGTCGCCGGGTTCGTGCCGTGGGAGGTGTCCGGCGTGAGCACCTTGTGGCGGTGCTCGCCTTTCGCCTCGTGGTAGGCGCGCGTCAACAGCACGCCCGCGAGCTCGCCGTGCGAGCCGGCCGAAGGCTGCAGCGAGACATGCGCCAGCCCCGAGATCTCCGCGAGCGCCTGCTGCAGGTTCCACATCAGCTCGAGCGCGCCCTGTGCGCGCTCGGGGTCCTGCAGCGGGTGCAGCCGCGCGTGGCCCGGGAGCGCCGCGACACGCTCGTGCAGGCGCGGGTTGTGCTTCATCGTGCACGAGCCGAGCGGGTAGAAACCCGAGTCCAGGTCGAAGTTCCGCTTCGACAGGCCGACGTAGTGGCGCACGATCTCCGGCTCGGATACCTCCGGCAGACGCGGCGGGTTCATACGGCGGAAGCGCTCGGGTAGCGCATCGGCATCCACCTGCGGTACGTCCAGCTCCGGGCACGCGAACGCGCGACGGCCGGGCGCACCCTTCTCGAAGATCGTCTTCGCGTGTTCTCTTTGCAAGGGAGTCGCGCCGAGTTGCACCGGAGGCGTGCCCGCAGGCGTACCCCCACCGACAGCCCGCGCCCCGCTATCCCGACCAGACGGATGCGTATCGATGCTCGGATCGGCGTGCAGGTGGTTCTCGTCGATCGCGCTCACGCCGGCACCGCTTCCCGTTCCGCGACGACGGCCGCTCCCAGCACCTGCGCCAGACGGTCGATGTCGGCGCGCGAGCGCTGCTCGGTGATCGCCACGAGCAGCCCACCGCGATCCTCCTCGCGGCCCGTGATGCGCTCCAGGTCGACGCCCGGGTTGACTCCCTGCGCGGCGCAGCGGCGCTTGACCTCCGCCACATCCGCATCGAGGCGCAACGCGAGCTCGCGGATCACCGGCTGGGTGTGCATGGGCTCCGCTCCGTCCAGCGCGCAGAGCATCTCGCGCGCGTAGTGCGTTCGCGCCAGCAACAGCTCGCCGAGCTCGACGATCCCGCGGCGGCCGAGCCACGTCAGATAGACGACACCGCCGAGCGCGTTCAGCGCCTGCGCGGTGCAGATGTTCGAGGTCGCCTTCTCGCGGCGGATGTGCTGCTCGCGGGTCTGCAGTGTCAGCACGAACCCGCGGCGGCCGTCGACGTCCGTGGTCTCCCCCGCGATCCGCCCGGGCATCCTGCGCAGGTACTCCTCGCGGGCGGCGAAGAACCCAAACGAGGGTCCGCCGAAGTCCAGGCGATTGCCGAGCGGCTGGCCCTCGCCAACGGCCACGTCGACGCCGCACTCGCCGGGCGGGGCGAGGATCCCGAGCGTGATCGGGTCGACCTGGGAGATCACGATTGGATTCCCTGCCTCCTTCGCCGCCGCGCTCAGCGCGGCCGCGTCCTCGACGGCGCCGTAAAAGTTCGGCTGGGCGAAGATCGCCGCACTGCACTGCCCGTCGCCATCGCCCTCGATCGCCTGCGCCCACGCCTCGGAATCGGTCACGCCGTCGCGGAGCGGGACCTCGATGACGTCCATCCCGTAGCCGTGCGCCTGGGTGCGCAGCGTCTCGATCGAGTGCGGGTGAAGCCCGGCGCTGACGACGAAGCGCCCCCCGCCGTTGTGCAGCTTCGCCAGGTAGCCCGCCGCGGCGACCGCGGAGGGGCCCTCGTAGACGGAGGCGTTCGCGACCGGGAGCGCGGTCAGCTCGGAGATCGCGGTCTGGTACTCGAACATCACCTGCAGGCCACCCTGTGAGATCTCCGGTTGGTAGGGGGTGTATGGGGTGAGGAACTCCGAGCGGCTCATCAGCATGTCGATCAGCGCCGGCACGTAGTGGTCGTACATCCCGGCCCCGAGAAAGCTCAGCTCGTCTTCGGCGCTCGTGTTGCGTGCGGCCAGCTCGCGCAGGTGCGTGTAGACGTCCTGCTCCGGCCTGCCGTCGGGGAGCTCCAACGGGCGGCGCAGGCGCACGCCCTCGGGGATCTGGCGCTCGAACAGCGCCTCGATCGAGGGCACGCCGATCGCCTCGAGCATCGCGTCGAGGTCCGCTTGGGTGATGGAGGTGTAGCGGCTCATCGCCTAGCGGGAGGGGGGCAGGCCCCCCTCCCGACCACCCCCCCGCACTGGTCGATCGGCGCCGGGCCGGCAAAGCCGACCCTCGTGGCACGGATTAGCGCTGCAGGTCACTGGATGAGCGCTGTAGGTCACTCCGAGAGACTAGCCACCAAGCGTGGCCGAGTAGGTATCAGCGTCGAGCAGCACCTCGCGCTCGGCCGGCTCGGCGATCCGGATCTTCACGAGCCAGCCCTCGCCGTAGGGGTCCTCGTTGATCGCGCCCGGGTCGCCCGCGAGGTCGCCGTTGACCTCGACGATCTCGCCCGAGAGCGGCGCGAGCACGTCGGAGACGGCCTTCACCGACTCGACCTCGGCGTAGGGCTCATCCTTGACAAGCGTCGTCCCGAGCACCGGCGGATCGAAGAACACGACCTCGCCGAGCGCGTCCTGCGCGTACCAGGTGATGCCGAGCGTCGCCGTCTCGCCTTCGATTCGAGCCCAGTCGTGCTCGGGGTGATACAGCAGATCCTGCGGGTAGTTCGCCTCGGCCATTTCAGGGACCCTTTCGGTAAAGCGGCTTCTCCTTCACGACAGCGGGGCGGATCTTGCCACGAACGTCGATCTGCAGGCGCGTGCCGGGCTCTGCGCGCGCGGCGGGGACATAGGCCATGCCGATGCCAACGCCGAGGCTCGGCGAGAGCGTCCCGCTCGTCACCTCTCCCCCGCCCACCACCGGGTTGCCCTGGCGCGCGATCCCCGGTCCCTCGATTGTGAACGCGATCAGCTTTTCCAGCGGACCGTCCTCCCGCATCGCGCGCACCGCCTCTGAGCCGATGAAACCCGTGTCCTCCTTGCAGCACCAGCCGAGCCCCGCCTCGATCGGACCGCGCGCGGTCGTCAGGTCATTGCCGTAGAGGTGGTAGCAGGCCTCCAGGCGCAGCGTGTCGCGCGCCGCCAGCCCGGTCGGGACGGCGCCGCGCCGCAGAAGCTCGTCCCACAAGTTGGGGGCCTCACGGGGCGAGGCGAGCAGCTCGACGCCGTCCTCACCAGTGTAGCCAGTTCCACATACCAAGACATTCCCGCCGGCCAGGTATCGGGGGGCCGCCGTCATCCGCGCGGGCAGCGGGGCGTCGGAGATCGCCTGCACGAGCTCCCGCGCACGCGGGCCCTGGACGGCGAGCATCGCGTAGTCCTCGATCCGATCGGTCAGCTCGACCTCGATCTTCCCCCCGCCATCGCCTCCACCGAAGTCCTCCGCGTGCCGGCGAAACCAGGCGAGGTCGCGCTCGTGGTTGGCGGCGTTCGTCACCGTCAGGTAGCGCTCGGCCTGCAACCGGTAGGTGAAGAGATCGTCGAGCACGCCCCCGTCCTCGCGGCACAGAACCGAGTACTGGGCCCCGCCGACCGGGAGCTTCGCGACATCGTTCGATAGCAGCCGCTGCAGCAGCGCCTCCGCACCCGGGCCCGCGGTTTCGATCTCACCCATGTGCGACACGTCGAACACGCCCACGTTCTCGCGCACCGCGATGTGCTCCTCGCGTACGCCTTTGTATTGAATCGGCATCTCCCAGCCGGCGAACTCGACCATCTTCGCGCCCGCATCGACATGACGGTCGTAGAGGGCGGTGCGTCGCGGGGCCGGTGGCACCGCCTGCAGGCTATCGAAGGGCGGAGCGAGCGCTTTCTACCGCAAGAACGGCGGAACGTCGATGTCGTCGTCGGAGATCTCGAGCGAGGAACGCTGACGATCGTCGATCCGGGGGTTGCGGTCCGGACGGCCCGGACGGCTCTCACGACGGGAGCTCGTGCGCAGTCCGCCGACGCGGTGGTCGAAGCCGGTGCCGATCACGGTCACGCGGACCTCGTCGCCCATCGCCTCGTCGATCACGGCGCCGAAGATGATGTTCGCGTTCGGGTCGGCGGCGTTCTGGATGATCTCGGCGGCGTCGTTGACCTCGAACAGGCCGAGGTCCTTGCCGCCGGTGATGTTCAGGAGGATGCCGGTGGCGCCGTCGACGGACTCTTCGAGCAGCGGCGAGGAGATCGCGGCCTTCGCCGCGTCGGCGGAGCGGTTCTCGCCGCCGGCCGTCCCGATCCCCATCAGCGCCGAGCCGGCGTCGTGCATGATCGTGCGCACGTCGGCGAAGTCGAGATTGATCAAGCCAGGGATCGTGATCAGGTCGGTGATCCCCTGGATCCCCTGGCGCAGCACGTCGTCGGCCTCTTTGAAGGCATCGAGCATCGACGTGCGCCGCTCGACGACCGCGAGCAGCTTCTCGTTCGGGATCACGATCAGCGTGTCGACGACCTCGCGCAGGCGCTCGATCCCCTCGGTCGCCTGCCGTCCGCGCTGGGAGCCCTCGAAGTCGAACGGCCGCGTGACGACGCCGACGGTCAGCGCGCCGATCTCGTTCTTCGCGATCTCCGCGATCACAGGTGCGGCGCCGGTCCCGGTGCCACCGCCCTCGCCGGCGGTCACGAACACCATGTCCGCGCCCTTCAGCGCCTCCTTGATGTCGTCGCGCGACTCCGACGCCGCCGCCAGCCCGACGTCGGGGTTGGCGCCCGCGCCGAGGCCCTTCGTCGAGGTGTGGCCGACGTTGAGCTTCACGTCGGCGTCGCACATCGCCAGCGCCTGCGCGTCGGTATTGGCGGCGATGAACTCCACGCCGCGCAGTCCCGCGTCGACCATCCGACTGACCGCGTTCGTGCCGCCACCGCCGACACCCACGACCTTGATCACTGCCAAGTAGCTTCCGCCGCCGCTCTCCATGAGTTCTCTGTCCGAAGCCTTCAGTAGTTGTTAAGGGTTGTGCAGACTACCGCATCTGAGACGCCCAGATCAGCACGTTATGCAGGGATCTTCGCCCTGTCAACGTCGCCCCCCAATCTCGCAAGTTTCGTTGCAGATCGGCGAACTCTCGACCACCACCCGAGAATTGGTCTCGACGTGCCCTCAACCTAAGGTTGAGCTTTAGTTTGATCGTCTGTCGTGTCAGCCACCCGTCGTCGCAGTTCCCGCGGAGGATTCCCACCCCCCGGCTGAGGGTTCCTATCCTCCCGGCGATGTCGATTCCCCGCTCCCAGAGCTAGATTCTGGTTCGCCGGCACCCGTCGACGCGGCCGCCGGTTCGGAGGAGGCTGTCGCGGCTGAGGTCGATGTCGCTGCGCCGGCCGTCCCGGGTGTGGCCGTCGGCTGACCGTTCGTGCTTTCGGTCAATTTGGCGGCGAGCTCCGCCACGGTCGCTTCCGGTGTGCCTGCCCCCGCGCCGGTTGCTGCGCTTGCGCCGGTAGATCCACCGGCGCCAGACGAGCCCGTCGAGCCCGCCGATTCGGCCAGCGCACTCGCGGAGGCGAAGCCCGCGGCCGGGCGTTCGGGCACGCGCACGTCTATGTAGGTCGCGCCCGCCGAGCTCTGGTCGGCTAGCACCCGCGCGAGCGACAGCCACTTCGCGTGCGGCCGCGTCGCGTCACCGAAATAGACGAGCAGGCCGTTGCGCATCGCCACCGTCAGACCGTCGCCCTTGGGCGAGCTGTATACGCGCGCGTCGAAGCGCATCAGCTGCCTGGGCTCGGCGCCCAGGATCGTCAGCTCGGCGAGCAAAGTCTGGCCTTGAACGTGTCCCCCCACGGCCGGCACCGGCCCCTGCGGGTCGCTCAGCTCGGGCAGCGAGCCGGTGATCAGGCCGGGACCGAGCACGACCCCGTCGGCGGCGACCGCTGTGCGCTGGCCGCCGATCGTCAGCGCCGCCACCGGCAGTTGCTCGGTGACCTCGATCCGCAGACCGTGGGGAAAGCTCGGGACCGCGTGGACCGCGCGCACGACGGGATAGGACGCGACTGCTGCTTGCAGCGCGGCGTTGTTCACGCCGAGCGTGCTCATGTGGCTCGCGGCGCCGTCGAGGGCCGCTTCGATCGCCTGCGCCTGTGTCCCGTGCACGCCACTCACCTTCACGTGCTCGACCGCCGTGAACGAGGACTTCCGCAGCAGCAGCCAACCGCCGGCGAGTAGCGGGATCGCCACGAGCGCCGCCAGCAGCGCGATCCGCAGGCGGCGATGGCGGGCGATCGCCTGGAAGGAGTCCCGCGCCAGGCCCGCCGCCGCTTCAAACGGGCGCCAGAGGATGTCCAGTGATCCGATCGGTGAGCGCGCGGCGACGGAGCGTTCCATTCGGTGGGTCTTCGACCCCGGCGGGCAAACCCCTACCGGCAAGAGAGCTTGTATCCGAGTTGGGGCGACGCTACAATTGTTCCGCTAGCACGACGACTGTAGTTTGACATGCTCAAGGGGTCCCGGGCAACCGGGGCCCCTTTCTAAATAACGTGCCCCGGCGGACATAGGGCCTGCCGTCCACCGGGGCTCGAGGGCAACCTGCTACTTCGCGAGCCGGTCTATGACCAGCACGGCGACAAGCAGCGCAGTTGCTAGCGTGACGACCGCAGTTGCCATGCTCTCACCCCCTTTCTCGGGGCCGATCGGCCCCGCATCGGCATACTCCCGAGTCCAGGAATGACCTCGCCAGCGAGGTTACTCAGCGCTCCGTACCCCTGGCGCGAACGGGTCCCTAGAGAGCCCAGGGAAAGCGCACGTCGCCGAGCGTCTGCACCTCGGGCTCGAGCTCTACGCCGAAGCGCTCCTCGACGCGGCGGCGGCCCTCCGCCATCACGGCGATCACATCGGCGGTAGTCGCCGAGCCGGTGTTCTCGATGAAGTTCGCATGCTTCTCGGCGAAGCGCGCGCCGCCGATCGTGAGGCCGTTGCAGCCGGCGTCGGACAGCAGCAGGCCGGCGGAGCGAACCTCACCATCTGGCCCCGCCCCCCCGTCGTTGGGGTCGGGGTTCTTGAACGTCGAGCCGAACGTCTTGATCCCCTGCGGCTGAGCGGCGTGGCGGCGCTTGCGCATCTCCGCGAGCGTGGCCTTCACCGCGGCCGTCCGCGCCGGGGTGAGCAGGAACGAGACTCGCGCGACGATCTCGCCCGCGGTCAGGCCCGAGCGGCGGTAGCCGAAGCCCAGATCCTCCGGCGCGCGGCGCTCGGTCCCTGTGGCGGTCACGATCTCGACCCACTCCAGCGCCTTCGCGAGCTCGCCGCCGTAGGCGTTCGCGTTCATCCGCACCGCGCCGCCGACCGTGCCGGGGATGTTCACGCCGAACTCGATCCCGCTCAGCCCCACCTGCGCCGCGCGCGCCGCGACCGACGGCAGCCGCGCGCCACCGCCGCAGACGATCCGCTCGCCCTCGTGCTTGATCAGCGCGAGCTTGCGGTCGAGCTTCACGACCAGGCCGGCCACGCCCTCGTCGGCGATCAGCAGGTTAGAGCCGGAACCGACGACGTTGACCGGCGCGTCGATCTGCGCGGCCCATGCGAGTAGCTCCTTCAGCTGCGCGTTCGAGCCGGCGCGAGCGAAGTACTCGGCCGCGCCGCCCGTCCTGACCGTCGCCATCCGGTCGAGCGGGTGATCGCGTTGCACTATCGAGGGGATTGTCGCCGGTGAATTCCTAGACATTCTTCCCCTCCACCAATCGCCGTCCGAGCTCGTCGACATCGCCGGCGCCCATCACGAGACACACGTCGCCGTCGCCCAACACGCCCGTCAACACCGACTCGGCCTGGGCGAAGCTCGACAGCCAGTACACCGGTTTCCCTGCGGCGGCGTCGGCCGCCGCCTCAGCGATCAGCAGACCGCTCACGCCCGGGTGGTCCTCCCCCCGCTCGCGCGCGGGATAGACGTCGAGCACCGCGACCACGTCCGCGAGCGCCAGCGCTGCGCCGAACTCGCGCGCGAGCAGCGCCGCGCGCGAGAAGAGATGCGGCTGGAACACCGCCACCAGCCGCCCGGGCGCGTCCAGCGTGCGCGCCGCTCGCAACGTCGCCGCGACCTCGGTCGGATGGTGCGCGTAGTCGTCGTACACGGTCGCACCGGTCGCGGTCGCGCCCACCCGCTGGAAGCGCCGGCCGGCGCCCGCGAAGCCGGCGAGACCCGCAATCGTGCCCTGCGCGTCGGCGCCGGCGAGCCGTGCAGCCTCCAGCGCCGCGGTCGCGTTCAGCGCGTTGTGCACGCCCGGCACGCCCAGCGCCACCTCGTGTCCGCGCCAGAGAAAACGGGAGCCCCCGGCGGCCAGCGCCACATCAGAGACGTCATACGGGAACACCTCCACCCCTGCATCTGCGCCTACCCGGCCTTCCTGGACCGGCGAGCGCACACCGTCTCGTTCGTCCTCGACCGCGGGCTCTTCACGATCTCGACCGTCGGTCGCGGAAGGCGCCAGGGAAAGCAACTCGGGACGGTCCCACACGACGATCGCCTCCTCCGCGTGGGCGAGGAACTCGCGAAACGTCTCCTCCAGCTCGGCCAGCGAGCCGAAGCTCGCGTGGTGATCGAGCTCGACGTTGGTGAGAACCGCGATCTCGACCCGCAGGCTCAGCATCGAGCGATCGGACTCGTCGGCCTCGACCACGAGCCACTCACCCTCCCCCCACTCCGCGTTCGCCAACCCCCCGCCTACCGGCGCGCCCACCAGCCAGCCCGGCTCAAGGCCGGCGGCGCGCAGCGCGTGCACGATCATCGACGCCGTCGTCGTCTTGCCGTGCGTGCCCGCCACGGCGATCGTGCGCTTCATCGCGCTCAGCTCACCCAGCAGCTCGGCGCGCGGGCGCTCTGGCAGGCCCCGTTCGCGCGCCTCCTCGCGCTCGGGATTATCGGCCGGCACCGCGCTCGAATAGATCAGCTCCACGTCCCCGCCCGCAGGGACGTTCGCGGCGTCGTGGCCGACCTTAGCGTCGAGAATGCCGTCCGTCCGCAACCGCTCAGCGTACGGCGACGGCGCCCCGTCAGAGCCCGTCACCGCGGCGCCGAGCGCGTGCGCCGCGCGTGCATAGCCGCTCATCCCGGCGCCGCCGACGCCGACGAAATGCAACCGCCGGCCTTCCCAAGGTTTGTCCGGCGTGGTCATGCGGCTGCCGCCAGCAGCTCGTCCGCGATCTCCTTGGCGGCATCGGGCCGCGCCAGGCCCCGGGAGGCGCAGGCCATCGCCGCCAAGCGCTCCCTGGCGGCCAGGAGGTCGGCGACCTCATGTGCCAGCCGCGCAGCGTCCAGCTCGCCGTCGGGGATCGTCACCGCGGCGCCCGCGCGCTCCATCCAGCGCGCGTTCTCAGCCTGATGGTCGGCCGCGGCGTGCGGGTAAGGCACGAGGATCGCGGGCGTGCCGCTCGCGGCGATCTCGAACACCGAGCCCCCGGCGCGCGCGACCACGAGGTCGGCCGCCGCGAGCGCGTCTCCGAACTGCTCCAAGTCTAGATACTCGCGCAGGTCGTATCCCTCCGGCAGCTCACGCGCCGACAGCTCCGGGTAGTCGCGGCGACCGGCCACATGCAGCACGTCGAAGGCCGTATGCGTGGGGCCTGCGTGCGCGAACGCCTCGACCGCGGCCAGGTTGATCGAGCGCGCGCCAAGCGAGCCGCCGAACACGAGCACGCAATCCCGTCCGGCGACCAATCCGAGTCGTTCGCGCGCGCCCGTGCGATCCTTCTGCGCCGGAGGCACCGGCCGCCCCGTCACGCGGTAGCGTGCGCCCTCGCGCCCGGCGAGCGGGAACGCCAGGCACACGCGCCGCGCTCCCCGCGCGAGCACGCGGTTGGTGATGCCCAGATGGCTGTCGGCCTCGCTCAGCACGAGCGGAATCCGCAGCGTCACCGCGGCCAGTCCGACCGGCCCCGCAACGTAGCCGCCGCCGCCCATCACCGCGTCCGGCCGCAGTTCTTTCAGCAACGAAAGGGCGCGCACGTACGCGCCCGCGGCGCGCCACAGCGCACGCGCGGCGTGCAGCGGGTTGGTCCTGCTCATGCCTTCGACCGCGATCCGCCGCAGCTCGAACCCGGCCGCCGGCACCAGCTCGGCCTCGGCGCGGTCGCCACCGATGAACGCGACCTGCGCGCCCTCAGCCCGCAGCGCGCCGGCCACCGCGAGCGCCGGCACCACGTGCCCGGCGGTCCCCCCCGCGGCGATCGTGATCTTCGGTGCTCTGTCGCTGTGGCTGCTGCTGGTCACGGTCACGGCCCCATCGTGCCGGTTCGCGTGCTCGCGCGTCGGCCGAGCCCGCGCGCGCCGCGCGAGCGCCGCTGCCGGTCCTTCGGGCAGGGGCGGTCTCGGCCGTGTCCGCCCGCTGCGGCCCGCCCTGGGTCGCATGTCTTCTGCGCGCCGGGGCGACGGCCCGTACGTGCGCGCTGGCGCCGGAGGCGACGTTCATCAACAGGCCCATCGCCGCGAGCATCACGATCAGGCTGCTCGACCCGTAGGAGACGAACGGCAGCGGCACCCCCGTCAGCGGCGCCAGGCCGAGCACGGCGAACACGTTCAGCAGCGCCTGCGAGACGATCAGCGCGGTCACGCCGACCGCGATCAGCGCGCTGTAGAGACTGCGCGCGCCCTTCGCCGCGCGCAGCCCCGCGTAGGCGATCAGCCCGTACAGGAACAGCAGCCCGCAGACCCCGACGACGCCGAGCTCCTCGCCGATCACGGCGAGGATGAAATCGGTCGGCGCCTCGGGCAGGTAGAAGATCTTCTGCACCGACTGCCCCGGCCCGGATCCGAACAGCCCGCCCGAGCCGATCGCGATCTGGCCCTGCACCGCCTGAAAGCCGCTGCCCGAGGCGTGCGCCCAAGGGTCGATGAACGAGGTCAGCCGCGCGCGCTCGTACGGACGCGCGAGCGCGTACAGGAACACCAACCCGAGCGTCACGCCGGCGATGATCGCGAGGTTGCGCATCGGGATCCCCGCGGCGATCAACAGCGCGCAGGTCGTGAACGCGATCACCATCGCGGTTCCTAGATCGGGCTGGGTGACGACCAGCAGGCAGGCGCCGCCGACGACGAACAGCAGCGGTTTCATCAAGTCTTGCAGGTCGTTCACGCGCCCCGGGCGCTTCGCCAGCAGCGTCGCCGCGTACAGCACGAGCGCCAGCTTCATCAGCTCCGAGGGCTGAAACTGCAGCTGGCTGGGCCCGATCCAGCGCCGTGCGCCGTTGACGCTGACGCCGAGATGGGGCACGTGCGTGGCCAGCACAAGCGCAAACGAGACCGCCAGCAAGGGGCCGGTGATGCTCTGGACTTTCGCCACGCCGTCGCGCGCCAGCACGCGCATCAGCACGAGCCCGACCGCTCCGTACAGCACGTACTTGATCAGGTACCCGGTCCCGTTGCCCTGGCCCTGCAAGAGGCTCGTCGCCGAGGTCGCGCTGTAGACCATCACCGCGCCGAACGCCAACAGGCACATCGTCGCCGTCAACAGGATCCTGTGCTCGAGCGGCTGGCTCGTCTGTGCGGACTTGCCCTTCTCGCCGGCGGCGCGCGCGGTCCGTTTGCCCTTGTTTCTCCCCAGCAGGGATACGCGCTGTGCGGCTGACGCCATCCCAGCCCTCTTCGACGTTCTCCCCGCGAAGCCTTCTATCGGACTCGCACGACTTCAGGCCGCGTGCCGATGAGCCGTCGAGGCCGCCTCAGACGACCGGCAGGACCAAGCCCAGCTACCCCCGTGCGAGCTCCCGAAAGCGCTCCCCGCGGGCTTCGTAGTCGGCGAACTGGTCGAAGCTCGCGCAGGCCGGCGAGAGCAGCACGACGTCCCCCGGTTGCGCTGCCGCGCGCGCGACGGCGACGGCCCGCTCCAGGCCTCCACATTCGTGCACCGGTACCCCCACGCCCGCGAGCGCCGTGGCGATCTTCGGCGCATCTTCACCGATCAGATATATGGCTTTGCAGCTGTGTTCGACCGGCCCGCGCAGCGCCGTGAAGTCCTGCCCCTTGCCCTGGCCACCGAGGATCAGATGGATCGTGCCGGGGGCGTACGCGTCGAGCGCGACGAGCGTGCTCGCTGTGTTCGTCGCCTTCGAGTCGTTCACCCAGCTCACGCCGTCGTTCACCGCCACCTCCTCCAAGCGGTGCTCGACCCCCGCGAATCCGCGCAGCCCCGCCCTCACCGCGTCGGCGTCGATCCCGCGCGCCAAACAGACGGCCGCCGCCGCCATCGCGTTCTCCACGTTGTGGCGCCCCGGCAGGCGCAGCTCATCCACCCGCAGCAGTGCCTGCTCCTCCCACCACAGCTCGCCGGCGCTCAGCGACAGCGCCGCACTGTGGCCTTCGCCGAAGCAGACGCGCCGGGCACAGCCGCCGAGGTCCTCGATGCCGAGACCGGTGCCGAGACCGGTGGGTGCGACCGCGATGTCGTCGTTGCCCTGGCGCGCGAAGATCTCGAGCTTCGCATCGCGGTAGGCCTCGAACGTACCGTGCCGGTCGAGGTGATCGGGCGTGATGTTCAGCAGCACCGCCACCTCGGGCGCGAACGCGAGCGTGTCCTCCAGCTGGAAAGACGAGACCTCGCAGACGATCGTCGCGCTCGCGTCCACCTTCCCCACCAGCCCGCTGACCGCCGCGCCGACGTTCCCCGCGACGGCGACTTGCAGGCCCGCCTCGCGGTGGATGTATGCGATCAGCTCGACCGTCGTCGTCTTACCGTTCGTGCCCGTCACCGCCACGAACTCGTTCTCGATCAGCCGCCAGCCGAGCTCGAGCTCGCCGAGCACCGGCAGCCCACGTGCGCGCGCGGCCTCGATCACCGGCGCCTGCGCCGGCACGCCGGGGCTCTTCACGACCGCTCGCACGCGCTCGAGCAGCGCCACCCCGTCCTGTCCAAGGTGCAGCTCGACCCCGGCCCGCTCAAGCTCCTGTAGCCCCGCGGGAGCACCGGAGTCCAGCCCGAGCACCTCCTCCCCGCGCTGCCCGCGCAGCGCCAGCGCCGCCGCCACGCCCGAGCGGGCCAGCCCGACGACCAGATATGGCCCTCCCGGCAGCCGCGGTCTCGCTCGGCGACTCATCGCGCCATTACTACTGCTACTGCTGTTGCTGCCCCGTGCGTTACACGAGCGTCCTGACCGGCGACACTACGCGTTCTGCGTCTCGCTGTGCGCGACAGTCTCCCATCCCTCACCCTCACCTTCACCCTCATGCTTGCTCACCCGCCTCTACTCTGACGGTAGATCGTGAAGGCGATCGCGCAGCAGATCGAGGCGACGATCCAGAAGCGCAGGATGATCTTCGTCTCCGACCAGGCCTTCAGCTCGAAGTGGTGGTGGATCGGCGCCATCAGGAACACGCGTTTGCGCATCGTCTGGAAGGAGATCACCTGGATCACGACCGACAGCGCCTCGATCACGAAGATCCCGCCGAGCAGGATCAGCAGCACCTCGGTCTTCGTCATCACCGCCAGTCCCGCGATCGCGCCGCCCAGCCCGAGCGAGCCCGTATCGCCCATGAAGATCGTCGCCGGGAAGGCGTTGAACCAGAGGAAGCCGATGCAGGCCCCCACGAGGCAGCCCGCGAGCATCGCCATGTCGAGATCCGCGCCCGTGATGAACGTGATCCCGATGTACGCCAGCAGCACGATCGCCGCGCAGCCCGCCGCCAGCCCGTCGAGCCCGTCGGTCAGGTTCACCGCGCTGGTCGTCCCGGCGACGACGAAGTAGATCAGCACCGGATAGAAGATCCCGAGGTCGATCTGATAGTCGACGAACCGCAACCTCAGCGTCGGCGCGAGGTGCGCCTCATGTTCGGCGACATACCACAGGGCGATGGAGATCGCGATCGTCACCGCGAGCTTCGTGCGCGCGCGCAGGCCGAGCGAACGGCGCCTGACGAGCTTCGTATAGTCGTCGGCGAAGCCCAGCAGCGCGCACGCGATCGCCACCCCAAAGATCCCAACCGAGCGCCATTCGTAGTCGCTCAGGATCAGGAACGGAACCGACACCGACAGGAAGATCAGCACGCCGCCCATCGTCGGCGTGCCGGCCTTGATCTGGTGTCCTTTGGGCCCGTCCTCGCGGATCTGCTGGCCGAACTCGCGCTTTCGCAGGAACTCGATGAACTTCGGGCTGAGAAAGATGCAGATCAGCAGCGCCGCCGTCCCCCCGATCAGGATCCTTCCCATTCAGCGCCTTCCTGCCGTCTGCGCTGCGCTGCGCTGCAGGATCTGCGCCACGCGCTCCAGACCGACGCCGCGCGAGCCCTTCACGAGCACCGTGTCTCCCTCGCGCAGCAGCCCCTCCAGCAGTTCGGCCGCCGCCTCGGCATCGGGCACCGAGTGCGCCTCGCCGGCGAATGTGCCCGCGATCGCGGCTGCCTGCGGGCCGACCGTCACGAGCACGTCGACGCCGCGCGCGCTTGCGCTCGCGCCGACCTCACGGTGCAGCGCCGGCCCCCTCTCGGCGCCGAGCTCGAGCATGTCGCCGAGCACCGCCAGCCGGCGTGCCGGGGCGTGCCCTGCCGTGGGTCCCGCGGCGGCGGTCTCCGTCAAGTCTTCGATCGCGGCGCGCATCGACATCGGGTTGGCGTTGTAGCAGTCGTTGATCAATGTGATCCTCCCAGGCAGCGCCACGCGCTCGCCGCGCAGGGCCGAGAACCGGACCTTCAGCTCGCCCCCGGGGGTGATCCCCAGCGCGCGCGCGGCGGCGACGGCCGCGAGCAGATTGGCGAGGTTGTGGCGCTGTCCAAACGACGGACGCAGCGTCATCCGCTCTCCCCCATGACAAATCACGACCTCCCGTGACACGACCCCCGCGCGCCCCTGCTCCCCACGCGCAACCCCCCGGGGCTCCACCCCCCCGGGCTCCACCTCCCCGGGCCGTCGTCCAGTCTCCTCCAAAGTGACGTCCCCGCCCGCGCCGAACGTGAGCGTGCGCACGTCCGTGCGCAGATGTCGCTTCAGCAGCGGCTCGCCGGCTGGTAGCACGACCGTCGCCCCCCTCGCGATACCCGCGATCAGCTCCGCCTTGGCGGCCGCGATCGCCTCGATCGATCCCAGCAGCTCCAGGTGCACGGGGCCTATGTTCACGATCACGCCGACGTCGGGCTCGGCGATCTCCGTCAGCTCCGCGATCTGCCCGGGGCCGCGCATCGCCATCTCGAGCACCAGCATCTCGGTGTCGGCCGGCGCAGTTAGCAGCGACAGCGGCAGGCCGATCTCGGTGTTCAGGTTCTCGCTGCTCGCCGCGGTCCTTCGCTGGGTCCCGAGCACGGCCGCGAGGATGTCCTTCGTCGAGGTCTTCCCCGTCGAGCCGGTGATCGCCACGACCTTCGCGCCCTTCGCGCGGAGCTCGCGCCGCCAGGCCTTGGCGAGCGCCTGCAGTCCTTTCAGCGGATCGTCGTGCACGAGCACCGCGCCGCCCGGCCCACCCAGGGTCGCGGCCAGCGCCCCCGCGGCGTGCTCCTCTGCGACCAGCACACCCCATGCGCCCGCCTCCAGCGCCTGGGCCGCGTAGGCGCCACCGTCGTGGTGCTCTCCTCGCAAACCGACGAACAGCTCGCCGCGCACGCCCTTGCGCGAGTCGATCGTCGCGGCCCTTGGGCCGGGGTCAGAACCGGAACCGGAGCCGGAGCCGAAATTGGAGCCGAAGTTGGAGCCGAAATTGGAGCCGGCTGACGCATCGCTCGCGGGGGAAGGCTCCGCGATCAGCCGTGCGCCGGCGGCCTGGGCAACGCGCGCCGCGTCCCACTCCCTCATCTGCGCGCTCCCGCCGGTGTCTCGGCGCTCGCGTCGGTCGTCCCCGTCCCCGTCCCCGTGCCCCCGCCCGTGCCGATGTCGGTCGCCTCGAGACCCGCACGCTCACCGTCGAATCGTGCATGCAGCGCGTCGCGGGCGACCTGCACGTCGTCGAACGGCAACTTGCGCCCACCCTCGAATTCCTGGCCCTGCTCGTGGCCCTTGCCGGCGATCACGACGATGTCGCCCGGTGCCGCGATCGCGATCCCCCGGTGGATCGCCGCCCTGCGATCGGGGATCGAGGAGATCGGCTGCGCGCCCTGCGGCTGGGGCGCCCCCTCGGCGCCCGCGAGGATCTCGGCGACGATCGCCTCCGGCTGCTCAGAGCGCGGATTGTCCGAGGTGACGATCGCAATGTCCGCGAGCCGTGCGGCGATCTCGCCCATCAGCGGACGCTTGCCACGGTCGCGGTCGCCGCCCGCGCCGAACACGCAGATCACGCGGCCAGCGGTCCGCTCGCCCGTGCCCGTCAATTCGCGCGCCGCGCGCAGCACGTTCTCCAGCGAGTCGGGCGTATGCGCGTAGTCGACGAGCACCGCGAACTCCTGGCCCTCGTTCACCGGCTCCATTCGCCCTGGCACGCTCACACCCCGCTCCAACGCTGCGATCAGCCGGTCGAGGTCCGCCCCGAGGGCGTGCACAGCCGCCAACGCGCCGAGGGCGTTTGCGACGTTGAAGCGTCCCGGCAGCGGCAACGCCACCTCTCTTGTGCCCACGGGCGTATGCAGCGCGAAGCGGCATCCTTGGGAATCGCAGCGCAGATCGCTCGCGCGGTAGTCGGCCTCCTGCTCGATCGCGAATGTGACGACCGTCCCCTCGATCTCCCCCGCCAGCCGCCGGCCGTAGGGGTCGCCGATGTTGACGACGCTCACGCCGGGGCCGGCTTCGAACAGCCGGCGCTTGGCCTTGTAGTAGTCCTCCATGTCCTCGTGGAAGTCGAGGTGATCCTGCGTGAGGTTCGTAAAGATCGCCGCGGCGAAGTGGACGGCATCGGCCCGACCCAGCTGCAGCGCGTGCGAAGAGACCTCGATCGCGCAGGCCCCGTCGCCTGAGTCGAGCATTGCGCGGAAGTCGGCCTGCAGGTCGATCGCCTCGGGCGTCGTGCGCCCGGCCTCACGCTCGACCCCGCCGATCACCGACTTGACCGTCCCCAGCAGGCCGCAGCTCGCGCCCGGGTCGGCCGCCTCCAGCAGCGCCTTCAGCAAGAACGCGGTCGTCGTCTTTCCGTTCGTACCGGTCACGCCCACGACCCGCAGCTCGGCACTCGGATCGCCGTAGAAGCGGACGGCCGCCGGACCCATCGCGGCGCGCGCGGAGGGCACAATCACCTCGGGCGCTTCCAGCCCGAGCGGGCGCTCGACAACGAGCGCCGCCGCCCCGCGCGCGAGTGCCTGTGCGGCGAAGTCGTGCCCGTCGCGCTGAAAGCCCGTCACGCAGAAGAACAGGCTCCCCGGCTCAACCGCGCGGCTGTCGTAGGCGAGGCCCGTGATCTCGACGGCCCCGGCGGGCTCGCCCGCGACCTCGCCCGACGCGCCCTGAACCACGCCTTCGCCGGCGGCGATCACCTCGTCGAGCCTCATCGGCAAGTTTCCTGCGGCAGCACCCACACAGTCTAGTTTCTGCCCCCGGCGGGTTCGTTGCTCCCTTACCCCCTTTTTACCCCGACCCCCTAGTCTTCTTTCCCGAGATGCGAAATGCAGTGTGGACAGGGGGAGTCCTCCCGCTTGTGTTGGTCCTGGCCCTGGGCGCGTCGCTTGGAGGCTGCGGTGGCGGGGGCGGGGGCGGATCAACGACGACGGGCACGGTTGGCGCGGCGGGCTCGACCACGACCGGCTCTCCGGCCGCGATCACCGGCGGGGACGGCGCGCAGAACCCCGCCAAGGCGGCGGCGACGAGCGGCGGCGCCACGGTCGCGACCGTCGAGGCGACACCGGTCGCACAGGCGACGTTCGCGCACTGGCTTGCGGTGACGGCCGCCCTGAGCGGCGCCCGCGGGCACGCTGCGAACGCGTCGAACGCGGCGTTGAAGGACAAGGTGATGGGCTTTCTGCTGACCTCGGAGTGGGTGCTCGGCGAAGCGGCCGCGCTGGGGATCGACGTCTCCGAAGCGCAGGTCCACAAACGCCTGGCCGAAGTCCAGAAGAAGCAGTTCAAGAAGGCCGCCGAACTGCAGGGGTACCTGAAGCGCAACCACGAGACGATGGCCGATCTACTGCTGCGGGTAAAGCTCGAACTGCTCGAGTCGGCGATCGCGGCGAAGGTCACGGCCGCGAAGCACAGCGCCGCTGAAAAGAAGGCGGCGCTCACGAGCTTTCAGAGAGAGTTCGAAGCCAGGTGGAAGGCGCGGACGAGCTGCGCGAAGGGGTATGCGATGGGAGACTGCAAGCAGTAACGTTGAGGCTAGGGCCCGCCGGCGCCCGACGGCCCAAACAGCCGCTGCCCGCCGGGACCACCGCCGCCGGGGAAGCCGCCGTGGGCGGCCTGGAGCCGTCCCTGCCAGACCGCTTTCGCGCCGAGGTCGCCGGTCCTGAAGCACATGTAGCCGGCGCCGATCGAGAGCAGCACGAGCACCACACACAGGCCCGTGAGCACCGGCTTGGGCGAGAGCAGGCGATCGACGATCCCCAGACCGGTGGGCCGGCCGCCGGAGATCCGCAGCGAGGCGAACGTGACGATCAGCGTCGCCGTAAAGAGCACGTACACGTACGCGAGGATGTGCGCGGCGTGGGAGTGTTCGGAGATCAGCGTCGCCGCCTGGCCCTGCAGGTTCAGCTCGCCGCGCAGCGCGGCGCCGGCCTGCATCGTCAGGAAGATCGAGCTCATCGCGACGATCGAGACCACGGCCAGCGCGATCCCGTAGCGCGCCAGCCACTCGCGCTTGAAGACGAACACGACCGCGGCCACGAGCGTCGTCGGGATCAGCACGACCGGCACGTGCACGAACAGCGGATGCGCGGGCAGGCCGCCGTAGATCGTCGTGATCCTGATCGGCACCGTCAGGAGGCCGAGGAACGCGAGCAGCGTCAGCACGAACTCCGCGCGCCGCCAGTCGACCCCGGAACGACCGGAGGTCACGATGCTCTCGGTGCTCATCCGGCCGCAGACTATAAGTGGGCGATAAGCCGTCTATAAAATCTCCATCCCCGCACGTAAATCTCCATGACCCCCGAATGGGAGTACAGATCACATCGCGCCCGGTGCCCCGGTGGTCGCAGAGGCGTGATCTCAGAGCCCGAACCGCAGCGCGATGCGCTCGTGCAGGCGTCGTAGCGGCCCTGGCGCCCACCAGTTCCAGTCGCCCATCAGCGCCATCAGCGAAGGAACGAGCAACGCTCTGACGATGGTTGCGTCGACCGCCACGGCGAGCGCGGCGCCGAGACCGAGCTGTTTTGTGAAGAACAGGTCGGAGGTGGTCAGCGCGCCGATCGCCACACAGAACAGCAGCGCGGCAGCGGTGACGATCCGGCCGGTGCGCTCGAGCCCCAGCGCGATCGCCTCGTTGTTGGACAGGCCGTCGTCGTGGGCCTCCTTGATGCGGGCGATCACGAACACCTCATAGTCCGTGGCCAGGGCGAAGGCGAGCACGAGCATCAGCACGAGGCTCGACTCTTCCAGGCCGCCGAGCGGCGTGAACCCGAGCGGGTTCGAAAGATGTCCGTCCTGGAAGATCAGCACCTGCAGTCCGACGGCGACGCTCACGCTCAGCATGTTCATCACGAGCGCCTTGATCGGGATCGTCAGCGAGCCCGTCATCAGAAACAGGAACCCGCCGGTCAGCGCTAGCAGGATCAGCAGCGCGAGCGGGATGTGCGCGGCGATCGCAGCCTTCTGATCGGCGAAGAACGCACTCGCGCCGCCGACCAGCGCACCGTAGAGATGTGCAGCTGCGCGCAGTCTCACCAGCAACCGCTGCTGGACGTTTGAGTAGGGGGTGCCGTGAGGCAGCAGGGTGATCTTCCATGTCCCGTGGCCAAGGAGAACCGGCGCAGTGACGCTCGCCAGCCCACCGGCGGTACCAGCTGCGGTGGCAGCGAGACGTAGCGCCGAGGCATGTGTCCCCTTCAGCACGATTTCGGTCGCTTCCCCCGCGTTGGCTGGGAACCTCTTTGCAAACGCCGTTTCGACCTGGTTGCTTTCCGCGCTCGTGGGCAGCAGGTTCGCTCCGGGCGAGATGAACTGCACTCCAAGGGCGGGGGTCGCCGCGGCGAGCAGGACAACCGCGCTGATCAACGCGACGGGCGCGGGCCGGCGCACCACGCCATGCGCCAGTCTCCACCATCCGCCGTCTTGTGTCGCCCTCGCTGTGCGCGCCGCACGCCGCTGCAGCCATGACGGTGCGAGCGCGTTGATCCGCGGCCCCAGCACGACCAGCACCGCGGGCAGCACGAGCAGCGCGACCGCGCCGCCACAGAGCACCACGATCGACCCGCCGATTCCCATCGAGTACAGAAACCGGATCGGGAACACGAGCAGGCTCATCAACGCCGCCGCGACCGTCACGCAACTGAACAGCACCGTGCGTCCCGCCGTCCGCAGCGTACGCTCGATCGCCTGGATGCTGCTCGCGCCCGAAGCGAGCTCCTCGCGATAGCGATACAGCACGAACAGGCTGTAGTCGATCCCCAGGCCCAGGCCCGCGCCGCTGACGAGGTTCAACGCGAACACCGAGATCGGCGTGAACTGATCGATCAAGCGCAGCGCCATGAACGTGAGCACGATCGCGAACCCCCCGACCAACAGCGGCAGCAGCGCCGCGACGAGTCCGCGGAAGAACCAGAACGAGAGCAGCAGCAGAATCGGGAACGCGAGCAGCTCCGCGCGCGCGAGATCGCTGCGCGTGCGTTCGTTGATTTCCTGGGTGATCAGCGCCGCCCCGCCGAAACGCACCCTGATCCCCGCGAAGGGGGGTTTGGAGAGAGCGGCCCGCACACGGGAGACCGCGGTGCTCCCCTCGGTCGGGCTCGCAAACGCGGCGAGCACAGCCGTTTCGCGGCCGTCTCGCGAGACCAACGAGACAGAGCGCGTCGCCGGATAGTCCACCGCGCGCTGGAACCCCCGCTGAGCGCCCAGCAGCGCCGCGACGCTGGCGGCGCCATGCTGCTCGGCCGCGTCCGTGCGCACGTCGCGGGGTCCGCTCAACAGCGCGACCACGTTGTAATACGGGCTCTGCCCCGTCGCGGCCGTGATCGCCGCGTCCGTGCGTTCCTCCTCCGAGGCCGGGTTCTCGAAGTCCTTGCTCGAGCTGCCGAGCGTCCCCGTCACGGGCAGCCCGAGCACCGCCGCGATCGCGAACAGCACACCGGCCACCGCCAGCACGCGCCGCGGACGGCCCGTTGCGAGCTTCGTCAATCCTCCGAACACGCGACCGGCAGGTTATGAGATCTCTGCCGGACCGGCAGGCTAGGTCGCGCTGTGCGGTTGGGGGATCCCCGGCGGTGAGGGAACGCCCGGCGAGGGGGAAACGCCGCCCGGCAAGGAGGAAACGCCGCCCGGCGCGCCCAGCAGGCGTGTCTCGATCGCGCCGGCTGCGGTGGCGGCGCCGCCGGTGGCCGCGTATGCGGCGGCGATCTTCTCGGCGCCCGCGGTGCACGCCATCGCCTCTGTGATCTTCTCGCGCAGGCGATCGGGGCGCAGGCGCCTGGCGAGCAGGCGCGTGCCCGCGCCGGCGACCTCGACGCGGCGGGCGACCTCGAGCTGGTCGCGGCCGAACGGGACCGCGCACACCGGGACGCCGTGGGAGAGCGCCTTCTGCGTCGAGCCCATACCGCCGTGCGTGACCGCGCAGGCGGCGCCGGCGTGTTCGAGCACCGCGCGGTGGGAGATGAAGCGCTCCACGTGCGCGTTCGCGGGGACCCGCAGGCTTGCCGGGTCGCCCGCGGTCGGCAATGTCGCGACGACGTTGAGCGGCTGATCGGCGAGCGCCTCCAGCGCGACCTGCACGAGCCGGCCGTCGTTCTGGAATTCCGTCGAAGTGCTCACGAGCACGATCGGCCGCTCGAGCTCCTCCAGCCACGGCGGTGGGTCGGCGGGCGGGTCCCACGCGCATGGGCCGATCATCACGACGTTCTCCGGCCAGTCGCGGCGCGGGTACTCGAACGGCTCCGCGGTCATGTACAGCAGCAGCGGCGCCCGGCCGAACCACTCCGATACGGTCGCCACCGGGTCGAGGCCGACCTGCTTGCGGATGCCGTTCAGCGCCGGACGGCCCAGCCGTTCGACGGTGCCGAACACGAGCGGGCGCAGCAGCCTGTCCCGCGCCCGTCCCAACGGCCCGCGCGCAGGCGCCAACCCCGGTCCGAACGGCGGCGCATCGAGCGAACGCAGCGCGAGCGGAAAGGGACAGAACACCGCCCACGGCCCACCCCACGCCTCCGCCGCCATCAACGCACCCCAGCTGTTGACGTCGACCAGCACCACATCCGGATCCGTCTCCGCGATCGCGCGCTGCAAATCGGGCGCGTCGTACTCGGCGCGCGCGCAGAACGCGCGCGTGTTCTGACGCACCGACTGCAACGAATTACGCGCCCGCCAATCGTCCAGCGCGATCCCCTCCAACACTGCGTCGATCGGCGCCACCTCGAAGCCACGCGCGCGCATCGCCTCGACCTCCCCCGCGAGCGTCCGCAGCACGACCTCGTGCCCGCGACCGTGCAGCTCGTCGAGGATCGGCGTCAACGGGAACAGATGACTGCGCCCGGGCGAGGTATAGGCAAGGACGCGAGCCATCTCGACACTCTCGCCTCACCCCGCCCGCCGCGCAATCGGGAATCACCCCTACCCAACCCCCAGCCCGGACGCGGACAGGAACAGCTCGTCCGGCTCCTCGCCCATTTCCTGCGGCCAGCGATCGTCGGCCGGCGATGAGCCGGCTCCTCGACCGGCGCCCACCCGGACGACGCCGCTGCGTTCGAGCGCGGGACGGCGGGGGGCGCGCATCAGCCGCGCAACCTTCGGCGAGACCATGCGGGCGCGCGGCAGCTTGGTCCTGGCCGGCAAGCGCACGACGTTCGCGGACGGCTCGGGATCGACCACCGCCTCGGGAGCCGCGGGCGACTCGGGAGCCACCGGCAGCTCGGGAGCCACGGGCGGCTCGGGAGCCACCGCCGGCCCGGGAACCACCGCTGGGCCAGTAACCATCTCCTGGTCAACGGGCGGCTCGGTAGTCAGGTCGAGGTCGCTGAGCTCGGCCGTCAGCCGGTCGTGCTCGTCGACCGCGCCGCGCAGCTCGCACAGACGCTCGTGCGTCTCACGCTGGATTCTTGTCAGTAGGTCCTCGGTCATTGGATTGCCTTCTTTCTCTCTCGGGTTCGGGGTACTCGGGCGACTCTCGGGCTCGGGCGACTCTCGGGCTCGGGCCACTCAGGCGGCGGCCGCCAGCGGCTCGCTCGATGCGGGCGGGGATTGGGGGTCGTCGTGGTCACGCTCGACCGGATCGGTTCGCTCCATGTCGCGTCCCGCGCCGATCCCGGTCGCCTCGTAGACGCCCCGTTCGATCTGCTCGGCGAGCTCGGGATTGCTCGCCAGGAACGTCCTGGCCTCGGTGCTGCCTCGGCCGAGGCGCTGGTTCTCGTAGGAGTAGTGCGCGCCGGACTTAGCGAGGACGCCGTAGCGGACGCCGAGATCCAGCAGACAGCCCGCCGTGGCGATGCCCTTGCCGAACTCGATGTCGAACTCGGCCTGCCGGAACGGCGCCGCGACCTTGTTCTTCACGACCTTCACCCGCACCCGGTTACCGACAGCCTCGCCGTCCCTGCTCTTCAGCGTCTGGATACGGCGAATATCGAGGCGCTGGGAGGCATAGAACTTCAACGCGCGGCCGCCCGGCTGGGTCTCCGGGGAGCCGTAGGTGACCCCGACCTTTTCGCGGATCTGGTTCGTCAGCAGGCACAGCGTCTGCGTACGGTTCAGCGCGCCCGCGAGCTTGCGCATCGCCAGCGACATCATCCGCGCCTGTGAGCCGACGGTCACGTCGCTCATCTGCCCTTCCAGCTCCTTGCGCGGCGTCAGCGCCGCGACCGAGTCGATCGCGACCACGTCGACCGCGCCGGAGCGCACGAGCACATCCGCGATCTCAAGCGCCTGCTCGCCGTAGTCGGGCTGGGAGACGAGCAGCTCGTCGATGTCGACCCCGATCTCCCTGGCGTACAGGGGGTCCATCGAGTGCTCGGCGTCGATGAACGCGCATACGCCCCCGAGCTTCTGGGCCTGCGCGAGCACGTGATACGTGAGCGTCGTCTTGCCCGAGGACTCCGGGCCGAAGACCTCGACGATCCGCCCGCGCGGCACGCCGCCGATCCCGAGCGCCAGATCCAGCGACAGCGCGCCCGTCGGGATCGCTTCGCAGCGCACCTGCGCGCCGGGGTCGCCCATCCGCATCAGCGTGCCCTTCCCGAACTCCCGCTCGAGATGGCCGAGCGCGCCTCGCAGGGCAACCTCGCGGGCCACCGCGGCACGCTCGCGGTCGGCGATAGACAAAACAGACATCGTGATCCTCCAATCGGGTGATAGAACAGGGGATCGACCAAGCTAGGCAGCGCTTGGGACGAAATCCGTCGGCGGGCGCCCCGGGACCGCTAAAGGCCTGCAAAACCCGCCCGTTTTTTCTTTCTGCCCGGCTTCGCCGAGAAGGCGTCGCAGGAGCATCTCGCCCGAGCGAGACCGGCTCTCGGTGAGGCGGCCCTGCGACGAGCGTGGTGGGCCAGCCAGCGATGATCACGCCTCGCGCGGGACGGTCTGCGGGGCCCTCGCCGGCGAGCTCGAATCCCCATCTCGGGGCGTTCGTGAGGGTGAGCGACGGGGATCGAACCCGCGACCGCCGGAACCACAATCCGGAGCTCTACCAGCTGAGCTACGCCCACCACGAGCGTCCCGGAGTGTAGCGTCGCCTCAGCGCTCGTTCCTCTCCAGCGACGCGAGCGACGCTTCGGCCAGCGCGAGCGCCTCGCTCGGCGCAAGCTCCGGGCGCTGCGCGACGGTCAGGCGCCAGCTCGCCAGCAGCGCCGCGGGTTCGGCTCCGAGCAGCGCCAGCAACTGCCCGTCGGCGTTTGCGGCCGCGGTCTGCGTAAACGAGCCGGACTCGGAGGCCGTGGCGCCCGCAGCGGCCCGTGCATCCGCGGCGGCCTGCGCCTCCTGCCTGGCCTGCGCCAGCACGCGCTCGGTCACGTCCTCGCTGCGGCGCTGGGCACCCCGCCAGCCGCGACCCATCGCCAGCTCCTCCACCGCGAGCTGCGGACCCTCGAGCACCGTCAGCCGCGCCTGGTGCGGGTTCCATTTGCGTTCCCCGAATTCGATCCACTCTCCCTGCGCCCACGCTCCGACGATCGTGTCGAGGAGCTCGCGCTCGCTCAGGTTGAAGCGGCACATGTTGTGCGGGAACTGCCTCAGCTCGACGTGGTACACCCCGCACAGGCTCCCATGTCGCCCGCCGCGCCGCCCACATCATCGCCACGCCGTCGCCCAGATCGCCGCGCGCGAAGCCCGGCGCGCAGGCGGAACAGCCACATCGCGAGCGTCGCCCGGCCGCCCAGCGTCGCGAGGATCTCGGCCCTGGCGGGAGCGCCGGCGGGGGACGACGCCGCCGGCTGGGAGAGGTAGAAGCTCGCCATCGCGGCGAGGATCAGCCCGTGCTGCACTGCGTCCGGGAGCGTCTCGCTCGCGCGCACCGCTCCGGTCGTGACCGCCCGCAGGCGCCCGGCCAGCTCGGCCGGCGAGCCGTAGTGCTCGACCAGGCTGTGCCGTCCGGCACGCGCGTCGTCCGCCCGGTCGACGAGGCTGTCGAGCAGCACGTGCAGCGCGCCGATCCAGGGGAAGTAGGCCCGTTCGATCTTCGTCACGGCCTGCGCCTCGACAGCGTTCGTCCCGGCCGCGTTCGGTCCCGCTGCGTTCGGCCCGGCCGCGTGCGCGATCAGCGCGAACACCAGCAGCGAGGAGGCCGCGCCCGCCGCCGTCTCCCACCACTCGAGCCCGCTTGCCGGCGGTGTCTGCGCCTCGGCCCAGCGGGCGAGCCGCTCTGCTTTGAAGTCACCCCTGCCGTCGTGGGCGAAGCTCTGGAAATCGACCATCCGCGCGATCGCTTCGGCGGCGCTCGCCGACACCGCGGCGTAGCCCGGCAGCGCCGCCAGCTCCGTCGCGCAGGCTTCGATCAGCTCGCGCAGGTAGCCGCCGTCCTCTCGCCAGGCGCTGTAGGCGTAGTGGTCGGCGCAACCGCCGCCGGAATCGACCGCATCCAGCAGCGCCAGATGCAGCTGCCGGCCGTTCGCAGCCGAGTCGGAGAAGCTCGGCTGCTCGGCGAGCGTGTCCGCGTAGTCGTAGATCGCCTGGAACGCCACGAGCGCCCGCACGACGCGCGCGCGCTCGGCGCGCGGCGCCAGCACCGCGAACGCGGCGGCGCCTTCGAGGTTGCCCCGCTCCTCGCGCAGGCTCTCGAGCGCGAGCCGCCGCAGCGCCGGGTCGGGGATCTCACGGGCGCGCTCGCGCCAGCGACGGATCTCGCGCAGGACGCGCGGGTAGACGCTCAGCCAGTAGCGCGCGGCGGCCGCGGCGAACGCCAACGCGAGCGCCGTACGACTGCATCCATGGGGGCGAGTCGCAAGCCGGCCGCCGGCACCAGTCCCGAACACGCCGGGCAGCGGCGCGCCGTCCGCGCCCCCGTCCATCCCCATCCCCGTGCCCGCCGGACGGCTAGCCGAGCCGCGCACGCATCACTCGCACGGCCTCGGGGTTCGAATCGATCAGCACGTAGCGGCGCCCGGTCGCCGCGGCGACCGCGCCGAGCGTGCCGCTGCCCGCGAAGAAGTCCAGGCACCAGTCGCCCTCACACGTCGAGGCCTGGACCATACGGCGCACGATCCCCTCCGGCTTCTGCGTCGGATAGCCAGTCTTCTCGCGCCCGGAGGTCGCCACGATCGTGTGCCACCACACGTCCGTCGGCAGCTTGCCCCGCGCGGCCTTCTCCGCCGTCACGAGCCCCGGCGCCATGTAGGGCTCGCGATCGACCTCTTCGGAATCGAAGAAGTACTTCTTCGGATCCTTCACGTACACGAGGACCGTGTCGTGCTTCTTCGGCCAGCTGCGTTTCGTTCTCGCCCCGTAGTCGTACGCCCAAATGATCTCATTCAAAAATCTCTCTCTCCCAAAAATCTCATCCAACAACAGCTTGCAGTAATGCGACTCGCGGGCATCAATGTGGAAGTACAGCGTCCCGGTGCTCTTCAGCAGGCGGTGCGCTTCCTCCAGACGGGGTCCCAGGAACGCCAGGTAATCGTCGAAAGAGTCGCGGTAAGAGGACTGCTCGAGCAGCCGGGTCTTGTAGCGGCGTCCCTGAAAGCCCGTCCTGTCGCCGTCATCGTCGGGGGTCGTCCGCAGCGTCCTGCGGGTCTGGGCGCTGCCGGTGTTGAACGGCGGGTCGATGTAGATCAGCTGGAAGCTCGCGTCCGCGAAGCGCGGCAGCAGCTCGAGGTTGTCGCCGAGCAGGATCTCGTCTGCTTCCGGCGTTCGCGCGGCGTCGTCCACCGGCCAAGGGTACGTTGCCCGTTCGAACGGAGCCGGCGGCCTCCAGGCACGCCGCCCAAGTCCCCTCGGACAGAGGCCGCGTGCTACCCGGCGTCGGCCGCGACCGCGTCGCGGGTTCCGAGGTCATCGAGGTCGACCACCTCCCGGCCCCGGGCAAGCGCCAGCTCCCGCAGCAGCGTCGACTTCCCCACCGCGCGCGGGCCCTGGAGCACGATCACCGGCTCGTCGTGCATACGCCGCTCAACCACCTCGCCGAGCCGTCGCTCGACGATCCCGCTCAGTAAGGCTGACATCCCTTTACTCTAGCCGATTTTCCGCGATCCGAGGGCAAATCTCTCCGCAATCCGAGGCGGTTTTCTTCCGCGATCCGAGGCAGCTTCTTCCGCGATCCGAGGCAATTTACTTCCGCAACCCGAGGCGGGCTACTTCCGCAATCCGAGGCGGTTTTCTTCCGCGATTCGAGGGCTCGTCTTCTGCGATTCGAGCGATGGCTCCGCCCGGCTCAGGCCTCCGGCTCGCTCGGCTTGCCCGCGATCGCGTCGGAGAGGCGCAGACGGCGGCGCCGGACCCGCTCGAAGCGCGCCTGCGCGCGCGCCAGCTTGGCTGAGCCGGGCCGGTAGCGCCGGCGCGCCCACGGCGATCCGGGTCTCGCCAGGCGTGTCGCGCCGACGAGCGAGGCGAACGGCACGAACACGCCCGTCAGGCCGAGGATCGGCTTGCCCTTGAGGATCGCGAGGATGCAGAGGGTGACGTCGATCGCGACGACGAGCAGGATCGAGACGATCGCCCCGGACTGGTCGGCCAGTTCGAAGGGGGCGAAGCCGAGCACGATCAGCCCGCCGAGCAGCGCCGCGACGACGACCGCATCGACCGAGGCGCGGCCCTGCTCAGCCCAGTAGACGTCCTCGAGGTGGATCCACAGCGCGAACTCGTCGAGCGTCAGCCCGGCGCCGATCCCGAACAGCGCCGCGAGCACGTCCAGCCAAACGCCGCTCGGGCCGAGCGCGAAGTTCAAGAAGCCGGAGAACAGCAGCAGCACGATTCCCCAGACGAGGTGGTGCAGGTGCAGGCCGCTGTCGGTCGTCACGCTGCCCGGCCACCAGCTCACGCGCGGGCTGCGGATCAGGCGCGCGCTCGTGCGGATGAACAGGAACGACGCGAGGAACGCGCCGAGCAGGATGAAGCCGGCGCGCTGCGCCGGTTCGTCGAGGAAGTGCTGGGAGATTTCGAAGTGCAGGCCCATTGTGGTTCTTCGCCATAGCTTGCCTGAGGACGTCCGAGCCCCCCTACCCCTGCCCGGCCATCGCCATCAGCCCGTGCATGAACACCTCGAACATCCTTCCGTACAGCGCGCGGTCGAGCTCGGGGTCGATCAGCTGGTCGAGCAGGAAGCCGTCGGCCATGAAGAACGTCATCGCGGCGATCTCGGCCGGCGGGACGGGTGGGACGACGCCGAGATCGGAGGCCCAGCGCGCGAACACGGCCGCCATTCGCTCGCGCAGGGCGCGCTGGCGCGCGGCGAGCTCCGCCCGGAAGGCGTCGTGGCGGCCGGCGTGGGTGGCAAACTCCTGATAGAGGCGGCGCCACTCGGGGTCGGCGTCGATCTGCTCGAGGAAGTCCTCGGCCGCGCCACGGGCCTCGACGACGGGGTCCTCGGCGCCGGTCAGCACCGCGTCCAGCCGCGCGAGCTCGGTCGCGAAGTGCTCGTCGAGCATCGTCAGGAACAGATCCTCCTTGCTCGCGAAGTGCGCGTAGAACGCGCCCTTCGTGAACCCCGCCTCGGCGGCGATCCGATCGATCGAGGCGCCGTGCATGCCGAGCGCGCAGATCGTGCGCGAGGCCGAGCGCAAGAGCGCCGCACGGGTCTCCTCAGAGCGCTCCGCGCGGGTTGGCCCGGTGGCCGATCCGCGCCGGCCGGCGCGGGTGACGGTGGTGGCGATGGCGCTCAAACCGGGACCGCCTCGCCCGCGACGGTTTCTCCGCCCTTGGCCCCGTTTCCAACATTAGCCTCAATCTCTACCTGAGACTTAGACTCACCCCCCTGGTGCTGCACTGGGCAGCCGGAAAAAGGGACCGTCGACACGGCCGGGCGCCCGACGAGCACCTCCGCGTCGCGGCGCGGGGTCTCGGTGATCGCGCGGCGGTAGTTGCGCTCGGAGGCCGGCCGCGAGGGCGCGAGCGTGCGCCGTAGGACGAGCTCGCGCAGCACGACCTCCATCTCGAACTGCGCGAACGCGGCGCCGAGGCAACGGCGGACACCGCCGCCGAAGGGGATCCATGTGTAGGGACGGGTGGGACCCCAATCTTTTCCGCCATCGGCCTCGAGGAAGCGCTCGGGGCGGAACTCGTTCGGTTCCGGGTAGATGTCCGCGCGGCGGTGGACGAGATGGATCGCGGGCACGATCGAGACGCCCGCGGGCAGCACGCGCCCGCCGAGCTCCATCGGCGACTGCAGCTTGCGCAACACGATCGAGATCACCGGGCGCAGGCGCAGCGTCTCCTGGATTGTCGCCTGCAGGTAGGTGTCCTGCCCGGCGCGCACCTCCGCGGTCAGGCGCTCCATCTGCGCAGGGTGCCGGCACAGCCGCTCGACCGCCCAGGAGAGCGCGTTGGCGGTCGTCTCGTGCCCGGCGACGAGCAGGGTCAGCAGCTCGTCGCGCAGCTCGGAGTCGCTCATCGGCGAGCCGTCCTCGTGCGTGGCCTGCAAGAGCAGCGACATGATGTCGTCGCGCTCTGCCAGGTCGGCGGCGGTGCGCCGCTCGGCGATCTCGGCGTAGATCGGGGCGTTGACGCGCTGCAGTTCGCGCCGGAACGCGGGCACGCGCGTGATGCGATCTGCTCCCAACGTCAGCATCGCGATGCCCTTGACGGGATCGGTGACGGTGTCCAGCAGCCCCCGCAGCTCGCGCCGCATCTGCACCATGCGCGGGCCCTCGGAGACGCCGAAGACGGCGCGCAGAACGATCTCGAGCGTCATCGCCTGCATGCGCGGGCGCAGCGGGTAGGACTCGCCCAACGGCCAGCGCTCGATCTCGGCGGCGGCGACGTCGGCCATCAGCGCGCCGTAGCGCTGCATCCGCTCGCCGTGGAACGCCGGCAGCATCAGCTTGCGCTGGCGCAGGTGCGGCCCATCGTCGAGCAGCAGCACCGAGTCCGGCCCGAGCACCGGCAGCAGGATCCGGTTCGCCTCGCCGGCGTGCAGCAGGCGCGGGTCGCCGGTGAAGACTTGCTTGATCGTGTCCGGGTCCGATGTCAGCACCCACGTGCCTTCGTTGGCGATCTTCAGCGTGAACATATCCCCAAAGCGCGCCTGGCACTGGTCCATCAGCCACTGCGCGCTGCGATACCAGATCGCCGACTGCACGGCGCGCGGCATCCGCGGTCCGGGGGGCAGGCTCGTCGGGGTCTCGGCGGCTGACTCGGTCCTCATCTGTCCTCCCTGTCCGCAGTTCGTATCCGCAGTTCGCATACCGACCAGTATCCCATCACATACCGGGTGGGATGTCAAATCATTCGTTGAATGCTGTTTCCCTTCCGGCCGATCGAGGACCCACGCCGGTCTCATCACCCGCGCCGGGCGCCACGCCAACCTGCGACGGGCGCCCGGCATCGGGCTCTCGACGAGCCACACGCAACGCGCGCGGCCCTACTCCGTCAGGCCCAGATCAGGCCTGAATCAGCCCGTCACTGTTCCCATAGGCTCCACTTCTTGCCGGCGTTTGTGCCGGACAGGGAGGCTGCCTCGGACAGCTGGAAACTTTCTGTCCGAATTCCGCCCGCCCAGAGTTCGCCCGTGCATGAGATGTTGTGCTTTATAGCTTCGGTCTTCACATCCGCGAGCGGACAGGTGAGTCCTTCTTTTGCTTTTTCGGATTTGATCGGCCACGAGCCTTCCAACAGGCAGGTACGGCCTTCCTGACTCAAGACGTGGAAGGTACCCAGCGTGGTGCCCGTAACGGGGAACGTCGTGAGCTTGAATTCTCCACCGCTCAGGGTAACTTCCCCTTCGAGCCCCAGCGCGCCACTTTCCTTGCCGAGTATCACGGGTTCCCGGATCTTGCACGATGACTCAGCCGGAATGCTGCAGTTGCTCAGTTCGACGGCATCGTGGGTGACGGGAACGCCTTCGGTGCCATTGGCGTGCAAAACGCCGGCGCCGCCGACGGCAGTGCACTGCCAACGCAGCCCCTCTACGTACATGATGAGGCTGTAAGTCGCGGTTTCCTGGCGACCCGCCGTGAACGGGACTTCCCCCGTCACCGCTTTGTTTTCGATACAGAACGTCGTGCTTTTCAGCGTGTGTTTACATTCCGCTGCGCTCGCCGATGCCGAGCCGACGGCGCTCAACGCGAGCACGGCCAGCAGGGCGACGAACATCGTCCGGTACATGTGTCTCATTACTACTCCTTTTTTGTCTCATTCAAACGCCCAACCCAACTCCACGAAGGAGCGGCCGGGCGCCGGTCTTTGCTGCCTGCGCGTCCGAGCGGGGCTAAATCCTCCCCACCTGGACGCACACTTGGGTGCCCCTGGGACATGGGGCACGAAAACCATCCGCGCGCACGCGGACCGAATGAGACGCTGCGTTGAGGAACTTCACCTGCGCTTGCCCTTCCTGGCCTTGCCCTGAGCCTTGCGGTGCTTCTTCGCCGAGCGCTTTTTCTTCACGGCAGCCTTCCTCGGGCAACCGGTGACCGCAATTTTTGTGGTCTGCTTGATCGGGGCGCCGTTCTGTCCCGTAATCGCCGTCGGCATCGCCAGCTTCTGCCGACAAAGGCTGTATTTCGCCCCCTGGGGAACGTTCGCCCCAAGAATCGAGTACTTCCCCGTCGGCAGCTTCAATTCAAACCCGCTCACGGGCGCGTCGGGAATTGATTTGAATGTGCTGCTTGTGATGCCCTTCTTGATTTGGGTGTTGCCGACGAGGATCAGGGTCACCCCTTCGCCCTGCAGCACGATCTCCAGGTCCGGGAATGCCTCACCGCCGTGGGAGACGAGGTACGCCGGTCCGCTCAGCGGCACGTTCAACAACGGCGTCGTGGCGGTGGCCGTGCCGACATCCGATTCCGTGGGGCAACCTGCCGGGTTGGCTTCGAACACCTTCGCCGTGCAGGCCTTTTGCAGCGTCGACAACCTGGACGGCAGCTGCTTTGGCAGGTCGACCTTGACGGACTTGATGTTCGCGTAGGTCCCGAACGGCCCTTTGGGGTAGGTCACCTTCACGTCGAGGCTGGCCCCACCGGTTTTGCTCGCGCGACCGGCGGTCGAGGCGGAGAACCCGGGTTTGAAGGCGAGGCTTGCGCAGCTCGCGGCCTGGTAGTGGCTCGACACGTTTGCGGCCGTGCCCGCGGTGCTCGTGAGCTTGCCCGTGACGGCCTGGGGGTTACAGCTCGTCGGGTTGAACGTAAACCCTTCGCGGTTCAACGTGACGCTGACCGAGCGCACCTGCAGTGGGATGCCGTCGAGGATCGTCGGGAATGGGTTTGAGACGATGGTCGCCTGCGCGGTTGTCGGGTCGATCCTGATCGAGCCGCGCACCACGACCGTCCCCAGGTTGAACGGGCCGGCGACGGCGGGGACCTCGACGACCTCGCCGAAGGGGCCGCCGGGCTGATTGGGTCCCTCCGGGGGGGTGGGGCCCGTCAGGTAGACGTGGCCGGTGACGTAGTACGGCGTCGCTCCCGCGCCCGCGCCGACCGTGACCGTGCCGATTTCCGCTGCCTGCGGGCATGTTCCCGCGTTTGCTTGCACTTCGCCGCAGCGTTGAACACCGGCGATTTTCGCGAGCAGACCGGGGGGCAGCGTCATTTCGAGGTTGTTGAAGTCCTGTTCGTTGTCGTTGCGCGCGAAGGACAATGTGAGCGGGCTGTAGCCGCCGGCCTGGTTGTTCGTCGTCCCGGCGAGGAACGAGGGGGCGAAGCCCTGCGCGGCGCACCCGGCGATCGTGAACGATGGTTCGAGCGTGGCGTTCGGGGTGCCGCTTGCTTCGCCTGGGGCGGGGTCGTGCGACCACGGTTCCAGTTCGCTCGTGGTCCTGTACGTCCCGCAACCCGATGGAGTCGCCAGGGGCGCGGTGGAGTCTTCCTTGAGCTTCGTTTGCAGTTCTTCGACCGGCAGCTGCGGGTTGTTGTCGAACGTCGCGGTCAGCCGGCCGGTGTTCGGGTCGACGTTGACGTTGCCTTGGAGCTTGACGTCGACGCCCCGGGCGGGGTCGGTGATCTCGAGCAAGAGCCTGATCATTCGTCCGGACTGCGCGTCGCCGTTGGAGCACGGATCGCATTCGGGTGTGCCGAGGAAGATGCGGCCGTGGAGGGTGTCCGCGAGCAGCGGGGTGCGCGCGGTGACCGATCCGAGCACGGAGGGTTCGGGGCACGCGGCGGGTTCGGTCGATTCGGCGGCGAACTGCGTGTCGCTGCACGCCGCAAGGCCGTTTGCGCTGGAGGGGTCGATCGCGAGGCCTTGGGGTAGCGTGACCGTGATTTTCTTCAGGTCGGGTGTCGCGAGGCCTTTGGGGTCGGGGTTTTGTGCGATCTTCAGGTTGACGTTCAGCCCGCTCGGCGTGTCCGGGGCCGAAGCGGTGGGTTTGATGTCGATTTGGGGGTTGAACTGCAGCTTTTCGCAGCCGGTGAGCGGCGGCGAGGTCGCTTCGCTGGTCTGCCACGCGGGGTCTGTGAGGTTCGGGCTACTGTCGGGGTTGACGGCGCCGGGGTGCTGCCAGGAGTCGGCGTGCACGGTTGTGGTGAGCGGTCCGGCGGCGCAGTCGCTGGGGTTCGTGAAGAACGGGAGCTCGCCGACAGCGCCAGCGTCCTGGGCGGCGGGGTCGCCGAAGAGCGTGACTTTTACGGCGGTCAGTTCGGCGGCGCGGGGGATCGAGCTGGACGTGACGCGGATCGTGTACCCGGCGGGGGTGTGGACGAGGCTGGCGTAGAGGGTGGCTTGCTGGCCCTCGACGAGGAACGCGAACTGCGCGGGGTGCCCGTGCTCGGGCGGGACGTTGAACAGCGGTCTGATCGCGTTGCTTTCGTTCGCTTTACCCGACAGGCCCCACACGCCGGAGGAGCGGACCGCGGCGACGGTCCCGACCACGCTCGCCGCGGGGCACTGCGTCCCGTCGCCCGGCGGCGCGACGAGATACTCCGGGCACGTCGGCGCGGCCTGCGGGTCACCGACCAGCCCGACGGGCAGCTCGACGACCACGTCCCTCACTTCCTGGGAGGCTTCGATCCGCGCCGCGTTCGACTCGCTGGGAACGCTGTCCAGCACAAACCCCGTCGTATCGATGTTCGGGTGGTCCGCGGCCTGGCTGTCGAGCAGCCCCGCGGCGTCGAACACGCCCGCTTCAAAACCACCGTTGAAGGCGAACGCCGCTTCCGGTTCGCCGACGACGACGGGGTCGGTCACGGTCACCGACGACGCGCCACCGCCCGACACCGTCACCGTGTTCGTGAGCGTGCCCACGTGCCCGGGTTCCGGGCTGACTTCGATCGGGAGGACCTCGATCCCGTCGGTGTTCTCCCCCGGCAGCGGGATCCCGACGCCGGGTTCGGGTTCGGGGTCATACGTGCACGTCACGGTCGCGTTGACCGTCGGGGTCCCGGGGGTGCTTTCGCAGCTGAACGTGCGTTCGTTCGGGCTCTCTCCACCCGACGGGTTCGCGGTGAGCGTCAACCCCAACGGCAACGTGTCGAGGATCCTCACCGGCTGCCCATCCGTCGGCGCGCCACCGCGGTTGGTGACGAGCACCGTGATCTTCCCGCCCGCCACTGCGGTGATGTGCGTCGGCATCGCACGCGCCTCGATCGCCCACCGCGCCATCGCCGGCGACGCGCTCGCGGACGCGGACACAACCCCGGCCACGATCGCGATCACCGCGAGCACGAAGAAGAGCCCGAGCACGAGCGCGCCGCGAGGCATCCCGCGATCGGTCGACCCCAACGTGGTGGAGCTCACGACCGCGCCTTCCCGTGGGTGTGAGCATGCGGGGCCCGCGAACCGGGGCCGGGGCCGGGACGGGGCCGGGGACGGGGTCCATACGTTTCACGTGCGCGTGCGTGACAGGCGGCGCGCTTGCGCCGCGGCCTCTTGGCGCATGCCCGCAACGCGCGCGTCAGCTTCTGCGCGCGCGTCAGGACCCGCGCCCGCACCCTCGCCTTCGCCGGCGCGACGGGCGCCGGGTTGCCGGGGCCTGAGAACGCGAAGCTCGCGGGCGCCCCGACCGCCGGCGGCGCGCCGGGGGCGCCCTGGCACGAGGTTTCGCACGGCGCCGGCGGTGGTGCGGGTGGGAAGCCGCCGCCGGCGCGCGCGTCGTAGATGTCGGTCAGCGTGTCTGTGTCCTGGGGCAGCAGCGCGAGGCGGGTGTGGAAGAAGATGTCCGTCCCCGATTCGCTGATCGTGGCGGGCCCTTCGGTGACGCTCAACGGCACCCCCGCGGCGGGCGAGATCAGATAGGTGTGCCCTTCGCGGTACTCATACACGTTCTGCGCAAATTCGAAGCATTCGCCGTTTTCTTCATACAAGCACTCGTTTTCCAGCGCGCCGCGGTCCAGCGCGACGCTGTCCTTGAACACGACCGTCCCGTCTTCGGCGATCGCGGGGTGCGTGTCCAGCGCCATCCCTTCTTCGCCGTCCAGGCCGCTGCGTTCGATCGCGACCTGCCCCACCGGACTGTTGCCGTCCTCGTCATAGCCGTTCTCGCCCGCGGATACGCGCACCAGTTCTTCGCGGGCCGTGTCGTAGCGGAAGACCTGTTCGATGCCGCCCGTGTCGTCTGCCGTCAGCGGCGCGTTGGCCGTGAACAGCAGATACCGCCCGTCGCCGGTGACGTCCATCGGGCCCGACCCTTCGTTCAGCGACCCCGTCGTGTTCCACTGCCCTTCGTCAAAAGCGCCCGCCGGCAACGTCGCGACGAACGCCGTCACGCCCGTCGCCGTGTCGGCGACATACAAGTTCTCCGCGCCGGCCCGCGGCAGGCACGCTGCGAGCCCCAATTCCCGCACGCATTCCCCGCCGGCGCCCTGGCGTGGCCGCGTCGTGAGGACGCCCTTCGCGACGAAATACACGTGCGAGCCGTCTTCGGAGACCGCGGCGACGCCCTGCACCTGCGGACCCCCACCGCTAGTGTCGCCACCCGAGAGCAGGCTCAACCCCTGCGCGCCGGGCGCGCCCGTCGTGGCATAGGAGTACAGGTTGCAGCCATGCTCCCCGATTTCCGCAGAGCCACAGCCACCACGGACTGCGCTCGCCGTCGTTTCGGGATCCTGCGTCGCACCGTTCAGCAGCTGCTGGGTGCTCGTGAAGAACACACGCGACCCATCCCGCGAAGCGCCCTGAAAGCTCGCGTCGCGAAAATCCGCTTCCACGCTCGCGTTCGTCGCGCATTCCCCCGTACACCCCGCGCCCGCCCCAGGCTCGGAGATCGCAAGCGTATGCGCATCGGGCTGCGAGCCATCGACGCGCGCGTACAGCTCATCGACCGCGGGCTGCGCGCCCCCGCACGGCTCGTCATCAGCGCCGACCGCCGTGAAGAAAACCAACGAGCCGTCTTCGGAGATCGCGTTGTGATGGTTACCCGTGACCCGTTCCCCCGCGGGACCCGCGCCACCGGGAACCGTGTCGCACCGGCTGATCAGCTCAGCGCCTTCGTTCAGATACGGATGACCTTCACGCGGGCGAGCTTCCAACGGCCCCGCGTTACCGACACCAACCAACCGCGGTTCGCTGTTACCCGTCCCCGCGTATTCATACAGCGAGACCGACCCGGCGCCTTCTTCGCTGAGCACCGTACCGTCACCCGGCCACAGATCCGTCGTGACACCCGCCGGAAAACCACCATTCAACGCCTGCAACACGAACACCACGTGCGTGAACGTGGGCGTCGCCGCGACATAGTTGACCTTCCCATAACCCTCCTGCCCCGTCCCCGTCGGCGCCGCCGGCACCGCTCCCGCCGGCAACATCGGCCCGACCTCCACAAACGCGCCGCCCTCGTGAACATAGAGATTACGTTCATAAACCGAACCCGCCGTCGGATGCAACTGCAACAACGTCGCACCACCAGGGCCGACGAGATCCGGCGGACAGCTCGCGCTCGCATACGAATACACCGTCAACGGAACATCGTTGACCGCCGCCGCCACCCAACCAGACCCACCACGCGACAGCACATAAAAATTCAACGGACACGCCTCGCTCGTCGCACCCGCAAACAACCCAAACGACGTCGCCCTGACAAGCCCACCCAAACCCCCAGAAACTTCACGCAAACTATCTTCAAAATTCAACAACGACCCATTCTTAAACACCGGACTAACCTGCTCAAACGCCCGGCAATCCGGCAACCCCCCACTAAAACCCGCCAACCCTTCATTCGAACAAGCCATCTCATTCACATCCCCCGCCCCCAACGCCCCCGGCACCCCCACACCCACCACCCCAACCACCAGCACGCAGACAAGCACAACCGTCAGCGACAATTTACGAGCGGTCATCAGACCTTCTCCTCTTGGTTGATCGAGCTTGGTGCGCGCATTACTTTTTATGAGCTTTCGTCTGCCTCTTTTTCACCCTGAGCTTTGGGCAACCCGTGACCGCAATTTTTGTGGTCTGCTTGATCGGGGCGCCGTTCTGCCCCGTGATCGCGGTGGGCATACTCAGTTTCTGCCCGCAAAGGCTGTAATGCGGGCTCTGGGGGACGTTCACGCCGAGGATCGAGTACTTCCCCGTCGGCAGCTTCAATTCAAACCCGCTCACGGGAGCATCAGGAATCGATTTGAACGTACTGCTCGTGATCCCCTTCTTGATCTGGGTGTTCCCCACGAGAATCAGGGTGACCCCTTCGCCCTGCAGCACGATCTCCAAATCGGGGAACGCCTCGCCGCCGTGACTCACGAGGTACGCAGGTCCACTCAGCGGGACATTCAGTAGTGGCGTGGTTGCAGTAGCGGTTCCCACATCCGACGCTGACGGACACGCCGCCGGGTTCGCTTCGAACGTCGCCGCCGTGCAGGCCTTCTGCAGCGTCGTCAACCGCGAGGGGAGCTGCTTCGGCAGGTCGACCTTGACAGACTTGATGTTCGCGTAGGTCCCGAACGGACCCTTGGGGTAGGTAACCTTCACGTCGAGGCTGGCCCCGCCGGCTTTGCTCGCGCGACCGGCGGTCGAGGCGGAGAACACCGGTTTGAAGGCGAGGCTTGCGCAGCTCGCGGCCTGGTAGTGGCTCGACACGTTTGCGGCCGTGCCCTGGGTGCTCGTGAGCTTGCCGGTGACCGCCTGGGGGTTACAGCTCGTGGGGTTGAACGTGAAGCCTTCGCGGTTCAACACGACGCTGACCGTCCGCACCTGCAACGGAATCCCGTCGAGAATCTGCGGGAACGCACTGCTGACCACGGTTGCCTGCGCGGTGGTGGGGTTGATCCTGATCGAGCTGCGTACAACGACGGTGCCGAGGTTGAACGGCCCGGCGATCGCCGGGACCTCCGCGACCGCTCCGAACGGCCCGCCGTTGTACGCAACCGTCAGGTAGAGCCGCCCTGTCACGGTGTATGGGTCACTGCCCGCGCCCGCGGCGACGGTGACCGTGCCAATTTCTGAGGCCTGCGGGCACGTTCCCGCGTTCGCTTCGGTGTCGCCGCAGCGGGGGACGCCGGCGATCTTTGCGAGCAGACCCGGGGGGAGCGTCGCTTCGAGGGCCTTGAGGTCCTGTTCGTTGTCGTTACGCGCGAACGAGAGCGTCAACGGGCTGTACGTACCCGCCGCGTTGCTCGTCGTACCCGCCAGGAACGACGGGGCGAAGCCCCGTGCGCCACAGCCGGCGATCGTGAACGGCGGTTCGAGGGTCGCATCGGGGGTGTAGGGGGCGCTCCATGGGGTGAGGTCGACCGCGGTCTCGTAGGACCCGCATGCGGTCGGGGTCGACAGCGGCGCGGTCGGGCCTTCCTTGAACTTCGTTTCCAGTTCTTCGACGGGGAGCTGGGGGTTGTCGTCGAAGTGCGCGGTCAGCCGGCCCGTGCTGGGGTCGACGCTGACGTCGCCCTGGAGCTTGACGTCGATGCCCTTCGCGGGGTCGGTGATCTCGATCAACAGCCTGACCATCCGCCCCGACTGCGCGTCCGCGTCCGTGCAGATCCCGCCCGCCCCGCAATCGGGCGCGCCTAGGAAGATGCGGCCGTGCAGCGTGTCCGCGAGCAGCGGCGTGCGCGCGGTGAGCGACCCCAGCACGGACGGTTCGGGGCAGTTCGCGGGTTCGGTTGATTCCGCGGCGAACTGTTCGTCGCTGCACGCCTGCAGGCCATTCGCGCTGGAGGGGTCGATCGCCAGACCCGGCGGCAGCGTGACTGTCAGGTCCTTCAAGTCGGGGGTCGCGAGACCGGTCGGGTCCTGGCTCTGCGGGAACTTCAGGTCGACGTTCAGGCCGCTCGGCGCGTCCGGCGTCGTGGCCGTCGGTTTGATCTCGACTTCGGGGTGGAACTGCAGTTTTTCGCAGCCCGTGACCGCGGGCGCGGTCGATGTCGACGGCTTCCACGCCGGGTCGGCGAGGTTCGGGCTGCCGTCGGGGTTGAGCGCCCCGGGGTCATCCCAGGAGTCGATGTGGATCGTCGTCGTCAACGGCCCGGCGTTGCAGTCGCTCGGGTTCGTGAAGAATGGGGCGGATGTGACCGCGCCGCCGTCGGCCCTGGCGGGGTCACCGAAGAACGTGACTTTCACGCCGGTGATGTTCGGGAGGCGGGGAATGTCCTCCGAGGTCACGCGGATCGCGTAGCCGGCTTCGGTGTGGATCAGGTTGGCGTAGAGCGTCGCCTCCTGGCCGGTGACGTTGAACGCGAACTGCGCCGGGTGGCCGTACTCGGGGGTGACGTTGAACAGCGGCTTGACGCCGCCGCTGCCGCCCGCGGATTCGGAGAACCCCCAGATCCGCGACCCTTTCTCGATCGCGGCCGAGCCGACGATGCTCGCGCTCGGACATTCTTTGCCGACGCCGGGAGGCGCGACGAGATATTGCGGGCAGGTGATCGTCGCCTGCGGGTTGCCGGCAAAGCCGGCGGGCAGGTCAACGACCGCGTCCTCGAGATCCTGCACTGCGCGCACTTCCGCTTCGTTGCGTCCCGCGATCAGGTCGTTATGCGAGACGCTCGCGAGCGTGAAGCTCGTGGTGTAGCTGTCGGGGTGGCCGCCCGCCTGGCTGTCGATCGCGCCGCCGGCGTCGAACGCTTGCACGCGCAGCGGGCTCGCGAACCCGAACGGGGGTTCTTCGGCGCCGACCGTGAGCGGGTCCTGCGTCTGCGCGGTCGCGGCGCCGCCGCCGGAGACGCTCGCGAGGTTCGCGGGCGCGAGCGCTCCCGTGTGCCCGGGTTCGGCGGCCACGACAAGCGCGACGCTGATCCCCGCCGCGCTCTCGTCCGCCAGCGCCAGTTCCACCGTGCACGTGACGGTCGTGACGGTCGTCTTCACCGGCGGTTCGCAGCTGCCGCTCGTGTGGCTGGGGCGTTCTTCGATTTCCGCTTCGGTGACGGTCAGCCCCGCGGGCAGCACGTCGGTGACCGTCACCGGCCCGTAGCTCGTCGGCGCGCCGCCGACGTTCGTCGCGAGCACAGTCACGATCCCGCCTTCGCTCGGCGAGATGCTCGTCGGGCTCGTGTCCGTCTGGATCGCCCAGCGCGGGCTCGCCGCCAGCGAGGAGGATGCGCTCGCGCCGCAGATCGCGACCGCCGCGAGGCCGAGGATCAGCGTCCTCGCACGCGCCCGTTTTGAGATCGGGCAGCTCATGAGCTCGCCCGCCCGCCGCTGCGAGCGCGTCGCGCCTTTGGCGCCGGCCCGTATTTCCTGTGTGCCCGCGCGCGGCACGCGGCGCGCCTGTGCTTGGGCTGCTTCGCGCACGCCTTCAGCGCCTTGGCGAGCTTCTGCGCGCGCGTCAACGACTTGGCCTTTGCCTTTGCTGCCGGCACGGGTATGGGTGCGGCGTTCCCCGACCCGGAGAACGTGAAGCTCGCCGGGGGCGCGGTCGCTGCCGGCGCGCCGGGGGCGCTCTGACACGCGCTTTCGCACTGCGGCGGTTGCGTTGCGGCCGCGAACCCGCCCCCTTCGCGCGCGTCGTAGATGTCGTCGAGCGTGTCGGTGTCCTGCGGAACGAGCGATTCCTTGGACTGGAAGTAGATGTCGCGCCCCGACGGGCTGACCGCCACGGGACCTTCCGTCATCTGCAGCGGCAGGCTCGGGCCGGAGGAGATCAGGTGGACGTGCCCTTCGCGATACTCGTACACGTTCTGCGCGTATTCGTAGCAGTGACCTGCTTCTTCATACGTGCATTTGTCATCGAGCGCGCCCGGGACCAGCGCGACGTTGCTCTTGAACACGACGACCTGCCCGTCTTCGGAGATCGCGGGGTGCGTATCGCTCGCGATATCGGTCTCCTTTTCTGAGCCGCTGTGTTCGATCAGCGTGGCGCCCACCTCGCTGTTGCCGTTGTCGTTGTAGCCTTCCTCGCCGACCGATACGCGCACGAGCGCTTCGCTCGCCGCGTCATAGCGAAATGCCTGGGGCACGGTGCTGGTGTCGCCGGCCGTGAGGTCCGCGGGCGTGGTGAAGAGCAGGAACTGCCCGTTGCCTGTCACGCTCATCGGGCCGAGCCCGCCGTTTTCGATTTCGCCGTTGTAGCGCCACTGTTCGGCGTCGGTGGGCAGCAGCGTGCCGACGAAGGCCAGGGCGCCCGTGTCGGTGTTGCTGACATACAGGTTGTCCGCTTCCTTTTTGGGGCGGCATTTGCCTTCTTTGGTGGTTTCTTCTTCGACCTTTTCCGCGGGAGTCAGTTCGGAGATGCACGACCCGCCTTCACCGCCTCTGGGCAGCGTGGTGAGCACGCCCTTGGCGACGAAGTAGGCGTGCGAGCCGTCTTCGGAGACCGCGGCGACGCCCTGGACGCGGGGACCCAGACCGCTCGCGTCGCCACCGGAGAGCAGCACGAGCCTGTGCCCGACGGGGTTGTTGAAGTCGTACTCGTAGAGGTTGCATCCATTCGCTCCCGTCACCTTGGGGCAGCCTTTTCCGTTGTCGCGGGGTACCGCGCTGTCGTTGGGTTCTGGGTCCTGGCTTGCGCCGTCGAGCAGCTGCTGCGCGCTGGTGAAGAACACCTTCGACCCATCCGCCGAGGCGCGTTCGAAGTTCGCGTCGCGGAAGTCCGCTTCGTCAGTCGTGTTCGTTTCGCAGGCGGGGGTGCTGCAGCCGCTGTTGGGTTCGGGCGAGCTGAGCGCGCCCGGCTGGGAGATCGCGACGGTGCACGCATCCGCCGAAACCGTGCAGCGGCCCTGCGCGTCGACGGGACTCTGCGGCCGGGTGCCGTTGACGCGCGCGAACAGCTCGTCGACCTTCGGCACCGAGGCGATACCGGTGCAGCGCGGGTTTTCCGGTTCGCCCCGACCGAGCGCGGTGAAGAACGCGCGTTCGCCGTTTTCGGAGATCACGTTCAGGTGGTCGCCTTCGACACCCGGCCCACCGGCGAACGTCGAGCAGTCGCTGAGCAGGCGGCCGCCGTTGTCGACCCCGACCAATGCCGGCGTTTCGTTGTTCGTGCCCGCGTACTCGTACAGCGACACCGCTTTGTGGCTTTCTTCGGCGAGGACCGTCGTGTCGCCCGGCCACAGTTCGGAGCTGACGCCGGGAGCGAGTCCTTCGTTCTTCGCCCCCAGCGTAAACAGCACGTGTTCAAGGTCAGGGGTACTGGCAACGAAGTCCGCCGCTTCAGGATTGTTTCCAGCTTGCTGATCGGGGGCCGTCGCGATAGCCGGAATCGCCGACGGCCCCAGCATCGGACCGACCAGCGTGAACGACCGACCCCTGTGCAAATAGAGATCCTGTTCGTACGCCGAGCCCGACCGCATACGCAACTCCAACAACGACGCGCCTTCACCGTTCAAAAGCACCCGCGTACAATGATTCGTGGCATACGTATAGGTCTCGAGCGGTGCGTCATCGAGAGCGTTCGTTACCCACCCGGACCCAGTACGTTCAAAATCGTAACGATTCAATGGGCAGTCGGGATTACTGGTAGCGCCGTTTACGAGCCCGATCGATTCGGCGTTCACGAGCCCCCCGTCGCCCGTCAACCCCGTGAAATCCATGAAAAACCCGTCCTTGAACACCGGGCTGACCTGCTCATACGCACGGCAATCCGGCAGGCTTTCACGAAAGCCCGTGTTCGCTTCGTTCGAACAAGCTCCGTTGTTGACATCCCCCGCCGCGAACACAGGCCCCGCCAAACAGGTCAACAACACAACAACACCCACCGCGCTCCCTAGAAAAAACCTCAAAACCCTCACCGCTTCCCTCCCTGGTTGACCAGCCAATCCCCCCTTTCCCTCACGTCTCATACCTCTCTTTGCGCGTCGCTTACTTCTTTTTCTTCTTCCCGCGCTTGCCGTGCTTCTTGGCCTTCTTCTTCCCCTTGGTTTTTTTCTTGGGCGGGTTGACCGCCTTGCCTTCCTTGGCTTCTTTCGCGTTCAACTGCGCGATCGGGGTGTAGGGGACCGTCGGCGCGAGCGTCGCGGATGGGAACGCGGCGGGGAACCCGGGCGTCGTGAACGACTGCAATGCGCCATAGCTCGTGCCGTCCTGGTTTGACGCGACGGCACGGTAGTAGTAGGTCGTCCCGGGCTGCAGTTCGCCGTTGAACGTGTCCGAGAGCGCGACGAGCGAGCCTTCGACGGCGCCGCCCGTCGCCGGCAGCAGCGCCCCCGCGTAGGGGGTGGTGCCGAATTCGAACTGCAGCGTGCTCTGCAACCCGCGCGTGTCCGCCGCGCCCGTGACCGTCGCCGAGGTCTGGCTGACGTTCACCGCACCGCCGGTCGAGGCGGTCGGCGGCGTCCTTACGGCGGTCGTGAACACCTGCGGCACGCCAACCTGGCTGCCGAGTTCGTTGTGCGCGACGAGCGTGTACACGTACGTCGTTTCCGGCTGGAGTTCTTCGAGCGTCAGCGCGACCGGGTGCGCCGTGTAGTCGGTGAAGCTTTCTTGGTTTTCGTTCGCGAGCTTCGTGTCGTACGTGGCCCTGCCACCCGCGCCTTCGAACGGGTTCGCCGCGCCTCCCGCGCGCGCCGCTTCGTAGGCGGCGAGGGGGATGAACTCGAAGTGGTAGGTGCTCGCGAGGCCCTGCGGGGTCACGGTCGCGGACACGGGCACGGTCGTGCGCGTCGCTTCGCCGGCGGGGTTGGTCGCGACGTGCGGACCGGCGAGCGTCTGGAAGTGTTCGACCGCGCCGTCGAACGTGCCCGTCGCGTTCGTCGCGACCGCCCGGTAGTAGTACACGGGGCCGGCCTGCAGACCCGTGAGGCCGAACGGGCCGACGGCGATTTCTTCAAACGCCGCGGGCAGCTTCGCGGCGGGCGGCGCGCCCGCGATCACCGTCCCTTCGTCGTTGAGGAGCTTTTCTTCGCTCGTCGAGTATTCGAACTGGTAGCTCGTTTCCTCGTTCTCCGGGTTGATCCTCGCCTGCAGCTGCGGTTCGCTCGTGTCCAGCCCGGTGACGCTCTCGCCGCTCACTTCGGGCTTCGCCGCGAGCGTTTCAAAGGCGACTTCGTTGCCGCTCGGCGTCGTTTCGCCCGCTTCGTTGTCGGCGACCAGACAGAATTTGTACTTTCTGTGGGGTTCCAAGCCCGTCGCTTCGCTCGTCACGAGCTTCGCCTTGAATTCTTCCGCCGATTCCCCTTCCCCACCGGCCGTGAACGCATCGATACACGCGGGCCCGTCCTGTTCGGGACTGTAGGCGAAATACCAGCCCGCTTTCGCTTCGACGTTCGGGTTCAACGTCCCTTCAAACGTCGCCGTCGTCGCCGTGACACCAACCGCCGGACTTTTCGTCACCGGCGCTTCCGGAGCAGCCGCCAACGCTGGCGCCACACCGAACGCCAGCGTGGCCACAGCGCCAACCAACACCGTCGGGATGAACTTTTTGACCCTCATTAGTGACCCCTCCGGGTTGACTTGGACGCCTTATGCGCCTTCTTTTTGGATGCTTTCTTTACCTTCGGACAACCGGTAACCGCGATCTTTGTGTTCTGTTTGATCGGTGTGCCGTTCTGCCCGGTGATCGCGGTCGGCATCGTGAGGCTCTGCCCGCAGAGGCTGTAGTTCGCGCTCGGCGGGAGGTTCGCGCCGAGGATCGAGTACTTCCCTGTGGGGAGCTTCAATTCAAACGAGCTCAAAGGAACATCGGGCGCCGCTTTGAGCGTGCTCGAGGTGATGCCTTTCTTGATGCTCGTGTTGAAGACGACGATCGCCGTGACGCCTTCGCCCTGCAGCACGACCTCGAGGTCCGGGAACGCCTCGCCGCCGTGGGAGACGAGATACGCCGGGCCGTTGACCGGGACCCCGAGCAGCGGCGTGACCGCGGTCGCCGTGCCGACATCCGAGGCGGCCGGGCAGTTCGCGGGGTTCGCTTCGAACGTCGCCGCCAGACAGGCCTTCTGCAGCGTCGTCAACCGCGACGGCAGCTGCTTCGGCAGGTCGACCTTGACCGACTTCGTATTCGCATACGTCCCCGCGGGACCCGCCGGATAGGTGACCTTCACATCGAAGCCGGCCCCGCCCGCTTTGCTCGCACGACCGGAGACCGTGGCGGTGAGGTTCGGCTTGAACGCGAGCGCGGCGCAGTTCGTCACCGCGTAGGGGCTCGACACTCCCGCGGCCGCGCCCTGCGTGCTCGTCAGCTTTCCCGTGACCGCCTGCGCAGCGCAGCTCGTCGGGTTGACGATGAAGCTTTCCCGGTTGAGCAACACGTTGACCGTCTTCACCTGCAACGGGATGCCGTCGAGGATGCTCGGGAAGGGGTTGGAGACAACCGTCGCCTGGATCGTGCTCGGGTTGACGCGAATCGAACCACGCACCGCGACCACGCCGAGGTTGAACGGGCCGGCGACCGCGGGGACCTCGACGACCTCGCCGAACGGACCACCGTTGTAGGGGCCGGTCAGATAAATCTGCCCGGTGACGTAATACGGCTCGGAGCCGGGTCCGGCGCCGACCGTGACCGTGCCGATTTTGGAGCCTTCCGGACACGTGCCCGAATTCGCTTCCGCTTCGCCACAGCGGGGGACACCCGCGAGCTTCGCGAGCAGACCCGGCGGCAGCGTCGCTTCGAGCGCGTTGAAGTCCTGCTGGGTGTCCGAGCGCGAGAACGTCAGCGTCAACGGGCTATACGCGCCGGCTTGATTGCTCGTCGTCCCGGCCGAGAACGCGGGCGCGAAACCCTGCCCGCCGCAGCCTTCGGTGATGTTGAAGCCCGGCGTAAGGTTCGCATCCGGGGTATAGGGCGCGCTCCACGGCGTCAGGTCGACGTTGCTCGCGTAGCTACCGCAGGCAGCCGGGGTCGACAGCGGCGCGCGTTCACCGCTCTTGAAATGGAATTCGAGCTTGTCGAAGGGCTGCTGGATCAGGTTCTGAAACGTCGCCGTCAACTGACCCGTCGCGGGATCCAACGAGACGCGGCCCGGGAACTTGAGCGTCAACCCGTATTCATCGGAGTGCACCTGGAGGAACAGACGGATCATCCGCCCGTTCTGCGCGTCCGCCGCACTGCACGGATTGCATTCCGGGGCGCCGACGAACACCTGGCCTTCGACCGGGTTGGCGAGGATCGGCGTGTGCACCATCACAGTGCCGACCTGCGAGGCTTGCGGACACGTCGCCGGTTCGGTCGTGTCTTCCGCGAACTGTTCGTTACTGCACGCCGCGAGACCGTTCGCCGAGGACGGGCTGATCGTCAAGCCTTTCGGCAGCGTGACCGTCGCGTTCTTCAGCGGTGGGGTCGCGAGGCCTTCGGGGTCTTCGTTCTGCGGGATCCGCAGCGTGACGTTCAGACCACTGGGGGCGACCGTCTGCTTGCTCGTCGGCGTCGCTTCGATCGACGGGGTGAACGACAGCTTGTTGCAGCCGCTGACCGGCGGCGATTCGGAGGTCGCGGGTACCCACGCCGGTTCGGACAGATTGAGCGCATTGAAGTTTGGTGATCCATCTGGGTTCAGCGGAAGCAACGCTGGAGTCAGCCACGTATCCATGTACATCTGAGTCGACGACGGACCCCCGTCACAGTCCGACGAGTTGGTAAAAAAAGCGGTGTGGGTAGTACCACTGCCGTTGACAGTCGCTGGATCTCCAAATAGCGTCACTTTCACGCCGGTGAGCAAGACAAATCGCGGCGCCGACGGCACAATCGCCTCACCAACGTAGCCGGCAGCGGTATGAACTAGCCCAGTGTAAAACGCGATCACCTGGCCCTTGAAAAGAAACCCAAACTCCACCGGATGCCCACGCTCCGGTGGAACATTGAAAACCGGGTGCACGACATCGTTGCTATTACCCACAGGCCCTGAGAATGACCATCTCGGCTGCCCACCCTGCTCTATCGCAGCGGAGCCTACTACGCTCGACAGCGGGCAGCGCATGCCGTTGTTCGGAGGGGCAAGTTCGGCCTGAGGACACGTCGTAGCCGCTTGCTGATTCACCACAAAGCCAGGCGGCAGCCTTACCACTACGTCCTTGACATTTTCAACTGGTTCGGTCACAAATTCCCCCGTATGGCCAGGTTCCAGGTCGGGACGTGTCGCCGAATTCATCACAAATTCGGTAGTGAAAATATTTGGATGATCCCCGGCCTGCGTGTCTGATGCTCCCGTGCTATCAAGAACGCTCGCCCCTAGAGGCGCATCAAGACCAAAATGGCCTTCTTCGGAGCCAACGCTCACTGGGGTTTCTAGCGACGCAGAGCTCACGCCGGGACTCGAAACTGTGGCGACGTTAGCGCCCGCCAGCCGTCCCTGCATCCCCGGCTTAGCTTCGACTCCGATCGCGACGTAAAGTCCAGCAGTGCCGTCGCCGTTCAAACCACCACCATAGCTACAACTCACAGTAGTTTCATTATGAGTACATACCAGTGGTTCTTCGGCTGGGGACGCTTTTGCGAATAGCACTCTGGACACCATCAATCCGGGCGGCAGGGCATCGGTCACCGTCACAGGTTCACCATTTACCGGGCGGGCGCCTTCATCGGTGACGCGCAACAACAGCGTTCCGCCTGTGGTTGGAGACACCTCAGTTGGCCACCCATCAAGCCTCAACGCCAAGCGTGCGGCCGGTGCGAGCGCACTTGCCGGTGTAGCGACGCCCGCAAACGCAGGGCACATAAACCCGACCAAGATTGTCAGCTTCATAAGAAATCTCATGATCGTCCCGACCTTCCTCGTGACCGGGCATTTCTGATTTTTGCTTTTCGTCTATGCATGCGCTTTGGGCACTTGCGATGATGAAGGTCCGCTCCCCTGCGGCACTTTGCGAGGATCGCAGCCTTCTTGACCGGGACGGACTGCGAGACGGGGAAGTTTTTGTTACTCGACAATATTGCACTGGCAGGCGGCCCAAACGTCACCGGTGAGGTTCCGCTTCCTTGACACTCTTCCCCTTCGCACGGCGCCGGTGCAAGTGGCCCCGGGAAGCCCCCGACTACGCGTGCGTCATAGATATCACTAAGTGTGTCGCCGTCGCTAGATGCAAGCGAGCCGCGTACATCGAAGAATATGTCGCGCCCCGATTGACTGATGGTCCCACCGGCTTCCGTTCCAGCGCTAATCAAATACACACGTCCTTCGTTGTACTCGTAGATATTCTCCGCAAAGGCCCTACATTCTCCTTCTTCTTCGGTCAGGCACTCGGTATCTGTTGCCCCCGGAAGAAGTGCTTCACTGCTAAAGAAGACAACAACCCCGGTTTCTGACACTGCTGGGTGTGAATCGAGATTAGTGGCAATGGTCTGGGTAGTGGATGACTGTCTCAAGATTTCCGCACCGGTAGCGCTGCTACTGCCTTCGCCCCCAATCGAGACCTTCGCCAATTCCCCGTTTGAGGAGTCATAACGGTACACCTGTTGTACATGACTCGCGTCCCGTGGGGTGAGCTTGCGTACGCTCGTGAATACGAGGAATCGTCCGTCGTCGGTCGCCCCCATCGGCTCTGGTGTTCCGGGACTCCATTGACGGGCATCTGAACTCTCAAGCGTCGCAACAAACGCTGTTTTGCCGGTGGCAGCATCCCATACGTATAGATTTTCACTGTTGCGCTTGGGTCGACAGTTCCCTTCCCGCGTCGCAAGTTCTTCGGCCAGTTCTGCCGAGTCCAGCGCCGAAATGCAGATCCCCTCTTCGCCTCCTCGTGGTTCATTTGTGAGCTTACCTCTGGCTACGAAGTATACGTGTGATCCGTCTTCGGAGACCGCCGCGACACCTTGGACCTCGGGTCCAAGCCCGCTGGAATCTCCGCTGGAGACCAGAACAAGCCTATGCCCTTCGGGTTCGTTGAAATCAAACTCATATAGATTGCAGCCATTTGCGCCAACAGTAGAAGCGCATCCTTTTTCATTTTCGCTCGGGACAGCCCCGTCTTCTTCATCGCCGTCCTGGGTCGCTCCGTCGAGGAGCTTCTGGGGACTAGTGAAAAAAACTCTCGAGCCATCCCTGGAGGCCTTTTCGAAGTTCGCATCGCGAAAATTGGCCGGTTCGCTCACGTCCTTCAGGCATTCTTCGCTGGTGCAGCCTGCATCTGGAGCGACCGGGGAGAGAGCCTGGGGCTCAGAGATCGCGACCGTACAGGCGTCGGCAGTGATCGTACAGCCTTGCTGCGAGTCGATGGGGCTTTGCGGGGCACCGCCGTGAACGTGTGCAAACAACTCGTCAACTCGGGGCATGACCGGCGCACCGGTACACCGTTTATCTTCTGGGAATCCGCGCCCGAGCGCTGTGAAGAAGACGCGCGAGCCGTCTTCGGACATCACGTTGAGGCGACTACCTTCATTGAGAGGCGGCCCTCCCGGGATGGTGCTGCAGTCACTGATCAGGGTCCCTGTGTTGTCGACGCCGACCAGCGATGGCGTCACGTTGTCAACCCCGACGTACTCGTACAGCGATGATCTTGAGACGACTTCTGGCCCGAGCAGTGTCGTGTCGCCGGGCCAAAGTTGCGTCGT